>NZ_CM145756.1:150000-2322500 GCF_055635335.1 Exiguobacterium sp. KKT215 | reverse complement strand
AAACCGACACAGGTAGGCGAGATGAGAATTCTAAGACGCGCGGGATAACTCTCGTTAAGGAACTCGGCAAAATGGTCCCGTAACTTCGGGAGAAGGGACGCTTATGGCAACATAAGCCGCAGTGAATAGGCCCAAACGACTGTTTAGCAAAAACACAGGTCTCTGCTAAATCGCAAGATGAAGTATAGGGGCTGACGCCTGCCCGGTGCTGGAAGGTTAAGGGGATGTGTCATCGCAAGAGAAGCACTGAACCGAAGCCCCAGTAAACGGCGGCCGTAACTATAACGGTCCTAAGGTAGCGAAATTCCTTGTCGGGTAAGTTCCGACCCGCACGAAAGGCGTAACGATTTGGGCACTGTCTCAACGAGAGACCCGGTGAAATCATAGTACCTGTGAAGATGCAGGTTACCCGCGACAGGACGGAAAGACCCCATGGAGCTTTACTACAGCCTGATATTGAGGCTTTGTACGCGATGTACAGGATAGGTGGGAGTTTGTGAAGCCGGAGCGCCAGCTTCGGTGGAGACACCCTTGGGATACCACCCTTTGCGTATAGAGTCTCTAACTCGCAGCCGTGATCCGGCTGGAGGACCGTGTCAGGTGGGTAGTTTGACTGGGGCGGTCGCCTCCTAAACAGTAACGGAGGCGCCCAAAGGTTCCCTCAGAATGGTTGGAAATCATTCGAAGAGTGCAAAGGCAGAAGGGAGCTTGACTGCGAGACCTACAAGTCGAGCAGGGACGAAAGTCGGGCTTAGTGATCCGGTGGTTCCGCATGGAAGGGCCATCGCTCAACGGATAAAAGCTACCCTGGGGATAACAGGCTGATCTCCCCCAAGAGTCCACATCGACGGGGAGGTTTGGCACCTCGATGTCGGCTCATCGCATCCTGGGGCTGGAGTAGGTCCCAAGGGTTGGGCTGTTCGCCCATTAAAGCGGTACGCGAGCTGGGTTCAGAACGTCGTGAGACAGTTCGGTCCCTATCCGTCGTGGGCGCAGGAAATTTGAGGAGAGCTGTCCTTAGTACGAGAGGACCGGGATGGACGCACCGCTGGTGTACCAGTTGTTCCGCCAGGAGCATCGCTGGGTAGCTACGTGCGGACGGGATAAGTGCTGAAAGCATCTAAGCATGAAGCCCCCTCCGAGATGAGATTTCCCTTTGAGCAATCAAGAAAGACCCCTCAGAGACGATGAGGTAGATAGGTCATGGGTGGAAGCACGGCGACGTGTGGAGCTGAATGATACTAATCGGTCGAGGCTTTGATCTAGTCTAAGGTTTGTATGAATTGATGAGTCTTCAGTTTTGAGAGAACAATCTCTTAAAAAATATTGACGTTATGACTAAATAATGTTAATATAATACTTGTCTGGTGGCGATAGCGAAGCGGCCACACCCGTTCCCATGCCGAACACGGAAGTTAAGCGCTTCAGCGCCGAAAGTAGTTGGGGGTCTCCCCCTGTGAGGATAGGACGCTGCCAGGCAAGATCGTTCCGCAATAGCTCAGTGGTAGAGCAACCGGCTGTTAACCGGTAGGTCGTAGGTTCAAATCCTACTTGCGGAGCCACTTTTCTCTTTTTGGAGAGCTGTCCGAGTGGCCGAAGGAGCACGATTGGAATTCGTGTAGGCGGCAAAACCGTCTCAAGGGTTCGAATCCCTTGCTCTCCGCCAGTTTTTCAATCAATAGTATGGCCCGTTGGTCAAGCGGTTAAGACACCGCCCTTTCACGGCGGTAACACGGGTTCGAATCCCGTACGGGTCACCATTTAAATTTTATATCGTCGCGGGGTGGAGCAGTCTGGTAGCTCGTCGGGCTCATAACCCGAAGGTCGTTGGTTCAAATCCAGCCCCCGCAATTAGTGTGGTCCTGTGGTGTAGCGGTTAACATGCCTGCCTGTCACGCAGGAGATCGCGGGTTCGAATCCCGTCAGGACCGCCATTTTTTCAATTAAATTACTACATACACGGCTTTGTAGCTCAGTTGGTAGAGCAAAGGACTGAAAATCCTTGTGTCGGCGGTTCGATTCCGTCCAAAGCCACCATGTGGGGGGGTAGCGAAGTGGCTAAACGCGGCGGACTGTAAATCCGCTCCCTCGGGTTCGGCGGTTCGAATCCGCCCCCCCCCACCACTTAGGGGCATAGTTTAGCGGTAGAACTACGGTCTCCAAAACCGTCAGCGCGGGTTCGATTCCTGCTGCCCCTGCTTTCTAATATAATTATGGCGATTGTGGCGAAGTGGTTAACGCACCGGATTGTGATTCCGGCATTCGAGGGTTCAATTCCCTTCAGTCGCCCCATTTTATTGGGCTGTAGCCAAGTGGTAAGGCATCGGATTTTGATTCCGACATGCGTAGGTTCGATCCCTTCCAGCCCAGCCATTATGCGGAAGTAGTTCAGTGGTAGAATACGACCTTGCCAAGGTCGGGGTCGCGGGTTCGAATCCCGTCTTCCGCTCCATTAAATTTGGCGCCATAGCCAAGTGGTAAGGCAGAGGACTGCAACTCCTCTATCGTCGGTTCGATTCCGACTGGCGCCTCCAACATAATATGCCGGTGTGGCGGAATTGGTAGACGCGCACGACTCAAAATCGTGTTCCTCTGGAGTGTCGGTTCGACTCCGACCACCGGTATCCGTAGATCCTAGCTGAGGCTAGGGTCTTTTTTTTGTATGTAAAAGTTTAAAAATAAAGGGAAGTGAGCGATGCGTAAGGAATAAGCAAGGAGTGTACGATTGTGCAAGGGGATGAAGGGGGAAGTACATTGCCGACAGATCAAATCGCTCAAGCTTTTATGAGATTTGCTGCAAACGAGTGTAGAGGTTCGAGTGTTCTTTATGAATCATTGTCGAACGAGATAGCGACAGACGTGTCGATTCTCACATTATGTGAGCAAGCCAATCCAGGACAGCCTATTCCGAACCTGTTGTTTGGAGCAGTCCATTATCTGCTCTTGAGTGGGCACCAGCATCCATTAGGCGACTATTACCCAAGCGTGGCCATTGAAGCGAAAGAGGTAGATGAAGGACTATTTCCGAGTTTTCAGCAATTTTGCACAACTTATGAAACTGAGTTGGTTGCTCTCTTACAGACGAGACTCGTTCAAACGAACGAAGTGAGACGGTGTGCGTATTTATATCCAGTGTTCGGTATGATTTCTAGATACTCAAAGCAACCGTTGTCTTTAGTGGAGATTGGTACGAGCGCCGGTCTACAGCTCTTATGGGACCAGTACAGCTATCGATATGACGACAGCGAACTAGTCGGGAACGTCACGTCATCCCTCGAGATTTCAGCGGAGGTGATTGGCGAAGGAAGACCTCGACTGAATCTACCGCTTCCTCCAGTCCGGGAACGAATCGGGTTTGATTTGAATATCGTCGATTTGACCGATGACGATGAAAAATTATGGTTGAAGTCGCTTATATGGCCGGAACATACAACTCGTCTCGAGCTATTTGAACAGGCGAGTGCGTTGATCGGATCACAACCATTGGAGTTGATTCAAGGGGATGGAGTTCAATTATTAAAAACACGAGTCGATTCGATTGAAACGGACAGCATCGTCTGTATCTTCCATACACACGTGGCGAATCAAATGCCACTTGAAACCAAGTATGAGCTTTTGCGTCAAGTCGACTGTATCGGGGAGTACCGGGACGTCTGTCACATCTATAATAATGTCCAAGACAAGCTACTCCACCTCGATCTTATTATCGACGGCAGAAAGAGTGAGTTCGTGCTCGCCGAAACGGATGGGCATGGACGTTGGTTCAACTGGTTGTTACCGCCAGAAGCGCAAGAAAGTCTTAAGCGAAGACTCAGTAAGCTCTAACCTCGGTTAGAGCTTTTTAGGATCCATGAAAAAAAGAACCATCATGGAGAGGATTCTTCATATGACGTATACGTCGCTTCGTCCAAAGTATTTAAATAATCAGGTCCGAAATTGTTCAGGATAAAGAGTTCTTCTTCGTTCTCAGTCGCCAATCCGTTCGAGAATCCTCTGTTTGCTTGGAGGAAGTGCAACAAACGATCTTGTTCCTTGTCCGCTTGAGAGAAGTCACCTTGTGACCAGTGATCGAGCATCGTTTTCAATTCCGAGTACATACTGTCACCAATTTTGAATTTAGTTTTTAGGAGCTCCAAATAGTCAGTCGACTGTTGTATATTGTCTGGTGTCATTGGAATCGCACCCCATTTAGAACGGGCTGATATTTTTTGGTGTGTCATCAAGTGCATGCTTTTGATCAATTCAGTTCGACTTGGTTTCTCTTCATTGAAAGAGACCTCTAATTCAACACGAGTCTTTGCGGTGGAGTTGCCTCTCCGGTCTAATGGGTCTTCTTTAGATACTTCGATTTGTAATTCTTTGACGCGTTTGGCGTATTTGTCATCAAGATTCTCATTCTCGACACCTTGACTTAAGTTTTTATAAAACGTGTAGCTGATCCAAAAGACTGGAATGAGCAAGATGAGGACGCTCGTCGTGATGATGAGTCGCTTCGGGGTAAATACCTGTTTCAGTTTTTTGAACAATATCATTGCCTCCTATCTGTACATAGTTGGATTTTAACATACTTCAAATACCATTAATCCCATATAAGGAATTTATATGGAAAAATAGATAAAAGAAACAAAAAAATGATTTGATAACTCATTTTGAATGAACGTTTTTCCATCTGTGATGTGATATAATTACCTGGTAATAATATTTTATGATGAATAAATTCTAATGACGGTCACGTTGCTCGTCAATCTCATAGTGTATTTGGTTTCATATTTCATTTTTGTTGTCGTCATCGCTATTTGCAATTGAGGAGGAAGTTGTACATGAGTAAAGAAAAAATCGCCCAACTCCGAAAGCATGTCTCGCCGTTTGAAAAGGCCGATGTGAAGAAGAGTGTCCGGCAGATGATCAACACAATCTTGCCGTTTCTTGCCGCCTGGATTCTTGCCTATCAGGCGCTCCAAATCTCGGTCTTCTTGACCATTCCACTCGCCATCGTCGCAGCTGGTTTCGTCGTCCGAATGTTCATCATTTTCCACGACTGTACGCACGGTTCGTTTTTCAAGAATAAAAAGGCGAACGCCATCGTCGGGACGATTATGGGGATTCTAACGTTGTTCCCATATGAGAAATGGAAACGAGAGCATTCGATTCACCATGCTTCGAGTGGTAACTTGGACAAACGTGGCGTCGGTGACATTTGGGTCATGACGATTGAAGAATACGTCGAGGCATCGAGATGGACTCGATTGCAGTATCGTCTATACCGTAACCCGCTCGTCATGTTCGGTCTCGGCCCGTTGTTCTTGATTCTTATCACGAGCCGCTTCAACCGGAAAGATGCGCGTAAAAAAGAACGGAACAACACATACCTCATCAACGTGTCGCTCGTCGTGCTCTATGCGCTCGTCATCGCAATCGTCGGTTGGAAAGCGTTCTTGATCGTTCAAGGGACGACGATGTTCACAGCCGGTGTCCTTGGAATCTGGTTGTTCTACGTGCAACATACGTTCGAAGACTCGTATTTCGAAGACGAGAGCGAGTGGGACTACGTGAAAGCTGCGATCGAGGGAAGCTCGTATTATGAGTTGCCGAAAGTGTTGCAGTGGGTAACCGGGAATATCGGTTTCCACCATGTTCATCACTTGAGCCCGCGTGTACCGAACTACAACCTTGAACAAGCCCATACGTCGACGCCGCCGCTCCAAAAAGCGACGACGATTGGTCTATGGTCGAGTTTGAAGTCGCTACGCTACAAACTGTACGATGCTCAGAACAAGACGTTCGTCACGTTCCGCGATATTAAGCACTTGCTTCGGGAACCGAAGACGTCATCGTTGTGACGCACATTCCTGCCGACTTTGTCGGCAGGATATTTTTATATCGCCACAGCTATCTTATATTGAGATATGATTTAAAGAAGATAAATAAGGGAATTAGATGTACTCAGACAAAAAACATATAGACTTGATAAGCCATCAAAGAAATTTCTTTAAAAGTGTTGACTTCCGAAAGGTATAGATGTATATTGATTGTAGTCGCTTTTACAGCCGACTTATATGAACCATGCGGGTGTAGTTTAATGGTAAAACCTCAGCCTTCCAAGCTGATGACGAGAGTTCGATTCTCTTCACCCGCTTCATCATCTCTCTGCCGACTGGCGGGGAGATTTTTTGTATGCGAAAATAGGCATGAAAGAGGTGATTCGATGAACGGGATGAGCCCGGAAAGACTTAAACAGAAGATTGTGGCGTACGCGACGACGATTGGGATTGACGAGTTGAAAGTGACGACGGCCGACCCGTTCATCGTCATGAAGCAACGTCTCGTGAAGCAACAAGAAAAGGGATTCGCTTCGGGGTTCGAGGAGCCTGACTTGGACAAACGGACGACACCGACGCTGTTACTTGAAGAAGCGCAGTCGATTATTGCAATCGCCATCTTGTATCCGAGCAAATTGAAGGACGCGCCGCGTAGTGTGGCCGATGAGCGCCGCGGTTTGTTCGCCCGGGCATCGTGGGGGCTCGACTACCATCGCGCTGTTGGCTCGAGACTCGAACAATTGCAGGCGTATATTGAACAGCTCGTCCCGGGCGTCCGGACACGCTCGATGGTCGATACGGGAGAGCTTGTCGATCGGGCGGTGGCCGAACGGGCCGGAATCGGCTTCAGCGGCAAGAACTGTTCCATCATTTCGCCCGAGAAGGGGTCGTACCTCTATCTAGGCGAGATGATCCTGGACACATACTTACCACCGGATGAGATGATTGAGGACGGGTGCGGAGAATGTACGAAATGCATGACGGCATGTCCGACGACGGCGCTTATCGAACCGGGTGTGCTCGACGCAAAACGTTGTATCGCCTATTTGACGCAAATGAAGACGCTCATGCCACGCGAGTTCCGCTCGAAGCTCGGTGGACGGCTTTACGGTTGCGACACGTGCCAACAAGTCTGTCCGTATAATCGGAAGAAGGATTGGCGCCATCATGAGGAACTGCTTCCTGAAGCGGAAATCGTCAAACCGTTGCTCGTCCCGTTACTGAACTTGAGCAATCGGGAGTTCAAAGCGAAGTTCGGCCATCTGTCTGGCGCATGGCGCGGCAAAAAGCCGATTCAGCGAAATGCGATTCTAGCGTTGGCCCATTATCGGGAACCGTCAGCCGTGCCGGTGCTCGAAGACTTCATCCAACAGGATGAGCGCGAAGACATGCGGGCGACAGCGGTCTGGGCAATCGGGGCGATTCTTGGAGCCGAAGCCGAGACGATTTATCAACAGATCGAGTCGACGGAGACGTCGGAGCTCGTACATGAAGAGATTCGATTATTCCGAGAGGAGTGGAGTCATGAAGACCGTGTCATCTAAATGGGGAACATTAGGCTATGAATTGAACGCCAATGGAAAGCTATGTGCGTTAGACTTTGCGGAGACGGAAGCGGATGATGGTTCGGCACCAGCTTGGCTGACCGAACTGATCGAGCGTGTCGAACAAGACGGGCTTCAACCGTCTGACCGCGAGTGGATCGAGATGAACGGGACCGTCTTTCAGCAAGAAGTATGGGATGCGCTCTTAACGATCCCGTTCGGAGAGACGCGGACGTACAAACAAATCGCCGAACAGATCGGACGACCAAAAGCGGTTCGTGCGGTCGGCCAGGCACTGAACCGGAATCCGTTGCCCGTCATTTTCCCGTGCCACCGCGTCATCGGTAGCGGAGGACAACTGACCGGTTTCGGTGGCGGTATTCATCAAAAACAACGATTACTTGATCTCGAACAAGTGAAGTGAGGAGTAGATTATGGCAATCCATGTAGTAATGTTCCAACCAGAAATCCCGGCGAATACAGGTAACGTCTCGCGCACATGTGCCGCGACGAATTCGGTGCTTCATTTGATTCGTCCGTTAGGTTTTTCGACAGACGATAAAATGCTCAAACGAGCCGGGCTCGATTATTGGCAGTTCGTCGACGTGCGGTATCACGATTCGCTTGACGAACTGTGGGCCAAGCACCCGGACGGAGAGTTCTTTTACATTACCAAGTACGGGGAACAGTACCCGAGTGACCTCGACGTGTCTGCGGTCGACAAAGACTATTTCTTCGTCTTCGGACGCGAGACGAAAGGGTTGCCGATGGAAGTGATCGAGAATAACCTCGACCGTTGCATCCGCTTGCCGCAATCGAACCTCGTGCGATCGCTCAACGTCTCGAACACGGCGGCGATTATCGTTTATGAGGCGCTCCGCCAACAAGGATATGCTGGGTTGAAATAAAAAAGAGCCGGATTCGTGAGAATCTCGGCTCTTATTGATTACCTTCAGGTTTTCTGTTGTATCCAGCTGTAAAGATAGCTGCGAGGAAGACGACGCTGATTCCGACCATTAGTAACAAACCCATCTGAAAATCCCCCTTTTGTTCTCCGTGACTACGAATATTATAATATACTTGATAATAGATTTGCACTGAATATGAGAAATTCTTGTGAAATTGGAGCCGATATGAAAACAAACGTGTACTTGTTAAGCTATGCCCCGTTGATTGGGATTATTCTGTTCTCGATGTCGCTTGCGATCGCCACGAGCGAGTATGTGATTCAATGGCTGACCCGTGTCGGTGTCTACAGCGAGATTATCGCCCTGTTGTCCGTACAGGAGTCAAAAGTGCTCGTGCTCGTCGTGTTCTTTACCATTTATTTCATGCTGTTCAGCGCCTTCAAGCTCGTGGCCGACACGTTCAATCAACTCGGATTCGCCTTCTTCGCGCGTGAGACGAACGGCAGCTCGCTCCATCGTCTCAAGCCAGGGGCGACGATTTTTCTGGTCGGGTCGGGAATCAGCTTCTTGTTCCTGAACTCGCTCCTTGCCGTCATCGCGGTATTGCTCGGCACATTCGTCCTCTATTTGTTCTATTACATATGGCAAGTCAGTCAGTTGATGTCGACGTTTCGGGCAATCGGTCTGCTCTTGATTCAAGCGATGATGTGGGCCATCCTGTTGAGCGGCCTCGCTTGGGCGATGCTCCGCTTGTTTAACTCGGTCGGGGACATCATCCTATGACGGTGAATGCGACGATTCCCCTCATTCCGACCGAAGAAGTCGTCCAGGCATGGATGGGTTCGATGGTGCCACCGATGGACTTATTCATGGCGGATGCGAGACTCGTGACGCGACTCGGTGCGGATGCGAACGTCTTGATGATCCCACGAGCAGAATTCGACGTGCATCCGTCTTATCGGGACATCCGCATGGCCAACGCCTATACGTATTGGACCATCGACCGCGAGGCTGTTGTCGTCTTGCATGCGCCGCCGGGGTGGGTCGCGACATTATTGCCAGAAGTGAGACGCGAGTTGCTTGCCTATCAAGTCACGGTCGGACGGGGGCTCGTTTTCCCGGCGACTGACATGGAAATCGATTCGTTGGCGACTTCGATTGTGACGGTAGACGATGTGCCGTATCTCATCTTACATCAGTCAGCCTTTCAGGTGATGCCAGACGAGATGCGTCGTCAACTGACGTTCGAGTACGCCAAAGCTTGGGACGAGTGGACGGCGAGTTCTATTCCCGATACTTGCCCTGACCATGTGCGACGCCTTGCTAACACCTTCCCGGTCACGTCAGGCAGCAATTGCCTCGCGGCCACGCTGTTCGCAGTGACAGGTGCGGAGTGGATGGCGACGCAATGGGTCCATCCTGGCACATTCCTCCAGACGCTCGGTCAGGCTGGTTACATGAGAACCGAGTCGGAACTGACCGAACGAGGGGATGTGCTCACGTTCGTCGATGAGGCAGGGCGTGTCCAACACGCGACATACTGCATCGGCGCCGGACTCTTCTTCAACAAGAACGGACAGACGCTGTTCAATCCGTGGAAACTGATTCAACAACATGAACTGTTCGAGGCATGGGGGGACTACACGTGCCAGACGTATCGACGACCATAAAAAGCCAGGGACAACGATGTCCCTGGCTTTTTAGCGATGTGCTTCCGTCCAAACGATAGCAGGATAGGCCCGGTTGGCGAGCTCCGGGAACGGCCGCGGTGTGTCGGCGCCGAGCCAGATGGCCGTGATTGACTCATCGGTCAAACCGACGTACCACATGTCTTTATGCGAGTTCGTCGTACCGGTCTTCCCGCCGATATAAGGCCCTTTGATTTGGTTGGCGTAACGTCCCGTCCCGTAAGTGGTGACAGCGGACAACGCCTCCCGCATCGTCGCGACGGTCGCTTTCGACCAGACAGCTTGTTTCGTCATGCTTGGCGTGATCGTAGCTGCGCCCGACTCGAAGCGAATCTGTTTAATCGTCTGGCCGGACACGTACACGCCTTGGTTGAGAAACGGGGTATAGGCGGCGGCAAGCTCTTTGGGCGACACGCCTTGGGTCAAACCGCCGAGTGCGCTGGCGAGACTGTTATCGGTCTTAGCGTCCCACTGGCTGAACATCATGTCCGCCGTCGTATACGCTGCCTCTTGATCGATCGCGGTGAAGGCGGCGAGCGCCGGCGTGTTGTAGGAATACGCGACCGTATCAAGGAACGATACATCACCGAGGATGCGATTTCCGCTGTTCGTCGGACAATACGTCCCGTAACAGACTGGCCGACCGTCGAGGATGGTATCGAGTTTCGCTCCGGTCTCTTCTATATAGGGCGCGAACACGAGGACAGGTTTGATGGCCGATCCAGGTTGGCGGAACGCTTGCGTGGCCCGATTGAATTCACCCGATTGGGTCATCTCTGAATCGACGAGGGCGATGATGCGTCCGTTCGGCGTCAGCTCGGCGTAGCCGCCGTTCAAACCGTTCGGCAGTTTTGTCATGACTTGTTTCGCCTGTTGTTGCCTGGCGACGGACAGATGCGTCTCGATTGTCGCTTGATTGGTCGCCAAGTAGTCTCTGGCTGCTTCTTCATCGAGATCATAACGTGAGCGGACGAGTCGAATCGCCTCTTTCATGACCGTATCCATATAATCGGGATAACGGACGACATGTTGACGGTACGTCGCCGTCAGCTTCACCCCGTGATGCGTCTCATACGCTTGTCTCGATATAACGCCGGCATCGCGGAGCTGGGTGAGGATTCGATCTTTGCGCTCATAGAACGATTCCGATGGATCGAGCGGATCATATAAAGATGGATTGTTCGGGACGGTTAACAGGAACGCGATTTGATTCCAGTTCAAATCTTCGAGCGGGCGGGCGAAATACGTCTCGGCTGCTGCTTGAATCCCGTAAACGTTATGTCCGAAGAAGATGACATTGCTGTATGCTGTCATAATTTCTTTTTTACTATATTGTTTTTCAAGCGCCCGGGCGAGCAATAATTCCTTCACTTTGCGCTCATATGTCCGCTCGTGCGTCAAATAGACGTTCCGGGCGAGCTGTTGGGTGATGGTGCTGCCGCCTTGGCGCGAGGATTCATTGGCGTTATTGATGAAAGCCCGAGCGATACCACCGAGGTCATATCCCGGATGGGCGTTAAACTTGCGGTCTTCGATGGTCATGATGGCTTCACGGAGGTGGGCCGGAAAGCGCGCGACAGAGACGTCATCGCGTCGACCGTTCAAATAGAGCCGTTCCGTCCCGCCTTTGTACGTCAACGTGACGGCATGTTTCGACGCGAGCGGGGTAGCGTTGACCGTCTTTTCACCCCACGTCATAATCTGTTTCGCTTGCTCAATTTCTTCTTTTAACGCTCCGCTGATCGTCCCGCCGACGGCTAACAGTCCAGCAAAAAATAGTGTCCCAATCCACGCTCGCATCGTCTCACCTCTCTCTTTATACATTATATCGTCAATCTTTCAAAAAAATTCAAAATGTAAACGTTATCATATAATAATTTGGGCAGGAATACATTAGGAAGTAGAGAAAGAGGGTAATAGATGTTTATATTATGAATTTAGGAGGCTGTACTATGAAGCAAGAAATGGTTGCGATGCTCCTCGCAGGAGGAGAAGGGAAACGACTCGGGCCTCTCACACGGAAGACGGCAAAACCTGCTGTCAACTTTGGAGGGAAGTACCGGATCATCGATTTTCCATTATCGAACTGTACCAATTCGGGAATCACGACGGTGGGCGTGTTAACACAATATGAACCACTGGAATTGAACCGTTACCTAGGCATCGGGTCAGCCTGGGATTTGGACCGCCGCAATGGAGGCTTGGCCATCTTACCACCATACCAAGCTCAGTCGGGAAAAAACTGGTACGAAGGTACGGCCAATGCGATTTATCGGAACTTGAGCTATATCGACGACTACGATCCGGAGTACGTGTTGATCCTATCGGGGGACCACATTTACAAGATGGACTATGAGAAGATGCTCGATTTCCATAAAGAGAAACAAGCCGATGTCACAATCTCAGTCATGGAAGTTCCATGGGACGAGGCGCCACGCTTTGGGATTTTGAATACGAGCGACGATCTTCGCATCAATGAGTTCGACGAGAAGCCAGAGAAGCCGAAGAGCAACTTGGCCTCGATGGGGATTTACATCTTCAACTGGAAAGTACTTCGGGAGCATTTGATTCAAGACGCGGAAGACGAGACATCAAGTTTCGACTTCGGGAAAAACATCATTCCGAACACGCTTCTCGACGGCTTAGACGTGTTCGCTTATAAATTCAAAGGCTACTGGAAAGACGTTGGAACAATTCAATCGCTTTGGGAAGCCAACATGGACTTGCTCGAAGAAGATCCACCGTTCGACCTTTACGATCCGAACTGGAAAATCTATTCGGTCAACCCGAACCAAACACCGCAATTCATCGGGAAAGATGCGTGTGTCGAACAGTCGGTCATTAACGAAGGCTGCCAAATCGAAGGCGAGGTCCAACATTCGGTCTTGTTCTACGATGTACGTGTCGGTGAAGGCTCGCTCGTCAAAGACTCGGTCATCATGCCGGGAGCACGGATTGGAAAAGATGTAACGATTCATCGAGCGATCGTCGCGAGCTGTGCCGTCATTCAAGACGGGGCGACAGTTGGCGAGCCGGGTGGTGAGATCGTTGTCATTGAACCACATGAAAATATCGAGAGCGGCACAGTCTTCAAACAACGTGTTTGATTTAAAAAAAGACCGACGCAAGGAGGCGTTACTGTTGACGAATGATTTGTTAGGAATCATCAACTTAGGAACTGAAGAGGGTTTATTTCCTGAATTCACGGGGCACCGCAATTTAGCGGCTGTCCCGTTCTCAGGGCGTTATCGCCTAATTGACTTTACATTGACGAACATGATCACTCAAGGCATCAACCAAGTTGGTATTTTCACACTTGATAAATACCGCTCACTCATGGACCACTTGGGATCAGGGAAAGAATGGGATTTGGACCGCTCACAAGGCGGCCTGCACATCTTCCCGCCGGCACTCAAACCTGACGGAGAAGCCTACCTCGGCGATTTGGCCAACTTCTCGATGCACCGCGAACATTTTGTGCGTAGCAAGCAACCGTATGTGGTCATCACAGGTTCGAACGTGTTGACGACAATCGATTTCCAAGACATGCTCGAGCATCACAAATCGATGGGGGCGGACATCACGCTCGCCTATACAGGCCATGAACAGAAGTGTGGCTATTGCCGCCCGATCCGTCTCGGCGAGAACGATCGCGTCGTCGGCATCGGTGAGCGCGGATACAGCCCGAGCGATGAGTATACGTATACGGAGACGATCGTCATGTCGAAAAACCTGTTCCTTCGTCTCGTCGATGAAGCGACGTCAAGAGGCGAGTATGACTTGCTCGACGGTGTCATCCGTCCGCAGCTTCACCGTCTCCACGTTCACGGGTATCACTATACTGGCAAAATGCAGGTGATTCACTCTGTGCTTTCATACTATAATGAGAGTATGCGCTTACTTCGTCATGAGGGAATCATTTACGACTTCCCACACATTTATACGAAGATTAAACATGAGCCACCGACACGCTATTTGAACGGGTCGAAGGTGAATGAGGCGCTCGTCGCGAACGGCTGTAAAATCAGCGGTGAAGTTCAAAACAGCATTCTCTTCCGCGGTGTCGTCGTCAGCGAACACGCCCGCGTTAAAAACTCAATCATTCTATCCAAATCGATCATCGAAGAAGGGGCTGTCGTCGAGAACGCCATTTTAGATAAAGAAGTGGTCGTCAAACGAGGGCAAGTCATTCGTGGTACGGTCGATGAACCGATCGTAATCGGAAAACGGACAACGGTGTAAGGGGGATATTATGAAAATATGGTATGTCGCTTCAGAAGCAGCACCGTTCATGAAAACGGGGGGGCTTGCCGATGTCATCGGCTCGCTCCCTCAAGCGGTGTCTAGCCTTGGTGAAGAAGTGAGTGTCATCATGCCGAAGTATGGCACGATTGCTCAAGAGTACGTAGATGAAATGGAATACATGTTCGATCTGATCGTTCCGGTCGGCTGGCGCAAGCAGTTCGGTGCCGTCCTCAAGCTTGAACGCGATGGAATCACGTATTACTTCATCGACAACGAATATTACTTTAAACGGGAAGGCGTGCTCTATGGCCATTACGATGATGCCGAGCGCTTCGCATTCTTCTCTCGTGCCGTGCTCGAGATGATCGGGAAGCTCGAAGCGGAAGACGTGCCTGACGTGCTCCACTGTCATGATTGGCAGACCGGTGTCGTCCCAGCCTTCTTGCGGATCCATTATCAACATATCGAGGCGTATCAACGCATTCGTACCGTCTTTACCATCCATAACCTGCAATACCAAGGCATCTTCCCGGAAGCGGTCCTCGGCGAGCTGTTACAGTTCGGTCCGGAACACTTCACGGCGGAAGGAATTCAACATAACGGTCTCGTCAACTACATGAAGGCGGGCATCGTCCATTCAGACCAAATCACGACGGTCAGTCCGTCGTATCGTGACGAAATCATGGAACCGTACTACGGGGAAGGGCTCGACGCGACACTCCGTTATCGGTCTGTCGACGTCCGAGGGATTTTGAACGGCCTCGATTTGGCGACGAATGACCCGAGCACGGACAAGCGCATCGCCCAGACGTACAATCTCGATACGGTCAAAGAAGGGAAGCTCGCCAACAAGCGTGTGCTCCAAGAACGGTTCGGCCTCGAGGTACGTGACGATGTCATGTTGATCGGCTTCGTCAGTCGACTCGTCGAACAAAAAGGTCTTGATTTAATTGAAGCGGTGAGTGAGGAGCTCGGGAACTTGGACTGTCAGTTCGTGTTCCTCGGATCGGGCCAACCGGAGTATGAAGGCATCGTCCATCATATGACGGCGTCACACCCTGGCAAGGTCGGGTCATATATCGGTTTCGATATCGAACTCGCCCACTTGATTTATGCCGGATCGGACGCATTCCTCATGCCATCCCGCTTCGAGCCGTGCGGTCTCAGCCAACTCATCTCGATGCGTTACGGGACGCTTCCAATCGTACGCGAAACGGGTGGACTGCGCGATACAGTCAAACCGTATAACGAATACACACAAGAAGGCACAGGTTTTGGTTTCTTGAACTATAACGCTCACGAGATGCTCGCGACGATCGAGAAATCGATTCGCGTCTTCTACGAGGACAACACGTGGAACGCGCTCGTCCACCAAGCGATGACCGCGGACTTTAGTTGGAAACAATCTGCGAAGCAATACCGTGAGTTGTATCACCTATTTGCATGACCGGAAGGAGTTTTACACACATATGTTTACAGACAAACAGAGCTTCGTCACTTCATTCCAAGAGAGATTTGTCGCATTAAACGGGAAGTCGTTTGATGAAGGGACCGAGCAGGAAGTGTATCAAACGTTGGCCACGATGGTGCGCGAGCAGGCAATTCCGAAATGGATCAACACCCGCGACAAGCATGAAGAAAAACAAAGTAAACAAGTCATTTATTTCTCACTTGAATTTTTGCTCGGTCGTTTTCTGTACAACAATTTACTCAGTATGGACGTCCTCGAAGTCGTGCAAGAGGGACTCGATGAGCTCGGATTCAATTTCACCGATATTACCGAATATGAGCCGGAACCAGGTCTCGGTAACGGCGGTCTCGGCCGCCTAGCCGCCTGCTTCCTTGACTCGCTCGCAGCGCTTAGTCTCCCAGGACACGGGAACGGAATTCGCTACCGTTACGGCTTGTTCAAACAAAAAATCGTCGACGGCTATCAAGTCGAGTTGCCAGACAACTGGCTTCGTGACGGGAACATGTGGGAAACACGCCGAGCGGATCGCGCCATCGACGTCAATTTCGGCGGCTGGATTGAGATGCGTCAAATCGGTGACCGGCTCCGGGTCGTCCACCATCCGGACGAAGTCGTAAGGGCCGTCCCTTACGATATGCCAATCATCGGGTACAAAAACGACGTCGTCAACACGCTCCGACTTTGGAACGCCGAGTCGCCGTTTGATGATGAGGAGTATATGGAACGGACGAAAGGGTCGTATAAAGATTTGTTGAAGTATAAGCAGTCGATTGCGACCATTTCTGAATTCCTGTATCCGGACGACACGACGTACGAAGGAAAAGTGCTTCGTTTGAAGCAGCAATACTTCTTCGTCTCGGCGGGCGTCCAGTCGATGATCGCGTCTTACTTACGTCATAATAAATCCTTGAAGCACTTAGGCGACCATTATGCGGTCCATATTAACGACACGCATCCGGTCGTGGCCATTCCTGAACTCATGCGGATCTTGATGGACGATCATGGTTACGGCTGGGACGAAGCGTGGCGTGTGACGAAGAGCGTCATGTCGTTCACGAACCACACACTCCTCGCCGAGGCGCTCGAGAAGTGGCCGGTCGAGATGTATGAACGGTTATTGCCACGCATTTATCAAATCATCACGGAAATCAATCGCCGTTTCTGTAAAGACGTCCTCGTCAACTATCCACATCTCGAGCCACATATGGGCGAGATTGCAATCGTATCGAACGAACACATCAACATGGCAAACCTTGCCGTCGTCGGTTCGCACTCGACGAACGGGGTGGCCCGGATTCATACGGACATCTTGAAGCAACGCGAAATGCGTCATTTGTACGAGATGTTCCCGCTCCGGTTCAACAACAAGACGAACGGCATCACGCATCGACGCTGGCTCCTCAAGTCGAATCCACGCCTCTCGAATTTGATTACGGATGCAATTGGTCCATCATGGATTGAACATCCGAACGATCTCGAGAAGTTGATGGGTGTCTCGAAAGATGCGAGCTTCCAAGAACAGGTCATGAACGTGAAACAACAGAACAAACTGGATTTGGCAAGTTATATCCAAGCCGAGACGGGCATCGCCGTCGACCCGGACTCGATTTTCGATGTCCAAGTCAAGCGACTGCACGCCTATAAACGTCAATTGATGAACGCGATGCACATTCACGCGCTCTATCAAAAGATTCAAGCCGATCCGACGTTCACGATGGTCCCACGTACGTTCATCTTCGGGGCGAAGGCGGCACCAGGGTATTATTATGCCAAAGAAGTCATTCGCTATATCAACGCCCTTGCGTCGATGATCAACAATGACAAACGGGCGAGCCGCTTCATCAAAATCGTTTTTCTTGAGAACTATCGCGTCTCGATGGCCGAGCGCATCTTCCCAGGTTCGGACTTGAGTGAGCAAATCTCGACAGCGAGCTACGAGGCGTCAGGTACCGGCAACATGAAGTTCATGATGAACGGGGCGCTCACAATCGGGACGCTCGACGGCGCCAATATCGAGATTCGCGACGCGGTCGGCGACGACCACATCTTCATCTTCGGATTGACGCCGCAAGAAGTCATGAACTATAAGAAGTTCGGCGGTTACCATGCGGCCGACATCTATCATGCGAACACGGACGTGCGCAACGTCGTCGACGGACTCGTCAACGGGACATTCGACAAGGTTGGAGAATACCAATTCCAAGCGATTTTCGATTCGCTTCTCGTCTATAATGACGACTTCCTCGTCTTGAAAGATTTCGCGTCATACATGCAGGCACAGCGTCGTGTCGATGAAGTATTCGCCGACAAGGCACGCTGGGCCGAGAGTTCGATCGTCAATACGGCCAAATCGGGTATCTTCTCGAGTGACCGGACGATCACAGAATATGCGAACGCCGTTTGGAACATTAAACCGACGAGCGTCAAATAAAAAAATCCACCCGTTACGGGTGGACCTTGTTTTCTGGATAACTAATCCAATCAGAGTAAGAGCCGGGGTACAGACGCACATCGTCTTTACCGAGGGCGTGTAGCGCCAAAATGTTGACGCAGGCGGTGACCCCGCTCCCGCAATAAAAGATGGGATTCGGGACATCGAGGACGTCGGCGTAATGCTCTTTCAAATCGTGGAAGTCTTGAAGCGTCCCTAAGTCGGTGACGGCCTCGGTATAGGGACAGAGCACGGCGTTCGGGATATGCCCGGGCTTGCGGTCAATCGGTTCATGGCTGCCGTCGTAACGGTCGGCCGTTCTTGAATCGTATAACCCACCAGTGACGGTGGCGGCGCGCACGTCTTCAATCGTCGCGATCATCTCGTCTTGGAAGACGGGTGTATAGTCGGAAACGGGATAGGACGGGACGTCTGTCGTCGTCTCCCCGCAGTAAGTGATGCCGGATTGGATGCCGCCTTCGAGCACGATGACGCGCTCATGGCCGGCCCACTTGAATAACCACCACGCACGAGCGGCGAACGGGAAGCCGTCGTCGTAGATGATGACCAAGTCATCGCGTTGAATCCCGATGCGGCGGAGCGTTTCGGTCCATGCCTGTTTAGACGGCAACGGATGGCGTCCGCCGTGCTCGGACAACGGTCCGGACAAGTCTTCCATCAAATCAAGGAAGACGGCGTTAGGCAGATGTCCTTGTCGATACGCATACTTTCCGTATGAGGCGTCGTTTAATGAATAGCGGCAATCAATGAAGCGGATCGAGTCCGTATGGACGATGTGTTTCAATTCTTGGGCACGCATAGTTGGAAACATAGTATCACCTCGAAGTTTCGTTACTCCCATCGTATACAAGATGGAACAAATTGGCGAGTACTTCGATTGAATTTTTGAATGTCGAAAGGGGAACTGACCATGACATGGCAACAGACATATGACCGATGGAAACAACACGAGGCGCTCGAGCCGCATTTGCGCGCCGAACTCGAGGTGCTCGAGCAAGACGAGACATCACTCGAGGATGCCTTCTATAAGACGCTCGAATTCGGGACGGGCGGTATGCGCGGTGAAATCGGTCCAGGGGCAAACCGGATGAACATCTATACGATTCGCAAGGCATCGCAAGGCTTTGCCGATTTTATCGCCGCGTCAGGGGAAGAAGCGAAACGTCACGGCGTCGTCATCGCCCACGACTCGCGTCACTTCTCGCCAGAGTTTGCGCTCGAGGCGGCACGCACACTCGCTTCGAACGGGATTAAGACATACTTGTTCCCGAGTTTGCGGGCGACGCCAGAGTTGTCATTCGCCGTCCGTCATTTGAACGCCTTCGGCGGCATCGTCATCACGGCGAGCCACAACCCGCCGGAATATAACGGCTTCAAAGTGTATGGCGCCGACGGTGGACAATTGCCACCGGCCGAAGCCGATGAGCTCGTCTCGTACGTCAATGCCATCGAAGATGAATTGAAGATTGACGTTAAAGATGAGGCGCCGCTTCGGTCTGAGGGCATACTTGTCACGGTCGATGCGTCGGTCGATGCGGCATACATGGAAGCTCTCCAATCGATTCGGATTCATACGGACGTCCAAGGCGATCCGCTCAAAATCGTCTATTCACCACTTCATGGGACGGGACGTCGCCCGGTCATGGAAGGATTGAAAGCCTATGGGTTCGAACACGTCACCATCGTCGACGAACAAGCTGAGCCGGACGGGGCATTCCCGACGGTCAGTTATCCGAACCCGGAAGAACGAGCTGCCTTCGAGCTCGCGATGCAGTACGGCGACCGCGTCGGCGCCGACTTGCTCATGGCTACGGACCCAGACGCCGACCGTGTCGGCTTCACGGTCCGTGACCGCAATGGCGAATGGTTCGTCTTGACGGGGAACCAGACCGGGGCGCTTCTCATGGATTACATTCTGTCTCAAAAAGTGGAGACGGGGACGCTTCCGACGAACGGCTTCGTCGCGAAGACGATTGTCACGTCCGAACTCGGGGCGGCCATCGCCAAGGCGTATGGGGTCCACCTCGAGAACACGCTCACCGGTTTCAAATTCATCGGCGAGAAAATCAAGCAGTATGAAGAGTCGGGCCAGTACCAGTTCTTATTCGGTTACGAAGAGAGCTACGGTTATTTGATTGGAGACTTCTGCCGTGACAAAGATGCCGTCCAGGCGTGCTTGCTCGGCGCCGAAATGGCGGCTTTCCATAAACAGCACGGACGCACGTTGTACGATGCCCTCCAAGCCGTCTATGAGAAGTATGGCTTCTACGAGGAGTCGCTCCAATCGATGACGTTGAAAGGGAAGGCCGGTCTCGAACAAATCGGTCGAATGATGGAGGCGTTCCGCGCCAATCCGCCACAAGAAGTCGGCGGCTACGAAGTCGTCCGCTTCGAGGATTACAAGCAACAAGTCGCGAAAAACTTGCAGCAAGGCGAGACGGAAGCGATCGAGTTGCCATCGTCGAACGTACTCAAATTCATCTTCGAGGACGGCTCATGGTTCTGCCTGCGTCCGTCTGGGACCGAACCGAAAATCAAATTTTATTTCAGTGTCCACGCCGATAGCGCGGAGAAAACGACAGTGAAACGGGAAGCGATTGAACGCGATGTCATGAAGCAAGCGAAAGCAATCGATTAATCGACGACACCGCCCTGACGAGGGTGGTGTCTTTTGTTTGACAAGATATGCCCCCCTCAGTATGATGAGTGTATTGTTCATAACCATGTAATCATATACGGATTATCAGGAAGGCGGAAATTACCATGAAAAAATCATTAACAGCAGTACTTGCAATCGGAGCATCGTTCGGGGTGCTCGCGGCTTGCGGGACAGAGACAGACAGCGGCTCAGAAGAAGCCGTCATCACAGTCGGGACAGAAGCGACGTACCCGCCATTCACGTACAAAGACAAAGGTGAAATCACAGGGTATGACATCGATGTATTGAACGAAGCGGCCGAGCGTGCCGGTTACACGGTCGAATACGAGCCAATGGACTTCAAAGGACTCGTACCGGCCCTCGACGCAGAACGCATCGACATGATTGCCAACCAAATGAGTATCACGCCAGAACGTGAAGAGAAATACGCGTTCTCAACTCCGTACGCGGTATCAGGTGCGCAAGTCATCGTCGCTTCGGACAACGAAGACATTCAAGGCATCGATGACCTCGACGGCAAAGTCGTCGGCTCGACACAAGGTTCAGTCTACGCGCAGCTCGCTGAAGAAGCCGGTGCTGAAGTGAAGTTCTACAAAGGCGCGAACCAAGTGCTCCAAGACCTTCAAGTCGGACGTCTCGATGCGGCACTCAACGACCGTCTCTTCATCTTGACGGAGCTTGAGAAGACAGGTTACGACGTGAAAGCGGTCGGAGACGTCTTCAATAAGAGTGAAGCGGGCTACATGACACGTCAAGACTCAGACGTGCTCGACAAGTTGGACGACGCGTTAGCTGAGATGCAAGAAGACGGCACGATGGCTGAGATCGGTGAGAAGTACTTCGGTGAGGACATCAGTCAATGAGTGAACTGATCACGACCGTCATCGAGAACCGTTCGGCCTATATCGAAGCCGTACAATTGACGTTGATCGCCAGTATCCTGTCGATTCTCCTCGCCTTGGTGCTCGGTCTGATCATCGCTGTCTTACACAGCAGCCCTGTCAAAGTCGTTCGTTTGTTCACTCGTACGTATATCTCGTTCTTCCGGGGCACACCGCTCCTCTTGCAACTCCTCATCCTGTACGTCGGTCTGACCGGTTTCGTCCAGTTGAGCGGGATGCAGGCGCTCATTTTCGGGTTAGGCCTTCACTTTGCGGCCTATATCTCGGAAGCGTTCCGCGCGGCCATCAATTCGGTCGATCGCGGGCAAGTCGAGGCGAGCGTCGCCCTTGGGATCCCGCGTGCGAAGCGCTTCAAGGATATCATCTTCCCACAGGCGCTATCGCGTGCAATCCCACCGGTGTCCAACTCGGTCATCGATATCATCAAATCGACGTCACTCGGTTCGGTCATCGCCGTCCAAGAGTTGACGTACGTGTCAGACCAAATCGCCGCGACGACGTATCTCGTCATGCCGCTCCTCTTGTTCTCGGCATCGATCTATTGGATCTTGTCGACGCTCATCCAAGCGGGACAGCATCGGCTTGAACGTCGCTACGCGATTCGTTAACCAAAAAAGCAGCCATGATTTCTCCTTATGGGGAGATAGCAGGCTGCTTTTTTTATTAGGGATTACACACATCACAATATCTTGGAGATGTGTATAAATCTCCAAGATATTCGGTTTGTTGATACTTACAAGTCGAGCAGGCATAAACATGTTGCATTATTTGTTTTGTGGGAGTATGACATTGCTCGCATAATTGACCAGGTACTTTGCGGACGATACGGAAGCCCGGTGTGCCACAGGATGGGCAGAGTGAGTTTGCCTGTTCAATGAGTTGCCTCGTCGCGCTCTCAATATTTTTCATTCGAGTTGGGTTGGCATACGCCCGCATGTCTGTCTCGATAAAGACCTGTCGATTCGTTGACTTATTAAAACAGTATGTAAAAGCTTCTTTTAATAGCGATTCACTGGTGATGTCTTTTAGCATAATGGATGAATGTTCATCATCTGATCGGAGAATCACATGATGATCTGGAAAACCAACTTTATTAACAAACTGCAGTGCAGAAGGGTAATCTTGAACTATTGTATGACTGAAGTTTGTGTCGAGTCCTTCATAATAACCATGTAATTCAAGCTCTAATTCGTCATCTTGCAGTAATACCAGTTCAGTATTCCAAGGAATGGGCGCGAGAGGATGGAATCCGAATGTGCCTTCGCTCGCTACCCCAACATGATGATTGGTCAGTTCCAGACCCCTAGTCGCTTTTTTTCTTGCTGTATCAAATTGAGATTGTTTTCGACTGATTTCCCGTGTGAATGTTCCGAATTGATCAGTGTCGAGCGGACTCACGTGTACGTTGCATCCGAATGCGTCCTCAAGGAGAGGTTTGATAACTTTTTCTTTTTGGTGAATTGTCACCAATAGCACATCTCGATCTTTTAAATAATTCATAAATGGTTTCCTTTCTAAGCAAATCAGAGTCCTTATAAAGACTATAAAGGAATAATTCACGCAGTGTAAACGCCTATGGAATAGTATGAAATAAAAAAGAAGTGAACCGTATGTATACGGTTCACTTCAACATATCGTAGTGCTTAACGGATGACGAGTTCTGTCTCCGTGTCGAAGAAGTGAGCTTTCGTCATATCGAGTGCGAGTGTGACATCGTCACCCATGTGGATGTTCGAACGTCCATCGATCCGTGCCGTGAACTGGTGGCCACCGAGTTCAGCGTACAAGTACGACTCAGCGCCCATGAGCTCGGCAACGTCGATGTGCGTGCGGAACGTGTGCGTCGTTGGCGAGTCGATGTAGATTGGCTCATCGTGAATCGATTCTGGACGGATTCCGAGCACGAGTTCTTTGCCGACGTAACCGCGGTCACGAAGACCTTTCATTTTGCCTTCAGGGACGTTGATTTCTTCGCCGCCGACGAGGAACTTCCCATCAGCCAATTTACCGCGGAAGAAGTTCATCGAAGGTGATCCGATGAAGCCGGCTACGAAGATGTTGTCTGGGTTTTCGTATACTTCTTTTGGCGAACCGACTTGTTGGATGATTCCGTCTTTCATGATGACGATCCGAGTCGCGAGTGTCATCGCTTCCGTTTGGTCATGGGTAACGTAAATCGTCGTCGTGTCGAGACGGTTGTGCAACTGGATGATTTCTTTACGCATTTGAACGCGAAGCTTGGCATCCAAGTTTGAGAGCGGCTCATCCATCAAGAACACTTTGGCATCACGAACAATGGCACGGCCGATGGCGACACGTTGACGCTGACCACCAGAGAGTGCTTTCGGTTTACGTTGAAGGTATTCTTCAAGTCCGAGGATACGGGCCGCATCTTGGACGCGACGGTCGATTTCATCTTTCGGGAACTTGCGAAGTTTCAAACCGAACGCCATGTTGTCATAGACACTCATGTGCGGGTAAAGTGCGTAGTTTTGGAAGACCATGGCGATGTCGCGGTCTTTCGGTGCGACGTCGTTCATGCGCTTGCCGTCGATGATGAAGTCGCCGCTCGAGATTTCTTCGAGTCCTGCGATCATACGGAGCGTCGTCGATTTACCACAACCTGAAGGTCCGACGAAGACGATGAATTCGCGGTCCTTGATGTGCAAGTTGAAATCGCTGACTGCCTTCGAGTCACCACCGTCGTATATTTTATCAATGTGATTTAATTGAATTTCTGCCATGTCGTTAGCCTCCTGGGAATCTGTTCTTGTATAATAGCGCTTACAAGACTGATTATACGATGAAACCGCTTGCATCGAATATGTACACGTTGCACAAAAACGATTACTCAGATTTGTGCAACGTGACAATCAATTGGAGCAGACTGGCATCGTAGAACTGCCTAGCGTCATAACCGGTCGCTTCGTAGAGCCGATCGAGCCGATAGTTGAGCGTATTTCGATGCATGAATAACGCCTTGGCCGTGTGCGATACGTTCAACGAGTTGGCGAACAACGCCTCCAATAAATCGATCGTCGTCTTATCGAGTGACGCGACGACAGGGGCCGTCAGACGGGGACGTACATCAAAAGTCTCATGGCGTTGTAGTAAATAATGGTATAATAATTGACTAGCAGGGTAAGCTTTAGTAGAGAGCTTGGCGAGTGGGAGTAGCGCCTGATGCTGGTGATAAAGTGGCGCAAGGTCACCGAGCGGACGTGCGCTATAGACGACATGCGCCTCGACGTAACAATCGCTCGCGATCGCCCGCAAGACGTCTTCGAACTCGGTCAGCTCGACGAACTGATCGGTCTCAATGATTTCAACGTGAGACCGGGTCATGAGAACAATCTCTGCTTCAGGCATAAAGTCAGCTAACACGTCTAAAAATTGTTCGAGTGCCTCAGGGTCTTGATAATGCAGGACGAGCGACATGAGACGGAACGGCCGGTCGAACCGGTACGCATCGGTGAGTAGACGGTCCTGCCATTTGGCTTGTCGTGGGTCGAGTCTTGTCAGGAGTGGGGTGGCGAACCATTCAAGCAGCTGTCGCTCACGCTCCGTCAGCTCCAGTTTAGGGAGACCGAAGACCGTGCCGTCCTGGGCTTGATACCAGCGAACGTCACTGGACGCTTCTTCGGACCGATGGACAGCCATCGGGAAAATCGATTTAATTCGTTCAAACGTAGTCAACACAATCACCTCTTCAATAAATGTATCATATTTCAGATCGGAGGCAGACAGTTTGGAGAGTCTAGTCAAAGTATTCATTATGATCGCCATCGGTGCGACAATCGGGGGAGTGACCAACTTCCTCGCCATCAAAATGTTATTCCGGCCCCATCACCCTAAATATATTGGGAACATGCGCGTCCCGTTCACGCCAGGCTTGATCCCGAAACGGCGCGATGAGTTGGCGACGAGCCTCGGTAAGACCGTCGTCAAACACTTGTTGACCCCGGAAGGGATGCGTAAGCGCCTGCTCGATGAACAGGTCGGTGGCCACATCACGTATTACGTCCAAGGTGAGGTGCGGACGATGCTGCGCTCGGATCAGACGATTCGATCGCTCATCGAACCACTTTATCCGGATGCCGAGACTCGTGTCTTGGCAGAAGCGGACACGAAGCTCCGCCAAGAGCTCCGGCTCGTCCTCGCAGATGTGAAGTCGCGTAAACTGTATGAGATTCTCGGTGAAGACGGCATGGACCGCGTCCGGGGCATCATTCCGGAGATTGTCGATACCTTGCTCGTCAAGTCGGAGGAGTATTTCTATTCCGTCGAGGGTGAGGCCCAACTTCGACACATGGTCGACTCGTTCGTCCAGCGTCGGCTTGGATTCATCGCCGGTTTCGTCCAGAACTTGAATTTTGTCGAGATGATTCGACCGGAGATTATCAATATCCTCCGCGGCGGCTCGACGCGATCGGGTATGGCGGAAATGATTACACGTGAGTTCGAACGGTTCAGCGAACGGTCGGTCGATACGTTGCTTGACGACCGTCTAGAGGAACGGTTGATTGACGGTGTGACGACGGAAGTCGTCTCGCGCTTGCCGGTCGGGGAGTTGCTCGATCGAACGGTCCACTCGTACACACGGGACATTGAAGACCGCGTCGTCGACGAGCTCGTCCCGGCTGGAGTACGACTCGTCATTACGCGCTTCACGGATCAAATGGAGACGATCATGGACCGCCTCAAAATCGACCAAATCGTGCAAGAGCAGGTGAGCTCGCTCGATACATCGTACCTCGAAGAGATTGTTCTCTCGATCTCGAAACGAGAGTTCCGGGCAATAACATGGCTTGGCGCCTTGTTAGGTGGTATGATTGGGTTGATTCAAGGGTTGATTGCCATCATTTAAGAGGCACGCCCTAATAGTATTTAGGAGGACGTCACATGTCACAAACAAACTTGTACGATCATGCTTACCAATTGGAAAAAGCACTTCGCGATTCTGAGGAGTTCACAAATCTCTCTTCACTATACGACCGTGTCAATGCGGATGCAGAAGCGAACCAGTTATTCGCTGACTTCCGTGACATCCAAATGACCCTTCAACAGAAGCAGATGCAAGGCGAAGAAATCTCTGAACAAGAGATGATGGACGCGCAAACGAAAATGATGGGCGTTCAACAGAACGAATTGATCATGGAGCTCATGCAAGAAGAGCAACGCATGCATCAACTCGTCACAGAAGTGACGAAAATCATCATGAAGCCACTTGAAGAGCTTTACGCTCCAATGGTCAATGATCACGAAGTTCAATAAGACGTGATGCGGATGGCAATCGAGCCATCCGTTTTTTTGTTGCCAAGATTGTCACCCACTTTATGATAACGCTTACATGATGCGTGGTATAGTAAGCTTGTAGAAACTTTCACAAGGAAGGGTGGACGTGATGGTCACCTTGGTGATTTTAACGATCATGATTATCGGGTTTATTGGAGGCTGGCTCCGAGCCGACTTGGTTGCGCTCATCGGTCTCTTGTTGCTCGTCTTGACGAATCAATTGACGCCGGTCGAAGCGATGGCCGGTTTTTCGAATTCGGTCGTGCTCATGATCGCCGGACTGTTCATTGTGGGGGCCGGCCTATTTCACACAGGTTTGGCCGAACGGTTAGGTGCTGCGCTTATCCCGTTCGCAAAAGGGAGTGAGGTGCGTCTTTTTCTCGTCTTGATGGTCACGGTGACCTTGTTGTCGAGTCTCATGTCGAATACGGGGACGGTCGCCTTATTGATTCCGGTCGTCCTCGCCATGTCGAGACAGATGGGGACGAGTCCTGCCAAACTGTTGATGCCGCTCGCGTTCTTCTCGAGTATCGGCGGAACGATGACGCTGATTGGGACGCCGCCGAACCTGGTGGCGGCTGAGACGTTACGGAACACGTCCGCTGGCACGCTCGGTTTTTTCGCGCTCTTACCGATTGGGCTCGTCATGGCAGTCGTCGGGCTGTTCTATTTCTACGTCATCGGCAATCGATTGCTCGGTACGAGCGATGTGCGCGCCGCGACGATGCCACGCTTGGCGGTGCCGCACGTGAGCCTATTCGCCTTATCCCTTTCGAAAGGGCACCCTTTAATCGGGCGGACGCTCCGCGACGTCAATTGGTCACGAGACGGTCTAATCGTCGTCGGCGAACAACAAAAAGGCATGACGCACCGCTTTGTCACGGCACGTGCGGATACGCGTCTCACTGAAGGTCAAGTGTATGTCAGCGGAGCAGAGGCGGATGTCCGGCGAATTGCCGGAAGGGAAGGGGTGACGGTGGAACACGTCGACTTGAAGGCCGTCTACGGGAAAGATAGCGGCGTTGCCGTCTTCACCATCCCAACGGATAGCCCGCTCGTCGGTCGTTGTTTATCGGATAGTCACTTGCGCAACGAATATCGGTTGAACGTGCTTCAAGTCATCCGTCCGAACGAAGAGATTGCCATCACGCGATTGAAAGATGTTTCGCTCGAGCGCGGAGATATGCTCGTCGCGCAAGGGGAGTGGAGCGATTTAGAGCGAGCTGGGGACGAGACGTCCCTGTTGCTCGCCAATGAGCGGGTGACCGATGTCGCGAACCGGGCCGTGTCCGAGCGTCATCAGCTGGCAGCGGGTCTCATCATGCTCATGATGGTCACGCTCCTTGTCTTCGAGTGGGTCGACCCGACCGTGGCGGTATGGCTCGCAGCACTGGCCATGGTGCTCACCGGAGCCGTGCGGCATATGGATGTCGCCTATGACTCGATTCAGTGGTCATCGTTGTTATTGATTGCCGCGATGATTCCCGTCGGTCAAGCACTCGACAATGCCGGGATTATGGCCTGGCTCGTCACGTGGATCAGCGACTCGTTCGGTCAAGCCGGACCGGTCTGGGTGCTCGTCGCCATCTTCCTCGCGACGATGGCGCTCAGTCAAATCATCTCGAACACGGCGACGGCCGTCTTGTTCGCACCGCTCGCCGTATCACTCGCCGCGGCACTTCAAGTGAGTCCGGTCCCATTCGTCGTCGCCGTCGCGATTGCAGCCTCGCTCGCGTTCATGACCCCGTTCGGTTCGCCGACGAATGCGATGGTGTTCGGAATCGGCGGCTACCGTTTCTTTGATTTCGTCAAAGTCGGCTTGCCGTTGCAAGTAGTGACAGCGGTCATTGCGATTTTCACGATCTTACTCATCTTTCCGTTTTGAAGGACATGTTGATTTATCTGCCTAATATGTAAAAAAATGCTAAATAATGAGGTGGAGAAACGATGTGGAAACGAATCGGAATCATTGTATGTGCCCTGCTGCTTGCAGCCTGCTCGAATGAGAGCGAACAGCCGGCACCGACGCTCGGGGCGGATGCCAAAGTGGCCAAGGCGTACTTAGAGGAGCAAGGCTATGACGTCGTCTCTTATAGAGGGAATAGAACGTCGAGTTTTGAAAAGGAAGATCTGCTTGAGTTGCCAACGCAAAGTACGTGGCAAGTCCAGACGCCGCCGCCGGATGACTATATCGGACGTGACATTCGACATGAGTACTTTATCGTCCGCGACCATCCGCTCGATGATGTTGCAGAACTCGGCCAGACGAACGTCTCGGTCATGATGGTGGACGGCGAGATCATCGGCGGGACGTCATATCCGGATTCGGCCGAGCCGCTCGTCGGCAGTGCGTACTCGCTAGACGGCAAGACGGTGGAAGAGCTGCATCCCGATTACATGGAGTGGCGCAGCGAGTGGGAAGCCAAATATAGCGAATGAACAAGCGCCTCGGGATTCCCGAGGCGCTTCTGTTATGAGGCCGTGCCTTTCAGTTTTCCTGGCAGTTTACAGCGCTCGAAGTAGATCAGTTGGCCGCGACGTGCGATGCGGGCCCCTTTATGGAGGTGCCCGGCTTCCTCAAGCAACGTGAGTCCTTTCGTTTTCGCCTCGTCATTGCTTGCCGCAGTAAATGAATCGTTCAAGACGACCGTGCCGTCGTTCTCGAACGCTGTGATCGTATACTGTTCCATCCGTTCGCCCCCCTTTACTTCCATTGTACTGAATGACCATTCATTATTCAAGCGAAGGTTTCGTCAGCTCCTCGAACGTGAGCTGACGCGCCGTCTCAGTACGGGGAATCAAATCGGACACCGTCATCCCGATCAAGCGGACCGGTTCAGTGATCGCCATCTCGTCGAACAGGCGGCGGGCGAGCCGTTTAATCTCGTCGTGGTCGTGCGTCGGATGGTTCAGTTTGATTTGGTGGCTCCGGGCCTGGAACTCGCTCGTCTTGATTTTAATCGTCACCGTCTGGCAACTGAGTTCGCGTCGGTCGAGTTGATGGAGCACGTCTTCGATTTCCGGGACGACCCGTTCATACACTTCTTCCGGGTCATCGAGGTCGAACGCGAACGTCGTCTCGGAGCCAATCGATTTTTGTTCCCGCGTCGGGACGACGGGACGGTTATCACGACCGGACGCGAGTTCATATAGTTGGCTCCCGCGGTCGAATCCGAAAATGGCCTTCAGTTGTTCAGGTTGCGCACGCTGTAAATCGGCAATCGTATGGTAGCCGTGCTTGAACAGTGTTTGGGCCGTCACTTTACCGACCCCGTGCATCGTCGTGATCGGGAGCGGGGCGAGGAACGACTCGACATCGGCTGCTTCGACGACAGTCAGTCCGTTCGGTTTGTTGAATCCTGAGGCGATCTTGGCCACGAACTTCGACGGGGCGACTCCGGCCGAGGCCGTCAGTCCCGTCCGGCGTTTGATTTCCCCGAGGATATAGCGCGCGATATAAGGGCCGGACGTGCTCATGAGTGTGTTCTCGGTCACATCCAAATAGGCCTCGTCGAGCGAGAGCGGTTCAACGAGCGGCGTGATAGACTTGAAAATCGCCATCACTTGTTGGCTGACGTGCCGATAAACGTGAAAGCGCGGTTTGACGAACGTCGCCTGAGGACAGAGCGCAAACGCACGCCGTGACGACATGGCGCTGTGCACCCCGTATTTTCTCGCCTCATACGAACAGGTGGCGACCACACCACGGCTGTGGGGGGCGCCACCGACGATGACAGGCTTATCACGTAAATCAGGACGGTCCCGCTGTTCGACCGAGGCGTAAAACGCGTCCATATCAACGTGGATAATCAATCGTTCCATGTACATCACCTTTCTATGGCAGCTGCTCCTTTCAGTATACCGAACTTTTGTTCGTTTTTTTACTGTTTTCTCTTTTTCCGTTGTTTTTCTAGACGTTTTTGATTGTGGACTTGATTCGGGAACTGTAAGAGCGAGCCAATCCAATTCTTCCGTTTCAACCACGCATAGACCAAGCCTGTGAAGAGCATGATCATCATCCAGGCGAACACATAACCGAGCGGCCACTTCAGTTCAGGCATCGCTTTGAAGTTCATTCCCCAGATGGCACCGAAGGCGACGACTGGTGTCGTCAATGCCGTGAAGACGGTCAACGCCTTCATAATCTCGTTACCGCGAAAGTTCGACAGCGTCGAGGCGAGGTCGGTTAACGCGATGACATCGGCTTGATAATGTTCGATTAACGTCAAGAGCCGGTCGACCCGGTACGTGGCAAGTCGATAAGCGTTCAACTCGTCCAAGTCGACATCGAGGAACGCCTCACGTCCGGCCATGAGCAACTCACGGTATGGGACAACGGTATCGGACCACCGTTCAATCTCGCTGCGGAGTCCGAAAATCTCATTCATAAATTCGGGAGGGACTTGCCCGCTCATCTCGCGTTGGGTCATCATCAAGCGTTCTTCATACTCATCGATGCCGTGGAAATAATAGTCCATTTTTTCAGAGAGCAGGTCATAGAATGCCTCGATTGGCGAGTCATACTGCTTCGCGGCGACCGTCTCGCAATATAGCTCATCAAACCCGATTGTCCACAGGAAATCTCGGGTCACGAAATAGTGCCCGATTTTTTGTGGTTCGCGTTCCAACTGTTCATAATCGAGCGTGAGCGATCCGTACATATAATCGCGTTCGACGATGATTTTTGTGACTTTCGCCGTCGTCAATTGTTCGAGCCAATACGTGTACGCTTCCTCATAGTGATTGTCGACATGTACAATTTCTTCTGGTCGTGTATACCAATTCCAATTCATCTTCCATTCCCCCAATATGCTTCTCTCTCAAGTATTCCCGCTTTTCTTAGAAAGTTGGCATCTGACCTGAACTTTCGTTAAGATGTAGGTACTGACAAGAAGAGAGGTGCTTTTTTTGACGACTACTAAAATTGGTCAGCTCAAAGTGGGCGACACGTTGAACCAATATGTGATGATTAAACAATCGTATCGAGGACTCGCCGGGAACGGCAAACCATATTTGACGCTCATCCTATGCGATGAGAGCGGAGAGATTGAGACGAAAGTATGGGACAGTGCCGATACGGACAAATATGCGACGAAAAAAATTGTCCATGCTTCCGGGGAAGTGATGGACTACCGTGGCCGGACCCAGTTGAAGTTGAAACAAATCTCCATCATCGAAGGTGAGACGGACATCACGCCATACGTGCGCTCGGCCCCAGTGCCGAAGTCAGAACTCGAGACAGGGATTCGCGGCTATATCGAGGCAATGGAGCACGTGGGGATGAAACAACTCGTGACGGCGCTTGTCGACCGGAACGAGGAAGCTTACTTCACGTATCCGGCAGCGGTGCGCCATCACCATGCGGTCTATTCGGGACTCGCCTTCCACGTCCTGTCGATGCTGAAGCTGGCTGACACGATGTGCGACCTCTATCCGCAATTGAATCGGGACTTGCTCGTCTCGGGCGTCGTGCTCCACGACTTGGCGAAAGTGATCGAGTTATCGGACGCGATCACACCGGAGTATACGCTTGAAGGCAAGCTGCTCGGTCACTTGTCGCTCATGGCATCTGAAATCGAAGTCGTAGCCCGAGAGCTCGGCACCGACCGTGAAGTCGTGACGTTGCTCCAACACCTCGTCCTCAGCCATCACGGGAAACCGGAATGGGGATCGGCGAACGCGCCGCAGCTCCCGGAAGCCGAGATGCTCTTCTTCATCGACAACATCGATGCCCGGATGAACATGTTCGATAAGGCGTTCGAAGGGGTCGAACCTGGTACGTTCACAGAACGGATCATGGCGCTCGATAACCGGGCGTTCTATAAACCGAAGTTATGAAGGCATATAAAAAGACGTCCCGCGGGACGTCTTTTGTTTATTGCTGCTCTGTCGATTCCTCGGCTGGAGCTTCTTCTGTACCTTCTTTTTCCGCTTTGAGAGCGTCTTTCACGGCATCGAACTGTGTCGATGCTTTCGCATCTTTCACATCGACGTTATATTTCTCGATCAACTCGGCATAGATCTTATTCGCGTCGACAGAAGCGGCTTTTTCAGTCGCCAATGCTTCACGGATGCGATCTTTCTCGTCTTCGAGTTTAAGGTCTTTTTCTTTACGGTCCATGACTTTGATGACGTGGAAGCCGAACTGTGACTGAACCGGCTCAGAAACTTTGCCAACGACGTCTTCTTGGAACGCGTACTCTTCAAATTCAGGGACCATGGCGCCGGCTGAGAAGTAACCGAGGTCGCCACCTTTTTCACCAGAACCTGTGTCTGTCGATTTTTCTTTCGCGATGTCAGCGAAGTCGCCACCGTCGTTCAATTCTTTAATGATCGCTTGTGCTTCTTCTTCTGTCTCGACAAGGATATGGCTCGCCTTGACTTCGACGTTTTCTTTCGCGAACTGTGCTTCGATATCTTCGTCTGTGACTTCAACGAGTTCTGATTTCGCAGCATCGACGAGCATTTGACCGCGGAGCGCTTCTTTGAACTCGTCCGTGTTCGTCATGCCGGCTTGTTGAATCGCTTGCTCAAACTCTTCTTTCGAGTTGAACTGCTCTTCGGTCTTGCTGAACTCTTCGTCGACTTTTTCTTGCTCGACTTTATCGCCGTACTCTTTTTCAAGCAATTCGTTCATCGTTTCTTGGAACGCAAGTTGTGGGACCATGCGGTCGTAGCTCATGTCGGCGATTTCGCCGCGCGTCACTTCGCCGCCTTCAAATGAAACAACTGTAGAGTTGTCAGAAGACCCGCCGTTTGTCGCCGCGTACGTGCCGCCGACACCGATGAGAAGTGCAATCGCTGATGCGCCGACGAGGGCGCCTGTTGAAAACTTCTTATTCTGTTTGTTCGGTTCATTCGTCATTCCGTTTGACATATATTCCACCCCTATAAATCTATAAGTTTCTAAATCCGACTATACCACATTTTGTTAATGATAACAGCTGTTCTCTTGCCTGTGTAGTATCATAGCACAGAAACGTGTCGTATAATGATGAAAGAGAATGTGAAATGATGGGGTGGAGAACGTGTCGTTAGAAGAGAAAATCAATCAATTATCGTTTCAAATGGAACTGTTGCTCGGGGCGGTCGATTGGTCGGAACGGCCCTTTGAACATGAGGTGCTCAAGGCAAATCTGACACGGCAAGAAGTCGTTGCGTTTTTCGCGTTGTTGGATGATATCCGAGAACGACAAAACGAGCAAATGCGCTACGGGCTGTCGTCCGTGGAGCCTTTGCTCGTTCATTTCGTCGGGATGCTTCATCCCCATTTAGAGGCCGAGACGATTCTCGCGGCGTGTGTGCGCCAAGGGATGGCGCTAGACGTCACGGAACCGCTGTATCGGCAGGTCAAGCTTCTTTACTGATCTCGTCGTCCTCAGGGCGACGTCCGGCTTCTTCCGTGATCATCTTCGACGTTTCTGCAAAGATGTCCATGAAGTTGTCGCCATACAAGCGGCGAACGATTGCGGTGATGTCCGTCAAGTCCGGGAATTTCCCGTACAATTCTTGGAGCGGGAGCGAGGCGCGGAAGACGCCGTTCTCTTCCGGATCGAACGCATGAATCGTCTCGAGCAAGAGCGCTTCACCTTCAGGCGTCAATTGGACGTACGTATTTCGTTTGTCCGTCTCCTTTTTCGAGAACGTGAGCAAACCGCGGTCTTCTAACTTCTTCGAGAAGTTGAACGCCGTCGATACGTGCATGACCCCATATTTGGCGATCTCTGAGATCGAAGCGCCGCCGAGGGCGTGAGCGATCCATAAAATATGGTGCTCGTTTATGTTCAAATCGAACGGTTTAATCCAATTTTGCCAGTCTTTCTCGACCGTCTTCCACAGTGCCTTACTAAGCTGAATGATTTTATGACTATAGAGCATGGCCTCAGGGCCAGTGAATTCTTTTTCGTGTTCCATGTCGATCCATCCTTTCCGATACAATGTGACTAAAACGACGGGCGATGACGACAGACCGGTCAGTTGGCCTTTTCCGCTTTCGCTTCGGTCGCATCTGACTGTACGTTCGAAAGCTCGTTTAGGTTTCCTTGGATCCGCTCGATTGAAGGCTGAATGTCTTGTTGATAGCGTTCGACTTCGGCTTTCACTTGATTTGTCAATTCTTTTCCTTGTAACTTACCTGCCGCCGCAACTTGCGACGCATCTTTAGCGACTTTTTGGAATTGTTCTTTCAACGTAGTGATTGTAGACGCTCGGTGTTGATTGGCCGCCGCGTCATTCGCCGTTCCACGGGCGAGTTTTTTCACGGTCACAGCTCCTAGAAACGCTACGACAAAGCCGAAAGCAACCCAATCGCGACGATTGTGATTCGACAATACATTCCCCTCCTCGAGCACGCTGATACTAGAATACATTCTTTTCATATTATTTTACCAAAAAAGAGAGATTAAAAACCTATATCTTAAATAAAATTTTTCAGAACATTCAATTTTGACCGAAAAATCATTTTATTTTAAACTGTAGGTAAAGGAAGGTGACCTCCAGTGAATATGCAAAAGCGTTGGGTTGATGACATGTTAGACCTGTATAACGCGGCCAAGCGACTGGGAGATGACCCTTGGGCACAGACAATAATGGAAGCACTCGAGGCGGGATATGAAGCGTCGGAACAGAACGAACAGACGCGGAAACAAACTTTGCTTGAAAAGCGACTGATTGAAATAGACGCCCGTCTAAATTTGTTAAGAAAAGAATTCGAACAAGCGGAATCTGTCAAATCGCGGCAACAGTTATACGAGCAGGCGATTAAATTACAAGTCGAGCGTGCCAAAATCGAAGAGGAGCGGAAACGCCATCTCGATTCAATCAACTCGTCATGAGGCGCAAGACAAAAAATGGACCGGTCGCTCAACAGGCGGCGGTCCATTTGTTCGTTACAGGTTTGCTTTGATGCCTGCGGCGATCGTCTGCATGTCGTCAGATGAGTACGCGTCTTGATGCGTTTCCCACTTGGCGCCAAACCCGTCCGCCTCGCCGTAGCGCGGCAAGAGGTGGATGTGGAAGTGATAGACGGTCTGTCCAGCAATCGCTTCGGCGTTAGACAACACGTTCATCCCGATCGCACCTGTTTCACGCTGAATCGCGTTCGCGACGGCAGGGACGGCTTGGAAGACGTCACGGGCCACGTCGGCCGGCAATTCATAGATGTTACGGGCATGATGTTTCGGAATGACGAGCGTATGCCCTTTCGTGACTTGAGAGATATCGAGGAACGCGACGACGGCTTCATCCTCGTATACCTTATACGACGGGATGTCGTTGTTGACGATTTTACAAAAGATACAGTTGTCCTCAGTGTGCATGCTGACTCCTCCATTCATGAATGACTAATCCATCTCATCATAACATGGAAATTCGGGCGGAAGAACGATTGTCCGGACAGACGATGCCCCTTACACTGAAAACAATAGCAAGTAGAGAGAGGAAGGGAACGGATGGCGTATGTACGATCGAAGAAACCGTCGCGGCGAAGAAATATCTACCTCGGGCTCCTCGTGACGCTCGGTGTCGGCCTCGCGGTCGGTGTTTTCTATCAATGGGGATATAAACCGGCTGCCGCCAACGACAAGATTCACGTTCGCTTCAAGGACGCCTTGTTGACCGAAGACGTCAGCTTCTTCCAGGAGAATGTCGAATATGAATCAGAACCGCTCACGCGAGCTGAGGCGCTCCGGTTCATGGGGTGGTTGAATGAAGAGAAGTCAATCCGCGGTGAGGCCATCTCGGAAGTGGCACAGGACCGGTCGGACCGAGCACAAGGCATGGAGACGGATGGATTGTTCCGGCTCGTCGATACGGGCGAAGGGCGGTTCGGCTTTGCGGATTATCAGATTGAGTTGTTGCCAAAGACGTTGCGTGCTTCGGCAGACGTTCCACTGACGAATATTTGGATCGACGGGGTGCAGGAGGGACGGATTGATGAGGCCGGCGAAGCAGTTGAGATTGTTCGCATGCCGGGCCGCTACGACGTCAAAGCCGTCGCCGTCGTCGATGGGGAAACGGTGACCGAGACCGAGGCCGTGACGTTGACGGAAGATGCGCAACTGGCGTTTGGCTTGTTGCCGGACCAGGACGAGACGGTGGCCGGACAATTCGACCTCGAGCGGGCCGAATTGATTGAAATCGAGGTCGAGGCGCAAACCGGTCATTCGATTGAGACGCTTGAGGCGCTCATGAACAAACGGGAACAGACGGTCGTCGACGAGATCGGTGAACCGATGGAACGGGGCGACGTCTGGCGCTATGATGGGATGGAACTCCGGTTTGTCGACGGCCGGGTCGATCGCATTGATATCGATTTACAGAAGCGGCCCGACGACCTGCTCGCGCTCTTGGGCGAACCGAATGAAAAAGTCGAGACGGACCTCGGCCTCGAATGGCGCTACGACCGGACGTTGCTCGAGTCGATTTTCACGTTCTTGCGCTTACAGAGCGAGAAACGGTTCATCGAGCGGGATGAAGCCATCTATCTCATTTTGACATGACAAAAAAAGGGACCCTCGGCGAGGGTCCCTTTTACGTGAGCCGTAGATTAACGTTTACGGTTCATTGATTTCATAACGAACGATACGATCAAGATCAAGATAATCGCACCGAGAAGTGCTGGGATAATCGCGATGCCGCCAACTGCAGGACCGAAGTCTCCGAAGATGAGGCCACCGAGCCAAGCACCGATGATACCAGCAATGATGTTCCCGATGACGCCACCTGGTACATCCTTACCTAAAATAAGACCTGCTAACCAACCGATAATACCCCCGACGATTAAAGTGATAATCCAACCCATAAAAACATTCTCCTTTCTGTTTTGTCCATTGTTCTCACTAACAATTTTATGGAACAATGGAAGTAATGAATAAGTTTTAAAATGCCTTACAGTTCAGATTATTCCCATGTGACAGCTTTTAAAACATATATCACAAAAAAAAGTTGAAAATGAGGGGTGGAGTTTTCATGTTGCACGTCGACCATTTGAATGGCGGTTATATAGGTAAACAAGTGTTGCACGATATTTCGTTTGATGTAAAAAAAGGTGAGCTCGTCGGGCTGATAGGGCTAAACGGAGCCGGAAAATCGACAACAATCAAACATATTTTAGGATTGCTTGATCCGATTTCAGGATCGGTCGAAGTCGATAGTCAAACACTCAGCTCGTCAGAAAAGAATTATCGTAAGAAAATAAGCTATATACCCGAGACCCCTATTTTGTATGACACGCTGACGTTGCGTGAACATTTGACGTTGATCGGAAAAGCGTATGACATTGATGCGGCAGATTTAACGAACCGGACCGAGCGATTGGCACGAGATATGCGGATGGAGAAGCAACTGGACTGGTTCCCGTCCGTCTTTTCGAAAGGAATGCGTCAAAAAGCGATGATTCTATGTGCGCTCGTGACGAAGTCCCCGCTTCTCATCGTCGATGAACCGTTCGTCGGACTCGATCCACTCGCGATTCGTCAACTATTGCGATTGTTTGACGAGTATAAGGAAGATTGCGCCATCTTAATGTCGACACACATTCTAGAGACGGCCGAGCGCCACTGCGACCGTTTCGTCTTCTTGCACCAAGGGGCGGTCATCGCGACCGGGACGGCCGCGCAACTGCGCGAGACATACGGTCTGCGTCCGGACGCCACGCTCGATGACATCTATGTCGAGGCGATTGAGGCCGAGGAGCGGAAACGATGAACGTATTCAAACAACGATTTGGCGTCTGGGTGGAAGACGTCGTGAAATACAGCCGCTACGTCGCGAACGGTGGCTTGTTATTCACGCTTTATTTCACGCTCATCTACGGGGCGTTCGTGTATAACCAATTTTTGACGGATTTGGACCCGGCTTTTCCGAGTGAATGGATCGTGGCGCTGATTTGGTTGCTCCTTCCGCTCGGTCATCGTCCCCGAACGTTGATTCAAGAAGCGGATCAAGTCTTCCTATTGCCGCGTCTCGGTGAGATTCAAGCGTTCATGACAGGCATCCGCCTGTTCAATGTCGTCTTTGCCGCCGTCCGCGCCATCCTCGTCATGCTTGTCGTGTTGCCGCTGCTCGTCCGGACGCAAGCGCTCACGTCGGTCGAAGTCGGAGCCATCCTCGCCACGAGTGTACTCATTTCAGCCGCGGGTCGTCTCGCCAAGTTGGAGGGGATTAAATACGTCGTCTTGCCGAGCGCACTCGCCAGCGGCTTCCTCGTATTGTTCGGTGTGCCGTTGTTGACGCCAGTGCCCGCACTCGTCCCGTTTGTCCTGCTCCACGTGCGACGGAATCGGCGCATCCCGCTGCTTGACTGGCTCACGCTCGAAGAAAAGAGCAAAGCCCAGTTCAACCGGGTCGTCAGTTGGTTCGTCGATGTGCCGACGATGCGGGAAGACGTGCGGGAACGGTCGTTCATCGTGAGCCTGCTCGAGCGGTCGGTGTTGAAACAGGCCGATGCCGCCCGATACGTGTACGGGCTCCGGGTCATGCGGTCGAACGATTCGCTCGATCTCGTGTTGCGTCTTTCCGTCGTCGCGCTCGTTGTCATGTGGCTCTCGGGTGGATGGTATGTCGGGTTGGTCGTCCCGCTTTTCGTTGGGTTGACGGCGCTCCAGCTCGTGCCATTATTTAAACGGCTCGACACCGTGTCGATGGCGTCGTGGTTGCCAATCACACGTACCGAGCGGCTCGTCGCCTATAAATGGTGGGCGACGCGGCTGTTGTTCGCGCAACTGCTCGCCCTTGGCGTTGCCTCGCTCTTGTTTGGGGCGACGTGGGACGCGCTCGTCGGTCTCGGACTCGCGTACGTGGTCGTCCGATACTACTTGAGTCGATTGACATGAAACAGGGACACCCGCATTGGGTGTCCCTGACTGTTGTCGTTATTTTTTTGGTGACATGACCGATACGCTCGACCCGAGAATTTTCGGGAGACGTGCCGGAGTTTCAGGTTCTGTCTCGACTTCACCGTATGCGGATACACCGTGCTCGGCGATGTCGAGGCCGATATCTTCTTGTTCTTCCGTGACACGAAGACCGATCGTGACGTCGAGGAGTTTCAAGAAGGCGTAGCTACCGCCACCGGCGATGACCATCGCAATCAAGACGCCGAGTGCTTGCACACCGAGTTGAGTCAAGCCGCCGCCGTAGAAGAGGCCGGCCGAACCGATGCCTGTGATCTCGACCAAGCGAGGCGAGGCGAAGAATCCGAGCGCGAGTGTCCCGATGATTCCCGCGACACCGTGCACCGAGAAGGCGCAGAGCGGATCGTCGATATATTTCGCCATGAGGATGCTCGTACCATACGTGGCAATCGAAGCGAGGGCACCGATGACTATGGCGGCCCAAGGTTCGACGAAGGCGCAGGCAGCGGTGATGGCGACGAGTGCCCCGAGGACACCGTTGACGATTGTCGGGATGTCGGCCGTTTTCTTGTGAATCATGACGATGGCGAGAGCGCCGAGAGCGCCGGCAGCCGTGGCGAGCATCGTCGTAAGAGCGACGTAACCGAAGAAGCCGTCCGCGACCGACATCGTCGATCCGGCATTGAAACCGAACCAGCAGAGCCAGAGCACGAGTCCACCGACGACCGTCAAGACGTGGTTATGACCGGCGAGTGATTCCGTTTTACGACGTGGTTTTAAGATGATGGTGGCCATAAGGGCAGCCATTCCGCCTTGAAGGTGGACGACAGCCGAACCGGCGAAGTCTTGCATGCCCATCGTCCCGAGAAGTCCACCAGCCCATACAGAGCGGGCGACGATTGGATACAGGATGGCGACGAAGAAGACGCCGAACAAGACGTATGCAGACAGTTTAGCCCGTTCTGCGAACCCACCCCAGGCGATGGCGAGCGCTACGGCGACGAATGACAACTGGAACAAGAATTTGATGTCGATTGAGACGTTGGCCCAATCGAGGCTCGTGAACGATCCGTTCATGAAGAATCCTTCCGTCCCGAACCAGCGGGTCCCGTCCCCGAATGAGAGGCCGAAGCCGACAGCCCAAAAGGCGAGTGCCGCCACAGAGAGGCTGATGATTTGTTTGACTGCGACGTGCCCGGCGTTTTTAGCCCGGAGCGTCCCCGTCTCGAGCAACCCAAATCCAAGTTGCATCGTCAAGACGAGCAAAGCGGCGATGAGTACGAACAGCGTGTCCATATAATATAAGATGTCTTCCATGTTGCGATCCCTCCTTTTTTTCGATTGGTGATTCAAAAGTTGTTTTCAGTGTAAGACGAAAAATTCGACTTGGATTGCAATTTGTCAGATTATCTGACATATTTTTTTGTGAGGGAGGAGGACGAGCGATGGACTATAAGTCGAAGAAAGTAATTGGAATGGGCGTCATTACTGAACTGACGGGACTTTCGGAGCGACAAGTCCGCTATTATGAGTCAAAAGGGCTCGTCTTTCCAGAACGGACAAAAGGCGGTTCACGTAAATATTCTTTCCATGATGTGGAACGATTAATTGATGTGGCCTCGAAGCTTGAAGACGGCTGGCGGATTCAAGACATTAAAGATCGCGAGAAGCGTTTGTCGACGAAACAGCGTGACGATTTGATTCGTGGTCAGCTCAATTCGGCATTCCGCACGTATCCGCCAAAGAAATGACACAAAGAAAACACAATGAAAATGCTTCACATTAGCATTATTCTAATTAATTTCTGTATAATGTTTTTGAGTTCACATACCTATAGAAGAAGAGTGTAGGAGAATTATAGAGGGGAATGACGCGACGTATGAACGATACTATTTTGAAGGCGTTTAAAGGAGAGGCGACAGACTATGTGCCCGTCTGGTACATGCGCCAAGCCGGACGCTACCAACCAGAATATCGTGAGATCAAAAAAACGAGGACATTATTCGAAATCACGCATGATGCCGAATTGTGTGCCTACGTGACAGAGCTCCCGGTAAAACAACTAGGAGTCGACGCGGCCATTCTGTATAAAGATATTATGACGCCACTCCCGTCGATGGGCGTGGATGTGGAAATCAAGAGCGGCATCGGTCCGGTCATTGATAACCCGTACCGGACGATGGAAGACGTGGAACGCTTAAAACCGCTTAACACGGACGACATCTCGTACGTGTTCGAGACGATCCGTTTGCTTCGGGAACGTTTGGAAGTCCCGCTCATCGGCTTCTCGGGTGCGCCGTTCACACTCGCGAGTTATATGATTGAAGGCGGACCATCGAAGAGTTACCATCGGACGAAAGCGCTCATGTACGCTGAGCCGGACGTATGGAACGCACTTATGGAGAAGCTTGGCGACATGGTCATCACGTATGCGACGGCGCAGGCGGAGGCTGGCATCCAAGCGTTCCAGTTGTTCGACTCATGGGTCGGGACGCTTAGCCGCAAAGATTATGTTCGTTATATTAAACCAACGACAGAACGGATCTTCACCGAGTTGCGCAAGCTCGACATTCCGCTCATCATGCACGGTGTTGGAGCGAGCCATCTCGTTGAAGAGTGGCAAGACCAGCCGCTCGACGTCGTCGGACTCGACTGGCGTCTGTCGATTCAAGAAGCGCGCGACCGCGGCATCACGAAAGCAGTCCAAGGTAACCTTGACCCGTCATTCTTGCTGGCTCCGTGGCCGATCATCGAAGCGAAAGTGAAAGAAATCCTCGATGAGGGGATGAAACAACCTGGATACGTCTTCAACTTGGGACATGGGGTGTTCCCGGAAGTCGATCCGTCTGTGCTCGTCAAATTGACAGCATTTATCCATGACTACTCACGTGAAAAAATGGGAGGCAAATCATTATGAAAACCGTCGGATTACTCGTAATGGCTTATGGGACACCGTACAAACCTGAAGATATCGAGCGCTACTATACGCACATTCGTTATGGCCGCAAGCCTTCACCGGAAGCACTCCAAGACTTGACGGAGCGCTATGAGGCCATCGGTGGCGTGTCGCCGCTCGCGAAAATCACAATCGATCAAGCGGAGACGCTCCGTGACATCTTGAACGAGCGCCACGTGGGCGAAATCGACTTCAAGCTCTATATCGGGCTCAAGCACATCGAACCGTTCGTAGAAGACGCGGTCGCGCAAATGGCGAACGACGGCATCAAAGAAGCGGTCTCGGTCGTATTGGCCCCGCACTACTCGTCATACAGCGTCAAGTCGTACAACGGACGGGCGCATGAAGAAGCCGCGAAATACGGCATCGAGATCCGTTCGGTCGAATCGTGGTACGATGAGCCGAAATTCATCAATTGGTGGGCGGAAGCCATCAAAACGACGTTCGCGAACTTGCCGGTGCCGGCTGAGAAGGCTTGCTTGATCGTCTCGGCGCACAGTCTGCCAGAGAAGATTTTGGCAGGTGGCGACCCGTATCCGGATCAATTGAAAGAAACGGCTGACAAAATCGCCCAAGCGGCGGGCGTACCGAACTATGAGGTCGGTTGGCAGTCGGAAGGCAACACGCCTGACCCGTGGATCGGGCCGGACGTCCAAGATTTGACGGCTGAACTTTATGAAAAGCATGGCTATGAAGCGTTCGTTTACACGCCGGTCGGATTTGTCGCGGATCACCTCGAGGTGCTCTTCGATAACGACGTGGAATGTAAAGTCGTCTGTGACCGCCTCGGCGTTCACTACGCGCGTCCTAACATGCCAAACGCGGAGCGGAGCTTCATTGAAGCCATCGCCGATCGCATGGAAAGCGTGATTGTACATCATGCGTAATGTAACGATTGTCGGTGGTGGGATCACAGGTCTCACCGCCGCTTTTTATGCCGAGCGCTATTTACCGAATGACGTCACGATCAAGCTCGTCGAGACGAGCGGACGGTTAGGCGGAAAAATCGATACGTTTGAAACGGGGGAATTTGCGGTCGAACGAGGGCCCGACTCGTACGTGTTCCGCAAGACAGCGATGACGGATTTGATTCATGACGTCGGTCTCGGTGATGAAATCGTCCGAAACGGGGTTGGTCAAGCGTACGTGCTCCATCATGACGGGCTGCATCCGATTCCGAAACAGACGGTCATGGGCATCCCGCTCGACGTCGATGCGTTCAAGGACACGACACTCTTATCGGACGAAGAACATGCCGCACTCCGGGCGATGCTCTTATCGCCACCGGACGTCGAAGCACCGGAAACGGACGTCTCCCTTGGCTTGTACTTGCGTGAACGGGTCGGGGACCCGATCGTCGACCGGCTGATCGAACCGCTTCTTTCCGGGATTTACGCGGGAGACATCGATCAGATGAGCGCCTTGTCGACGTTCCCACAGTTTATCGAAGGCGAGAAGAAACATGGGAACTTGTATGAAGGGATGCGTCACTTGCGCCCTGAACAACGGGTCGCGGAAGTCGGCGCCAAGAAAGTTGGACAGTTCGCTTCACTCAAACGAGGATTGAAGTCGCTCACTGATCGTCTTGCCGAGCGGCTAGAGCGCACCGAAATCATCTTGAACTGTTCGGTCGAACAAGTCGAGGAGATTGAAGGCGGCTATCGCCTGCTGACGAATCGAGGCGATATCGAGTCCGATCACCTCATCTTGACGGTCCCGCCCCGGCTCATCCGTCAGTTCTTACCGAAAGTCGACAGTAATTTTCTCGCGGATATGAAACCGCACGCGACGGCGACGTGTTCGCTCGTATTCAAAGAAGACGATATCGAGCTGCCGTTCGTCGGGACGGGCTTCGTCACGAGCCAGGAGGCGGATGTGACGATTACGGCGTGCACGTTCATCGACCAAAAATGGCCGCATGCTGTGCCGGAAGGGTATCACGTCCTGCGCGTCTTTCTCGGACGTCCGGGCGCCGATGAGATCGTAGATGCGTCCGATGAGGAGATTGTCGCGACGGCGTTACGTGACCTTGGCGGCTTGATGACGATTAAAGCAGCACCGCTCGAGACGGTCGTCAGCCGGCTCCGGGACGGGTTGCCACCTTACGCCGTCTTCCATTCCGATCGGGTCCGCGCGTTGCGCGCCGAGATGGGCCGCGTCTATCCAGGCATCTTGCTCGCAGGCATCGCCTATGACGGAATCGGCATGCCAGACTGCATCAAGAGCGTCCATGAACAAATCAAAGCGCTCGCAGAAGAAGGGTAAAGATTCGTGAAGGGAGGTGTCGGATTATTCCGATGGCCTCTCTTTTTGTTATAGTTATAAGCGAAACAGAAAAAGAGGAGTGGATGTTGATGACAACGTACAAATTGTTCGTATCCGATATGGATGGCACGATCCTGCACAACCACACGAAAATTGCACCCGAGACGGCAGAAATCGTCCGTGCGGCAGAAGCACAAGGGATTCGCTTTGCGATTGCGACGGGACGCAATTACTTCAACGCGAAAGAGATTCTCGACGAGGTGGGCCTCACGTGCCCGATCGTCTCTTCGAACGGCGGTCGCGTGCTGACGGAAACGGGTGAAGTGCTACATGAAATCGATTTGACGACAGAAGAGGCGCTCGAAGTCGTGTCGGTGTTGCATCAAGACCACAAATATTCGGACGTCTTTTATGAAATGTATTCAGAGGCGGGCCTCGTCGCGAGCCGACTCGATTTGATCGATGCGACGATGGAGAACTTGAAGCAGAACGGCGATGAGCGGTCGCTCGAGATGTATGAGTTCTTCCAAAAACGTTATTACGTCAACGAGGACGTCCGTCTCGTCGAAGACATCGAGGATTTCATCAAGAATGAGGCCGGACGCGTCTATAAATTCATCGCCTTTTCGAGTCATTTCGAGAAGATGTCCTCACTATGGACGGAAATCGATGAGCGCGTGGAAGGCGTTTACGTCACGTCTTCAGGCAATGACAATATCGAAGTCATGGCGAACGGGGCTGATAAAGGGCACGGCGTCAAAAAATTGGCCGAGCATTTCGGCGTCGATTTATCGGAAGTCGTCGTCATCGGGGACAACTTGAACGATGTCCCGATGTTTGAGGTGGCCGGTAAAGCGATCGCGATGGGCAATAGTCACGAAGACTTGATTGCCATTAGCCACCACGTCACAGAGCGTCATGACGAATACGGCGTCGCAAACGCATTGAAGCGCGTCATGAACGGGGAATGGAAGTAAACAAGTTGTAGCGCCGGGCCGCCGTCTCGTATAATACAATTAACGATTATCCTTAGGAGGAACCTACTGTGAAATTTATTTTCAACCCGGATATCCGGGACCCGAAACTCAACTTGGCGGTCGAGGAGTATATCCTCAAACATTTGAACGTCGAGCATGAGGATTATTTCTTGTTCTATATTAACGGCCCGTCGATCATCATCGGCAAGAACCAGAACACATCAGAAGAAGTTAACTTGAAGTATATCGAAGAGAACGGGATTGACGTCGTCCGTCGTTTGTCGGGCGGCGGTGCTGTCTATCATGATGAGGGCAACTTGAACTTCAGTTTCATCACAAAAGATGACGGCAACTCGTTCAACAACTATAAGAAGTTCACGCAACCGATTGTTGACGCCTTGAAGCAACTCGGCGTCGAGGCAGAGTTGACGGGACGTAACGATATCCAAGTCGGCGAACGAAAAATCAGCGGGAACGCCCAGTTCACGACGCGCGGCCGTATGTTCAGCCACGGAACACTCATGTTCAACTCGAACATCGAGGAAGTCGTCAACTCGCTCAACGTCTCGGAAGAGAAGATGCGTTCAAAAGGCATCAAGTCGGTCCGTAGCCGTGTCGCTAACATCACGGAGTTCTTAGAAGAAGAGATGGCGATGGAGCACTTTGTCGAGGCGCTGCTCCATTCCATTTATGACGGACAGGAACCAGAACGTTACGTGCTTCGCGATGAGGACTGGGAAATTGTTCAGGATATCTCGAAAGAGCGCTATGCGAACTGGGACTGGAACTTCGGGAAATCGCCGAAGTTTGATGTCGAGTCGAAACGTCGATTCCCGATCGGTACGATCGACGTCCGCTTGAACGTCAACAAGGGTACAATCACGGAAGCGAAAATCTATGGGGACTTCTTCGGTGTCGGGGATATCCATGACGTCGAACAAGCCCTCGTCGGAACGCGGTTCGAACGCGGCGCGATTCGGGAACAATTGTCACAGCTTGACGTCAAACATTACTTCGGCAACGTCGAGCTCGAAGAACTCGTCGATCTCATTAGCTGAAGCGGGTTTTCATGCAGAAGGGCCTCCCTACAGAGGTCCTTCTTTTTGGCGTTTTCGTGACAGGTTGTCTGGACCGTTGCGTGTCGTTCCGGCGAGGCGTATCATAATCATTGCAAGCGCTTTCGTGAGATGGAGTCAACCAATGGGAGGAAACGATATGTATCGATTTATCACTGAATGGATGGACACGAATTTGATGTGGGTGACGGAGCAACCGACATTTGATCTCGCCGTCCAAGCGATTGGACTTGAACTCGAAGGTCGAGGTATCGTCAATGACACGTTCGCGCGCGTCGTGACGGAGCAAGAGCGGACGATCCCGTCGGGCGTTACCGATGTCGCCGTACCGGTCGCTGTCGTCGATGTACCGCTTCACGTCGCAAAACAAGACGGCATCACCTTGTTGCATCTCAATCAACCGTTTGTGATGCAGACGATTGCGGGAGAGAGTATTCGGGCCGAAGCGATTTTCTTCATCACGGCGACGACGGAAGCGAAACAGTCGGCGCTTCATAAGTTGATGGACGACTTGCTCATGGACGATGAGACGTTACAGGCGCTCGTGCACGTACAGAGCCGGACCGGATTGTATCATTTGCAGACGATGGACTTGAAAGCGTTTTCTTATTGAGGCGTTTCATGTACAATGAAGATAACTGAAAAAGAGCGCGGCTGCCGTGCTCTTTTTTACGGCTCAAAAGTGAATAGTCATTCATTTTCAAAGGGGGATTATCATGGCAAACTTAGTCACGGCACTACAAGGCGTGGTGGCCGCGCATCCGAACAAGGCGGCCTACGTGTTTGGGGAAGACACGGTCAGCTACGGACAGTTCTATGGACAAGTCGAGGCGATGGCGGCGACGCTTGAGCAAAAAGGCATCGGTCCAGGCGACCACGTCGCGCTCGTCCTCGGCAACAGCCCCGCGTTCTTGATTTCGTATTTCGCGGTGCTCGCCCGAGGTGGGGTCGTCATTCCGATCAACCCTACATACACACCGGACGAGATGGCCTACATCTTGCTCGATGGCGACGTAAAGGCGATTGTCGCGTTGTCGCCGCTCGTCGCGCAAGCGGAAGCCGCACTCACGAAATTACCGCAACTCCGACTCGTCATCTCGGTCCCGTATGCAGACGTACCGGCGTTGAAGCGGGATGGGGACATCGAGTTCTTACCGTTCAGCGAGGCGTTCGCGACGACGAAAGTTGAAGTGGTCGAAGTCGATGAGGAAGAGGTCGCTGTCATCCTGTATACGAGCGGGACGACCGGGAAACCGAAAGGCGCCTTGTTGACACATCTCAACTTGTTCTCGAACGCCCATTCGATCGGGGAGTATTTGGAAATCACGCCGGAAGACAAAGCGCTCGCCGCCTTACCGATGTTCCACGTCTTCTGTTTGACGGTCATCGTCAACGCACCGCTCCTGCGCGGGGCGACGATTGTCATCTTGCCAAAATTCTCACCGCAGGACGTGTTCGACCTCGTCCCAAAACATCGCGTCAGCATTTTTGCCGGTGTCCCGACGATGTACAACTTCCTGTTGCAGACGGCGATGAAAGTTCCAGCATACGCTTCGGCGCTCAAGCACGTCCGCGTCTTCGTATCCGGTGGAGCGAGTCTGCCGGTACAGTTGCTCGAATCGTTCGAGCAAAAGTTCGAGTGTAAGATTCTCGAAGGATACGGTCTGTCCGAGGCGTCACCGGTCACGTGTTTCAATCCGCTCCACGGCGAGCGGAAAGCCGGATCGATCGGTCCGTCAATCGTCCACGTCGAGAACAAGGTCGTCGACGAACTCGGCGAAGAGGTCGGGATCGACGAGGTCGGTGAACTGATCGTCCGTGGACCGAACGTGATGAAAGGCTATTATAAACTACCGGAAGAGACGTCGATGACGCTTCGCGACGGGTGGCTCTATACAGGCGACTTGGCGAAACGTGACAAAGACGGTTACTTTTATATCGTCGACCGGAAGAAGGACATGGTCATCGTCGGTGGCTATAACGTCTATCCGCGCGAAGTCGAAGAAGTGCTTTATCAACATCCGGGCATCGTCGAAGCAGCCGTCATCGGGGTACCGGATGCCGAACAAGGGGAAGCGGTCAAAGCGTTCATCGTCACGCGAGACGAACAGGTGACGCTCGACGAGATCCGAGCGTTCGCGGCGACGAAACTGGCGAAGTACAAACAGCCGACGCACATCGAGATCATCGAGGAGCTGCCGCGGAACACGACCGGGAAGATTTTACGGACCGTCTTGAAGAGCGAGCAATTCCAACGCAATTGACGGGAGAGAAGGACGACGAAATCAGTCGTCCTTTTTTTGTTCAAAAGATTTGACACCGTTACCGGGTAGGGGTATATTGGTGGTGAGGTGATAATCATGGAAGAATTCATGCATGACCAACCAATCGTTCCGCGTGAAGACGCAGAACGTGAAGCGCTCAGCAAACGGCTGCGCCGGATCGAAGGACAAGTACGTGGGATTCAAAAGATGGTCGAGAGCGACCGCTACTGCGTCGACATTTTGACCCAGACGTCAGCCATTCAAGCGGCACTCAAACAAGTCGAGATGCAACTGCTCGAACGTCACATGCGTAAATGTTTAGTCCATGCGAGTGAAACGGAAGACATGGACCCGTACATTGACGAATTGATGACAATCGTCAGCCGCATCAAGAAGTAAGGAGGTGTTCCGATGAAAACCGTCGAACTGTCGATTCAAGGGATGACATGCGCCGCATGCTCGGCCCGCATCGAGAAAGTGTTAAATAAAATGGACGGTGTTGAAGCGACCGTCAACTTGCCGCTCGAGACGGCGACGATTCGCGTCGACGACGGCATCACCGAAGACGAACTGATCGCCCGCATCGAAAAAATCGGTTATGGCGCAGAACGAAAGGCGGAACTGACGCCAAAACACGACCTGCGCCCGCTCGAGCGAAAAGTGCTCATCTCGGCGCTGTTGTCGGCACCGCTTCTGCTCGTCATGATTACGCACATCCCGGGTGTGACGTTCCATGCCGATTGGCTCATGAATCCGTGGTGGCAATTCGCGCTCGCCACACCGGTCCAGTTCTGGATCGGGGCCCAGTTTTATAAAGGGGCGTATAAGAGCCTGAAGAGCGGCGCGGCCAACATGGATGTGCTCGTGGCGACAGGGACATCGGCGGCTTACTTTTATTCCGTCTTCGAGATGCTCGTGCATCCGATGCATCCGTCGCTCTATTTTGAGACGAGTGCCGTTTTGATTACGCTCGTATTGCTCGGGAAATGGTTAGAGGCCCGAGCGAAAGAAAAAACGACGGACGCGCTCAAGTCACTTTTATCGTTACAGGCGAAAGAAGCGATTTTACTTGTTGACGGTGTGGAACGGCCAGTCGCGATCGACTTGGTCAAAGCCGGTGACGTCATCGTCGTCCGCCCTGGCGAAAAAGTGCCGGTCGATGGAAAAATCGTCGAAGGTGAGACGGTCATCGATGAGTCGATGTTGACCGGGGAATCAATCCCATCTGAGAAAAGTGTCGGCGCCGATGTTGTCGGCGGAACGATTAACCGCTCGCACCGGGTCTTGATGGTCGCCGAACGTGTTGGCAGCGAGACGATGCTCGCTCAAATTGTTCGTGTTGTTGAACAGGCGCAGACGGACAAAGCCCCGATCCAACGACAAGCGGACCGGATTTCCGGTGTGTTCGTTCCAATCGTCGTCGCCATCAGCGCCTTGACGTTCGCCGTCTGGACGCTTGGCTTCAATGATTTGGACATGGCGATCCGGGCCTCGATCGCCGTTCTCGTTATCGCTTGTCCGTGTGCGCTCGGTCTCGCGACACCGACATCGATCATGGTCGGGACGGGCCGTGCCGCCGAACGTGGTGTCTTGTTCAAAGGTGGCGGTCAGCTCGAATCGTTGAATGGGGTCGATATCGTCGTCTTCGATAAGACGGGGACGCTCACGAAAGGTACGCCGGAAGTCGTGGCGACGTTCGGAGAGACGTCGTTCTTGAAACAAGCCGTCATGGCCGAACGTCAGTCGACGCACCCGCTCGCCGAGGCAATCGGTCGGGGCGAAGGGGACGGTCAGGTCGAACGCGTTGAAGAGTTGGCCGGTCGAGGATTGAAAGCGGTCGTGGATGGGAAACCTCTTCTTATCGGCTCGGTCCGCATGATGCAAGAAGCTGGATTGGCATTACCGGAGTGGGACATGCAGGCGATGACGCCGGTCTATGTGGCCGACGAGTCTGGGGTCGTTGCGGCGTTTGGTCTGCAAGATCGGTTGAAAGACCAAAGCCGTGCCGTCGTCCAACAACTTGCCAAGACGAGACAAGTCTACGTCTTGACCGGTGATCGGAAAGAAGTCGCATTCGACGTCGCCCGTCAACTCGGGATTCCGGAAACGAACGTCATCGCCGAGGTACTGCCCGTCGAGAAGGCGGATCATGTCGAGGCGCTGAAACGCCAGGGCCGTGTGGCCATGGTCGGGGACGGGATGAATGACGCGCCGGCACTTGCTGTCGCTGACGTCGGCATCGCCTTCGGAAGCGGGACGGATATCGCTCTTGAGGCGGCCGATGTCACCGTGATGGGGCAAGATATCGATGGGGTGAACCGTGCCATCGAGATGAGTGCGTTGACGATGCGTAACATTCGTCAAAATTTGTTCTGGGCGCTTGCCTATAACAGTCTCGGTATCCCGGTCGCAGCCGCCGGTTTGCTTGCCCCGTGGATTGCCGGGGCGGCCATGGCGTTCAGTTCGGTCTCGGTCGTCTTGAACGCGTTACGATTGAAAACACAAGGAGGAACATCCAAATGAATGAAACGACATTAAAAGTAGAAGGTATGACATGTAATCACTGCAAGGCGGCGGTCGAAGGCGCCTTGACAGAACTTGAAGGCGTCGAGTCAGCGATCGTCTCGTTACAGGACCATCGGGTCGATGTCATCCACAACGATAAAATTTCAGTGAAAACGATGATCGAAGCCATCGAAGAACAGGGTTACGACGTCAACGCATAATCGAGAGCTCCCGCCTAGCATGGCGGGAGTTTTTTTGTCATGTTCATGCTAAGAAAAGTATGCTATATTATAGGTGATAATGAGAATCGCTATCAGTAGGAAGGTGGAACATGATGGAACTCATGATGATCAGCGGTGTACTGGCCCTCCTTAGTGGCGGCACGGTATTCCTCGCACAACAGATGCGCACTCGGCCGACGCGGTAAGGAAGGGGGAACCCTTCTTTTTTTGTGGGCTTGTTTGCGTGTCGTGAACACATTGAGCGCGGAGGAAACGGCTGCATTCCCATCATTCATCCACAATTGTTTGATATGATAAATAAAAAACGTTGCAGAGGTGACTGGAATGTACACAATCTATTTAGTCGATGATGAAATCAATTTAAATAAGATGCTCGTCACGTATTTAGAGCAAGAAGGGTATCAGGTCCGTTCGTTCACCGACGGGACCTCGGCCCAGGCCGCAATCAAAGACGAACCAGACTTATGGGTGCTCGATATCATGCTCCCGGACCTCGATGGGTTCCAATTACTGAAAGAAATCAAAGCGAAAAACGCGTTCACGCCGACGATTTTCATTTCGGCGCGAGATGAGGATATCGATAAAATCATCGGGCTCGAGATGGGGTCTGACGATTACATCGCCAAACCGTTCTTGCCGCGCGAGCTTGTCATCCGGGTGAAGAAGTTGATTGATCGGGTATACGGTTCAAAATCGAACGAACATATCGAGTATGGGGAATATACGATTTATCCCGAGAAACGTCTCATCCGACACGAACAGGATGAAATCGATTTGACGTCGAAAGAGTTCGACTTATTGCTCCTCTTCCTCGAACACCCGGGTTCGGCATTGTCGCGTGAACAGATTCTCGAAGGCGTCTGGGGCCATGACTATTTCGGTTCGGACCGCGTCGTCGATGATTTGGTGCGGCGCCTGCGGAAGAAATTGCATCGCTTGGAGCTCGAGACGCTTTATGGCGTCGGTTATCGACTCGTTAAGCCATGAAGCTCGATCACCTTCAGCCGAAGCGGCTCATGTGGAAAATCTGGGTGTTGATTCTCCTCATCATCGTGACGCTCGCCTTGATGATTTTATTGACGATTCGTTCCTCAATCACGCAGTTCATCGATGAACAAGTGTATGAGACGTTACAAGATGTCGATTATTACCTGGGTAATACGAACGAGTTGGAAAATATCCCGCAAAATCCGATTGAATATGACCGTCGCCAACAAGAGTCCCGTTCGGTCAACCAGCTCATCTTTCTGCCGAACGGACGAATCATTTATGGGTCGGCCCCACTCGAACTGACGAACCGGATGTATCAAGAGGCGATCGAACAGACGAGCGAGGTCGCTAAATATCAGACGACGATTGACGGAGAGGATGTCTACTATATCATCCGTCAAAACGAATACGACGGAGAGCTCATCTATCAGGCATCTTATGCGTGGGACGCCTATCGCCGTGAGCTCGTCTCGACGCTCTACTGGCGCATCTCGATTTTAATCGGGGTCATCAGCTTGCTGTCGTTGATTCCAGCCTTATGGATGTCGCGTGAGCTGACGAAGCCGATCGTCGAGATGGAACGGGCGGTCGAAAAAATCTCGAACCGTCAATGGGAGACGGTGCTCCCACTCGCCCGTCAAGACGAGCTCGGCCAATTGGCCCGCTCGATTGACGCGATGCGGCAAGAGTTGCAAGAGCAGGACGTGGCCCAACAGGCGTTGCTTCAAAACATCTCCCACGACTTGAAGACGCCGATCATGGTCATCCGTGGTTACGCCCAATCAATCGGGGACGGCATCTATCCGACCGGAGACTTGAAAGGGTCGGCCGAAGTCATTGATGAAGAGGCATCGCGTCTCGAGAAGAAAGTCGTCGATTTGTTGTACGTCACCAAGCTGGAATATTTCAAAGGCCAAGAGATGCGACTTGAACCAATCAATCTTGATAAATTGGTGGAGCTGCTCGTCAGCCGGTTCAAATTGCGTGGCAACTTGGACTGGACGGTCGAAGGACATGCCGGTGAGATGCTCGGTGATGGGGAACAGATTCGCGTCGCGTTCGAGAACGTGCTCGATAACGCCTTGCGCTACGCCGAATCGAGGATTCATATCCGTCTGTCTCACACTGAGGCAGGCGTCGAGATTACGATTGAGAACGATGGTCCACCGGTCGATGAGAACCTCGATTTGTTCCATCAATTCTCACGCGGAAAACAAGGAAAGTTTGGGCTCGGTCTCTTCATCGTTCAACGGATTGTGACGCTCCATGAGGGGACGGTCGCCTTGGGAAATACGAGTGACGGAGTTGCTGTACATTTTCACTTTCCGCCATCGAATTCGAATCCAAAACTAAAGTTAGATTATCGAAATTAAAAAATCAGCCACTCGTTGGCTGATTTTTTTAGTTGGAAATGTTTGAGCTCGATTTGTGGAAACGGTGACTCCTTGGTATGAATGAGAGGTAAGGCAATACATCCATGATGGAGGCAGATCAGATGACTCAGTTGACGAATGAAACAAGAGCTTTGATTCCGGTGTTTAATGAGTACGGGGAGGCGGAGACGCTCGTCTATCAATCCGATGGTGTCCGACGCTTGAAAGGCTCACCCCTTCACTTACTCGAATCCGCCTGTCTGTATTACGGTTCAAGTATCCAAGGACGGATTGAAGCGGCCCGTGACGTACTCGGACCGCACCGGAAAACGCCCGTCATCATGGATTGGCATGCAGATGCCGTATTTTTCCCGACCATTGCCAAAGAAAGCCCCGACTGTGCCTGGATCAACTTCTCTCAAGTCTATGATGCGGAGAAGAGCGGAAAAGGGAGCCGAATTATCTTTCATTCAGGTGAATCGGTCGAAGTGCCGGTGTCGAATCATACCGTCTATAAGCAGAAGCAGCGTTCCATCGAGTTATCGTATTCGTTTCAAAAACGCTTTCACTGAAACACATTCAATCAGGTTTAAAGATTGAAATCGATGACGAACCCCTCTATGATGAAGAAGAATAGTTCATATGTGTATTTGCACATCATCTGAAAGTGAGGGGTCAACATGTTTTTTCAAAAAATGATTGAACGAGGAAAACTGGTCATCGTGTTTTTACTCGTCGCAGTCGTTGTCGGGGTGCTCACGTTCTTCCAACTTCCGAAGCGTGAAATTCCGGAGACGAGTGTCAATATCGTCTTGATTCAGACGCCATATCCAGGCGCGACCGCAGAGACGGTCGAACGGAACGTCACGAATATTTTGGAGACTGAATTGAGAGGACTCGAAGGAATCGAGAATGTGTCATCATTATCCGCATCCGAGTTCTCAAACATCACAGTCGAGTATGAAGACGGCTTCGACCGAAGTGAGCTCCAGGCGAACGTGCGCCAAGCCATCTCGGATGCCGCACCGCGCTTGCCTGAGAATGCGCTGGCACCGACCGTCAATGATTCGATCGGACAATTGCCGGTCGCTTCATATTTGTTGACTTCGGACGACCGCGAAACGTTGCAAGCGGCTCGAGAAGATGTCGAGCGGTTGGAGGAACGATTGTTGCGGACCGAAGGCGTGACCGGTGTGACAATCAAAGGATTGCCAGAAACCGAATTCGTCGTCTCGCTCGACTCGGCCGAACTCGGGGAGCGTCAACTCGCCTTCCCGGACGTTTTGACGGCCATCAATGAAGAATATAAGACGACACCGCTCGGACGCCAGTCGACGGAAGAGGGCATCTATCAGTTGGCGATCGACAGTTTGACGAACGTCAATGATATGGGCCAAGTCGTCGTCGGATCGGTAGACGGGACGCCCGTTCTACTCGAAGACGTCGGTACGGTCGAAGAGACGGAAAAAGCGGTCACCGACCTCGTCTCGCTCGATGGGATGCCCGCCATTTCCTTGACGGTCACAATCGAGTCGGGACAAGATATCCCGACGCTGCAAGAACGCGTCGATGAAGTCGTCGCCGCAGAAGTCGGAGACGTCTCTGGCGTCGAGCTCGTCCCTTATTACGAGCAGGCCAAAGCGGTCGACGCGATCTTCTCGTCGTTGACAAAAGAGTTCATCGTCGCCATGATTGCCGTCATCGTCGTCACGACGATTGGATTGACGGTATCAGGATCCATCATCGTCAGCTTGGCGATTCCATTATCGTTCTTGCTCGCGTTAATCCCGCTTCGCTTCACGGGGGTCGACTTGAACCAAATCTCCATCATCGGTGCCATCATCGCCCTCGGGATTCTCGTCGATGACGCCATCGTCGTCAACGACAACATCCTGCGTCGTTACCGGAAAGGGGATACGGCGATGGGAGGTGCCGTACGCGGGACGAAAGAAGTGTGGGGCTCGATCGTCACTTCGACGCTCGCCGTCGTCTTCGCTTTCTTGCCATTGACCCTCTTGTCAGGTGCGAACGGGAACTTTATCCGCGCCTTGCCGACCGTATTGGCGTTATCGGTGCTCGCTTCGATGGTCATCAGTTTGACTCTCGTCCCGATTGCCCAATACTGGTTGAACCGGAAACAAGTCAAAGTCTCGAAACGAGAGCCGGGTTGGTTAGGGAAACCACTCAACCGTCTCAGTAATTTCTATGCGGACACGTTGTTGCCAAAAGTTGCGAAGCGTCCATGGACGTTCGGACTCGTCGGTTTCGTCATCACGACCGCCTTGTACGGATTGATTCTATTGACACCATTCGAATTTTTCCCGGCCGCGAACCGACCAGAAGTCGTGACGAGCGTCACATTACCGGTCCAGACCGACTTGGAAGAGACGGAACGGAGACTTCAAGCCATCGAGGAAGAGTTCCAAAGCATCGATGGCGTCACCGAGACGTCCATCTTTGCCGGGGGCGGGTTACCGAGCCTGTTCACGGGTGGTCTCGACCAAACAGGTGACAACACCGGCCAAATCGTCGTCCGTGTCGATAACGAGACAATCGATGCGATTCAATTGATTGATGAGTATACGACACAAATCCGGGAAAATAACCCGGACGCTGAAATCTTCTTGGATACGCAACAACAAGGACCGCCGACTTCGGCACCTGTCGAGTTCACGATGCGCGGCGAGACAATCGACGAGCTCGTGGCGGCACGGGATACCGTGAAAGCAGACCTCGAAGAGATTGACGGCGCACTCGTCCTCGATAACATTAAAGAGCCGTTCCAAACACTCACGTATGAGCTCGACCGTGACGCGATGGCGGCCGCTGGCGTGACCGCGAAAGCGATCAGTGACCAGATTCGCCTCGTCACGGACGGGATTCCGATCGGAACGTTCGATGATGGTGTCGAACAGCGCGATGTGAAAATTGTCGTCGATGCGGAAGCAAACCGTGAGGCGCTCGCTTTAGACGATATTCTCGTCCCAGTCGAAACGGAAGCCGGCCCACCGGTCGCACCGCTCAGCACGTTCGTCACCGAAACGACGACGGAACAGATTCAACAGATTCCGCGTGAAAACGGAGAACGGACCGTGACGCTCCAAATCTTTGCGAGCGAAGGTATGGACGAGGAAGCGTTCAAACAAGACGTCGACCGCGTGCTCGCCGATGCGGAGTCTGCATTGACCGATGACGGGATTGCCTTTGATCAATCGGGGGCAAGTGACACACAAAACGAGTTCTTCCTTGAACTCGCCACGTTGTTCGTCGTCGTCTTGTTCTTAATCTTCTTGATTATCGCATTCCAGTTCAATTCATTGTCACTACCGATGCTCGTCCTGTTCACGATTTACTTGGCGATTGCCGGAGCTGTCGTCGGACTGTTCATCACACAGACGCCATTTAGCTTCATGGCTTCGATGGGGATTGTCTCGCTCGCCGGAATCGTCGTTCGGAACGCCGTCGTCTTGTTCGAGTTCATCGAGCAAGGGATTCGGGACGGCATGGCTGTCACAACCGCTGTCTATGAAGCTGGCCGGGCCCGGATTCGTCCGATCCTGTTGACGGCCTTGACCGCCGTCGTCGCCCTCTTGCCGGTCGCGTTCGGACAAGACCCACTCTTCAAACCACTTGCCATCTGTATCGTGTCAGGGATTCTGTTCTCGACGGTACTGACGCTCGTGCTCGTCCCGGCCTACTACTTGATTTTGGCGAAACGTCGCCACCGGGATAAACCGTTCACAGAGTAATTGCATGACGACAAAGGATGGCCCGAGGTGGGCCATCCTTTGTTCGTTTACGTCGGGAGACGTATGTTTTTGTGAGATGCTCTATGGGTATAATAAGAGAAGGACTTCACAATATTGGAGGGAATCAACGATGAATGATTCATACACATGGTTAAATCGCCGGACAATTCGCCCGGCTTACAGTGCGACAGGGGGACGAGCGTGGACGAGCGAACGCGTCGTCCGTCCGGATGCAGCGCGGGGGAAGACGGTTCGCGGTGTCAAACGCGTCCGTCGTCCGTATACGGATGAGCATGGAAATCGCCGTTATACGACGGGGCGTGTCGTCATCACCGACGCGGCTCGCAAAGCGCGGGCCAACGGTCATGGTGAGTCGGCCGTTCAACTCGAGTTGTCGGTGCCGACACCGTATGAGCGGGTCAAAGAGATGATTCCGACGAAGAAAATCCTCGTGCCTGCCATGGCCGGGATTGCCGTCGCTGGTGGGATTGCCGGAGTCATTTATGCACTCCGCAAGAAAAAGCGGAACAAAGGAAAATAAAAAAATCGCCCAACTCGGGCGATTTTTTTATTTGAGACGATCCGCAAGAATCCGTTCGAGCTGTTGCTCGCCGAGTTCGCGCATCTCTGCTTCATTCTCTTCATCGTATGCCTCGTCAGTGAAACGTCCGACGAATTCGACTTTCCCGTTGCCGAGTTCACGGAAGACGAGGTTTTTGCGGTCCTGATAAAAGACGACGCGGTACTCTCGTCCGTTCTCGTGCATATAGTTGAACACACCTTTAATGTGGTCCATGTTCTTTTCTTCGGGTTGGTCTTCTTCCTCTTCGTCCTCTTCGAGGGCGTCGGCGAGGACTGCCGTCGGTTCTACTTCTTCCGTTTCTTCTTCAGACGAAACGGCCTCTTTCTTTTCTTCTTCTGTCATGAAAAACGACCTCCTTTACTTACTTTCTTATCATACCCGCTTTTCGAAAGGCTGACTACTCAAAATGGTGCGAGCAGACGCGGACGACGTTCGAGGATGACATGATCAAGCGATGGAACAGCTGTTGTTTGATCGACTCGGGCGCATCGACCGTTTTGAGCGCTTGCTCCATGCAGCCGAGCCAATGTCCGGCATGAGTCTCAGAGATGGGGTGGTCACGATGGATCATCGCCAAGTTACCGCCACCACGACGTTCCGTATACAGTTTCGGTCCCCCGAGCAACTGTGTTAAAAATTCGAATTGATGCGCTTTGACCCGCTCTTTGTCGTCCGGAAACAACGGCAACAAGACCGGGTCGGCGTAGACGAGATCATAAAAGGCGTCTACGAGCTGTTGGACTCCACGCTCGCCGCCGAATTGTTCATATGCACTCATGTTCATTTCCCCCTCATACGTCCAGTCTAATCGATTTTTGCTGAAATTGGGAAGGATGCGGGCTGGCCAATTTTCTTGCCGGGGTCTCGAAGGATTTCCCTCTACAAACTGCGCGGAATGGGTCATAATAAAGAAAAAAGGGAAGGGGTGTTCGCCTAAATGACGGTCACTTTTCACGTCGGGCGTTCCGGGAGCGGAAAAAGCGAATGGATGACGAAACAAGTCATCGAAGAGCTGAAGCGTGACCCGAGCGGACCGACCATCTATATGCTCGTCCCAGACCAAATGTCGTTTGAAATGGAACGGAAGATGGCGATGACCGACGGCTTGAACGGGTCGACCCGGATTCAAGTCTTATCGATGCGCCGTCTCGCCTTTTTGATGATGCGCGACCGTGGCGTCGCGACCGAACAGTTTTTGGACCAGACGGGGACACATTTGCTGTTGCGCCGTGTCGTCGAGATGAACGAGGAACGCTTGACCTTGTTCCGCCGGACGATGAATCAGTTCGGTTTCTATGAGGAATTGAATGCGTTGATCACGCTACTCAAACGAGGACTCGTCGATCCGGAGCAGTTGCTCCGCTTGAGCGAACAAGACCAACACCGTTCGCTGAAACTGCAGGACCTGTCCATCCTGTATGAAGGTTTCTTGACGATGACAGCGGGGAAATCGCTGCACGCCGAAGATTACTTTAACGTGCTGCTGCAACTGTTACCGGACATCGACTTGACCGGGACCCGGTTTTACGTCGATGGGTTCAATGAATTTTCCGAGCAGGAGCTGGCAGTGCTGGTCGCTTTGGCGGAGAAGGCGCCGCTCGATGTCCTGTTGACGATCGACCCGGATTCGCTCTACCGGCCCCATCCGTCGTTCGGACCGACACAGCGTACGCTCATGCGCTTCAAAGAGCTGGTATCCGAACGGGGTATCTCGTCGAGTGACACGCCTCATACGGGTGCGCCTCGCTTCCAACATCCGAGCTTGGCCTATCTCGAGGCCACGTTCGGGCAAGTGACGGCAGCCCCGTATACCCGTCCCGATTCGAACGTCGTGTTACACGCGGCCGTCGACCGGTCGGTGGAAGTCGAGGCCGCCGTCCGTGAAGTCGTGCGTCTCGTTCGTGAGGAAGGCTTCCGTTACCGCGATATCGCGTTCGTGTCCCGTTCGCTTGAAGCGTACGGCGATTTGGCGACGCAGGCGCTACAAAAAATGAACTTGCCGTTCTTCCTCGATGAGCGACAACCGATGCTCGATCATCCGGTCGTCGAATTACTGAAGGCGACGATTGAAGTCGCACTCCGTGGATACCGGGAAGAGCCGGTGTTTCGCGCACTGAAGACGGAATTGATTCTGCTCGATGAGGAGCATCGACGCACATCGGTCGACCGGCTCGAGGCGTTCGTGATTGAACGGGGGATTAAACATTACCATTGGCATGACGCGTGGTACTTGAAACGTCGTGCCGAGGAAGAGGCACGGTTGACCGGGGAAGAACTCGACGTAGAGACGGCGCTCAATCGCTATCGGCAAACCGTCGTCGACACGTTCGACCCGTTGTTGGATGACTTGAAGGCAGCGAAGACGATGCAGGCTTACACGCATGCCATCTACGCATTCTTGGAACGAGTCGGCGTGGCGTCCTGTCTTGCCCATTGGCGAGATGAGGCGCTCGAAGAGGCACGCTTGCTCGAGGCGCGCGAACATACGCAAGTATGGGACGCGGTGTTGCACTTGCTCGAACAGCTAGAGGCGGCCGCACCGGACGAGACGCTTTCGACCGAGCTGTTCCTCCAAATGATGGACACCGGGCTCGATAGTCTGCGCTATGCGCTCGTCCCGCCTTCTTTGGATCAATTGACGGTCACCGATTATGTTCGGGGCCGGTTGCTTGATAAGAAAGTCGTCTTCCTGCTCGGAGCGAACGAAGATCAAATCCCGCTCGTCTCGACCCAGTCGAAACTATTGACCGACCAGGACCTCGACTTCATGCACGAGAACGGCGTCCGGGCTGGGAAAGCGACCGAGCACTTGTTTGACGATGAGACGTACTATTTGTATAAGGCGCTCACTGCACCGAGTCATCGGCTGTTCGTCAGCTACGCCCTCGTCGACCGCGCCGGCAAGGCGATTCAGCCGGCCAGCTTCATCGCGGACCTGAAGGCGCGGCTTGGCGGTGGCAAGGTCGTGACGACCCACTTCGCAGAAGCCGGGGAACATCGCCCGAGCGACCAGTTGTCGTTCATCACGAACGTGAATCAGACGGCAGCGGTCACGGCGCTCGAATTACAGCGGCTCAGTCGCCACTACCCGATTCAAGACACGTGGTTCACGGTATATAACGAGCTGTTGAAACATCCGGAAGGCCGCGAGCGGATCCGGTTATTGACGAGCGCGCTCTTCTATCAAAACGTGCCCAAGCCGTTACCGGAAGACGTCGCCAAGTCGCTGTACACGAACTCGATTCGGGCGAGCGTCTCGCGGCTGGAGACGTTCCAAGCCTGTCCGTACCGTCACTTCGCCAGTTACGGCCTTCGTTTAAAAGAGCGCCGTTTGTATCGCTTAGAGGCGCCAGATATCGGCAACTTGTATCATCGCACCATCGAGCACATGTCGCAGACCGTGCAGATGGAAGGGAAAGAATGGCGTGATGTGAGCCGGGAGGAATGTTCTTCTCTCGCTGAGGCGGCCGTCGAGCTCGTCACACCAGAGATTCAAAACGCGATTTTGATGAGTTCGAACCGGTATGGCTATTTGAAGAAGAAATTGACCGACGTCGTCAGCAAGACTGCGGAAGTGTTAATCGAGCAGTCGAAACGAGACGGGTTCGATCCGGTCGCCTTTGAGCTCGCTTTCGGCAGCGGCAATTTCCCGCCGGTATCGTTCACGCTCAGTAACGGGGCGACGTGCGAACTCGTCGGTCGGATTGACCGGGTCGATACGGCTTCGATTCACGACCAATTGTACGTTCGGATCGTCGATTACAAGTCGAGTAAACGAGAGATCGACTTCGCCGAGATTTATTACGGGCTCGCGATGCAGATGCTCATCTATTTGAAAGTGTTGATTGAGCAGGCGAACGCCTGGACGCAAGAGAACGTCGCCCCAGCGGCCGCGCTCTATTTCCACGTCCATCGCCCGCTCGTCGCTCCGGCCGAGACGGATACCGACACCGAACGCAAGGTGCTCGAGTCGTATCAGATGCAAGGGTTGCTCGTCGATGATCCGGCCATTTTAGAGATGATGGACCGGACGGCGAAACTCGACCAGAAAAAATCAATCGTCATCCCGGTCAAGTACAAGAAAGACGGGACGCTCGATGCGAACACGACGAAAAAAGTCGTCTCGCCACCGCAACTCGAACAGTTGATGGACCATGCCATCGATTTGGCCCAATCGAGCGCCGAGGCGATGTATGACGGTGAAATCGGGGTCGAACCGTATGAGTATAAAGAACGCCGGCCATGCCAGACGTGCCCGTTCCAAAGTGTCTGTCACTTTGATGAGGCGTTGTCCAACGAGGCACGGCAATTGAAAAAGCTAGAAAAAGATGACGTCTTGTCAAGATTAGGAGGTGACGTCGATGCAGTGGACGAATGACCAACAAGCGGCCATTGATGCCAGAGGATCGCACGTGCTCGTCTCGGCGGCAGCCGGTTCCGGCAAGACGGCAGTCCTCGTGGAACGACTTGCGAGCCGTCTCTTGGATGAGACGGACGAACTGACGGCCGACCGCATGCTCGTGGTCACATTCACGAATGCGGCCGCGGCCGAGATGAAGCGGCGAATCGCCAAAGCGCTCGATCAAGCGCTTCGTGACGACCCGGAGAACGCATATATTCGCAAACAACGCCAAATGCTCAACCGAGCACTCATCACGACGATTCACTCGTTCTGTCTCGAGGTGATTCGAGAGAATTACTATTTGCTCGACCTCGACCCGGCGTTCAAAATCGCTGAAGAGCGTGATTTGGTGCTCTTGCAGGACGATGTGCTCGAAGACGTGCTCGAAGACGCTTATGGCGAACAAGACCAAGCGTTCTTCGCCTTGATTGACGCCTATACGTCCGACCGCGGGGACAGTGAGATTGAGGAGTTGATTCTCGGACTTTATCACTATGCGCGAACACTGCCTGACCCGGAAGCCTATCTGGATGAGCTCGTCTCGTTATATCAATTTGACGGGGACCCGGACGATGAGCAATTGCTGATCGAATTCGGTCACCTGCTTTGGGTAGACATCGAGAAAGCGTTGCGTCAACTTCGTCGCGTCGCCATCGAGCTTCGGCTCGCCGGTTATGAGGCGCAATCCGAGAACGTGCAACAGGCGATTTTGCCGTTCGCGAACCTTGATCCGGACTCGTTCAAGTGGAGCGAGCTCGAGACGGCTTCCCGCGCCGTCAAATTCGGGACGATGAAATCCGTCCAAAAGAAAGAGGAACATCATGTCTACCACACGGTGTTGAAACCGGCCTACGACCAGGCGAAGAAGAAGTTGAGCGAAGCGACCGCACAGGCCGGCACGAGCGGAGCGGACTATTTAGAGGTCTTGATGACGCAACGTCCGCTCGTCGAGACGCTCGTCAAGACCGTCCGGACGTTCGGTGCTGCCTATGAGCAGGCGAAGCGGGACCGCGCTTTCGTCGATTTCAGCGACCTTGAACATTATGCGCTCGCGATTTTGCGCGACGGGGACGGACCGTCCTCGGTCGCATCGCTCTATAAACAGCGCTTCGCCGAAGTGTTGATCGATGAGTATCAAGATACGAACGAGATCCAAGAAACGATTATCGGACTCGTCAGCCACGAAGCCGAACACGTCGGCAACTTGTTCATGGTCGGCGATATCAAACAATCGATTTATCGGTTCCGCCATGCCGAGCCGCGTCTGTTCATCGAAAAGGCGACCCGGTTCAAACAAGGTGGTTCGGGACAACGGATCGACCTGTCCCAAAACTTCAGGAGCCGGGCCGAAGTGCTCCATGGCATCAACGACTTGTTCGTCCGGTTGATGGACGAGGAAGTAAGTGAGATCGAATACGATGAGGCGGCCCGACTCGTGCCAGGCCGGGCGTATGAGGAGCTCGAGGCGAGACCTGAGCTGATTCTCGTCAATGGTGAGAGTCGTGATCTCTCGAAACAAGAGCTCGAAGGACGCGCCATCGCGACCCGGATTTTAGAACTTGTCTCGGGCGAGGAACCGTTCAAAGTGACCGATGAGGCGACCGGCTTGCTGCGGTCGTGCGAATATCGCGATATCGTCATCTTGGTCCGCTCAAAAAAAGAGCGCGTCGAACAGCTGATGGATATTTTGACACAGTACAACATCCCGGCCTATACCGATTCAGACGGCGGCTATTTCCAGGCGACCGAGATTCGCATGATGCTCGCCGTGTTGAAACTGATTGACAATCCGCTTCAAGACATCCCGCTCGCGGGAGCGCTCCGTTCACCGATGTTCGGCTTCAGTGACCAAGAACTGGCCAAGATTCGTCTTGAATCGGAGGACTCGTTCTTCGAGGCGCTCAAAGCGAAAGCGGACGATGAGGATGACCTCGGTCTGAAGTGCGGCGATGTGCTCGACGCGTTGTCAGCGTGGCGCACGTTCGCACGGAACCATAGCTTGTCGGAGCTGATTCAACAAGTGTTCAACGACACCGGCTTCTACGATTTCGCCGGTGGCTTGCCAGGTGGGAAAGGACGCCAAGAAAACTTGAAGGCGCTCTATGATCGGGCCTTGTCCTATGAACGGAGCGGATACCGCGGTTTGTATCGCTTCCTCCGCGTGATGGACCGACTGCAAGATAACGGTGAGGATTTGTCAGAGGCGCGTTCGCTCGGCGAAGAAGAGAACGTCGTCCGAATCATGACGGTCCATAAGTCGAAAGGACTGGAATTCCCGGTCACGATCGTCGCCCAGCTTGGAAAGCAGTTCAATAAACGCGACCAAATGCAGCGCGTCATCTTCCATAAACGGTATGGCATCTCGCTCGACGCCATCGATGTCGTCACCCGGACGAAGACGGAGACGTTCGTCAAAGAGATGATTCGCCGCGATCTCGATGCCACGATGAAAGCCGAAGAGATGCGCGTCCTGTATGTCGCCCTCACCCGTGCCAAAGAGAAATTGATTTTGGTCGGGACGATTAAAGAACCGGGGAAACAGATTCAGCAGTGGCTGCACGTCGAGCAGACCGGGACGACGTTATCGGCCGAGTCGCGTCGTGACGCGAAGACGTATCTCGATTGGGTCGCTCCGGCACTCCTGAAACTTGAAGGGGCTGCCTCGTTCTTAGAACAACAGGGCTTGCCGGTTATCGCTCCGCAACAAGAAGCGACACCGTGGACGTATCGCATCATCGGTGAGGAAGATTTGGCAGAAGTCGCCACGCTCCAAGAGATGATGGCGCAGCTCCATCACGTCAAACAGTTCGAGGCGATCGATTTTCCGGTGAAAGACGAAGCGAACGTCAGTGAGTTCGTCCACAAGGCGTTCGCCTACGCCTATCCGGCACAGGCTGCGACGGAGACAGCGGCCAAACAAACGGTGACCGAATTGAAGCGGGCGCTCCAGCTTGAACAGGCGGCGTTCGAAGAGACGTACCGGGCGACGGACACCCCGTATCGAGAACCAAAATGGAAGCAATCTCCGCAGACAGGAGCCGAACGGGGGACAACGCTACATCTCGTCTTCCAATTGATCGACCCGTCCGAGCCGCTCGATGTCCAAATCGACCGCTGGGAAGCGGAAAGCATGCTCAGCCCGGTCGAGGCCGAAACGGCACGGCTTGCGAGTCCTGAAATCGAGGCGTTCTTTGCCTCGGAAACGGGACGCGCGTTGACAGCAGCGCTTCAAACTGGGACAGGTTGGCGTGAGCTACCATTCACGTACACGGTCCCGGCCGAGCGAGTCAATCCAACGGGGACGTTCACCGACGAGCACGTGCTGATCCAAGGGATTATCGATTGTCTGTTTTATGACGGAGAGACGTATGTACTTCTCGATTATAAATCGGACTCTGTGCTTTTCTCGAGCGACTCCCGTGACGCGGCAAAACAGATGTTACGTGACCGCTATCACGTCCAACTCTCGCTTTATCGTGAGGCGATTGAGGCGATTTGGGGAATCACGGTCGGGCAGATGCTCATTTATTCGCTCGAATTGCAGGAAATTGTTGTATTATAATGTAGACGTTGTGAAGAAAAAGGGGTACGGTTATACACCGTACACCCTTATTTTTTGTGATTACGAACTGAATCCGTTAAAATAATGGAATGGGATAAAAAATGGAGGAATCGTCATGGTAAAAATTTTACTAGCAGAAGATGAAGAAGTATTACGCATGCTTGTTTTAGATACATTAGAAGATGAAGGATATGACATTGATGAAGCGCCAGACGGCCTTGAAGCCTATCGGCTAATCGAACAGAACGAGTACGACCTCGTGATTGTCGACCATATGATGCCAGGCATGACCGGTCTTGAGGTCATTGAGAAAGTACGAAAACTGCCAGGACGCCAACATACGAAAGTGATGATGCTCACGGCGAAGAGCCAACAATCTGATCGTGATTGCGCGAATGAGATTGGCGTCGACTACTTTATTTCGAAGCCGTTCAGTCCACTTGAATTGGTGAAGATTATAGGAGGCATCGTGAATTGAACAGATGGTTTAAACAAAAACTCGGGCGCGACCTCATGGTCGTCCTCTACTCGTTCCTCGCGCTCGCGCTCGTCGGCTCGATTTTCATGTACATGTACATGGAAGAACGAGTTGCGGCGAACGAACAACGGTTACAAGATGTCGATGAGCGGATTGACCGGTTGAACGTGCTTTGGGACGACTGGCAAGGCGCTCAATATGATTCCCGCGGCTTCCTCTTGTTTGGGGATACCGAGGCGCTTGAGCGGGCCCGTGCCAAAGAGAACGAGTTCCAACAAGAGATTAACTGGTTCAAGAGCGTCGTCCAGACGAAACAAGGTGAGATTTTCGCGGAGGATTTGCAAGAGTTTCATGACTTCTATTTCGGTGTCATCCTTCCGGTGACGACGGAGTACGGTCAATTGCGGGCAGAAGGTGAAATCACCGAGACGACCATCGACCCAGAGACGGTGTTGGCGTTGCCGACAGCCCAGCGTTTGATTGAGCAGGGCGTCGTCCCGTACAGCCCAGAGCGCGGGATTGATACGCTCGGACCGATTCAACAGATTGAGACATCATTGTCAGATTATAAATCTTTGATGAATAGCGAGAAACAAAAAGTGTACGATGCTTGGAAATTGAATAACGATATTCTTCAATTCCTCTGGATTGCGAGCATTTTATCGTTCGCGGCCTTGATTTTACTGTTCATCCAACCGTTCTTGCGCCGCCAAACGCGTTTGATTTCGAGACTTTCAGTCGCGTCTGATCGCTTGTTGAAAGGCGAAATCGTCGATTTGAGCGATCAGATGGAACGCGAAGATGAGATCGGGATCATGTCACGGTCGTTCAACAAAATGGCCGAGACGCTTCGTGACAATGAACGTCACTTGATTGAGAAAAATCACGAGTTGCAAGCGCAACAAGAAGAGTTGATTGCGCAACAAGAAGAGCTTCAAGCGCAACAGCAAGAGCTTGAAGAGATCTTGGAGCAGACGCAACAGAACGAGCAACACTTGGCTTATCGTAACGAATTGACCGAGACGCTCGCGGCCCGCGATTCGCTCACGGCCTATCCAGAAATTATCGAGAAGCTCGTCGCCATCACCGACTCAGAAGTCGGCGCGCTCGTCTTCGTCGATGCGACAGGTTCATTCTCGATCACGAGCCACGGCTTGAACGAGACGCTCACGCGTCAATTGCTCGATAGCGAGAATTCGGTCTTGACGCGGGCGATGACACTGCGGACGACCGTCCATTCGTCGAAACAAGTCGCGAGCGACCATCCGCTCCCGTATCCATACTATATGTATGAGACGGCCGTGCCGGTCCATGATCCGACGGATGACTCGATTATCGCGTTCATCTATCTCGTTCGTTATAAAGACCGCTTCACGCAGACACAAATGGGCGACATCATGTCGTTCGCCCGTCAGTTGTCGCTCTCACTTCTCCGGATGCGTCTGTTTGAAGAGATGACCCGTGAGAAAGGGAAGACGGAACGGATTCTCGACTCGATTCGCGAGGCGGTCATTTACGTCGAACACTCGACCGATGACGTCTTCGTCAACCGTCCGCTCTATGAGATGTTCCCTGAGCTTGACGAGATCACGTCGAGCGAACTCGCGGAACTCTCATGGAACGAATGGCGCGAGACGATTTCAACGACAGTCGATCAAGAAGACGATTTCTTGAAGTATACCGATCGTTTGTTCACGGACGACTTCCCGCATGACAGCGTGAGTTTCTCGATTCGTAAAGGGGAGATGAACCTACAGATGTATGCGGAACGCATCGTCGTCGGCGGGTTATCGAAAGGAACGTTACTCGTCTTCCGTGACATCACGAGCGAGACCGAGGCGGAGCGCTTGAAGAGCGAGTTCATCTCGACCATCTCCCATGAATTACGTACCCCGCTCTCTTCGATTTATGGGTTCACCGAGCTCATGGTCAAGAAGCAGTTGCCGAACGAGAAGCAAGCGAAATACTTGCAGACGATTCATGCCGAGACGGAGCGCTTGACGCATCTCGTCAACGACTTCCTTGACGTACAACGGATGGAAGCCGGCAGTCAAATGTATGACCGCGAACAGCTCGACGTCGAGCCGGTCATTCGCGATATGATGACGTTCTATGAGGCGTCATCGTTGAAACACCAGTTCGAGCTCGTCACGGCCGATGATCGCCCGTACGAACTGTTCGCCGACTGTCAGAAGTTCAAACAGTTGATGAGTAACTTGCTCTCGAACGCCGTGAAGTATTCGCCGCGTGGCGGGAAAATCACAGTCGAACTGGCCCATCACGACCAATCCATTTCGATTAAAGTGAAAGACCAAGGAATCGGGATTCCGAGCGATGCGCTCGACCGACTCTTCGACAAGTTCTATCGTGTCGACAATTCGGACAGCCGTGAAATCGGCGGTACCGGACTCGGCCTTCCGATCTGTCAGGAAATCGTCCGCGGTCACGCCGGTCAGATTCATGTCGAGTCGGTGCAGCATCAAGGCTCGACGTTCACGGTCGTCATTCCAAGTTATGAATACGCCGTCCGTGAACAAGAAACGACGACAGCTTAATCACGTCAGCAACGCAAGGCGCCTATCGATCATCGATGGGGCGCCTTTTTGGTGGAAGCGAAGATTTTTCAATCACCTGCTTGACCGTAAAGCGAGCGACTCGTGTACAATAGAGATTGTACATAATGGAAAGGGGGACTTTGAATGCCATTGACTGCATTCCTACACACGCACGTCACGAGCTGGATTTTATTACTCGTCTTGTTCGCTGTCGCCTACGTCGGCTATAAGAACGCGAACAAGAGCGGGAAGATTGCCCACATGGTGTTTCGACTCATGTTGCTCGTCGCGTTCGGCACAGGACTTTATTTGTATTTACAATTGAACGGTGGCGGCATGTTCTATCACGTGAAAATCACGGTCGGACTGCTCACGCTCATCTTCGGTGAGATGACGCTCATCCGTGTGAAGAAGAAAAAACCAGCGAACGCGATGTTCGGCGGTTTCGTCGTACTTGCACTCGTGACGATTTTCATCGGCTATGCGTTGCCATACGGACAGTCGTTCTTTAGCAATTTCATTTAAGGTTGATTCCCATTCCGCACATCGGAGTGGGATTTTTTTGTTTGTCCGTAAATTATTAGGGGAAAATAAAAAAATCAGTGATAACGATGATGAGGTGAAATGATGGAACAACAAATGAATGAATGGTCACGCGTCTTGCACGCGCGAAGATGGATGAAACAAACGGAATCGTTCCTGCCGCTTTGGCACGGATATATCGGCTATAAATATGGATTGTTCGATGCACTCCAAGGCGGTGCCAGCTTTGCGGAGATGACGCTTCGCTTGAAGCAACCGTTGACGAAGCTCGCGCTGGAGCGTTGGCTTGAAGTGGGGGTCGCCGTTCGTCATTTGAAGAAGAGAGGCTGGCGTTACTTCCCGACACGTAGTTTGAAATATCAATTGTCGCATGAGGATGAGCGCAGTATCGGTTTCATGCTGCAAGAGATGATGGAGCTGCATATCCCGGCGCTCATCGCTTACCCTGACTTTTTAGAGTCGGGCAAACAGAAGACGTTCGATGGGGCGACGCATGGACAGGTCGTTGCACAGACGTCGACGCTCGTCGAGACGGTCGCTTTCCCAGTCGTTCAACAACTGTTGCGTCAGGCCGACGTGAAGACGATGCTCGATATCGGATGCGGGCACGGTGGTTACTTGCGTAAACTGCATGGCCTCGAACCAGAGTGGAAGTTGACCGGGATTGACTTAGAAGAGGACGTCATCGCCGAAGCCCGGGAGCAGGATGAGTCAGGCGATATTCGTTACGAAGTGGCCGATTTCATGGAATGGGATCATGAGGACCGGTTCGATGCCGTCATGATGAATAACATGCTCTATTACTTCTCGCCAGAAAAACGAATCGAATTGCTCGAACGGATGCTCGAGAACCTCGAAGCGTCCGGTGTCGCCGTCCTCGTCACTCCGCTCGCAGAGACGCCGCTCGGCTCTCGGTTTGCCTCGGCGTTCAATGCGTTCATGACCCTCCATGACAACTTGCATCCGTTACCGACAATTCGAGAGTTGCGCCGTCAAATGCAGCAAGTCGGCTTTGAAAATATTCGCTTTATCCCATTCATCCCGGAAGGATCATGGTATATCGTCATTGCCGAACGCGGCAATTGACACATGGCGGACACACGACGAGCCGATTCAAATTTGAACTTGTCTCCAGTCATTTCTATAATGAGATAGAAGCATAAGAGACTATTCACATAGGGAGTTGTTCAACGTGTCGGAAAAAAGAGTCGCCGTGATCGGTGCCGGACCAGGAGGACTTGCGGCTGCGATGCTGCTCGCAAGCCGTGGTGTGAAGGTAACAGTATTTGAGAAGCAGGCATTCGTCGGTGGACGAACGTCTCGTCTTCAAGTCGGAGAATTCGCGTTCGATCGTGGCCCGACTTTTTTAAATATGCCGTATATTTTAGAAGAGATTTTCGAAGAGACGGGTCGCGATTTACATGACTACGTCGAGATGAAACGCCTTGAACCGATGTACGACCTTTATTTCGATCGAGGGAATCGGGTACTGTCGATGACGACCGACCGTGATCAAATGCATCAGGCGATTGAAGAGCAATTCCCTGGGAACGGGGAAGGCTATGAACGTTTCATGGCCGAACAAGCCATCAAGCTGTCGAAGTTGATGCCGGTCCTGCAGACGGCGCATGACAAGCTGACGGATTACGTGGCTACACGCGTCTTGAAGGCGTTGCCGTTCTTGTCGATTGGTAAATCGTTATATGACGTGTTATCGGAATACTTCACGAGCGAGGAGCTGAAGTACGCCTTCACGTTCCAAGCCAAATATTTAGGGATGTCGGCTTGGGATTGCCCTGGCGGCTTCTCGATTTTGTCGTATATGGAGCATGCCTACGGCGTCCATCATCCGATTGGCGGCGTGAACCAACTATGTACAGCGATGGCGCGCGTCATCGAAGAAGAGGGCGGTGAGATTCGTCTCGGAGAAGGCGTTGACCGTCTCTTGCTCGATGGGAAGCGTGTCAACGGTCTCGTGGCGAACAACGTGCATTACGCGTTCGATGAAGTGATTGTCGGGGCCGATTTCGCCCATGCGATGACGACGCTCGTCCCGAGCGATGCGCTCACGCGTTGGAGTCCGAAACAACTGAAGAAGAAGCGCTACTCGTGTTCGACGTTCATGCTCTATCTCGGGCTCGATCGCGTCTATGACGACGTCGCCCATCACTCGATTCATTTCGCAGACGACTACGAGCGCAACGTGAAAGAGATGACGCAAGACTTGAAGCTGAGTGAAGACTTCTCCTTCTACGTGCAGAACGCGTCAAACATTGATCCGACGCTGGCACCAGCCGGTAAATCGTCACTCTACGTCCTCGTGCCGGTCCCGAATAATCTGTCGAACTTGCCTTGGGAGAAGCTCGAGGCGACGATGACGGAACGTGTCCTCGATGCGCTTGAGACGCGTTCACCGTATCGCGACATTCGTAACCATATCGAGGTCATGCAGCCGCTCACGCCGAACGACTGGGAAGCGTTCGGTGTATATGAAGGAGCCACGTTCAATCTCGGACACAACTTATCGCAGATGATGTATTTCCGTCCACACAATCAGTTCGAGGAACTCGATCACGTCTGGCTCGTCGGAGGGGGCACTCATCCAGGCAGCGGACTGCCGACGATTTTTGAGTCGGCGCGGATCACGGCGAACCTATTGCGTGACCGGGCAGGTGTCGGCCAATGAACATCAGCTTCGTCGGTGCCGGAATCGGGTCGCTTTACGCGGCCTTGCTCCTGACCCATAAATATCCGTCGCTACACGTGACCATCTATGAGAAAGAATCCCGCGTCGGGGGGCGACTCAATTATGTCGAATTCGATAACGGCGCCCGCGTCGATGAGGGGCCGACCATCGTCCTGTTACCCGGGAAACTGAAAAGTCAGCTTCAAGAAGCCGGGTTCCCGGAACGTGAGCTCGAACTGCTTGAAGTCGACCCGCTCTATCGCCTCCGTTATGAGGATGGGACGACGTTCTATAAATATCGCGATATCGAGCGCCAGGCGGCCGAAATCGACCGTCTTTTCAACGAGGGTGCCGGATTCAAAAAATATATGGCCCAAAAACGAGAAGAGTATCGCCTCGGCTTCGACGCGTTCTTGGACCGGGGCTATAAGAGCAAGACAGATTTGTTCGAGCCGAAGTTATTGATGCTCCTCATGCGCTTGAAGGCGTATGAGACGGCCCACGAGAACATGAAACGCTTCTTTAAGGACGAACGTCTTCGTGTCGCCTATAGTCTGCAAACGCTCTACATCGGCGGCAACCCGTATGACACGCCATCCCTCTATGGCTTGATTCCGTATCGGGAGCAAGAAGAGGGGATTTGGTACGTCAAAGGAGGATATTTCTCGCTGGCGACGAAAATAGAACAAGAGTTGAAGCGCCGGGGCGTCACGTTCAAGCTGAACGCGAACGTGGAACGCGTCCGCGTCGCCGAAGGTCGGGCGGATGCGGTCGTCGTCGACGGAGTCGTCCATCCGTATGATGCGGTCGTCGTCAACGGCGACTTCCCGCTCATGGAACGCTTGATTGATGGCGTCAAGCCAAAGTCGTATGAACCGTCGAGTGGGACGCTCTTGTTGTATTTTACCGTGAACGGGGACATCGACTTGCCGGTCCACCAATTCGATTTGCCGACTGATTTCGCCGGGTCGATGCGGACCATCTTCGAAGATGGTAAACTGAGCAAGTATCCAGCAATGTATACGTTCAATCCGTCCCTCATCGATGACTCGCTCGCACCGATGGGCACGAGCGTGCTGTACGTACTCGTACCGGTGCCTCGTAAATTGGAACGGAAAGACTTCGAAGCGAGCGGTGCGATCGAGCATTTGATCGGCCGCATCGAACGGATGGTGCCCGATTTCAGATACCGTGTCTTGGAAATGAAAGTCCGGACGCCGATGGACGCGGAACGATTCGGCTTGTTCGAGGGCGGAAGCTTCGGCATCGCCCCGAAATTGGCCCAGTCGGCCGCGTTCAAACCGCAGGCCCGTCCGTATGCCCAGATCGACCGTCTCTATGCGGTCGGGGCATCGGTCCATCCGTGCGGAGGCGTTCCAATCGTCATGATCGGCTCGCAACTGTTAGTGAAAAGAATGGAAGAAGAAATGGGGGCATTGTACCATGACGACACAAGAAGCGTATCGTCAATGTGAAGACGTAATGAAAAAAGGCTCGCTCACGTTCTATCGGGCCTTTTCCCTGCTCTCTAAACCTGACCGCCAAGCCGTGGCTGCGGTCTATACGTTTTGTCGGACACTCGATGACGCGGTCGACGAATCTGATAGCCCCGAGGAAAGTTTGACGCATTTTTTGGCCGAGTTCGATCGTTTCTTGGCGGGCGAACCATTGCCGGATGCGCTCTGGGTGGCGCTCGAGGATGTCTGGAAGCGATACGACATGGACGTCGAACCGTTCTTCGAGTTGGCCGAAGGCATGAAATGGGACTTACATAAGACGCGTTATGCGACGCTCGAGGAGACGGAGCAGTATGGCTATTACGCGGCCAGTACCGTCGGCTTGATGCTGTTACCGATTCTCGCGCCGGACGCCGATGCGGGTGGACGCCAGCAATTGAAGCAAGGCGCCATCGATTTAGGAATTGCCATGCAGTTGACGAACATCTTGCGCGACGTCGGGGAAGACCTCGATCGGGACCGGATTTATGTGCCCCAATCGTTGCTCGCCGAGTTCGGTGTCGAGGAAGCCGATTTGTTTGCGCGGCAAGTGACTCCGGCGTTCATCGACGTCTGGGAGACAGTGGCCCGTCGCGCGGAAGCGTTATACAGCAGCGCTCGGGAGACGCATCACTTGTATCCTGTGACGAGCCGGAAGCCTGTCGCGGCGGCAGCGCTCCTCTATGAAGGGATTTTAGATGCGGCCCGGCAGAACGGGCATGACGTCTTCACGAAGCGAGCGTATGTCTCGACGATTCAAAAAGGCAAACTGTTGACCAGATTATAAGCAAGGGCGGTCGTCTTGAGACGGCTGCCTTTTTTGCGCACAAAAAAACCACTTTTGGCGGGGGACCAAAAGTGGTGTAAGCGTTATGTGATTCGTTCATCGGGGAAACGAACGAATCGGACGTGATGAACCCTAAAGATGTGCCTCGTTTCATGGGGAATGAAACAATGGGGCATCTTCGCTGAAGCAGGATGCTTGATGGACTAAGGGGGAACATCAGATGCATGCTGTTCCAGCTGCGGGATACGAGTGGGGAAACTCGCTCATCACTTTTTTCTCGGGTGTGACAAGTTCAAAACGCGATAGGCTCGGGGAAGCCATTCGATCGCTACAGGTGTAACTAACGTTACAAAACTGCTTGAACTCGAATATGATATTATCACGTCTGTCCCGTGTCGACAAGTGTCGAATCCTCTGTTCACAAAATGTTCAAATTGTCAGAGGTATGTCCTCTAACATCGATCGGGCCGCGAATTGTCCTGAAAGCGTCACCATCGGGCTACCGCCACCAGGGTGGGTCGAACCGCCCGCAAACCAGATGTTTGAGACGTCTTCGGAACGGGCCGACGGACGGAAAAACGCTCCTTTTTTCGAGTTGGCCGACGTCCCGTAAAGCGCTCCGTAGTAGGCGTAAAAATCACGGGTCAAATCGAGTGGAGTGACGCGGCGATGGAACAAGACATCGCTGTCTTCCCAATCGACACCGAACGTGCGGAGCCGTCGACGAATCAAATGCTCATACGTCTCGGCATCGATATCGGTCATATGGGCCGGCGCATTGACGAGGATGAACAAGTTATCGCCGGCTTCTCCCATTGACGGGTCGGTATGGGCCGAGTTCGAGATATAGATCGTCGGCTCATCGGCATAGCGTTCCTCTTCAAACAAGGCCCGGAACTCGGCCTCGTAGTCGTCTGAGAAATAGACGTTGTGATGGGCGAGGTTCAATCGTTTGTTCAAGCCGATCATGATGACGAAAGCGGACACCGATGGCTCGATCGTGTCGCGTGTCGGTACCGGGAACGAGGGACGGTCCATCGCGTCGACGAGACGCGGATATTGCGTGAGCAGTTCCCCGTTCAGAAGGACGGCATCGCAAGACATGACCTCTTCGTGGTCGATGACGACCGCATGGGCCTTCCCGTTCGTCACTTCGATTTTCGTCACCTCATGGCCGAGCCGGAACTCGACGCCGAGCTCGCTCGCCCGTTTCGCGAAGCCTTTCGCGATCGTCCAGTTCCCACCTTTGGCGAAATAGACGCCGTCATTCAGCTCGAGATGCGAGATGAGCGCGAACGTGCCTGGTGTGACGTAGGGGCTGCTGCCGATATACGTCGCATACCGGTCGAGCGCTTGGATGATGCGAGGGTCCTTGAAGTACTTTTTATGGAGCGCATGCAGGCTCTTGAGCGGATGCACTTTCATCATGTCGGCCCAAAGACCGGTATCGATTTTCGAGTCCATCCGCGTGAAGAAGCGGTGATTGGCAATCTCGAACAGTTTTTCCGCCTCGTCTAAGTAAGCGGCCAATTGATTTTTATCGGCTTTGTCGCCGGTCAGACGGCGCACCTCAGCTTCCATTTTTTCGCGGTCCGAATCGAATGTGAACGTCGAACCGTCGGAGAAGTGGTTGACCGTGTGCGACTCGAGTTTGACGAGCTCAAAATAGTCATCCGGGTTGGCGCCGCTGTTGCGGATGACGGAGCGGAACACGTCTGGCATCGTAATCGTATTCGGTCCGAAGTCGAAGCGGTGTCCATCGGTGATAATCGGCATGAGCTTCCCACCGACATGCTCGTTCTTTTCAATGACGGTCACGTCGTAACCGCGGGCGGCCAAGGTGACGGCGGCACTCAAGCCGCCGAGACCGGCCCCGATAATGGCGATATGTTTCATAGTATGCCTCCTAATTATTGATACGTCCGGCCTTTCCATGAAATCGGCTTCCGTCGCCATTTGCGCACGACCGCGCTCGACAAGAGGAGCAAGTAGGCGATGAGACTGAACGGGTGGAGCCAAAACTGGCGGCCACCCGATTTGACATCGATGGCGAGGCGCGCGAGCAAAACGAACGCGCATGCCAAGAATGAAATCCAGTCCATGCGGACGAGAAAGACGATGAAAGCAGACAGCTGGATGCCGTAGTAGAGAAAGAAATAAAGGGCGATGCCCACTGCTTCATTCATTCCCTTGAATACGTTCTTTGAAAACCCATTCCAGACTTCTTCATTCGTCGCATACATGTCACACGTGATATACGGCGAGACGTTGACGAGCGACGTGATCTTTTTCCGACGTTTGAACTCGCGGCAGAGATCGATGTCGTCAATCAATGAATCATGAATCGAGGCGTGCCCTCCGACATCCTCGTAGCTCGCCCGCTCGACGAGGACGTTCATCCCGTTGGCCGCGGCGAAGGCAGGATGACGGACTTTTCGCCAAAACAGGGGCAAATGCTGGGCGATTAAGACGTGCTGCATCGGAATCAACAGTTTGCCGAGCCAAGTCGGTGTCGGGAAACGGGGGAAGCCGGACAAGAAGACCGCTCCTTCGCGGGCGAGTGTGCCGTGAAGTCGACCGATGAACGTCGGGTCGATCGTCACGTCGGCATCGAGGAACAATACATACGGCTCGGTCGTCCGGGTCGCCAACTGATGGCATGCATGGACTTTACCGGCCCAGCCTTCCGGGAGCGGCACCCCACGGAAGATGGTGAAGCGGGAATCGCCCGCAATCGCTTGAACGAGCGCCTCATATGTACCGTCCTCGGACCGGTCCTCATACAAATAAACGTGACATTCATCCGTCAAGGCTGCCTTTAAACTTGTGACGAGTTTCGGCACGTTCCGCTCCTCGTTCCGAAGCGGGATGCAAATCGCGGTCGAAGGGACAGGGGCCGGAGCGGTGAGCGGCCGGAGGAATAGCAAGTTCACCAGCGTGAAGACGAGCATCAGGGACGTGATGACGAACAGAATCATGAGCGGCCTCTTCCGAGTTGGAGCACGTGCTCTGTCCAATCCGCCAAGCTGCGCTTCGGAGGGAACAGCTCGATATAGCGGTCGGATTGTGCGATCACGTCGTCGCGCGTATCGTCATATAGTCGCTCAAGTGCTTTGGCGAGCTCTTGTTTTTGGTCACGTCGCGTCTTAGAGACGACCGTATGGTTGCGGAACCGCACATAGACGAGCGGGGCGGCGTGGGACGCGAACGTATAATAGATGGCGCACAACCGGACTTCTGGATTGTGAATCAGCATCGTTGCACCGGAACCGATCTCGAGCGGGCGATGCTCCTGTGGATACTCACGTCCTTGCGGGAACACCCAGACGGACTTGCCAGCGAGTAACAGCCGATTAGCATAGTCGAGCGAGGCGCGCACGTCCGATAGTTTGCCTTTTTTGATGGAGAACGCACCTAAGTGGCGGAAGAACGGGAAGCGGCGCAGTCCATCCTCATCCATCAAGACGTGGACGTCGTGACGCAAATAATATTCGTTCAACATGAGCAGAATCATCCCGTCCCACCACGAGCTGTGTGTGCTCAAAAACAATCCAGGTGTCGGCACGTCATCGGCCCGGACGTGAATCGTATGGAAAAACGGACGGATTTGACGCTCTTTGACGAACGTCGAGAACAGGTTATTGAACCATTTCTTTTTGCTCGCTTCGATCATGACGGCTCCTCCGTTCTATCAAGATGAGACCTGCGGCGGTCACGAGGCTGAGGACACCGATCCCGTAGAGACCGGCGTTGACGGCCGTGACTCCGAACAAGGCGTGAAGCATGACGAACAAATAACGGCCGTGCCCGAGCAACATCGGTTCCGCCTCGACTTCAAACCGGTCGAGTAACCAAGAGAAAATGAGCGACAGTCCGAACCAGCCGACGAAGTTTTGCGTCGGGATATCATAATACAAACCGTCATTGGCCCATTCCCAATAGCCTTTCACGTTCGCGGCGACCGGATCGATTGCCATGTCGAGCCAAACAGCGAGGAATGGGACGAGCCAGAGCGTGCGGTTCTTGAACGAGAACAAGCGGGCGACGGCAAAACTCGAGCCGATGACGGCGAGCCAGGCTGCACCGATTGTGACCGGTACACCGAACACGGTCGGACCGAACGCCTCGGCGTAGATATACTCGCTGAACGGGAACCCGGTTTTGACACCGAGCGTCTCGACAGCGATTGAGCCGAAGAAGATGAACGGGACAATCCACCGGGCGTGGCGGACGCCGTCCGCGATCACCCAACCACCGATGGCCCCAGCGAGCCATAAGAATACCGGGTTTGCCCATTCGAGCCAACTCGGCAACAAATCAAAGCCAACGAGGACGACCCCGATGACATACCAAACTAAAAACCATTTCCAAATCCATGGATACACTTTCATTTCATCACCTCTATTACCATTCTAGAGAGGTTTGTGACATCCGTCTAATAAATGCATGCAAAAAAAGAGCCCCTCGAGAGGGACCCATCAATTCGCCATCCGTTTTCGTTTCTTGACGAACGAGAAGGCGATGAATAAGACGTAGAATGTGACGGCGATGAACCAGAACGACGGCCATTCTTTCCACCGGGCGAAAATCATGTACGTCAAGTAGATGAGACTGACTGTGATGATGAACGAATGGCGCGGGAGCGGCACATCTTTGAAACTCGGGATACGCACGCGGCTGACCATGAGCAGGGCGAGACCCGTGAAAAAGATTGGGGTGAGCAGTTCATTAATCTGGTCCCCGAACGTCGTCACGACGGCGAGCAGTCCGCCGGCCGCGGTGATCGGGACGCCTGAGAAGTAGCTGGCCGTGACGTTCGTCGCCGATAAGTTGAAGCGGGCCAAGCGGTAGGCGCCGAACAGCGGGAATAGGGCGGCGAAGAAGAGGCCGTAATTGCCGTAATCGATAAAGAACGTGTAGTAGGCGAGTAACGCCGGGGCGACCCCGAACGTGACGACATCGGCGAGCGAGTCGAGTTCTTTCCCGAAGTCACCGGCCACTCCGAGCATACGGGCCAGCCGTCCGTCGAGACTATCGAGCATCATGGCGATGATAATCAGTAACGTCGCGTTCGAAAAGTCGCCGCGCGCCGCATAGACGATGGCCAAGACGCCACAGAACAAGTTGCCGAACGTAAATGAGTTAGGAATCCACGAGCGGATTCGTTCTTTCCACATAGGTATTGCCTCCATCTTTGTTATTGAGTGAACCAGCGACCGTCCGTGAATCCGAGCAAGTCAGCCGGAGCGAGTTCGAGTTGATAGCCGCGTTTTCCGGCCGAGATGATAATCGTGTCTTTTTGTTTGGCGCTGTCGTGAAGAAACACAGGGAATCGTTTCTTCGCACCGATCGGCGAGACCCCGCCCCGGATGTACCCGGTCAGTGCCTCGAGTTCCTTCACCGGTACGGGCGAAGCCTTTTTGGCGCCCCAGGCTTTTGCGGCCGCTTTTAAGTCGATATCGAGCTCTCCTGAAATCAAAAAGAAGGCGAATCGGCGTTGCTCGTTCTCGAGACAAATCGTTTTATACAGTTGGTCGAGCGGTTTACCGAGTGATGCGGCGACATGCTTGGCCGAGACGTCGGACTCGTCCACTTCATATGTGTGATACGTGAACGGGACGTTCCGTTGTTTCAGTTGTCTTGCGGCGTTTGTCAGTTGCATCAGTCCCACCCTTTCGTTGAACGACTCTTTTAAGAATAGCAAATAGTGGTAGCGTCGGGCAATCGAACTCGGAAAGTTTTCATGACAAGAAGGAAACAGAATCCACGATAGAGAAATGAACAGTGATTCATTTTATCATGAAGGGGGAAATTAGGATGGAAACGATTCAACTGGAACAGCGGAACGGGGTCGGCTGGCTGAAATGGGACCGGCCGGAAAAATTGAACGCATTAAATGAAACGTTGCTTCGTGAGGCGAGGGAAGCGATGGAGCAGCTCGTGGCGGATGAGGCCGTCCACGTCATCGTGCTCGTCGGGCAAGGGCGTGCCTTCTCATCGGGACAGGACTTGACGATTGAGAGTGACGCCGACTATGGAGTGTATTTAGAAGAGGTGTATCATCCGCTCGTGCGGGCGCTTGCCGACTGTCCGAAACCAATCATTGCCGGCATTCATGGGGTCGTCGCGGGGGCGGGTCTCAGTCTGGCGCTCGCCGCGGACGTCCGGCTCGTCGCAAGGTCGACGAAGTTCAGTTCGGCGTTCATCAAAATCGGTCTCGTCGCCGACGCCGGGGGACCGTACCATTTGCGACGCTTGATGCGGCCAGATCTCGCGCTCGCTTGGATGTGGAGCGGCAGCACGATTGACGCCAAACAGGCCGAGACGTTCGGTCTCGTTACGGAGCTCGTCGAGGATGAGGCGTACTTGGAACGGTTGACGACATACGCCGAGACGCTCGCAGCCAAGTCACCGACGGCGGTGCAAGGCATGAAGGCGTTGTTCCGGGCCGATTCGTTCGAGGACGGGCTCGAGCAAGAGATTATCTGGCAACGGAAATGTGGGCAGACGGACGTTCATCGCCAGGCGATGCAGGCATTCTTAAATCGATAATCGATAAAAAAAGAAGCGGTCACAGCGACCGCTTCTTTTTGATTGGTTATGAAGTTGGCTTCGGTTCGAACTGGAAGCCTTTTTGTTGCCACGTCCCGTATTTCCAGCGCCGGAAGGCGAAGAAACCGCGGAACCACTCGTCGAGTGAGAAGGCGAGCCAAATCCCGAGGACGCCGAGCCCCATCTGGAGACCGAACAAATAACTGAAGACGACGGCGACGCCCCACATCGAGGCGATTCCAATCATGACCGGGAAGCGAACGTCGCCGACCGACTTGAGCGAGCCCATCAAGACGATGTTCATGGCACGACCTGGCTCCAGGATGAGCGTCGCCCATAAAATCGGTACGCCGACGGCGATGATGTCCGGGTTCGACGTGAACAGGCCGAGCAACGACTTACCGAAGACGGCGAGTCCGAGTGAGGCCACGAGTGATGCGAACATGGCGAGCTTCAACGTCTTGACGGCGCGGGTATACGCCTCTTTAAACCGTTTCCCGCCGATGTCACGGGCAATCAACAGCTGCGTCCCTTGCGCGACGGCGACCGTGAACAAGAAGGCGAGCATCGACAGGTTCATGACGTAGACGCGGGCGGCGAGGGACGCCTCACCCATCGTGGCGATGAAACCGGTGATGATGATTTGTGAGAACTGATACGACAAGTTCTCTCCGGCCGATGGTACCCCGATTTGGAGCAAGGCACGGATATCATCGCGTTGCGGCTTAATCAATTCTTTGAGCGGGAAGCGGAGCATGAGTCGCTTCTTGACGATCCAGAACAAGAGTACCATCGCCGAGAAACGGGCGATGACGATGGCCCAGGCGACACCGGCGACACCTGTCACCGGGAGGCCGAACCAACCCATGACGGCAATCATGGCTCCGATGGCCGTGATGATATCGATGAGAAGCGTCGCGAGCATCGCATGTTTCGTCATCCCGTGACTCCGGAGGACGGAACTGAGCGCCATGATGAGCGCCTCGGTGAAGAGCGACAACCCGACGATTTGTAAAAACAAGAGACCGTGGTCGAACAGCTCATCCGATAGACCGAACAGGCGGAGGAACGTCTCACCGAACAAGAACACGACGGCGACCATGATCACGCCGAGCCACATGTTCAAGCTGACGGCAGAACGGGCGAAGTCGCGGCTCTTCTTCATCCGATTGGCGCCGATGGCTTGACCGATCAAGATGGTCGCGCCGACCGACGTCACGCTGAAGACGATTAAGAAGACGTTCAAAATTTGGTTGGCGACGCCGACGGCAGAAGCGGCGGCATCTGAGTAATGGGCCAACATGAGCGTGGCGATAATCCCGGTCCCCATATGGAGCGCGAGCTCGATGAAGATCGGCCACGATATTTTAAATAAACTGAGCTGTTCGGTGTTTTTGTTCGGCATGTGTATTCTCCCTTGTTTCTACAATTCTCTCTATGAAATATTTACGTTGTCAAAATCACAAGGGTCATGTTACTCCTTTTGATATGAAAAAGAAAGGGATTTAGCAAATTATTTTCAACAAAAAAAACACCCGCCGAAACGGGTGCAAAACCGAATTTATTTCATTTTCAAAATCGTGGCGCTGAACGGTGCGAGTTCGACTTCAAGTGAGTCTACATCGCGGTCGTGAAGCAAATCGTAAGCGCTTCCCGTATGCCAGAGTGGGTTCAGCTTCGATACCGTCTCTGAGTTATTGAAGTATATCAAATATGTCTCGTCTTTCGTGCAACGCTCAATGATGAGTGCGTTCGACTCGTTATCGACGAGGTTGAAGCGATACGACCCGGCGTTAGCAAGCACCGGGTGCTCTTTGCGAAGTCGAATCAATTTTTGGATATAGCGGAACAGCTCCCGGTCTTCCTGCGTCTCATCCCACGGCATGCAACGACGGCAGCCCGGGTCTTGTTCACCCTCGAGACCGATTTCATCCCCGTAATAGATACATGGGCTGCCCGTGTACGTGAGCATCGACGTCATGAGCAACTTGAACTTTCCTTTATGTCCTTTCGCTCGTGTAAGGGCACGCGGCGTGTCGTGCGAATCGATCAAGTTGAACGTCACTTCGTTCACGTTCGTCGTGTTCATCATCTCGACGCGCGTTAATTCATCCCGGAACTCGGAAGCGGACGTACGGTCGAGCGCGAAATAGTTGAGGCTCGCGTTCGTGAACGGGTAGTTCATAACCGCATCGAACTGATCGCCTTGAAGCCACGGCTGCGCGTCATGCCAAATCTCACCGAGGATGTACGCTTCTGGGTTCGCTTGTTTCACGGCTTTCCGGAAGTCGCGCCAGAACGCATGATCGACTTCGTTGGCGACGTCCAAACGCCAGCCGTCGATGCCGAACTCCTCGACCCAATAGCGCGCGACTTCTAATAGATAAGCTTTTAGCGCCGGGTGCTCCGTATTGATTTTCGGCATGTTCTTCTCGAACGCGAACGTATCGTAGTTCGGCTTCGGTGTCGTCTCGATCGGGAAGTCACGAAGGTAGAACCAGTCCCGGTACTCCGACTGCGGTCCGTTCTCGACGACGTCGAGGAACCACGGGTGATTGTACCCGACGTGGTTGAAGACCGCGTCGAGCATGACTTTAATCCCGTTCTCGTGCAGAAGATCGACGAGTTGTTTGAACTGTTCCTTCGTTCCGAACTGAGGATCGATTTCCATATAATCGAGCGTATCGTATTTATGGTTCGTCGTCGCCTTGAAGATCGGGCAGAAGTAGATGCCGGTAATGCCGAGGTCGACGATGTGGTCGATATGATCGATGATCCCTTGGAAGTCGCCGCCGAAGAAGTTCGTGATTGTCGGCTCGGTGCTGTTCCACGGGAGCGTGCCTTCCGGGTCGAGTGACGAGTCACCGTTCGCGAACCGGTCCGGGAAGATTTGATACCAGACCGTATCTTTCACCCACGACGGGGCATGGAAGATGTCGACCGGATTGATGAATGGGACGCAGAAATAGTAGCCCGTGTCATCGAGCGGCTTATCTTCGAACCAACCTTTTTCCGTATAGACGGCCGTCTCATTGCCGTCATGGAGACGGAAGCCGTAACGGAGCCGGCGGAATGGCGGCTTGATGGCGATGAACCAATAGTCGTATTGGTCGTCGTGTCCGATCTTTTCCATCGGTGTCTCGAACGTGCGCCAGAAGCTCGGCTTGTCCGGATCGAAGTTCCACATGGCCGGGTCTTCCGAATGCCAGTCATATGGGTCATTCCAAATTAAGTCAACAGATTGGATATCATTTCTTTTCGTATGGAATCGAATATGTATCGTTTCTCGGTCGTACTTGTACACGAAAGGGGACATGGCGCGATGATAGATAGCTTCTTTAATCAAATGAAATCGTTCCTTTCTCTCTTAGGGTTGTTACCATTTTACACTGTCTGTTCAGAAAAGAAACATCAGTTGTGAAAACGTTTGCTCAAGCAAAGGGTAATAAAGCGTTTACATTTTGTCAATCGTTCGATTCCTTGTTTCATAAGAAAAACACCTACAAAAAGTTCAAAAAGAGATAAATGGGACAACAGCAGGAAAAATTCCTAAAAAAAAGTCTTGTAAAACGCTTACACAACTGTATAATAAAAATTGAGGTGAGGATGCAAACGTTTTCACTAACCTACTGATTCTGTAGCGGAGTTGTTTAAAATCAGTAGGCCAGTGCGATTGCGCAAATCTGACCATACTATTCCTTGGGGAGGTTTTTCATCATGAAGATGAAAAAAATGGTAGCAGGACTTTCAACGGCAGTATTCGCTTTCGGTGCACTTGCTGCATGTGGTGGCGGTACGGACAACGGTTCTACTAACGAAGGCGGTTCTTCTAGCGAGAACAAGCCAGAAAAAATCGTAATTTGGGAAGATATTGAAAAGTCGGAAACGACGAAAGAAGTTGCGAAGGCGTTTGAAGAAGAACACGGCGTCGCAGTTGAAGTCGTTGAAGTCCAAATGACGGATCAAAAAGACAAGTTGGCGCTTGATGGCCCAGCTGGTAAAGGTCCTGATATCGTTCTCGTACCACACGACCAAATCGGAACGATCGCTGACCAAGGTCACTTGGCTCCACTTACGGATGAAGGCGCACTTGAAGCGTTCACAGACGCTTCGAAATCGGCTGTCATGTTCGACGGACAAGCTTACGGCTATCCGAAATCAGTTGAAACACCAGTCCTCATGTACAACAAGGATTTGGTATCAGAAGCTCCTACTTCAATGGACGACTTGTACAAGTTGTCTACAGATCTTAAAGACAAAGGCGAGTACGGCTTCCTCGGTCTTTGGGATAACTTCTACTTCGCTCACGGTGTAGTGGCTGGCTTCGGCGGTTACGTCTTCAAAGAAGACGGCGGCGCGCTCGACCCAACCGACATCGGTTTGAACAACGAAGGCGCAGTTGAAGGCTTCGACTACATCGGCAAATGGTACCAAGAAGGCCTCTTCCCTAAAGGGTTGATCGGCGAGTCTGGTGGCCAAGCGATGGACCAACTCTTCACTGAGAAGAAAGCACACACAGTCATGAACGGACCATGGGCCGTAGCTGGTTACCAAGATGCTGGCGTCAACCTTGGAGCGTCTGCATTGCCGACACTTCCAAACGGTGAGCCAATCAAGACGTTCATGGGCGTGAAGACATACGCACTTTCTGCTTACACAGAAAACCAAGAGTGGGCTGAAATGTTCCTCGCAGAACTCACGAACGAAGAGAACGCATTGAAAATGTTCGAAGCGTACAACGAGATTCCACCAGTAGCAGCACTCGAGTCGAATGAGACAATCACGTCGAACGAAGTTGCGAAAGCGGTATTCGATCAAGCGACGAACGCAATCCCAATGCCTAACATTCCTGAAATGGGACAAGTTTGGGAGCCAATGGCACAAGCACTTCAGCTCGTAGCAACTGGCAAGCAAGATGCACAAAAATCAGCTGACGATGCTGTTAAAGTCATCGAGCAACAAATCCAAGCGAACAACCAATAAGGACAAGAAATGATGGGGTACGCCGACTGGCGTTCCCCCTCATTTTCTAGAATTGAGCAAACGCTTGCTCGATTGATTTGCTCAAATTGAAAGGAGAAATTGAGGATGGCTTCAATTGCGAACCCGAAAACGCCGGATCAACGTCCGGACAAACAACCGACCAATCATGCTCGGAACGCTGCATTACTCTCGATCATTCCGGGAGCCGGTCAATTTTATAACAACCAAAAAGCGAAAGCGATCGCTTTCTTTATTGTCATCATGTCTTATTTTGCAGTAAACTACGATCTCTTTTTCAAAGGAGCAGGCGCTGGACCTGGCGACCGTGGCGGCCTTTGGGGATTGATCACGCTTGGCGAAGTGGCAGGACCTCGTAACGACCATTCCATCTTCTTGATGGTAGAAGGTATTGTCGCATTGATCTTACTTTTCTTCGGAATCGCGTTCTACGTCTGGAACATTCGTGACGCTTACCGAGTCGGTCGCATTCGTGATCAGCACCTAAACGTTGCAACGTTCCAAGTGCAACTTCGCAACTTGCGCGACCACGGATTCCCATACCTAATGTTAATTCCGTCGCTCATCTTGCTCGTCTTCACTGTCATTCTTCCATTGATTTTCACATTCTTGATCGCCTTCACGAACTATCGCTACAACAACGCACCACCGGCGAAACTCGTGGAATGGGTCGGATTTGAGAACTTCACACGAATCTTTGAAATTGATATTTTCCGTGACACGTTCGTCGGCGTTCTTGGTTGGACGCTCGTCTGGACAGTCGCTTCGACGGTCGGTGTCATCGCCATCGGGATCTTCCTTGCAGTTCTCTTGAACCAAGAAGGTCTTCGCTTCCGTCGTTTGTTCCGCTCAATCTTGATTTTGTCATGGGCCGTACCGGCGTTCATCACGATCTTGATTTTCCGTTCGATGTTCAACGAATCGTTCGGGGTATTCAATACGACGATTCTTCCGGCGTTCGGACTTGATCCAATCAACTGGATGACCGATCCGACGGCGACACGCAGTGCGCTCATCTTGATTCAATGGTGGCTCGGCTTCCCGTTCATCATGACGCTCATGACTGGTGTGCTTCAATCCATCCCGGGTGACTTATATGAAGCGGCGACGATTGACGGTGCGACCATCTTTGATAAGTTCCGTTTAATCACATTACCGATGCTCTTGTTCGCAACAGCACCGATTCTCATCACGCAGTTCACGTTCAACTTCAACAACTTCAACATCATCTATCTCTTTAACGGTGGTGGACCGGCTGTTCCGGGCCAAACTGCCGGTGGTACCGATATCTTGATTTCATGGATTTACAAATTGTCGCTCGGAGCCAACCCGCAATACGGACTTGCGGCTGCGATTACGCTCATCTTGTCATTCTTCATCATGACACTTGCCGTCATCCAGTTCCGTCGGACAAAATCTTTCAAAGACGAGGATATGATCTGATATGAAAAAACAAAAACGAATCAATTTGGCGTTCTCTTATGTCATCTTGACGCTTGCGTCGATCATCATTCTCTATCCAATGCTTTGGGTGGTCGGGACGTCATTCAACCCGGGTCGTACGATCACATCGACCATCATTCCGTCGAACCCGACATTTATTCACTATAAAAACTTGTTCGATCTATCTATTTCGGATTATAGTTTATGGTATGTGAACACATTAAAAATTGCAGTCATCACAATGTTGCTCTCAGTCGTTTTGGTAACGATTACAGGTTATGTCTTCTCGCGTTACCGTTTCGTGGGACGGAAGAACTCGCTCGTCATGTTCCTCGTCTTACAGATGGTCCCGCAATTCGTTGCCATCATCGCCATCTACGTGCTCTTGAACATGCTCAACCTTCTTGATACGCACACAGCCCTTATTTTGCTGTATGCCGGAGGCGCAATCCCGATGAACACGTACTTGGCAAAAGGTTATTTCGATACGATTCCGAAAGAGCTCGATGAAGCTGCTCGGATGGATGGTGCCGGTCACCTTCGTATCTTCTGGCAAATCATTTTGCCGCTCGCGAAGCCAATCGTCGCAACGATCGCCTTGTTCAACTTCATGGGCCCGTTCAACGACTTCATCTTGGCATCGCTCGTCCTTCGTTCACCAGAGAAACAGACGCTCGCGGTTGGTCTTTACAACATGATCTCTCGACAGTTCGACAACAACTTCACGTTGTTCGCGGCAGGCGCCGTCCTTTCGGCCCTCCCAATCGTCCTCTTGTTCTTCATGTTCCAACGCTACTTCGTCTCGGGTCTCACTGCCGGTGGTACGAAAGGATAATACTCACTTAAGGGGGAAGCGATATGAGGCGAGGCGTCGTGCTCGTTCTTCTGTCGCTTCTTTTGTTTCCAACAATCGTCGGAGCGAAAGAAGCAGCATCATGGGAACAGGAACGCATGTACTTTATCATGGTCGACCGGTTTGTTGACGGGAATCCGGACAACAACGCGCAGGTCGACAAAGATGACCCGAAAGCCTTTCACGGGGGCGATATCCGCGGCGTGATTGAAAAGCTCGATTATATCGAGTCGCTCGGGTTCACGTCGGTCTGGCTGACACCGGTGTTTGAAAACATGCCGGACGGCTATCACGGATATTGGATTAAAGACTTTTATAACATCGATCCCCAATTTGGGACGAAAGAAGATTTGCAAGAACTCGTTGACGAGGCCCATAAACGGGACATGAAAGTCATCCTCGACTTCGTCGTCAACCACGTCGGTCCGAAACATCCATGGGTCGAAGAACGACCGGACTGGTTCCATGACGAGTTGCCGATCGTGCTTTGGAACGATCAAGAACAAGTCGAGACGCACTGGCTGTTCGACTTGCCGGACTTCAAAACGGAAGATCCGGAAGTGAAAGACTACTTACTCGAGGCGGCCACGTATTGGATTGAAGAGACCGGCATTGACGGCTATCGTCTCGATACGGTACGTCACGTCGACAAACCGTTTTGGGAAGACTTCGTTAAAGCGGTCCGGGCCGTCGACCCCGACTTTTATCTGTTGGCCGAAGTGTTCGACCCAGATCCACAGTACGTCGCGGAATATGATGACCTAGGCTTCAACAGCATCACGAACTTCACGTTTTACGACCGCGTCTCGAAGACGATGACGCAAAAGTCGGCGAGTGTAGACGAAATCGACGTGGCCGCCAGCTACGCCGAGACGTTCTTCAACGACCCGAACCAAATGGCGACGTTCCTCGATAACCACGACGTAGAACGATTCATGCACGTCGCGGAACTCGGCGGGGCCGAGTCGGCCGAGCGTCGCCTACGCCTCGGATTGTTCGCCCTTTATGCGTCTCCAGGCATGCCGATCGTCTTCCAAGGGACGGAGAACGCACAAAAGGGCGGAGCCGATCCGGCGAACCGGGCCATGATCGATTTCCCTGGAAATGAAGAGCTCCATGAATACGTCACGATGATGAACCGGATGCGAGAGGAATATCCCGTCTTCGCGACCGGCGAACAACGCATGATCGCCTCGAAAGACGGCATGGCCGTGTTCGAGCGTCGTGACGGCGACGATGTCGCTTTGTACGCTATCAATATGAACGCCGAGGACCGAGAGATTGAATTCGAGGTAAGCGAAGTCGGAGAAGATACACGCCTTCGTGGTCTCTTGTTCTCACAACTTGTCACCGACAAACGTGGCACGTTCACCATCAAGCTCGCAGGAGAAAGCGCGAACGCCTACATCGTCGAAGAATCGGAAGTGAACATGTGGACGATCGGTCTACTTGTCATCGCCATCCCGATTTTCTTGACTGGATTGGTCATGTGGAAGCGTCGCAAGAGCGCGAGCTGACGATACCCTGTGATAGGGAACTATGAATTAACGGAAGCAAGGGGGAGCATCATGCAAATCACGATTAAAGATGTCGCCAAACACGCCAATGTCGCACCGTCGACCGTGTCTCGCGTCATCGCCAATAGTCCACGTATCAGTCAGAAAACGAAAGAGCGTGTACGCAGTTCGATGGAAGAACTCGGGTACCATCCGAACATTCACGCGCGAAGTCTCGCCAACCGCTCGACACAGTCGATTGGTCTCGTCATGCCGAGCGCAGCGACGAAAACGCTTCAAAATCCATTCTTCCCTGAAGTATTGCGTGGAATCAGTACGAAAGCCCACCAAAACGGTTACTCGCTTTACATGACGACGGGCGTGACCGAAGAAGAGGTCTTGTCGGGGGTCATCGAGATGGTCCAAGGCCGTCGCGTTGACGGCGTCATCGTCTTGTACTCACGTGAAGACGACAAAGTCGTTCAATATTTACGTCAGACAAAATTCCCGTTCGTCGTCGTCGGGAAGCCGTTTGGAGATGCCTCGTCGATTACGTACGTCGACACGGACAACTATTTGGCCGGGCGTGAAGTGACGAAACACTTATACAACCTCGGCCATCGTTGCATCGCCTTTATCGGGGGATCCGATAAACTCGCCGTCACACAAGATCGTCGCAACGGGTACGCGACAGCGTTGATGGAGGCGGGCATCCCGGTTCGGGAAGACTATATCGCTCGTGCCGAGTTCATGACGAAGGGCGGGGCCAAAGCCGTGCGGGAGTTGCTCCAGTTAGAGGAACCACCGACAGCCGTCGTCGTCAGTGACGATATGATGGCGCTCGGCGTCATCAGCACGCTCAGTGAGATGGGGCTTAAGATACCTGAGGACGTCGCCGTCGTCAGTTTCAACAACGTCTTCATCGCCGAACATTCGAATCCGCCGCTCACTTCGGTCGAAATCAACATCTTCGGCCTCGGTTTCGAGGCAACAAACTGTCTGATTGAACAGATTGGAGACAGCGCGCCACCTTACGGGAAACGCGTCATCGTTCCGCATTATTTGGTCGTTCGTCAGTCATGTGGTCAGAAAAAGAAAACTGAAATCGTTGAATGAGTGCAAACCTTCCGTCATAAGCGGAAGGTTTTTTGTGTACGATTCAAATACCTTTAATCCATAGAATTATAAAATAAGTGATGCATAAATTCTTTTAAACACGTTGCTCCCATAGCTGAAAAACATGGTACTAAACAAGTTTGTCAAGTTTGAGAAGAAAGGAATCGACATCGGAAATAAAATTGTGAGATTTCGATTGAGTTTGGGAAATAGACATTGTAAGAAATCTAGAGTATTATTCTTTGTTAACCCGAGAACCGTACTAAATATCTCGGAGACAAGTTGACTGGATTCGAAGAAGTTTTTGAAGGCACAGACAAAACTCTTTACTGTGGATCCAAGCTTATTCAGACAATTCGATGAACAATTTTGTTCAAGACTTCCAATAAGGAGAAAACTAATATTTACAACGAAGTGATGAATTTTCGAAGATTCATGAGCTCACCTAACTCTGAATCACTATCCGTTTTTTTTTGGTATAATTTAGAAAGGAGGTGGTTTCATATGATGACCATGGGATTGGATTATTTGCAAGAAGAGTTGATTGATATTGCGAATCTGCTCAAAGAAGCATTGGCCAAACTAGATTACGAGAATGTATTTCAAAAGAAGACGATATACTTTGACAACCAAGGCATACCGACGATAGATATGGTGAAAAAAGAAACGGACTTATGTCCACCCATTTCGGCAGTAGTGGATTGGATTGAATATGAAGATCATGTCTTTTTTAGAGATGTAATTATCGACAAAATAAGGAATTCTCTTGCACTAGACTATTTCACAAGTTTTATTTCGGCACATATAGATTTACAAAGAAAAGATACTGAATCCGTTTTGTATTACTTATTTAGTGTGTTAACCTCATGTATTCAAGAACACGTAAACAATGTTGGGGGATATCTGGTCTTTCGATTGCAAGAGATAGACGAAAAATCGTTAGTTAGATATTTAGATAAATACTTGAACTTTTTTATTGCAAAACGAGTGAAGGTCTCTATAATAGTTCCTCTCGTAGGTGTATTTTATAAAAAGAAATTCCCAATAGATTCCTCAGAACTAATTTTTGATCAAAATGTAAAGATTAGAAGGTTGACTGAGGAAGAACAGAGAACTCGATTATATGAAAGTGTTAGCATGTTCTCTAATCTTAACCAAGACACCATGAATACAGCCTTTCAACAAAAGACAAGTGCAGCAATAGAAATAGAGGACGATATTGTCATTGATAAATTTAATCTTAGCAATGTAAATACTTTAGTTGGGGAGCTCTATAAAGCATACTTCTCAAAAATAAATACATTAATCAATTTGATTTCACTGAATCAAGATTTCAACAACATCAGCGTTGAGAACGCATTCTTTAAAATAGAAGGATACCTACTAAATACTCATAGTAGACCCAAAATGTATTGGAATCGAATTAGAGGTAAATCATTTCAGTTAATCGACTTGTCCTACAGTGGATTCAGGCCATTTTTTAATTCTGATTGTCTCTCAGTCACTAATTTAAATTTAGAAGAGATAAAAAAAGACTTTGATAAAGTATACATGACGAGCCATAAGGATAACCGGAGGCGACTAGAAGGAGCTTTTTTTAGAAGAACTAAGGCGATAATGGATAACAACGGTACAGAAGGTTTGCTTGACTCTGTAATTGGAATCGAACAAATGTTTGGGAGCAGACAGAGAACCGAGCTCCGCTTTAGACTGTCTCTTTATGCGGCGAATCTTCTCTATGGGGATAAAGAATTTTCTAATCGCACCAAAAAAGAAATATTTATCGAATTTAGAGAGTTGTACGACAAGAGATCTAGTGTCGTTCATGCAGGGTTGGATTTTAAAGATGCCATGTCTATAATCTATCTCGAAAGAATTATATATAACGTGATTAAAAGTGAAGATATTGATCTGACTTCGTCTACTTCTATATCTGCTCAAATAGAAGATTTGTATATTTTTATTTAAACCTCGACATTTTAGTCGAGGTTTTTAATGAATCAATAAAAAAATCAATCGGTCAAAAGTCATATTGTTACAAACAGATTACAATCGTGAAAGAAATGCATGAAACGGAGTTGCAAGGGAACATCTACATTACCGGCCGAATGGCAGATCATTACGAATCCGCCCAGCCAATAACCAAAAAAATAAAGAATTTGAAAGGGAGATACAATCATGGATAACAAACGTTATGTAGGCACTTACTATCAGGAGTCAGAGCTTGTGTCAAAAATTGATGAGCTTCGCGCCCAAGGGCATCGCGAAGACGATCTGTACGTCGTTGTGAAAGATAAGTCGAACCTTTCGATGGTTCGCGGCGAAACGGATGCAGAAGTAAAAGAAACGAAAGCGTCATGGCTCGATCGTTTCTTCGGAGTAGCAGACGGCGGAGACGAAGTACGTCACACGTTCGATAAACTCGGCTTCTCAGAAGAAGAGACGGCGCGTCATCACCAAGATATCGAAAACGGCGGCATGGTCCTCTTGCTCGACAAGAATGACGGCGTGTTTGACGACGGACGTAACGATACGTTCGAAGGCGGCCGCACATCAGCTGGTTACGGATCAGAAGGTAACGAAGCGGGCAATATGACCGCGCGTGACTTCGGAACAGGGACTGGCGTAACCGGTGCCGGCATCGGTGCAACAGGTGCAGGCGTCAACTCGAACCGCTTCAACGATATGGATGAGGACATCCGTAACCGTACGGACTTGACGGACGAACAGAAACTCGAGTTGCACGAAGAGCGTCTCCTTGTGAACAAGGAACGTGTGCAGACTGGTGAAGTTCGCGTCGAGAAAGATGTGGTCGAACGCGAAGAACGCGTCGATGTCGAAGTCGAGCACGATGAAGTGTATGTCGAACGTCGCCGTGTCGATGGGGACCGTGAAGCGACAGGGCATTCGTTCGATGCGACGACTGACCGCGATGAGATTCGCGTACCGGTCACGGAAGAACGTGTCGATGTGACGAAGAAAGATGTCGTTGCCGAAGAAATCATCGTCGGCAAAGAGAAAGTCAAAGATACGGAAACGGTACGTGAGACGTTGCGTAAAGAAGAAGCGCATATCGAAGGGGAAGACGACCTTCGCCATCGCGATCATGATCTCGATCGCAAACGTCGCGACGAGCGTGACCGCCTGTAATCGATTGACCAAGTACCTCGACAAGGATGGCTCTCTCTGAGGGACCATCCTTTTTTTCGCCAAGTAACCATAGGAGGAATCAATGCCATGAAACATGCGATTATCTCTGAAGTATTTGACCAGCCGGAGGCGCTGCTCAATCGAACGGTCGATTTGAAACGAGAAGGATACGCCGAAGAGGACATGTACGTCCTCGTCAAACGAGCCGACGCCGCGGACGCGGTCCGACGCCAGTCGAAGTTATATGTGCTCGTCACCGACGAACCGGGTACGGTCGCCTCACTCGTCACATCGAGCGAGCGACCGATTGAACGCTGGCTTGGTAGCATGCGGCTCACGAAGGAGCAACAGGATCGCTTCGCTCAGGAAGTCGAGCAGGGACGACTCTTCTTGTACGTCGATGCCGACCGTGGCGACCAATCGCTTGAGGCCGGCCGCCCGAAAATGAAATCAGAACCGGAGACGGAAGAACAGACGCTTGCCTTGCACGAGGAACGCTTGACCGTCGAGAAACAAGCCGTTCAAACGGGCGAGGTCGTCATCAATCGACACGTCGCGGAGACAGTTCAAGAGATTGAAGTCCCGGTCCGCAGGGAACAGGTTCATGTGGAGCGGACACCAGGGTCAGAAGACGTGCTCGAGGACTATGACTTTAATCAGCCCGGCATTCGCACGATTGACGAAGGGGACCATCTCCGGATTCAAGTCATCGAGGAACGGGCGTTCATCGTCAAACGTCCTGTCGTCGTCGAAGAGATTATCGTCCGGAAACAAGTGACCGAAGACGTGAAAACCATGACGGAGACGCTCCGTAAAGAAGAAATTGAAGTGACCGAGGTCGGCCAGGCCGACGTCACGATTCATGACCAGACAACCCGAAAGGATGAGACACGATGAGCAAACGTCGATTTGTAGACACATACCAAGACGAAGCGGCCCTCGTCGCCAAAATCGATCAACTGATCGAGGAAGGCTATGAGGAGAGCGACTTATATGTCGTCGCGAGAGACAAAGATGACGTCTCGCTCGTCAAACGGAACACCGACGCAAAAGTGGAAGCAGCGAGCGCGAACTGGATGCAAAAGTTCGCGGGTGTGGCCGAAGGCGAACAGGAAGTGAAGCGGGCGTTGCTCGACCTCGGTCTCGCTGACGACGACGTCAACCGCGCGTATGGCGATATTTTAAACGGAGGCTACGCCTTGATTCTCGATGAACCGGACACGGGGTTCAATGACGGAAACAACCCGGCGTTCGAAGGGCACGAAGCGAACGCAGCGTTCGGGCGCGACCAAGACAAGTGACTAGAGCAACTACTGCCTTCTTGAAAAGGTGGTAGGTTTTTTGTTTGTTCCAAAAAGTAAGAAAAAAGTTTATGCAAACGATTGCATTCTCGTGCAAGTCGTGTAAAATGAGAGGTGAGATTGAAATACAGCGCTTTCATAGACAAGCGGTTGCATGATTCGATTGTCTAATGACGAGTAGCCTTGTAGAGAAAAAGGAGTGGCAGACAGATGAAACGATTGTTTGCAGTCGACGAATGGAAAGTAACGGAAAAAGGCCTACATCCGGAAGAAAATCGCCTGGCGGAATCAATTACCTCGCTCGGGAATGGACATATGGGGATGCGTGGCAACTTTGAAGAAGAGTATTCAAACGATACACATCAAGGTTTTTACGTGGCCGGTGTTTATTACCCAGATAAGACACGTGTCGGTTGGTGGAAGAACGGTTATCCGGAATACTTCGCAAAAGTATTGAACGCGACGAACGTCGTTGGGCTTCGTGTCGCCATCAACGGGACGCCGGTCGACTTGGCGAAGTGGGAAGTGAAAGACTTTACGCGTGAACTTGATATGCAGCGCGGTGTCTTGACGCGGACGTTCACGCTCGTGAACGGGACGGAAGAGACGAACGTCGAAGTCGTCCGGTTCTTCTCAATCGTCGACAAAGAGATTTTGGCGATCCGTTACAACGTCACTCCGGTCAACTACGAAGCGAAAGTCGAATTCACACCTTTCTTGGACGGCGATGTCGTCAACGAAGACTCGAACTACGATGAGAAGTTCTGGTTGCCGGTCGAACACGGCGTCGAAGAGCGTTTCGGTTTCGTGACAACGAAAACGAAGAAGCTCGACTGGCACGTCACGGCATCGATGATTGCTGACGTCGAGGGGGCACGTTGCGAAGTGCTCGAAGCGACGGACCTTTACGTCGCCAACAAGTTCACGGTCACGGCACCAGCTGGTGAGACGGCGACGGCGTACAAGTACGTCTCGGTCGTCACGAACCGTGATTATGAAGTCGAGGCGTTACAATCGGAAGGGATGCAACGTGTCGAGATGGCGTTCGAAAAAGGCTTCGAAACGCTTCTCGCCGAGCAGACGGAAGCATGGCTCGCTCGTTGGGAAGACGCGGACGTCCGCATCGACGGCGACGCTGAAGCGCAGCAAGGTATCCGCTTCAACATTTTCAACATGTATCAGACGTATACGGGCGAGGACTCGCGCCTCAACATCGGACCGAAAGGGTTCACCGGCGAGAAATACGGCGGCGCCACATACTGGGACACGGAAGCGTATTGCCTCCACTTCTACTTGGCGACGACGAAACCGGAAGTATCGTGGAACTTGCTCAAATATCGTCACAACCAATTGCCGCAAGCAAAAGAGAACTCGGTCAAGAACGTCGGCATGGAAGGCGCCCTCTATCCGATGGTGACGATGAACGGGGAAGAGTGCCACAACGAGTGGGAAATCACGCATGAAGAGATTCACCGGAACGGTGCGATCGCCCACGCCATCTTCAACTATACGAACTTCACGGGCGACAAGTCATACCTAGGTCAATACGGACTTGAAGTATTGGTCGAGATCTCGCGTTACTGGGCGAGCCGCGTCAACTTTGTCCCGCACAAAGATGTGTATATGATTCTAGGCGTCACAGGTCCGAACGAATACGACAACAACGTCAACAACAACTGGTATACGAACTTGATTGCCGCTTGGACGCTCGAGTACACGCAAGAAGTGTACAACTATTTGAAAGAAGCAGAGCCGGCGCGCCTTGAAGAACTTGTCGCGACGCTCGGTCTTTCAGACGAAGAACTCGCGAAGTGGAACGATATCCAAACGAAGATGTACTACCCGAAAGATGACCTCGTCCCAGACGTGTTCATGCAACAGGACGGCTTCATGGATAAAGAACAGATTTTGGTGAAAGACCTCGATCCGAAACATTTGCCGCTCAACCAAAACTGGTCGTGGGACCGTATCCTCCGCTCGAACTTCATCAAGCAGGCGGATGTGCTACAAGGACTGTATACGTTCAGCGATCGCTTCACGGTCGAACAGAAGCGGGCCAACTTCGACTTCTATGAGCCGCGTACGGTCCATGAGTCGAGCTTGTCGCCTTGCGTCTACTCGATTATCGCAGCCGAAGTCGGCTATGAAGACAAGGCGGTCGAGTTGTACCAACGTTCGGCACGACTCGATCTCGATAACTATAACAACGATACGGAAGACGGGCTTCACATCACGTCGATGGTCGGCTCATGGATGTCGATCGTTCACGGTTTCGCAGGAATGCGCGCCCTTGAGTCGGAGCTCACATTCAGCCCGATGATTCCTAAGGGCTGGAACGGGTACTCGTTCAACATGCTCTGGCGCGGTCATCATTTGACGGTCACGTCGACGCGTGAACAAGTGACGATCAAACAGACAGGTGGCACGGACGTGTCCATCCGCGTATACGGAAACATCGTCACGGTCCCGGCAAACGATGCCGTGACAATCGAGACGGTGAAAGCGTGACCAAACGCATCAGCTCAACAAGTCGGCCTCGGCCGGCTTGTTTTTTTATGAAGAGCGTGGACACATCCCATTATTTTTATGGTAGGCAGCACTAGAAAACTATGTTATCTTGATTCTTAGCCATTTTTGAAAGGGGAGACAAAACTTGACGGAAGCCGTTAAAGAACACGCTCGCATCGGAATCGTTTCGATTATCGGGGGAGTGTTCGTTGCATTATCCATGACATTATTTTTAATCCCGGCGGGGGTATACTCGACCGGATTTACGGGGCTCGCCCAAATTTTTACGCAACTGTTCGCGGGGACACCGTTTGAGCTCGGGGAAGGGATTTGGTTCTTCGTCTTGAACGTACCGCTGTTGATCGTCAGTTATTTCATGCTCGGCAAGAACATGATGATTCATACATTGATCAGCGTCGCGGCAGTCACCGTGTTCATTCGCGTGCTTCCGCAGTCGTCAATCATTTCGGACGACCCGCTTTTGAACGCTGTGTTCGGTGGGGTTTTGCTCGCCATCGGTTCGGGGATTACGATTCGTTTCGGTGCCTCGACCGGCGGATTCGATATCGTCGCCCTGATCTTAGCGAAGTTCACGAACAACTCGGTCGGCGTCTATCTGTTCCTCATGAACATGATGATCGCGCTTTGGGCCGGTGCGTTGTTCGGTTGGCAGACCGCGCTTTATACGATCGTCTTCTTATATGTGACGTCGAAAGTCATCGATGAGATTTATACGAATACGCAGCGCCAGACGCTCTTCATCGTCACGAGTCATCCGGACGAAGTGACGAAGGAGTTGCACCAGCACGTCTTCCGCGGCATCACGCTCATGCCGGCGATCGGCACATACTCGAAAGTCGAGAAAGCGACGCTCATGATGGTCGCTCAACGACACGAAGTGCGTGAAATCACACGCATCTGTAAAGACGCCGATCCAAGCGTCTTCATCAATATGGTCCCGACTGAAGATGTCGAAGGTGCGTTCCGACGCTAAAATAAACCCCCGCTGAACGCTCAGCGGGGGTCATTGTATAGGTAGAGATAAAACGAGTGTGAGGGGGACGTGTGATGATTGGAGTCAGTATTGCGACGAAATGGGAGTATGAAGCGACATTGGAGTATTATGACGTTAGCGTGGATGAGCGGTTCAGTTACCCGTATGGCGAGTATTTCAAGAGGACGCTTGATGATGTCGAACTCGTTTTCTACAGCACCGGTGTGCGGAAAGCGAACGGGGTCGGTGCCAATCAATATATGATGTCTCGCTTCAATTTAATGAAAGTGATTGTGGCTGGCACGTGCGCCGGAATCGACGATACGTTCAACCAGTTGGATATCCTCATCCCTCATCGCGCTGTTCAATACGATTGCACGGTCAAAGAAGTAGAGCCGCTGATCAAGCAATCGTTCATCGTCGACATTGAACTAGCGAACTACGGGGACGATTTTTTGACGGGTACCATTGCGACGGCCGATCGAGCGGTCGTGATGTGGAACGACTACCTGGAACTGAAAGGACACGACATCACCATCGCGGATACGGAAGCAGGCGCCATCGCGTATATCTGCAAGAAAAATGACGTCGAATGCATCGTCATCAAAGGAATCTCAGACTTCCCGACGGATGAATGTGACGCGGATCCGTATGAATCGAACATGGAACAAATCAACGTGTACATCGCGAACACCCCGAAAGTGATGACCAAGATTTTTGACGACTATTTGTGGCGCTTTATTTGACCATGGTTAGAATCGAACGCAAAAAACACCGACTGCATGAACAGTCGGTGTGTGGATTATGCTTTGATGCCAAGTTTTTCTTCGAGGTAGATGGCGATGCCGTCTTCCATATTTGAAGCGGTCACTTCATCCGCGACGGCTTTCAACTGGCTGATGGCGTTGCCCATCGCGACGCCGGTGCCGACGTAGTCGAGCATCTCGAGGTCGTTTTCCTCGTCGCCGAACGCGATGATGTTTTTGCGGTTGATACCGAGATGTTTCGATACTTCGCGCAACCCGAGCGCTTTCGACGTGTTCTGGCTCATGACCTCGATCATGTGCTCCGGCATGCGCCATTGGCGGTTCAAGACAGCCTCGGCGTGGACTTTATTCAAACGAGCGCGGACGTTGTCGACGTGCTCTTTCGTCGCGTGGATGAGGAGCGATGTCGGTTCTTCCTGCAAGTGCTTGAGCAAGTTGCCCGACGTGACGCTGAGCGCGCGCTCGGCGTATGGGCTGTAAAACTCTTGCGGATCTTTATGGAAATAGACGTGGTCGGTCACTTCGACGACGATGTTGTGCGCTTTCGTTTCCGATACTTCCTCGATAATCTCGTGCGCCGTCTTGAGCGGAATCGGCCGGTGCGTCACTGCGTATGACGGATCTTTCGGGTGATGGACGAGCGCGCCGTTGAAGTTGATGAGCGGTGTCGTCAAGCCGAGCTCTTCGTAATACATGATCGAATGGCGTTGTGGGCGACCGGTCGCGATCATCACTTCATGACCCGCCTCACGTGCTGCTTGAAGCGCACGCACGTTGCGTTCACTGATCGTCTTGTCATCGCGTAACAACGTTCCATCCAAATCGACTGCGATTAAATAACGTGACATAGGGTTTCCTCTTTTCTACGAGTTGCTTATTTCTCAAACCGTACCATATTTCCCGTTTCGACGGAAAGAATATACAATCGAGGTCGCACATTTTACGGTAACAATGCTATACTAAGGACGTATGAATTTTTCATGAATCATCTGTGAGATGGAGGGGACTATCGATGCGTTACTTAGTCACATTGTTCTGGGCGATCTTGCTTTCGAATACAGCAATCTTTATCATTTCTGCTGTCGATGGCGTGACGTTCAACGCGATGCTCGCGACATTCTTTGGCGTCGTCATCACGATCTTTATTGTACTCTTGGACACGCTTAACCAAGATATGGGGATTAGCGACGTCGCACAAGAGAAGTAAGACGTCTACAACCAAGCTGGCTCATATCCGAGTCAGTTCTTTTTATATTATTAGGAGGAATCGAATATGAAAAACAATGCCAAACGGGCGAACTTCATCACGTTCGCCATCATCGGAGTCATCATCGTCATCGGTCTCGGCTTGTTGTTCTTCTTGAACAACGCGAACGAGGAGACGGGCGTCAACGCCGTCACACCTGACGAGCTCGAGACGAAGATTTCAGAAGAAGAGGAAGTCGTCGTCTACTTCTGGCAGACAGGTTGCGAATACTGTGAGCAAGTCAAACCATACGTCGAGCCACTCATCGAAGAGAATGACGCCGTCTCCATCAACTTGGCCGACCACAACGTCTGGACGACTTATGGCATCAACGGGACACCGACGATGATTCGTTTCCAAGATGGAAAAGAAGTCGGACGTGTTGAAGGAGCGGTCTCTGAGCAACAGTATGAAACGTTCTTTAAAAACGAGGAGGGCACACAGTGATCAAAAGCCGCTTATATCAGACTTTGTTTGAATTGAACGCGACCCCGGTCATTGCCAAGCGACTCCGTGCCTTCGCTGAATCGTCAGCGAGCCGGGCCTTCATCCCGTCGTTTGCGAAAACGTATCAAATCAACGTTGATGAAGCGGCGGAACCGATCGAGGCTTATCCGAGCCTGCACGCCTTTTTCACACGTCATTTGAAAGACGGGGTCCGGCCGATTGACGCCAACCCGAACTCGGTCGTCTCACCATGCGACGGCAAACTATCCATCGTGGCCGATATTACGGACGACAGCCGCTTCGAGGTCAAGGGTCAGTCGTACACGCTCGCCGAACTGCTCGGATCGCAACAAGAAGCAAGACGTTACGCCGGCGGTACGGTCTGTGTCCTTTATTTGAGCCCGCGTGACTATCACCGCGTCCACGTCCCGCTCGCCGGGCGGGTGCTCAGTCATTATGAACTCGGTGACCGTTCGGCACCGGTGAATGACATCGGGTTGACGGAGACGGTTCGTCCGCTCTCACGCAACTATCGTCGCGTCACACGCTTCGAGACGGCCGTTGGAGTATACGAGCACATCATGGTCGGGGCGTTGAACGTCAATACGATCGAATGGACGCTTGAAGGCGACCACGCGGGCAAAGGCGACGAGGTCGGTTACTTCTCATTCGGCTCGACCGTCATCCTTTGTTTTGAGAAAGGCCGCGTCACCATCGACCCAGCCAAAATCGGCCCGGTTCGACTCGGAGAAGTCATCGGGACGATGCAAAACGGTTGATTTTTAAAACTTTTTCAGGCCGACCGAACGATACACTAGTCGTTTGGTCGGTTTTCGTTTACCATAGAAGGGATATCACTACATGTATAGTAGTTGAATCGCTTTAGCTAATTGGAGGAATTTAACCGTGTTTAATCGACTTTATCCGAAACAGTTCGTCGCGTCAGTATTTGACATCGACCTTGAAGAATTGAAAGACCGTGGGGTACGTGTAATTTTGACGGACCTTGATAATACACTCGTGGCCTGGGACGTCCCGCACGCACCAGAGCTTCTTTTGCTATGGCTTGAAAAAGTGAAGTCACACGGCCTCGATGTCATCGTCGTCTCGAATAACAACGAGAACCGCGTACGTACGTTCACGGAACCGCTCGGCCTTCACTATGTGGCACGTGCGAAAAAGCCGTTACCGTCTGGATTCAAACAGGCGCTCGCAAAATATGGCTATTCGACGAAAGAAGCCATCTTCTTAGGCGATCAATTGTTCACGGACGTACTCGGTGCCAACATGGCCGGGATTCACGTCATCCACGTGCAACCGGTCGTCAAGACGGACGGACTCGTCACGAAGTTCAATCGCATGCTTGAAAAAGTCGTGTTCGCCCATATGAAACGTCGCGGAAAGTACGTGTTGATCACGAAAAAAGTTGAGGAACTCGCCGTCGATGCAAAGCGCGCCAAAGTGGCCGTCGCTGAGAAAATCGGTGAAGCGATGCACTCACGTTCCGAAGATTCACATAAAAAAGATGAATAAGGACCTCGAACGCACAGGAAGAAGGAGGCTGTCCATGTACGGCGCGTAAGGCGTCGGAATTAACGCTTCAGGAGTAGCGGCGAGGCGCTACAGTGAATGAAGAAGAGGCAACTTAAATGACAGCAGACAACATTATGGAAGAAACAACACGTTATTGCGCCGGTTGCGGTGTCGCTATTCAAACGGAAGACCCAACCGGTGCCGGTTATGCACCAAAATCGGCACTCGATCGCGAGATCGTCATTTGCCAACGTTGCTTCAAATTGAAGCACTACAATCAAATTCAAGACGTCGAATTGACAGATGACGACTTCTTGCGCATCTTGAACGGCATCAGCTCCAAAGAAGCGCTCGTCATTAAAATCGTCGATATTTTCGACTTCAATGGCAGCTGGTTGCCAGGGCTACAACGCTCAGTCGGCACGAACCCCGTCCTCTTGGTCGGGAACAAAGTCGACTTGTTACCGAAGTCGGTCAACCCGAACCGGATGGCCAACTGGATGAAGTCTGAAGCGAAAGAACTCGGCTTGAACCCGGTCGATGTGCACTTGATCAGTGCCAAAAAAGGGCACGGCATCGACGAGCTCGCAGAGAAGATTGAGTACTATCGTAAAGGCAAGGATGTCTATGTCGTCGGTTGTACGAACGTCGGGAAGTCGACGCTCATCAACCAAATCATCAAGCGTTTCGGAGCAGAAGACGAGGCCATCATCACGGTCAGTCATTTCCCGGGAACGACGCTCGATTTGATTGACGTCCCGCTCGACGATGATGCGAACCTGTACGATACGCCGGGGATTATCAACCGTCATCAAATGGCGCATTATGTCGATGCGAAAGATTTGAAGACGATCACCCCGAAAAAAGAGATTAAGCCGCACGTGTTCCAATTGAACCCGCAGCAGACACTCTTCTTCGGTGGACTCGCCCGTCTCGACTACATGGAAGGCAACAAGCGCTCGTTCGTTGTCTACATGTCGAACGAGTTGAAGACACACCGGACCAAGCTCGACAAAGCAGATGAACTATACGAAAACCATATCGGTAAGATGCTCAATCCGCCGAACGAGAAAACGTTGCAACTATTGCCTCCGCTCGTGCGTCACGAGTTCAGTCTCCGTGACGGCGTCAAGACAGACATCGTCTTCAGCGGACTCGGTTGGGTTGCGATTCACGGAAAAGGTGGACGCATCGCCGCGTGGGCACCAAAAGGAGTTGCCGTCACATTGCGTGAGGCGCTCGTATGAGACTGGCCGTCATCGGTCACCCGATTGCTCATTCGCTCTCTCCCGTCCTGCACGAGCAGTGGCTGAGAGCGTCTGGGCTTTTCGGGCGCTATGAGGCGCTCGACGTCACCCCGGACGAAATCGAGGACTTGTTTCAACAGATGCGTGACGGTGTCTGGGACGGATTCAACGTCACAATCCCGTATAAAGAGGCTGTCATCCCGTACCTTGATACACTCGATGTGGCGGCCGAAGCCGCTGGTGCCGTCAACACGGTGTATAAGCGGGACGGGAAGCTGATTGGGACGAACACGGACGGTGCTGGCCTCGTCGCCGCGCTCGACCGCTGGACCGATTGGACGGGCCATGTGCTCGTCATCGGGGCGGGTGGGGCAGCGCGCGGCATCATCAGTGCCTTGCCGACCCGTGACGTCACGGTCACGAATCGAACGATGGAACGGGCGGAGCGTCTCGCGGACGCGTTCGGGATCGAGGCGCAGGCGCTCACAGATGTCGAGATCGCAAGGTATGACGTCATCATCCAGACGACATCGGTCGGCATGGACGGCGTCGATTCACCACGATCGTTAAAAGGTTTACGACAAAACACCGTCGTTTGTGATATCATATATCGTCCACTCGTCACACCGTTTTTAAAGGAAGCCGCCAAAGCAGACGCGAAAATCGTCAACGGAACTGCCATGTTCGTCGGACAAGGCGCTTTGGCGTTTGAATATTGGACAGGTGTGAGACCGGATCAACTTGTCGGAATGAAGTTAATTGAACGCTTATTGGAGGAATAAATAGTATGTTATCAGGTAAACAAAAACGCTTTTTACGTGCCGAGGCACACCACCTCTCGCCGATTTATCAAGTCGGAAAAAATGGAGTGAGTGAAGCGATGTGCAAAGACATCAGCGACGCGCTCGAAAAACGTGAGCTCTTGAAAGTTCAAGTGCTTCAAAACTGTACCGATACGCCGAAAGACGTAGCCGGAGAATTGGCTGAAGGCACGAAAGCCGAAGTCGTTCAAGTCATCGGAAAAGTCATCGTCTTGTACAAACAGGCGACTGAGAAAGAAAATCGCCAAATCAAACTCCCATGAGCCGCATCGGCCTGATGGGAGGCACGTTCGACCCGCCACATCTCGGTCATTTATTGATCGCCGAACAGGCGCGCGAACAGTTGGAACTCGATGAGGTCTGGTTTCTGCCGGCGGCGATTCCGCCGCACAAGGCGGGCTTCAGCCCGGCCGAAGACCGAATCGAAATGACCCGGCGGGCGATTGCGGATCAACCTGCGTTCAAACTGAGCTTGATTGAGTTTGAACGTGACGAACCGTCCTATACGGTCGAGACGATGAGACGGTTGCGGGACTTGTTTCCGGACGACACGTTCTTCTTCTTGATTGGGGCGGACTCGCTCGAATCACTTGAGAAGTGGTACGATTACGAGACGCTCGTCACCCTCGTCACGTTCGGGGCTGTCGCGCGTCCGGGCAGCCGCTACCGCATCCCGAAACAGGCAGATGTGCGCACGATCGATATGCCGCAACTCGAGATCTCGTCGACCGATATCCGGGAGCGGACGAGACGGGACAAGTCCATCAAATATCTCGTTCCGCTCGATGTCGAAACTTATATCAAGGAGCGCGACTTGTATGACGTATGAGGAAGCACAATCATTGATTGAGGCGACGTTGCCCGAGAAACGCTACATCCACACGCTCGGTGTCGTCGAGACGGCCGACCGGTTGGCCCGCTTGTACGGTGCCGATGTGGAAGCGGCGCGACTCGCGGCGATGTTGCACGACTATGCGAAATATTTGGATGCCGACATGATGCGGCAAGTCGTGGTCGAGGAGAACCTCGACCCGAGCTTGCTTGCGTTCGATGACGAGCTGTTGCATGCGCCGATCGGGGCCATCCTGTTAGACCGAGCGTACGACCTTGACCCGGCCGTCGTGTCGGCCATCAAGAACCACACGACCGGAGAACCGGGCATGTCCCGGCTCGACCAGATTTTATTCGTTGCGGACGCGATCGAACCGAATCGGTCGTATCCCGGCGTCGACGTCTTACGTGACCTCGCGGATCGTTCGCTCGAAGCGGCCGTCGTCGCGACGTTGCGCCAGACGATTGCTTATTTATTGAACAAGTCGGTGCGGATTTTCCCGCTGACGATTGAGACGTATAACCATTTTGTGAAAACACCCTAGGAGGTACAGTATGACTGTAAAAGAAGAATTAGAATTGATCGTGAAGGCCGCTGACGATAAGCGTGCCGAAGATATCGTCGTCCTCGACATGGAAGGCATCTCACCAGTTGCAGATTATTTCGTTATCTGCCACGGTAACTCAGAGAAGCAAGTCCAAGCGATCGCGCGCGAAATCAAAGACGTGGCCGGAGAGCATGAGCTTCCGCTCCACAAATTCGAAGGCATGGACTCGGCACGTTGGGTGCTCGCTGACCTCGAAAACGTCGTCGTCCATATCTTCCATCGCGATGACCGTGACTACTACAACCTTGAAAAACTGTGGGCAGATGCGCCACAAGTGGAAGTAGAAGTCGGCTAATGGCGTACGAAGGGTTCGCCTACGTCTACGATGAGTTGATGAAAGATGCCCCGTACGAGGACTGGGTCGCCTTCGTGCGCCGCCATGTCAAAGACGGTGCATCGCTTGCTGACGTCGGATGCGGGACGGGCTCGGCGACGATTCGCTTGGCGCAGCATTACGAGACGATCGGACTCGACTTATCCGAGTCGATGCTCGAAGTCGCCCAAGAGAAAGCGCTCGAGGCAGGCATCACGCTTCCGCTCTGGCAACAGGACATGCGGGAGCTTGAATTGCCACATCCGGTCGACGCCGTGACAATCCTCTGTGACTCGCTTTGCTATCTCGAGGATGAGGCCGATGTCATCGACACGTTCGAGGCGGTGTACGAACAATTGAAACCGGGCGGCATGTTCATCTTTGATGTGCATTCGCCAAACAAGATGCAGACGCTTTTCAACCAGAAGACGTATGCCTCGAACGGGGAAGATTGCTCGTATATCTGGTTCGCCGACCCAGGCGAAGCACCGCTCTCGGTCGTTCACGATTTGACTTTCTTTGTCGCCCTTGAGGATGGCACGTATGAGCGTGTCGAAGAGACGCATGAGCAACGGACGTATGAGCCGGGGCAATATATGCAATGGCTCATCGGAGCCGGCTTCCATGTGAAATCGGTCACGGCCGACTTTACGGACCAAGCTCCGGGCCCGAACGCAGAACGAATCTTTTTTGTCGCCCAGAAATAAACGAGACCCCATCGCGGATTTGCGATGGGGTCTCGAGCTGTTAACGAATCAAATCGCAACATGCGGTCTGATTTTTTTTATTGATGGCTCTGCCCGAAGTGAAGCATTGCTGCAGTCATGTTTGCCCAATTCGTGTTTCCATGCCTCCAAGTCAGGTGTTTAATACTTGATTTATAAAGGCAGCTTTAGCTTGAGTATACTTTTCTCGGTCATTACGAAATTCTTTTGCTAAATGTCTTTTAAGAAGCCCGTACTCATTTACAAGCGAAGGATTGTCTCGTAATTTATCTCGAAACTCAATCTGTTTTCCCCAACGATCTTCTGTTATTTTCATGATGTGTAAATGAGCAACTCGCTTATCATTTTTTACTTTCACAAAAAATCTCCGCCAGGATTGTCCATCTAGTTCAGGTGGTACATAGTGCCAATCATGCAACGTTAACGTATCAACAATATCGTGGATTTTTTCAAACGATTCGATCCCAATCATCACATCTATAATCGGTTTTGCGGGTAGACCAGGAACGGCCGTACTACCTATGTGTTCCGCTTCCTTGATGTCAAACTTTGAAAGTAAGTCGAACAACTCTCTTGTTTCTTGTAGACCTAACCGTGCCCACTGCACATTAGAATCTTCTATTTCAATAGTCTCATAAGCCCAAATCGGAATATTTGAGTGTTCGTGTTTGTCTTCTTTCATGAGTTTATCCCATCTCCCTGAAAGTTTTTTCACTTTATACGCAGAAACTCATTTTAAAACGCGATATAGAGAACCAGATCATTTTTATCTCATGTTGCTTACAGCCTTGTTTCTCCGTTCACAAGTAATTCAGTGTTGATTCATGGCCCCGTCATAATGCTAATCATAAAAAGAGTCGAAAAACCCCATCGCAAGTAGCATGGGGTCTTTGTCATGGTCAAGCCTCGTGACTGAATTGCCATTGGACACCGAAACGGTCTTCGACCATACCGTACGCTTTGCTCCAGAACGTCTCTTGGAGCGGCATGAGGACACGGCCGCCGTCAGATAGGGCCTCGAATTCACGACGGATGGCGTGGAGGTCATCTGTCACGACGGCGAGCGTGATGTTCTGTCCGAACGTGACCGGACCGTCCGGCATCGCGTCCGAAAACATGAGCGAAGTGCCGTGGACGCTCAGACGGGCATGGAGCACGAGGTCGGCCAGCTCATCCTGGACCGGTTCACCGTCCGGTCCAGGCTGGGCAGCAAACGTCATGATGTCCGGGGCGGGCTCGGCGAAGACGTCTGCATAAAACAGGACGGCGTCGCGACAGTCGCCATTGAAATTGAGATACGGGTTGATCGGCATGAGTGTTCCTCCTCGAATCGTTTCTTTCAGTATGAGACAAACTGATGACGGAAGAATCCGACAAAAGCACGAATTTTCGGACGGGATTGTTGAAACGGTCGCTGAAACGGGAATACGGTAGGTGAGACATTCTTACGAAGGAAGGCGCGCAGAGATGAAACTGACACGAGGACGTCTATTGGAATTCGGGTTCGTGTTGTTCATGGCGGTCATACTCGTCACGTCGATCATCGAAGGAGAGTGGTTTGACGCGAGCGTCGCCGGGGCGGGAATCGTGTCGGGTTTGATTCCGTTCATCCTCGAGAAGACGTTCAAAACCGAGTTCGACGCTAAAATGAAAGTCGCCTATATCTTATTCTTGTTTGCGTCGCAGTACTTGGGGTCAATTGTCGGCTTATATTCGAACGGTTGGTGGGACACGTTTCTTCACGTGTTGAGCGGCGTCTTCTTGGCGTTTCTCGGCTTTGATTTCTTAAGTCGACTTGATGAGGACATCCGACTTGAGATGCCGAAGCGGTTCGTCTTCGTCTATATCGTCGTCTTCGCGATGGCCGGGGCGGCACTTTGGGAAATGTATGAATTCACATCGGACTTGCTATTGAACACGACGATGCAAGGGAACGGGAACGACGACACGATGGTCGATCTCGTTGCCGGATCACTCGGCGGCATTATCGCAGCCTTGCTCGTGACCGAGATTCACCGAAAAGAACAACACAAGAAACGTAAAAACTGAAAGCGATTGCAAAACGTCCGAGCATAGCTCGAGCGTTTTATTTGTAATAATTATTATCTTTTAATATCATTAACTTTGTAAGAATGATTATAAAGAGGAGGCAACAATATGGATCAACATCGTCGTCTAACTACTAACCAAGGCGTCCCAATCGGGGATAACGCCAACTCCATCACAGCGGGTCGCCGCGGCCCGACACTTCTCGAAGATTATCAACTCATTGAAAAACTCGCCCACTTTGACCGTGAGCGCGTGCCGGAGCGGGTCGTTCATGCCCGTGGTGCCGGAGCACACGGTGTCTTCAAAGTTAAAAATAGCATGAAACGATATACAAAAGCCAAATTTTTGCAGGAAGAGGGACAAGAGACACCAATCTTCGCTCGCTTCTCAACCGTCATCCATGGTCTTGGCTCACCAGAGACGCTTCGTGACCCACGTGGATTCTCGGTCAAGTTTTACACGGAAGAAGGGAACTATGATTTCGTTGGAAACAACTTACCGGTCTTCTTTATCCGTGACGCCATCAAATTCCCAGACGTGATCCACTCACTCAAACCGGACCCACGGACGAACTTGCAAGACCCAGACCGTTTCTTCGACTTCATGTCGCTCACGCCGGAATCGACGAGCATGCTCATCCACTTGTTCAGCGATGAAGGGATTCCAGCCTCATACCGTCATATGCGCGGTTCATCGGTCCACTCATTCAAATGGGTCAACGAATACGGAAACACGGTGTACATAAAACTCCGTTGGGTCCCAAAACAAGGGGTTAAAAACTTGTCGATGGAAGACGCGGCGAAAGTACAGGCCGAAGACTTCAACCATGCGACACGCGACTTGTTCAACGCCATCGAGGAAGGCGACTTCCCAGAATGGGATCTCTACGTCCAAATCCTCGACCCGGCCGATATGGACAACTTCGACTTCGATCCGCTCGACGCGACAAAAGACTGGTTCGAAGACGTCATCCCGTATCAGCTCGTCGGTACGATGACGCTCAACAAAAACGTCGACAACTACTTTGCCGAGACGGAATCGGTCGGCTTCAACCCGGGCGTGCTTGTACCTGGGATTCAACCGTCGGAAGACAAAATGCTCCAAGGTCGCTTGTTCTCCTATTCGGATACGCAACGTTACCGGATCGGAGCGAACTACTTGCAGCTCCCAATCAACTGTCCGTTCGCACAAGTGTCGAACAATCAGCGTGATGGCGTGATGCCGTTCAAACAACAAACGAGCCCGGTCAACTATGAACCGAACCGCTATGAGGACGCACCGAAACCGGATGCGGCTTATATCGAGACGGAACAACCACTCTCAGGCGTGGCCGGACGTCAAAAAATCGAGAAGACGAACGACTTCGGTCAAGCTGGAGAAGTGTACCGTCGCTACTCGGAAGAAGAGAAGACGGCACTCGTGAACAACTTGGTGGCGCATATTAAAGAAGTTCGCCATGAAAACACGGTGCTCCTCTTGATCTGCAACTTCTACCGGGCCGACCGCGACCTCGGTGCGCGTCTCTCGGAAGCACTTAACGTCGATATCACACCGTTCTTGAGTCAAGTGACGGAATAATTATTTTAAGCAGAGTCGGCAACAGCCGCTCTGCTTTTTTGCGTATAATGAAGAGCACAGGGATGGCTCGTTTTGACTAGCAGGCCCTAATCCATACGTCAGGAGGAACATGTGATGAGAGAGACCATTTATTATGAACGAGGAACTGACGCTCTGAAGCGTCAAGGAAGACGTGCACAGCGGCTCGTGCAGCGCTTCAATGCATCTGAAGTCGATGATGATACGTTACGAGCGTCAATCCTCCGTGAACTATTTGGTACAGTGGGTGAAAATCCGGTCGTTGAACACAATTTTCATTGTGACTTAGGCACTAACATTCATGTGGGAAATCGATTTTATGCAGGCTATAATTGTACGATTTTAGATATGGCTGAAGTAACGATTGGCGATGACTGCATGATTGGACCGAACGTCGGGATTTATACGGCAGGACATGCGTTACCTTCACGTGACCGAAACAAGAGTGGGATCGCTACCCCGATTCATATCGGCAACGATGTATGGATTGGAGGGAGTTGCGTCGTTTTGGCAGGAATAACGATTGGCGATGGTGCGGTTATTGCTGTAGGTTCCGTTGTAACGAAAGATGTTCCTCCGAACGTCGTGGTGGCTGGAAACCCAGCCAAAATCATCAAAGCGATTGAGCAAGAATGATGATGAAACAACGAACTAATACGTTGCTGAACAGTTCCCGTTTCGTTTGAATGAACATGGCTTGATTCCGACGCTTGAAGAAGCAGAACGCTATTGTACATACAGCAATCAAGAAGACGTGGAGACAGAATCTGTCCTTTGGCTACCGTGGGCGATTTTTGAGGTGGATGTCTGAATAGAAGCTTTCAAAATTGTTCCGATCTTGTGGTTATGCCAAGATAAGAAAAAAGGGGGATGCTTCATGAATCAAGTCATCGAAACACTACTGAACCACCGCTCTGTCCGCTCGTTCACGGACGAGACGTTGACCGACGAACAAATCCGGCTCATCGTCGAGAGCGCCCAGCGCGCGTCGACGTCGAGCTTTATCCAAGCCTATTCCATCATCGGGGTGACCGACCCGGAGAAGAAAGCACGTCTGGCCGAAATCGCCGGCAACCAGCAATACGTCATCGACAACGGTCACTTCTTCGTCTTCTGCGCCGACCTATATCGACACGAGTTGATTGGAGAACTGCGGGAGGCCGAAGTGAATGCGACGCTCGAGACGGACGAGAAGTTGCTTGTCGCGGTCATCGATGCCGCGCTCGCGTCGCAAAATGCCGTCGTGGCCGCCGAATCGATGGGCCTCGGCATTTGTTACATCGGTGGGATTCGCAATGATATGTTCGCTGTGAAGGAACTGCTCGGTCTGCCGGAGCGGGTATTGCCGCTCTTCGGACTTGCCGTCGGTGTACCGGAGCACGTCGAAGGTCAAAAACCGCGCCTCCCTCTCGAGCATATTTATCACGAGAACACATACGTCGCAGACGCCGAGCAACTGAAACAAGAACTCGATGCATATGATGCGACGATTCACGACTACTACGCGGCCCGTGGGTCGAACCAACGAAGCGATACGTGGACCGGACAAATGGGACGGATGTTATCGAAACCGACCCGGCTCGACGTAAAAGACTTCTTGAAGACTCAAGGTTATTCAAAGCAAAATTAAGAACCGCTCAGGCGGTTTTTAATTTGGGGACGCTGTCTAAACAGAAGGGGGCAATCACGATAAAAGGAATCAAACCTTTATTGATTTGTACGTTGATTATTTCAATCATATTGATTGTGTTTACGTCTCTTGAATTTCTAATCTTGAAAATACTCGGTCTACAATATGAATCGTTGTGGAGTCTGCTCCTCTTCTTCCTCGTATACGGACTGTCAGAGATCCCGATTAACTTGTTTCTGTCGGCTTTATTGAAGGCGTTGACGACTCTCAATGTCATCCAATCACATACAGGGATGTTAGCTTTGTTCCTTCACATCATGAGTACATTCATCATTGTTAATATCATTGACCGATTGATGACGTCTGTGTCGATTTCTCAACTGGGGATTAGTCTGTTCTCGCTTGTCACAGGTCTAGTAGGGTGGTTATCTATTCAACAAGATCCTGATCCTCCAAAACGAGGTTCAAAAGAATTTGAAACTTACGAAAAAAGATGAGTAGAATTACCGGCGAGACAAATAAAGGAGCGGCTTTTCTCAATCGAGAGAAAACCGCTCCTTTATTTTCAATTTGTCTGAGCATCGAGCCAGGCGTGGTCGATGGCGCCGAATTGCTTGGCGACGATGACTCCATTTTCATCGAGGACGTACGTCGTCGGCATCGCCTGAATCCGATACGCATCCCCGACGATTCCTTCTTCGTCATAGACGACTTCGAACGCATCTTCATACGGGGCGACGAACGATTCGGCATCAGCGACATCCCGTTCGCTCGTCGTCGTATTGACGGCGACGATGGTCACATCGTCTTGTTCACGGGCAAACTTGGCCATGTCAGGCATCTCGGCCCGACACGGTGGGCACCACGACGCCCAGAAGTTGACGACGACCCGTTCGCCGCGCAACTCACTCAAGTTGAACGTCGTCCCATCCGTCCGCTTCAATTCGAAGTTCGGTGGCACTTGACCAATGTTCAAACCGGTCTGAGACGAACCGGCTTCGAGTCGTGGTGTCTCGTCTGGTAGGCTGGCGTTGATGATGGCGAGCACGACGATGAGACCGAGTCCGTATTGAAGGGCCTTCTGGGACGGTCGCGCCACGTAGGCGGCGACGGCGATTAGAAGGAAGGACGGAATGATCCACCACAACTCGAACGTACCGGTGACGATTGACCCGATCAACCAAATCGAAAATGCACCGACCCCCGTCCAGAGCAGTGCTCCGAGCGTCGGTGTCCGCATCCAGCGCCACGTCGCGATAAGCAGTAAGATGATGAGGGCGGCCATATAGAGATGGAGCGGTTGCGATGAAGAAAGCAGCGGGAGCGTCCCATATTTCGGGACGACGAGCGTCATCGCAAACCAAAGGAACAAGGCCGAGAACAACCAATAACCACGAAGGCTAGGCGAGAGCCGGTAGACGAAAAATGCAATCACACCAGCGGCGATCAGGATTGACCACGTGCCCCCGGTCGCATAAAGGGATAAGGCCAAACTACCCGTCGACGCGAGACCGAGGACGATTGCACTTCCTTTCCACGCGAGGAAACCGGCGAACCATGTGCCGAGGACGGCGTCGCGGTCTTTTTCCGATAAGCCGATTTTTTTAAAACCGATGTAGAGAATGAGCAGGCTGACCATCATAGCCAGTAAATCGAGTCGAACGTTCAATGGACCGATCGCAATCACACAATCCCTCCTAGAGAAAAAGCGCCCAGACGAGTGGGCGCTTTCTTTGTTTGTAGTATAGCATTAGCCGATTTGTTCTGCATTGAGGACAGTCTTCATCGCACCGTAGCCACCGAGGATGTTTTGGATATCCTTGTAGCCGAGTGATTGAAGCACGCTCGCGGCCATCCGTGAACGGACGCCTGACGCACAGTGAACGGCGATTGTTTGGTCTGTCGGGAGACCTTCGTGGTCGCGCGCCAACTTACCGAGTAGGATGCGCTCTGCTTTCTCATAGTGGCTCGCGTTCCATTCCGTCGCATTCCGGACGTCGAGGACGAAGACGTCACCTTTTTCAGCTGATTCAATCGCTTGTTCCGCTGTCACGTCCGTGTACGTTTCCGTCAAGAGTTCTTGATCGAGCTCTTCGACTGGGACGATGAAGCGGAGACGGTCGAGACCGATTGATTGAAGATCCGTCTGCACTTGTTCGACGTCTTCCGCGCTCGCGATGAGCGTGATGTCTTTGTCGAAGTTGACGAGCCAGCCGGCCCATGAGACGAATTTCGTGTTGTATGGGATGTTGATGGTGCCAGGGACGTGTCCTTTGGCGAATTCTTCCCCTGTACGTGTATCGACGACTTGTGTCTCGTCGACGAGCGTGTCGAGGCGGTCCGTACCGACGACTTCCGGACGAGCGATCATGTTCGTCACTTGAATGCCTTCTTTGTTTACTTTCTTCATCATTGCGAAGTAGTTCGGCGGTTCTGGTTGATCCGTCGTCAACTCTTTGATGAACGCATCTTGATCAGTCATTTGAAGTGCCCAGTTCGTCGCTTTCTCGTAACCGACTGTCGATGTCGGGATGGCGCCGAGCGCTTTCCCACAGGCACTGCCGGCACCGTGGCCCGGCCAGACTTGAACGAAGTCAGGAAGAGCTTTGAACTTCTTGAGCGAGTTGAACATTTGCTCGGCACCGATGGCTGTCGTTCCTTTTACGCCGGCTGCTTCTTCGAGCAGGTCAGGACGACCGATGTCGCCGACGAAGACGAAGTCGCCTGTGAAGATGCCCATCGGTTGTGTTTGGTTCCGGTCGTAGAGCAAGAACGAGATGTGTTCTGGCGTGTGACCTGGTGTATGCATGACTTCGAGTGTGACGTTACCGACTTTGAACGTGTCGCCATCTTTGACGAGTTTTGAATCGATGTCTTTCGCGAACGCATATTTCCATGACGCGTCACCTTCGTCTGAGAGATAAGCTGTTGAACCGGTGCGTTTCGCAAGCTCGAGTGAACCTGATACGAAGTCGGCGTGGATGTGAGTCTCAGCCGTCGCGACGATTTTCATGCCTTCTTTTTCAGCTTCCTGAAGATACGGTGTGATGTCACGGGCCGGGTCGATGACGACGGCTTCGCCGGTCATTTGGCAACCGACCATATAAGATGCTTGTGCTAATTTTTGATCATAGAAATAACGTAATAACATGTGGAATACCCCCTAAGAATAGTTGACTGTAAACGACTGTGTTTTTTTTAACTGTATATATAGAAGATTGTTAGACCGTTTCACCTGTCCAGCTCATCATGCCGCCATCGACGTTGACGACATCGAAGCCGAGTGAGTCGAGGTAAGCCGAAGCGTTCATGCTTCGTCCGCCTGCCGCACAGATGACGTGAATCGGTTTCGAACGATCGAGCTCATCGACTTTCGCACCGAATTCAGAGAGTGGGACGTTTTTCGCTTGCTTGATGTGGCCACCTGCAAATTCGTCTGTCTCTCGAACATCAATCAAGTTAAGCGTCTCATCAGATTGAAGCAACGTTTCTAGTTCAGTAGTCGAAATGGTTTTCATGAGTGATAAATCTCCTTTGTGATTCAAGAATTTTTGAAGTGAGTTTCTTTCGTTGTTTTCAATATACCCCCTGAGGTATACTGAATGCAAGAAAAAGAATCGGAGGTCGAAAATTGAAGAAAATCATGATGATTGTATCGATTTTAGTGCTAGCGACGGTCGGAATCGTTCTTTTTACGTCAGATGAGAGTGAAATTACAAAAATCGACGTCGAAACACTACAAAACAGATTGGAAAACGAAGAAATAACCTTGTTAGACGTCCGAGAAGTGGATGAATACGAGGGGGGGCATATTGAAGGAGCGGTGAACGCACCACTTTCATCATTAAATGCAACCGAATTACCTTATCCGAAAGATGAACCGATTTATGTCATCTGCCAGAGCGGAAATCGAAGTGCTCAAGCGGCACAGCTGTTGCAAGAACGTGGCTACACGGAAATTTATGATATCTCAGGCGGCATGATCGCTTGGGAACAACAATAAAACTTACTTATATAGAGGGTAGGGAATTGGAGGAGTTAATATGGAATTTGGATTTATTATCACCATCTTTTTGATCGGCTTTATCGGGTCGTTCATTTCGGGGATGGTCGGGATTGGCGGATCGATTATTAAATATCCGATGCTGTTGTACATTCCACCGCTTCTCGGCTTCGCAGCGTTCAGCGCCCATGAAGTATCGGGAATCAGCGCGATTCAAGTTTTCTTTGCGACAATCGGTGGGATTTACGCATACCGGAAAGGCGGCTACTTGAACAAGCAGCTCATCCTGTATATGGGTGTCGCCGTCTTGATCGGGAGTTTCATCGGCGGCTACGGCTCGACGCTCTTGTCTGAGAACTTGATTAACGTCGTCTACGCCGTGCTCGCGACGATTGCGACAATCATGATGTTCTTACCGAAAAAGAACGTCGAGGACGTCCCGCTCGACCAAGTCACATTCAATAAAGTGATTGCAGCGAGTTCGGCGTTCGTCGTCGGGGTGGCCGCGGGAATCGTCGGGGCGGCAGGCGCGTTCATTTTGATGCCGATTATGCTCGTCGTGCTCCGGATTCCGACGAAGATGGCGATCGCGAGTTCGCTCGCCATCACGTTCATCTCGTCAATCGGCTCGACAGCAGGGAAAATCATCACCGACCAAATTGTGTGGGAACCTGCCGTCATCATGATTATCGCCAGTTTGATCGCCGCACCGCTCGGCGCGAACGTCGGTAAAAACATGAAGACGAAATCACTGCAGATGATTTTAGCGTTACTCATTTTAGCGAGTACAGTAAAAATTTGGATGGATATCATCGGGTGAGCGAATCACTCGTAATCGGCTACCGAGGCGACTCGGTAGTCTTTTTTTCGTAAACATTGCAATCGGATTGTTAAGTTTGTGTATAGTTGTAAACGTCAATTAGTTGAATTGAGTTCAAGGGAACGTTAAAATATAGCTTATACGTCTAAAAAGAAAATGAATCTTTAACTTGAATTCCATATAAGGAGTGTTTACATGAATCCCATGAATCAATCGAAAGGAAGGATGGACCGCTTCCGCCAGACGGCGCTCGACTCGTTCAAGACACACCGTCTGTTTTGGATGTTCACCATCCTGTTATGGACGAAGTCGCTGATCGCGTATCAGTTCTTCTTCAATATGCCGGCCGAGAACGCGGTCCAGGCATTCATCCTCATCATCAACCCGCTCAGTTTCACGTTGTTCCTGTTCGCTTTCAGCTTCTTCTTTGGGGGGAATAAGCGGAAGTGGGCACTGTACAGTCTGTACCTCGTCTCCTCGCTCATCTTGTTCGCGGATACGACGTACTATCGTGAGTTCACAGACTTCTTGACCGTACCGGTCTTGTTCCAGTCGTCGAACATGGAGACGCTCTCGTCTTCATTCCTGTCGCTTCTCGAATGGAAAGACTTGCTTCTATTAGGGGACCTCGTCGTGCTTCCATTCCTATTACGGAAGATGAACGAGACGAGCCAGGCATCGCAACGCCGCGTCTTAATCACGTTCGGTGCGGCCGCGGCTTTGTTCGGGTTCAACCTCGTCCTCGCCGAAACGGAGCGTCCAGAACTGTTGACGCGCTCGTTCGACCGAGAGCTGTTGGTTAAAAACTTAGGAACGTTCAACTTCCACGTCTATGACGCCATGCTCCAAACGAAGACGTCGGCCCAGAAGGCGCTCGCAGACGGTTCTGAACTGGACGAAGTCGAGAACTTCACACGTCAGAACTATGCGGCTCCGGACCCGGAGATGTTCGGGAAGTATAGAGGCAAGAACGTGGTCGTCGTCTCGTTCGAGTCGGCCCAAAACTTCACGCACAACATGAAAGCGTCGAACGGCGAGTACATCACGCCGAACTTGAACAAACTGATCGAAGAGTCCCACTACTGGCCGAACTATTACCATACGACCGGCCAAGGGAAGACGTCAGATGCCGAGTTCGCACTCGATAACTCGCTTTACGGCCTCTCGCGTGGAGGAGTCTACTTCACGAACGCCGACAACGAATATAACGCGTTACCAGAAGTCATCAAAGATGATAACTATTACTCGGCCGTGTTCCACGCCAACAACAAATCGTTCTGGAACCGCGACCAGATGTATCAAAACATCGGCGTCGACAAGTTCTTTGACGAAGCCAGCTATGACCTCGGAAACCCCGAGGATATGACGGAGTGGGGTCTGCTCGATGATGAGTTCTTCCGCCAATCGGTACCGATGCTCGAAGAGCTACCGGAACCGTTCTATGCGAAGTTCATCACGCTCACGAACCACTTCCCGTATACGATGCCGAGTGAAAAGCACGAGCTCGTCCCGAAATTCGAGACGAACTCGACGACACTCAACAACTTCCCGCAAGCGCTCGCGTATCAAGATTATGCGCTCGGCTTGTTCATCGATGAGTTGAAGGCGAACGGCATGTGGGACGACACGATTTTCGTCGTCTACGGTGACCATTACGGCATCTCGACGAACCATAATGACGCGATGGCCGACTTGCTCGGCAAAGACGAGTTGACGCCATACGATGTGGCTAAACTTCAAGCGGTTCCGTTCGCGATCCACTTACCGGGCCAAGACAAGGGTGAAGTGCACGAGACAATCGGAAGTCACGTCGACATGAACCCGACGATTCAGCACTTGCTCGGAATCGATACGTCTGAACAGGTCGGATTCGGGAATGACTTGTTCTCGAAAGAGCATTATGACCGCGCCATCTTCCGTGATGGAACGGTCGTGACGCAAGACCATCTGTTCACGCAGTCGATGTGTTATGACGCCAAGACTGGCGAAGTCGCTGAAGATGGTGCAGCATGTACGCCACTTGAAGAAGAAGCGAACAAAATCCTCGAGATGAACGATCAGCTCATCTATTCGGATTTACTCCGCTTCAAGCAAGACCAATAACGAGGAGAGAAAAGGTTGGAGACAATCTTTTCTCTTTTTTTGTGGTCGTGGCGTGCTAGGAAGACTAAGATGAAAGCACAGTAGCTTTCCAAAGGAGAATTTATGACATTAGATTATACGGGAGAACGGGTCATCCCAGATCGCATGGACCCGCTGAACGGCTTGTTGCTCGAACATATCGCCCGTTACCATTTCGCCTTGTTATACATGAACGGACGCGTCCTCGATTTTGCGAGTGGGAGTGGATATGGCAGTCAATTGATTGCGAAGAACTTGAAAGGGATCGTGACCGAGGTCGTCGCTGTCGACTTGTCAGAAGAGGCGACACGTTATGCGAAAGGGCGTTATCACCATCCGAACGTCAACTATATCGTCGGCGATGTCGTCGACCGGACGTTGCCGGACAAACTGGGGACGTTCGATTGCATCGTCAGCTTCGAGACGATTGAACATGTCACCGACTATGAGGCGTTCATGGCGAACGTGTGGGACTTATTGAAGCCAGGCGGAATCTTGGTGTTGTCGACACCGTTCGGTCAAGGCGTTGGGCAACCGACGAATGAGCCCTTCCATGCCCATCAGTTCACTGAGGCCGAGTTTGAGGAATTATTTACGGCCTTCACATCGACCGAGTTCTATTACCAGCGAGGCGTGCTCGTCGAACCGAAGCGGGGGACGCGTCATTATCCAATCGGCATCACCGTCGCGGTCAAATAAAAAATCCCGATGAACGAGGTCATCGGGTAATGAAATAGTATAACAGGCCGAGCGCCAAAAATGAGACCGGGAACAAGACGATATACGTCCACGACACCATTGACCAGCTTTTCTTTTGATTGTAGTCTGATTTGTCTTTCCCGAGTCCGACCATGATCGTAAAAATGAGGGCAAGCACGCAAACGAGTAACGATAATCCAATTGTGAGATACATGTTGTCACATCCTTCATTGTTTCTTCATATATCAAGCATAGCTGAAAACAAAACGAAAAAGCCTCTGAAATGTTGGGATTATGTGTCCAACAATCAGAGGCTTTTATCACACCTGGGTATCTTTTATATACGTGTCGGCATCATCGGTCGAAATGCCGAGCGCCTCGTGGATGACGGTCAAGGCGCTGTCGTTGCGCTTGTCCGTCTCGGCGGCGACACAGTCGCGCGGGACGTGGAGCTCATACTCGCGCATATAGCCGTCGTTCGCCGAGAACAAGATACAGATGTCCGAGGCGACACCGGTCAGGACGAGCGATGTGACCTCAAGTTGACGCAACAAGATATCGAGCTGCGTCCCGTAAAACGTCGAGTGCCTTGGTTTGATGATGAAATACTCTTTGTCTTCCGGTGCAATCCGTTTTGCGATGGCGCTGCCTTTCGACGACTCGACGTGACGGATGATATCCTCGGTGCTGTCTTTCCACTGACCGAAGTTGTCGTTGCAATAGATGACCGGCCAATCGTTCGCCTTAAAATGACGCTTCAGTTTTAATATCGGGTCGACAATTGGTTCCGTGTTTCGAAGTAGGTCCTCCCCGCCGACAAAGTCGAAATCATTGAACATGTCGATGATGAGTAACGCCGTCTTTGACATCGTGGTCCCTCCATTCAAAATGAGTCTCACATTATGAAGTACCACTCTGCCGACGGCGTTAATCGTCATTCAGCAAACGTTTTGCTCCGGAATACGAATGCAGTGATGATATAGAACGCGACGATATGAATCAACACATAGAACGCCGAGAACCAAATCGTTACGTCCATTGTTTCCATGAAGCCAGGGCTCTGGTAATAAATCGACAGGTCCGTATGCAAGAAGACGATCCATTTGGCAATGTCCGGCTTCCAAGCGATAAGAAGTCCGCCAATCATCGTCGAAACGAAGTTGGCAAGTACGGTGAAACCAATGACGACGCCAACGGACTTGAAGACGACCGAGAACATGAGCGTCAAGAAGATGACGAACACGCCGCTCGAGACACTAAGTAAGACGTTGCGGAACTGCTCGAACGTCAATGCTCCGTCGAGCGTCCAGGCGAAGCCATATGTGACGGCAAGGATGAACACGAATTGGACGAGCATAATCAAGAGCGCGGCGACAAGTTTCGAGAGTAAAATCCGGTCACGCGAGTACGGGCTCATGAGCAAGTGCTTCAACGTATCAAATTTCAACTCATTTCCAATCATCTCGGCTGTGAACACGATTGTGAAAATACCGAGGAACGTCATGGCGGCCATCGTCGCATAGTTGACGAATGTTTCCGCGTCACCTGGATTGTCGCCGCTCCGGACGATGAAGTACGTCAAGATGATAATCCCGGTATACATGCCGAGCGCTATCAACGGTTTGATCGTGCGGCGCCACTTCATAAATTCATTGGCTAGTAATGAACGCATTGTTCGTGCCTCCTTCTTTCTTCGTCACTTTCAAGAACTGCTCCTCAAGTGTCTCGTGCTTCATGCCGATTTGATAGACCGCGATGTCGCGATCGACAAGATGTTTCAACAAGTGCGGGATATCCGTTTCCGGACGTGGGACGATGAACGTCTCGGCCGATTGTTGAATGATTTTCACGTCATCGAACGCGAGTGCGACGACATCGAGCGCCTCGTTCATTTGTTTGCGGTCGACCTTACAGAGGATGACGCTCTCCGTCTTCGCTTCGCCGTCACCTTGAATCGATTTGATTTGTCCTTGGTCGATGATGGCGAACCGATCGGTGATCAGTTCCATCTCGCTCAATAAATGACTTGAGATGAGGATGGCGATGCCGCGATGGTCGGCTAAATGCCGTAAGTAGTTACGCAAATCGGCGATTCCGGCCGGGTCGAGCCCGTTCGTCGGTTCGTCGAGAATCAAAACTTTCGGGTTATGGAGTAGGGCACGGGCAATCCCGAGGCGCTGTTTCATCCCGAGCGAGTATTGTTTTACTTTCATATCAAGTTTCGTCTCGAGTCCGACGAGGGCGCCGAGGGCGTTCAAATCGACTTTCTTTAGGCCGGGAATCAAGTTCATCGCGTGAATCAAGTTCTCGCGGCCCGTCAAATATGGATAGAAGGCCGGGTTCTCGACGATGGCTCCGATGCGACTAAGCGCTTGTTGGCGATCTGTTGAGACGTCGAACCCGTCGACGGTCACAGTTCCGTGTGTCGCCGGCATGAGTCCGGTGATGATGCGGATCGTCGTCGTCTTCCCGGCGCCGTTCGGTCCAAGGAATCCGAAGATTTCTCCAGGGGTGACGTCAAAACTGACGTTTGTCAGGACGTTCGTCTGCCCCATTTTCTTGTGTACGTTTTGTACGGATAACATAAGGTCACCTTGCTTTCGTTGAGAGTATTTTCCAACTGGATTACCGTACTATACGGGGCAGATTGAAACAAGGTTTCACCTATTTTTGAAATTGTTGAAACAAACGCATGATTTCACAATTTGTTGATAAGGAAAACTTATTGAAATAGTATGGACGAATTGTGAATTTGAAAGGGTCTTTCCATATGGAAAGGTGTAGTATGGAGAGGAGAGAAAGAGGCAAGATTTGGCTCTTTTTGCAGGACGAATCAGAAGGATGAACTGCTTCGTGCTTAATGTTAAAATGAAAGCGTTCACACATCGGGCGCACAGGAACGGATAGGGGGATTTATTCAATGGGAGAGTCGTCGAACGGTCGCGAAGAAGTGCAAGCATTTTATGGTCCAAACTTAGGCTATATCGTTGAATTGTACGAGCAGTATGTGGAAGACCCAGAATCAGTCGATGCGGAGACGCGTCAATACTTTGACGAACACGGGGCACCGGAAACGAGCGCACCTGTCGCGCCGGCTGCATCGTTTGATTTAGAGAAAGTCGTGGCAGCGACACGGTTGGTCAATGATATCCGGGCACTCGGCCATAAAGCGGCCGACATCTATCCGCTCAAAGACCACCCGCGCGAGCACGGCTTATTTGCGTTTGACCGCTACGGGTTGAGTGAAGCGGACCTCGAGCAAGTACCGGCTCACTTGTTGTCGGAAGACGTGCCGAAGCCGGGTGCGAACGCGCTCGAGCTCGTTCGTCACTTGCTTGACGTCTATACAGGACCGGTCGCCATCGAGCTCCGTCACTTGGATGACATGGAAGAGAAGCGTTGGATTCGCCGCCGCATCGAGCAGGGCGCACTCAAAGCGAAATACTCGAAGAACGAGAAAATCGAGTTGTTCCAACGTCTAGCGGAAACAGAGTTGTTCGAGTCGTTCCTTCATAAGACATACGTCGGACAAAAACGCTTCTCAATCGAAGGGCTCGACGCGATGGTGCCGCTCCTTGACGCCATGGTCGGCGGCCTCATCTCGAGCGGGTCAGAACATATCAACATCGGGATGGCCCACCGTGGACGCTTGAACGTGCTCGCGCACGTGCTCGGCAAACCGTATGAGATGATTTTCGCTGAGTTCCAGCACGCTCCGAATAAAGAATTGATTCCGTCGGAAGGATCGATCGGCATCAACTTCGGTTGGTCCGGCGACGTGAAATATCACCTCGGTCTCGACCGCAGAGTGTTAGAAGAGAAGAAAGAAGTCCGCTTGAACCTCGCCAACAACCCGAGTCACCTCGAGTTCGTCGGTTCGGTCGTCGAAGGGTATACGCGCGCCGCGCAAGACGACCGCTCTGAAAAAGGGATGGCCGTCCAACATGACGACAAGGCGGCATCAATCTTGATTCACGGGGATGCTGCGTTCCCAGGTCAAGGCATCGTCGCCGAGACGCTCAACATGACGAACTTGAATGGTTATCGTACAGCCGGGACGGTCCACGTCATCGCCAACAACACGATTGGCTTCACGACCGACCCGAGCGACTCGCGCTCGACACGTTATGCGAGTGATATCGCCAAAGGCTATGAGATTCCGGTGTTCCACGTCAATGCGGACGATCCGGAAGCATGTGTCGCTGTCGCTAAATTGTGCAGCGAGTATCGCGCCAAGTTCCATAAAGACATTCTCGTCGACTTGGTCGGCTACCGCCGCTACGGTCATAACGAGATGGATGAGCCGATGAACACGAACCCAGTGCTCTATAAGGCCATCAAAGAACACAAATCGGTCCGTCATGTCTATGCCGACGTGCTCGAAGCGGAAGGCGTCATGTCGAAAGAAGACAAAGCGACGATCGAGCAATCGATTGAAGACCGTCTCAAATCGGCCCGTGACCTCGTCCCGGCCGAAGAAGAAGATGCCGACATCATCTTGCCGGAAGCGGTCCACAAAGGCTTCCCGTTCGTTGAGACAGGCGTCGAACGTGACGTGCTCCAGCAATTGAATGACGAACTGCTCGTCTGGCCGGAAGGCTTCGGCGTGTTCCATAAGCTGCAAAAAGTGCTCGACCGTCGCCGTGACGTGTTCGCGGACAACGGGAAAGTCGACTGGGGCCATGCCGAGACGCTCGCTTACGCCTCGATCATCTCGGACGGCACACCAATCCGTTTGAGCGGACAAGATTCGGAGCGCGGTACGTTCGCGCAACGTAACATCATGTTGAACGATGTCGAGACGGGCAAGAAGTTCTCGCCGCTCCACCACTTGTCGACGGCGAACGCCTCGTTCTCGGTCCACAACAGCCCGCTCTCAGAAGGATCGGTGCTCGGTTTCGAATACGGCTATAACGTCTTCGCCCAAGACACGCTCGTGCTTTGGGAAGCCCAGTACGGCGACTTCGCCAACTCGGCCCAGGTCATGTTCGACCAGTTCATCTCGGCCGGTCGAGCCAAATGGGGACAGAAGTCAGGTCTCGTCATGCTGTTGCCACACGGTTATGAAGGCCAAGGGCCAGAGCACTCGAGCGCCCGCATGGAGCGTTACTTGACGCTCGCTGGAGAGAAAAACTGGACGGTCGCGAATTTGTCGACGGCCGCGCAGTACTTCCACATCTTGCGTCGTCAGGCGAAGATGCTCGGCACGGAACAAATCCGTCCGATGATCATCATGACACCGAAGAGCCTGCTCCGTCATCCGCTTGCAGCCTCATCGGTCGATGAACTGTCAGACAATAACTTCCGTCCGATCATCGAACAAGTTGGTCTCGGTGAGAATCCGGAGCAAGTCGAACGTCTCGTCTTCTGTTCAGGGAAGATGGCAATCGATTTGCAAGAAGCGACGATGAAGTCAGACGAGTCACTCGACTTCCTGCACATCATCCGCGTCGAAGAAATCTATCCGTTCCCGGTCCGTGAGATCCGTGAATTGATCAGCCGCTATCCGAACGCGAAAGAGATCGTCTGGGTCCAAGAAGAGCCGAAGAACATGGGGGCATGGACGTATATCGAGCCTCGTCTCGAAGCGGTCACATCGAACCGTCTGAACGTCCGCTACGTCGGCCGTCGCCGCCGTTCAAGCCCGGCTGAAGGGAATCCGACAGCCCATAAACAAGAGCAAGCACGCATCATCCGTGAAGCCATCTCACGTGACGCCGTCTCGGCTGCTGCCGGCACGAGCACATACCAAAAAGATCGTAAATAAGTTAAGGGGGAACTCATTGTGATCGAAATCAAAGTACCGGAATTAGCAGAGTCCATTACGGAAGGAACGGTCGCGTCATGGCTTAAACAGCCAGGCGACCACGTCGAAAAAGGGGAAGCCATCGTCGAACTCGAGACAGACAAAGTCAACATCGAGGTGCCGGCAGATGAGTCGGGTACGCTCGACGAGCAATTGGCGGCCGAAGGGGACACGGTCCAAGTCGGACAAGTGATCGCTCGCCTCAGCTCAGGTACTGGTGGCGGCACGGCTGTCGCGACGAAGACAAAAACGGAAGCGGCGACAGAAACTGCTCCAGCACCAGCCGAGACGAAAGTCGAAGCGGTCGGAGAAGCGAAGAAAGTCGAGCGCCGTGAAGAACACGTCGCGAGCCCAGGCAAAGGACCGATCGCGACACCGGCGGCCCGCAAATTGGCTCGTGAGAAAGGCATCGATTTGTCAGCCATCCAAACGAACGACCCGATTGGCCGCATCAACGTCCATGACGTGACGAGCCACGAGTCGAAACCGGCACCGACGCCACAAGCACCGAAAGCTCCGGCAGCGGCACCGCAACCAGCAGCGAGCGGCAAAGACGAAGAGCGCATCAAAATGACGCGCCGTCGTCAAACGATTGCCAACCGTCTCGTCGAAGTTCAACAGACGGCAGCGATGCTGACGACGTTCAACGAAATCGATATGTCGGCTGTCATGGCGCTCCGCAAACGTCGCCAAGAGAAGTTTATCAAAGACAATGACGTCAAACTCGGTTTCATGTCGTTCTTCACGAAGGCGGCCGTTGCGGCACTCAAACGGATGCCGTACTTGAACGCTGAGATTCAAGGCAACGAGATCGTCTTGAAAAAATACTATGACATCGGTATCGCCGTGTCGGCTCCGGACGGCCTCGTCGTCCCGGTCGTCCGCGAAGCGGATCGCAAGAACTTCGGTGAAATCGAGAAAGACATCTTGCACCTCGCCGATAAAGCACGCAATAACAAGCTCGGGTTGAGCGACCTCACAGGTGGAACGTTCACGATCACGAACGGTGGCGTCTTCGGCTCACTCTTGTCGACACCGATCTTGAACGGCCCACAAGTCGCGATTCTCGGGATGCACTCGATTCAACTCCGCCCAATCGCTATCGACGCGGAAACGATGGAGAACCGCCCGATGATGTACGTGGCGCTCTCGTATGACCACCGCATCGTCGATGGTCGTGAGGCCGTGACATTCCTCAAGCACATTAAAGACATGATTGAAGATCCAGAACAATTGTTGTTCGAAGCGTAATACAAGAAGGTCCATGCCGAGCGGCATGGACCTTTGCTTATGCGATGAGCGTCTCATCGAGCGTGATTTGATGCTTTCCGTTCGCCTTTGAGCGATAGAGCGCCTGGTCCGCCCGTTCAATGGCGGCGTGTGGCACCGTCTCCGTCTGCCAGAGCGAGGCGCCGATACTTGCCCCTACGCTTGTCGTCCCGCCTTCAATGGCGATCGGTTCGGACAGGGAAGTGATGAGGTCTTGTCCGATTTGAGTGATCAATCGTTCACTCTTTCCATTCCGTTCGAACAAGAGGAAGAACTCGTCACCGCTCAACCGGACCGGATAGGCACCATCGAGCGTCACGCGTTTCAACCGTTCGGCAATCTCAATCAAGACATCATCGCCCGTGGCGTGTCCATACGTGTCGTTGACGGCTTTGAAACCGTCGAGGTCGATATAGAAACAGACGTACTCGTTCTTCGTCGCTTGGGCTTCGTTCAAATAGTGTCGAAGCGCCGTCCGATTCGCGAGTCCGGTCAAGACGTCACGGTTGGCGAGTGACTCGTAATGGACACGTTCTGTCTCAGATTCGGTGAGAGACGAGACAAGTGACTCGAGGGCGAATGCGAGCGATTCAATCTCATGAATCCCAGACTGATGCGGGAACGTCTTGGCCTTCCCTTGCTTCATCAGAGCAGCCGTCTCAGTGATCCGTTGTAACGGTCGCGTCACGATCGAGGCGAGGAACCATCCGAGCGTAGACGTCACGAGCGAGGCGATGAGACCGATCCATAATATTTTGTTCTCTAGTTCGATGACCGGGGCGAACGCGACTTCGGTCGGTTGGCGAACGACGACACTCCAACCGAGTCCGGCGTAATCTTCATAACCTTCACCGGTGGCGACACCAGTCAAATAAGAAGTTCCGTCTTGCCACGTGTCGACGTGCCAGCCTTCTTTCAATGACGTCGGGAGCGGTTTGCCGACGAGGTGGTCGGGACCGAGCAACACCGTGTTGTCACGTCCGCTGACGACGAACAAGTCGGTATACTCGGACTGATGGTGGAGCGTCCGGTTGAAGTGGCGGAGCACTTCATTGCCCCATTCCCAACTGAGGTGGGTCGCGAGCACGCCTTGGAAGGTCCCGTCACGGACGAGCGGGACGCTGATGTCGACGAACTGGAGGACTTCGCCACTCGGGTTCGGCAACAGCTCGGCGAGCAACACGGCTTCATGCACATCGCCGATAAACGGCTCAGTCTGTGCCTCGAGGAAAACAGGGCGCTCTTTGATGCTGGCGCCTTCTAAGATTCCGTTCGTCGAAGCGACGACGTTCCCCGACGCGTCGGTCACGCCCATCCACGAGAAAGCGGGGATGTTCGTCTGGACCTGGTCGAGCAGGGCCCGGCTCGAGGCAGGGTCGTTCAAGGCGTCAAGCCCTTGAAGTAATTGCACTTCTTGATAGCGTGACCACATGTAAAAGTCGAGCTTGTCGACGAGCTGATGCGACGTCATCGACAACCGTTCCCCAATCTCCGCTTCGAGCGAGGCGGCGGAACGTTGACTCGTCATATACGTAAGCGTGATAGTGAGTAAAAAAACGAGTGTGGCGATGCTGAGCGCCAAAATGAGACCGAGACGCATCGAAAATGATTTCATGAACAAATTCCTCCTACAATAACAACATCCACTTTGTTCATCGTCATTTTTTCCATGACATGAAGCAAAGTTGAGAAAAAACAAGGTCGATTTCGTGGAAACAGATAGCGCTTTCGTTATAATGAAAGACGAATCGATACAAATAGAGGTGAAACGATTGAAACAGAACAAACTATTAGTCATCGCGACACTGCTCGCGGTCGCCCTCGTGGCCGTCGTGGTCGTCTTGATGAATCAACCGACCGAACAAGCCGAGACGGCGGCACCGGCGACGACAGAACACGTGTCGACGGAAGGTCAGCCGACGCTCGGTGATGCAGACGCACCCGTCTCGGTCGTCGAATTCGGGGATTACAAATGCCCGTCTTGTAAACAGTGGGGCGAAACGGTCTATCCGAAGTTGAAAGAAGACTATATCGATACAGGGAAAATCAGTTTCAGCTACATTAACGTCCTGTTCCACGGACAAGAGTCGATTTTGGCATCGCTCGCGTCTGAGTCGGTGTATAAACAAGACCCGGACGCGTTCTGGGAGTTCCATAAGGCGCTTTACGACGCGCAACCGGCGAGTCAACAGCACGACGAGGCATGGGTCACGGTTGAGCGGTTGACAGAGATTGCGAGCGAGACGACATCGGTCGACGTGGCGAAGCTCGAGGACGATTTGAGTGAGAACTCGACGGTGCTCGAACAGGTGAGTCTCGATGACGGGCTCGTCAAAGAGCACGGTGTCCAGTTCACACCGTCAATCATGATTAACGGCGTCATGCTCGAGGACCCGTTCGATTACGAGACGATTGAGCGATTGATTGAGCAAGGCACGCCATGAAGCAGTCATTCTTGACCCGTTATGGTCTGTATCTCGCTTGGCTCGTCGCCCTCATGGCGACGCTCGGCAGTCTTTATTTCAGCGAGATTCGCGAGTTCGTGCCATGTGAGCTCTGCTGGATTCAACGCATCTTTATGTATCCGCTCGTCATCTTGCTCGGGGTCGCCGTGTTCACGGACGACCGGGCGGTGAAGAAGTATGTATTGCCGCTCTCCATCCTCGGAGGCCTGGTTTCACTGTACCATTATTTGGTTCAAAAAGTACCCGGTTTCGCCGATATCAAGCCGTGCGTGCAAGGCGTACCGTGCAACGTACAATACATCAACTGGTTCGGGTTCGTGACGATTCCGTTCCTTGCCTTGACGGCATTTACTTTGATCACGCTCCTCGTCTGGCGCGTGAGACGCAATTGACAATGAAGGAGATGGAACGTGTGAAGAAATGGATGCTCATCGGATTGATCAGCTTGATGGCGGTGCTCGCCGCGTGCGGCGAGGAGATTGAAGACCCGCTCAATTGGGAGATCGAGTCGTTCGACTATATGAATCAAAATGAAGAGATGGTTAGTCTGGACGATTTGAAGGGCAAAGTTTGGATGGCCGACTTCGTCTTCACGAGCTGTGAGACGGTCTGTCCACCGATGACGTACAACATGACGAAACTCAATGAAGCGCTCGTCGAGGAAGGCGTCGAAGACGTCCAATTCGTGTCGTTCAGCGTCGACCCGACCGTCGATACGCCGGACAAGATTCAAGCGTTCATGGCTGATTACGACTTGGCGAAAGCCGATTGGCAATTCTTGACGGGCTATTCGCAAGAAGAGATTGAGGCGTTCGCGCAACAAAACTTCAAAGCGCTCGTCCGCAAACCGTCAGAAGGCACCCAAGTGGATCACGCGACGTGGTTCTATCTCGTCGACCAGGACGGGAAAATCATCAAGGCGTATCAAGGATTCCAAGACGTGCCAATCGAGGACATCGTCAATGACATCAAGATTTTACAGAACTCATAAGACGGCCCGTGCCGTCTTTTTTGTATTCGAAAACAGGGGAATCGGCGTTGGTGCCGTATAATGAATAAGGTAGAGGAGTGGATGGAATTGAAGAAGACACTATTATTTTCATTGATGGGCCTGGCTGCCGTGACAGGTACCGTGCTCACGCAGTATAAACCGCTCGGGAAAAAGCCGAAGGCGCTCCGGTCGCCGAACCTGGTGAACGGCAAGTTCCAGAATCAGCTCGAGACGCCGATGCGGTTCTCATCGGACGACATGATCTCGATGTCGAAGGAATATTTGAATCCGGACTCGCTCCGGAAACCGAGCGAGCGCTTACCGGTCGTCCCGATCGACTTCAGCGAGAAACTCGGTTCAAGCTTCACACGCATCTATTGGCTCGGACACTCGGCGATGCTCGTCCAAATGGACGGTAAGACGATGCTCGTCGACCCGATGTTCGGCCGGAGCCCATCGCCGCTCCCGTTCGCGAAGAACGAGCGGTTCAGCGAAGACTTGCCGTTCGAGCTCGACGACTTGCCGGACATCGATGTCGTCTTGCTCACGCACGACCATTACGACCATTTGGACTATGCGACGATTCAAGCGATTCAAGACAAGGTCGCCGTCTTCATCGTCCCGCTCGGCGTCGGTAGCCACTTGAAACGGTGGGGCGTCGGGGCGGAACGCATCGTCGAGCGCGATTGGGGCGGGACGTTTGACTTCGGCTCATGGACGTTCGTCTGTACGCCGGCTCGGCACTTCTCGGGCCGCTCGCTCACCGACCGCAACGCGACGCTCTGGGCGTCATGGGTCGTCCTCGGCGAGACGGACCGCCTGTTCTTCAGCGGGGACGGCGGGTATGGACCACACTTCAAAGAAATCGGCGACGCGTACGGACCGTTCGATTTCGCGGCTCTCGAATGCGGACAATACGATGAGCGCTGGCCGGACGTGCACATGCAACCGAGTGAGACGGCACAGGCGTTCCGTGACGTGCGGGCCGACAAGATGCTCCCAATCCATTGGGGCGCGTTCACGTTATCGTTCCATGCCTGGTTCGACCCAGCTGAGCAGATGGTGGGGCTCTTACCACGAGAGGACGTGCTCACGCCGCGTATCGGTGAGCGGATCACACTCGACGGACGGAACGACACGACCAACTGGTGGCGTGACATCGAAGACATGAACAAGCGCTGACCGAATTTGGTCAGCGCTTGTTTTGTTAGGAGGAAATCCGTTCGATTTCGTCCGTTTCGATATGAAGTTTGTGTTTGCGCGTATAGACGAGGAACGCTGCTGTCATGAGGATCGAGCTGATCCCGAACAAGACGACCATGAGCTGTAAGCCGATCAAATCGAGGAAGAAGCCAGTGACGAGCAACACGACTTGGAAGACGATCCGGTCGAGCATGTTCCGGAATGAGAAGAAGCGGCCGTGATAGTCTTTCGGCATCCGTGTCTGGAAAATCGTCACGGCCGTCGGGAAGAAGCAACCGACCGAGAAGCCGAACAAGACGAATGCGGCGATCGAGACGGCCGGGATGTCGGCGAAGTAAAGCATGAGCTGGGCGATCCCAATCAAAAACGAGAACGTGAACAAGATGGAGAACACGGAGAACTTCTCACCGATCCGTTTGATGAGGAACGCACCGACCATGAAGGCAATCCCTTCGGCCGTGTAAATCCATCCTTTGATCGCCGTCGAATCTTGCAGCTCGCTAATGTTGATGACGAGCAAGTTGAACCCGCCGATGAAGAGGAGCGGGATGAGCGTCATGACGAGTGTCATAAAGATGACCGGAATCGATTTGATGATTGGAAAGACGTCCTTGAACCCGCCGGACGATTTCGCGTCCACTTTCTTCGCAGATGGGACGGTCGTCTCGTCGATCTTCAAGAACCACGTCGCGACGGCGAGAAGCAGATAAGCGACAAGCGAGAGCGCGTAGACGTCCCGAAGTGAGATGAGCGTGAGCAAGATGCCGGCAATGGCCGTCCCGATGACACGCGACAGCGTCGACACGTTCATATGCACCCCGTTCAAGGCGAGCAGCTCCCGTTCCTTGACGATGAGCGGGATGGCGGCCTGGAGTGCCGGGAAGTAGAACGCGGCCGACCCTTGCAGGAAGACGAGGAAGACGACCATCCACAGCACGCTTCCCGTCTCGATGGCGACGAACATGAATAGAACGCTCAGCGCCCGGACAATACTTGAGATGAGCATGATTTTCTTTTTCGAGCCTTGGTCGGTGAGACGGCCGGCGAGCGGCCCGATGGCGACCCCGGCGAGCAATCCGCCAGCGAGGATGAGCGCCTTGACGAAGTCAGACGGCACTTTCTCCTGCATGAATTCCAAGTTGCCGATGATGCCGAGCCAAAGCCCTAGACCGGCGACGAACTCCCCGGTCAAGATGATCCAGACGTTGCGATTTTTCCACATATGGTTAAGTCCTCGATTCTTATTAGGTAATAATAATTATCCTTCAGAACGATTTAGAAAGCTACAAAAAAGAAGCCGGGATTCGGCTTCCGAGAGATATAAGTTTTGACTACATGAACATTTCCATTTTGTAATACAATGTTCCATATAGGAGGTCGATTGTATGAGGACGATATCTTTTGAACTCAACGAAGAAGACGAGCGTCTGATTAGAGCGTATGCGAAGTCTAAGAACCTCTCCCTCTCGACTCTCGTTCGGGACACTGTCTTTGAACGTATCGAGAATGAACTCGATTTGAAATTTTACAACGAAGCAATGCATAGGCACAAAGAACGTTCTGAAACCATTTCATTTGAGGATATGATGAAAGATTTAAATTAACAAAAAAGCATTCGTCCAAATATGGGCGAATGCTTTGCTTTTATTCGTTTCACATCAAATATCGCAGTTATCGTCCGTGCACGTCGCGCCACCCGAGAGCACTTGAAGCGTCGGTGCCGATTCGGCCCACGTCTTCTCGAGCACTTGCGTGAACGCCTCGGTCGGCTGGGCGCCAGAGACGCCATATTTATTATCGAAGACGAAGAACGGGACACCGGTGATGCCGAGGTCGCTCGCGCGCTTCTCTTCAGCGCGGACGTCTTCTGTGTATACGTCTGAAGCGAGCACGTCTTTCACGGCGTCGGCATCGAGTCCGACACTTGTTGCGATCTCGACGAGGACGTCGTGGTCGCCGATATGTTTCGCGTCGACGAAATACGCCTTAAGGAGCGCTTCTGACAATTCTTTCTCTTTTCCGACCGTCTTCGCATAGTGCGTCAACCGGTGTGAGTCAAGTGTACCCGTGACGACCATGTTGTCGAAATCGTACTCAAGTCCGACGGTGCGGGCCTGGGCGGCGACTTGGGCCGTCGTGCCTTTCGCCTGCTCGAGCGGCATGCTGTATTTCTTCGCGAGCGCTTCATAAATCGAACGCGAATCCGTCGTCGGGGCGTTCGGGTCGAGCTCGAAGCTCTTGAACTCCACTTCGACGTTGTCCGCGTGCGGGAACTGTTCGAGTGCTTCTTCTAAACGGCGCTTACCGATATAACAGAACGGGCAAACGTAGTCTGACCAAACTTCAATTTTCATAGTTAATCCCTCCTACAGTCAGTGTAGGATGTCTTGAAATCGAAGTAAATGAATGTGCTCACAAAAAAAGCCCTCGCAAGGAGGACTCAGAAGACGTACCAGAACACGCAGACGAAGTGGGCGAAACTGCCGAACAAGATGAACAAGTGGAACACCTCGTGGAAGCCCCAACCGCGCCAGTTGACGAACTTCGGTTTGAATCCGTAGATGAGCCCACCAATCGTGTACATGACGCCACCGAGGATGAGCCAGAAGATGCCGGCGTTGCCGATTACGTTATGGAGCGGTCCGATGAAGAACACCGATAACCAGCCCATGCCGATGTAGAGTGCCGTCGACAAGAAGCGCGGGGCGTGGAACCAGACGAGCTTGAAGACGATGCCGAACAAGGCGAGCGCGTGGACGGTACCGAACAACACCCAACGTGTCGGTCCCTCAAGCGCGAGCAACGTGAGGGGGGCGTATGTCCCGGCAATCAGGGCGTAAATCATCGCATGATCGATTCTTCGGAAGAAGGCGATGACGTTCGGTGAGGCGATGATGCTGTGGTACAGACCGGACGACAAATAGAGAAAGACGAGGCTAATGCCAAACAAAATCGCAGCCATAATGGCGAGCGGCTCGCCGAGCAGTGATGCTTTCACCGTCATCGCAATCAACGCGACGAACGCGAGCACGGCACCGGCCAAGTGGGTCAGTGCGTTAATCGGTTCCCGAAAAATCGAATTCATGTAAAACACTCCTTATCACGTCATGTAGTATCCATAACTACATGATAAGCTGTATACGTCAGAACGACAAGGTTTTTGTTTCGACAAATCCGGTTTGTCCGTATACTGAAGGGGAGGTGATCCAATGAAACCGCATGAAATTGTAGAGACGGAAGGGACGTTGCCGAAGCAGGTGCTCCCGACGATTGACTTATATATGGACCAAGTCATCCAGCTGTTCGAGCAACATTACGGCAAGATGAAGCGGAGTGACGACGAGACGATTTTGACGAAGACGATGATTAACAACTACGCCAAAGGTAAGCTGTTCCATCCCGTCAAAAACAAGAAGTACACGAACGAGCACTTGATGTTGCTCAGCCTGATTTACGAGATGAAAGGATTGCTCTCGATCAATGACATCAAAGAGACGCTCCGGCCGCTGAACGAGTCGGACGAGGGCTTCTCGCTCGAGGACTTCTATGACGCGTACCAGGTACAGAAAGAACAGAACATGCAGGCGTTCGAGGCACAAGCCGAGACGCTCCTCGCCAACGTGCGTACGAACGAGACGAACGGCATCCAACAGTCGCTCGCCATCGCCTCGGCCGTCCATATGAGCCACTTGTTCCAACGGCTCGCCGAACAGTTGATTGATGAAAGTAAATAAAAATGGCCTACGATTCGTCTGAATCGTGGGCCATTTTTCATTAGTTGTTGATGTACTTCTCGAACACGTCACCGAAATCTTTGCGGTTCCACTCGTGGTAGTGACCTTTAAGCCAGTCAAAGCTCTGTTCATTCAATTCCTTGAACGTCGAGGCGACATTCATATCGCCTTGACGAAGCCCGCTCAAAATCGACACCGAATGCGTGAGCGAGGCGTTGGCATACTCCATCATTTTCCGGCCTTCGCGTTGTTTCTCGGCGATGGCGAGGAGCGATTTGTACAAGTCTTTCACATGCTCGATTTGTTTCTTGTTCACGTCAATCGAATAGGGCTTGTCGCCGATGGTGAATTTGATCTCGACGTCCATGTCGACCGTGCCGGCCGTCTCGAACATGACGTTATTCAATGGGAAGTGGGCGTATGGATAACGATACAAGACGCGTTTCGAACTCATCGCGCTCGTCCCGTCGAGGTGAATCATCGCCAAGTTCGTGAAGCAATACTCGTCCGATTTTGACTTGATTAAGAAGTAGATCTTCTCGTTGTCCTCATGGAGGACGTAATCGTCCGAATCCGCCTTATCGAAATCTTTCGGGTCGATGACTTCACCGATATCGCTGAAGCCCGTCAAATCAGAAGCTAGTTTTTTGAACATGTCAAATCTCTCCTCAGTAGTGGATTTTGTGCATCTCGTTCGGGTCAGACCCGGTCCGCTCGTTTCGGTTGAGTCCGTCGATCGCCTGCATCTCTTCTTTCGTCAACGTGAAGTCGAACACCTCTATATTCTCACGAATTCGACTCGGCGTGACCGATTTCGGGATGACGGCCACACCGTTCTGTAAGTGCCAACGCAGGATGACTTGAGCCGGTGATTTCCCGTGCTTGGTCGCAATCTCGGCGATGACCGGATCCTCAAGCGCCTCGCGCCCTTTCATGAGCGGGCTCCACGCCTGGATTTGAATATCGTACCGCTGGCAGAACGCGATCAACTCTTTTTGGGACAAGTATGGGTGGATCTCGACTTGGTTCACTGCCGGGACGATCGAGCACGACTGGATGATCTGTTCGAGGTGGCTGACCTCGAAGTTCGAGACCCCGATGGCCCGGACCTTGCCTTCCTCATACAACTGTTCGAGCGCTTTATATGTCTCGACGAATTTACCGAAGCGCGGCATCGGCCAGTGAATCAAGAACAAGTCGACGTACTCGAGACCGAGCCGGTCGAGGCTGTCTTGGAACGCTTGGAGCGCCTCGTCATAGCCGTGGAACTCGTTCCACAGTTTCGTCGTCACGAAAATGTCTTCCCTCGGGACGCCGGATTCGCGAATCGCTTGGCCGACGCTCTCCTCATTCTGATAGATAGCGGCCGTGTCGATCAATCGATAGCCCGCGTCAAGCGCTGCTTTGACCGTATCGACCGTGACCGCCCCGTCTTCCACTTTGTACACACCGAGCCCGAGCATCGGCAGTTTCACATCATTGTTGAGTGTTGTCCATTCCATATTGATTCCCTCCCTCTCAACTCTTACGTTACCGAAAATCGGACGGAAGTGAAAGCGAAAGCTACAACCGAATGCTTTCGCCGTGCGCCTTGATCACAATCTGGTCACGTTCAAGTTTGGCTGCGGCGACGAGACGTTCATACGGCTCCTCGACCGGTTCGTACGATAAGACGAACGTGTCCCAGTGCATCGGGACGAAACGTTTCGCACCGCTCTGCTTGAACATCGTCCACGCCTGTTCCGGGGTACAGTGCGCTTCCTCGAACGATTCGGGTTGATAGGCGCCGATTGGGAAGAAGGCAAGGTCGATCGGTTCTTTGTTCGCGAGCCCGTTGAACGACTCAGTGTAGGCCGTATCCCCGGCGAACAACATGCGGACGCCTTTATATTTCAAGACGTAGCCGTTGTAGCCCATATGCTTGTCCCACGGGAAACGATTGCCCCAATGGGCGACGGGGATGGCTTGGACGTGGAGCCCGTTCGCGAGCGTCAACTTGTCGTGCGGATGCATCTCGAGTGTCTGCAGACTCGGGTATTTACGCAACAGCTTGCTCGTACCCGGGGCCGAAATGACGACAGTGTCGCGGGTGATGAGCCGCTTCAGACTCTCATGGTCGAAGTGGTCCATATGGGCGTGGCTGAGCAGGATGACGTCGACATGCCCGATCTCCTCGATCGAGAGGGCAGGGGCGGTGTGGCGTTTCATGCCGAACGTGAATGGCCCGACGTGGACACCGATCCGGTTCGAGAACACCGGGTCGGTCAAGATTTTCAAGCCGTACCAATGGATGAGCACGGTCGAATGGCCGACCCAGGTGGCACTGACCATCGTCTCATCGAACGAGGCGAGGTCCGGTTTGGCCGTCGGGACTTTAAAGGCCGGGCGAGGCAGTCTTCGTTTCAAGCGTGTGTATAGGAACGTACCGACGCTCGCTAGGACGGCGCTCGGGACGAGTAGGTTTCGTAATCGCATAGTAGTCACCTCATCATCTAAGATGGTTTAATCATACCGCTCGACCGATGACCCCGCATCCGCCGGAAGGTGTAGAAAAAATGGGAGATTGTGGGGCATTACTTGCGAATCCGCTTTCAATTTGGTACGGTGACAGTAACTTAGGAAAGGAAGGTACCGCGTGCCATGAAAAAGTCACACTCACTCAACTGATGAAACGAATCATCACTGTTCGCACGAACAGTCACGGGTGAAGTGTGTCCAATTTCAGGCTAAGGGGTGACCCTTCTTTCCGCTTGACCGGATCTCTTCACACCACCGCGCGTTGCGGATGGTGTTTTTTGGTTTCATCGCGTATCAGACAAACTAGCGAGGTGAAACAATATGTTAAGTATGAAGCAAGTCCGGTTCGACCACGACCGGCAACCCTTATTCGACAATGTCTCGTTCGACGTCGCGGCAGGCGAACGGGCCGTCTTGTTCGGTCAGAACGGGTCCGGCAAGACGACGCTATTCAAGCTGCTCATAGGTGAACTAGCTCCACAGTCAGGTTCGATTGACGTTTTGGGCACGATCGGTGTCGTCGAACAGACGGTGTTTGATGGAGAAGAGACCGCGCTCGACTACGTCATGCAAGGCGACTTGGCGCGCTACAATCTCTACCTTGCCGTCACATCAGGGGATTCGGCGCGCGTGCTCGAAGCGTATGACGAGGCACTCGCGGTTGACGCCTTCGCGCTCGAACTTGAGGCGAGACAAGCCCTCAAACGACTTGGTCTTGACGGACATGACTCGAGCCGACTCCGCGATTTGAGCGGCGGTGAACAGACACGGGTCCAACTCGCCCGTCTCACGATGCGACACGTCGACATCGTCCTGCTCGACGAGCCGACGAACCATCTCGATTTGGATTCAATCGAGTGGCTGACACGCTGGGTGAACGAGTTTTCGGGGACAGTGCTCGCCATCTCCCACGATCGTCAATTCATCGATGACGTCGCGACCGTCATCCTCGAACTGCATGAGGGGATCATCGTCCGCTATTCGGACAACTACACGGCGTATAAACATCAGAAGGCCGAGGAACGGGTACGCGACGAGCGGGCCCATGCCCGCTATGCGGCGCGGAAGTCGGAACTGCTCGATATGATCGCCCAATACAAGGGCTGGCATTTGAAAGCGAAAGCGACGGCGAGCGTGCGAAGTCCAGGCGCTCAAAAAGGCGCGGCGAACCTTGCCATCAAGATGAAGGCCCGTGAACGTAAACTCGAACAGCTCGAAGGGACGCGACCCGATCGTCCGAAAGATGCGGCCCATATCTCGGTCCGCTTCCAAGCCGACCCACTCGAGGCGAAGACGTGGATTGCGGTCGACGACATCTCGTTCGGTTACGACGAACCCCTCTTTGAACGACTCTCGCTCACGGTGAACCGGGGTGACCGCATCTCCATCGTCGGGCCGAACGGGAGCGGGAAGACGACGCTGTTGAAACTATTGATCGGCGAACTCGTCCCGGATGCTGGGCACGTCAAGCGTCATCCGAAACTGAAAATCGGTTACTTCTCACAGACGCTCGCACGACTGCCGGCCGAAGGAACGTTGCTCGAGGCGCTCCTGGCCGAAAGTGACATCACCGAGACGGAGGCGCGGACGCTGCTCGCCCATTTCTTGTTCCGCCGTGATGAGGTGTATAAGCCGATTCGAGGGGCGAGCATGGGGGAGAAGTGCCGCATCGCCTTCCTCATCTTGTACTTCTCGGACGCGGACCTGCTCGCCCTCGATGAGCCGACGAACTATTTGGACGTGGCCACACGGGAGCAAATCGAGGCCGCGCTCGAAGTGTATCGAGGCGGATTGATTCTTATCTCGCATGACCGGACGTTCCACCGCTTGACGGACCGGACGATCGAGCTCGGGGAGACGGTACACGTGCTCGAGTCCGGAGATACAAAGCCGGTCGACGTTGACGCGACGCTCCAGACGCTTGAGACATTGACGAGCGAACCGCATATTTTCTTCGACGAGGCAGGAAACGGCATCCCCCTTGCCGAATCCGAACAGAATAGACGAAACAAATAGGGGTGGAATCATATGAAAGAAGAAGTTCGGGCATCACGGGCCGCATCACGGAAGCGGAAGCGGTTATGGCAAACGGCGACGGTCATCGCATTGATCGCTTCACTCGTCGGCGTCATCGCCTTCGCGGCCCTCATGGACACGAAGAACTCGGCGTTGCCGGAGACAGACGACATCGCGACCGAGTCGGTCAATAATGAATCAGAGGCGACAGAAGGAGACGAGCCGGAAGCGGAGGCCGACGAGTCAGCGGGAATGTACGTCTATATCGCGGCACCTTATACGAAAGTGTTCGCCGACGACCGGGCGACGGTCATTTATGAGGCCGACCTCGGTGACCGGTTCGAACAGCTCGAGGCCGTCAGTGGTTTCGTCAAGCTCCAATTGAATGAGCGGACGACCGGATGGGTGACGGAAGCACAAGTGACGGGAGAAGCGACGAGCGTCTCCGATGACGATGTGACCGCGGCATGGAAGACCGTCGTCCCGACGGCGGATGCGGCGACAATCGAAGTGCTCGGTCAAGACATCGACAGTGTCCGGGCCACGCTCGGTACCCCGAAAGCGGTCCAGCGTGACCAAGTGAACGAATACCATTTCTATGACGGCTTCTTCTTGATGGTACGTGACCAACAAGTGCGGGCGATCGACTGGGACCGCCAAGCGGTCGCGACGCCTGATGTGACGGCGACGAGCAGCCAAAACGCCGGCAGTTGGTATGAAGGTGAGACTCGCCAGTTGAAGTTGTTCCCCTATGACGGCGTCATGCGGGTCCGGCTCGAACAGAAATAACGACAATCGTCGAGAGGACCTCACTTTCGGCGATTGTTTTTATGTATTCATTCAAATGAACGTTTGAATGTTTGAGGTGGAAGGTATAGACTATATAGAGAGAGGGGGAGAAACAATGGGCGCACATCACGATCATCACGGGCACGACCATCACCATCATCATACGACGAACCAACGGGCATTATTCTGGTCGTTCGTCCTGATTGCGACGTTCATGGTCGTCGAAGTCATCGGCGGATTATGGACGAACAGTTTGGCGCTGTTGTCGGACGCGGGGCATATGCTTAGCGACGCGGCCGCACTCGGGCTCAGTTTCCTCGCTGTCCGGTTCGGGGCACGGCAAGCGACGCCGGAGCGGACGTTTGGCTATCGACGCTTCGAGATTTTAGCGGCGTTCGTCAACGGCTTGACGTTGCTCGTCATCTCGATCTACATCAGCATCGAGGCGTATCAACGCTTGTTCGCACCGCCAGAGATTTTAAGCGGCGGCATGCTTTCGGTCGCCATCATCGGGTTACTTGTCAACGTGCTCGCGGCGTGGCTGCTCATGCGTGGCGAGCGTGATAACTTGAACGTCCGCAGTGCGCTGTTGCACGTGTTCGGTGATTTGCTCGGCTCGGTCGGAGCCATCACGGCGGCCGTGTTGATTATGGCGTTCGGCTGGACGCTCGCCGATCCAATCGCGAGCCTGTTCGTCGCCGTGCTCATCTTGATTAGTGGCTACCGGGTCACGCGGGAGGCGATTCACATCTTGATGGAAGGGACACCGGATCAAGTCGACGTCGTGGCGATGCAACGGGAGCTCGGAGGAGTGGCCGGGGTCAAAGAAGTCCATGACTTGCACGTCTGGTCAATCTCTTCGAACGAACTCGCCGTCACGTGCCACGTCTTAATCGAGGCGGACACGGACGACCAGCGCGTCTTGCGAGACGTGACGGAACGAATCCGGCAGTTCGCCACATTCGAGCGTTCGACCGTTCAAATCGAACGGGAAGCGCAATGTTGTGAGGAACGAACGATTTGGTAAACGAAGAAGCGGTCCCTGACAATGTCGGGGACCGCTTTCGTTATGGCTTCAAGACGACTTTGACGCAGTCATCTAAATGGTCGTTAAAGATTTTGTAGGCATCCGCCGCCTGTTCGAGTGGCAGGCGATGCGTGATGATGTCGGTCGGGTCGAACTTCTTGTCGACGATCATCTGGAACAGCTCAGGCATATAGTGGATGACTGGCGCTTGTCCAGTCCGGATGCTGACGTTGCGGGTGAAGAAGTCGCCGAGTGGGAACTGGTTATAGTTCATCGCATATATCCCGGTCAATTGGACCGTCCCGAACTTCCGGACCGCTTCTTTGGCGACTTTGATGGCGCTGAGCGTGCCGCCTTGGACCATCAACTTTTGCTCGACTTTCTCGATCGGGGACATCTTGCCGTCGAAGCCGACACAGTCGATGACGACGTCGGCCCCGCCGTTCGTGATCTCATGAATGTATTTGCCCGTGTCGACCGGGTCTTTCATGAGGACGGTCTCAACGTTGTTTGACAGTTTGGCACGGTTCAAGCGATACAATTCCGGGTCGACGGCGATGACGCGTTTCGCCCCGCGCACCCAGGCGAGCTTTTGGGTCATCAGGCCAACGGGCCCTGAGCCGAGGACGACGACCGTGTCGCCGGCTTTCATCCCGGAACTGTCCAAACTCCACCACGCCGTAGGGATGACGTCGGAGAGGAAGAGGAGCGCCTCGTCATCGAGTTCGCACGACTCCGGGATGACGAGCGGCATGAAGTTTCCATATGGTACTTTCAAATACTCGGCCTGCCCCCCAGGATGGTTCCCGAATTGCTCGGTGAATCCAAAGTAGCCGCCCGCGTCCGTATGGGGGGCGTGGTTCGAATTGTCACACTGACTTTCCATCTCGTTCTCGCAATAGAAACAATGGCCGCATGAGACGTTGAACGGCAAGACGACTCGGTCGCCTTTTTTCACTTTCGTGACATCCGGTCCGACTTCCTCGACGATGCCCATCGGCTCGTGGCCGATGACGTAGCCGTGTCGCGTCGGCATATTGCCTAAGTAGATGTGCAAATCTGATCCGCAGATGGCCGTTGAGGTGATTTTGACAATAATCTCTTCCCGATTCTCAATCTCCGGGTCTTTCACGTCCTTGACCTCGATGTTCTTTGCTCCTTGATAGGTTACAGCACGCATATGTTCACTTCCTCCTTTTTTTGAAAACAGGTAAGTTACAACAAGAGTACTCTACCCGTTTCACACGCATGCGAATCCGGGTTTTGGGGAAAATAGGAAAAGGGGCTCACTGAGGAGCCCCGGTCCCAGTGACGTCGATGACGACAATCTCCGGTGGATTGAATACACGTGGTACGCTGACGCTATAGTTGAAGCCGCGCCCGATGACGTGAGTGAACGACTCGTGCTCGTACAGACCGCCGGCATACTTCGGAAAGAAGCCCTGGTCCGGCGCGTACAGTCCGTTCAATAGATACGGGATGCGTACCTGACCGCCGTGGGCATGGCCCGATAGGACGAGATCGAACGGTAGGGCGGCGTACGTCTCGACCTGCTCGGCCCGGTGTGACAACAATAGGCTGAACGCCGTCTCCGTATCGACATCGCCTAGCGAAGTCAACGCCGTCTCTTCCCATCTCGCATGGATATTTTCGGTGTACGTTCGGAGCGGGTCTTCGAGCCCGCCGACGAGAATGTCGACGCCGTTGACGTTGACCGAGACCACCTCGTTCTCGAGCACCGTCACGCCATAGGAGCGGAACACGTCTTTGACGTCATGACGGACGAAATCGTCAGAGCCGTCAATCTCATGGTTACCGGTCACGAAATACATCGGCGCGATACCTTGCAATCCTTCAATCAATTCGAAGGAGGCGTCGGGTGAGCGGAAGCGGTCGAGAATATCGCCGGGTAGGGCGATCAAGTCTGGTTCTTGTTCCCGCACCTTGTCGATTAAGACACGTTGGTCGTCCCCGTACGAGTAGCCATGCAAATCGGACAACAGAACGACCCGGAACGATTGTCCCGATGCGATTTTGTCGGACTCGACTGCGTAGTTTCGGATGGTCAGACCATTATAGAAAGCGGCGAAGAGGAATGCGACCCCGACGCCGATCGTCACATATTTGCGTTTACCTTTGAACATCGTCCGCCTCCTCTCGATGAATCGTTCGTTTCTTCATTCTACTCTGTAGAGTAGGGAGACGCAAAAAAAAGCCCGCTCGGAAGCGGGCCATCGGATTATGCTGCTTTAGCAGTCAACTTGACGTCGACGTTGCCGCGTGTCGCTTTTGAGTACGGGCAAACTTGGTGTGCCGCTTCGACGAGACGTTCCGCCGTCGCTTGGTCGACACCTTTGATTTCGACTTCGAGTTCGACCGAGATGAAGAAGCCTTCATCGTCTTGGTTAAGCGTCACGTGTCCTGTGACGTTCGTGCCGTCTGTTTTAATACGTTCTTTGCCGATGACGAGGTTCAAAGCGCTACCGAAACATGCCGCGTAACCTGCTGCGAACAATTGCTCTGGGTTCGTCGCTTCGTCCGCGTGTTTTGAGCCAGGCATCGAAACGTTCAAGTCGATGACGCCGTCCGTCGATGTGACGCGACCTTCGCGGCCACCAATTGCAGTTGCAGAAGCTGTGAATAATGGTTTCATGATTCAATTCCTCCATTTCGTTTTTAGGCAATTAAGTTGTGCACAATCTAATTATAGAGCAGTCAAACAGATAATCAAATGATATGCTTGTCCTAAGACTATAGCCGGAGGAAATACTATGAAAAGTTCGTTAACATTAGAGCATCAGATCTGTTTTCAGCTCTATACCGCTTCAAAAGAGCTTACAAGATTATATCGCCCAATTTTGGCGCCGTTAAACCTGACATATAGCCAGTACTTGGTCATGCTCGTTTTATGGGAAGAGGACAATATCGATTTGAAACAGCTCGGGGAGCGGCTCACGCTCGATTCGGGCACATTGTCACCGCTCGTCAAGCGGCTCATGCAACTAGATTACGTGGAGAAAGTGCGGGCGACCGACGACGAGCGCCGTGTCCTGTTGTCACTCACGCCGTCCGGGAGCGCATTGCGTGAGCAGGCCGAGGAGGTACCGCTCAAAGTGAGTGGTATGCTGAATATAGATGAGGCGACGTATGTCGCTTATATGGAGATGCTCATCGACATCAAGGCGCGCTTGCGTGCGTTCGGTGAGCGAGAGGAGTAGGTTTTCGAAAGGAGACGCGATGTTTCGTAAACTAGTGATTTTATTGCTCGCCATCGGCATGTATGCGGCCTGGAAATTTGAAGTGCCAAACGTGTCGGCGCCGACGAGCATTCAAGTGAAGTCGACGGAAGTGGCGGAGGAGCAAGAACGCTCGACCGACGCCCCGCGCTTCACGAGCCAATATGCCGGGCACGACTGGTACTTGCTCGAGAAGAGCGGCGACCGTAGCCTCGAGTTGATCGATGCTGCCGGATCGAAGCAAGGCCAGTATCAGTTCGAGACGGGCAGTATCTTTGAAGGGCTCATCGTGGGCGAGACGACGCGACAACAAGTCGAGCAAATCGGTTTCGATGAGGTCAAGTCATACAATAAGGGATTGAAACGCTATTTGATTCCGGACGACCCGTCGTTCAATGTCTATGCGATTGATGATGACTACGTGACGCTGTTCTTCGATCAGCATGACGACGACAAGCTGAAAGCCGTGCTCACCGTCGACCGGGACGTCGAGGAATCGAGTGAGGGCTATTACGGTGACGTGTCGGAAGACAATCTCGTCGCGAACGAACAGTTGATGCGAATACTCATGAACTGGGACCGCCAGAAGTTCGGACTGTCGGCGCTCGCCGACTATGAGCCGCTATTACCGGTCGTCCGCGCCCATAGTGAGAACATGGCCCGGAACAACTTCTTCAGCCATACGGATCCCGAAGGCCGCGATCCGTTCGAGCGGATGAACGAGGCCGGCATCGCGTACTCCCTCGCCGGCGAGAACTTGGCGATGGGGCAGATGAGCGTTTTTCATGCCCACTGGGGATTGATGAACTCGCTCGGCCACCGGGAGAACATCTTGAAAGATGGCTTCACCCACGTGTCGGTCGGCCTCGTCTACAATGAGGAGTCGAGCCCGTTCTACACGATCAACTTCATCACACCGCGTTAACAAAAAGGATGGCCTGCCGGATTGCGGCGGACCATCCTTTTACTTATAAGAGACGTTTGACGGCCGTCTCGATCTCATCCGGCGTCGTTTGCGGCGAGAACCGTTCGATGACGTTGCCGTTCCGGTCGACGAGGAACTTCGTGAAGTTCCACTTGATTGTCTTCGAACCGAGCAGGCCTGGTGCTTCTTTCGATAAGTATTGGAAGAGCGGGTGGGCGTCTTTGCCGTTCACGTCTACTTTGGCGAACATCGGGAACGTCACGCCGTAGTTCAATTGACAGAACTCGCTGATTTCCTCGTTCGACCCCGGGTCTTGATTGCCGAACTGGTTGCATGGGAAGCCGAGGATATGGAACCCTTGGCCCTGATAACGTTCATATAATTTCTCAAGCCCGTCGAGTTGCGGGGTGAAGCCGCACTTGCTCGCCGTGTTGACGATTAATAGGACGTCACCTTCGTATTTGGATAGCGGTTGGAGCTTGCCGCTCATGTCGGCTGCTTCATATTGATAGATCATGTTGATTCCCCCTTTTTTCTTTTCATTATACCAATCGCGATTTCAAGACACGACTTTGAACCGGTTGTTCGCAATCAAATTGTCATGAAATGATGAAGTCGTTGTTACAATGACACGTGATGGAAGGCGTATAATGAGACTCATTGTAGAAAGGAAAGGTGTCATGTACATATTGAAAAATGAATTTATATGGATCGGTTTGATCCTGATTGGCTTATTCTTCTCGAGCGCGACCCCGTATTCGGACCAAAGCATCGTCTCACCGCTCGAACGCATCAATTGGACGTGGGCCGACCCCGTCCTCTCGACCGTCGACTTCGAGTATGCCGGAGGACCGGTATCGCTCGAGGCGAAAGGGAGTGCCGGCTTGATTGAGTTCTTGATTCGGAAAGCGGCGCACTTCACCGTCTTCTTCGCACTCGGGGCACTTCTCGTCAAAGCGGTGTCGCGTACGCGACTCCATGCTGGGCTGACGCTCTTGTTCGCCTGGGCGCTCGCGAACACGGTCGCCATCTTTGATGAGTTCCATCAAAGTTTGACACCCGAACGGACGCCGCTCATCCAAGACATCATGCTCGATAGTTTTGGTGCCGCCTGTGGCATTCTATTGATTGGCGGGTTTCTGCTGTTCAAACAAGGACGTCATAAACGGTCACGATCGGGGTTTGTCGCTCCAAGGTGGTAAAAAAATCGTATAGGTAGTTATTTGAAAAGCGCTTTCATGAAGTGCTTTTCTTTTTGATTTATAACGTTTGTGTGACAAGCAAAATTGCAAAAGCCCTTTATACCCCCATTTTTAAACGGATAAAACCTAAAACAGGTCAATGTAATGGGAATGAAATATAAGTGTAAAATAACTTTAGGTTTAGATTGCTATAATGAGTCTCAGAGCGATATCGAATTTCGCCTATTAATTTATAATTTATGCGATCTATATTATATAGAAATTCAGAGAACTCAGCGGAGGGAAGCACATTGGTTAACTTGAAGAAACTTGCAGCAACCGTCACTTTAGGAGCTCTTCTCATTAGCGGCACGACACCTGGCTATGCAGCGTCACTTACAGACAAGCAGAAAAAGGTGCAACAGCAGCAACAACAGAATAACAGTGAACAGAGCAAAGCGAACGCCTCGATCAAAAAACGTGAACAGGCGATCAGCAAAGAGCAGCAAGAAATCAACAAGTTAGATGCTGAACTCCAAGACGTCATCAACGACGTCGCGCAAAAGAAAGCTGAGATTCGTGCAACACAACAAAAAATTGCAGCCCTTCAAAAGCAGATTAAACAATATGAAGCAAAAATGAAGGCGCAAGAAGAGCTCATGAAAGAGCGCATGGCCACAATGCAAAAAAATGGCGGCGGCTCGATCGACTGGGCAGAGTTCATCTTCGGATCGAAAGACTTCGGTGACTTGCTCACACGCATGATCACAGCTGGTACGATTCAAGAGAACGACAAACAAATCTTCGAAGAGTATCAAGCGACGAAAGAAAAATTGGCTGCAGCGCAAGCTGAGTTGAAAGCTGAGCGCGATGCTCTCGTGAAACAAAAAGAAGAACTCGAACAACGTCAAAAGACGCTCAACAAGAAAATGAAAGAGCGCGCAGCGAAGATTAAGAAACTCAACGCTGAGAAAGTGAAGTTCGAATCGAAATTGATGAGCCTCCAAGAAATGGAGTCGACACTCAAAGCGCAAGAGAAAGCCATCAAGGCTGAAATGGAAGCACAACGTCGTGCGGCTGAAGAAGCGAAACGTGCGGCAGCGGCAGCAGCGGCTGCGAAGAAAAAACAAGCGACAAACACTGGCGCTAGCGCGATTAGCACACCGACAGCGTCGGCAGCGGCATCTTCTGTACCGGCAAGCGGCGGCATGTTCCAACGTCCGGCAAACGGTCGTCTCTCACAAGGATGGGGCGCGGCGAGCGGTGCGAACGGTTACTCGTTCCACAACGGACTTGATATCGCAGCACCGGTCGGCACACCGATCAACGCAGCACAAACAGGTACGGTCACGACAGCTGGATGGGGTGGCGCTTACGGGAACCACGTCATCATTACGCACGTCTTGAACGGTCAAGTTTGGACGACGGTATACGCGCACATGAGCTCGGTATCGGTATCGGCCGGCCAACGTGTGACGCAAGGTCAACACATCGGCGGCATGGGTAGCACAGGGAACTCGACTGGCTCACACTTGCACTTTGAAATCCACCGTGGTGGTTACTCGTACTCATCTTCGAGCGCGGGCAGCACGGTCAACCCAGCTTCATTCTTCTAAGCCTATACAAAAAGTGATCGACGAACGCGTCGATCACTTTTTTGTTGCCTTGTACGCGATAAAGGTTAAGAGAGCAGCGCCGATGACGCTCAGCAAGAGCGTGTCCCAGTTCGGGTCGTCGAGCATGCTCCGCCCTCCGAGAAACACCATATAGCCGAGCAAGGCGAGCGTGACAAGCGTCAAGGCGGTCATCCGGATCCGGCTCGGGATACGTTGCCACCAACCGAATAATCTGTTCATCAAAAATCGCCTCCACCTACAGTATAGGGGAGGCGCATCAAATCAGCTAGGCAATCGAATCCACGCCGAGGTGAAGATTTTTTGATAGCCGACTTCTTTGTAAATCTTGTTCGATGTCGGGTTGCTCAAATCCGTATAGAGCGTACAATATTGTTTCGACGTCAAGAGCTCCCGGCTCAGCTCGGCGACGAGCGAGCGGGCATAGCCGCGCTTGCGCAACGCTTTTGGCGTGTAGACGAACGAGACGGTGACGCCGTTCGCGGTCTCGCGCGATTTCTTCGCGCACGAGACGACCTTGCCGTCGACTTCCCAGACGTACACTTCTTGATTCTCGAGCATCGTCGCAATTTTTTGTGTCGCGTTTGCCTTTGACGAGACCGGTAAACCGGTATCCTTTTCGAACGCGTTATACGCCTTCACGAGGAATGCCTCATCGTCCTCGGTAGCCCTTCGCATCGACCCTTCCGACAGCGGAATATCGTTGACACGATCAAGACGATACAGACCTTGCTCCATGAAGACTTTCGGCTCACGCGCCGTCAGGATGTACCAGAGCGTGTAGAAATTCATCGCTAGATCAGCTTGCGAGACGAGCTCGGTGAATGGGATATCACCATTTAATAGTTCAGGCACGAGCAGACGAAGGACGTCATCCTCTCGCTCAAGTTTCACGAGCACATAATTGAGCGGATGGGGCGGCGTCACTTGCAGGATCGCGAGCACCTCACCGTCCTCTTCGACGGTCAGTTGATGATACGTCTCGTACCGGCCTTGCTTGATGGCATCGAGCACGCCAATCATCAAGCTGTTCTCGGCCTCATGTTCGAGCAGGTAGGGCATGACACGTTCTTCAAATCCGGATAGGTCGTTCCAACGAATCAGTTCCATATGAACACCCTTTCATCGTATGTATACGAAACGGGCAAACCTGATGGCTTGCCCGTTTTTTTCAGTGTGCCCGGCATGGGCGTAATCTATAGGGTGCAAGTCCCGAACTGTGAAGGCAGAAGTAATAGTTAGCCAAGCGCAAGGGTGTCCACGGCGACGTGGAATCTGAAGGAAGCGGGCGGCAAACCTCCGGTCTGAGGTACACGAACTTCATACGAGGCTATGTGCGACTGGGTGAGCCTGCTGAACAAGGCAAAGCCCTTTCTGCCGAAGGTCGCATGCAGTAAATGGAGCAGATAGATGGAGGGAAAGATTGCGTCCTTACCCGGGGAGCTCTGATTGGAACGCCAAGTACCCTTGGTAACCCGCACAGTGATGGGCGGCTGAACAATCAGAAGTCAGCAGAGGCCATAGTACCACCTTGTCTCGAGACGAGTGGGAAGGGCCGAACAATTAAGAGAGAACAACATCTTGGCAGGCAGTCGCTGTGATGAACACAGACAACCCGTCAGGGCTTGCTTGAATGGAGGACGTGGTGAATTCCACTGGGGACATCAAGAGGGTGGAGCAGGGACTGGATAAAGAAGAAGCGTTGTTCACGGAAAGAGGCATAACGAATGTTAATGGAACAGATTCTGTCACGGGAAAATTTAATACGTGCCCTGAACCGAGTGGTTCGGAACAAAGGAAGCCACGGTGTCGACGGAATGCCCGTACAAAACCTGCGAGCGCATGTCATCGAACACTGGGACACCATGAAGGTGGAGCTTCTGTCGGGAACCTACCAGCCGCAACCGGTCCGCAGGGTCGAAATCCCGAAACCTGACGGCGGTGTGCGACTGCTCGGCATCCCTACCGTGATGGATCGCTTCATTCAACAGGCGATCGCCCAGGTGTTGTCGTCTATCTACGACCCCACGTTCTCTGACCACAGCTATGGATTCCGACCGAATCGGAGTGCCCACGGGGCGGTCAAGAAAGCAAAAGGGTACATCGCAGAGGGAAATCGCTGGGTGGTCGATATCGACCTGGAGAAATTCTTCGACCGGGTGAACCATGACAAGCTCATGGGGCTTCTGGCGAAGCGAATCGAGGACAAGTGTCTGCTCAAGCTCATCCACAAGTATCTGAAAACCGGAATCATGATAAACGGAGTCGTGACGGACAACGAGGAAGGCACTCCGCAAGGAGGCCCACTCAGCCCACTGCTCTCGAACATCGTCCTAGACGAACTGGACAAGGAACTCGAGAAGCGTGGACATCAGTTCGTCCGCTACGCCGATGACTGCAACATCTATGTGAAAACACCAAAAGCGGGAAATCGGGTCATGAGGTCGGTGACCTCCTATATCGAAGGGAAGCTGAAGCTGAAAGTGAACGGCAACAAGTCCGCCGTAGACCGCCCATGGAGACGAAAGTTCCTTGGGTTCAGCTTCACGAAGCACAGAGAACCGAAAATACGGATTGCCAAAGCCAGTGTGAACCGGATGAAAGATAAAATCCGCGACATCACATCGCGAAAGAGACCATACTCGATGGAGGTCCGTATCCAAAAGCTGAACCAATACCTGATGGGATGGTGCGGATACTTTGCGTTGGCAGACACACCGAGTGTGTTCAAGACCCTCGAGTCGTGGATTCGAAGAAGGCTACGCATGTGCGTGTGGAAGAGTTGGAAGAAGCCGAGCACAAAAGTGAGAAAGCTCACCGGACTGGGCATCCCGAAAGGGAAGGCCCATGAATGGGGCAACTCACGGAAGGGTTACTGGCGGATTTCAAAAAGTCCGATACTGCACAAAGCCCTCGGGAACTCCTACTGGAGTTCCCGAGGGCTCAAAAGTCTGGTATCACGTTATGAAACTTTGCGTCATACATCTTAATTGAACCGCCGTATACCGAACGGTACGTACGGTGGTGTGAGAGGTCGGGAGTTAATCACTCCCTCCTACTCGATTTCTATCAAATTATAGATGAGATTACGCGATTTCTTCGCGTTCTTTTGCGTCATCCAAAATGTTGGTGTTGCGTTTGAAGTAATGAACGATTTTGGCGATGGCGCCGTCTCCCGTGACGTTTGTCGCCGTACCGAAGCTATCTTGTGCCAAGTAGAGGGCGATGACAAGACTGAGCATCGTTTCGCTGAATCCGAGCATCGAACCGAACAAACCGAGCGAGGCCATGACGGCTCCACCTGGTACGCCTGGTGCTGCGATCATCGTGACGCCGAGGGCGAGGATGAACGGGAGCACGATGGCGAATGACATCGGCATGCCGTTCAAGTACATGAGGGCGACACCGACCGATGTGAGCGTGATTGTCGATCCTGACAAGTGGATGGTCGCACAGAGCGGCACCACGAAGTTGGCGACGCCTTCGTCCGTGTTGTTTGCTTTCGCCTGACGAAGTGTGACCGGGATTGTCGCCGCTGACGACTGTGTCCCGATGGCTGTGAAGTAAGCCGGCATCATCGTCTTCAAGAGACGAAATGGGTTCTCTTTGTTGAGAGCACCTGCGACTGAGTATTGAATCAAGAGCATCGTCAAGTGAAGGACAATGATCGTGACGAAGACGAGCGAGAACACCGAGAGAATCTCAGCGACTTGTCCGGCGTACGTCATGTTCATGAAAATTCCGGCGATGTGAATCGGTAATAGTGGAATGATGACTTTGCTGATGAGTAGTTCAATGATATCGCGGAAATCCATGGCCAAATCGAGCGAGCGCTTGCTTTCGATGGCGGCAATCCCGATGCCGATGACGAAGGCGAGAATGAGCGCCGTCATGACGCCGAATACCGGTGGAATCTCGAACTCCATGAAGCTTTTCAAAAGAGCTTCTTCCGGGTTTTCAGCAGAGGCCGTACTGCGTGACAAGATTTGCGGGAACAAGTTGCTCGTCGTGAAGTAGGCGAGCGTCCCGGCAACGACTGTTGATACGTAAGCGATGGCGGCCGTCAAACCGACCAATTTCCCAGCGCCTTTTCCAAGTTCCCCGATTCCTGGAATGATGAAAGCGAGAATGATTAGTGGGATGGCGAAGCCTAAGAACTGCCCAAAGACTGCGTTGAACGTGACAAACGTCCGGACAATCCAGTTCTGGCTTTCTGGTACGATGCTACCGAGTAGAATCCCGAATGCGATAGCGATGATGATGCGACCTAGAAGGCCAATACGTAATTTCAAATAAATCATCCTCTCTTAATGTTTGAATTGTTGCTATTTTCGCACATTTAGCGACGTGTTGCCACCCTATCTTTCATTTTTCAACAAAGATTGACGTTTGACAACTTTGAAATAGGGTATCACAAAATGTTGGAGTGGAAAAGGGAGGGACCTTCTTCTTTTCCTAATATACAAACGATGTTATGATTAATTTTGAATAGACGTAAAGGAGGGGTGACGCGTGCAGGTACAACGAACAACGATTCATATCGCGGGTCAGGACTATACGATCGTCAGCGAAGAGCCGGCCGATCATGTGAGGGAAGTGGGCTTTCTGGTCGATAGCAAGATCCGTGAGATTCGTGAACAGTCCCCTCATTTAGACGCTCGTCAGGCAGCGGTGCTCGCCGCTATCCAAATCGCGAGTGATCACGTCAAAACTAAACGAAATACGGGAGAATAAATCACTTTATGGTTACTCTACTTATACTGTTTTTCTTGTTCATCGGGATCATTAACGGATTCCGTCGCGGGGCGATTTTGCAGCTCGGCCATTGGGTCGCGCTCATCATCAGCTTCCTCGTCGCCAATGCCTACTACCGTGATCTCGCCGAAGCGTTCAAGCTATGGATTCCATACCCGTCGCAACTCGACGGCTCGCTTCCGGAAGGTGTCATCGATTTAAACGCACTGACAGGACTCGAGATGACGTTTTATAACGTCTTCTGGTTCGTCGTCTTGTTCGTTATCACGAAGCTCGTCTTGCATCTCATCCTATCGATGCTCGACTTCTTGACGGACTTGCCGATCTTGCGTCAATTGAAAGGAATCATCGGAGCGGTCCTCGGCTTCTTCGAGGCGTACGTAATCACGTTCTTCATTTTGTGGGTCATCGCGTTCGTACCGATGGCAAGCGTCCAGAGCGCCGTCGACAATTCGTCGCTCGCGACGTACATCATTCAAGACACGCCATATCTCTCTGAATGGTTCTCGAATAAGATGTTGTAACACGACAGGCCGGAATGCAAGCTAGTGCTTGTGTCTCGGCCTTTTCTGTATGGAAAAGGGGGAAGCACGATGAATAAAGTCGAAGCGATGATGCTGCTAGAAAAGATCGCGCAATACATGGAGATTAAAGGGGAGAACCCGTTCAAAATCAACGCCTTCCGCAAAGCCGCGACGGCGCTCGAGAACACCGAACTCGAACTCGAGGACATCGAGGATTTGACGACAATCTCTGGGATCGGCAAAGGGACGGCCGCCGTCCTCGAAGAGTGGCGGGACACGGGCCGCAGTGAAGTGCTCGAGTCACTCCAAGAAGAGATTCCATATGGCCTGATGAAACTGCTCAAAATCCAAGGGCTCGGCGGCAAGAAGCTCGCCAAGCTCCGCGAAGTCGGCGTCGTCGATCTCGAGACGCTGATTACCGTATTAGAGGACGGGACGGCTGCGAGCCTCCCGGGCTTCGGCGCCAAGAGCGTCGAGAAGTTGCTCACGGCGGCACGGAACCTCGAGTCACGTCCGGAGCGTCTCGCATACGCCATGATGCGCCCGGTCGTCGAAGAGATTGAAACGGTGCTCGAAGCTGAACCGCTCGCCTTGCGCCATTCGGTCGGGGGCAGTTTCCGCCGCGCCGAGGAGACGTGTAAAGACCTTGACTTCATCATCGCGACCGAAGAGCCTGTCGCCCTCCGTGACAAGTTGCTCGCTCTCCCGTTCATCAACGAGGTAATCGCGGCCGGAGAGACAAAAGTGTCGCTCGTCCTCGAGCGCGAGGAGATGGTATCGGTCGACTTCCGCATGGTCGAACCGGGAGCCTTCGCCGCGACGCTCCATCACTTCACCGGCTCGAAAGACCATAACGTCCGGATGCGCCAGCTCGCGAAAGCGAAGGGCGAGTCGATTTCTGAGTACGGCGTCGAGACGGCGGACGGCCTCTGGCAACCGGAGACGGAAGCCGAGCTGTTCGAACGCTACGGACTACCGTTCATCCCGCCGGAGCTCCGGGCGGGCAACCTCGAGTTCGAGCACGACCTCTCGAAGCTCGTCACACTTGACGATATCAAGGCCGACGCCCATATGCACACGGTCTGGTCGGACGGGAAGTTGACGGTCGACGAGCTCGTCGCGGCGATGAAAGCGCGCGGCTATGAGTGGATCGCCATCACCGACCACGGCAAATACATGTCGTTCGTCAACGGCTTGACCGAAGAACGGCTCGAGGCGCAAGGGGAAGAGATTCTCGCTGCCGCCAAGAAACACGACATGCACGTCCTGCGCGGTGTCGAGATGGACATCCGCCCGGACGGGACGCTCGACTATGAGCCCGAGTTCTTGGCGACGCTCGATTACGTCGTCGCCTCGATTCACTCGAAGATGGACCAATCCGTCGACGAGATTATGGCCCGGCTCGAGAACGCCTGCCGCTCGCCGTACGTCAACGTCATCGCCCATCCGACCGGTCGCCTCATCGGGCGCCGTGACGGTTATCCGATCGACGAGGAGCGCTTGATCGCCCTCGCCAAAGAGACGGGGACGGCGCTCGAGTTGAACGCGAACCCGAACCGGCTCGATTTGACTGCCTCGACGCTGAAGAAAGCGAAGGCGGCCGGCGTTAAACTGATGATCAACACCGATACGCACCACCCTGATATGATGGAAGATATGGCACTCGGCGTCCTGCACGCCCGGAAAGCCTATCTCGAACCGTCAGACATCATCAACTGCCTCTCGTTCGAGGACGCCAAGGCGTTCATCGACGCGAAGCGACAGAAAGGAACATGCTAGATGGATCACGCGTTACGCGTTTTAGAATATGAAAAACTCCGCCAGCAGCTCGCCGCCCACGCCGCGAGCTCGCTCGGGAAAGAACGGGCGCTCAACATGCAGCCAGACTATACGTACGACCGGGTATTGTCGAACTTGAACGTCACCCGCGAGGCGACCGAGGTCGTAAGGCTCCGCGACCGGTTGCCGCTCGGTGGACTGACCGACGTCCGCAGTGAAGTGAAGCGGGCCGCCATCGGCTCGGTCCTCTCGACGAGCGAACTGCTCGCCGTCGCCGCCGTCATGTACAGCGGGCGCCAAGTGAAGAACTTCTTCGAGAAGCTGCACGAGGACAATGAAGACCTCCGTATCCCGCGTCTCGATGAGTATGCCGAGCGCTTGACGAAGCTGATCGAGGTCGAACAGACGATCCGTCACGCCATCGACGACCAAGGCACGGTCCAAGATTCGGCGAGCGACCGTCTCCGTGGCCTCCGGACTCAGCTCCGTAGCTTTGAAGGCAGCGTCCGTTCACGGATCGACAACATCCTCCGCAACAACGCGAAGATGCTGTCGGACGCCATCGTCACGATTCGGAACGACCGCTACGTCGTCCCGGTCAAGATGGAGTACCGCCAAGCGTTCGGCGGCATCGTCCACGACCAATCGGCATCGGGCCAGACGCTCTTCATCGAGCCGCAGGCGATCGTGTCGATCAACAATGAGATTCAAGAAGTCCGCTTGAAAGAGCGCGCCGAGATCGACCGCATCTTGAGCGAACTGTCAGACCTCGTCGGCGGTGTCGCCGATTCGGTCGTGACGAACCTCGACGTGCTCGCCACGCTCGACTTTGTGTTCGCAAAAGTCGCCTACGGGCATCAGCTCAAAGCGACGGAACCGAAACTGAACGATGAACGCGAGATCAAGTTGAAACAGGCGCGTCATCCGTTCATCCCACAAGATGAGGTCGTGCCGATCACGGTCGAGCTCGGCGAGGCGTTCACGTCGCTCGTCATCACCGGACCGAACACCGGCGGGAAGACGGTCACGCTCAAGACGCTCGGACTGCTCCAATTGATGGTGCAGTCAGGTCTGTACGTGCCGGCCGAGTTCGGGACGGAGCTGTCCGTCTTTGACGCCATCTACGCCGATATCGGTGATGAGCAGTCGATCGAGCAGAGCTTGTCGACGTTCAGCTCGCACATGACGAACATCGTCAGCATGCTCGACAAGATTGACTTCATGTCACTCGTCCTATTCGATGAGCTCGGTGCCGGGACCGACCCGCAAGAAGGGGCGGCCCTTGCCATCGCCATCCTTGACGAAGTGAAACGTCGTGGCGCCCGCGTGGCGGCGACGACGCACTACTCAGAACTGAAGGCGTACGCCTATAACCGCGAGGGTGTCATGAACGCCTCGATGGAGTTCGATATCGAATCGCTCAGCCCGACGTATCGCTTGTTGATTGGCGTACCGGGCCGTTCGAACGCGTTCGAGATTAGTCGACGTCTTGGCTTATCTGAACAAGTCATCGACAAGGCGCGAAGCCACGTCGGCACCGACGCCGAGTCGGTCGAATCGATGATCAATGAGCTCGAGGCGGCCAAGCATCGCGCCGAGCAGCTCGAGAAAGAATTGATTGTCAAACGCCACGACCTCGAAACTGACCAGGCTGCGTTCGAAGCGAAGCTGACCGATTTCGAGCGTGAGCGCGACACGATGTACGGCGAAGCCGAGGCTCGTGCCGAAAAGGCCGTCGAACAAGCGAAGCGCCAAGCGAACGAAGTCATCGACCGCTTGAAGAAGCTTCGTGAGGAAGGCATCGTCAAAGAGCACGAGATCATCGCCGCGAAGAAACAGCTCGAATCGGCGAAACCGACGCTCCAAGATAAAAAGATTCAAAAAGTGAAACAAAAAGCGCAACAGAAACGTACGTTCAGTAAAGGCGAAGAAGTGAAAGTGACGACGTTCAACCAAAAGGGCTATATCGTGAAGCAATTGAACGATAACGAGTACAACGTCCAAGTCGGAATCATGAAAGTGAACGTCAAAGCGGACGACCTTCAAAAGATCGGGCCATCGAAAGAGCAGTCGCTCCAGTCGAAAGGCAGCTCGCTCAAGCGTCAGAGCTCGACGAAGTCGGAGCTCGACTTACGCGGCGTCCGGGTCGAAGAAGGACTTTCCCGCCTAGACAAATATATCGACGAGGCACTCGTGTCGGGGTACGACAACGTCCGCATCATCCACGGTCTTGGGACCGGGGCGATGCGCCAAGCGACGCAGGAGTATCTGAAAGGACATCGTCACGTGAAGAGTCAGCGCCCCGGTGGGATGGGTGAAGGCGGACTCGGTGTCACGGTCGTCGAACTGAAGTGAGGGGAACATGGTAATGGGGAATGTTAACGTCAACGTATTGCTTGAGTCGCTCGGCTTATATTCAATCGCCGGACTCATGATTGTCGTCGGACTCGCCATCTTTGAGGTGACGACGCCGTACAGCAATTGGCGCGAGATTCAAAAAGGTAATATCGCCGTCGCACTCGCGACCGGCGGAAAAATCGTCGGTCTCGCCAACATCTTCCGCGTCGTCGAGAGCCACCACGACCAGACGATGGACGTGTTGGTCGGGGGGAGCTTCGGCTTCGTGCTCTTGTTGGTGACGTATTGGCTATTCGAATTTTTGACGCCGTCGCTCAAAGTGAACGAGGAGATCGGGAAAGGGAACATCGCCGTCGGCCTGATGGCGTTCCTGCTCTCGATTGGGGTCTCGCTCGTCGTCGGCGCGGCGTTGGTGAGGTGAAGACATGGTATACGAGAGATTGGCGAAGATTCTTTTTATCGGGGCCGGCCTGTTTTTAGTGGCAGCGGCACTGTGGTTTATCTTTTATTAACTCGAAGCACGGAGCGTCCGGAATGGGCGCTCCGTTTTTGATTTTATGAGTAGGATTTTAGATAATCGATTTCTGAAAATGAAATATTTTACCAATTCTTCTTATAGAAGATTTATACTGATAGTGTAAGACTCAATAATGAATATGGCCGATATAGATGATGAGTATTAAATCAAAACGGAAGAGGTGTCGGGATTGTCGAGTGGATCAGATTTGTTTGAAGTGTTGATTACGAACACGGTGAAATTGCCGGGTGTGAAAGTGGACCGAAAAGAGTTTTTAGCGAAAAGTTTCAGTAAGCATGTCCCGCCTGCGCTACTCGCTGAAATCGTCGAGAAGGGACCAATCGAAGCGAATGTGTCACGAGCATTGATTCGTAAAGTCGCGAAGAAGAATATTATGAATCAGACAATGAAGAGTTCGTCTGCGTCTTTTGCGGCCGGTTTACCGGGTGGGATTGCACTCGCAGCGACGATTCCAGCTGACACAGCTCAATTTTTTGGGGTCGCGCTGAGGTTAGCGCAAGAAATCGGGTACTTGCACGGCTACGAGGATTTCTGGGATGAGGATGAATTGGACGTCGAACGGGTGAATGGAGACTTGATTCTCTTTTTAGGGGTCATGTTCGGTGTCGGTGGTGCGACGGCGACGATTAAAGTATTATCGTCACAGTTGTCCAAACAGGCATTGAAGAAAATCCCTCAAAAGGCGATGATGAAGACAATCTATTTTCCAATTGTCAAAAAAGTAGGAGCAATGATTGGTGTGAAGATTACGAAAAAATCTTTTGCCCAAGGAGTGTCTAAAGCTATCCCGATTGCCGGCGGGTTTATTTCGGGAGGTATTACTTACTCGTCGATGTCACAAATGGGGAATCGGCTATTAAATGCTCTTGAAGAGAGTATCGAAGTTTCTTATGAAGAACTTGTAACGAGTTATAAAGAATTAAAGAAGATTAATCCAGATATTATTGATGCTGAATTTATCATCTTAGAAGAAAATGCTTGAACCAAATCAATAGACCTGTGAAGTCGCTAAATCTGACATCACAGGTCTTTTTTCATTTCATGCTCACAAAGAAAGGCGTATTTCAGTGTTTTCTCTCGTAGCGGACGATATTGTTTCACTTAGGGAATATTGTTTTATAGTCGGTTTCTGAGAATCATATTGCCGAAGTGTTGAATTTTCTTACAAACCTCAATCACCTTTCAATTATAATCATCCTAATCAATGAGTTTGTATGGTGTTATGTATTGCCGGACTATATCAAGATTGCTAGGGGGATTCGTGAATGGTGATTGATTTAGATTTTTTGATGACAACGGAAGACTATGTCCTCGAGACGGAGTCGTTCCAGATGAGGGGCGTCACCTATTATCCACTTGAGTGGACGTTTTTCGGGGCAAATGATCCGACGATGTTGTTGACGTGGGACGCAGAACGGGACCGAATCAGCATCCGTTTCGAGCAATATGCGGTGTTTCTCGGTACACTCGAAGAACATGGGATTCCGGAAGACGGGTTAGTGAACGGGCATCCCATCGTGAAATTGAAAACCTCTCTTTTGAGTAAGTTCGCCACGGAATGGATGGGAACGGACCGGGTCAACACGGACCGAGGCGAACTATCGCATTATGTCATTCGGACGATTGAGCAAGAGTTTCACGTCTTAGCGTACGAAGATCCGAGCGTAATCGACTTGGGGAAAGTCGGGGATACAGGGGTTGTGGTGGAAACCATAAATGAAATCTCGTAAGGAAATCTAACAGATGCGAAGGAGAATCGATGATGAAAAAGTTACTCTTATCCGTCTCTCTGTTCGCAGGAACAATGATGGCTTTATCCGCTTGCGGAGGAGTGGGCACGGTTGAACCGGTTGACGACAGACCCGTCATTCATTTCGATGCCGCTTCCATCATTTTGTCAGCGCGCGATCATCAAATCAAGATGCTCACGCTATCGAGTGTTCCGACCGATGTCGTCGCCATATCCGGAGCGGTTAAAGAATTGCAAGGTATGCAAACAGACAACGACATATACTCAACCGAATTGGAGGAATTGCGGCATGAGGATTCCTCGGCCGATGAGTTCAAAGACCTCGTTGTCGAATATTTAGAAGCGGAAAATGCGTATATCAATCAAACCATCGAGGCCTTATACGGTGGAGGCACGAGCCGTCCAAGTCGATTCTCGATGGAGTCGCTGTATTCAAGAGCAAATGCGCAAATATCTGACTTCCGAGATGAGCCAAAATGATGAAAGCCAAAGGAGCGCCATCCCAGGAGGGACGACGCTCCTTTTTTCAGTTCACGGCACTTCAATTTTAACGGTATAGATTTTTGGCATGGCATTGCTGGACGCGTATAAGACGAGTGTCTGTTCAGTCTCAGGGACTAGGAAGACCAAATCGATTTCGGACTTCTCGCCTGGTGTGTAAAATGCACCGCCACGCAACGCTTTTTTGTTGTGGTTGACCATATCGACCGGACTATATTCCGTTCCGTCTGGCGTATACATGCGGAATCCGTTCGGACGATAGTCCATATAACCACCTTCGCCATCATCTGAATGGAATAGAGAAATGGGAAGACTGACGAATCGTTTTCCGGCTTCGGGTACTGTGCCGTCCGGTGATGCGTAGACCGGTTCACCGACTTGAAATTCACGTTTCTTCAGTTCTGGGTCACCGATATACGTTTGGAACGTACCAAGGTTCATGATTTTTTGAAGATTGTCTTCTTTTGCAGTGGTTGGTTTCTCTTTCTTTGGTTTCGTATCTTTCAAATCGGCTTGTTTCGCACCGGTCGTCTGTGCGGTCGGAGCTGGTGTCGTCTTCGCTTCTTCCGTCACCGGTTTCACTTCAGGTGACGTGAAGACGAACAAGCTGATGATGCCGACGACGAGAGCGGTCGCGGTCGTCCCGAGCACGAGACGGAACCGTTTTTCGACTTTCTTCTGATTGACGACGTGCCCACCGATGGCTTCGGCCGGTGTGATGCGGACGGCCCGTTCCGCTGGGAGGAGTGCCCCGAGGACACCGGTCACGACCGGGATGAGGATGGTCGCGAGCAAGAACGGTAACTCGGACGTCGGGAACTGTGGATACATGACGGTGACGATGATGATCGTGACCGTTACGCCGAGCAGTCCGGCAAAGAAACCGGTCAACGCACCTTCCGTCAAAACGAGACGACGGATGGATGTGTTCTGCCAACCGAGCGCTTTCAAGACGGCGAGCTGCGGCTTGCGCTCCGAGACGTTTTGCCACATGATCTCGGTCGTCGTCAGCATGGCGATGAGCAAAGCGACACCCATGGCGACGTAATGCATCGTCCCGACTTCAAGGGCGACGAACTCGCCGATCCATGTCGTATACAAGACTCCTTGAAGGCGGAATGTGACGAACAGGAAGAAACCGAACAGACTCGTCGGTAAGGCGATGGCGAGAATCGATAATAACGTCCGTGGCCAATACGTCACGAGCTGATTCAAACTCATGCCGACGCTTGAGCGGGAGCGGAGCAGACGACGTCCTTTCGACACTTCGCCAGACTGCATCGTCTCATACGGTTTGATGCGTCGAACGAGTCGAATAGGGATGAGCGTCCCGAGCCAATAAATCAACAGACCGGCCAAACCGATCAAGACGATGCGGGCAATCGATGTCGAGCCGGCTGCCGTCCACAGGAACGTCCCGAGAATCATCCACGAGATGAGGGCGACCATCGAACCGAGAATCGTCGCCTCGAGAAACAAGAGTTTCGACAGTTGGCTCGGTCTCCAACCGAGCGATAACAGAATGGCGAACTCTTTCTTTCGCGCATACAGCATGATGATGTTTGAGCTGAACACGTATAGCATCGCGACGAGGATGACGCTTGCGACGACGCCGGAAAAGCCGAGTTTTGCTTCTTGGAAGATGGTGATCGACGAACCGAGTTTAATCCACGGCTGTTGAATCCAGCCGAGGGCGCTTTCGCCTTTGAGTCCTGGTAAATACGTCACGGCATACTGTGGAGACGAGCCGAGCGTGACGTCGGTGATGAGACCGGTCTGATCTTCAATCTCTTTGGCGACTGCTTGCAGTTTCGCTTCACTATCTTCGTTTAAGACATCGACGCCTTTCACGTTGACGCGAATCGCCGAGATGGCTTTGTCGCCGGCGATGGCGAACGCGGCATCGAGCGTCGTCAACATCGACGGTGGTTTCGTGAGGAAGCTGTACGGGTTGTTCGTCGGCTTGACCGTCGTTGGTGGGTTGACCGGTTCGTCTTTCGAGTTCATGACCCAATCGGCGCTCGCCGGGAAATACGTCTCCATCGGCAGTTCCGTCAGCGGGTCTTTCGACAACTTCAGTTTCGACGGATCGAACAAGCCGATGTAGTTATATTTCACTTTCGGCGCATCGTTGAGGTCTTCCGCGTATTTATTTGACTTGCGATACATACTTTCTTGGCCGTAAGCCACTTGACCCTCAGCGAGGAACGGTTTGATTTGATACGAGTACGGCCAACGTTTCGGGAACGGGCTCGTCACGCCTTCATATACGAGCGGTGACGCCTTCTCGGCAAGCCAAGTATAGTCAACTGTGACACGAGGGTCTTGCGGCTGAGGTGTCCTTTCTAAAATGTGTTTCGTGATATTGTCGTGCATTTGTTGCGCTGTAAAGTCGTATGAGGCGACTTCCGTCCCTTTCAAGCTATCCAGATATTCATCTTTTCCTTGATCGAGATATGTTTTGATGAACGCCTCTTGATCAGTCGTATCGACATCCACTTCTTCAATCGTGTAGTTGATTGAGGCATCGACGTAGTCTTTTGAACTCATCAAAATCGGAATCGTCGTGATGTCTTCATCGTAAGGCTCTGGGACATCCTCTTCGTTGAAATAACGACTGAACTCTGTTGCTTGTACGGCATCGTCTAAGCTAACGAGTTTCGCTTCGGCGACCGGGTCAATCCCAGCCAACATGACATCGCTGCCGTAAGAGAGGGGAAACTCTTCGTATAGGGCGGTCGGACCGATTCCGATATGGGTCGAATCGCCGTTCGGCATCCAGCCGACCCAAAAATAAGCTTTCAGATCTTGGAAGTCATTGATTTTTTCAATGCCCGTATCGATGAGTGTATTCATCTTGAGTCGATAAAGACCCGCTTTATCAAACGTATGCGTTTGAGTGAATGAACTAGAATAAGTCGACCCAATCATCGCGATCGGGGCCGCGACATCGACGTCGGCAATCTGTTGAATCGCCTCGTATTGCTCGCGCGTGATGCCGCCCTCGAGCCCGCTCATATAGTTCGGCTCGAGCAGGTTCAAGTCCTCGGTCACGCTGCGGCTGCCTTCTGGCCGGACGACGATATGGTATGACGAATCCCACCGTTTTTGCAGCTCGTTGACGACCGTGCCGTTGTTCGCCTGGGTCACTCCGAGTAGATAGCTGAGCCCGGTACTGACGATAAGCATCCCGACCATGAGCAGGATGAACCGTTCCTTATTCCGCCACCATGAGTTCCAGATGAACTTAAGCATGATGGACGTCGCTCATGGCGACGACCTGCCCGTCACGCATCTCGATTTTTCGGTTCGCCCGGTCTGCCAGCTCCGGGTCATGGGTGACAAACAAGACGCCACAGCCGTTGTCCCGGTTTAGACGCGTCAGCAAGTCGAAGATGATATCGCCCGTATGCGTGTCGAGGTTTCCGGTCGGCTCATCCGCGAGCAACCACTTCGGACGGTGAATGAGAGCGCGGGCGACGGCGACCCGTTGTTGCTGACCACCGGACAGCTGCGACGGTAGCGAGTTCGCCTTGTCGCTCAGTCCGACTTCTTTCAACAGTTCGAGCGCACGTTCTTCCCCGTCGTAGTCGACTTTGCGTCCGAATAAGGGTGCCATGACGTTCTCGAGCGCGGTCAACGTCGGGATCAAATGGAACTGTTGGAAGATGAAACCGATGTTGTCGAAGCGGAAGTCGGCGAGCTGTTTTGCGGACAAGGTCGAGATTGGTTCGCCGTTGAATAGGAGCGTGCCGTCGGTCGGACGGTCGAGTGTGCCGATCAAGCTGAGCAGCGTCGATTTCCCTGAACCGGATGGACCGATAATCGAGATGAAGTCGCCATGGGCGAAGTGGAGGTTCACATCGTCGAGCGCGAGCGTCGCGACGTCGCCGTTATCAAAGCGTTTCGTAAGGTGTTTGCATTCAAAGGCGTAGTCCATTGGAAGCTTCCTCTCTTGGTGGGATGATATAGCCCTTATTAAATATGTAAGAACACGTAATTTTCTGACTATTTATCATAGTGTAAAGGAAAAAGTTTCCTTCTGATAGCCGGATAAATTTTCGTCTTGGTTTCGAGAGGAGTATGGGAAGGAATGGGGAAAAGAGTTAAGAGAAGGCTGAATCGGGTGAAAAGGAGTGGAGATGATGAAACAATTCGAGATTGAGTTTCATATGATCAATGATGAGGTGTTGACGCAAGTGGTAGAGGCGGAGAGTCGTTATGCGGCGCTCGAATCGATTTACCAATCGTTCCGTCATGCGACGGACGGATTCGTCCAGTTCGAGGACGAGTGGATTATTTTCCTCGATCATGTCGTATATGTGAAGGCGTTTGAGATTGTGGAGTAGGAGGCAGCTATGGTGAAGCATAACAAGTTGGTTCGAGATCGGGTGCCTGAACTGATTCAAGCGGAAGGAAAACAGGTCATCGTCAAACACTTGAATCAGGCCGAGCATTTCGAACAAGCGCGACTGAAGCTGTATGAAGAGTTGAAGGAATATGAAGAGGCGAATATAGATGAAGAATGTCTTGAAGAGTTGGCCGATATCCTTGAACTTGCGTATGAGCTAGGGAAGATGCACGGTGCGTCGTTTGAAGAGATGAATGCAATCCGTTCTGAGAAGCGGGAGCGGAAAGGCGGGTTTGAGAAGGGGTTGTTTTTGGAGGAAGTTATCGAGGAGTAAAAAACTGCCTACAAACTCATTTCGAGTTTGTAGGCAGTTTGAGTTAGTTGAATGGGAGTTCGTTGATTAAATCTTCCGTGTTAAACTCTTTTTGTTCATACTTCAACATTAAATCTAAATACGCATTCTGAGCGGATTCCGAATCAGTTAGGAACACTTCTAACTCGTGATATAGAGCTTCCAATCCACCTGCAGCGTATTCTTCAATGATATCGAAATTTTCAAGAGGAGCGTCCGCATCATCTTCTGAATCGTGGTCTACTGAGAAGCTTTCAAATGTATTCTCTAAATGCATGATTAGTTTGATGAGTTGCAAATCTTGCTCGGAGAAAACCGATAAAGGTATTTCTGAACCGGCTTTAATTTTCTTTCTTCGCTCGTTGCTATAACCAAATAGCAGTGCTGCCATAAATATATCTTTATAAGTATCAAATAATTGTGCATCTTCTTTTAACGTCATATACATATGATCTTGTGTGCCGTCACGGCGTAAAGAACGTTTTGCCATTACATTACCTCCGCAATTTCCGTATATTCCCCTGATTCTTCGTTAGTATGGTTGAGTAACTTATAAGACTTTCCAATGCGATGATTAATTGCTTCGTCCACTTCACCACGCCACTGTGATGTGGACACGATGACGACGACTTGATCCGATAGTTTAGGTAAATTTGTCGCTACACGAGAGCGGTGATCGGCATCCAAAGCTCCAAATGGAGAGTCCATCACAAGTGGGAAAATGTTTCCGAGTTTTAGCTCTTCATCTAAAGCATGACCCTTTTCTTTGTCCTTGTATTCACGTGTCAAATCGACAATGGCTCCGATGAAAGCTAAGCTCGTAATTTGTGATTCACCCTGTGATAATCCAATACTTCCGCCGTTTACATCAGAAACAAGAAGCTCATAATTGTCCGTTAGCGAAATTGGATAATCTTTTCTTAATAATTGAGAATAGGTCAATTTAATTTTCTCTTCTAATTCTGATTTAACCTGAGATTCTCTCAACTTTAGAAGGCCGACCAAAGTGTTTTTAACCTTTGTCGCAGAATCTAGCGCAAGTTGGAGTTTAATCTGTCGCTCTTCTGCCTTGGTCAATTTACTCACTTCTTTATTCAGTTGTTCTTCTTCCTTTGAAATTTCTTCAATGGAGCGAAGCAAGTCTTCGATGTTAGTCTCTGCTTTTACAATGGCAGTACGTATTGAAGATTCTCTCTCAATTAAATTTGTGGAGTTTTCGATATTGCGCGAACTCGCCTTCATTCGCTCTTCGATTTCACGTAACTCTTCTTCTAAGCCTCTAAGTGTCTCTCGTAATTCCTCGCGTTCTCCAACGAGACGTCTAATTTCAGCATAGAAATGCGTTCTCGCAACTTCCCAGCCGCTTAATTGGAAATAAAGGTGGTCCATTTCATTTTTTGAACTTGATAAGTCTAATACTTCATGCTGAACTTTTTCTAATGTTGAGATTGAAACTGTTTCAAGTTCGTGTCCACACAGGCATTTACCACTTGAAAGTAGGGTTGGAATCAATTCGGGATGAATCAATTTTTCAATCGTGTCTCTACTGTCAGAATGAGCAATTCGTTGAAATCTTTTCAATGGAAGAGTCGAAAAAGCCAAGTGACCTGAACGAGACAATAAACTTCTTAATTCTTTTAATTTGTCATCAAAAGCGTTTTTCGTTTCAGCAATCGATTCGACAAGATGGTCTCGAGTAACTTGAAACGTTCTTGTCTCTTCACCATTTCGGAGCGCATTTTCGATACTTTTCAACTCACTTTGAGCGGCAGTCAGTTCTTGTTTTGTTTCCGAGAGGAGATATTTCTTCTTTCCTTTCTCATCTTCGAGGTGGTTGATCCGTACATATTTTTCACTCAGTTCACTCTTAACGTTTTTAGAAACCTCATCACGTAATTTAATAATGGTTTTGCTTAGATGCTCAATCGAGTTATCGAATAATTCCAACCCCATCATTCGTTTAATTGAATCTCGAATCTCAGTGTAAGCCTCTTTTTTTCCTAAATGGTCCATGCGTTCACCGTCGAAGAAAAAGAACGTATGCAGTTTGTAGGGCAAGATTCGATTGATTTCATATGAAATATCTTTAATTTTTGTCGATTGATTCGTACCTACGTTTCGTTTGCTCAGTTCGACTTTTTGATTGATTGTTTTATTTTTCGGTAAATGAAGTACATTCTTTTCGTCATCAAATTTGGCATATAATACCCTGCACAGTTCATATTCGTATTCATTATGTTCGAATTTGATTTGAACTGATGTGCTTAAATCGTTACGATTATTTGTACTCTCTTGAATGGCTTTGTTATTGAAAATTGATTCAGGGTTCGGTAATTTTAGTTCTCGACCATAAAATCCCCAAATTAACGCAGTTAAGAGAGCGGTTTTACCACTACCATTTTCTCCGTGAATGACAGTAACGTTTTTACCAGATCCATGTGCAAATTCAACTTCGTTATGCCCATAGTATTGGCGGAAATTTTCAATGACGATTTGCTTAAGAATCATGTTAGATGTACTCCTTTTTGATTAGTCTAGAGAATTCATCGGGGAGCTGTGCAGCAGTAAATGATCCTTCTTTGTCTAAGTAATCTTTTTCTAAGCGAATAATGTTTTGCAGAATCTGTTGTTCAGTTTCTGATAACTCGCTCAATAATGCATATACATCTTTTTCGTTAGTTGATTGATTCGGATTCATTGTATTCACCTCATATTTGATTATAGGTCGACAAGATTAAATGCCTCTTTTATTGGATTCAAAACGCGAAGTGCTTGATAGTGGTTTTCAGATATGGATGCAAACTCATTCACTCGTTTAAGTTCATTCATTAATAGTCGTCGTTCAATATTAAACTCCTTGTCAGTGAGCAAATCGATTTCTGATAAAGGACGAGGAATCACGATGTAATCGTGAATATAAGCATATTCTTTTCCTGGGTGCTTTCTTAAAATGCGTCCGCGGCGTTGAATGAACTCTTTCGGGTTGGTCGTACTAGCTAAAATGTAAGCGGTCTCAGCTGAAGGGACGTCTACACCCTCATCTAGACAGCGAATGGCAACGAGCGCCTGAATGTTATTCTCTGAAAAATCTCTTAACAGCGTTTGTCTAAGTTCTTTTGTTTCAGTCGAAGTGAAGGTTTTGGCAGTTATGTTCAAATCATCATTTAAGAATTGAGCAATGTGGTCGACATGTCGTTGGTCTTCCTTAGAGTGATCACCACAATACACAATGGTATGAGTCAAATTATCTTGATTGCTAAGCTGCTGCTTCAACAATACATCTTTCTCTTGCGCTGCATTAATTAAACGAGCCCGCTTAATTAACAACATCTCCAACATCCCTGTATCATTTCCTGACGATTCGATTGATTTGTCATCAGACAAGTTAATCAATTTTGAGATTTTATTTGTAAGCTCATGATAAATCTCAAGCTCTTCTTCAGTAAGTGATACTAGATGAGGGTAGTAATAATACTTCGTCAAAAAACCTTTTTTAATGGCCTCTTCCAAAGTAAACTTATATATTGATCCGCCAAAATAATTTAATAACTGCTCGGTTCCGATTTCATCGTGATGCCGGATTGGAGTAGCGCTAAGTGCTAACCGATTTTTAAATTGAACTGGAAGGGACTGTAGCGATTGCTTCGTTCCTAAATTGTGCGCCTCGTCGGCGACAAGCATGCCTGTATCTGCAATTCGATTCAATTGAGCCTGAAAATGAGCATTTTTGAATGTGCTGTTGGTGGTGATGACACACATGAAATTTTTGATTTTAAAATTATATTGCGTGATTTTTCCTGAAAGAGTAGCGCTCCATTGAGACTTTGAACCGTAACAAAGGATTGGATCCATCCCAAAGGCTTTAGCATCTTTAGCCCATTGATCGACCAAGTGCTGATAAGGACATAAAATAATCACAGCCAGACGCCCGCTTTCTTCAAATCGTTTTGTGATAGCAGTGAGGGCCGTAAGCGTTTTTCCGGTGCCCGTGGCCATCTCTAATAAACCATGATAATTATTGGCTCTCCATTCTGAGATTGCTTCAAGTTGATAGTCTCGAGGTGTGAACCATAAAGGTAAAGAAGGAAATTGAATTGTTGAATCCATATTATAGCTCCTTTATCATATATAGGAGTAGGTAAAACCTACCATATACTCTTATTATAGATATAATAAAGAATATAGTTAATAAAAAAGTTGTTAAGGTTGATTGAAAGGAATGAATGACATGGAATACTTTTTCTCATTTCTAAAACCCATTAATTCAAAGGCAGAAGAGTTAGGGCAAATCGTTCAAGATAAATACTATACTGACCCTGAGAGCGCCTTATTGAATTCACGGAAAATGATTGAAGCCATCGTAAATGGATGGTTAGAAGTTTGTGGTCTCCAGAATACATATAATTTGAATGACAATATTCGAATTCTTTTAACCGAAGAAATTATTGACCGCGCGATTGCGACCGATCTTCATTATGTACGTAAGAATGGAAACAATGCGGCTCATGAATTATTCACGAAAGAAGCACATGAAATTCTACCGAAAATTTGGTCAAGTCTATATAACATTGTCGATTCATACGTCTTAAGTTACGAAAATCCACCTGCAGTTCCTAAGTACGCGCCACCTAAGCCGCCTAGTCCCAAGAATGATGGGGTGAGTCATGACGATATTCTGAAAATCGTAGAAGAACAGCTCAAGGCTAAACTTCAGGCACTAGAGGTCGGCAACAAAGTGGAAGAATCTCCTGCAGTGACAATCGAAGAAGAAACAAATAGATTGTATGACTTTGTTCCTTACATTGAGAGCCGGAACGAGAGTTATCTTTACAACCTTTTATCTAGATTAAACGAGTCATCAAAAGAGGCAGTTGAAAGTGCCGAACTTCCATTAAGTTCTCTGAAGCAATATCTACACGTTGAACGTCCGATTGAGAAAAAATTGGTTCAGCTTTTACAGCAACCTGAACAAAAACGATTAACGCTCTTGATTGGAAGTGTAGGCGATGGAAAGTCACACATCCTATCTCACCTACAGTCTGCTGAGCCTGAATTGATGAACCGATATAAAAATAAAATTTGGAATGACGCGACGGAAAGTCTTTCTCCACATAAGACAGCGATGGAAACCTTATATGAGAAGCTCATTCCATTTTCTGACCAACGTTTGACGGAAGGCTCAGATGAGTTTGTTCTGGCTATAAATCTAGGTGTATTACATAAGTTTTTATATGATTATGTAAATTCATTGGATGGTGATTATACATTCAACGAGTTGATTGCATACGTCGAACAATCAGAAATCTTTGAGAATGAAATTTCTCAAGCCGTTGAGCACGAATGTTTTTCAATGGTTAGTTTTTCGGATTATCCAATGTATGAACTCACGAAGGGTGGGGTGGAGTCGAACTTCTTGATGCAAATTTTATCGAAGATGTTCGATCAGAACGATGACAATCCATTTTACTTGGCATATGAGGAGGACATGAAGCAAGACATTGACTCCATCGTCCATCGTAACTTTTTACTCATGAATAATTTGAATGCACGGCGCAACCTTGTGAATCTAATCGCCCGTTCTCTTTTAAAGGAAAAAGCGGTTTTATCGATGCGCCAATTTTTCAATTTGATTTATGAAGTGATGGTTCCAGGAAATTGGGCGAACATTAGTAAACAGAAAATTGTGCTTGAGACGTTACTCATACACGGTCTTCATCAAAAAATCTTTACGAGTCAAAACGACTCCCCGATTTCGGTCATGTTAAGAAACGAGGATCCAATTGCTTGTCGTTCTAAAGAAATTGATCAGATTATTCTTCAAATTAATCTTGAGGCGGACGTAAGTGGTTTCGTTTCTAGGTTTGATGAGTCTACTAGACAGACTTATCAACTTGATTTGTTGGATCGTGAACTCGTCACCGAGCATACGCAATCATTGTTACGCTTACTATATCTATCTAATCCGCGAGAAATGAATATTTCTCAAACAACGATTGAGACATTTTCAAAGTATCTGTATTCCTACTACACGGGACAAAGATATGAGCTCAAGTCTCTTTATGAAAAGTTTGAAAATGCACTCATGCTATGGTTTGGTTTCAAAAAAGATCAAAGAAAATATCTGTTCGACACAAGTGCAAAAATTTCAAAGCGTTATCGTATTGCAAAACCAGTCAGTTTTACGTTAGATCCAATTAGTATGGATGTGAACAATGAAGAACAAGTCGTTCAGTTCCGCAACTCGTTATTTATTCAGTTCGCCGTAGGTGACAAGAGTCAAAAAATCAAACTTGAAATTGATTATAAAATGTTCAGTTTGATTTCAAAAATTGATCAAGGCTACCAACCCTCTAAGATTGACTTTGATGATGCGATTCGATTCAGCGAATTTGCAAATACAATCCGCACATATAATTCTAACAATAACGAAGTGTTGATTTATATTATTCAAACCGGAGAAACATTTGTCTTAAAACAAGAAGCAGACCCATTTAGAAGAGAAGAAAAAATTGTATTTAATAAATTGTAAGTTTTGAAAGTAGGTGTAAATGATGAGATTATTACCAGAAAAAATATTTGATGATAAGCAAGTGATTAAACTAGATAAAGATAAAACGAAAGTGATAAGAAGGGAAACTCACGCGTCTAAATTTATTCAGATTTTCCCTTTTATAACAAGTGAAAGTGAATCGATAAAAAATGCTTTATCAGATTGGGAGAAAGAGGTCGGCACTTACTCTAGAAGACTTCTAAACAAAAATTTGGATGACAAATCATTCAATACAAGTCATCTTCTAGAAAGAATTTTAGAACGTGTAGAAACCTCATCCGAAAATGAAGATGAAATTCACACCTTTTTCAATGATTTGCTTTTTCAAAAAGATGGCGGATTGAATGTTACTCATCCGAGTATGTTTATGTACATTCAAGGCAATCCTAAGTCTAAGAAAAATTTAGGCACTTATTTAGCAGACTTGACACATCATGCTTTAGATGATGAACAAATTGAAAAGATTAGGCAGATTTTTAAGTCTGAGCAGAATGAGACGTTGTTAGACAAAATGATTGTGAACTTATTGCCTAATCTTACTGAGAAGAAGTATGGCGTGGAGCATGCTCTTTATTCTTCGCTACCAATAAAATTATTGGGTGAAGATTTGATTTACTTAGCACAGCATCCTCAATACTTTTTGAAAGAAATAAACCATTTTCTTAAATACTACTTACACTATGTTGTGTCCCAGACAACAATTAAGTTTAATAATTTTGAAACTTCTAATTGGCATCAACCTTCAAAATTATTTTATACCATCCATCATGAAACGACTGTTACTTCAAGACGTAAGACGATGAACTCAGGTATGGGGCTATTGAATAGTGCTAGTGAGAATTTATTTGCACACGAGCTGACGATGGCGCAGTTAAGTTGTAATACCCATAACCAATCATTAGAGGAAGATAAGTCTATAATCATGACTTACGATGAAATTTATAAGTACTTTAAATCCCTTGAAGAGACTGATCAAATTCAATTTTTAAATGATATTGATTTGCAAAGTGAACGGATTCTCACATATGCGGGTTTAGAAAATCAAGTGAAGACTAGCAAAACATACAACGAAGCAGTCAAACAGTTGTTTAATACGATGAAAATTACGACTCCTAAAGAGGCGCAATCACGTTATGGCGATCACGTAAAAGCTATTGCAAAGTCGCACTTTACGAAACGTCGAGGACGTCTAGGATATGTATTATCGTTGAACCAAGAAATGTTGATCCTGATGTGTGCCGTTAGTTGTAAAGACGATCGAATCACATTTGTAGAGCTGCTAGAGCGTTTGAGTCAAAGAGGCATCAATTTTGATAACGAATCATCAACAGCACTCTTACAATTATTAGAAAAAATAAACGTCATCGATAAGAAGAGCGATAGTGGGGAGGCGCAATATGTCAAACCAATTTTATGAGTACGTCACGAAAAAAATAAACGGTCATTTTTTAGTAAACACTCCGCAACCTGGAGACAAATATTACTTGCAGCTAGAAGAAGAAAGTCATGTTAAATATTTGAAAGACTATCTTGAACAAGAAGTAAGCGAACGAGTTAAAACGTTTGAGTACGAGCTCAATGGTGTTATTGAATACCGCACAATTGCAATTGATTACGGTACAAGTGAGTTGATTATTGCGACTCAAATCGAAGGCATTCAACCCGATTTCTTTGTTAAGCTTCGCAACTTGGTCAGTGAACAAGAAGGGGAAGGCGTGAACCGCTCACTCCTTGTGATTTATCATGGACAGCTTGATAGTATTGATGGTGGTGGCGCCAACCTTCAAAAAGAAGGAATGCCTTTGAACCCACAAAAAATTCTAGAAGAACTGAAGAGTGAATTAAAACAGATGGCCGAACGTAAGGGCGCGTTAGTTGAAGTAATTGATTTTCATTTGAAAGAAATTGAAGAAGAATTCAGCTCGTTCAAAGGTGTCTCGTTCTTTGATTTTGAAGAAATATTATCTCTCATGCAAAAATCAGAACTTTCAAAGTCTGATTTTCTAACGTTACGATTTTTCCATGATCAAGAGCTAGAATCGTTTGTGCAGACATCTTCCAAAAAAGAAATACGAGAGAGACTGCGTGAAAACCGAGATTTATTTGAGTTTGTTCAAGATAGTCATTTCAACGAAACGACGGAGACGCAATTACCTAAAAAGTTCAATGAACAAGGTGTCAATAAACTCAAGCATGACCATTGGAATGAACTCACGTTGCAAGATGTCATCAAGCTGAAAGCTGAAAAAAACAATAAAGTATTTGAAATTGATGAAATTACAATCGTCAATGAACATTCGTCGGTAGTTGTTTGGGACCGACCACACAAAACAACTAAGACTGGAAAACGTACGCGCTATGTCGCAATCTTCAATCCGTCTCACGAGCAAGAAATCAAATTGCGAGCTAAGTATGTGATTGAAGGAAAGGGTGTTCGCAAGAGTCTAGAAGAATCACAGGTCAAAATTGAGTATTGTAATCCTTTACTCGAAGTGACGCCAAGTGTGAAAACAAACAATCTATATGTGACGCTCACTTCTTCGCAAACTCAGCACGCTACACAGTGTACCGTGAAATATAAAGTGAAAAATGAAAATACACTTTATTCAGAGTTAAATATCATGGTGTTCCCATTCTCAAGTGAGATCTTTAAAGACTATGCTGGAACTTATGAAGTGAAGCGAGTAAAAGGGAACGATACCGAATATTTGATTTTAGGGAACAAAGAAGGCGAGCTGCGATTAGGAGACGGTTCACAAACGCCTTTGTATCAAGAGCAAGCGCTAGTAAAAGCAGATGATGAACCGAACGTCACGTATCATTTTGATCAAGATTTGTTTGAAGAAGATCAATTTTTGCAGTTAAGCGTTGGAGAATCAACTCCAATTAATATCAAGCTTAGTGCTGATGCCTCTAAACCGCATCCAATCGCAAATATTAGATTGTATAAAGAGAAACGTGAGAAGCGTTCTTCGATTGTCCACGGTACAGATGGGAAATTAATTTTAAAGAACCAAATTTACTATCCACAGAATGAATATAAAGATTTTTTAGAGTATGAAATGGAATGGCTTGATCAAAGTATGCAAACAGCTGTATTGTCTTCCGGTGTCATCAGTCCTGTCAATCTAGAGTTTGGTGCTTTCTATGAGCTGAGAGAAGCGTACAACCTATTCCTAAATCACTTTAAAATCAAAAAGACTGTCCCGATGCTAGCATATTGGGATGATGAATATAAGCGAGTCGCTTTGAATTATGTGCAAGCTTATGTAAAAGCGATTGAATCGATTCAAGAGGCCGATCGGTTATTTGAAGTCGGACACTCGATTTTAAAATTAGGCGTGTTGTTTAATAAAAAAGAAGAAATCGTCTATTTCACTCCATTCCATCCGGTTAACGTCGCGTTTCAATTAGAGTTGAATACGCAACTTGGAGATGAAGAAGTATCAGAAAGTGTGCTTAAACGTTTACGCGCAGATGCACTGGCTCCATACCTATGGTTTGAAGGTAAAGCATATAAAGCAGAAGCTCAGTCGAATTTACCAGAGTGGATGATTTATCGAGTAAAGGAAGAAGTTGTTGTAGCTGAGGCTGACCGCTTCCTATCAGAAGTGGTCAAAGAAAAATTAAATCAATTTGTAGACCACTTCACCTCACTGTTTTATCAGACAAATCAAGTCGTTAGAGCGCCTTTATATTTAAATGTGATTGAAATTCGAAATGATGAGATGGTATTAAAAGGTGTTGTTGAATGGATTTTCCGTCAACTGAAAGACAGCTACGAAAAGAATAAAGATGAAGTGATTCCTGTTGAAGTAAAACTTTATTGCGATTCCGGTCGATACAGAAGTGCATTCGATCAATTTGCAGCTAAAGATTTTATGGAAGAGGATTGGGAACAGTTTGAGTATTTATACACGCTCATTCCAAAAAACTTTATTCTTTCTCCACAAGAAGTGGCAGAGAAGATTCAATCGTTCATCAATCACTATCATATTCAAAATGAGCAATTTAATGATTTTGATTATGCTCACATTAGTTTCTATAAAATGAGTGGTGAGGAGCAAGTCATTACCGATAAAATGGAGTACATTAAGAGCGGTAATGCGATGAGTGGTTTGTATTCGACGCTCGCACCGACCATCAAAGACGGGCAATTTAGTATGGGCTTTGGACTTCGCGGTTATGAAATTGAAGACAATGATTTACTCTTGCGCTGTGCTAAGTCGTTTAATGAATTGAACGTTCATATGAAAGACAACGGTAGTAGTTCATTCGCACATGGTGTCACGGCACTGGCTAGTATTACTGATGCTAGAGATGGCTACAAGTTGCAGAATATCTATGAAAGTTCTCATTGGGTCACGTTAATTGAACCGACTGTTGACCTTGGATATTTTTCATCTAAGCAAGGAAATCCCGATAATGAATTGATTATCATTCACTATAACGATCAATCTTCTTCTTACCGGTATGATGCGATTACTGTTACGAAAAAAACAGCGCAATATCAAGCGGTCATTAAAGATTATTTGAACCATGAAAAACCTGATTTGAATACAGATGAGAGTATCAAAGAGATTATTCAAACGTTCAACGTCATCAACGGTGAATGGCTGCTCTCTATGATCCAACAAGGGCTCAGCAATGAGACAGCTCGAAACATCCATAAGAGTCGAGAAAAATTCAGTTTGTTGGCGGCTGTGAAATATTCGTTGGCTATGTTCACAACCGACGACATCACGTGGGTTCCGATTTCGCTAGAGGAAATCTTACGTGTTGCAAAAGCAATTGGTCTAAATCACGCGAGCTCACCGTTTACCGTTAAGGCGCTAGGGAAATCGGGAAGCTACTCAGACGATTTACTCTTAATTGGTATTCAAGAGACGGAAGGTAAATTGAAAATGCATTTCTACCCGATTGAAGTGAAGATTGGTAGAAACTTGAATAACGTATTAGATAAAGCACGAAATCAAGTCGTCCGGACGAAATCCCTCTTTGACTACGAATTAGGTGTTGGAGAGACGGAGACTACATTCTCGCAACAGTACTATCGGATGTTCTTTGCCCACTTATTCTTAGCGAATGCCAAGAAATTGTTCGAAGGGAACTTGTGGTGCGAAAAAGATAACGACTATGATTTTGAAAATGAACGCCTTTCTGTCGTCGAGAAATTGATGAAAGGCGACTATGAGATTTCTAACGAATTAGCCGATTACTTCAACAAAGGTGTAGTTGTATCGTTTAAAACGGAAGAGACCATTTCGTCAGTAGAACGAGTGGAGGATGACATCCTGTTGCTCAATTTACCAGAACAATATGGAATCAGTGGTGGTTCATATTCGATTGAAGAGATTCGACAATCAATTGTACACGGGAAAAAGGACATCCCTAGAGAAGAAATGCTCGAAACATTCAAAATTAATAAAGTTTGAACGTAAAAGACCGGCTCAATTTAAAATGAGCCGGTCTTATTTTATGCTTTTCAAAGTTGTTTAAAAATATCCAAGTCTTTTGAAGAGATACTTGAAGAAAGAGAGAACCGAATCGATGATCGCACTTCATCCAATGTTAATCCAATTGCTTGCAACACGTGACTCGGCTTACTTGAGCTACAGGCTGATCCGGTGGAAACAGCCATTACCGGAGCTAACTGCTTCACGAGTACCTCATTATTAATCCCGATAAATTGAACATTCACAATTCCAGGTATTTTATCAGTATGATCACTGTTGAACCGAATATTTGACCCGAACTTCTCAGATAAAAGATGAACCAAATGCTGTTCAAGTTTTTGTAATTTTTGAATGTTCTTAGACAAGGATGCCTGATGCATTTCAGCGGCTTTCCCCATTCCTACGATTAAAGGAACAGCTAACGTTCCACCGCGCACGCCTTGTTCTTGGCCACCACCATGTATTAAGGGTGTCAACTTTCTTGGAATACCATCCTCATCCTTTTGCACATAAGCGACGCCGATACCTTTTGGACCGTTGAACTTATGCGCAGAAGCGGATAAGAAATGAACGTTCGTCAGTTCTGACAGGTTGATTTTCATCTTTCCGATGACATGTGTCGCATCGGTGTGGAAGAGTGAACCATATTGAGCAGCTAGTTCAGAAGCTCTCTGAATGTCATTTAACGACCCTAACTCGTTATTTCCCCAGATGATTGAAACGAGTGAAGTAGGGCGTTTTTTTAGTAGAGACTCTAATTCGGAAAAGTCGATTCTGCCGAACTGATCAACAGATAGATACTCGACGTGGATTTTCAATTGTTCATTCAAATACTTTGCAATTTCCAAGTTAGATGAATGTTCGGCTACCGTTGTAATCACTTGATGGTCCGGTAGGGAAGAACCCACACTTTTTAAAATCCAATTGTTACTTTCTGTGGCTCCCGAAGTGAAGTAGAGCTCTGAAGAAGAACAACTAAAAAATTTGCTTAACTGTTCTCGAGCCTGTTCAACAGCATCCTTGGAGTTCTCTGCGAGCGAGTAATATTTACTAGAAGGATTTCCGAACTCTTCAAGAAAGTAGGGGAGCATCGCTTCAAGTACTTCAGGATAAACAGGTGTTGTCGAACTGTTGTCTAGGTATAGCATGTTACCCCTCCTGTAGAGCCAATAACTCTCTTAAGAATTGATTCGTACTTCTTGAGAACTGAAACATTTGATAAAGTTCTTCAGCGCCTCTAGTAATGTGTGCATTGAAATAGTCAGGAAAGTAATGCTCTTCCTCAATATGCTTATTTGCATGTTGGAGAATCATCATTTTGAACATCTCATCATGCTCCCCAGTTAAAGTGGCACGATTAATTTCAAAATTTGAAATCGTTTGGCCCTTAATGCTGGTTGGAGTTTGTTTGTTCTTTAATGAAATACCCACGGCAAAACGAGCCAGTATATTTGGCGTGATATGAGTCGAGTTTGAAATCTCTTTAAAATAGAGATGAGTTTGCTCAGTTAGTTTAAGACGGTAATTCATTAGTTTTCACCTGCGCGTTTTCAAATTCAAAATACGATGGAATGACTTGTGTTTCTAAAAGCTCGTTATCAAATTGGAGACTATACTCTCTAGAAATAGACGGTTTTAGTACGTCATAGTAATCTTTACTGATTTCTGAGTCAGTAGATAGTACTAAGACCTGTTCACCGAATTTAGGGAGCAAGTTGCGAAGAATATTATAACGATGGTCTCGGTCCAGGCGACCTAACAACGTATCGAAAATAAATGGCATTTGGTTTTCAGAAACTTTAAAGATTGCCCAAATCAATGAAAGCAATAGAATCTGTTTCTCACCAGAAGACAAAGTGGCCACAGAGATTCGAGATTGATCTTTGGATAATAAAGTCAAAGAGAAATCTTCAGGCATAATCGATAGCTTCTCAATGTAATCTTCTTTGCGCATCAATGTTTTTAACATCCGTAAAGCATTTTCTTCAACATTACGAATGACTTTGTAGCGTTGTTGTAGTCTAAAGTCTTCAAGTAAAGCTAATGTAAGATTTGCGTTCTGCGAAAGAAGACTCGATTTTGAAGTGATTTTCTCAATCTCTTGCTTGAGTAGGGCATTTTCTTCTACTAAATTTGAGTATTGAGCATGAAGTTCATCTTCAGTTTGAAGGATGTGTTCAAAACGTTCTTTTAAGTGAAGGTGATTTACTTTTAATCGATTTAGCTCTTCAAACTGCTTCTCGAAATCGATATGATTTTCTTCTCGAATGATCAGTTTTCTTCGCAACGTTTTCAATTCGTCGATGATTTCATCATCTCGATTGAGGTTTGACAATAAATTTTCAGATGAATGAGCATCAACAAGCGAGAGCATATTTTCTACTTTTGCTTTCGAGCTGAATGAAGCATCGTGAATGATTTCAGTAGATGGAACCGCCATTTTTAAAGCGGCATTGAATTCGTTCTTTAACAAATCATGTTGAACCGTACCGCCTAAGTTGCGTGAGACATTTTTATAGAACTCATCGGAGAAGACTTTTTCTAAGTCCTCCACACTTCGCACTAATAATTCTGACTCCACTTGATCAGCAGCTTGCTTAAGTAAGTCGTGATTAATCGTAAAGGCATAATATTCGCTAAAGAAGTCTGAATTCAATTGCTTCAACGATTGACGCTCATGTTCGAGTCTTCTAATGTCATCTTTTAATTTCGCTTCTTCTTCTTTACTAATCACATCATGGGCTTTTAGTGATTCAGAAAAAGAGGCGACTTCAGCTTCACTGATTTCGATTTTCTTAAGAGCTTGTGATTTTTCAATCTGATTTTTTTGAAGCTTTTGTTCAGCCTCAATCAAGTCATTCTTGATTTCATCCAAACGTTTTGATTTTTCTTTACTCAGTTTCGTTTTCGCTTCATCGCGAACAAGCGTTTCAATAGTTTCCGTTAACAAATCAGGAATTTCCAACTTAAAGGCACTTTTCATTAAGTCATCAAGGTACTCCGAAAGCTTTCCTTCGTTGATGATTTGGTTAATGGTTTCGCCATCAAATAAAGAGACATTGAAGAGGTATAACGGAGTTCGTTCCAAGAATAATGAATAAACTTGGCTCTGATCTTTTTCTGCTAACGGTAGGGTACTCCCGTCCCGATAGATATTAAAATATTCTTTAATATTTTTTGCGTCGATTCCCCAAGACCGTTCAAACAGATAGCGAGACATTGTTTGATTCGTAGTCGTAGTGAACGTGATTTGAATCTTTGAAATCACTTTTTTCACGTTATACCATTCACGCTGGTCTCGAATTTCGCTATTGATTAACTTTTCAATCTCACGGAAATAAGAGGGAGTTGGCGCTTTGATTCCAAACGCCTGACTCCCGTATAAACCTGTGCGGAGAGCATTCAAAAATGTCGTTTTACCTGCGCCATTCTTCCCTCCGATTAAAACAACATTTTTATTAGAATTTTGATTCGTAAAATCAAACGTTTGATTCTTATAGGCTCCGATGTTTTTCAGGACAATCGATTCAATCTTCATAGTTCTTTAAATCTCCATGCTCTTTATACAGATTCAAATAATCTTGGCTCAATAATGCAGCAACATCTTTATTGAATCCACGCTTTACTTTTACACCTAGAAAATCATTTGCCGTCGTAAATAATTTTTGAACCATGTTGAAATCAAGACCATGCTTTTGAGAGAGTAGCTCCAGGTCATTTGCTTGATCACTCGTCAAGATTTGGCGATCGTCTTGTTCCCAATCCAAATCGACACCGAATACTTCACGATATAGTCCAGGTAACGTGTCTTTCCAATCACCTTCACGAAGCCATAGACGACGAATTGCACGTAGTTCATCGTTTTGAATCAACTTATACTCCACCGAGTTTGGAACTTTTAAGTCACGTTGTAGGATGAGCAAATCACGCATCAGTTCAATTCGAGTAGCTAACGTGAACGGTCCGAGTCCAAGATGTGAGTAAACAGCTTGCCCGTCGTTATTCGTTTCAAGAACGACAAATTGAATATTGAATTCCTCTGGTTTACTCAAATCAATATTATGTGTCGCAATGAACTGACTTAATTGACGTTTCGGAACTGCAAGAACGCTCTCGTCTGTTAAGTCCTCAATACGATCGACAACTTTATGAGAAGTAGCTGCACGACCACCTTTTTTCTTTTGAGCGATATAAATACCATCTTCTTTAATTTCGTGTGGAACTTCTAGCAAGTAGAAGGCACCATTCATCCGCTTATGCATCCGTTTCGAACGGTCGTCTCGAATAAGTACCATCTTATTACGGAATTTCAATAAAGGCTTCAACCAGTCATGTTCACCAGTTTGAATGAAACCAGTCAGCGATTTATCTTGGTTGACGACGGTACATGTCCAACAGCCGAAGCGACTGTTCCCACACGAACCAGCGCTCTCTTTTATATTTTGGTCGACGACTAACGGACATTCGCTACTTGAGTCCATGTACATTTTTTGAAGTTTATGATGATCTTCTCCCCAAGGGGCGGGGTTTTGAAGAAGGTAGCTCCAAACATCATCTAACACAAACTCTTTGATTGGTGCGAAAACATATGCATTAGCCAATGAAGTGTGTCGCATCAATTCGCTGCCCATGATTTCATGGTCTTTAATAGACTGTCCCCGGCTCGTACTCTCAGATGAACGGACTCCAAGCACCATAATAATTTCACCATATTTGGAGACTTTATCTTTAATGAAGCGGTTAGCTGGATCGATTTTTAGGCGGTCTGTACACCATCTGAAAGTCTGGTTAGGGGTAGGGTAGCCACGGCCGATAATATTCGTCCAAAACGTCTTTTCCGTTAGCGGTTTGACCTTCTGTGTTTCAATCGGGAGATTATATTTTAACGCGGCTTCCTGCATCCGATGGAGTGATCCATTAATCATCGAGACGACGAGCGGGTTCTCGACCAATGTATCAGATGAAATGATAAATACTTTTTTATGGAGTTGTTCTGGTGTGAGTTCAAGTAAAGCTTCGAAAATAAGTTGAGTTGTCAATGTAGAGTCTTTACCACCACTAAAACCAACAACCCAAGGGCGCGAATCATTTAAATAAACACGCTTAATTAAATCAATCGACCGTCTGGAGACAGTGTCCCCATCATGTTGAGTAAATAGATTACTAATAATACCTTGTGTCATAAATCATCATCCTCTCGTGCCAAAACAGTTATATAACGTTCATGCTGGATTTTTGTTGGTCGAAGTCTTTTTCTTCTTTAGTAAGTTCGATGCCAAGTAAAGATTTGATGCGAATGGCAGTTAAACGAATCGTATAGTTATTTTTTAAAATTCGTCCGTTTTCGTTAAAGGCACGGCCTTTCCAGTCTTTCTCATTCGACCGACTCCAGTCAATATCTTTGAATTTTGAAAGATAAATAGTCCAAGTGTCAGGTTTTTGCTCAATCAATGCACGAGCTACTTCTGCGGCCGCCTCGATGAATAGACCTTGCCCGGCAATTGAAATCATGCGAAGATCACGGGGAGAGATTTCTTTATTGAATACCTGCTCCCATTCATGAATACTATTGCATAGAGTCATCCAAAACGTTTTAATGTTCAATGCGTCTTCTTCAGTTAAAAGCGCACCTTTTTTCTTATTGATTAAACGCTTATTCGCATTGTAAATATGATTCAAGGCCAATAGTTTTGGCGAGTTTTTAGAAAGCGAAGTCTTTTCCATTTCTGTATAGCGCTTTAAAAGCGGGATCTCTTCGACAAGTTCCTTTGTCAAAAGTGACAATTGATCCCGGTGATCGTATAAAATCCCAATCGAAGATGTAGTGTTCACGGCATGACGGTTCAAATCCGAGAATATCTGTTGAGAACGCTCTAATCCTTCGTCATGGAAAAAGACGACCGAAATCGTTTCATTTCCTAATTCAGGCATAATCTTAAGTGCTTCTTCAATGGCGGCTCGTCGATGTTGGCCATCATTGATTAAAAAGCGTGAGTCTAGAGCGATGGCGAGTTTTCCTAAGTCCTTAAAATTCGGTTCGTCTGAAAATGGGGTAAATTGAATCTCACCATCAATCGATGCCGTCAAAGAAGAAAAGACATAATCCTTTGATTGATCTACAATATAATTTGTAATTTCAGGAACTCGAGATTTATTCAATATACGTTGTGAGCGGTATTGTGGAGGAACTTCTTCCTCGTCAAAAAGAAAGATTTTTGGAATTAATTTAAGAGGGCACATCACCACGAAATATTCTTTTTCGGCTTGATGGCCTCGCAAAGCAGGGAAGTTATAACTGAAATTAGGATCCATATCCAATCTCCTTTAAAATAAATTACGTACGTAATTTAAAGAAAGTACAATGTTTTATTAGGTAAAGTTTATCATATGCTTCTTTTCAAAAATAGCGAACAGCTCAATAAAATTAGAAATTTTCGCAAGAAAAATCTCAGCGATAATTCGCTGAGATCATGCAGACAGTAGTTTGATTAAAAACTCTTCTTCAAATAGGGCATCATCTGATTCAAGTAAGGATGAAATATGTGCTACTCCTAATTCGATAAATCGTTTCATATAATCACGGATGATTTTTTCATCTTCTACCTCTTCTTGTAACTCATTGATGATGAGATGTTTGGCAAGCAGGTAGTCGTTACCGTTGATGATTGACCCCATATCCCATGCACCAGAACTTAGTTCAGAAGGGAGCTCGGATGTGACAGAGTAGTTTTCGATTCCATGCATCAAACTGAGCTTAACGACAAACGGTCTCGGCTCCTTCGGTACATAGTGCTCCAAGTGGCCGATGATGGTATCAATTCTGTCTTTACTTAATTGTGATAGCTTAATTCCTTTTGAGTCCATGGTTTTATCCTTTCACTAGTTCGAAGTAACCTTCGCGAATCAATGTATATTTCTCTTTTTGGTTATAGTCCAACATGATTTGCTTAGACGTGTATTCTTTCATCAGTTCCACGTACTCAGGTGTGATTTCCGTATCTGTCGACAAGATCACAACTTGTTTACTGAGATGCTTGTAAAAATGTTCTACTAAGTTTTTACGGTGATAGCTGTCCAAGCGACCGAGCGGGGTGTCGATGATCATCGGCAAATCCAAATCGGCTGCTTTGATCATTCCCCAAATAAATGCAGATGAGATGATTTGCATCTCGCCCGCTGAACGTTCCTCGACTGAAATTTCAGCGCCGCGTTCATTCTCGATTCGAATAATCATCTTATGACGATCGACGAAGGCACGACCGAACTCATCTTGTTTTCTCATAAGCCTATTCAGCATGTCGTCGAATTGGCTGCTGATTACATCGATTTTCCAGCCTAAAACTTTTTCTGCATATTCATCGATGGCCTCTTTGATCTTACGATACATATCTACATCGTTTACTAACTCATCGGCGTTTAAGGCAGTGGATTTGGTTCCTTTTAACTTGGCTTCCAATGAACGAATCTCTTGGACGCACTCTTGTTCTTTCTTCTTGATATTCATATGAATGCTTTTCGTTCTTCCGAGCACTTCCGTGATTTCTTGAATTTTTTTATCTTCTTCATCGACACTAATTGCCGATGGGGCCAAATCAATTTTTTGTTGTAACGACTCAATTGAATGCTTAATGTTGTTTGCCTTCTTAATCAAGTCAACAATTTGTTGCTTAACAGAAGAAGCGTTAACACCCATGATAAATCTGCGGTCATTTGGTGACAGGTCGTGCCAAGTTTGTTGAGTCTCTGATGAAGTCGAAGCCTTATAGTTCTCTTTTGACAACCAAATTGCTTTTCCGATTTCATCTACTTGGTGTAATTGCTCTTCAGTCAAAGGCGGATCGATTGGCTCCGAAAGAAGTTTCGACATGAATTGATGATAAGGCGTCAAAATTTGTTCAACTCTTTGCTGATCAGTAACATATTGTTGTTCCAAATTTAAGCGTTTTTTTAAAGCATCAATCTTTGTAGGGGCAAAAGACGGAATTCCTTGCTCACCAAACAGTTTGGAGATTTGCTCCATAATTTGAGTATGCTGAGCTGTCAATGAACTCATGGTTGAGATGAATTTTTCTCGTGATTCGTTGTTTTGCATCAGCTTCTCATTGCGAAGCTTTTTGAATTGATCAAGTTGTTTATTATATGTGGAAACGCGCCCTTCGGCTTTGGTTCTTTTTTCCGTCAGTTCACTTAATTGGTCTTTTAATTCAGAGATTTTTCTGTTGAATTTTAATAACTCAGTGCTCTTTTGAGCAGTGGCTAGTTCATTGACTTTTCGTGAATAGATTTTGTCTAAATCGCCTTTAAGTTCATTAAAGTATGACATGCCGTTCATCCGTCGGATTGTTGCTTTAAAGTCTGCTGAATTACGAGACGAAATAATTCGTCGAATCTCTTCACCATCAAAAATCAAAAATTGCGACGCTTCAAATGGAATCAATTTGTCGATGGTGCGGTTGAAGTCGTCAACATTATGCGACCCGATTTGTTCGTTCCGTTTAGGACGAGCCGCGCCAATGGTGCGTTTGCTGAACGTCTTGCTTTCAGAGACAACCTGTTTCTTACTATTGTATTGCCACACGACTTTTATTTCATAGTGGTGACCATCCCCAGGCTCGAAGACTAGAGAGGCACTAGCTTCACGTCCACCTTGTTCGAAGAATGAATTATTTATGGTGTTCGTGAACTGTTGTTGAAACTCAGCATCAGTCATGCCCCGCTTACCGTATAATAAGTAGCGAACGGCCTTCAAAATCGTTGTTTTCCCGGCACCGTTCAAGCCACCGATGAGAATTATGTTTTTATTGTCTGAATGTGTATCGAAATTAATTGTTTGTGAATTTAAGTATGTTTTGTAATTATTTAATTGAATGCGCACTAATTTCAATCCGGTTCTTCTGCTTGATGAAGCCGAGTGGGTTAAAGAATCCCCTTTTTTGATTAAATATTTAAGTTCTTCTTCCAACTCTTTTTGGCGTTTAGTAGGGGATATTGCTTCACCGTAATAATTAGCCTTTGAAGTAGTGAGAACGTTTTGAAGTAGGTTAGGAGATAGTTGGTGATTGGCAGAAACTTCTTTTAGAATGTCTTGCTCATTCTCATAAATCTTGTGATTCATAGTAAAATCCTTTCTAGAAAATAATATGTTGAGACTATATTGTTATTATAAAGGAAAATAACTTAAAAACCTGTAACTTTTTTAGAAGAGGTTTGGATAAATAAACCATGTAGTAATACATACATAAAAGGGGAGATTACATTGAAAAAAATGTTACTTCGCAAAATCCAATTCGCCCTCCAGCATCACGGTGGGACGGCGTCATTGAAAGAAATCAACGAATATATCGAGCGGTCGTACTTTCAACTCGAGCTCGATCGGTATAAAGATTGGAAGGCTCACGTCAATAAACAGATTCGGGCCCATTCGAGCGATTCGGCCAGCTTCAATGGCAAAGACGACTTGTTTTATTCCACGGGAAATAAAGGTGTTTGGGGCCTTCGCCAACCGAATAAGTAACCGAAAGCGAAACCATTTCAGTTGGTTCCGCTTTCAATGTTTACAATACGTCACACCCCCTTGTCACAGAATGTTCAATCCTGTAAACTTCGAAACAGTGTGAAAAAAATGTATAAGGGGTTTATCCATGGAAATCGTTCAGCAATTATCGCAAGTACAATTACTCAACCAATTCTGGTTGCTTATGGCCTTCGTCATCCCGATGGTCATTTTATCGCGAATGGTCGTGGCCGGTTCACGGTTCTCACCAATCCTCGTCATCGTCATCTTCGGTCTCGGACTTGGCTTCGCTATGGTCGAGATGGGCATCGCGACACCGGGTCTCCCTGAGTTCCCGCTCGTCGACTTTATGTCACGGACGACGATCATCGCGCTCGTCGTATCGTTCTTCGTCGGTGGACAAGAACTTCGTAAAATCTTAAGCAAGCAAGAGCTCGACATGAAAGACATCGTCGTGCCATCTAAAGAAGAGATGTTCCTTGGGACAGGGCGGACACAGTTCATCTTCATCCTCCGTTCATTCTTCTTGCTCGTCGGTCTCGAAGGGTTCTTCCGCATGATGATTCAACCGGGCGCGGCAGAGGGCATCATGCTCTACTATCCGATCCTCGCGTTGATCGGTCTCGCGGCATCGTTCCTCTTGATCGACCACAAGGCGCAAATCGACGACAAGAAGGTATACATGCGTAAAGGCGTCATCGAGACAGTCTTAATGCTCGTCATCTTGTTCGTGTCGTACGGCATCGCCGTGGCGGTTCAACCGATTATCGCGCTTCCGCAAATCTTCTTCGCCATGTTGCTCTCGTCAGCACTCGGTGCCATCTTCCACAACTGGACGTATGGACCGACCGTCCGTGCGCTTCTGTTCGCCGGGATCCCGGTCGTCTTGGCCGCCAATTTCATGGTCGGTGGTTCACGGATCGGTGATGCGTTCGCCATCGAAGGCATGAACTCGATTCTCGTGTACGGTTTCTTCGGTCAATTGTTCTGGATGTTCGGTGGGATTGCGCTCCTCATGTGGTTCGCCCGCACAGGACACATCCGCAACCTCGCACCAGGGATGGCCGGTTCGCTCTCGCACAGTGGTCTCACAGGCGCATGTACGGCCGGTGACTTCGGTCAAGTGGCAGCCAAACGGGCCCCGATCATGATCAACATCCCGTTCTTCGGTCACATCTTCGTGTTCTCGATTTTGGCAGTCAGTGCCGACAACGGGGCTCTCTGGATTTGGCCGACGGCAATCATCGTCTTGGTCGGTCTCACGTTAACGGCACTCTCGCTCAAAAACTTGCGCGGTGCCAACGGAGAAGACTTTAAAGAAGTGAAAGCGCTCATGCAGTTCTCGTTCGGTTGGCAGATGATGGCGGTCTTCGGTGGACTCGTCATCCTCAGCTTCAGTACGATCGCGTTCGACTACACGACGATGGCTCAATCGTCAGCCATCTCGCACTTTGGTCTTTTCGCAGCCGTCCAAGGTGGCATGTTCGGGACGGAAGCATCGCTTCTCATCCCGCTTATCTTCTCAATGCCGTTCCTCGTCCACCCGATCGTATTCTACATGTTCGGGAAGGCGCTCGACAACAACGGTGAAATGCCACGCGTACCGGTTTACGCCATGGCACTCATCGGTGTCGTCGGAGTCTCGTTCGCGATTCTCGGCGTATAACAAAACAGCCGCTTCTACCAATACGTAGAAGCGGTTTTTGTATGCTTAGGTTTCTGCTAGTGGTCGCCACTTCGGGTCTTTGATGTCGAGGTCGGTTGGCGTACGGACAGAATCGCTAAAAAGCAGCTCACTTACTCCGAAGCGGATGTAGTTCTGCTGCGCTTGTCGGAGCGACACGGTGTTAGCGCCACCTTCGTAGTCTGGGTCTCTGAACTGGACCCCGTCGTCTTCCCAGAAACAGATGCCGCAAATGTCATACGTGCCGGGTGGTTCTTCGTTAAGTGTTTGATAGCCGCAACAAGGACATGTGTATGTCATCGAACATCACCTCACTTTTCAGTATAGCGCACGCCGCCTACAAAAAAACGGCCGACACGAAGTCGACCGCTTTCAGCTCACCACAACATGGACAATAGCGTCAAAATCGCCAATCCGCCTTGCGTGAGGATGATTTTTTTATTGCTCGTGATACTGCCGTACAACGCGACGAGCACGATATAGATGAGGAGCATCGTGACAATCTCGATTGACTGGCTGACGAACAGACCGTACAGCAAGCCGACGCCAATTAATCCGTTATAGACGCCTTGATTCTTGAACAGCACCGATACGGAGTCACGCGCGAGCTCTTGCTCCGTCATGTTGAAGACACGCGCCGTCGTGTTCGAACGAGTGGCGAACGTCTCTAAATACAGGATGTAGAAGAACTCGAGTGCGACGAGCGTTCCGAGGACGAGGGTGAGTCCGGACATGTTAGTTGGCCGTCGCGACTTCCGTCACATGGAGCACCGGCTTCGCCGTCACGTAATTGCCTACGTTTTGGGCGAACGCGATGAGGTCCGGGTTTTGGTTGTGTTGTTCGACGGCCGCTTGATCGGCCCAGTTCTCGATCATGACGAAGCGGTTCTCCGATGTCGTCGATTGGAACAGCTCATAGCTCAAGCAACCGGCTTCTTGTTTCGACGAGTCGATGAGCTTGTTGATGTCTGCCAAGAAGTTGTCAAATTCCGTTTCTTTCACGTCGAAAATAGCATTGATTAAGATCATGTGGGTGTCCTCCGATTATTTGAATGATGTGATTTTTTCAGCGTCGAGACGTACCGATTGGTAGCCTTCTTCTGCAGCTTTACCGACCGAGAGAATCATGACCGGCACGTAACGATCTTTATCTAAACCGAACGCTTCCGCGAGTTGGTCTTTCTCGAAACCACCGATTGGGTTCGTGTCGTAACCGTGAGCACGAGCGACGAGCATAAATTGCATCGCTGCGAGACTCGAGTCGATTTTGACGATGTCGTTCATCTCTTGTGTCGACAAGTTCTTGTAGTACGGAAGGATGGCGCCGAGCTGTTGGTCGCGTACTTCTTGTGGCATTTTGCCTTCTGCGACAGCTTGGTCATAAATCTCTTCACCGAGCTCGTAGCATTCCATGTCGCCGAAGATGAGGACCATCGCAGCCGACGTGTCGTTTTGACGGACGTTGAAGCGGATGAGCGGCTTGAGCGTCTCTTTCGCCTCAGGGCTCTCGACGACGACGAAGCGCCACGGTTGCATATTGACTGAAGAAGGGGCCGTTGTCGCTTCCTCGATCATTTGAAGCATTTCAAGTTGTGAGATTTTAACGTTCTCGTCGTAGACGCGGATCGATTTACGACCGAGCATCACGTCAGTGAATGTGTTGTTTTCGAATGTAGTTGCCATGGATATTACCTCTTTCTCTCTTGTTATAGTTGGTTAAGCTTTTGCAGCAGACTCGACAGCTGATTGATCTCTGACTCGGACAGCACTTTCGTGATTAAGTGTTTGCCGCGGTCGTGGTCTTGTTCACAACTCGTCAAGTCATGCTTGGCTTCGTCGGTCAAATGGACGAACACTTCACGATGGTTCGCGGTGTTCCGTTCTCGTCGGACGTAGCCTTTTTCTTCAAGGATCTTCAAATGGCGGGTGATGGCCGCATTGTCGATTTTCATCGCCTGCTGAATTTCGCTTTGCGAACAGACGCCCTTGTCATGCACAATCATGAGCATCTCATAGCGGGTCAGGCTGAAGCCCGTCTCTTTCTCGAACGAGGTTGCGACGCGTTGGTCCGCCACTTTGATTTGGTACAGCAGTCGGCTGATATCTCGTAATTCCATCTGTGGTGTCTCACCCCTCTCATTTGATAAGTCAATTGTTGACTCGTCAAATGTAAAACATTCACGACGTGCTGTAAAGGAGAATACTCACAAAAAAACCATTCGCTTTTGCGAATGGTGATCAGTCTTCATATTTGGTGCCATCGAAGTGGTAGTCATGGATGAACGTCGTCTCGTCAAAGCCATACAGTCGATCGTGTCGATTCAAGTCCTCAATCGTCTGAATTTCATGCATCGCCGGTTCTCCCGGTAAGGAATCGCGGGCGACGTTCAAATACCGCTCGGTGAAGTCGTCATCCTCATACGGTGTCCCGTCGAACGAGAAGTGAATCGAGTAGACGTCGTCCTCCAAAGCACGAATCACGTCGAGCATCCGTTGTTTCTGCGAATCGGTATTGGCCCAGTCCTCATGGAACATGACCGACACGTCCAAGAACTCTTTCGACTCGACGTCGAAGACGGACGTCGGGGTAGGGCGTACGGTCGTCGCAACCCCCTCATCCACACCGGTCGGCACACTCGCGCGGACCGTCTCTGCCTCCGTCAACAAGTCGAGTTGCTCGAGTCGCTCCTTGAACGTGTCTTCGGCCTCTTGTTGCCAGACATGTTCGAGCACGTTGTCATGGATTGTTTGATCAGACCGATACGTCTCGGCCCAGTAGTCACCTTCGAGTATCGGATCAGTCAGCGTGAACTCGGCCGCATAGCCGCCCATCTTCCAGTCACGCTTGAGCGTGACCTCGACGTCCTCTCCATATGTATCTTCAATATAGGATGCGTATCGTTCTTCCTCATCTTGTTTTGCATACGTCGACCATGTCGTGCCAAGCGCGGTCACGGCGACAGCGGTCGCGACTAACCATCGTTTTCTCATTTTTGATTCACCTCTCTACCAATGTACCTGAAATGGAAGTGTCCTACCTCGGTCCAAAGTCGTATTCAATTTATTACCAAATACCTGTAAACTGAAAGTGCCCTTGAAGAACTAATATCTTTACGTGTACTAATACATATAATACACTTAAGTTACGTACACAAGAAAGGGTGTGACCCATGTTATATAAAATTGATATGAAGAGCGCGGAACCGCTGTATGAACAAATCGTTAACCAGACGAAAGCGCTCGTCATCCGTGGCATTTTACGTCCAGGGGATAAAGTCATGTCGGTGCGTGAACTCGCGACCGACCTCGTCATCAATCCGAACACGGTCAGCAAGGCGTATCAGGAACTCGAACGGCTCGGCTTGCTCGAGATGCATCGCGGACGCGGGACGTTCGTGTCCGAGGACTGGATTGACCAAGACTCGCCGCGCGCGCCGATCCTTGAAGCAATCAAGAAACTCGCCATCGATTGCCATTATGCCAATATTGAGCTCACCGAAGCGCTGACGCTATTTGAGACAGAGTATAAGAAAGTAGGGGAGAACCATGCTGACAGTACAGCAACTGAGTAAGACGATCGATCGCCAGCAAGTGTTAGAAGATATCGACTTCACGGTCGACTCCGGTGAAATCATCGCGCTCGTCGGACGGAACGGGGCCGGCAAAACGACGTTGCTCCGGACGATGGTCGGTATCATTCGACCGGATAAAGGTGATGTCCGTTACGGACCGTCGAGCATCTTTGAGAAGGCGGAGTTGAAGCGTGACGTCATCTTTGTCCCGGATTCGGCCGACGCCCTCAAACATTATACGATTAACGAGGCGGCAGCGCTCTACGAATCGATTTACCCATCGTTCAACCGATCGATTTTCAGAGAGACGCTCACTCGCTATAACATCGACAACAAGAAGATTCGCCAGCTCTCGAAAGGGCAGAAGGCGATGGTGACGCTCTCGCTCGCGTTCGCCGTCCAAGCGAAATATTATCTGCTCGATGAACCGACGGACGGACTCGACGTCGTCGCCAAGTCGGACGTTTTGAAGCTGATGATCGCCCAAGTCGAGGCACGGAACTGTTCCATCATCGTCTCGAGTCACCAGTTACATGAGCTCGAACGAATCGCCGACCGCATCATCATGATCGAGAAGGGCCGCGTCAAGGCGATCATGTCGCTCGAGGAGGCGCGCGAGACGAGCGTCAAACTGCAAGTCGTCTTCAACGACCAAGTACCGGTCGAACTGCTCGAGCGCAAGGACATCGAAATCATCAATGTGACCGGACGCGTCGCCTTGTTCATGGCGAAAGAACGGACGAAAGAGCTCGATACGTTCGTCGATGCGCACGACCCGATGCTCGTCGAAGAAATCCCGATGTCGCTCGAAGACATCTTCCGGGTCCAATTAGGAGGTGAGGCAAGTGTCTTTTAAAGTCCTATTAAAGAAAGATTGGAAACAAGTCTCGATTTTGTGGATGTTGCTGGTTTTTCTCGGAGTGATTGCGTTCACGGTACCAGTTTGGTCACAAATGCAATACTTTGACCAGGAACTTCGTAACATTCAAGAAAATCCAGATGAATATGCCGATTGGATCGATGGGGATTCGTCTGATTTGTCCGTCCAAGACTTTTTTAATGAAAATAATGGAACAGGCTATTGGATTGGTGACTTACAATCGCTCATACCGATGGGTGGGGTATTGTTTTTATTCGTTATTTTTGGTGCTCTCATGGCATCCGTCTTGATTGGAGCAGAACGGAACAGTCAAATGTCCGATTTCACGATGTCTCTCCCGTTCACAAGGAATCAGCTTTACATATCGAAATGGTTAATTGGAACGGTAGGAATTATTGTATCGTCTGTGCTCGGTGGTACGCTCATGATAATGATGATTCGCTTCTCGGACTACGCGTTTTTAATGGAAGGAAGCACGAATCGAGTCATCGCGCTTGTCGTTCTTTTGATGCTTAGTGGTATCTCTTTCTTCTCAGCTGCTCTATGGATGGGATCGTTCGGAGGAGAATCGATTTCACAGGTGATTTGGACATTCATTGCGTTAGTCTTCCCAATTGGTTTGATTGCGCTCGTGCAAGGATCTGTCTATGCGTTTTCACAACAGTATGATTCGAGGTATGCATTCTTCGACGATTTGTTCCAGAGTACGTTTTTACGTGTTTTGTCGCCATTCTCTAACTTGGCAAACGTAGACATGTATCAATACTTTACTAACCAAGCTGAATGGCAGAAATTCTTAGCAATTGCGCCATGGAGCGCACTAGCTTTCATCGCATTATCATTCGGACTCGGCCTTTGGATGTTCAACCGAGCACCTCAAGAAAACAACGGACGATTTTTTATGTTTTCGAAATGGCTATGGCTGATCCACATCATCATGGTTCTCTGTTTCGCCATGTTAGGAGGAATCGTTCTCTCAGCATTCTCGATGCAGTCAGGTTTTGCACTATACATCGTTGGCTTCCTGATTGGCGGCTTCATCGCCCACTTGCTCGCCAAACGGTTGCTTTACCGCTTTAACTTGAAACTAAAATCGTAAGGAGGATTCTCATGAAACGGCTCAGTCTGCTCGTCGCCTTGCTCGTCATGCTCGCGGGATGCGGGGATACCCATCGACCGAACGCCTTCCAATACAAAGATTCATACGTCGGGGACAACAGCGCCGTCTCGGGCATCGCCCAGACGTTGCCGATGCATGACTGCTACAAGTCGATCGAGCTACAGACGTCGAAGCGGCCGTACGGCTTGACGGTGCGCTATAGCGACCCGGAAATCGAGCGCATCGAGCAAGAACGGTTGGCAATCCGCAACGCGGCGACGTATTTCACGCTCGTCCAAAACGCGGAAATCGTTCGCTTCGCCTTCCCGAACCGGACGTACGCATTCTCACGCCCGGAGATGGAGGCGTGGCTCGACATCGACTTCTCGACGATCAAGTGGGAAAAAGAGTTGAAGGACCGCTTGGACGAGAAAATCAGCAACGAAGAACAGACGGAAGCCTATTTCAAGAGAATCTGAACGTGTGCGGAAACTTTCATCCGCACACGTTTTTTCGATATTTTCTGAAAATTATCGGGTAAAGGGTAGATGAAAGCGTTTTCTTGGCATTATAATAGAGTTAACTGAATGACTATTCATTCCAAGGAGGAAAAGCGATGAACAAACCGTGGTTGCAAGATTATCCAGCTGACATGCCGAAAACGATTGACTATGAGGTGAAGCCGCTCTATGATGCGCTATCCCGAGCCGCGACCGATTTCCCGAACAAGACCGCCATCTCATTCATCGGCAAAGAGTTGACGTTCGCCGAAGTCGACGATGCGGCGAAACGGTTGGCGACGATGCTTCAATCGAAAGGGCTGCAAAAAGGGGACCGTGTCAGTCTGATGCTACCGAACTGTCCGCAGTTCGTCATTTCGTTCTATGCGGTCCTGTACGCCGGCGGTACGGTCGTCCAGACGAATCCGCTCTACACGGAGCATGAGCTCGAGAACTTGATCACGGACTCCGGTGCGAGCATCATCGTCACGCTCGACCTCCTGTATCCAAAATCACTTCGTGTGAAGCAGAAGACGGACGTCAAAATGATTATCACGACGAGTATCGCCGACTATCTACCGTTCCCGAAAAATAAGCTGTATCCCATCAAAGTGAAGCGCGAGAACAATATCGTCATCGATACGACAGGTTCGGTCGCGTTCAAGGACTATAAACAGTTCGATCCAATCACGCCGGTCACAGTCGACCCGAAAGAAGACGTCGCGGTGCTGCAGTATACGGGCGGGACGACAGGTCTGCCAAAAGGCGTCATGTTGACCCACTTTAACTTGACGGCGAACGTCGACCAGATTTCGAACTTCTTCTATAGATATAATCGCGGCGACGAGAAACGCGTCTTATGCGTCGTGCCGTTCTTCCACATTTACGGGATGTCGTGCTGCCTGAACTTCGGGATGGCGAACGGATATGAGCTTGTCCTCGTGCCACGCTTCGACGTCACCGACGTCTTGAAGACGATCAATAAGAAGAAACCACACTTCTTCCCGGGCGCCCCGACGATGTACGTCGGTATCCTCAATGACCCGAAACTGAAGAAATACGACTTGTCGTCAATCGAGGCGTGTATCTCGGGATCGGCCCCGCTGCCGGTCGAAGTGCAGGAGCAGTTCGAGAGTATCACGGGCGGACGCATCGTCGAAGGCTACGGCTTGTCGGAGACGTCACCGGTCACGCATGCGAACTTCTTATGGGATAAACGGATTGTCGGCTCGATTGGGGTGCCGTTGTCTGACACTTCTGCTAAAATTGTAAAGGCAGATGGAGAGACGCTGGCTGATATCGGCGAGATCGGGGAAATCATGCTGCACGGTCCGCAAGTCATGAAAGGGTACTGGCAGAAGCCAGAAGAGACGGCAGCCGTCTTGAAGGACGGATGGCTCGCGACCGGTGACCTCGGCTATATGGGCGAGGACGGGTTCTTCTATATCGTCGACCGCAAGAAAGACATGATTATCGCCGGAGGCTTCAACGTCTATCCGCGTGAGATCGAAGAAGTGCTATACGAACATCTGGCCGTCAAGGAAGCGGTCTGTATCGGCGTACCGGACCCGTATCGCGGTGAGACGGTCAAGGCGTTCATCGTGACGCGTGACGGCGCCAGCGTGACGGAAGAAGAGCTCGACAAGCACTGTCGCGAGAAGCTCGCAGCGTATAAAGTACCGAAGCTGTATGAGTTCCGGGAAGAGTTGCCGAAGACGTTCGTCGGTAAGATTTTACGTCGCGTCCTCGTCGACGAAGAGAAGGCGAAACAAGTGAAACAAAGCAGTTGACACAAGCGTGTCACATGATAGAATAATAAATGAATGAACCATCATTCATTTTTAAGCGGCGGTAAGGAGCTTGGGTGTTTATGACAAAGAATGGATTAAAAAGTGACCGCATTATCGATGCGGCAGTGAAAGTGATTGCGGATCATGGCTATCACGGTGCAAAGGTGACGGCCATCGCCAAAGAGGCGGGCGTCGCCGACGGAACGATTTATCTGTACTTCAAAAACAAGGAACATCTGTTGATTGAATTGTTCCAGACGAAGATGGGCCTGTTCATCGACTACTCGAAACAACAAATCGAGCGGGAGACGACGGCCGGCGACAAACTGTATCAGTTGATTGAGTCGCACTTGAAGCAACTATCGGCCGATTACGACCTCGCCGTCGTGACGCAAATCGAGCTCCGGCAGTCGAACTTGGCGCTCCGTCAAAAGATTAGCGAAGTGCTCAAACCGTACTTGAACTTAATCGATGCGGTCGTACAACACGGGATCGACACCGGCGAATTCGATCGCGATCTCGACTATCGACTCGCTCGGCAGATGATTTTCGGCACGATCGATGAAGTGGTCACGAGTTGGATGGCGAGCGGCTTCAAGTATGACTTGATGTCGACGCTACCGAAAGTACACCATATGTTAAAAAAAGGGCTTGCTTAACCGTAAGCCCTCTCGCTAGCTCAAAAAATGAACGCTGATTCATGAATGATGGTGCGAACAACTTATAAGGGGGAACTACGATGAATATTTTTGTATTGCTGAAGCGTACGTTCGATACAGAGGAAGCGATTCAGCTCGAGAATGGGGAAATTCAAGAAGACGGCGCTGAGTTCATCATCAACCCGTATGACGAATATGCGGTCGAAGAGGCCATCCGTAAGCGTGACGATCTCGGGGGAGAAGTCACGGTCGTGACGGTCGGACCAGAAGACGCGGACAAAGAACTTCGAACGGCGCTCGCGATGGGAGCGGACAAAGCGGTTCGCATCTCGATCGAGGATGACGTCGAGGACGCAGACCATGTGACGATTTCGAAAGTGCTCGCCACGTACTTGAAAGAGCAAGCGCCAGATCTCATCTTCGCCGGGAACGTCGCCATTGACGGCGGTAGCGGCCAAGTCGCACCACGTGTCGCTGAACTGTTGGACATGAACTACGTGACGACGATCACGAAACTCGATATCGACGGCACGACAGCGACGGTCACACGCGACGTCGAAGGGGACACTGAAGTGATCGAAGTGGCGCTCCCGCTCCTCGTGACAGCGCAGCAAGGATTGAACGAACCGCGTTACCCGAGCCTTCCAGGCATCATGAAGGCGAAGAAGAAGCCACTCGAAGAACTCGAACTGTCGGACATCGACCTCGATGAAGACGAGATCGAAGCGAAAATCGAGACGATCGAACGTTTCTTGCCAGAAGAGAAGAAAGCTGGGCGCATCCTTGAAGGGGATACGTCGTCACAAGTGAGCGAGCTCGTTCAATTACTTCGCACGGAAGCAAAAGTCATTTAAGGGGGACACATAGATGAAAGCTTTAGTACTCGCAGAAGCGCGTGAAGGCGCGTTACGGAACGTATCATTTGAAGCAATCGCTGCAGCGAAGCAATTGACGGACGACGTGACGGCAGTCGTCATCGGGGATGACGTCAAAGCTCTCGCGACGGAACTCGGGGAGTACGGCGCGGGTCGCGTCCTCGTCATCGAAGACGAGCGTCTCAAGCACTACACGCCGGACGGTTATGGGCAAGTGCTCCGCCAAGTCATCGACCAAGAGTCACCGGACATGATCGTGCTCGGTCATACGGCACTCGGGAAAGACATCGCCCCGAAACTCGCGGCGCGTCTTGACGCAGGTCTAATCAGTGACGTCGTCTCAATCGAAGGATCAGGCAAAGACGCCGAGTTCATCCGCCCGATTTATTCAGGGAAGGCGTTCGAGAAAGTGAAATTTAAAGACTCGGTCATGTTCTTCACGATCCGCCCGAACAACATCGACGCACTTCCGCGTACGGCCGGGGCGAGCGCTACGGTCGAGACACCGAGCGTTGAACTGAAAGACCTCGCCATGATCGTCAAAGAAGTCGTTCGCAAGGCGACGGGGAAAGTCGATTTGACGGAAGCGAAAGTCATCGTCGCCGGTGGCCGTGGCGTCAAGAGCGAAGACGGCTTCAAGCCGCTCGAAGAACTCGCTGAACTGCTTGGCGGTGCCGTTGGTGCTTCACGTGGAGCATGTGACGCCGACTATTGCGACTATGCACTTCAAATCGGTCAGACGGGGAAAGTCGTCACGCCGGACTTATATATCGCCTGCGGCATCTCGGGCGCGATTCAACACTTGGCTGGGATGAGCAACGCCAAAGTCATCGTCGCCATCAACAAAGACCCGGAAGCGAACATCTTCAGCGTGGCCGATTACGGCATCGTCGGCGACTTGTTCGACGTCGTCCCACTCTTGACGGAAGAGTTCCGCAAACACCTCGTCAATAGCTGATATGCAGAACGTTTGGGGAAACGTACCCTCCGTGGTATACTCTGAACATGAAATGCATGAGAGTGATTTATTCGGCTCTCACATCTTACTGGGGAGGTATTTACCAAATGGCTATTAAACACGCAACGACTCAAACATTTGAACAAGAAGTAAAAGAGGGCGTCGTCCTCGTCGATTTCTGGGCAGCTTGGTGTGGACCGTGCCGCATGATCGCACCGGTACTCGAAGAGCTTGACCAAGAGATGGGCGACCAAGTCCAAATCGTTAAACTCGACGTTGACGAGAACCCAGAAGTAGCGGGCGCTTTCCAAATTCAAAGTATCCCAACACTTATGATGTTCAAAGACGGACAACCTGTTTCGAAAACAATGGGCTTCCAACCAAAAGAAGCACTCAAAGAGTTTATCGCAACAGCACAATAATCACGTACAGCCGACCGGGCAACTGGTCGGCTGTTTTTTGTTGGGCGTGTTAGGGAAGAAGGAGTTTAGTCGTTTCGCATGGAATATCAACGGTTAAGGTTCGGTACGGATTGAGGGCGAGAATTCGGACAAATCACCACCTGAAAACGCATACATATAGAGTGCGATTGTAATTTTTTTTCGTCGCTTTTTGTCGACTCCCTTCATATTTAACAGTTCGGGAGAAATCGGGGAGGCGTCAAAATACGCGAAGGTTTTATCATGGAAACAGACTGAAAATTTACGCTATACTCATGAAGAAGACGTGATGGCGTCAAATGACCTTAATAATTAAGCCATCGTTTGTAAGACTCTGTTCGAAGGAGGAATTTTCTTGTCGGTGTTACATTTAGCTATCTTATTGCCGCTTCTCGCGGCACCGTTCATCCCGTTCTTGTTCCGGGCGCTGAAGCGAATCCACACGGGTTGGTTCGTCTTAATCGTTCCGGTCGTCCTATTCGTGTACTTCTTCCGCTTCATCGGAATCACGAGCGCGGGAGACGTCGTGACGGAAACGGTCGAATGGATGCCATCCCTCGGCATCAACTTCACGGCCTACGTGGACGGGCTCGGACTATTGTTTGCCCTCCTGATTACAGGGATTGGGGCGCTCGTCGTCCTGTATTCGATTTATTACTTGAATAAAGACAAAGAGTCGCTCGGTCATTTTTATGTGTATCTGCTCTTGTTCATGGGCGCGATGCTCGGTGTCGTCCTCTCGGACAACATGGTCGTCATGTACATGTTCTGGGAACTCACGTCGATTTCGTCGTTCCTATTGATCGGGTACTGGTACGAGAAAGAGCGCTCTCGCTACGGAGCGCGTAAATCGATGCTGATCACCGTGTTCGGTGGTCTGTCGATGCTCGGGGGGATCGTGATTCTCGAGTCGATTGTCGGCTCGTTCAGCATCCGCGACATGGTCGCCAATCAGGCGGTGATTGCGGACAGCCCGTTCTTTATCGCGGCGATGATACTCATCTTGCTCGGAGCCTTCACGAAGTCGGCGCAATTCCCGTTCCACATCTGGTTGCCGGACGCGATGGAAGCGCCGACCCCGGTCAGTGCGTACCTCCACTCGGCGACGATGGTCAAGGCGGGTCTCTATCTCGTCGCGCGGATGAGCCCGGTGTTCCAAGAGTCACCGATTTGGCTATGGACGATTGCCGCAGTCGGGACGTTCACCTTGTTCTGGGGTTCGTTCAACGCGGTCAAACAGACCGATTTGAAAGGGATTCTCGCCTTTTCGACGGTCAGTCAGCTCGGTCTCATCATGTCGCTCCTCGGACTTGGTGCCGCGGCGCTTCATTACGACGGCATGGATGACAACATCTATATGGTCGCGACGATCGCGGCAATCTTCCATTTGATTAACCATGCGACGTTCAAAGGGTCGCTGTTCATGATGGTCGGAATCGTCGACCACGAGACAGGGACGCGTGACATCCGCAAACTCGGCGGTCTTATGACCGTCATGCCGATCACGTTCACAATCGCCGTCATCGGCTCATTGTCGATGGCAGGGTTACCGCCGTTCAACGGCTTCCTCAGTAAAGAGATGTTCTTGAAGGCGACGACGAAAGTGTTCTCGATGGACTTCTTCGCGCTCGATACGATCGGTATCTTGATTCCGGTCGTCGCATTCATCGCGAGTGTGTTCACGTTCATCTACAGTTTGATCATCTTCACACGGACGTTCATGGGCAAAGCCCAGTTCGACAAGTTGCCGAAACAGCCGCACGAGGCACCGATCGGGATGCTCATCCCGCCAGCGATTCTCGCGATTCTCGTCGTCGTGCTCGGTTTCGTGCCGAACGTGTTATCGAACTCGCTCATCAAGCCGGCCGTCGAATCGATTTATCCGACGCTCGTCGCGAGCGGGCAAGAAGTCAAAGTAGACATCTACTTCTGGCACGGATTGACACCGGAGTTGTTCATGACGATTGGCGTCATCTTGCTCGGGACGCTCATGTTCTATACGATCAACAAGTGGATGGGCATCTATAACCGGATTCCACACCGCTTGACGCTCAACGGCATGTATGACGGGACGCTCGTCTGGTCGAACAAGGCGGCGTACCGCTTCAAAGATAACTATATGACGGGCTTCATCCGCTCGTACTTGGTCTACATCTTCTTGTTCTTGTCAGGCATGATGTTGTTCTCGATGTATTGGTTCGATTTGTTCAACTTCTCGTTCGGCGAGATGGAACCTGTCGCACCATATGAATACGTCCTCGGGGCTGTTGTCATCTTGGCATCAATCGCAATTCTGTTCATGCGTTCGCGCCTGCCATCGATCATTCTGCTCGGTGTCGTCGGGTATTCGGTCGCGTTGTTCTTCGTCTTCTTCAATGCACCGGACCTGGCCTTGACGCAGCTCGTCATCGAGACGGTATCGGTCGCGCTGTTCTTGCTCGTCTTCTACCATATGCCAGAGATCAGCAAGAAAGAAGTGCGCGTGAAATTCAAAATCGAGAATGCAATCGTCTCGATAATCGTCGGGGTGACGGTCATGCTCCTCAGCTTCATGGCGCTATCGAACCGTTCCCTGTCGTCAATCTCAGAGTACTATAAAGAAAATGTCTATGATTTAGCAGCCGGGAAAAACATGGTCAACGTTGTCCTTGTCGACTTCCGGGGCTTTGATACGTTGTTCGAGATCGTCGTCCTTGCCATCGCGGCCATCGGGATTTACACGATGATCAAATTCAGAACGACAGAACGTACGAAAGGAGCACGTGAACATGAACCGAAAAAATGATCAAGTCAATGACGTCATCTTACAGACGGCCGCGGTGATCATCTTCTTCATCATCATCGTGTTCTCAATCAATCTCTTCTTCGCCGGGCACTATTCGCCGGGCGGAGGCTTCATCGGTGGTTTGATGACGGCGGCTGCGCTCGTATTGTTGCTCCTTGCCTTTGATTCGAAGACGCTCGCCGACGTGCTTCCGTTCGACTATCGCAAGATGACGGCGCTCGGTCTCGCCATCGCGTTACTGACGTCGCTTCACAGCATCTTCTGGGACCGTCCGTTCCTTACGCATGCGTATGGTAAGTTTGACTTGCCGCTCTTAGGCGAACAGACGCTTCACACGGCGATTGCCTTCGACCTTGGTGTTTACCTTGTGGTCATCGGTGTGACGATGACGATCATTCAAACGATTGGAGAGAGTGAATAATGGAAATCTTCGTTAGCATCATCATCGGTGTCTTGACGATGAGCGCTGTCTATATGATTCTCTCAAAGAGTTTGTTGCGCATCATCATCGGCACCGGTCTGCTCAGTCACGCCGCCCACTTACTCGTCTTGACGATGGGCGGATTAAAAACCGGAGCGGCACCAGTCCTCGTCGACGGGGTGACGGAATATACCGATCCGCTCCCGCAAGCGCTCGTCTTGACGGCCATCGTCATCAGCTTCGGGGTGACCGCGTTCTTCCTAGTGCTCGCGTATCGGGCCTATCAAGAACTAAATACGGATAATATTGAGGAAATGAAAGGAACGGAATCGAATGATTAACTTACCGATCTTTCCGATTGTCATCCCGGCGCTTGCGGCCATCATCCTCCTCTTCGCGCCGAAGCAGATTCGTCTGCAACGCGGAGTGGCACTCGGGGCTTTACTTGTAACGTTCGCAGTGACGGTGCTGCTGATCTTCACCGTGTCACAGGACGGCATCTTGACCGTCAACTTAGGAAACTGGCCGGCACCGTTCGGGATCACGCTCGTCTCGGACATGCTGTCGGCATTGCTCGTCGCCACGTCGACGTTGATCGTCTTCTTCATCGTCTGGTTCGCGACCCATTACTTCTCGGACGCGTATGAGTCGAACTACGTCTATGTCGCGATGCTGTTCCTCCTCGTCGGGGTGAACGGTGCCTTCACGACAGGCGATATCTTCAACTTGTTCGTCTTCTTCGAAGTGTTCCTCATCTCGTCATACGTGTTGATCGTCCTCGGCGGGAAAGGGGTCCAACTTCGCGAGTCAATCAAGTACTTGCTCGTGAACGTCATCGCCTCGGCGTTGTTCGTCATGGCCGTCGCGCTACTTTACGGAACGGTCGGCACGCTCAGCTTGGCTGACCTCGCGCAGAAGATTCCGCTCGTCGAGAATCAATCCGTTCTCGTCGTCATCGGGGTATTGTTCATGATTGTCTTCGGTTTAAAGGGTGCACTCGTACCGTTACACTACTGGCTCCCGGGCTCGTATGTCGTGGCACCGACGCCAATCCTTGCTATGTTCGGGGCGCTTCTGACGAAAGTCGGGGTATACTCGATTTTGCGGACGTACACGCTCTTGTTTGATGGGGGCGGGTCGTTCTTGCAGACGTTCCTCATCGTCTTGGCGGTACTGACCATCCTGATTGGGATGATTGGGGCGATTGCCTATAATGACGTTAAATTGATCATCATCTACAACATCATGATCGCCGTTGGGGTCATCCTATACGGGATTGCGCTCAACACACAGACGTCGCTTGAAGGGGCGCTTTACTACTTGATCCATGATATGTTGATCAAGGCAGCCTTGTTCATGCTCGTCGGACTCATGATCGGCATCACCAAGTCTGGTCAGTTACGCGACATGGGTGGCTTGATTACCCGGTTCCCGCTGTTCGGCTGGACGTTCTTCATCGCCGCCTTGTCGCTCGCCGGGATTCCGCCGCTTAGCGGATTCTTCGGGAAACTGTTAATCGTTCAAGGTGGGGTCGCCGAGGGCAGCCTGTTCGGACCGCTCCTCATCTTGCTGTCGAGTTTGTTCGTCCTCTTCTCCGTCATCAAAATCTTCTTGTACGGATTCTGGGGAGAAGAGAAGCGTGCCTACGACGGTCCGCTCGTTCCGCACATGAAGAAACTCATCGTGCCGACATTCTTGCTCGTCGCCGTCGCCGTAGCTTACGGGTTCGGCGCCGAGGCGATGCATCCGTTCATTACCCAGGCAATTGAACCGCTCGTGCAACCCGAAATCTATATCGATGCCGTGATTAAGGAGTGATTTAGAGATGGCTTACCAACTACTCATCAACTTTTTCCTGGCGTTCATTTGGATGTTCTTCACGGGTACGTTCACGACGAGCGGATTTCTTATCGGCTATTTGCTCGGATTACTCGTCATCTTCATGATGCGCCGCTTCTTCAAGAATACGGATTTCTATTTCATCCGCGTCTTGAAACTGCTTAAACTGTTCTTGATTTTCTGTCGGGAGCTTGTCCTCGCCAACGTCGAGGTGCTCCGGCTCGTCCTCAGCCCGAAACTGAAAATCCAACCAGGCATCTTCCGGTACCATACCGAGCTCGATGCCGGTTGGAAGGTCAGTTGGCTGTCGATGCTCATCACCCTGACACCAGGGACGCTCGTCGTCCAAGTGTCGGACGACAATAAGACGCTATATATCCATGCGCTCCATATGCCGGATAAAGAGTCGCTCAAGCAAGGCATTCACGATAACTTTGAGACGAAGATTAAGGAGGCGACCAGCTAATGTTAGATATTATTATTTACGTGGCGCTCGCCATCCTCGTGCTCGCCATGCTCGGCATGCTGTATCGGGTCGTCAAAGGACCGACGACGGCTGACCGTGTCATTGCGCTCGACTCGATCGGAATCGGCTTGATTTCCGTCGTCTCGCTGTTGTCGATTCTGCTCGACACGACGATGTTTTTCGAAGTCATCCTCTTGCTCGGGATTTTAGCCTTTATCGGAACGGTGGCGTTCTCGAAATTCCTCGAGAAGGGAGAGATCATCCAACATGACCGCAACAATGATTTATGACATTTTGACCGGTGTCTTCACAATCATCGGGGTATTCTTCACCGTCGTCGCGGCCATCGGTCTCATCCGGCTGCCGGACATCTACTCGCGGGCCCATGCGGCCTCGAAGAGCGCGACGCTCGGCGTCATGTTCGTCTTGTTCGCGGCGCTCCTGCACGTCTGGGTCGACCAGCGTATCTTTGACGCACGACTCCTGCTCGGCTTGTTCTTCGTCTTGTTGACGGCTCCGGTCGGCGGACACTTGATTGCTCGGGCAGCTCACGCCCAAGGGGTCAAGCTCTGGGACAAATCGCTCCAGGACGCCTTGCAAGAAGATAAGGATAAAGGAATCGAATGACGAAAGGCTCTTCCATCGCACGATGGAAGAGCCTTTTTTAGATGAGGTACGAAATATCGGACGCGGACGTCGGATACGCGAACTCCAAGTGTTTGACGTGTTGATGGGTCATATTGTTTTGTATAATGAATGAGAACAAGTTGATCAGTTCCGGTGCGTGTTGCCCAATCAAGTGGGCGCCGAGCACATGACCGTCCTTGCTTAACAAGATGCGGGAGAACGCCGTCGTGTCGTTGATCCGCTCATACGTGAGGAAATGGGACAAGTCGTTGTCTTTACATTCATAGTCGATGCCTTGCGCCTTGGCCTCGTCGACCGTCAGCCCGACCTTGGCAATCGGTGGTGTCGTGAAGACGACCGTCGGGGCGGGACGCTCGGGGAGCGGACGCGTGTTGTTGCAGAGCAGGTTGAGCGCGGCGATGCGGCCTTCCTGTCCGGCGAACGGGGTGAGGGCCGGGTTGCGGCTCTTGGCGACGTCTCCGGCCGCATAGACGTTCGGATTCGTCGTCTGGAGAAACTCGTTGACCAAGACGCCGCCGTGGTCGGACTCGATGCCGGCCGCATCCAACCGAAGTCGCTCGATGCTCGGAATCCGCCCGGTGGCGTTAAGCACGAGTCCTACAAGGGTAGAGTCATCTGATAGCGCCACGACGTCGCCATTGATGTCGACCGGTTCGATTCCATAGCGGACATCGATCCCGATTTGAATCGTCTCATCGACAAGCCGTTTGACGACTTTACGGTCGAACGGCTTCAACGCCCGCGACCGGACGAGGAGCGTCACGTCACATCCGAACCGGCGCAGAATATGGGCGAACTCGAAGGCGATATAACCGGCTCCGACGATGATGACGTGTTGCGGTAACACCTCAAGGTCGAAGACGTCGTTGCTCGTGATGGCAGCGTCTCCGCCGGGGATGTCGAGTGGACGCGGGATTTGCCCCGATGCGATCAAGAATTGATGCGCCGAGATTTCATGTCCTTCGATGACAATCGAGTCTTCGTCGATGAAATGTGGTTCGCCTTCGAACAAATCGATGCCGTGTTCTTGCCAATGATGCATCTTCGTCGTCGGGACGGCAAAGCGGTACTCGTCGACACGATGTTTGAAGGCGTGCCAGTCGAGCTTGAGTTCGCCGGTCACACCGAGCGGTTTCATTCGTTCGGCCCGGGCAATCAGCTCGGCTCCTTCCGCGAGCATTTTTTTCGGGTCACACCCGCGCTGCGGGCACGTCCCGCCGAACGTCCAATTCTCGACAATCGCAATTTGTTTACCGGCGTCACGTAACACGCTGGCGGCTTGGCTCGCTGCCGAGCCGCTGCCGATGATGATGACATCGTACCGTTTCATTCCAAAACCCTCCCTCTGAGACTTCATCAATTTTTTTCCCGTCTGGAAGGAACCTAAACTGAGGTGATTGAATTTGAGTCATTCTGACCACATTAAACATAAATTGGCGCTCCTCCCGGACGAGCCCGGCTGTTACTTGCATAAGAACGAGTACGGCGAGATCATTTACGTCGGGAAAGCGAAAAATCTGAAGAACCGGGTTCGGTCGTATTTCACCGGGGCGCACGACATCAAGACGATGCGCCTCGTGGCCGAGATTCGCGACTTCGAATATATCGTCACGGCGAGCGAGCTCGAGGCACTCTTGCTCGAGATGACGCTCATCAAAAAGCACGACCCGAAATATAACATTCGCTTGAAGGATGACAAGTCGTACCCGTATATCAAAATCACGAACGAGCCGTATCCGCGGTTGCTCACGACGCGGAAGCTGAAGCGGGACGGCGGCTTCTATTTTGGCCCGTATCCGAACGCCTATGCCGCCAACGAGACGAAGCGGCTGCTCGACAAGCTGTATCCGCTCCGGAAATGCCAACCGATGCCGCGCAAGCTCTGTCTGTATTACCACATCGGCCAGTGTCTCGGACCGTGTGAGCTCGCCATCGACACGGACGAGCAAAAAGAGATCGTCCAAGAGATTCGACGCTTCCTGAACGGGGAGACGAGCGAGACGCTCGCTAAACTCCAAGTCGATATGGGACTGGCTGCCGAAGACATGCAGTTCGAACGCGCCGCCGAGCTCCGTGACCAAATCCGGGCCGTCGAATCGATTATGAACAAACAGAACATGATCACGGCCGACCCGACTGCGCGCGACGTCTTTGGCTACACACTCGACCGCGGCTGGATGTGCGTCCAAGTGTTCTATATGCGGGGCGGCAAGATGATCGAACGCGACGTGTCGTTGTTCCCACTCCACGGAGAACCGTCCGAGGAGCTCGAGAGTTTCATCGTCCAGTTCTACGAGCAGAACGTATTGCCGAAGGAAGTGCTCGTCCCCGAAATCGTCCGCATCGATTTATTGAACGAGGCGATCGGCACGAAAGTGATGCAGCCGAAACGGGGCGCGAAACGGCAGTTGCTCGACTTGGCGACGAAAAATGCAGGCATCGCCTTGAACGAAAAGTTCGAATTGCTCGCCCGCGACGAAGAGCGGACACTCCTCGCCATGCGTGAACTCGGTGAGGCGATCGGCATCCCGAACTTGTCGCGCGTCGACATCATCGACAACGCCAACATCCAAGGGGCGGACGCCGTCTCGGCGCTCGTCGTCTTCGAGGATGGCAAGCCGCTCAAGAAGGAATACCGGAAATACAAGATTCGTACCGTCCAAGGACCGGACGACTATGAGACGATGCGAGAGGTCGTGCGCCGTCGGTTCCGCCGTCTGTTGACGGAAGAGAAACGTCTGCCGGACCTGCTGTTGATTGACGGAGGCATCGGGCAATTGAACGCCGCCCTTGACGTCCTGCAAAACGAGTTCGGGCTCGACTTGCCCGTCGGCTCGTTGAAAAAAGATGACCGTCACCGGACGAGCCAGCTCTTGTTCGGGGAAGGCGGCGGGGTCGTCGAATTGAACTCACGTTCGAGCGCGTTCTATTTGCTCCAACGTATGCAAGACGAGGTCCACCGCTTCGCCATCACGTTCCACCGCAGCCTGCGGACGAAGAAGATGACGAAGTCGGTGCTCGACGATATACCGGGCGTCGGACCGAAGCGACGTCAGCAGTTGATCCGTCATTTCGGGTCGATGAAGCAGATCCGTCTCGCCTCGCTCGAACAGTTGAAAGAAGCGGGTCTGCCGGAGAAGTTGGCCGAGACCGTAATCCAATACGTCCATGAGGAGACCGATGAATGAACCGAGACGCGTTAGCCGATTTTCCAGACGAGACATCCCCTTTTATTGAACAGTTCGTGCGTGACCTTGCGGACGTGACCGACGCGATTCAACATGCGTACGTGCACGGGTCTGTGACGATGGGAGGCTTTCATCCGAGACAGAGTGACGTCGATTTACTGTTCGTGAGCGACCGAGACCTGTCGGACGAGGAGCGGCTCGGTTTGATGCGACTGTGCCTGGCGACATCGACGCAGCCGTATCCGCTCGAGTTGACCGTGATGACGGAACGAGCGTTACAAGAATGGGTCCATCCGAGTCCGTTCGAGTTTCATTATAGTGAGCAATGGCGCATGCGATTAGAAGAAATGTCAATTGATGAACTGCTCCATGAGCAACAAGGTATGACGGATCCGGATTTGGCCGCCCACCTCAAAGTCATCATGGAGCGAGGCTGTGTCTTGTTCGGGGCTCCGCTGCATGAGTTGTTGCTCGGGTTTGAGGATGGACATTACCGAGAAGCAATCAAGGACGACGCATTGGATTGCCTGAGCTCGCTTGATAACCATCCCGTGTACAGCGTATTGAACCTCGTGCGGGTGATGGCCTACGAGACGGATGGACGTGTGCTCGCCAAACGAGAAGTGCTCGAGTGGGCGAAGCGACAATCGATTCCGACTGATCTCCTGCATGTCATTCAAAAAGCGGCAGCGGCGTATGCGGGAGAAGACAGTACGTTCTCAAGGTCGGAACTCATCGACTTTTATATCTTTGCCAATGAGCGTCTCTTTCCGTATGAAGAGATGGATGAGTTAGAGGATTAACTCAAAAAGAAAGAGCCGATGCGGTGTAAAAATCGCATCGGCTCTTCGTCATTCATACGTATCTTTTCGGTCTAGTTGGACGGTGATGTGGACGGCCTTGCGCGTCACGTCGGCATATCCTTCGGCGACGCATTGGAAACGACCCGCAATCTGTTCGGCTAAAAAGCCAGCCTCGAGCTGGAAGTAGCCCGTCGCCTTTTCTTGGGTCGCGGGTGGGGGCGTGAGCTCGAACAAGAATTTATTTCCTTTTTCTTTCAACAGCGTCAAATCTCCCCAGCCGGCCTCACTAAAGAAGGCGCTCAGTTCCTCATTGGGCATGACCGGGAACTTGCGTGCGACCCGTTTACCCGACCAATAGATGACTTGGGCGTAATCGTCCCCAAGCAAATCCGTCAACACATAATCGCGCAACAGTTCGATCGCGAAAGTGGGTTGGCTCATCGTTTCCATCTTCTTCCATCACTCCAATCTCTCTATACCATTATAACGACGAATCGGCTTTTGGTCACCGGGTATTTTGCAAAAGAATGTGTCACAAATCGGTCAGGTTGTCTTGTCATACAAAATTCACAAGAGTAGAATAGGAGACAGAAAGCTATATTTACATTTGAAAACGCTTTTATTTACAAAACGAGCCAAGGGCTCGTACAAAGGGGGAACTAGAATGGCTTCGCAGCGTGACTATTTCAGTCGTAAAGTCCATTCGCTACTTGGGGTCATCCCAATCGGCCTGTTTTTGATCGTCCACTTGTCGGTCAACTACTATATCGTCGATGGGGTGGAGTCGTTTAACAAGGCAGCAAAATTCATGGAGAGCTTACCGTACTTGTACTTCCTTGAAGTCACCATCATCGCTTTGCCGATGATTTTCCACGGCGTGTATGGCGTGTATTATGCGTTCCTCGGTTCGATTAACACGAACCGTTACTCATACGCCCGTAACTGGATGTACATGCTCCAACGCTTCACGGGCGTCTTCCTCGTCATCTTCATCGCATGGCACGTTTGGGAAACGCGCTTGGCGAAGTTGCGTGGCGTTGAAGTGAATGCGGAGATGATGCAAAACATCGTCGACAATCCGCTCATGCTTATCTTCTACATAGTCGGGATCCTCTCGGCTACGTTCCACTTCGCGAACGGTCTCTGGTCGTTTGCCATCACGTGGGGGATCACACAGTCGCCTCGTTCACAGCGCTTCATGAGCTACGTCTCAGGCGCGGTCTTCTTGGCACTATCTTTTGTCGGCATCCGTTCAATCTTGACGTTCGCTGGCATCTTGTAATAGGGGGAAAAGTACATGGCAAATCAAAGTTTGATCGTCATCGGTGGCGGTCTAGCTGGACTCATGGCGACAATCAAGTCGGCTGAGATGGGTGTTCCGGTAAAACTATTCTCGCTTGTACCGGTCAAGCGTTCACATTCAGTTTGTGCACAAGGCGGCATCAACGGTGCCGTCAACACGAAAGGGGAAGGGGATTCTCCTTGGCAACACTTCGATGATACGGTCTATGGGGGCGACTTCCTCGCCAATCAACCGCCAGTCCAAAAGATGGCGGAAGCGGCACCGAAAATCATCCATATGTTCGACCGGATGGGTGTCATGTTCAACCGGACGCCAGAAGGTCTTCTCGACTTCCGACGTTTCGGCGGCACGCTCCATCACCGCACGGCTTACGCCGGTGCGACGACAGGGCAACAGCTTCTTTACGCACTAGACGAGCAGGTCCGTCGCTATGAGGCGCAAGGACTCGTCGAGAAATATGAAGGCTGGGAGTTCCTCCGGGCCATCATCGATGAATCAGGCGTCTGCCGTGGTGCGGTCTGTCAGGATTTACGCTCGATGGAAATTAAAGCGTTCCCATCGGATGCGGTCATCCTTGCGACAGGCGGCCCAGGCGTCATCTTCGGTAAATCGACGAACTCGGTCATCAACACCGGACAAGCGGCTGGAGCGGTTTACCGTCAAGGCGCGGTCTACGCGAACGGCGAGTTCATCCAAATCCACCCGACGGCGATCCCAGGGGACGACAAGCTTCGTCTCATGAGTGAGTCAGCACGTGGTGAAGGCGGACGTGTATGGACGTATAAAGACGGCAAGCCATGGTACTTCCTTGAAGAGAAGTATCCGGCCTACGGAAACCTCGTGCCGCGTGATATCGCGACGCGTGAGATTTTCGACGTCTGCGTCAACCAGAAGCTCGGCGTCAACGGTGAGAACATGGTGTACCTCGACTTGTCGCATAAAGACTCGAAAGAACTCGACATCAAACTCGGCGGCATCCTTGAGATTTACGAGAAGTTCGTCGGCGACGACCCACGGAAAGTCCCGATGAAGATTTTCCCGGCCGTTCACTATTCGATGGGCGGACTCTGGGTCGATTACGACCAGATGACGAACATCCCAGGGCTATTCGCTGCCGGTGAGTGCGATTACTCGATGCACGGTGCCAACCGTCTCGGTGCCAACTCGCTCCTCTCGGCTGTATACGGTGGGATGGAAGCCGGTCCTGCGGCCGTTCATTACATGCGTGGTCTCGACCAAGCGACAGAGAGCGTGCCAGAAGCACTCTTCAACTTCAACGAACGTGAAGAAATCGAGCGGTTCAACGACATCCTCGCGATGGAAGGTACGGAAAACGCGTATCAAATCCACCGTGAGCTCGGCGAACTCATGACCGACAACGTCACGGTCGTTCGTTACAACGATAAGCTCGAAGCGACGGATCTCAAACTCCGTGAACTTCGTGAACGCTATAACAACATCTCCGCGACCGATACGGCCCGCTGGAGCAACCAAGGGGCATCGTTCATCCGACAGCTCGACCACATGCTCGACCTCGCACGCGTCATCACACTTGGCGCCTTGAAACGCGATGAGAGCCGTGGGGCTCATTACAAGCCGGACTTCCCGGAACGTGATGACGAGCGCTTCATGAAGACGACGATGGCACGTTACGACAATGGGGAAGTCGATATCTCGTTTGAAGAGATCGACGTTTCGTTAATCCCGCCACGTAAACGGGATTACTCGAAGAAAGGGGCGAAGACGAAATGACGACGCCGATGCAAGCAGATCAAAAAGACATTCGTTTTATCATTGAACGCCAGGACGGGCCGGATCAACCGACCTATACGGAAGAGTTTACCGTCCCGTACCGTCCGAATATGAACGTCATCTCGGCACTGATGGAAATCCGCCGGAACCCGGTCAACGCGAACGGGGACAAGACGACACCAATCAACTGGGACATGAACTGTCTCGAGGAAGTGTGTGGCGCTTGTTCGATGATCATCAACGGCAAGCCGCGCCAATCGTGTACGGCACTCGTCGATAAGCTCGAGCAACCGATTCGTCTTGCTCCGATGAAGACGTTCCCGGTCGTCCGTGACCTTCAAGTCGACCGTCAGCGCATGTTCGACGCGTTGAAAAAAGTGAAGGCTTGGGTTCCGATTGACGGGACGTACGATCTCGGACCAGGACCACGGATGCCAGAGAACAAGCGTCAATGGGCGTATGAACTATCGAAATGTATGACGTGCGGTGTCTGCCTCGAGGCATGCCCGAACGTCAACGACAAATCGAACTTCATCGGACCAGCCGCCATCTCGCAAGTCCGTCTCTTCAACTCGCATCCAACTGGCGCCTTCCACGCGGAAGACCGTTTGGAAGCGCTCATGGAAGACGGCGGCCTCGCACAATGCGGAAACGCACAAAACTGTGTCGAAGTTTGTCCGAAAGGCATTCCGCTCACGACGTCAATCGCTGCGATGAACCGTCAGACGACGCTTCACTCGTTCAAATCGTTCTTCGGTAGCGACAAAGGCCGCACCGGTTCTGCGGTCGAGGCGTAAGGGTTACGGATGACGAAGTACTTCCGGGAAGCCGATTGGGAAACACGTGTCAGAGCAGGGGTCGCGCTAGACGTCAAAGTCCGATTTTCGGAGTGCGACCCGTACGGCCATATGAATAACACGATCCCGTTCATCTATTTCGAGGATGCACGGATCGAGTTGCTTGAAGCGACAGGGTTCTCGTTGAAAGATGGGTTCGTCGTCGTGGCGGACGCCCAATGCGACTATGTCCGCCAGGTGATGCCGCGCCAATCGATCAAGGTGTATGCCAATGTCTTGACGGTCGGAAACACTTCATGTGATATTCATTACGGGGCATATGATGGAGAACAGCTCATGTTCGCGGGGCGCACGAGCCTCGTGCACTTGTCGAAATCCGGTCGTCCGACCGAATGGACTCCAGAATATAAAAATCGCTTGCAGAATTTTTGCGAATCCGCTATCATTTGATAATGAGTTCACAAACAATTATTCTGCAGGTTCACCTGTAGAATTGAAATTTGAAGGGAGACTATCACGTCATGGAAAAAACGTTCACAGTCGTTGCAGATTCAGGAATTCACGCTCGTCCAGCTACACAGTTGGTTAACACAGCTTCTAAGTTCCAATCAGATATCAACCTTGAGTACAACGGTAAAACAGTAAACCTCAAGTCGATCATGGGTGTTCTTTCACTCGGAATCGCAAAAGATTCTACAATCAAAATCACTGCAGCTGGTGACGATGCAGAAGAAGCGGTTAACACGCTTTCTGACATGCTCACAAGCGAAGGTCTTGCTCAGTAATTGAGCGACGGACGAGGCGGCCAATCGGCTACCTCGTCTTTTTTGTTTGTCACGAGACCGTTTCTTTTTCAGAATCGGCTTTTTTGGTAAGATAGATGGGAATGGAAGTGATGATTATGAAACGAGCGATTGGAGTACTCGATTCAGGAGTTGGCGGCTTGACGGTGGTCAAAGAACTGATGCGCCAACTACCGAAAGAAGAAATAATCTACATCGGCGACACGGAACGGTGCCCGTATGGCCCGCGCCCGCACGATGAGATTGAAGCCTATACGTGGGAACTGATTGAGTTCCTGTTAAGCAAGAACGTGAAGATGATCGTCATCGCCTGCAACACGGCGACAGCGGTCGTCTTGAAAGAGGCGCGCAAACGCCTCAACATCCCGGTCATCGGTGTCATCGATCCGGGTGCCCGCGCGGCCGTCAAAGGGACGCGCAATAAACATATCGGCGTCATCGGCACGAAGATGACGATTGAGAGCAACTCGTACGAGACGGCACTCCGGCACGTGGCCGGCGAGATCGATGTGTATTCGCTCGCCTGTCCGCCGTTCGTACCGCTCGTCGAAGCCGGTGAACTTGACGGGGAACGTGTCCGCGCCATCGTCGCCGAGACGATTCGCCCGCTCCAGTCTTCCGAGATGGATACGCTCATCCTCGGGTGCACGCATTATCCGCTGCTCGCTCCGGTCATTCAAGACGTCGTCGGACCGGACGTCCATTTGATTTCATCTGGTGACGAGACGGCGCTCGAAGTGGCGGCCATCCTTGATTTCAAAGAGCTTGAGAACGACCTCGACACGGTCCCGGCGCATCAGTTTTATGCGACGGGGGACGTCGTCATCTTTGACCGACTCGCGACAGAGTGGCTCGGTCAGCCCGTGAGAGCGGAGAAAGTAGAGGTGTCCGGTGTCGATGCGTAACGAACGAAACCATGACGAGCTCCGGCCCGTCGAAATCGTTCCCCATGTGAACAAGCATGCGGAAGGATCGGTCCTCATCTCGATCGGGGACACGAAAGTCATCTGTACGGCGACCGTCGAAGAACGTGTCCCGAACTTCTTGCGCGGCAAGAAGCAAGGTTGGATTAACGCCGAGTATGCCATGCTCCCACGCGCGACCGGCAACCGTACGGTCCGTGAATCGGTCCGAGGGAAGCAGTCGGGCCGGACGATGGAGATTCAGCGTTTGATTTCCCGCTCGCTCCGCTCGGTCGTCGATTTGGAACGGCTCGGTGAACGGACGATTTGGATTGACTGTGACGTCATCCAAGCGGACGGTGGTACGCGCACGGCCTCGATTACGGGCGGCTTCTGTGCCCTCGTCCTCGCGGTCGATGCGCTCATCCGTCAAGGCAAGCTTGACGACACGCCGATTAAAGAAGGCGTCGCGGCCATCTCGGTCGGACGGACCGACGAATTGCTCCTTGACTTGAACTACGAAGAAGACGCCGCGGCCGAGGTCGACATGAACGTCGTCATGACGGCGAGCGGACGCTTCGTCGAAGTACAAGGGACGGGGGAAGAAGCAACGTTCACGTTGCTCGAGATGAACGAGATGCTCCACATGGCTCAAAGCGGGATCGAGACGCTATTCAAAGCGGCCGAAGACGCGCTCGGCGCCTCGTGGTGGTATGTCGGGGAACAATTGGAGGAGACAACATGAAACTCATCGTCGCAACACGCAATAAAGGAAAAGTCGTCGAAATCGAAGGGATGCTCACGCCGCTCGGCTTCGAGGTCGAATCGTTGCTTGACTATCCGGACGCACCTGAGACGGACGAGACGGGCACGACGTTCGAAGCGAACGCCGAGCTGAAGGCGACGGAGGCGGCCCGCTACTTCGGCCATGCTGTCCTCGCTGACGACTCGGGGCTCGAAGTCGACGCGCTCGACGGGGCACCGGGTGTCCATTCGGCCCGCTTCGCTGGACCTGAAAAATCGGATGAGGCGAACAACGCCCTCTTGCTCGAAAAGTTGAACGGGGCGACCGACCGGACGGCACGCTTCATCTGTGCCCTCTGTTTGGCCAAACCGTCTGGGGAGACGTTGACGGTACGCGGAACGATCGAAGGGACGATCGGGTATGCGCCGCACGGGGAGAACGGTTTCGGTTATGACCCGCTCTTCATCGTCCCGTCGCTCCATAAGACGGCAGCAGAACTTGAACGCGACGAAAAGGCGGCGGTCAGTCACCGCGGTCAAGCACTACGAAAGTTAGAGGCAGAAATCATTCCGTTCATGAAAGGGTGACCCGTATGCGTTTTCTCGTAGTCAGTGACAGTCACGGATTGACAGAAGAACTATCGATCATCTTTAATCGGCACGAACAAGAAATCGACGACGCGTATCATTGTGGTGACTCGCAACTCGCGCTCGTCGACGAGCACCTGCTCCCGTATCACACCGTGCGCGGCAATTGCGACTTCGGTGGCGACTTGCCGCTCGAGCGAATCGAGGAGACGGCTGAAGGCACGATTCTCATCGTCCACGGCCATCACCACGACGTGAAATACGACTTGAACCGGTTGCGTTATCGGGCCGAAGAGGTCGGGGCGAACGTCGTCTTGTTCGGCCACTCGCACGTCGCCGGAGCATTGATTGAGGACGGGGTGCTCTATGTGAACCCGGGCTCGATTCGGATGCCGCGCGGACGGAGTGACAAGACGTATGTACTGATGGATCTCGAGAACGGGCAGGCCACGGTCCGCTTTTATCGGTCTGAAGACGGTTCGGCCGTCGAGGATCTCGATGTGAGCGGAAAGCTGTGACGGAATGAAAAGAAGGAATTGACAGCAAACCATTTTTCTATTATAGTTTTCTTGTCAATGTCCCAATAGCTCAGCTGGATAGAGCAACGCCCTTCAAGACAAATAGGAGCCTTTATAGGGAAACAGAAACCTATGGAGTGGACGACACTATATCGGTGAAGCCTTAACAGATGATGCTGATGGTAATACCGAGGAAACTTACGATCTCTTCTGAGGGAGTGATGTTAATGTATCATCACACGAAGAACAAAGGAGATTTAGGCGTTTTAAAGGCTCAAGCAGATTTATGTGAGAAAGGTTATATGATTTTAACTCCTCTTACGGAACATGCCTCGTTTGATTTAGTTGCCTATAAAGACAATGTTTTCAAACGGATACAAGTTAAGTATAGAGCGTTAAATTCAAAAGGTGTGTTAGAAGTAAGATTCAGCTCATCTTATAGTACGGCAAATGGAGTAATGACAAACATCGTAGATAAGCGAGAAATTGATATCTATTGTGTCTATTGTCCTCAAACAGATGCCTGTTACTATTTCGACCCATCTCTATTCAATAAATCAATTGCTTTGAGGGTAGAAACACCGAAGAATAATCAAAAGCAGAACATTTTGTTCGCTTGTGATTATCGTGAGGTTCCGTAGAGACTACACGTGTCGCACCTGAAATGGTGAAGATATAGTCCAGACTACAAACAACACACGTTGGTGGCGAAAGCCATGGTGGTAAGCTAAGGCGTCGGTCGGGGGTTCGAATCCCTCTTGGGACACTTCCATTTAAAATAGAGATAGCCTCCACGGAGGTTGTCTCTTTTTTCGTTTTTCGGGGTATTGATTGACAACGAATCGATTCCTAACGGAAGATGGAGATGAATGGAAAGGGTGTGGAGAGATGGCAAAAGAGAAAGCGTACCCGTTTCCTGGGAACTGGTCGCGGCTTCAGAAGATGATTCAAGAGGCGGACACGGCCGGAGAACGGCAACGGGTCGAACCGATTCTGTGGGATTGGTATGAGGCAGTGCCCGGTGATCCCTTTGTTTTCATGGAACTATTCCAATGTCTGATGGAACGTCCGGAAGAACCGGAGACGCTTGAGAAACTCGAAGAACTCGTCACGACTCAGATGACGGTCGCAGAAGAACCTGCAGCCGGCGGGCTTCAAATCGCCCAGTATTACATCATGCGTGACCAACCGTTCGAGGCGGCCCATTGGATCAATCTCTATCTCGAATGGCAAGAGAAGACCGATCACGTCAACACACAAGCGCATCAAGTACTACAAGTGTTGAAGTTGACCGAGTTCCCGGCCGCGATCGCCAAAGTGAAGCGAATCCTTCATCGAGGCGGAATCGGCGAACAGATCGAGACGCTTGAACACGTCCATTTCAATATCGACGACGTCCTCGACAACGTCTTGAAAGAGCTCCTCGTCGCGGAACGTCCAAAGTTGATGAAGTTGATCGTGCTCCAAAAAGCGTTCGACGAGTTGCCGGTCATCGAATGGACCGATCTCGGGATACGGCACCGATTGACGCAAGACGAGGCGACCGTGCATACGCAAGCGTGGGAAGCGATGACCAATCAATTACAGCGGGTCGTGTACGGTGATGAGATTGCGACACAACTGCTCATGAATTACATGTACACGCACTACCCGTTCACACCGCGAGAAGCGTCTGACGTGGAGGTGGCACTCGGACAGGCGAAAACGGCCATCTTGCAACACGAGGAAACTGACGGCCTAGCAGCGGAAATCCTCGAGGCGGACATGCGTTTCACCGAGGCGTTTCTAGACTAAATCCTTGTGTGCAGTCGCCGGATTTATGCTATAATACGGATTGTTGTACATTCTTGTACGTATAAACGAATTGTTGGAGGGACTTAGCATGACAGCAAAATGGGAAAAAACATCAGGTAGCCAAGGCGTACTCACGTACGAAGCACCTGCAGAAGCTTTTGATAAAGCAGTCGACGCCGCATTCAAAGATGTCGTCAAAACTTTGAACGTGCCTGGCTTCCGTAAAGGGAAATTGCCACGCCCAATGTTCAACAAAATGTACGGAGAAGAAGCGCTCTATCAAGATGCGCTCGATATCCTCTACCGTGACACAGTTCAAGGTGCGGTCGAAGAAGCTGGTTTCGAACCAATCGCTCTCGAAAACATCGATGTAGACGGCACGCTCGAAAAAGGCAAACCTGTAACGTTCAAAGTAACGTTCGTCGTTGAGCCAGAAGCTGAGCTTGGCGAATACAAAGGTCTCGAGTACGAAGCTGTTGAAACAACAGTCACTGACGAAGAAGTTGCAGCTGAACTTGACGCGCTTCAACAGCAAGGCGCAGAGCTTGCTGTCAAAGAAGGCGCAATCGAAAACGGCGATACAGCTGTCTTTGATTTCGCAGGTTTCGCTGACGGAGAGCAATTCGAAGGCGGCACGGCTGAAAACTACACGCTCGAAATCGGTTCAGGCCAATTCATCCCTGGATTTGAAGAGCAAATGGTCGGCTTGACGGCTGGCGAAGAAAAAGACGTTGAAGTAACATTCCCTGAAGAGTACCACGCTGACAACTTGGCGGGTAAACCAGCGACATTCAAAGTCAAACTTCACGAAGTCAAAGCGAAGCAAGTTCCTGAGCTCGACGACGAGTTCGCAAAAGACATCGACGAGTCAGTTTCATCACTCGACGAGTTGAAAGCGAAAATCCGTGAGCGTTTAGAAACTGCGAAGAAACAAGAAGCGGAAGGCACAATGCGCGACCAACTCGTCGAGCAAGCAACAGCTAACGCAACAATCGACGTACCTGCAGTACTCGTTGACCAAGAAGTAGATCGCATGGTTCAAGAGTTCGGCACACGTGTTTCTTCACAAGGAATCGACCTCGACATGTACTTCCAGCTTACTGGAACGACTGAAGAAGCGATGCGCGAAGAGATGAAAGAGCAAGCTGAAGAGCGCGTTAAAGCTCGTCTCGTCTTGAAAGCAATCGCTGAGAAAGAAGCGATCGAAGTGTCTGACGAAGATGCTGAGAAAGAACTCGAAGAAATGTCTAAACTTTACAACATCGCACCGGATCAACTCCGCACGATGCTCGCGCCACAAGGCGGAATCGAGACACTTAAAGGTGACCTCAAATTCCGTAAAGCGATCGACGTTCTCGTTGAAAACGGGAAAGCGAAGTAATCGGATGACAGAAGGACGGCTGCCTAGCAGTCGTCCTTTTTTTCGTCACGACACTTTGCATGTGTTTATCTTTGATGAAGTGATTTGTTCATGCTACAATTATTGCAACGCAGAGATGTAAATGTCTTTTCACGGTGCATGCGCACCTGGGAATACAAATAGGCGATTTATCGCACTTACATCCATTTTCATTTAGAAGGGGTGTACCGAATGTTCAAATTTAACGAGGAAAAGGGGCAACTCAAGTGCTCGTTTTGCGGAAAATCGCAAGAACAAGTCCGTAAATTAGTCGCCGGTCCTGGCGTATACATTTGTGACGAATGTATCGAACTTTGCAATGAAATCGTTGAGGAAGAGCTCGGTGTGGAGGAAGAAGTTGAATTTAAAGACATTCCAAAACCACAAGAGATTCGTAACATCCTAGACGATTATGTCATTGGTCAAGACCGCGCCAAACGTGCGCTTTCAGTAGCTGTCTATAACCACTATAAACGCATCAACGCCGGTGGCCGTTCTGATGATGTCGAACTTTCGAAGTCGAACATCGTCATGATTGGACCAACGGGTAGCGGTAAGACGCTTCTCGCTCAGACGATGGCTCGCGTCTTGAACGTCCCGTTCGCAATCGCGGACGCGACGAGCTTGACGGAAGCCGGTTACGTCGGGGAAGACGTCGAGAACATCTTGCTCAAGTTGATTCAATCGGCTGACTATGATGTCGAGAAGGCTGAAAAAGGGATTATCTACATCGATGAAATCGATAAGATTGCCCGTAAGTCGGAAAACCCATCGATCACGCGTGACGTATCGGGTGAAGGCGTTCAGCAGGCACTTCTTAAAATCTTGGAAGGTACGGTCGCAAGCGTGCCGCCGCAAGGTGGACGTAAGCATCCGCATCAAGAGTTCATCCAAATCGATACGACGAACATCTTGTTCATCGTCGGCGGCGCGTTCGCTGGCATTGAAGCGGTCGTCAAACGCCGCATCGGGAAGAAAGTCATCGGATTTGGGAACGACCAAGAAAACCGCGAGTTGACGCAAGAAGACTTGCTCGCCCGCGCGCTTCCGGAAGACCTTCAGAAGTTCGGATTGATTCCGGAATTCATCGGTCGTTTACCGGTCATGGCGACGCTCACGACGCTTGACGAAGAAGCACTCGTCGAGATCTTGACGAAGCCGAAGAACGCCCTCGTTCGTCAGTACGAGAAAATGCTCGAACTCGACGATGTCGAACTCTCGTTCACAGACGAGGCGTTGGTTGAAATCGCCAAACTTGCGATCAAACGTAAGACAGGCGCACGCGGTCTCCGCTCGATTATCGAAGAAATGATGCTCGATGTGATGTTCACTGTCCCATCGCGCGACGATATCGAGAAAGTCATCATCACGGATGAAACGATTACGGGTCTTGCCGGTCCGAAATACGTACTTCGCGATGGTACTGTCGAACAGACAGGCGACAATAAAGAGACAGCATAATTTTGAACGAAAAAGGCTCAAACACTCGGCACATCCGAGTTTTGGGCCTTTTTGCACAGGAGGCGTTGTAATGGAACAATTACCAATCCTTCCTTTGCGTGGAGTCGTGGTGTATCCGCTCATCGGAGTAACAATCGACGTGGGGCGTCCGCTCTCCCTACGAGCACTCCTTGCCGCAAAGGAACACGAGACAGATTTGATTGTCGTGACACAAAAAGAGACGGGGAAAGAATCACCTGAACCGGAAGACTTGTACGCGATCGGGACGCGCGTCCATATCGCCAAGATGAGCGAGCTGTCGAACGAGACGGTCCGCGTCCGCTTGGTCGGGAAAGAACGCGTCAAGATCAACTCGATCGAAGAGACGAAGGAAGGCTGGTTCGCAGACGTCGAGCCACTTGAACTCGTCGAAGGGGAAGAAGTCGAGCGGACGGCACTCGTGCGCTTATTGAAAGAACAGTTCGGAAAACTTGTCGGGTCCATCAAAGGATTGTCACCGGACGAGCGTCGTCGTTTCGAGATGTATGAACGGCTCGAGTCGTTGACCGACTATATCGCTTCGAAGCTCGACGTCGACGTCGATATCCGCCAAGCGATGCTCGAAGAACCGGACGCCGTCAAACGCGGCTTAGAGCTGCTTGAGATTATGACGCACGAGGTCGAAATCATCGAGCTCGAGCAAGAGTTGCGCGAACGGACGAAGAAGACGATCGAACAGGCACAGAAAGAGTACTATTTGCGCGAACAGATGAAGACGATTCAGCAAGAGCTCGGCGACCAGTCGCAAGAGTCTGAACCGAACCGTCTCCGTGAGAAACTCGAGGCGCTCGATTTGCCGGAGACGACACGGAAGAACGTCATGCGCGAAGCCGAGCGGTTGAACGTCGTCCCGGCGACGTCACCCGAGTACGCTGTCATCCGCAACTATCTCGACTGGATCGCCTCGCTCCCGTGGGGCATCGAGACGGAAGATAAACTCGACGTCAAACATGCGGCCGATGTGTTAGATGACGACCACTACGGGCTCGAGTCGGTGAAAGACCGAATCCTCGAGTACTTGGCGGTCCGTCAATTGACGAACTCGCTCCGTGGACCGATTCTTTGTCTTGCCGGACCTCCAGGGGTCGGGAAGACGTCACTCGCCCGCTCGATCGCGTCAGCGCTCGAACGTCACTTCGTCCGTGTCTCGCTCGGCGGGGTGCGTGACGAGGCCGAGATTCGTGGGCACCGTCGCACATATATCGGTGCGATGCCAGGCCGCATCATCCGTGGCTTGAAACAGGCCGAGAGCAAAAACCCGGTGTTCTTGCTCGACGAGATCGACAAGATGGCGTCCGATTTCCGGGGTGACCCGGCGTCGGCTATGCTCGAAGTGCTCGACCCGGAACAGAACGTTTCGTTCTCGGACCACTATATCGAGGAACCGTTCGACTTATCGAACGTGCTCTTCATCGCGACGGCGAACGACGTCTCGCAAATTCCGGCGCCGCTCCTTGACCGGATGGAACTCATCCAAATCGGCGGCTACACGGAACTCGAGAAAGTCGAGATCGCCAAGCGTCACTTGGTACCGAAACAGTATAAAGAGCACGGCTTGAAGAAGAGCCAGCTCACGATTAAAGAGGACGCACTTTACGAAGTCGTTCGCCGTTACACGCGTGAGGCCGGTGTCCGGAACTTGGAACGCGTCATCGGTTCACTTTGCCGGAAAGCGGCGAAGCAAATCGCCATCGGCGAGAAGAAACGCGTCACCGTCTCATTGAAGAGCCTCGGCGACTACCTCGGGAAACCGAAGTACCGCTATGGCAAAGGGGAGACGGAAGACTCGATCGGTGCTGTCACCGGACTCGCCTACACGGCGTTCGGGGGCGACACGCTCACGATTGAAGTCGCACTCGCACCTGGTAAAGGCAAGCTCCAGTTGACGGGGAAACTCGGTGACGTCATGCAAGAGTCGGCGCAGACGGCGTATAGCTACGTCCGTTCAAACGCGGAACGGTTCGGGATTGACCCGACGTTCTACGAGCGCCAAGACGTGCATATCCACGTGCCGGAAGGTGCCGTCCCGAAAGACGGTCCGTCGGCGGGGATTACAATCGCGACGGCGCTCATCTCGGCGTTGACCGGGAAGAAAGTCCGCCGTGACATCGGGATGACCGGGGAAATCACGCTCCGCGGCCGCGTCCTGCCAATCGGTGGATTGAAAGAGAAAGCGCTCGCCGCACACCGAGCCGGCTTGACGACCATCGTCATTCCGAAAGACAATGAGCGTGACATCGATGACATTCAAGACACCGTCCGTGAGAAACTGACGTTCGTCCCGGTCACGACGCTCGATCAAGTATTAGAAGTAGCATTTGGAGGAAATTAAATAATGAAAATCACTAAAGCAGAATTTGTCACGAGTGCCGTCGCACCTGACCATTACCCGATTCATGAGTTACCGGAAGTCGCACTCGCCGGACGTTCGAACGTCGGGAAGTCATCGTTCATCAACAAGATTTGTCAGCGCAAAGCACTCGCACGGACGTCTTCGAAGCCAGGGAAGACGCAGACGCTGAACTTCTTCAACATCAACGATGAAATCATGTTCGTCGACGTCCCGGGCTACGGCTACGCGAAAGTCTCAAAGACGGAGCGGGAGAAGTGGGGCATCATGATGGAGCAATATTTGACGTCACAGAGCGCGCTTCGCGGCGTTGTCCTCTTGGTCGATATCCGTCATGAGCCGTCAAGTGACGACGTGACGATGTACAACTTCTTGAAGCATTACGAGATTCCGGTCATCGTCGTGGCAACGAAGCTCGATAAAATCAAAAAAGCGCAGCGTCAAAAACATGAAGCGGCCGTCAAACGCAAGCTTCAATTTGAATCGACTGACCGGTTCGTCGCGTTCTCGGCGGAGACGGCAGAAGGAAAAGACGAGGCATGGAAAGCAATTTATGATTTATTGACACGCGAAGAAGATTGACCGAAGACGAGGGCAACCCCTCGTCTTTTTTGTTTTCAGGGTTACGAGAGCGGGTAATTATCGTATAATTGTCCTAATTACATAAGACAAGAGAATAGAGAACGAGGTGGAAAGATGCAAATCATGTTTCAGAACAAATGGTACCGCTTTTTATTTTGGACGCTGACGATTTTCTTGGTCATCTGGGTCGGGACGGAAATTTCATTCGTGTTCCAACCAGTCCAAGTCATTTTGGCGCTCGTCACGGTACCGCTCATCATTGCCGGACTTTTTTATTATTTCTTAGTCGGGATTGTCGATTTCTTAGAAAAACGGATGGACGGCAAACGGCCGCTCGCCGTCGGGATTACGCTTGGTGGACTCGTGCTGATCTTTACGCTCGTCTTCAGCATCCTCGGCCCAGTACTCGCGGAGCAGGTGACGTCACTCGTCAACGCGATGCCGAGCATTGCCAAGGAATTACAGGTACAGGCGTTCGCCGTCCGTGACTCGCTCATGCAAAATGAGTTCTTGTCACGCTTCATCGCCGAGAATGACGATATGTTCACCGACTTCACGAATAACGTGACGTCGTATCTCGGAGACGTCTTCGGGAATGTCGCGTCATCGTTCGGTCGTCTTGTCGGCTTCATCACGTCGGCCGTCATCACAATCGTCGTCATTCCGTTCATGCTTTTGTATATGTTACTTGACGGGAAACGTCTTCCGGACTCAATCGTGAAGTTGTTGCCGTCGAGCTATGAGCGTGAGACACGCAACATCTTACATGACATGCACACGACGGTTAAAAACTACGTCCATGCCCAGTTGATTGTGGCGTTCTTCGTCGGGATCACGTCGCTCATCGGATTATGGATTATCGGACTCGACTATGCCATCCTACTCGCGCTCTTCATGATGGTGACGAACATCATCCCGTACGTCGGACCGTTCCTCGGTGCGGCACCGGCTGTCGTCGTCGCTTTCATCCAAGATCCGATTAAAGTGCTTTGGGTCATCGTCGTCATCATCATCGTCCAACAAATCGAATCGAACGTCATCTCGCCGCTCATCCAAGGCAAGTCGCTCAAGGTGCACCCGCTGACGATCATCATCGTCTTGCTCGTCGCCGGGAACTTGGCCGGGATTATCGGGATGCTCATCGCGGTTCCGTTCTACGCGGTGGCGAAAGTCGTCGTTCAAAATATCGTCCGCATTTACAAGCTGAGGGAACGGAAACATTACCTCGAAGCGGAGGAAGAAGAAAAGACCCAAGAGAGTACAATCATCACCGATCCATCCTCTTTAAAATGAGGAATCAAGTAGAAATGGTCTCTATGTCCGTTTCTACTTTTTTTTGTCACAAAAAGTTCTTAAATTATTTCACAAAAATCGAACAGAAGATTATAGTTCCTAAATAAAAATTGTTATAATGTACGGTAGAGATGTGAAAAAGAAGAGACAACCGTCGGTGGATTTTGGATGAGGGGAAGAGGTACATGCATATTGTCGTCGTTGGACTAAATAACAAGACAGCCCCTGTCGCGATTCGGGAGCAGTTCTCGTTTGGGGAGCAAGAAATCGTGGATGCGATGATTGCACTTCGCGAAGAGAAAAGCATATTTGAATCGGTTATTTTGTCGACTTGTAACCGAACAGAGCTATATGTCGTCACAGACCAGCTCCATACGGGTCGTTATTATACAAAACGGTTTTTAGCGAACTGGTTTGATTTAGAGATGGACCAATTCACCCCTTATTTATCGATTCGTGAAGGAGAAGAGGCGATTCGCCACTTGTTCCGCGTCACGTCTGGACTCGATTCGATGATCATTGGGGAAACACAGATTTTAGGACAAGTGAAATCGAGCTTCTTCCGCGCCCAAGAGAACGGGACGACGGGAACGGTGTTCAACAAACTGTTCAAAGAAGCCGTGACGCTCGCCAAACGTGCCCATACTGACACGCAAATTGGGGAAATGTCGGTATCGGTCAGCGCGGCAGCAGTCACGCTCGCTCAGGAAATGTATTCGTCGCTCGATGACAAACAAGTCGTCGTCGTCGGTGCGGGTGAGACAGGCGAGTTGACGACGCTCAACTTGTTCGAGGCCGGTGCGAAACAGATTGCCGTCTTTAACCGGACCGAGAGCAAAGCGAAAGCGGTCGCCGACAAGTTCAAAGGCCGGGCCCACTCGATCCGTGAGATTGCTTGCGGCTTGCTTGACGCCGATATTTTAATTAGCTCGACCGGTGCGAAAGAAGCGGTCATCGCCTATGATGATGTCGCCGCAGCTCAACTGCTCCGCCGGGAACGTCCACTGTTGTTAATCGACATTGCCGTGCCGCGAGATATCGATCCAGCGGTCCGGGCGCTTCCGGGCGTCCACTTGTTCGATGTGGATGACTTGAACGGCATCGTCAATAAAAACTTGGCGGCCCGTCTCATTGAAGCCGAAAAGATTGAAATCAAAATCGATGAGGCGATTCAAGAGTTCCAAACGTGGCTCATCACGCTCGGTGTCGTGCCGATCATGAATGAATTGCGCGCCCGTGCGCTCAACATTCAAGAAGAGACGATGGAAAGCCTCGAGCGCAAGCTCGATCATCTGTCGGACCGCGATAAAAAAGTCATCGGCAAGCATATGAAGTCAATCATCAACCAGATGCTTCGTGAACCGATTGATTACATCAAAGACGCCGCCGCTCAACCGGATGCGAACACACGCATCAATCAGTTCGTGGAGACGTTCGGTCTGGATGTCGACGTCCCTGACGCCGAACCGGAAACGGAAGAAGCCGAAGCAATGTCAGCGAAAGCACCACTTCGCGCCTTGATGCGCTAATACAAAACAAAAAAAGGCGGCGGATCTCGTCGCCTTTTTCTATGAAGGGGATAACCGATCATGCGTAAAATTATCGTCGGCTCACGCCGCTCACAACTTGCGATGACACAGACGAAATGGGTCATCGATCAATTGAAGAAAGCCGGAGCTCAAAACGAGTTCGAAATCAAAGAGATCGTGACGAAAGGGGACCAAATCGTCGACGTGCAACTCTCGAAAGTCGGCGGCAAAGGGTTGTTCGTCAAAGAGATTCAGCAACAGATGATTGCCGGCGACATCGATTTCGCCGTCCACAGCATGAAAGACGTGCCGGCCGAGTTGCCGGAAGAACTCTATATCAGCTGCATGCCGAAACGCGTCGACGCCCGTGACGTGCTCATCTGCGAGAACGGCTATACGCTCGAGACGCTCCCAGAAGGTGCCGTCATCGGGACGAGCTCACTGCGCCGTGGTGCTCAAATGCTCGCCGCCCGCCCGGATTTCGACATTCAATGGATTCGCGGCAACATCGACACGCGCCTTAAAAAACTCGAGACAGAAAACTTCAACGCCATCTTGCTCGCCAAAGCCGGGCTCGAGCGCATGGGTTGGACGGACCGCGTCGACTTCGAAGCGCTTGACGCCGATATGATGGTCCCAGCCGTCGGACAAGGTGTGCTTGCCATCGAAAGCCGGAAGGACGACACTGAAGTGACGGCAATTCTACAATTGCTCCATGACGACGTGACGGCGAAAGCCGCAACGGCCGAGCGGACGTTCCTCAAGGCAATCGAAGGCAGCTGTCACGTACCGGTCGGCGGTTATGCGACGGTCGATGGCGACGACGTGACACTCACAGGCCTCATCGCCTCGGTCGACGGCAAAGAAGTGCTCCGTGTGACGAAGACGTCGTCAGACGCGGTCGCACTCGGGAAAGACGTAGCAGACGATTTGCTCGGACGCGGCGGGCGCGAAATTCTCGCCTCGGTCAATGTGTGACGTCTGGTACACAGGGACAAAACGACTGACCGCTTCGCAGCGAGCCCGGCTCACCGCGAGCGGTCTTTCCGTTCATCACGTCCCGCTCATCGAGACGAGATTGACGCACAATCAGATGCCGATCAGTCAATTCGATTGGCTCGTCGTGACGAGCCAGACAGCGGTGCCGGCACTCAGTGACGTCCCGCGTGACGTCAAAGTCGCGGCCGTCGGCGAGAAAACGAAACAAGCACTCGAGACCGTAGGATTCACGGTCGCGCTCATGCCGGAGACGTTTACAGGCGAGGCGTTGTTCCGTGACCTTGCGACTGTCGTAAAAGCAGACGAGGTCGTCTTGTTCGCCCGGGGCGACTTGGCGAACACGGCGCATATGGCAAAGCTCGAAAACGTCCACGACTGGGTCGTCTATGAGACGATCGGCCGTGAACTGACAGAGACGGAAGTCGAGGCGCTCGAAGGAATCGAGGCGCTCCTCGTCCTCAGCCCGTCCGCCGTCCGTGCCCTCACGCCATACCTCGACCATTTCCACGGGACGTGGTACGCCATCGGTGAAGTGACCGAGCGCGCCGTCCGGGAAGTGTCGACGTTACCGGTCCGAGTGCCTGAGTGTTATACTATGGATGCATTAATACAGTGTATAGGGGAGGATTTTTCATGAACCAGTTTGACCGTCATCGTCGTCTTCGTTCATCGAAGTCAATGCGTGCACTCGTACGTGAAAACCATGTTCGGAAAGAAGATTTGATTTACCCGCTCTTCATCATCGAAGGGACAGACATTAAACGCGAAGTCAGCTCGATGCCGGGCGTCTTCAACTTCTCGCTCGACCGTCTCGAAGACGAGATCAACGAGATTGTCGACCTCGGTATTCAATCGGTGCTCTTGTTCGGCGTACCTGAACATAAAGACCCGGAAGGCACGGAAGCGTATCATGACCACGGCATCGTCCAAGAAGCGATCCGTAAAGTGAAAGAGTGGGCACCACAGCTCACGGTCATCGCGGACACATGTCTGTGCGAATATACGTCGACAGGCCACTGCGGCATCGTGAAGAACGGTGACGTCGATAACGACGCGTCGCTACCACTTCACGTCCAGACGGCCATCACGCAAGCGCAAGCAGGCGCTGACATCATCGCGCCGAGCTCGATGATGGACGGTTTCGTCGCCGCGATCCGTGAAGGACTCGACCAAAACGGATTCAACCATATCCCGATCATGAGTTACGGCGTCAAGTACGCATCGGCGTACTACGGACCGTTCCGTGACGCGGCCCAATCGGCACCTGGTGAAGGCGACCGCAAAGGCTATCAAATGGACCCGGCGAACCGCCGTGAAGCGTTCCGGGAATCACAATCGGACGTCGAGCAAGGCGCCGACTTCATGATTGTCAAACCGGCGCTCGCGTTCATGGACATCATCCGTGACATGCGCGACTCGCTCGATATGCCGATCGTGGCGTATAACGTGAGCGGAGAGTATGCCATGGTCAAAGCGGCTGCTTTGAACGACTGGGTCGATGAAGAGCGCATCGTCATGGAGACGATGGTCGGCTTCAAACGGGCCGGTGCGGACCTCATCGTCACGTATTTCGCAAAAGACGTCTGTCGCTATTTGGAAGGAGACTACGCGTCAACAACCCACCACTTAACGAACTGACGGTCCGTTTGAAGCGGGGGCTTGCGTCCGTCGAGGACTTGACGGCGCCTCTACCCTCGTAGAGTGCGGTTACGCTCGTTCCTGCCCGGTAGTGCGGACGGCGCTCGGCCTCCTACCTTCGCGTGGCGGAACATCGGGACGGCCGACCTCGCCCCTGCCACGGGAGTCATGCTCCCGTGGCACCTGCACCGATGTGTTCGATGCCTTTCTGATGCAGGTTCATCGCGCCGACCCGGTCGTCGTTCGACCGGTACCGGCAGTTCTTGCATTGGAAGAGGTGCAGCTTCTTGTCCCGGTTCGCCTTCTCGGTGTGCCCGCATGTCGGGCAGGTCTGGGAGGTGTGTCTCGGGTCGACGACGATCACCCTTTGCCCGTTCAACGCGGCCTTGTACGCGAGCATCTGACGGAACTGGTAGAACGCCCACGACACGGAGACGTAGCGGTTTCTCGCGCGCACCTTCTCTGTGGCGGCACGGATGCCAGTCAAATCTTCTAGCACGAACAGCGTGCCCCTCGGGTGTCGGTCGACGAGTGCCTTCGTGACCTGATGGTTCACATCGGTCACATAACGGTTTTCTCTCGAGCCGAGCTGTCTCAGCCGCTTGCGGGCCGATGGGGTCTGCCGTCGTTGCAGCTGTTTGCGGGTGGCTTTGAACGTGCCTCGCTTGTGCTTCACCGTTCTTCCATCGTAGAAGGCGGTCTCGCCCTGGCTGTCGTACGTGACCGCCAGGAAGTTGATGCCGAGGTCCACGCCGACGACGTTGGTGACACGGGCGTCGTCGAGTTCGGGGAGCGCCTTCGTCACGGGGATGTGCAGGAACCATTTCTCGTGTTTGTGCACGAGTTTGGCCGTTCCGAATCGCCACGTCCCGTTGAAGTACCGTCTCATGCCCTTGCGCGCATAGTCCACCTTGATCCGGCCGTCCAGCGTGTTCACGCTGAACCGGTCCCGGGTGAGCGAGTAGTCGCGGTTCCAGACGAGGTCGTACTCGAGACGCTTGAACTCGACCCGGGACCACGCGTGCCCGTTCGACTTCGCCGACTTGTACCTAGCGATCACCGTCTTCATGACCGACTGGGCCATCTGGCTCTTCAGGCCGAAACGTTGCCGGAGCTCGGCATAGTGCGAGTCGTTGAGACTCGCCTGGTTCAGGTCCCTCGTCTCGAAGACGTGTCCCGACAGCCAGTCACAGGCCGACCGGTACGCGTCCATCGTCGCCCTCAGAGTAGCGGCTTGAGAGTCTTGGATGTAGATTTGTATTTTTGCAGTGATTGTAGACATGGTGCTCACCACCTTTCGCTATATAAACGATACCCGTTTTTTTAGCGGAGAATGAATTGACTTAACCAATAGAAGGGAGGAGGCAAGGTAGGAGTTCAGGAACGGTTATCATGCACATGTTTAGCATTATTGTGTCCCATACCGAAAATGATGGAAATTCCTCCCCCCCACTAATCGTCGGGCTGTGCCCGGGACACGATTGGAGTAAGGGTATCCTTGCCGATTAAAGATGACCTACAAACAAACACGCTCAGAAGCGGCGTTCGAACAAGCACGTCCGCTCATGCCGGGCGGGGTGAACAGCCCGGTCCGTGCCTATAAATCAGTCGGCATGACGCCAATCTTCGCTGAACGCGGTGAAGGCTCACGCGTCTACGATATCGATGGCAACGAATATATCGATTACGTCCTCTCATGGGGACCACTCATCCTCGGCCACCGCGACCCTGTCGTCACGAAGGCGATTCAAGAGCAAGCCGAGAAAGGCTGGACGTTCGGGACACCGACCGAGCTCGAAACAAAAATGGCCGAGCTCGTCATCGAGCGCGTCCCATCAATCGAGATGGTGCGCATGGTCAACTCGGGTACGGAAGCGACGATGGCGGCACTCCGCCTCGCACGCGGTTACACGGGCAAGACGAAAATCTTGAAGTTCGAAGGCTGCTATCACGGTCACGGCGACTCGCTCCTCATCAAAGCCGGATCAGGTGTCGCGACACTCGGTCTCCCGGACTCGCCGGGCGTACCAAAAGACTTGGCGAGCCAGACGCTCACGGTGCCATATAACGATTTGGATGCCCTCCGCATCGCCTTCGAGAAGTTCGGCGACGATATCGCTGGTGTCATCGTCGAACCGGCGGCCGGCAACATGGGCTTCGTACCACCGCAACCTGGCTTCCTCGAAGGACTCCGCGAAATCACGGAACAATACGGTTCGCTTCTCATCTTTGACGAGGTCATGACCGGATTCCGGGTCGGCTATAACTGTGCCCAAGGCTACTTCGGCGTGACGCCGGACTTGACGTGCCTCGGGAAAGTCATCGGCGGCGGCCTACCGGTCGGTGCCTATGGCGGGAAACGCGAGATTATGGAACAAATCGCGCCGCAAGGACCGATTTACCAGGCAGGGACGCTCTCGGGTAACCCACTCGCGATGATCGCCGGCTATACGACGTTGTCGCAACTCAAGCCTGAGCACTATGCTGAGTTCGAACGCAAAGCGGACCGTCTTGCCGAAGGCTATACGAAAGCAGCCGAGAAGTATAACATCCCGCACGACACGAACCGGGCCGGCTCGATGTTCGGATTCTTCTTCACGAACGAGAAAGTGACGAACTTCGAGAAGGCGAAGACGGCGAACCTCGACTTGTTCCGTGCTTACTATCAGAAGATGGCGGCGCGCGGCGTGTTCTTGCCACCGTCACAGTTCGAAGGATTGTTCCTCTCGACCGTGCATACGGACGAAGATATCGACTTGACGCTCGCAGCGGTCGACGCGACGTTCAAAGAGCTGCAACAAGAGTTTTCATTGTAATCTTGACGGAACCATCTTCTGTCGCTACAATTGTTTAACAGATACGATTAAAAGCTACGATGAGGAATAGTACGCCAACAACATCCTTTTTCAGAGACGCGGCCGCTTGGTGCGAGGCCGCGAAGGATGGTGCGGAAGTCGCCTCGGAGCTGACCTTTTGAACGAAGTAGGAAGGTCCGGTCCATCGACCGTTATTCGATTTTGAGGGCGCCACAAGTGGCGAACTAAGGTGGTACCGCGGAAGATACGGCTTCTTTCGTCCTTAGCGTTAAGGACGAGAGTAGCCGTTTTTTTGTCCACATTATTAGAGGAGGTTGGGCATATGACCAACGAGACAAACGAAATCACCATGCCGACGAAGTACGATCCAAGTGCGACGGAAGCGAAATGGTATGACTACTGGTTAGAGAACGACGTATTCAAAGCAGACGAGGACGATTCAAAACAGCCTTACACGATTGTCATCCCGCCACCGAACGTAACAGGGAAACTTCACCTCGGACACGCGTGGGACACGACGCTCCAAGATTTGCTGACGCGCCTCAAGCGCATGCAAGGCTATGACGTCCTCTGGCTCCCAGGGATGGACCACGCCGGGATCGCGACGCAAGCGAAAGTCGAACAGAAGCTCCGTGAGGACGGCATCATGCGTTATGACCTCGGACGCGAGAAGTTCCTCGAGAAGACGTGGGAATGGAAAGACGAGTACGCCGATACGATCCGTGCCCAATGGTCAAAACTTGGCCTCGGTCTCGACTACTCACGTGAGCGCTTCACGCTCGACGAAGGACTCTCGAAAGCGGTCCAGGAAGTGTTCGTCCGCCTCTATGAGAAAGGCTTGATTTACCGCGGCGAATATATCGTCAACTGGGACCCGGCGCAAAAGACGGCCGTTTCGGATATCGAAGTAATCTATCAAGAAGTCGAAGGCGCGTTCTATCACATGAAATACCCGCTCGCTGATGGCTCAGGCCACATCGAGATCGCGACGACGCGTCCGGAGACGATGCTCGGCGATACGGCCGTTGCCGTTAACCCGAAAGATGAGCGTTACGCGCACCTCGTCGGCAAGACGATCATGCTTCCGGTTATGAACCGCGAGATTCCGATCGTCGCTGACGACTACGTCGACATGGAGTTCGGTACAGGTTGCGTCAAGATCACACCGGCGCACGACCCGAACGACTTCGAGATCGGGAACCGCCACGAGCTCCCGCGCATCCTCGTCATGGACGAAGGCGGCAAGATGAACGAGAACGCAGGCAAGTACGAAGGGCTCGACCGCTTCGAATGCCGCAAGCAACTCGTCAAAGACCTAGAAGCAGACGGCACGCTCGTCAAAATCGAGCCGCACACGCACTCGGTCGGTCACTCGGAACGTTCAGGAGCGGTCATCGAGCCTTATCTTTCGAAACAGTGGTTCGTCGACATGGAGCCGCTCGCGAAAGCAGCGCTCGAAGCGCAAGGACATGACGACACGAAAGTCAACTTCGTCCCAGAGCGGTTCGAAGGCACGTACCTCCGTTGGATGGAGAACATCCGCGATTGGTGTATCAGCCGTCAACTCTGGTGGGGCCACCGCATCCCGGCTTGGTACCATAACGAGACAGGTGAGATTTATGTAGGTAAAGAAGCACCGGCTGACAGTGAGAACTGGCACCAAGATGAGGACGTGCTCGACACATGGTTCTCGTCAGCGCTCTGGCCGTTCTCGACGATGGGCTGGCCGGACACGGACTCAGCAGACTTCAAACGTTACTTCCCGACGAGCGCGCTCGTCACGGGTTACGATATCATCTTCTTCTGGGTATCGCGCATGATTTTCCAATCGCTCGAGTTCACTGGGAAGCAGCCGTTCAACGATGTGCTCATCCACGGTCTCATCCGCGACTCGGAAGGCCGCAAGATGTCGAAGTCGCTCGGTAACGGCGTCGACCCGATGGAAGTCATCGACCAATACGGTGCGGACTCGCTCCGCTGGTTCCTCCTCACGGGATCGACACCAGGGAACGACCTTCGCTTCTATTGGGAGAAGATCGAATCGACATGGAACTTCGCGAACAAGATTTGGAACGCGAGCCGTTTCGCCCTTATGAACATGGACGGCATGAAGTATGAGGACATCGACCTGTCAGGGGAGAAGACGCTCGCTGACAAGTGGATTCTCACGCGCTTGAACGATACGATCGACCAAGTGACGCGTCTCGTCGATAAGTACGAGTTCGGCGAAGCCGGCCGTTACTTGTACAACTTCATCTGGGAAGAGTTCTGTAACTGGTACATCGAGATGGCGAAACTCACGCTCTACGGTGAGGACGAGGCGGCGAAAGCGACGACACGTTCAGTGCTCGCGTACACGCTCGACTCGATCATGCGTCTCATGCATCCGTTCATGCCGTTCCTCACAGAGGAAATCTGGCAGCACTTGCCGCACGAAGGCGACTCAATCGTCCGTGCGAGCTACCCGACACGCCGCGACGAGCTCCACTTTGCGGACTCGGTACCAGCGTTTGAAGCGGTCATGAACGTCATCCGTTCGGTCCGTAACATCCGTTCGGAAGTGAACGCACCGATGTCGAAACCGATTCAGCTCTTCATCTCGACGTCGGATGAGGCGACTCAAGATTACTTGAGTGCGAACGAAACGACAATCGGCAAGTTCACGAACGCGACCGAGCTCGAAATCGGACGTGGCTTGACGGCTCCTGATAAGTCGATGTCAGCCATCATGACGGGTGCGGAACTGTTCATCCCACTCGCTGACCTCATCAACTTTGAGGAAGAAATCGCCCGTCTTGAGAAAGAAGTGGCGAAGTACGAGAAGGAAGTCGAGCGCGTTCAGAAGAAACTCGGCAACCCAGGCTTCACTGGCAAGGCACCGGCTCACGTCATCGACGAAGAGAAGGCGAAAGAGAAAGACTACCTCGACAAACGTGACGCAGTCCGTGCGCGTTTGGAAGAGTTGCGTAAATAATGAATCAACCTTCTTTGGAGACTTGTTCTCCGAAGAAGGTTTTTTTGTCGTTTGGTGGAATTTAGGAGAGGAGACGATATAAAGGTGGTGTGACATGAGACGAATCGGAATGATGTTAAGTTTGGCAGTGATGGGACTGAGTGGGTGTGTGGCGGAACGAGCTGAACCGATCGAACCGACGGAATCAGGAGTGACAATTAATGAAAGTGCAGAAGAGACGTCTTCCAAGGATATTCCCGTAACGACGGACAAAGAAGTGTTCGGCTCGATGATTGAGGACGTGCCGAAAGGGACCGTTCGACTAGTCGATGCGGTCACGTCCCAATACACGCTTCAATATACAGATGGCACGTCCGAGCGACCAGCGAGAGACGGTGTGATCTATGAGACGGTCATCGATGATCTCGGGCTCATTGCCATTAAGTTACCAAACCGCGACGATTCGTTCGGCGTGTTCAACTATTCACGGGACGAGGAGTGGGGGTTGCACGGGATTCAAAACTTTACGATTCCCGAGGCGGCCGAAAAAGTCCGACACGGGTTGGACTTGCCTGAAGAAGAGCTGTTTGTCGCCAACTTCGAGATGAGTCAGCTCGAGCGGCCGGTGGAGATGTGGACGTTGTATGATGAGACGCAATGCATCACGATTTTAGTGACCGATGCGTCCAGTGTGGCAGACGGAGAATTGATTGACCGGCGAGACGATTCAAATGAGCGGTATCGCTTGAATCAACCGGAAGGGAACGGCTTGTTTTACGTAGACCAGGGCAAGCTCATCGTCGTGACGGGCAATGTGTCGGAAGAGGTGTTGCTCGACCTTTCGGACTCGCTACCGGAGGCGTGGTCGGTGGATTTTCCAATTAAAGAATAAATTGAAGCAGGCGAAAGGATGAGTTCTAATTTGCCAGTGCACGAATTTGATTTATGGGAACGAACATTGAAAGCACCTACACGTAATCCAGATTATAATGGCTACACTGAGGTTGATGATGATTTTATCCAAGAGCGTATGGAAGCGTGCTCGATTATGCGGACCTATTTTCATTCGTATCATCGTCCTGATCTCGGTCTGGATTATTACGGAATTACCCTCATCCCAAACGAATCGTTATCGATGTTTTATGACATCGTCACGCAGTCACGTGTATTCCATCGTTCAGAAGAGTTGAGCGATTTGGCGAGTCTCATCATTCAAGCCGAACGCGAAGGCAAAGACTTGGTTCATTTTGGGATTTAACGGACTAAGAAAATAATTATACATTGCCATTCGTTACATAGACTCTCATTGAGAATGCGTGTTAGGAACGTAGGTCGAAACTTGGTTAAGTCGATGAAGGTATTTAAAGTGTACATATTTTTACAGGGAGGGATGGCCATGCCATACACGCACGAATTCGGTGTATTGGATTCAACAAATCGTCAATCATCATATGATACGTATACACCTGAACACTTCGATTGTGTCTCGGTGGATGGGGAGTGGGTGGATGAGTTTATCGAGGAGCTGAACGAGATGCGCACGTATTTCCACTCCTATGACCGTCCTGGATTCGGATTAGACGAATGCGGGATCACGCTCATTCCATATGAGTCACTGGCGCTGTTCTATCAAGTCGTCAAAGCGATGATGTACACGCATGAGTCGGAACAACTGAATCGACTTATTTCCAAAATCACACAAGCCCAAGTAGACAAGAAGGACATGATTCATTTCGGACTATGAGTCTATAGAAAAGAACAACCCCGAGCATCGTCATCGATGTTCGGGGTTTCGTTTGCGTTCGATGTAGATTATGCCAAATACAGTGGCGGCAAACAAAACATGCAAGAGGAGCGGTTGAGGATAACCAATGCGGAATAGATGCATGGCATAGACGACATAAAGGATGCTTCCGAATCCTACCAAGACGGAATAAAGAACCTTCATACGTCTTCTTCCTCCGGTTCTGTCCAAAACGGAAGACGACCGGTTGTCACGAAATACGAGGACGTGAGCAGGACGCCGATTGCGAGTCCAGTTACTTGCGGCTGAATCGGCTGACCCGTAAATGACAGATAAAAACTGTAGACGAGATAGGACGTGGATAAGACGATGATTGCCATGAGCAAGATAGTCATCTTCATTTCGATTCATTCCATTCAAGGTTATTCAAATGTCTCATCAAGGTGGAAAAGGAAACAGCAAAGAAAAAGGCAGGCATTAGCCAGGCCCAGTCATCTATGAATGGTCCTTGTAATAGCTCGATTGACATCAAGCAGGCAAACCCTAACGCAATGAGTGAAGTGAGTAGAAGCATGTTGAACCTCCTAAAAGTGATGTTATCTACTTTACGCTCGAAAATGAAAAAGGTTCCAAAAAAACCATCCTGCCGAAGCAGAATGGTTCACGTGCCACAAAATGTCTGATATGGATAGCTGCGAGGTGGTCCGGGAGAGACATAGCGTCCATAGTCGGCTTCGTAATCGTACGGCTTTCGCAATACGTCGAGCAGGGCATGGGCTGGTCCAAAGTCACCGCGCTCGGCTGCTGTGAGGGCGGCCTCGACATGATGGTTGCGCGGAATGACGGCCGGGTTATGCTGACGCATGAGCCGGATGACGTCCTCATCAGGAAGACCTTGCTCTCCGAGGCGTTTTTGCCAAGCGGACAGCCACGCCTTGCCATCATCTTGCTTAGCAAAGGCAAGCGAATTTGTGTCGCCGAGTGTGAGCGCGCGGAACGTGTTCGTGAAGTCAGCCTCAGACTCCATCATGAGCCGGAGCAACTCGTCCGTCAGTTCATCGTCGCCATCTTTTCGGACGTAGAGCCCGATTTTATGGGCGAGACCAGTAAAGTATGCCTCTTTATACGTTTCCGTGTAGTCGTTCAACAGTTTATTGGCGATATCGACGGCTGTTTCTTGCGTGTCAGCGAGGAGCGGCAACAGCGTCTCGGCGAGGCGGGCCAAGTTCCACGACCCGATATACGGCTGATTCGCATAGGCGTAGCGTCCCTCGCGGTCGATGGAGCTGAAGACGGTGTTCGGGTGATACGTATCCATGAATGCACACGGGCCATAGTCGATCCCTTCACCGCTGATGAACGTGTTGTCCGTGTTCATGACGCCGTGGATGAATCCGACGAGTTGCCAATCCGCAATGAGCTTCGCTTGGCGGGTGATGACGCGGCCGAGGAACTGTTCATAGCGATTCGGCTCTCCTTCAAGATCAGGGTCGTGGCGCTGAATCGCATAGTCGGCGAGAGCGATGACGTCATCAATCGAGCCGGCCGCAGCGGCATATTGGAACGTACCGACGCGCAAATGGCTTGCCGCGACGCGCGTCAAGATGGCACCATGCTTCGGTCCTTGGCGCATGATCGGCTCACCGGTCGTGACGACGGCGAGCGCCTGGTTCGTCGGGATGCCGAGGGCGTGCATCGCCTCACTGATGAGGAACTCGCGCACCATCGGTCCAACGGCGGCCCGTCCATCGCCTCCACGCGAATACTCGGTCGGACCTGAGCCTTTCAATTGAACATCGACACGCTTTCCGTTCGGGGCGACATGTTCTCCGAGCACGAGTGCTCGTCCGTCACCGAGCATTGTGAAATGGCCGAACTGGTGGCCGGCATACGCTTGCGAGAACGACGTCTCCGTCTGGCGATTACCGGCAAAGAGTGCGACGTCTTGACGTGCTTCGGCGTCGAGTCCGAGTGTCTCGGCGAGCGCTTCGTTCCAAAGGACGAGCTCGGGCTTATCGACCGGATGGACCGGTCCCCGGTCGTAAAAGATGTCACGGAGATCGAGGTAGGTCGCCTCGAAGTTCCAATTGGTTGTCATGGTGATTCCCCCTTCTTCGCCTCGAGTATAGCACAGCCGATTCCTTGCATAGCGCTTCGCGAATTTTGGTAAGATGAGAGGGAAGTGTGAAAACAGGAGTGATGGAAGATGGAGACGAGACTAGACGTATTGGAATGGCTGAACGGGCAGCTGCGGTTCGGGATTAAGCCGGGCCTGAAACGAATCGAGTGGATGCTGAACGCGCTACAAATCAAGGAGTTACCGTCGATTCACGTGGCGGGGACGAACGGGAAAGGGTCGACGGTCGCCTTCTTGCGGGCCATGGCGATGAAACAGGGCTTGAACGTCGGGACGTTCATCTCGCCATACATCATCCAGTTCGAGGAGCGAATCATGTTGAACGGGGAACCGATTCGAGAAGAGGACCTCGTCCAAATCGCCAACCGGGTCCGTGACTGTGCGAGCTCGTCACCGGAGACGTTGACGGAGTTCGAGCTGCTGACCGTCATGGCGTGGCTCTATTTCCACGAGCAACAGCCCGACCTCGTCATTTGGGAAGTCGGGCTCGGAGGACGTCTCGACTCGACGAACGTGTTACAGAAGCCGATCGCGACGGTCGTGACGTCGATTGGACATGATCATCAAGGGATTCTCGGCGACACGCTCGAAGAGATTGCCCTCGAGAAGTTCGGTATCATGAAGTCGGGTGTGCCGATGTTCCATAGCTTGACGGAGAAACGGTTGATTGAGTTGCTCGAACAACAAGGGGAGACGATGGATGCGCCGATTCACGACGTCACGCCGCTCGTCTCATCCGTAGAGGATGGGGCCGACACGGTCGTCACGTATGATGGGATGCCTCCGGTGACACTCGGATTGACCGGACACCATCAAGCGTATAACGGAGCGTGTGCTGTCGCCGTCGCGCGCCATCTCGGCTGGAGAACAGAGGCGATTCAAGCAGGACTCGAATCGGCGCAACATCCGGGGCGTTACGAGCTGATTTCGAGACAGCCTCGTATCGTGCTCGACGGGGCGCATAACGCGGAAGGCGTCGCCGCACTCGTCGAACAGCTGAAACTTGAGCGTGACGTGACCGTCCTTGCCGCCATTCTTGCCGATAAGGACCGGGAAGCGATGGTCGCGTCGCTCCAGAAAGTGGCGGGCGTCTATGAGACGACGTTCGATTTTCCGCGTGCCCGGACGAAAGACAGTCTGATTGCGGATGGTGCTCGTTACGTGGACTGGCAGGATTGGTTGGCTGCGTGGTTCGAAGCACCGAAATCCGAGACGCTCGTCGTGACCGGGTCTCTCTACTTTATCAGTGAAGTCAGAACCTATTTCCAAAGTTTGAAAAAAACCGCTTGTGAACAGGAAGAAAAAGGGGTATGAATTAACTGAAGAAGTGTGATGACAAACCGACTGGAGGCACAACGATGAAGAGGCAGCTAAGATCCAAGTACGGGTTCCTCATAGTAATAGGGATGGTCTTATTGTTGTTCGCGTATACATCAACGTTTGCGAATAACGGGAACGGAAGAGGAAATGGGAACAATAACGGCAATAATGGTAACGGTAATGGAAACAAACAGGGCATTGTTTTTCAAACGGATATTAAAGATGAGACAATTCGAACAGTTACACCAGAAGCTGTGCTCATAGGAGACAGTTTTGATTTGACATATGACTTGTCATTGAATAACATTCTTGATTTTACAAACGGTCCGAACATCAATTCTTACAAGTATGTAGAATGGGCTGTGACAATTGAAGAGACAATTCCAGAAGGATTATCTGCAGTCGTAACTCCTTCAACAGCTCACAATTTAAATTTTGATCCTAAAACACGTCTCTTAACGGGAACGATCAATGTACTCTGTGGAAAGAAAAACTCCGGACTTGAATCTTGTAATGATTATAAGAATGCAGCATTCTCTGACCTCATCACCGTCAAATTGATTGCAGAAAAACCGGGTAGTTATACGTTCGAAAACGGACGGTATGCCTATTCGTTGGAAGCTGACCATTCTGGGAATGGGAGCGGTGCGCAAAAACATAATCGTTCGTTCACTGATGCTGGGAGTGGCTTCACAAAAACGACGGTGACGGTAGAAGAACTGAAAATCAACGTTCCAAGTGAAACGACGATTTATTTGGGGAATTCAAAAACGGTAGAAGCTAACTTAGCGACTGTGAAAGCGGCGATTCCACCAAATGCGAAACTCACATGGGAAATTGATAAGTCCAGTTTCGTAAATCAAACGAATTCAACGAATCAAAGCGTTACGTTAAAAGCGTTGGATGCCGGTGAGGCGACTGTGAAAGCCGTTTATGAATACGCGAACGGTCAAAAAGTTAAATCAAATGATATGAAGGTTGTCGTAAAACTACCGGATTTATCATTAACTACAAATGATCAAGAACTTTGGGTGTACAAAAATGAAGCAGGAACATTGGTTAAGCAACAGACTTTATTGACATTGGAACAATTGGTGGAAGATAAACAAGCTCTTGCCAATCCGCTTGCTGTAAAATGGAACGCTGATTCGTCCGCCTTGAAAATTCTCTCAAGTCAAAACACGTCTGCTACCGTACAAGCCGAGCATGGGAGTACGAGCAACGTTTCGGTCGTTGCGAAATTAAAGGATTATATCGGACAGACGATGCCTGTCTTGATTAACGTGAAAGAGTATCCACAAAAAGTCTCGACACCGAACGTCATTCTCTACATGACAGACAGCCCATATAGCTATCCGGTCAAATTCTGGCCGGAGACGGCAAACGTGACGGGTTACGGTTTGACTGTCCTCGAAGGAACGGATGTCATGACCGCAAAAGATGGCGTATTGACACTCTTGAAGCCGGGTATCGCGAAAATCGGTCTGGTCACAGAGGACGTCAGTGCATCATTTAAAGCAGGAGAAGGTCCGAAAATCATCAGCCAAACGTTCTACGTCCGCGTCAAAGCAGGTACGGATCCGAACCCAGGAACCGAAGATCCGTCTGGCGATTTCTATTAATCTCAATCATAGAAAAGAGGCTACTCGTGAGAGCAGCCTCTTTTTCATTTCTTCAATTGTTGACCGACGAACAGTTGGAGCTGGTTTGTGACCGGGAGCGTGTCGATTTGGCGGAATACACCCTCATTATATTCCATGACGAGACGTGAATCGTCGACGTCTGGAGAGGCAATCACATTCCCAGGAGCGAAATAAGCTTGTTTATTCGCCTGTTGCGGTAATGATTTAAACGAACCGCGGAATGTGTTTACTTCGAGCGGCCCTTTACTATACAGACCGCCTTTCATGTTGACAATGGAGCCGACAGAATAGAGTCGAGTCGGTTCAGTCGAAGCGCTGTACATAAATGCTTGGAGCGTCGAAGAACTGTCCTGGAATTCATTGATTCGATTCAATAAAATTTTTCCTTCGGCGAGCAGGACGAGTGAACTGTCATTCGCACCAGAAGCGACCGGCAATAAATCCGCGCGATCAATGAACGCGTCTCCTAATGTATAAACGGTCGTATTGAACGCGACTTTCCCACGAATCGTCAAATCCCCATTAATGATTAGTGGGCGGCTAATGGTGATGGTGTCTAATGCGTCGATGGTGACATCTCCGTTTAAGAGAAGCGGGACGGTGCTGTTCGTAATCGACTTGGTGATGACCATCGGACCTGTCACACCTACTGGAAGATTGATGAGTTGTAACGTTTGGACCGAATTGAGCTGGCTGGAATCGATAAACTCGGTCGGCCGTTCACGTGGCGTTGTCTCTCCATCGACGACGTAAGTTTGCTTGAGAAAGGGTGAAATCGTCGATGTCGGGATTAACGTTGATTGAAACAGCGTTTGCTTCGGTGAATTGGTATAAGGCAATTTACCGGCAGTGGCACGGTGTCGGTTCGCGAACTGGATGACCGAGTAATTCAAGTTAAAGCGAGAAAAGGTACTCTCAACCGGACCAATCTCAGGTTCATAGTTCACACCAGGCGTGGTCGAATTCGTGAAATAGTTCGGCGTCTCGCAGCCGTCGCACGTCGCCCCGTTTCCGAGGTCAATGCGGCCATCGAGATAAAACCGGCTCGAGGCGCTATTGTTCAGCGTGTTGATTTGGTCTTTCAGTTGGTACTTCGCGTCGCGTTCGAGTGCGAGCTTTGTCCCCGCAAACAAGTTCCCTTCAATCTTCGGTGGACCATTGACCGTCAACGTGTCGTCCGACCCGAGCACGTAATAGAGGAATGACGGCAGCGCCGTCACATACACTTCTTGGCTATACGAGCTCGTTTGCATCGGCTGTTCCGGCTTCGCTTTCGTCGTCCCGGTCGCGGTCAACGTGAGCACCGTCGTGAACGGGGCGTTCGCCTGGTCCGCCGTCGAGCGGGTGATTGAGTAGCGGATATCGTTATCGCCCGATTGGCGCGTCCCTGCATACAACGTATCCTGTTTAAGTACAGTCTCGACTTTCGCCTGGAACAATTGCTCGTTCTCCATATACGGTTGGACGACATTCGCATCGTGGAGCGGGAACGTCGCTCGGAGGTCGGCGACGAGCACATCGAGCACGCCTTTGACGTCGGTATCGAGTTGCGTCTCATCGACACGGAGATTCGTCTGCTTGTTCGTGGCCAAGTTGACTTGAATCGCTGCGAGCGAGAGGACGGCGAGTGCCGCCATCGTCACGAGGACGAGGATGAGGACGTAGCCTCGTTCATCTTGTTTCATTTGACTCCCTCTTTTCATAACGGGATGGTGCTCGTGAACGTTTTGACGAGCGTCGTATCTTCACGAGAGGCGAGTGTCACTTGAATTTCAATCAATCCAGAAGTGATATATGCCTCACGTCCGCGCCTTGGATCGGTCACTTCGTCGCGGAGGTCGATGTCGACGGACTGAACGATGACGTCAGGGTTGTTCGTCACAAAGCTCGACGGGTCGAGCTCGAGCACGGCGTCCTCCATATAATCACCTTGACGATACAGGATCCCTTCCGTCGAGATGCGTGGGGTATGGAGACGGTGGAACGAATATGTATCCCCGTTGACGGTCAAGGCGTCGAACTCGGTCCGGTTGATGTCTTGGAGGACACTCGTGATCAAATAGTCGGCCTCACTCCGGAGCGAGCTCGTATCGTTCGTCAGACGGAAACCGAGCGAGCCGGACAAGAAGACGGTGATCACGATGCCGGCGAAGATGGCAGAGATGATGAGTGCGAGCAACAACTCGACGAGCGTGACGCCGTCCTCACGGTCACGGAAGCTCCGGAACGTCCGTCTCAGGGAATTTATCTTGAAGCGTCGCATTCGTCACCACTCCTTTCAACGTAATCGGTTGGAGCAACGTCTCCGAGGCGACGGTAATCTCGACGTTGACGAGGTCAGCGGCCGGCTCATTGCCCGGAGAGAGGATGGTCACATCGAAGGCGCGCCCGTTGATCGTGACGTCACATAAATCGCAGACGTTGGCCGGTGTCTGTTGGAGCGCCGCGATATCGATCGGGTCCCGTGTCTCGGCTGCCCGGCGCTTCAATGTATTGAGCGTGTTTTGGGCGACTTGGTTCGCCACGGTCCGGTCAAGATCCGAGGAGGTGATTCGCAAGCTTTGGGAGAAGATATTCATGAGCGATAATGCCAGGATCGAGACGACGACGATCGAGACGAGTACTTCGACGAGCGTGAAACCTTGTTCGGAACGGTTCAACGCATTGACCTCCTTTTCAAAATTCATTTAAAGATAGGAAAAAAGAGACTTTTAACCTGAAATAATTGTTATTTTCTGTACAATGCATATTATACTAAAGTTACAGTGGGAACGGATAGTAATTCAAAAGTCTCATTTGACTTGAAATAGAGGGGGAAATGGAATGAAGCGATATGGGATGCATTTGTTCATCCTGGCGGGACTTGTCCTGCTCGTGTCATTGCCGACGATCGGGCTCGTGAACTATCTCGACGCCTCGGCGAAGACGAGTGCTACATATAAAAAGACGACCGTGGCCGGCATCGATGTGTCGGGGATGACGAAGGAAGAGGCGGTCGTCCGGCTCGATAACGCCATCAAAGACTTCAACAACACGCCGTTCACGGTGACGCTCGTTGATGGGACGGCCCTCGAAGTCGGCAAGGACGTCGTCTCATTCAACGTCGATGCGACGCTCAAGACGGCTTCTGAACCGGGTACATATCCGCTCGTCACGACGGTCGACGAAGAGCGGTTGACGCCTTACTTAGAGAATCAACCGGTGACGCTATCGATGGTGACACCACCGCTCGTCGAAGCGGCATCGAACTTGAACTCAGATGTGGTCCTCGAGATGACGGCGACGGAGAGCGAAGTCGTCGCCTCGATCACCGTCAGTCCGACACCAGCGATGCGCTCGGCACTCGAACGGATGAACGGCTTCGAGATGGAAGCCGGGGACATCTTCAGCTTGAAAGCGTTCGGGGAAGATTTTGACGCGCTCAGCACGCTCGGGTCATCAATGTATCAGTTGTTTGCGGCGACACCGTTCCAAATCCTTGAACGCGTGCAACATGAGACGCTCCCGACCGGCATCGAGCTCGGCTATGATGTCAAAGTCGACGAGCGCTCGAACTTCGCTGTCCAGAACACGGAACAGACACCGTACGCACTCATCGTCTTAGAAGAAGGGAACGCGATGACGGTCCAATTGCTCGGTAAAGTATTCGTTGGAGCGTACGAGTCGCGCGTCGAAGACGTGACGAGCGTCCCTTACCAAAACATCGTTCGCTTCTCGCCATCGCTTACAGCTGGTAGTTCGTCTGTGACCCAGTCCGGACAGACCGGCGAGTCAGGCAAGCTGTACCGTGTCCGCATCACGGATACGGGTGAGTCGCTCGAACTGCTCGGGTTTGATTTTTATGAGCCGATCCCGGAGATCGTGACGAAAAGTTCCGTCCCGCTCCCACCTCCAGAGCCTGTCGAACCGGTCATCCCAACTTTCCCGGATGAAACACTGGAAGATGACCCGTTCGATGACGATGTAGAAGATGACGGATTGAATCAGTTTGAAGAACAGCCACCGGTTCATGACACGGATCCGGTACCAAGTGAGGGGGCAGTCGGATGATCGGATATTTAATTTTGATCGCCTTTTGGGTACTCGCCACATTGACCGTGTTCGCCTTGTCGATTCCGTACATTCGGAAACGCGAGACGAAAGGGGTCATCGTATTGCTCGTCGCCGTGCTATCGCTCGGCGTCTATAGCCTTTATGTCGAAGGGCTCGAGCGGACGTGGTGGGCGTGGGTCCTCCTCGCCCTCGGTTTGGCCGGCGGTGCGGCACTCAGTGCGTTCATCGAACAGCGAGACGTCGCACAGGAGGTACCACAGAGGATGGTGAAGTAAGTTGAGAAGAATGAAAAAACGGCTCGGCGAGATGCTCGTCGAGGCGGGTATCATCACGCAAGGCCAGCTCGACGAAGCGCTCGCACAAAAGCGGACTGGGGAAAAGCTCGGGGACGCGCTCATGCGATTAAACTATTTGACCGAGACGCAATTGATTCAAGTGTTGCACGAACAGTTGAACGTGCCGGTCATTTCATTATATTCAGAAGATATCAACGTGACCGTGACGAAACTCGTCCCGAAAGTCATCGCCCAAAAACATGACATCATGCCGATTTCGCTACAAGGAAACACGTTGTTCATCGCGACGGCGGACCCGCTCGACTTGATCGCCATCGATGACGTCCGGCTTCAGACGGGGATGAACATCGAGGTCGGGATCGCCACGCGCGAACAGATTCGCAAGACGATTGGCCGCTATTACGAGATGGATGCGTCACTCATCGAGATTTTAAAAGAAGAAGCACCGGAACTCGATCGCGAAGAGACGGCGTCGCGAGATGACGCGCCGGTCATCCGGCTGGTCAATCAGCTCTTCTTGAGCGCCATCGACCAACGAGCCTCAGATATCCACTTCGACCCGCACGAGAAACAGTTGCACGTCCGTTTTCGGGTCGATGGTGACCTCCGGACCGAAGCCATCTATCCGAAGAAGATTCAAAGTGTCATGCTGACGCGCCTCAAGGTCATGAGTAACCTAGATATCACGGAGAGCCGCTTGCCACAAGACGGACGTATCAAATATACGCTCCGGGGCCGCCCGTACGACTTCCGCGTCTCGACGCTCCCGACGATGTATGGCGAGAAAATCGTCATCCGGGTGCTCGACTCGTCGGAAGGGTTGACCGATTTGACGAAACTCGACTTCGGCGACAAGAACGAGGCCGTGTATCGCGACATGCTGAAACGGCCGAACGGGATTATCCTCATCACCGGGCCGACCGGGTCAGGGAAGTCGTCGACGCTCTATGCGTCGCTGCGCGAATTGAACGATGAATCGAAGAACATCATCACGGTCGAGGACCCGGTCGAGTATCAGCTCGACGGCATCAACCAAGTCCAAGTCAACGCCAAGGTCGGCTTGACGTTCGCGTCGGGTCTGCGTTCGATTTTGCGACAAGACCCGAACATCGTCATGGTCGGGGAAATCCGTGACACCGAGACGGCCGAGATCGCCATCCGGGCATCATTGACCGGTCACTTGGTGTTATCGACACTACATACGAACTCGGCTATCAGCTCAATCACTCGCTTGATTGACATGGGGGTCGAACCGTTCCTCGTCGCCGCCTCGACTTCAGGGCTTGTCGCCCAGCGGCTCGTCCGTCGCGTCTGTCGGGATTGCGGGCACGAACAGCCGGTCTCGAAACGGGAACAGGAACTGTTTGCTGCTGAAGGCGTCCCCGTCGAACGGATCATGCGCGGCAACGGCTGCGCCTCGTGTAATTTCACGGGATACCGTGGACGGCTCGCCATTCATGAGGTCGTGCCGATCGATGAAGGGTTGCGCCGGTTGATTATGAACCAGGCGACAGAGGCCGAGATGGTCGCCTATGCGAAAGCACAAGGCGTCCGCTTTCTCCTCGCCGATGGACTTGAGAAAGTCGCACTCGGACTGACGAACACCGAAGAGATATTGAGAACAGTGATAACGGAGTGAGCCTATGATCCATCAGTCGATTGAAGTGATTTTAACGAAAGCGGTCGAGCAACGCGCCTCGGACATCCATTTGACCGCCGGCTCGCCGCCGATCATCCGGGTCGACGGGAGCCTCATCACGATGGGTGACGAGAAAGTGTTGCCGCTCCATATCGAGAGCTATTTGAAAGACATCATGACCGAAGAGATGCGGGGCCGACTCGAGATGCAGCGCGACCTCGACTTCTCGTTCGGGGTGCCGCGCGTATCGCGGTTCCGCGTCAACGCCTATTACCAACGGGGCACGGTCGCGATCGCGTTCCGTTCCATTTCCGGGGAAATCCCGACGATGAACGAGCTCGATTTGCCGCAAGTGCTGAAGCGACTGATTGAGAAGCCGTACGGGCTCATCCTCGTCACCGGACCGACGGGGTCAGGGAAATCGACGACGCTCGCCGCGATGATTCATGAGATCAACCGCACGCAGCGGAAACGAATCATCACGCTCGAGGACCCGATCGAGTATTTGCACTCGCACGACCAGAGCATCGTCGACCAACGTGAGATCGGCTCGGACGTCATGAAGTTCGTCGACGGGCTTCGGGCCGCGCTCCGGCAAGACCCGGACGTCATCTTGCTCGGGGAGATGCGTGACCTCGAGACGATTTCGACGGCGATGACGGCTGCCGAGACGGGCCACCTCGTCATGGCGACGCTCCACACGTCGAGCGCGATGTCGACTGTCAGCCGTGTCATCGACGCGTTCCCGGCCGAGCAACAGGACCAGATTCGGACCCAGCTCGCCAACGTCCTGCTCGGTGTCGTCAGTCAGCGTCTTTTCCCGCGCGTCGACGTGCCGAAAGGTCGTGTCGCTGCGATGGAGATTATGATTGGCAATCCGGCCGTCGCCAACTTGATTCGGAACGAGAAGGAGTTCCAACTCCCGACCGTCATCCAGACGAACCGGCAGAACGGGATGCAGACGATGGACATGGCGATTGAACAGCTCGTCCGTCAAGGCGTCATCAACCCGAACGCCGTACCAAATGAAGAGAGGTGACTGAATGGCCATCTTCCAATATGAAGGCAAACTGCTGAACGGAAAGCGTAAGAAAGGGCGGGTCACCGCCGTCTCGCTCCGAGAGGCGAAAGAAAAACTACGCCAAGAATCGATTCTCGTCACCGAGCTCGCTGAACTCGAGTCGACCGGATTGAATAAAGAAGTCAACCTGCTCCCCGAGCGGGTCAAGATTGAACATTTGATTATGTACGTGCGTCAGTTCGCGACGCTCATTCGGGCCGGCGTGCCAATCGTTCGGGCCACATCCATCTTGCGCGTCCAGACCGAATCGAAAGTGTTGAAGAAGACGCTCAGCCAAGTCGAGGATGATTTACGCGAAGGGATCGCCTTCTCGGAAGCGATCAAGAAACACCCGCGTGTGTTCTCGAACTTCTTCAGCTCGATGGCACTCGCGGGTGAGGCGAGCGGGAACTTGGAGGAGGCGCTCGATCAAATCGGGCTCCAGCTCCAAAAACAATATGACGTCAAACGGAAAGTCATCTCGGCGTTGACGTATCCGCTCGTCGTGTCGATCGTCGCCATCGGCGTTGTCGCGTTCCTCATGGTCAACGTCGTCCCGACGTTCGCGAGCATCTTCGGACAGCTCGGCGGGGAACTCCCGCTCATCACGCGTATCGTCGTCGCCGTCTCCGATCTCGTCGCCGCCTATTGGTGGCTCATCTTCGGGGGGGCACTTCTCGCCCTGCTCGGCTTCACGTGGATGTTGAAGCGTGATAAGGAGCGATACGTCATTGATGGACTATTGTTGAAGATGCCGATTTTTGGGCCAATCGTCCTGAAATCGCAAATCGCGTTATTGACACGAAGTTTGGCCGTCTTGCTGCAAGCAGCGGTCCCGATTTTATCGGCGATTGAGATTACTGAGAAGATCGTCTCGAACCGGGTCATCCGCAAAGGTCTTGCTCAAGCACGCAAGATGATGGCACAAGGAATTCCACTCCATGAACCGCTCGAACGGAACGATAGCTTTCCACCGCTCATGACGCAAATGATTGCGGTCGGCGAGGAGAGCGGAGATTTGGACTCGATGTTGAACGAGGTCGCGGAGTTTTATGAGACCGAGGTCGAGACGACGACAGACCGCCTGAAATCGATCATCGAGCCACTGTTGATTGTCGTCTTGGCGAGCATCGTCGGCGTCATCGTCATCGCGATTGTCGTCCCGATGTTCCAAATTTATGGCGATATCCAAAATCAGTAGAAATTTTTTATTTATTTGCAGATTTCCATCTTTTCAATCCTTAATTTTGAATGTATAGTAAAATTGTTCTACTTATTATTAGGTCAAAGGTAATGCATGCAGCACACAACACAGCACAACACACAAAAGGGGAGAATGAATCATGTTAGAGAAAATGAAAATGATTTGGCAAGATGCCAAACAATTGAAAGATGAGCGCGGACTCACACTCGTCGAGTTGCTCGTCGTCGTCGTTATCTTGGGGATTATCGCAGCCATCGCTGTTGTCGCGATTGGTGGAATTATCGAGAACTCGAAGAAGGATGCGATGGTTGCCGATGCGAAGCAGATGGTGAGTGCGGCGAAGTTGCATACAGCTTCTAACCCTGTTTCTGATTCGGAAACACTAAGTTTTACTGGTGATGGAAATGGATTAGACTATATTTCAGCACTTAAAGATCCTTTTGATAATGAAGGCTCTGAAGAGTACACTACTGCAACAGTTGAAATAACTAAAGACGGTGACAAGTATACTTATGAAGTTACTTTGATTAGCGAAGAAACTGACTATGCTTTTAGCGATACTTCTGAAAGTTCACTAAATAAAGATACTCTTGAAACTGCAGGAGATGAAGAGGAAGAAGTTCCTGCAACTTAACTAGATTTCACTCCGGCTGGCGCTGGGCACTCGCTCAGCCTAGCCGGTTTTCTGTTTTTGGCATATACTTACAAGTAAGGAAGTGACCTTTATTGGTTGAACTCATCGGACTCATTTACAGCCTCGTCCTCGGGGCCGTCATCACGTCATTCACGAACGTCGTCGGGCTCCGCGTGCCACGCAAACAGTCCATCGTCACACCGCGCTCGCACTGTCCGTCATGTGGACACGTCCTATCCGCTTGGGAACTGATTCCGGTCTTCGGTTACGTGTTCCTGCGCGGGAAATGCCGCGGCTGTGGCGGGCGGATCGCGCCGACGTACCCGCTGTTTGAACTGCTTGGAGCGGTCGGTTACGCCTATAGCTTCTGGCTGTATGGCTTCAGCCTCACGACGCTCCTAGCGTTCGTCTTCTTATCGACCCTCCTCGCCTTGGCGATGTCGGACTTGTCGACGATGCTCGTCCCGAACATCATCTTGCTGTTCACGGCACCGGTCCTCATGTTGCTCGCCTACAGCGCGGGTGTGGCATGGTGGAGCCCGATTGCCGGGGCGGCACTCGGTTTCTCTGTCCTCGCCACCGTTTTTTTCGTCTCCAAGGGGGGACTTGGGGCCGGCGATGTCAAACTATTTACAGTAATCGGGCTCGTTCTCGGGCCGCGCGACGTCCTCGTCGCACTCTTTTTATCGAGCTTGATTGGCGCGATCGTCGGATTGACGCTCATCGGCTTGAAACGGATGGATCGCAAACAGCCGATTCCGTTCGTGCCGTCGATCGCACTCGGCACGATGCTGACGTTTTGGTTCAGCGAACGCTTCTTTGATTGGTATTTTGATTTGATGTAGGGGGAAACCAGCATGAGCCGGTCTATAGAGAAAGGAACGGTCGCGTATTTCTCGTTCGATGCGCTCAGCATCCACGGGGCCGTGATTAAACAAGGCGTGTTCAAACGCAGCGCCTCCGTCCAATTGGCGAAAGGCGCCTACGTGGGGGGACGGATTGAAGACGAGAACGCATTCGGTCTCGCCTTCGATGAACTGTGCCGTAAACTGAAAGTACGAAAAGGGATGGTCTGTGCCGTCGATATGGCCGAGACCGAAGTGTTGTCCCGTAAAGTCGAGATTCCATCGACGATTCCGAAAGATGAGATTCGCGGCTATCTGTTCATGGAGATTGGCAGCTCGATCATCTTGCCGTTCGACGACGTCGCCTTCGACTACGAGGTGCTCGGCGAGACGGAGACGAAGACCGAGGTCATGCTCCACGCCGTCTCGGTCGATTTGACGAAAGCCATCCGCGCCTACATGAAGAAACGTGGGTTCCAATTGAAGAAAATCGTCCCACGCCCGGTCGCGATCGCGAACGGCGTGAGCCGAATCGAGACGCTCGACCCGCTCAAATCGACACTCCTCTGGCACGTGACACCGTTCGCGCACCAGTTGCTCGTCCTCGAGGAAGGGCAAGTCCGGTTCATCCGGGCCATCGAGACCGACCTCCCGTACCGCGCCGAGACGACGGATGGAATCATCACGTATACATATAGCGGCTCGAAGGAGACGCTCGCGACGCAGACGGACGAGTGGTTGAACGAACTCGCACGCTTCCTCGACTTCTATCGCTACTCGCTCCGGACGGACGGTCGTCCGATTGACGAGTTGCTCGTCTCGGGGACGGTCCCGAACCTCGACGACCTCGTCCGGACGATTGAAAGCGAGGCGATGGTGCCGGTCAAACGGATCGACGACCCGCTCCCGCTCTCTCACGCTACACCGTTGTCGCACCAGATGTTGCCGCTCCTCGGAATGGCGACGCTCGACAAAGAGCACGACGCCAACTTCATCAACTCGACCGATGTGACACTCCGGTGGCCGATTATCGCGAGCCTGCTCGCGCTTTTGATTGGCGGCGGGGCGACCGGTTACTTGTTCTATGAAGTGAACGAATTGAAGCAGAACGAGGCACAGCTCGAAGAACAGTTGCAGCTCGTTCGCATCTATCAGACCGAGCAAGTGAACTCGAAGGGGCAGCAAGTCCTATCGCTCGACCAGACGGTGACGGCGCTCACGGCCGAAGAGAAGTTGGCCGTGCCAGCACTACGGGCCTTGACGGAACAACTGCCACCGACGGGCTACGTGTTGACGTATAACTACGCCGACGGTTCGCTCATGAGCGTGCGCACCCAGTTCGAGACGCTCGCCGATTTAAACGTGTTCCAACGCTCGCTCTTGAACGACGTGCGGTTTGAGAACGTCAAACTGCTCGGCGTGACGACCGAGACGAAAGCGGAGACGGAACAAGAAGAGACGGATACCGAAACGGATTCGACGCTGTCGCCGAGCGTGCTCGATTCGACAGACGAACCGCTCCCACGCTACATCGGCGAGTTCACCTTCACGTTCATCGATGCCGAACCGGAGACGCCGGAAGGGGAGACCCCAGATGGTGAGACACCGGACGGCGAGACGGAAGAGACGACCGATGAGGAGGTGGTGAGCGAATGAAACGCTCGACGATTTATTTAATTTTCACAATCTGTTTGTTCGCGGCCATCGCCGTACCATCTTATTTCGGTTACCAGTATTTCATCCAGCAAGGCAACGTCAAGTCGCTCGAACGGGAACTGTCGCTCGAACAGACGAAGCTCGAACTGTTGCGCCAAGAAGGCGACGTCGTCGACGTCGCCGATTCGCAGCGCCTACAGACGCGTGTCCCGACCGAAGCAGCCCTCGACACGGTCGTCGAGACGCTGTCCCAGGCGAGCCAACTGTCTGACGTTCGCGTGACGAGCATCGCTTTCGCCGACGGCATCATCGCTGAATCGGAAGTACCAGAAGACATCGACGAGCCAGAACCGAACGATGTGAGTGCGACGGCTGAACCGGCCGAACCGGTTGAAATCACGCCGGTCAACGCCTCATCGGTCCGCTCGACGGTGTCGCTCCAAGCGGACACGTACGAGTCGCTCGTCCTGTTCCTTGAGTCGGTCGAGTCGATGAACCGGATTCACATCTTGCGCACGGTCCAATTCACTGGACCTACGGAGACGGGACCGAACACGACCGAGACGGCTGAGCCGCTCGACTTCACGGTCGAACTCGACGCGTTCTATCGCCCAGACCTCGATCAACTCGTCGAAGACCGCTACGTACCGGCCCAGACGTTCACACCGAAAGACATCCCGGTGTACGATTATACGACACCGTGACCGCACGTCCCTTCGAAAAGAAGGGGCGTTTTTTTGAGAGGTCTCTGATTGTATTCACGTGCCCGTTTGCCTACAATCGACAGTGAAGTGTGATACGGAAAAGAAGCCCGTTACGCACATATGGAAGGAGTCGTTACAATGAAACCAACACAGAAACGTGTCATCCTCGCCTCGATGTCACCGCGGCGAACCGAGCTGTTGACCCAGGCCGGCATCACGCATGAAGTCATCCCCTCGAACGTCATCGAAGGAACGAACGGACGGGAACATCCGGACGAGTACGTCGGACGCCTCGCCCGCGAGAAAGCGATGGACGTCGCCCGCGACAACCGTGGCGCCATCGTCATCGGATCGGATACGGTCGTCGTCTTAAACGGGACGATTTTAGAGAAGCCGAAAGACCGGGACGATGCGCGAGCCATGCTGCAACGGCTTTCGGGAGCGACGCATGAAGTGCTCACCGGCGTCAGCATCATCGGGTCCGAGCGGCAGGACTTGTTCGTCACGACGACGCACGTCACGTTCATCGACATCCCGGACGCGTGGCTCGACGGCTACCTCGATTCGACGGAGCCGTACGATAAAGCCGGCGCTTACGGCATCCAAGGATTGGGCGGTCTGTTCGTCGAACGGCTCGAAGGAGACTTTTATAACGTCGTCGGTCTGCCGATTCGTCCACTCGTCGAGACGCTCGAACGACACGGGGTATCGCCGCGCTTTCTGTGAATGAAGCGAAAGTTGGTGAAGGAATGACCATGGTGCTCGACCGAAGTGTTGAATCCGCGATCGCCCGGCTGCTCCAAATCGGGGGCAGGGGTGGCGACCCGCACGAGACGGCCCGACGGCTGTCCGACGTATATCCGACGCTCCGGGCGCTGTCGCAGGCGTCTGTGAGCGACCTCTGTCAAATCGAGGGCATGACGAAGAAGAAAGCCGAGCAGTTGCTCGCGGCGTTTGCGATCGGTCTCCGTTACGTCGAGGAACCGAAAGTGGAGACGCCGACAATCCGTTCGCCGCAGGACGCCTATGAACTGCTCCGTGATGAACTCCGGCTGTTGAATCAGGAACATTTCATTTGTACTAAGTAGACATAAAGACTAAAAAAATCTGACCACTTTCACATCGTATACTTTCTTTCCAGATGGGGTAGTAGCATCTTCAATCAGTTCAATTGATTCGATGAACTGCTGTACGAATGTTCGCTTTTCTTCATCTGTGAGATATTCATAGTTCTGGTTGAACTCATTGGACAATTGTTTAATATACTCAGGGTTCACATTACCAAAAGTCGTTTCATCCTGAGAAGCGTTTAATTGCCGTTCTAAGTCCGAGTAACGTTTTCTGGTGTCGTCCATTCGATTTTTGAACTCGATGTCAGAAATTAAGTCTGAGGCCCATGCGCGCTGATATTTTTCACGTTCTCGTTCAATGCGACGCATCTCATTCTCGATTAGTTGCAGGTTATCTTTTTCAGCCTCGAGTTCCTCGTGATCGTTTTCATCAAAGGTTAGAGCATTCATGTGTTGAATGAGCTGTAGTGTTAGCTTGTATTCTGATATGCTTACCGGCTCACGTCCATCTAGAGCACATGACTGGCAGCGGTATCGGTTAGCTGATCGCTCTATACCATTTTTATTCTTCCAGCGTGAACATTCTGAGCTCAATCGATTGCCGCACGATGGACAGATGATTTTAGTTTGGTAAATAAAATTGTAATTTGTTTCTCGTTTCTTCTGAAGCTGACGAGATTTAATGATGTTCTGGAGTTGAGTAAAGTCTTCCTTACTCATAATTCCTTCATGTGTGCCTTCATAGACCTCGTCATTCCACTGCATGGCCCCATACAAAACCGGGTTATGCAAGAGGTCTAGTAGAGACGCAATGTGCCATTTATAGCCTCTTCGTGGCTTGTAAGAGGTGTTCTGCATGTACATGGACAGTTGGCGGAAGCTGTAACCTTCTTTAACCTTACGAACCATAAGTTTTACTGCCTCAATCTCGTCTGGATTTACTTCCAGGCGTTTTTGATTGTTCTTCCTAAAGCCGTAAGGAGCTGGAGCGGACCATTCACCTTGTCTTGCTTTTTCGATTTGGCCAAGTCGAACGCGCTCGCCCAAGTTTGCTGACTCCCATTCGGCGATTGCTGCGACAATGGTGATAAACATGCGGCCCATAGCTGTTGATGTATCATAGACTTCGGTCGCCGATCGGAACTGACAATTGTGCTTCTCTAGAAAATCCAAAATGTCGTGTAGATCACGAACGCTTCGTGTGAGTCGATCTAATCGATAGACCAATAGCACATCGACTAGCCCATCTTCTATATCCTTCATCAGTTTCTTTAATGCTGGTCGTTCAGTAGACCGTCCTGAGATACCTTCATCTACATAAAACTTAATTGTCTCCCAACTCTGAGCGACACAGAATGCCTTTAGCCTCTCGCGTTGGCCAGAAATTGAATAGCCTTCAATTGCTTGTTCTTCCGTCGAAACTCTGATGTAAAGTCCCACACGCTTTTGAATCATTTTTATCCCCCCTCTAATAAATCTTATAAAACTTCTATATAGACAGCAATAGTATCCAATATATGAATGAAATAAAAACCGGAACAAAAATATACAACAAAATGTTTTAAAAAAATGTAGTAATGACCGAAAAAAATACTATAATTGGAAATGAGTTTTACATAATTGGTATAAAACTGTTTTAGGAGGTTGTGCTATGTATAAGGGTTTAGAGGATATGCCTCCACAATGCCCTCCAGCGAATGTTGTAGCTGAAGATAAAGAGCCAGTATTCAGATTCATTGTGGGTGATTCACTAAATGAAATAGATTTTTTGAATCATGTTGAGAGAAACATTTCATATCCTCCAGCAAATAAATGTGAAGCTTTAGCATTATCATTTATGACTGAAGAGTCTGCTGTCAAACGAATGCAAAAAAGATTCGCTAAATTTCGAAAAATGAATGTGGCGAAAGGGAGAATAACTAAGGATTGTGGGGTACATAATATTCAAAAGCATCATCTTAATTTGTGGTTATTTAAAGACGTCGAAATGATGAGTATATTTATAGAGGGGGATAAAGTGTGAACATCACATGTGACGATATTAATTCTTTTGAAATCGCACATATATTCGAGTACTATGATTTCCCCTTATTCTTCATTTCCTCGTCTTCAAATAAATATTATTTGAATTATTACGTAGAAGAACTCGACAGTGGAGAGCATAAATGGATATTTAGCGAAATTACCAATATGGAAAGATTAAATCTATTAAATCAGAGAATTTCAGTTCTCACTATTTTAAATAAGTTAAAAGATTCAATGAGGTTAAACTACTTATTTATTGATCCCAATAGTGATTCGGCAGATATTCTTAACGTTGATAGAATTACCGATACTAACTTTGATGAAGAGAGTTTCCCATTGGAAGATTATTGGGTTGAATACGATCATCATTTACAAAAGGAATTGAAAAAATCTACAGAGATAGAATTAGATGCATCAAAGTTTAAAATTGTATTGAAAGATGCTGCAAACAGTCATGACATTGCTCTTGATTTCTTTGTGGGCATTTTACAACAATTTAAAACAGCATTTAATGATATAGCGAGTGACATTTATGAACGAACAACGGGGGCATCTAATGGAGCAAATATCGGATTGAAATTGGATTCTCTCCAACCTTCTTCTTTCGGTATATATCTAAAATCCGAAGATGATTTATTTGGAACAAACAAGAAGGTATTGGGCCACTTTTTTGAAGTCATAGATATGATCGAGAACCAAAATGCAGATGACATAATTGAGTTCATTGATCAAGAAGACTATTCACTTAGTACGTTAAAAAGTATTAATGACTTATTGAAAGAAATAAAAAACAATAAATACTCTATCTCATTTAAGTCGAAAGTTGAAACTGATCAATCAGCAATAGAAGTTGGATTTGATCGTTCTTCGTATTCGAAAGTTGATGTAATTAATAACAAATTGTTAGATGTTACTTTAGAAAGAGAAGAAATTGATGTTGTAGGGGTGTTGAGAACAATCAATACGTCAACTAACTATTTTACGATTGACAGTCCTGAACAAGATTTCAAGGGCAGAATGTCAAAAGAACTCTTTAATAAAGTTAAAAACGATCTTAACAAATTCAAAGTTCCATATGGAATAAATGCAAAACTGATTAAAGAAACTAGAACAGAGCTCGCTAATAAAACTAGTAGAGTGAAATTCGTTCTCGAGTCTTATGAACAAACAGATGAAAATTAGTAAGGAAAATCATTGAAGAGGAAAAGTCATGAAATCTCTTCAAGGTATACATTAAAACCACCCCAATGAACTGCCCCTTAAAGTTGGACCTAAAATCCGACTTTTTATGGTCAGTTCAAAACGGGTGGTTTTTGTTTGCGCTCATTTAGTTATTCAATATCAATAGCAAAATGGTTCGTTAGGGTATGGTAATTTATAACGATGTAACTTAAGCCCGATAATAATAATTCCCACGTTGAAAATAATGGTAATTTGAAATAGTATTTAAACATAAGTCACCTTATAAATAACATTAATTGAGAAGAGAGGCGCTTTACTATGTCAATGAAGAAGAACGTTATTACTGGTTTAATTGTAGCAGGTCTTGTTTCTACCTCAGCACTTCCTACATATGCAGCAACAGGAAACAATTCTTTAAGCAGTAATCATGAGAATGAATTACCTAATGGCGCAATAGACATTAATAATCCAGATCAGAGAACCGTGATCAGTGAGGTCTTGACCTTTGATGAGGTAGTAGAACAAATATCTGACGAACAAGGAATCACTGAGAAAGAAGCAGCAAGTCAAGTTATAACAGGAACTTCAACTTCAACACCGACATCAAAAAAATCGCTGAGAAATTCTCAAAACTTATCTGGAATCACTTCATCTTCACAAGCGGTTACAACAGCAGCAACGGCAACATACAGAACAATTACTAAAACTTTTACAGTTAAAAGTGAATACAAGCCTTCCTTAAAATTCTATTGCCAAACAAATGAAGGTGGGACTTCCTTTAGATCGATTAAAAAAATCTTGAATGTTGGTATGAATAGAAAGACTTATGGGGGTACTCTTACAAAGGGATTTGATGGATCTGTGTACGCGCATTTACAAAGCCCTAATCGAATTTTTTGGATTGTGAATGGAGATTTTTATAATAACAACACTGTTACTACAAACGGAGCAGTAAACATTGGACTAAATCAAGCGGCATCTGTAGATTTTGGGGTATCTTCAACAACTAGTCATTATAAGTATATTTATTTGGACGGATATGCTTATTTTTAATAAAGACATTCTGTGATTAAATATAATTAAATAGTTCCAAAGTGGAAGTTTGAAATCATACCATTATTTTTTATAAGTAATGGTATGATTTACGTTGATGGTGAAAAGGAGTCTTTTCATGAAAAAAATACTTTTGATTTTTCTTTTGATTGTGATGACTTTGTCAGGATGTGCATCCGAATATTCGTCAGAAGTAAAACCTTCAGTTTACAAAGGTGAAAACTTAGATATAGGTGTTATAGGAAGTAGCCCTGATATAGAAGAGGCTAGTGTTAAATTTACGACCATATCTTTCGAAGATCTTGAAGATACAAAATCAACTTCCGAAAGGTTTGACGGAATATTTATAATGCAAAATCATTTAAAACAAGCTGATGAAGAAAAATATATAAATGTATATAAAGAAATGACAATACCAATATTTTTTGTTCAAACTACTAAAGGATTTTTGCCTTTTGTATTAGAAGACCTATCATATGAAGATGCTCCTGATATACCCGACTCATACATTGCAGGATATTTGCAGAAGACGCAAGATGAGTATATGTACTGGGGATTTGGTCTTAATAATGGTATTGAGAATGAAAGTAGTATAAAGGAAGTATATACGAGAGTTTTAAAGACCATAGAAACTCTTGAGAAATAAAATGTATACTTCTATTGTCTGAATATCAATAAACGAAGCGATTCATCGATGCGACCTACCTTCAGGTTCGCCTCGAGAGTCGCTTTTATTCCGTTTCCTCAGATTAAAAAGTAAAAATAAACTAAACTGCCACATAAAGTTGGACGTGAAAACCGACTTTTATGGGCAGTTCAAAACAGGTGATTTTTGTTTTCATTACTTTTGATTCCATCTTAAAAATAAGAACGAAAGTTCGTTAAATCAAGTGGGAGCGTTTCAATTTTGAGATTCATAACATACTTTTCTGGACACATTTTTAAAGAATTTGTCGTATGATATTTATGTATCAGTGAAGAAGAAGGGGGCTAATTAATGAAAATGGAACTGGATCAGGCAATTAAACATGTCCTAAAAGAAAAATATGATAACGACTCAATATCTTTATTGCACGGAACATTAAGTATAAATGAACCGATGTTTGATGAGGAGAGCAATTTACTATTTATTTCACCAGGCGGAGTACTGAAATCAACTGTTGGAGAAGAAAAAAGTATTAGTTATACGCTCGGAGTTTTAGGAGAGTTATTAAATTATTGCGATTCTATCCTCTTAGAGTTAGAACTAACGAACTTAGTTGATGGAAAAGTTTCTAACACAGTCGAGTACATACCTAAAGAAGTAATACAACAAACTGCTGTAGGGCCAAATTTCACAATTGCCGGGCGTGGTCCGAGTTTTACAGTTGAAGAATCCGTGATGATAAGACTAATACTACATACAGAATTCAAAGATGAGGATTTAATTAATAGAGTGAATGAACTTACCCTTTCAGATAATCTATCCAATGAGTCAATTTCATTTTCTTTGCTCGCTGCTGAAATGATACTACTTGAGGAAGAAGAGGTCTCGAAATGAGTGCGGAAACAATCGATTTCTCTAAAAAATTTGAAAAAAAGAACGGATATCCCATTGGTTCACACGATGAAATTCGTGATAAAATGAAAGAAACACTGAACGTTGCCCAGACCAAGATATTACATGAACCAAGGAGGCGAGAAGACATGAGCGACGAGAAACCAAGAAATCATAGTGATGCTGAGTTACTCCGAAAAGATTTTGAACGCTTGGAAGAAACCACAAAATTAAAAAATGAACACTTGGAAAAAGATATAAAATCAAAAATCGAGCTCGTTGAAACTCGCCTTGAATCTAAAATCGACTCATCTATAACTCAAGTACTACTTGCTATGAGGGATATGGAGTCTCGAATAAGTTCGAATCTGAATAGTGAACTTAAAGATATTCGTAATGAGATTCAACATGTTCATCAATTAGCAATTACCGAAGAAAAAGTTAAAACAATTGTAAATGATGCGATAAAAGATTCTTCTACCCTGACCCATACTAAGCGCGGGACATATATCGCTGCTGGGTCTGCCTTCATCGCAGTAGTAGCTCTCGGGTTTCAGATTTTTTCATAACGCAAAGCCACCCTTATCGGGTGGCTTTTTTGTTTGCAATACTTTTGGTTTAGAGAAATGAAACATAACGAAATCAAAAAGCTTTTGAGTCTCGTATATAAGACAAAAAATACTTTTATAATTCGTTAACAGCTAAATAGGGCCATTCATAGCTCTCTAGTTAGTTACGGTTCTCTGACTAATACGTTTTCTGGAGATTTTTGCTCATTACAAAGCTCTAAAAACGACGCAAATACCAATCAACAGTTTATAAATAATACTTTTTCAATTCGTTATTCTCTATAAAATGCTTAAAACTTAAAGTCCGGCGGCGACATAACGGCCACCAACTTGCCAATCACTTTAATATCCTTCGCTTCTTCATCAAGATACATCTTTGGCGTATGCTCCGGATTGTAGCTTGATGGCTCCAGCAAGACTCCTCGATCTAACAGAATGACGCGCTTTAACGTAGCGTCATATCCATTCACGATCACCGCAGCCACTTCACCAGACTCCACACGATCCGTTTTACACAAGATAGCGTAATGGCCATCGTGGACAATCTTGTTCATCGAATCGCCTCTTACGAGCAAACCGAATAGCTTGTCTTCTCCATGCTTGAGAATAACGTGATCCGGAACTGACGTCTCCGTCAGGTTCTCAATCGCCTCGAGCGGGATGCCGGCCGAGATGCTGCCGTACACTGGGATTTTATAATTCGATGCAGTGATCCGAGTGATGGCGTCGGGAGGGAGAGAGGAATGTTCATTTTCAGCTTCTGACTCTCTCTTTTCAGTTAAATGTGATCTAGGGATACCAAAGAAATCAGCCATTAATTGGATTTTATCTGGCCTTGGATAAGTTTTTGCATTAACCCAATTTGCGATTGTCATATAAGGAATATTTAATTCCTTTGCCAAGTCACTAGTACGCAGTCTTTTTTTGTTCAAATAGAAATTTAAATTTTCTGCAAAAGTCGCTTTTAAATCTTCACTCACAAGTTTCACCTCCTTATAAAATTGACTATAAACAAAAAAGGTAAAAAAAGAAACGTAATTTTCTCAAAAAGGTAAAATAAAGGTGAAAAATTAGTTGATATTATCTTTTAAAGGTGATAAATTTACCTTAACAAATAGCTAGGAGGTGAATTTAGTGATTAGAATTTCTTTGAAGGCGGCAAGAATTAATGCACGTATTGATCAGAAAGCAGCCGCGAAAGCCCTTGGTGTTACTACAAAAACACTTCGGAACTATGAAAATGGTATCACTGCTATCCCTGGTCATTCGTTGCGGAAAGCAGCACGTCTCTATAACTTCCCAGAAGATTTAATTGAACTTCCTAACGTTGAAGATGGGGAATATGACGATATTTTTTTAACTGCTATCACCGTTTAAAGGTGATTTTAAATAAGTTCTTATTGAGAGGAGAATTGAGAATGGAACAACATCGAGTGAGAAAAAGTCCTGCAGACTTTGGTATTTCACCTCAGACGGCTAAGGCGATGGTCCAGTTTTTTAAGAAGACTTCGGCTCCTCGTCTAGCTGCGGCCAAAGCTCGGGAAGAAGAGAAGCTGAATAAATGAAAGGAAACTCATAATGGAGTGTGAAGCTTTGAAACTAAAGAAAATTGTCATGATTAGCGGCGACGTTTACGAAAACGTTGAATTAGTCGCTGATATACCTGAGGAAATCAAATCGATCTCCGAAGACTTGATTGGCATCCGTCAAGGGACCGATTTGATTTGGATTAATAAGACATTGATTGACTCGCTAGTTACTTTTTCTTACGCGCCGTTTTTGCTTGAGCAAGAGCACTAGCAGCTACAGTTTTTACATTTTTGCTGGTGCCTTTTTTGGAGAGTAGCTTGCTAGCTTTCGACGCTACTGACTTTGAAGTCTGCTTTTTGTTAGGCATTAATTCACCACCTTCCAAGAATAGGATATCACGGAAGATGAATGACTTTAATTGAAAATATTGAACAAAAAAAGACCGGCCATGCGGAGCCGGTCCGGAAAGAAGTGATATAGCTGTGAATGAACTTTTAGAGAACGCCCTACGTGGCATCGTAGAAGAACGTCTGAGTCAAGGTCGCGAAGGACTGGACTATTTGGTCAACCTAATTGTCCTTGATGAAGATCAAGCACGTAACTATATCTTATGGAGACAGTATACCACGTGCATGGCCGAGCTGAAAAATGAAGAGACGTTTTGCACGGACGCATTGACGCTGTCTCATATGGAGTTCAACCGTAAATACAAATTTGTTGATTGGTTGGCAGCCGTCGAATATGCACTTGTCACCTTGGCTACCACACGAGAACGCTCAGAAGGACTATATCTCTTGAAAGTAAGAAGACTGTTTGAAATTCCACGCCAATACCCAACTGAAAAGGAGCGAATCGATATGAGAAATAGTAGCATTCGTGTTTATCGAACGGACCGTGAACATGATGAGTTCATGTCGTGGGAGGAAGAGCAAGAGTACATTCGAAAAATCGAGGAGGATACCAAATGAATAACGTGATTGCACTGGCTAACGTGAGCGAGATGAGTCGTGATGAATGGTTAGAAATGCGCCGCAACGGGATTGGCGGCTCAGACATCTCTGCCATCGCAGGGTTAAACAAATACAAGTCAGCGATGAGCGTCTATTTAGACAAGGTCGGAGAAACTAAGATCGAAGACGTCGCAGGGGAGGCAGCTTATTGGGGCAACGTTCTGGAAGACATTGTCGCGAAAGAGTTTCAGTCTCAGACAGGTCATAAGGTACGTCGGGACAATCGAATGCTTGCACACCCAAACCATCCATATATGATTGCGAACCTAGACCGGGTCTTAATCGGTAAGAAAGAGATACTCGAGTGTAAGACGTCTTCTGCCTATCGTTTGAAGGAATGGGAGGCGGACGAGATACCCGCAGAATACATTATCCAAGTTATGCATTATCTCGCGGTCACTGGATACGAGGCAGCATGGATTGCGGTTCTTGTGGGGGGTCAAAAGTTTATCTACAAACGTATTGAACGAGACGAAGAAATGATTCAGTTCATCATCGAGATTGCGTCTGACTTTTGGAACAACCATGTGCTCAAGAGAGTGCCACCTGCCTACGATGGTTCGAAAGCATCGAGTGATCTGCTCGGCCGGATGTTCCCGACAGCAGAACAAGGTTCAGAGACAGAGCTTCCAGATGAAGCAGAAGATTTGATTAAACAGTATCAAGAAACAAGCGAACGATTGGAAGAACTGAAAGTCCAAAAGACGGAAGCAGAAAACAAACTCAAGGCGTTGATTGGTGAAGCGGAAGTCGGTATCGCTCAGAATCATTTTGTCGAATGGAAGACGGTCAAAGCACGCGAAACCATCGACTCGAAAAAACTGAAACTCGAGCATCCAGAAATCTACACACAATGCATCAAAATCGGAAAACAAACAAGACGATTTGCAATCAAGGAGGCTAAATAATCATGGCAAAAACAGCAGACGTAAAAAATCAGTTAGCGAATCGAAGCGCACAAGCACCGGCGCAAGCAGGGGATAACGAACGAAGACTCAAATCGCTCATCAACGACAACTATAAGGCGATCCAGTCGCTTGTTCCAAAGCATGTAACACCTGAGCGATTGGCACGTCTAACAATCAGCGCCGCAACTCGGAACCCAAAGCTATTCGAATGTGACGAGATGACCCTTGTCGGCGCAATCGTCAACTGTGCGGCACTTGGAGTCGAGCCGAACCTCATTGGACATGCCTACATTTTGCCATTCTATAACGGGAAGACGAAGCAAATGGAGGCGCAATTTCAACTGGGCTTTAAAGGGGCGATTGACTTGGCGCGTCGCTCTGGCGAGTTGAAGCAATTGTATGCACATGAAGTGTATGAAGGCGACGAGTTCGAATATGCATATGGGCTCAACAAAGATTTGCATCACGTGCCTTGTGGAGAATCTGACCCGGATAAGGTCACTCATGTGTACGCCGTCTATCACCTCAAAGATGGTGGGAATGACTTCGTCGTCATGACTCGAGAGCAAATCGAGAATCATCGGGACCGGTTCACAAAGTCTAAGTACAACGGTGCCGTCGTGGGACCGTGGAAAGACCACTTTGTCGAGATGGCTAAAAAGACGGTCATTATTCGTCTGTTAAAAACGGCCCCTCTGTCCATTGAAAAGGAAAACGGAGAGGTGCAGCATCTTGGTGAGCTCATTAATGCGGATAACAGCGTATCTCGAGTACGTCAGTCAGCCGTAACTAGTCAGGCCATCATTGATACTTCATTTGTCGATAACGGAAGTGAATCTACAATCGTCGACGTGCAGCCAGAAGAATCAAAATCAAAAGCTGACGAAGATCCGTTCTTGTGAGGTGTAGGTGATGGGACACGGACGAATTAATCGAGTCAGAAAAGAAAGTAATTTCGTGATGATGGACAAAGGGTTCTTGCAGAACCCCGAGTTGTCCGCGAAAGCAAAAGGTGTACTAGCTTACATTTTGAGCCTTCCAGACGACTGGATATTATTCAAGTCAGAATTGGTTAAGCATTTTACTGATGGAAGAGACTCACTGCGTGGAGCACTAAAAGAACTTGAACAACATGGTTATTTAACTCAAGAAGAAGTGCGGGATGAGAGAGGGAGAATTAAGCACCACAATGTAACAGTCTACGAGCTTCCTAACCATTGCGGATTTACCGCAACGGGTTTACCGCAACGGATTACCCGCAGCGGTAAACCTGCCACTACTAATAATGATTTAACTAAGAATAATTTAACTAAGAATAATACGACTAAGACGACGACTAATCCTTTTGCAAACGACAGCAACTCTTACGACGAAAGCCGTCAAGTCGTCGTCGACTTTTATCAAAGTCATTATGGGAATATTCCTCCTCTTGTAATAAAGGCAGTTGAGATTTATCTGCAGCAAGAAATAGACCGGTCCCTCATTATCAAAGCAATTCAAATCGCCATCGAACGCGGTAAGAAATGGGATTATGCTGCGGGCATCCTCAACAACTTAAGAGATGAACATGGTATTAGAACCTTTGAACAGTACGAAGCCCGTCAAAAACAAGACAAACAAATGAAGAAGGGTGGAGCGCCTTCAACGTTCAAACCAACTTTCGATTAAGGGGGACTGATGGATGGAGCATGTTAGCAGAATTTCAACCGGTTTGGTGGGGCAATTCAAGTTCGAGAATTCGAATCAGTCTTGTTGCCTGCGTTGCAGATCCGAATATCACTTTACTAAATTCTATGATCCACGAACACGAGAACGAGTGGAGTCGTGGACACCTTGCGGATGTGAGGTACTGGACTATATGCAAGAGCGCCAGCAAGAAGCCAAAGCCAAGAAAATGCAGAGACATTTGAAGACCTTTAACGAGAACTCGCTTGTGAACGAGAAAATCAAGGACGCCACGTTCAGCAACTTCATCACCACCGATGAGAGCTTCCGAGAGGTTGCTCGCTCGGTCCGGAGATACGTGAGTGAATGGCTACCAGGAAACGTGCTCCTTTACGGGTCGTATGGTACCGGGAAAAGCCACTTGGCCATCAGTGCCACGAAATTAGCCATCAACAACGGGCATACCGCGCTCTTCATCAGCGTCCCGAAACTGTTCAGTAAGATCAAGGAGACTTACAACCGGGATTCTAAAATCACCGAAGATGGACTAATCGGGCTTATCAATAGCGTAGAGCTACTAGTGCTTGATGACATCGGGGCGGAGAGCGGTCGCGAAGCGTGGTGTCAGGACAAACTTTTCTTAATCTTAGACGGCCGCCAAGGAAAGCGGACCATCTACACGACAAACCTCGATGCAGAAATGCTGGAAGAGAAAATCGGAGGTCGCAACTATGACAGGATGGTTGACGACTTGAAGCGATATTCGATGGTAGGAGCGAGTCATCGTCGCAAAGAAAAATTGGCTTGGTAAAGGAGAGATAGATATGGACCTATTTGAATATACAGAGGAAGGCAATTGTTGGGCTTATAAGCCCGTGATTGAAACGGACCCAGAGAAGATTGTAGAGGCAGAGCGTCGATTTGACGAACTGTTGAAGAGGCTGGAAGAGGATCGAGTCGCATGACGATGTTGGGAATCATGGCAACGGCTGCTATCGTGGCAGTCCCTGCCGTTACATTAATCATTATCCTAGTTTGGTCGTATGAACACGTTCAGGAGCTTGAGCGATGATTGATTCTGAGACGGAATTCGTGATAGCTGGAATTGTCATCTGTGTCGGATACATTGCTTGGAACATTCATGAAAAATGGAGGATGAAATGATGGATATCCAGGATAGGGATTGATGTTTGTCCGGATTTATTACGTCAAGGATGGACGTCACGAAAAGATAGTGACATGGAAACGGTCGAAAGCAGAGTGTGAGCAGTTCATTCAACAGAAAGGCGGCGAAATGCTGAAGGTGATTAAGTATGAAGGATGAGTGAAATAACTAATCTTAATCAATAAAAGTACAAAATCAAAAGTACATTCCGAATTAGAATGTACTTAAAGCTGTTTTTTAATCAACCCAACCATTACTTCTGTTGCAATCTTTGAAAGAATTTCTAAAGAGGCACTAGTGAAAGTCTTAGCAACATTTTTAGTTTCTCGCCATACTTTCTCATCCCGGATGGTATCAAGGAATTGATGACCTTCCCAAGTTATTGAATAAATCATGTAATCAATACTGTCAAAAGTTCTAAGAGGTTTTGCATCGATGAAATTCGCGTAGATTAATGTTTGAACTGTGTAAATCACATCGTCTTCGGAGTAATCAGTTAGTCCTGGAGAGTCTAATAAATCATTTAGCATCGTTGGTCTTACTGGAGTATTGATTTCTTCTAAAGTCAGAAGAACACTTCGAACACATTCCTGGTTTAACCGCATTGTTTTTTCACCACCTTTCATTTGATCGTACCAAAGTTATTAATTGAAAAAAATAAAAGGAGGGTAAAAAGTTGGCACAATTAAAGTGGATTGAAACGCGTGTCAAAGACGACAAGCGATTACGCAGACAAGTAGATGAATTGCTTCATCGATATTTCAGACTCCCTTTGCTCATCCAACAGGCAGAGGAAATCATCAATGGTGGACCGGAGATAAGTCTTCGGTCCTCTCTGACTGTTAACTATGCTGCCAGTCAATCAATGAGTCATCCGCATCTCTTAAAAGAACAGCAGCACTATGACCAGATGGTCGTTGAAGCACAACGCGAACTAGTTGTACTTAAAAATGAACTCAACAAAATGAACTCGATTCGAACTTACTTAGCCGAGGACGAGTTGACGGTTTGGGATAATAAATACAAAAGACGTCGGCGCAAGGATATCCATGTGCGTGATGAGCTGGGGTGGGGCAATGACCGGTACTATAATGCGCTAGACGGACTTCGCGGGCAAATAGCTGATATTTTTAGGATGTGGAATTAAGTTGGAGTGCTAGAATAGAATTAAAAGTCACAAGCATGGTCAAAAGGAGAAATATATGATTGATACCTTTAAAGAATTCGCTCCAGTTTTAACTACATTTACTGGATTACTGATTGCATTTATGTCTGGCTTTTTCTTTAAAAAGAACAAGCAAACAGAGTATGCAATGAAATTAGCTGAGGAAGCTATTGAAAAAGTTTATAACCCAATATTAATAGGGATTGAACAAAATCCTAAGAACTATGATGGATATGAGGGATTAAGTTTCGAAGAAATTGAAGAGATTAAAGAAAGATTTTATCAACATAGGCATCTTGTAGACGAAAAACTTTTCAGTATGATTTGGGGATTTGAAGAAGAAGCGAGATATCGTCCTCAATCCGCACCTGAAGATTTCGATTATTATGATTTTGATACATTTGATGAAAACAGAAAATTTTTTAATCATCTCAATTTCGTTCGAAATAAGCATTTGAAAAGACTTGGATTCCCTACTAGGATTAAGCCTTCATTTATTGAAAGAATTGAGAAATATATTAATTACAATGTTTTTCTTATTAAAGCAAAACGTAGGTATAAGAGGTTTCTAAGGAGAAAGGCAATGAAAAAAAGAAGTAGGTAAAAGATAGGAAAGAAACGGGAGGAAACAAGGAAAATTAATTTAGTTTTGCAAGCTATACTAATTAATGTAGGAAGCTGATGTTTCCTAAGAGGGTGAACTGACCAAACCTGCACGCCAATAATCAAAAGAAGGATTATTTTTAAACAATGGTGAATCCTATCATAGTTTCATTCTGTATCTCAGGAATAAAATATATGGGGGGATTTACTTGTCGTTACAAACTAAAGAAAAACATATGACCGAAGTACAAGTGCTTGAATTAAATGAAGAAATTAAAGAAGCAATCAGGTCTTTTAGAAACTCAATACGAGACGATAGTATTGAAGGCTTCTTGTCATCGATTACCAGACTAGATCAAACTAGAATCTATACTATTTACTCCACTCTTAATAATGTCGAATTTTATGAGAGCACCTATACTTTTGAAACTTTCATTAAAGAGCATTATTTGAATCCCTTGAAGGAAACTTATTCAAATACAACCAAATATAGATGTTTTGATCATAAATTACATTTTGACGCAAATGATGTTCCATTCATTCTTTTATATGAATCTCAATACAGTGAAAATGTATATGGCAAAATGAACAACAAAGCTATGAGGATAAATATAGGAATTGATGTAGAACTATCAAAAAATAAAGTTATTCAGAAATGGAAAGTTAGTCTGTTGGCTGATCATTATTCATTTGATCAATAAGTAGAGAGTTTTTCTTCGCTTACTCCTGTATAATTCGCTTAGAAAGATATAGGAGTGATAATATGACAACTACTGGATTTTGGATTGAGATAGGGAAAATGGTGTCACCTATTTTAACTGTTGGACTAGCAGCTTTTTTAGCCGCACGATACTATGAGAAAAACAAACGAGTAGATTTTTCTCTGAAGTTGTCAGAGAAAGTACTTGAAGAAGTCTATACACCTATCTTAGTGATGATAGAGGAAAAACCTATCGTGTTTCAAGGCGGTGTTTACAAGGGACTTATGTATCATGAAGCTGTAGAAATAGATAGACTATTCAAGTCTAATTACCATTTAATCAACCCTAAAATTAAAAATATTTTTTCGGAAGTTAAAGAAGAATTAGATTTGTATAATGAAATGAGTAGGGTATATCACGAAGAAAGCCATCACTTCGTAGATCAAGATAGAAAGTTTTTGGATGCTCTAATCCAAGAAAATGAATATCATTTAAAACGAATAGGGTTCTACTCTAAAAATAGATAACGGCGCCATTAGGCGTCTTTTTTGTTACCTTAAAACCGTTTCCGATGGCGAAAAAACTTTCATCATCCTTCTGTCGTTTCATCGGAAGTGGTTTTAAGGTTGCAAAATAAATCCTTCAAACTAAGAAAACCACCAAATCATCGGTGGCTTTCTTCGTAGTATAAATCATCTTCGAATGAAAATTGATTGCGTGAAACACGCTTACTTTTTCTTCTCTTGATGATTGCAACTCTTATAAAGCTAACAATTACGTCGAGCAGTAGGATTAGCGGGCCGAACATAGCGTGGAAAAGTGAAAGACTAATTTTTGTGCACCAGACCAAGAGACTTAGGAAGATTCCTAACCGAATGCCTTTACTTCTAAATTTGCGAACCCCGAAGACAGTGCTGATTAGACCATATATATAACCAAAGAAGTAAAAAAAGACAGTAACAAAGATTGAATCAGGGATGATGATCTGAAAATACATTTCACTTGAATCATTAAAAGAGTACAGCATCTCTAAAGTGTTTGCTTTTAATTCTGGATCGACTTCCATTGCTAAAAAATACGTTAAGTACCCAACGATTAGAGGGTAAATTACAGTTCTTTTGATAAAAGACAGTGTGATTTTATTCATGTGATGCTCCTGACTTGATATTTTTATTCTAATAAAACACTACCATATATAAACAATTAGATAGTTGCTGGTTGTAATAAATAAGGTAAATAAATTCGAGAGAGGAAGTGATGATATGGCGAGCGCCCGAGGACGGCCCAAACGTGAAATCGATTATGAAGCGGTTGAAAAGCTCGCTAGAATTGGATGTACAATCGATGAGATAGCAGGTTATTTGGAAATAGGAGCGACGACGTTGAAGCGTGACTCGGAATTTCGGACGCTCTATAAAAAAGGACTGGATAACGTAAAAATGTCCCTTCGTCGTGCTCAACTCCGAAAAGCGCTTGAACAGAACAATACGACCATGCAAATATGGCTCGGAAAACAGCTTCTTGATCAGAAGGAGAATCCTTCCGACACTGCAATCCGAGAAGGGGAGCTTAAAATTAAGAAGGAGACCCTCAAGATTACGAAGCGTCGTTTAGAGCTTGAGGAGATGCAGTTGCTTGGTACTGAAGAAGATAAAACAGAGGACGATGGTTTCATGGCTGCTATTGATAATGCGGTAGAAAGAGCATGGGATGCCGATGAGACGTAGACCTCGAATCAGGCAACCTGGTTTCAAATTCTCGCCGTTCTCCAAGAAGCAATTACAGGTCCTAACCTGGTGGCGTCATCCGGAACACGGCAAGAATGACACCATCATTTGTGACGGTTCTGTACGTGCTGGAAAGACGGTCGTTATGTCATTGTCGTTCACGATTTGGGCGATGGAGACGTTTAATGGAGAGAACCTTATTTTCTCCGGGAAGACGATTGGATCGCTGAACCGAAACGTCATCAAGCCTCTCATGAAGATTCTTAAAGGTCGTGGTTATACAGTCATTCCTCACCGGACCGAGAACATGATTGAAATCATAAAAGATGGAAAGGTCAATTATTTCTACTTGTTCGGTGGCAAGGACGAGAGCTCACAAGACCTCGTCCAAGGGATAACGGCAGCGGGTGCATTTTTCGACGAAGTCGCACTCATGCCCCGTTCGTTCGTCAACCAAGCCACGGCACGTTGTTCGGTAACTGGTTCAAAGTTATGGTTCAACTGTAACCCAGCCGGCCCGTATCACTGGTTTAAGCTTGAATGGCTTGATAACCTCGAACAGAAGAAGGCCATCCATATCCATTTCACCATGGAGGACAATCCTTCGCTTGCACAGGACGTCAAAGATCGTTACAAGCGAATGTACTCGGGCGTGTTCTTCCAACGTTACATCCTTGGTCTTTGGGTCATGTCAGAGGGCATCATTTTCGATAATTTTGACGAGAAAAAGGATGTCGTAAACTTTGACGATGAACGTTACAAAAACCTGAATATCAACCAGATGACACGCTTCATGGTAAGTGTGGATTATGGCACGCAGAATCCTACGGTATTTCTACTGTGGGGTTCTTTTAATGGCGTTTGGTATTGCTTGAAAGAGTTTTATCATTCGGGCCGAGAAGGCAAACAGCTTACAGACTCAGAGTATAGCGCTGAGATGAAATCATTTACTGAAGGATTCAAAATCGAGATGGTCATTGTCGACCCATCTGCAGCTTCATTCATTGCGCAATTACGGAAGGATGGTTTCTTCGTCCGGAAAGCGAAAAACGAGGTACTTGACGGCATTCGAAATTCGAAGACTGCAATGATTCAGGAGAAGGTCAAGTTCTTCCCTGGACTAACGAACTTATTCCGCGAATTCCATTCTTACGTCTGGGACCAGAAAGCATCCGAGCGGGGCGAAGACAAACCTATGAAAGAGTGGGATCACGCGATGGATGCCTTCCGTTACTTCGTCCATACGGTCGTCATGCGTGGCGGTTTAAGCGCTGGTCCGAGTATCTACTAATTTGAAAGGGGTGATAGTTTGGCTACTGTATCCGTTTTACCGGATTTCGGTTACGAGCTGCGGCAGTTTCGGAAAGAGTTGCAGCTGTTCGGCGAACCGCGATCCGAGACGTTATTGAGTGCCATAACCAAGCACGAACTGCGAGCGGAATTCATGAAGAAGAACTTTCGCCGCTATCTGGCACGTGAGACAGACAAGGATGTTCCAATCTTCACTCGCGAGTTGGAGCGGAACAAGAAAGCAGTCAATAACAAGATCAACGTCGATTTTGTCGGCCAGATTGTCGACATGAAGGTCGGATACTTTGCTGGCGACCCGATTGCTTACAGTTACGACAAGACCAAGACAGAGTTCGAGACGGCAGCCAAGCAACTTGAATGGTTTAATACCCGAAACGTCATCGACGACAAAGATGAGGAGGTCACCAAGTTTTGTTCCATATGCGGGTACGGGGCGCGGTTACTCTACCTCAAGGAAGGTGACGAGAAGGTGATGACCCTCAAGCCATGGGAGACCATCCTTATCGGCGAGGAGGGCATCATCGAACCGGAATTCGCCATCCGTTACTACGAATACGAGGTGAAGCCTGGTACATTCGAGATTCGTGTCGAATTTTACACGCCGACTCAGGTGTTTTACTACCTGGACACGGCAGCAGGATTCATAAAGGATGCGGATGAACCACTCAACCCGAAATATCATCTCTACGACTACTGTCCGGTCGTGGGCTACGAGAACAATTCGGAACTATTGAGCGATATCGAGAAGCATCTTGCACTCATCGATGCCTACGATCGCTCATTGTCCGACATGAACAGCTTCATCGAGGGTTGGCGTCTCGCCTACATGAAGGCGAGAGGATTTAACGTCACCGAAGAGGCGATTGAGGCGGCTAGAACGACTGGGGTCTTCTCCCTCGACGATCCAGAGTCGGATATCGATTTCTTCGCACAAGAAATCAACGACGAAGCGATTGAGAATCATCTCACGCGCTTAAAGAAAGAAATCTATGAGAAGAGCGGGACACCAAACATGAGCGATGAGAGTTTCTCCGGTAATGCTACTGGAGTGGCGCTCGACCATAAACTCACGGCGTTCGAGAATAAGCGTTCAACGTTCGAGAAGAAGTTCAAGTCCTCAACTGTCCGCATGTTCCAAGTGCTTGCTTCTTCATGGAGTAAGAAACGCATCCCCTTCGATGCTTACTCCATCCGGATGCAGTTCAAGCGTAACCTTCCGGAAGACCTTGAATATGAGGCGAAAGTCCAGAAGTTGCTAATTGGTACGATGAGCAACGCGACGCGCTTATCGTTGTTCAGCAAGGTTCTAGACCCGGACAAGGAATTGGAGCTCATGGACGAAGAGAACACCGTCAATGGTGCGCTCATGCTCGGTCAACAGCCGTCCGGACAGGATATTCTCCCGGAAGAAGTTGATGCGTGATGAATTGGATCAAGTTCTTCGACGTCATCTATCGCTTGCTCACAAAACGCGAACAAATTGTACTACGTGACATTCGGAGAGAGTACGAAAAGGTTGTAACGGATATTATCGGACAAATCGGGGTTATCTATTCGAAGCTTGGAAAGGGTGGCACGATTTCCTATGCAGACATCGTCAGCTATCGCGAGATCAAACGATGGCAACAGCTGGCCACCGCTCAGGCGAACCGGCTTGGTAAGCACAATAGGACCGTTATCACGAAACTGCTCGAGGAGAGCTATGACCTCTCCTACTCCTGGATGTCATTCGGTATCGAGAACGCCATCGATAAAAAGTTAATCGACTCGACGCCAAACCTTCCCGAGCTTTTAGCCATCTCTGGAGAGAATCCCGTTTATGGTATCCGTCTGGATGCCTCACTAGAAGCATCCCGGACAAAAATCGTCAGAGATATCAATCGTTCCATCCAAGTGGCTTTGGCCACCGGGGCGACGTTCGACGAGATGACTGACAGTATCAAACAGGTGTTCACGATGGACTATAACCGTGCAGTGACCATTGCCGAGACAGAATCTCACCGTGTGCGGGAGAAAGCATCCAACGACAGCGCTCAGAACGCCGACAACCAGGGCATCGAAATCGAGAAGTTATGGGTTAACATGGGCGACGAGCGTGTGAGGAAGACACGCAAGGCAGACCATCGTACACTTCACGGCCAACGCCGGAAATTGAACGAACCGTTCGATCTAAAGGGCGGTGTGAGAACGCAGATGCCAGGGCATAGCGGGACGCCTTACAATGACATCCGCTGCCGATGCATCGCGAGATATGAGGTCGTCGGCGTCAAGAAGGTTGGAGTGGCAGATGGTCAAGCCATGTTGATGAAACAGTTCGACCGATGGAAGAAAGAAGATCGCTAAAAATACACTTGCGGGATCATGACAAACCAACGACGAGTTACAACGGTCAGTAGGCAACTGGAAGCGGGGGTCGAACAGCGGGGCAAAAGTCGGGGCGGCGACATGATAACGCGAAAAGGAGACTTTCTCATGTTGAAACGAAAGAAAAAATATGCACTCGAACTACCGATTCAATTCTTTTCTGAACCTCCGGGCGACCCAAATCAACCTGGAGACCCGTTGCCTCAACCGAATACACCTGAAGGCGGCGTCCCAACATTCACGAAGGAAGAGTTCGAGAAAGAAATCGATCGACGTGTGAACAAGTTTGTGGAAGAGAACTCAACGCTCAAAAAACAGCTCGATGCGTTCAACAAGCAATTGGAAGAGCTCAAAAAGAACGCGATGACCGACAAAGAGCGGTCTGACTATGAAAAGCAGCAACAAGAGCTGGAGCGTCAACGTCTGGAAGGAGAACTCCAGGACCGTGAGACGAAATTGAAAGACCGCGAGAATCGCTTGATTGTGCGCGACAAGCTGGATGAAGCCAAACTTCCACAAAAATTCGCCGATTTCGTGCTTGCTGATTCGGAAGATTCCATAGTCGAGCGGGTCAAGACCCTCAAGACGTTTATGGAAGAAGCAGTCCAAGCTGAGGTTCAAGCAACATTCAAAAATCACAGCGGTACACCAGGTGGAGGCGGCGGAGCAGGCAGCTCGGTAAACAACCCTTGGTCGAAAGAGCATTTCAATCTTACCGAACAAGGCAAGATGTTCCGTGAAGACCCGGAACGTGCTCGTCAGATGGCAGCACAGCACGGGCTTACGATTTAATAAACTATCTTTCTAGGAGGCTACACCTATGTCAACAAAAATCGCGGACGTCATCGTCCCAGAGGTATTCAACCCTTACGTGCTTAACCGCACCACTGAAAAATCAGCTCTCGTCCGTTCTGGAATCATTGCTACGAATCCAGAGCTCGACAAGAACACCCAAGCTGGCGGAAATATGATTCATATGCCGTACTGGGATGACCTTGGCGGTGAATCGGAAGTCCTTTCTGATACTGATCCACTCTCTGTCGCTAAAATTACAACGGGACAAGACATTGCTCGCCTCCATATGCGCGGTAAGGCTTGGGGAGCAAACGATCTCGCTGGAGCTCTTGCCGGATCTGATCCAATGAACGCCATCGGAGAACTTGTTTCTGATTTCTGGGTGCGCGATGAGCAACGTATCCTTGTTGCAACGCTAGCAGGAATGTTCGCATCTTCTTCGATGTCGGCGAACGTCTATAACCCATCAGCGGCAACTGACGGGACGGAAATGTTCTCGTCGAAAGGATTCCTCACTGCACAATTTAAACTTGGTGATGCATACGATGCACTCGTGGCAATCGGAGTCCACTCGATGACATACGCAGCTATGCTTGAGAAAGACATGATTGACTTCATCCCAGACTCGCAAGGACGTCCAATCGCAAAATACCGCGGTCTCGACATCATCGTCGATGACAACATGCCGGTATCGGGTGGCGTGTACACGTCATACCTCTTCGGCCGCGGTGCCCTCGGGTTTGCGAATGGTTCTCCGAAGGTTCCGACTGAAACGGACCGTGACTCGCTTCAAGGGGAAGATTACCTCATCAACCGTCGTCACATGGTCCTTCATCCACGTGGCGTGAAATGGACCGAGGCGTCTGTCGCAGGCGTGTCACCGACGAACGCAGAGATTGCGACAGCGGCTAACTGGACCCGTGTCTATGATCCGAAGAAAGTCCGTATCGTACAGTACAAACACAAACTTGGATAAGAGGGCGCATGTCGCTCTCTTATTTCTTTTTATGGAGGTGATACAGATGGGAATGGCAGCATTCAACCGGATGCGACGACTAAAGGCAGAAACAGAAGAAAAAGTTAATGCGGAAACGGAGCTTGAAAAGAAGTCGCTAAAGGAATTGAAGGTGGAAGAACTTAGGGAAATGGCCAAGGAAGCAAGTGTCGAAGGATACAACTCCATGAAAAAAGACGAACTAATCACAGCGCTCGAGGGCAAGCAGGGAGAAGGTGACGACGATGGCGACACTGACGAATGAGGAATTGCTCGCTTTGCTCCCGGAATTCAAACGACGTTTGGACATCCCGACGGATGAAACGACCCAGGAGGAGAAGCTGAAAGAAGATATCGTGGATGCCTATGAGTTCTGCGCGGAATGGTGCAATGATTCGTTTCGTGACGAACTCGGTGTCCTCATCCTGCCCGGTCCAATCAAGAAGGGCATGGCGCTCATGATTCAAATCGATGAGTCGTCGGTCGGGCGCGAGGGTGTTGCATCCGAATCAGTTGGAGGAATGAGCCAGACATTCATCGTCTCCTCAGACGAGCGGGTCAAATACGCTAACGTCTTCGGTCTATGGCGGAAATATAAAAAGCTAAAGTTTGTCACCGTCACTAACCCATACACGGGATACCAACGATGATGAGAGGGGTGACATGAAATGGTCAAAATTGAAAAAAACAGAAACGTCCTCGAGGTTGATGAACGTGACTTCGTAATTTTTTACGAGCCCGTCGGCTACCAGATCGTTTCCGAGCAGAAAAAAGAGAAAGCACCTGAATCGACGGAAGCAAAGCCCGTGAAGAGAAATCGAAGTTTGAAATTAAAGGGTGATGTCACGTGAAGGCTAAAATCCGAATTCGTGACAAAAATCGTATACCACAAGCGATTTCATCCGCCGATTCCTTCAATGGACGTCGGGTACAAGTCGGGTATTTTGGGACGGGTCATACGCAAATGTTGGCAGCGGTCCATGAGTTCGGGGCCGATATCCCGGTCACTGACAAAATGCGTGGTTATTTTCGCTACAAGTTCGGGATTAGCTTGAAAAAGACTACGACACACATCAAAATCCCGGAACGATCGTTCATTCGGGCCGGATGGGATGAACATGGACCCGCAATCGTCGAGAAATATCAGAAACTCATCGGTGAGGCTATTCTCAACGGAGTTCCTGCTGATGCTCTCCTGTATGCACTGGCTCTCGAGGCGAAGGGGAAGCTTCAAGATTTCGCCCGAGACTTGAGAGACCCGGCGAACGTGGAATTAACGGTACGTGAGAAGAGTTCTAGCAACCCACTCGTCGACACCGGCAACATGATTGGCTCGATGGACCACAAAATCGAGTAAGGAGGGACACAATGCCAGAACTTTATCGGTTCAAGCGATTGATAGACAAATATAGTGTGTTATTCCAACTCGAGATAGATTCAGCAGGAGCTTTCGACCATGTGGGAGAGTGGGAAGTAGGGGTGCCTATTACGACGACACATGCGGGAGTTCTAGTACCGCTCACGCAACGTCAAATCTATCAATCAGGTGGACGATTGACCGATGCGGACCGAACACTCATCATCTCCAAGTCGGTCGTCATCCCGTCGAAGGCAAAAATCCAATACAAAAGTCAGACGTTCCATGTTGAGGCGACGATTCCGTTCGAGGATTACGGGGATTTCAACTCGTACACACTGAAACACGTCAGCGCCTTCAACGAGGTGACGCCATGATCGACTATGAGGCTATCAAAAGCACCATCATCTCACATATCAAGACGAACACGGGCCATGAGGTCGTTCTCCAAGCGGGGAATGCGCCGCAACCCGCATATCCATTCTGTTCCTACACCATCACATCGCCCTATTTGCCCGTCTCTCACGCCGAGGTCGGTCAAGACATCATAGAGGACGTAGAATTAGTTTTTTCAATAACATGGCACTCACAGAGCGCTACTGAGGCACAGGCACTCGCTCACGAGACGGCGATGCTGTTCAAGATACGGAACGCAAGACAGACGCTAGGAGACTCGGGAATCACGGTCGTACGGCTCGAAGGGTTCCAAAACCGAGACACATTCCTGACGATTGATAGCGAGCGTCGTGTCGGGCTCGATGTACGGTTCCGGATTCGTCATATCGAGACGCAACAAGAATTCGAAGTCATTGAAACGGTCACCATACCGGAAAATTAAGGAGGGTATCACATGCCATTAAAAGACGTAACCGTCGACATCAGTGTGTCGTCTCCCGCTCCCCGTATTGGACTAGGACGTGTCCTCATCCTCACGGAAAAGGTCGGCGCACCAACTTACAAGGAATATGTATCACTCGAAGCATTGGCGCTCGATTACGCGGACGGCACACCGGCCCATGCGAAAGCGGAAACCGTGTTCACACAGAACAATCGGCCGGATGTCGTATCAGTCGCCACTTACGAGACTGGAGCACCAGAGGCATCACTCAATGCGTTTTACAACCGAGCTTGGCACTTCGTCTTGCTCGCGAACGATGTTGCTGCAGACCAACTCGAAGTTGCGAACCTCGTCGAAGCAAAAGACTTCAAGTTCTTCGCCGCTCTCGTGGACGACAACATTGGACGAGAGGCGCTCAAAGATAAGAAGCGCACAATTGTGTTTGACCACAACATCGCAGGCGAGCATCTCGATGCGGCCGCTGTCGGTTCGCTCGGCTCACTCCCGGTCGGTTCGATCACATGGAAGTTCAAAGGGAATTTCGTAGGGATTACACCGCGATATCTCACAGAGACGGAGCTTGCAGAGGTCGAGACGGACAACGCTCTCGCCTATGTCTACAAGGCAGGCAAGGGACAGCTCACGGACGGAATCGACGCGACCGGGGAGTTCATCGATGCGCTTCACGGAAAGGACTTCGTCAAGGTGGACATGGAGAACGAGATTCAATACGCGCTCCAAAACGCCGACAAGGTCCCATATGACGCCCGTGGTATCGGCTTGATTGACGGAGCGGCCACGACGACGCTTCAACGTGCATTCAATCAAGGGATTGTGGCGCAGACGGGCGACAAGTTGCCAGATTACATGATCTCGACGTTGTCTCGTGATCAGGTAGACCCTGGTGACCGTGCCGCTCGCGTATATGCAGGACTATCTTTCGAATTCGGACTCGCCGGAGCCATCCATGAGGCCCGGGTCAAAGGCCAAATTCGTATCTAATTGAGGAGGGAAACAAATGTCACAAGTACGTTCAGTTGATGCACGTGATACATCCGTCAACCTAGGCAGCCGTTTTTTGACGGGATTCGCTGAGGGCTCGTTCGTCGAGTGGGAGAAAGACGAGGACAACTTCAATGCCAAGGTCGATGCGTTCGGTGACGTGGCTGTCGCCATCACCAACAACACGCTCGGGACAATCACAATCACGTTGTCGCAGACGTCGCCGTCATTGCCCTATATCAAACAGTTGGCCAACTCACGGGCGATGTTCCCGATTTGGGTCACTACGCCAGACGAGAAGGTCGGCGGAACACAGGCGATGGTCGTCAAATCACCGTCCGGAACGCTCTCGAACGAGGTGGAAGACCGAGAAGTCGAGATTCGCGTCTTTGATTTCACGGATAATTAAGAATTTGCGGGGCTCACGGGTCCCGCTTTTTTAAGGAGACTAAAAACAATATGGCTACGAAAAGGGAGATACTCGCAATGGCTAAAAATGCAAACAACCAAAAGACAGTGACAATCGATGAAAAAGAATACATGTTGCAACATCCAGGCGTTCGTGCCGGTGTGCAACTGCGCGATCGCGCCAAGGACATCAACGGGAACCTCGTCGAGGAAAAATTCTATGACGAATTGATGAAGCACGTCATCGTCTCGCCACGTGTCTCATGGGACACTGCAGACGAGATGGGCAACGCAGCTTTCAACGAGCTTATGAAAGAGGCTTCAACCTTTCTTATGGGCTAAACCGTTATCCAAGACGGTTTATAAGAATATGGCCCGCCAAGAGTGGGCATTGTGGCGCCTCGTCATGAGCGGCAAAATCAGCTGGACGGAAGTCTCCCAGATGGACTTGCATACGCTCATGGAGGCGAATGCCGCTCTCGACATCCACATCGAGCTCGAGAAGAAGGCGAACAAACCGAAGAAAAAGGGGTGAAATAAATGGCTCTACGGGATACCGACATTGCACTCGACATCATGGCCGACGCCAATCCGCTCCGTGGCATCAACAATCAAATCAATGACGTGACACGCAATGCGATGGCTATGGCTAACACAATCAATGGTGTGAGTGGTCAGGTCGTCCGGAACTATCGTCGCATGTCCGATTCGACGAACTGGATGATGATGTCGACGCGCGGGATGTCGCAAGAAGCGCTTGAAATGCGCCGAGAGATGACGGATGCATACACGGCCCAAAGGAAGGCGATGCAGCCATTCCGAAACGAACTCATTAAGACGCAATATGATTTCTTCAAACTGTCGAAGTCGGCGAAAGATTACAAAGGCACGGCCGGTGATTTCATAATCGAAGTCGAGAAGATGGGCAAAGCCCACAAGAAGGTCATGGACAATATGATGGCCAACAACGAGATGGCCAAGATGTCGTTCATCCAATCCGTCGGGACTATGCTCGCCCGTTCGAACTCGTCTGAGAAGATTGCGGCAAACTTTGACCGGATGAAAAACCCAATGTATTCGGTGAACAAACCGCTACTTGCAATCACAAACGGTCTCGAGAACATCGCCAAGGCGGGGCAGCCTGCTGTCTTGGCGCTTAAGATGCTCGGACCTACGGCCAACATGAAGGAACTCCAAGACATGACCATGCTCATCACGCAAGGGGTCATGCGGTTCCAAATGGTAGCTCTCGGTGCCGCGGTCGTATCTGGCATCATGCTCGCGGCGCTCACGAAAGCCGCCATGGGTCCGAACCCGGCTGAAGTGAGGGCGAGACAGGCAGAAGTCACAGCCGTCTACGAGCAAGCGTTCGCCGAACGGGTCAACGAGATCCGGAACTTCACTGGACTCTTTGAAAAGGCATCGCTCGAGCCCATCAAAAAGTGGGACATCATGTCCGCACTTCAAAGCCAGGTCACGTCCATTAAGACGTGGATGACCAGCTTGAAGGAACTGACGGCCAAAGGCGTCGACGAGGGTCTCATCAAGGAGCTTCAAAAGGCAGGGCCGGCGGCGGCGATGGAAGTGGCTGCACTCAACCGGATGACTCAACCCGAACTAGACAAATACGTCGGGTTATGGCGCGAGAAATCAAAGCTCGCCACACAGCAGGCGACCACAGAGCTCGCGAAACTGAAGTCCGAGACACAGAAGAAGGTCAAGGAGCTACAGGACTCGCTCATGCCGTTAGGCGTCGAGGTCGAGAAGTTCAAGAACGTCTGGGCGGTGGCACTCAAGCCGTTCATTGAGATGTTCAGCCTCATCGCCTCGAAGGTCGTCCATGTCGGTACCGTCATGGGTGCATTCTTCGCAAGGATAGCCGAGTCGAATCCGATCTTGAGCAAGATGGTCTTCGGCTTCCTTTCTCTACTCCCAATCTTGACGCTCCTGCTCTCACCGCTTGCGGTCGGGATCGGATTGTTCAACGGGATGAAGGCTGCGTTCGCCTCGGTCTGGTTATTAATCAAACCGCTCGTGGCAGGACTTGCCGCGATGGGTGGTACCGTGCTCGTCGTAGCGGCAATCATCGTGGCATTAGCCGCGGCGTTCTATTTGCTATGGACTCGAAATGAGACGTTCCGGAATGGCGTTATCAACGCCTGGAACCAAATAAAAGCGAAGGCGGTCGAAGTGTTCGCCTTCATCAAACCGTACATCATGCAGGCAATCGGTGCGGTCGGTGTCTTTATCCAGCAAAAGCTTCAGCAAATCCAACAATTCTGGAATCAGCACGGCGCCATGATTATGCAGGCGCTTCAAAATTTGTGGGGCTTCATCAAGATTGTCATGGCCGGAATAGGTGCGGCGCTTGTCTTTATCTGGCCTCTCGTGCAGTCCATCATCGTCGGAACGTGGAATGCCATAAAAAATGTGATCAATGGTGCGATTCAAATCATCATGGGCATCATTCGCGCATTTTCCGCACTCTTTACGGGAAACTGGTCCGAATTATGGGCCGCCATCAAGCAGATTCTAATGGGTGCGCTCCAGATGGCGTGGGGTCTGATTAACCTGTACTTCATCGGTCGATTGCTCGGTCCACTCCGTACATTTGGCACGATGGCCGGGGGAATCCTTCGCTCGGCATGGGCATTCATCAAGGGTATTTTCATGGCCGGCGTGAACGGTATCAAGTCGCTCGTGATGGCTTACTTCAATCTCTATCGGAATATCATTTTCGGTTCGATGCGTGCGATTCAAACGGTCGTCACGACGATTTGGCGCGCCTTGCGTGGCTCCGTGTCGGCGGCAGTTGGCTCGATCCGTGCGTCGATTTCTTCATCCTTCTCTACGGCACGAAGCATCGTGGTCAATATGATGCAGGCGATCGGTTCAATCATCCATTCGGTTTGGAATGCGGCGAAATTATTGGTAAATGGAGCCGTTCGTGCAATTTACGAAACAGTCCGTGGGAAATTCGAAGCTTTAAAGACTGTAGTTTCGACAGCGATGAAAAATGTGACTACCGCCATCAAAACCGGATGGAACGCAGCCAAGTCATTCTTGCAGTCTATCAACCTCTCGTCTATCGGGAAGAACATCATCCAAGGTCTCGTCTCGGGTATCACGAGCGCGATGGGAGCGGTCAAGAAAGCGGTCAGTGGTCTTGCTGACATGATTCCTGACTTCCTCAAGAAGAAGATGGGTATCCACTCACCGGCCCGTGTCATGATTCCGCTCGGTGGCTTCGCCACGGAAGGGGTCGCGGTCGGGATGCAGGACCGAATGAAACTCGTCGAGAGCGCATCCCGTGAGATAGCGATGACGGTTCAACAGCCGGTCGCCGGCATCACGCCGGAGACGAGCTCGTCATCGAGCACCACAAACAACAGTTCGAACCAGACTATCAACTTCAATCCGACCATTCAAGTCAATGGCGGCGATTCCGGAAGCGATGGCAATGTTCGACAGCAGGTACGTGACGCGATGGATGAGGCGTTCGCCCACTTGCTAGATTTATATGATCCGGAGGTGTCTTACTGATGGCAAGGCTTGGAGACATAAACATCCACGTAGAAAAAGAATCATACCGTGACCAAGTGGAAGCCACAGAATACGCTGTCGAGCGTGGTGAGCCCTTCACGGACCATATCGAGGCCAAGCCGGAAGAACTGTCCCTGTCAGCCGTCATCGTGGGCAACGATTCCTCGGCAAAGGTCGAGAAGTTACGAGAATATATGCGGAACGGGACGCTCCTTCGTTATGTGGGGCGTTCCACAGCTTCCGAGGTTGTGATCTTGGACATCAATCGGGATTACTCGGCAGACATCGGGAACGGTGTCGCCCTATCCATCTCCATCCGGAAGATTCGGATTGCGAAAAGCCCATGGGTCAAAGCGCCACCAAAGCAAAAGCCGGCACAGAAACTGCCGTCCCGGAGCGGGAAAAAGAAACCGGTATCGACGAAGCCGAGACCATCAACGGCCCGTTATCATGTCTCAAAGAAAGGCGACACGTATTGGGGTCTTTCGGGCAAGTATGGGACATCCATCCCACAGCTTCGTGCCTGGAATCGCTATCCCGACAGACAGATACCCATCGGCGTCAAATTGAGAGTGAAATGAGGTGAGCGGTAATGATTGTGAATGCGAATGAAGTCTATGACGTTATCAACTTTGACAAGGCGGAACTGCCCGAACGTTTCGAAATCGATTTTTATCAACAGACGGTTGTGCTGCAGTTCGACTACAACGCGATAGGAGACTTTTTCACCGTCCACCTTTACAAGATCGGTGACGATGGTGAGGATGTTCCGGTCGTTTTAGGAGAGAAGCTCGTGCTCGGTCGCCCGCTCTGGGAGAACATTCCTCGTTTCGACATCCCGGCACCGACGTTGATTCCGCTCGACATCGGGATGAAAGCGGAGTGTGTGACCTACGAGAACATGAACGACTCGGTCTTCTTATACATCCTTGATGGTGCAGAGGAGGATTCGGCCGATGAGTAACCGACAATTGTTCGGCCGGGTCAAGAAAGTGACATTCGATGCGGGCAACTACACGGCCACGTATTCCAGCGAGGGAGATGAGGGCCTTGAGATCCGTTTCGAGGTGCCGTTCGATGATGACTCCAAGCCGAACGAGAGTAAGGTCGAGATTTACAACCTCTCCGCTGACAGCGTGTCCAGAATCAAACGTGGCATCCGTTGCACCGTGCAAGCCGGATATAGGGGGGATGTCGGGGTCATCGCTTCCGGCGTCGTCTCCCGGGCGTTGACGAGGTCTGAGGGGGTCAACAAGATCACGACGGTCTATGTTCTCGAGGGCGAGGATTACTCACGGATTAAAGTAACAACGAAGACCGCAGACCCGGCGGAGAAATACACGTCGGGTGCCAAGAAGGGGCAGAGCAAGGAACAGAAGCTGCAGATCAGCTTCAAGGCAGACACGAAGGCGGACGTCATCATCCGGAAGCTTATCTCAGTACTTGGCATCAAACTGGCATCCACACCGAAGCTCGTCCGGAACAAGGTGTACAAAAAGGGATACGTCGTCACTGGCTTGATTCTAAACAATTTGGAAGAAATCGTCCGAGACTGTGGGGCCATCCTTTACTATCGACGGGGTAGGCTTGTCATTCGACCATTGAAAGAGGGGTTCGACGAGCGGTTCACGTTGGAAGAGGCGACGGGCCTGCTGGGTTCTCCCGAACCGTTCGAGAACGATAATGCACAAGGCTACACGGCCAAATCCCTGCTGCAACATCGTATCACGGTCGCGAGCATCATCGAACTGAAGTCGAAGACGGCGAACGGTCGTTACCGCGCCCGAAAAGGGAAGCACGTGGCCACAGGTTCCGATTTTTACACAGAAGTGGAGTGTGTCTGATGGCGAATGATACAAGATTCATCGACGCTCTCTCACAGCGCATCCGATTGTCCGTCCATACGTTCGCGCCCGCCCGTGTCGTCCGGTATCATGCCGGCTCAAGAGAGGCGGACATCGAATTGCTATTCCTCACTGTCGACAAGAGCGGGGTATCGGAAAAATATCCGCTAATCGAGCGGGCACCGGTGCTCAAGCACGTGGGCGCATTGAGTGCGAACCAAGTCGTTTTCGTCGCATTCTCGGAACGGGCGCTCGACAATCTACAGGCGCAGCCGTTCGACCCGGACTCGCATCGGATGCATGACGTGAGGGATGCCGTCGTATTGGGGGTGTTGGAACTATGAGGACGTTGAAAATACAGAACGGCGATTTGGTCATAACTGCAGGTGATTTCATGATGATTGAAGGAGACGAGGAACTTGCCCAATCGGTACGTATGACGATGGAGACCGCCCAAGGTGAGTGGTTCTTGAATGCCGACTTCGGTATGAGACGCGAACCGTTCGAGAACAAGCCGTACAACGAGGAAGAGATACGGGCATCCATCATCGAGGCGGCGACGGATGACACACGGATTTCTTCTGTTGAGAATCTGACCACGGCGTTCGATCGGGTCGCCCGCTCTTTGGGCGTCATGTTGGAACTTCAAAAAGTGGATGGGGAGACAATCACGATTGAGGGGGTGGAGATTTGATAGGTCTAGATCGAAATGGATTCAAACGAAAGAACTATGCAGAACTTTACGCAGAGATGGAAGTCAAGGCACGGGAGGCGTTCGGTGATGACATCAACATGTCCGAACGTTCGCCGCTCGGTATCTTGATTCGGCTCTTCGCTTGGGGATTGGCTAAAGCGTGGGAGCTCGCCGAGAAGGTCTACAACTCGGGATTCATCACAAAGGCGGAGGGTGTACAGCTCGACAATCTGACGCCATTCTTCAACACGAAACGGAACACGGAGCAGGCTTCGACGGTATCCCTTTCTTTCACGGGTACGTCAGGCTATACCATACCGGCAGGGCAGCAGTACACGACCCAGAACGACATCTATTTCGTGCTCACCGAGAACGTCATCTTGTCTGCAGGTGGGACCGGTACCGGTCAGGCCGTATGCATGGATGTCGGTGTCGTCGGAAACGTGCCGGCCGGTACAATCACCATCCAAGCGGAGCCCGACACCGACATTCTGACCGTCAACAACCCAGAGGCATCAGAGGGTGGTCGAGACTACGAGACGGATGTCGAGCTCTTGAACCGCCTGCTCGATTCATCTGCAGGCAGTGGGTCGGGAACAGCGAACGCTATCCGAGCGGCCGTCCTCGCGGTTCCTGGGGTCCGAGCGGCGACCGTCATCGAGAACTATGAGAACGTGGTGGTAAACGGCAATGATCCGAAATCGATTCACGCCTATGTGCTCGGTGGTGACCCGGACGACATCGCAGAAGCCATCTTCTCAAAGAAAGCGGCCGGTATCAAACCGATGGGCGCCCAGACCGTGACGGTGATTGACGACTCGGGAGAACCGCAGGTCATCCGGTTCGACTTTGCCGTCGAGGTACAGATTTTAGTCGAAATCGATATCACGACGAACGTCGCCTTTCCGGTTGACGGCATCACACGGGTGAAAGACGAGATCGTCAAGCTCATCGGCGGAACAGCGAGCGACGGAACCATTTATGTCGGCTCCCAGATGGGAGAGGACGTCTTCATCTCTCAACTGACCCGGGCCGTTTTCGTTATACCGGGAATCGTCGACGCTTCTATCCGTATCGGAAAGACAGCCGGAACACTCGGGACATCGAACATCGTGATTCAATCGAACGAGGTCGCTCAGACGTCACCTAGCAAAGTGACGGTGGTTTGATATGAGTGTATTTCTCGACCTGTTTAGAAAGCTGACAGACGCCTATACAAAGAACCCGAACAGCAATGTCGGGAAACTCTTGGTCATCATATCCGAGGGCATCGACGACGTGAACGACACCTTGAACAGAATCGAGTCTTGGCGTGACATCAACCAGGCGGAGGGAACGACTCTCGACCTCATCGGTGAGAACGTGGGGCAACCGAGGGGGCAGGCGACGGACGAGGTCATGCGCATTCTGGTACGCGCCCGGGTCGCCCGAAACCTGTCTGACGGGACGTTCGACGGCGTCATCAAAGCACTCGCCGTGACACTGAACACGACTCCGGACAAGATTAAAATCAAAGAGCTCTATGACGACATTGATTCTCCCGAACCCGCTGCCATTGCAATCACTGGTTTACCGCTTGACGTCCTCAACGAATCAGGTTTGAGCGCCAATCAGTTTGGCTTGATTACGCAGCGCGTCATTGCGGCGGGAACGAGGGTCGCCGTTATCGAATTAGCAGGCACGTTCTCGTTTGCCACAGGAACGACAATCGAGACATTGACGGAAGGGTTCGCAAATACCGCCTTGACCACGGGCGGAACATTATCAGGTCTTTTGGTCAATGACGATACAGAGCTACCAATTTAAGAAAGGGTGAAATGAATGCCATACATGAAACAAATCCCTCAGTGGAGTGCGACTGGGACGAAGCCACCTCAATCGCTCATCGATAACGGCTGGCAGTTCAATCAGAAACCACCTGCTGATTACTTCAACTGGCAGTGGAACTCAGTCTATCAAGTACTGAATGAGTTGCATCAATACGCATTACACAGTGAAAAGCTAGGTGCGGCAAGCGGCATTGCGACTTTAGGGACTGACGGGAAGCTAACGGCCACACAATTGCCTGCAATTGGTTCCGCTCAAATCACCGACGGATCGATTACGAACAACGATCTTGCGACGGACATTAAAATTGGCTCGTTGACCACGCTCACGACGACGGCAAAAATGTCTGTCACGGCTGCAGTCAACGAGGTGAAAGCATCTGCAGACGCGAAGATTCCGCTCACGCAAAGGGCGGCTGCCAACGGAGTCGCCACTCTTGATGCCACTACAAAGATTCCGATTTCACAGATTCCTCTCATCCCGACGGCGAACATCACGGACGCTTCGGTGACGGACGCCAAGCTTGGCATCGACGTCAAGGTGGGGTCACTGGCCTCACTCGTCACAACGGCGAAGGGAAGCGTCGTGGCAGCTATCAACGAAGTCGATACCGACCTTATAAATCACACGAATGATGCGGTCCGACATGTCACCGTATCCGACAAGAACGCATGGAACGCCAAAGCGGAGACGACTGTCGCCACGACATCCGCGAACGGTTTGATGTCGTTCGGTGACAAGACTAAGCTCGACGGCATAGCTTCGGGCGCTCAACCCAACCAGAATGCGTTCTCGAACGTAAAAGTGGGCACGACCACCGTCGTTGCTGATTCTGCTACTGACACACTTGAACTGATTGCAGGAACGAACATCACGCTCACGCCGAACACGACCAACGACACCGTGACGATCACGAACTCGACACCAGATGCGACAACGACCGTTTCTGGGCTTATGTCCAGCGCTGACAAAACCAAACTGGACGGCGTCGCGGCGAATGCGAATAACTATACGCACCCGTCCACCCATTCAGCGAGCATCATCGTCCAGGATGCGAGCAACCGTTTCGTGACTGATGCCGAAAAAGCCGCATGGAACGCCAAGGCATCTACCGCGGTCGTCACGACTTCTGCGAATGGGCTCATGTCCTCGAGTGACAAGACGAAACTGGACGGGGTCGCCACCAATGCGAATAACTATTCGCATCCGACCGGGGATGGAAATTTACACGTCCCCGCAACAGGTACGACGAACGGTGGAAAGTTCCTTGAAGCGGGTTCGACCGCCGGATCATTGCTATGGTCCAACATCGATTGGACAGATGTCTTCAACAAGCCGACGACATTTACACCATCCGCCCATATTCATGCAATCGCAGACGTCACAGGTCTTCAAGCCGCCCTCGATGGAAAGTCCCCCACGTCTCACACCCACGCCAATGCGACGACGAGCGTGGCCGGATTCATGGCAGCTGCAGACAAGACGAAACTGGACGGCATCTCGACAGGTGCCAACCGTATCACGAACCCGGCGACGAACGGTGTGATCGCAATCGACGGGGTGAACACGACGGTCTACGCCCACCCGACGGGAGATGGAAACCTGCATGTCCCTGCGACGAGCACGACCAACAACGGGAAGTTCTTGAAGGCAGGCTCCACAGCCGGAAGTATTTCTTGGCAATCCGCGGCTATCAGCGACGTGACCGGTCTCCAAACGGAACTCAATGGGAAGTCAGACACGGGTCACGGTCACTCGGTCGCGACGACGTCATCGAACGGGTTCATGGCCTCGACAGATAAAGCGAAACTTGACGGCATCGCCGCAGGTGCACAGACGAACCAGAACGCTTTCTCAAACGTGAAGGTCGGGGCAACGACGATTGCCGCCGATTTGGCGACGGATACGCTCGAACTGATTGCGGGCACGAACATCTCTTTATCACCGAACGCTACCAATGATAGTGTCACGATTACGAACTCTACACCGACGGCAACCTCTTCGGTTGCGGGTCTGATGTCGGCATTCGATAAAGGGAAATTGGATGGCGTGGCACCAGGCGCCAACAATTACATCCATCCGTCCACACATCCAGCAACAATGATCACGGAAGACTCTGGCCATCGATTTATCACAGACGCAGAACGAACTAAATGGGATGCCTCCCAGTTGGCCAAACTCACCGAGGTGAATGGTGATGCTAAATCGATGCCGAACACAAACGCAGACCTGGTTATTGATGCGGGAAACTATAATACGAACTCGACGCATATAAACACGCCTGCGAATGAGACGAACGGAACGTTGATAGTCGTTCCTAGAGGGTCGAGTGAAACGCAATCACACACCCAATTCTTTCTCTCATCAGCGAGTGGAAAGGTATATCACAGGATTCGCACTTCGGGTACCTGGGGATCGTGGCGGCAATTTACGACTAACGACGTCACTTGGTACAACTTTTCCTTCACCGGAGGAGCGTCCGGTTTTGGTTCGGGTAACTCATATGGCGTTAAGGGAGATGGTCGGGTCTACTTCGAGGCCGTTGTGACACTTCCGAATGGACTAAGCTCTGGAACCGTCATCGCTACGCTTGTGGCAGCAGCACGCCCATCGAAAACAACATACATCCCGATTAGTACACCCAATGGGCAAACACTTCAATTTTTTGTGAACACTGCGGGTCAGCTTACTTTAAACACGGCAACGACTTCTGCAGCGAACGTAACGCTATATGGATCGTTCGCTTTAGAGCCAAACCGATAAGAAGGAGTGATTATCAATGAGCCAAGCTAAAGTCGGATTCAGATACGATGACGCAGGCTATTTCATCGAGCCGGTTGAAATTTTCGGCGACGAATTACCGGATTACGTAACGTTAGAGACATGGGAGGAACCATGTGTCAAACCACGTTTCGTTGATGGATCATGGATAGACGTAGGTCATTTGCCAGAGCCGTCACCTACCGAAATGACTGTTGATGAGAAAATCGCTTTACTGGAAAAAGAGAACATGCAACTAAAGAACAGCGTCGCAAACCTTGAAGACATGGTCGTCATGTTAACGGGGCCATAATCGCGCGCTATGACATAGATCAAACCAAATTAAAAGGAGAGAGGGAAATGAGTCTTATGTATAACTTTGCTGTGAAAATGTGGCGAGAACGTCGAGTTGATGAGGCATATATTTTGTACCAAGTAGAGGTGGGTCGTCTGACAAAAGAAGAAGCCGACGCGATTATTGCGACACCACAAAATCCTTTGTAATTCAATTAAAGAGTAACGAGAGCGTCCTCGAAGGCGTTTTTTTATTTTTCATCGCAGATACTGCATGCAGCTTAAACACAGTACAACATTGTTACAAAGGGGGTCATCAGATTCATGAACGAATCGGAGGTGAACGATATGAATGAACGCATGGGGCGTTTGGAAGAAAGGGTAGGAAAGCTTGAGGACCTTCCTGCTCGGGTGAAAACTCTTGAGGGAGGACATGAAAAACTTGCAGAAGAAGATAAAAACATCTGGCTCTTCTTGCACGAGATTGGAGACAAACTTACGCTCCACGGTAAGACACAAACTGAGACGAATACGAAAGTGGATGGGCTTACCCAGAATATCAATTCATTAAGGACCGAATTTGCGACCAAGTCTGGTGAAACGCAAGCGGTCCTTTCTCATGTCACGGAACAGAACAAGGAGCTGATTGGCATATTTAGAAGTGAACGCGAGAGTGCGGCCGACTTAAAAAAGGATAAGGAACAGACTCGTCGTGCCTGGTGGGACGGCTTTTTTAAATGGCTCGGTATCTTGTGTGGTGGCGGCGGATTGTTCGTCGCGCTGATTGCACTGCTCGGAAAATATCTAGGAGTATAGGAGGGAATTACAATGGGTTACAAAGTGCGTAAAGAATGGTTGCCATCAAGCAAGTATGCGCTAAAAGCACCGTATGCGATGAAACCGAAATACTTCACCATTCATAACACATGGAACGATGCGTCGGCTGCCAATGAGGCGAATTATATGACGAACAATGACGACGCCACGTCATTCCATTCAGTGGTCGATGACAAAGAAGTCGTGGAGCTCATCCAACCGAATCGCAACGCCTGGCATGCCGGCGACGGGGCGAACGGAACGGGGAATCGTGAATCTTACAGCCTTGAAATCTGTTATTCGAAATCTGGTGGGCGACGCTACAAAGAAGCGGAAGCTAATGGAATCGAATATACGGCCCGGAAGCTGATTGAACTTGGATTGACTCCGGACAAGGTTCGCTTCCACAAGGAATGGAGCGGCAAGAATTGCCCTCACCGTATTCTTGATGAAGGACGAGGCGCAGCATTCAAGTCGGCGATTGCGAAACGCTACAATGAATTGAAGAACCCTGTACTGAAGCCGTCCTCTCGACCTGTCATCAAACCACCTGCAACTGCAGTCAAGATCGGTTCGCTGATTACCAAAAAGGAAGTGCATGCATATGCCCGCCCAGAATGGGGGACGCAGACCGGCGCAATCGTCGAGAAGGGACAGACCCGTCATGTTTATGCCAAAAAGAACGGATGGTATCAACTGTTTTCTGGCGAATGGTTGCCTGCTCAATCTGGTGATAACTTTGATTACACGCCTGTGAAAATGTCTGAACCGACTACCGTTAAACCAAAACCCAAGCTTAAGCGAGTGATTGTGGATGGGAAACAAGTTGGTGCGTTCTCAGCTGACGAGGGTATTGTACTTTCGATTTCAGATGCACTGAAGAAAAATGCGAAAAAAATCAACGTGGAGGAAATCTGATGCAGAATCCAATTATAGCGGCGTTGCTACGTCTAATCGTCCCATTGTATGGACTTTTTAACTTGTTCTTGATTTCGAAAGGGCTAAATCCTTTACCGTTCTCAGAAGAAGAGGTCGCGACGGCTTTTTCGGGTGTAATCACTTTTTTAGGCATCGTGTGGGTATGGTGGAAGAACAATAACATAACGAAAACAGCACAAGCAGCACAACTTCATTTAGACAACTTGAAACACAAAAAATAAAATGTTGTTATTTGTCTAATGTTCTTGACTAACCTTCTCCTAGTTTGACAACACTTCGAATAAGGAATACTCTTAGTAAAGTTGTTCACTTTTAATTTTTGGTGAATGATTTGTGACATTTCAGTACAAACACGTACTAAAATGTTATTGTTTAAATGTGGGAATTGTGTACTCTAGGGGGAGGAAACAATATGGCAACGCAAAGTTTCACTACAGATTTTAAATTTAATCGTAAATCAAGCGACAATCTTCTGATCGCTTTACAGAATGCTTCAATCGTAAATCCTTCTGATGTAAAAGATGTGAAAGAAGCACATCAAGTGAGAGACGTTAAGTCTGATCAAGATATTTTATCAATCGTTAGTGCATTTAAACGTAAGGAATTAAATGGCTAATGGCGATTGAAATTTTAGCAATGTACGACTTAATAAAAACTGATGGAATTACGGAGGACGGTATTAACTCGATTCTCCGTAATTTTGTGTCTCGAAGAATAGAAGGGTCTACTAAAGCTCACGACGTTGAAGAATATTTACATACCAAAGCCATTGAATACGAGCGTTCTGGAATTAGTAGAACATATCTAGTTTTCGATTCACAAGAGGGTGGACAGGTTTTAGCTGGGTACTTCACAATTGCAAATAAAAATTTAGTGATTGCGAAAAAATCTTATAAAACTCTTTCCACAACAATGAAAAGACGCTTGATGGGATTTGGATATAAAACTGAGCATGACAACTATAATATTTCTGCTATTTTAATTGGGCAAATCGGGAAAAATTATTCTGAAGAGGCTCTTGCTTTGAGCACTATAGATGGATCATCGTTACTCAACATTGCTATGGACAAAGTGCTGGAAAGTCATCGAGTATCTGGAGGTAGAATTGTTTATCTCGAATGCGAAAACCATCAAAAACTAAAGAGCTTTTACGCAAGAAATTCATTCCTTGAGATTCCGGAATATCAATCAACGAATGGATTATGTGTAATGATTCGTAAGTTAAGTATTTAAAGCTTCTTGCATTAGACAAGAAGCTTTATTTTATTTTTCTAAAGTTGATTAGGAAGTTCTTTTGCTTTTACAAATCTCCCATTGAATTTCAAGTAGACTGAAAACAGCTCATCTTCATGTCTTACATGTAGCAAAACTCTGTCACTTAAAATTTTTTCGACACTGAAGATTATATTCCTCGTTTCTAGTGCATCTGATAACCTTTTATAAATCCAATTAAGTTCTTTAGGGTTTGCTCGTCGGATTGTTTTTTTGTATGACGCCAATTTCTTCACCTCTTTTTGTTTACTATAGTTAAAAGTGAAGGGTTCAAATTTAAAAATAGTACATTTAATTAAAATCGAACAAATCGCCTCAAAAATATTTGGATACAAAACTGATATTCAACTCAGAGCATTTTATAAATTAGAATTCACTGGGTCGAAATAAATTGAGAATTCAAAACCTTGTTCGGCTCCTAATTGAAGTCTAATCGAATGTATATTCACTTTGAATTTAACTAAAGTAGAATCGTTGCCATTGAATTGATTGGATGTTCGATAACGACAATATAAATAAAATATGTAGTCATTTTCAGATGGGGTGTACTCAGGGTCTACTCTCCTAGAAATGAAATCTAAGATTAATATTTGGACATAAGAAGGAAGTACAAAACGAGTTGTTTCACTTGTTTTCAATGAGCTAATTGTTGAAGGTGTATGGAAAATGGGGAGTTTTTTCATTGCCATTAATTTATTACCATCTAAAAAGTCCCACTCTTTTATAATCATTTCGTTATATATATGCTCATGTTTGAAAAAAGTGATTGTATAAGGATCAAATGGTGACATCAGATTTTCAGAAGATATTTCAGAGATATTATAAAAGTGCTCTATATTCTCAAGTTCTATCCAAGATTGAACGTAATAGGCATTACCTTTTCCTACGTTTTGTATATCAACATACATATCTCCGGGATGAGATTCAGTCCAGTCATTATCTTTATTAAGTTGGGTAAGTATAGAATGGTAATTTGCTGAAAAAGTAGTACTAACAGGTAAAATCATAGGTAAAGTCTCATGATCGTATTGTTTGGTCATAATTATTGTCTGTTCTTCCATATGTCTAGTCGACTGCTCTGCTATTTTTGCAGATTCTTTAGCGCTAGCTGAAGCTTGAGCACTAATTAATACTGCCCCTAAAGTTAGAAATGCTACTATAACGCTTATCATGTCTGATGCCCCAAATTCTGGATTCCATTCAAGCCAAGTGATTACCGTCTCAAACATCTATTTATCCCTCCACTAAAAAGCCTCCTAGAGGAGGAGACTTTTTAATTTTTTTCGCTTCTTTCATTATAGTATAGGACAAATAAACAAATACAGAATTAATAAATACTGTATTTACATCTAGTTTAGATGCCTGTATTTGAACACGAAGAACCAGCTCATCGCCCGGAAGACGCTGTTCGTCGGTGGGCTCAATTCGTCGATTGTCCATCCGCGCGACGTGTTCCGCGAGGCGCTCAAGCTGTCGGCTGCTTGTTTCATCGCCGTCCATAACCATCCGAGCGGGGACGCGACCCCGAGCCGGGAAGACATCGAAGTGTCGGAGCGTCTTGTTGAGGCTGGTCATATCGTCGGCATCGCTTGTCTTGACCACGTCATCATCGGGGAGGACCATTACGTCAGTATGAAGCAACGTGGATATATGAACGGGTGAACAGTGGGCAGGCGCATATGCGTCTGCTTTTTTGTTCAGACTTCATACTTCCTGACGCTCAGTCGCCGTCTTCATCGTAGCCATATTTTAGATGTTGTTGGTCCGTAACAGGAATCGTTCAACCCGTCGTCGAACACCGAGAGTACACGTTTACATACGACCTACGAAGAGGAATGTGATCAGGCATGAATGAGGAAACCATCTACCAAGAACAGGATTTGAAAGTGATATTGACGGACACCAAGGACGGGACGGTTCGATTGCACGACTTGAACGAGGAGCGGGTAATCCAATCCATGCTCCATCACATTGGCTCGACGGATCCCGAACTTCGAGATCAGTTGATTTACACGTTATTCTATCGATTCATCATCGAAGACAATCACCTGACGAACGAACAATTGACGGATATGCTCCACACGACGCTCAAATACCACTTGTTCCACGGTATCGGTGAGACGGCATCGGACACCGTCTTCACGCGGGCGTTCTCGACGCTGTTGATCGCCTTGATCGTGTATCAAGACCGCCAGCAAAGATTTTTATCGGAGACGGACATCGACATGCTGATGGCGAAGCTGTTGGCCTATCTCGATTGTGAAATCGACACGAGAGGATACGTGCCCGAAAAAGGGTGGGCCCATTCCATCGCCCATGTGGCCGATGCGTTCGACGAGCTCGCGTTGCATCCATACCTCGACGAGACGGAGTTCGGCGAGATGCTCGAGGCGTTATGGAGCAAAGTGCTGATTCCAAACATCTATATACATGACGAGGATGAGCGGTTGCTGAATCCCATCTTCGCCTTGCTCGGGCGCGGGATGGACGAACACGAGCTCATCGTTCTGTTAGAAGACTTGCCTGCCCGATTGAGCGCACAAATACAGCAACTCGAGCCCGAACACTATTGGCACGTCGTGCATAACGTGAAAACGTTTTTGAAAAGCTTTTTTGTCAAACTGCATGAGACGGAGCGACCTGTGCTTCAAACGGCAGTGCTGCTCACCTTGAAAAATATGTGACGATTGCGAGAGAGAATCCAAGCAGGCGCTTTCACGCGCTTGCTTTTTGATTTGCCTTTTTGTCGAAAAGAAGGCACACTAATATACGGTGAGACAGGACTGAGATGAACGTTATTGTAAATAACCTGTAATCGAATGAACGTTTTCAAACATGATTTTTCCGTTATAATAAAAAATAGTGTAACCAAGAGAGGAGCAGCACGTATGTTTCGTAGTTTTAACCGAGAAATCGGAATCGACCTTGGAACGGCAAATACGCTCGTTTATGTAAAAGGTCAAGGCATCGTTGTTCGTGAACCGTCCGTAGTGGCGTTCCGTACAGATACAGGTAGAATTGAGGCCGTGGGTAACCAGGCCAAGGATATGATTGGACGTACGCCGGGTAACGTCACGGCACGCCGTCCGATGAAAGATGGGGTAATCGCCGATTTCGAAACGACAGCGACGATGATCAAATACTTCATGGAGCAAGCTCAGAAGTCGAAGAGCGGTTTGTTCTCATCGAAAACGAACGTCATGATCTGTGTGCCAAGCGGCATCACGTCAGTCGAAAAACGTGCCGTGGAAGACGCAGCCAAGCAAGCGGGCGCGCGTGAAGCGTACACAATTGAAGAACCGTTCGCGGCAGCAATCGGTGCCGGTCTCCCAGTTTGGGAACCGACAGGCTCGATGGTCGTGGATATCGGTGGCGGTACGACCGAAGTCGCAGTGATTTCACTCGGCGGCATCGTGACGAGCCAATCGATTCGTGTCGGCGGTGACGAAATGGATGACGCCATTATTCGTTACATCAAAAACAAATACAACCTCATGATCGGGGAGCGGACGTCAGAGACGCTCAAGATGGAAGTCGGTTCGGCTCGCATCGACGCTTCGAACGAAAATGAGAAAATGGAAATCCGTGGTCGCGATCTCGTGACAGGTCTTCCGAAACAAATCGAAGTATCGGCTGCTGAAGTGTGTGAAGCACTCTCGGATACGGTCGAAGCGATCCTTGCTGGCGTGAAACAAACGCTCGAGCAGACGCCACCGGAACTTGCGGCTGACGTCATGGACCGCGGCATCGTCCTCACAGGCGGTGGAGCACTCCTTAAAAACTTGGATGACGTGATCTCAGATGAGACACACATCCCGACACTCGTCGCGGATGAGCCGCTCGATTGCGTCGCCATCGGGACAGGAAAATCTCTTGAAATGATGGACGTCCTCCGTTCAAAATCAGGCATCTCGTCGCGTCGATGAGTGGTGACACACGATGAGCCGGTTCGTACGGAATAAAAAGCTCATCATCACGCTGATCGGTATCATCTTATTCGTAGTGATTTTAGGGGTTTCGATTCGAGGACGGTCGGAATCCGCTTGGTACCAAGACGTCACGCGTGATGTGGTCGGAACGTTCCAACGGGTGTTCACGGTGCCGATCGGCTGGATGGACAGTACCGTGTCCTCGATTTCGAACGTACGCGATATTTATGAAGAGAACCGTCAATTGAAACAACATTTGACGAAATACGCGGAAGTGTCGGTCGAAGCCGATGACCTGCGCCGTGAGAACGAAGAATTGCGGCAAATGGTCGAGGCGGCCGATACATCGCTCCGTGACTTCGATTTGATTCCCGCCGAAGTGATCGGGCGCACGCCGAACGACTGGCAGCGCTATGTGACGATCAACGTCGGGGAAGAGCGCGGTGTCGAGAAAGGCATGGCCGTCACGGCCGCCGGCGGTATGGTCGGTCGCGTCATTCAAACGAGCGCCTACACGTCGCAAGTGCAACTCCTCTCGGACAACAACCGGACGAACAACGTCTCGGCCGTCGTCAAGGACGAGGACGGCAAAGCGACGTACGGGACGATTGACGGCTTCGACAGCGAGACGAACGAGCTCTTCTTCACGAAGGTCTCGAACAGCGTCAAGTTGAAAGAAGGCGAGATCGTGTCGACGTCAGGACTCGGTGGCCGTTATCCGGCCGGTCTTGTCATCGGAACGGTCGAGTCGATCGAGACGGATGAATATGGCGTATCTCAAGTCGCCCGCATCAAACCAGAAGCGGACTTCAATGAGTTCTCGCAAATGTTCGTCATCAATCGAACGCTCGACGAACCGTTCTTGACGGGTCCCGAGGAAGGAGGAGAAGCGGGTGAGTAACATGAAAGTGTTCATCGCCCTGTTCCTCCTCTTTCTTATTGAAGGGACATGGGCCGCCATCTTCTCATGGCACTATGTGACGCCGTTCTTGTATTTGACACTGATCGGCTTGATGTACGTCGGTTTGTATGGTCGCTTCGAGGCGGCGTTCGGATTCGGACTCGTCTTTGGACTGTTGTATGACATCGTCTATACCGACTTGCTCGGAATTTACTTATTTACTTTTTCACTCATTCCTCTCTTAGTCAGCTTCGTGTTAAAATATATAGGTGAGAACTTCTTCTCGGTCGTCATCACGTTCACGTTCATGATTCTCGTGTTTTCCTTCGGGATCTTTAGCGTCATGACGGCGGTCGGTGGGACGACCATGACCATTCAAACACTATTAGTTGAACAGATTCCAGGGACGCTCGTCGCCAACGCTGTCGCCATCGCATTGTTATACGTGCCGATGACCCGATACGTGGCGCCGCGACCTGTAGCGAAAAGAGGGTAGCCATGATGGAGCGTAAACGACATATTACGATAAAAGGACATCGCAACGGTATTGCAATCCACTTCAATCCACGGAGTGGCATCGATGAGGTGCTCGGAGAGCTTGAGGCCACGTTACAAGAAATGGAGCCGCCCTCTGGGAAGATTGCACTCAAATTGCACGCGGGTACTCGTTATTTAGACGAGGAGCTGTCACGTCAAATTCGTGAAGTCGTCGCTCGTCATGGCGTTTTTTATATCGAGGAGCTATCGAGCGAGGTCATGTTGACCGAAGAAGCGAAAGCGACCTACGGCAAAAAGACGTTCCACTACCATAGCGGGACGATTCGAAGCGGACAAGTGCTCGATTTCGATGGCTCGGTGCTCATTATCGGAGACATCAACTCGGGGTCCGAGGTTCGGGCGACGGGAAGTATCTATTGTTTAGGGACGATACGAGGAAATGTGCGTGCCGGTGTCGAAGGATGGGAGGAAGCGGTCATCACCGCCAGTCTGCTCCATCCGAAGTTTTTAGCGATCGGTGAACACGTGCTCGCGTCGGACGACGGCGAAGAGCTTCCGGAGATCGAGATGGGATGCGCATATCAGACGAATCAGGGTATTGAAATGACGCGTCTCCGTCAAGTCATGACTGGGCTGAAAGACGCTTATGCAATGGAATTACAGAGAGGGTGAGTTTGATGGAGCAAGTAGTAGAGCCTGTACATACAGCGAAAGAAGTGAAGAAAGGTCGGTCCATCGTCGTGACGTCTGGGAAAGGTGGCGTCGGGAAGACGACCACGACCGCGAACCTCGGGACCGGCCTCGCATTGTCTGGTCACTCGGTCTGTCTCGTCGATACGGATATCGGTCTTCGTAACCTCGACATCATCTTAGGACTCGACAACCGCAGCATCTATAACCTCGTCGACGTCATCAACGGCCAATGCAAATTGCATCAGGCGCTCGTCCGTGACAAGCGGTTCGAAGAGATGTATCTCTTGCCTGCGGCCCAGTCGAAAGACAAGACATCGGTTCAACCGGAGCAAGTGAAAGAAATCATCGACCAGTTGAAGACAGAATATGATTTCGTCTTAATCGATTGCCCGGCCGGCATCGAGCAAGGCTTCATGAACGCCATCGCCGGCGCCGATGAGGCCGTCGTCGTGACGACACCTGAGAAGGCCGCCGTTCAGGACGCGGACCGCATCATCGGGATGCTCGAGCAAGCGGAACATGTCGCTGCGCCGAAACTGATCGTCAACCGCGTCAAGAACCACCTTGTGGAATCAGGGGACATGCTCGACATCGATGACATCATGCGCATCTTGTCGATCGACCTGCTCGGCGTCGTCGTCGACGATGAAGAAGTCATCGCCGCCGCGAACCGTGGGGTACCGGTCACGATGAACCCGGATAACAACGCCGGACAAGCGTACCGCAACATCACGCGCCGGATTCTTGGGGAGTCGGTGCCGCTCATGTCGATTCAGACCGAACAAAAACCGGTCGGCTTCTGGACACGACTCATGATGAAATTTGGAATGAAAAAAGCCTAAGGCAACGAAAGTTGCCTTTTTGTGTCGAAAGGAGAGACGCATATGCGATTGATCTATGAACGGACCCCTTCCATCGAACGGGCCATGCTCGTCGACGGGGAGCGTCTGCTCGAAGTCGAGGAACGCTTCATCGACCAACTGTCGATCGGGACGATTCTCGAGGCCGCGATCGAACGGATTCATCCGTCGCTCGGCGCCGCGTTTTTGACGACCGGCGAGACGACGCTCTTCTTGCCAATTGCCGAGACGCTAAAAGCGCTCGAGGCATATCCGGACGTGCCAGCCATCGGTCAGGCGGCCGTCGTCGGTGAGAAGCGACTCGTCCAAGTGACGAAAGAAGGCATCAACGGCAAACACCATAAAGTGACGGAGAACATCCGCTTCGGCGGACGGTATATCGTCTACTTCCCTTATGGTCGGCGCCAGTTGTATAGCCGCAAGCTCGATTTCGTCACCCAGGACCGGTTATCGAAAGTGTTCGACCTCGAAGAGGCAGAAGGGGTGTTGTTCCGGACCGAGTCGGGGCAGGCAAGCCCTGAAGACCTTCAAGAAGAGCTCGACTTGCTCCGGACGCGTGCCAAGGACGTCATCACGGCACGAGGGGGACAGGATGAGCTGTTGTGCGAACAGTTCGTGCGACGCCATGCGGTCGAATCGGTCATGTTGAATGACAAGGAAGCGCAAGACCGGTTGACGCGGCTCGAGGTCAACGTCGAGCGTCATATCGGCAAAGGCCGGATGAAAGAAGCGGTCCGGCTCGACGGGGCAATCGAGAAGCTGGGCCAGCGTGTCGTCTGGCTCGAAGGCGGTTCGTACGTCTTGATTGAACAAGTCGAGACGATGACCGTCATCGATGTCAACAGCGGCAAGAACATCGCTGTCAAAGACAAGGGTCGCGCCGCCGACACGATTAACGAGGCCGCGCTCTACGCCGTCATGGAACAGCTCCGGTTACGCAATATCGGCGGTATGGTCGTCATCGACTTCTTGAGGGGGTCAAAGGATGGACAAGCCCGGCTCTTGAAGAAGATGAAAGAGCTCGGTGCCCGCGATCCGCGCCGTGTCGAAGTGTACGGCTTCACGCGCATGGGTTTGTTCGAGCTGTCGCGAGAACGGACCGGACGTTCGATGCAAGACCGGATGACCTATAACGGTAACCCGTCGAAGCTTGCCGTCTTCTCGCAGCTGGAGCGGACGCTGATGGAGCTCGCGCCTCAAGCCGGGGGTGTCGTCGTGACACTCCCGAGCAAGTGGCATGACGCGTCGTGGGATGGTTTTGACTGCACGGTCTTGCTCGTCGACGGAGAACCGGAAGTGGCGTTCTACGGGACGCTCGAGGAATGTCAGAATTTCGTATCTCGTCATTGACAACGATTGAACGAGAGTGGTATTATCTATAACGTTAGTTCGTTTGGAAGCACCCAAATGGCTACAACCGCACAGAACGGGTTGAAATGGTTTCGCCCTGCCCTGGATGGCGAGTCTGAGTTTAATAAGGAGGTGCACGTATATGTACGCAATCATCAAAACTGGTGGTAAGCAAATCAAAGTTGAAGCAGGTCAAGAGATCTACATCGAAAAACTCGATGCTGATGTCGAGGGTACTGTAGAATTCGGTGAAGTTCTTTTCGTTGGTGGTGACGATGTTAAAGTCGGAGCTCCACTCGTAGAGGGCGCTAAAGTCGTAGCAACTGTCGTTAAACACGGTCGCGCGAAGAAGATCACTGTCTTCAAAATGAAAGCTAAGAAAAACTACCGTCGTAAGCAAGGTCACCGTCAGCCTTACACGAAAGTTCGCATCGAGAAAATCGAAGCGTAAGCTATGATTCGAGTAATGGTCAGACGAGACGAGACGAAGTCGATTCGTTCCGTTGAAGTGACAGGTCACGCCAACTTTGCTGAACCCGGTTCTGATTTGGTCTGTGCCGGCGTTTCTGCCATCATCTTTGGGGCATATAATGCTGTCGAGGTACTTGCCGGTCAATCGCTTCTTGTAGAAATGGCAGACAAAACAGAGGGTGGCTACTTTTATGTCGAGACATATCCTGACGTATCACCGGAGGACATGACTCGCACCCAACTGTTATTAGAAGGGATGCTCGTGCAACTAGACACGATCGCCCATAGTTACGGTGATTATATCCAAATTGAACAATAGGAGGTGGACCTCATGTTACAATTGAACCTTCAGTTCTTCGCATCGAAAAAGGGAGTAGGATCGACTAAAAACGGTCGTGACTCGATTTCGAAACGCCTCGGCGCTAAACGCGCTGACGGACAGACTGTTTCAGCTGGATCGATTCTCTACCGTCAACGCGGTACGAAAATTCACCCAGGTGAAAACGTCGGCCGTGGTGGCGACGACACATTGTTTGCAAAAGTTGACGGCGTAGTACGCTTCGAGCGTCTTGGTCGCGACAAGAAACAAGTGAGCGTTTACCCAGTTGCGTAAGTAGAACCACGCAGAAGACTCTAGCCACTTATTTGGTTAGAGTCTTTTTTACTAGTTTTACTAGGAGAGGATTTCATGAACTCACAAGCAGCACTGAAACTATTATCGACCGTCCGTCACGAATGGATGAATCGGCTTCAGATGATCTCCTTGTACGCGGCGCTCGAGCCTGAAAAACTTGAGGAGCTGTACGAGCGATATCGTCAGCACGCCGACGAGGAGAGTGCGCTCATTCGCTTGGACATGCCGACGACGAGTCTCGTCCTCATGCAAGCGAACTGGGAAGGGCGGTTGACCTATAAGGTATCGGCCGACCGCGTGTCGCTAGACGACGCGCGCGTGGCGGACAAGCTTGTCCGTCTTCTGTCAGGAACGGATGGACCGATTCATGTGACGTTCACGGACGGACTGATGGTCCGCGTCTTCGGTCACGTACCGGACGACGTGTTCACGTCAGATGAAGTGTACGAGCAAACAGTAGAATGTTCTACGTTCGTTATAAAGGAGGGGAATTAAATGTTTGTCGATCAGGTTAATATTTTTGTAAAAGCTGGAGACGGCGGTAAAGGGATGGTTGCGTTCCGCCGCGAGAAGTATGTTCCAGACGGTGGACCAGCAGGAGGAGACGGAGGTCACGGTGGTGACGTCGTCTTTGAAGTAGAAGAGGGATTACGTACACTCGTTGATTTCCGATTCTCGAAAAAGTTCATCGCCCATGACGGTGAAAAAGGGATGTCGAAAGGCATGCACGGACGAAAAGCGAAGCCGCTCGTCGTCAAAGTCCCACCAGGTACGATCGTGTTCGATGCACAAACAGATACGGTCATCGCCGACCTTACCGAGCACGGCCAACGGGCCACGATCGCCAAAGGTGGACGTGGGGGCCGCGGGAACTGTCGTTTTGCGACGCCATCTAACCCGGCACCAGAGATTGCCGAGAACGGGGAGCCAGGTCAAGAGCGTGAATTGCGTCTTGAGTTGAAATTGCTCGCTGACGTCGGTCTTGTCGGATTCCCGTCAGTCGGGAAATCGACGCTCTTGTCAGTCGTCTCGTCGGCACGCCCGAAAATCGGCGCGTATCACTTCACGACGATCACACCGAACCTCGGTGTCGTCAAGACGGCAGACGACCGTGACTTCGTCATGGCCGACCTTCCTGGACTCATCGAAGGGGCGAGCCAAGGCGTCGGCCTCGGTCACCAATTCTTGCGTCACATCGAGCGGACGAAAGTCATCGTCCACATGATCGATATGAGCGGCATGGAAGGGCGCGACCCGTTCGAAGACTACACGACGATCAACCGCGAGCTCGAGTCGTACAACTTACGTCTCCTCGAGCGTCCGCAAATCGTTGTCGCCAACAAGATGGACATGCCGGATGCGCCGGAATTACTTGAAGAGTTCCAAAAGAAAATCGGAGACGACGTCAAAGTCTTCCCGATCTCGGCACTCGCCAAAGAAGGACTTCGCAACCTGCTCATCGAAGTAGCTAACCTTGTAGACTCGACACCTGAGTTCCCACTCGAAGAGCTCGAAGAGAAGACGGCCACACCACGTGTCGTTTATCGTTACGAGAAGGAAGAGAAGGGGTATCAGATTCATATTGATGAATACGAACGCTTCGTGATCACAGGGCCTCGTATCGAGAAGCTCTTCAAGATGACGAACTTCGATCACGACGAATCAATCAAGCGCTTTGCGCGTCAAATGCGTCAAATGGGCGTCGATGACGACCTTCGCAAGTTAGGTGCCGAAGACGGCAGCGTCGTCGCCATCTTGGACTTTGAATTCGAATTCGTCGAATAATCTTTTTAATTAGGAAATGGAGTGTGAAGTAAACGTGGACCCTGTGCCCTCGTCTAGTTTAATTCTTTATGTAGTTTTAGTTATGTTGTCAGCCTTTTTCTCTTCTGCCGAGACCGCGCTCTCGAGCGTGAACCGTGTCCGGATGATTCGTATGTCGGAAGATGGGGACAAGGGCGCCAAGCGCGTCCTTCACCTCGTCGACCGCTTCGACGATACGCTCTCGACGATTCTCGTCGGGAACAACATCGTCAACATCGGGGCAGCGACCGTCTCGACAGCCATCGCCACGAGTATTTACTCGGGCGGGACCGGCCTCGTCATCTCGACGTTCGCGACGACCGTCATCATCTTGATCTTCGGTGAGATTTTACCGAAGTCGCTCGCGAAAGAGTTCGCCGAGAAGTATTCGCTTCTCATCAGCGGCATCTTGCTGTTCCTCGTCAAAATCTTGAAACCGGTGACGATGATTTTCACTGGCTTGAAGAAGTTGGTACTCCGGATGATCGGGATGAACGAAAAAGAACCGTCGGTGACGGAAGAAGAGTTGAAAGTGCTCGTTGATATGGGAGAAGAAGAAGGGGTGCTCGGCGAGACCGAAGCGGAACTCGTGCATAGCGCCTTCGCCTTCAACGACATCACTGTCGACGATGTGTTGACGCCGCGGATTGATATCCTCGCCGTCGACATCGACGATACGCTCGAAGAAATCAAAGACACGATCTTTAGCGGTGGGCATTCTCGTCTACCGGTATATAAAGACTCGATTGACAACGTCATCGGGGTGTTGTCAGAACGTGATTTCCTTCGTTCGATGATGCGGGATGAAGTGACGGACGTTCGTTCGCTCATTCGTCCGCTCACATACGTATCACCGCAGACAAAATTAATTGAACTGCTCCCAGTCCTTCAGCAAAAACAATCGCACATGGCGATCGTCCTCGACGAGTTCGGTGGGACGGCCGGCCTCATCACACTCGAAGACATGCTTGAGGAGCTCGTCGGAGACATTTGGGATGAGCACGATGAGTCAATCGTCTATCTCAAAAGACTCCGTGATGGCGTCTACGAGTGTATGGCCGACATGGATGTCGATGAGTTTGCAGATGAGATGGGAATTAAAGAACCTGAAGTAGATGCCAACACGATGGGTGGTTGGATCGTCGAACTGTTAGGAGACATTCCAGAGAAAGGTGCGCGTGTCACGTATGAAGACATGACGTTCACCGTTCTCCACGTCGAAAAGCGTCGGATTCGCAAATTGCTCGTCGAAACGGGTCAATCCGAAGCGGCGGAACAAGCGTAAACGAACAAAGGAGGGATCGCCAACCGGCGGTCCCTCCTTTTGTTTATACAGTATGATGGCGCTCGACGCGTTCGAGCAGCTCGTATGGACGTACTTTATAGATGGCGTGCGGCATATACGTCGGGTCGATCGCATCAAGCAGGCGCATCTGGAAATGATCGCGCTTGATATAGTCGCCGACGTTCGAGGCGTCGACCTTGAAGAAGCCGACTTCTTGCGTCTCGCCTTCCTGCGGTTGCAGGTCGCCCGAGACGTAGCGCGCGCGGAACGTGACACAGAGTACGCGTGAGGATACGTTTTGATAGATGCCGGTGATCCCGTCGACCTCGATCTCAATCCCGGTCTCTTCTTTTACTTCGCGATGCACGGCGTCGACAATCGATTCATGTTCCTCGACTTGTCCGCCCGGCATCTCATACGTATCGTTCCGGTGCGTGTTCTGAACGAGGAGCACCTCGCCGTCGGCGTTCGTGACGTAGGCCGTCACGGAGACGATGGTGCGCGGTGGTGTGTAGTGACCGGTCGGCATCATGAACTCCTCGCTCGACTTGATATATAAATCTTTGCCGAGACGGGCCCGCTTCTTCATCGCCTCGCGGCGTAGGCTGCTTGAGCGGTAATCGCGTTCGACTTGTTCGTAATGCTCGCGGTCACGATATTCCCAGAGGGCCATGACCTCGTCCTTGTCTTCGGTCACCCAACGACCGACGAGACGGGCGCCGTGCGATACCTGTATCGGATACAGGTATGTATGGAAAAACTCGGTGAATTCATCTAAGCGTTCAGGACGGATGGTGTACGTTTTTCGACGATGGAACATGGTAATTCCTCCTTTGAAGGTGGCTGTCTCTATTCCGAGAAAAAAACGCTTTCCTCACTATTCTTAATTCGGTACTCTATTCGTTTTTCCCTCTATTCAAAAAAGTCAGCTCGAGCGAATCTGCTCAGGCTGACTTTTTAAATAGACGCGGATTCGCGCGGATATAGCGGATGAGGACATATAGTCCGATGGCGGTGCCGACGTACGGCAAGAACCCGTGCGTGACTTCGCCGATATGACGCCAATTGCTACCAAGCATCATCCCGAGTTTGACGAACACGAACGACCAGACGGCGAAGACGACGACGGTCACCGTCAAAAATTTCCGGAACGACAAGCGCATGACGCCGGCGCTGACGGCGAACAGCTGGCGCCAAATGACGCTCAGACAGACGATCCAGGCGCCATACGTATCGAACCATGTCTCGGCGCGTTGTTGCTTCGCCTCACTGATGCGAAATGACTTGTAGAGCCGAAGGGCGACAGGACGACCGCCGTAACGGCCAATCCAATAGAGAACGATTTGACTGAGGACGAACGCCGACCACGCGAGGAGGAAGACGAGCAGGAACGAGACGTCGAGAGAACCGATCAAGTGGCCACCGTAGGCGAGCACGAGCTCATTCGGGATGAATTGGATGAAGATACCGAGCGGGACGCTGAAGACGCCGCAGCCGAGCAACAGTTGTTCAAAGAAATGCCACATGACCGTTCCCTCCTTTCCAAATTTTGTACGGTCTTTGTTCCATCCATCAGTATAACGGACATGGACCGAAAGCAAAAGAAAAGATGTCACGTATTTGTGACATCTTAGTCGAGCTCGGAGACAAGGACGCCGAGCCGCTCGAGTTCCGAGACGGCGGCATCGATGGCATCTTCGCTATCGGCCTCGAGCGTGTGGATATGCAAGCCACCCGTCAAATGCGAAAGTGGGGCGGCCTGGTTCGCCTCGACCCGTTCGAGGAAAGCACGGACGTCGCGACGGCTCTTCACCATCAACTGGCCCGTCAACGAACCGTAGACCGGATGATCGATGATGACGTCCCGAATCGTGACGCCTTCGTCGACGATGGCGTTCATTTCGGCCTCCATGGCCTCGGCCTCGTGACGACAGACGATTTTACGGGTGTAGGCGGACGGTGACGACTCGCCCGGTAGATAGACGTATCCACGGGCGGTCGCGACGATTTGATGGCCCTTCGCCTTCAAGAGCGACAAGTCTTGGACGACGACTTGTCGGCTGACGGCGACACGGCGGGCGAGTTCGGAGCCGGTGATTGGCTCGGAACTCTGTTCAATCATTTCCAATAATGTGCGCCGGCGTTCTTCACCGGCTAAGCGTTTGTTCATAAGATCCGACTCTCCTTGCTAAAGTGACGATGGCTTCGGCGAGTGCCGTCGTGGCTTCGACGGTCGTGTCTTCACCGAAGGAAATGCGGACGAGGCCGTGGCAGGCGCACGTCTCATAGCCGAGTGACTCGAGCATCCGGTTCGGTCCGTTCTGGCCGGCCCGACAGGCCGAGCCTGCCGAGACTTGGAAGCCGAGCCCGTCGAGTTCGGTCATCCACCATTGTCCGTCCCGCTGATTCGAGACGAACGAGAAGATGGCGGGACTCTGCTGGTCGAACTCGAGCCAGTCCACGTAAGACGATGTCTTCTCTTTCAAGATAGCACGAAACGCCAAGAAATTTCTTTCATGACGTGTCCGTGCCTCGTGCCGATCGGTGAACGCTTTAACAAACGCACAGATGCCGGGGACGTCAATCGTGCCGGGACGAATGCCGTACTGATGGTGTCCCGGATAATAGGGCGGTGGCAACAGCCGTTCCATATAGAGGCCGCCGACGCCTTTTGGACCGCCGACCTTATGGGCGCTGAACGAATAGGCGTCAATCCCGTCGACCGAGACAGGAATCTTGCCGAGCGCCTGGACGCCGTCGATGTGGAGCAACACTTTCTTATATTTCAATTGGCAGAGGATGTTGTGGAGCGGCAGCGTCCATCCGGTATCGGAGTTGACGTGCTGGAACGTCACGAGCCCGATATCACGGTCGAGCAGACGCGTGAACGTCTCTTGGTCGAAGCGACCGTCTTTTAGTTTCAGCCGATGGACGGTCACGCCTTCCGCTTCCCATTCGTCGAGAAGGAGAGCGACCGAGTCGTGCTCTTGCCACGACGTGATGACTTCACTGCCTTTCATGCGCTTACGGAGACTCGTTAGCGCGATATAGTTGCTCTCCGAGCCGCTGCCGGTGAAGAGCAACTTCCCGCGGAGCATGTCGAGCCCGAGAGCCTGCTTCACCAAACGCCTTGCCTCGGTCAAGTAATCTTCGGCCATATATCCGTGCGTGTGGAGGGAAGACGGATTACCGTATACGCTCCGCGCCATGGCGACGTAATGGTCGAGGGCGGATTTTGTCATCGGGTGCGTCGCCGCATAATCAAAGTAACGGTTCATCGTAAAGTTCCCCTTTTCTTATGTTGTCTTCTTCACAAAATTATGCGAAACTAGTTTACAAGTCAACATTACATATGAAAAACAGGTGATATACAGATGTCTTTACAGTTTGAACGGGTCGATGTGTTGATTATCGGGGCCGGTTTGGCCGCTGTGACGGTCGCCCTCCATCTGCCCCGGACGTTGAACGTCCTGCTCGTCGCCAAGCATGAAGTGACGAGTGCGAACTCGGACTTGGCTCAAGGCGGAATCGCGAGCTCGTACTTGGAACCGTCGAGCGTCGACCATGAGCGGGATACGCTCGTCGCCTCGAAACTTGCGGCCGTACCCGACCGTGTTTATACACTCGTCGAGGAAGGGCGGACGGCGATTCAAGAGCTGGAGCGGTTCGGCGTCGTCTTCGATCGCGACGCGACTGGCTACGCGGTCGGTCGGGAAGGTGCCCATGGCATGAATCGAATCTTTCACGTCGGTGGCGATGAGACGGGACGGCACGTGATGGCGACGCTGCGGCGTCAACTGCCTGACAATGTGACCGTCATGGAGCATGTCCTGATCGATACGTTGACGAAAAGCGATGGCCGTGTGAGCGGGGCGACCGGCTTCAACGGTGAGACGCGCCTCCACGTTCAGGCCGGGGCCGTCGTCCTCGCGACCGGTGGCATCGGCGGACTGATTGACTGGACGTCGAACTGTCGCTCGGTCACAGGAGACGGGCTCGTCTTGGCAGAATCGGTCGGGGCTCGGCTCACGAACTTGTCTCGGATTCAGTTTCATCCGACGCTACTCGCAGTCGATTCACCCCATCTCGTGACCGAAGCGCTACGCGGGGCGGGAGCCACGCTCGTCGATACGTCCGGGAACCATGTGATGGGACAACACCCGCTCGGTAGCCTCGCCCCGAGGGATGAGGTCGCACGAACGCTCACGAACCATGTCGGACCGGTGTACTTGGATACGAGTCGTGTCGAACGGCTCGATGAGCGGTTCCCGAAACTGGTGGCGACATGTGACGCGCACGGCATCGACATCCGGCGCATCCCGGTCCGGCCGGGACTACATTTCCACATGGGCGGTGTCGACGTCGACGCCTATGGACGAACCAAGGTAGCGGGACTATATGCGGTCGGGGAGGTCGCCGATACGGGCGTCCATGGGAAGAATCGACTCGCGTCAAACTCGTTACTTGAATGCTGGGTGTTCGGGAAGCGGGTGGCGGCGACGATGACTTTGGAGGAGAAGCCGTTCACGGTGAACGAGACGACCGTATTTGAGGTTTCAGATGATCTGTTCGGCCGCTATCGGCAACAGATTGGGGAATGGCTGACAATCTCGCCGCAACTCGGCAAAATCGTAAGTTTCTTAGAAAATACCCAACAACTGCCACGGACGAAACACGTGACAAGACAATTAAGTGAACAGACATTGAGTATAGAAGCGGCACGGCTTTTGGCTCGTGCCATGATAAGGACGGAGGATGGTTATGAACAAGATTGCTTTGCGCGAACAGCTGACGGCATTTCTACATGAGGACATCGGCTTTGGCGATATCTCGAGCGGACTGATCGATCAGCGCGAGACGTCATTCGCCACGGTCACCGCCAAAATGGATGGGGTGTTCTGTGGCATGGATGTCGTCCTGGAGCTGGCCCAGATGCAACGGCTCGTCGTCGAGTCATGCCAACCCGACGGCACGGTCGTCTCGATTGGAGATGAACTGTTCACGTTGCGGGGCAAGACACGGACGCTCCTCGAGACGGAACGGGTGCTGTTGAACCTCATCCAACATTTGAGTGGGATCGCCACGATGACGCGGCGCTGCGTCGAACAGCTCAATGACCCGGCGATTGCCGTCACGGATACGCGCAAGACGACCCCTGGACTCCGCATGCTCGAGAAGCATGCCGTCCGTTCGGGTGGTGGGAAGAACCACCGGCTCCGGCTCGACGATGCCGTCATGATTAAAGACAACCACATCACGGCACTCGGTGGAATTACGAACGCGGTCGCCCGGGCCCGAATGCTTGCTGGCCACACGACGCCGATTGAAGTCGAGGTCGAGACGCTCGAACAGTTGCATGAGGCGATCAAGGCGGACGCCGACATCATCATGTTCGACAACCGGACGCCAGAAGAACTGAAAGCGTGGCGCGCGCTCGTCCCAAGTCATATCAAGACGGAGGCGTCAGGCGGCATCACGGTCGAGACGATCGCCTCGTATCGCGGTACGGGCGTCGACGTCATCTCAATCGGGCAGTTGACCCATTCGGTGACGGCGCTCGATTGTAGTTTAAATCTCGTAGGAGGAATCAAACATGCAGTTACTCGGAACGATGCCAGCGCTATACGCTGACTTGACGGTTGAACAGATGGAACAACGGATTGAAGCCATTAAAGCACGGCTCGGCAGCCGCCTGTTTTTACCGGCCCACCATTATCAAAAGGACGAGGTCGTCCAGTTCGCGGACGCGACCGGAGATTCGCTCCAGCTCGCACGGCTCGCCGAACAGATGAACGAGGCCGAATTCATCGTCTTTTGCGGCGTCCACTTCATGGCCGAGACGGCTGACATGTTGACGCGTGACGACCAGCTCGTCATCTTGCCGGATATGCGGGCCGGGTGTTCGATGGCCGACATGGCTGATATCGATCAAACAGAAATAGCATGGGAAGAATTGACGGACACGTTCGGCGACAGTATCGTCCCGATCACATACGTCAACTCGACAGCGGCCATCAAGGCATTCGTCGGCAAACATGGCGGGGCGACGGTCACGTCGTCCAATGCCCATGACATCGTGCGTTGGGCACTCGAAGCGGGCGAACGGATCTTGTTCTTACCGGACCAGCATCTCGGACGCAATACGGCATATGACTTGGGCGTGCCGCTCGAGGCGATGGCCGTCTGGGACCCGCTCCGGGAACGACTCGTCTATGAAGGCGATATTGAGGACGTCCGCGTCATTCTATGGAAAGGGCATTGCTCGGTCCATGAGAAGTTCAACGTCGCCCAAATCGAGGCGTTACGGAAGAACGACCCGGAACGACGCATCATCGTCCATCCCGAGTGCACGTTCGATGTCGTGCAGGCGGCGGACGAGGCCGGGTCGACATCCTATATCATCGACCAGATTGAGGCGAGCGCGCTGGGGACGAAGTGGGCCGTCGGCACCGAGATGAACTTGGTCAATCGACTTGCGGTGACGCACCCTGAGCTCGACATTAATTCGCTCAACCCGTACATGTGCCCGTGCTTGACGATGAACCGAATCGATTTGCCTCATTTGCTCTGGGCACTCGAGTCACTCGAGACCGATCCCGTCAATATTATTCGTGTCGACGAAGAGACGACAAAGTGGGCGACACTCGCCCTCGAGCGGATGCTCGCACGCTAAGGACAGGCAATCGCCTGTCCTTTTTTCGTGGCGACGGTTATGGTACAATGAATGCAGTTTTCCCATGAAGAGGAGATATGACCGTGATTGAATTCGTAAAAGGCTCCGTCGCCTATGTGTGCGCGGAATATATAACGTTGGATGTTTCGGGCGTCGGCTACAAAGTACATGTGCCTAACCCGTTTTTTTATCGTGAACAAGACGAACATGTAATCGTGTTTACGCACCATTACGTGCGCGAAGATCAACAGACGCTGTACGGTTTCCGTTCACGTCGCGAACGCGAACTGTTCAATAAATTGCTCGGCGTCAACGGGATCGGACCGAAAGGCGCACTCGCCATCGTCGCCTCGGGCGATATGGATGCGCTCATCGACGCAATCGAGACTGAGAACGAGAAGTATTTGATGAAGTTCCCAGGTGTCGGCAAGAAGACGGCGAAACAGATGGCGCTCGACTTGAAAGGCAAGCTGTCCGAGCTCGCCCCGGATTATGTACCGAACACCGGACTGTTCGCCCAAGGCGCGTCCGAACTAGACGAGGCGTGCGAAGCGCTCGTTGCGCTCGGTTACTCAGAGCGTGAGATCACCCGTGTCCGCAAGGAACTGAATTCAGAAATATTGACGACAGACGCTTACATAAAGCGCGCCCTGCAATTGCTATTGAAATAAGGAGGAGACCATGGACGAACGATTGTTGTCACAATCCCATCAACAATATGAAGACTCTGAAGAGTGGAGCTTGCGTCCGCAAAAGTTCGAGCAATATATCGGACAGGAGAAGGCGAAAGGCAACTTGTCGATCTTCATCCAAGCCGCGAAGCTCCGCAGCGAAACACTCGACCACGTCCTCCTATACGGTCCCCCGGGACTCGGAAAGACGACACTCGCCCAAATCATCGCCAACGAGATGGGTGTCGGCATCAAGACGACGGCCGGCCCGGCCATCGAACGCCCGGGTGACCTCGCCGCAATCCTCTCGACGCTTGAACCGGGCGATGTTCTGTTCATCGATGAGATTCATCGCTTGAGCCGCACGATTGAAGAGATTCTCTATCCGGCGATGGAGGACTACTGTCTCGACATCGTCTACGGACAAGGCGAGATGGCACGAAGCGTCCGCATCGACTTGCCACCGTTCACGCTCGTCGGCGCGACGACGCGGGCCGGCATGTTGTCGGCCCCGCTCCGTGACCGCTTTGGTGTCACGTTAAAGCTCGAATACTACGAGACGCATGAGCTCGCCGCCATCGTCAGTCGGACGGCCCAACTGTTCCGCCTGTCGATTTCACCAGAGGCGAGCGGTGCCATCGCGAAACGTGCACGCGGCACGCCGCGGATTGCCAACCGGCTGTTACGCCGGGTTCGTGATTTCGCCCAAGTGGCAGGAACGAAAGAAATCGATCCGGTGCTTGCCTCAGACGCGCTCGACCGGTTACACGTCGACGCCCTCGGGCTCGATGAAGTCGACCACCGGCTCTTACGGGCGATGGTTGAACGGTTCGGCGGTGGACCGGTCGGGCTCGAGACGCTTGCCGCGACGATCGGGGAAGATGCCCAGACGATCGAGGACGTGTATGAGCCGTATTTGTTGCAGCAAGGTTTCCTGCAACGGACGCCGCGCGGCCGCATGATCACCCAGTACGCAAAGACGCATTTTGGCTATGAAGAGGAGTAAACGATATGCAAGACATTCAATTGAAAGTAAACGATTATGATTTTGACTTACCGGAAGAACTGATCGCCCAAGTACCGCTCCTCGATCGGACGAGCTCACGACTGCTCGTCCTCGACCGCGACACGGGCGACATCGAGCATCGTCACTTCCGCGACGTGCTCGACTATTTGCAGGCAGGCGACGCCCTCGTCGTCAACGACTCGCGCGTGCTCCCGGCTCGACTGTTCGGGGCGAAGCAAGAGACGGGCGGGAAAGTCGAGCTTCTTCTTTTGAAGCAGACGGAAGATGATGTCTGGGAAGCGCTCGTCAAACCGGCGAAAAAAGTCCGCGTCGGCGCCATCGTCGAGTTCGGCAACGGATTGCTCCGGGCCGAATGTGTCGAAGAGCTGCCGGAAGGGGGACGCCGCTTCAAGTTCGATTACGACGGTATCTTCTATGAGATTTTAGATGAGCTCGGCACGATGCCGCTCCCGCCCTACATCCGTGAACAGCTCGACGACCAAGACCGTTATCAGACGGTGTACGCCCGTGAACGCGGGAGTGCGGCCGCACCGACGGCAGGTCTTCACTTCACGGAAGAACTGCTCGCAGCGGCAGAGGCGAAAGGCGTCAAGTTGATTCCGCTCACGCTCCACGTCGGGCTCGGTACGTTCCGTCCCGTCACGGCGGATACGATTGAAGAACACACGATGCACAGTGAGTATTTCGAGCTGTCGGCCGCTTCGGCCGAGGCGCTCCGTGACATCCGTGCAAATAACGGACGCGTCTTCGCAGTTGGGACGACATCGACCCGGACGCTCGAGACGATCGTGCGCGACCATGGGGATTTCGTCGAGTCATCGGGCTGGACGGACATCTTTATCTACCCAGGCGTCGAGTTGAAGGCGATTGATGGACTGATCACGAACTTCCATCTGCCGAAGTCGACACTCGTCATGCTCGTCTCGGCGTTCGCGTCGCGCGACATCATTTTGAACGCGTACCGCACGGCGGTACAAGAACGTTACCGCTTCTTCAGCTTTGGAGACGCGATGCTCATCACGAGGAAGGAAGAGAACAAATGACCAAACACGCAGTCACATACGAACATATCCACACATGTAAACAGACGGGAGCGCGGCACGGAATCGTCCATACGCCGCACGGCTCGTTCGAGACACCTGTCTTCATGCCGGTCGGCACGCAGGCGACCGTCAAGACGATGGCCCCGGAACAAGTCAAGGCGATGGGAGCGAACATCATCCTCTCGAACACGTATCACCTTTGGATTCGTCCAGGACACGAAGTCGTCAAACAAGCCGGAGGCCTTCATAAGTTCATGAACTGGGACGGCGCGATTTTGACAGACTCGGGCGGCTTCCAAGTCTTCTCGCTCGCCGACCTGCGCAACATCCAAGAAGAAGGCGTCCATTTCCGCAACCACTTGAACGGCGACAAGTTGTTCTTGTCACCGGAGAAAGCGATGGAGATTCAAAACGCGCTCGGTTCGGATATTATGATGGCGTTCGACGAGTGCCCGCCGTTCCCGGCGACACATGAGTACATGAAGAAGTCGGTCGAGCGGACGAGCCGTTGGGCTGAGCGTTGCCTCGCGGCACACGAACGTCCGGAAGACCAGGCATTGTTCGGTATCATCCAAGGCGGCGAGTACGAAGATCTCCGTCGTCAAAGTGCGGCCGACCTCGTCTCGCTTGATTTCCCAGGTTATGCTGTCGGTGGATTATCGGTCGGCGAACCGAAAGACGTCATGTACCGCGCGCTCGAGTTCACGACACCGTTCATGCCGGAGAACAAGCCGCGCTACTTGATGGGCGTCGGTTCACCGGATGCGTTGATTGAAGGCTCGATTCGCGGCATCGACATGTTCGACTGCGTCTTGCCGACCCGAATCGCCCGCAACGGGACGCTCATGACATCGAAAGGCCGTGTCACGATCAAACATGCGAAACATAAGACGGACTTCGGCCCAATCGACGAGAAGTGCGACTGCTACACGTGTAAGAACTATTCACGTGCGTACGTCCACCACTTGATTCGTGCCGACGAGATGTTCGGTCTCCACCTCTGTTCGACACACAACCTTCACTTCCTCGTGAACTTGATGAGTCAAGTACGTCAAGCCATCCGCGAAGACCGTCTTTTGGACTTCAAGGAAGAGTTTTTCGAAGAATATGGGTATAACAAACCAAACGCCAAGAATTTCTAATTGTTCTGACAGCGATTATGTGACAACGTTTCAGTTTCACGGTATAATGAACCTGATATTGAAGGAAAGGGTGAATTTTACGCATGGAAACTCTCGTAGCACTATTACCGATGATCCTTATTTTCGTCGTGTTCTACTTCTTGTTGATCCGTCCGCAGACGAAACGTCAGAAGGAAGTACAATCGATGCAAAACGCGCTTGAGCGTGGGGATCACGTCGTAACAATCGGCGGCCTTCACGGCGTCGTCCACCAAATCGAAGACACACAAGTCACATTGAAATGTGACCAGTCACTCCTCAAGTTCAATCGCAGTGCGATTGCTGAAGTGACGAAAAAAGGCAACTCATCATTCGCTGAGTAACCAAACCACGCCTGACCATCCCTGGTCAGGCGTCTTTTTTTTGTCATACTTTGAAAAATGATTTATTTTTGACAAACTTCGTCAATCCGACGAATCATCCACCTTATTTCCAAAAATCAAATTGAATCGTGAAAACGTTTGCATTATCGTCAAGTTGAGAAGAATTGGAAAGAAGGAGAAGAAGACATGGATGTGAAACGATTGCTACGCCCACTCAAAAATTGGAAGGTACGACGTCGCCCTGACCGCGTGAAAGGACGCTCGTCGATGCGCCGTAAGATGGCGATGGCGCTCGTGCCGACACTGATCGCCTTATTGATCGTCGGTGCGCTCGGCTCGTATCAATTACAGAATGCGACGTCAGAGTATGACCGCGTCTTGAACGAGCGGCTCCAAGATATGCTCGTCGCCGAAGATTTGGCGTTGACCGTGACCGATGCCGAGCGTTATTTGAACTACTATCTGCTCGTCTCGAACCCGAAGACACTGATTAGTCTCGAAGCGGCGCAGACAAAACGTGACGAACTGATGGATACGCTCAAGCAGTCGTCGTCAGATTCGAAAGTCATCGCCTGGATCGGTGATCTTGAGAAGTTCAATCAACATCTCGACACGGAAATGGCGCGCGTCATCGACCTCCGTCAACAACAAGACGAGATCGGATACAAGACGGTGCTCAATACGAGCGTGACACCGACGACGGATCGCGTCCGGATGACGGTGACCGACCTCGTCACGTATCAAGGCGAAGCGCTCGCAGCTGAGTCGGAAGCGGTCCAGGCGAGTGCCGGGCAGTCGATCATCTGGATGGTTGTCATCAGCATCATCGGCGTCGCTGTCGGTCTACTTTCATTAGTAGCACTCCAAAAGTTGTTCTTGAAGCCGATCAATCGACTCGTGAACGAAGCGCGCGTCGTCGCCGAAGGTGATTTGACCGGGGGTGATATCGAGGTCGGTTCGAACGATGAGCTCGGTGACCTCGTCACGGCGTTCAACGATATGAAACGCAACCTTGTCGGCTTGATTCGTCAAGTCGGGGCGGCCTCAGACAAAGTGACGGCCTACTCGGAAGAACTGTATGCCAGCACGGACCACGTCGCCACGACGACGCAAGGTGTAGCCGGTCTATTTGAACAGATGAACCTTGCCGCCCAAGTGTCGGCGAAACGGGCCGAAGAAGGGACGTCCGGCGTCAATCAAGCCGTCGTCGGCTTGAACCAAATCGCCGCTGCCTCGCAAGGCGTGAACGAGCAGACGATTCATACACTCGAAGCGGCGAGTGGGGGACTGGAGACAATTCAGTTGGCCGAGCAGCAGATGCGGGAGATTCAACAAGCGAACGACTTGACGCAACAGATGGTCGAGCGCTTATCGAATCAATCGCTCGAGATTGAGAAAATCACTCGTTCCATCACGGCCATCACGGAACAGACGAACCTGCTCGCCTTGAACGCGGCGATTGAAGCGGCTCGGGCCGGGGAACACGGCAAAGGGTTTGCCGTCGTCGCGGCCGAGGTCAGAAAACTGGCCGAAGAATCGAAACAGTCGGCAAAACAGATTCAAGCGGTCGTCGTCGATATTCAGCGCGACACGTCGGAAGTCGAGGCGGCGTTCGATGTCACGAGCCAGCATGTGACAAGCGGTGTGATCCAAATGGGCGAAGTCGCCGGTGCGTTCCGTGAAATCGTCACCGTCATTCAAGAGACGTCCCGTCAAATGAGTGAGATTGCGGCAGCGACAGAAGAAGTAAGTGCGAACACGACCGAGGTCGCCGTCTCGGTCGAAGATATGTCAACGAACGCCGTCTCAACGCAACGAAGCGTCGAAGAGGCGGGCGCGAACGTCGAAGAGCAACTCGCCGCGATTCAAGAAATCAACGGCATCGCCGAGACGATGAGTCATATGTCGGTCGAGTTGAAAGACCTCGTCCACTTATTCAAGGCATAAAAACAGCGTCTCCTCGACAATCGAGGGGACGCTGTTTCGGTTACATTAACAAAATCAGACTGGCTGCCATGACCATCATACCGGCGACCATGCCGTACACCGCATGGTGGGCCCGTCCGTATTCACGGGCGGCTGGGAGCAATTCATCAAGCGAGATGAACACCATGATGCCGCCGACAGCCGCGAAGATGATTCCGAACACCGTGTCGCTCAAGAACGGCATCAACAACAGGAAGCCGACGGCCGCGCCGAGAGGTTCGGCGAGTCCGGATAAGAAGGACAGTTTCAGCGCCTTCTTCCGAGAGCCGGTCGCGTAGTAAATCGGGACCGAGACGGCGATCCCTTCCGGAATGTTGTGCAGTGCGATAGCGATGGCGATCGCTAAACCGACGGCCGGGTCATCGAGAGCCGAGATGAACGTGGCCAAACCTTCCGGGAAGTTATGGATGGTGATGGCGAGTGCCATGAAGATTCCCATCTTATGAAGCCGCTGTTTCGTCTCGTGATTCAATGGGACGCGTTCGGTCGCCGTCGTCGCGAGTTCTTGGGACGACGGGTCGTTTTGCATCGTCTCGACGAATTTGACTTCATGCGGGTTCTCGGGAGACGGGATGAACTTGTCGATCAAGGCGATCAACAGCATGCCGCCGAAGAACGCGAGGACCGTATAAAGTGTCCCGGTCTGCTCACCATGGGCACCGACGAGCTCAACGAGCGCTTTCGGGAAAATCTCGATAAAGGATACGTAAATCATGACCCCGCCTGAGAAGCCAAGGGACACCGACAAGAAGGCTGTGTTGGTCCGTTTGGCGAAGAAGGCGATCATACTTCCGATCCCCGTCGCGAGTCCCGCGAACAACGTCAGTAAAAAGGCATAGATAATCGTGCTATCCATTGAAAAGGACTCCTTTACGTGTAGTGTAAGTTGATAATCACATCATAGCTCAAGTTTTGCCCTAATGCAACTTTTAGTCGCATGCGCAAAAAAAGCGTGGGAAATCAACGCTTCCGTGTTACAATTTTAGGAAAACGATTGATAAATGTTTAGAATATTTGTAATGTTAACGAGAGAAGTTTTTTTACGAGAACATGTGTTTAGAAAGGAATTTGTCGTATGTACAAAAAAGGGAATATCGCGATCTTTGCGGTCATCATGATTGCAACGATCCTACTCGCCGTCTTGACGACACCATGGGTCGTGAAGAACACGAACCTTGGCCTTGACCTCAAAGGCGGATTTGAAGTGCTGTACGAAGTCCAGCCGCTTGAAGACGGCGATGTCATCGATCAATCTGCGATGAATGCAACCGTTCGCGCTATCAACAACCGGGTCAACGTGCTCGGTGTGTCTGAACCGGACATTCGGATTGAGGATGATAACCGGATCCGTGTCCAACTCGCGGGTGTATCGAATCAAAACGATGCCCGAGAAGTGCTCTCGTCGACGGCGCAGCTTACGTTCCGCGACATCGATGACAACGTCCTGCTCGACGGAAAAGATCTCGCGCCGCGCGGTGCCTCAATCAGCTACGATCAGCAAGGCAACCCGGTCGTTGAATTGACACTCCAATCGGCAGAACAGTTCGGTGAAGTGACGTCTGAGATCGCTCAGCGCCCGGCACCGGAAAACCGCCTTGTCATCTGGCTCGATTATGAGGAAGGTGACTCGTACGAAGAAGAGATTCAAAAAGAGAACTCGAAAATCGTCTCGGACGCCTCGGTCAACGGACCGATTCTTTCGGATAAAGCCATCATCTCCGGTGGGGATATCGACGCCGAGAGTGGTCAACGTCTCGCTGACATCTTGAACGCCGGGGCACTCCCGGTCAAACTTGAAGAGAAGTACTCGACGTCGGTCTCGGCCCAATTCGGTCAAGATGCACTTGAGAAGACTGTATTCGCTTCGGTCATCGGTGTCGTCGCTATCTTCTTGTTCATGTTGTTCTTCTATCGTTTACCCGGTCTCGTCTCGATCCTCACACTCATTTTGTATATCAATTTGATTATGTTGTTCTTTAACGGGATTAACGCCGTCTTGACGCTCCCAGGGATTGCCGGTCTCGTCCTCGGTATCGGTATGGCAGTCGATGCCAACATCATCACGGCCGAGCGAATTAAAGACGAACTCCGCTCAGGGAAGTCGGTCCTATCGGCGTTCCGTGCCGGTAACCGTCGCTCGCTCAGTACGATTATCGATGCCAACTTGACGACGCTCATCTCGGCAGCGGTCTTGTTCTATTTCGGAACAAGTTCCGTCAAAGGGTTCGCGCTCATGCTCATGATCTCGATCGCGATGACGTTCATCTCGAACGTCTTCATCTCGCGCTATTTGATGCACCTCCTCGTCGCAAGTCGTCTCTTCGACAAGCGCAAAGGCTGGTTTGGTGTGAAGGAGAGTGAAATCCGTGAACTTTAAGCTCACTGAATTAAACTATATTAAACCGATGCGCACGTTGTTCCTCATCTCATGTGCCGTCGTCATCATCGGGCTCGGGATCTTGTTCTTCCGCGGCTTGAACCTCGGAATCGACTTCGCGTCTGGAACGCGGGTCGAAGTCCAGACCGAGTCGCAAGTGTCGCAAGACGATTTAGCGGCCGCCTTCACCGAGGCAGGCGTGGATGAAGACATCTCTTCTGTCCAATATGCAGAAGGCGGGACGCTCGCGAACGTGACGTTCGTCGGGCAGCTCACTCAAGATGAAGTCGCTTCGGTGAAGACTGTGTTCACGGAGACGTTCGGGAACGACCCGAACATCAGCACCGTCTCAGCCGAGGTTGGCCGAGACATCGCCCGTAATGCGATTTATGCCGTCTCGCTCGCATCGCTCGGGATTATCTTGTATATCACGTTCCGCTTCCAATTCTCTTACGGTGTCGCCACCGTCGTCGCCATGCTCCACGATGCGTTCTTCATGCTTGTGGCGTTCTCGATTTTTGGCATCGAGGTCAACTTGTACTTCGTCGCCGCTATCTTGACGATTATCGGGTATTCGGTCAACGATACGATCGTTACGTTCGACCGGGTGCGCGAGAACATTCAAGCGTATGAGAAAGAACGGAAAATCAAGACGATGGACGAGTACCGTATGCTCGTGAACAAAGCGATTCAAGAGACGATCGTCCGCTCGATCAACACGGTCGTCACTGTATTGTTCACCGTCATCGCCTTGTACATCTTCGGCGCCGAATCGATTCGCGGCTTCTCGCTCGCGCTTCTCGTCGGCCTCATCATGGGAATGTACTCGTCGATCTTCATCGCCTCATACCTTTGGTTGCTCATCAAAGGCATGTCGCTCAACAAAAAGAAATCAGCTGCCCCAGAGGCGTAACCACTGGTCTCCCGAATTAATCGGGGGACCTTTTTGAATGTCAAGACGGCACTTCACTCGCTCGTTCTGATATAATCTACAATTGATTGGAGTGAGGCATTATGTATCATGCGAAGAAACGTTGGGTGTATCCGGAGACGGATACAACGTCTGTTGAACTGTTACAAACAGAACTGAATATATCGGAGCAACTCGCGACGCTCCTCACACAACGGGGGCACCGCGACGTCGAGGCGGCCAAGGCGTTTTTATACGTCGAGGATGAATTGACGTTCCACGACCCGTTTTTATTTGAACAGATGCCAAAAGTCGTCGAACGCTTGAAACGGGCGGCCGACGAAGGCGAGATGGTGCTCATCTATGGCGACTATGACGTCGATGGCGTCAGCGCCTCGGCCGTCATGTGGCACGCCTTGACCGAGATTGGCGTCATGGCGGAATGCTATATCCCGAACCGGTTCACCGAAGGCTACGGACCGAACAAAGAGGCGTTCAGCTGGGCCGCCGGTGAAGGGTTCACCCTCATCATCACGGTCGACTGCGGCATCTCGGGGATTGAAGAAGCAGCGCTCTTAAAAGAGCTCGGTGTCGACTTGATTATCACCGACCACCACGAACCGAAAGAGACGTTACCGGATGCGTTCGCTATCATCCATCCTCATATCGACCCGTCGTATCCGTACGACAAACTCGCCGGGGCAGGCGTCGCCCTCAAAGTGGCGCACGCCGTGCTCGACCGGATGCCGGACGAGCTTCTCGACTTGGCCGTCCTCGGCACGATCGCCGACCTCGTCCCGCTCGATGGGGAGAACCGTCTGCTCGCCAAGCTCGGGCTCAAGGCGCTCGATGATTCGAAACGCCCGGGTATTTTGGCGCTCCGTGAAGTGTGTGCGTTGACGGACGGGACATTGAACGAGGAATCGGTCGGGTTCGCGTTCGGTCCGCGCATCAACGCCGCCGGTCGTCTCGACTCGGCGATGCCGGCGCTCCAGATGTTGCTCGCCGAGAGCGAGGAAGAAGCGCTCGCACTGGCACAACAGCTCGACAAACAGAACAAAGAACGCCAAGACATCGTCAAGACGATCGCCAAAGAAGCGACGGAACTCGTCGAAGCCTCGATGACGGACGACCGCGTCCTCGTCGTCGCCAGTGAACGCTGGAACCCAGGCGTCGTCGGAATCGTCGCCTCACGTCTCGTCGAGGCGTACTATCGTCCGGTCATCCTATTGTGCCATGACCCGAAGACAGGGAAGGCGAAAGGGTCGGGCCGGTCGATTGACGGTTTCGACTTGTTCAAAGAACTATCGAAGAACGAAGACATCTTGCCGCACTTCGGTGGCCACCCGGCCGCAGCCGGGATGACGTTGTTATCGGAAAACGTGGCCGAACTGCGCCGTCGTCTGAACGAACAAGCCGAATCGATTCCGGACGAGACGTTCGTCGCCCGCGTCAACGTCGACTTGAAGCTCGACGTGAACGATGTGTCGCTCGACTTGATTTCAGAGATTGGCAAGCTCGCCCCGTTCGGGATGGGTAATCCGTCACCGCGTGTCGTCGTGGCAGACGCTAGACTTCGCGATATCCGTCAAATCGGGCGCGACAACACCCATTTGAAGGTTCAGCTCGCCGGGGATAAGCGGGAACTTGATGGCATCGGCTTCGGTTTCGGTCACGTCGTCTCTGAAATCTCGAAGATGGCCCACGTCTCGGTCATGGGCAGTCTGCAAGTAAATGAATGGAACGGGATGCGCAAGCCGCAGCTCATGATTCAAGACATCCGTGTCGACGGGTTCCAAGTGTTCGATTATCGGGGCAAGAAAAATTCGCTCGACGAATTGAAACAGCTCCCGGGCGACACGACGTCGTTCATCTCGTTCCAAGGGCGGGACGACTTCCCGCTCCACGACCTTGATACGCCGCTCAAGCCGTTTGTCGTCTTGCTCGATTTGCCGGACGAGGAAGACGTATTGGCGGACTTGTTGACCGAGGACGTCGAACGCATCTACTGTGCGTTCGGACAAGGCGGCTCGTTCTTCGAGAAGTTGCCGACGCGTGAAGATTTCCGAACATACTACGTCCACATGGCGACGTGCGAACGGAAAAACCTGCGCGAAAACTTGATTCGTTTGTCAATCGAGCGAAAATGGTCAAAAAATACGATTCAATTTATGCATCAAGTATTCTCTGAACTCGAATTTCTTGTTACAATGGAAGACGGACTGCCTGGAGTGAATCCAGAAGCGCCGAAACGCGATTTGACCGAAGCGCCGTGTTATAAGCGCCGGGTCGGACGAGTCCAACTCGAGGAGCGTTTCATCTATGCGTCGTTGGCAGAACTGAAAGAGCGGTTACAATCATTGCGATCGAACAAGATGCAGGAGGCTTACACATAAAATGGATTTCAAACAGCATATTAAAGAAGTAGCGGATTACCCGAAAGAAGGAATCAGCTTCAAAGACATCACGTCACTCATGCAAGACGGGCCGGCTTACAAAAAAGCGGTCGATGAGCTCATCGCTTACGCTCAGGAGCGCGGTGCTGAACTCATCGCTGGTCCGGAAGCACGCGGATTCGTCGTCGGTTGCCCGGCAGCGTACGCACTTGAACTCGGGTTCGTCCCGGTCCGTAAAGAAGGCAAGTTGCCACGTGAGACGGTTCGCGTCGCATACGGCCTCGAATACGGCACAGACATTTTGACGATGCACAAAGATTCAATCAAACCGGGCCAACAAGTCGTCATCTTGGATGACTTGCTTGCAACAGGCGGCACGATTGAAGCGACCATCAAAATGATTGAACAACTCGGCGGCGTCGTCGCGGGGATTGGATTCTTAATTGAACTTGATGGACTTGGTGGACGTGAGCGTCTCGAAGGATACGACGTGTTCTCACTCATCCGTTACGAAGATTGACCTAGACGGGAAGCGATTAGCTTCCCGTTTTTGAATAGTTTTTGAGGAAAATAACCCACAACCTTTGACAGGTCGTCAGATTTTTTCGATAATAGTAAGTAAAATTACATTACTCATGCACGTTAACTACTACCATGCTGCGACGAGTCCAAGTCGATTGGAGCGGTAAGAAAAAGGGTGTCGAATGTTATGACCAAAAAACAAATCGTAAGTATTGAGGACCTTCTCGACGCGCTCGGGGAGTATATGGGTGAAGACGAGATTGCCGAAGTGAGACGCGCTTACGAATACGCAAAACTACATCATACCGGTCAGTTCCGACGTTCCGGCGAACCCTACATTCTGCATCCGGTCCAAGTGGCCGGTATTCTCGTTGATATCGGGTTAGACGCGACGACGATTATCGGTGCGCTTCTTCATGATGTCGTTGAAGACACGGACATCACGCTCAAACAACTCGCTGACGAGTTTGGGGTCGAGGTGGCCATGCTCGTCGACGGCGTGACGAAGCTCGGTAAAATCAAATATAAATCGAAAAAAGAAGAACTCGCCGAGAATCACCGCAAGATGATTATCGCGATGGCTGAAGACGTACGTGTCATCTTGATCAAACTCGCCGACCGTCTGCATAACATGCGGACGCTTCAACATATGCCGAAAGAGAAGCAAGTTCAAAAAGCGGAAGAAACGCTCGAGATTTTCGCGCCGCTCGCCCACCGGATGGGGATCTCGACGATCAAATGGGAGCTCGAGGATATTTCGTTACGTTATATCAACCCGCAGCAATACTATAAAATCGTCTCGATGATGAAACAGAAGCGGACCGAGCGGGAAGCGCTCGTCACTTCGGTCATCACAGAAGTGAACACCGTCCTCGAGGACGTGAGCATCGAGGCCGACGTCAACGGTCGTCCGAAGCACATCTACTCGATTTACAACAAGATGGTGAAGCATAAGAAAGAGTTCAATGAGATTTATGACTTGATGGCGGTCCGCATCATCGTCGATTCGATTCGCGACTGCTACGCCGTCCTCGGCATCATCCACACGCAATACAAGCCGATGCCGGGCCGGTTCAAGGATTATATCGCCATGCCGAAACCGAACATGTATCAGTCGCTTCACACGACGGTGATCGGACCGAAGGGTGAGCCGCTCGAAGTGCAAATCCGCACGAAGGACATGCACTTCATCGCCGAGTTCGGGATTGCCGCGCACTGGGCCTATAAAGAAGGAAAGAGTGTCGCGACGAACGGGTTCGATGAAAAGATCGCCCATTTGCGCGAGATTTTAGAGCTACAAAAAGATACGACCGACGCCGAGGAGTTCATGGAGTCGCTCAAAGTCGATTTCTTCAGCGATATGCTCTACGTCTTCACACCGAAAGGCGACGTCTTCGAGTTGCCGAAAGGCTCGGTCCCGATCGATTACGCCTACCGCATCCATACCGAGATCGGTCACCGGATGACGGGGGCGAAAGTGAACGGACGGATGGTGCCGCTCGACCATAAACTCGAGACAGGTGACATCATCGAGATCATCACGTCGAAACATAGCTATGGACCGAGCAAGGACTGGCTCAAACTCGCCGTCTCGAGCCAGGCGAAGAACAAGATTCGCCAATGGTTCAAGCGCCAACAGCGTGAAGAGAACGTCGAGAAAGGCAAAGAGCTCGTCGACGTCGAGATTAAGAAGCTCGGCTTCGAGCCGAAAGAAGTAATCGATGACCAGTCGCTCGCCGTCGTCGTCGAGAAGTTCAACTTCGGGAACGAGGAAGAGATGTACGCCGCGGTCGGCTATCATGGCATCACGGCCGCCCAAGTCGCCCACAAGTTGACGGAGAAGCAGCGCAAAGAGCCAAAACTCGAGCTGTCGGACGCGATCAACGAATTGAAAGTCAGTCAGTCGCCGAAGAAGAAGACGGCCGAGGCCGGCGTCTCGGTGAAAGGGATTGACAACATGCTGATCCGCATGAGCCGCTGCTGTAACCCAGTGCCGGGCGATGAAATCGTCGGGTATATCACACGTGGACGCGGCGTGTCGATTCACCGGAAGGACTGCTTGAACATCATCAATGAGCAGCACCCGGAGCGACTCCTCACGGTCGAGTGGGAAGTCGGTCAGGCGAAGGAGAAGAACTATAACGTCGACATCGAGATCACCGGCTACGACCGTTCCGGTTTGTTGAACGACGTGCTCCAAGCCGTCTCGGCGACGAACACGAACATCGTGGCGGTGAGCGGACGCGGGGACCAGAACAAACAGGCCCGTATCTCGATGACGATCTCGATTCCGAACGTGAACCATTTGCAAAAAGTCGTCGACCGGATTAAGCAAATCTCGGACGTGTACTCGGTCAGCCGAGTCATGATGACGTGACGAAAGGAAGATTTCTGTGCGTGTATTGTTGCAACGAGTAAAAGAAGCATCCGTCACCGTCGATGAGGAGACGATCGGTCAAATCGAGGCCGGTTATTTGCTCCTCGTCGGGGTGACCCACGAGGACACTGAGACGGAAGTGAACTGGCTCGCCGACAAGGTGGCCGGACTCCGTGTCTTCGAGGACGCGGACGAGAAGATGAACTTATCGATTCAAGACGTCGCCGGCAAAGTGTTATCCGTGTCGCAGTTCACGCTTTACGGGGACACGCTCAAAGGCCGTCGCCCCGCGTTCACGCAAGCGGCGAAACCGGATATCGCCGAACGCCTTTACGAGAAGTTCAACGAGCGTTTGCGGACGCACGGGCTCGTCGTCGAGACCGGGAAGTTCGGGGCGATGATGGATGTCGCGCTCGTCAATGACGGTCCGGTCACGCTCATGCTCGAAAAAAACGCTTGACAGAAGCAGGCGTGATTCGGCATCATGAACCATATAACCTAAAACCTACGATAAAGAAAAGTACGGTCACCCCACCAGCAAAGAGAGCGATGCCGAGGCTGAAAGCATCGACTGGATGATGACCCGAACGACACTTTGGAGGTGCTTCCTTGAACTCTTAGTAGGGGGAGCCGTTTCATCGGGCGTTAACCGATTTCGAGTGGCAGAGTATCGATTATGGCTCTGCAACGAGGGTGGTACCACGGGAAACTTTAACAGGCTCTCGTCCCTTTGCGGACGAGGGCCTTTTTGTATTCTAAGGAGGGAATTTAGATGAAAGCACCACGCGGCACACAAGACCTGCTTCCGGGCACGGTCGAGACATGGCAGTATGTCGAAGAGAAACTACGCGACATCAGCGCCCGTTACAACTATAAAGAGATTCGTACCCCGATTTTTGAAACGACCGACCTGTTCACACGCAGCGTCGGCGAGACGACGGACATCGTCCAAAAAGAGATGTTCACGCTCGTCAAGAAAGGTAAGGACGAGTATACGCTCCGTCCGGAAGGGACGGCCTCGGTCGTCCGCGCTTTCGTCACGAACAAGCTGTTCGGCAGCCCCGACCAGCCGACGAAACTGTACTACATGGGACCGATGTTCCGCTACGAACGTCCACAAAAAGGCCGGTTCCGCCAACTGCACCAATACGGTGTCGAGGCGATCGGTAGCAGTGACCCTGCCGTCGACGCAGAAGTGATTAGCCTCGCCTACACGATTTACAAATCGTTCGGCCTGAAGCAAATCAAGGTCGTCGTCAACTCGCTCGGTGACGCCGAGAGCCGCAACGCTCACCGCGAAGCGCTCATCCGTCACTTCGAACCGGTCCAGCACGAGCTGTGCCAAGATTGCCAAACGCGATTGCACCAAAACCCGCTTCGCGTCCTCGACTGTAAAGTCGACCGCGACCATCCGTCGATGAAGTCGGCACCGTCGATTCTCGACTTCTTGAACGAAGAATCGAAGACGTACTTCGAGAAAGTACTCGCGCACTTGGATGCGCTCGGTGTCGCCTACGTCGTCGACCCTACGCTCGTCCGCGGTCTTGACTACTATACGCACACAGCGTTCGAGATCATGTCAGAGGCAGAAGGCTTCGGCGCCATCACGACGCTATGCGGCGGTGGACGCTATAACGGTCTCGTCCAAGACATCGGTGGACCGGACATGCCGGGCATCGGTTTCGGGATCGGGCTCGAGCGTCTCATCCTCGCTCTCGAGAATGAAGGGGTGCTCCCGGCACTCGAGACGGGACTTGATGTCTTCGTCGTCGCCCAAGGCGGATCAGAAGTCGAAGTGACGGCGACACGCCTGTTGCAACTGCTTCGCATCGAAGGCTTCAAGGCGGACCGTGACTATCTCGGCCGCAAGTTCAAAGGACAATTCAAACAAGCCGACCGCTTGAACGCGAAGTTCACCGTCATCCTCGGAGACGATGAAGTCGAGCGCGGATCGGCCTCCCTCAAGGTCATGGCGACCGGGGAACAAGTCGACGTGCCGCTATCGGCTGTCGCAGACAAAATTCGTGAACTATCGGAAGGAGCAGGACAATGATCGGACGCACACATATGAACGGCCGCGTGACAGAATCACTGATCGGCCAAGACGTACAATTGAAAGGATGGGTACAAAAACGTCGCGACCTCGGAGGCCTCATCTTCATCGACCTTCGTGACCGCACAGGCATCGTCCAAGTCGTCGTTCGCCCGGAAAATGAAGCGGTGCACAAGCTCGCCGAGTCGATCCGCAGCGAATACGTACTTGATATTAAGGGAACTGTCCTCGAACGTGAGAACAAGAATCCGAATATGCCGACCGGGAACATTGAAGTCATCGCCTCTGAAATCAACATCTTGAACGCGGCGAAGATGACGCCGATTCCAATCGGTGACGAGGCCGAGAACGTATCGGAAGACCTCCGTCTTAAATACCGTTACCTCGACCTCCGTCGTCCGGCGCTCCAAGAGACGTTCCGTCTCCGCTCGAAGGCGTCGAACACGATCCGTAACTTCTTGACGGAAGAGGAGTTCCTTGAAGTCGAGACGCCGATTTTGACGAAGTCGACACCAGAAGGCGCGCGTGACTATCTCGTCCCAAGCCGTGTGCACGGCGGCGAATTCTACGCGCTCCCGCAATCACCGCAGTTGTTCAAGCAGCTCCTCATGGTGGCTGGATTCGACCGTTACTTCCAAATCGCACGCTGCTTCCGTGACGAAGACCTTCGGGCCGACCGTCAACCGGAATTCACGCAAGTCGATATCGAGACGAGCTTCATGGACGTCGAAGACTTGATGGCGATGATGGAATCGATGATGGCGCAAGTCATGGAAGCGACGCTCGGTCGCACCGACACGCCAGCCAAGTTCGAACGGATGACGCACGAAGAAGCGATGCGCCGTTTCGGTTCAGACAAACCGGACACACGTTTCGGTCTTGAACTGATTGACGTCGCGGACGCCGTCACAGGCGCCGGCTTCAAAGTGTTCGACATGGCGCTCGAGTCGAACGGACAAGTCAAAGCGATCAACGTCAAAGGCGAGGCGGACAAGTTCTCGCGTAAAGATATCGACAAGCTTCAAGAGTTCACGGCCGTCTACGGCGCGAAAGGCCTCGCTTGGCTCAAAGTGACGCCAGAAGGCTTGAACGGACCGATCGCCAAGTTCTTCGACGAGACGTACGCTCAGAAGTTGATGGAAGCGACGAACGCGGAAGCGGGCGACTTGCTCCTCTTCGTGGCATCAAAACCGACAGTCGTCGCCGACAGCCTCGGCGCGCTTCGCGTCAAGCTCGGTCATGAGCTCGGGCTCATCGACGAGTCGAAGTTCAACTTCCTTTGGGTGACGGACTTCCCTCTCGTCACGTTCGAAGAAGAAGACGGCCGTTTCTACGCCAACCACCACCCGTTCACGATGCCAAACCGTGAAGACCTCCACTTGCTTGAGACGGATCCAGCGAGCGTACGCGCCCTTGCCTATGACCTCGTCTTGAACGGCTATGAGCTCGGTGGCGGCTCGCAACGGATTTATGAGCGTGACATTCAAGAGCGCATGTTCAAATTGCTCGGCTTCACAGAACAAGAAGCAGTCGACCAGTTCGGCTTCTTGCTCGAAGCGTTCGAATATGGCACACCGCCGCACGCAGGTATCGCGCTCGGTCTCGACCGTCTCGTCATGATCCTCGCGGGTCGTTCGAACCTTCGTGACACGATTGCCTTCCCGAAAACGGCGTCGGCGAGCGACTTGCTCACACAAGCACCAAGCCCGGTCGCGGACGCGCAACTCCAAGAGTTGTCGATTCGTACCGCATTGAAAGAGAAGAAATAAGCCATCAAAAGGAGGTTCGCCGCGGCGAACCTCCTTTTACTTACACGGAAACAGATGTGACCCAGTTTTCTTTGATTTCTTGAACGACACGATCTGGATTTTCCCAATGGAGCATGTGTGAAGCGGATGGGACGGGTTTGACGACGGCACCGGTCAATTCGGCGATTTGATTCGATGCATCGATTTTAAATGGCTCATCTGCTTCTGGAAGCGTCGCCCGCAACAGGATGATCGAGTTCGATTGCACCCGGCTTGAAAAATCGAGCACCTCATCGCGATACATCGATCGAATGATGGCTGCACCAGTTTTTCCGCGAGCGTGCCAATAGTATCGGTTGTCTCTATGTACGGCAAGGTCTTGCGCGGCCAAATCTAGGAGTGGGGAACGTCTCGAGATCCCATCGTAGACCGCCATCGATTCGAATTCGCCCCAAGTCTCACAAAAAACTTCAAAATCTGTTTCGTAATACGCCGCCTCTTTCTCTGAAGAGCGTCCGCGCAGCCGCTTACTTTGATACCCACCATCAATCAAAATTGAACCGTCGACGCGGTCGCCTTGATCGATCAAATAGTAGAGGTGGATGAAAGACCCCCAGGAATGGGAGAGGAAATAAAAACGGTTCACATCAAGCATGTCGAGCACTTGATTCAGCCACTCACAAAAGCGAGGGAAGTCGTATGCATGCTCGTTCTGAAAAGATTGGGACATCCCATGACCTGGTGCATCAATCGCAAGGATGCGGAAGTCGTATTGCAATTTGTCCGCAACTTCGATGAAACTGAGTGCTGTACTGCCTAGGCCGTGCAAACAAAAGATGACTGGCTTGTCGCGTTCGCCCCATTCGGTGACGCGGACATCGATGTCCTGGCAATGAATCATATAGCGTTTCAATTTCAAATTCCTCCAAATCGTATGTATTAAAAAAGAAGGGTCGACCGAATTGTCCGACACCTTCTCTTCATTTCTTTATCTGTTGTTAGTTTTCCTCTTGGTCATTCATCTTTTTCGCCGTTCGCTGAAGCGCGAATCCGAAGGCGAACAGCGAGGCGATCACGGCCGTCATCGTATAGACCGAGTCCGCGAACGCCAGGTAAATGCCGAACAGGCCGAGCCCGAAGCTGAGGATAAACCAAAGCCAGAGGCTCGGATGATCGCGTAACGCCTGCTTCATCGGCTCGGGACGTTCAACTGGCAACCGGTCCCATCGGTCACGAGTAAGTTCGAGTTGAACACTTGGCCGTTACTCTTCAAGACGAGCGTCCGTTTATCGTCACGATAGTCAATGATCATGTCCTCGTCCAAAAAGATTTTCGTCCAGTTCTTAATGAGAATCGGGCCGACGTTCGAATCAATCTCGACATCTTCTGGTGTCGTCTCGGTCACGTAGCGAATCTCGAAGATGCCGCTATTGCCACAGCCGCAACCTTCCGTCTCATAAAACAAGTGCATCTGTCCGTCACGGTCGCCTTTTAAGGCATCAATCCGCGCCTGAGCGCGTTCTGTAATTTGTACGTTCATGGGTATCACTCCTTATGTCTATTATACCTCGCTGGAAAAAAGATTGAAAAAGACGTGCTTCCCGTTTTCCACTTCCTGCAAAAAGGCGTAAACTATTTGTTTAGAAGGGGGAAACGACATGATCTCACGTTTTTTTAGTTATTACCGTCCACATAAGAAGTTATTCATTCTCGATTTCTCGTTCGCCATCCTCGTCGGCCTGCTCGAGCTCGGTTTTCCGCTCGCCGTACAATGGTTCATCGACGACCTGTTGCCGGGTGGGGAATGGAATTGGATTATCATCATCAGCATCGGCCTATTGATTCTTTACATACTCGCCATGATGATGCAGTACGTCGTCAACTATTGGGGGCATAAGCTCGGCATCAATATCGAGACCGATATGCGGGAAGAGCTGTTCACCCACATCCATAAACAGTCGTTCCGGTTCTTCGATAATCATAAGACCGGCCATCTGATGAGTCGGGTGACGAACGACTTGTTCGATATCGGCGAAGTGGCGCACCATGGTCCTGAAGATTTCTTCATCGCCATCATGACGCTCCTCGGTGCATTCGGGATCATGTTCTCGATTGACCCGCAACTCGCGCTCGTGACGGTAGTCGCCGTGCCGTTCCTCGTCATCATGATCACGTACGCCAACAAAAACATGAACAAGGCGTGGCAAAAGATGTATACGAACATCGGCGAAGTGAACGCCCGCGTCGAGGACAGCGTCTCCGGCGCACGTGTCGTCCAATCGTTCACGAACGAGTCGTTCGAAATCAAACGGTTCCAAAAAGACAACAACTTCTATCGCGGCTCGAAAATCGAGGCATACCAAGTCATGAGTAAGTCGCTCGCCGGCATCTACATCACGACGCGGCTCATGACGCTGCTCGTACTCGTCTACGGGGCATACTTGACGTATCAAGGGCAACTGTCTTACGGACAGCTCGTCGGGTTTATCCTCTATATGAACTTGCTCATCAAGCCGATTGAGAAAATCACGGCGCTCCTTGAGATGTATCCGAAAGGAATGGCCGGCTTCAAACGCTTCACGCAACTGTTAGATGAGGCACCGGACATCGAGAACCGTCCGGACGCCGTCGACGTCACGACGCTAAAAGGCGATATCGCTTTCCATAACGTCTCGTTCGGCTACTCGGACTATCGCCAAGTATTGACCGACATCGACCTCGACATCAAGTCGGGTACGACGGTCGCCCTCGTCGGGACGAGCGGGGCCGGGAAGACAACGATTTGTTCACTCATCCCGCGTTTTTATGATGTGACGAACGGTGCCATCACAATTGATGGCATGGACATCCGCGATATGACGAAAGAGAGCCTGCGTCGCCAAATCGGCATCGTGCAACAGGACGTGTTCTTGTTCGCGGGAACGCTCCGTGAGAATATCGCTTACGGGAAGCTGGACGCGACCGATGAAGAAATCATGCATGCAGTCGAGAAAGCGCATTTGAACTCGCTCGTCGACGAGTTGCAGTACGGCCTTGATACACAGATTGGGGAGCGGGGCTTGAAACTGTCGGGCGGACAGAAACAACGGATCGCCATCGCCCGGATGTTCCTCAAAAATCCGCCGATCTTGATTTTAGACGAGGCGACGTCCGCGCTCGACACAGAGACGGAAGCGATCATTCAAGATTCGCTGAATGAGCTCGCAGCCGACCGGACGACGCTCATCATCGCCCACCGTTTGGCGACGGTAAAAAACGCCGACCGCATCCTCGTCGTTAACGTCGACGGCATCGTCGAAGACGGGACGCACGATGAATTAAGCGCAAAAGGCGGCGTGTTCGCAGGACTTTTAAAGCGCCAACAGTTGTAAACTTGACAACTCGCTCATGTTTGTAAACAGCATGCCGTACAGTTAAATAGTCGAACCGAACTATCAGTTTTCATCAACAAAAGAGGGGAAGCTGGACGTTAAGTCCAACTCCCCCTCTTTTTTATACTGGATCCACTTTTGCGCGATCAATGACCGAGACGAGCCGCCGGAACTGTTCAAGCCAAAACTGGAAGAACGGGCCAATCAGGAAAATCGACAGAACCGTTCCGAAAAAGACGGGTCCGCCGAGCACCCAGCCGATGAGGCAGGCCGTCAGTTCCATCCACGTCCGCATCATGCGGACCGACGTGTTGAACCGGTCGGCCAAGGCGAGCGTCAATCCGTCCCGTGGGCCGGCCCCATAACCGATGGCGACGTACAACCCGGCACCCATCCCGATGACGAAGATGCCGAGGATGAGCCAGGCGATGTTGAGCGCGATGCCGTCGAGCTGCGGCAACCAATGCTGGTCGAGAATCAAGTTCATGAACACGCCGACGAAGACGGCGTTGACGAGCGTCCCGAACTGGGGCCGAATCCGGTCCAGTATGTACTTGCAGAAGACGAGCAAGAGACCGACGAGTAAGATGATCGTCCCGACGGAAATCGGGGTGTGCCGGGCGAGCCCGAGATGGAGCACGTCCCATGTCGACACGCCGAGGTCGGCCGTGATCATCATCGACGACCCGAGGGCGAGCAGGAACAGGCCGCCCATGAATAACGCCCATTTCAAACTGATTCGTAAAGATTGTACCCATACCGCGTGCATGATGGTCGCCTCGATTCCCTAAAATGTCCCATCATCATATCATATCTCGTTTACACACAAGAAAAAAACGCCTCGGACGAGGTCCGAAGCGCTTGGCTCACTTTTTAGGTGTCGATGCTTTTTTTGCTTTGTTCTTTTTATAGTAATCGTAGACGAACGGTGCGACCGCCGTCGCGACTTTAATGAGTGTACCAAATTTACCTTTTCTAGCCATGTTGCTGCACCCCTTTCTGTTCTAATGATGTATATTCCACCTGTTTCGGAAATGAAAACATGTTTCCTACAGTTTCGTCTAAGCGAACACCGGTAGCCATGTCTCATAATAGGGAAGGAGGCAAAAAAGATGAAGACGATTATCTGGTATCAAAACGATTTGCGGGTCGACGACCATCGTCCGCTCGAGGAGGCACTCCGTCATGACGATCCGATTGAGGGACATTACGTCATTCCGGAAGAAGAGCTCATTGAAAATCGGTTCGGCCATATTCCGCTCGGGCCGCGGCGACTCCAGTTTTTGAACGAGGCACTCGACGACTTGGCCGGTTCGCTCGCAGCGCTCGGCATCCCGCTGTTCGCCCATGTCGGACATCCACTCGACGTCTTCGAATCGACCGACCGCTTATTGTTCCAACGGTCGATCGGTTATAACGAACGGAGACGTGAACGTGAGGTCATGACCTCGTGGCAAGGCGAATGTCAGGCGTTCGATGGGTTCACCCTCTACCCGCGGGAAGCGATTCCGTTTGAGAAGCTGCCATTCCTCTTCACCGAATTCCGAAAAGCGGTCGAGGCTGATGCGAGACCGGACCGATTGGTCGAACGCTCGCCTGCGATGGAATGGCGTGCCATCGACTTTCCGGTCGCTTATACACAGCCGGGACATGACGCACGGACTGCGTTCCCGTTCAAAGGTGGGGAACGGTCGGGGCGAGCACGTCTCGGTGCCTATTTGGCCGGTCCGGTCCGGACGTATAAAGAAACACGGAACGGCTTCGGGGTCGACGACTCATCGAAACTGTCGGCTTATCTTGCCAACGGCTCGTTGTCACCGCGCCGGGTGCTGCACGAGCTCGAGCAACATGAGCGGTCACACGGGGCGAACGAGTCGACGTATTGGCTCTATTTCGAGCTGCTCTGGCGCGAGTTCTTCCAATGGGTCGCCCTCGAGCAAGGGAAACGACTGTTCCGCGCCCAAGGCATCCGTTCGAAACAGAAGACATGGCGCGTGGACGATGACGTCATCGGGCGTTGGCAAGCGGGAGAGACGGGCGTCGACTTCGTCGATGCGTTCATGCGCGAATTGAACGCGACGGGATGGATGTCAAACCGGGGGCGTCAAATCGTCGCGAGCTATTTTGCGAAAGAGCTCGGGCAGGACTGGCGTATCGGCGCGTCGTATTTCGAATCGATGCTGATCGACTATGATGTTGCCAGCAATACCGGCAATTGGGCGTACCAGGCCGGCGTCGGCAACGACTCGAGAGATCGCCGTTTCAACGTCACGCGGCAACAAGATACGTACGACCCGACCGGTGCGTTTCGTAACAGCTGGTTGTGACGAAACTGTCATAAGAAGTCGTCGTTTCTGATTGACTTCTTTTTACAGACAGTGCTATAGTAAGGGCAACAGATGGGATACCTGAGGTGTACGAGAGCCGCCTTCGTTATTTTGAGCCAACACTTTGAATACGGGAGACCGAACTGCCATCCAGATCAACTGCCTCATCACGTGCAGGAGGACTTGTGAAGGGGACGCTAGGTCACCCACCTGCTTAAGCAGGTTCAAAAGCAGGGCATCGTCACGGCACTCCGGGTCCCATCGATTTTATTGTAAAAACGTCGCTAGACGTCTTTTTTTTGATTATAATTCCGAGTAAAATAGTGTGAGAAAATAGGATTCATTTGGAGGAAGAGTATGTTACACCAGTTTTCACGTAATGAGTTGGCCATCGGTCAAGAAGGTTTAGAAGCATTAAAAGGGAAGACGGTCGCCATCCTCGGTGTCGGCGGTGTCGGGTCGTTCGCGGCCGAGGCACTTGCCCGGAGCGGAGTCGGACGCATCGTCCTCGTCGATAAGGATGACATCGACATCACGAACGTCAACCGCCAAATCCACGCGCTCTTGTCGACGGTCGGGCAACCGAAAGTCGAAGCGATGGGAACACGTCTCCTCGACATCAACCCGGAGCTCGAGCTCGTCAAACTGAAAATGTTCTATACAGAAGAGACGTTCGAAGAATTCTTCGCCCAAGACCTCGATTTCGTCATCGACGCCTCGGATACGATTATCTATAAGATTCATTTGATCGTCGAGTGCAAACGCCGGGGCATCCCGGTCATCTCGAGCATGGGCATGGCCAACAAGATGGACCCGACGCGCATCAAAGTCGTCGACATCAAGGATACGACGTACGACCCGATCGCCAAGATGGTCCGGACACGTCTCCGTAAAGAGCGTATCCATAAAGGCGTCCCGGTCGTCTTCTCGGACGAGTCACCGATCGTGACACGCGAAGACGTGAACGAGGTCGTCGGGAAGAAAGATGCCCCGATCCGTAAAGCGAAGATGCCGCCGAGTTCGAACGCGTTCGTCCCGTCGGTCGCAGGCCTCGTCGCTGCGGGCTATGTCATCAATCAAATGCTCGAGACAGCGGGTGTCGAGATCAACCGCATCCAGAAATGAAAAAACGACGCCGGCTCATCAGAGTCAGCGTCGTTTTTCCCAATAGTCGAGCCGTTTTTGCAGCTGTTGCTCGAAGCCACGGCTCGTCGGCGTATAATATTTAGGACGTTTCCGGGCCAGATTCTCTGGCCAATAGTTTTGCGGGACGTAGCCATCTTTCTCGTCGTGCGGGTATTTGTAGCCGGCACCGTTGCCGAGCTCACGGGCACCCGGGCTATGGGCGTCGCGGAGATGGACCGGGACCGGACCGCCCTCGACGGTACGGACGTGATGAATCGCCTTGTCGATGGCGGTGATGACCGCGTTCGATTTCGGTGCCGTCGCAAGATAAAGGACGGCCTGTGCCATCGGGATGCGCGCTTCCGGGAAACCGACATGTTCGCTCGCGCGGGCGGCCGCATCGACGATGACGAGCGCGTTCGGGTCACTGAGCCCGATATCTTCGGCCGCATGGACGTAGAGCCGGCGCATGATGAAGCGCGGTGATTCACCGGCCTCGATCATGACGGCGAGCCAGTATAGAGCCGCGTCCGGGTCTGAGCCACGAATCGACTTGATGAACGCCGAGATGACGTCATAATGCCGGTCGCCCGTCTTGTCGTACTTGATTGCTTTTTGTTGAATCGACTCTTCGGCGACTTCGAGCGTGATGTCGATTTTGCCGTCAATCTCGGGTGTCGTCAACACGGCCAGTTCGAGTGCGTTCAACAGCACGCGGTAGTCACCGTCCGCCATTTTGATATAATGCTCCACGGCGGCTTCCTCAATCTTGACCGGATAATTGCCAAGTCCCTTTTGATCAGCTAGAGCCCGTTCCAAAACGACACGAAGTTCGTCTGGTCCAGGCGGTTCGAGCCGAAACACGGTCGCGCGCGACAGCAACGCCGCGTTGACCTCGAAACTCGGGTTTTCGGTCGTCGCCCCGATCAAGATGAGCTTTCCGGCCTCGAGTGCCGGGAGCAGGGCGTCTTGCTGCAATTTATTGAAACGATGAATCTCGTCTAAAAATAAAATCGTTCGTTCTTGTTCGAAGTCGAACCGGGACTCGGCCTCACGGATGACACTTCGTAGTTCATCAAGTTTGGCCGTGACGGCGTTCAATTGGACGAACGTCGCTTTCGTATAATTTGAAATGACGCGGGCGAGCGTCGTCTTGCCCGTTCCCGGCGGTCCATACAGGATGATCGTGCCGAGACGGTCGGCCTCGATGGCCCGGCGCAACAATTTGCCTTCGCCGATGATGTGGCGTTGACCGATGACTTCGTCTAACGTTTCCGGCCGCATCCGATTGGCGAGTGGGCCGCTATTCGATTGCTGAAATAAATCACTCATACGTACACATTCCTTTCGACAAACGTTTGTTCGATTAGTATAGCAGAAGGAGACATGAAGATGAAAATATCTACAAAAGGTCGTTATGGATTGACGATCATGATCGCACTGGCTCGGGAAACGGACAACAAACCGCTCAGCTTGAAAAAGATTGCGGCCCGGCATGAACTGCCGGAACATTACTTAGAGCAATTGATCGGTCCACTCCGCAACGGTGGTCTCGTCAAGAGCGTGCGCGGGGCGTATGGCGGCTATCAGCTCGTCAAACCGGCGACGGACATCACGGCGGGAGAAATCATCCGTCTGCTCGAAGGCCCGCTCACGATTGTCGAAGATTCAGAGGCAGATGACGCCGTGAAACGGAAGCTATGGGATAAAATCAAAGCCGCAATCGAGAAAGTGCTCGAAGAGACGACACTTGCCGATCTTGCTGAAGAAGATTCAGACGGCTATATGTTCTATATTTAAAGGTGAGGTGAACGAATATGAACTACTTTGATCATGCCGCAACGACGCCGATGCGTCCGGAGGTGCTCGAGGCGATGACGCCGTATTTGCTCGAACAATACGGTAATCCGTCGAGCATCCACGGCATCGGACGGACGGCCCGCGCCGCGTTAGACGCTTCACGCCGGACACTCGCCACGTGGATCGGGGCGACCTCGAACGAGATCGTCTTCACGTCGGGTGGGACCGAGTCGGACAACTATGCGTTGTTCGGCGCGGCGTACGCGAATCAACATAAAGGCAAACATTTGATTACGACGAAAGTCGAACACCACGCCGTCTTGCACGCGATGAAGCAACTCGAACGGGAAGGCTTTGATGTGACGTATCTCGATGTCGACGCGACGGGTGCGGTGACGCTTGACTCCGTTCGTGCTGCGCTCAGGGACGATACGATTCTCGTCTCGGTCATGTACGGCAACAACGAGGTCGGCACATTGCAACCGATTGCGGAAATCGGGGCGCTCCTCGCCGACCATCAGGCCTATTTCCATACGGACGCGGTCCAAGCGCTCGGCACGGAAACGATTGACGTTAAGGCGCTCGGTGTCGATTTATTGTCGGCCTCGGCCCATAAAATCAACGGCCCGAAAGGTATCGGTTTTCTTTTTATGAAAACAGGTGTAAAATTAGCGACGCGTTCTTTTGGAGGACAACAAGAACGGAAACGTCGAGCCGGCACGGAAAACGTTCCGGGTGCCGTCGGGTTCCAACAAGCGGCCGAACTGGCCAAAATCGAACAGGCCGAACGGGTGAGCACGTATCAGCAAATGGCTGAGGCGCTCTTCGGGCGACTCGATGAACTTGGAGTCGAGTATGACGTGAACGGGGCGAATCGCTTGCCGCACATCGTCAACTTGTATCTCCCGGGCATCGAGCTCGAACCGTTCCTGATCATGATGGACATGCGCGGTTTTGCCATCTCGAGCGGCAGTGCCTGCACGGCCGGGTCGATCGAACCGTCACACGTATTGACGGCGATGTTCGGGACGTCGGAACGGACGAAACAGTCCGTCCGCATCAGCTTTGGACACGGCAACTCGGTCGAAGACGTGGAACGGCTCGCCGAACGACTCTCTGAGGTCGTCTCGACATTCACGAACGGAGTGAGATAACGAATGAACTTACGCACAAAAACCCCTGCTGAGACGACGGTCGTCGTCGGGATGTCAGGCGGCGTCGATTCATCGGTGACGGCCCATCTGCTGAAAGAGCAGGGCTATAACGTCATCGGAATCTTTATGAAAAACTGGGATGATACGGACGAGAACGGTGTCTGTACGGCGACCGAAGACTATGAAGATGTCATCGCGGTCGCGAACCAAATCGGAATCCCTTATTACGCGGTCAACTTTGAGAAAGAATATTGGGACCGCGTATTCGAATACTTCTTGGCCGAGTACCGTCTCGGACGGACGCCGAACCCGGACGTCATGTGTAACAAGGAAATCAAGTTTAAGGCGTTCCTCGATCACGCGCTTCGTCTCGGTGCCGACTTTGTCGCAACCGGGCACTACGCACGGGTCGAGTATGTCGACGGTGAGCATCGACTCCTTCGTGGGAAAGATGACAATAAAGACCAAACGTACTTCTTGAACCAGTTGTCACAAGACCAACTCGCGCGGACGATGTTCCCGATTGGTCATATGGACAAGAAAGACGTCCGTGTCATCGCCGAAGAAGCGGGACTCGCGACAGCGAAGAAAAAAGATTCGACGGGCATCTGCTTTATCGGAGAGCGAAACTTCAAAGAGTTCCTCTCGGAGTATTTGCCATCACAACCAGGCATCATGCAGACGCTCGAGGGGGAACAAAAAGGAAACCATGACGGGCTCATGTATTACACGCTCGGTCAACGCCACGGTCTCGGCATCGGCGGCGACGGGGACCCATGGTTCGTCGTCGGCAAGAACGTCGAAGAAAATATCCTCTACGTCGGCCAAGGGTTCCATCATGACGCGCTCTATTCGGACGCGCTGCTCGCCTCGAAGTTGTCATGGACAGGTGCCGTCCCAACAGGTGAGTTCCGGGCTACGGCGAAATTCCGCTACCGTCAACAAGACGTACCCGTGACGATCGCACCACTTGAAAATGGCGAAGTGCTCGTGAAATTTGATGAGCCGCAACGCGCCATCACACCAGGCCAAGCGGTCGTCTTCTATGATGGCGACATCTGCCTCGGCGGTGCGACGATTGACGAAGCGTATCGAAACGGAAAACGACTCGACTATATCGGATGAGGTGATGATTTTGAACGCAAACGAATTAGGCATCCAAGCGATGCAACAAGGTGAGTTCGAACAGGCGGCCAAGCAGTTCAACGCTGCCATCGAAGCGGACTCAACCGACCCGACTGGTTACGTCAATATGGGTACGCTCCTGCAAGCGATCGGTGACCATGAACGGGCCATCGTCTTTTACGATAAGGCGCTCGAACTCGACAACGCGTTCGGCGCGGCGCATTATGCGAAGGGAGCGCTCGCCTATGAGCTCGAACAGCTCGACTTGGCGGAGGCTTCGCTTCGTCAGGCGCTCCTTGCCGGGATGAACGACGCCGACCTTCATTTCATGCTCGGCTTGACGTACAAGGCGATGGGCGATTTCGTCCGGGCGTTGCCACGTCTTCGCGAGGCGATGAAGCAGGCGCCAGAAGACGTCGAGATTTCGTTCCAGTACGGGCTCGCGCTCGCACAGAACGAACAGCTCGATATGGCCGTGGAAGCGCTCGAGCATACGCTCGACCTCGACGCGAGCCATACGGACGCCCGCTACAACTTGGCGATTGCTTACGCGTTCCTCGGAGAACAAGACAAGACGTACGCCGAGCTTGAACGCGTGCTCGAGTTGCAACCGGACCATGCGCTCGCGTATGACGCGAAAGCGAAAATGGATGAGCTGCTCGGTAACTAAATCAATAAAGCGCTTCTCGCAGTGTTTGCGAGAGGCGCTTTTTGTTAGTCCCAATAATGGAAGATGACGTTACCAATTGTTTCTGGTTCCCAATATTCGATTTCTCCGCGTTCCGCCTTGTTCAGAAACGGCTGTAGCGACAAATCGAACCGCTCATTCAACTCCGCCGCTGATGGGATTTGATATAAATCAGGAAACAAATCGGTCAGTTCGGGCACATCGATATACTCGTACTGAAACGGTTCATATTTTGAGATGCCGATGACGGGATAAACTCTGCTGAGCAGCACATAGATGCTACGTCCACGGATGGTGATGGTCGCTTGGTCATAGTTCGGGGTGACCGAGTCCCCGAGGATGATGCTACACGTCCCACCTTTACGACGGGCGTAATCGAAACAAACCGTTCGGAACGATTGATCATCGAACTCGGGGGCGGGGCAGTCGCCGTATGAAAAGCCGGTGATGCATTCTGGTAAGATGAGCGTCATGACGCCACCTCCCCGATGATCCAAACCGAAACATTAAAAATCGTCACGAACAACGCGCCGGTGAGCGCGATATAGCTCCACACGACGCCCGTTCCTGATTTGGTCCGGCGTACCCCATCCGTTAAGATGAGCAACATGGCGCCGAATGACAAAAACGATAAGGCGGCAAACGAAGTCGGCCGGTCGAGCGTAGGAAACGCATCGAACACGAAATAGAGTCCGAGCGTGAGAACGGTTAACCCAGTCATGATCAGAAGTGGGAAGAAACGCATAAAACACAACCTTTTCCATTTTCTCTCATCGTATCATGTGGGGTTGTCGAGCGTATACGTGAATCAGAGTTGCTTCGTCGTGATTTTTACGGGCTCGCCACCGAACTTCTCGTACGCCTCGTCCATGTTTTTCGTATACAGCTCGATGACGTTCTTGCTCGGGTCTTTAAAGTAGGCCGAGCGCTCTTTGCCGTTGACCGTCTCGTCTTCGTCCCACGTCCGGAGCTTCGTCGGGATGTTTGACGCCTCTAATACCTCGAGCGCTTGGTCGAACGAGTCCATCGGCACATAGAACGCGCAGTGGACGTGGGCGCCGCCCTCATCATAGAGCGTATCCCACTCGGTCACCTCTTCTTGCCGATTCGATTCTTCTTCCGATGTGAAATCACGTTTCAGCCAGAGGCCGAGACGGGTGTTCCCCCCGACATAGAGCCACGTCGCCCATGGTTCGTCCGCCTGTTCCTGTGCTTCGCTCGGCTCGGCATCGTCACCGACCCATTGTTCGACGACGGGAAGTCCGAGCTTGCCGTGCCAAAAGTCGACGGCCTCCGCCATATCGGTCACTTCTAACACGAGTTCACACAGGCCACTGATTGGAATACGTTTCGTCATACATAGTCCCTCCTTCATAGGTTCACTCGAACAGTTCCCGCTTTGATTCGACGAAAAACGTGCATAGCCGTCCAATTGTTCGGGAAATGGAATAACAATTGAGAGGGGAGAAGTGTATGCGATTGATCAGTCTGGTCAGTGTCCTTGTTTTTTTTATCATCGAATGGTTTATGCTCGGTCGTCTGTTTGCCGCCATCGACGAACGTTTAGCGACGGGCGAATGGACAAACAATCTGTTGTTCCGGGTCGTCGTCGAGTCGGAGCGGGCGTCGACCGTCCTGTTAGTCTTATTCGCGACGTTCTTCGTGCTCGGTATCATCATGCATTGGGTGTTGTCGACTCATCGCTCTTGGTCCGTAACGCTCGGGACGGTCGGGGTGGCCTGGGTCGTACCAGCCCTGCTCGCGATTGTGGCTTGGTTCATCCCAAATCCATACATCCAGCTCGCCATCATCGTGTTGCAGTTGTCGTTCATCCCGCTCATCCCGTTCGTCGGACAGACGGTGCGGCTCGGTCATGTCGTGCTCAACTGGGGCGTCCATGTCGTTGCCGCAGGTCTCGTGTTGTTGATTCAGCGGCCATCTTTGGAGCAATTGTTCCGCATCGAGCGGACCGAACTGTTCGAGCGGCTCGAAGGGTATGTCAATTCGGGCGAGTTGGAACGGTTCGAACGGTTGCTTGAAACCGTGGACTTAGATCAACTTGAACGGATCTTGAACCGAATCGATCTCGATCAACTCATTCAAATCTTGGAACGGGTCGACCTCGATCAACTTGAGCGCATCTTGAACCTGTTCAGTTAGGCGATTTGTCCTATCGTTTCAACTCGGGCTATAATGGGGGATGGAAAACTAGCTGGAGGTGGCTCGAATGATGGCAGCACCTTACGAGTTGACAGGAAAAGTCATCCGCGTCCTGTTTCAATCGGAAGAAGAAGCGCACACGATCGCGCTCGTACGTATAAAAGAAAAGAATTTTGAGACAGACGAGACCGAGATGGTCATCGCCGGTGTCGGCGTCGGCATTGAAAAAGGTGAGACATACAAAGCGCACGGGCGTCTCGTCGACCATCCCCGGTTCGGGAAACAGATGAAGGCCGAGTGGATTCGTCGTGTCGTCCCGATGACGAAGCGCGCGGCCGTCCGCTTTTTAACGAACGGTTCGTTCCCTGGAATCGGACAAAAGACGGCCCAGAAGATTGCTGACGCACTCGGAGACGACTGTATCGATCAAATCGTCAAGCATCCGAGCCTTTTGTCAAACGTCGACGGCTTGAAAGAGAAACAAGCCCGCGTCATCACCGAACGGTTGAACATCTTGTATGGGGTCGACCAGTTGCTATTGTTTTTGGCGCCGTTCGACGTGACACCGCGCCTCGCCTCAAAGATTCATAAAGAGTATGAAGGACGGGCGATGGAGACGATTGAAAAAAATCCATACGCCCTCATGTATGATGTCCCTGGTATCGGCTTCAAGACGGCCGATGCCATCGCCGCTCACTTCGGAATTCAAGGAATTCATCCGGAACGGATTGCTGCGGCCGTGTTATACGTGCTCGAGCTCGAGCAAGGAAACGGGCATTTGTTCGTCACGGCCGACCAACTCGCGAACGAGATGCCGCGCATCATCGGCGGCGACCCGGGTGAGGCACTCGTCTCGGCGCTCGAGACGCTCGCGAACGATGAGCGAGTCATCGTCGAAGACGGGGTCGTCTATCATCCGCGCGTGTACCGGGCCGAACAAAAAGCGGCCGAAGAACTCGCGCGCATCATGTCGACCTCGACGACAGAAGACGTCGATATGACGACGATTTTCGATGCGGTCGGACGCGTCGAAGAGATGTTCTCGATTGAGTATGCGAAACAACAACGAGAAGCGATTGAACTCGCTTTGAAGTCGCCGCTCATGGTACTCACCGGTGGACCGGGTACCGGGAAGACGACCGTCGTCCGCGGCATCATCCACGCGCTTAGCGATGTGTTCGATTGGAAGCTCGAACCGGTACAGAATCAACCGTTCCCGTTCGTGCTCGCCGCACCGACCGGACGAGCTGCGAAACGGCTCAGTGAGTCGACGGGCTTACCGGCGTCGACGATTCACCGCCTCTTGAAGTTCGATGGCAGTTCGTTCCAAGTCGATGACACGAATCCGCTCGTCGGAAAAGTGCTCATCGTCGATGAGGCGTCGATGATCGATATCTTCTTGTTCCGAAGTCTGCTCCGGGCCGTGCCGAACGGGATGAAGATTCTCTTCGTCGGGGACCGTGATCAATTGCCTTCGGTCGGACCGGGCCAAGTGCTCGCCGATTTGATGGCGACCGACGGCATCCCGGTCGTCCGCCTTGATGTCGTCCATCGGCAGGCGTCCGAGTCGAGCATCCTGCGCCTGGCGCACGCGCTCAACGCGAAACAGATGCCGGACGATTTGCTCGCGGCGCTGCCGGACCGCCGTTTCTATACGGCCAACCAAGAGACGGCACTTCAAGCCATCTGCCAAATGGCAGGGGCCGCGCTACGAAAAGGCTATTCACCGTTCGATATCCAAGTGCTCGCGCCGACGTACCGCGGGGTATGCGGCATCGACGGCTTGAACGAGGCACTTCAAAACGTGTTCAATCCGAAATCGGCGGCCCGGGAAGTGAAGCACGGCAACCGGACGTATCGAAACGGGGACAAAGTGCTCCAACTCGTCAATAACGCCGAGGAGAACGTCTACAACGGTGACATCGGCGAAATCACGAATATCTTTTACGCCAAAGAGAACGTCGACAAGGTCGATAAAATCTATATCCGTTTCGATCAAACCGAGGTCGAGTATAACCGGAGCGAATGGGACCAGTTCACCCACGCCTATGCCATCACCATCCATAAGTCGCAAGGGTCCGAGTTCCCGATCGTGCTCATGCCCGTCTTCTTCAACGGCGGCTTCCGCTCGTCGCGCAACTTGATTTATACGGCCGTCACGCGGGCGAAGAAGAGCCTGCTCTTGTTCGGGGACGTGCGTGCGCTCGAGGCGGCGACACGGGAAGAGGAACCGGTGCGGCGGACGAAACTCGTCGAGCGGCTAGGCGGCAAGTCTTGACGTCTCCTGATTGACGTGTGATAATGACCAATAGAAAACTGAAACGATTAAAGACGATGAAGGAAATGAGTACGTCGTAACCGCCTCACCAGAGACATCTTCCTAGGCTGAGAGAAGATGGGGGTCCGGTCGACCGAAGCTAGTCTGGAGTCCCCACTCACCCTGGGCGCCTCATCCGCGTTATCGGATGTTCGAGGCACGGCTTTGCCGTGCGAACGAGGGTGGTACCACGAAGCGATGCTTTCGTCCCTTTCCACAGGGATGAGCATCGCTTTTTTTCGTTTCGTTTAAACTGAAGGAGGAATTGTTGATGAAACCGCTCAAACCATTAACTGGCGCACAGATTCGCCAAATGTATTTAGATTTCTTCAAATCAAAAGGACACAGTGTCGAGCCGAGTGCCTCGCTCGTACCGGTTGAGGATCCGACGCTTCTTTGGATCAACTCAGGTGTCGCGACGCTTAAAAAATACTTCGATGGCCGCGTCATTCCTGTCAACCCCCGCATCGTCAATGCGCAGAAGTCGATTCGGACGAACGACATCGAGAACGTCGGGAAGACGGCTCGTCACCATACGTTCTTTGAGATGCTCGGAAACTTCTCGGTCGGGGACTACTTCCGTGAAGATGCGATTAAATGGGGCTGGGAACTCCTCACGAGCGATGAGTGGTACGGACTCGATCCGGACCGCCTGTCGGTGACGATTCACCCGGAAGATGAAGAAGCGAAACAAATCTGGCTCGCACTAGGCGTTCCGGCTGACCGCATCATCCCACTTGAAGAGAACTTCTGGGAAATCGGGGAAGGCCCGTCTGGCCCGAACACGGAAATCTTCTTCGACCGCGGACCGGCGTTCGGCGACGACCCGACGGATCCGGAACTATACCCAGGCGGCGAGAACGAACGCTACCTTGAAATCTGGAACATCGTCTTCAGTCAGTTCAACCATGACGGGCACGGGAACTACACCGAGCTCCCACGGAAAAACATTGATACAGGGATGGGTCTCGAGCGGATGGCGAGCGTCATGCAAGACGTGCCGACGAACTTCGATACCGATCTGTTCATGCCGATTATCCGTGAGACAGAAAAAATCAGCGGCGAGGCGTATCGCGCCGACAACAGCAAAGATGTGGCGTTCAAAGTCATCGCCGACCATATCCGGACCGTCTCGTTCGCGATTGGTGACGGGGCCCTCCCGTCGAATGAAGGCCGTGGCTACGTCCTTCGTCGTCTGCTCCGCCGTGCCGTTCGCTATGCGAAGATGCTAGGGATCGAACGTCCGTTCATGTATGAGCTCGTCGACGTCGTCGGTGACATCATGGTCGACTTCTATCCGGAAGTCCGTGAGAAGAAAGACTTCATCAAGAAAGTCGTCAAGAACGAAGAAGAGCGTTTCCACGAGACGCTTCATGACGGTCTTGCCATTTTGAACGAAGTCGCGAAAGCACAGAAAGCAGCCGGTTCGAACGTCATCAGCGGAGAAGATGCATTCCGTCTTTACGATACGTACGGTTTCCCGCTCGAGTTGACGATTGAGTATGCTGAAGACCATAACCTCTCAGTCGACGAGGACGGCTTCAAACAAGCGATGAACGCCCAGCGCGAACGTGCCCGGACAGCCCGCGCCGACGTCGAGTCGATGCAAATCCAGTCAGGCGTACTCGCAGACATCACGCTCGCGTCATCATTCGTCGGTTACACGAACCTCGGCACGGAAGCAAAAATTATCAGCTTGATTCACGATGGTGAGCTCGTCGACGTCGTCGCAGCAGGCGAAGAAGCGCAAGTCATCCTCGACCAGACGCCATTCTATGCAGAGAGCGGCGGACAAATCGGTGACAAAGGCCAAATCGTCGGGTCGGACTTCGTCCTTCACGTGAAAGACGTCTCGAAAGCACCGAACGGCCAAAACTTGCATACGGTCACGGTCACATCGGGTGTCGCCAAGGCAGAGGTCGCGGTGACGGCGACAGTCGACTTCGACTCACGTCAAGCGATTATCAAAAACCACACGGCGACGCATTTGTTGCATCGCGCGTTGAAAGACACGCTCGGTGAGCACGTTAACCAAGCGGGTTCACTCGTGACACCGGATCGCCTCCGCTTCGACTTCTCGCACTTCGGTCAAGTGACAGCTGAAGAGCTTCAGTCGATCGAGCGTCAAGTGAACGAACGCATCTGGGCGTCAATCGCTGTTGATATCGAAGAGATGAACATCGCCGACGCGAAAGCGAAAGGTGCGATGGCGCTCTTCGGTGAGAAGTATGGGGACGTCGTCCGCGTCGTCGCGGCCGGTGACTCGGTCGAGCTTTGCGGTGGTTGTCACGTCGGCAACACGGCTGAAATCGGACTCTTCAAAATCTTGTCGGAGTCAGGAATCGGGGCCGGTACACGTCGCATCGAGGCAGTCACAGGCGCTGGGGCTTACGAAGTGATGAACCAGCATATTGAGACGCTCGAGACGGCAGCGAAACTGCTCAAGACAAAACCGCTCGAAGTGCCGACACGTGTCCAAGCGCTTCAAGCTGAAATGAAAGAACTCGAACGCGCGAGCGAATCGCTCAAAGCGAAGCTTGCGAACATCGAAGCGTCGTCCCTCACTGACGCCATCGAAACGTTCGGCGATGTCCAATTGATTGCCAAACGCGTCGACGGACAAGACATGGACGCGCTCCGTGGCATGGTCGACGAATTGAAAGGCAAGCTCGGTTCAGCCGTCATCCTGCTCGGTTCGGCGAACGGCGACAAGGTTAACCTCGTCGCAGGGGTGACGAAAGACTTGAACGACCGTGGCTTCCATGCCGGGAAATTGATTAAAGAAGTGGCAACACGTTGCGGCGGTGGCGGTGGAGGCCGTCCTGACATGGCACAAGCCGGAGGCCGTGACGCGACAAAACTGGACGAAGCATTGAAGTTTGCTTCACATTACGTTCAATCACTGGCATAATAGAATGTGAAGTGCAAACGGAAAGAGGTGGATTCTTGTGAGCCAAATGGATCGCACGATGCAATTCAATTTTCCAGAAGATGATAATCGAGCCAACACTCGGGAAACGCTGATCACGGTGTATCAAGCACTCGAGGAGAAAGGCTACCAACCGATCAATCAAATCGTCGGATACTTGTTGTCAGGTGACCCTGCCTACATCCCGCGTCATAACGATGCGCGAAACTTAATTCGCAAAATCGAACGAGATGAGCTGCTCGAAGAGCTGGTCAAATCGTATTTGAACGATCGTAGAGAGGATTAATATGAAGCGAGTCATGGGGCTCGATGTCGGTTCGAAGACGATTGGGGTCGCCGTGAGCGACCTCATGGGATGGACGGCACAAGGTGTGGAGACGGTCTACTGGACCGAGCCGGACTTTGACGAAGCCGTCCGCCTGCTTCAACCGATTATTGAGCAGTACGATGTGAAAGAAGTCGTTGTCGGTCTTCCGAAAAACATGAATGCGACAATCGGACCTCGGGGCGAGGCGTCACAGGCGTTTGCCGCGGCCCTCACCGAGGCGACCGGTTTGCCGACGGTTCTCGTCGACGAGCGTTTGACGACGATGCAAGCGGAGCGGATGCTGATTTCAGCAGACGTCAGCCGAAAAAAGAGAAAGGCCGTCATCGATAAGATGGCAGCCGTCATGATTTTACAAAACTACCTGGATCGCGCAGGCAAATAAGGAGGAATTACGTATGGCAGAACTTAGCCGTAACGAAGAAGAAATGTACCGAATTCCAGATGAAAATGGAGACGAGCATTTATTCGCAGAAATTTTCCGTATGACGAGTGACCGCACGAACAAGACGTTTGTCGTTCTTGAGCCGGTCGGCAACCCAGAGACGGAAGACGAAGATACAATCGAAGTATACGCGTTCGAAATCGAAGAACTTGAAGATGAAGAGTTCGTCTTGAAGATCGTCGAAGACGACGCTGACTTCGAGGAAGTCATGGAAGCGTTCGATATCGTCAATGACGAAGTTGGATTAGACTAATACGTGGGCGGGCGACTAGGGGAAACCCTCGTCGCCCATCTTCATAACAGAAGAACAGGGGAGAAATGCGCATGAACCATCCATCGATGTTTGATGAGAAGCGTGCACGTAACCGGATCGTTCGGCGAATTACGGTCATCATCCTTGCTGTCTTTCTTCTAGTTATCGCCACAGGTGCCGCGGTGTCGTATGCGTTCGTGAAACGATCGCTCGAACCCGTCGACCCGTCTTCGACCGAATCGGTCGAGGTCGAGGTTCCACTCGGTGCAGGTTCAGGGTACATTGGCGAACTACTCGAAGAGAATGGGCTCGTGAGGAATAGCACGATTTTCCGTTTTTATACACGATTTAAAAATGAATCATCGTTCCAAGCGGGGACGTATACATTGTCTCCGTCACAGTCGCTTGACGAGTTGATCGCCACGCTGAAAACTGGGAAAGTCATCGTTGTCCCGGATATCAAATTGGTGATTCCGGAAGGCTTTACAATCGATCAGGTCATCTCACGTCTCGCTAAAGTTGCAGAAATCCCGAAAGAAGAGATTTCGGCCCAACTGAGCGACGAAGAGTATATCCGCTCGCTCGTCAATGAGCATGAGATGTTGACCGACGAAGTACTCGCTGATGGGATTTACCATCCGCTCGAAGGTTACTTGTTCCCGGCCACGTATGAGTTCGACAAAGGTGTCACACTCACACAGATCATCGATGAGATGTTGAAGCCGACCGAACAGCTCTATCTCGAGTATGGGGATGCGGTTAAAGCGTCGGGACGTACGTTCCATGAGACGCTTGCGCTCGCCTCGGTCGTTGAGAAAGAGGCCGTGTCGACAGAAGACCGGCAAGAGATTGCCGGCGTGTTCGAAAACCGTTTGGCCGATGGCATGAAGTTGCAGTCTGACCCGACCGTCTGGTACGGCACAGGGGAGACGTCAATTTTCACATCGTTCAATGACCTTGAAAACGACTCGCTCTATAACACGTACCGCTACGAGGGCATCCCGATTGGGCCGATTGCTTCGGTCAGTCGTGACGCACTCGTCGCCACACTCAATCCGAACGATACGGATAACGTTTATTTCTACGCTCGACCACCGCGCGAAGGGTTCCCGAACGGGGAAGTCTTGTTCGAAGTGGAATATGAGGCGCACCAACAAAACGTGAACAAGTACCGTCCGGAGTGGGAAGCGTTCGAAGAAGCAAACAACAATTGACGGATATGCGACCGGAAGCCTTGGCTTCCGGTCGTTTGAATGAATAGAGAGGTTGAGGTGTACGACGTGGAACATTCATCCTATGAAGGTTACGTGGAGAACTTGGTCACGCCACGGTCCCCGCTGTTAGCGGAGATGGAGGCGTTCGCGAAAGAACATCACGTGCCAATCATGGACTTGACCGGTTCAGAAGTGCTGCTGTCACTCCTCGCGATGCAACGTCCGAAGCGCATCCTCGAGGTCGGGACTGCCATCGGCTACAGCGCGATTCGCATGGCCGAACTGTTACCGGACGCTGAAATCGTCACAATCGAGCGGAATGCACGACGGCACGAAGAGGCGCTCAGTTTTATCGGACGCTCGGACGTATCGGACCGAATCACCGTCATTCATGGGGATGCGGTCGAGTTAATCGGGACGATCGAAGGAGAATTCGATGCGGTCTTTATCGATGCGGCCAAAGGTCAGTATCAAAAATTCTTTGATGGGTATGGCGCTTTAGTACCAATTGGTGGTACGATTTACAGCGATAATTTATTTTTACGAGGGGACGTCCTGCTCGAAGACGTGTCGGTACTTGACCGTCGTCGTCGCCGTCTCGTCCGTCTCGTGAAAGAGTTTACTGAGCAATTGATGGCACGGACCGATTATCATACTGCAATTTTGCCCCTTGGTGATGGCCTAGCAATCAGTCGTAAATTACGATGAGGAGGACTTAACTTTGATGCAACATAAACCCGTCATTATCGGCGTGGCCGGGGGGACCGGATCAGGCAAGACGACCGTGGCCCGCGCACTCGTAGATGCGTTCGAAGGACAATCGGTCGTCATGATCGAGCAAGACGCGTATTATAAAGACCAGTCAGAGATGACGATGGAAGAACGGTACAAGACGAACTATGATCATCCATTCGCGTTCGATAACGATCTATTGATCGAACAGATTAAACAACTGCAAGAACATAAGGCCATCGAGAAGCCCGTCTATGACTATGCGGCACACACGCGTTCGGATCAGACGATTTTGATCGAACCGGTCGATGTCGTCATCGTGGAAGGTATTTTGGCGCTCGAGGACGATCGTCTCCGCGACTTGATGGATATTAAAGTATTCGTCGACACGGATGCGGACGTCCGCATCTTGCGCCGGATGCAACGTGATTTGAACGAGCGGGGCCGGTCAATCGACTCGGTCGTCGCCCAGTACACGAACGTCGTCCGGCCGATGCATCTTCAATTTTGTGAGCCGACGAAACGCTATGCGGATATCATCGTGCCTGAAGGCGGAGAGAACTTTGTCGCCATCGATTTGCTCGTGACGAAGATTCGCTGGGTGCTCACAGAACGCAACCGGGCATAAGGAAATAAATCGTTTTCAATTTAACCTAGCTGTAATATACTAGGAGACAATGAAGGAGTGACAGAAATGGCTGAAAAACAACATTACATGACGTTAGACGGAAAAGCTAAGATCGAAAATGAATTGAACGAACTGAAGACGGTGCGCCGTAAAGAAGTCGTTGAGAATATTAAAATCGCCCGCGATTTCGGAGACTTGTCTGAGAACGCTGAATATGATGCGGCGAAAGAAGAGCAGGCAATGGTCGAAGGACGCATCGCCCAACTTGAAGAGATGCTTCGTAACGCCGTCATCATCCAAGATGACGTAGCCGACAACTCGATGGTCGCCATCGGGAAAACGGTAACGTTCTTCATTCAAGAAGATAACGAAGACGAGACGTATACGATTGTCGGTGGCGCCGAGGCCGACCCATTCACAGGGAAAATCTCAAACGAATCACCAATCGCCAAAGCGCTTCTCGGCCGTACGGTCGGAGACGTGGTCAACGTTCAAACGCCAGGCGGCGACATGGTCGTCGAAATTAAAGAAATCAAGTAACACTAACGAGCGACATCCATCTGGAGGTCGCTCTCTTTCTGAGGAGGCACATATCATGAAAATCGGAATCATTGGAGCGATGGAAGAAGAAGTAAACTTGCTCCGCAACGAATTGACAGAACGGACAGACACGGAAATCGCCAACTATCACTTCTATGAAGGATACCTCGGCAACGTCGAAGTCGTCATTTTAAAGTCAGGCATCGGCAAAGTGAACGCGGCCATCGGGACGACGCTCTTGATTGATAAGTTCAAACCGGACGTCGTCATCAACACCGGTTCAGCCGGCGGCTTCAAAAAAGGGATGAAAGTCGGCGACGTCGTCGTCTCGACAGAAGTCCGTCACCACGATGTCGACGTGACAGCGTTCGGCTATGAGTATGGGCAAGTTCCAGGCATGCCGGCGGCATATACGGCCGATGCGCACTTGATGGACGTCTGTAAAGAAGTCATCGAGAGTCTCCATGACGTGAACGTCCATACGGGCCTCATCGTGACGGGCGACTCATTCATCAATGACTCGAAACGGGTGGCGGACATCCTCGGACATTTCGAAGGCGTCGCGGCCGTCGAGATGGAAGCCGCACCGATCGCACAGACGTGCTATCAGTTCGGGATTCCGTTCGTCGTGACCCGTTCGATCTCGGACAGCGCCGATGAGGAAGCGAACTTGTCGTTCGACGAATTTTTGGAGACGGCATCGATCAACTCGGCGAAAATGGTCATGGCCGTCACGAAACGACTCGGTCAAAGTGAATAATCGAGAGGGATGCGTTGACATCCCTTTTTTATTCCCTTATATTAGTACCAGATACTAAGAATAGGGGTCATCAATATGAACATTGGAATCATTGGGATCGGTTCGTTCCTTCCGGATAACCGGATCACGAACATCGATTTGGAAAAACGAATGGATACGAGCGACGAATGGATTCGGACCCGCACCGGGATCGAGGCACGACATTTGGCCGACGCCGACTTGAGTGTCGCCGATATGGCCACACACGCTGCCGAGCGGGCGCTCCAAAGCGCAGGTGTCTCGATTGAAGACATCGATGCGATTATTTGCGCGACGGCGACGGCGCCATCGTTCCCGGCGACGGCTTGTCTCGTCCAGGCCAACCTTGGAGCCAAGCAAGCGGTCGCTTTCGACGTCAGTGCCGCCTGTAGCGGCTTCATCTTCGCGATGGATACGGCGAAGAGCATGATGCTCGCGAAAGGCTTGAAACGGACGCTCGTCATCGGGGCCGAGAAGATGGGCAACCTCATCGACTGGGACGATCGCTCGACCGCCGTCTTGTTCGGTGACGGGGCAGGTGCCGTCGTCCTCGGTGAAGACGAAGTGGCCGCCATCGATTCGATCGTGCTCGGCAGTGATGGGACAGGCGGAAAGTTCTTATATGAGAATGAAGAAGGTAAAATCGTCATGAACGGACGTGAAGTATTCAAATTCGCCGTTCGTAAAATGCCAGATATCGTGCTAGAGGCGCTACAAGTTGCCGGGAAATCGATTGATGACCTGGACGTTCTCGTGCCGCACCAAGCCAACCGTCGCATTATCGACGCGGCGATTGAACGGCTAGGGCTTCAAGAAGAAAAAGTCGTCGTCACGATTCAAGACCATGCGAACACGTCAGCCGCTTCGATTCCGCTCGCTTTGGCGGAAGCGGTCAAGCACGGTAAGATTTCAAACGGTCAGACGGTCGTCGTCGCCGGATTCGGCGCCGGGCTCACATGGGGAGCGAGTTGTCTAACATGGAATAACGCTAACATCACGGAGGAGATTAACGCATGAAACGAGTAGTCATCACAGGATTAGGAGTCGTTTCCCCACTCGGGAACGACGTTACGGCAATGTGGGAGCGACTGTTGAACGGGGAAAATGCAGTCGATACGTTAACAAAGATTGATATTAGCCAGTATCCGGCGAAAGTCGGGGCGGAAGTAAAGGAATGGAACATCGATCATTTGGTCGAACCGAAGGAAGCGCGCAAGATGGATTCGTTCATTCAATATTCGATTCTTGCGGCTGACGCTGCGCATCGGGATAGCGGTCTAGATGTGAAAGCAATCGCGGACGATGTCGGGATTTGGATCGGAAGCGGGATCGGTGGTGTCGAAACGATCGACAAACAAGCGAGCATCTTGCATGAACGGGGACCACGTCGCATCAGCCCATTCTTCATCCCGATGATGATTCCAAACATGGCGAGCGGTCAAGTTTCGATTTACCTCGGAGCAAAAGGGCCGAGCAACTGCTCGGTCACAGCTTGTGCGTCTGGAACGAACTCAATCGGTGAGGCGTTTAAAGTCATCCAACGTGGTGATGCCCTCGCGATGTTCGCAGGTGGGGCCGAAGCACCAATCACGCCGCTCTCATTCTCAGGATTCTGTGCCAACAAGGCACTATCGACGAATCCAGACCCGAACACGGCATGCCGCCCGTTCGATCAGAACCGTGACGGCTTCATCATGGGTGAAGGCGCGGGCGTGCTCGTTCTCGAGGAATATGAGCATGCGAAAGCGCGCGGAGCCAAAATGTATGCGGAAGTCGTCGGGTATGGCATGAGTTCGGACGCTTACCACATCACGGCACCGTCACCTGAGGCAGAAGGTGGATCAAAAGCGATGAACGAGGCGCTTCGTGACGCGGGAATTCGTCCAGAAGACGTTCAATACATCAACGCACACGGGACGAGCACACCACTCAACGACATGCTCGAGACGAAAGCGATCCACAACGTTTTCGGTGACCACGCGCACAACTTGGCCGTCAACTCATCAAAATCGATGATCGGGCACTTGCTCGGCGCAGCCGGCGGAGTCGAGGCCGTCATCACGGCGCTATCGATTCATGAGGGACGGATTCATCCGACGATCAACTGTGAGACACCAGCTGATGATTGCGATTTAGACTATGTCCGTGATGGAAATCGGGAACTTGATATCCAGTACGCACTGAGCAACTCGCTTGGCTTCGGGGGCCACAACGCGACGCTCGCATTCGCGAAAGTGAACGACTAATAGTAGAAAAAAGTGACAAAAACGGGTAGGGTATAAGGGTTGGTCTAACAGAGAGGAGAATGCCAGATGAAACGATTTTTCATCGGTGCCGCCTTGTTGGGTTCAGTCCTTATCCTTTTTTTCGTTATTTGGTACGGACAACGAGAGCAGGCACGAGAATTACTACCACCAGAAGAACAAATCGTGACGATCCATGGAGAGACGTTGCCGGAGCAGCCGAACACACTGCTCGCGATCGATCCGAGTTCGCAAACTGTGTTATCGCATATTTATGAAGGATTGTATCGCTTCGGAGCGGACGGTGAGATTGAACCGGGACTCGTTGAGACGATGACGCGTTCCGAGGACGGGGCGACATATACGTTTAACTTGAAGGCAAGTCAAACTGTGAATGGAAATGCGATCACGGCTGAAACGTTCGTCGAGCATTTTCGCATGCTCGCCGATGACGATACGAATTCCCCGTTCAGTTTCCTCCTCGGAGATGTATTGAACGCGAAAGCGATCAGTCTCGGGACGAAAGAACCAGAGACGCTCGGCGTGAAAGCGATTGACGAACAGACACTTGAGCTGACGCTCGAGCGGCCGATGGAAGGGTTCGAGCAGATGTTAGCGATGCCGGCCTTTCTGCCGCAGACGATGATTGGGGAGTGGCAAGAACTCGACGCGAACGGACCGTTCCAAATCGAGTCAATCGACGCGGCCCAGGCGACGTTGATAAAAAACGAGGATTATTATGATGCCGATCGCGTCACGCTCGAAAAGGTTATCATCTGGGCGGATGAAGGTCTAAGTTCAGAGCCCGACGGTATTCACCCGATCCCTTACGGCACGGACGAGGGGACAATCGAATCACTCGAAGGTAAGCTCGTTGATGTTCCGCGAAGCGGCGTCTTCTATTTAAAACCGAACGTCGACGAGTATCCGTTCGATGATGCCGATTTCCGACGCGCGCTCGCGCTCTCCTTAGATCGCGAAGCAGTGGAAGGGTCACTCGCAAGAGCCGAACGGACGACAGAACGATTGCTCGTCACCGATCAAACGGAGACGGAGCCGACGCTTGAAGGAGAGGCGGCGACACTGTTCGCAGACGTGCTTGATCGGCTCGAAGAAGAGGAAATCGAGATTGAGTTGCTCAGCTTTGTCGATGAAGAGGCGAGACAAATCGCCCAGACGATTGAAACAGAGCTTGAACAACTTCCTGGTCTTCAAGTGAACATCGTCGAGTTGCCGCTCGGTGACAAAGTTAGGAAAGAAGTCGCAGGCGATTACGCGTTGTCACTATCAGGGTGGCAACCGGACTACCCGGCATTCAGTGCCTATTTGACCCAATTCGAGACAAATAACTATTTGAATTCGAGCGGATACACGGACGAAACGTTCGATCGTTTGATGGATGAGGCCCGCTCGACAGAAGTACTTGCGGACCGGAACGAGACGTATCGACAGGCGGAAAAACGGCTGTTGGAAGAAGCTGTCGTTATCCCAATCTACCAAGCTGGAAGATCTTACGCAGTCGATTCCAAATATGCGGAAATCGGTTTTCCGGTCATCGGTCCTTCGTACGTCCTAACTTTTTCTAAAGTTTATGAAAAATGAGCTAAAAGCCCGTCTCCCTAGGCGGGCTTTTAGCCTATAATAAAAATTTTTTAGAAAAATCAAAATAAACACTTTGCAAAATTATCAGAATATTGTATTATTGCTTCAACGGGATTGTGGTAGCAAATTTTGTAAAGTGAGATATCTGAATTTTCTACCATCGTTCATTTCGTTAAACCGAAAAAAATCAGGGGGTCATCGCAATGAATAAGAAAAAAGGTTTTGCTTTAGCAACGTCGGTAACGCTTCTATCTAGCGCATTCCTAGCAGCTTGCTCGGGTGGGGAAGAAGAGACATCATCAAAAAATCAAGGTTCTGAAGGCGGCGCAGACGAGGAGCAAGTCCTCAACTTGCTCGATAGTTCTGACATCCCTTCACTTAACCCTACACTCGCGACTGACGCGGTTTCGTTCAACGTCTTGAACAACGTTAACGAAGGTCTCTATCGTATGGACGACGAAGATAACCCGACACCGGGGATCGCGGAGTCACACGAAGTTTCTGAAGACGGTAAAACGTACACGTTCAAAATCCGTGAAGGCGCAACTTGGTCTAACGGTGAGCCTGTAACAGCTAACGACTTCGAATACGCTTGGAAAGAAGTCCTTAACCCGGACAACGCTTCACAATATGCTTACGTCATGTCAATCATCGAAGGTGCTGAAGCCTACAACACTGGCGAAGGCGAGCGCGACGCTGTCGGCGTCAAGGCACTTGATGATCAGACACTTGAAGTTAAATTGACTGCACCAGCAGATTACTTCCTCGGCCTCACAAGCTTCGGCGTATTCATGCCTAAACTTGAGTCGTTCGACAAAGAGCAAGGCGAGAACTTCGGTACGTCTGCAGAAACAACGCTCTACAACGGACCGTTCAAACTCGATAGCTGGGAGCGCGAGCAAGGCTGGAAAATGGTCAAAAACGACGACTACTGGGATGCTGAAGCCGTCAAACTTGACGAAATCAACGTTAAAGTCGTTAAAGAAGTTTCAACAGGCGTTAACTTGTACGAAAACGGCGACGTTGACCGTACTGGTTTGACTTCTGAGCTCGTTGCGCAATACCAAGACAACGAAGACTTCTCGACTGTCGTCGAGCCAACACTCTTCTACCTCCAGTTCAACACGGCAGTTGAAGCACTCGACAACCAAAACATCCGTAACGCGATTGACGCGGCATACGATAAAGCAGCGATCTCTGAAACGCTCCTTGCGAACGGTTCAATCCCTGCGAACTACCTCGTACCAAAAGACTTCGTAACTGGACCAGACGGTAAAGACTTCCGTGAAGCGAACGGCGACATCGGCGGCTATGACGTAGATCGTGCGAAAGATCTTTGGGAAAAAGGACTCGAAGAGCTCGGTCAAGACTCTGTCGAAATCGAGCTCCTCAACTATGACTCAGAATCTGCGAAGCAAATCGGTGAGTTCATCAAAGGTGAACTTGAGAAGAACCTTCCAGGTATCACACTTACAATCAAGCAACAACCGTTCAACAACAAACTTGACCTTGAGAACAAAGGTGATTTCGAGTTGACATTCGCTGGATGGGGCCCTGACTACCAGGATCCAATGACATTCGTTGACCTCTTCGTCACTGACGGACCATACAACCGTGGTAAGTGGTCGAACGAAGAATTTGACAAACTCATCGAATCTGCGAAATCAAGCACAGATGCTGAACAGCGTTGGGCTGACCTTCAAGCTGCAGAGAAAATCGTTCTTGAAGAGAACGCAATCTCGCCAGTTTACCAACGTGGATCGGCTCGCCTCACGAAGCCATACGTTAAAGGAATCGTTGAACACGCGTTCGGCGCTGACTACTCGTACAAGTGGGCATTCATCGAAGGCAAAGAGCAATAAGAAACAACATGCATACGAAAAGAGACAGGGACGCCTGTCTCTTTTTTTGTGCCTTCAGATGAAGTTAATATACCGTACAAAAAAAGCCGCCCCTTGCATGCAAAGGGCGGCTAAACGTTATTTCTTCACTTTGGCCCGTTTCCGGTTGAGTCCCATCGCTTTCTCGATTTTGGCGAGGTTCTTGTTGGCGACGGCTTCCGCTTTCTCACGGCCCGCATCGAGGATGGCATCGAGCTCAGCTGAGTCGACGAGTTCGTGATAGCGATTCTGGATTGGCTCAAGCATGGCGACGACCGCTTCGGCGACGTCTTGCTTGAACGTTCCATAATTCGAATCCTTGTAGCGCTCGACGAGATCATCGATCGGGGTATCGGTCGAGAGCGAGTAAATCTCAAGCAAGTTCGAGATGCCCGGTTTGTTCTCACGGTCGAAGCTGATGACACCGCTCGAGTCCGTGACCGCGCTCTTGATTTTCTTACGGATGACGTTCGGCTCATCGAGCATCGAGATGAAGCCCTTCGCGTTCGCGTCTGATTTCGACATCTTTTTGACTGGGTTCGTCAAACTCATGATGCGCGCGCCTTCTTTTTGAATGAGCGGCTCAGGAATCGTGAACGTCTCATAGTATCGTTTGTTGAAGCGTTCGGCCAAATCACGCGTCAATTCGACGTGTTGTTTTTGGTCATCCCCGACCGGGACGAGTTCCGTGCCGTACAAGAGGATATCGGCTGCCATCAAGGTCGGATAGACGAATAGGCCAGCGCCGATATTCTCACTGTTCTGTGATTTGTCTTTATACTGCGTCATGCGGCTCAGTTCACCCATGCCGGCGATGCATGTCAACATCCATCCGAGTTGGGCGTGCGCCTTCACTTCCGATTGGACGAAAATCGTCGATTTCTCAGGGTCGAGACCGCAAGCGAGATAGAGAGCCGCAAGTTTGCGCGTGTTGTCCATCAACTCGACGCGGTCCAATTGAACCGTGATTGAATGGAGATCGACGACACAGTAAAACGCTTCGTGTTCTTCCTGCAGCTCGACGAACTGTTTCATCGCGCCTAAGTAGTTGCCGAGCGTGACGACGCCGGTCGGTTTAATGCCAGAAAAGATTTTTGCCATGATTGCACCTCCAGAGAATATAAAAAACCGCGGTTCCCCGCCCGATAAATCGGGACGAATAACCGCGGTGCCACCCAAATTTGCATGAAACTCATGCCACTTGATCGCGTTAACGGGCGTGACCGTCTCGCCGTACTATCGTTCAGGCGAGCCACTCCGAAGTCCATTCGCTCGACGCTTTCCATCTACTCACAGCAACGTAGACTCTCTGGGGGAAAGGGGATTCGAGGTACTTGTCTTCTTCATAGTGTTTCCTATTGTTCTAGGCATAGTGTAGCATATCGACAGTGAAATCGGAAGGTCAAACGAGGGTGATCACGTAAGAAAGAACGACGCTCGTGACACCGACATAGACCCAACGCCACGCCGAACGTTTTTGATTGGCTCGATCTTCTGGTGAGGCTTCTTCGTCTTCTTCGTAGTCAGGGTCGATTTCTTTCAACTTGGCCCGACGATTGCGTTTGAACCCGTACATGAACCCGTCAAATAATCCGGTGGCACCCATATGAGAGAACATCCCGACCGCGAAGACGAGTATACCGGCCACGAACAAGCCGCCACTCAAATGGAACCCGATCGTCTCGTCTTGGTAGTATGACAAGTTCGACCAAACGGTGTAGGCAATTGTGACAATTCCCCAAACGATTAATATACTTCTAAAATTTTTCAATGTGACAAACTCCTTTCAGCGTGGATGCGCTCCATCGAGTCATCCGCCCTATGGCTCTATGATACCTGTTGTGCCACATATATGGCGAGAAGTTCGTGTTAAAAATGACAGCGGTTTATTGGGGAGTTGACAGTTTGATTAAAAATTTTTTACAATAGCCCTAACGTTCTTTCGTCGGATACAAAATGAAATATTCAGAAAATTAAAGAAAAAGTAAGATGTTACGGTCCGACGAAACGCCATGCTTCACGATTCAGAAAGGGGACATCGCAATGAAGAAAAAATCGATTCTGCTCATGATGACACTCATCTTGGCACTCGGTTCAGTGCTCGCCGCTTGCTCGACTGGCGGAGACTCTGACGGCGGTTCGTCTTCGAACGGAGAAAAGATTCTCCGCTTGACGGACACGTCTGACATTACAACAGCTGACCCGGCGCTCGCGACGGACGCTGTGGCGTTCAACTTGATCGCCAACACGATGGAAGGTCTCTATCGTCTTGACCAGGAAGGAAATGCCGTTCCAGCCATCGCTGAAGGAGAACCAGAAGTGAGTGAAGACGAAACGGTCTACACGTTCACACTTCGTGACGCGGAATGGTCAAACGGAGAACCTGTCACAGCGAACGACTTCGTCTACGCTTGGCAACGCGCCGTGGATCCTGAAACAGGTTCACAATACGCGTACATCATGAACACAGTTAAAAATGCCGAAGCCATCAACACGGGTAAACTTCCTAAAGAAGATCTCGGTGTGAAGGCAATCGATGAGAAGACACTTGAAGTTACACTCGAGCGTCCAGACCCATCATTCATCTCGCTCACATCGTTCGGTACGTTCACACCGATTAACGAAGCTTTTGCGACTGAAAAAGGCGAAGACTTCTCGACGACTCCAGAAAACCACATCTACAACGGTCCATTCACATGGTCGGAGTGGGATCGCGAGCAAGGATACGTGTTGACGAAAAACGAATCGTACTGGGATGCTGAGAATGTAGCTCTAGAGAAAGTCGATGTTCGCGTCGTCAAAGACACATCGACAGTCGTTAACTTGTATGAAGCAGGAGAAGTCGACTACGCCGGCCTCTCATCTGAACAAGTTGCAGCGTTCCAAGAGAACGACGACTACAGTACAGGTCTTCGTTCAACAGTCGGTTACTTTAAGTTCAACCATGAAGATGAACTCTTTGCTGACGTAAACGCCCGTAAAGCAGTCGCTCGTGCGGTCGACCCAGCCGGGATTATCGATCAGTTGTTGAACAACGGTTCAATCGCCACGACTTCGTTCGTCCCGAAAGAATTCATCAAGTATGAAGACGGAACGGATTATGCAGAAGGCGTAACACACTTTGAGACGAACGCTGACGAAGCGGCATCACTTTGGGAAGAAGCGACTGGCGGCGAAGCTGTCACGATTGAACTTCTCTCATTCGATAGCGAAGTAGCAAAACAAATCTCAGAGTACATGAAAGGCCAACTCGAATCGAACTTGCCGAACGTGACCGTGAACATCTCACAACAACCGTTCAACAACAAGCTCGAACTCGAAGCGAACGGAGAGTATCAGATGTCATTCGCCCTTTGGGGACCTGACTATCAAGATCCACTCACGAACCTTGGTATTTTCACATCTGACAACGGTCAAAACGACATCAACTACAAGTCGGCAGCATACGATAAGTTGATTGATGAAGCATCAGCTGAAACAGCAATCGATGCGCGTTATGACAAGTTTAAAGAAGCAGAAACGCTCTTGATTGAACAAGACCAAGCCATCATGCCGCTTTACCAAGCGGGTGTCGCTTACTTGCTCCGTCCGAACGTCGAAAACTTCAACCGTCAACTATTCGGTGCTGACTACCAGTACAAATACGTCGATATCAACTAAATGAGAAGGGGGCATGCACCACGCATGTCCCCCCTTTTCTAAAAAAAATCAGAAATTAGAGAAAAAACTATTCAAAAGTTTTGTTGGTAAAGTATAATGTAGTAACAGTGAAAATTCAGAATACTTTACAAACTAAGGATTCTTCGATTTTCATGTGCTGTGCTAAGAGCCTTGAGATGACGTTTGACCTATTCTTTCAGAAAATTCCTTTCATTTTGTGAATTCATGAAAAGGGAAATATGTCATAGTGATGCTGTTGGTGCAAGCATAGACACATTAGAAAAACAGGGGGTATTTATTTATGGGACGTTATATTCTTCAGCGGCTGACTTACGGCCTCATCACGTTCTTCTTGATTGCGACGTTCACGTTTTTCCTGATGGACCTGCTTCCAGGTTCGCCGTATCAAAACCAGGAGAAATTGACAGAGACACAAATTCAACTCTTGAACGACCGCTACGGACTCAATGATCCGCTTCCAGTTCGTTATGCGACCTACTTAGGAAACCTTGTGCAAGGGGACCTCGGTGTATCGTTCCGTACGGCCAACCGGCCAGTGACGGATTTGATCATGGAACGAATCGGTCCTTCGGCTCAACTAGGTATTCAAGCACTTGTGCTTGGGACGTTTGTTGGATTGTTGCTCGGGATCGTGGCAGCCATTCGTCATAATACGTTCATCGACTATGGTTCGATGTTCATCTCGGTAATCGGGATTTCTGTCCCATCATTCGTCTTTGCAGCACTTCTCCAGTACTACGTTGGAGTTAAGTTGCAGTTGCTCCCTGTTGCGTTCTGGGATTCCCCGGCGCATACGATTTTACCGACCATCTCGCTCTCACTCGGGGTCACGGCGTCCATCGCTCGTTTCGTCCGGACCGAGATGTTAGAAGTTACCGGACAAGATTACGTGACGCTCGCGAAAGCGAAAGGGTTGACCGGGAATGCGATCGTCTGGAAACACATGGTGCGTAACGCGATGATTCCAGCAATCACAATCCTCGGACCAATGACGGCCGGTCTATTGACGGGTACGTTCGTCATCGAAAAAATCTTTGCGGTACCTGGTTTAGGTGAATTGTTCGTCACATCTATTACGTTGAATGATTACTCGGTCATCATGGGCACGACGCTCTTCTTCTCTGGCCTGTTCATTATTATCATTCTACTTGTCGATTTGCTCTACGGAGTCGTTGACCCACGTATTCGTCTTGGGGGGAATAACTGATGATTGAAAACAAAAAGAACTTCGAGCAGTTCGACCAAGACATGTTCCAACGTGTCGAGATGAACGAACAGCTCGCTGAACGAATCGCTGGTAAAAGTCTAAACTTCTGGCAAGATGCTTGGATGCGCCTAAAGAAAAACAAAGCGGCCATCTTGTCGTTATCGATTATCGTCATTCTTGTCTTACTCGCTCTATTCGGCCCGATGTTGTCTGGTCGTGACGCTTATACGCAAAACATCTCGCAAGCGAAACTTCCACCTAAAGTCACAGGACTTGAGTGGGCAGGGTTAGACGGGATGGCTAACCTCGGTGGCCGTGAAATCGACTTCTATGAACAAAAGAACGTCGAAGAGAACTACTGGTTCGGTACGGACTACCTCGGCCGTGATCTTTGGTCACGTGTTTGGGAAGGTACACGTATCTCACTCTTCATCGGTTTAATGGCCGCAATCGTCGATACGGTTATCGGTGTCGCCTATGGTGGTATCTCGGCTTACTTCGGAGGCCGTACGGATAACATCATGCAACGGATTGTTGAGATTTTGACTGGTGTACCAAACTTGATTTTGATTATCTTGTTCATCTTGATCTTTGACCCAGGTGTCTTCACCATCATCTTGGCGATGGCCATCACCGGCTGGATCGGGATGAGTCGACTCGTCCGCGGTCAGATTTTGAAATTGAAGAACCAGGAGTTCGTCTTGGCTGCCCGTACACTCGGCGCTTCAAGTACTCGTTTGATTTTCAAACACTTGATTCCGAACACGCTCGGCGCCATCATCATCACACTTATGTTCACGATTCCATCTGCCATCTTCTTCGAGGCATTCCTTAGTTTCATCGGGATCGGACTTCAACCGCCACAAGCATCACTTGGTACGTTGATTAACGACGGATACAAAGAGCTACGGACGTTCCCGTACTTGCTCGTGATCCCGTCAATCATCATCGTCTTGCTCATGGTCAGCTTCAACTTGCTCGCCGATGGCTTGCGTGATGCGTTCGACCCGAAAATGCGTAAATAATTATAGAAACAGGGGGACTCGTGCATGGAAACGATTTTATCTGTCCGAGACTTAGCGGTCTCGTTCCATACGTATGCTGGAACAGTACAAGCCGTTCGCAACGTATCGTTTGATTTGAAAAAAGGCGAGACGCTCGCCATCGTTGGTGAATCGGGTTCTGGTAAATCCGTCACATCGAAAGCGATTATGCGTCTCATTCCGAACCCGCCAGGTGAAATCACGAATGGAGAAATCTTGTTCGAAGGTAAAGACTTGGCGAAGTTGTCGGAAAAAGAAATGCTTAAAATTCGTGGACGCGATATCGCAATGATCTTCCAAGATCCGATGACATCGCTCAACCCGACGATGACGATCTACAAACAGATCGCCGAAGGATTGAAGCAACACCAAGGACTCACAGGTGAGGATGCGAAGAAGCGTACACTTGAATTGCTCACACTCGTTGGGATTCCAAACCCTGAGGCACGCCTCAAGCAATACCCGCACCAACTTTCAGGTGGGATGCGTCAGCGGATCGTTATTGCGATCGCGCTCGCATGTAACCCAAAAGTATTGATCGCCGATGAGCCGACGACGGCCCTCGACGTAACAATTCAAGCTCAGATTTTAGAGTTATTGAAAGACATCCAGCAAAAGACGGGCACAGCGATCATTTTCATCACGCACGACCTCGGTGTCGTTGCGAACATGGCAGACCGCGTTGCTGTTATGTACGCTGGTAAAATCGTCGAGAAGGGAACGGTTGATGAGATCTTCTATGAGCCGCGTCACCCTTATGCATGGGGACTACTCGGATCGATGCCGCGTCCATCCGATGACCCGAACGAGGCGCTTCCGGCCATCCCGGGTACGCCGCCGAACTTACTCAACCCACCGAAAGGCGATGCCTTCGCACCACGTAACCCGTATGCGATGAAAATCGACTTTGAAAAAGAACCACCGATGTTCCAAATTAGCGACACACACTATGCGGCGAGCTGGCTATTGCACCCACAAGCCCCACAAGTGAGCCCGCCGAAAGCAATCCGTGATCTTGCGCTCAAGTATCGTCCGGACAGCGCGTTCGCGAAATCGATTTTGAAAGGTGGTGCTGAATAATGGAACGCGAGAAATTACTCGAAGTAAAAGAACTGAAGCAGCACTTTAAAATCGGCCGAGGCCGCGTCGTCAAAGCGGTCGACGGCATCTCGTTCGATATTTATAAAGGTGAAGTGCTCGGACTCGTAGGGGAGTCTGGATGTGGGAAATCGACGACAGGTCGTACCATCATCGGACTTTACGATGCGACTGACGGGGATGTCATCTTCAAAGGTGAGAACGTTCACGGCAAGAAGAGCACCGCTGAAAAATTGAAGTTCAACCGAGCGATGCAAATGATTTTCCAAGATCCATACGCATCCCTCAACCCGCGTATGACCGTCGCTGATATCATCGCCGAAGGCATCGATATCCACGGTCTTGCCAAGACGAAAGAAGACCGGATGAACCGCGTCTATGACCTTCTCGAGACAGTCGGTCTTACGAAAGAGCACGCGAGCCGTTACCCGCACGAATTCTCGGGCGGTCAGCGTCAGCGGATCGGGATTGCCCGCGCTCTCGCAGTCGAACCGGACTTCATCATCGCTGATGAGCCGATTTCGGCTCTCGACGTATCGATTCAAGCCCAGGTCGTCAACTTGATGAAAGAATTGCAACGCGACCGTGACCTCACGTACTTGTTCATCGCCCACGACTTGTCGATGGTCAAGTATATCTCGGACCGGATCGGTGTTATGTATCAAGGTCACCTCGTCGAGCTCGCTCCTGCAGCGCGCCTGTATGAGAACCCACTCCACGCTTATACGAAGTCACTTCTCTCAGCAATCCCACTTCCGGATCCTGAGCATGAGCGGACACGTAAACGCATTGTGTATGAGTCGAAGTCGCTCGGTGCCGTCGGACGTTCGGATGAGGATTCAAGTATCCCGCCACTCCGCGAAGTCGAGCCAGGCCACTTCGTCTCAATGACAGACGAAGAGTACGAAGCTTACAAAGTACAACTCGTATAATAGGAAAGTCCCGAATCCAGATGGATTCGGGACTTTTTTCGTACAAAAAAACACCGTCCATGATGACGGTGTCAGGCGTTTGAGATGCGTGGCAAATTCGAGAGCCGGTCGACAACCGCGTCAATCAAGCGGACGCGGGCCAGGGCATCTTCGATATCCATCGTCTCATAGTGGTGCAATCCACCAGGCTGTTCGACATACGTGTCCGCATCGTGAACGAGCTGTTGGAGTGGCGTCCGTTGAATCCGGTTGGGCGGCAAATAGGAGTCGGTGTGAAGCAATATCATGACCGAGATCTCTTTCGCGCGGGCCGGGTCTTCGCCGAGACGAATCAACAGCTTATGGGCACGTTCGGCGCCTTTAATGGCATGGATATCGTTTTGACGATACAAATCATAATTCCATTTTCCTTCGGTGTACCATTCATAATGACCGATGTCATGGAGCAGGGCGGCTTTCGTCGCTAAATCCGTATCGAGGCCTCGTCGCGTCGCCAATTCGAGAGCGCGTTCACACACATCGACGGCGTGTTTCAAGCCAGAACGGGTCAAGTATTTCTGGGTGACCGGGTGTTGCATAATCGTCTCTAACGTAATTCTCATCATCGCTCTCCTCCTTGGTGATTTCAAAGGTTATTTCTATTAACTATACGGGAATGAGATAGGAAAAGCAAATTTGGAACGTGTGAAATGATGAAAAACTTGGAGATTGTTCAACTATTTTCATAAGAATGTGCTATAATTTAAATGTAGATTAGTGCAAGTTCAAGATTTTCAGATTCAGTAACGGTCGGTCCGGTCCTTTTGGCGTTGGGGGTGAGAGACCATGAAAGAACGTAATAAAGTTTTGCAACAGAAAAAGAAACTTCTAAAAGAAGTCCTCAAGAAGAAATTGAAAGACTTGCAAGTGAAGCCAGGCAAAGAGACGGTATCACAACCGGTTTCTCGAATGCCGGCGTCCTAGAACGGTCGATCAAGGGTCGCATTCTCGAGAATGCGTCCTCTTTTCTTACCCGAGTGAGAAAAGTTATCATTGAAGTTTCAATTGATAAGAATTATTATAATTAAGTGAACGATTTTTTGGGTATACAAATAGAGTCACTTGAAAAAGATGAACGAACATTTGATCAGGGAGGAACGAAAATGGTCACACTTTACACGTCTCCGAGCTGCACATCGTGCCGAAAAGCACGGGCTTGGCTTGAAGAGCATGATATCCCATTTACGGAACGAAATATATTTTCAGAACCACTCTCACTTAATGAGATCAAACAAATCCTACGTATGACAGAGGACGGGACGGATGAAATCATCTCGACCCGGTCTAAAGTTTTCTCTAAAATCGACGTATCGGTCGATGCGCTCTCGCTTCAACAACTATACGATTTGATTCAAGAGTATCCTGGATTGCTTCGCCGTCCAATCTTGATTGATGAAAAACGTCTTCAAGTCGGGTATAACGAAGATGAGATTCGTCGATTCTTGCCGCGCAAGGTCCGGACGTTCCAACTTCAAGAAGCGCAACGACTCGTCAACGAGTGAGGAAGCATACTGTCTAAGCAGTGTGCTTTTTATTATTCCGTTTTTCCGATAAAATAATAGTAACAACCCCATCATCAATAGATTGACACGTTAAAAAAAGGGTACTATGATAACAAGACAATTTCCCCTCTCCTCCTTAATTGTTGAAGTAGGAGTGAGGTGAGAAGGGAGTGGACAATCGTGAAAATTGAGCGCATCAATGACAATACCGTCAAATTTTTCATTACGTATGTCGATATCGAAAAACGCGGTTTCGCTCGTGATGAAATCTGGTATAACCGAGAACGTGGTGAGCAGCTGTTCTGGCAGATGATGGACGAAGCGCACGAACGAGAAGATATCTCGTTTGATGGTCCACTATGGATACAAGTACAAGCTTTTGAAAAAGGACTCGAAGTGACCGTGACGATCGCGAAAAACGTGATTGGCGCCGAAGACGATTCTGAGCTCGGATCACTCCTACGCTCGGCAATTGATGAGGCACGCGATCAACAATCGGTGCTCGACCAGTTGAGTGAACTCGATGAAGAAACCGAGCAGGAGGCGTGGGCTCCGCTCGCTATGGAAACGGATGACTTTGAGGCGATCATCTCGCTCAGCAAACGGGCGGGAGAGACGTTAAGCAACGTCGACCTCAAACTGTTCCACTACGATCAGAAGTATTACTTGTGGATCGATTTCCCGGAAGAGATGGAACCAGAGGAAGAAGAGAACGTATTGAGTCTCTTGGCCGAGTATTTGACGTTCAGCACGCAGACGTTAGCGATGCTCGAAGAATACGGTAAGCTTATCCTCGATGGGGATGTCTTCGCTAAAGTCCGTCACTATTTCTAAACCCCAATCGCCTGTTCATATGGACAGGCGATTTTTTTCTAACTAATACATAAACGAGGTGTCGTGATGTTCAAGCGTTTGCAGTTGATGTTGGCCGATAGTGCCTGGTTTGTCCCGTTTTTATATGGGGTCGGGGGGATTGCCTTGACGTTCCTGACCCAATACTTCGGAAACTTCTTTCGGGAACTGTTGCCCGAAATCGTCTATTTAGATAAGGATTCGGCAGCAACCGTGCTGTCCTCGTCCTTTACGAGTCTGATGACGATGATGACGTTTAGTTTCTCAACGATTCTCGTCGTCTTGACGACGTACTCGTCACAGTTCTCACCACGAACAATCAATAACTTTTTGACGAACTCGGCATCGAAACATACGCTCGGCTTGTTCATCATGACGACGGTGTACGGGATCACGAACTTATTTTTAATTCGGACGTCGGATGAGGATGTCGTACTCGCCTCGGGCGTCAGCGTGTTGCTCGTCGTCAGTTCCATCTGGGCGTTCGTCAAGTTCATACAAACGATAAGCGTCTCAATTCAAGCCGAACGTCTCTTGTCAGCCCTGCATCGCGAGGCGTTGTCCGTCATCGAGACGCAACAGCAAGCGGTGGAGGACGGAAAGATGCACATCGTTCCCGAACGTTCGGTCCACACGTTCGAGGGCCAGGCCATCTATGCGCCGCGCACCGGCTATATCCAATTGTTCGCAAGCGAGAAACAAGAAAGCCATGATGTCGATTTCGAGTCGGTCGTGGCCGTCGGGGATTTCGTGGCGAAAGGAGACTTGCTCGGCTATTGGCTCGGAGAAGAAGCGCTCGATGTCGACGTGTTCCAAATTGGGGAGATTCGCTCCTCGATTCAAGACCCGGCCTTCGTCATCGAGAAATTGAGTGAAATCGCGTTGAAAGGCATCTCGCCCGGGATTAACGATCCGAATACTGCGATTCACGCCATTCATTACATCGGCGACATTTTGCGAGAACTGAGCCGATTACCTGAAGGGGATTTCTTATTTTCCAATGACAAGAGCAACTGGCACGCCAAACGTAAACCGATGGAGGCGACGTTGTTCGAGGCGCTCACCCCAATCAAGACGTATGCGAGCCATGACATCTTTGTGATGGCATCCGTGTTCGAGGCGATCCGAATCGCCCGACTGGAAGCACATGCCTCACACGAAGAGACGTTCGAGGGGTTCATCGACTATTTGGAGGAGTCGCTCGATTTTGAAGAGTTGCATCCGAGAGAACGCGCGTTTCTGACGAATCAGATGATGCGTGCCCGAAAAGTACAGACGTAAAAGGGAGGGGTCACTCGAGACCCCTCCCTTTTGGTACTTATGAGAGTGTATATCCACCGTCCACCGTGATGGCTTGACCGTTAATATAGCTTGACGCTTCGCTCAATAGGAATGTGACGACCGGTGCGACTTCCTCCGGTTTGGCGGCATGTCCCCGGAAATGATGGGTCATCGCCTCTTGGAATTCGGCCTCACCGCCATACAGTTTATGACTGAGTGGCGTATCGACCGGACCGAAACAGACCGCATTGAAACGTATTTTGCCTTTCATCCGATGGGCGAACGTCTTCGTCAAGGCGATGACGGCCGCTTTCGAGGCGGCGTATGGACCGAGCATCGGCGGAAATTTGACGTGGCCGACGATTGCAGCGTTATTGACGACGCTCCCTCCCGTCGCCAACAGCGGGATGGCGCGTTGGATAAGCCGGTTCACAGCCAACACGTTCAGTTCGAATACGTCGTCAAACGCGGTCGCTGGCAACCGCTCCGGTGTCCCGGGACGACCGAACGTCGCGGCGTTGTTGAATAATCCGTTGAGGACGACCTTGTCCTCGCTCAAGCGGTCCATCAATGCTTCAACTTGCTCGGATTCGGCTAAATCACATGTAAGGAAAGTGATGCGTGGTGAGGCGTCTTCGAGTGCGGCACCTCGTGTCTCGTCGCGGCCGATGCCGATGACGTCATGTCCGTCCTCAGCCAAACGAAGGGCGACGGCCCGTCCAATCCCGCTCGTCGCTCCTGTAACCAAAAATGTGCCCATATTTTGTTCGCTCCCCTCAAAAGATGGTGTTAAGTTGTATAATTATGATAATACAAGACAGAAACGAGGTCAGTTTATAATATGTTGCGACGCATACAAGTACTTTTATCCCTGATTTTGCTCGCAGGTCTCATTGCCGTATTATCGTATTACTGGAGCTCGCAAGTGATCGGGTTGTTCTCGGTGCTCGTCTTTTTGACGACGTTCAGCATCCTGCTCGTCATCCTGCTCGAGAATCGAAATCCGCAGCGGACGCTCATTTGGGCCATCGTCATGCTCGGCTTCCCGGTCGTCGGGCTGTTCGCATATTTTGTGTTCGGACAGAACTATCGCCGGAAGCGCATGTTCAAAGAGAAGGCCATGTTGGACGAAGAGACGTACCTCGCTTATCGACAGAAGGCGATGACGTTGTCGCCGTCGCTCATGTTCTCTCATGACGATTATGAGAAGTTGCTCCATTTGACGTCGTCTCTGAATCAATTACCCGTTTCGTCGAACACGTATACGCAAGTGCTGACGAATGGACAACAGAAGTTCTCGAAGTTGTTGCCCGCTTTGAAAGGGGCGACCCGCCACATCCATCTCGAATATTATATTTTCCGGGAAGATCGTATTTCTCGGGAAATTCAACGGATTTTGATTCAGAAGGCGAAGGCAGGGGTCGAGGTGCGCTTTCTATATGACGCGGTCGGCTCGATTCATACGAGCGGGACGTTCTTTGACGAGATGCGCCAAGCAGGTGTCCATGTCAAAGCGTTCTTCCCGGTCGTCCTGCCGCTCGTTTCGAGTAAGACGAACTATCGGAACCATCGGAAAATCGTCGTCATCGATGGAACAGAGGCGTTCACAGGCGGGTTGAATGTCGGAGATGAATATTTGGGCGAGCATTCGAAGTTCGGTTTTTGGCGTGACACGCATCTATACGTCAGAGGGGAAGGGGTGTCGGAACTCCAGCTCATCTTCTTGCAGGACTGGTACTACATGACGGGTGAGCGTCTATTCACGCCGTTCTATCTAGAGCCGCTCGAGACGGTGCGAAGTGCGAGTGGCGGCGTACAGATTGTGGCGAGCGGACCGGATGAGCCGTACGAGACGATGAAATCGATTTATTTCGCGCTGATCAATGCGGCCAAGAAGTCGGTATACATCTCGTCCCCGTACTTGATTCCAGACGAGGACATCATGAGCGCGCTCAAGACCGCTTCGTTATCAGGTATCGATGTCCGTATCGTGCTTCCGAGCTATCCGGACCATAAAATTGTCTTTTATGCGAGTCGCTCATATTTTGAGGAACTACTCAGCGCCGGGGTCAAGATTTACTTGTATGAGGAAGGGTTCATGCATTCGAAAGTCATCGTCGTCGACGATGGGTTGGCGACAATCGGAACGGCGAATATGGACTTCAGAAGTTTCCACCTCAATTTCGAGGTGAACGCGCTCTTGTATAACACGAACTCCGTCCATCAGCTCAAACAAGATTTGTATAAAGACTTTGAAGGGTCACACGAGTTGGAGATTCGGGCGTTCTCGGAACGATCCTACTTCATCAAACTCGTCGAATCATTGGCCCGAATGTTTTCACCACTATTATGAGGGGGAAGCGGGATGCGATTTGCCATCGGTCGAACTGGAGGGTATGTGGATGCCCTTACGCTCAGTCGGGGGCGGATTGAACCGTTTGCCCCTTTTTCGTGCCCAGAATGCGGGGAACGGGTCATCGTCAGGCAAGGTGTGAAACGGCGTCTCCATTTCGCCCACGTCAATCCTTGCGGATGCGGCGAGTCGACCGGACACCATGAAGACAAATGGGGAGTGCGGCAATGGCTTCAAGGGCAAGGGTATGAAGTCGAGCAAGAAGTCGTCATCGGCGCACGTCGTGCCGATTTGGTGGCAGTACGCGACGATACACGGCTCGTCGTCGAAATCCAGGCGTCCACGCTCTCAATCGAGTCTTACGTCGACCGGACGAAACATTATCGCGACAATGGACTTGACGTCGTCTGGCTGGCGAGCGGGCTGCAGCCCGGGGGTGTGACAACGTTCAAACCGTGGATGCGGGCCGAACTGGCCCGACGACATAGCCTGGTCGTCCCGACCGGACAGGCGTTATACCGCTTCGTCGGCTTTCCGGTCTCCATCCGAGCGGGCGTCGGGCAATGGCAGGTCGCGACCTCGTTCGATGTCTCGCCGTTCGCGGCATATTATGGCTTCGATGCCCATCGTTGGACCCAAGTCATTCGGCGGAGGCGGATGACGCCACCTTATCCGACGCCACAGTATCGCCGCCTCATCTTGAACCGACTGTATCCGCTCGGGATGTTGCCCTCGTTGTTACCGAGCTACTGTTATTTGCCGTTGCCGTCACTGTGGGGGGTCCATGTCCATCCGTTCATGTTCCAGACGGTGCTCTACTTGAATCGACGGGATTGCCCCGGAGACTCCGTCAATTGGAGCATCGAGAAGACGTGCCGCCAGTTCGACGTGACCCCGACAAGCGACTTTCTGCAAGCGTTTGAAGTACAATGGAGACAGCTGTTGAACGTATTCGACGTGACGGAGGCGGTGCGCGATTGGCACGTGCCTAAGACGTTAGACACGGCGTTGCTTCACGATTTTCGATACTTTCAAGGGTTTCAGCGATTCATGGCGAAATCGTATACAAACTAAGAAAAGGAAGTGGACATATGTCAGAAGTACTTACACGACAACAAGTACCCGTCGAGGAGACGTGGAACTTAGAGACGATTTATGCAGACGATCAAGCTTGGGAACAAGATTTTGAGGCGCTAAAAGCAAGCGTACCGGCCTTGGTCGAGTTCAAAGGGAAACTCGGAGAATCAGCGGCTTCTTTATTCGCAGGTCTGCAACTGCGCGACGACATTTCGCGTCAATTGCATAAGCTGTATACATACGCCCATATGCGCTACGACGAGGATACGTCGAACAGCCATTATCAGGCACTGAACGACCGTGCCGGTTCTCTCGCCGCCCAAATCTCGGCTCAGCTCGCGTTCATGACGCCAGAGCTGCTCGCCATCGACGAAAGCCAAATCGAGGCGTTCATGAGTGAGCACGAGTCACTCAACGTCTATCGCCACGCGTTCGACGAGTTGGCACAAGAACGTCCACACGTGTTGACGGAAGCGGAAGAGGCGATTCTCGCCCAAGCCGGTGACGTCCTCGGGCAGTCGAGCTCGACGTTCGGCATGCTCAACAACGCCGACTTGAAGTTCCCGAAAGTGAAGAACGAGAAAGGCGAAGACGTCGAATTGACGCATGGCCGCTATATCACCTTCCTCGAATCAAGTGACCGCAGCGTCCGCGAAGGCGCATTCAAGGCGATGTACGGGACGTACGAGCAATATTTGAACACGTTCGCCTCGACGTTGTCAGGTAGCGTGAAAAAAGACAACTTCTATGCGACGGTCCGCAAGTTCGAGAGCGCCCGCCAAGCGGCGCTTCATCATAATGCCATTCCAGAATCCGTATACGACGGGCTCGTGGAGGCGGTGAACGAACGTCTCGACTTGTTGCACCGTTATGTCGCGCTCCGGAAACGGGCACTTGGTGTGGACGAGTTGCATATGTACGACTTGTATACGCCGCTCGTCAAAGACGTGGACATGAAAATTCCGTATGCCGAAGCGAAAGACTTGATGGTCGAGGGGCTCGCGCCGCTCGGAGACGAGTACGTCCAAATCGTCAAAGACGGACTTGCTTCACGTTGGGTCGACGTTCGTGAGACACGTGGTAAGCGTAGTGGCGCCTATTCATCAGGCGCGTACGACACGCAACCGTTCATCTTGATGAACTGGCAGGACAACGTCAACAACTTGTTCACGCTCGCCCATGAGTTCGGCCATTCGGTCCATAGCCATTATACGCGTGCGACGCAGCCGTATCCGTACGGGGACTACTCGATTTTCGTGGCTGAAGTGGCTTCGACGACGAACGAGGCGCTCTTGAACGATTATTTGTTGAAGACGCGCACGGACCGCCAGGAGCGGCTCTATCTGTTGAACAATCAGCTCGAAACGTTCCGGGGCACACTGTTCCGTCAGACGATGTTCGCCGAGTTCGAGCACATGATTCATAAAGCGGCCCAAGAAGGCGTCTCGCTCACACCTGAGTATTTGAATGAGACGTATCTCGAGCTCAACAAGCGATACTTCGGAGACGAACTCGTTATCGATGGTGAGATTGCGTTTGAATGGGCCCGTATCCCGCACTTCTATTACAATTACTACGTCTATCAGTACGCGACAGGGATCTCAGCATCGGCCGCGTTGTCGCAACAGATCATGGAAGAAGGCGAACCAGCTGTCCGTCGTTACATCGACAAGTTCTTGAAGGCCGGTTCGAGCGACTATCCGATTGAAGTATTGAAGGCGGCCGGCGTCGATATGACGACGAAAGCGCCGGTGCTCGCAGCACTCGATCAGTTCGAGGCCGTCCTCGACGAAATGGAGACGTTATTATTTCAATAAGAAGTATGGCGTGAACATTATGTGACAATATGAACAAAGTGCTTGTCACGTGGCGCCCGTCTCGGTATATTATAAGTGTGAAATCAATCACAAACCCCTTTATTGACCGTAAACTTTCTCCCAACCTGTGATCTGTATAGATACTCGGGTCGTGATGTTTTCCGTCCCCGCGGAGAACATCGCAAAAAACCCACGGCTCCCCGGCCGTGGGTTTTGTTGTGTCATTTATTCGTCGCCCAAGCTTGTCCGCTGCAACCTGGAACAGGTCGGCACCGTTGCTGGAGTGACAGTTTTTTCAGTTCTCTCTCGATGACCGGCTTCTCGAGCTCCAAGATGAAGGCGAGCTCGGTGATGGTCGAGGCATCGTAGCGCCCCAATACTTTCTCGACGTTCCACTCGGACTCCCGGGTTGGGACGTAACCGAGCAGTTCGGCCATGACGGCCTGATAGACGTCATACGGGTACAATCCTTCGATTTTGAGTGCTTCGTCACGCGTGACGAACGTCAAAGCAGGAAGTGACTCAATTTCCCAATCTTTTAAGATCTCATGGTCAACAGCTAAAGCGCTGAGCAGTTGATTGGATTGGATATCGGCCGCCAACTCCTCGATGTCGAGCCCGTAATCGACGAACGAGCGGGCAATTTCCCACAAGTCGCTGTCGCTAGAGCCATCCTTCAAAAAGATATCGTTTATATGCAGATGGCGTAAGAAGCGCATCGCATGACGTTTCCCTTGTAACTCCATAGCCTTAATCATCGTGAGAAGGCGAACCTCTTCTTGACATCCGCCAACACAACTAGGAACCGTCGAAACCATACGGAAACGAATCAAATGCCCGTATTCAAGTTCGAGCTTTTTAATGAGCGTCATCACATGAAGTCCATCTGGATCAGAAATGTCCATGAAATAGAATAACTCTAATGGTTTATAGGTTGCTTGGATAGGAGATTCTTCCAGTGAACAGGATGACTCATTACATTGTTCTAGTTCCATTGTGTCGCCTCCTCTCGTAAACAAAAATCAAATATATCGTATGCTCATTGTAGCAACGAAAAAAAAAGGTTGGCAACGTATCTGCTCAACCTTGATTTCGACGCACCTTTTCTTCCATGAATCGAACGATTTTATTTTTAGCGGGACGAAGAGGAATGCCATGCTCGCGAAGGAGCTGTTCGAAAGCGATTTTCCCTCTCGCCTCGTCGGTCACTTCAAATTCTATTTCGTAGTCGTGAATCTCCAAATAATGACTTTCATCAAGGACGAGTAGGCCGTCCGGTGTCGCGATTTCGGCCCGTTTCGTCTCGAGACGGCCGAGGTGTTCGAGCGGTCCAGACAAGTTGAATGGAGCGAGCGCGGCCGTCATTTGATCATCGTGGATGATGCCGTATTTGAACAAGTTCTCGGCTTCCTCTTCGTTGATGGCGGCGTGCGTCTCGAGCAAGCCGACTTCATGCGGCTGCTTCAGTGTCAGCACTTGGCCGTTCTTTTTCTCACGGATGCGAAGGGCGGCACCATGGTTCTTCAGTTCGAACGTCGGCGTGTCAAAGTAGTCGTTGGCTTGCCATTTCACTTCGTCTGTCAAATCGTAGGCGGCGAGCAACATTTCGTACTCGTCTTTTGTCAACATCGATTTAAATTCAATTTCCACTTCTTGGGTCATAAATCATCGCTCCATTCTATGAACAATTGTTGGTTTATGATACCATACAATCGGATACATACGGAAAAAGCAGGGCTTTCCGATACGAACGAAAGTGGTGACAGCATATGCAATCCATGGATTGGGATCAATATTTAGTGCCGTATCAAATCGCGGTCGATGAACTGAAAGTGAAATTCAAGGCGATTCGAAAGCAATATAAATCTCAAAATGACCATTCTCCCATTGAGTTTGTCACCGGAAGAGTGAAACCGGTCGGCAGCATCCTCGAGAAGGCGAAGCGAAAGCAGATTCCTTATGATAAATTGTCGACGGAGATGCAAGATATCGCCGGACTCCGCATCATGTGCCAATTCGTGGACGATATCGTCCACGTCCTCGAACTGCTCCATCATCGGACCGACTTTAAAATCGTCGAGGAACGTAACTATATCACGAACCAAAAGGAATCGGGCTATCGCTCGTACCATTTGATTCTCGAGTACCCGGTGCAAACGATTCATGGCGAGTTCCCGACACTCGTCGAGGTCCAAGTACGGACGCTCGCGATGAACTTCTGGGCAACAATCGAGCATTCGCTTAACTATAAATACGACGGGGATATGCCGCTCGAAGTTCAAGAGCGTCTGCGGCGAGCGGCCGAGGCGGCGTTCTTGCTGGATGCCGAGATGAGCCAGCTTCGCGTCGAGATTCAAGATGCACAGCAAGTGTTCCGGGATAAAGAAATGAACGTCCAGACGGACCAAGACTAGGGGGCCACGGCATGCAGTTTGCGATTGTAGCACGGGGAGACGCGCGGTCGGCTGACATCGCGCAAGAGTTGACGAATAAATTGACCGAAGCGGGGCATTCGGTTTCGAAAGAGCCACGCATTGTCGTCTCAGTCGGAGGCGACGGGACGATGCTGCAGGCGTTCCACGAGTATATCGACCGGCTCGATCAGACGTTGCTCGTCGGCATCCACACAGGCCATCTCGGATTTTACGCCGACTGGCAACCGGATGAACTCGATGAGTTGACGGAGATGATTACAAGCGAGTCGTTCGAACCGGTGTCATACCCGCTTGTCGAGGTACTCATCGATTACGAGGATGGGACGACCGATCGACAGCTCGCCATGAACGAATGTACGATTAAAAACTATAAGCGCACACTCGTCTGTGACTTATCGATTCGCGATGATTACTTCGAGACGTTCCGGGGCGACGGGTTGTGTATCTCGACGCCGTCCGGGTCGACGGCCTATAACAAAGCGCTCGGCGGGGCCATCGTCCATCCGTCCATCGAGGCAATTCAAGTGACGGAGATGGCGTCGATTAACAACTTGGTGTACCGCACGATCGGGTCACCGCTCTTATTGCCGAAACATCATCAAGTGAAGATTGCTCCGCACACGAAAACCGAGTTTGAACTTGCGTTCGATCATCAAGAAGCGTTGTCGTGGTCGAACGTGCGCTCCATCCGCTGTGCGGTCGCGAAAGAAAAAGTGACGTTTGCCCGGTTCCGGCCGTTCCCATTTTGGCGACGGGTCCGCGAATCGTTCATTGAAGAAGGGAAGTAACCGATGTACGGATTTACATTGCGTCGCGTCGCGGAGACAACCGTCCCGTTGCGCGACTTTTTAATGACAGACTGTGGCATCTCACGAAAGATGTTGACCCAAATCAAACAAGGTGGCCTCATCCTCGTCGATGGCAAGCCTCGCACCGTCCGCTATGACATCCGAGCAGGGGAGGCAGTGACCGTCCACTTCCCGGTCGAACAGCCCGCAGAGACGATGGTCCGTTCCAAGCGGCCGCTCACGATCCTATTTGAGGATGACTATTTGCTCGCGGTCGACAAACCGGCAGGCATTGCGACAATCCCGTCCCGGCTCCATCCGGATGATACACTCGCCAACGCCGTGCTCGGCTATTATGAACAGATTGGATTGCAGTCGGCGATTCACGTCATCAACCGGCTCGACCGTGACACAAGCGGGGTCGTCCTGTTCGCAAAATATGCATACGTGCATCATCGCTTTAGCGAGTTGCAACAGACTGGCGGCTTGTCGCGGACGTATCTCGCGTTAGTCGAAGGGCCGCTTGAACCACAGACGATCGATGCCCCAATCGGCCGCGCCCCCGATTCGATTATGGAGCGAATCGTGACAGCGGACGGACAGCATGCTGTCACACATATTCTCGAAGCGGAGGCGCATGGCGCATATACGGCACTATCGATTGCCCTTGAGACCGGTCGGACGCATCAAATCCGGGTCCATCTGCGCCATATCGGCCATCCGTTGCTCGGGGATACGATGTACGGTGGCAAGACTGTTCTCGACCGTCATGCGCTCCATAGCGCTTCGGCGGCGTTTAATCATCCATTGACCGGCGAGAAGCTGTTCATCCAAGCCCCTGACCCGACTGATTTCCAATTCATCCTGTAACAACAATAGTCCCGCACTCGGATGAGTGCGGGACTATTGTTTAGTCGTCGTCGAACATATACGTTTTTGATTTAGAGGCGACGTTCATGACGAGCCCGATGGCGATCATGTTCATGATGATCCCGGTCCCACCATAACTGATGAACGGTAACGTCAGACCGGTGATCGGGAGGACGCCGATCGTCATCCCGATGTTTTGGAAAATTTGGAACGTGAACATGGCGATGACGGCCGTGACGATGTAGCTTCCGAACGGACTGCTCGCTTCGAGGGCGATATGAATCATTCGGTACAAGAACAAGAAGAAAACGATAATCACGATCGCTGCCCCGATAAAGCCATAATGCTCGGCGATGACGGCGAAGATGAAGTCGGTTTGCGACTCAGGAAGATAGACGAGCCCTTGTCCATAGCCGGCCCCGAACATTTGGCCAGACCCAATCGCTTGAAGCGATTTGATTAACTGGAACGCCAGGTCATCGGAATACTCATACGGGTAAATCCAAGCTTGGAATCGATTCAAGGCGTGGCCTGGCACGAAACTTTGTAACAACTCGAAATGCGAGAAGAACAAATACATGAAGCCACCGATCGTTAAGGCAGCGGCGCTGAACAATCCGAGCAACCACTTCCACCCGATACCAGACACGATGATAATCGCTCCGAGCATCGTGATCAACACGAGCCCTGTGCCTAAGTCTGGTTGCGTCACAATCAGCGCGAGAGGCGGAATGGCGAGAAGCACCAATTTCATTAATAGCCATGTGTCCTGTTGGGACGAACCGTAGCGTTTATTATGGTCATAGACGATCGTCGCCATGGAAATAAGTAAGAACAACTTCATGAATTCGGCTGGCTGGAAACTGAAGCCCGGTACGTTATACCAGCCGTACGCCCCGTTGATGTTCGGAACGAGAGTCGTATCGCGGAGCGGAATCAAACCGGCTAGTAGCAATAACCCGAAGCCATACAAATACCAGTGTATTTTTCGCAACTGTTCATATTCGATGGTCATGATGGCGAACATGGCGAAGAACCCAATGATGTAGCGGATTCCTTGGTCAAATGCGAAATTAATATGTTGCAATCGCGTCGGCAACATCGGTTGGGCCGTATAGATGGCACCTAAACTGATGATCATCAAGAAAAAGACGATTGTCAAAAGTGTTGTGTCTAAACTTTTAAAATAAGATTGAATGCGGTTCATGATGAAGTCGTCTCACCCTTTCTCTACGTATTTTATCTTACCGTAAGTTAAAAAAATCGCAATACGTTACGCGCTAGTTGACAAAACAGACACCATTCTGTAATCTGATAACAGATATTATCACCAGGTACTAAAAAAGGGGAGTTTACGATGTCAATCTATCCAACGTTAACGAATAAGACGTATGTCGTCATGGGAATCGCCAATAAACGCTCGATCGCTTGGGGAATCGCGAAGACGCTCGACGCAGCAGGCGCGAAGCTCGTGCTCACATATGCGGGCGAACGCTTCAAGTCAGGACTCGAGTCGCTTGCAGCCGACTTGAACGGAGAAGCCTTGCTGTTAGAGTGTGACGTCACGAACGACGAAGCCATCGACACGACGTTCCGGACGATTCATGAACAAGCAGGCCCGATTCAAGGGATTGCGCACTCGATCGCATTCGCAGACAAAGAAGCACTCCGCGGTGAATTCTCAGAGATGACACGCGGCCAGTTCGCGCAAGCGCTCGATATTTCGGCATACAGCTTGACGGCTGTCGTCAAAGCGGCCAAACCGTACTTCGCAGAAGATGCATCGGTCATCACGCTCACATATCTCGGCGGCGAACGCGTCGTCCCGAACTATAACTTGATGGGTGTCGCCAAGGCGGCGCTCGACTCGAGCGTCAAATATTTGGCAAACGAGTACGGCCCACACGGCGTCCGCGTCAATGCGATCTCGGCTGGCCCGATTCGGACGTTGTCGGCTAAAGGAGTCGGCGACTTTAACAGCATCTTGTCTGAACTCGAGCAAAAAGCGCCATTGCGCCGCAACGTCTCGGTAGAAGAAGTGGCCTCGACCGGCCTGTTCCTCTTGTCGAGCATGGGCAGCGGCGTGACAGGTGAAGTCATCCACGTCGATAGCGGTTATCACATTTTATAAAGATGGGGAAGGGCGTAGCGATACGCTCTTTTTTGTATTATCGTTGAAGAATTTCGGGTAAGGACTTGTGAAGGAGGTTGGATCATGGGTCCTTATCAGATTGATTTCACAGTCGTCCAATATGGAAATCGCCAAGTTCAACCAACAGAACGGGCGAATATCGAGCCGGTCACACGCATTCAACGTGTCCAACGAATCCGGCCCCGTCAAGAAGAATGGTTAGAAGCCGAACAACAAAACAGCCCCGGTCGTTTCGTCGACCGGAGCGTGTAATCTTATCCGCGGAACCGGAACGTCTCATAGACGTTCCATGTTTCGTTTTCGAGCTCATACATGACGGCCATGCGATTGATCGTCTCCTCGAAATGCACTTGTTCCATTCGCATCCGTTCGAGCACGTCGAACAGTTCGGCATCGGTCAAATCTTGACCGATGGTGATATGCGGCAGAAACTCGTATTTCGGAGGCTGCTTGAGCAGACCGTCGTGCAGTTTGTCGTGAAGCGCTGACAGTTCGCGCGTCGGCAATACTTTTAAGTAGAGGACGTTGTTCGTCGGTGCGAACGAGCGGACCCCGTCGATTTTCAATTGAACCGGTTTGGTCGAGTCTGCGACTTGCTGGAGATACTCGAGCACTTTCGGCAAATCGGCCTCGTCGATTTCAGTGCGTTCCTTGATCGTCACGTGAGGTGAGATCAACGCATACTTCGTGTCGTATCGCTTCCGATACGAGTTGGCGAAGTCTTGAACTTGTTTTGATGGAAATAAGACTACCCCAATCTTCATTCCAGTTCCCCCTTTATAAAGTGGTCTACTTTTTTATGATGACCGATTTAATGAATGAAGTCAAAGCGGGCTTAGTCTTTTTTTCGAGTTTTCAGTATAATAGACATTGAGTACTTCGAGAAGCTCTTCTCGAGATGAAAGGATGTGTAGCGGGAATGTTCCCGCATCTATGATGAAACATGTACCACACTCACGCGATGTACGCGACGCGGCACGGGCTCGCTTGATTGAACGGGGCGTATCGATCGAATCGATCGCCGAAATCGTCTATCAAATGCAAGCACCGTATTCGCCACACTTATCATTGAAAGACTGCATGGACTCGGTCGAGGCCGTGTTAGATAAACGCGAGCTCCAACACGCGATTCTCGTCGGGTCGGAACTCGACATGCTCGCCGAGCGCGGGCAATTGTCGGAGCCGCTCTTGTCAATCGTGGCGTCGGATGAAGGGTTGTTCGGTGTCGATGAGACGATTGCGATCGGGGCCGTCAACACATATGGTTCGATTGCCGTGACGACGTTCGGATACTTAGACAAAGCGAAAATCGGGATCATCAAACAGCTCGACACGAAAATGGACGACGGCCAAGTCCATACGTTCATGGATGACCTCGTCGGTGCCATCGCGGCGAACGCCTCAGGTCGGTTGGCGCACCGTCTGCGTGACATGACCGACTTCGGCGAAGACGAGATGCGGGAACGGAAAGGGTTGTATTGATGACTTCTCGCTTACAAGAGCTGGCGATCACCGGGACGATTGGATTCGTTCTCTTCTCGGTGGTCGTCGTTTTAGGTTGGGTCGTACCGGTCGACCGCTTCGTCACGGCTTTGCTTGAACCGCTCGCTGGACCATTGTTCGTTTATGTGACCGAGCTCGGCAGTGTGAAAGTGTTGATTGGTCTATCCATTATTGGCATGCTCTATTTCTTATGGCGAGGGAACCGCTTTGAGGCGTTCCGTTTGCCGATTGTCGTCATCGCCACGCTTCTCGTGACACAAGTGTTGAAGCTCGTGTTCGGGGTTGACCGACCGTCAATCGATGCCGCGCTCGACGCGACGACTTATAGCTTCCCGAGCGGTCACGCCTCTGGATCACTCGCCTTGTACGGTATGCTGGCGATATTGATGTACCGCCGCAATGAAAACTTGATCGGGTTCGGCTTGCTTGTCGCGATGGTGTTGGCCGTCTCGTTCAGCCGGGTCATCTTGAACGTCCACTATTTCAGTGACGTCATCGGCGGGTGGCTCGTCGCGCTCGTCATCGTGGCAGGGTCAGAAGTAATAAGGAGGAAACGAAATTGATTTTAGTCTCACAAGTCGAAACATGGTTGTTCATGGACCAAACTCGAGCGGACGCGGCCGACGCACCGACGATTTTGGTCGAAAAAGATGCGTCCGGGGCCAAGTCATTCACGGCGATGCGAACGTTGTTCCAACTCAAGAAGTGGACGGGACAACGACGCTTCGTGCCGCTCTTATCGTGCGATGAGACGGCGTATCGAGCCTATGAAGTGTTTCATGTCGACGCGGTCCCGCCGTTCGCCATCCTCGATTCGGGCCGAGTCTTATTAAAGGACAACGAAGTGGATGTGGCCTATGCGGTCGCCCTCGACGACGCTGCGCCAAAAACGTACGGTGAACGGATCGCGTTTGTAGCCGATTATGTGGAGCGGGCACTCGGTGAAACGGTCGTGCTCGCCATCGATGAGCCGGTCGCGTCGCATCCTCAGGTGCCGGAAGATGTGTTCGTACCGGAAAATGTGATGCAGACGAGTGAACGATTGTTCGCCTGGGCAAACCGACAACAAACGGAGAGGGATGAAGTGAAATGAACGAGTGGGAACCAAAAATTCAAGAACTTCTCGACGGGACGGTCGACGAACTCATCGTCCCAAAAGACGACTTTTTGACGGTCCGTTCACTTTTGGTCGACAAGGGCTGGCTGTTTGAAGTCGTGGGTGAAGCGAAACACGGCGGCGTGACGATTTATCGGAAAAACGAACAAAGCGCGTCCTCATAAGAGGAACGCGCTTTGTTCATTTAGGCGTTAGAAGCCAATTTGATTTTTTGTCGTTTTAACTTGTGTAATAACCAGGCATGTAACACTTCACAAGAATGGTGAGGAAGGGTCAGTTCGACAAGTGGGTGTGACTGACCGAATATAGTGAAGCGCGAATGGTCCTCGTCGAGCATTGAGACTTGAATATCGGTCGCTTCTTGAAGCGAAATCCGTTGCTCGCCGGCTACTGCATCTTTTAGTTTCAGCATTTTTCCATTCGTCGCAAACTTGGTGAACGAAGACATTCCCTGTACTTTCAGTTGTTCCATCTCGTGTATCTATTCATCCGCGTGATGAATAGATTTTCACCTCGCTTTCTCTATATTGCCTTCCATTCCTCCAGAAGGTTATTCCTAGTATACCCTCCTCGCGATAAAAGAAAAGAGTTAATTTAACGAAAAATTAAGACAATTTGTTATCAATTTTTAAAAATAGTGTCTCAGGCGCTTGGTGATGGGATTTGAAACGTAATCCGTATGAGCGGGATAACAAAAAAGAACCTGATTGGCTCAGGTTCGATAAAGATTATTGCACGGGTGAACTCAAAATCGTTCAATCTCCCAAGTACGACGGCGATACGTCAATTGTCCTTTCAACGCGATCGATTCTTTTTTCGCATCAAAGTCTTCTTCGAGCACCGACATGTCCTCGTAACGCCCGGCGACATAGAAGGCAATCGAGACTTGCCGATTGAACAGGCTCCGCTTCGTATGATCGAAATCGATAATCAACCCTTGCGGTGATAACGCCAAAATCTCATCAATGACCGGGAGCGGGATCGGGACGAAACTGATGTTGCGAATGTCGCGGTCGAGCTTGCTTTGCAGCACGCTCTGCAAGAAGTGCGAGATCGTCGACCAGTCTTTTATGTACAGGCTGCTATGACGATCGTTCGATTCGTTGAAGAAGGCAATCTCGTTTTGAATCGAGTTCAAGAAAGGTCCTTTTAAGCCACGTTCCATATGACTGAGGAACAAAATTTCAGCGATTTCGTGATCCGATAGCGATTCAAGCAGATGATAGTCAGGAAAGTCGATGGCGGTGAAACTCGTTTGGTTATTTAAATACTTGGTCGAGAACGTCGACAGTTCGTGCGCCTCGATATAGCGGAACCGGGTCCGGGACGACTGTCTCATCCCTTTCATGTCCGTCCGACAAATAATCATCGGGCGGGCGAGTGATAACGCCTCGGTGACATCGTTTAAAGTGACGCCATGCAGTGTAAAACGTTGCAGTTCTCGGTCTTGTTTAATATAGAACAACTGTTTTGACATAATTATCCCCTCAGTTCGAAGTCACTATAGTTTGATTTTAGCAAATCCTTTCGTGGCGCGCCATGTTTGAGCGGTTCTAGAGGATTGAGATGATGGTTTTTTTGGGAAAATGGTTATAATTGAGGAAAAGAAGCAGAAAGGCGGATTCCATATGTGGGGGTTGAAAAAAAGCTTTCCCGAGCTCGTGACGAGCCGGTTCATTTTGAGGGAACTCGAACCCCGTGACGCGAGGGCGCTCTATGTGATTCTTTCGACCGAGGAAGTGATGCGTTATTACGGGTCCGATCCTCTGCTGGCCGTCTATGAGGCGAAGAACGTCATCGCTTATTTCAAAGATCAATTTCAGCAAGGAAAAGCGATTCGCTGGGCAATCTGTGACCGCGACACGAACGAACTGATTGGGACGATCGGCTTTCACAACTGGACCCCGCAGTATTTTCGAGCCGAAATTGGCTTCGAGGTCGCGCCGAGCCATTGGCGCCGGGGTGTCGCGTTCGAGGCGGCGTCTGCCGTCATTCGATACGGGTTTGACGAGTTCAAGTTTCATCGGATCTCGGCGCTCGTCGCTCCAGGGAACGAAGGGTCGAACCGGTTGGTGCAAAAGCTCGGCTTTACGGAGGAAGGATTGCTCCATGACTATGCCTATAGTCACGGACGTTTCATGGATTTGACGATGTATCGTCTCTTGAAAGACGAATGGAACGAAAGGGAGGAATGACGTTGAGACAAGTTGTGCTGTTACATGGATTGTGTGGATCACCTGATTATTTTGAGGAACTCATCCCATTGATGGACGCGGACGTATACGCGCTGACATTACCGGGACATGCCGGGACGGAGGCCGGACCAGAGACGATGGATCAGTTTGCGGATTGGGTACTTTCTGAGATGAAACTGCGCAATCTCAAGCGTCCAATCGTGCTCGGTCATTCGTTCGGGGGCTACATCACGACCAACCTCGTCCGCCGTCATCCGGACGCGCTATCCGGTTTCGGATTGATTCATTCGACGGCGGCGGCTGATCCAGAGACGGCCAAAGTGAAGCGGAATGAAGCCATCGAACGAGTGATGGAAGAAGGGGTACATCCGTTCATCGACACGATGATTCCGGGTGTGTTTGCCGCTGATTCCGACACCGCGTTGATTGAACGCGCCAAGCAAATCGGCTACGAGATGTCAAAAGAAGGAATCATTTCCGCGCAGATGGCCATTCGCGACCGTGCCGATGAAACGGAGACGGTCCGGTCGACGAACTTGCCCGGTCTCTTCCTCTATGGATCTAGTGATCCGAACATGGATGCGGAACGCGCTTTCCTAGGGGCGGACCGTCATACGAAACAGACGGTACCGGCTAGCCATATGGGGATGATGGAACAGCCAGAACGAGAAGCGCAACTCATCAATGATTGGCTCAAGGAGGTACAGGATGTCTAAATTCAAACTCGTTGCCGTATCAGGAAGTCTTCGTAAGGCGTCATACAACACGGCGCTGCTCCATTCCATCATCGAGCTTGGCCAAGATCGGTTCGACGTCGAGATTGCTTCGATTGAGATGCCGCTCTATAACGACGACTTGATCGACCCGGATGAACCCGAAGTCGTGCGCGACTTCAAACGAGCCGTGCGTGAGGCGGACGGTCTGCTCGTCGTCACCCCGGAATATAACCACAGCATCCCGGGTGTGTTGAAGAACGCAATCGATTGGCTGTCGCTCGAACCAGGCACGCCGCTCCGTGAGAAACCGGTCATGATTGCCGGGGCGTCTCCGGGTATGCTTGGGACGGCGCGATGTCAAATTCATCTCCGTCAAGTATTTGCCACAAATCGTGCTAACGTTTTACCAGGAAATGAAATCTTTATCACGCATTGTAAAGAAAAGATTGATGATACTGGATTACATGATGAAAAGTCTCGGCAACAAATCGACCGAGTGTTATCCGAGTATTATAACTGGATTGATTTTTGGAAGCGTCACGCAAAAAATTAACTTGAAGTCGCCCTGATTGTTTGATAGAAATGAATTGTGAAAACAAACACAAAGGGAGCGACGACAAACATGCAAACGTATATTGAACTGTATAATGGCGGCGAGTTGGAGGACCGGGCAATCATCAATGACGGGATGACGTTCGGCCGGGTGACGATTGTGGAATTGTTCTATCAAACGAGCCATATCTTCGGATACGTCAAAGTCAATGGGGAGAAGCGCTTCTTCCTTGAGCCTGTGTCAGCAGATGATACGTTCATCGTCGAAGGAGAAGAGTATTCGCTCCAACAGTTCATCGCCCTATTTTGATTGTTCACGACGCAAGCGACTCGCTTGCGTTTTTTTGTCGTTTTCGTCACGATTGAGAGTGAGGTGATGAGAATGAAATTAGTAGCAATCGAACCAACTCCAAGTCCAAATAACTTGAAGATTATCGTCGAACCGGCGTTCACGGGCCGTGGTGTCACGTATGACAAGGCGAGCCGTGATATGCCGCCGATCATTGAAGACATCGTCGGCTTACGCGGGGTCAAGTCGGTCTACGCTGTCTCCGACTTCCTCGCCGTCGAACGCCATCCGAAACATGACTGGCACGACGTCATGAACGAGATTCGCCGCGCGTTCGGGGAAGACGTGCCGGAAGTCGAGGCAAGCCAAATGGCGGCGGACTACGAACCGGTGCACGTCTCGGTCCAGTTCGTCCTCGATGTGCCGATGCAATTGAAACTCGTCAAAGGCGATTCGGAAAAACGGGTCGGTCTGTCAAAACGGTTCGTCGACGCCGCACTTGACGTGCAGGCCCAAGTGAAAAACGTCATCCAAGACCGACGCTGGGTCGAACAAGCCCCGCGTTACGGCGAGCTCGAGGATGTGAGTGTCGTCGCGCAAGAAGAGCTCGAGGCGGCGTATCCTGAAGAACGGGTCGCTCGCATCGTCGCCCGGGCGTTTGGCCGGGAAGCCGACTATGAAGCCAATGCGAACCAATTGCAATCAGACGATTGGAAAGCACGTTTGGCGTTCTTGGACGAGCTCGAGATTACCCCGGACAACATGGTGTACTTCCGCCGCGCCCTCGAGGACAAGGTGATGGCCATCCGTCGACAAGCGGTCGTCATGATTGGCATGTTCGAAGAGAATCGGGAAGAGTATGTCACGTATATCGAACAGGCGCTCGTCGACTCGTCACCGATTGTACGGCGTACGGCCGGCGACACGGTGTCCGATTGGGCGTTGCCGCAGTCGCAACCGTCGATGATTGAGGCGCTCAAGGATAAGAGCAAGCTCGTCCGGTGGCGGGCCGCTCGATTCTTGTTCGACTGCGGAGATGAACAGGCCGTACCCGCCCTCAAAATCGCCGAAGACGATCGTGAGTTCGAGGTGTCGTTGCAGGCACGCCTTGCCAAAGAACGGATCACGAGCGGGGAAACGGCACTCGGGACAGTGTGGCAACAAATTTCAAACCGAACGAAGTAACAAATCATTCGACAATCATGAATTTAATTTATTTACAGTTACAGGAAGAGAGACGAATCGGATTGCGATTCGTCTCTCTTTTTGCACGAATAATTTGATAATTCATCCAAATGACTAACAATCGATACCAGCAATTCGACAGTTGGGTAAACGGGTCTTTTGGCCTGTCGAACGATGGGACGTTATTCTCAATATAATCGTTGATACACTATACATATCTTATAACCGAAAAGGAGCCACACTCATGATGCTTTTTGCAGAAACACCAGAACTCGTAGCCTATAAGGAAGTCGTCGATGGTATGATAACGGTCATCTTTGAGTCGATTCACAGCGAGACGTTCTCGATCTCTGCACAAGTTCGGTCCGATATCGACGTCGCTGACGCGTTGTTCATGACAGGATGGCAGCAATACGTGGAAAACGTCCAAGTTTCATAATAAAGGTGAATAATATCCGTAAACCCATTACAAACGTCTGCACGAACGTTTACACTAGTGCTATAGACGTTTTTTTATTTTTCGGAGGAGAGTGGGATACGTGAAGAAAACTTGGTTATTGGCAATCGTTACGGCGATGATGTTGGTCGTCGCGGCTTGCAGCAAAGAAGAAGCGAACCCGAGCGATGTGGACGGTAACGCGTCGACACCGCCTGCCTTATTGACACTCGAGACGGACGTGAGCTACGATGCCGAGTCCAAACAGTTGTCGGCGACGGTATCGATGACGAATCCGAACGAGGAGCCCGTCAACGTGACGTTCAATTCGTCGCAACGCTTTCAGATGACGGTGATGAACGGGGATACGACCATCTTCGACTATGGCAGTGAATATATGTTCACAGAATCGATTATCGAAGAGACGTGGGCACCAGGTGAGAAGAAAGTGTTCGATGAAGTATTCCCACTCACGCTCGAAGCGGGTGAGTACACGGTGGACTTCGTCGGTCTGGCCCAAGTCGAAGGTGCACCTGAGATGGCGGTCACCGATCAACAGTCGCTGACCGTTGAAGCTTCCGAGGTGCCGACTGAAGAAACACCGGAAGAGCCGGCCGAAGAAACGACGGAAGAAACGACAGAAGAACCCGTTGAAGAGCCGAGCGACCAACCCGCGCAAACGGAAGGTTCGTTCCGCGATGTGGCCATCAAATTGAACGGTAACGCGATTGATGTTTCTGGATACACGGACGTCGAAGAGTTCGAATGGAGCGTGTCGGACGGTCATAATCTATATGCCCAAGGTGCGGCCGAAGTGACAAGTGGCAGCTTCACATTTGGTGTCTTAATGGATGAAGAACCACCGGCAGGAAAAGCATTATTCTTGGAGATGACACCGATCGGCGGCGACGTCGCATCGTTCCGCATTCAATAACCGGACGACGGAAACTTAGGTTTCCGTCGTTTTGTTTCGGGAATGAAACAAGTTGACGGCATTCATAGATTGTCAGACAATTAGGCAAACCGATATCAGATAGGGAGGAAGTTGAGAATGCAGCAACATATTATTGAGACGACACACGTCAAACCATCCATCAACCCAGCCGAAGAGATTCGTCGCCGAATCGATTTTTTAAAGGCTTATGTCAAACGAGCAGGCGCGAAAGGGCTCGTCCTCGGCATCTCGGGAGGACAGGACTCAACGCTCGCCGGCAAGCTCTGCCAGCTGGCGATGGAAGAATTGCGTGAGGAAACAAGTGCGGACTTTACATTCTACGCCGTCCGTCTGCCATATGGCGAGCAACATGACGAGGCCGACGCCAAACGTGCCCTCGACTTCATTCAACCGGACAAAACGTTCACGGTCAACGTGAAACCGGCCGTCGATGCCTCAGCCAACTCGTTCCATGAAGCGACGGGACTCGAACTTGGCGACTTCCATAAAGGGAACACGAAAGCGCGTGAGCGGATGAAAGTGCAATACGACATCGCAGCCACGTACGGTGCCCTCGTCGTCGGTACGGACCATGCGGCCGAATACGTCACTGGTTTTTACACGAAGCACGGGGACGGGGCGGCCGACTTGACGCCGCTCACAGGATTGAACAAGCGCCAAGGGAAAGCGTTGCTCCATGAACTTGAAGCGCATGAGAGCTTGATTTACAAAGTGCCGACGGCTGATTTGGAAGATGACAAACCGGGACTCCCGGACGAGGTCGCTCTCGGGATGACGTATGATCAACTCGATGATTATCTCGAAGGGAAATCAGTCGATCCAGCCATCGCTGAACGGATTGAGACAATCTTCAAACGGTCGCGCCATAAACACCATATGCCGGCCTCGCTCTATGACGAGTGGTGGCAGTGATCTTAAGAACCAGCCCCCGGCTGGTTCTTTTTTATATGGTAACTTTCGAACCGTCCCGTTAGGCGCCCATGCTTTCAGCAGGCAATCCCGTAGCCTCCTCGCGCCGAATCCGGCACTGCGGGGTCTTCGTCGGATTGCTTTCCTGCATGAGTCAGGGCGCCACGGGCCGGATCGAAGGGACTTCCCTATGCTACAAATCAATCGATGCCAAAAGCCGGCAACCGAACTCCTAGGGGAGAGCGATGCAAGGACGACCCCGTAAAGCGCGATTCGCGCTGCGGAGGCATCCGCATCGCCCCAGAAACGAAGGATGCCGGCCAAAGCAATCGTAAATCAAACAAAAAAAACGGTCGGTAGACCGGTTCTTTTGTGTATCACAGATTAGCGCTTCGAGCGTGTCGGCACGAATTGGATGAGCAAGATAAGTGTGAACGCGATCAAGCTGAGCAGCGGGATCGTGATGAATCCGAAGTAGTTCACCCAACGAATCAAACAGTCATTACTGCAGAACGCGTCGCCGTTCGGGATGCGTTCGAGAATGACGTGATAGAGGGCGATTGCCCAACCCGCCCCGGCCATGAGACCGACGAACAATTTGTTCACAGCACGGTTCGAGAGAAGCACCGTCAAGTAATAGATGGCGAGCGGATACATAAATATGCGTTGGAACCAGCATAACTTGCATGGCACGTACAGCATGATTTCCGAGAAATAAAGACTGCCGAGCGTCGCGATGGTGGCGACAATAAAGGCAAAATGATGACGTTGCATCTGATTTCCTCCTGACGATTCAAAACTAATCGACAAACATGATATGATACAGTGAAGCAATAACGTATCCAGTATACAATCTTTGAAACGATAGAGAAATAGGTGACGTCATGCAAGTATCAGAAGTGGAAGTGTTAATCGTCCTCGCCGAAGAGTTGAATATGCGGAAAGCGGCGGAGCGCTTGTTCGTCTCCCAGCCCGCACTCAGTCAGCGCCTCGTCACAATCGAGCATCAGTGGGGCAAGAAAATTTTTGTCCGTTCGACACGGGGCCTCGCGCTCACGCCGGACGGTGAAAAAATCATCGACTTCGCGAAGAAGATGTATAGCGAGGAGCAGGAGCTGCGTGGGGAGTTGACAGCGCAACAAGGTGAGGTGTACGGTACATTAAAAATCGCTGTCGCATCCATCATGGGTCAGTATTGGCTACCGCGCGTCTTGAAGCGATTCGTCGAGCGGTATCCATCGGTTCGAGTCAAACTCGTCACGGGCTGGTCAAGCGAGATGATGCGCTATATGCTAGAGGAAAATTTCCATATCGGCATCATTCGCGGGAATCCGGATTGGCGCGGTGAGAAGATGAAATTGTTCTCAGATTCGCTTCATCTGGTCGACTTGCGGATGACCGATTTGAAACAATTAAAGAATAACGAGCGTTCGTTCATTCAATTCAAGAGCGACTCGACGTATTATCAAGAAATTTTGGAGTGGTGGCAAGAGCGCTTCTCGAGCCCGCCGCTCACGACGCTCGTCGTCGACCAAATCGAGACGTGCAAACAGATGGCGTTACACGGAATCGGATTCGCGATTTTACCTGAGTCGACGATTCGCGACGTCGAGGCAATCAATAAGATTCCGCTCACGTCGTCGGATGGGATTCCGCTCGTCCGGGATACGTGGATGTTATCGACCGAGTCGATGCTCGAGTTGGCGCAAGTGAAGGCGTTTTGGGAGATTGTTGATGAAGTGACGAAGGAGAGTGTGGAATGAGTTGGGCAATTGAGGCAAGACGGCAATTACATTTGATTCCAGAACGAGGTTATGAAGAGTTCAAGACACAGGCGACGCTTGAGGAACTGATTCGATCCTTGAACTCGCCGCGCGTGCACATCTCGCATTGGCGTACCGGTTTGTTCGTCCGCATCGACGGGCTTGCCGGTGAAAAGACGATCGGTTACCGGGCCGACATGGACGGCTTACCGATCACCGAAGAGACGGGCCTCGAGTTTGCCTCGGTCCATGAAGGGATGATGCACGCCTGTGGCCATGACGTTCATATGGCAATCGCTCTCGGGTTGATTAAGCGAGCCGTCGAAGAGCCGCTCGACCATCACCTCGTCATCTTCTTCCAACCAGCCGAAGAAGGTCCGGGCGGAGCTGAGCCGATGGCCATGTCGGAATTGTTCTATCATTTCCGTCCCGATGCGATGTTCGGACTTCACGTCGCACCAGAATATCCTGTCGGCACAATCGCGTCGCGTCCAGGTGTATTATTCGCGAGTGCGCGCGAGTTGCATCTGACGATTCATGGGAAAGGCGGGCATGGTGCCTTCCCACACGCCGGAATTGATGCCGTCATCGTCCAGGCCGCGTTGATTATGCAGCTGCAAACAATCGTCTCGCGGAACATCGACCCGATGGGCAGCGCGGTCATCTCGATCGGGAAAGTGATGGCTGGGACGAAAGAGAACATCATCGCGGACACGGCGAAGCTCGACGGTACGATTCGGGCCTTGTCGGACAAGGAGATGGTCGTGCTCGAACGACGCATCCGTCAAATCATCGCCGGGGTGGAGATGACGTATAACGTCCACATCGACCTCGAGTTCGGCAACCGGTACCACGAGGTCGTCAACGACGAACGTTATTTGTTCCAATTCGAAGAAGCGGTCGAGGAAGTCGGATACTCATACAAGACGTGCGTACCGGCCATGACCGGTGAAGATTTCGGATACATGCTGAAACAAGTTCCAGGCTTTATGGTCTGGCTCGGCGTGAACGATATGGGGTCGGGACTTCACCAATCGACGCTCAACCCGGATGAGCGGGCCATCGATGTCGCCATCGAGCTGTTCGATCATTTCTTTAGAACGGCCATCATTAAGTGAAGCAAGCGGACACGACGGTGTCCGCTTTTTTGTATGAAATGTGTAGAATTGTGCGTGAACCGTTAAAGATTTGGGAAAAAAGTAAGAGTTGTAAAGCGTCGATATTGTTAAGCATGCTCAAATGTGAACATTTTGCGAACTCAAGCATTGAAACATTACAGCGCTATATAAAATCATTATGATAAGGGTATCCAAGGGAAATCATCTGTGATGTTGCGCGATAGACATTGGTTTAAAGCGCTAGAGAGAGATAGGAGGTAATCAATAGATGTTTCAAGATCCTGTCCTGATGAGCCGGGCGTTAACGGCACTCACGTTGGGTTTCCACGTGATATTTGCCACAATCGGCGTCGGGGTTCCATTACTCATTTTATTGGCAGAGTTTCTAGGTATTAAAAAGAAAGATCCGAAATACACCTTGATGGCCCGTCGGTGGTCACGGGGATATGTCGTCACAGTAGCGGTCGGTGTCGTGACAGGTACGGCAATCGGGCTCCAGCTGTCTTTACTTTGGCCGAACCTCATGCGGGTCGCCGGTCAAACGATCGCACTTCCACTGTTCATGGAAACGTTCGCCTTCTTCTTTGAAGCGATCTTCCTCGGGATTTATTTGTACACGTGGGATCGATTTAAAAACCCGTGGCACCATATGCTAGTCGGGATTCCAGTCGCGGTCGGTGCCTTGTTCTCAGGGTTCTTCATTACGACCGTCAACAGCTTCATGAACCAGCCGGTCGGATTTGATATTGTCGACGGTCGACTCGCCAACGTGAGTCCAATCGAGGCGATGTTCAGCCCGGCGATGCCGACCAAAATGGCGCACGTCTTGACGTCGGCCATTCTGACATCGGCGTTCATTTTAGCTGCTATCGCCGCTGTCCAGTTGCTCCGTCAGCGACGGAACCAACTCGACAAGTTATCAATCGAGTATCATAAAAAAGGTCTTCGCTTGACGATGACCGTCGCGCTCATCTTCGCGATTGCGACTGCACTCGTCGGAGACTTCTCAGGTAAATACTTGGCGAAGTACCAGCCGGAAAAATTGGCGGCTGCGGAGTGGCATTTTGAAACCTCCTCGGAGGCCGAGCTGATTCTAGGCGGATGGCTCGAGGAAGACGGAGAGGGCGGTTACGAAGTACGTGGCGCCTTGAAGATTCCGTACGCCTTGTCAATCCTAGCGGGCGGTGTGCCGAACTACGAGGTGACCGGTCTTGATGAATTTGCGAAAGAAGATCAACCTCCACTATTCATCCACTACCTGTTTGATGCGATGGTCGGGATTGGGATGTTGCTGGCATTGATTTCGTTCTTGTTCGTGCTCGGACGGTATATCAAGCGACTGCCTCAATTCAGTAAACCGATGCTCATCGCCATCGCCGCAGGCGGTCCGCTCGCGATGATGGCCATCGAGTTCGGTTGGTTCTTCGCAGAGTTCGGTCGCCAGCCTTGGGCGCTCTATGATTTGATGCGCACGAGTGAAGCGGCGACGACATCGGCAAACGTAGGATGGATGCTTATCGCCTTTGCGATCCTGTATGCAGTTCTTGGCGTGGTCACGGTACTCGTCTTGACTCGTCTGTTCAAAGACAACCCAGTAGGGAAAGAACTAAAACAATCGGAGCTTCGCGGTGAAGCGATGTTCGCGGATGAAGTGTGATCGGAGGGTATGACATGCAGATTCAAGAATTAGGGATTGCCGTACTATGGACGTTTTTGTACGGCTACCTCATCGTCGCATCGATTGATTTCGGTGCCGGCTTCTTCGCTTTCTATAGTAAGTACACGAAGCGGGACCAAAAGATCAACCGTCTGATTGCACGGTATTTATCGCCGACGTGGGAAGTGACGAACGTGTTCTTCGTCTTCTTCTTCGTCGGGATCGTCGGGTTTTTCCCAGATACGGCTTACTATTACGGGACGGCGCTTCTCGTACCGGCCTCGGTCGTGTTGATTCTGTTGGCGATTCGCGGTAGTTTCTACGCGTTTGCCAACTATGGATCAAAAGAGAGCACGTTCTATATGTTCTTATATGGGGCGACTGGGCTGTTAATCCCGGCCTCGATGTCTACCGTTCTTACCGTCAGCCAAGGTGGATTTATCAATGAGACCGAGTCGGGCGTCTTTTTTGACGGCATGAAGTTGTTCACCAACTTCTACTCTTGGACCGTCGTCACCTTGGCAATCGTGTCGGTGCTCTATATCAGTGCCATGTTCCTCTTGTTCTATGCCGATAAGGCGCGTGACGCTCAGGCGGTCCCACTCGTTCGAAAATGGGCCTTGTTCTGGAGCGTTCCGACGATTGTCGCGTCGGGCCTCGTCTTCTTCGGGTTGAAGTCGCAGGCAGCTTGGCATTATGAGAGCATCTTAGCGGGCAACTGGTGGTGGTTCGCTGCAAGTTTCATCTTCTTCGCTGTAGCCGTTGCACTCGTCTACATGAAGCGAAACTACGGCATCGCGTTCTTGATGGTCATGGGTCAGTTCTTTATGGCCTGGTTCGGATACGGATATACGCACTTGCCGTACATTCTTTATCCGTACATCGACATCAACGGAAGCGTCGTCAACGAGTCGATGGCCATCGCCCTCGTCGTCGTCTTCATCCTCGGATTGCTCTTGCTCGTACCGGCGCTGTATCTCTTGCTACGCCTGTTCTTGTTCGACAATGACTATGTACGCGGAAAGCGTTCGAGTGGTAAAGCGTAAAGACCGGATATTCCGGTCTTTTTTTATATAGTTTTTTTGAGGGGAATCGGTTACACTGTACGAAGAATCGGGAACAGAAACAGCGTAGGAAAGGGATGTATGAAATTATGACAGGTGAATTTGCAGTCATCGGATTAGGACGGTTTGGCGGCTCGATCGTTCGGGAACTATCGGCGAACGGTTATGACGTGTTGGCGATTGATGCGGATGAAGAACGCGTCAACGAGTTTATGGGATTGGCGACACATGCGGTCATCGCGGACACGACCGACGAGAACGTATTGAAAAGTCTCGGCATTCGCAACTTTGAACACGTGATCGTGGCCATCGGTGAAAACATTCAAGCCTCGATTTTGACGACACTCATTTTAAAAGAGCTCGGTGTTCAAATCATCACGGTCAAGGCGACGAATGATTATCACGAGAAAGTGCTGCGCCGCATCGGGGCCGATAACATCGTCCACCCAGAGCGCGACATGGGCATCCGGATTGCGAACGGATTGATGAGCCAAAGCATCCTTGACTACCTCGAGCTCTCGAACGAGCACTCGATCGTTGAAATCAAGGCGTCGGACAAACTGTCGAACAAGTCGCTCATCGATTTGGACCTTCGCGCCAAATACGGCGTCAACATCGTCGCGGTCCGCCGCAATGATGACGTCATCATCTCACCGCAAGCCGACGAGATGATTTTGCCAGAGGACATCTTGATCATCATCGGGAAAGATACGGACTTGGATCGACTCGAACGCACACTTCGGTCCAGATAAAAAAACGAGAGGCGCGCGCCTCTCGTTTTTCATTAAATGAGCTTCATTGATTTTAAGCCGTACTCGATTCCATCTTCGAGAATCGATTTCGTCACGAAGTCGGCGACTTCTTTCGCTTCGACCCGGGCATTGCCCATTGCGATGCCCGTTCCAACGTATTGAAGCATCGCCAAATCGTTCAAGGCGTCGCCGAACGCGTACGTGTTCTCGAGCCGATAGCCGTTCGTCTCGATGAAGTGACGGATACCGTCGGCTTTACTGGCGCCACGATTGATGACGTCCATGGCGTGCGGATGCCAGCGGATGAAATCAAACTCGCCGTACGCATCCAAATAGTGATGTTCTTCTTCAGGCGCGCAATATAGGAGCGTCTGATAGACGGCCTGTTCGATATGGAAATTCGGATCATATGTCGGAATCGGCATATCAAGTTCTCCGAGTGACTGTTCGACGACATGGTCGTTCGCTTTCGTGGCACCGCCACGGTGTTGTCCGAGATAGACGAGCGTATGGTCGTTTGAGCCGGCATGTTCGGTCAAGCGACGGAGCGCGTCGGTCGGCAACGTGTTCCGATAGACGACCTCGCCTTGGTGGACGACGATTTGTCCGTTGTAGCAGACAAAGCTGTCGATGCCGAGCTGTTCTGGGATATCAGACAGCATCGCCGGGCCACGCCCTGTCGCGATGAACGTCTCGACGCCGTTGTGGCGTAGCTGCTGAATGGCCGCGATCGTCGAAGGGGGAATGTACGACCCTTCATGGAGCAACGTGCCATCGATGTCAAAAAAGACTACTTTCTGATCTTCCATTTTTCTTCACCATGCTTTCTCTGTCTTGATTAAGTCAGTTGTATACTAAAAAGCATAACACGAAATCGAGAAACCGCCCTCAATCTTACGTCAATAGTGAAATATTGTCACAATATGAGCTATAATGAAGAAAGAATCTTACGGAACGTAATTATATTGCGAGAATCACTTATGTTTCACATAGATGAACATCAACTACTTGTAGTAAGGAGAGATTAAATGAAGTTTGTAAAGAACCACCAAACAGCTGTGTTCGCACTAGGCGGACTCGGAGAAATTGGGAAGAACACGTACGTTGTTCAATTCCAAGATGAAATCATCGTCATCGATGCGGGCGTCATGTTCCCGGAGGATGACTTGCTTGGAATCGACTACGTGATCCCTGATTACTCGTACTTGATTAAAAACAAAGACAAAGTCAAAGGGGTATTCATCACCCACGGTCACGAAGACCATATCGGCGGCATCCCGTTTCTCTTGAAGCAAGTGAAGCTTCCGATTTACGCGACAAAACTCGCGCTCGGCTTGATTAAAGTGAAACTCGAAGAGCACGGGTTGCTCCGCGAGGCGGAACTGCATGAGATTGATGAGGACGCCATCGTCAAGTTCAGAAAGACGAGCATCTCGTTCTTCCGCACGACTCACTCGATTCCGAACTCGCTCGGTGTCGTCGTGAAGACGCCACAAGGGAATATCGTCCATACCGGTGACTTTAAGTTCGACTTCACACCGGTCGGCGAACCGGCTGACATTGCCAAGATGGCAGACATCGGGAAAGAAGGCGTGCTTTGCCTCTTGTCCGATTCGACGAACGCAGAAGTCGAAGGCTTCACGATGAGTGAAAAAGTTGTCGGCGGCACGATCAGTGAGACGTTCCGGAAAGCCGAAGGGCGCGTCATCTTCGCGACGTTCGCCTCGAACATTTATCGCCTGCAACAAGTCGTCGACGCTTGTGCCGAGACGGGCCGTCATTTGGCCATCTTCGGCCGTTCGATGGACAAGGTCATGACGATCGGGCAAGAGCTCGGCTTCATCAACGTCCCGAAAGGCATGATCGTCGAAGCGAATCAGTTACGGAACTACGAGCCGCATGAAGTGGCGATTCTTTGTACCGGTTCGCAAGGTGAGCCGATGGCTGCGCTCAGCCGCATCGCCAACGGAACACACCGTCAAGTATCGATCATTCCTGGCGACACGGTCATCTTCTCGTCATCTCCGATTCCGGGTAACGCCATCTCGGTCGGGAAAACGATCGACCAATTGTATAAAGCCGGCGCGGACGTCGTTTACGGAAAATTGACGAACATCCACACGTCGGGTCACGGGTCGCAACAAGAGCAATTGCTCATGATCCGCTTGCTCAACCCGAAATTCTTCATGCCGATTCACGGGGAGTATCGCATGTTGGTGAAACACGCCGAACTCGCCGAATCGGTCGGCATCCCGAAAGAGAACAGCTTCATCATGGATAACGGTGAAGTGCTCGCCGTCGACGCCGACTCGGCCGCCATCACCGGGAAAATCTCGGCCAACGCCGTGTACGTCGACGGAAACGGCATCGGGGACATCGGCAATATCGTTTTGCGCGATCGCCGCATCCTTTCAGAGGACGGACTCGTCGTCGTCGTCATCAGCATCGACGGCAAGACGCGTAAACTCGTCTCAGGTCCGGATATCATTTCACGCGGCTTCGTCTATATGCGCGAATCGGGCAGCTTGATTCGTGACGGCGAGCGCTTGCTCAAGAAGACGGTCGAGCAAGGGTTGTCGAACAAACAGATGAAGTGGTCGGAGTTGAAACAACTCGTCTCGGATACACTCACGCCATACTTGGCACAAAAAACACGAAGACACCCAATGGTTCTTCCGATCATCATGGAAGTATGAACGAGCGGGCTGTAGGGGACTACAGCCCGTTTTTTAGAGGACAAAGATAAAGGAGATGGTGTCTGATGGAACGCAAGAAACGGAAGAAAGGTTGGTTGAAATGGGGCCTGGCCGCATTCGCCTTACTCTTCCTCATCACGATGGTATACCATCAAGTCAAACCGTTGCCGGACGGCGTGTCGCGTGCGTCGGAACCGGTCGCGATTTCGGATGACCAAATCGATTTTTTATTTGATTTGACGTATCAAGGGGAAGACACGGAAGTGAACGAGCAAGAGATTTTTCAAGACGTCGAGCGGTCAATCCGCGAGGCGCGGGAATATATCGTCATGGACTTTTTCTTATTCAACCCATATTCGAATGAAGACCGGCAATATCCGGACATCACGGCCAAACTGTCATCGGCTTTGCTCGAACAGATGGAAGCCCATCCGGACATGAACGTCGTCTTAATCACGGATGAAATCAATACGACTTATAACGGACACGCGTCCGATCATCTCGACGTCTTGAAGGAAGCGGGCGCGGAAATTGTCTACACGAACCTCGATGTGCTCCGCGACCCGAACATCTTATACTCGACGCTGTATCGGATCGGGTTCCAATGGTTCGGGGACAGCCAGAACGGCTGGTTGCCGAACCCGATGGCCAAATCGGCACCGGACATCACGATCCGGTCGTATTTACGGCTGTTGAACGTGAAAGCGAACCACCGCAAAGTGATGGTGACCGAGAATGACGGCTTCGTCTTATCGGCTAACCCACACGATGCGAGCGGCTATCATTCGAACGTAGGCGTCCGGCTCGACGGTCCAATTTTAGCGGACATCCTCGAAGGGGAGGAAGCGATCGCGACGTTCTCGAAAGGGGATGCCGAACGTTTCCCGAGCGAGGAGAAACTCGCGAATCTGCGCGACGAGCCGTCGGAAGGCCCGATGCAAATCCGCTACGTCACGGAATCCAAGATTCAGGACGCCGTCATCAAGGCGATGGAAGAAGCGGAATCAGGTGAGACGATTTGGATCGGCATGTTCTACTTGGCCGACCGAAACATCATTCAAGCCATTCATGAGGCCGCCGAGCGCGGCGTCTTCGTCAAACTGATTCTTGACCCGAATACGAACGCGTTCGGGCGCGACAAGTCAGGATTGCCGAACTTGCCGGTCGCCGCGGAATTGAACACGGTGAACCCGGAGCAAATCGAGATTCGGTGGTACGAAGTCGGCGAAGAGCAGTACCACCCGAAGATGCTGTACGTGGAAGGGGACCGTCGAGTCGTCGTCATCGGGTCGGGCAACTATACGACCCGCAACATGAACGATTACAACTTGGAGGCGGATGTCGAAGTCGTCACGACCGAGGAGACAGCGTTCATCCGCGAGGTCGACGGGTACTTCAAGCGTCTCTGGAACAACGAGCAAGGAACGTATACGCTCGCCTATGATGAGATTCAGACCGATTTGCCAATCGGAAAGTATGTGATTTATTGGATCCAGAAACTCACTTGGACGATGACCTACTGACACAAGCCCGCCTTCCTGTGAAGGTGGGCTTTGTTGTGGACGGGCTACCATCGACATGACGACGAACAAAACCCGCCCTCATAATATGTGAAGGCGGGTTTTCATCATTTCGTTTCGACTGGATTGAATTCGTTCGTGAACTCGTAAAGGAACCGGCCCGTGTCGCGGAGGACGTCTGTCTTCCGGTGGAGCGAGAAGTGATCGTATGGGACGGTTTCCGTCTCGATGTTGTTCGTATATTCTTCGAGCAAGAGCGAACTCGCTGGCTCAATCAAGTTGAACTCGCCACCGCGTCCCGAGAAGGAGAACACTTGGACGGAGCGTGGCCACGTCTCAAGTTTTTCTTGGAACGCCTGCAACCCGTCAGAACTCGGGGACAAATCCCGGATGGCAGGACTGCCGGTATTGATCCCGAAATTACTGGCGGACAGACCGAAGTTGGCAAGTCGTGTTCCGGCGAACGGACTATCATACGTCACGAACTTATCGACGATGTATTCGTCTTGATTCAAGATATAGTTCGCTGCCGCCACACCGCCCATGCTGTGACCGATCAAATACATCCGGTCGAACGAACGGTTTCGTTCCTGTTTATAGCGTTCGATCGCCGCATTCAACCACTTCGTCTGGTTGTTGAGCGATGCCTCGGCATCCTCATATTCAATCCGGACAATCGGTCGGTTCGAGCTGTAGTCATTGATGACGCAATCGGCCGCGCCTTTCACCGTCACGGTACAGAGGGCACCATCTTTCGCCAGCCCACGCTGTTCCATATACTGCGAGAAGCGGAGGAATGTGCGGTCGGTCCCGAGCAAGCCGTGAACGGCGAACGTCGGGATGAACTCGTCCGTCTGCGCCGCTTGGCGAATCGCCTCAGATTTCCGTTCCGTCGTCAACTCTTCTCGAATCGTCACGATCATCAACGCGAGGGTCAAGACGAGGATGAAGCCGCCGAAGATGCGAGAACGAATCGACGTCTTGTCCGGATTACCGACGTTTTGACGATATTTCCGCCAAACAAAGAAAGCGACTAGGCCAAGGACGACGATGATGACGCCTGTGATAATCCACGCCTTGACGTTCGGCACGTGGGCGACGAGCGTCATGTTGTTTTGACGGCCACCGTACACTTGCCACTCGACATGTTTCATCGACCGTACATCGAGTCCAGTACCGTCTTCGACGAACACCCCGGTCGGCACGGTCAGATTGAACCGGATATCGGCTTGACGAACGTAACGTTCGGCCAGTTGTTTCGGGGAGCCGCTTAAATTCAGACCTGGCAAATCGACGCGGTCGAGCCGCAGGTCGAGGTTCGTGTTCATGACGTATGAGTCAAACCAAATCCCATCTTCTTTGTCGACATCAAACTTCATATCAGGTGGAACGAGGATACCGGCCGGACCGGTCTTCCACTCCTCTTTAATGTTTTGGAGGTCATCGACGTTGTCGAACGTCTTCTTGAGCACCATGCCTTCATAGTCGTCTTGACTCGAGTAGTCACGTGTCGCATATCCGTTCTCATTCGCCTGTTGTTTCCATGTATCCCAATCGAGCCGCAAATTGAGCAGCTTCATGACCGGATGGTCGCGGAAAGCATACGTCGTCTCTAACGTGACCGATTGGTCGTAGTGGACGGTCGCATCATATTCGATTCGGACACATCCCCCGATTAAAAGAAACAGAAATGGGAATACTAACAACAGTGCCTTTTTCTTCAAGCTCGTCACCTCAAATCGGCTCACCGTAGGTCTCTAACGGGTTGGTCGTGTTGATGCGGTCGTAAAAGAGCACCCCATCTAAATGGTCGAGCTCATGTTGACAGACGATGGCGCGCATACCGCGGAGCCGCAATTTAATCGGGGCGCCGTCACGGTCGAACCCTTCAATCGTGATGCGTCGGTATCGGGGCACGTTGCCTTTGACGACACGGTCGACAGATAGACAGCCTTCACCGCCATTCAAGTACGTCTGTTCGACCGAGTGGCTCGTAATCTTCGGATTGAAGATGGATAGTTTGAACGTCTCTTCTTCTTCGTGGAGCAGGACCGTGAAAAAGCGGCGATTGACGCCGAGTTGTGGTGCGGCGATGCCGACACCGCCCCGAAGTTCATACTTCGCGCTCATCTCTGGATCCTGGCTATTGACGAGGAACGTCTCCATCTCGTCGAGTAGCGCGAGGTCTTCTGCCGTCGGTGGGACCGGCACTTCGATTGAGCGGGCGCGGAGCCGCTCGTCTCCTTCACGAATCACATCTTTCATCGTTAACATGCAAAACTTCCTTTCCCATTGCGATATGACCAATTATATCATATTTATTAGTCATTTCGCTTAGATGGTACAGAAGGTGAAATGAAAATGATACAGAGGCGAAATAAGGGAAAAGATGTGTTGATGTAAGCGTTTTTATAAAGTGAGCATATTTTTTGCGTTATTATAACAACCCGTTTTATACTGACTAGGAAACGGCAGGATAAGTGTAACTTTCCTGAATCACGTTAATACAGATTGCTTTTTTGGACAGATACACTTAAGATTTGAGGTAGTGTTTGATCACAAAAAAGACAATTGTCTCATAGTTGAAAGGATGAGGTGAAACGAATGAACAACGTTCAGGTACTTCAAAACGTGGAAGAAAACTTCCAAACGTTCCGTATTCTCGACGAGAAGGGCGAGGTCGTCAACCAAGACGCAATGCCAGATGTAACGGACGAGCAACTTCAGGAGCTTATGCGCCGCATGGTTTATACACGAATCTGGGACCAACGTGCCATCTCGCTCAACCGTCAAGGACGCCTAGGTTTCTACGCGCCAGTGGCTGGTCAAGAAGCAACGATGATCGGGACGCAATATGCGCTCGACAAACAAGACTGGATTCTTCCAGGCTACCGTGATATCCCGCAACTCGTATTCCACGGACTTCCGCTTTATCAAGCGTTCTTGTTCTCACGTGGTCACGTCGCAGGTAACCGTATTCCTGAAGACGTTAACGTCTTGATGCCGCAAATCATCATCGGGGCACAAATCGTTCAAACTGCGGGTGTGGCAATGGGCCTCAAACGCAACGGCAACACAAACGTCGCCATTACTTACACGGGTGACGGTGGTTCATCACAAGGTGACTTCTACGAAGGATTGAACTTCGCAGGTGCATTCAAATCACCAGCCATCTTCGTCGTTCAAAACAACCGCTTCGCCATCTCGACACCTGTTGAGAAGCAAACTGCAGCTAAAACGATCGCGCAAAAAGCTGTCGCAGCGGGAATCAACGGAATTCAAGTTGACGGAATGGACGTTCTTGCTGTCCTCGCCGCAACACAACAAGCGCGTAAAGACGCACTTGATGGAACTCCGACGCTCATCGAAGCACTCACATACCGTTACGGACCACATACGCTCGCTGGGGATGACCCAACACGTTACCGTACGAAAGAACTCGATACAGAGTACCAAGAGAAAGATCCGCTCGTACGTTTCCGCCTCTTCCTCGAAGGCAAGAAGCTTTGGAACGAAGACATGGAAAACGAAGTCATCGAGCAAGCGAAAGCAGACGTGAAAGAAGCGATCAGCCTCGCCGACAAAGAACCAAAACAAAAAGTTTCGGACTTCATCAACAACATGTACGAAACACTTCCTTCAAACTTGAAAGAGCAGCTTGAAGAATATACAGCAAAGGAGTCGAAGTAAGTTATGGCTCAAATGACAATGATCCAAGCGATTACTGATGCGATGCGCGTAGAAATGAAGCGCGACGAGAAAGTACTTCTCTTCGGAGAAGACGTTGGTAAAAACGGTGGGGTCTTCCGTGCGACGGAAGGACTTCAAGATGAGTTCGGCGAAGACCGTGTCTTCGATACGCCACTCGCTGAGTCGGGTATCGGTGGTCTTGCAATCGGTCTTGGTCTCACAGGCTTCCGTCCAATCATGGAAGTTCAGTTCTTCGGATTCGTTTTCGAAGTCTTCGACTCGGTCGCTGCTCAAATGGCACGTATGCGTTACCGTTCAGGCGGCGCTTACAGCCAACCGGTTACAATCCGTTCACCATTCGGTGGCGGTGTTAAAACACCAGAACTTCACGCGGACAGCCTTGAAGGCTTGATGGCTCAGACACCTGGTCTTAAAGTCGTCATCCCGTCAACGCCTTACGATGCTAAAGGTCTTTTGATCGCATCGATCCGTGACAACGACCCAGTCGTATTCCTCGAGCACATGAAACTTTACCGTTCATTCCGTGGCGAAGTTCCTGAAGGCGACTACACGATCGAGCTTGGAAAAGCAGACGTGAAGCGCGAAGGAACTGACGTTTCGATCATCACTTACGGTGCAATGGTCCACACGTCACTCAAAGCGGCAGAAGAGCTTGAGAAAGAAGACATCAACGTCGAAGTCATCGACCTTATGACAGTTAGCCCGCTTGATATCGACACAATCGTCGAATCAGTCAAAAAGACTGGTCGCGCCATCGTCGTTCAAGAAGCACAACGTCAAGCAGGTATTGCGGCAAACGTCGTAACTGAAATTCAAGAACGCGCAATTCTTCACCTCGAGGCACCAGTGCTTCGTGTAACTGCACCAGACACGGTCTTCGCTTTCGCACAAGGGGAAGACGCATGGTTACCTGACCATAAAGATGTCGTTGCAAAAGTTAAGGAAGTTATCAACTTCTGATCGTGTTCATTTAACGATGAGGGAGAATTGTCTCCCTCATTGTGTTTACATGATTAATTGATGGGAGGAAAAACCAGTGGCAGTATTTGAATTTAAATTACCAGACATCGGTGAAGGAATTCACGAAGGTGAAATCGTCAAGTGGTTCGTAAAAGCAGGGGATACAGTAAAAGAAGATGACATTCTTCTTGAAGTACAAAACGACAAAGCCGTCGTTGAGATTCCAGCTCCAGTTGATGGAACAGTTAAAGAAGTCAAAGTCTCTGAAGGTACAGTTGCGGTCGTCGGCGACGTCCTCATCACGTTCGATATCGAAGGTGACGCACCAGCCGGTGAAGAAGAAGCAGCTCCTGAACAGCCTAAAGCTGAAGAGAAGACTGAAGATGTGAAAGAAGACGTGAAAGAAGACGGCCCGCGTGAAGTTCAACTTCACAAATCGGAGCGCGTCATCGCAATGCCTTCAATCCGCAAATACGCTCGTGAAAAAGGCGTCGACATCCGTGAAGTCCAAGGTTCTGGCGACAACGGCCGCGTCTTGAAAGAAGACATCGATGCATTCGCAAACGGTGAAGCACCAACAGCAGAAGCTACAACAGAGAAAACAGAATCTGTAGCTCCAGCAGCGGCTGCGAAAACGGAAATCAAACCTTACGAGTCAGCAACACCTGAACTCGAAACGCGTGAGAAAATCCGTGGTATCCGTAAAGCGATCTCGAAAGCAATGGTTAACTCGAAGCACACAGCTCCACACGTTACACTCATGGACGAAGTCGACGTCACGAAACTCGTCGCACTCCGTAAAGAGTTCAAACAAGTGGCTGCTGACCAAGGCGTGAAACTCACGTACTTGCCGTTCGTCGTTAAAGCATTGACTGCTGCAGCGAAAGCTTACCCAGCGATCAACGCGTCAATCGACGATGTGAACGAAGAAATCGTCTACAAAAACTACTACAACATCGGTATCGCTGCTGATACGGACAACGGTCTCGTTGTTCCTGTCGTCAAAGAAGCGGACCGTAAATCAATCTATGCACTCGCTACAAACATCAATGAGCTTGCCGGTAAAGCACGTGAAGGCAAACTTGCTGGGGACGACATGAAAGGCGGATCGATCACAATCACGAACATCGGTTCAGCTGGTGGACAATGGTTCACACCTGTCATCAACCACCCAGAAGTTGCAATTCTCGGTATCGGCCGCATCGCTGAAAAAGCTGTCGTCAAAGACGGTGAAATCGTCGCGGCTCCAGTCCTCGCGCTTTCATTCAGCTTTGACCACCGCCTCATCGACGGTGCAACAGCTCAAAACGCACTCAACATGGTGAAACGCTTGCTTCAAGATCCAGCACTTCTAATGATGGAGGGATAAGAACATGGTAGTAGGAGAATTCGCACAAGAAACTGATTTGCTTGTCATCGGCGCCGGTCCTGGTGGATACGTCGCAGCCATCCGTGGCGCACAACTCGGCCTTAAAGTCACAATCGTCGAAAAAGGAAACTTTGGTGGCGTCTGCTTGAACGTCGGTTGTATCCCATCGAAAGCATTGATCACTGCTGGTCACAACTTCCAGCACGCTAAAGGTCACTCTTCAATGGGGATCACGTCTGATAACGTGTCAGTCGACTTCACAAAAGTCCAAGACTGGAAACAGTCGGTCGTCAACAAATTGACTGGCGGCGTCAAAGGCCTTTTGAAAGGTAACAAGATTGAAATCGTTCAAGGTGAAGCTTTCTTCGCATCTGAAGACACAGTACGTGTCATCACAGAAGATAGCTCGACTCCTTACAAGTTCAAAAAAGCGATCATCGCGACTGGTTCAACACCTATCGAGATTCCATCGTTCAAATGGTCAAAACGCGTCCTTTCTTCAACTGGCGCATTGGCTCTTCCTGAAGTACCGAAGAAACTCGTCGTCATCGGCGGCGGATACATCGGTATGGAGCTCGGCACAGCGTACGCGAACTTCGATACAGAAGTCGTCGTCGTTGAAGGCGCAAGCGACATCTTGTCTGGCTTCGAGCCACAAATGACGCAAATCGTCAAAAAGAAACTCAAACAAAAAGGCAACGTCACGATTCACACGAACGCTCTTGCAAAAGGCGTCGAGGAAACAGAAGACGGCGTAACAGTTAAGTTTGAAGTGAACGGCGAAGAGCAGTCTGTTGAAGCGGACTACGTCCTCGTCACAGTCGGCCGTCGTCCAAACACTGGCGACATCGGTCTCGAAAACGCGGAAGTTAAAATCAGCGACCGCGGCATCATCGAAATCGACGACCAGTGCAAAACGTCGAACGAAAACATCTACGCAATCGGCGACATCGTACCAGGACCACCGCTCGCGCACAAAGCTTCTTACGAAGCGAAAGTCGCAGCGGAGGCAGCTGCCGGTAAGCCAGCTTACCTCGACTACTCAGCAATCCCAGCGGTCGTCTTCACTGACCCTGAACTTGCAACAGTCGGTTACACAGAGCCACTCGCAAAAGAAGAAGGACTTGAGATCACAGTATCGAAATTCCCATTCGCAGCGAACGGCCGTGCCCTCGCTCTTGACGAGCCAGACGGCTTCATGAAGCTCATCACGCGTAAAGAGGACGGTCTCTTGATCGGTGCTCAAATCGCGGGAACTGGCGCTTCAGATATGATTGCCGAACTTGGTCTCGCCATCGAAGCAGGCATGACTGCAGAAGATATCGCGCTTACAATCCACGCTCACCCATCACTCGGTGAGATGGCAATGGAAGCGGCAGAAATCGCAATGGGTATGCCAATCCACGTCGTTAAATAAGTCAAAAGCTCTCTCGCTTACTCGCGAGAGAGCTTTTTTACGTAATGGACGGTCCGTTCGACTTCTCGGAAGCCGATGCGTTCATGGAACCGTTGGCTACCGTCGTTCTCGACTTCCGTATCGGAGCCGAGCTCGTCACATCCTTTCGACCGGGCGTAGGCGGAGGCGGCTTCGACGAGCCGTGTCGCCACGTCTTGCTGTCGCACGGATGCAACGACGTAAATTCCTTCTAAAAAGGCGGTCGGGGAAGCGGTCGTTCCGGGGACGTAGTCATGACGGAAGCTGAGCTGGCAAAAGCCGACCGCTTCATCCGTTTCCGCGATAAAATAGTGCATCTTGCCGGAACGAATCCCGAGCCGCACTTCAGGGATCAGTTCGGCTTCAGGCGCGTCTGGCCATAATTGCCGCATGAGTCGCACCAGTTCGTCGCAATCTTGTTCGTTCGCTTTTCTAATCTTCATAAGTCGTCCTCCTTATGTTTCGTACGTTCAGTATAAAGGAAAATAAGGAATGAAGTGAGAAAGGAGGGAACGATGATGGCGTTCGATGAAGAATTGTTATATACCGTCTCTGAGACGAGCCGTGTCCGCTTCACGGGAATCGAGACCGAGACGTCACGTTATGATTTCGGCTTTGTGTATACGCATCAATTCATGGGAAAAGTGCTCGTCGTCTGTATGCAGACCGGGCAGTCTGCCCTTCTTGACATCCATGCGCTCGAAGAACCGAGACAACTGTATCCGATGCTCGGGATTGCGCTACGCGATACGGACCACGTTGCCGAATTCCTACGCCTCTGTCTGGACGAAAGTGGGAAAGAAGAACATTCTTCAAATTCTACCCTTGAAAAAATGTAAGCGTTTTCTTATAATGGTACGTAGGGGAAGCAATTCGATCATCATAAGCTACCTTTTCTTTTGATGACACAAAGCGAGCCGGTCCATATGGACCGGCTCGCTTTCGTCTTAACGGATGGCTTTTGTCTGTTGGATGACTTTAATCATTTGAAGCGATTCATCTTCAAGTCCTTGGACGGGAAGACCGGCCTCGATGTTCGCCATGATATAGTCGAGCGTCGAAGTCGTGATCAGTTCTCCCGGGATGATGATCGGGATTCCTGGTGGATACACCATGATGAACTCGGCCGAGATGCGTCCGACGGCGTTCTCGAGCGGAATCGTCTCCGTCTCCTCGTAGAACGCGTCACGCGGGCTGAGTGCAAGCGGTGGAATCTCAGGGAGCATGATCGATAGTGAATCGTTTCCTGACTGATCGTAAACCGATACGACGTCACGCATACCGTCAATCAACGCTTGAATCGTCGACTCGTCGTCGGCGCTCGTCACGATGAACAGTACGTTCAACAAATCTGACATCTCGACTTCGATGCGATGCGTCTCACGCAAATACTTCTCGACTTCAAAGCCGGTGATCCCGAGCTCACGGACAGAGACGAGGATTTTCGTCTCGTCGAGCGCGTACGTCGACTCTGAATGGAGTTCGGCGTGACCGTATACCGATAAGTGCGGCATATTGTCGATGGCCGTACGAGCCGTACGTGCGAGCGTGAGGGCACGTTCGTTCATCGCTTCTCCTTTCGTCGCCAATTGACGACGGGCCGCGTCGAGCGACGCGAGGAGGAGGTAAGACGTCGATGTCGTCGTAATCATCGACAACATTGCGTGAATCCGTTCCGGGGAGACGAGACCGCGACGGACGTTCAAAATCGAACTTCCCGTCATCGAGCCGCCGAGCTTGTGTACGCTCGTGGCCGCGACGTCCGCTCCGGCTTGCATCGCCGAGAGCGGGAGCTCGTCGTGGAACGGCAAGTGGACACCGTGTGCCTCATCAACGAGGACCGGTACGTCTTGCGCATGGGCGACGGCGACGATGCGCTCTAAGTCACCAGCGATGCCGAAGTAGGTCGGGTTGATGACGAGGACTGCTTTCGTGTCCGGGTGCATCTCGAGGGCGCGTTCGACGGCGCTTGCTGTGATCCCGTGGGCAATCCCGTACGTCTCATCATATTCCGGATGGATGAAGACCGGGTGGGCCCCGGTCAAGATGAGGGCGGACATGACGGATTTATGCACGTTCCGGGGAACGATGATTTTCTCGTTCGGACCGACGACGCCCATGATCATCGCCATGATGGCACTCGACGTCCCTTGGACCGAGAAGAACGTCTCGTCGGCACGGAACGCCTCGGCAGCGAGGCGCTCGGCCTCGGCAATCGACGCTTTCGGATGATGGAGATCATCGAGCGGGGCGATGTTGATCAAATCGATCTTCAAGGCGTTTTCGCCGATGAAGTCACGGAATTGAGGGTCCATCCCTTTTCCGCCTTTATGGCCAGGGATATGGAACGCGATCGGGTTCGTATCCACGTGCGTGAGCAACGTGTCAAAGAGCGGTGTCTCGAGCTGTGTAGCACCTTTAAGTTTCAATAGTAAGTCCTCCTTGATAACAGTGTGTATATGGGTTGTCGGTTTGGTTTCAAGCTTTGGGCAATCTGAACATTTCGATTCAAAAACAATGCAACAAAAAAACTATAGTGATTTCTATCCCAACTTGCAATAGTTTTTTTTGTTGATACAATGGTTGTCGAGGTGAAGAATATGCAAATTAACTATCCGATTAATCCGGACTGGACGACAGATGAACTGATTGAAGTCGTCGAGTTCTATAACCAAGTCGCCTTGGCCAATGAAGGCGGTGTCGACCGGGAGTCGTTTTTGGACGCGTATCGGTCGTTCAAACAAATCGTGACGTCGAAGTCAGAAGAGAAACAGCTGAGTGCCGTTCACGATGAGCAGACCGGATACTCTACCTATCGTACGGTCCAAGCGGCCCTAAAATCAAATGCAAAGATTATAAAGTTGTAACTGCTGGAAAGCATGGGAGGACGTAACCGTTTTCTCATGCTTTTTTTGTTATTTCTCTAATAAATAGGGTACATATCATTAACAGTTCAATCAGGTTTAGGCTTAGTTGAAATGGGAATATACTCACTAAGATAAAAAATTCAAAATAGTCAGACAATTCTCTTTCTTTTTTGAATCCCATCTGATATACTCAATTCAACTTACTAAACCGTAACTTGTAGCCCAACTAAAGGAGTGTGGCATCTCATGAAACAAGTGATCGAGGCATTCAAAAGAAAAGACGCAGAAAAACGGATTCCGGTGCTGCGCTTAGAGATTGATTATGAATTGGCAACGCTCTTCGATGCAATGGCGTCACAAGATGATGCCACTGTCCAGGCTAGCAAGCATCGGTTAGAGAAATATCGCCAAGAACTATTGCGTCTCGAAGCCTGACCCACAACCACCCATTCAACCAGTATTCCATGCGGATACTGGTTTTTGTTTGGTACAATACATAATAGAGGTGATAAACATGTTGGAATGGTTCGCGATTGACTTGATAAAACAGGCAGGGGAGTATATCCGCTTACAGATTGACGAGAGCTATCGAATCGAACGCAAGACGGGGAAAGGTGATTTGGTCACGGAAATCGATCGGGCCGTCGAACAGTTGATTGTCGACCGGATTCGTGAGTCGTATCCCGAGCATCATATTATCGGGGAAGAGGGTATCTCGACGGAACCGGATGATTTGTCGGGAACGGTCTGGTTCGTCGACCCGATTGACGGCACATTGAACTTCATCCATCAAAAGCGGATGTTCGCCATCTCGATTGCCATCATGGTCGATGGGGTCGTCGAGTACGGCTTCGTTTACGATGTGATGGCGGATGAGCTGTTCGTCGCACGCCGTGGCGTCGGGACGACGCTGAACGGCCGGAAACTCCCGACCATCAAAGAGCACCACGTCCGGGATGCTTTCCTCAGTATGAACGCGACATGGGTGACGCCGAATCAGCAAATTGCACCGGAAGTGCTCGCGCCGATTGTGCGCGATTCCGTCGGCACGCGGGCGCATGGGGCCGCCTCGCTCGAACTCGCCTGGCTCGCAGCGGGACGAGTCGACGGGTATATCACGATGCGCAATATGCCGTGGGACTATGCTGCCGGTAAACTGCTCGTCGAAGAAGTCGGGGGACGGGTCGTCTCGATTTATGGGGAGCCGGTCCGTTATGACGGGAAGACGTCCGTTCTCGCGGGGAGCGAGACGTTCGTCAAGGACGTGGTGAAGCATTACGTCATCGCCAAGGGCGCGACCCCTGAAGTGAAGCCGGACTTGCAAATTGGAATCAACGGGTCTTACGACCGCGTCCGTGACTTGCTCGTCCTGGCCAACCCGAATGAAACGATGGTCCGCGATCAATACAAAGCCGGGACGACATATGAGGCCACGCTCGGCGGGGAACGTGTCGGGGCGTACATGCTCGTCAAACGCAGCGAGACGTTAATCGAGCTCGTCAATATCGCCGTCAAACCGGAACGACAGAACCAGACGATCGGGCAACGCCTGCTCCAAGACGCGATTCGTCGGGCCGAGAGCAGCGGGGCGAAGCAAATGCTCGTCTGTACGGGCAACTCGAGCATCGTCCAGTTGCGCTTCTATCAACAAGCCGGTTTCCGCTTTGAATCAGTCGAGCGGGATTACTTCCCGGACCACGGTTATCCGCCAATCGAAGAGGACGGGCTCGCCTTGCGTGACCGCATCTGTCTGACGCGCGACCTATAAGCGTGGGCGCAAAAAGGACAAAATCATAAAGAAGGCCCGGGCGTTTTGCCCGGGCCTTGTGTTATGGACGTCGGTTCGAGAGGACCCGGCGGCGCAAGTTGATTCCAAAAAATGTGGCGATGCCGCTCAAGGCGAGACTGCCGATGATGATGGCGGCACTTCCTTCAGCGACACCGATGCCGATACCGACGAAGCCGGCGACGACCGCGGTCGCGATTAAAACGAACATGAGTTGCATGGAGATTCCCCCTTCTTTCGCTAGTCTTCTCCATTGTAGTCAAAAATGATGCGTTTGAAAACGTTAACAGTTGATAACACTCGACAAAGGTGGTGGGACGTGTGCTATACTCTTAAAGTTGAATAAAAGATGAAACTTTTTTAAATAAGAGAGGACTAACTACATGAATGTAAGAACTAACCTTCGGAACGTAGCCATCATCGCCCACGTTGACCACGGTAAAACAACGCTCGTCGATGAATTATTGAAACAGTCTGGTACATTCCGGACAAACGAAATGGTCGCAGAACGCGCCATGGACTCGAACGACATCGAACGTGAACGCGGAATCACGATTCTCGCGAAAAACACGGCAATCGATTATAAAGATACACGCATCAACATCGTTGATACACCAGGTCACGCCGATTTCGGTGGTGAAGTAGAGCGTATCATGCGTATGGTTGACGGCGTTATCCTCGTTGTCGATGCACGTGAAGGCTGCATGCCGCAAACGCGTTTCGTATTGAAGAAAGCACTCGACCAAGGTCTCCGTCCAATCGTTGTCGTTAACAAAATCGACAAGCCGATGGTACGCCCACTCGACGTCGTCGACGAAGTTGTCGACTTGTTGATCGACCTTGGAGCAGATGAAGATCAACTTGAATTCCCTGTCGTCTATACGTCTGCTGTCAGCGGTTCAAGTTCGTTCGATCCTGATCCAGAGAAGCAAGAAGATACAATCACGTACGTGCTCGACACGATTCTTGAGAACACACCGGCACCAATCGATAACTCGGATGAGCCGCTTCAGTTCCAAGTCACGATGCTCGACTACGACAACTACCTCGGCCGAATTGGTGTCGGTCGCGTCTTCCGTGGGAAAATCAAAGTCGGCGAATCAGTGTCACTTTGCAAAACAGACGGATCAATCAAACAATTGCGCGTCACTAAATTGTTCGGTTACTTCGGCCTCAAACGTGTTGAAATCGAAGAAGCCAAAGCTGGTGACTTGATCGCCATCGCCGGGATGGAAGACATCAACGTCGGTGAGACGGTCACGCCAGTCGGTAAAGAAGAGCCACTTCCGCTTCTCCGCATCGATGAGCCGACGCTTCAAATGCGTTTCATGACAAACAACTCACCGTTCGCAGGACGCGAAGGCGATTTCGTGACGGCACGTAAAATCGAAGAGCGTTTGATGAAACAACTCGAGACGGACGTTTCACTCCGTGTCGAGAACACTGATTCACCTGACCAATGGGTCGTTTCAGGCCGCGGTGAGCTTCACCTCGGGATCTTGATCGAGAACATGCGTCGTGAAGGCTACGAACTTCAAGTTTCGAAACCACAAGTTATCATTCGTGAAGACGAAGATGGTACGAAAATTGAGCCGTTCGAACGCGTCATCGTTGACGTGCCAGAAGAGTACACAGGTTCAGTCATGGAATCAATCGGTCTCCGTAAAGGTGAACTTGCCAACATGAACACGAACGACAACGGTCAAACACGTATGGAATTCATCGTTCCTTCACGTGGTCTCATCGGCTATCGTAACGAGTTCTTGTCAGCGACACGCGGATATGGAATCTTGAACCACACGTTCGAAGAGTACCGTCCGTTCATCGCTGCTGACATCGGCGGACGCCGCAGTGGTGTCATGGTTTGTATCGAACCTGGTAAGTCGACGGCTTACTCGATCGGTGCCCTTGAAGACCGTGGAACGATCTTCATCGAGCCAGGTGTAGAAGTATACGAGGGAATGATCATTGGTGAATGTAACCGTGACGTCGACCTCGCAATCAACGCCGTCAAAGGAAAACAGTTGACGAACATGCGTGCTTCAGCAAAAGACTCGACACAAGTCTTGAAACGTCCACGCGTCTTCTCACTCGAAGAATCGCTCACGTTCTTGAACGATGATGAGTACTGTGAAATCACGCCGGAGTCAATCCGTCTCCGTAAAAAAGTCTTGAATAAGAACGAACGCGAGAAAGCTGACAAGCGTCGTAAACTTGGTAAAGAATAAGTCTTAAAAAAGGGAGCGCCTAGGCGTTCCCTTTTGTTTTGGATAGTGTAGAATGGTTGTGTAGGAAATAAAGGGGGATTATCAGCTTGAAAGCTTCTCAAACGATGGACATCACACAAATTGATGTGCCGTGGATTGCCTCGCTACTTGGTGTCGGCAGTGACGCGAACGACTTCTCGGTCGGGTTCAACGCGTTAATCATCACGGTCATCTTATTGACGATCCTTGTGTTTAAATTAGGTTTTGCGAAACAATTGACGTGGTGGAAATCACTCGTCGTCTATATGCTGCTCGCACTCGGGGCAGGCACGATGGCGCTCGTCTTCTTCACATGGCCGATTCCAGAAGTTCTCCTTGTCATGGCTGTCGTCTTGGCAATCTACCGGGGCCGCCTTTGGTGGAACCGTCGACAAGGCATCGAATCACATTAAAAAATGGACGCTTCGCCCTCGGGCGAAACGTCCATTTTTGCTTACCATCTCCGTTTTTGGCGGAACGATGGATATAGGTGGAATTGGCCGGTCGCGGCACGCTCCGCTGTTCGCGCGGTGATGCGTTCTTGACACGTCTGGCACATATACGTTTTAGCAGGTTTATTACGAAGTCGTTTCGCTTCGAACGACCACGAATCAATCGTATCGATTTTGTCACAAAGAGAGCACTTTACGCGCATGGTCTCACCTTCCTCTTCGTTGATTATAGCATGATTTCAGGAGAGAAAAGCAGGGAAAGAGGTTTGTAAGGGCGAATCCATTTCGTATACCCGTTCGGGAGGAGGGGAGTCTATGGCGAGTAAAGCTGCGTTCGAACTTTCGAGGGCGCAACAAGACGTATTGAACGAGATGCCGTTGACGTTCTTAGTCACGTTTGATGAGCCGAAACGGTGGCCGATCACCCATGCGATCAGCTGGGTGCAAGCGCCGAACGAGAGGACGATTCGCTTGGCGTTGACGAAGAATTCGCATGTGATCACGTTGCTCTCGTATGAGAAGACAGCGAGTCTCATCTTTCTTGAAGGGGGACTTGCCTACAGTATCGCCCTGTCACACGTACACGAGTTCGAGCCGAGTGTGAAGCCGGCGTTACACCTTCGCTTTTTTGAAGGGAAAGTCGAAGAGGTCCGTAACATTTCCTTTTACGGGGCAACCTATGGACAACCGGACATCGTCAAGACGTACGATGTCGAAGCAGCAGAAAAGTTGGACCGTGAAGTCAAGGAGAGTTTGAATTCTTGATCACCAACAATTTTCGAGGGGCGGCAAAGTCTATGAAAAAAACGTATGTGCTCGATACGAACGTACTCTTACACGACCCACTATCCTTGTTCCAATTCGATGAGCACGATGTCGTCATTCCCGCCATCGTTTTAGAAGAGCTTGACGGTAAAAAACGTAATATGGATGAAGTCGGCCGCAACGCCCGAGAAACGGCCCGCGTGCTCGATCAATTGCGGACGACCGGTAAACTGCACGACGGGGTCCCGCTCGAGAACGGCGGACGATTGTTCGTCGAGATCGGTCACGAGCATACCGTCGATTTCCCGTTCGACGTCATGACGAACGACAATCGTATCCTGACCGTGGCACTTGGACTGATGAAACAATACGAGCACGACCGGACCCGTAAAGTCGTGGTCGTCTCGAAAGATATACTCGTCCGTGTCAAAGCGGACGCCATCGGCATTGAAGCCGAGGATTACTTGACCGACCATATCGTCGATACGACGAATTTATACGCCGGCTATCGTGAAATCGAAGTCGATCAAGCCATCATCGATGAATTTTATAAAGTCCGACAGCTTCCGCTAGAAGCCGTTTCAAAAAATCAGCTATATCCGAACTCATTCGTCGTCTTAAAGAGTAACGTCTCGAAAGCGAGCGCACTCGCGGTCGTCGATGGGTTGCAACCGATCCTCCGTCCGCTCTCGCTAGACGTCGAACACGTGTGGGGCATCCATCCCCGTAACGTCCAGCAACGGATGGCGCTCGACTTGTTGTTGCGGGACGATATTCCGTTCGTGACACTGCTCGGGAAGGCCGGTACCGGGAAGACGTTGCTCGCGCTCGCGGCAGGCCTGTCGCTCGTCGAAGACGAACGTCGCTTCAACAAGCTCGTCGTGGCCCGGCCGGTCGTCCCGATGGGGAACGACATCGGTTATTTGCCCGGTGAGATGGAAGAGAAGCTCCGGCCATGGATGCAGCCGATTTATGATAACTTGGAGTTCTTGTTCAACGCCAACTCGAAAGACGAACTCGGGAACATCTTGGCCGGCATCAAATCGATTCAGCTCGAGGCGCTCACGTATATCCGTGGTCGCAGCATGCCGGATCAGTTCATCATCATCGACGAGGCCCAAAACTTGACGAAACATGAGATTAAGACGATTCTGACCCGGGTCGGCGAGAACTCGAAAATCGTCCTCGTCGGGGACCCGTATCAAATCGACCATCCGTATTTGGACGAGTATTCGAACGGTCTCACGTACGCCGTCGAACGCTTCAAAGGTCAAAACGTATTCGGACACGTCCAACTCATCAAAGGGGAGCGCTCGTCGCTCGCCCGGTTGGCCGCCGATTTACTATAACGAAAAACGCCGAGCGGCCGCTCGGCGTTTATTTCGTATTTGGATGGAGTGCCACTTGCACGTTCGATTTTTCCAGGAAGGCGTTCATCAGCATAATCAGACCGGTCACGATAAACAGTGCCGAGAATCCGAAGTGGGCGACGACTTGCGAACCGAACAACGGTCCGAGCAAGTTGCCCATGAACTGGGCCGATTGGTTATAAGAGAAGATGCGGCCGGTCGCCCGGCTCGGCGTATGTTGGCGGAGTAACGACTGTACCGACGGCATGAGTGCCGCCGTGGCGAAGCCGAGGCCGAATCGCATGATGACGAGTTGTGTCGTCGACGTCACGAACGCCTGTGGAATCAAGAAGGCGCTATAGACGATGAGCGCCCAGAACAGGATGCGTTCGGCCCCGTAGCGGTCGGAGAGCCGACCGAGACGTTGTGCGGAAATGAGGGCGGCCACACCCGGAGCTGACGCGACGATCCCTGCGATAAAGGCGAGCGACGTCGTATACGGGTTCAATTCCCGGACATACAGCGTCAACAGCGGGCCAATCGATTGGGCCGAGAACGTGATTAAGAACGTCGTCAGAAACAGACTAAATATGAGTTGCGGGTTACGGAGCGAGGCGATCATCGATCGCGTCGAATCAAGCCGCTCGCGCGCCACCGGCACAAAGTCCTCTTTGACGAACACGAGTGTGATGAGGAACGTGATGAATAAGGCACTGCCGGTCAAGAGAAAAACGGGTCGAAGCCCAATCAAGTCTGCGAGGAGTCCTCCAATCAAGGGACCGAGGAGTCCGCCGGTGATGCCACCGGTCGACAGTGTGCCGAGCGCCCAGCCACTTTTCTCTTTAGGCGTTTGTGAAGCGACGAGGGTGATCCCCGCCGAGATAAATCCGGATACGGCACCCATTAAGAGCCGTAAACCGACGAGCTGATACACGTCTTGGACGAAACTGATGAGCGTCATGACGACGGCCATACCGAGACTAGCACGGATGAGCATCAATTTGCGGCCTTTTTGGTCGGCGAGCCGTCCCCACAGCGGGGAGACGATGGCAGCCACGAGGAAAGTGGCGCCGAATGCGACCGCGGACCACGTAACGACTTGGTCGGGATCGGTGACCCCGAGTTCTTCGATGAACAAGGGGAGGAACGGTAGGACTAGACTCATCGAGGCCGCCGTCAAAAAGCTACCGATCCAGACGATGATTAAGTTTTTCTTCCATAAAGGGTACGTAAGCGTCACGACCTTTCGAGATTGAAGTTTTTCGATACCCTATATGTTACACTTTATGAAGTAAAAAGTCTAAAAAAAGAGAAGGCGCTGTGCCTTCTCTATCATGCCTCTGTTCGCACGGCGATGTGATGGACACCGCGCCATACTTGTTGATTGTGCAAGACGTACACCGGACCGTCCGCGAGTACTTTTCCGTCTCGAGAGAACTGTAAGTAAACGCTTCTGGCCTCGTCGATTGGCAACGTGAGCACCGTCTCCCCATAAAAACTGACGTGCGTCGCCGTGGCGATCGGTTCGGCATTTTGAAGGAATGGCGCGAACGGCATCGCGAACGAGTCGCGCAGCGCCGCATCCTTATCAGCCCGAGACATCGGTTTGTTATGGTCGACGCGTGACCCTTGCGTCAAGCCGTCATCCCATGCCTTCCCCATCTTGGCATAGTATGCGTCGTTGTCACTTTCTACCGCGCGGTCGAGATCCTCGACGTTTCGCTTGCGGTCATCAAAAATCCATACGGTCGGGTCGATCGTCAGCGCGTGACGAACCGCTCCGTCTAGTGGAAAAATCATGGATACGCCCCCTTTATTCACAATACACTGTACATTATACAGCTCTTTCTCAGAAAAAGGGAAACTGCGAGAAACTCGCCGCGAATCCAGACTGTTCATTGAATTATGATGAAATATAATGTACAGTTGAGTTATGACAAACAGTCTGTCATTGTACGGAGGAGGGGTCGTAGTGGCGACAAATTTGGCTGCAGTCCAACGGGAGCAAGCGCTTCAACTATTAGAGGCAGACGCAGAAAAAATCCGTTGTTTGATTGAAGTGCAGTTAGAAAACCTAAAAATGCCGAAGTGCCCGCTTTATGAAGAGGTGCTTGATACACATATGTTCGGTCTATCACGCCAAATTGATTTTGCGGTCCGTCTTGGACTCATTTCAGACATTGAAGGTAAAGGACTGCTCGATTCATTGGAACAAAAGCTGTCCGCCCTCGCGGAAGCTTCAGATTTATGAACCTTATACTCAAACTGTGCAAGCGGCGCTGTTTGAGTATTTTTTTATAATGGGTCAGTGATTGTTGTACATAAGGAAGTGAAAACATGAAAACTCGGTTTCGGTATTTTGATTTCTCATTGTTCATTGCAGTGCTCATGCTCGTCGGAATCAGTTCGATCATGATTTATAGTGCGAGCGTGTGGAATCGCGGCGATTACGCGAACAGCGGCTTGTTCTATCGCCAACTCGTCTACGCAGGGATCGGGATTGTCGTCTACTTCATTGCGACGATGTTCCGCTATGAGAACTTTAGAAAACCTAATATTTTGTACGGCCTCTATTTCGTATCGGTCGTACTGTTGTTCATCACGTGGGCGATGCCACCGCTCAACGGGGCGCGCGCCTGGCTCATCATCGGCAGCTTTACGATTCAACCGGTCGAGATCGCCAAATTCGTGTTGATTCTACTGCTCGCCAACTATTATCACCAGTTGTGGAATGGGGAGCTGAAAGGGTTGCCTGGTCGACTAGGGCGAGCCGCTATCACTAAAAAAGGAATCCGGGCTCAGTTTGGTGCCTTCTTCATGATACCGGTCATCTACTTCTTTTTCCCATACGCCATCGCCATCAACGGACAGCCGGATATGGGGGGCTTGTTCGTCCTCGGGGCCATCATGTTCCTCATGTGGCTTGCCGTCGGGGCGCCGCTTCGGATCATCGTGCCTGCTGTGCTCGCCGGGTTTGGACTTGTCTATCTGATGTTCACGACAATCTTCTCGGAGAACCAGCGCAGCCGGATCGAAGTCGTTTTCAATCCATTCATGGACCCTGAAGGCTACGGGCACCAATTGCTCATGTCGATCATCTCGATCGTCCATGGGGGCTTGACCGGCGTCGGTCTCGGGAACAGTTATCAGAAGTATGGGTACTTGCCGGAACCGGAGACGGACTATATCATGTCCATCATCGCTGAAGAGCTCGGCTTTATCGGGGTCGTCGTCGTCCTCGCCTTGCTGTTCTTCATCGCTTTCCGGGCCGTCAATATCGCCAACCATAGCGATAGTCATTTCGCGATGTTCGTCTCGTTCGGCATCGCCGCTCAAATCATGGTCCAAACCGGAATCAATATCGGTGCCATGTCCGGTTGGTTCCCGGGTACAGGTGTCACGCTCCCGCTCGTCAGTTACGGTGGGACGTCACTCATCATGACGATGGGGATTCTCGGTGTGCTCAGTAGCATCTCGATGCGAAATCGGCACCGGGAAGCGACGAAACGGGCAGAAATTCGGGAGAAATCCGCAGAAAACGTTCAAAGTTCATCATTGCATGTTGTAAGGTAAAAAGGATTGAACTACTTAAATGGGGGGATTTATGTTGAAATCAATTAGCAAATTACTCGTAGCCAACCGTGGTGAAATCGCCATTCGCGTGTTCCGTGCCGCCACTGAATTAGGGATGCGCACGGTCGCCGTCTATTCTCAAGAAGACAGCGGCTCGTTACACCGCTTTAAAGCGGATGAAGCTTATTTGATTGGTCTCGATAAAAAACCGATTGACGCCTATCTCGATATCGAGGACGTGATCCGCATCGCGAAACAGTCGGGGGCTGACGCGATTCATCCAGGTTACGGATTCTTGTCTGAGAATATCGAACTCGCACGTCGTTGCCGTGAAGAAGGCATCATCTTCGTAGGTCCGAACGAATCGCACCTTCATGCGTTCGGGGATAAAGTTCGGGCCCGTCAAAGTGCGATTGCAGCCGGACTCCCGGTCATTCCAGGTTCGAACGGACCACTCACGTCTTATGAGGACGCTTTAGACTTTGCGAACGAGCACGGCTTCCCGCTCATGGTCAAAGCCGCGATGGGCGGAGGCGGCCGCGGGATGCGCGTCATCCGTACGGAAGCCGAGATGAAAGATTTGATTGAACGTGCCAAGTCAGAAGCGAAGCAAGCGTTCGGTTCAGACGAAGTGTACATAGAAAAACTAGTGGAACGCCCGAAACACATCGAGGTCCAAATCCTCGGGGATGACCACGGGAACATCATTCACTTGTTCGAACGCGACTGCTCGGTCCAGCGCCGTCACCAAAAAGTCGTCGAAGTCGCACCTTGTGTGACGTTATCGGATGCGTCGCGTCAAGCCATCTGTGACGCAGCCGTGAAACTGATGCGCCACGTCGGCTACATCAATGCCGGTACGGTCGAATTCCTCGTCACGGAAGACGAGTCGTTCTACTTCATCGAAGTCAACCCACGTATTCAAGTCGAGCATACGATCACCGAGATGGTGACCGGCTTCGATATCGTCCAGACGCAACTCATGATCGCACAAGGTGAGTCGCTCCACGGCGACGTCATCCACATGCCGAAACAAGAAGATATCAAATTGCTCGGTTACGCGATCCAATCGCGTGTCACGTCGGAAGACCCGGCCAACAACTTCATGCCGGATACCGGTAAAATCATGGCCTACCGTTCTCCGGGCGGCTTCGGCGTCCGACTTGACGGTGGGAACGCCTACGTCGGTGCCGAGATTTCACCGTATTACGATTCGCTCCTCGTGAAGCTGTCGACACATGGCATGACGTTCGAACAGGCCGCTTCGAAGATGGTCCGTAACTTGAACGAGTTCCGGATTCGTGGCATCAAGACGAACATCCCGTTCTTAATCAACGTGATGAAGCATCAGAACTTCATCAGCGGCGACTATAACACGTCGTTCATCGATGAGACGCCGGAACTGTTCGTCTTCCCGAAACGGAAAGACCGCGGGACGAAATTGCTCAACTATATCGGCGATGTCACGGTGAACGGATTCCCGGGCGTCGGTTTGAAAGACAAGCCGATCAGCCGCTCGGTCCGGATTCCGCAAGACCTGCCGGCTGAAGCCAAACCGGGCACGAAACAGATTTTGACGGAACTTGGTCCGGATGGCCTCGCCGACTGGATTAAGCGCCAGCCCGAACTGTTATTGACGGATACGACGATGCGCGACGCGCACCAGTCTCTGCTCGCGACACGGATGCGGACGCAAGACATCATCAATATCGCCGAACCGACGAGCAAGCTCATGCCGGAGCTGTTCTCGGTCGAGGCATGGGGCGGGGCCACGTTCGACGTCGCCTATCGCTTCCTCTCAGAAGACCCTTGGGTACGCCTCATGCGTCTCCGTGAGAAGATGCCGAACGTGTTGATTCAAATGTTGCTCCGCGGTGCCAACGCCGTCGGGTATAAGAACTATGCCGACAACGTCATCGAGAAGTTCGTCCACGAAGCGGCCTATGCCGGCGTCGACGTGTTCCGGATCTTTGACAGTTTGAACAACCTCGAGTCGATTCAACTCGCGATTGACGCGACGTTACCGACCGGCAAAGTCGCCGAGGCAGCGGTTTGTTATACGGGTGACTTGTATGACGGTAGCCGTCCGAAATACCACTTGCCGTATTACGTCGACTTGGCGAAGAAACTTGAAGCGAGCGGGGCTCACATCCTTGCCATCAAGGACATGGCCGGCCTGCTCAAACCGGAATCGGCGTACGCGCTCGTCTCGGCATTGAAAGATGCCGTCGACTTGCCGATCCACTTGCATACGCACGACGCGTCGGGCAACGGGATCTTCACTTACGCCCGGGCGACAGATGCGGGCGTCGATATCGTCGACGTGGCTGCGAGCTCGATGTCGGGGATGACGTCACAGCCTTCAGGCGGCAGCTTGATTTATGCGCTTGACCATCACGCGCGTCAACCGAAAATCGATGCAAAGCATTACGAGGTCATCAGCGATTACTGGCAAGACGTGCGTCATAACTACGAGCCGTTCGAGAGCGACATGCGCGCTTCGAACCCGTCGGTATATGAGCACGAGATGCCGGGCGGACAGTACTCGAACTTGCAGCAACAAGCGAAAGCGGTCGGATTGGGTGACCGTTGGAGCGAAGTGAAGTCGATGTATGCCCGTGTCAACATGTTGTTCGGGGATATCGTCAAAGTGACACCGTCGTCGAAAGTCGTCGGCGACATGGCGCTATTCATGGTCCAGCATAACTTGAGCGAACAAGATGTGATTGACCGCGGTCACCAACTCGACTTCCCGGATTCGGTCGTCGAGATGATGCGCGGCGAACTCGGGACGCCTCCAGGAGGGTTCCCGACCGATGTCCAGCAAGCGATTCTTAAAGGTGAGAAGCCGCTTGACGTACGTCCAGGTAAGTTGATTGAGCCGTATGATTTTGAAGCGGCCCAGTCGAAACTGTTCGAGAAACTCGATCGTCCGGTAACAGATTTCGAATTGCTCTCGAACGCATTGTATCCGAAAGTGTTTGAAGACTATGTCACGCATTCGACGACATACGGGGATGTATCAGTGCTCGACACGTTGACGTTCTTCTACGGATTGAACGTCGGTGAGACGATTCAAGTTGAAATCGAGACCGGGAAGACACTCATCATCAAACTCGTTCAAATCAGTGCGGCGAACGAGGACGGCATCCGTCTCGTCTCGTACGAGATGAACGGCGTCCCGCGTGAAATCGAGATTAAAGACGTGAACGTGAAGTCGGCGACGACGAGCCGTCCGAAAGTAGATCGGGCGAACCCGAAACAAGTCGGCGCTTCGATGCCAGGTTCAGTGTTGAAAGTGCTCGTCGAACCGGGTAGCCGTGTCCACCGCGGGGAACAGCTCCTCGTCACGGAAGCGATGAAGATGGAGACGACGGTCCAAGCCGCGCAAGACGGAGAAGTCAAAGCGGTCCATATTAAAGAAGGCGACACAATCCAAAGTGACGACTTATTGATTGAGTTTGTATAATGAAAAGAAGCATAGCCGCGCTATGCTTCTTTTTTAGATAGGAGTGGGAGAGATGAGACGAGTATGCTGGTTTCGATCGGATTTTCGATTGACAGATAATCATATGTTACACCGGGCCTTGAAAGACGCTGATTCCGACGATGAGATGGAGTTCGTTTTTTGGCTCAACCCTAACTATTGCGAGCCGTTCGAGACGCGCCACGATTACTTTTTCGCGACGATGCGTCAGTTCATGGACGAGTTGGAAGAACGCGGGCTCGGACTTCGGGTCATCGTGGCCGACACGGCCGAACAGTTCGTCGAAGCGCTCGGTGAGCTCGATGTGCTCTACTTCAACGCCGAGTATGTCGAACCGTTCAAACAGCGGGACGACGCCGTCATCCAGGCGCTCGGGGAAGCGGTCAAAGTCATCCGCCTGCTCGATCGCCATTTGTTCGCCCCGAATGCGTTCACGAAAAAAGACGGCGATCCGTATAAGGTATACACGCCATTTAAAAAAGTAGCCTATGCCGAGGCGCCGCCCGCGCCGTATGAGGTCGACGTGAATGCGTTGAAGCGTCACGTGACGACAGGGCATGAAGTCCCGGTCGAATTGAAGCGTCAGTTCGACCGCTGTGAGCGTTCGTGGAAAGCGCTCGGCGAAGCGGCCGCGAAACGTCGTTTGAGCGACTTCGTCGCGAAGCGGATCGATGCGTACGATGTAGACCGCGACATCCCGGCCATCGCCGGCACGAGCCGTCTGTCTCCGTATCTCCGGACCGGGGTGCTCTCCATCCGGACCGTGACGGAAGCGGTGTTGAAGGCGCCGAAATCGAGCGGACGCGACACGTATTACGATGAGTTGTTATGGCGCGAATTTTACTATATGATCATGGTCCAATTCCCGGGATTGAAAGACCGTCCGTTCAACGACAAGTATAAGCATCTCGATTGGGAGAACGATGACGAGAACTTCCAGGCGTGGTGTGACGGAAAGACGGGCTACCCGATCGTCGACGCGGCGATGCGGCAATTGAATGAGACGGGCTGGATGCATAACCGGCTTCGCATGATTGTCGCCTCGTTCTTGTCGAAGCATCTGATGATCGACTGGCGGAAAGGGGAACGCTATTTCGAACAGAAGCTGATCGACTATGAAGCGGCCTCGAATATCGGGGGTTGGCAATGGGCGGCCTCGGTCGGGACGGATGCGGTGCCGTACTTCCGTATCTTCAATCCGACGACGCAGTCCGAGAAGTTCGATGGGGACGGGACGTTCATCCGGAAGTACGTGCCCGAACTCGCGAATCTCGACAAAAAAGCGATTCATTTCCCTGACTTGACCGAGCGGGATGGATACGTCGACCCAATCGTCGACCATAAGGAAGCGCGGGCCCGGGCACTCGAGCGGTTCAAGGACGCGCAGTAAATAGGCATCAAAAAAAGGAGCGATGCCCTCGCTCCTTTTTGTGTACGTGATTAAATGGATTGTTGTCGTGCGGCCTCGGTCGTCTGTTTCTGACTCCGATACGCATGATATGCCAAGTACGAGATAATCCCGAAATAGCAGGTAATCAAGAAGGCGTGGAGAAGCGGGACGTACGTGGCGTGTCCCCCAAGGACGATCCACGCACCCGTGCCGACTTGAAGCAGGATGAAGAACAGCGAGGCCCACATGCCGGTCTCGACGAGGCGGTTCGTCTCCCGACGTGCCAAGTAGAGGACGTATAACGTATAGAAGACGAGCAATCCGGCCATGATGCGGTGCCCCATTTGGACGTACGACTCGAACGTCCACACGTTCTGGTCACAAATCGGCCAGCCGACACAGGCGTATGTCGCGCCGAGGTGACGGACGTAAGCGCCCGTATAGACGACGACCATCGTATAAATTGTCAAGCCGTAAAGATGAACCTTCAACCGTTCGGAGACGGCCCGATGCACGCGTTCCCCTTCGAACAAGAGAATCGTCAAGATGAGCAGCGATGCGAACGAGACGAGCGAGATGCCGAAGTGGAGCGCGAGAATCGCGTCCGACTGTTGCCAGATGACGGCCCCGGCACCGATAATCGATTGGATGAGCATGAAAATGAACGCGAGGAACGCGAACACTTTGACATCATACCGGTTCTTGACGACCGCAAACGTCCAAATCGTCAAGGCGATGATGAGCAGTCCCTCGATGCCAGAGACGACACGGTGACTGTACTCGATCATCGTTTCGACGCTCGGATTGGTCGGGATCAGTTTCCCGTGGCAGAGCGGCCAATCCGTTCCGCACCCGTCGCCGGAGTCCGTCTTTGTCACGGTTCCACCCATGATCAGGACGAGCATCATCCCGAGCGTGACGAGCGCTGAAAATAGTGCGAGTTTTTTATGCATTCGTTTCCACCTGCTTTTGAGAAAAATCACTAGAATTGTGCCTTGTAAGTTTATATTTTTTTCGCCATACTTATTATACGGCTTTACGTCGTAAAAACGAAACGGAAAAGCTTGCAATCGCTATCAAAATCGTTATTCTAGTATTAACATGGCGTTTTTACTGTGACAATTATCACACGTTTGTCACAAAAAACTAGCTATTTTACAAGCATAAACGACGTATTCTTTTTGAAAATATGGTATCTTTGTTATGAGTTAGGTGAACTTTGTTCATATTGTGTTTTTTCTGTGAAAAGAATACGTGGATTTCGTGATTAGTAGGGGGGTCAGTATGACAAAAGTCAACCCAGGAACAATGGCAGAAGTAGAATATACAGAATCCGCCTCGTTCCGCGACTATGTTGCTCTGGCAAAAATGGGAATCGTTCGCGCCAACTTGTTGTTGGTATTCGCCGGTTTCTTTGTAGCAGCAACATATCAGAGTGATACGCCAGTCTTTTATTTATTTGAGGTTTGGCCGCAGCTCTTATTAACGATGTTAGGAAGCGCACTCGTCATCTCCGGGAGTTGTTACCTAAACAACTTCGTGGACCGTGATATCGATTACTTGATGGGACGTACAGACAATCGGCCGAGTGTCACCGGTAAAATTTCAGGAGAACGGATTTTGCTCCTTGGATTAACGCAGCTTGCGATCGGGACATTGCTCTTATTGATCGTCTCGTATGTGGCAGCAGTCTTCGGTTTAATCGGGGCATTTTTTTATGTCGTCATTTATACGATGTGGCTTAAACGGACGCACACGTTGAACACGGTCGTCGGCAGCATCTCCGGAGCGGTACCGCCGCTCATCGGGTGGGCAGCCATCGATCCTGCGCTTCATATCGACGCGTGGCTCATGTTCCTCGTCATGTTCTTGTGGCAACCGCCACACTTCCTCGCGCTCGCCATGCGGCGTGTCGAGGAGTATCGAGCGGCCGGCATTCCGATGCTACCGGTCGTCAACGGCTTTGCGATTACAAAGCGTCAAATCATCTGGTGGATTGCGACGCTGATTCCAGCATCACTCTTGTTCATGCATTACGGGTTAGTCTACGTAATCATTGCAGCCGGTCTTGGGGGCTACTGGTTATATCTCGGGTTGAAAGGTTTTAAAGCCGAGGATGAAATCAAGTGGGCAAACAAAATGTTCTTTTATTCATTAATTTATTTAGTCGTGTGGATTGTCGCGCTGATTTTGACGGCAGCACTAGCGTAATCACACTCACTATATAGAAACCATTACACATCATTTTGGGAGAAAGTGGGGATTGTTGTGAAATCATTTAAAAAGCTTCTGTTTGGCATCGTCCCGATGATGATGTTCGCACTGCTATTATCAGGGTGCGGCGTTGAGGGATTGTCTGCATTGAAGCCGATGGGAGAAGGCGCTGAAATTCAGCTCCGGATCATTATCATCAGTTTGGTACTTATGCTCTTCGTACTCGTCATCGTATCGATCATTTACGTTTACGTGCTCATGAAGTTCCGTCGTAAAGACGATTCGATTCCGAAGCAAGTCGAAGGAAGCAGCACGCTCGAGATGATTTGGACAGTCGTGCCAATCATCTTGCTCATCATTCTCGCTGTACCGACAATCACGACGACTGTCGAACTCGCGAAAGCGAAAGAAGCGAAAAAAGAAGAAGAAATCAATGTTACGGCTAACTTGTACTGGTGGGAGTTTGAATATCCAAACGCAGGCGTCGTCACGGGACAAGAGCTTGTCATCCCGGTCGGCAAACGTGTCGGCATCAACTTGACATCGAAAGACGTCATCCACTCGTTCTGGGTACCGGCTTTATCTGGTAAAACGGACACGAACCCAGGCCTTGATAACGAAATGTGGTTGCATGCAAATGAACCAGGTACGTTCTTCGGGAAATGTGCCGAGCTTTGCGGACCGTCACACGCGCTCATGGACTTCAAAGTCATCGCACTCGAACAAGAAGATTACGACAAATGGCTCGAAGACATGAAAGCACAGCAAGACGCGAACACAGAAAAACTTGTTGCCGATAACCAAAACTTGACGACAGGTGAGGCCGTTTACGTCGAGAGCTGCTTGAGCTGTCACGGCGGCGGGAAAGTCGCGCCTAGTCTGACAAACTTCGGCGATCGCGAAAAGTTAGCTGGTTATCTTGAAAACAACGAAGAGAAATTGAAAGAATGGATTCGTGATCCTCAAGAATTGAAACAAGGCGCGCTCATGCCTGGCTTCGGTGAAGGCCAAATCAGTGATGAAGAGTTAGATGCACTCGTTGACTTCTTGTACGATCAGAAGATTGACTAACGGGAAAAGGGGGATTTCACGTGGCACAGACCACTGCATTGCAGCAACCGCGTAAATACAATGGCATCATGGATTGGGTTACGACGGTTGACCACAAAAAAATCGGTATTTTGTATTTGTTCTCAGGAATCTTCTTCCTCCTTCTCGGTGGAATTGAAGCATTACTTATTCGGTGGCAACTCGTTCGTCCGATGAACGACTTCGTCAGCGGCGAAACGTTCAACCAATTGATTACGATGCACGGGACGACGATGATCTTCCTAGCGGCCATGCCGATGTTATTCGGATTCATGAACGCCGTCGTACCACTTCAAATCGGGGCACGAGATGTCGCGTTCCCGTTCATTAACTCACTCGGATTCTGGTTGTTCTTCTTCGGTGGTGTCATGTTGAACCTTAGCTGGTTCTTCGGCGCAGCGCCGAACGCAGGCTGGACGGCGTACGCGCCGCTCTCGACACAACCGGAAGCATCAGGGGTCGACTTCTACGCCCTTGGTCTTCAAATTTCAGGTTTCGGTTCACTCATGGCCGGGATTAACTTCCTCGTCACGATTTTGAACATGCGTGCTCCAGGTATGAAACTCATGCGGATGCCGCTCTTCACGTGGACGACGTTCGTCGCTTCGGCGTTGATCGTCTTCGCGTTCCCACCGCTCACAGTCGGATTGTTCATGTTGATGTTCGAACGCTTGTTCGGGGCCGTTTACTTCGACCCGGCAGCCGGCGGTAACGTAGTCATCTGGGAACACCTCTTCTGGATCTTCGGACACCCGGAAGTATACATCTTGATTTTACCGGCGTTCGGTATTTTCTCGGAAATTATTCCGACATTCGCTCGTAAACGCCTATTCGGTTATACAACGATGGTCTTCGCAACGATGCTCATCGGTTTCCTCGGATTCATGGTTTGGGTCCACCACATGTTCACGGTCGGTCTTGGACCGGTCGCCAACTCGATCTTCGCTGTCGCAACAATGGCCATCGCCGTTCCGACAGGGGTCAAAATCTTCAACTGGTTGTTCACACTATGGGGCGGACAAATCAAGTTCAACGTCGCGATGCTCTACTCGGTCGCATTCATTCCATCATTCCTCGTCGGGGGAATGACAGGGGTCATGCTTTCGGTCGCACCGGCCGACTATCAGTACCACGATAGTTACTTCGTTGTCGCTCACTTCCACTACGTTATCGTAGGTGGAGTTGTCTACGGTCTATTTGCAGGACTTTACTACTGGTTCCCGCTCATGTTCGGCAAAGCGCTCTCTGAGAAGCTTGGCTACTGGCAGTTCTGGTTGTTCTTCATCGGGTTCCACTTGACGTTCTTCCCGCAACATTTCCTCGGATTGTTCGGGATGCCACGCCGCGTCTTCACATACCTTCCGAACCAAGGGTTTGAGACGATGAACTTGCTGTCGACAATCGGAGCCTTCTTCATGGGTGTGTCGACGATCGTCTTGCTCGTCGCTGTTGTGAAAGCATTCTTGTCGAAACAACGCGTCAAGCCGGACCATTGGGAAGATGGACGTACATTGGAGTGGACGCTTCCTGTACCGACTCCAGAGTACAACTTTGCACAAACACCGCTTGTCAAAGGTCTCGATACGTTCTGGCTCGAGAAGATGGCGGGCAACAAACGGGTATCTGTCGCTGAACCAGTAGCAGACATCCACATGCCGAACAACTCGATTATCCCGTTCTTCATGTCACTCGGCTTGTTCATCGCCGGACTCGGAGCGATTTTCCAAATGGATAACGCGGTTGTCGGTTGGTCGCTCATCGTGATCGGATTGCTCATCACATTCGTGTCGATGTTCCTCCGTTCATGGATTGACGATCATGGCTTCTACATTCCAAAATCGAAGATCGAAGCGGATTTGAAAGCGATTCGTGAGAAAGGAGACCAATAAATGGCACATGCAGTCGAAAAACACCCGGTGACCGGAATTCCGGCCAATCCAGAGAAAGCCACGCTGGAAGGGAAAAATAAATATGTAGCCTTCTGGTTCTTCCTCGGTGGAGAGACCGTTCTCTTCGCCTCGCTCTTCGGAACGTATGTCGGTCTACTCAACTCTGGTGCGCCAGAGGAACTTCGTTCGTACAATATCTTTGAGATGGGGCTCGTCTTCTTAATGACGATGCTCCTCCTCACAAGTTCGCTCACAAGTGTTCTCGCCATGATGAACATGAAAGCGAACAATCCAGGCCGCATGAAGTTTTGGTTGGTGATCACGCTTCTCCTCGGGGCAGGTTTCCTTGGAGCTGAGATTTACGAGTTCATCCACTACTACCATATCGGTCACACGTTCACGTCGAGCGCGTTCGGATCTGCGTTCTACACGCTCGTCGGTTTCCACGGCGCGCACGTCACGTTCGGTCTACTTTGGATCACGACGTTGTTAATTCGCAACTGGAACCGTCCGATCGATGTGTACAACGCACCGAAGTTTTACGTGTCGAGCCTATACTGGCACTTTATCGACGTCGTCTGGGTTTTCATCTTCTCAATCGTCTACCTCTTAGGGATGGTGAGCTAACATGGAAAAACAACCAATCAACGAATCGCACAAACAGTTAGAGCTCGAAGTAAAAGCCGAGTCACGCCGCGAATATCAACTCCAGTTGATCAGCTTCGCGATGATGATCTTGCTCACATTTGTCGCGTTCGGCGCCGTATACGCTGAACTCATGCCGGTGTGGGCAGCAGGTGGTTTCTTAATCATCCTCGCCATCATCCAAGTGTTCTTGCAGCTGTATATCTTCATGCATATGAACAACCGTGGCAACACGTGGATCGTCGGAATGATGTGGCTTGGCATCTTTGTCGCCATCATTACAGTCGCTGCACTTCGCTTGCTCATTTGGTAAATGTGACAAAGGATTGAACATCTGTGGAAACACAGATGATTCAGTCCTTTTTGCTTTACTTCAAAAATAAAGGAATAGTAATCTTGAAGTGAACGGTTTCATCGGTTTGGGAGAGAAAGAAAAGGGGTGAAGGGATGCTCTGGAATACATCAGAGCTACTCAAACAGTTCGATTGGATGACACTTTGGAGTCCATGGTTCGGATTGTTGATGGTAGGGTTGTACGTCCTCTATGCGGTCGTCACAGAGAAAATGGCGAAGCGAGGGTACGAGTCGACCACGTTACTACAAAAGTTCAGCATGTTATCCGCCATTTTATTGTATTATATCGGCTTCGGAAGTCCGGTCGATGTCCTTGCACACATCATCTTCTCGGTGCACATGTTGCAGATGGTGCTCGTCTATGTGCTCGCACCGGCGCTCGTCGTGTACGGGATGCCGTATTGGGTGTTCGAGAAATTATTTAGCTATAAGGTGATTGGGCCGACGCTCAAGTTTATGACAAAACCTTTGATCGCACTCGTTTTGTTCAATGCATTGTTCACGTTTTACCACATGCCATTCATCTTTGACTACGTCTTGACAAACTATGGTGTGCATCGTATCTTCCACGGCGCCCTCGTCGTCTTCAGTTTGACGATGTGGTATCCGGTCATCGCACCGTTCCTCTCAGAAGAAGAGGAAGGGATGTCAGATTTGAAGCGGATGGTGTACATCATCGCGAACGGTGTGCTCTTGACACCTGCCTGTGCGTTCATCATCTTCAGCCAAGGCATCTTGTATGACGCCTATACGGACGCGGAGACGTTCGCAACGGTGCTCGGCTACTGTATGCCGAACGGCGATGTGTCGGGTCTCGATTTGAATGCGCTCATGGGAGCGACGAACAGCGCTCTTGAAGACCAACGCTTCGGCGGGGTATTGATGAAGCTCGGTCAAGAAGTCGTATACGGTTTCTTCTTCGGCTGGACGTTCTTCGGTTGGGTGCGCCGGACGAAATCGCTTGCGCTTGACGAAGGCATGTCGTTCACACCGCAAGAACCAAAAGAGAAAAAATGAACTAAATCAAAGGGGAAACTACGATGAACTATCTTGCCTTGATCAGTGTGACATTCATTGTCATCAGTGCTATTTTAGTCGCAATCGGATGGACGATCATTGCGCGCGATCGCCGCAACGTCGACAAACATAAGAAAGTCATGACGGCCGCCGCGATCGCCGCGACGACATTCTTCATTCTCTACGTCTCACGGACTATTTTCGTCGGCAATACCGCCTTCGGGGGACCGGATTCAGTGAAGCCTTATTATTTGGCGTTCATGATTTTCCATATCCTGCTCGCGACGACAGGTGGGGTCCTCGGATTGATCACGCTTTACCTCGGCTATAAAAATAAAGTCGAGAAACACCGTAAAATCGGGCCGAAAGCCTCAGTCGTCTGGTTTTTCACAGCGATTACAGGCGTGACGGTATACGTCCTCCTTTATGTCGCCTATGACCCGGGTGAGACGACAAACGTCTTCCGTGCCATTATCGGTGGGTGAATCGAGAGAGGGGGATGAGGATGAAACGGAACAGCTATATGACGGTCGGCTTGACGGTCGCCATTCTGGTGGCGATCGGTGTGGCCTCGTACTTCTTATTCTTTAAAGAAGAGGACCTGCCCGTCATCCAAGAGCCGACCCCGTTCACGTTGACGAATGCGCTCGACGGTCAGTCGTACAATTCGGACAATGGCAAAGTCAAAATCGTCACGTTCTTCTATACGAACTGTCCGGACATCTGCCCGCTCACGTTGCGTGACTTCATGAAGCTCGAGCAAGAGTTGAAAGCGAACGACTTGTACGGGACAGACGTCGAGCTCGTCGCCATCACTGTCGACCCTGAAGTCGATACGGTGCCGGTCCTAGAGAATTACGGGGAGGCGTTTCAAGCCGAACCAACGGGCTGGAAGATGTTGACCGGTGACCAGGCCGATATCGACCGCATCACGCGTCAGCTTCAATTCTATTATTCGAAAGCGAACAGCGGACTCGTCACGCATGCGACGACGATGTATATCATCGACCGTCAGCACGACGTCCGTGCGGTCGCCCAAATGGCCACGGCAGGAGAAAAACCCGTCGATATCGAAACCATTATGGAGGACGTGTTAGTACTCGCGGCAGAAAAGGAGTGAAGAAGATGAATGATACGATGGCTGTCATCGGAAATGATTATTCCTATGGAGATGTGACGATCGCTGAGCGGGCGATTGAGGATTTGATTGCTTGCAGTGCAATCGAATTCGGATTGCGTGAAGTGAAGGTCGTGCCCGTCTCGAAAGAGCGATACGATTATCAAATCGTTGCACCCGTCTCACTCGTTGAGGCTGAACGCTTATATCGGTACGTGCGCGACCAGTTCGACTTGTTGCTCGGACAAGTCGATGTGACGCTCAACGTCATCGCGACATGACAAAAGGGAGGCCCTCGGCGGGTCCTCCCTTTTTTGTTTGTTGATGATGATTGTTGTCTATATTTTCCAGTGGTGAACTCTGGTATGATGAAGGCAGTAGTCACGATACACGACTCATCGAGGGGGAAATCAGATGCAACAGCAAGCATTGGTCGTCATCGACATTCAGAATGACATCACGAAAAATTACAAAGCGGTCATCGACAACATCAACACATCGATCGATTGGGCGATCGACAAGGGGATTCCCGTCGTCTATATCCGACATGAGAACTTATCCGCGGGGACAAGAACGTTCAAAACCGGGACGCGCGGGGCAGAATTAGCGCCAGATTTGAAGATTGTGTCCGATCACGTATTCACCAAATACAAGGGCAACGCCTTGACGAGCGAGGCGTTCGCGGCGTTCATTGAACAGCATGGCATCGACACGTTCTATATCACCGGTGCCGATGCGACCGCCTGTGTGAAGTCAACGTGTTACAATCTGCGGAAATCCGACTATACGGTCAGCGTCCTGTCGGATTGCATCACGAGCTATGACTTGAAGAAAATCGATGATATGATTGCGTATTACGAGGGTAAGGGCTGCACCATCATCCAATCAGAGGACTTGTCGGCGTAATCTGCTCTGCCGATGCTTACCTCGGTTCGTTATATGTGTCCATAAGAAAAACCCCTTCGCTTATGCAAGGGGTTTTACTTCGAGTGTCTCAGCGAGTGCGGCTAGACGACGCTCGCAATCACGGACGATTTCTTCTGGGAACTCTTCGTCATACTCGACGCCGTGCGGGTAATAATGTTTTCCGAGAATCGGTGTCAACATTTTGACGACCGCATGACGGTCCTCGATTTGGCCTTCGATTGCATATACCGGTAAGCGAAGGTAGAACGTTTCGCCTGTCGATTGTTTCTCGTACTTCATGTCATACGTTGCACGCTCATAGTCCCAAGCGCCTTCACGGATGAAATGATGATGATCCATGATCGTCTCGAGCAAACCGAAGCGGATCTCTTTTCCCTCGATGTGGAACTGCTCAAATTTCATCATAATCCCCCTTTTCCCTAATAAACCTCATATGTCATCATATCATATTCGAAAACGTTCTTGGAATAACGTGTGTTCAAATTGTGAAAAAAAGATGAACGCCTCAAGCGCGGGGATCGAGGTATTGGGCGATTTTGTCCGAAAGCCTCACCCCGAGCGGCATGAGTCCCTCTGAGCCGAAGAAAACGTTGAACTCTAAAATGTAAAATTCACCGTCGGCGACGATGACGTCGAAGGCCGCGTGATTGATGTGGAGCGTCTTGGCGATGTCGAGCACTTCCGCGACGACGTCTTCCGGGATATCGTCATATGAGAACTGGGCGCCTTGGGCGACGTTGTTCAAGAACGCCTCGCTGACACGCCAATACGAACCGACGACTTCTTCACCGATGACGATGATCCGCAGGTCGCGGTCGTTCGGGATGTATTGCTGGACGTAGAACGTCTCATGCTTGTCGACGTACTCGAGCCAATCCTGTTCATGCTTGATGAGCCAGACGCCTTGTCCCATCGACGACTTGGCCGTCTTGGCGACGAACGGATACTCGAACTCTTCCAAAACACGCTCGATCGTATATGGGTTTTTCCCGTAGATGAGCGTCTTCGGGATTCGGTGCGGGAACGTTGCCTTGAAGGCGCGCGTCATCTCGATCTTATCGTGTCCGAGATGATACGTGGCCGGGGACGGGAAAATCGGTTTGTTGAGTCCATAGATGATTGAGTTGACCATCCAATATTCAGGGAACAAGACGAGGTCGGCTGCTCTTACTTTATCGAGCTGGTCGTAATAATATTCAGGTTTCGCATAGTCGGTTTTAATGCCGGCCGAGCGAATCATATTGAATGAGACTTTTTTCATAGCGAGGTGCAGGTGCGCACCTGTTCACTTCCTTTCTGGTTGGACGCTTGACAGTCACGTTCAATTATAAAGCCGATTGCTTACAGAGGGAATCAAATGTGTTAAAATCATGGCAGAAAGGGTGAAAGCCATGATTATTACTGAACAGACGATCGCCCTGCTCGATCAAACGGAATCGTTAGCCGATTTGATTGAAGCGAGCGAGTCGTTCCAAACATATATCGCCACGAAACAAGCGCGAGCCCAATCAGAGGAAGCGCGCCTCGTGGAACGTGAGTTCTTGCGGATGAAAGAAGATTACGAGTACGTACAGCGGTTCGGGAAACATCACCCGGACCACGATCGCATTAAAAAAGAGATGCATCTCGTCAAACGGCGTCTCGATGTCCAGCCAGAAGTGGCCGCATTTAAAAAAGCGGAACGCAGTTTAGATAAACTGCTCGGGGAAGTGAGTGAGCTGTTGGCCTTCTCGGTTTCTCCAAAAATCAAAGTCCCGACCGGAAACCCGTTCTTCGACGAAGGCGGATGTTCAGGCGGAGGAAGTTGTGGAGGCGGAAGCTGTGGATGTGCCATCTGAGACGTTTGAGTTGAATGGTCGAATCGGGTTCGTCGTCTACGTCCAATCGTTGAAACAAGTGAAGGCGTTGCGTCGCTATGCGAACCTGTATTACGTGTCAAAGCGGGAGAAGTACGCCTTCTTGTATACCGACCTTGATGGACATGAGGCGATTCTCGAACAAGTGAGCGCGTTGCCGTTCGTCGAAGCGGTCGTCCGCAGTGAGCGGCCGTTCGTCGCGGAGACGTATGAATCGAAGCAGAAATAACACAGAGATGAAGGCGGCACCGCCTTCATCTTTTGTGGTGAAGGAGAACGGATATGCGAGTGATTTCAGGAGAACGAAAAGGGACCCGACTCAAGACGGTCCCGGGGTCGGCCACACGACCAACGACAGATAAAGTAAAAGAATCGTTATTCAACATCATCGGTCCTTATTTCGCCGGGGGCGATGCGCTTGACCTATACGCCGGGAGCGGCGGTCTAGGAATCGAGGCGTTGTCACGGGGGTGTGACCATGCCGTGTTCGTCGACAAGCAACGGAAGGCGGTCCAGACGGTCACAGACAATTTGCAGACGACACGTTACGAGTCGAAAGCGACGGTGCTCCAACAAGACGCCCGCTCGGTTCTCGACCAACTCGTCCTCAAAGGTCAGCCGTTCAAACTGATTTTCATGGACCCTCCGTATCATGCGGAGGAACATGTGCCGTTTTTACAGATCATTGAAACGAACCGGCTGTTGACGGACAACGGCGTCGTCGTCTGCGAGCATGGCAGCGACGTGACGTTGCCGGACCGAGTCGGCCAGTTGGAAAAAATCAAGGTGCAACGCTACTCGGACGTGATTACGATCAGCTTTTACGAGTATGCAGCGACCGAGGAGTGAGAACATGTCAAAACGTATCGCGATTTGCCCGGGGAGCTTTGACCCGATTACGAACGGCCATTTAGATATCATCGAGCGGGCGGCGGCCATCTTCGACGAAGTCATCGTCGCCGTGCTTGAAAACTCGAGTAAGGCACCTCTCTTTAACGTGGAAGAGCGTCTGTCGCTCATTCGTGAGGTGACGACACATTTACCGAACGTCACCGCCGACGCGTTTGGGGGTTTGCTCGTCGAATATGCTGCCAAGCGTGAGGCAGCGACCATCGTCCGTGGCCTGCGTGCCGTCTCGGACTTCGAGTATGAGCTTCAAATCGCATCGATCAATAAAAAGTTGAATGAGAACGTGGAGACGTTGTTCATGATGACGAACAGCCAGTACTCGTTCCTCAGCTCCTCGATCGTGAAAGAAGTTGCCAAATACGGGGCGTCCGTCGCCGAGCTCGTCCCGGAGCAAGTCGAACTCGCGTTGCGGCAAAAATATGAAGTGAGTCACGGACAATGAAGTCGCTCAAAATCGGTTTCGGTCTGCTCGTGGCCGTCCTGATTTTCTTGTTCGTGCCACTCCCGTATTACATCACGTATCCGGGCGAGGCGACGACGATCGAAGAGTTCATGACGGTCGAGGGCGGGGACAAAGAACCGGGCGAACTGAAGATGGTGACCATCTCGCAACGCCGGGCGACACCGCTCTGGCTCGTCGGCAGCTGGTTCACCCCGTTCACGGAGGCGAGTCCGGCCAGCCGCTATCTGTATGACGGGGAAAGCGAGGCGGACTACGAACGCAGACAAGAGTTGTTGATGTCGTCGTCGCAACAAGCGGCGATTCAATACGCCTATGAGTTGGCGGACGCCGATGTGACGGTGACGTTTGACGGCATGTACGTCTCGGCCCCAATCACGGGGTCGCTCGCCGCGAACGTCTTGAAGCCGGGTGACATCATCACGGCGCTCGATGGGCAATCGTTCGCGTCGCGCCTTGACTTTATCGAACGCGTCGCCTCATTTGAAGCCGGCGATGAAGTCTCTGTCACGCTTGAACGTGACGGTCGCGAACGTGAGGTCGATACGCTGATTCAACCGATTGACCGGAGCGGGGACCGGGTCGGGCTTGGGATTTATGAGCCGCTGCCCGTCCAGGACGTGCGCACGGACCCGGACGTCTCGTTCGAACTGACGACCGTCGGCGGACCGTCGGCCGGCCTCATGTTCACGCTCGAGATTTTTGATCAGTTGACGCCGGGCGATTTGACGGGCGGTGCCGTCATTGCCGGAACGGGAACGGTCGATGAGTTAGGGAACGTCGGGCCGATTGGCGGGGCATGGCAAAAAATCGTAGCTGCGGACGAGGCTGGGGCATCCGTGTTCTTCGTGCCGGCCGGGTCGAACTACGACGAGGCGATGGAGTCGCTCGACCGACTCGAGAGCGACATTGAAGTCGTTCCCGTCAAGACGGTCGAGGAAGCCATCGATTATTTAGAGTCGATGAATTGAGGAGTTTGCATATGTTCGACGAGTGACCGATTTCCGAGCGGAAGGCGATACGCCTCGGTCACTCGAGCCTCGAACGCAAGATCGGGATGGTACTTGCTGAGGAGCGGTACGTCTTTTTTTATGTCCTTTAACACAGTGCGCCCGATTGTGTTGAACGCGAGCGGTCGGATATACGGTACGTCGTCGAACCGTTCCGGCAACTCGTCCTGTCGCCAATGGATGAGGATGGCGACGAGCGCGCGTTGGATGGACGTCCGGGTATAACGTCTCGTCAATAAGCGGGCGAGCGCCTGTTCGAATGTCGGCTCGAGCCCGGCTTGAATCAAGCGGGGCGACAGCGAGCTGTCGATACCGACGAGTTGCTCAAGTACGTCTTTCGGGGTCGTCCGCAGCTTATATTGAAGGACGGGCCAATAAAGTGACCAATGCGCCATCGGATTGTCCTGAAACAGCGTTCTCGTGGCGTCAGGGACGGCCCGGACCATACCTGACTCTAAGTAGTGGGCGCGCACGCCCGTGGCCGACATGACGTCTGAGACGCTCGGGTCATGGTATCCGGCCCCGAGACGGCGAATCGTGTGCAGTTCGATGGACGTCGCCGCTTTCGCGTAGTGATAGGCGAGAATGTTGTTCGGGAGCGTCAAATCAAAGTCGGGATAGAGTGACCCGAACGCCTCGCTCGACGCCTTGGCGGAAGAACGTCCATTGTCCAACGCTTCTTTGAACGCCGTCTGATAGGCTGGAGTCGCTTCGATGTTGGCCGCCGCCGCCTGGGTAACGGCGCTGATGTCGCCGCTCTCGCTACCGAAGGACAGCGTTTGACAACGTACGCGCTCGGCGATGGCGACCGCGGCGCTCGCGAACCGGTCGGCCCGGTGCACGCCGAAACGCGTCGGGAGTTCGATGACGAGGTCGATCGCGCCCGTTTGGACGGCGGCGCGGGCCCGGCTCCATTTGTCGAAAGCTGCCGGCTCGCCGCGCTGGGTGAACTGGGCACTCATGACGGCGATGACAGCGTCAGCGTCGGTTTCGATCCGGGCTCGTTCCGCCTGATGGAGGTGCCCGTTATGGAACGGATTGTACTCGGCAATGATGGCCGTTTTTCGCATAAAATTACTCCTTTGCATTGTCGATTGGATTGGTGTAAGATGGATAAGTACGCTTTGGCAAAGCGCCGTCGTCAACTGATTTTAGTGTAAAGAAAAAACATTGACAAAACAAGTTGGCCTATCTATAATTCATATTGTTGCAATTGAGGTGATTCGGATGAAGTGGTCTATTGCACAGCTACTTAAGCTACGAAACCAGGGTGACAGTTTTACCATCGATGAGATGGTCGAACTACCAGAGCTTACTCAGCTCCATCCGGATATCCGTTCGATTCGTCCGGTGCATGTGCACGGGAATGCGTCGTTCACATCTAATCAAGTTACATTCAATCTGAAGATTCAAGGTGACCTGACGTTGCCAGATGCGCGTACGTTGGATGATGTCATTTATGAATTCGATATTGAATCGCTCGAGCCTTTCTTTTTGGAGAATGGGCGTTATACGGAGCAATTCGATGATGTCAATTTGCCAGAAGGAAATACGATTGATCTGCGACCGATCGTAAAAGAGCTCATCATGTTAGACGTCCCAATGCAAATCTTTGGGAACGAAACAGACAAAACTCAGGTTGAAGGGGAAGGCTGGTCCGTCATTGACGAGCAGCCGGACGACCAACCAAAAATTGACCCGCGCCTCGCGGGGCTCGCTGACTTGTTCTCTAAAAAAGAGGACGAGAACGGCTAACTTTTCAAGGAGGTGGACAACGATGGCAGTACCATTCCGTAGAACGTCGAAAACTCGCAAACGTCTTCGTCGTACTCACTTCAAACTCAACGTACCTGGTATGAACGAGTGCCCGAACTGTGGCGAAATGAAGCTTTCTCACCGTGTATGCAAATCTTGCGGACACTACAACGGTAAAGAAGTAACAAGCAAATAATGCGAAAAGAAGCGGTCTCCTCGGAGGCCGCTTCTTTTTTTATTTTTGGGTCGTGGAAACAGATTGTGGTAAACTTTTCAGTGCAGACTAGACGTGGAGGGATGGCCAATGAAGCCGATTAAACGAATTGGGATTATCGGGAACGGCGCCGTCGGCATGTTGATGGCTTCGCTGTTCGAACCGGACTATACGGTGACGCTCTATGGCCGTGTCGACGAGGCATCGACTGTGACGATCGAACGTACCGGCGTCACGCAGGGAACGGTTCAGGTTCGCCTCTGTCCGGTGACGAAAATCATTGAGACGGAGCAGGACGTGTTCTTTGTGACGACGAAAGCGCATCAGGTCGAGGCGGCGACGGAACGATTGTCCGGCGACGTGCCCGTATTCATCTGTTCGAACGGAATCGCGCATCTCGACTATGCACGTACGAAAGGATTCCACCTCGGTGTGGTCGAACATGGTGTGAGCCGCGACGGCGATCGGCTCCAGCATACCGGGCTCGGGCGCATCCGCATCGGCAGCCTCGGCTCGCTCGAAGAGATGTCGTTCAACGCATCTCCACTCGATGTCGTCTGGGAGACGGATATCGAACAAGTCGTCACCGAGAAACTATTCGCCAACGCAATCATCAATCCGATTACGGCGCTCTGCCGTGTCGAGAACGGTGCGGTCGCCATACCGCCTTGCCGCGATATCGCGACGGCGCTTTACGAAGAACTGACGATGTTGTTCGACCGTCACGTCCCGTATACATATATCGACACGATTATCGACAAGACGGCACACAATCGTTCTTCGATGCTACGTGACATCGAGGCGGGGCGCCAGACCGAGGTCGATGCCATCTTGACGCCGCTCTTGAAACGGGCCGATGAACGAGGCGTCACATTGACCGTCATTCCGGTCATGCAAAAATTAATTTTAGGAGCGAGCGTATCGTGCTAGTGTATATCGTTTCATTTCCACTCGTCATTTGGTTTATGGTGTATATGATACTTAGAAAAATTATGCCGAAATCGGTTAATACGTTCAAACTCGCCTGTGATGCCGGCGTCATCCTTTGGTTTTATGCCTGTGCGGTGCTGCTCGAAGCGATCGTCGGGGTCGATTTGATTTGGCTGTTGCTTGCGGTCTGTGCCGCCATCTTTCCGGCCAACGCGATTTGGCAACGGATTCGCCATGAGGATGTCGTCTATTCGAAGATGTTCGTGCACGGATGGCGCCTATTGTTTTTGGTGCTCGTCCCGACCCACATCGTCTTGTTTACGATCGGCATCGCACGAGAGATGATGTATTAATCGTTTGAAAGGAAGTCGTTATACGTGAGGATAGAGTCGCTAGATGCCATGTACGCCCCGTCGTCCCCGATGATACAAGTGGAGACGGGCTATTCGAAATGGCTGGACTATACAGGGATGGATGAGCTCGAGGTGAGGGCGGACGAATTGACGAACCGTCCCTTCACGCATTTGCCCGCGCTCGTCGACATTTTGCGAGACCAACAAACCGTCCACGGTCCGATTTCTCCGGCGCTCGAATCAAAACTCGAAGCGTTGGCCGCCGGTGAGGCGTTCACGATGGTGACCGGGCAACAAGTCGGGGTGTTCGGCGGTCCGTTGTTCGCGGTGTATAAACTGTTGACCGTGCTGAAGAAGGCCAAGCAGGCGGAAGCGAAATTGAATAAACCGGTCATCCCCATCTTTTGGATGGCGACGGAAGATCACGACTACGCGGAAATCAACCACGTCTTCGTCAGCCAACCGCTGTCGCGTCAACTGCGCAAAGAGGCGCTCTCGACCGTCCCGCTTGCCGGAAAGGCGTCGGTCGGGGAATTGGAGTTCGACCGCCTAAAAATCGAACTCGTGCAAATGTTGCAGCACCTCTTGTTATCCGAGACGGAGACGCGCTACACGACGACGCTCTATCATGAGCTCGTCGATGTGATTCAAGCGAGCCATTCGTTCGCGCAATTCTTCGGTCAGATGATGCGCCGGTTTGTCGGCACCGACTTCATCTTGTTCGACCCGCATCAACCGGACGTTCGGGCTCTCGAGCGCGATGCGTTCAAACGGTTGATTACGGAACACGACCGCTTGCATGCGGCGCTGCACGATGCGTTCGAGGACGGGATGCCGACCGTCGAGCTGAACCGGGAAGCGGCCCATCTGTTCTATCACGACGGGACGCGCGAACTGTTGACGAAGCAGGACGGGCTCTTCACGACGAAACGGGGACACCGCTTCACCGAGGCCGAGCTGATTCAGCAAGTGGAGGCGCACCCAGAGCGGTTCTCGAACAACGTCGTGTCCCGTCCGCTCATGCAGGACCACTTGTTCCCGACGCTCGCCTATATCGCCGGTCCCGGTGAAATCGCCTATTGGCTTCAACTGCGGCCTTTGTTCCACGTCCTCGATTGGAAGATGCCGCTGTTGATTCCACGGCTCGGGGCCGTGCTCGTCTCGGCGAACGATGAGAAGAAGCTCGCCCAAGAAGGCGTGACGCTCGTCGACTATTTGGCGGACCCGTTACCGGACCACACGTTCGACGACGAAACGTTCGACCAAAACCTGTATGCGTACCGGACGCTCACGGAAGCGATCGGGCGCGAGGCAGGCAAGCAGGGGCACCGGTTTGATGCCAAGGCGCGCCATGTGCTCGAACGACTCGCCGATGAGATGCGTGCCGAAGCGAAGCGCGACCAGTACCGCTTGAACAGTCGCCGGATTCATCTATCGACACGACTCTTGCCGATGGACGCCCCGCAAGAACGGATATGGTCGATGGTCCCGTTGTTGAACCGTCACGGCCTCGATTTGTTCGAGCGCTTGCGCCGGTCTTATGAACAAGTGGATTTCGAGCGATGTTTGGTCAAATTGTAAGCGAAATGAGTGCGATGGAGATGGTTCCCAGAAATTTGTGGGAACCATTTTTTGTTTGTTACCTTTTTGTTTCCTCTTTTCGCTAAAAAGCTATGCGGCGCTTGACATTTTTATGATAAAGTAAACGTAATAAAATAGTTGAAAAATGTAGGTTGAGAGGATTTTTGTATGTTTGAGCATGAAACGGTATTAAAAATGGAGTCCATTGAGGGATTAAATATTAAGCCAGACGGGATTTATGTCGATTGTACGTTAGGAGGAGCCGGTCACAGCGAAGAGATCGTCAAGCGTTTGACGACAGGCCATCTGTACGCCTTCGACCAAGACGACGTCGCGCTCAAGCACGCGAGTGAGCGGCTGGCTCCATATGAGGACCGGGTTACGTTCATTAAAAGCAACTTCGTCCATTTGAAAGACGAACTGTTGGCGCGGGGAATCACTCAGGTCGATGGGGTATTGTTCGACCTTGGCGTGTCGTCGCCGCAGCTCGATGAGGCCGAACGTGGCTTTAGCTACAATTACGACGCACCGCTCGATATGCGTATGGACCGTTCACGCGAGCTGTCCGCATATCACGTCGTCAACGAATGGCCGTTCGGAGATCTTGCCCGCATCTTCTTTACATACGGGGAAGAAAAGTTCTCCAAACAGATTGCGCGCAAGATTGAGCAGGCCCGTGCCGTCAAACCGATCGAGACGACGTTCGAACTCGTCGAATTGATTAAAGACGCGATTCCGGCGCCGGCCCGACGCAAAGGCGGTCATCCTGCGAAGCGGACGTTCCAAGCCATCCGCATCGCCGTCAACGATGAGTTGAACGTGTTCGACCGTGCCGTCCAAGACGCGATCGACATGCTCGCCATCAACGGACGCATTTGCGTCATCACGTTCCACTCGTTAGAAGATCGAATTTGTAAACAAGTGTTCAAAGAGAAAAGCCAGCATCCGCCGTTACCGCCCGGATTGCCGGTCATCCCGAAAGAGTTTGAACCCGAACTGAAATTGATCACGCGCAAGCCGATCACAGCCGGGGACGACGAGCTCGAAGGCAATCGCCGGGCCCGTTCTGCCAAACTCCGGGTCGCAGAAAAACAAAAATAGACTGTACGTAGGAGGGATACCTGATGCCAGAAGCTGCTCGCAAGGCTCTGCAGCCTCAAGTTACGCCGAATCGAAATCCGATTCCGCAAGAACGACCAATACCAGCTCCAAAACGACGTACGTTGACTTTGTTCGAAGCCATCCTGTACCCGACCATGATCTGTTCAGTTGTCCTGTTCGGTGGCATCACGGTATCGAAACATAACGAAGCGTACAACATCATGCGCGATACGGCTCTGATCACACAAGAGACGAACACGATCGCCAAAGAGAATGAAGAATTGAAGTATGAGATCGCCCAACTAAGCTCACCTGAGAGAATCTATGCGATTGCTGAAAAGCTCGGAATGCAATTCAATGAGAACAACGTCAAGGTGATTGACTGATGAATTCTCTACAACAGAGTAAAAAAAGAGTGGCGTGGGTGGCGATTGTTTGCTTCACACCGCTCTTTTTATTTTTTGTCGGTTGGTTCTTCTATTTGTCCGTCTTCCAGACGTATAAAGGAGAGAACATGCTCGCGTTCGCCGAGGAAGAGCGTTGGAAAGCGGTCAGTACGCTAAAAGCGGAGCGTGGTGAAATCTTTGACCGATTCGGACAGCCGATCGCCATCAACATCCCGTCGTACCGCATCGTGGCCGTGTTGAAACTCGGCGGCGAGCGGGTCGAGGACAAGACGCTCATGCCCGATGAGTTCGCCGAAGCCGCCTCACAGCTCGCCACCGTCATTCCGATGACCGAGGCCGACATTTTGAAGCGGCTCGAGCAGAACAAAGATCGCGGTCAAATCGAGTTCGGCGTACCGGGCCGCGATTTGACGGTCGATCAAAAGGAAGAGATTGAGGCGTTCGAGATTCCAGGGATCACGTTCGTCGAAGAACCGAAGCGCTACTATCCGAACAAAGTGTTCGCATCGAGTGTCGTCGGTTATGCCCAGAAAGTCGACCAGAACGGACGCATCGAACTCGTCGGTGAACTCGGGATCGAAAAATCACTCAACGATGTCTTGAGTGAGTCGTATGGGTTGTACCGGTTCGAGAAAGATTTGGCCGGACGCCAAATCGTCTCGAGCGACGAGCAATTGAAAATCGACCCGGAAGACGGGGCCGACGTGCAACTCACGCTCGACCACCGGATTCAACAGCTGCTCGATACGAAAATGGAAGAGCTGTATCAAGAATACAAGCCGAAGAATGCGACGGCGATCATTATGGACCCGAAGACCGGCGAAATCATCGCCTTGTCGGACCGTCCTTCGTTCGACCCGAACACGCGCGAAATCAGCTCGTATAGTAACTTCTCGGTGTCGTCTCGTTTCGAGCCGGGGTCGACGATGAAAATCTTCACGTTGGCCGCCGCCATCAACGAAGGCGTCTATAATCCGAATGAACTGTATAAATCGGGTTCGTATAAGTATGGCAAGACCGTATTCAATGATTACAACATTACCGGATGGGGTACGATTCCTATGGTAGAAGGCGTCTGGCACTCGTCGAACGTCGCGTTCTCGATTCTCGCGAACGAGCGTCTCGGCCTGGGCCGCTATGAAGATTATTTCAACGCCTTCAAGTTCGATCAACGCACGGGCGTCGACTTGCCAGGAGAGGTCAACAGTCAATACGACTTCGAGAGCCCGTTGAACGTCTTGATCACGGCATGGGGCCAATCGACGGCCGTCACGCCGATGCAGATTTTACAAGCGACGTCGGCCATCGCGACCGATGGGACGATGAAACAACCGCACGTCATCAAGAAAGTCGTCAACCGTGAGACCGGCGAGACGATTCGGACGACGAATCCGAAAATCGTCGGACAGCCGATCACGGCCGAGGCGGCCAAACAGACGCGGGAAGCGCTCGATGGCGTCGTCAACAGCGACGTCGGGACGGGGCAACTGTACGCCCTCGACAACTATCGCGTCATCGGGAAGACCGGGACGGCGCAAATTGCCGAGAACGGGAAGTACTTGAGTGGACAATACATCCACTCGTTCGTCGGTATGGCGCCGGAGGATGACCCGGAACTCGTCATGTATATCGCCGTCGACCGCCCGAACAGTGACTCGTCGACGACGGGACCACGCATCATGGCACCGCTGTTCAAAGATGTGATGGACGTCGCGCTCCGCTATCGGAGCGTCGAGCCAAACAAACAAGCGAAATCGATTGACGCCTCGACGAAAACGACGGCCTCGTTCGTCGACCAAGGCCGTGAAGACGCCGTGAAGGAAGCCAAAGCGGCCGCGTTCACACCGGTGGCACTCGGCAACGGGGAGACGGTGACGGCGCAAAGTCCGGTCGAAGGCCAACCGTACGTCGTCGGTGAGCGGTTGCTGTTAAAGACGGAGGACTCGTTCACGATGCCGACGCTCAAGGGCTGGTCACTTCGTGATGTGAAACGACTGGCGACGCTGTATCAATTGAATTTAGAAATAGACGGCACCGGCTTCGTCACGTCCCAATCGATTGGGAAAGGCAAGCCCGTCAAGACGGGAGCGACACTCAAAGTGAGGCTCGCGTCACCGTCGAACTAACGCAAAGGGATGAAGAGGGCCTCGGCTCTCTTTTCCTTTGTCACAGGAGGAAATGGTTATGGAACAGTTGACGATTCAAACACTCGCATCTTGGTTTGGGATGGAAATACAGGATTCGCGTGAGGTACGCCACGTCGCGACCGACTCGCGAGACGACAATGCCGACGGCTTGTTCGTCCCGATTATCGGGGCACGCGTCGATGGACATGATTACATCGAGGCTGCCATCAAGCAAGGGGCGATCGTGACGTTTTGGGAACAAGACCGTCCGTTACCGGAAGGGATTATCGCCATCCCGGTCGCATCACCGTTGACAGCGCTCCAAGAAGCGGCGGCCCGCTATTTGGCGGAAATCAATCCGAAAGTCGTCGCCATCACCGGCTCGAACGGGAAGACGTCAACGAAAGACATGATTGCCGTCGTGCTCGGTGAGACGTTCAAGACGCACAAGACGGCCGGGAACTTCAATTCGGACGTCGGATTGCCGCTCACCGTGCTCCGGATGCCACGGGACACCGAAGTCGCCGTCCTCGAGATGGGCATGAACGGATTCGGGCAAATCGAACTGTTATCGAAACTCGCCAAACCGGATATCGCCTTCGTCACGAACATCGGCGAGTCACACGGTGAACAAGTCGGGGGGCGCGAGGGGATCGCCAAGGCGAAGCTCGAGATTAAAGCCGGGTTGAAACCGGACGGCGTCTTAATCGTCGATGCCGACGAGCCGCTCCTTAATGAAGCGGGCGGGTACCGCGTCGGATACGACTCGACCGCGGACGGTAAGCTCGAAGTCGTGGAGGCGACGTTTGACGCCTCGATTTTCCGCTACAATAACGAGCTGTATGAATTGAAAGTGCTCGGGGCCCACCAAATCCGTAACGCCGCCTATGCGATCGCCTGCGGTCTCAAGTTCGGATTAGGACATGACACGATTCAACGCGGTCTCGACCGCGTCCAGTTGACGTCGATGCGGATGGAGAAACGGATGTTCGGCGACGCCCACTTGGTCAATGACGCCTATAACGCGAGCCCGACCTCGATGATTGCCGCCGTCGAGACGATTAAAACGCTAGAAGGGTTCTCACGCCGCGTCCTCGTCCTCGGGGACATGTATGAACTCGGGACGGACGAGGTCGCCCAGCACGAACAAGTCGGCCACGCCATCACGGCACCGGTCACGGATTGCGTGCTCATCGGAGAGAAAGCGAAATGGATTGCGGCAGGCATCACCGACCCGCGTGTGAACGTGACGATGGTGCCGACGGTCGAGGAAGCGAAAGTCCTCCTCGGCAGTTATCAACGCCCCCAGACTGTGATATTGTTAAAAGCATCGCGAGGACTGGCGCTCGAGCGTCTAGTTCAATAAACAGAGTAGTGAGGTACGAACATGTTAATCAGTTTAATCGTCTTAATCAGTTCATTATTGACCGTATTGGTCGTCATGCCGCGGGCCATCCCGGCACTGCATAACTTAAAGTTTGGCCAAGAAATCCGTGACGTAGGTCCAGATTGGCATCAAAAGAAATCAGGCACGCCGACGATGGGCGGAATCATCATCTTGCTCGCCCTTATCATCGGATTCCTCATCTCAGTCGTCTTCGGTGAAGACGTCGCTGGGTTTGGCACGCTCTTGTTCGTGACTCTCGCCTTCGGGGTGATCGGCTTCCTCGACGACTACATCAAAGTCGTCAATAAACGCAACCTCGGTTTGACGTCGCTTCAGAAATTGATCGGTCAAATCGTCGTCTCGGTCTTATTCGTTTGGTTCCTCTCCCTCGGTGGGGCACTCGATACGACGATTCAAATCCCGTTCACTTCGATCGCGTTTGATACGGGCTGGTTGTATGTCGCCATCGTCATCTTCTGGCTCGTCGGCTTCTCGAACGCGGTCAACTTGACAGACGGCCTCGACGGTCTCGTCTCGTTCTCGGCCATCCCGACGTTCGCCTTCTTCGGCATCTATGCGCTCGGACAAGACGAAGCGGGCATCGCTTGGTTCGCCTTCAGTGCGGTCGGCGCCTTGCTCGGCTTCCTCGTCTTCAATAAATACCCGGCGAAAATCTTTATGGGTGACACGGGATCGCTCGCCCTCGGTGGTGCGGTCGCCGGCCTCGCGCTCATGCTCAAGCTCGAGCTGTTGCTCGTCTTCGTCGGAATCATCTTTGTCATCGAGACGCTTAGCGTCATCTTGCAAGTGTTCTCGTTCAAGACGACGGGCAAACGAATCTTTAAGATGAGCCCGATTCATCACCATTTCGAAATGGTCGGTTGGTCAGAATGGCGCATCGTCTTGACGTTCGGTGGAATTAGTTTGATCACGGCAGTCTTGTCGTTACTACTCATGTAATGGATGGTGGAAGACATGCAACAACAGTGGAACGATAAACGAGTCCTCGTACTCGGCGCGGCACGGAGCGGCATCGCCGCAGCCGCTTACTTAAGAAATGTCGGCGCGGACGTGACCCTCAATACCGGGAGCGAACCGTCAACGGAAGAACGGATGAAAATTGAAGCGCTCGGCCTCAACGGCGTTTTCGGTGCCCATCCGCTCGAATTGCTCGACACGACGGACATGATTGTCAAAAACCCGGGAATCCCGTATCACATCCCGCTCCTTCAAGCAGCGCTTGAGCGGAACATCCCGATTTATACAGAAGTGGAACTCGCCTACTTGGCGACCGATGCCACGTTCGTCGCCATCACCGGCTCGAACGGGAAAACGACGACGACCACGCTCGTTCATGAATTGCTCAAAGGGGGAAGTCGTCCTGTCCATGTGGCAGGGAATATCGGTTTCCCGGCAATCGAAGTCGCATCGAAAGCGAAGCAGGGCGACATCATCGTCATCGAACTATCGAGCTTCCAACTGATGGGCGTTGAGCAGTTCCATCCGCAAGCGGCGGCACTGTTGAACTTGTCACCGGCGCATTTGGATTATCATGGTGACTTCGAATCGTATGCCGACGCCAAAGGGAACTTGTTCCGGAACATGACGGCATCAGACCGTGTCGTCGTCAAAGGCAGTGACACCGAAGTGATGAAACGCGTCCCGGCCGATCTCGATGCTTCGACGTTCGGTTACGACAGCGGGGATGCGCATGTCACCGACGGCTGGATTACGTTGCACGGCAAGCGGGTCATTCGGGTCGAGGATCTCGCCCTCGGCGGGGCCCATAACGTGGAGAACGTGTTGGCAGCCTTGTTGCTCGTTGAACCGTTCGATATCCCGGCCGAACATATCGATCGTGCGTTGCGCACGTTCGGTGGCGTGGCCCACCGAACGGAAAGTCTTGGCCAAGTGCTCGGACGCCGGGTTTATAACGACTCGAAAGCGACGAACAACGTGGCGGCCGAAGCGGCATTGAGCGGATTCGATGCTCCGATCGTTTGGGTGTGCGGGGGACTTGAACGTGGAGCCGAATTGGATTCACTCATTCCGGCGCTCGGACGCGTCAAAGCCATCGTCTCGTACGGTGAGACGGCAGGGCGTTTCCAAGCACTCGGTGAAGCCGAGCAGATTCCATCGTTCGCGGTCGATACGCTCGACGCAGCCGTCCCGCTCGCATTTGAACAGTCAGCCCCAGACGACGTGATTTTATTGTCACCGGCCTGTGCGAGCTGGGACCAATATAAGACGTTTGAAGAGCGCGGCGAACATTTCGTCCGCCTCGTCCATGCATATGAGGAGGCCAATCGATGAAAATCATGATTTCTGGTGGAGGAACGGGTGGTCATATCTACCCGGCACTCGCTCTCCTTGATACGCTCAAACAGCGCCATCCGAACCTCGAGGTGCTCTACATTGGCACTGAGAACGGTCTCGAGGCCGATCTCGTCCCACGCGCTGGTGTGCCGTTCAAATCGATTCGAATCGCCGGGCTCAAACGGTCGTTGTCGCTAGATAACGTCAAGACGGCCTATTGGTTTGTCCAATCTGTCCTGACGTTGCGTAAAGAGATGAAGACGTTCCGTCCGGACGTCGTCATCGGCACGGGCGGATTCGTCTCAGGTCCGGTCGTCTTCACCGCACAACAACTCGGCATCCCGACGATTCTGCATGAACAGAACAGCATCCCAGGCTTGACGAACAAGTTCTTGTCGAAGAAAGCCGACCGGGTCGCCTTGTCGTTCGCCGGTTCGGAATCACAGTTCCCTGATGCGAACGTCCGCGTCATCGGTAACCCGCGCGGGAGCGAAGTGTTGAAGACGACGGTGAACGAAACGTCCGTCCGGGCCGAATATGGTATCGATGAACGTCCAATCGTCTTGATTTACGGCGGCAGCCGCGGAGCCGAGGCCATCAACCGGGCCGTCATCGAGGCCATCCCGGAACTTGCGACCGAACCGGTGAACGTGCTCTACGTGACCGGGAACGTCCATTATGACAACGTCGTGGCGAAGGCGCCAAAAGCCGATAACGTCCATGTGTTGCCATACGTTTACGACATGCCTGAACTGCTCGCGTGTGCGAGTCTCGTCGTGTCGCGGGCCGGTGCCTCGACCATCTCGGAATTGACGGCGCTCGGTTTGCCGAGCATCTTGATTCCGAGTCCGTACGTGACGGCCGACCATCAGACGAAAAACGCCTCGGCGCTCGTCGAAAGCGGCGCGGCCGAACTGATTAAAGAAGGGGATTTGTCGGGCGAGACGCTCGTTCGCTCGATCCGACACGTATTGGCCCATCATGATGAGATGGCCGCAGCCTCGAAACGGTTAGGATTCCCGCACGCCGCGGAGTCGCTCGCCGACCTCGTCGAAGAAGTCCGCGCTTGAAAGGAGAGTAGCCATGGAGACACGTCAGAATACCGTTCGTAGTTTGGAAGACCGAATCCCGTATATGAAAGATCAACGTCGTAAGAAAGCGAACCGACGTTTGTCGACGATCCTGTTGTTGTTCGCGGTGTTGATTGCGCTCGTCGTATATATGCAGACATCGGTGTCTGACGTGAAAGCGGTGAACGTGAACGGCCTGTCCTGGTTGACAGAAGCGTATGTGCTCGCCGAAACGGATATCGACACGTCCACGAAAATCGTTCAAGTGTCGCCGAACGGGATTGAACGGGAACTTCGTAAAGTGCCTGGCGTGAAAGACGTCTCGGTCGATCGCTCCTGGTATAACGTCGTGACGATTGACGTCGAAGAAGAGAAAATGATCGCCTATTCACGAACGGACGAAGAGGAAGTCGTCGTCCTCGCTGACGGTTCTTTGCACCCGACTGGATCGATTACGGATCCAGAGAAGCTAAAAGACGGTCCGTTGTTGCGTGAATTCACCGATGCGGCGGAACTCGAGAAAATCGCGAGTGAGCTCGAGCAAGTCGATGACGCGATGCGGGCCAGGATGTCAGAGATTGTCTTCTCGAAACAGAAAGGCGAACCGACACGATATGAGATTTATATGAACGACGGCAACACGATTCAGACGCCGACGTTCAAGCTCAGTCAAACGGTATCCAAGTACGGCGAAATCTATGAGAATATTCCAAAAGGACAGCGGGGAACCGTCGTCATGGATGGCGGATATTATTTCGTTCCGTACGAAAAACCGAAAGAATAATCTGAATTTTTACAGCCCTTAGACACATAAGGGCTGTTTTTTTATCGATTGTAATCGAATTGACACCCCAAAACCGCGTAATTTGTAGGATTCTACCTTTTCTCACTATCTTATTTGTTGTAAACTTAGACGTGAGATATCTTGCCGGACCTAACAATATTTTTGGATATCTGTAACAATGTAACGGAATTCAAGCACAGAAATTAAAGCGCGGAGGTGTTTCCCTTTTGGAAGCGAATGGTTATGTGGCCGCATTGGATATAGGAACGTCAGAAATTAAGCTCGTCGTGGGTGAACTACTCGGGGGAACGCTTAACATTTTGGCGGAGGGGTGTGCCCCGTCTGCAGGAGTAAAACGTGGCGCCGTCGTCGACATCGATAAGACGGTTCAAGCCATCAAGCAAGCCGTCGAACATGCCGAAGCGGCGCTCGGTGATCAAATTCGGTCGGTATACGTTGCCATCGAAGGGGAACATATCCAAATCGCCCCATGTCATGGAATTGCATCGGTCAAACGAGAAGACCAAGAAATCACGGACACAGACGTCATCGAAGTCATCAATTCGGCGCAAGTCATGCGCTTGCCGGATGAGATGAGTGTCATCGATGTGATTCCGTCTTCCTTCACGGTCGACCAACAGACAGGTGTCGTCGATCCCCGGGGCATGCTCGGTTATCGCTTAGAGATGCACGGCAAGATGGTGACCGGTTCGAAGACGATTTTACATAGCATTCGTCGTTCCATCGAACGGGCGGGACTGAAACTAGAAGGTTTCGTCCTCGGCAACTTGGCGCTCGGCATGAGTGCGGCATCGGTCGATGAAATCGATTTAGGCATCGGCTTGGTCGATATCGGTCATGAAAAGACGACCGTCTCGGTCTTCTATCGAGGCGACCTCGTCTACTCATATATCCTTCCGGTCGGAGGCGATCATATGACGCGCGACTTGGTGTACAAGCTCAACTGTAAATACCAAGACGCCAAAGTGGCGAAAGAAGAGTACGGACTTGCCCTCGAAGAGATGGCGGACGCCTCAGAAGGGTTCTCGTTCACGAACATCAACGGGGAAGTCACGTTCGAACCGCAGTCAGAAATTAGTTACGTTTTAGAGGCAAGAATAGAGGAAATGTTCACGCTTGTGTTGAATAGAGTGCAAAAGGTAGGCGTTCCAACGCTCAGCGGAGGTTATCTCCTCTGTGGTGGGGCCGCTGCTTTACCTGGCATCCAAGAACTAGCGACTCGTGTCATGGGTCAAAAGACGAGACTGTATCAGCCATCGTCGATTGGCGTCAGACATCCGAAATACGCGACCGCGGTCGGCGTCCTCAAGTACGTGCTCATGAGCGATCACCACGTCTCGAAGTCACGACTTGAAAAGCCGGATGACCGTGTGGCCGTCGCAAAACCAGACGGCACGTCTCAAACCGGGAACGTCCAAGACCACGACGATGATGTGGAACCGGACGACCGCGAGACGAAAAACGGTTTCGGTCGATTAATGGAAAAATTATTTGGCGTGTAAATTTGACGTTGTGTTAACAATTGGAAATTACGTAGGGGGATACCTGAAATGATGTACTTTGATGAGGCGATTGACGCCGTAGCAAAAATTAAAGTAATTGGAGTCGGGGGCGGCGGGTCAAACGCTGTCAACCGCATGATCGAGCACGGAGTACAAGGTGTCGAGTTCATCGCCGTCAACACGGACGCGCAAGCACTCAACATGTCGAAAGCGGACGTTAAGCTTCAACTCGGAGCGAAATTGACGCGTGGCCTCGGTGCCGGCGCGAATCCGGATATCGGTAAAAAAGCGGCGGAAGAGAGCCGCGAGCAGTTGATTGAAGCGCTCGATGGCGCGGATATGGTCTTCGTCACAGCTGGTATGGGCGGAGGAACCGGAACGGGGGCAGCACCTGTCATCGCCGAGATTTCAAAAGAAATCGGAGCGCTCACGGTCGGTGTCGTCACGAAACCGTTCATGTTCGAAGGACGCAAACGGATGCAACACGCCCAACACGGGATTCAAGCGTTCAAAGAAAAAGTCGATACACTCATCGTCATTCCAAACGACAAGTTGCTTGAAATCGTCGAGCGCAACACGCCGATGATCGAAGCGTTCCGTGAAGCGGATAACGTCCTTCGCCAAGGTGTCCAAGGGATCACGGACTTGATCGCCATTCCTGGTCTCATCAACCTTGACTTCGCTGACGTCAAGACGATCATGACGGAAAAAGGTTCGGCACTCATGGGTGTCGGTGTCGCCACTGGCGAGAACCGTGCCGTCGAAGCAGCGAAGAAAGCCATCTCATCTCCACTTCTCGAGTCTTCAATCGAAGGCGCGAAAGGTGTCTTGATGAACATCACAGGCGGACTTAGCCTCAGCTTGTATGAAGTCACGGAAGCAGCTCAAATCGTTCAAAGTGCCGCAGATGAAGAAGTGAACTTGATTTTCGGTTCGGTCATCAACGAAAACTTGAACGACGAGATTATCGTTACCGTGATCGCAACTGAATTCGCAGAAGAAGCGCAAGGGACGAACCCGTTCCTTCAACAACCGAAGAAACAACCGGAAGCTGAAGTGAACCGTGAGGCTCAACCGAAAGCGCAAGAAGCTGCGCCACAAGATGAAGGGAACTTCCATAGACCGGTCTATGGTGGGGACGTCCCAGACGAGACGATCAACATCCCAGCGTTCGTAAGACAACGCCGTAACTAAACAACAGGGGGTGCCGGTTCTCGGCATCCCCTTTTTCTAAAAAAGGAGAATCATATGCGACTGTTACATACATGGGAAACCGAAACGTATCGCTATCAGGCTTATGTGACGACCCGGACGGACGGACATAATGAAGGCAACGTCGGACTCCACGTCGGCGATGACGCAGATCAGGTCGTCGCCAATCGGGAGTACTTCTTTGACGCGGCCGGTCTTGCCCTCGCGGATTCGGTGTGGGCCGACCAAGTCCATCAGACGAACGTCGAAGTCGTCGGTGACGCCGACCGCGGCAAAGGCGCGTATTCCTATGACGAGACGATTCCGGCGACGGACGGCCTCATCACGACGGCCGACGCGTTGCCACTCGCCCTCGTCTTTGCCGACTGTGTCCCGCTCTTCTTCTGTGCCGAGGACCATGGCGTCATCGGTGTGGCCCATGCCGGGTGGAAAGGGACGGTCGGGAATATCGTCGCCGCGATGACGGATGCGTTCGCCACGCTCGGCGTTCCGGCCGAAGCCATCGACATGTTCGTCGGGCCGGCCATCACAGCCGAACATTATGAGGTCGACCGCCGCGTCCTGGATGCGGTCGAAGCGGTCTCACCGGCTGCGTATGCATCAGCGGTCATGGACGAACGAGCGGGCCATGCCCGTCTATCCCTGCAGCAAGTGAACGAGACGCTCGCTGTGGAACGAAATATCGAGGTCACCCAATCGAACTTGTCGACCGTTTCTGATCAGACGTTTTTCTCGTATCGGAATGGAGACGCCAAGCGTCGTTTTGCGGCCGTCCTCGTCAAGGAGAAGAAATCGTGAGTATAGCCAATAATGTGAAGCAAGTCAGACAGACGATCGACGCGCATCGGGCCGATCAAGCGGTGACGCTCATCGCGGTCACGAAATCGGTCGGTCCCGACGTGGCGAACGCCCTCTATGCAGAAGGCATCCGCGACTTCGGCGAAAATCGTCCCGAAGGATTGCTTGAGAAAGTCGAGCAGTTGCCGGCTGATGCCAAGTTCCATTTCATCGGCAGCCTGCAGACACGTAAAGTGAGACAAATTATCGACCATGTGGCAGCGATTCATTCGCTCGACCGCATCTCGCTCGCCGAAGAGATCGATAAACGCGCCCAAGGCGTGATCGATTGTTTCGTGCAAGTGAACGTATCGGGCGAAGCGTCAAAACATGGTCTCGAAAAAGAGGAAGTCATCCCGTTCATCGAGAACTGTAAACAGTATCCTCACGTGCGGATCATCGGCCTGATGACGATGGCCCCGTTCACAGAGGACGAGACGGTGATTCGGGAGACGTTCCGAAACTTGAGACAGTTGCGCGATGACGTCGCGCGTCATGCCTATGCGCATGCACCGTGTACCGAACTGTCAATGGGTATGTCGAACGACTACACGTTGGCAATCGAAGAAGGCGCATCGTTTGTTCGTATTGGAACCGTACTTGTGCAATAATATATTTTAAGGAGGAATCCGTTATGTCAATCAAAAACAAAATGAAGGACTTCTTTGGACTCGAGGAAGATCCGAACAACCAGTTCGAAGGAGACGAGTATGCTGTCGCCGAAACGAAGACACAACCGATGACGGAGGCAATCGTCAAAACGGAGGACCGTCCGAAAACATCGAACAATATCGTCGCGTTGAACACGAAGAAGAAAGAACGTTCAAAAGTCGTCTTGGCCGAGCCGCGTGTATTCGCTGAGGCCCAAGACATCAGCGACCAGTTGAAAGAAAACCGGGCCGTCATCGTCAACCTTCAACGGATGTCGAAAGAGCAGTCTCGTCAAGTCGTCAACTTCTTGTCAGGTGTCGTCTATGCGTTAGAAGGGACGATGACGTCGATTGGACATAACACGATTCTATGTACTCCGAACAACATCGAGTTGACGGGGTCGATCTCGAACTTGATTTCGGAGGACGAACTCAATAGTAAAGGGTGGTAACTGAATGGAAAATGCTATACCTGCGTTAGGCAACACGATCGTTACATTGCTTGGATATTATAGCTGGGTCTTGATTGCCTATATTTTATTATCGTGGTTCCCGAATGCGCGTGAATCAAAATTTGGTCAAATCTTGTCGTATCTGTGCGAACCGTTTTTGAATCCGTTTCGTCGCATCATCCCACCAATCGGCGGGATGCTCGACATCTCCCCAATCGTCGCTTTATTTGTGCTACGGATGGCGCAATTTGGAGTGCGTGCGATTTTCGGTATTTAAATGAGCGTCTTCGATCATTATCGACCGAATGAACGGGCATTTATCGAGCAAGTGCTCGATTGGGTTCAACAAGTCGAGGACAACTATATGTTGAAAGTGACGGACTTTTTAGATCCACGCGAGCAACAAATCGTCCGGCAACTCGTCGGCAAGCAGCTCGCGATTTACGAGGATAGCGGATTTGTCGGCGCGGAACGGCGTCGTCTCATCCTGGCCCCGGATTATTACGAGCTCGACCCGAACGACTTCGAGATTGCGATTCGTCAAATCGACTATCCGACCAAATTCGTCGAATTGACGCACCGTCAAGTGACGGGGACGCTCTTGAACGCCGGGTTGAAGCGGCAGAAGTTTGGAGACGTCGTCCTCGACGAGGGCATCGCGCAATTCGCCACGACGCGTGAGGCGGCCGGTTTCATCGAGATGAACGTCGATCGGGTCGGCAAGGCCCGGATTCGCATCTCAGAAGTGGCGCCCGAAGCCGTGTTCGTCGTACCGGAAGTCAAATGGAGCGATGAGTTCGGCATCGTCTCATCACTCCGATTTGACACGGTCGTCAGCGAAGTGCTCGGGTTATCCCGACAAAAAGCCCAGGCGCTCGTCAAACATGGAGACTGTAAAGTGAACCATAAACCGATCGATGATCCGAGCTTCATCCTTGAACCAGACGATTTGGTCTCGATCCGAGGGTATGGCCGTGTCAAACTGACGGCGATTCTCGGCTCGACAAAGCGTGAGAAAATAAAAATCCAGTATGGCATCATACGTTGAACTTAGGAGGAAAGTCGAATGGCGTTGACACCGATTGATATTCATAATAAAGAGTTCTCGACTCGTTTTCGCGGGTACGACATCGATGAGGTCAATGAATTTTTAGATCAAATCATTAAAGAATTTGAACTATTGATTCGTGAGAATAGAAGGTACGAAGAACTCGTCAACGATATGCAAGCTCGCATTGACTACTTCTCCTCGATGGAAGACACGTTGAACAAATCGATTATCGTCGCCCAAGAGGCAGCCGAAGAAGTGAAGACGAACGCGGCCAAGGAAGCGAGTCTCATTTTGAAGCAAGCTGAACGTGAGGCGCTCGCCCGTGAGGAAGAAGCGTCACGCAAAGAGCAGCTCGCCGAACGTGAAGTCATTCAAATGCTCAAGAAAGTCGAATTGTACCGGACCCGGTTCCGCGTCCTCGTCGATGCTCAGATGGAGCTCTTGAACAGTACAGAATGGGACACGATTGTCGGGGAGCCGCCGGTCCAGACGGTTCTTGACGATACGACCGAACTTGCGTATAATGACGACGAAGTCATACCAACAAAACATCACGGATAATACACAATACGTCGATTAGGACACGTCGATAAAGTCATACCTACGAAGCGACTTAGGGAAGGTGCAAGCCTAAGAGAAAGACTTTATCGGTATCCCCTATGAGTGTCGGGCTGAAGTTAGTAAGCGCGACCGCCTGACCTCGTTATCGGTTACCAAGAGCGGTCTCGAGGGTTTCCTTGAGATTAGTAGGGTGGTACCGCGAGTCGACCAACTCGTCCCTATTAGGGGCGGGTTTTTTTGTTGTCAAAAAAAAGTTGCAGGAGGAGTTTCAATGAACTACAAAGACACACTATTGATGCCTGACACAGAATTCGCGATGCGCGGAAATCTGCCAAAACGTGAGCCAGCGATGCATGAGGCTTGGGAACAAATGGACCTATACAACCGCGTCCAAGAGAAAAACGCCGGGAAACCGCAATACATCCTTCACGACGGACCTCCGTACGCGAACGGCGACATCCATATGGGCCACGCGCTCAACAAAGTATTGAAAGACATCATCGTCCGTTTCAAATCATTGAACGGCTACCAGTCACCGATGATTCCGGGCTGGGACACACACGGTCTCCCAATCGAGAACGCGCTTCAAAAAGCGGGTGTCAACCGCAAAGAAATGACGGTCGCCGAGTTCCGTGAGAAGTGTGCAGCGTATGCGATGGAACAAGTGAACTCGCAACGTGAACAGTTCAAACGCCTCGGGTTGCTCGCTGACTTTGACAACCCGTACATCACGCTCCTCCCAGAATACGAAGCGGCTCAAATCCGTCTCTTCGGGACGATGGCCGAAAAAGGCTACATCTATAAAGGGAAGAAACCGGTCTATTGGTCACCTTCTTCTGAATCGGCGCTCGCTGAGGCGGAAATCGAATATTATGACAAGAAGTCACCGGCCATTTACGTGGCGTTCCAAGTCGTCGACGGGAAAGACGTTCTTCAGACGACCGATCATTTCGTCATCTGGACGACGACACCATGGACAATTCCAGCCAACCTCGGGATCGCGGTCAGCGACGAGTTGACGTATACGCGTATCGAGCATGACGGCAAAGGCTATATCGTCGCCGAATCGCTCGTGGAAGAAGTGACGACGGCACTCAAGTGGACGGATTACACGGTGAGCGGTTCTTGGAACGGACGTGAGTTCGAACACATGACGGCGCAACACCCGCTTTACGACCGGACCTCGCTCGTCATGATTGGCGATCACGTCACGGCTGATGCGACAGGTCTCGTCCATACGGCACCTGGACACGGGGAAGACGACTATCGTGTCGGACAAGCGTACGGACTCGACGTCTTGTGCCCGGTCGACGACCGTGGTTATATGACGGATGAGGCGCCAGGTTTCGAAGGCTTGTTCTATGAAGACGCGAACAAACAAATCGGGATGAAGCTCGAAGAGAACGGCTATCTCCTCAACTTGAAATTCATCAAACACTCGTACCCGCACGACTGGCGTACGAAGAAACCGGTCATCTTCCGCGCGACACCGCAATGGTTCGCCTCAATCAAAGACTTCCGTGCCGATATGCTCCGTGAAATCGAAGAAGTGAACTGGGTGCCGGAATGGGGCATGACACGTCTTTACAACATGGTCCGTGACCGTGGGGACTGGGTCATCAGCCGTCAACGTGCCTGGGGTGTTCCAATCCCGATCTTCTATGCCGAAGACGGAACGGAGATCATCACGAACGAGACGATCGAACATATCGCCAACTTGTTCCACGAGCACGGATCGAACGTCTGGTATGAGCGTGAAGCGAAAGACTTGTTGCCAGCAGGCTTCACACACCCGAACAGCCCGAACGGCGAGTTCCGTAAAGAGCTCGACATCATGGACGTTTGGTTCGACTCAGGTTCGTCACATGCGGGCGTACTCGAACAGCGCGACAACTTGCGCCGCCCGGCCGACTTGTACCTTGAAGGATCGGACCAATACCGCGGCTGGTTCAACTCGTCACTCTCGACGGCTGTCGCGACGACTGGCAAAGCGCCGTATCGCAACGTGCTCAGCCACGGTTTCGTTCTCGACGGAGACGGACGCAAGATGTCGAAGTCACTCGGTAACACGATTGCACCGAACGACCTCGTCAAACAGTACGGAGCAGAAATCGTCCGTCTTTGGGTGTCGTCGGTCGACTATCAGTCAGATGTCCGCGCGTCACACGATAACTTTAAACAAGTGTCGGAAGTATACCGGAAAATCCGCAACACGTTGCGCTTCTTGCTCGGTAACTTGAACGGATTCGACCCGTCGATGCGTGTCGCGTTCGAAGACATGCCGGAAGCGGACCGCTTCATGGCGACAAAACTCAAACAGCTTCAAGCGAAAGTCGTCAAAGCATACGACACGTTCGACTTCATGGCCGTCTATCACTTGAGCCATAACTTCTGTGTCAACGAGTTGTCGTCATTCTATCTCGACTTCACGAAAGATATCCTGTATATCGAGCGCGAAGATGATGCGCGTCGTCGTGCCGTTCAAACGGTCATGTATGACACGGTCGTCACGCTCACGAAATTGCTCGCCCCAATCCTTCCGCACACGGCGGATGAGGTATGGCAAGAAGTGCCGGCGAAACAAGGGGATAGCGTCTTCTTGACGGACCTTGACGAAGTAGCGGCATTGTCGGAAGACGAGAAGGCGTTGCTTGCGAAATGGTCGAAGTTCCTCACGTTCCGTGACGACGTCTTGAAAGCGATCGAGATTGCACGTGGTGAGAAATTGATCGGGAAACCGCTCGAAGCGAAGTTGCTCGTCGCGCCGAAAGGTGAGACGAAACAGTTGCTCGAGACGATCGACAACGTGCGCCAATTGCTACAAGTGTCACAGCTTGATTACGTCGACTCGGCTGATGTCGATTATGCGACAGCAGAAATCAGCGTCTTGAAAGCTGATGGTGCCGCTTGTGCCCGCTGCTGGACGTACTCGACTGAACTTGGTCAAGACGAACAGCACCCAGAGCTTTGCCCGCGTTGTACAGAAGTCATCGCATAAGCCGGACCGGAGTGGCGATCGTCCACTCCGGTTTCTTATGACTTGAAAGGAGAATCTGATGAAACGTTACTACGGATTAGCACTTTTCCTCATTTTGCTCGACCAAGTGACCAAATGGATCGTCGTCCAGACGATGACGATCGGACAGTCGATTGAACTCATCCCTGGGTTGCTTTATTTGACGTCTTACCGTAATAAAGGTGCGGCTTGGGGCATGCTCGAAGGGCAGATGGTGTTCTTCTTTATCGTCACGGCCATCGTCGTCGTCGGTTTGATTTACTTCTTGCATAAAGAAGTGAACGGGTTCGATTTGCTCGGTTATAGCGTCGGGTTGCTACTCGCCGGTGCCATCGGGAACTTTATCGACCGTCTCTTCCGTGGAGAAGTCGTCGACTTTGTCGACACGTACCCGTTCGGATACAACTTCCCCATTTTTAATGTCGCCGATATGGCGCTCACGTTCGGGGTCATCTTTATGATCATCGGCGTCTTGTTCGAAGAAAAATTAAACAAAGAAAGGGGACAATCGTAATGGAAACTTACACATTTGTCGCCGAAGAAAAGGCTCGTATCGATAAATGGATGAGCGAACAAAGTGATTGGTCACGTTCGCAAATCCAAGACTGGATCAAGGCGGGAGACCTGCTCGTCAATGGACAGATCGTCAAGCCGAACTATAAATTGCAAGAAGGCGACGAAATCGTCGTGACGGTCCCAGATGCCGTCGAACTCGAAGTGTTACCTGAGGATATCCCGCTCGACGTCGTCTATGAGGACGAGGATGTCATCGTCGTCAATAAGGCACGCGGCATGGTCGTCCATCCGGCGGCCGGCCATACGTCAGGGACGCTCGTCAACGCGCTCCTTTACCACTGTGACGATTTGTCAGGCATCAATGGCGTCAAACGTCCAGGCATCGTCCACCGCATCGACAAAGACACGACCGGTCTTCTCATGGTCGCGAAAAATGATGTGGCCCACGAATCGCTCGCGAGCCAGTTGAAGGATCGTAAAATCAAGCGTGAATATATCGCCCTCGTCCACGGCGAAGTCGCCCATGAACTTGGGACAATCGAAGCGCCAATCGGACGTGACACGAACGACCGTCAACGGATGACGGTGACCGACAAGAACGCGAAAGAAGCGATCACGCACTTCCGTCTGCTCGAGCGATACAAAGATTTCACGCTCGTCGAGTGTAAATTGGAGACGGGACGGACGCACCAAATCCGCGTTCACATGCGTTATATCGGCCATCCGCTTGCTGGTGACCCGAAATACGGTCCACGCCGTACGATTCAATTGAACGGTCAGGCGCTCCACGCGGCGACGCTCGGTTTCTTCCATCCACGCACGAACGAATGGCTTGAATTCGAGGCGAAACTCCCAGCCGACTTCGAGGCGGAGCTTGCCAAATTAGACAAAATCGAGAAAACGCGTTGACTTTCAACCGATTCCGATTTATAGTCTAGGAAGCATAACACCTTTAAACCCAGTCCAGAGAGGCTGTGAAAGGATTGTGGCCGCGGCCACGACACGTCGATTATTTGAGGCAGAGGTCTGCCCTCACATATGAAGACTTCCTTTTCCAGCCGGATGAGGAAGTCTTCTTTTTTTATATAATTTGTGAGAGGGGGGAACTAGTTGAAACGTTCCACCATTTTAGACGAAGCGGCCATCCGCCGCGCACTTACCCGAATTGCCCATGAGATTATCGAGCGAAACAAAGGGACGGACAACGTCGTACTCGTCGGGATTAAAACCAGAGGCGAGACGCTCGCCGACCGGCTCGCCCGCCGAATCGAAGAAATCGAAGGCAAACCGATTGCCCTCGGCAACTTAGACATCACGCTCTACCGGGATGACTTATCAAAGAAATCACTCGACCCGGAAGTGAAAGCGACCGAGTTACCGCATGATATCAACGGCAAGACGGTCGTCTTGATTGACGACGTCCTTTATACAGGCCGGACAGTGCGGGCTGCCATGGACGCGCTCGTCGACCACGGTCGGCCGGATTATATCCAGCTCGCCGTCTTGATCGACCGCGGACACCGTGAGTTACCGATTCGCCCCGACTTTGTCGGCAAGAACGTCCCGACGTCGAAGTCGGAACAAGTCGTCGTCAGACTCAGTGAAGTCGATGCGACCGACGAAGTATTCATCAAACAGCAATAATCAAAAACCTTTAAGGTGGTCCAGAGAGGCCAGGAAGGAGAACCACATATGAAACCCATCCTCAACATCCACGAGCGTCCCGCTCACTTACCGCAATGGCTGCTCTTCAGCCTGCAACACGTCTTCGCCATGTTCGGAGCGACGATTTTAGTCCCGATTTTGACGGGCCTAAGCACGTCCGTCGCCCTCGTCGCTTCCGGTGTGGCCACGCTCTCATTCCTAGCAATCACACGTTTCAAAGTCCCAACTTATCTCGGATCGAGCTTCGCGTACATCGCGCCGATTATCGCCGTCAGTCAACAATGGGGTGTCGAAGCCGCCTTGTTCGGAGGCATCATCGCCGGTTCCGTCTACGGCGTCGTCTCGCTCGTCATCTATAAGACAGGCGTGAACTGGTTGCTACGCTTGCTGCCGCCGGTCGTCGTCGGTCCGGTCATCATGGTCATCGGCTTATCGCTCGCACCGGTCGCCATCGACATGTCGATGAATAAGGACGGGGCATACAACGGAACGTTCATCACCGTCGCGTTGCTCACGCTCGGTATTACGATTCTCGCCATGACGACGCTCAAAGGAGTATGGGGCGCTGTTCCGATCTTGTTCGGAATCATCGGTGGTTACTTCATCGCCGCACTGTTCGGAATCATCGACTACTCGGCGCTCGGACAAGCGAGTTTGTTCCAACTGCCTGACTTCACGATGGTGTTCGTCGACTACATGCCGATGTGGCAAGTCGGGGCACTCCTCGCCATCGTCCCAGTCGCACTCGTCACGATGACGGAACATATCGGCGACCAGATGGTCACGTCGAAAATCATCGGCCGCGAGACGATGAAAGACCCAGGTCTCCATCGGACCCTCCTCGGCGACGGGGTCGGGAAAGCGGTCGCCTCGGCACTCGGTGGTCCACCGTGTACGACTTACGGTGAGAACAACGGGGTCATGGCTATCACGAAAGTGTATAGCGTCTACGTCATCGCCGGAGCGGCGCTCATGGCCATCAGTTTCGGATTCCTCGGACACGTCGAAGCGTTCATCTCGACGATTCCGAACCCGGTCAAAGGCGGCATCTCGATCCTCTTGTTCGGGGTCATCGCCTCGAACGGTCTCCGGACGATGGTCGAGAGCAACGTCGATCTCGCCGAGAAACGCAACCTCATCATCGCCTCGGTCATCCTCGTCATCGGACTCGGTGGGGCGATGGTTCAACTCGGTAGCTTCCCGGTCCAAGGGATGGCGCTCGCAACGGTCGTCGGGATTCTCTTGAACGCCTTCTTGCCAAAAGCGGAAAGCGTGGAAGAACCTGCTGCCGAAACAACTGAAGACACACGACAAGCAAGTAACTTTTAATTCGATCCCGTGAGGTCGGCAAAGTGAAGGCTCGTTTATTTGGGTGTGTTCTGCCCAGATAAAGGCGTCCCTTCACGTAGGTGAAGAGACGCCTTTTCTCTTTGCCTTCACATAAAAGGAGGAGACGAACATGAACATCATCAAACAACAACCGAAGCATTTTGTCAGCCTGGACACGCTATCCCTCGACGAGATTATGGGTTTGATCGAGGAGTCACTCCGCTATAAACAAGGGAACATGCCCCCATTGTTCGATGGGAAGACGGTCGCGAATTTATTCTTTGAAAACTCGACGCGAACGAAAAATTCGTTTCAAATGGCCGAACGGCACTTGAAGGTCCAGGAGATCCCGTTCGACGTGGCGACGTCATCGGTGACGAAAGGTGAGACGCTCTACGACACGTGCAAGACGCTCGAGGCGATCGGGGTCGATGCCCTCGTCATCCGCCATCCGGAGTCGGGCTACTACCATGAACTCGTCGAAACATTGAATATCCCGGTGTTGAACGGCGGTGACGGGAGCGGGGAACATCCGTCCCAGTCACTCCTCGACCTCGTCACGATCTTTGAAGAGTTCAAGACGTTCGAAGGATTGAATATCGCCATCTGCGGTGACCTCGTTCATAGCCGTGTCGCCCGCTCGAACGCCTCGGTGCTCAAGCGGCTCGGCGCGAACGTCGTCGGCTGTAGTCCCGCCTCCTGGTGGGACGAGTCGATGGGGCTCGAGCATCGTGACCTCGACGACGTGTTGGCCGACTGTGACGTCATCATGTTGCTGCGCGTCCAGCACGAACGCCACATCATGGGCGATATCTTCTCGAAAGAAGATTACCATGTACGCTACGGCTTGACGCCGGAACGCGTCGAGCGGATGAAACCGCAAGCCATCATCATGCATCCGGCCCCGGTCAATCGGGACGTCGAGATTGCCGGCAGTTTAATCGAACATCCACAGTCGCGTATCTTTCCACAGATGACGAACGGTGTTTACGCCCGGATGGCCATCTTAAATCGAGCATTAGGGGGACAATTATGATACTTCAACACGCAACTTGGTATGACGGGAATACGAAACGGACGACGACGCTATTGATTGAAGACGGCGAGATCCGCTCGGTCGACTATAACGGCACGACTGAAGGACACGAAGTGATTGATGCGACAGGGATGCTACTCATCCCAGGACTCGTCGATGTCCACGTCCACTTGCGCGAACCGGGTGGGGAGAAGAAAGAGACAATCAAGACCGGGACAGAGGCGGCTGCAGCCGGCGGATTCACCACAATCTGTGCGATGCCGAACACGCGTCCGGTCCCAGACGACCGCGCAACGATGGACCAGCTGTTGGCTAAAATCGAGCAAGACGCCATCGTGCGTGTCCTGCCATACGCCGCCATCACGAAACGACAGCTCGGTACCGAGCAAGTCGACATGGCCTCGCTCGCAGATTCATTCGCCTTCACCGACGACGGAGTTGGCGTCCAATCGGCAGCGATGATGCGCGCGGCGATGCGGGAAGCGAAACGACTCGACAAGGCGATTGTCGCCCATTGCGAGGACAATACGCTCAAGGCCGGTTCGGTCCACGAAGGCCGGTTCAGTGAAGAACATGACATCCAAGGCATCCCGAGCCTCGCCGAGAGCATCCATATCGCCCGGGACGTCTTGATCGCCGAAGAGACAGGCTGTCACTATCACGTCTGCCACGTCTCGTCACGACAGTCGGTGCGCGTCATCCGCGACGCCAAACGAGCCGGCATCCGGGTCACGGCCGAAGTGACACCGCATCACCTCATCCTCTGTGAAGACGATATCCCAGGCCTCGACCCGAACTTTAAAATGAATCCACCGCTCCGGAGTGCGGACGACCGGGAGGCGCTACTCGAGGGCTTGTTCGATGGCACGATCGATATGATCGCGACCGACCACGCCCCGCACACGGCCGAGGAGAAAGCGGCCGGCATGGAACGGGCCCCGTTCGGGATCACCGGTTTCGAGACGGCGTTCCCGCTCTTGTACACGACGTTCGTCAAAACGGGACATATGGAAGAGGCGGCGCTCATCGAGTGGATGACGAAACGACCGAGCGACGTGTTCGGGTTGCCGTACGGTGTGATTGAAGTCGGCCGGGCGGCGGACCTCGCCCTCATCGACCCGGAGACGGAGCGGGTCGTCGATCCGACGACGTTCCGCTCGAAAGGGAAGAACACACCGTTCGCTGGGAAGAAACTAGTTGGCTGGCCGGTGATGACCATCGTGGCTGGAAAAATCGTATATAAGGGGAGATTCGATGAAACGAACATTATGGCTTGAGGACGGTACTTCATTTGTAGGAACAGCGTTTGGTGCAAGTGTGGAGACGATCGGGGAAGTCGTCTTCCAGACTGGGATGACCGGATATCAAGAGATGTTGTCTGACCCGTCTTACTGTGACCAACTCATCGTGTTGACGAATCCGTTGATCGGGAACTATGGCGTCAACCGCGAAGATTTCGAGACGACCGTTCCGATGGCGAAAGGGCTCATCGTCAAAGAAGTGTGCGACACACCGTCGAACTTCCGCTCGACCGCGACGCTTCATGATACGCTCAAACGCTTCAACATCCCGGGTCTAGCAGGAGTCGACACACGCATGTTGACGCGTCACTTGCGCTCACTCGGCGTCATGCGCGGTGTCATGGTCGACGGCGACTCGACGTGGGAGACGGTCCAACACCGCTTCGATGTTCTCCTGCCGACCAATCAAGTCGAGCGTGTCTCGACGAAGCGGGCGTATGTCAGCACCGGCAGCGGTCCACGGATTGCCCTCATCGATTTCGGCGCGAAGCTCGGCATCATGCGTGAACTCGTGAAACGCGACTGTGAAGTCGTCGTCTTGCCGCACGACGTGACGGCAGAAGAAGTGATGCGCTATGAGCCGGACGGCGTCATGCTGTCGAACGGACCGGGGGATCCGAAAGACGTCCCGACGGCGTTACCGCTCATCGAGCGCCTCATGCCGACACTCCCGATCTTCGGAATCTGTCTCGGCCATCAGTTGATTGCACTCGCGAGCGGTGCCAACACGTTCAAACTCCCGTTCGGTCATCGCGGTGCCAACCATCCCGTGGTCGAACTAGAGACCGGAGCGGTGACAATCACGTCCCAAAACCACGGCTACGCAGTCGATGAAGCGTCGCTCGCGACGACAGGACTCGTCGTCACGCATCGCGCCGTCAACGATGGCACGGTCGAAGGTGTGAAGCATCTACATCATCCGACGTTCTCGGTCCAATACCATCCCGAGGCGGCACCGGGTCCATACGACGCCAACGATTTATTTGACCGTTTCATGCAACTCGTTCAAGAAAACAAACAGAAAGTAGGAATGTGACATGCCAAAACGACCAGATATTCAGAAAATCCTTGTAATCGGATCCGGCCCAATCGTCATCGGACAGGCGGCAGAATTTGACTATGCTGGTACCCAGGCGTGTCTTGCCTTGAAAGAAGAAGGATATGAAGTCATCCTCGTCAACTCGAACCCGGCGACGATCATGACCGACCCGACGACGGCGGACCGTGTCTATATCGAACCGCTCGAACCGGAGTTCGTCGAACGGATTATCCGTCAAGAGCGACCGGACGCGCTCCTGGCCACACTCGGCGGCCAGACCGGTCTCAACTTGGCGATGGAACTCGATCGTCGCGGCGTGCTTGAAGATTGTGGCGTCGAATTGCTCGGGACAAAATTATCGGCCATCGAACAAGCTGAGGACCGGGAACAGTTCCGCGACCTCATGTATAAGCTCGGCCACGGGGTCCCGGAAAGCGAAATCGTGCAGTCGCTCGAGTCGGCTTGGGGCTTTGCCTACCGGATCGGCTATCCGATTATCATCCGTCCGGCGTACACGCTCGGAGGAACCGGTGGCGGGATTGCCCATGACCGGAATGAATTCGAACAGTTCGTCGAATCAGGGCTGAAAGCGAGTCCAGTGACACAAGTGTTGCTCGAGAAATCGATTGCCGGCATGAAAGAAGTCGAGTATGAAGTGATGCGCGATTCGAGCGACCAGGCCATCATCGTCTGTGCGATGGAAAACTTTGATCCGGTCGGGGTCCATACGGGCGACTCGATCGTCTTCGCTCCGACGCAGACACTGTCGGACCGCGACTATCAGATGCTCCGCAGCGTCTCACTCGACATCATCCGCGCTCTCGGCATCGAAGGGGGATGCAACATCCAGTTCGCCCTTGACCCGGACAGCTTCACGTACTACGTCATCGAGGTCAACCCACGTGTCTCCCGCAGTTCGGCGCTCGCCTCGAAAGCGACGGGATATCCGATCGCCAAGTTGGCTGCGAAAGTAGCGGTCGGATACAAGTTGTCAGAATTGAAGAACCCGGTGACGGAGACGAGTTACGCCTCGTTCGAACCGGCGCTCGACTATGTCGTCGCTAAGATTCCGCGCTTCGCTTTCGATAAGTTCGAGACGGCTGACCGCCGGCTCGGCACTCAGATGAAAGCGACCGGGGAAGTGATGGCGATCGGCCGCAACTTGGAGGAAGCGCTCCTTAAGGCTGTCCGTTCGCTTGAACTCGGGACAGAAGACTTGGCCGTACCACGGCTCGCACAATTGACGACGGATGAGCTCAATCGCGAGTTGACGACGCCGACTGATGAGCGACTCTGGATGCTTTATGAGGCACTCCGTCGCGGTTATTCGACGGAACAGCTGCATGAGCTGACGAAAATCGACCGTTTCTTCCTATCGAAACTCGCACGGATTTGGCAACATGAAGAGACGCTCCGGCTTGAGCCGCTCACGAAAGAACGACTCGTCGAAACGAAGCGTCTCGGGTTCAGCGATAAGATGATCGCCCGCATCATAAACGAGAACGTGGAGACGGTGACGTCGCTTCGGAACGACTGGGGCATCCGTCCGGTGTACAAGATGGTCGACACGTGTGCGGCTGAGTTCGCCTCGGAAACACCATACTTTTACGGGACGTACGAAGTTGAGAACGAGGCCGTGAAGACGGACAAGCCGTCGATTCTCGTCCTCGGCTCGGGCCCAATCCGCATCGGTCAAGGTGTCGAGTTCGACTACGCGACCGTCCACTCGATTCAGACGATTCGTGACGCAGGTTATGAAGCGATCATCATAAACAACAACCCGGAGACGGTGTCGACCGACTTCTCAATCTCGGACCGGCTCTACTTCGAACCGCTTACGACCGAGGACGTACTCGAGGTCATCCGCAACGAACAGCCACTCGGCGTCATCGTCCAGTTCGGTGGCCAGACGGCCATCAACTTGGCAGCCTCGCTCGAAGCAGAAGGGGTCCAGATTTTAGGGACATCGCTTGAAGACATCGATCGCGCCGAAGACCGGAAAGCGTTCGAAGCGACGCTCTCGGCCGAACAGCTCGCCCAACCTCCAGGCAAGACGGCGGTCACGGTCGAAGAGGCCGTCGCGTGTGCCGACATGCTTGGCTATCCGGTACTCGTCCGCCCATCATACGTCCTCGGCGGCCGGGCGATGGAAATCGTTTATGAGCGCTCGGAGCTCGAGCGGTATATGCGCCACGCCGTCGTCGCCTCGAAAGACCGTCCCGTACTGATTGACCGCTACTTGACGGGCATCGAGATTGAAGTCGACGCCATCTGTGACGGGACGGACGTCTACATCCCGGGCATCATGGAACATATCGAACGGGCCGGGGTCCACTCGGGCGACTCGATTGCCGTGTACCCGCCGCAGCGGTTGAGCGAAGCGTTGAAACAGAAAGTCGTCGATTACACGATTAAACTCGCCAAGGCGTTCCGGATCAAAGGGTTGCTCAATATCCAGTTCGTCTACGCGGACGACTTATACGTCATCGAGGTCAACCCGCGGGCGAGCCGGACCGTCCCGTTCATCTCTAAAGTGACGGGCCTTCCGGTCGCACGCATCGCCACGCAGACGATTCTCGGAACGAGTTTGAAAGACCTCGGTTTAGGGACCGGCTTACATCCGGAAGCGGACGCGATTTCGGTCAAAGTCCCGGTATTCAGTTTCGCGAAACTGAAAGAAGTCGACCCATCACTTGGGCCGGAGATGAAATCGACCGGTGAAGTCATGGCGACAGATCGCACGCTCGAAAAGGCGTTATATAAAGGACTCGTCGCCGCCGGCATGACGATCGCCTTGAAAGGGAACGTCCTGTTGACGGTCGCCGACCAAGACAAGGAAGAGGCGCTCGACATCGCCCGCCGTTTCAACCGACTCGGATTCCGCCTGATGGCCACGTCTGGCACGGCGCAGGCGCTCTCGGCAGATGGCTTGCCGGTCCACCCGGTCGGGAAAATCAATGAGGCCGGAGAGACGATGCTGAGCGTCATCGAACGAGGGGAAGTCGATATCGTCTTGAACACGACGACGCGTGACGCCCTTGCGACGAAAGACGGGTTCATCATCCGTCGGGCCGCGGCCGAGCAAGGGGTGCTCTGCTTGACGTCGCTCGACACGGTCGAGGCGCTGCTCCAAGTCATCGAGAGCCTGTCGTTCCAAACGACGAGTTTACCGGCCTTCACGACATTCGGGGTGACCGTATGAGACAACTCGCGACCATTTTATCGAACCGATTGATTGCGACGGCGACGATGGAGATGAAAATCGAGATCGCACCGCAGGCCGTTGCGCCGGGCACGTTCTTCCATGTGAAGACGTCAGAGCTGTTGCGCCGGCCGCTCTCGGTCGCGAACGTCGAAGACAACGTCGTCACATTCCTGTATAAAGTGATCGGCAGCGGGACGGCAGATTTGGCCGCGCGTCGGACGGGAGACGTCTTAGACGTCCTCGGACCGCTCGGCAACGGTTTCCCGCTTGAACAGACGGGTAAACGGGTCGTGCTCGTCGGCGGGGGCATCGGGGTGCCGCCGCTCTACTACACGCGGCGCCTGCTCGCCGCCCGTGGCATCGAGACGGTAGCAATTCTCGGGTTTGATACGAAAACGAGCATTTTTTATGAAGACGCGTTCCGTGAACTTGGGGAGACGATCATCACGACGGTCGATGGAACGTATGGAGAAATGGGATTTGTGACCAGTCCGCTCGCGCGGGTCGACGCCGATGTCTTATTCAGCTGCGGGCCGGAACCGATGCTGAAAGCGGTCGCCGCGTCACATATCGAAGAGCGATATATCTCGATTGAGAATCGGATGGGGTGTGGCATCGGCGCTTGTTTCGCTTGCGTGTGCGAAGCGCCAAGCGGTTACGTCAAAGTGTGCAGTGACGGACCGGTATTTCGGGCAGAAGAGGTGACGCTATGAGACTACACGTCGATTTGCCAGGCTTACAGTTAAAGAATCCGATTATGCCGGCATCAGGCTGTTTCGGATTTGGGGAAGAGTTCGCCAAACTCTATGACTTATCGATGTTAGGCGGAATCATGATTAAGGCGGCGACAGGCGAGTCGCGATTCGGCAACGGGACGCCGCGGGTCGCCGAGACGGCACAAGGCATGTTGAACGCCATCGGCCTCCAAAACCCGGGTGTCGACGCCATCATCGAACACAAACTACCGTTCTTGTCCGCGTTCGATACAGAGATTATCGCCAATGTGGCCGGCTCGACGCCCGAAGAGTACATTCATGTCGCGCGAGAGCTCAGTGCCGACCCGACCATCAAGGCGCTCGAACTGAACATCTCGTGCCCGAACGTGAAGTGCGGGGGGATGCAGTTCGGGACCGATCCCGACATGGCGGCGGAATTGACCCGACTCGTCAAAGCGGCGTCAACAAAACCGGTATACGTCAAACTGTCACCGAACGTCACGTCAATCACAGCGATGGCGAAAGCGGTCGAAGCGGCCGGGGCCGATGGCATTACGATGATTAACACGCTCGTCGGGATGCGCATCGACGTCACGACCGGGCAGCCGATTCTCGCCAACCGCATCGGTGGTTTGTCTGGACCGGCCGTCAAACCGGTCGCCATTCGGATGGTCTATGAGGTCGCCCAGGCCGTCGAGATCCCGATTATCGGGATGGGCGGCGTGCGGACGGTCGACGACGTCTTGGAGTTCATTTATGCGGGTGCTTCGGCAGTCGCGGTCGGAACGGCCAATTTTGAAAATCCTTTCGTCTGTCAGGAAATCATCGAAGCGTTACCAGGACGACTTGACGAACTTGGGATCGATCATATTTTAGACATCAGGGGGAAAGCTTATGAACAGACTGTATCTCGCGCTTGATGTCGAAACGGGCGCCGACGCGTTCCGATTATTGGAACGAATCGAACAAAAACCGGCCGTCAAAGTCGGGATGGAACTGTTCTATCGGGAAGGGGGCCGCTTTGTCGAGCAACTCGTCGACAGCGGGTACCCGGTCTTCTTAGACGTCAAAGTTCATGACATCCCGGAGACGGCACGGCGGACGCTCCGTCAAATCGGCCGCCTCGGCGTCGAGTTGACGAACGTCCATACGCTCGGCGGCGAGACGATGATGCGTTACGCCTTGGACGGCTTACGCGATGTGACTGATACGACGAAATTGATTGGGGTCACCCAGTTGACGTCGACCGATGAACGAATGCTCGCCGAAGAGCTACACATCGAAGGGGGATTGGAACAGGCCGTCCTTCGCCAGGCTGCCATGGCCGACCGGGCCGGGCTCGACGGAGTCGTCGCGTCCGTGCATGAGGCCCACTCGATTCGCCAAGCGCTCGGCTCGTCATTTTTGACCGTGACGCCCGGTATCCGCATGAACGAGACAGCGGACGACCAAGTCCGGATTGCCACGCCGAAAGCGGCTCGTGACGCAGGTGTGTCGGCCATCGTCGTCGGCCGACCCATCACCCGGGCTGAAGACCCGAACGCTGCCTATGCATACTACTTACAAGAATGGAGTCGAACTTATGAGACAAATCGCTGAAGCTTTATTACAAATCGAGGCCGTGACCCTGTCACCGGAAAACCCGTATACGTGGTCGAGCGGGATGAAGAGTCCGATTTATTGTGACAATCGCTTGACGCTCAGCTATCCTGACGTCCGCAACCTCATCATCGACGCGCTCGTTGAGGTGATCCGTCCGCTCGATGTCGACGTCATCGCCGGAACAGCGACAGCGGGAATTCCCCATGCGACGCTTGTCGCCGACCGGCTCGGGTTGCCGCTCGTCTATGTCCGTTCGAGTGCGAAAGGACATGGGAAAGGGAATCAAATCGAGGGCCGGTTTGAACCGGGGGCTCGTGTCGTCGTGATTGAAGACTTGTTGTCGACCGGCTCGTCGAGCATCGAGGCCGCCAAAGCGATTCAGGAAGCCGGCGGGGAAGTCGTCAAGATTCAAGCGATTTTCTCCTACAGTCTGAGCCGCCTCGCCATCAATCTGTTAGACTCCGGCTTCACTGCGCATGCACTGATTACACTTTCGGATTTGCTCGACGTTGCCGTCAAGAAGCGAATCATCAGTAAAGAAGAATATGCTTCCTTACGGGACTGGCGAAATGATCCGACAGGTTGGAGCGAACGTGTCTTATCTTCATAATCTGTAACGAGAATCCACCTCCGGGCGGATTCTTTTTCTATTCGGTACATGGCATACTGAACATGTTAGAATAGGGAAAGCAGTCAATAAAGGAGATGTGTATGGCGTATTCTAGAATGAAGGGAAAATCCTTGAAAGTCCGTTTTCAAGCAATCCCGAAACATCGTAAACTTGCGTTCGGACTCGTCCTCACCGTCTTGCCCCTCATTTTCTTCTTGAATTTATTCATATTCAGTCACGTGTTGGCACTTGGGGACACGTACGAGGACCGCTATCAAATGAAGAAACTTCGGCTCGAGACGGCGCACGGCAATGTCGAATTCGTTCGTAGCACGAATGAGAAAGTCCACATTGATGTGTTACAGACGAACTCGAAAGAGCGTCGCATCAAAGTCAAATCGGTCGGCGATACGATTTCGGTCGTCGAGCGCTACGGCCAATTCAGTCAATTCGGTAGTCGGGCGAGTGATGAACCATCCCGTTATAAAATCCGAGTCGCCTTGCCGAGCTCGATGACATCGATTGAAGTCGAGGCCGAGCAAGTGACCGGCCAAGGATTGATTGTCAAGACGATCGTCTTGGAGGCGAACGCCGTTAATGTAAAAAAACTCGAAAGTGATCGGCTTCGTGTCGAAACACGGAGTGATACGACACTCGAAACCGTCCGTGTCGTCACGGGAGATATCCGTTCGTATCGGAACGCGACCGTGAGCGACATCGTCGTCAATCAAAGCATGACGATTCAGACGGAGGCGGGGACGCTCGCGTACGCGCCGCGTAATGCGACCGGACAAGTGAACGTCACGACCACAGGCAACGTGACGGCGTCGGAACGGTTCAACGAAATCGGGGGCGGCGTGTACCATCTGTCGAACTCGAACCGACCAAACATCGAACTCATTTCCGAGACAGGAAAGGTCGAGCTTAAATGATGAACAAACGTTACATCCCAAAAGTCGGACTTCGAACTTTGAAAACCGGCATCGCCGTCGCCATCACCATCGCTTTGTCCTGGTACGTGTTCGGCATCTATTCAGGCATGGGGGCCATCGCGGCCGTCGTCGCGATGCAACCGACCGTGAAACGGTCATCGAAAATCGTCTTCAGCCGCATCTTCGGGACGATGGTCGGGCTCATGTGCGGTCTCCTGATCGTCTATGCGTTCGGGGTCAACCCGATTTCAATCGGGCTCGCCGTCATCGTCGCGCTCACGCTCAATACGACGTTCGATAAGACGCACATGTCGACGTATGCGGCGTTCGCGATCGTGCTCATGCTCGAGAACCCGACGACCGACTTCTTCCACTATGCGTGGACCCGTTCCCTGTTGACGGCCGTCGGTGTCTTCGTCTCGCTCGGTGTCAACTATGCGTTCATGCCGCCTCGTTACGAGGAGCGGTTGCTCAGTGAGATTCGGAAGACGTCGGCGTATATGTTCCAGCACTGGCGCGAGCTCGTCGGGTCGCCGTCCGAGTTGCTCGAGACGCGGGCCCGTATCCTCGGCCATCAGGAGCTGCACATGATGCTCCAAGAGGATATGAAAGTGACGAACGTGAAATTGAAGCATTTGACGATGAAGCAATACCGGTTATTGATTCACCTTGAGGACAAGCTCGTCTTATTGCTCGAGAGTCTCGCTGAACATCGGGAGGCGCTATTGGTCATGGACGAGGAAGAACGCCGGGTGTTCGAGTCCGAGTTTTTATACCTCCTCGCGCATCACCACGATATCCTTTATACGTGTGACAAGCCGCATGCGCTGTTCACGTTGCCGCATGAGGATTTATCCGTTTCTGAAATTTTACACGGGCACTTGCTCGACTATCATGAACAGCTCGAAGCGTTCAAACATAATCCGAAATAAACGAAGGCCCCGTTTTAGCGACGGGGCCTTTATTTGTTGTCAATGTAAGTGGAGATGTCATATTTACACATGCCTTTGGCGACACCCTCCGTTCCTGGGGCGATGCGGATGCCTCCGCAGTGCGTGCCGCACTTTACAGGGTCATCCTTGCATCGCTATCCCCTAGGAGTTCGGGTGCCGGCCTTGGCATGTGTCTGCTCGCCTGTCGATCAGACGTGTACCAATCCTTTCGTTCGTCCGCCGGCGTCCCGACTCCTGCAGGAAAGCAACCCAACGGAGACCCAGCAGCGACATTGAGTCGCGATGCGGCTCCGGGGTTGCCTGCGGAAAGCGTAGGCGCCGAGAGGACGAGTGACCATGGGCTAACAAGAAAAAGCCACGTCATGTGACGTGGCCAGAACTCATTGCTGGAGTGATTTGACGAGCCGCTCATCCGGCGTGACGTACACCGTCTGCTGGTCCGTATATATGACGAATCCAGGCTTGGCACCGCTCGGCTTTTTCACGTAACGTGCTTTCGTGTAATCGACCGGCACACCGCTCGAGGCACGGGCCTTCGAGAAATAAGCGGCGACGGTCGCCGCCTCGAGCAACGTCGTCTCGTCAGGTTCGCCCGAACGGATGATGACGTGGGATCCGGGAATATCTTTCACATGAAGCCAAATCTCGTCGCGACGGGCGAACTTGAACGTCAAATGATCGTTTTGCGTATTGTTCTTCCCGACGAAGAACTCTGTCCCCGTCGACGACGTATACGCCTCGAGCGAAATTTTCTTCGTCTGTTTCTTCTTTTGATTCCGTTGCTTCATGTAGCCGCCTTCGGCCAACTCTTCTCGAATCTCGACGATGTCGGCCGGTGAGGCGACGTCGAGCTGGGCGACGAGCGTCTCTAAATACTCAATTTCGGCGTCGTTCAATTCGATTTGTTTCTGTACTTCGACTTTGGCGACTTTCAACTTGTTGTATTTCTTGTAGTACGCTTGTGCGTTCTCGTTCGGTGTCTTGAGCTTGTTGAGCGGGATGTCGATCATGCCGCCTTCCTCGTCGTAATAATCGACGACGTGGGCGACGGTCATGCCTTTCTCGAGCTGGAACAAGTATGTTGTCAACAGCTCCCCGTATTTCTGAAGTTCGTCGGACCGTTCCGTCGCCTTCAAATCGTCAAGCAGTCGCTTACGCTTCAACAGGTTTTTCTCAAGCTCGGACTTGAGCAGACGCTCGACATCGTGAGCTTGTTGTTTGACACGGTCGCGGTTCGCTTTCTCATAGAAGAAACGGTCGAGCACGTCTTTGCTCGTCTCATAGCTCTCTTCAGAGGTGATCTCACCGGACGTGAGCACGATTGGACTGAAGCGTTCTTTGCCCGACGCGAGCTGTTGGAAGACGTAAGGGCCTTCGAGGTCGCTCATCACGCTGACGAACGACTCCTCGATGCTGGCCCGGTTCGGGAGTTTGGCCCGGTGGACGATCTCTTGGGCGATTTGCGGGCTGAGCCCGGCGAAACTGGCCACGAGCTGCTTGTCGAGCGAGCCGGCGTTCCAGTCGATACGTTTCAAACCGGCTTCACGCTCCGTCAACGGATCACACTTGTCTTGGGCCGGTGGCAGTAAGTACTCGCTGCCCGGCATGATTGTCCGGTATGTGTTTTGTGACGGCGGAAGATGTTTGATGGCGTCTAAAATCTTGCCGTCCTCGTTCGTCAAGACGACGTTCGAGTGACGCCCCATTAGTTCGATATACACTTTCTTATTCTCTTCGTCGCCGAGCTCGTTTCGTGAACGGATCGACAGGACGATGACACGGTCACGTCCGACTTGTTCGATTGCCGTGATGAAGCCGCCTTCGATGTGTTTTCGGAGCATCATACAAAACATCGGCGGTTCTTGCGGGTTCTTGGTCGGGTTGTCGGTCAGTTGGAGCCGTGCGTACATCGCATTCGCCGAAACGAGCAATTGGACGCTTTGGCGGTTCGAGCGGACTTGAATCATCAAATCGAGCGAATACGGTTGGTGCACGCGATTGATGCGCCCCCCGACGAGCGCTTGTAATTCTGTTACAACACGATATGTCATTAATCCATCATATGCCACTAGTCTCATCACCTTTGTTCTTTTTCTGTCTCTACGTTATCAGATTCACGGAAAATATGGTACGATGAAGTAGGAAATCCGAACTTCTTCTTGCCGGAACAATTGATTGACTGCTATTATAATTAAATGTGATGTTAGAAGATGGAGGTCTTGCAGTGAATTTTAAAGAACGAGGATTATTAATCGTCTTGTCTGGCCCGAGCGGCGTCGGGAAAGGTACCGTTTGTCGAGTACTCCGTGAAGAGAAGGACAACAACCTTCAATATTCGGTCTCGGCGACGACCCGCAAACCGCGCGAAGGAGAAGTGGAAGGCGTACACTACTTCTTTAAGACGAGAGAACAATTTGAACACATGATCGAGCATAAACAATTGCTCGAGCACGCTGAATTTGTCGGCAACTATTATGGGACACCGGTTGAATGGGTTCGTGAGACACTCGAAAGCGGGAAGGACGTCATCCTCGAGATTGAAGTCCAGGGCGCTTTCCAAGTGAAAGAGCGTTTCCCGGAAGCGGTCTTTTTATTCTTGGCTCCGCCAAGCCTGCAAGAACTACGTAACCGCTTAGTCGGTCGAGGCACGGAATCGGAAGACGTGATCAAGCAACGCTTGCTCGTCGCCCGGGAAGAAATTGAATTGATGGATGCATACGATTACGTCGTTACGAATGATGAAGTGGATAAAGCGATCGATCGTATCAAAGCGATCGTGACGGCCGAACATTGTAAACGTGAACGTGTCGCGTCTCTCTATAAAAAAGCCATGATGGAGGTCATTTAATGTTATACCCTTCGATTGATGCCTTACAACGTATCATCCCGTCGAAATACACAATCGTCACGGTGGCCGCGAAGCGGGCCCGCCAAATCCAGGACGGAAAAGCAACAAAAATCGCCGCGCCAAAATCGTATAAGCCGGTCGGTCAAGCGCTAGAAGAATTGTATTCGGGTGACACGACAATCATCACGAACGAAAAAAACAACGGATGAAGTGTGACCCAAGTCGGATGCGACTTGGGTCTCATTGTCTATAAGGGGGAGAATTGTGAATGTTGAACGATCGGAATATCTTGCTTTGTGTGAGCGGCGGTATCGCGGCGTATAAGGCGTGCGCGCTCACGTCGAAACTCGTCCAGGCCGGTGCGAACGTTCGAGTGGCGATGACCGCGTCAGCCGAAGAATTCGTCGGCAAAGCGACGTTTCAGGCGCTCAGCCGAAATCCGGTATACACCGACGTGTTCGAGGAACACGATCCGACCAAAATCGCCCACATCGACGTCGTCGATACGAGTGACTTGATCGTCGTTGCACCCGCCACGGCGAACATGATTGCGAAACTCGCAGCCGGTATTGCCGATGACTTCATCACGACCTCGATTTTAGCGGCCAAATGTCCCGTCATCGTCTCACCGGCGATGAACGTCAATATGCTCGAACATCCGGCCACGCGCCGCAATATCGAGACGCTCAAAACGTTCGGCTATCAAATCATCGAACCGGGCGTCGGCAATCTCGCGTGCGGGTGGATCGGTGGTGGACGCCTTCCGGAACCGGAAGACCTCGTCCGTATCGTCGAGAGCCAGTTCGTCCCGAAACATCTGCTCGGGAAACGCGTGCTAATCACGGCCGGTCCGACGGTCGAACGCATCGACCCGGTCCGCTTTTTATCGAACGACTCCTCTGGCAAGATGGGCGTCGCGCTCGCCGCGGCTGCCCGCGATATGGGCGCATACGTCACGCTCGTCCACGGACCGCTGCAAGTACCCGTACCGGACGGCGTGACCGCCATCGCCGTCGAATCAGGCACGGATATGCTCGAGACGGTGCTCGCGCGTTTCGATGACCAAGACCTCGTCATCAAATCGGCCGCCGTCGCCGACTATCGCCCGAAGACGGTCCATAGCGAGAAACATAAAAAAGTGCACGGCCCGTTGACGATCGAACTCGAAGAGACGACCGACATCTTGAAGACGCTCGGGGAGAAGAAGACGCATCAGCTCCTCGTCGGTTTTGCGGCCGAGACGGAGAATCTCGAGCAACACGCCCGCGATAAAATCGCCCGTAAACGGGTTGACTATCTCGTCGCCAACGATGTGTCCCAGCCAGATATCGGCTTCCGCGCCGATGACAACGAAGTCACGTTGTTTCGGGCGGACGGGGCTCATGTCCGCTTACCGCGACAGAGCAAACGTGCACTCGCTGTCGAGTTGCTCACACATTTTAAGGAAGATTTGCGATGATCGCCCACGTCCATGTCGATGCGCCCGTCATCACGATCGACCGTCCGTTCGATTATGAAGTGCCGCCCCAGTTCGAGACGTTAATCGAACCGGGCATGCGTGTCTCGGTCCCGTTCGGCTCACGACGCCTGCTCGGAATCGTCACCGGTGTCTCAGAAGGGACGCGCGAAGGGTTGAAACCGCTCGAAGCCCTATTAGATGAAGAATCATCACTGACGGACGAGTTGCTCGACTTATCGACCCATGTGAAAGAGACGACGCTCTGTTTCCGGTCGTCGGCACTCCTCGCCATGTTGCCGGCAGCGCTGAAAGTGAGTTACGACAAAGAGATTAAAGGCGAGACGCTCCCGGACGGCGTTCGAGCCGGTACCCATCTTTCGGAGTATCCGAAAGAGACGCAGTCCATCATCTTGGCGCTCGCCAAAAAAGGGGACATCTTGCTCGCGCCGGTGTTAAAAGAGAAACGGACGGTGAAGACGGACCTCGTCATCGAGCTCATCGATGCGACGCTCATCCCGGCCCGGGCGAAGAAACAACAAGAAGCGATTCAGTTGCTGAAGGACGTCCCGCGGATGTATTGGTCGTCGTTACGTCAAATCGGCTTGTCGCGCGCACAACTGCAAAAGATGGAGTCGCTCCGTGCCGTCAAAGTGACCGAGGTCGAACTGAACCGCGACCCGTACGCCACGATTGAACAGGTCATCGAGACGGTCGAACTGAATGAAAGTCAAGCCACGGCTGTCCATGCCATCCGCGATGCGGAAGCCGGGGAGACGTTACTCTTACACGGTGTCACCGGCAGTGGGAAGACCGAGGTCTATTTAGAAGCGATCGGTCAAGTCGTCGATGACGGCAAGCAGGCGATTTTGCTCGTCCCGGAAATCTCGCTCACGCCGATGATGGTCAAACGATTCAAACGTCGCTTCGGAGACCGGGTCGCCGTGCTCCATAGCGCCTTGTCACAAGGAGAGAAATATGACGAGTGGCGCAAAATCAAACGACGTGAAGTCGATGTCGTCGTCGGGGCACGCTCGGCGATTTTCGCACCGCTCGAAAACATCGGCCTCATCATCTTGGACGAAGAGCATGAGACGACGTACAAGCAAGAAGAGAACCCGCGCTATCACGCGCGTGACGTCGCGATTTGGCGGGCCGAGTACCACGAGTGCCCGGTCGTCCTCGGAAGTGCGACCCCGTCACTCGAGTCTTACGCCCGCGCCCAAAAAGGCGTCTATCGCTATTTGCAACTGAGCGAACGGTACGGTGGCGAGATGCCGCCTGTCCATATTATCGACATGCGGCGTGAGCTCGCCAAAGGCAACACGACGATGTTTTCAGAAGATTTATTTGTCGCCATCAACGACCGCATCGCGAAAAAAGAACAGTGCGTCATCTTGCTCAACCGTCGTGGTTTCACGACGTTCGTCATGTGTCGCGACTGTGGGGAAGGGCTTACCTGTCCGCACTGCGCCGTCAACTTGACGTATCACCAACACGGCGACCGGCTCAAATGCCACTACTGCGGCTATGAGATCGGTATGCCGTCGAAGTGCCCGACGTGTGACAGCAAGAAAATCAAACAGTTCGGCACCGGGACGCAAAAGATCGAGACCGAGCTGTTGAATCGCATCCCTGAGGCGCGGATCATTCGGATGGACCAAGACACGACGTCACGCAAAGGGTCGCACGAACAACTATTGAAACGCTTTGAGGATGGGGAGGCCGACATTTTGCTCGGTACCCAGATGATCGCCAAAGGGCTCGATTTCCCGAACGTCACGCTCGTCGGCGTGCTCGCGGCGGATGCGACGCTCGGCATGCCCGATTTCCGGGCGACCGAGCGTACGTTTCAACTCGTGACCCAAGTCGCCGGTCGGGCCGGACGCGGTAGTCTGCCGGGTGAGGCGTACGTTCAGACGTACAACCCGGACCATTATGTCATCGAGACGGCGAGTGAACATGATTATGAATCGTTTTACGCCCGGGAGATGCAACTGCGCCAAGTCGGTAATCATCCCCCATATTGGTACGTCACGCTCGTCACGTTCGCGGCGGAAAGTCCGCTCGTCGCCCAAGCCGAGGCCGAGCTGTTCGCCGCCGATTTCGTCGAGGCGCACGTGGCCCAGTCGCGACTGAACGGGCCGATGCCGGCACCGTTGTCGAAACTGAAGAACTTGTTCCGCTATCAGTTGTTCATCAAGACGAAACATCCGGAAGCGTTATATCCGGTCCTCGCCACGCTGCAACAGGCACGGGCAAAGGCGATTAGCAAAAAAGAATATCAATTGAGTATCGACGTAAACCCATACGTATTCATGTGAGGTGGAACCAGATGTATAAAGTAGTAGAGATTCCAAATGAGATTTTACGGGTCACGTGTGATCCGGTGACAAAGTTTGATAAAAAATTGCGTCAGACGGTCGATCGACTGTTCGACACGATGTATGAATATGATGGGGTCGGCGTGGCCGCCCCACAGGTCAATTTGAATCAACGGCTCGCTGTCGTCCATACGGATGATGAGACGGGACCGCTCGTGTTGATCAATCCGGAAATCATCGAGACGTCCGGGACCGAGATCGGTCTTGAAGGCTGCTTGAGTATCCCGGGTGAGTTCGGTTTCGTCGAACGGCATGAGACGATCGTCGTCAAGACGCAGGATTTGAAAGGCCGCACCCAACAAGTGAAGGCGAGCGGATTCTTCGCTCGGGCGATTCAACATGAGATCGACCATTTGGACGGAGTATTGTTCACGGACAAGCTCGCCGTGCCGGACAAAGGGACGGATCAGCGTATCGTCTTCATGGGGACGCCGACGTTTGCCGTATCCGTACTTGAGCGCTTGCTCGAAGAAGGATACAATGTCGTAGGTGTCGTCTCGCAACCGGACAAACCGGTCGGCCGTAAACGCGAACTGAAACCGACGCCGGTGAAAGAGTGTGCCCTGCGCCACAATATCCCGGTGTTACAGCCTGAAAAGGTGCGGACCGATTTCGCGGATATCTTGGCACTCGAACCGGACTTGATTGTGACGGCGGCGTACGGACAAATCGTCCCGACCGAACTGTTAGAAGCACCAAAACATGGCGCCATCAACGTCCATGCCTCGCTGTTGCCGAAATATCGAGGTGGCGCGCCGATTCATCAAGCCATCCTCGATGGGGACAAAGAGACGGGTGTCACCATCATGTATATGGTCGATAAGCTCGATGCTGGCGACATGATTGCCAACACGGTCGTCCCGATTGAAGAATTGGACACGGTCGGTACGTTGTTCGACAAGCTCGCGGTCGCAGGATCAGACTTGTTGCTCAAGACGCTTCCTGCCTTCCTCGCTGGTTGGATTGAAGCCGTACCGCAAGACGAGCGTGACGTCACGTTCGCACCGAACATTAGCCGAGAGCGGGAACAGATTGACTGGACCCGTGCCGGTGCAGATATTTATAACCACATCAGAGGGATGAATCCGTTCCCGACGGCGTATACGACGATTGCCGGGGAACGGGTCAAACTGTTCTTCGGGTCGAAAACGACAGGGACGGGTGAACCGGGAACGATTGTACGACTTGAAGAGGATGGATTTGTCGTCGCGACAGGCGACGCGGTCGCCATTAAAGTGGTCGACTTGCAACCATCTGGTAAAAAACGAATGGACGGGGCCACATTTATGCGTGGGGCCGGCCAAAAGTTACAAGTCGGCGATCGACTAGGAGGATAATATGAACGTACGAGTTGCAGCACTGGATACGCTAATCAAAATCGAACAAGGCGGCGCCTATTCGACGATTGCGGTCAACGATTTATTGAAACAGAAGAAATTGGCGACGAAAGATGTCGGCCTATACACAGAGCTCGTCTATGGGACGCTCGGCCGGAAACGGACGCTCGATTATATTTTAGAGAAGCGGGTTCAAAACCCGAAAAAATTGGACCGTTTCGTCTTGCCGCTCTTACGGATGAGTGTCTATCAACTGTTTTACCTCGACAAGATTCCGGATCGGGCCGTCTTGCACGAAGCGGTCGAGATTGCGAAAAAACGGGGCCATTCGGGTACCGGTAAGTTCGTCAACGGCGTGTTGCGCAACGTCATTCGGGACGGGTTCCCGGATTTGAGCACGCTTCCGGACGCTGAACGGATTGCCATCGAACATAGCCATCCCGATTGGCTCGTCGCCGAATGGGTGGAAACGTACGGTGTCGAAGCGACCGAGGCGATGTGTAAATTAAACAATGAGCCGGCTCCGGTCACGGTTCGGGTCAACCGCCAGCGCGTCACGGTCGAAGAGATGATTGAACGGCTCGCCGAAGTCGATGTCGTCGCGACACGCTCGGAGCTGTCAGCGGACGGACTCATCATCGAATCCGGAAACGTGCACTCGACAGCGTTCATCGATATGGGCTTGTTGTCGATTCAAGACGAGAGCTCGATGATCGTCGCCGATGCGCTTCAAGCCGGGAAAATGGAACGCGTCCTCGATGCGTGTGCCGCACCAGGTGGAAAAGCGATGCATACGGCAGAACGCATGGACGGTGGAACGCTCGTCGCCCTCGACTTGCATCCGCATAAAGCGAAGTTGATTGAACGTCAAGCGAAGCGTCTGCATATCGATGGAGTGACCGCACTTGCCCTCGATGCCCGCCAGGCCGGGGACAAATTTGAACCGGAGAGCTTCGACCGGATTTTACTCGACGTCCCATGCTCGGGACTCGGTGTCATCCGTCGCAAGCCCGATATCAAATGGACGAAAGACAAGTCCGCCCTCGCCGGACTGCCGAAAGTCCAACGTGAAATCATTGACGCCGTCTTGCCACTGCTTAAACGAGGTGGTACGCTAGTGTACTCGACATGTACCATCGACCCTACTGAGAATGAACAGCAGGCAGATTACATTTTGTCGAACGGATTGACGTGGGATGAGACACTCCAAGACCGTCTTCCACAAGTATTGCACCCGATGATGTCATCGGACCGCGCTGAACTCAAATTACTCCCGACGTCGTTCGGGACGGACGGTTTCTATATCGCCGCATTCAAGAAAGAGGTATAAACATGAATCCAAAAGCAGTTGAAAAAAATCCATTAGTCGGTGCCAAGCCGTCACTCTATTCCCTCACGTACTCAGAGCTCGAACAATGGCTGATTGAGGCAGGAGAAAAATCGTTCCGCGCGAAACAGTTATATGACTGGATGTACGTCAAGCGTGTGACATCGTTCGACGATATGACGAACGTCTCGAAACCGCTCCGCGAGAAATTAGACGCGGCGTTCCAATTGACGACATTGAAAGAACTCGTCCGTCAAGAATCAAAGGACGGGACAATCAAGTTCTTGTTCGAGCTTCAAGACGGTTATTCTATCGAGACGGTACTCATGCGCCATGAGTACGGAAACTCGGTCTGTGTCACGACGCAAGTCGGCTGCCGCATCGGTTGCACGTTCTGTGCTTCGACGCTCGGTGGTTTGAAACGTAACTTAGAGGCCGGTGAAATCACGGCCCAAGTCCTCGACGTCCAGCGCGCGCTCGACGCGAGCGAAGAGCGGGTCGACTCGGTCGTCGTCATGGGAATCGGCGAACCGTTCGATAACTACGACGAATTGATGCGCTTCTTGCGCACGGTCAACCACGATGACGGCTTGAACATCGGTTCACGTCACATCACCGTGTCGACGAGTGGGATCGTACCGAAGATTTACAAGTTTGCCGATGAAGGCATGCGCATCAACTTCGCAATCTCGCTTCACGCGCCGACGACGGAGATTCGGACACGCCTTATGCCGATCAACCGTGCTTACAACTTGGACAAGTTGATGGAAGCCGTCAACTACTATACAGAGAAGAGCGGTCGCCGCATCACGTTCGAATACGGTTTATTCGGCGGGGTTAACGACACGGAAGAACACGCGCATCAACTCGCTGACTTGTTGAAAGGCGTCAAATGCCACGTCAACTTGATTCCAGTCAACCACGTGCTCGAGCGCGATTACGTCCGCACACCACGTAAACAAATTTTTGCCTTTGAAAAAGTGCTCAAAGATCGAAAAGTGAACGTGACGATTCGTCGCGAACAAGGTTCGGATATCGATGCGGCTTGTGGGCAGCTTCGAGCGAAGGAGCGCGAACAAGAAACGAGGTAATCACGAAGATGGAATTAGCATACCGAACCGACCGAGGCCAAGTGAGAGCACAGAACGAGGATGCCGTCTTGATTTTAGGGGACGAACATGCCGGAATTGCTCTCGTGGCCGACGGGATGGGGGGACATGAAGCCGGGGAGGTCGCGAGTCAGCTCGTCATCGAGCAGTTTCGCCGTGCCTTCTCGACGCTTCCGGCCTCGCCGATGGAGATGGAGAATTGGTTCCGCCAAAACGTGGAACTGGCCAATGATCAAGTGCTCGATTTCTCGAAACAAGCCAACCTCCTCATGATGGGGACGACGATTGCCGGTGTCTGTTGGCACGACGAGACGATCGTCATCGTCCACGTCGGGGATAGTCGTGTATATGCCTTGCGAGATGATAAGCTGCAGCAATTGACGGAAGATCATTCCTACGTGAACGTGTTGAAACAACTCGGCGAATTGACCGAGGAAGAGATGCGCGTCCATCCGAAACGTAACATTATCACCCGTTCAATCGGCTCGAATGAGCATGTCGAACCTGATCTGCAAGTGTTTGCCGAACCCGAGTTTGACACGATTTTAATCTGTACGGACGGCTTGACGACTCATTTGACTGATGAGGAAATCAAGCAAGTCTTGAAACGTCCCGTCTCGGCGGACGTCAAGGCGGATCAATTGATCGATCAAGCCAACCGTTTGGGTGGGAGTGACAACATCACCGTTGCCCTCGTCCAGTTCACAGATAGAAAGAGAGGATGAATCCGATGCGAAGTGGAGAACGAATCAACGATCGTTATCGGATCGAACAGCAAATCGGCAGCGGCGGCATGGCAAATGTCTACCGGGCTCACGATGAGATTTTAAACCGAACCGTCGCCATCAAGGTGTTGCGATCTGAATTCTCGCATAACGAACAATTTATACGCCGGTTCGAACGGGAAGCCCACGCGGCGACTAGTCTGAACCATCCGAATATCGTCGCCATCTACGACGTCGGAGACGAGCGTGACATCTATTACATCGTCATGGAACACGTCGATGGGATGACGCTCAAACAATATTTGCAAGAAGAGTACATATCTGTCGACGAGGCGCTTCGCATCATGGGACAGATTTGTGATGCCATCGACCATGCCCATGCGAATCGAATCATTCATCGGGACATCAAACCGCAAAACATGATGATCGATCAGAGCGGCAACGTCAAAGTGACGGACTTTGGGATTGCGGTGGCCATGTCGAACGCGACGCTGACCCATACGATGTCAGTGCTCGGCTCGGTCCATTACTTTTCTCCAGAACAGGCGCGCGGAAAGTTCGCCGATGAGAAGTCAGATATTTATTCACTCGGTGCCGTCCTGTATGAACTCGTGACCGGACGCGTTCCGTTCATCGGCGAGACGCCAGTCGCCGTCGCACTTCAACATTTGCAAGACGACCCGATTCGACCGATGGATTTGAACCCGAACATCCCGCAAGCGCTTGAGAACTGCATCATGCAGGCGCTGGCGAAATCACCGGGCGCCCGTCACACATCGGTCGCCGCCTTTAAGAAGGATTGCATGACGGCGCTCGACCCGGAACGTGCGAACGAACCGAAACGCCTCAGTACGGAACAGGACGCATTCGATCAGACGCTCGTCATGTCACCGGTCGTCCCGGACGAACCGAACGTCAAAGAGACACCGGAACAACCGGTCGCACCGAGCGAACCTGAGACAGCGAACCCGAAGCCGAAACGGAAGAAGAAGTGGTGGCTTTGGCTCCTACTCCTCTTCTTGTTGATTGGCGGCGGAATCGGGGCATATGTCATCGCCGATGAGATGTCCCGTGCCGTCGTGCCAGACGTCGTCGGGATGACGAACGACGAAGCGACGACCGAACTCGAAACAGCCGGTTTTGTCGTCGAAGCGACAGAGCGGGCGAGCGATAACATCGCCGCTGGCGACGTCATTTCGCAGACACCGCAAGCCGGTCGGAAACCGAAACGCGGAACGACCGTGACGATTGTCGTGTCGGCCGGGAAAGAGACGGTCGCGATGCCGGACGTCGAAGGATTGTCTCAGTCGGCGGCCGAGCGGACGCTCAAAGACCTCGACTTTGCGGATATCGAAATTCAATCCGAGGCGTCGGAGACGGTCGATAGCGGCGATGTCATCTCCCAGTCGATTGCTCCGGACAACGAGGTCGTCCCGTCTGAAGAGACGGTGACGCTCGTCGTCTCGACCGGTAGCAATAAAGTCGAACTCGCCAATTTAGCCGGGTATACGTTTGAGGAAGCGACGACGTACGCCGAACAGAATAGCTTGAAAATCGTCAAACGAGACGAGTATTCAACGAGCGTGCCCGCCAACCAAATCATTCGTCAGTTACCGACGGCCGGAACAGCCGTCGACCCGGGGACGGAATTGACCGTCATCGTGTCGCAAGGGGTCGAACCGACCGACGTCTCGATTGAACGGGAAGTCAACGTCGAAATCGATCCGCCTGCTGAAGGCGAAGAACCTGTGGCACTCGAGGTCGTCATTCGGACGGTAGACGCCCGTGGCGAAGTCGAAGTGTTGCGTGATAAGATAACGGAGACGACGACTTACTCGTATACGCTCGTCATTGCACCGGACGAAGTCGGAACCGCGACGATCGAAGTCGACGGGGAAGTCGTCCGGACGGATACGGTGACGTACGCACAAGCAAAAGATTCACAATGAAGAGGTGGCGCGCGCGTCGCCTCTTTTTCTAAGGAGGTCATAGGATGAAAGGTACGATTATTCGATTACAAGGCGGGTTTTATGATGTCATGACGGAAGAGAAACAAGAGATCCGTTGTCGCGCCCGCGGCAATTTCCGCAACCGGAACATCTCGCCGGTCGTCGGCGACGATGTCGATATTCAAGACCAAGGGGACGGCACAGGCTATATCTTGGCCGTCGATGAGCGGTCGAACCATCTCGTCCGCCCGCCGATCGCTAACATCGATCAAGCGTTCTTGCTGTTCTCGGTCAAGGAACCGGCATTCTCGTTCCATCTGCTCGACCGTTTCCTCGTCTTAATCGAATCGAAGCAAGTCCATCCGATTATTGTCTTAACGAAAATGGACTTGTTGACGGAGTCGGAACTCGAAACGATTCAAGCGGCAGCGGCCTTATATCGGTCAATCGGCTATGAGGTCATCGAGACGTCGACGGAGACCGGGTCGGGGATTGAACAAATTCGTGGGTCGTTTAAAGAGAAGACGAGCGTGTTTGCCGGACAGACCGGAGTCGGCAAGAGTTCGCTCTTGAACGCGGTCGCGCCGGAACTAGAACTCGCGACCGGGAAAATCTCGAAGTCGCTCGGCCGAGGCAAGCACACGACGCGTCACGTCACGCTCATCACGCTCGCTGACGGGCTCGTCGCTGACACGCCTGGTTTCTCAAGCCTCGAGTTCCCAGAAGAACTCGAAGTCGAGGAGATGCGTTGGTGCTTCCCTGAGTTCGTCGAGCGGCACGACGACTGTAAGTTCCGAGGCTGTGCCCATTTGAACGAACCGGGTTGTGCCGTCAAAGCGGCCGTCGAGGCGGGAGAAATCGCTTCCACCCGTTATGAGAATTATGTTACGTTTATGGCAGAGTTAAACGATAGACAACGGAGGTACTGACATGATTAAAATTGCACCCTCGATTTTAGCGGCGGACTTCGCCAACCTAGAGGCAGAAGTGAAGGCGGTCCAAGAGGCCGGCGCGGATTATATCCATTTTGACGTCATGGACGGTCAATTCGTCCCGAACATCTCGATCGGTCTCCCGGTGCTCGCGAGCTTACGGAAGAAGTCGGACATGGTGTTAGACGTCCATTTGATGATCGACCAACCGGAGCGCTTCGTCGAAGACTTCATCAAGGCGGGAGCGGACATCGTCACCGTCCACGTCGAAGCGACGAACCATTTGCATCGCGTGCTTCAACAAATCAAGGCGGCCGGAGCCAAGTGTGGCGTCGTTCTCAACCCGCATACGCCGCTGTCATTGATTGAACACGTGCTCGGTGACGTCGACATGGTACTTCTCATGACGGTGAACCCTGGCTTTGGGGGTCAGAAGTTCATCGAATCGGTCGTGCCGAAAATCGCGGCGTTGAACGAGATGCGCCAAGCGCGCCGTCTCGACTTTGAAATCGAGATTGACGGCGGCGTCAATGCGGAGACTGCGAAATTATGTATCGATGCCGGTGCTGACGTGCTCGTGGCCGGCTCGGCCATCTATAACGAGCCGAGCTATAAAGACGCAATCGATAGCATTCGCAACGCATCTCGTGTATAATCGTCCATAGAACAACAAATATTGTCGCAAGGGGTGTCACATTTTGTGGCTGAGAGGCATACGCTAACCCTTTGAACCTGTTCCGTTCACACGGACGTAGGGATGTGGCGAAAATGCACGTTGCTACTCGATAGCAGCATGGCGTTTACGTCATGCTGCTTTTTGTCGTTCGCTCATATTTTAAGGAGGGAAATAGATGAAACAACGTTTAAAATTACAGGCGCTCATTGAAATCTCATTGTTCGCCGCACTCGGTTTGATTTTTGATTTGCTCATCCCGTTCCGGATGCCGCAAGGCGGGTCAATCAGCTTGGCGATGTTGCCGATTTTCGTCATGGCGTATCGTCACGGTTTGAAAGGCGGACTTGCGACCGGTGCACTTGTCGGAACGCTGCAACTGCTGTTCGGGGCCTACATCTTCACGCCGGTCCAGTTCCTGCTCGACTACACGTTCGCTTACGGTGTCGTCGGGATGGCGGGACTGTTTGCTGGTCAAGTGAAACGAGCCGCCAAGGATGAGGCGAAAAAGACGCTCGTCGTTTATTTGGTGCTCGGCGCGCTCCTCGGTTCACTGCTTCGTTACGGCGCCCACGTCTTGTCGGGGATCGTCTTCTTCGCCGAATACGCGGAAGGTCCGGTCGTCGCCTACTCGTTCGCCTATAACATGACGTACATGCTCCCGTCCTTCCTCGTGTCGGCCGTCGTCCTCGTCCTCTTGTTCGTCTCGGCGCCGCGCTTCGCGACGCTCGCGACCCGGGACGTCCGCTAATGCGGGTGTTGATTGTGGCGGCCAGCCCGGAACCAATCTCGGGACTCCCGCGTGACGTCGATTACATCATCGGCGTCGATGGGGGGTACGAGACACTGTTGAACCACGGGCTGAACCCAGATCTCGTCGTCGGCGATTTCGACTCCTTCACGGGCGAAGTGCCGATCGACGCCGTCCGCTATCCATCTGAGAAAGATGTGACCGACCTCGAGATCGCTCTCGAGGCGGCACGGGGGCATGGCGCGACGGAGATGATTGTCTACGGTGCGCTCGGCGGCCGGCTCGATATGACGCTCAGCAATATCGGTCTGCTCGAGGCGTATCCGGAGATGCGTCTCGTCACGGCAGGGCAGACGGTACGACTCGTCGGGTCGGGACGCTATGAACTCCCGCGTCAAGACGGTCACTATTTGTCGCTCATCCCATGGAAGCAGGCGAACGTGACCATCCGCGGCGTCAAATATCCGCTCGACCGTCACGATGTCGTCAGCCATGAGGCGCTCACCATCTCGAACGAATGGGACGATGAAGCGGCGGATTTGATCGTGCACGAAGGCATGGTGCTCGTGCTGTATGTCAAAAAATGAACACAAAAAAATCCCATCGGCGAATGCCGCTGGGATTTATTTCGTTCGTGTATAAAAATTATACGCGTTCAACGAGACCTGATTTAAGAGCGCGAGCTGAAACCCAAACTCGTTTAGGTTTACCGTCAACGAGAATACGAACTTTTTGTACGTTTACACCCCAAGTGCGTTTTGTCTTGTTGAGTGCGTGCGAACGGTTGTTACCTGATTTAGGTGATTTACCTGTTACGTAGCATTTACGTGCCATGCGTTTCCCCTCCTTTTTTATGTGGGTTCGTCCTAATAGACACTCGTTTATATTAGCACGGGTTTTTTCACGATGCAACTAGAAAATCATAGGATGACAAGAAAAAAACTTGACATTACTGGAAAGGATTTTAATAATGAATGAGGGTTACGGCTACAATTGACCGAGTTTATGGAGCAGGTTCTTTTAATAACTAGGTACTTATTGTAGAATGTAGTGAAGGAATCATTCCGAATAAAGGAGGCTACTCCATATGGCAATTGAAATGAAGACAACATATGGCAATATTGACATCACGAACGACGTGGTCGCGACACTCGCAGGCGGTGCGGCGATGGAATGTTTCGGCGTTGTGGGAATGGCGTCTCAAGCTCAATTGAAAGACGGGATCGCAGAACTATTGAAACGTGAAAACTACGCCCGAGGCGTGGTCGTACGTCAAGATGGAGAAGACGTACATATCGACATGCACATCATTGTAAGCTACGGGACGAAAGTGTCGGAAGTCGCATACAACGTGCAAAGCCGTGTAAAATACACGCTCGGTGAAACTTTAGGATTAAACGTTTCGTCGGTAAACATATTCGTACAAGGCGTTCGTCTGACGAATGACTGACGAGAACGAAGGAGGATTTGGTGTGGGTTTAAAACGTTTAGATGGATTGGTGTTCGCGAACATGGTCGCGAACGGTGCAGCCAACTTGAGCCAGAATGCGGATTATGTAGATTCGCTTAACGTCTTCCCGGTGCCGGACGGCGACACGGGGACGAACATGAATTTGACGATGACATCGGGTGCGAAAGAAGTGGCCGCACTCAACTCGGCGAATATCGCTGACGTCTCATCGAAGTTTGCACGCGGTCTCTTGATGGGGGCACGTGGGAACTCGGGCGTTATTTTGAGCCAGTTGTTCCGTGGTTTCGGTAAAGCAATCGAAGGCAAGACAGAAGTGTCGACAGTCGATTTCGCCGAAGCGTTGAAACGTGGCGTCGATACGGCATACAAGGCGGTTATGAAACCGGTTGAAGGAACGATTTTGACGGTTGCTCGTGAAGCGGCCGACGAAGCGCTCCGTGCTTCAGAGTCGACGAGCGACTTCAACGAGTTCATGGAACTCGTGATTGTCGAAGCGAAAGCTTCACTCGAACGGACACCGGACTTATTGCCGGTCTTAAAAGAAGTCGGCGTCGTCGATTCAGGCGGCCAAGGCTTGCTCGTCATTTATGAAGGGTTCCTCGCTAGCCTCGAAGGCAAAGAACTTGAGAAACCACATGCACCGGTCATGGATGCGCTCATTGAAGCTGAACATCATGCCCACGCTGCGCAAGGATTCATGTCGACGGAAGACATCGAGTTCGGCTATTGCACGGAAATCATGGTCCGGTTCCAAGACGAGAAATTGAAGGACGCGCCGTTCAACGAGGACGTGTTCCGCAATGAATTGTCTGAACTCGGTGACTCGCTCCTCGTCGTCGCAGACGAAGAGTTGCTCAAAGTTCACGTTCACGTCGAGACGCCAGGTGACGTCATCACGAAAGGACAGCGTTACGGGGAACTCGTCGCTGTCAAAATCGAGAACATGCGTCAACAGCACTCGACCATCTTAGAAGAAGAGCATGGCGCCAACCAGCACGGCGTTCAAACGGCTGCTCCGACGGCTCCGAAGGCGAAAGCGCCGTTCGCGATCGTTACGGTCGCGATGGGCGAAGGTGTCAGCGAATTGTTCCGTTCACTCGGGGCGGCCCACGTCATCGAGGGCGGTCAGACGATGAACCCATCGACGGAAGATATCGTCAAGGCGATTGAAGCGGCCAACGCGGATCACGTCTTCATCTTCCCGAACAACTCGAACATCATCATGGCTGCTGAACAAGCGGCCTCGGTCGCACCTTGCGGCGTCTCGGTCATTCCGACGAAGACGGTGCCACAAGGACTCGCGGCAGCGATCGCCTTCAATCCGGAAGCGGATGTGGAAACGAACGAGAGCGTCATGAAGGCTGCGGCAAGCGCCGTCAAGTCTGGTCAAGTGACGTATGCGGTTCGTGATACGAGCATCGACGGTGTCGAGATTCGTAAAGACGACCACATGGCGATTGCCGAGAAGAAAATCGTCGCCTCATCGGCTTCGAGCCTCGAAGCGGCGAAAGCGCTTGTCGACGCGCTCGTGGATGCCGATGACGAAATCATCACGATTTTGACGGGCGAAGGTTCGTCAGCGGAAGACGTCGCAGCACTCTCGGCGTATATCGAGTCGAAGAACGACGAGATTGAAATCGAGGTTCATGACGGGAAACAACCGCTCTACTCCTACATTTTTAGTGTGGAATAAGCTGTAACTCAGCCCTACCTTCTGTATAATGAAGGTAGGGTTTTTTTGAAAGGGGGAAATGCGATGAAATATCGCAGTGTGTTTGATATCATCGGTCCGGTCATGGTCGGTCCATCGAGTTCGCATACGGCCGGAGCCGCGCGCATCGGCCTCATGGCTGGGAAGTTGTTCGGGCGTACGCCACGGCTCGCGCACATCACGTTTTATGGGTCGTTCGCCGATACGTATCGGGGGCACGGTACCGATGTCGCCATCGTCGGCGGCATCATGGGCTTCGATACGTTCGATTTGCGCATCCCGCAAGCACTCGATATCGCCAAAGAGCGCGGCATCGAGGTCGTCTTTGAGACGAGCGATGCGTTGACAGACCACCCGAACACGGCCCGGGTCCACCTCGAGGACGAGGATGGCACGTTCGAAATCGTCGGGATTTCAATCGGCGGCGGGACGATCGAGATTACCGAGTTGAACGGATTCCCGCTTAAACTGTCAGGCGGCGGTCCGGCACTCGTCGTGTTGCACCATGATCGCTTCGGGGCGATCGCGGCCGTGACTGGCATCTTGGCCCGGCATGAGTTGAATATTGGGCATATGGAAGTGAGTCGTCACGAGAAAGGCAAGCAAGCGCTTATGGCGATTGAGATTGATGAACATCTGTCAAAAGACGTGTTAGCGGAAATTGAGCGGTTACCTCAAATCGAGCGGGTAGCCATCTTTGGGGAATAAGGAGAAACCAATATGTTTAAATCAGTAGAAGAATTAGTCAGAACGGCAACAGAGCGAGGCATTCCGATTTCAGAAGTGATGATCGAGCAAGAAGTGCACGTCAGACGCTCGACGCGGGAAGAAGTCGTCGGTATGATGGAGCGCAATCTAGAAGTGATGGAAGAAGCGGTCGCCCGGGCACTCGAAGGCGTGACGTCCGTGACGGGTCTCACGGGGAACGATGCCGTGCTCATGACCGACTATATCCGTTCCGGCAAATCGCTCGCCGGAGACTTGATTTTAGATGCGGTCGCAAAAGCGATCGGCACGAATGAAGTCAACGCGGCGATGGGACGCATCTGCGCGACCCCGACCGCCGGAAGCGCCGGCGTCGTACCGGGTACGTTGTTTGCGGTCAAAGAACGTCTGGAGATGGACCGTGACGCGATGGTCCGCTACTTGTTCACGTCAGGAGCGTTCGGCTTCGTCGTCGCAAACAACGCTTCGATTTCGGGAGCGGCTGGTGGTTGTCAGGCGGAAGTCGGCTCAGCGACCGGGATGGCCGCCGCGGCCATCGTCGAAGCGGCCGGCGGGACGCCGGAACAATCGGCGACGGCGTTTGCAATCGCACTGAAAAACATGCTCGGTCTCGTCTGTGACCCGGTGGCGGGGCTCGTCGAGGTGCCGTGCGTCAAACGGAACGCCATGGGCGGGGCGAACGCCATCGTTGCAGCCGATATGGCACTCGCCGGGATCACGTCACGGATCCCTTGCGACGAGGTCATTTCCGCGATGCATGAGATTGGCCAGATGATGCCGACCGCGTTGAAAGAGACAGCGCGTGGTGGTCTCGCCAATACGCCGACGGCACGCCGTCTCGAACGAAACATCTTTGGAGAGAAAGAAAATGTCCAGAAGTGAGGCGTTGACGACGCTGAAAGGGGTCGGGCCAGAAATGGCCAAAAAATTAGAGACGATGGGTCTCGAACGAATCGAGGACGTGCTGGAGCACGTCCCGTTTCGTTATGAAAATTATAATAGCGGCACCGTGACGACGGCCATTCACGGCGACCTCGTCAAATGGAGCGGCACCGTCCAGGCGGCACCGCTCGTACGCTATTACAGCAAAGGCAAGAACCGGCTCCAATTCCGCTTGTTGCTCGAGGAGCGCTACGTCGTCCACGTGACGATGTTCAACCGGGCCTTTTATAAAGACAAGCTCGCGCTCGGCGCCACGGTGACGGTCAAAGGGAAATGGGATATGAATCGGATGACGATCAGTGCGACCGACCTCGAGTTCGGTGAGCTCTCGGATGGGTTGCAACCGATTTATTCGCTCCGGGCCGGACTGACCCAAAAGAATTTCGGACGCATCGTCAAACTCGCATTCGAACAGACGACCTCGTTCGAGGATCGCCTGCCCGAATCGATTCGGCAACGTTATCGTCTCGAGGACCGGGAGACGATGTTGAAAGGGATGCATTTCCCTGATTCGGTCGAGACGTATAAACAGGCACGCCGAAGTTACGTCTATGAAGAGTGTCTGCTCTATCAATTGAAACTCCAGGCGTTCCGTAAGATGGAGCGGGCGGGGAAAGGGCGCGCGCTCACGCTCGACAAGCAGCGGTTGAACGAGTTCGTCAAACAGCTCGCGTTCCCGTTGACAGGGGCACAGACACGTGTCATCCGGGAGATTGTCGGCGACTTAGAAAAGCCAGAACGGATGAATCGGTTGTTACAAGGGGATGTCGGGAGCGGAAAGACAGTCGTTGCCGCGATCGCCTTGTATGCGACGGTGTGCGCCGGCTATCAAGGGGCGCTCATGGTCCCGACGGAGATTTTGGCCGAACAGCATCTCGCCTCGTTGCAGGCGCTGTTCGAACCTTACGGCATGCGCGTCGGGCTACTGACGAGTTCGGTCAAAGGCAAGGCTAGGAACGAATTGCTCCAGGCGATTAAAGACGGCGACGTCGATATCATCGTCGGGACGCACGCCTTGATTCAAGGGCCGGTCGAGTTTTCGCGTCTGCATCTGGCCATCACCGATGAGCAACACCGGTTCGGGGTCGAACAGCGGAAAATGCTCCGTGACAAGGCGGAACTCGCCGACGTGCTCTATATGACAGCGACGCCGATTCCACGGACGCTCGCCATCAGCGCTTTCGGGGAGATGGACGTCTCGACGATTGATGAGATGCCGGCCGGGCGGAAGCCGATTGAGACGTATTGGGCCAAGACCGATCAAATCGACCGGGTCCATGCGATGGTGAACCGTGAGCTCGCCCTCGGACGTCAAGCGTACGTCATCGCGCCGCTCATCGAGGAATCGGACACGCTCGAAGTCGAGAGCGCGACCGCGCTCTACGACATGTTACGGGAGCGCTTCCCGAATTATGCGGTCGGTCTCATGCACGGTAAACTGTCGAGCACCGAGAAAGACGAGGTCATGAAGGCTTTCGCTAGCAACGCCCTCCAAATCCTCGTCTCGACGACGGTCGTCGAGGTCGGGGTGAACGTGCCGAACGCCTCGCTCATCATCATCCACGACGCCGAACGATTCGGCTTGGCGCAACTGCACCAGCTGCGTGGGCGTGTCGGTCGAGGCGCCGATCAATCTTATTGTATATTGGTAGGGGATCCAAAGTCCGACGTCGGGAAACTTCGTTTAAAGACGATGACCGAGACGAATGACGGATTCGTGCTCGCCGAGAAAGACTTGGAACTCCGCGGGGCCGGTGACTTCTTTGGGACGGCCCAGAGCGGTCTGCCAAGCTTCCGCGTCGCTGATCCAGTACTCGATTTAAAAGTGATGGAAGTGGCGATGCAAGACGCCGTACGGCTGCTCGGGAGCGAGGCGTTTTGGAACGAGGCGACGTATGCCCCGCTCCGACACTATTTGAAACGACTCGACTTACTCGTCGGAGAACGATTGGAATGACAAACAACACTTGAAAATAAAATCTAAAGAATATATACTGCTATTAGTACCAGGTATTAAGTTCTTTAGCATAGAGTTTAGGAGGGAACTGAATGCGGGTACCTAAGAAAGAGCGGCAACGCTTATTGCAAGAAACGATTGATCGCAACCCGTTCATCAAAGACGAAGAGCTGTCGAAACAGTTTGCAGTCAGTATTCAAACGATTCGACTCGATCGGATGGAGTTAAAGATTCCGGAAGTGAGAGAACGGATCAAGCACGTTGCCTCAGAACACCTCGATGAAGTGAAGTCGCTCGCCATGAGCGAGGTCATCGGTGATATGATTGACTTGAAGCTCGATGAATCGGCCATCTCGGTTCTCGACATTGAGAGAGAACACGTCTTTAGCCGCAACGAGATCGCCCGGGGACACGTATTGTTCGCCCAGGCCAACTCGTTAGCGGTGGCGCTCATCAATGATGAATTGGCGTTGACCACTAAAGCGGACATCCGGTTTAGTCGCCAGGTCCATCTTGGAGAGCGAGTCGTTGCCAAGGCTCGTGTAATCAAACTACGTCGGGACGGAAGAACGGACGTCACAGTGGATAGTTATGTCGGCGAAGAGTGTGTCTTTAGCGGAGACTTCACGATCTATCGTCGCGGTGAGGAGGAACAGGCATGAAATTAGCAATCGATGCAATGGGCGGGGATCATGCCCCGAAAGCAATCGTGGAAGGCGTCAAACAGTTTGCCGACGCGTTCCCGAATGAGCAGATGGAACTGTTTTTAGTCGGAGATGAGGTCAAACTCGCCTCTTATGGGTTGACCGACCCGCGAATCAAAATCGTTCCGGCAAGTGAAGTCATCACCGGAGACGATGAGCCGGTCCGGGCCGTCCGCCGTAAAAAGGACAGCTCGCTCGTCGTGGCGGCCAAACTCGTCAAAGACGGAGAGGCCGACGCCCTCGTCTCGGCTGGGAATACCGGCGCCCTCATGGCGGCGTCACTATTCGTCATCGGACGGATTCCCGGCATCGAGCGTCCCGCGTTGTCACCTACGTTCCCTACATATACGGGTAGCGGTGTCGTCATTTTAGACGTCGGGGCCAACCCGGACGCTAAGCCTGAGCACTTGGTCGACTATGCGATCATGGGCTCGCTCTACGCTGAGCACGTCCGCGGCGTCAAGCGCCCGCGCGTCGCGCTACTGAACATCGGGACCGAGGCTGGGAAAGGAAACGCCCTCACGAAAGAGGCGTACCCCCTCCTTGAACAAGCACCGGTCCACTTTGTCGGCAACGTGGAAGCACGTGAGGCGATGTCCGGTGACGTGGACGTCATCGTCACCGAAGGGTTCGCCGGAAACATTTTGCTCAAAGGTGTCGAAGGTTCGTCATCGATGCTCATGAAGATGATGAAAGAGCAGTTCACGAGCGATTTCGTCTCGAAGCTCGCCGCTCTCGTCTTAAAACCGAAGTTGAAACGATTGAAACAAACATTAGATTATCGGGAACACGGTGGAGCCGGGTTATTCGGCATCAACGCCCCGGTCATTAAAGCGCACGGTTCGAGCGATGCGCTCGCCATCATGAGCGCGCTCAAACAGGCGAAAATCATGGTCGATCACGACGTCGTCGCGAAGATCAAGCAAGCCAAAGCCACAAACTAATTCAAAGAAGGTGAGTACATGGGGAAAACAGCATGGGTATTTCCAGGACAAGGGTCACAAGCCGTCGGCATGGGCCAAACGTTCCTCGACAATCCTGAGCAACTGCACGCGATCGGCCGTCGCCTCGGATTTGATTTACTCGACGCCATGGCGGCAGGATCAAAAGAAGAGCTTCAACGGACGGAACTGGCCCAACCGGCCATCGTGGCGCATGCGGCATCACTCGCACAAGCTCACGCCAAAACAGGGGCCGCGCCAGACATGGTGATCGGTCACAGCGTCGGAGAATATGCGGCACTCGTCATCGCCGGCGTCATCGATTTGGAAGAGGCGAGCGTGCTCGTCCACGAACGCGGTAAGCTCATGTCAGAAGTGAAGGATGGGGCGATGGCAGCCGTCATCGGGATGACCGATGTCGACGAGGCGTTCCATGTGACGGAGAAAATCAGTGCTAGCGGGAACCTTGTACAAATCGCCAACTACAACTGTCCGGGTCAGTTCGTCATCTCGGGACACGTCGACGCGGTCAAACAAGCCGAGACGGACTTGAAACAGGCCGGCGCGAAACGCGTCTTACCGCTCAACGTCTCTGGTGCGTTCCACAGCTCGTACATGATGCCAGCCGCGACGCGGTTCAAAGACGTGCTCGCTTCGTCACCGTTTAAACCGGCGGCGATCGGGATTATCTCGAACGTCGATGCCGAGGTCCATACCGACCCGGAGAAATTGAAAGCACTCCTCACCGAGCAACTGTACGCATCGGTCCGATTCGAGGCGTGTGTCCGCAAAGCGATCGACGCTGGCGTCGACACGTTCATCGAATTCGGTCCGACGTCGCCATTGTCGGGTCTCATCAAGCGAATCGATGCGAACGTGACGATCAAACAGGCGACGACGCTCGAAGAGGTGGCCGCGTTAGGAGGAGAAGTACGTGCATGACCAAGTAGCAATCGTGACAGGCGCGTCCCGGGGGATCGGGGCCGCCATCGCGAAGCGTTTAGGGGAGGACGGCTTTCGGGTCGTCGTGAATTACTCGGGTAGTGTTGAGAAAGCAAAGGCTGTCGTCAGTGAGATTGAAGCGAACGGGGGCGAGGCCATCGCCGTCAAAGCGGACGTCTCGAATGCGGATGACGTGAAGGCGCTCATCAAGACGACGGTCGACACGTTCGGCCGCATCGATTGCCTCGTCAACAATGCGGGCATCACGCGTGACGGTCTGCTCATGCGCATGAAAGAGGCTGACTTTGACGATGTCTTGTCGACGAACTTGAAAGGTGCGTTCTTGACGTCGCAAGCTGCGACGCGGACGCTCTTGAAATCGAAGTCGGGCCGCATCATCAATATCGCCTCGGTCGTTGGCATCACGGGCAACGCCGGACAGGCCAACTATGCGGCGGCGAAAGCCGGGCTAATCGGCCTGACCAAATCAGTCGCGCGTGAACTCGCCGGACGCCATGTCACGGTGAACGCCGTCTGTCCTGGATTTATCCAGACGGACATGACCGATGCCTTGACCGACTCCCAGCGTGAGGCGACGCTCGGACAAATCCCGTTCAACCGCTTCGGCCAAGTCGAAGACGTGGCGAACGTCGTCTCATTCCTCGCTTCACACCAGGCGGCTTACGTGACGGGTCAGACGATCGCCGTTGACGGCGGGATGACGATGGCTTAAAATCAGAACTTTACCAATCGAATCACATTTTATATACTTTAATTTGGAGGGATTTTATCATGACAACAGAACAAATCTTAGTAGACGTACAAGCAGCAGTGGCAGAGAAACTCGGGAAAGATGTATCTGAGATCACAGCCGACAAATCATTCAAAGACGACCTCGGTGCGGATTCGCTCGAAGTTATGGAAATGGTCATGGACCTTGAAGACAAATTCGATATCACAATCGAAGATGAAGATGCAGAGAAACTTGCAACTGTCGGCGACGTTGTCGCTTACATCGAAACTAAATTGTAATCAAGCCTCCCACCGCTCGTCATGAGCGGTGGGCTTGTGCTTATTCACGGAGGGAATTATGACAAAGGACAAGCGACGGTTTGACCGTCAAGGGTCGGCGCAACGACGCCGACGAAATGAGCTCGAACGGTCTCGGATTCTCGAGCAGTTCAAGACACTTGAAGAACGGCTATCCGTTCGATTCACGAATCAAGATTTATTGATGCAAGCGTTCACCCACTCCTCATACGTCAACGAACAACGCGGTCTGAAAAAAGACAATGAGCGCTTAGAGTTTCTAGGCGACGCGGTGCTCGAGTTGACGGTGTCTCGGTTTTTGTATGAGACGTATCCGGAGCGCTCCGAGGGGGAATTAACGAAGTTGCGGGCGGCCATCGTCTGTGAGCCGTCACTCGTCAACTTCGCGGAAGCCTATGCTTTCTCTGATTTTATCTTGCTTGGGAAAGGCGAAGAGTTGACCGGCGGTCGCAAGCGTCCGGCGTTACTCGCCGATGTGTTCGAATCCTACATCGGTGCGCTCTATCTGGACCAAGGGATTGAACCAGTCGAACAGTTCCTCGCCGAAGCGGTTTTTCCGAAAGTCTTAGCCGGTGTGTTTGAAGAACAGACTGATTATAAGAGCCAGCTCCAAGAGAGCGTGCAACGCGAAGGGCTCGGGCCCGTCTCGTACACGATTATCGAAGAGCGCGGGCCGGCCCATAGCCGGGAGTTCGTCGCCCACGCCCGTCTGTCTGACGACATCGTCGGGGAAGGCATCGGCCGATCGAAGAAAGAAGCCGAGCAGCTTGCGGCGAAAGAAGCGTTAATCGAATTCAATCGGCAATACGCCGGCCTCTAACACAAAAGGAGTGGACCTCTCAACGGGTCCACTCCTTTTTGTATCATCTAGTTACGTCAATTGCCCGAGTTCTTCGACGATTCCATCCACTTCAGAAATCGACAACGATGAACGATTCATCACGTAGTCGTAAATCTCTTTGACGGCCGAGGCGTCGGCACGGTTATATTCTTCCGCTTTGATGGCGCCGCGGTTGATGATGTTCATTTTGTCGAGAATTTCCTCAATCATTTGTTCGTTAGTCATCGGTCGTACCCCTTTCTACAGTTCTTTTTAGAATAGCATGATTCTAGCATTTTGACGAACTGGCAACTGTGGTAAAATAAACAAATGAATGCTTACTGAGGATAGGATGGTCACGATGCACTTAAAACGAATCGAACTCGCTGGCTTTAAATCGTTTGCCAAGCGGATTGAACTGGATTTTCGTCCCGGCGTCACAGCCGTGGTTGGACCGAACGGGAGCGGAAAATCAAATATATCGGACGCTGTTCGCTGGGTACTCGGTGAGCAGTCGGCCAAATCGCTCCGCGGAGCGAAAATGGAAGATGTTATCTTTGCCGGCAGTGAAGGGGAGAACCATCGTAACGTCGCCGAAGTGACGCTCGTGTTGGACAATACGGACGCCCATTTGCGGCTGCCGTATGAAGAAGTGAGCGTCACGCGCCGTGTCACGCGGAGCGGCGACAGCGACTACTTTATGAACAAGAAGCCGTGCCGTCTCAAAGATGTGATTGACCTGTTCATGGATACGGGTCTGTCGCGTGATGCGTTTGCCATCATCGGCCAAGGCCGGGTCGAGCAGGTCATCTCCGGGAAACCGGAAGACCGCCGGGCCGTCATCGAAGAAGCGGCCGGTGTCTTGAAATACCGCCAGCGTAAAAAACAAGCGGAACGGAAACTGCAGGACACTGAATTGAACTTGTCCCGCGTCGACGATATCTTGTATGAACTCGCCGACCGGGTCGAACCGCTCCGTGAACAAGCCGCGCTCGCCCGTGAGTATCAAGTCGCAAAAGCTCGGCACGATGAGCTCGAGACAGGTATTCTCGGTGCCGAGATTACGGAACTCGGAACAGGAATCACCCGTACGAACGAACAACTCGGGACGGCGTCCGCCCATCTCGCCGAGCAAGACGGCGCGTTGAACGCGATTGTGGCGGAACGGACGGAGCTCGAGGCGACACTCGCCGTCGATCGGGAAACGCTCGATACGCTCCACCAGGACGAACGGACGCAGGCGACCGAACTGGAACGATTGACCGGCGAAATCAAGCTCGCGAAAGCCCGGGAAGAGCACGGGGCGGAAACGAAAGAACGTCTCGAGCGCCAGCGGGTCGAGTTGGCCGAAGAGGCCGAACAGTTGACGCAGAAATTGCACGTGGCCGAGGCGGATTTGGCGTCTAAAACCGAGGCGTTACATACCGTCGAATCGGCACGCGTCAAACTCGACACACAATTGACGGCAGCGACACGCGATTTTAACGCGGAAATCGAACAGCTCCAAGGCGAGGCGTTCGAACTGGCGACGACTCGCGCCACGCTCAGCAATCAACAGAAGCGGGAACGCCGGGATATCGAACAAGCCGAGGAAGCGAAAGCCCGCCTCCTGCGTGAGAATAAGGATCGCCTCGATGTGCGGACCGAACAGACGGCTTCACTCGAGGCCGAGCAGGCTCGTCTCGACGAAGCGCGGACGACGTGGGAGACGCTGCTCGCGCAAGAAGCCGATTTGACCGAACAAGAGACGACACTGCGGGACAAGCTGGCTCGGGCCGAGCAGTCATACCACGACCTCGACCGCCGGCGTCAGAAGACCGAGGACCGCATCGAATTGCTCGAGCGGATGAAGCAGTCATATGAAGGCTATTTCCATGCCGTCAAATTCGTGTTGAAAGAACGGGGGCCGGGCGTGCTCGGTGCGGTCGCGGAATTGATTCGCGTCTTCCCGTCCTACGAGGCCGCCATCGAGACGGCGCTCGGTCAGACGCAACAACACATCGTCGTCGAGACGGATGTGGTCGGTCGCCGAGAAATCGACCGGCTACGGAAGGCGAATGCTGGACGGGCCACGTTTGTGCCGATGACGAGCGTGAAGGAACGTTACGTCCCGAGTGAAGTCGCGCACCGGCTCGAATCGCTCGACGGATTCGTCGGCATCGCCGCCGACCTCGTCGAAACGGACCCGGCCTATGACAAATTGAAACGGTCCCTTCTCGGTGCCGTCATCGTCGCCAGCTCACTCGAAGTCGCCAACCGGATCGCCCAGACGACCGGGTATCGCTATCGCATCGTCACGCTCGACGGGGACATCGTCAACGTCGGCGGTTCGATGACCGGGGGTAGCCGGAAGCAAGGCGTCGCCTTGTTCACGCAATCGCGTGAACTCGATGACTTGAAGCACGGATTGACGCAAGGGCTGGCCATGCTCCATGAGCAACAGTTGCGCGTGACGACGTATACCGATGAGATGTCCCGGTTGCGGGAGTCGCTCCAGTCAATCAGACTCAAGAAGCGCGAGGCCGAAGAGACGCTCCGGTCGACGGAACAGGCGTACCGAAGCTTGGAGAGGGTGTCACAAGACGCCAAGGCGCAACTTGAACTGTTCGATCATGAAATGGCCCGCTATGCCCATACGATTGAAGCCGCAACGAACGAATTGACGCGGCTCGCACAAGAGCTCGAGGCGACCGATGCGTTGCAAGCCTCGATTCGGACCGAGCTCGAGGCGCTCCGCGGTGAGCAGGCGAAAGGTGCCGCGACGACGGGGCAACTGCAAGAAGCCATCCGTCAAAACGAACTCGATCGCCAACGGCACACGCTCGACCTCGACCGGGTCCGCTCGGAAGTCGAACGGCTCGAGACCGAGGTCGCCAAACAGACGGCACGCCTTCATCAAATCGAACGTGAGCTCGAACATGTGGCGAGCGGCCGGGTCGTCTCTTCAGCCGAACTCGAGCTCGAACATGTCGAGGCGGTCAAACAGATGGATGCGCTCAAAGCGCGCCTGACGCAACAGTTGAACCAGCTCCATGCCGAAGAAGAATCATACCGAATTCTAAGGCAGCGCGAACAACAGGCGACGGACGTGCGTCGTCGACTCGATGCGGACGTCCGTAAACTCGAGACCGACGTGAACGAACTGGAGTTGAAACGGAAGTGGAAACTCGATGCGCTCGACGAACGTGGACTCGTCTTCGATTTGCTGCCGACGCTCACGATCCCGCTCGATGAGGCGAAAGAGGAGTTCAAACTGCTCGTCCGCCAAATCGAGGAGATCGGTCCGGTCAATTTGAATGCGATTGAAGAGTTCGACCTCGTCAATGAGCGGTTCATGTTCTTGTCTGAACAGCGGGACGACCTCGTCAGCGCCAAAGAGGATTTGTACGACATCATCAACGAGATGGACCGTGAAGTGACACGATTGTTCAAAGAGACGTATACGCTCGTCCGCGGTCACTTCAAACAGACGTTCCAGGAACTGTTCGGTGGCGGCGAGGCCGATTTGAAATTGGTCGACGAGTCCGACTTGCTCAATACGGGCATCGATATCGTCGCCAAACCACCCGGGAAGAAACTGCAGACGCTCAGTCTGCTCTCGGGGGGAGAACGGGCCTTGACAGCGATCGCGCTCTTATTCGCGATTTTGAAGACGCGTCCGGTGCCGTTCTGTGTGCTCGATGAAGTCGAGGCAGCGCTCGATGAGGCGAACGTCCATCGGTTCGGGGAGTATATCCGGACGCTGTCGATTGATACGCAGTTCGTCATCATCACGCACCGGAAAGGGACGATGGAGGCGGCGGATACGCTCTACGGCGTGACGATGCAACAAAACGGGGTCTCCGAGGTGCTTTCGGTCGAACTATCTGAAGCGAAGCGCGTCGTTGAGACGGAAGAAGAGATGGAGGAATTAAGTTGAGTTTTTTTAAGAAGCTAAAAGATAAATTGACGACCTCGACGCAAGAAGCGTCACAAAAGTTTACCGATGGATTGACAAAGACCCGCGACGGGTTCGCGAATGCCGTCAACGATCTCGTCTATCGGTTCCGCGAAGTCGATGAGGATTTCTTCGATGAACTCGAGGATCTGCTCATCCAGGCGGACGTCGGGGTGACGACGACGATGGACCTCGTCGAAGATTTGAAAGAAGAAGTGAAGCGCCGCAACTTGAAAGATCCGGTCGCTGTCCGCGATGCGCTCGTCGAAGTCGTGGCGAAGCGACTCCAAGAGGACGAGTCGGACCGTGAGTTGAACATGCAAGACGGATTGACGGTCATCTTGTTCGTCGGCGTCAACGGCGTCGGCAAGACGACGACGATCGGCAAGCTCGCCCATCAATTGAAGTCGGAAGGCCGTTCGGTCATGCTTGCGGCGGGCGACACGTTCCGGGCAGGTGCCATCGACCAGCTCCAAGTATGGGGCGAACGCGTCGGAGTCCCGGTCATCCGTCAAGCCGAAGGTTCGGACCCGGCCGCGGTCGTGTTCGATGCCGTCCAGGCAGCGAAATCACGCGGTGTCGACGTCTTGATTTGTGACACGGCCGGACGTTTGCAAAACAAGGTCAACTTGATGAACGAGCTTGAAAAAGTGAAGCGGGTCATCGAGCGTGAAGTGCCGAACGGACCGCATGAAGTGTTGCTCGCGCTTGACGCGACGACAGGGCAGAACGCGATGGTCCAGGCGAAAGCGTTCAAACAAGCGACGAACGTGAGCGGCATCGTCTTGACGAAGCTCGACGGCACGGCCAAAGGCGGTATCGTGCTCGCGATTCGAAACGAGCTCGATATTCCAGTCAAATATGTTGGGCTCGGCGAGAAAATCGATGATTTACAAGCGTTCGACCCGGAACAGTTCGTATACGGATTATTCGGGGACATCTTCGAAGAAAAACAACAGACAAACGATGACCTCGCCTAAGTTTCTCTGTTAAGAAAAAAACTTGACAAGAGCTAGGGACGGCTGTACTATTGGTAGTTGTAAAGGGATTTCACTTAACATGTGGAGGTGGAGGTCATGTCGCTCGAAAAGACGAATCGAATGAACTACTTGTTCGATTTTTATCAAGCACTACTCACACCGAAACAGCGCAACTATATGTCTCTTTATTACCTAGATGACTACTCGCTCGGAGAGATTGCGGAAGAGTTTGAAGTCAGCCGTCAAGCGGTCTACGATAACATAAAGCGTACCGAAGCAATGCTTGAGCAGTATGAGGAGAAGTTGGCCTTGTTCGAGAAGTTCGAACAGCGGCAACAACTGCTTCAGACGCTCAAACGTCAAGTCGAGCATTCGCCCGACGCGACGGAAACGATTTCGGCGCTTGAGAATTTAGAGTAGGGGGCTGAAGCATGGCATTTGAAGGATTATCCGAACGGTTGCAATCGACACTGGCGAAAATGCGGGGGAAAGGTAAAATTTCCGAAGCAGATGTCAAAGAGATGATGAGAGAAGTTCGTCTCGCTCTCCTTGAAGCCGATGTCAACTTCAAAGTGGTCAAACAGTTCGTCAACGACGTGAAAGAACGGGCCATCGGCCAAGACGTCATGAAATCGTTGACACCGGGCCAACAAGTTGTCAAAATCGTTCATGAAGAGCTAACGACTTTGATGGGAAGCGACGTCGTCCCGATCACATTTAACCCAAAACCACCGACAGTCGTCATGATGGTCGGGTTACAAGGTGCGGGGAAAACGACGACGACCGGGAAGCTCGCGAACTTGATTCGCAAAAAGCATAACCGGAGTCCACTTCTCGTCGCGGCGGATATTTATCGGCCCGCGGCCATCAAACAGCTCGAGACACTCGGCAAGCAACTCGATTTACCGGTGTTCTCACTTGGCGACCAAGTGAAGCCGGAAGAAATCGTCACAAAAGCGCTCGAGTACGCCAAAACCAATCATCACGATTTCGTGTTGATCGATACGGCCGGTCGCCTTCACATCGACGAGACGCTCATGGGCGAACTCGAAAACGTGAAGACGATTGCCAAACCAAATGAAATCTTCCTCGTCGTCGATGCGATGACGGGTCAAGATGCGGTCAATGTGGCCGACAGCTTCAATGAGAAACTCGGAATCACCGGCGTCGTGCTCACAAAGCTCGACGGTGATACACGTGGTGGGGCAGCCCTTTCAATCAAGGCAGTCACGGGAGCGCCGATTAAGTTCGTCGGTCTCGGTGAAAAGTTGGATGCCCTCGAACCATTCCACCCGGAACGCATGGCGTCACGGATTCTTGGGATGGGGGACGTGCTCACACTCATTGAAAAAGCCGAGTCACAGATGGACCAAGATGCTGCGAAGGAGCTTGAAAGCAAAATTCGCGATGCATCGTTCACGTTCGATGATTTTATCGAGCAGTTGGGTCAAGTGAAAAACATGGGCCCAATTGATGAATTGCTCTCGATGTTACCTGGTGCAGGTAAGATGAAAGGGTTGAAGAACGTCCAAATCGACGAGAAGCAACTCGATCATGTCGAGGCGATCATTCGCTCGATGACAAAGCATGAGCGCTCCAATCCTGAAGTGCTCAACGCGAGTCGTCGCAAGCGGATCGCAAAAGGGAGCGGTCGTTCCATCCAGGAAGTGAACCGTCTCATCAAACAGTTCGATGACATGAAGAAGCTCATGAAGCAGATGTCAGGACAAATGAAAGGGAAGAAAAAAGGTCTCGGCCTTCCGTTCTTCTAAGAAAACTTTTGTCAGTCGGGCAAAAAAACAGTATACTATTAAAGTTGTCAATTCTTAAACACATGATGGAGGTATATTACCATGGCAGTTAAAATTCGTCTCAAGCGCATGGGCGCAAACAAATCACCTTTCTACCGGATCGTTGTAGCTGATTCACGTTCACCACGTGATGGCCGTTTCATCGAGCAACTCGGTCACTACAACCCGGTTGCAAAACCAGAAGCAGAAGTTCGCATCAACGAAGAACTCGCTCTCAAATGGTTGGCAGACGGCGCGAAGCCATCTGACACAGTACGTAACTTGTTCTCTAAAGCAGGGATCATGGAGAAATTCCACAACGCGAAAAACGCGAAGTAAGGATGTGGCCGACCTTTTATGAGGTCGGCCCATTTTTTTGAGGAGGCATAACAATGGAATGGTTATACGTAGGTAAGATCGCCAATACCCACGGCTTGAAAGGGGAACTGAAGTTGCTCGCCGCGACCGATTTCCCGGCCGAACGCTTCAAGAAAGGCGAGACGCTCTATTTGGACGTCGATGGCAAGAAGCTCCCGTTCGAGGTGACGACGTATCGTCCGCATAAGCAGTTCCATCTCGTGACGTTCAAAGGGCTTGAGAATATCAATCTCGTCGAGAAGTATAAAGGGATGAAACTATACGTTCACGTCGAGCACGTTCACGAGTTACCGGAGCATGAGTTTTACTATCATGAGATTATCGGTTGCGAGGCCGTCGTCGACGGTGAGGTCATCGGTGTCGTCGACGATATCTTCGAGACTGGTGCCAACGACGTCTGGGTCATCAAACGCCCTGGCAAGTCGGACGCCCTCATCCCGTACATCGAATCGGTCGTGAACGACATCGATGTCGAGGCGAAACGTGTCGTCATCACCCCGATTCCGGGAATGATTGACGATGAAGATTGATGTTTTAACGTTATTCCCCGAGATGTTCGCCCCGCTCGATCATTCAATCGTCGGACGGGCCCGTACCCTCGGACAAGTCGAGATGGCGTTCACGAACTTCCGTGATTTCTCGACGAACAAACACCATAAGGTCGACGACTACCCGTACGGAGGCGGGGCGGGCATGTTGCTCACCCCGCAGCCGATCTTTGACGCCTTCGACGCCATCGACAAGAAGCGTCCCCGCGTCATCGTCACGACGCCGACCGGACGCCGTTTCGACCAACAGATGGCGGAAGCATGGGCGTCCGAGGAACACTTGATCTTTTTATGCGGCCATTATGAAGGGTTCGACCAACGGATTCATGATGAGCTCGCGACGGACGAAGTGTCAATCGGTGACTTCGTCATGACTGGCGGTGAGCTCGCCGCGATGGTCATGATCGATGCGACGGTCCGTCTCATCCCGGAAGTACTCGGCGATCAGGCGAGCCATGAAGATGACTCGTTCTCGACAGGGCTACTCGAATATCCGCACTATACACGCCCAGCGGAGTTCCGTGGTCTGAAGGTGCCTGACGTCCTCTTGTCGGGCAATCACGCCAAAATCGAAGCGTGGCGCCGAGAGCAGTCGCTCCTGCGCACGTATCGCCGGCGACCGGACCTGCTCGAGCGCATCGAACTGTCGAAGGCAGATAAAAAATTCATTGAATCGTTGCGCGATTGACCGAATTGTGCTATGTTTGAGCATGTGGGTTAACCCCACCAATTACCGATGTTCCGCTGTTGGATGCTTGGGCAGATGAAGATATGAACATTGAAGAAAAAGGAGAACTATTCATGAACACACAAAAACTGTTCCGTGAAATCACAGAAGAACAATTCAAATCAGACGTACCTGCTTTCCGTCCTGGTGACACAGTACGTGTCCACGTTAAAGTCGTAGAGGGAACGCGCGAGCGTATCCAGATCTTCGAAGGCGTAGTCATCAAGCGTAAGGGTGGCGGCATCGGCGAAACATTCACAGTTCGTAAGATTTCTTACGGCGTAGGTGTTGAGCGTGCATTCCCGCTTCACTCACCACGTGTCGCGCAAATCGAAGTCGTTCGTTACGGTAAAGTCCGTCGTGCGAAACTCTACTACCTCCGCAACCTTCGCGGTAAAGCAGCACGTATTAAAGAAATCCGTCGTTAAGATGGGGATTAAGCTTGTCGCTTGCGACAAGCTTCTTTTTTTCTAGTACAATAAGTTCAAACGGACAGAGGAGTGAGGCAAGTTGAAAGAAGTGTTCAGTTGGCTTAAGGCGATCGTCGTTGCGCTCGTCATCGCGTTCGTGATCCGGACGTTCATCTTTGTACCTGTCATCGTCGAAGGAGAGTCGATGATGCCGACGCTCCAAAATGCCGATCGCATGATCGTCAGCAAAATCTCGAACTACGTCGGTGAGCTCGACCGGGGCGATATTATCGTCTTCCACGCGACAGAATCGAAAGACTATATTAAACGCGTCATCGCCATTCCTGGCGACACGCTCGAATATCGGGACGACACGCTTTATTTGAATGATGAGGCGGTCGAAGAACCGTATTTAGAGGATTTCCAGGCACAGATGAACGGCTTTCCTCTTACCGAAAACTTTACGCTCGAACAAGTGACGGGCGAGACGGTCGTCCCTGAAGGCTCGTACTTCGTCATGGGTGACAATCGTCAAAACTCGAAAGACAGCCGTGAAATCGGCTTTGTCCCGAAAGAGGACGTCGTCGGCAAAACGAACTTCGTGTTCTGGCCGCTCGGTGATTTCGGGACCGTACAAGAATAAGGTGGTGTTTGTTTGGCAATTCAATGGTTCCCTGGCCACATGGCCAAGGCACGAAGACAAGTAACAGAAAAGTTAAAGCTCATCGATGTCGTCATCGAACTCGTCGATGCACGTGTTCCACAATCGAGCCGTAACCCGATGGTCGATGAGATCACGGAAGGCAAACCGCGTCTCATCGTCTTGAATAAAGCCGATATGGCCGATCCGGTCGTCACTGACGCCTGGCTCCGCGCCTTGAAGCGCGATGACATCGAGGTCGTCGCCGTCGACGCGAAACATAGCAAAGGCTTGAAACAGCTCATGTCGGGCGCCGAGAAGCTCATGCAAGAGAAGCATGACCGCATGCGTGAGAAAGGCCGGAACCCCGGCCCGATCCGCGCGCTCATCATCGGCATCCCGAACGTCGGCAAGTCGACGCTTATCAACCGTCTCGCCGGACGTAACATCGCTGTCACCGGCGACCGTCCGGGTGTCACGAAGCGTCAGCAATGGATCAAGATGAAAGGCGGCGAGATGGAATTGCTCGATACGCCAGGGATTCTTTGGCCGAAGTTCGAGGACCAGATGGTCGGCTATCGCTTGGCGGCGACCGGTGCCATCAAGGATGATATCTTGAACCTTGATGATATCGCGCTCTACACGGCCCGCGAGCTGTCGGCCCGCTATCCGGACCAGTTGAAAGAGCGATTCAAAATCGATCAATTGCCGGAAGATGCCGTCGAACTGCTCGAATTGATCGGGAAGAAACGTGGACTCCTCAGCGGCGGTTACGTCGATTTCGAGAAAGCGAGCGAATTACTATTGAACGAACTGCGTCATGAGAAAATCGGACGCGTCTCCCTCGAGACGCCGGCCGACCATGACATGGCGTGAAGTCCTGTGCAAACAGGGCTTTTTTGAATAGGAGGAACGGAATGACGATTCAAGCGATTAAACAACGGCTACAGACGGTCCGATATGAAGAGTGGGAGCAGGTACGGGCCGAGTTGAAAGACGACCCGCGGACGGGCGTCCAGACGCTCATCCGGCAACGGGAGCGACAGTTCGCACAAGAACATGCCCTCCGTGCCGACTATACGGCCCGTCAGGCGTTCGAAGACGATTGGAAGGCCCAAGGGTTCGGTCTCATCGGCGGCGTCGACGAGGTCGGTCGAGGGCCGCTCGCGGGACCAGTCGTCGCGGCGGCCGTCATCTTGCCGGAAGGGTTTTATCATCCCGGCCTGAACGATTCGAAAAAGATGTCGAAACGGGCGCGGGAACTGGCATACCGCATCCTCATGGACGAGGCATCGGTCGGTGTCGGCATCGTCGACGCTGACGTGATTGACCAGGTCAATATTTATGAGGCGACGAAACTGGCGATGGTGGAAGCGGTCCGGCAGCTCGGAACGGTCGATGCGCTGTTGATTGACGCGATGCGCCTCGACCTCGACATCCCGCAGCAGTCACTCATCAAAGGGGATGCCCGGAGTGTCTCGATTGCGGCGGCGAGCGTCGTCGCCAAAGTCGTGCGCGACAACATGATGGAGGATTACGCTATTCTCTATCCCGGGTACGGGTTCGAGCGGAATGCGGGTTATGGCACGAAAGACCATTTGACCGGCCTCGCGGAACACGGCATCACACCGATTCACCGGAAGTCGTTCGCACCGATTAAACAGATGTAGGAGGGGAAACGATGCGCATCGATCACCAAGGCGTCCTGCCGTTCAAGGTCACCGAACAAAATTCACGGCAACTGCTCGTCGGCAATACGGTCGTCGGCCGGGTGCTCCAACTGTTGCCGGGAGGCGAGGCGGTCATGCAGCTGCCGCAAGGCATGTTCCGGGTCGGGGTGAACGCCGACGTCAAAGAGAACGTGACGTACAAGATGGTCGTCACCGAGCTCGAACCGAAACTCGTCTTGAAGGTCGTGCCGCAACAAATCGAGGCGCAGCAGGCCCAACGGTCACCGCTCGCCCAGCTCGGCAGCGAGCTCGGGCGCCTGGCTCGCCAACCACTCGCTACGCCCGAGCCGCTCCAGGCGCAAGGTCGGCAACTGCTCGAGAGCGGGGCCGGGGCTGACGTGAAGCAACTCGTCGGCGAGCTGTTCAAAGCGAAAGGCGACCCGAAGTTCGAACAGTTCGTCCGGGCCCAGGAGACGTTCAACGCCGTTCAGGCCCCGCCGTTCGTCGTTCAAGCATTTCACATACCGCATTTAGGACCATTTGAACAAGTGCGGTTCCGTCTCGAGGCGCCGAAAGGCGAGGTCATCGACTCCGACCACGCCCGTATCGTTCTATTCCTCGAGACCCCGAAGTATGGAGAGACGGGCATCGATTTGCTCGTCCAGAAGCGGCACGTGTCGGTTAAAGTGTTCAACGAGCAACATGACTTGAGTCCGTTCGTCAACGCCTACGAGCCGTTGCTCGGTCGGGCACTCGAAGCGAGCGGCTATGAGCTGTCCCGCTTCTCGTTCGAAGCAAAGCGTGAAACGGTGCCGGACACGTTCGCCCCACTCGGAAAGGTGGACCAACGCGTATGACCGATCGCAAACAAGCCATCGCCTTGTCCTATGAGCAATCGATGGAGTCACCGCGCGTCGTCGCCAAAGGGGGCGGACTCGTCGCCGAGCGCATGCTCGCGCTCGCGCAAGCGAACGGTGTGCCGATTCATGAGGACCCGGCCTTACTGTCACTCTTGTCCGCGCTACAGATTGAAGAGCAGATTCCAGACGACCTGTACCAGGTCATCGCCGAGCTTTTCGTGTTTCTTTATCAGATGGAACAAGGAAAAATCGAGGATGTCTAGGGGTAGATGTGAAAAAAAGATGAAAACTTAAAGCAAGAACGATAGACAGCGCTTTCAGTTTTTCGTTACAATAGACGTGCCGATATTAAAGGGGACTAAGGGGGAAACGAAATGAATATCCATGAGTATCAGGCGAAAGAATTGCTTCGGGCGTTTGGAGTGGCCGTACCTACGGGCTATCCAGCGTTCACGGTTGAAGAAGCAGTCTCAGCCGCCGCCAAGCTAGACGGTGAACTAAAAGTTGTCAAAGCTCAGATTCACGCAGGAGGCCGCGGTAAAGCCGGCGGTGTCAAACTTGCGAAGTCAGATGAAGAAGTCAAACAGTACGCGTCAGAGATTCTCGGCAAGACGCTCGTCACGCATCAGACTGGACCAGAAGGAAAAGTCGTGCAACGCCTTTACATTGAAGAAGGCTCTGCCATTGACCAAGAATTTTACTTAGGACTTGTGCTTGACCGTTCGATCGGCCGAATTGTCATCATGGGTTCATCAGAAGGCGGTATGGACATCGAGGAAGTCGCTGAACATACACCTGAAAAGATTCATAAAGAAGTCGTCGACCCAGTCGTCGGACTCCGTCCGTTCCAAGCACGCCGTCTCGCGTTCAAGATGGAAGTGCCGACCAAACTCGTCAACAAATTCAGCGACATGGTCATGAAATTGTATAAAGTGTACGTCGAGACAGATTGCACGATCGCGGAAATCAACCCGCTCGTCACGACGAAAGACGGCAACGTCATCGCACTCGATGCGAAGCTCAACTTCGACAGCAACGCGCTTTATCGTCATAAAGACATCGTCGACCTTCGCGACACGACAGAAGAAGATCCGCGTGAAGTCGAGGCGTCAAAACACGACCTTAGCTATATCGCGCTCGACGGCAACATCGGTTGCCTCGTTAACGGGGCTGGCTTGGCCATGGCGACGATGGATATCATCAAGCATTACGGCGCCGAACCCGCTAACTTCCTCGATGTAGGCGGCGGTGCAACGAAAGAAAAAGTAACGGAAGCGTTCAAATTGATTTTGTCAGACGACCAAGTCAAAGGAATCTTCGTTAACATCTTTGGTGGCATCATGAAGTGTGACATCATTGCTGAAGGTATCGTCGCGGCGACGAAAGAAATCGGTCTCGATTTGCCACTCGTCGTCCGGTTAGAAGGCACGAACGTGGATGCGGGACGACGCATTCTCGATGAATCTGGACTTGCGATCACTTCGGCGAGCTCGATGGCTGACGGTGCAGAAAAAATCGCGGCACTCGTTCGATAAGGGGGAAACGACATGAGTATTTGGGCGAATCAAGATACAAAAGTGATCATTCAAGGGATCACGGGGAAACAAGGTCTGTTCCACGGCGAACAGATGCTGGCATATAACACGAAATTGGTCGGAGGGGTGACACCTGGTAAAGGTGGCACGACCGTCCTTGACGGCGTACCGGTCTTCAACACCGTATCCGAGGCAGTCGAAGCGACTGGCGCGAACGCGTCAATCATCTACGTGCCACCTGCGTTCGCAGCCGATTCGATTATGGAAGCGGCCGATAGCGGCATCGAGTTGATCATCTGTATCACAGAAGGTATCCCGGTCATCGACATGATTCAAGTGAAGCGTTACCTCGAGGACAAACCGGCCCGTCTCATCGGACCGAACTGCCCGGGGATCATCACGCCAGGGGAAGCGAAACTTGGCATCATGCCAGGCTATATCCACTCGAAAGGCCACGTCGGCATCGTCTCGCGCTCAGGGACGCTCACATACGAAGCGGTCCATCAGTTGACGACTGCCGGAATCGGACAATCGACAGCTGTCGGGATTGGTGGAGACCCGGTCAACGGAACGAACTTCATCGACACGCTCCAAGCGTTCAATGAAGACGAGGACACGAAAGCGGTCATCATGATCGGTGAAATCGGTGGAACGGCTGAAGAAGAAGCTGCTGAATGGGTGAAAGCGAACATGACGAAACCGGTCATCGGTTTCATCGGTGGACAAACAGCCCCTGAAGGCAAGCGGATGGGCCATGCCGGCGCCATCATCTCAGGCGGAAAAGGTACAGCTGCTGAGAAAATTAAGACGTTGAACGCCAACGGGATTGAAGTCGCCGAGACGCCTGCCGTCATCGGAGAGACGCTCATCCGGGTGTTGAAACAACAAGGTTTGTATGAAGCTTGCGTGACGGGTCAACCGACAACGTAAACCATTCGGAATGAGGGATGCGCGGCATCCCTCATTTTTTTAGAGGTGATTGTGATGAATCAAACAATCGCTCGATTCGCAGCCGAACGGTTGCCGGTCGAGTTCGTCCATCATTACTTGTCGCACGCGCATATGAACATGCAGCAGTTCCATCCGAGCGTCCGAAGCAAAGCAGAACGGGCGCTTCGTTCCACGGTCACGTACGACCGTTTTTTGACGTGGGAGGATGAATTGTTCCCGTCCGCGCTGCTCCATATCCCGAATCCGCCATATTGTTTGTTTTATCGAGGTGATTTAGAGGTACTACATCAACAAACGACCGCATTGGTCGGAAGCCGTGAATTGAATCGTATCAGCCGTCGACTCGTCGAACATTTCCGTCCTTTAATAGAAGAAACTGTCTCCATCTCGGGTGGGGCGCTCGGCATCGACGGTCTCGTCCATGAGCTGTCGCTCGAACATGACCGGCCGACCATCGCCATCCTCGGAGCGGGCTTTTCGCACTTGTATCCACAGGTCCATTTGCCCTTGTTCGAGCGGATTTCGCGACACGGGTTACTCCTCACGGAATACACACCGGAAACACCTGTCAAAAAATTTCAATTTTTAGAACGAAATCGTCTCGTCAGCGGACTTGCCGATCGTCTCGTCGTCATCCAGGCCCGTCAAAAGAGCGGGACGATGAATACGGTCGGACATGCCCTCGAGCAAGGAAAGACGGTATTCGCGGTGCCTGGTAGCCCGCTCGATCCGCTCGCGGCCGGTCCGAATCAATTGATTGAAGACGGGGCGATTCCATTGACGACTCCCGATCAAATTCTAACATGTTCAAGGATTGGACGTTGACAAACCATCGACAACATGAATATTATGGTAGGGATTTAAATGACCTCTAAAAGGGGAGCAGATGTATGGCAAAATACTTGGTGATCGTCGAATCACCCGCGAAAGCGAAAACAATTAAACGTTATTTAGGATCGAATTACACGGTCAAGGCATCTATGGGTCACGTCATCGATTTACCGAAGAGTCAACTCGGTGTCGACGTGGAACATGACTTCGAACCGAAGTACATCACGATCCGTGGCAAAGGCCCAGTTTTGAAAGAATTGAAGACGGCAGCCAAAAAAGCGACGAAAATCTTTCTCGCGGCTGACCCGGATCGCGAAGGGGAAGCGATTGCTTGGCATTTAGCACGTGCCCTCGGTGTCGACGAAACGACGGAATGTCGCGTCGTCTTTAACGAGATCACGAAAGATGCGATTAAAGAGTCGTTCAAACACCCGCGTAAAATCAACCATGACCTCGTCGACGCCCAGCAGGCGCGTCGAATTTTGGACCGTCTCGTCGGATACGGGATGAGCCCATTACTATGGAAGAAAGTCAAAAAAGGATTATCGGCCGGACGCGTTCAATCCGTGGCCGTTAAAATGATTATCGACCGGGAGCGGGAGATCAATGCCTTCGACCCAGAAGAGTATTGGACCATCAAACTCACCCTCAACCATGAAGGCGAATCGTTCGAGACTTCGTTTTATGGTAAAGACGGGAAAAAAATGGAGCTCAAGAGCGAGGCAGATGCCGACGCGGTGCTCAAAGCGATTGACGACTCATTCAAAGTCATCGACGTCACGAAGAAAGAGCGGAAGCGCAACGCGTCGCTCCCGTTCACGACGAGCTCGCTCCAGCAAGATGCGGCTCGTAAATTGAACTTCCGTGCCAAGAAGACGATGATGCTCGCGCAACAGCTATACGAAGGGATCGACCTCGGGAAGAAAGAAGGCACCGTCGGTTTGATCACGTATATGCGTACCGACTCGACGCGTATCTCAGATTTGGCGAAAGCGGAAGCGAAAGAGTATATCGAATCCACATTCGGAGAAGAGTACGTCGCGTTGCAGAAGCAAAAAGAGAAGAAAGCCGCGAACGCCCAGGACGCCCACGAAGCGATTCGTCCGACTTCGGCGTTACGCGACCCGGCCTCGGTGAAAGCGTACTTGTCGCGTGACCAGCTCCGCTTGTACAAGTTGATTTGGGAGCGCCTCGTCGCGAGCCAAATGGCGCCGGCCATCCTCGACACGGTGAAAATCGACGTCGAGTCGAACGGCATGATTTTCCGTGCCAACGGGTCGACCGTCAAATTCCCTGGTTTCATGAAAGTGTATATCGAATCGAAAGATGAAGATATCGAAGACACGAACCCGGAGAAAGAAGGGTTGCTCCCACCGCTCGAAGTGGATGACCTCGTCAAGTTCGAGACAATCGAACCGAAGCAGCACTTCACACAGCCGCCGCCACGTTACAGTGAGGCGCGTCTCGTTCGGGCGATGGAAGAACTCGGAATCGGTCGTCCGTCGACGTATGCACCGACGCTCGATACGATTCAAAAACGCGGATATGTGGTCCTTGAAGAGAAGAAGTTCGTCCCGACAGAACTTGGCGAACTCGTCATCGAGATGATCGATGAGTACTTCAACGACTTTATCACCGTCCAGTTCACGGCCGACATGGAGACGCTCCTCGACTCGATTGAGAACGAGGAAGTCGAATGGACGGAAGTCGTCGCTCCAATCTATCGCAGTTTCGAGAAACGTCTGAAACGAGCCGAATCAGAGATTGAGAAAATCGAAGTGAAAGATGAACCGGCCGGCATCGACTGCGAAGTGTGCGGTTCGCCGATGGTCATCAAGATGGGCCGTTACGGGAAATTCATGGCATGCTCGAACTTCCCGAACTGTACGAACACGAAACCGGTACAAGTCGAAATCGGCGTCCCATGTCCGAGCTGCAAAGACGGACAAGTCGTCGAACGACGCAGTAAGAAGGGTCGTCTGTTCTACGGTTGCTCGAACTATCCAGACTGTGAGTTCGTCTCATGGGACAAGCCGGTCGCGAAACCGTGTCCGGAATGTGGTAAGATGATGGTCGAGAAAAAAATTAAAGACGGTGTGAAATATCAATGTACGAACTGTACCCATGCCGAGGTACATCAGTTAGAGGAGGATTAACTTTGCAGCAACGTGTAACTGTGATCGGAGCGGGCCTCGCCGGCTCCGAGGCGGCTTGGCAACTCGCGAAACGCGGAATTCAAGTCGATTTGTATGAAATGAGACCGGTCCGAAAAACACCGGCACACCATACGGACCAATTCGCTGAACTGGTCTGCTCGAACTCGCTTCGAGCGAACGGGCTACAAAACGCGGTCGGCGTCTTGAAAGAAGAGATGCGCACGCTCGACTCGCTCATCTTGAAAGCGGCCGACACGGCAAGTGTACCGGCCGGCGGCGCTCTCGCCGTCGACCGTCATGACTTCGCCGGATTCGTGACGGACACGTTGAAGAACCATCCGAACGTGACCGTGCACAACGAAGAGATCACGGCGATTCCGGACGGGATCGTCATCATGGCGACCGGTCCGCTCACGTCACCGGACCTCTCGGCTTCGCTCAAAGCGTTCACAGGTGAAGATTACCTTTACTTCTACGACGCCGCGGCGCCGATTTTGGACGGCGAGACGATCGACCGGGACAAGGTCTACTTGAAATCACGTTACGACAAAGGTGAGGCGGCGTACCTCAACTGTCCGATGACGGAAGAAGAGTTCGACTTGTTCTACGACGAGCTCGTCAAAGCAGAGGTCGTCCCGCTCAAAGAGTTCGAGAAAGAGATTTACTTCGAAGGCTGCATGCCGTTTGAAGTTCTCGCCCAACGCGGCAAGAAGACGCTCTTGTTCGGACCGATGAAACCCGTCGGCCTCGAAGATCCGAAGACGGGCAAACGTCCGCACGCGGTCGTGCAGTTACGGCAAGATAACTCGGCCGGCACGCTGTTCAACTTGGTCGGTTTTCAAACCCACCTCAAATGGGGCGAACAGAAACGGATCCTTCAACTCATCCCAGGTCTCGAGAACGCTGAGATCGTGCGCTACGGTGTCATGCACCGGAACACGTTCATCAACTCACCGAGCCTGTTGAAACCGACGTATCAGGCGCGGACACGCGACACGTTGTTCTTCGCCGGGCAGATGACCGGTGTGGAAGGGTACGTCGAATCGGCGGCGTCAGGACTTCTCGCTGGGATTAACGCAGCGAAACTGATTGCCGGTGAAGACCTCGTCGTCTTGCCACGCGAGACGATGCTCGGTTCGATGGCGCACTATATCACGACGACGGACGGCAAGCACTTCCAACCGATGAACGCAAACTTCGGTCTCGTGCCGTCGCTCGAGGATGCACCGCAGAAGATGAAGAAACAAGAACGGTACGAACGTTACGCGAACCGTGCCCTTGAAACGATTCAGCAATATAAAGAGATTTAAGGGAAAGGAGCCATTTTTTGGCTCCTTTTTTGTGAATTTAAATTTCAATTGTGTAATTTGTACAACACTTTGAAAATTTTCAGATTATTGAGGGGCTATCTATTGTCACCTCTGACGGGGTATGCTATGCTAATTTCGATTTGACGAGAACATGCGTTTTTAAGTTGAAAACGAGGGGGCGAGAGAATGGGATTCGGTGACGATCAACAGTCATTTTTGCGCTATTGCCAAGTCGAACGCCGGCTGTCTCCTCACACGAAACGCTCTTACGAGCAGACGCTCGACCAGTACGCCGCTTATTGCCAATCGACACATCAAGATCCGTATGATGTGCAGTCGGCGCGGCGTTATTTATATGCCCTTTATGAGACCGACAGCGCCACGACGACGGTCGCCCAAAAAGTATCGTGCCTCAAGCAATTCGGGAAATTTGTGGCACGTGAGACGGGTGTCGAGCCTCTGTTCCACGGCCTAACGTCTCCGAAACGGCGCAAGACGCTGCCGACGTTCGCCGTGCCTAGCGAAGTCGAACAGCTCATCGCGACCGCGGACGGACAAGATGATCCGTTCCTGCGGGCCCGTGACGTCGCCATCGTCGAGATGTTGTACGGGACGGGCATGCGCGTCGCCGAGTTGTGCGGGATGGACGTGTCGTCCTACGATGCCGACCTCGCCTTCGTGCATGTCGTCGGGAAAGGGAAGAAAGAACGCTACATCCCAATCGGACAGTTCGCCATCGCGGCGCTCGATCGTTACCTCGACGTGCGCCAAACATGCGCTTCCCCCCAAGAAACGGCATTATTCCTCAGTCAAAAAGGGAATCGAGTGACAACAGACCAAATTCGCTACGTCATGAAGCGTCTGAGGAAGCAAGGCGGCCTGCATAAGCCGTTGACGCCTCACTCGCTCCGTCATAGTTTTGCGACGGACCTGCTCGAGCGCGGGGCTGACCTCCGTGCCGTCCAAGAGTTGCTCGGTCACGAGTCACTCTCGACGACGGGTCGTTACACTCACGTCTCGACGGAGCGCTTGCGAGCGGTCTATCAAGCCACACATCCGAGAAAGTAGGAGGTCATCAGATGTTTCACGCAACCACGATTTTCGCAGTCCGCCACAACGGGCATGGTGCCATGAGCGGGGATGGACAAGTCACGTTCGGAAACGCCGTCATCATGAAAAACAAGGCCAAAAAAGTACGACGTCTCTACGGCGGTAAGGTCGTCGCCGGGTTCGCCGGAAGCGTGGCCGACGCATTCACGCTCTTCGAGAAGTTTGAATCGAAGCTAGAGATGTACAACGGGAACTTGCCGCGTGCGGCCGTCGAGCTGGCTAAAGAGTGGCGCGGGGATAAGATGCTCCGTCAACTCGAAGCGCTTTTGATCGTCATGGACCGTGAGCACCTACTGCTCGTGTCTGGGAACGGCGAAGTGATCGAACCGGATGATGGCATTTTAGCGATCGGTTCGGGCGGGAACTATGCGCTCGCTGCCGGGCGCGCCCTCGTACGCCATTCGCCTGAGAAATCAGCGGAAGACATAGCCCGCGCCGCTCTCGAGATTGCCGGAGAGTTGTGCGTCTATACAAACGACCAAGTCATCGTAGAAACGATCGGAGGCGATTCTGAATGAAACGTGAACTGACACCACGCCAAATCGTAGCGGAACTAGACCGCTTCGTCATCGGACAAAAGGATGCCAAGCGCGCCGTCGCGATCGCACTCCGCAACCGTTATCGTCGCCAAAAATTGAGTGCCGACCTGCGTGATGAAGTGACACCGAAGAACATCTTGATGATCGGCCCGACCGGTGTCGGGAAGACGGAAATCGCACGCCGCTTGGCCAAACTCGTTGGCGCGCCGTTCGTCAAAGTCGAGGCTACCAAATTCACTGAAGTCGGCTACGTCGGCCGCGATGTCGAATCGATGGTCCGTGACCTTGTCGAAGCGTCGGTCCGTCTTGTGAAGGAAGAGAAGAAAGAAGGCGTGAAAGAGCAAGCGGAAGTCGCTGCGACGGAACGCATCCTCGACGCTTTGCAAGGCAAGGCCAAAGTCGAACCGACCGCATCGAACCCGTTCGAGGCGTTGTTCGGCGGCCAAGCTCAAAAGACCGAGGAGCCGGCGAACACGCAGTCGTCCGACCGCGCACAGTTGCGTCGCTTGCTCGAGCTCGGTGAACTCGAAGAACGATTAATCGAGGTCAATCTCGAAGAAAAGCAGACCGTCGACTTGTTCCAAGGACAAGGCATGGAAGGTTTATCGAACTTGCAGGACATGCTCGGTCAAATCGTGCCGAAGAAACGGAAGAAACGCAAGTTGCCGGTCCGCGAAGCACGTCCGCTCATCGTCGCCGAGGAAGCGGAGAGTTTGCTCGATATGAACGAAGTTCATGACGAGGCCGTGCGCCGTAGTGAGCAGATGGGTATCATCTTCGTCGATGAGATCGACAAGATTGCGACGAAGTCGCAAGATCATGCCGGCGTCTCACGAGAGGGCGTCCAACGTGACATCTTGCCAATCGTCGAAGGATCGACCGTCGTCACGAAGTATGGACCGGTCAAGACGGACCACGTGCTCTTTATCGCCGCCGGAGCATTCCATATGGCGAAGCCGTCCGATTTGATTCCTGAGCTACAAGGACGTTTCCCGATTCGCGTTGAACTGAGCAGCCTGACCGAAGAGGACTTCGTCAAGATTTTGACGGAGCCGTCCCAGGCGCTCATCAAGCAGTACACGGCACTCCTCGAGTCGGAGGAAATTAGCGTCGAGTTCACGCATCCAGCCATCGAAGAGATTGCGCGCATCGCGACGCATGTCAACCGAGAGACGGATGACATCGGGGCCCGCCGTCTGTATACGATTATGGAGCGCGTCCTCGAGGACTTGTCGTTCGAGGCGGCCGACATGCCGCAAACGCATGTTCAAATCACACCGGCCTATGTGAAAGAGAAAGTCGGCTCGATTGCGGAAGATCGAGACCTTAGCCAATTTATACTATAAGATTCTGTATGCACATACAGGGAGGAAAATAAGAATTATGAACTTACTAGACAAAACACGCCAATTGAACACGATGCTTCAACAAGAGGCAAGCGCGCACGTAGACTTTAAAGAAATGGCGGATAAGATGCGCGAAGTACTCGAAGCAAACACGTTCATCGTCAGTCGTCGGGGCCGTTTGCTCGGCTTTGCCATCAAACAACAAATCGAGAACGAACGCATGAAGGCGTTCTTGGTCGACCGTCAATTCCCGGAGCCATACGCCTCAAACTTGTTCAACGTCAAAGAGACGACGGAAAATATCGGCATCGACAGTGAGTATACGGCGTTCCCGGTCGAGAACCGTGAGTTGTTCCTCGACTCGATGACGACGATCGTTCCAATCATCGGTGGTGGCGAGCGTCTCGGTACACTCGTGCTCGGTCGGCTCAACAACGAGTTCACGGAAGATGACCTCGTCTTGGCCGAATATAGCGCGACCGTCGTAGGGATGGAGATTCTTCGTGAGAAAGCGGCCGAAGCGGAGGCGTCAGCCCGTAAAAAAGCGGTCGTCCAAATGGCGATCAACTCGCTCTCGTATTCTGAGCTTGAAGCGATCGAGCACATCTTCGAAGAGCTTGGTGGCAACGAAGGTTTACTAGTTGCTTCCAAAATTGCCGACCGTGTGGGAATCACTCGTTCGGTCATCGTTAACGCACTCCGTAAATTGGAAAGTGCGGGTGTCATCGAGTCACGTTCTCTCGGTATGAAAGGAACGTATATTAAGATACTGAATGACAACTTCTTGTTCGAATTACAAAAGTTGAAATCGAATTGAAATAAACTAGATTCAACTGATGAATACTAGAAAGTCTATCGAATTAGGACTTTAGACTTACAAAGTCGCTCCCGACGTAATGGGAGCGACTTTTTTTAGTGCAAAAGTAATTATTTTCAGAATTCGTCGTAAATTCGACAAAAACAGAAGACAGCATTTACCTGTTTTAATAAAAATATCTTTCAACACTGTTACAGATTTGTTTCAATGAAATAGTGGATTTTCCAAATAAGGTATATACATGCATTCTTTTAGTGAAAGCGAGTGAAACGCATGAACTGGATCGGTAGCGACTATCAATTAATGAAGCAAGCGATCAATCATTCGGTCGTAAATCAAAAAGTCATCAGCCATAACCTATCGAATATCGATACCCCGAACTTCCGGGCGAAGCAGGCCGTGTTTGAACAGACGCTGAACAACGAGATGCGTCTCAAGCTGGCAGGCGGTCGTCCGAGTGAGCGCTCGGCGACGACGATCACGGACCGGGCCGGAGGCGCGATGCGAAGTGACGGCAATAACGTTGATCTCGATTACGAGATGAGCGAGTTGGCACGGAACCAGCTCCAATACGAAGCGATGATGGAACAGTTGAACCGCCGGCTCGGCGGACTCAAAACCGTCATTAGAGGAGGGCGTTGACGATGGGCATGTTTGATAGTTTTCATATCTCGGCGACGGCACTGACGTCGCAACGGTTACGGATGGACACGGTGTCCGCGAACATCGCGAACGCCCAGACGACACGCGGCAAGTTAGTCGACGGGGAGTGGCAACCGTACACGCGAAAGATGACCGTGATGCAGGAAGCACCGTTTCGCCAACAGCTGTCCGCTGTCAGCGGCGGGGTCGAAGTCTCACAGATTGTGGAAGATGAGAGCCCGTACAAGCTCGTCTATGACCCGAGCCATCCTGATTCGGATGACCGGGGCTATGTCCAGATGCCAAACGTCGACCTGTTGAAAGAAATGGTCGATTTGATGGGAGCGACACGGTCGTACGAGGCGAACATCGCCGCGATGAACGCCACGAAGGCGATGCTCGTCAAAGCGATGGAAATTGGTAAAGGATAAGGAGTGATCGAGGATGCAGATTAACCCCATTCAATTGATTGGCACACAACCCACAGTCGCACCGGCCGTGAAAGAGACGCCATCCCAGTTCGGAACGTATTTGAACGAGGCGATGCGCTCATTAAATGACGTCCAACAAGCGACGAGCTCGGCCCGAGCCGATCTCGCCGTCGGGAAAGCCGATTTACATCAAGTCATGATTCAAAGCGAAGAGTCATCGATTGCGATGCAACTCGCCATAGAGGTGCGGAACAAAGCGGTCGAGGCCTATCAAGAAATGATGCGAATGCAAGTTTAAAGTAGAGGATGACGAGTAGCGATGAATGAAAAGTTAAAAGAACGATTCGGTTCACTGACCGGTTCGCTTCAAACGATGAAAACGAACCGAAAAATCATTTGGGGTCTCGTCATCGTCGGCGTGATTCTTGTCGCGGTGCTCTTGACCGTCTGGCTGTCGCGCCCGAACATGGCCCCGCTCTATACGAACCTGTCCGCTCAAGAAGCGGGCGAGGTGACGGAACAGTTGACGGCCGACGGAGTAAAGGCTGAGATTAAAGCGACTTCGAACGGTGTCAGTGTATACGTACCGAGTGAGCAAGTCGACCAACTGAAAGTCAGTCTGGCGGCAGCAGGCATCCCGAAGTCGGGTGCAATCGATTATAGCTTCTTTAGCGAGAACGCTGGCTTCGGAACGACGGACCGTGAGATGGCCGTCATCGAACGGAGCGCGATGCAGACCGAGCTCGAACGGTTGATCACGCAAATCGAAGGGATCAACCAGGCGAAAGTCATCATCTCGATTCCAGAGAAATCGGTCTTCTTGGCCGAAGATCAAGGTGAACCGACGGCCTCCATCGTCTTAAATTTAGGAGCTGGTACGAATCTCGAGCCGGCGACGGTGAAAGGGCTCTATCATTTAATCAGTAAGAGCGTACCGAACTTGAAACCTGAAAACATATCGGTCATGGACCAATATTTCACGTATTACGATTTAGACCAGACGACGACGGCCGGTGGATCATCGACCGACCCGCTCGTCTTGAAACGCCAAGTCGAGAAAGATGTCCGTCAACAGATTCAACAAATGTTGTCGGTGTTGCTCGGCGAACGAAGCGTGCTCGTCTCGGTCACGGCCGATATCGACACGACGCAAGCGGCTGAAGAGCAAAACCTCGTGACACCTGTCAATGAGGACAGCATGGAAGGCATCGTCACCTCGGCCGAGCGGATTGCTGAAGCGTATACAGGCGGAACCGGCGCAGCGACTGCTGCCGGGACGGCCGAGAACGATACGGTCAATTTCCCGGCCGCCACGGGCACTGGGGAAGAAGAGAGCGAAAAGAATCATGAAATCATCAATTATGAAGTCAACCGAATCACGAAACAGATTCAGAACGCACCGTACTCGATTCGTGACCTCGGCGTCCAATTGATCGTCGAACCACCGAACGGGGCGACGACAATCGACCCTCAACTCGAGGGTGACCTCGAGACGATGATGTACTCGATTATCCGGACGTCACTCGCCAAGACCGGAGAGGCACTCACTGAGGCGGAACTTGAACAGAAAGTCGTCGTCGTCTCACGTCCGTTCGCAGAAACGGAAGAAGCGGCCGTGGTCGAACAACCGACCCAATGGTGGATGTATGCCGCCGCAGCCGGTGCCGTCGTCTTGCTCGCGCTCTTGTTCTTCGCGATGCGCAAGCGCAACCGCGAACCAGTCGCCGAGTCGAACGAGTGGGAAGTCCCATATGAAGACGAAGTGCCGGACCTCGACCTCGAAGAACGGGGCGAAGGGGCCGTCAAGAAGAAACAGTTGGAGAAATTGGCAGAGAGCAACCCTGAAGAGTTCGCCAAACTTCTCCGTACATGGATGTCTGAGGAGTGAGTACTGTGAATTACGCCAAACAACCGAACCGAGAAAAAGCGGCCATGCTCATGATCTCGCTTGGACCTGAAGTGGCAGCAAGCGTCTACAAGCATCTGTCCGAAGAAGAGATGGAGCAATTGACGCTACAAATTTCGGCGTTGAAAAAAGTATCATCCGAACAAAAAGAAGCCATCATGGGCGAGTTCCACGAGCTCGCCATGGCGCAGAGCTATATCACGCAAGGGGGCATCGGATTCGCGAAAACGGTGCTCGAGAAAGCGGTCGGAGAAGAGAAGGCGATGGCCCTTATCCACCGCCTCACCTCGACGCATCAAGTCCGACCGTTCGAGTTCGCCCGCAAGGCCGACCCGAAACAGCTGTTGAACTTTATCCAAAACGAGCATCCGCAAACGATCGCCTTGATTTTGGCGCATCTCGAACCGGTCAAGTCAGGACAAATTTTGTCTGAGCTCCCGCCTGAGATTCAGTCGGAAGTCGCCAAGCGGATCGCGACGATGGACCGACTCAACCCGGACGTGATTCATGAGATTGAACAGATTCTCGAGAAGAACTTGTCCCAAACGGATATGCAAGATTATGCCCAGTCTGGTGGCATCGAGGCGGTCGTCGAAGTGCTCAACGGCGTCGACCGTACGACCGAGCGCACGATTCTCGATGCGCTTGAAATCGAAGACCCGGAATTGGCCGAAGAAATCAAAAAACGGATGTTCGTCTTCGAGGATATCGTTACACTCGATTCACGGGCGATTCAGCGGATTATCCGCGAAGTGGCGAACGACGATCTCTTGCTCGCCCTCAAAGTCTCGTCCGACGAAGTCAAACAGATCATCTTCAAAAACATGTCGCAACGAATGGTCGAAACGTTCAAAGAAGACATGGAATTCATGGGGCCTGTCCGGTTGCGTGACGTCGAAGAGGCACAAAGCCGTATCGTCGGCATCATCCGTCGCCTAGAAGACGTCGGAGAAATCGTGATTAGCCGCGGTGGAGGAGATGACATCGTTGTCTAACGTAATCAAACGCCACTATGCGACACCACTCGAGCCGCAACGGATTGATTCAAAGCCGTTCCTCGAGCCGGTGAGTATGCTACACCAGGATGAAGAGCGGGAGCGGTTGGCCCAAACGCGTGCGAAACTAGACGAGCAAGCAGCCACACTCGAAGCGCGCCGCACGGCGATGGAACAAGAACTCGCCGACTTACGGGAAGAAGTGCTCGTGTCGGCTAGACAAGAAGGCTACGACGCAGGCTTTGAGCAAGGAAGACGGGACGGCAAGGCCGAGTATGAGGAATTGACGACCCGCTTAAACACGGTCAGCGTCGAACTCGAGCAGTTGTTTGACACGAAATGGCGGGACGCCGAGCAACAGCTCGTCGCCCTCGCCGTCGAGGTCAGCGCTCGCGTGACGACAGAACTCGTCCGAAACGATGAGGCGTTGTTCGCCGATCGTGTCCGTGAACAGTTGCTCCGTCAACTCGATGCGGAATCATTGACGGTGTACGTCCATCCAACGCGACTCGCCTCGATCCAACGCTTTGAAGCGGACTGGGTCATTCCAGACGGCCCGGGCATCAAATACCGGGCGGATGCAGGCTTGGATGAGACGAGCGTAAGGATTGAGACCCCTCATCACGGGGATGAGCTCGATTTGAGCTATAGCTTTGATCGCGTACGTTCCAAAATCGAGGAGGTCCTGGCCGATGGCGCTTATTGACCGCGTGCTCGAGTCGATTGTGTCCTCGCCCGATGACGAGTACGTTCGAAAAGTCGGACGCGTCTGTCGGGTAGTCGGTCTGATGATCGAGTCGAATGGACCGAGTGCTTTTATCGGAGAACGTTGTTTGATCGAGCTACCATCCGGTCAACACGTCGAAGCCGAAGTTGTCGGATTCAATGAGGCACGCGTCCTCCTCATGCCTTACGGCGAAACGACCCAAATCGCACCGGGATGTATGGTCAAAGGAACAGGCCGGATGCTTCAAGTGCCGGTCGGCGACGAGTTGATTGGCCAAGTGCTCGACGGTCTCGGCCGTCCTTTGTCCGGTGAGGGTGCAATGCCTGGCGCACGTTACGACGTGCTTCGTAAGCCGCCGAACCCGCTTGAGCGGCCCCGCATTTTAGACGTCCTCTCGACAGGCGTTCGCGTCATCGACGGTCTCTTGACGGTCGGGAAAGGACAGCGGGTCGGATTGTTCGCAGGTTCCGGCGTCGGGAAGTCGACATTGCTCGGCATGATCGCCAAACGATCATCGGCCGACATCAACGTCATCGCCTTAATCGGAGAGCGTGGCCGAGAAGTGAAAGAGTTCATCGAGAAAGAACTCGGACCAGAAGGGATGGCCCGCTCGGTCGTCATCGTGGCGACGAGCGACCAACCTCCGCTCGTGCGGTTGAAAGGAGCTTATACGGCGACAGCCATCGCCGAATACTTCCGCGACCAAGGCAAAGAAGTCGTCCTCATGATGGATTCGGTGACCCGGTTCGCCATGGCGCAACGGGAAATCGGACTCGCCACAGGGGAACCACCGACGTCTAAAGGGTATACGCCTTCCGTCTTCGCGATGTTGCCGCAACTGTTAGAACGAAGCGGGACCGCCGTGACAGGATCGATTACGGCGTTCTATACCGTCCTCGTCGACGGGGACGATATGAACGAGCCGATTGCGGATGCGGTACGCGGGATTTTAGACGGACACTTCGTCATGGACCGCTCGCTCGCGAACCGTGGGCAGTTCCCGGCGATACACGTCTTGAAGTCGATCAGCCGCGTCATGAACCAAATTGCCACGCCGATGCATCGGGAGGTCGCGCAGACGTTCCGGGGGTGGCTGGCCACGTATTTGGATGCCGAAGACTTAATCAATATCGGTGCTTATAAAAAAGGGACGAACCCGGCCATCGATACCGCCATCGAGCAGTATCCGAACTTGTTGACGTTTTTAAAGCAATCCATCGAAGAAGAGGCCCCGCTCGAGGAATCGTTAGAGCGCCTGGCCCAAATCGTGCGAGGTGAACGATGAACAGATTATTGTTAGAGCGCATCATGCCGATCGCAGAACACGAGAAAGAAGAGTCGGCGACGGAGATGAGACAACATAAAGCGCGGTTCGAGACAGAGATGGAGACGCTGTATCGGCTCGTGTTGACGTACGAGTCGCTCATGAAGAGTCAAGACGAACAAGCTGGCGTCATTGATTTGCTCATGTCGCAATACCGTGAACAGACACGCGAACGGTTGAAACGCCAAATCGAGACACAACAACTCGTCGTCCAGCAGGCGCGTAACCGCTACCATTTGTCGCAGGAACGTCTGCTCGGAAAAGTCGTCGAGGAAAAGAAATATGTAACGTTGCATGAAAAAGTCAGTCAAGATGAAGTGGCCGCGACAAAGCTTATCGAACAGCATTTCATCGATGAGTTGGCAGTGATTCATCACGGGAAAGGGAAGTAAACCGATGGAAAAAGACAACACGAAGCGAGGCAGACAGCTATTGGTCGCGCTCGTTCTCGTCCCGGCCATCTTTCTACTCGTTGGAGGGATTGTCGTCATGAACTATGCGATGGACCGTCCGTTGTTATCGGTCCCGTTTCTAGAGACCGGTTCAAAACAAGAGCCGGAAGAAAAAGTGAAGACGAACGTGAACGTGACCGGTGTGGATACTGATGCCGCGAATCGCTTGAAAGTGGCGAATGCCGAGATTGAGAAGCTTCGGGCCGATAACGCCGAGTTGACGAACGAAGTGAAGGCTAGACAAGAAGAAGTCTCGAAGTTGATTCAGGAACGTGACCGACTCGTCGCCGAATTGGCGACGGCCAGTGCGGTCGAAGAAGAAACCTCGGACGTGTCTCGTGTCTATGAGGAGATGTCAGCGAAACAAGCCGCTGCCATCATGAACGAACTCGAGAGTCCGCAAGTAGCGAACCTATTGAAGGAATTGTCGCCGAAGCAACAAGCCGACATATTGGGACGGATGGATGCCCAACAGGCCGCCGTCGTCACCCAGTTGCTCCAGTGACTGGAAAGGAGGACATGATGATGAATATCGCCTTACTGGCCCAATCGATGCAAGGGGCACCACAAAAAGGCGGGGACGCGAGTGCGACCCCGACCGGACAGTTTTTAGAATTGCTCTCGGCCATGCTCGGAACGACGCCGACCGCGTCGCCTGAAGCTATGGCTGTTCCGGAAGACGAAGCATCGCTCCCGCTCGAGAACGTATCGAATCGGTTAGAGCAGTGGCTGCAACAGCCGGATAGCCTGCAATGGTTGAAGTCGTTGCCGGCCGATGCGTATCGCAAGTTCATGGATGCCTATATCGGAATTTTGAATCAAGTCGCCCCGGAACCTGCAACGGCCAAGGCCCCGGACGCAATCCCTGCACTGATCACAAGCCAAGCGGCGGCGCCGACGCTCTCGTTTACGCTCACGAAGAAAGAAACGGACACACTCGTCCAAACGGTGCCGGTCGATCAAGTAGAGGAGAACGTGCGCATCATCCAGCAAGTCGTTGCGCAGTTTAAAGGGACGCTCGGACAGACCCCAAAATCTTTACCCGGTGTGACGCAAACTGAAACGCAACCCGCACAGATGCAACAGCCGATCAAAGAAACCGACTGGATGCCGAAAAGCATGACGTGGTCGAAACCGAATATCGACTCTGAGATGGTGATGTACGCCTCGAAAGGCTCATTACCTGAGAACATGCAGGCCCGCATCGAAGCGGCCTTGCACCGGGCACCGTTCAAGAGCGGGGCCGATGGGTCGAAAGTGTTCACGGTCCGTCTTTATCCGGAGCAGTTAGGGGAACTCGTCGTCAAACTCGAACGGCAGAACGGAGAACTCGTCGTCAAGCTGTTTGCGAGTAACCAAGAGGCGAAGCAGTTATTGCAATCACAACTAGGACAGTTGCAACAGACGCTCCAGCCCGCGAACCCGAACGTCCGCGTCGAGGTCAACTTGACCCAACAAGCGCTAGAGACGAAAAACTCGAGCTTCAATGAGTTCGACCAACCTGAACCGGAACACCATGAACAACCGAAAGGAGACCCTGACGATGACGACAATCCAGCCGAAGACGAATGACTATACGCTACCGGATCAATCGATGCCGAAAGCGACGAACCAATACGATCAAAGCATGTTCTTGAAACTGTTGCTCGCCCAACTCGCCAACCAAGACCCGATGTCACCGATGGAAGACCGTGAGTTCATCTCTCAGATGGCTCAGTTCTCTTCTCTCGAACAGATGCAGACGATTTCGAAACAACTCGATTCCGCGCTCGTCGATCGACAAATGGCCTCGATTTCGGAGTTCAGCAATATGATCGGGCAAACGGTCGCTTATACAAACGAAACGGAAACCGAGACGATTAAAGGCTCGGGACGTGTTCTCTCGATTTCGAAGACCGAAGCCGGCTATGTGGCCGACCTTGAAGACGGAACGTCCGTCAACGTGTACAACATCACTTCCATCAAACAAGCATAGGAGGATTCATCATGTTAAGAGCAATGTACTCAGGAATCAGTGGTTTAAAGAACTTCCAATCGAAGCTTGACGTCGTCGGGAACAACATCGCCAACGTCAACACGTTCGGCTATAAAAAGGGCCGGGTCACGTTCAAAGACCTCGTTAGTCAGCAAGTCGGTAGTGCGACAGCGGCAAACGGTGTCAGCGGTGGGGTCAACCCGAAAGAAGTCGGTCTCGGGGGCACGATGGCGACCGTCGATAACGTCTATAACCAAGGCGCCATGCAAAACTCAGGGAGAGCGCTTGATGTCGGGATCTCAGGAGAAGGATTCTTCGCCTTGGACGTGAACGGCCAGACACAATACACGCGGGCCGGTAACTTCTATACGGATAACACAGGAGACCTCGTCAACGGAGACGGTGCGTATGTCCTCAGCATGACAGGAGACCGAATTAACATCCCTGCCGGTGCGAAGTCGCTCTCAATCGGGAAAGACGGACAAGTCAGCTACGTCGATAACGCCGGAGCTTCGACAGTCGTCGGCCAAATCCAAGTCGTCACGTTCGCCAACAACGCCGGATTGTCAAAAGTCGGCGCGAACAACTTCATTCAATCGCAAAACTCAGGTGAGCCGAACATTGGTATCCCTGGACAAGATGGACGTGGCGAACTCGTCTCGGGTGCCCTCGAGATGTCGAACGTCGACTTGTCGGAAGAGTTCACAGAAATGATTGTCGCGCAGCGTGGTTTTCAAGCGAACACACGAATCATCACAACATCGGACGAGATTCTCCAAGAACTCGTCAACTTGAAACGCTGATGATTCGCGTCACGACGCTCCGGGGTGAAGAACTTGTGCTGAATGCCTTGTTCATCGAGACGGTCAAAGCCGAGCCCGATACGATCATTCACTTGTATAACGGAAAGACGTATATCGTCCGCGAGACGAAACAACAAATCATCGACCGGACGACGGCGTTCTATGCCTCGGTCGGTCTGGTTGGAACGATAGGCATACGAGGTGAAGAAGATGAGTGAAGAAAAACAAAAAGGCGGCGCCATGAAGATGGTGCTCATCCTGCTAGTCGTCCTGCTCGTCATGGGCGGGGCCGGATTCATGACTTATAAATACTTGTTCGGGGACAACGTGACGGCGAAGACGAAACCTGTCACCGCCGAAGAATTGGCCGAACGCAGCTTCACGACGGACGATATGACGACGAACATCCAAGATGAGCGTTTCATCAACGTCCAGTTCACAATCGTGACGGATGCTGCGGAGACGAAAGAAGATCTCGAACTTCGAAAGTTCCAAGTGCATAACGTCATCCTCGGCGATTTGGCCGGCATGACGAAAGCGAAGCTCACGACGAAAGAAGACATGCAGAAGTTTGAGCAGTCGCTCCGCAAACAATTAAACGGACTGTTGGAGTCAGGCGAGGTCCAACGAGTCTACATGACGAAGAAAATCATACAGTGAGGTGGCATCATGGGAGAAGTCTTATCTCAACAAGAAATTGATGCCTTGCTATCGGCGTTAAGCAGTGGCGACGTCGAAGCCGACTCCTTTTTGGCCCAGGAAGAAGAGCGGAAAGTCCGGCAGTATGACTTTAAACGGGCGGTCCGCTTCTCGAAAGACCAAATCCGAAGCTTGACCCGGATTCATGAGCATTTCACACGGATGCTGACCACGTTCTTCTCGGCCCAGCTCCGGACGTACGTCCAGTTCACGGTCAACTCGGTCGAACAGCTTCCTTATGACGAATTCATTCATTCCATTCCGAGCATGACGATGATCAACTTGATTGAAGCGCCGCCGCTCAACGGCCGTTTCATCATCGAAGTGAATCCGAACATCTCGTACGCGATGCTCGATCGCCTACTCGGCGGTCCCGGGGTCGAGATTGAAAAAGTCGAGAGCTTCACGGAAATCGAGATGCGCATCTTGACGCAATTATATAAACGAGCGTTTGCAGGATACGGAGACGCCTGGGAATCGATTGCCGAGATCAAGTCAGAGATGACAGCGGTCGAGGTCAATCCCCAGTTCCTCCAACTCGTCTCGCCAAACGAGACGGTCGTCCTCGTCTCAATCGGTGTCACCATCGGCGAAGTGAGCGGGACAATCAACGTCTGCTTACCGTTCGTGACGATTGAGCCGGTGTTATCGAAACTGTCGAGTCATTACTGGATGCAAGAGGCCAATCGCCGCAATGCGAGCGGGAACAGCAAAGAACCGCTCAAAGCCCAGTTGATGAACTCGTCGGTCGAGGTCGTGTCCCTGCTCGGGGAGACGACGATCACGTTCGGTGACTTGTTGCATTTAGAGGTCGGGGACTGTTTGACCCTCGATCAATTGGTGAAAGACCCGTTATCGATCATGGTAGGGGAAAATAAAGTGTTCAGAGGGCAAGTCGGTGTGAGCGGGAAGCGGATGGCGGTCCAAGTGCTCCACCGGGTGAAGGAGGAAGAGCAATGAGTGAGATGTTGTCACAAGATGAAATAGACGCGTTATTGCGCGGGACGAGCGAGTCGTCAAAACCGGAGGCGAATCCTGAAGAACATCTTGATTCGATGGAAAGCGACGCCTTAGGGGAAATCGGAAATATCTCGTTCGGTAACTCGGCGACGGCGCTATCGACGTTACTGCAACAAAAAGTAGAAATCACGACTCCAATCGTCAGTGAGGTCACAATCGATGCGCTCCGTGAGCGTTATCCGACGCCGCACGTGGCACTTCGAGTCGGCTATACGGAAGGCTTGAAAGGCGAGAACGTGCTCGTATTGACACGTGAAGACGCCGCCATCATCTCAGACTTGATGCTCGGTGGAACTGGGATTGGCGTCGATCCGGAAGGACTCGATGAAATTCGTCTTTCAGCCGTCCAAGAAGCGATGAACCAAATGATGGGTGCGGCAGCGACATCATTGTCGACCGTATTCTCGAAAAAGATTGATATTTCACCACCGCTCGTCGAAGTGTTCGATGCGACGAAGAACCAGACGATTATCGACCGCCTCGAGCTTTGGGAGACGATGGTCTTAATCGAGTTCAACTTGAAGGTCGGTACGTTAATCGATTCGAAAATCGTTCAAATCGCCCCGGTCCAGTTCGGGAAACAACTTGTCAACGAACTGATGGCCGCCACATCGCCAGCCCCTGTCGCACCAGCTCCGGCAGCTGCCCCGGCCGCGCCGAAGCAGGAAGCGCCGAAGGCACCGGCTCCCGCCGCCCAACAACCGGTTCGTCCGGCAGCGAAGTCGGTACCGGAAGTCGCGGTCAGCCAGGCCGAGTTCATGCCGCTCCACGCACCGGCGACTAACGACTCGATTCCAGCGAATCTGGGATTGTTGTATGACGTGCCGCTCAACGTGACGGTCGAACTCGGACGAACGAAACGTTCGGTCCGAGAAGTACTTGAGCTGTCACAAGGTTCGATTATCGAACTCGACAAGTTGGCCGGTGAGCCGGTCGATATTTATGTGAACCAACAACGGATCGCCCGCGGCGAAGTCGTCGTCATCGAAGAGAACTTCGGCGTCCGTGTAACAGAAATTATCCAACCGCACGAGCGGATTGGCATCGTTTAAGGAGGAAGAACAATGAGTGCAAAAATTTTAGTGGTAGATGATGCGGCGTTCATGCGCATGATGATTAAGGATATCTTGACAAAGAATGGATTTGAAGTCGTCGGAGAAGCGGAGAACGGTGTCGATGCAGTCGCGAAATATCGTGAGCTCATGCCCGATCTCGTCACGCTCGACATCACGATGCCAGAAATGGACGGCTTGGCAGCCTTGAAGGAAATCCGCGGGTTCGATTCGAACGCGAAAGTAATCATGTGTTCGGCGATGGGACAACAAGCGATGGTCATCGATGCGATTCAAGCAGGAGCAAAAGACTTTATCGTCAAACCGTTCAACGCTGAACGCGTCGTCGAGGCAGTCTCAAAAACGGTCGCACAATGAACAAGTGGTGGTTGATTATCCTTCTCGTGGCTGGGTTATTCGTCCCGGCCACGGTCGAGGCCGCCACCGTCGACCAACAGTTCGAACAGCAACAACCAGACACGAAAGAGGAACCGGTCACATCGGCCGTCTCATCGGTCGGCACGGCCATCAAGCTCATCTTGAGCCTGGTCGTCGTCATCGGTGGGTTCCTCGTCCTCGTGCGATGGTTGAACGCACGGACACAAGGCGTGAAGTCGGCTCAGCATTTGACCCATCTCGGTGGTGTCCCGCTCGGCAAAGACCGTTCGGTGCAACTCGTCAAGCTCGGTGAACAAGTGTACGTGCTCGGTGTCGGCGACTCAATTCAATTGCTTGACCGGATTGATGCCGAAGCGATGGACGAGGCGGCGCTCGATGCCCCGACCTTGAACCAGTCGAACTCGTCGGCTTTCCTCGACACGTTTAAACAACAGTTGGCCCAGATTGAAGAAGTGAGGAAGAAACGATGACGACGATTGAACAATTAATCAACTTGGAGACGCCAGATAGTACATCGACCTCAATCAAATTGTTGGTCGTGCTCACCTTGCTCACGCTCGCGCCATCGTTTTTAATCTTGATGACTTGTTTCACACGGGTCGTCGTCGTGCTTTCGTTCATCCGCCCGGCACTCGGGACGCAGCAGACGCCGCCGAACCAGCTGATTATCGGGCTCGCCCTGTTCATCACATTGTTCGTCATGTCGCCTGTGCTATCGGAGTTGAATGATCAGGCGTTGTCGCCATATATGGACGACGAAATCAGCCAAGACGAGGCGTTCGAAGAGGCGGGGAATACGATGAAGCGGTTCATGGCCCAATATACGCGCCAAGAGGATTTGCAATTATTTATTAAATATGGGAACTATGAGCAACCTGAGTCGGTCGAAGATGTCCCGCTGCTCGCGATGGTCCCGGCCTATGCGATTAGCGAGTTAAAAACGGCGTTCCAAATCGGGTTCATGATCTTCTTGCCATTTTTGATTATCGATATGGTCGTGGCGAGTGTCCTCATGTCAATGGGGATGATGATGCTTCCGCCGGTCATGATCGCATTGCCGTTCAAATTGTTACTGTTTGTGTTGGTGGATGGATGGCACTTGATTGTGGAGTCCTTGCTTAGAAGTATGTAGGAGGAACGAATATGACGCAGGAAATGGTCATTTATTTGGCGACGGAGAGTGTGTGGACGTTATTGAAAATCTCGATGCCGCTCTTATTGATCTCGCTCGTCGTCGGTCTCGTCATTTCGATTTTACAGGCGACGACACAAATTCAAGAGCAGACGCTATCGTTCGTCCCAAAGATCGTCTCGGTCTTTATCGGGCTCGTCGTCTTTGGGCCTTGGATGCTGCAACAGATTGAAGGGTTCACCCGTTTGATTTTTGAACTGATGGTCGAGGTCGCCTCGAAATGAACGCGGTCGATTTCATCAGTCTCTATGGATTGACGTTTGCCCGTCTTTCCGGCTTCTTCGTGAGCGTCCCGTTATTTTCATCCCGGCAACTGCCGGTCATGCACCGCGTCGCGTTCAGTGCCTTTTTAGCGTATTATGCGATGTTCACGGTGACAGAGCCGCTCGATCTCGGTCAAGCCTATATTTTACAGGTGTTGTACGAGGTGTTGATCGGGTTAGTGCTCGGTATTTTGATTAACATTTTATTCTTTGCGCCTCAGATTGCGGGTGGCGTCATCGATTTACAGCTCGGACTCGCGATGGCATCGGCCTATGACCCGATGTTCGGAGGCCAGTCGCCGCTGATTGGTCGATTCTATTATATTTTTACGTTGTTTATCATGCTGTCGAGCAACTTACATCTGTTGCTGATTGATGGCATCTATTATAGCTTTCAAATTTATCCGCCAGGTCAGCCGATTATCGACTTTAGCGAAGCGTCACTCATGATGGCCGTCAAGGTCGTCACGATGACGATGATGGTCGCCTTGCAGCTTGCCTTTCCGCTCATGGCGTCGCTCTTGCTCGTCGACATGGCGCTCGGGTTCTTGGCGAAATCGGCGCCGCAGTTCAATATTTTTGCAATCGGATTTTCATTCAAGCTGATTGCGGGATTTTCGGTCATGGTCGTCATGATGGGCTTGACCTTGAACGGCATCAGCCAATTCATCCCGATTCTACAAGAAGTGTTACGTGATTTTATGACTGTGCTAGGAGACGCCTCATGAAGCCTCTATATACCTTATCGGTCGATCTTCAATTTTTTGCAGGAGAAAAAACCGAAAAAGCAACACCACGTAAACGAGAGGATTCGCGCAAGAAAGGCCAAGTGGCCAAGTCAGCCGATTTGACGGGTGCCTTCGCCTTGTTCGCGATGTTTCTCATGTTATCGTTCTTAGGACCGTATCTCGGCAAACAGTTGTTCAGTGTGACGAAAGAGTTGCTCGGTCCGAGCTACTTGCTGTTCGATCTGTCCAACGGATTGTCCGGCATGCTCACCGACTTGTTGCTTCGGGTCGGACTGATCGTAGGCCCGTTCTTCGCGGTCGCCGTCGTGTTCGGGATTTTAATCAACTACCTTCAAATCGGGACGTTGTTCTCGGCGGAAGCGATTCAACCGAAACTCGAACGAATCGATCCGATTAAAGGGGTCAAACGGATTATCAGTATGAAAGCGGTCGTCGAATTTTTAAAGTCCTTATTCAAATTATTGATTATCCTGACGACTGCCGTCGCCGTGCTCTGGCAGAATCAAAAAGAACTGTCCCGCATGGCGGTCGAACATATCCGTGAATCGGTCATCGCGCTCGCCCATATCACGATCGAACTCGGACTATGGGTGAGTGTGGCCTTACTCGCGCTCGCGTTGCTCGACTTCTTCTATCAACGATTCGATTTTGAAAAATCGATTCGCATGTCGAAGCAAGATATTAAAGACGAGTATAAGAATAGTGAGGGTGACCCGCTCATCAAATCGAAAATCAAACAACAACAACGGGAGATGGCGATGCGCCGCATGATGCAAGAAATTCCGAACGCGGACGTCGTCATCACCAACCCGACCCATTATGCCGTCGTCATCCGGTACGACGACACGAAAGACTTCGCGCCGCTCGTCGTCGCCAAAGGGGTCGATCGCGTCGCCTTCAATATCCGGGACGTGGCCAAAGAACATGATATCCCGATTGTCGAAAACAAACCGTTGGCCCGGGCGCTGTACGCCCAAATGGATATCGGGGAAGTCGTTGACGAGTCGTTTTATCAGGCGATTGCCGAAGTGCTCGCATTCGTCTATCAGTTGAAACAACCGTCTTGAGGAGGAGTATGTATTGGCTGTAAAAGCTAAAGATTTGGCGGTATTGATTGGCGTTCTCATGATCGTCGTCATGCTAGTCATCCCGTTACCGGGGTTCATATTAGATTTTTTAATCATTGTTAATATCTTGATTGCGTTGCTGATTTTGCTCGTCGCGATGAATGCGCGTGAAGCACTCGACTTCTCGGTCTTCCCGTCACTCTTGCTAATCGTGACGTTGTTCCGGCTCGGATTGAACGTGTCGACGACACGTTCGATTTTATCGACCGGATACGGCGGAGAAGTCATCGCCACATTCGGAAACTTCGTCGTCGGCGGGAAAGTGCTCGTCGGATTCGTCGTCTTCCTCATCCTCGTCATTATCCAGTTCGTCGTCATCACGAAAGGGGCCGAACGCGTATCCGAAGTGTCGGCGCGTTTCACCCTCGATGCCATGCCGGGTAAACAGATGGCCATCGATGCCGATTTAAACTCGGGATTGATTGATGATAAAGACGCGCAAATCCGCCGGAAAAAGATTCAAAGTGAAGCCGACTTTTATGGATCGATGGATGGGGCCTCGAAATTTGTCAAAGGGGATGCCATCGCCGGGATTATCATCGTCGCCATCAACTTGATTTTCGGGATTATCATCGGCGTCGTGGACATGGGCCTGCCGGTTGGTGAGGCGTTCCAGAAGTTCTCACTCATGACAATCGGAGACGGACTCGTCGGGCAAATTCCAGCGCTCCTCATCTCGACGGCGACCGGGATTATCGTTACGCGTGCCGTCTCAGATGGAAACCTCGGCGAGGACGTCGTCGATCAGCTCAGTCAAAACCCGACACTGCTCTATATCGCCGGCTCAGTCGTCATCATGCTCGGGATTATCTCGCCGAGTCTGCTCCCCGTGACGCTCATCATTGCCGGCGCCACGTTCTACGGCGCCTATACGATGCGTCGCAATTTGAAACGGGTCGTCGACACACCTTTACCGGAAGAAGAACCGTCGGCACCGACCGAGACGGTCGTCTCGCTGTTACAGATTGATGCCATCGAGTTCGAATTCGGCTACGGACTCATTCCGCTCGCCGATGAATCGCAAGGAGGCGATTTGCTCGACCGGGTCGTCATGATCCGTCGTCAACTCGCACTCGAACTCGGGTTCATCTTGCCGACGGTACGGATTCGGGATCATCTGCAACTATCACCGAACGCGTATCGGATCAAAGTGAAAGGGAACGTCGTCGCTGAAGGCGAGCTCTTGCTCGATCATTACTTGGCGATGAGTCCTGGGATTGAAGATCCAGAAGTATATGGGATTGAAACGACGGAGCCGGCATTCGGTCTCCCGGCGCTATGGATTGATGAAGAGACGCGCACCCGCGCCGAAATGAGCGGGTATACCGTCGTCGATCCGCCATCTGTCGTGGCGACACATTTGACGGAGACGCTCAAGAAACACGCTGCCGACCTGCTCGGCCGTGAAGAGACGAAACAACTCGTCGAACACTTGAAAGAGACACACCCGGTTCTCGTCGAAGACGTGACACCATCCGTCCTTTCGATTGGCGACATTCAAAAAGTGCTCCGTCATCTGTTGAAAGAACACGTCTCGATTCGTAATTTGCCACTCTTGTTCGAGACGATGGCCGACTATGGGAAAGTGACGAAAGACGCGGACATTCTTGGAGAATACTGCCGGCAAGGTCTGTCACGTCAATTGACGGATCAAGTCAGTCCGCCCGACGGACCACTCTACGTGGTCACCCTCGGTGGTCAGACCGAACAGCTGATTCAAGACGCCGTTCAAAAGACGGAGTTCGGCAACTATTTGGCGCTCGACCCGGAACAAGCGCGCGAGATTATCGAACGCTCGGGCGAGCAGCTGTCGATGTTCGAACGCTACGGGGCATCGGCCGTCATTCTTTGTTCGCCGACGATCCGCCTGTTCGTGAGACAATTGCTCGAACGGTATTATCCGGATGTGCCGGTCCTCGCCTACAACGAACTGCTCAGCTCGATTGAAGTGAAAAGTATTGGGGTGATTTAAGTGCAAATCAAAAAATATACAGGCAAGACGATGGCGGAAGCGATGGCGAAAGTCAAACAAGAGTTTGGCGACGACGCCGTCATCTTGAATTCGCGCCAAGTGAAGAAAGGATGGCTCGGCTTGTTCTCCTCACAACACGTCGAGGTCATCGCCGCGCTCGAGAAGGCGCCGCTCGCCGTCAAACCACGTAAGGTTGCGAAGCCGGTCGCGGCAACGAAACCTGAGGCAACGCAAAAATGTCAACCGCAACCACGGAACGTCGCGTATGCTGCGCCTGAAATCTCGGGAGCGAGACGGTTGCCGGCACCATTGGCACACGTCGAAGCGCTGCTCGCGTCCGAATCGTTTCAAGGTGAAGCGTGGGACGAAGCGATTCAGGAACTGTATTACACGACAAAATCGGTCGACGCCGTCGAACGTTACGTCCGCGATCAAATCCAAAATTCTTTCTTGCCTGTACCGGAACCGAAGCGGTACATGATGCTCGTCGGTCCGACCGGTGTCGGCAAGACGACGACGCTCGCGAAACTAGCCGCCCACTATAAGCTCGAGCATGGACTCTCGGTCGGCCTCATCACGACGGATACGTATCGAATCGCTGCCATCGAGCAGTTGAAGACGTACGCCGAGATTCTAGACATCCCGGTCGAGGTCGCCTACGATTTTGATGATTTCAAGCGGGCGAAGCAGCTGTTCGCTCGAAAAGACATCATTTTGATTGATACGGCTGGCCGCAATTTCCGCGACGAGGCGTATGTTGAGCAGTTCGAGCGGCATCATGACTTTTCGGAGACGAGTCTCTCGCTCGTCCTCAGCTTGACGTCAAAGATGCGGGACATGGAAATGATATATCGTCAGTTCGAGCCGTTGCCGCTCGGGTCGCTGATCTTCACGAAAGCGGACGAGACGAGCGACATCCATGCGATGTATCGGATGGTTCGCGAAAGTGGGCTGCCGGTCGCTTGGCTGACGGATGGACAAGAAGTGCCTGACGACCTCGTCAACGGGGACCCTTCCCGGCTGACGGATCGGTTGCTTGAGAAAGAAGGGTGGACCCAATGGACCAAGCAAGACGTCTAAGGGCGAAAACAGAGACCCCACCGACGACGATCGCTTTCGCGAGCGGGAAAGGCGGGGTCGGCAAGACGAACGTCTGTGTCAATACGGCCATCGGCCTCGTCGAGCTTGGGAAGCGCGTGTTAATCGTCGATCTCGACATCGGGATGGCGAACGTGCATATCTTGTTGAACGCCTCGAGATCACGGACGATGATGGATTCGGTCAAAGCCCGAATTCCGCTGGCCGCCTCGGTTCAGAAAGGTGTGCATGGTGTCGATATATTACATGGGGGGAGTGGACTTGATGAACTAGTCCAATTCTCACATGCCGATATGCAATTTTTTATGCGTGAACTCGAAGTGCTCACTGAATACGATTATGTCCTGTTCGACATGGGGGCCGGGGCGACCGACACATCACTTCAATTCATTGAAGGATGTGATGAGATGTTTCTCATCTTGACGCCTGAACCGACCTCGCTCATGGATGGGTACGCCTATACGAAGCTGGTGCATCGACAAAGCCCAGACTTACCGCTCGGCGTCATCGTCAATCGGGCCCAATCGGGTGAGGAAGCGCTGCAATGTTTTGAACGAATGGAAGTTGCGTGTGAGCAGTTTTTAAAGAAATCGATTCGATTCCTCGGGTATTTACCAGATGACGCCACGGTCAGACGAGCGGTCATCGCCCAAGTCCCGTTTTACCATTTGGACCGAAAAAGTGATATCAGTTGGCGGTTAGAGCGGATTTTAACGACATTGACCGGGACACCGCCGAAACCGCGTCATTTTATGGATCGCTTGATGGGGAACTTGAAACGTCAGTGGAACCGAGTCTAACGACAGGGAGGCATTATAGATGGACGTGAACGAATACTTAGGATTGTTTTTAGATGAGTCGCAAGAACATATTCAATCGGTGAACACCCAACTGTTAAAACTTGAACAGACGGGCAGCCAAGAGGCGATTCAAGAGATTTTCCGCTCCGCGCATACGCTCAAAGGAATGTCGGCGACGATGGGTTACGAGAGTGTGGCCAACTTGACACATGAGATGGAGAGCGCGCTCGACTTGGTTCGGGCCGGTAAGAAAGAGAGCAACCAGCTGTTGCTTGATACGATGTTCTCAGCGATGGAACAAATCGAAGAGATGATCGCCAATATCGAGACCGGCGGCCGAGGCGCGAACGTCGATGTCGCTGCGACGGTGTCTGCGTTCCAGTCGTTCATCGGCAGCTCGCCAAAGGCGGCTCCGACGGTCGAAGCCAACGTCTTCACGGCCGACCTTTATACGGATTCGGTCATCACCCAAGCGAAGGAGACGGGCTTCGAGGCGTTCCAATTGCACGTGAAACTATCCGATGCCGTCGTTTTGAAAGCGGCGCGTGCCTATATGGTATTCGATCGCCTGCAAGAACTCGGCGAGGTCGTCCGGACGTTACCGGAAACCGAGGCCATCGAACAAGAGCAGTTCGACCTCTCGTTTGACGTCTTGTTCGTGTCACAAGAGACGGCAGATGTGATTGAACACGCCGTGTCCCAAGTGTCAGAAGTCGAGCACGTCCTCGTGACGGTGTATACGAGTGCATCGAGTGAAACGGAAGTCGCCGTCAGTGCCGAGACCGTCGCCGTCGCTGAAGCGAAACCGAAAGTCGAGGCGGACGAGCCGAAAGAACAGGCTGTCGCCCAGGCGAAGACGATTCGCGTCAACTTGGAACGGATTGATCGTTTAATGAACTTATTCGAAGAGTTCATTATCGACCGCGGTCGTCTCGAGCGGCTCGCTGACGAAGTCGGACAGCCTGAATTGAACGAGACGGTCGAGAAAATCAAACGCGGGACGAACGAACTCCAATCACTCGTGCTGACGCTCCGGATGATGCCGATCGAGCAAGTGTTCAACCGCTTCCCACGCATGGTACGTTCGGTCGCGAAAGACATCCATAAAAAAGTCCAGCTTGAGATCACAGGCGCGGAAACGGAACTCGATCGGACGGTCATCGATGAGATTGGCGACCCGCTCGTTCACTTGATTCGCAATGCCATCGATCACGGCATCGAACTACCAGAAGTCCGTGTCGCAGCCGGGAAACCGGAGCAAGGGAGTCTTGCACTCCGGGCTTACCATGGCGGCAACCGTGTCTTCATTGAAATCGAGGACGACGGGGCAGGGATCCATGTCGATAAAGTCCGGTCGAAAGCGCTCGAGCGCGGCGTCATCACGCCGGAAGAAGCGACAGCGATGACCGATAACGAAGTCGCTATGCTCATTTTCGCCCCAGGCTTCTCGACGGCAGATGTCGTCACTGATTTGTCTGGTCGCGGTGTCGGTCTTGACGTCGTGAAAAACAAAATCGAATCACTCGGTGGGGTCGTCACGCTCGAGACGGTCGTCGGACAAGGGACAAAATTCCAAGTCAGCCTTCCGCTCACGCTGTCCATCATCTCGGCGATGCTCGTTCAAGCCGGTGAGGAGACGTACGCCATCCCGTTGTCATCGATTCTTGAGACGACACTTCTTGACGAGGCCGACATTTTGACGGCCCATCGCGAACGTGTCTTCGATTTCCGAGGTCAGCTCGTCCCGCTCGTCTATTTAAAAGAAATGTTTGCGATTGAGACGGAAACGAAGACGCAATTCCCGGTCGTCGTCGTCCGTAAAGGAAATAAACTCGTCGGCGTGGTCGTCAACGATTTGATTGGCCAACAAGAGATTGTCATGAAGCCGCTCGGTACGTATCTCGAGGGCATTCCGGCCATCTCTGGTGCGACGATACTCGGAGACGGGCGTGTCGCCTTGATTGTCGACAGCAACGATCTGTTCTAAGGAGGAAGAAGGATGGAACAAAAATGGGTAGTCTTTTCACTGGGAACGAACACATACGGGATCGATGTCCAGTCGGTCCGCTCGATTGAACGGGTACAACCGGTCACACGCGTCCCGAACGCACCGGCTCACGTCAAGGGCGTCATCAATTTGCGTGGTGTCGTCACGCCGGTCATCGACCTTCGTCTCCGCCTCGGGTATGAGGCGATTGAACCGACCGACGAGACTCGGATTTTAATCGCCTCGCTCAATCAAGGCGATGCCGGTTTTATCGTCGATCGCGCCAACGAGGTCGTGGAAAGCGAGGACGTTCGTCTCGAGCCGATTCCTGAATCGAGTCGAGACATGTTGTCGGCTCATTTGACGGCGATTGCGAAAGGGGAGGACAAACTGTTCTCGCTTCTCGACGCCAACGCGTTGTTCGAGGAACAACATGCTGAGTGAGTTCGAGCAAGATTTATTGAAAGAACTTGGCAATATCGGATCAGGCCACGCAGCGACGGCATTGTCGACGCTCTTGGCCAAGCCGGTCAACATTACCGTCTCCTCGGCCGAGATGGAACCGATCACGTATCTGCCGGAACGGGTCGGCGGTCCTGAGCGTCATGTGGCATCCGTGCTATTAGAGCTCGGAGGCGACATCAGCGGCATGATCCTCATCTTATTCCCGGTCGACGACGCCGAGATGATGGTCTCATCACTCATCGGGAGCGGGTTCACGTTCCAAGCGGCCGATGAACTCGGTCAGTCGGCATGGGAAGAGATTGGGAATATCATGAGCGGGGCCTATGCCCGGGCGCTCGGCGATTGGTTGAATACACCGATCCCGATTCACGTCCCGGCGACAGCGGTCGACATGGCCGGTTCGATCGTCGAATTCGTCGTCACATCGGTCCAGCCCGAAGAAGATGCGGCGCTCTATATCGATACGACGTTCCGCATCGACGGAAAAGTAAGTGCCGGACATGTGTTGTTCCTACCGACGCATGGCTCGCTCGAACGGATTAAGCAGCGGTTGATGGGCCATGGCTGAAGTACTCAAAATTGGGATTGCAGAATGGAAGCAGACGACGGCGCCGAACAAGTTGCGGACGGCCGGACTCGGTTCGTGTGTCGGGGTCATCCTGTACGACGTCCGGCTTCAAGTCGCGGCGATGGCCCACGTCATGTTGCCGGATTCGGCAATTGCCCGCAAACATCAAACGATTGAAGTAGGGAAATATGCGGATACGGCCATCGATGCTCTCGTCGCTTCATTGAAACGGGCCGGGGCCGGTCGGTTGCAAGCAAAGATGGCCGGCGGCGCCCAAATGTTTCAATTCAAATATGAGAATGAGGCGATGCGCATCGGTGAACGAAATGCCGAGGCCGTCCGCAATGCGTTGAAAGCGCACCGGATCCCGCTCATCGCCGAGGACTGTGGCGGACATAATGGGCGGACGATTGAATTTGATGTGGCGACTTGCGTCCTCTCGATTCGAACGGTCAGCGTAGGAACAAAGGAAATTTAGGGGGGATCGACATGACGACTCAACTTACCGAGTTGTGGGATCGTTGGAATACTGACCGCGATATGGATACGGCGAATGAACTATTGACGCACTATGAGTTCCTGATCCATTATCACGTGCAACGAATGATCGTGACGCTCCCGAAGAGCGTCGAACGCGACGAATTGAAAAGTTTGGGTTACATGGGATTGTACGATGCCCTCATGAAATATGATCCAGAACACAACAACAAGTTTGACACGTACGCGGCGTTTCGGATTCGGGGCGCCATCATCGACGGATTACGGAAAATCGATTGGTTGCCGCGATCGGTGCGTGAACGGGTGAAGAAGATTGACCACGTCGCCGAACAGCTCGAACAGAAGTTGCATCGGGCCCCGACGAAAGAAGAACTGGCGCACGCGTGCGAGCTGCCGGTCTCAGAAATCGAGAAAGCGATGGCGGAAGGGTACTTTGCGAACATGTTATCAATTGATGAGGCGGTGACGCTTCAAGAGGAAGGCAAGGTCATGTCCGTCACGTATTTTGACCCCGACTCCGAAAAACCGGAAGACACGCTCCTGCAGCGCGAGTTGCTCGATGTGTTGACGAACGAGATTGAGCATTTATCTGAGAAAGAACGGCTCGTCGTGTCGTTATTCTATTTTGACGAGTTGACGTTGACGGAGATCGGTGAAGTGTTGGAACTATCGACGTCCCGTATCTCACAAATTCATTCCAAGGCGCTGAAGACGTTGAAGCTTGCGCTTGGACGTTCCTATTTAGAAGAAAAGACATCGTGAAGGAGGGATGGAGATGACCGTCGTCTATATCGGAATCGCCTGTATCGTCGCGTACGGACTGTTGATTTTGTTTCGTCAAGTCCAGGCGCTGACGGCTCGTGTCACGCGGCTCGAACAGGAGAAGCGTGAGACCGAGGCCCTCCTGTTGTCGTTCATGGAATCGATGAACGATGTCGTGAAACACCCTGCGCCATCGAGCGAGGAATCGGCTGTGGAACCTGCACTTGAGGATTCGCCGATGGAGGCACCGTCGTCCCGTGAGCGCCAACAGGCACCGCACGTCGAGGACGTTTTACTGAACCATTCGGTCCGAGAGACGGCCCGACTGCTCGGAAAAGGTGAGGGAGAAGTCGCCCTTTATGCCAAACTTCGCAAAAAGTGAGAGTTGCCGGATTGGCTGACATATGCTATAGTAATTTTCGGTGTTAAACACATCACACACGTCTCGGGATGGTATTCCTCGGTGCCGAAAGGTCGGAATACAACGATGAACGAGGCGGAGGACTTTTTTAAACCACAAGGAGGAAATTTATCATGGCAGTAATCTCAATGAAGCAATTGCTCGAAGCTGGTGTACACTTCGGTCACCAGACACGCCGTTGGAACCCAAAAATGGCGAAATACATCTTCACGGAGCGTAACGGAATCTACATCATCGACCTTCAAAAAACGGTCAAAAAAGTAGACGAAGCTTACAACTTCGTTCGTGAACTCGCGGCAGAAGGCGGAAACGTCCTCTTCGTAGGTACGAAAAAACAAGCTCAAGACACGATCAAAGAAGAAGCACTCCGTTCAGGTATGTACTTCATCAACGAGCGTTGGTTGGGTGGAACACTCACAAACTTCTCAACAATCAAAAAGCGTATCAACCGCTTGAAGCAGCTTGAGAAAATGGAAGCTGACGGTACTTTCGAAGTACTTCCTAAGAAAGAAGTCATCATCTTGAAAAAAGAAATGACACGTCTTGAGAAGTTCCTCGGCGGAATCAAGGACATGCCAGGTGTTCCTGATGCCCTCTTCATCGTTGACCCACGTAAAGAGCGTATTGCGATTGCAGAAGCTCACAAATTGAACATCCCAATCGTTGCGATTGTCGACACAAACTGTGACCCAGACGAAATCGACTACGTCATCCCAGCGAACGACGATGCGATTCGTGCGGTTAAATTGCTCACTTCTAAGATGGCAGACGCGATCATCGAAGCGAAGCAAGGCGAAGAAGAAGTAGCTGAAGAAGCAGTAGCTCCAGAAGCTGAAGCGACAGAAGCTGAGTAATCGGTCAGACAACAGGTGATAAAGGGAAAGCCTTTTATCACCTTTTTTTAGGACACGTATATAAAGCCTTAGTGCTTTTTCTTAAAAATTCGTAAGTTTTACAAGGAGGAATTTCCGATGGCAGTTACAGCAGCAATGGTAAAAGAACTTCGTGAAAAAACAGGCGCAGGTATGCTCGATTGCAAAAAAGCACTCACTGAAACAAATGGTGACATGCAAGCGGCAATCGACTTCCTTCGTGAAAAAGGGATCGCTAAAGCAGCAGCTAAAGGCGACCGCATCGCAGCAGAAGGTTTGACGGCAGTAGCGGTTGACGGCAACAAAGCTGCGCTCGTCGAAGTTAACTCAGAAACAGATTTCGTTGCGAAAAACGAGAAGTTCCAAACACTCGTTTCTGACGTGGCGAATGCAGTTCTCACTTCAGGCGCGACTTCAGTAGAAGCGGCACTTGCTTCTGAATTCGTAGCAGGTAAAACACTTGAGACGCACATCCAAGAAGAAGCTTCGACAATCGGAGAGAAAATCTCACTCCGTCGTATCGCTGTTCTTCAAAAAGCTGACGATGCAGTTTTCGGCACGTACCTTCACATGGGTGGACGCATCGGTTCGGTCGTCATCATCGACGGTACAACGGACGAGACAGTTGCGAAAGACGTAGCTATGCACGTCGCAGCAGCACGCCCACTTTACGCGACACGCGACGAAGTATCGGCTGAAGAAGCAGATCGTGAGAAGAAAGTCTTGACTGAGCAAGCCCTCAACGAAGGCAAGCCTGCCAACATCGTCGAGAAGATGATCGCGGGACGTATGAACAAGTACTTCGAGGAAATCTGCCTCGTCGACCAAACATTCGTTAAAGACGCTGACTTCAAAGTTGGGAAATACGTAGAGTCTAAAGGCGGCCGTGTCAACTCATTCGTACGTTTCGAAGTTGGAGAAGGTATGGAAAAACGCGAAGAAAACTTTGCTGAAGAAGTAATGAACCAACTTAAAAAATAATCTGCATCACGCGTGATGCAATCAAAAATGGGAACACGTCTGTATAACCTTGAGTTAGTTCGTTAAGGGAGCGTGTTCCCTTTTTTCAAGCAAGAGGAGGCAAAGTATGGAACCGAAATATAAGCGAATTGTGTTAAAATTGAGTGGAGAAGCGCTCGCAGGAGATCAAGGGTACGGGATTGACCCGGCCATCGTCAACTCGATCTCTGGACAAATCAAAGAGTTGGTCGCCTTGGGCGTCGAAGTAGCCGTCGTCGTCGGAGCCGGAAACATCTGGCGCGGGAAGACGGGCAGCGAACTCGGCATGGACCGGGCGAATGCCGATTATATGGGCATGCTTGCCACGGTGTTGAACTCGCTCGCACTTCAAGATAGCCTTGAATCGAACGGTGTCCAGACGCGCGTCCAAACCTCAATCGAAATGCGCCAAGTGGCTGAACCGTACATCCGTCGTCGGGCGATGCGTCACCTTGAAAAAGGTCGAGTCGTCATCTTCGCGGCAGGGACGGGGAACCCGTACTTCTCAACAGATACGACAGCAGCACTCCGCGCAGCGGAAATTGAAGCTGACGTCATCCTGATGGGTAAAAACAACGTCGATGGTGTCTATTCGGCGGATCCGAAACTCGTTCCGGATGCGGTCAAATACGACACGCTCACGTACTTGGACGTCTTAAAAGACGGACTCCAAGTGATGGATTCGACAGCCACATCACTATGTATGGACAACCATATCCCACTGATTGTATTCTCATTGCTTGAAGAAGGAAACATCAAACGTGTCGTACTCGGGGAACATATCGGGACGGTAGTAGGAGGAATCAATTCATGAGTGTTAATGACGTATTGAAAACTGCTGAAGAAAAGATGGAGAAAGCCCATTCTGCCTTGAAACGTGATTTCGGGACACTTCGTACGGGACGCGCGAGCGCGTCAATCTTGGACCCGGTCCAAGTCGACTACTACGGCGTACCGACTCCGCTCAACCAAGTGGCGAACATCAACACTCCGGAAGCGCGTCTACTCTTGATTCAACCATGGGACAAATCGATGGTGTCAGATGTCGAGAAAGCGATTCAAAAAGCCGACCTCGGCCTCTCGCCGTCTTCTGATGGGACGGTCATTCGTCTCGCGATCCCAGCTTTGACAGAAGAGCGCCGCAAAGAGCTCGTGAAAGTGACGAAAAAATATGCGGAAGAAGCGAAAGTAGCTGTCCGTAACGTTCGTCGTGACGCGAATGAAAACTTGAAGAAGCTTGAAAAAGATGGAGACTTGACTGAGGACGACCTTCGCGGTTACGCGGATGACGTTCAATCGTTAACGGATTCGTACATCAAAAAGATTGATGAATCTGCAGCGACGAAAGAAAAAGAAATCATGGAAGTGTAATCACGGAAGTGGTATACCAAAAAGCTGTGTGGGGACCCTTTTACTGAGAGGGTCCCTCTTTCATACAATCAGGAGGATAGAGTATGTTTAAATGGGTGAATCCTAAAACAAAAACCGAGGCGGAACTGAGCATTCCCGAACACGTCGCCATCATCATGGACGGCAACGGCCGTTGGGCGAAGAAGCGTGGGCTCCCTCGCATCATGGGTCACCGGGAAGGGATGAAGTCGGTCCGGGAAGCGGTGCGCACCGCCCAAGAACTCGGCATCCGTTCATTGACGCTGTATGCGTTCTCGACGGAGAACTGGACGCGTCCTGAAGAAGAAGTCAACTTCTTGATGAAATTGCCGAAGCAATTTTTAGAGACGGATTTAAAAGAATTGGATGAACAGAACGTTCGCGTGCTCGTCGCAGGCGATGTGACAAAACTGCCACGCGGGACGCGAGAAGCGGTCGATGAGGCACGGACACGGACGGCGACGAATACGGGGCTCGATCTCGTCTTTGCGCTCAACTATGGCGGACGTGATGAACTCGTTCAAGCGATGAAACAAATCGCGAGTGATGTGGCGCACGGTACGATCCAACCGGACGAGATCGATGACGTCATGATTGGTGAGCGTCTCATGACGAACATGCAAGACGTTGATTTGATTATCCGCACGAGTGGGGAACAGCGCCTCTCGAACTTCTTGCTCTGGCAAGGGGCTTACGCTGAACTACATTTCACGGACGTGTTGTGGCCTGAGTTCAAACGGGATCACTTCGTCGAGGCGATTGAAGCGTACAATGCGCGGACTCGCCGGTTTGGCGGGGTGTGACATGAAAACACGAATCATTACCGGTCTCTGGGCCGGCGCCATATTTGTCACGTTGATTGCCTTAGGCGGTAGCCCGTTCGTCATCTTGATGGGCGTGCTCGCCTTAATCGGATTGAGCGAGTTTACGTTGATGCGCAATCATAAATTGATGGCGTTCCCGTTTCTCGTGACGTCACTTCTCGTGGCGTTCCCGTTCATCTTGATGTTGCTCGAGCGTCGGCTCGTCCTCGAGGAACTGCCGATGTCGACGACGCAATGGATGGTGCTCGGTTTAATGCTCCTCTTGTTCTGGACGGTCGTCACGAAAAACCGGTTCACGTACGAAGATGCGAGCTTTTATTTCGTCTCTGCCGTCTATCTCGTCATCGGGTTCTCGAGTTTCGCACTCGTCCGCTTGTCAGAAGACGGGCTCGTCAAAGTGTTGCTCGTCTTGTTCATGATTTGGGCGACCGATTCTGGAGCCTATTTCACGGGGAAAGCAATCGGAAAGACGAAACTATGGCCGTCTATCAGCCCGAATAAGACAATTGAAGGTGCGATCGGCGGCATCGTGTCGGCAATCGTCCTCGGCATCGTCTACGTACTCATCGAGCCGGTGTTACCGATTCTCGAAGTATTGGTGCTCGCGGTCGTCGTATCAGTCGTCGGTCAACTCGGTGATTTGGTACAATCAGCATACAAGCGTCAATATAATGTGAAAGATTCCGGTCATCTGTTACCGGGACACGGTGGGATTTTAGACCGGTTTGATAGTATGATCGCGGTATTCACCGTCATTTGGGTATTTAATTTGTTATAAAAGAGGAGTGTCAAGATGAAGCGAATCAGCTTAATCGGGGCGACTGGATCGATTGGCGTACAAACATGCGACGTCATCGAACAGCACCCCGACTTGTTTGAACTTGAGGCATATGCGTTCGGAACGAACGTAGACGTGGCGGAAGAATGGATCAATCGACTACGGCCAAAATACGTATCCGCTAAAAATATCGAGGTACTCGAACAGCTCAAGCCACGCCTTACATATGAACCACTCTTTTTCATCGGACTGGAAGGGTTGATTGCATGTGCGACCGCTGAACGGGCCGATGTCGTCGTGACGGCAGTCGTCGGGGCCGTCGGGCTTGAACCGACCCTTGCCGCCATCGAAGCGGGGAAAGACATCGCGCTTGCGAACAAAGAGACGCTCGTCACGGCAGGGCATCTCGTCACCGCAGCCGTCAAAAAGCATGGCGTCAGCCTGCTCCCGGTCGACAGTGAACATTCGGCCATCTATCAATGCTTGAACGGCGAACGTCGCGACGACGTCTCGAAAATCATCTTGACGGCCTCAGGCGGAAGTTTCCGTGACAAGTCGCGAGAAGAGCTTGAAGGGGTTACGGTCGCAGAGGCGCTCGCGCATCCGAATTGGTCGATGGGTGCCAAAATCACAATCGATTCGGCGACGATGTTCAATAAAGGACTCGAAGTCATCGAAGCGCACTGGTTGTTCGATATCGATTATAATGATATTGAAGTAGTGCTCCATCGCGAGTCGATCATCCACTCGATGGTCGAATTCAAAGATGCCGCTGTCATGGCGCAGCTCGGCAACCCCGATATGCGAGGCCCGATTCTCTATGCGCTATCAGCCCCGAAACGTCTTGAAATCGAAGGGAACAAGCGGTTAAACTTGAGAGAAATCGGGACGCTACACTTCGCGGAAGCCGATTTAACACGTTATCCGGCGTTACGCCTCGCTTATGAGGCCGGGCGTGCCGGCGGTTCGATGCCGACCGTGCTCAATGCGGCCAACGAGGCGGCCGTCGAGCTGTTCTTGAACGGGGAGATCGCATTCCTCGATATCGAACGCATCGTCGAGCAAGCGATGGAGACACATACGGTAATTGCAGAACCGACGCTCGAGGAGATTCTTCAAATCGACCGAGCGGTTCGAGAACAAATTCAGCAAGGAAAGTGAAGGTGGGGAATAGACAATGACGACTTTTATCGCCATCGTTTTGATGTTTGGGGTACTCATTTCGGTTCATGAATGGGGACACCTCGTCATGGCGAAACGGGCAGGGATTCTCTGTCATGAATTTGCAATCGGGTTTGGACCGAAAATCCTCTCATTCCGAAAAAATGAGACGCTGTATACGATTCGACTATTGCCAATCGGCGGTTATGTCAAAATGGCCGGGGAAGATTTTGAGCCGATCGAAGTGAAGGCCGGGCAACACGTCGGATTGCGTCTGACGAGTGCCGGGACGGTCGATCGCGTCTATTTCCAACCGGACCAGGCCCAAGACGTTCATGTCGTCGGGACGGTCGACAAGTTTGACTCGGTCCGCGAATTGAAAGTACAACTGCTCGTCGATGATGAGGTCCGTGTCTATTCGCTCGAGCGGGACACGCTTCTCGTCGACCAAGGCATGGAGATTCAAATCGCGCCTTACGACCGCACGTTCGGAGCCCAGTCTGTCTGGAAACGGGTGCTTGCGATTGCAGCCGGTCCGGCGATGAACTTCGTCCTTGCCTTCCTCCTCCTCGTCATCGTCGGTCTCGTCCAAGGGACACCGACGGACGATGGTCAAATCGGTACGGTCCAACCGGACTCGGCCGCCGATCAAGCCGGGCTCGTCGCAGGCGACGAGATCGTCTCGATCGAGGGTCAACCGATCGACAACTGGCTCGATTTGCGGACGGTATTGGCCGATCGTGCCGACACGCCGACCGAAGTGACGTATATTCGTGACGACGTCGAGCAAACGGTGACGATTACGCCGCAAGCGGTCGAACAAAATGGGGAGACGGTCGGAATTTTAGGCGTGACGAACGCGCTCGAACGTTCACCGGCCAAAGCCTTTACAACCGGGGCCGAGACGACGTGGACGATGTCGACGCTCATCTTCTCCGCGGTCGGTGACTTGGTGACGGGTCAGGTCGGCGTCGATCAGTTGGCCGGTCCGGTCGGGATCGTCCGCATGACCGACGAAGTGGCAGCGAGCGGATTCATCATGCTCCTCAACTGGACGGCACTTCTATCCGTCAACTTGGCCATTTTCAACTTGTTGCCGCTCCCGGCGCTCGATGGGGGACGACTCATCTTCCTCTTGTTCGAAGCGGTGCGCGGACGACCGATTGATCCGAAAAAGGAAGGATTCGTCCACTTTATCGGTTTCGCTTTGCTCATGCTGCTCATGTTGATTGTCACCTGGAATGATATCCAGTCATTCTTTAAATAATAAGATCTAATCGAGTTACAGAAGGGAAACGTTGATACCTATGAAACAATCGAGACTGTTCATGCCTACATTACGAGAAGTACCGGCCGATGCGGAAGCCATCAGCCATCAGCTTCTCGTCCGTGGGGGCTTCATGCGCCAAAACGCCGCTGGGATTTATTCATATCTCCCGCTCGGCCATCGCGTATTGTACAATATCCAAACGATTATCCGCGAAGAGATGAATCGGGCCGGAGCGCAAGAGTTGCTCATGCCAGCGATTCAACCGGCCGAACTATGGGAAGAGACGGGACGCTGGGGCATTTACGGTCCAGAATTGATGCGATTGACGGACCGTCATGACCGTCGTTTCGCACTCGGTGCGACCCATGAGGAACTCATCACGTCAATCGTGCGCGATGAACTCAACTCGTATAAAAAGTTACCGGTCAACTTGTATCAGATTCAAACGAAGTATCGCGACGAACGTCGTCCGCGCTTCGGATTGCTCCGGGGTCGTGAGTTCTTGATGAAAGACTCGTACTCTTTCCATGCGACGCAAGACGACTTGGACGAAGAGTATACGAATATGTATAACGCCTATTCACGCATCTTTGACCGCATCGGCTTGAAATATCGTCCGGTCGTAGCTGATTCAGGTGCCATCGGCGGGAAAGATACACACGAGTTCCAAGCGCTCGCCGAAATCGGTGAAGATACGATCGTATATACGGATTCATCAACTTATGCGGCGAACATCGAGATGGCTGAAACGCTCGACCGCTATGACATGCAAGCGGCCGACGTGCTCGCACTCGACAAGGTCGACACGAAAGACAATAAGACGATTGAAGATGTGGCGCGTTTCTTGAACGTCGATCCGAAGACGACAATCAAGTCAGTCCTCTTCAACGTCGATGGCGAGACGGTCATGGCCATCGTTCGAGGTGATCACGAGGCGAACGACGTCAAAGTGAAGAACGCTCTCGGTGGACTCGACATCCAAATGGAAGAAGAAGCGACGATTATCGACTTGTTCGGCTGTGAGCCGGGCACGCTCGGACCGATTCATTCACCGGTCAAAGTCGTGGCTGATTACGCCGTCAAATATTTGGTCGACGCGGTATGTGGCGCCAACGAGGCGAACACCCATTATACGCACGTCAACGCCGAACGCGACTTGTCGCATTTGACGTATCACGACCTCCGTTTCGTCGTCGAAGGCGACATGGCACCTGACGAGTCAGGTCCGGTCCGCTTCGCCCGCGGGATTGAAGTCGGACAAGTGTTCAAGCTCGGCACACGCTATTCAGAAGCGATGGGCGCGACGTTCTTGAACGAAGAAGGTCGGGCCGAACCGCTCATCATGGGCTGTTACGGCATCGGCGTCTCGCGGACGTTGTCGGCCGTCATCGAGCAACATCATGACGATCGCGGGATCGTCTGGCCGAAGAGCGTCGCTCCGTTCGATGTGCACTTGATTGCCATCAACACGAAAGACGAGGCGCAAGTCGAACTCGCGAACCGTTTATACGATGAGCTGTCATCGACGTACGATGTGTTGTATGATGACCGTAAAGAACGGGCTGGCGTCAAGTTTGCCGATGCTGATTTGATCGGTCTTCCGATTCGTATCAACGTCGGGAAAAAAGCGAGCGAAGGAATCGTCGAAGTGAAAGTACGTGCCACTGGCGAAGTCCTCGAGACGACAGTCGATGAGTTGCCACGTGTCATCACGACGCAACTGAACGAAGCCAAATGATCGATGAAGGTGACGGTTTCTTGCCGTCACCTTCATTTTTCGACATTGAATGATAAAAGGGGGGACTTCTTACCCGTGGAAGCTAATCAAAAAATGCAATTGCTCTTGGGTGACCTCGGCATCACGACCGAAACAGATCAATTCGACGGAGCGGAGCTGTCACGACTCGTCGTCAACAAGCAACGCCGGACATGGACGTTTTATTTCCAATTGCAACACGTGTTGCCGTATGAGGTGTATCAACTATTCATGAGCCGGCTCGAGAGTCGCTATGCGACGTTCGCGGACGAGGTGTACGCTCGGTTCACGACGACGTCAGGTGGGGGCGAACAGGACTATATCGACTATTGGCCCCGAATCGTCAGTGAATTGAGCCAAGTGTCAGGCGCGATGCGCAGTTATTTCGCATCGGTCGCACCGCGCTTCGAGCAGAACAAATTGCTCATCCCGGTGCGCTCGGCCCCTGAGGCGAACTATGTCGATAAAGAGTTATGCCAAGAAGTCCAGGCGCTCTACAGCGCCTATGGCTTTATGAAAAAACCATGCCAAGCGTTGTTCTCAGAAAATGAAGAAGCGAACCAAGCGTTGCGCGAACAAGTCGTCCAAGAAGATTTGGAACAGGCGAAGCTCGCACTCGCGGCGCAGTTCGCCAAGTCGACCGAGACGAACGATGAGCCGGTCACTGAAGTGCGGATGGGCGCTTTGATTAAAGACGAGATTGTCCCAATCAAGACGATTATCGAAGAAGAACGACGCGTCGCCATCCGTGGCCTCGTCTTCTCGGCCGAACGGAAAGAATTGAAGAGCGGGAAGAAACTGTTCACGTTCAAGATGACGGACTATACCGATTCACTCATCGTCAAAGTGTTCGCGCGCGATGACGACGATGACCGTATGCTCAGTGCCGTCAAAAAAGGCATGTGGATTCAAGCAGCCGGTCGTGTCGAGGATGACAGCTTCATGCGCGAACTGTGCATGATGGCGTCACAACTGCAAGAAGTGAAAGTCGAACCGGTCCGGGACGAATGGGCCGGTGAAAAGCGGGTCGAACTGCACGCGCACACGCAGATGAGCCAGATGGACGCGGTCACAAACGTATCGGCACTCGTCGCACGAGCGGCGAAATGGGGCCACCGTGCCATCGCCATCACGGACCATGCCGGAGTCCAGTCGTTCCCAGAAGCCTATTACGCCGGGAAAAAGAATGACATTAAAGTACTGTTCGGGGTCGAGGCGAACGTCGTCAATGACGGCGTACCGGTCGCCTATCATCCGACCGACGTCCCGCTCGACGATGCGACGTACGTCGTCTTCGACGTCGAGACGACGGGGCTTTCGGCCGTCTACAATAAAATCATCGAGCTCGCGGGTGTCAAAATCAAGGACGGAGAGATTATCGACCGCTTCGAGGCGTTCGCCGATCCGAAGCACCCGCTCTCGGCCACGACGATTGAACTGACGGGCATCACCGATGACATGGTCCATGGCCAGCCCGACCCTGAAGTCATCGCCAAGCAATTCGTCGATTGGTGCGGGGACGGTATTCTCGTCGCCCATAACGCATCGTTCGATATGGGCTTCCTTGAAGCGACGCTCCGGAGCGGTGGACACGAGCCGGATGACTATCCGGTCATCGACACGCTCGAGCTCGCCCGGACGATTTTACCGACGCTCAAGAACCACCGTCTCAACACGCTCGCGAAGCGATTCGATATCGAGTTGACGCAACATCACCGCGCCATCTATGATGCCGAGGCGACGGCGTATTTGCTCATGAAGCTGCTCGAACTCGCCAAACAGATGTTTGAGATGGAAACGCATCGCTCGCTGAACGCGAAAGTCGGGAGCGACGTCTCGAAGATTCGTCCGTTCCATGCGACGATTTATGCGAAAACGAAAAAACCGGGACTCCGGAACTTATACGAACTGATTTCCTTGTCGCACATCGACTACTTGTTCCGCATGGCACGCATGCCTCGCTCGGAGATTATCAAGCGTCGTGAGGGCCTCTTGATCGGTTCGGCGTGCGACAATGGCGAGATTTTCGATGCTGCCCTGAACAAATCGGACGAAGAGCTTGAGAAGATGATGGCGTTTTACGATTTCATCGAGATTCATCCGCCGGCGCTCTATATGCATCTCATCGATAAAGAAATTGTCGCCAACGAACTTGAGTTGCGTGAAATCATCAAACGGATCATTCGCGTCGCAGGTCAGGCCGGACTGCCGGTCTGTGCGACTGGCAACGTCCACTATCTCGACCGGACGGACCGATCGTATCGGGAGATTTTGATTCGGACGCAAGGTGGCGCCAACTTCATCAACACGCGGAAAGAACTTCCGCACGCTCATTTCCGCACGACGAAAGAGATGATGGAAGACTTCAAATTCCTCGGGGACGAGCTCGCCCGCGAGATCGTCATCACGAACCCGAACGCGATCGCCGATCAAATCGAGTCGATTCAAATCATCCCGGACGACTTGTATACGCCGAAGATTGAAGGGGCCGACGATGAAGTCCGGAATATGAGTTATGATATGGCCCGCTCGATTTATGGAGAACAACTGCCTGAAATCGTCGAAGCTCGGCTCGAGAAAGAGTTGAAGTCGATTATCGGTCACGGGTTTGCGGTCATTTATTTAATCTCGCATAAACTCGTGAAGAAATCGCTCGATGACGGCTATCTCGTTGGGTCACGTGGTTCGGTTGGATCGAGTTTCGTTGCGACGATGACCGAAATCACCGAGGTCAATCCGCTGCCACCGCATTACGTCTGTCCGAAGTGTCAACATTCCCACTTCTTCGACGACGGGTCGGTCGGGTCCGGGTATGACCTTCCCGACAAGCAATGTCCGGAGTGCGGGACTTGGTATACGAAGGACGGGCATGATATCCCGTTCGAGACGTTCCTTGGTTTCAAAGGGGACAAAGTACCGGATATCGATTTGAACTTCTCGGGTGAATATCAACCACACGCCCACGCTTACACGAAAGTGTTGTTCGGTGAAGAGTATGTGTATCGTGCCGGTACAATCGGGACGATTGCCGATAAGACGGCGTACGGATACGTGAAAGGCTATGCGACCGAGAACGATAAGATTTATCGGAATGCCGAGGTCGACCGGCTCGTCTCGGGTGTCACCGGCGTCAAACGGACGTCCGGGCAACACCCGGGGGGGATTATCGTCGTCCCAGATTATATGGACATCGCCGAAATTTCGCCGATCCAATATCCGGCCGATGATAAGTCGTCCGAATGGAAGACGACCCACTTCGACTTCCACTCGATTCACGACAACTTGCTCAAACTCGATATTCTCGGTCACGATGATCCGACCGCCATCCGGATGCTCCAAGACTTGTCCGGTATCGATCCGAAGACGATTCCGACGGACGATCCGACGGTCATGAAAATCTTTTCGTCGCCGGAAGTACTCGGTGTCACGCCGGAACAAATCGAATCGAAGACGGGTACGCTAGGGATTCCAGAGTTCGGGACGAAGTTCGTCCGGCAGATGCTCGAAGAGACGAAACCGTCGACGTTCTCCGAACTCGTTCAAATTTCGGGACTGTCTCACGGGACAGATGTCTGGATTGGGAACGCGAACGAACTCATCTATAACGGGACGTGTGAATTGAAAGACGTTATCGGGTGTCGTGATGACATCATGGTCTACTTGATTTATGCGGGCCTCGAACCGTCATTCGCCTTCAAAATCATGGAGTCGGTACGGAAAGGGAAAGGCTTGTCGGAAGACATGGAGACGGAGATGCGGGCCAACGATGTTCCGGAATGGTACATCTCGTCTTGTAAGAAGATCAAGTATATGTTCCCGAAAGCGCACGCCACGGCGTACGTGCTCATGGCCGTCCGGATTGCCTACTTCAAAGTGCATCATCCGATTCTGTATTACGCGACGTACTTCACGGTCCGGGCCGGCGACTTCGATTTGTCGGCGATGATCAAAGGGTCACAGGCCGTGCGTAAAGCGATGTCGGATATCCGTGAAAAAGGATTTGAAGCCACGGCGAAAGACAAAGGCCTCCACACCGTGCTCGAGCTCGCACTCGAGATGTTAGAGCGCGGCATGAAGTTCCAGAACATCGATTTGTACCGTTCGAGCGCGACCGAGTTCTTGATTGAAGGGAACACGCTCATCCCGCCGTTCAATGCCGTCGATGGTCTCGGTACGAACGCGGCGAAAGCGATTGTCGATGCACGTGCCGAAGGACAGTTTTTATCGAAAGAAGACTTGCGCAAACGGGCCAAGTTGTCGAAGACAATCGTCGAGACGCTCGATACGATGAAATGTCTCGAAGGCCTCCCGGATGAGAACCAACTCTCGTTCTTTGATTTTGGGGTGTAAGTTGCGAAAAACCGGGAAAATATGATATATTGGTATCGAACAATGTTGGATACTACGACGGAAAGGAGTAGGGAACCCTACTCCTTTCTTGTATGTAAAAGCCAGAAGGAGGGATGAGAGTGTCCAAAATAACAGAAGTCGTCGAAGCGATCGCGTTGCCGATCGTGGAGCGTGAGAACATGGAATTGGTCGATGTCGAATTCGTGAAAGAAGGGCCAGACTGGTTCTTGCGCGTCTATATCGACAAGCCGGGGGGCGTCGATTTAGATGATTGCGTCAACATCAACGAACAACTCTCGGAAAAACTAAACGATAGCGATCCGATCGAACAAGCCTATTATCTTGACGTCTCGAGTCCCGGTGCCGAACGACCGCTGAAGAAGCCGACCGACTTTGAACGCGCGATTGGAAAGAACGTCTATATCAAGACGTTTGCCCCGATTGAAGGTGCCAAAGAGTTCGAAGGGATTTTGACGGAATATGACGGCGAGACCGCCATCGTCGAGACACGCATCAAGACAAGAAAAAAAGCGATATCGCTACCGGTAGACAAAATTGCACAAGCCCGCCTAGCGGTCACGTTTAGTTAAGGAGAGGTAAAGATGGGGCCACAATTACTCACAACAATCGAACAGATTGCTAACGAAAAAGGAATCGAGAAGGAGATTATCATCGATGCACTTGAGCAGGCGCTCATTTCGGCATACCGCCGAAACGTCGCCAACCCGAATGAAAACGTAAAAGTTGAATTCGACCAAGTGACCGGTGATATTCGTGTCTTCGCACTTCTCGAAGTCGTTGAACGTCTCTCGCATCCCGAGCAACAATTGTCGCTCGAAGAAGCGCATGAGATTGACCCGAACTATGAGTTAGGGGACTTCCATAAAGAAGAAGTCACACCGAGCGACTTCGGTCGCGTCGCAGCGATGACAGCCAAACAAGTCGTCACGCAAAAGATGCGGGAAGCCGAGCGCGAGCGCATCTATAACCACTTCGTCGATAAAGAAGACGAGATCATGACGGGGATTGTGGAACGGTTCGACCCACGCAACTTGTATATCGGTCTTGAAAACAATATCGAAGCGGTGCTCACACCGAACGAGCAGATGCCAAATGAATCGTACCAGATTCATGACCGCATCAAGGTGTATGTCACAAAAGTCGATTCGACGACGAAAGGGTCTGGCGCAGCCATTCAAGTCTCGCGGACGCATCCAGGTCTGTTGCGTCGTCTGTTCGAGCTCGAAGTGCCAGAAATCGCGAGCGGAACGGTCGACGTCATGTCGGTCTCACGCGAAGCGGGTGATCGCTCGAAGATTGCTGTTCATTCAGACATCGTCGATCCAGTCGGCGCTTGTGTCGGTCCGAAAGGGCAACGTGTCCAAACAATCGTCGATGAGCTCAACGGTGAGAAAATCGATATCGTACGTTGGTCGAACGACCCGAAAGAGTTCGTGAAAAACGCACTCAGCCCGGCTCAAGTCGTTGACGTGTACGTCAATGAACCGAATAAATCGACGACGGTCGTCGTGCCAGACTATCAATTGTCACTCGCCATCGGTAAACGCGGTCAAAACGCCCGTCTTGCCGCTAAGTTGACGGGATGGAAAATTGATATTAAGAGCGAGACCGATGCAGAAAGCATGGACTTGTATGATACGTACGCCGAAAAAGTTGAACCGGAGCCAGAAATTGTTCACAATGAAGTGGAACAGACTGACTCGGTTGACGTCGCCCTCGAGCCGACAACGGTGAAAGAAGAGGAATGACCATGAAGCAAAAGAAACTTCCTTTGCGCAAATGTGTGGTCACGCAAGAAATGTTACCGAAACAAGCGTTGATTCGTGTCGTTCGGACGCCGGAAGGTGACGTCGTCATCGATACGTCCGGTAAATTGAACGGACGTGGAGCGTATTTGTCGAAAGATGCGGATGTGATTCGTTTAGCAGAGAAAAAACGGACACTCGATCATCATTTAAAAGTCAAGACGAGTGACGCGCTTTATGAGCAGCTGCTTCAAGCTGTCACAGGAGCCGAATCATGAGTCAGTGGGAATCATTGTTAGGCCTTGCCGCACGTGCGAGGAAAGTAACGATGGGAGAAGAGTTTGTGTTGAAGGATGTGCGAGCTGGCCGAGCCAAGCTTGTCATCCTTGCCGGAGATGCAGGAGCGTCTACGAGAAAACGGGTTACCGACAAGTGTACATCGTATGGTGTTCCATTGATTGAAGTGAGCGACCGATATACGATCGGGGCTGCTTTAGGTAAAGACATGCGAGTCGTCGTGTCTGTGACAGAATCCGGATTTGCGAACAAGCTTAAGCAACTTCTCTCTTAACTATTAACGGAGGTGGATGCTTTGGGAAAACGCGTCTATGAATTTGCAAAAGAACAGAATGTAACAAGTAAACAAGTCATTACTCAGCTCGAGAAAATGAACAAGCCAGTGAAAAACCACATGGCTGTCTTAGATGAGGAGTCGGTCAAGCAACTCGACCGTGTCTTCAATCCTGAGAAATACCGTTCGGCTGACAAGCAAGAAAAGCCAGCTGCAACGAAACCAGCTGAAACGAAGTCTGCCGAGTCAAAACCGGCTGACGCGAAACCTGCTGCCAAGCAAGAAGCACCGAAAGCACGCCCACAAGCGTCTGGCGGTCAAAGCAACCAAGCGGGCAACCGTGGTGGCAACCGTTTCGGCAACAACCGCAACGACAACCGCAACAAAAAGCGCGGTGGTAAATTCAAAGGCAAGCCTGCGAAAGCAGCCGTGCCATTAGAAGCGGATCCAAATTCGAAAACGAGTCAGCGTAAAGCAGCTCGTTTAGCGCAAGAGTCTGAAATGGGCAACGTCATCAAGTACGATGATGTCCTCAGCGTATCGGACCTCGCTGCGAAGATGGATAAAAAGCCAAACGAGATCATCATGAAGTTGATGGGTCTTGGTGTCATGGCGACAATCAACCAAACACTTGATGACGAGACGATTGAGTTGCTTGCAACTGAATTCGGTTATGAAGTGGAGAAAGAAGTACTCATCGATGAGACGGACTTTGAAGAAGTAGAAATCGACTTCTCTGAGTATGAGCTTGTTGAGCGTCCAGCTGTCGTCACAATCATGGGTCACGTCGACCACGGTAAGACAACACTTCTTGACTCGATCCGCAACACGAAAGTCGTTGCTGGTGAAGCCGGCGGAATCACGCAGCACATCGGTGCTTATCAAGTTGAAGTCAACGATAAAAAGATCACGTTCCTCGACACACCAGGTCACGCCGCCTTTACGACGATGCGTGCTCGTGGAGCCGAAGTGACGGATATCGCGATTATCGTTGTCGCAGCGGATGACGGCGTCATGCCACAGACAGAAGAAGCCATCTCACATGCGAAAGCGGCAAACGTGCCGATTATCGTCGCTGTGAACAAAATGGATAAAGAAGGCGCAAACCCTGACCGCGTCAAACAAGAATTGACAGAGTTCGGTCTTGTACCGGAAGAGTGGGGCGGCGAAACGATTTTCGTACCGATCTCAGCTTTGAAAGACGAAGGAATCGATGAGTTGCTCGAGATGATCTTGCTCGTTTCTGAAGTCGAAGAGTACAAGTCGACGCCTAAAATGCCAGCTCGCGGTTCGGTCATCGAAGCGAAGCTCGACAAAGGCCGCGGTCCTGTCGCCACGCTTCTCGTTCAACACGGGACACTCCGAATCGGTGACTCAATCGTCGTCGGTAGCACGTTCGGACGCGTCCGGGCCATGGTCAACGATATCGGTCGTCGTGTGAAAGAAGTCGGTCCATCGACGCCAATCGAAATTACAGGATTGAACGATGTCCCACAAGCGGGTGACCAGTTCATCGTGTTTGAAGATGAGAAGAAAGCACGTGCAATCGGAGAAAAACGTTACCAACGTTACCTCGAATCACAGCGTCGCGAATCGGCTAAAGTTAGTCTTGATGACTTGTTCAGCCGCATTCAAGAAGGCGAAGTCAAAGATTTGAACGTCATCATCAAAGCAGACGTTCAAGGTTCGGCTGAAGCACTCGCTGGTTCACTCCGTAAAATCGACGTCGCAGGCGTTAAAATCAACATCGTCCACCAAGGTGTCGGTGCAATCACAGAAGGTGACGTCATTCTCGCTTCGGCGGCAAATGCGATCATCATCGGATTCAACGTTCGCCCAGATGGTAACGCCCGGTCGATGGCCGAGCAAGAGCATGTTGAAATGCGTCTGCACCGCATCATCTATAACGCAATCGATGAAATCGAAAGCGCGATGAAAGGGATGCTCGACCCTGAGTTCGTTGAAGAAATCACAGGACAAGTTGAAGTCCGTGACGTCTTTAAAGTCTCGAAAGTCGGTACGATTGCCGGCTGTTACGTCACAGAAGGTAAAATCTCACGCGACGCCGGCGTCCGCATCATCCGTAACGGGATTGTTGTGTACGAAGGAAAACTCGATACGCTTCGCCGCTTCAAAGACGACGTCAAAGAAGTCGCGACAGGTTACGAGTGTGGGATTAAAGTAGAGAAGTTCGACGACATCAAAGTGGAGGACGTTATTGAAGCGTTCATCATGAAAGAAGTCGAACGTAAATAAAGCGAGGAGGGAACACGTATGAACATTCGTGCCCAACGCGTCGCAGAGCAGATGCGTAAAGAGATTACAGATATCTTGCTCCGTGAAGTCAACGACCCACGTACGAAGAACGCTACAATCACGAGCGTTGATGTGACGGGAGACTTGCAGCAAGCGACAGCCTACTACACGGTGCTCGGAGACGACGCCACGGTGAAGGCTGAAACGCAAGCTGGTCTTGATAAGGCGAGCGCATTTATTCGCCGCGAGATCGGGAGCCGCATCCGTCTTCGGAAAACGCCAGAATTGTCGTTCGAATACGATTCATCGGTCGCATATGGTAGCCATATCGATTCATTGATTCGTGACTTAAATCGGAACGACCAATAAATTGAAGGGGGGACTCGCGTCTCCCCTTTTTTGATGGGAGGAATTCAGATGGAACCAACTGGCGTATTGATTTTAGATAAAGACAGCGGCATGACGAGCCACGACTGTGTGTTCAAGCTCCGTAAATTGTTCCAAACGAAAAAAGTCGGACATACCGGCACGCTTGACCCGGAAGTGACCGGTGTCCTACCGATTTGCCTCGGACGGGCGACAAAGTTGTCTCGTTTTCTGACCGATGAAGGCAAACGGTACGCCGCCGAGATTACAATCGGAACAGCGACGATGACGGAGGACGCCCATGGCGAGGTCGTCGAGACGCGTGAAGTCGGTCCCGAGGCGTTCACCGCTGCGGACATCGATCGTGTCCTTGAGAAGCTGACAGGAAAAATCGAGCAAATCCCGCCTTACTTCTCTGCTGTCAAAGTGAACGGTAAGAAATTGTACGAATACGCCCGAAAAGGTCAGACGGTGGACCGACCGCGCCGCATTGTCGAGATTCATCGCCTCGTCCGGACGAATGAGCCGGTCATCGAAGACGGTGTCTGCCGTTTCCGTGTCGACGTCGAGTGTGGCAAAGGGACGTTCATCCGGACGCTCGCCGTTCAAATCGGGGAGCAGCTCGGCTATCCGGCCCATATGAGCGACTTGCGGCGGACCCGGTCTGGTTCGTTTGAGGAAACGGCCGCCGTCACGTTGCAGCAACTGGCCGACCTCGAGACGGTCGAGGAACGAATGAACCACCTCATCCCGCTCGAAGAGGTCATCAAACGTTGGCCTGCCATGACGATTCCAGCCAATCGAGAACGGTATATTCGAAACGGAGGTCGTTTGAACGACGTCTCGCTCGAATTTGAACTGTTTACTGTCTATAATGAAGAAGGAATTCCACTTGCCCTCTATCGACGGCTTGACGGAACAACAGACGCAACTGTCGAGGTCATGTTGACTATCGACTAAAGGGGAGATTGAAGTATGGAAACGATCCATCTGACGTATCCTGAGACACCAGACCTGGTCCCTTCGGTCATGGTGCTCGGATTTTTTGACGGCGTCCACACCGGACATCAGGCCGTGATTCGGCATGCGCAGGCGCAAGCAAAACAGCTTGACGTGCCCGTGACCGTCATCACGTTCGACCCGCACCCGAAACAAGTGTTATCGAACAAACCGGATGCGGTCCGTTACATCACACCGCTCCAGCGGAAATTGAACCGGATTGCCGCACTCGGTGTCGAACGGTGCATCGTCATCACGTTCACGAAAGAGTTGGCGAGCCTGTCGCCACAACAGTTCGTGGATGACTATTTGATTGGTGCCGGTGCGGTCCATGTGACGGCAGGTTTTGACTACTCGTACGGTAAATTCGGCGAGGGGACGATGGAAACGCTACCGTATCATGCGCGCGGTCGCTTCACGACCTCGGTCGTCGCCGAACAGACGAGCGGCGGCGAAAAAGTGTCGTCGACGCGGATTCGTCAGTTGCTCGGTGCCGGTGATGTCGATGTGGCGAGCGAATTGCTCGGTACGCCGTACGTTATCTGCGGGGAAGTCATCCACGGTGACGCCCGAGGCCGGACGATCGGCTACCCGACGGCGAACGTCGTCATGGACGCATCGTATGTCATGCCGCGTCTAGGCGTCTACGCGACGCGTGTACGGCTTCAGGACGGTCGGACGTTCGACGCGATGACGAACGTCGGTCGGCGGCCGACGTTCTATGCGACCGGTGACGTCTCAATCGAGAGCCACTTGTTCGACTTCTCGGAAGATTTATACGGACAATTGATCGAAATCGAATGGATGCACTATTTACGGGACGAGCGGGCGTTCGACGGACTCGACTCGCTCATCGCCCAACTCAAGCAAGATGAGACGGCAGCTCGGGCAATCCTGTCTTGACTTTGGATGGGTGGTACGGTATCCTATTTTGGTACGCAAAGTACACCGCTTCGCTTGGCTGATCGATTCACCAACGTCGGCTCGGCAACGCGGCAATTTTCTATTAAATGGAGGTGGAGAGGCAATGGCACTCTCAAAAGAACGTAAGAACGAAATCATCGCGGAATACGCGACAAAACAAGGTGACACTGGTTCACCGGAAGTTCAAGTTGCAGTATTGACTGAACAAATCAACACTTTAAACGATCATCTTCGTACACACAAGAAAGACCACCACTCACGTCGCGGTCTTTTGAAAATGGTTGGACGTCGCCGTAACTTGCTTACGTACCTTCGTAACAAGGACGTTACACGTTACCGTGAATTGATTCAACGCCTTGGTCTCCGTCGTTAATCCGAACGGACCATGTGACGGGCTGGGACACTTGTTCCTAGTCCGTTTCTTCTTTTTTAGGAGGAAAATCATTAGACATTCATATGAATGAGTTACATAATAAACTAGATAAGGTTTGAGAGGAGAATGTTCATGTTAGGTACGAAACAAGTATTTTCTACAGAATGGGGCGGGCGTCCGCTGTCTGTAGAAGTCGGGCAACTTGCGAAACAAGCAAACGGCTCGGCACTCGTCCGTTATGGGGACACGGTCGTGCTCGCCACGGTCACAGCATCGAAAGCGCCGAAGGATTTAGATTTCTTCCCGCTCACGGTCAACTATGAAGAAAAATTATACTCGGTCGGTAAAATTCCAGGAGGTTTCCTCCGTCGGGAAGGTCGTCCTGGGGAGAACGCGATTTTGACATCGCGCCTCATCGACCGTCCGATCCGTCCGCTTTTCCCGGATGGCTTCCGTCATGATATCCAAGTGATGATTTACGTCATGTCGAACGACCCGGACTGCCCAGCTGAGATGGCTGGTATGCTCGGAACGTCAATCGCACTCTCGATTTCAGACATCCCGTTCGATGGCCCGATCGCCGGTGCGACAGTCGGACGCGTCAACGGTGAGTTCGTTGTCAACCCGACGACGGCTCAGCTCGAACAGACAGACCTCGAACTCCAAGTCGCCGGAACGGCAACTGCAATCAACATGGTTGAAGCAGGCGCCAACGAAGTACCGGAAGACGTCATGCTCGAGTCAATCTTGTTCGGTCATGAAGAAATCAAGAAATTGGTCGCTTTCCAAACGGAAATCGTCGAAGCTGTCGGGAAACCGAAGTTCGAATACACGGTGTCGAAATTTGATGACGCCTTGACGGCTGAGCTCGAAGCAGCTCGTCCAGAAATCAACGCTGCGGTTCAAGTCGAAGAGAAGCATGCGCGTGATGCAGCAATCAACGAAGTGATTGCCAAGTACGTCGCCATCTACGAAGAGCGCCTCGTCGACGAGCCGGCCAAGTTGAAAGAAGTGTCTGGCATCTTGAACAAATTTGTCAAAGATGAAGTTCGCCGTCTCATCACGGTCGATAAAGTTCGTCCGGACGGTCGTCGCCCGGAAGTCATCCGTCCACTTGCGTCGGAAACGGGCTTATTGCCACGCGCCCACGGCGTTGGGTTGTTCACACGTGGACAAACACAAGTCATGTCGGTGGCGACACTCGGCGTCATCGGAGATGCTCAAATCATCGACGGCATCGGTCTCGAAGAGAACAAGCGCTTCATGCACCATTACAACTTCCCGCCGTTCTCGGTCGGAGAAGCTCGTCCGGTGCGTGCGCCAGGTCGTCGTGAAATTGGTCACGGTGCTCTCGGAGAACGTGCGTTGCTCCCGGTCATCCCGAAAGAAGCCGACTTCCCGTACACGATTCGTCTCGTCTCGGAAGTACTCGAGTCGAACGGTTCAAGTTCACAGGCGTCAATCTGTGGCTCGACACTCGCTCTCATGGATGCAGGGGTTCCAATCAAGGCACCGGTTGCCGGGATTGCGATGGGTCTCATCATGGAAGGCGAACATTACACGGTTCTCACGGACATCCAAGGACTCGAAGATCACCTCGGTGACATGGACTTCAAAGTCGCTGGAACGAAAGACGGGATCACGGCGCTCCAAATGGATATCAAAATCGCCGGAATCACGCGTGAGATTTTGGAAGAGGCACTCGAACAAGCACGTTCAGGCCGTCTCCACATCTTGAATCATATGCTTGAGACGCTCGACGCACCGCGTCCGCAGTTGTCGAAGTATGCACCGAAAATCGTGACGATGACGATCAATCCGGATAAGATCCGCGATGTGATTGGACCGGGCGGGAAGATGATTAACAGCATCATCGACCAAACGGGCGTCAAAATCGATATCGAGCAAGACGGAACGGTCTTCATCGCGTCGACCGATCAAGATGGCATCGATATGGCGATGGCCCTCATCGGCGACATCGTCCGTGAAGTCGTCGTCGGCGAAGAGTTCGATGCAACGGTCCGCCGCATCGAGAAGTTCGGCGCGTTCGTCGAATTGTTCAAAGGGAAAGACGCGCTCGTCCACGTCTCTGAGTTCAGCTTAGAGCGTGTCGCGAACGTGGAAGACGTCGTTAAACTCGGCGATACAATCAAAGTCCGTGTGACAGAGATTGACGACAAAGGCCGAGTCAATGCCTCACACAAAGTGCTCATCCTTGAAGGATTATCACCGGAAGAACGTGAAGCATACGAAGCAAAACGTAAAGCGCAGCGCGAAAGCCGTCCACCACGTGACAGCCGTCCGCCGCGTCGTGACGGAGACCGTCGTCCGCCACGCTCGACAAACTAATCATGATGGCCATCGTCTGGTGCGATGGCCTTTTTCATAGGAGTGATAACATGGAATGGATCACATTAGACAACGGCGTCCGCATCGTGATTGAGCCGATGGCGGATGTCCGTAGCACGTCGACCGGTGTCTTTATCAAAGCCGGAACTCGGACCGAAGACATGACCGAGATTGGCATCAGCCATTTGATTGAACATATGTTATTTAAAGGGACGAAGACGCGAACGGCAAAAGAAATCGCGTCGTTCTTCGATGAGCTCGGGGGTAGCGTCAACGCGTTCACGTCGAAAGATCATACGTGCTATTACGTGAAGACGCTTGACGAGCACGCGGTCATCGCGTTCGATGCGCTTGCCGACATGCTGTTCGATTCGTTATTTGATGAGACGGAGCTCGAGAAAGAGAAGCGGGTCGTCTTAGAAGAGATTAAAATGTATGAGGACACACCGGAAGACCTCGTCCACGAGCTGCTCGCGAAAGCCGTCTATAAGGACGACATCCTTGCCGAACCGATTCTCGGGACGGAAGCGAGCGTCCTCAGCCTATCGCGGGACCAACTGCTCCGTTACGTCGCTTCGACGTACACGGGCAATCGTGTCGTCGTTTCAATCGCCGGGCATGTGACCGATGAATTGATTGAGGCGGTCAAGACAAGGTTTGCCGACCTCCCATCAGGGGAATCTCCGAAAGAATCGACGACTCCGATTTTATACAGTGACGTGATGAAAAAACAGAAAGAGACAGAGCAAGCACACCTCTGTTGGAACTTTGAGGCGATTGCCGCCAAAGCTGACCGTCTGCCGCATTTGGCCTTGATGAACAATGCCATCGGGGCCACGATGTCATCACGTCTTTTCCAGTCGATTCGAGAAGAAGAGGGGCTGGCATACTCGATTTACTCGTACTACACGACGTTCGATGACCACGGGACGTTCACCATCTATATCGGGACATCTCCGGATACGCTCGCCCAAGTCGAGACGATTATGACGCGCGAACTCGAGACGTTGATCGCGGACGGATTGTCCGACGAGGAAGTCGAGAAAGGCAAGCGCCAATTGAAAGGGTCGCTCGTCCTCGGGAATGAGAGTACGAGTGCCCGCATGAACCGAAACGGTCGAAACCTCGTCCTGCTCGACGATGTCGAGGACTTGAACGAGGTGCTCGATAAAATCGATCGCATCGATGTGCATGGTGTCAACGCCTTAATCAGAGAGGTGCTCAGCCACGCCCCTGCCAAATCTTATGTCCTTCCGTCCGAAGACTGACTTGAAACCGAATTGTAAGTTCTCTACACTGATTAAGAGGTATTCTTTACTTTGGACAGGAACAGGTGAAAGAAGGGAAAGACTTGAACTTAACGGATTTAGCTAAACACATTCAATTGATTAATCAACCAAACTTACAAGCCATCCCAGTGACCCATGTGACGACCGACTCGAGAGAAGTCGTCCCTGGGACGCTGTTCGTCGCCATCAAAGGCTATACGGTCGACGGCCATGACTATGCCGAATTGGCGGTCAGCAAAGGGGCCGTAGCCGTCGTCAGCGAGCGTCCGCTCTCGTTAAGCGTACCGAACTTAATCGTGCGCGACAGCACACGATCGGTCGGCCTCTTAGCGTCGGCGTTCTATCAGTATCCGTCTGAACAGATGCGTCTGTTCGGGATCACGGGGACGAACGGCAAGACGACGACAACGACGATTTTGCGCGACGTCCTCACCGAGCTCGGTCATAGCACCGGATTGATCGGCACGGTCGAGGTCCGCATTAACGATACGGTCGTTCCAAGTAAAAATACGACACCGCAAAGCTCGGAGCTGCAACAGCTGCTCGCCCGGATGCACGCAGAAGGCGTGACCGATGTGATGATGGAAGTGTCATCGCACGGACTCGAACTCGGCCGTGTCATCGGGACGGACTTTGATATCGTCGGATTCACGAACTTGACGCACGACCATCTCGATTTCCACGGTACGTTCGAGAACTATGCGCGAGCGAAAGGCCTACTGTTCGCACAACTCGGACAGATGGCGTCACGTCACAAGGTCGCCGTACTGAACGCAGACGACCCGTACAGCAAGCTGTATGAGACGATGACAGGGGCGCGAGTAATTACTTATGCGATTGACGCGATGGCAGACGTGACGGCATCAGATATCGTTCAGACGCTGTCAGAGACGAGCTTTTGCCTCAACTATCAAGGCGAACGCCATCCGTTGACGGTTCAATTCATCGGCCGCTTCAACGTGTATAACATCTTGCTCGCGACAGGTTGCCTGCTCGCGGCAGGCTATCGCTTGCCCGAAATCGTCCAGGCGCTCGAAGCGATCCATCCGGCCAAAGGGCGGATGCAACGCCTCGATGTGCCGGGCTATAACGTTTATGCGGATTACGCCCACACGCCCGACGGCATCGAGCAATGCTTGAAGTCGCTCGTCGGCGTGCCGAAAGAGAAGATTGTATTCTTAATCGGGACAGGCGGAAATCGTGACGTTACGAAGCGGCCGACGATGGGAGAGATGGCCTCGAAGTATGCGGGAACGGTCGTCATCACGACGGACGATCCACGCTTTGAAGCCTACGACTCAATCACGAGCGGCATCGCTGCCGGGATGACCCACGACAATTTCGTTGAGATCGGGGACCGCGAAGAGGCGGTCCGCTACGCGGCCAAATTGGCCGAGTCCGATAACATCGTCGTCCTGGCCGGCAAAGGACATGAGAAATATCAAATCATTGGCAATGAGAAAATTCCGCTAGATGAAGAAGCGATCGTCCGAGCGACAATTTTGAAGACGGAGGAATCATGATTTATGGCAGTACAACCGATCACCTTGACAGAAAAAGAGCATGACGAGTTCGTCAAAACACATGACCGTGGGGATTTGCTTCAACTCTCAAGTTGGGCCAACGTCAAACGACAAAACGGCTGGTTCGCCGAGCGGATCGCCGTCGCGACCAATGGTGTGACGAGCGGGGTCGCATTACTCTTGTTCAAACGCGTACCTAAACTCCCGTTCACGCTTTGCTACGCGCCGCGCGGTTTCGTCGTCGACTATGACGATGTGGCTTCGTTGACCGCGTTGACCGAAGAAGCGAAACGGGTCGCCAATGAGAATAAAGCGATTACCGTGAAAATCGATCCAAATATCGACCGAGACGAAGTGCCAGGCCTGTTGACGGAAATGGCTAGCCTCGGTTTTAACCATAAAGGATACGGCGGCGGGTTCGATTACGCCCAGCCTCGGTTCACGATGGAGACGGACTTGCGTCCGAGCGAGAAAGAGATTTTTGGCAAGTTTCATCATAAGTTCCGCTATAACGTGCGTTTGGCAGAACGAAAAGGAATCGTCTGCACGGAAGTCGGTCGCGATGGTCTCCAGACGTTCGCGGAGTTGATGAAAGTGACAGGCGAGCGGGACGGCTTTGCCATCCGCGGCCTTGATTACTTCGAGAACTTATACGATTGCCTGCAGCCAGGGGACGCGCGTCTGTTCTTGACGAAACTCGAACCGAAGCTCGCGCTCGACCAACAGATGGCCACGCTCGAAAAAGCCGAACGTGACCTCGGCAAGATTGAACGTTCCCTCGAGACGGAGACGGTCGAGAAGAAACGGACAAGTCTGTTGAACCGTCAAAAGCAGACGGGCGAACAGATTGAAAAGATTAAAGCTGCGTTGCCGGAACTGAACGAGTTGCACGACAAGTACCCGAACGGGCTCGTCTTATCGGGCGGTCTGTTGACGTTAGCCGGCCGACGCTCGTATTACTTGTACGGTGCGTCTTCGAACGAGTTCCGTGACTTCATGCCGAACCACCTCATGCAATGGACGATGATGCAAGCGGCCAAAGCGAGCGGGGCCGAACACTATGATTTCGGTGGCGTATCGGGCAGCACCGACGCCGATGATGAGTATGCGGGTCTGTATGCGTTCAAATCAGGTTGGGGTAGCGATATGATCGAGAAGGTTGGCGAGTTCGATCTCGTCTTGAATCGTCCGCTCTATTTCGCCCTTGAAACAGGATTACCGCTCGTCAAAGGACTCCGTAAACGGTTGCGCCGATGAAATGGACCGGCGTCTTGACGTTCGCGATGACGGCTTTTTTAGTCGGAATCTTTTTAGCGTATACGTTGTCACGTCCGGGGCCGATGCCATGGGTCGATGAACCGACGTTCGAGGCGGGGATGTGTGAGCGCAACTCGCGCTCGGAAGCGGTCATCGTCGAGCGTAGCGAGAAGGCGTTCGCCAAACTGCATCCGCACGTACGGGAGCGGAGTGAATCGTTCGTACGGCTAGCCTATTCGTGCCTCGGTCTCGAGGTTCGCCTGACGTCAGGATACCGTTCAGCCGATGAGCAGAACGCCCTGTACGCCCAAGGTCGTTCGAAACCAGGTCAAGTCGTGACGAACGCCAAAGCAGGTGAGAGCTACCATAACTATGGCCTTGCCGTCGACTTCGTCATCATTCACAACAACCGCGCCGACTATGATTTGGAGTCGGACCATAATCGGTCGGATGAACCGGATTGGCAAGAACTAGGGGAGCTCGGCAAGGCGCTCGGCTTCGAATGGGGCGGGGATTGGAGAAGTTTTCCGGATTACCCACACTTACAAATGGACTTCGGTTTGTCGATTCGTCAGCTCGCTTCCGGGAAACGTCCGGATGACAAAGCGACGATGCCGCTTGCCGATGTGATGAAACCTCTCGTCGATTGAACGGAAATGTTGGCATATCAGCAGTTTTCCGATACAATATTCAGTAGCGATAAGTGGACGAAACAGAATATGCAACATCTAGGAGGTTTTTGTTAGTGTCAAAGAAGAAGACAGAGAACGTTAGCGTCTTTGCGCTTGGAGGCGTAGGCGAAATCGGGAAGAACATGTACGTCGTGGAACTAGACGACGACATCTTCGTCATCGATGCCGGCCTTATGTTCCCAGGCGATGAGATGCTCGGGATTGATATCGTCATCCCGGACATTACGTATTTGAAAGAAAATAAAGATCGGGTACGCGCGATTTTCATCACACACGGTCACGAAGACCATATCGGTGGACTCAGCTACGTACTCCGTGATTTGAAACACGTTCCCGTATATGGGACGAAATTGACGCTCGGTTTAATCGAGCTCAAATTGAAAGAGGCTGGCTTATTGAAAGAAGTCGACCTCCGATTGATTGACGCCAAAACGAAATTGACTATCGCTGATCATTTCATCACTTTCTTCCGCGTCAACCACTCGATCCCGGATTGTGTCGGGGTCTGTATCCAAACGTCACAAGGCGCCATCGTTCACACGGGCGACTTCAAGTTTGACTACACACCGGTCGATGGGAAACAGTCAGACTTCAACAAGTTGGCGGCCATCGGCCAACGGGGCGTCCTTTGCCTCTTGTCGGATTCGACGAACGCGGAACGTCCGGGTCAAACCGGTTCGGAATCGCTCGTCGGTGCCGAGTTGAACGACGTCATCTATCAAGCCGAAGGCCGCGTCATCGTCGCGTCATTCGCCTCGAACGTGCACCGTCTGCAACAAGTGTTCGCGGCAGCCGAAGCGAACGACCGTAAAGTGGCCGTCGTCGGCCGCAGCATGGTCAATATCGTCGAAGTGGCCCAGAAGCTAAACTACTTGCGCTTCAAGCCGAAGACGCTCGTCGAGCTTTCACAAGTGAATCGCTTGCCTGACAACAAAGTCGTCATCTTGACGACTGGTTCGCAAGGTGAGCCGATGGCGGCCTTGACGCGCATGGCGCGCAACGCCCATAAACAAGTGAACATCCGCCTGAACGATACGGTCGTCATCGCGGCGACGCCGATTCCGGGGAACGAGAAGTCGGTCTCGAAGACGATTGATTTGCTCTTCCGCTCAGGCGCCAACGTCATCTATAACCAACGCAAAGTACACGTCTCTGGACACGGTTCGGCCGAAGAGCTCAAGCTCATGTTGAACCTCGTCAAACCGAAGTACTTCCTCCCGATTCACGGGGAGTACCGGATGCAGATGGCCCACTCGAAACTCGCCGAGCAAGTCGGTGTGAAGTCGAACAACATCTTCATCGTTGAAAAAGGGGATGTCGTCGAGTTCACGGGCCGCAAAGCCCGGATGAGCCGCAAAGTGCCGGCTGGAAACGTCTTAATCGACGGAATCGGTGTCGGGGACGTCGGGAATATCGTGCTCCGTGACCGTCGTCTCTTGTCACAAGACGGTGTCGTTCTCTGTGTCGTCACGTTGAACCGGAAACAGAAGAAATTGATTTCAGGACCTGAACTCATCTCGCGTGGATTCGTCTATATGCGTGAATCGGAAGAGATGATTTCAGAAGCGAACCGCATCGTCACGAAACAGATTGAGAAGAGTCTCCAAGCTGGAAGTGATTGGACCGAATTGAAATCAAATATCCGCGAACGGCTCAGCGTCTATTTGTACGAGCAGACGAAACGTCGTCCGATGATCTTGCCGATCATCATGGAGATTTAAAGAATTGAGATTAAGGCAAAAGTCATCAGACTTTTGCCTTGTTTTTTTAGGAGGAATCTAAGGTGGCACAAAAAACGAGAAAAACTCCGGTGAAGCGGAAGCGACCGACGACGAGACGTGTGAAAAAACAGCCCATCCCACTGCGTACATATGGCTGGATCGCCTTCGTCCTGTCGATTACGGCCTTCATCTTTTCCCTGTTCGATTTCGGATGGGTCGGCAATCAGACGTCGCTTCTCGCGACGACGTTGTTCGGGGGCTGGGGGGCACTGACGTATTTGGCAATCGCGTTCACGTTGCTCGTCTTCTTAAATGAGTTTCGTCCGATGCAACGGACCGGGATTCTATTGTTGTTCACGTCGTTTCTCATGTTCGGGGACTTGGTATGGGGGGCCGAACGAGGCGAGGTCAACGGGGCGCTCTATCGACTCAACCAATACTTGCTCTCTGACTTCGGGATCGTCTTTTTAGGCGCCCTCTGCATGATTGTCGGGATTTCCCTGTTGTCGCCAACGATTTGGCGGACGATGGGTTCGCGGCTGCTTGAGACGGGCACGGCCATCAAACAAGAGTGGCACGACCGGGAACGGGTCAAACCGGCCCCTGTGAAGCGTCAGAAGGCTGTCCCGGCCCCGGTGAAGGTCGTGGAATCGACACCTGCCGAAGCGGAGCCTGAGGCGGATGCGGTGACGATGCATGATATCCCAATCGTCGGGTTCAGCGAGAAAGTCGTCGCCGAGAAACGTCCGAAATCGGAGGAGTCGGCCCCGTCGGAAGAAGTGGCCGACCTGCCGACCGAGGATATGATGATGACGGCGTCACAGGATGTATCTGATACGTATGAGCTTCCGACGTTCACCATTCTCAGTGAACCGGTCGTGACCGATTTGTCCGGCGAGAACGCCCGCTTGAAAGCGAATGCGACAAAACTCGTCCAAACGCTCAAATCGTTCGGCGTCGGCGTGAAAGTATTGAAGATTCATCTCGGTCCCACCGTGACGAAGTATGAACTGCAACCGGATATCGGGGTCAAAGTGAGCCGCATCACCTCGCTCAGTGACGATCTTGCCCTCGCGCTCGCGGCGAAAGATATCCGCATCGAGGCACCGATCCCGGGCAAAGCAGCCATCGGGATTGAAGTGCCGAACCAGGAAGTGGCCCCGGTCTGTCTCCGTGAAGTGCTCGAAGCCGATCCGGTCAAGCGGGAACAGTCGCCGCTCCTCGTCGCATTGGGCCGCAGCATCAGCGGTGAGACGGTGACGATCGCCTTGAACAAGATGCCGCATTTGCTCGTCGCCGGTTCGACTGGTTCGGGCAAATCGGTCTGCATCAACGGAATGATCGTGTCGCTCTTGATGCGGACGCGTCCTGATGAGGTCCGGCTCATGATGATTGACCCGAAAATGGTCGAGTTGAACGTCTATAATGGTGTCCCACACTTATTGACGCCGGTCGTGACGGATCCGAAGAAAGCGGCCCAAGCGCTCAAACAAGTCGTCGCCGAGATGGAGCGGCGCTATGAGCTGTTCAGCCGCTACGGAGTCCGGAACATCGAAGGTTATAACGAACTCGTCGATAAGTCGGACGACGAGGACGCGAAGCGTCTGCCGTTCATCGTCGTCATCGTCGATGAGCTCGCCGACTTGATGATGGTCGCCTCGAACGACGTCGAGGACGCGATTATGCGTCTCGCCCAGATGGCTCGGGCAGCCGGCATTCATATGGTACTTGCCACGCAGCGTCCATCGGTCGATGTCATCACCGGTGTCATCAAAGCGAACATCCCGTCACGGATCGCGTTCGCGGTCTCGTCGCAAACGGATTCCCGGACGATTCTTGACGGCGGCGGTGCGGAAAAGCTGCTCGGACGGGGTGACATGCTCATGCTCGCCAACGGGATGAACAAACCGATTCGTGTCCAAGGTGCGTTCGTCTCGGATCAAGAAGTCGAGACGGTCGTCAATCACGTCATCGCCCAACAACGGGCCCAGTATGTCGAGGCGATGATGCCGAAAGAAGAGGAAGTCACGACGATCGACTCGGACGATTCATTGTTTGAAGAAGTCGTTCAATTCATCTTGACGCAAGAGACGGCTTCCACTTCGATGATTCAACGAAGATTCCGCATCGGTTATAATCGAGCCGCCCGATTGATCGATTCGCTCGAACAGGCTGGATATGTCGGGCCGTCAGAAGGCTCAAAGCCGCGGAAAGTGCTCATTAACCAACCAGAGGGGTAAACATTAAAACGAACGATTAGGTATAAAAAATCCTAATCGTTCGTTTTTTATATAATTTCAGAAAATCCGGTTCAAACGTGATGATCGAGGTCGACGTCATGTTGGGACGAACTAATATAGCACATCTGACCTATTCGAGACATTAAGACATACTACTAAAATCGTTGAACCGCTTTCATTTTTTAATACCGTTTACATTTTACGTTTTCTTTTCAAACGGCTTCACAACAGGTAATATAGACTAAGAGGTATACATAATCCCTTCACTTTAAAATATTTCCCTGATTCCGAACAAAAAGTATTGCGTTCTAATTCTCGAATCCCTATACTTAATATTGGCAAGGACATTCATACGTCAGATGTCTGAGCACTGGTTAGAATAGGTAAAGGTGGTGAGGCCCATGTCGATCAAGCTCGATCATCGCTTGCTCTATCTTCGCGTGATTGAGAAAATCAAGCAAGATATCGACGATGGTGTCTATCGTGAAGGAGAGAAACTTCCTTCAGAGTTCGAGTTGTCGAAGCAACTAGGAGTCAGTCGAGCGACACTCCGGGAAGCCCTTCGTATCCTCGAAGACGAGAAATTTGTCGTGCGGAAACATGGCGTCGGAACATTTATCAGTTCAAAACCCCCGTTCACTTCAGGGATTGAAGAACTGTTCAGTGTCACGGACATGATCATGCGCGCCAAGATGACACCAGGAACGAAAGTATTGGTGGCCGAAAAGGTTCTAGCGACCGAGAGAGAAGCTGAGCGTCTGAAAATCGAACCGAACTCGCCGATTTATCGGATCGTCCGGATTCGTTATGCAGACGAGACACCAGTTGTATACTGTGTCGATAAAATTCCGGCCCACCTCGTCTCGAATCCTAAAGCGTTGACGGAAGGTAAGTCGTTGTTTGATGCGCTCGAACAAGAGGTAGGACGTCGGGTCGCTTATGCGATCACGCACATCGAACCGAGTGTGAACGCGGAAATCTCGACGCAACTTCAAACGGACCAACCGTTACTGGCATTAAAGCAATTGCATTACGATGAGAGCGACTTACCGCTGCTCGATTCGGCGAACTTTTTCCGAGCGGACCGCTTCGACTTCCACGTCGTTCGCAAACGCGTCTAAGCACGTTCGTTTTATCCGGAAACGGTTATTTTTGGGGAACAGCGTGAAAGCGCTTTCTTATACCGGTGTAAAGACTACTGATGACATGACAACCTTAATTGTTATGATCCGAAAGGGGAAACACGACGATGAACAAGAAAAAAACGATTCTCTCAGCTTTAGCAGCAGGTCTCACACTCTCAACAGTACTCGCAGCATGTGGCGGGGATGACAATGAAGGTGCTTCAAACGGCGAAGGCGGCGGCGAAGGCAGCGACTTTAAAGTAGCCATGGTAACCGATACTGGCGGTGTCGATGATAAATCGTTCAACCAATCAGCTTGGGAAGGTCTTACGAAGTTCGGGAAAGACAACAGCTTGACTGAGAACGAAGGCTTCAAATATCTTCAATCTTCAAAACAAGCGGATTATCAGCCTAACTTGCAACAATTGGCACGCGATAACTTCAACTTGATTTACGGAATCGGCTTCTTGATGGGCGAAGACATCCAAAAAGTTGCTGAGCAGTTCCCAGACAACAACTTCGCAATCGTCGACATGGTCGTTGATGCACCGAACGTCGCATCAATCACGTTCAAAGAGCAAGAAGGTTCGTTCCTCGTCGGTGTTGTCGCTGGTCTCACTACGAAAACTGACAAAGTTGGATTCGTCGGTGGCGTTGAGTCTGACTTGATCAAGAAGTTCGAGAACGGTTATAAAGCTGGCGTCATGGCCGTTAACCCGGATGCAACAATTGACGTGAAGTACGCTGAAGACTTCAACTCAGCTGAAAAAGGTACAGCAATCGCTTCAGGTATGTACGGAGCAGGTTCTGATATCGTGTATCACGCAGCAGGCGGTACTGGGGTAGGGGTATTCACAGAAGCGAAAAACCGTAAGAAGAACGGCGAAGATGTATGGGTCATCGGTGTTGACCGTGACCAATACGAAGAGGGTCTTCCAGAAAACGTAACGCTTACTTCAATGGTCAAACGTGTTGACACGGCTACTTACGAAGTATCGAAACTTGCAATGGAAGATAAATTCCCTGCAGGCGAAATCGTTGAGTTCTCTTTGAAAGACGATGGAGTAGGGATTGCTGAAACATCTGATGAGAACGTTGCAGCTGACGTCCTCACAAAAGTTGAAGAGTACCGCACACAGTTGATCGACGGAGACATCACGGCTCCAGCGACTGACGCTGAGTTCGAAGAGTTCATGAAAACAGTAAAATAATTCATTGAGTTAGGGGGGACCCATGCGGTCTCCCTTTACTTAAAGTTAGGGGTGGACTTTCTTGGAATATGTAATTGAAATGCTCAATATTCGCAAAGAGTTCGGAACGTTCGTTGCCAACGACAATATCACCCTCCAATTGCGTAAAGGAGAGATTCATGCGTTGCTCGGCGAGAATGGTGCCGGAAAATCGACGCTCATGAACGTCCTGTTCGGTCTTTATCAGCCGGAAGGCGGGGAGATCCGCGTGCGTGGGGAGAAAGTGAACATTGAGAATCCGAACATCGCCAACGACCTTGGGATCGGTATGGTACACCAACACTTCATGCTCGTCGAGAAGTTCACGGTGACCGAGAACATCATCCTCGGCTCAGAGCCGAAGAGTGGATTGACGGTCGACCGGGCCACGGCGCGTAAAAAAGTTATGGAGATCTCGGAACAATACGGTCTCCGCATTGATCCGGACGCTAAAATCGAGGACATCTCGGTCGGGATGCAACAACGTGTCGAAATTTTGAAGACGCTCTATCGCGGCGCTGAAATCTTGATTTTCGACGAGCCAACCGCTGTATTGACGCCACAAGAGATTCAAGAACTCATTCAAATCATGAAGCGTTTGATCGAAGAAGGTAAATCGATCATCTTGATCACGCATAAACTGAAAGAGATCATGCAAGTGGCCGACCGCTGTACGGTTATCCGTCGCGGACGTTATATCGGCACCGTCGATATCGATGAGACGGTCAATGAAGACCGTTTGGCTGAAATGATGGTCGGGCGTGAAGTTAACTTTGATGCGGAATATTCCAAGGCAGATCCACAGCAAGTCGTCCTCGACGTGCAAAAACTCGTCGTCAAAGACAGTCGCGGGCTTGAAGCCGTCGACGGCTTGGATTTACAGATTCGTTCAGGAGAGATTCTTGGAATCGCCGGGATTGATGGAAACGGACAGACCGAGTTGATTGAAGCTATCTCAGGCTTGAAGAAACCGGAGTCTGGAAAAGTATTGTTGAATGGGAAAGACGTGACTGGGTTCACGCCACGTAAAGTGACGGAATCTGGCGTCGGTCATATCCCGCAAGACCGTCATAAACACGGACTCGTCCTCGACTATTCGATTCGGGACAACATGGTCCTCCAAACGTATTACAAAGAGCCGTTCTCGAAGCGTGGTTTGATGAACTATAAAGCTGTGGCTGAAAAAGCGAAGGCGTTGATTGAGAAGTTTGACGTCCGAACTCCATCGGTCGATGTGCCGGCCCGTGCCTTATCAGGTGGTAACCAACAGAAAGCGATTATCGCCCGTGAAGTCGACCGGTCACCTGACTTGTTGATTGCGGCCCAACCGACGCGTGGACTTGACGTCGGTGCAATCGAGTTCATTCATGAACAGCTCATCAAAGAACGTGAGAAAGGACGCGCCGTCCTCTTAATCTCGTTCGAACTCGAAGAGATTTTACACGTCGCGGACCGAGTCGCCGTCTTATATGAAGGTAAGATTGTCGGGATTCGTGATCCGAAAGAAACGACCGAGCAAGAACTCGGCTTCTTGATGGCCGGCGGTAAGAGAGGAGAAGAAACAGTATGAATAAGTTAGGATTCAATCGACTGCTCATCCCGCTCTTGTCGATTTTGATGGGACTTCTCGTTGGGGCAATCGTCATGCTAATTGGCGGCTATGACCCGATTCAAGGGTTCTCGTCATTGTTCGAAGGTATGGTCGGAAGCCCATATGCAATCGGAGAAACACTTCGTGCCGCAGCGCCGCTCATCTTCTCAGGTTTAGCGGTCGCGTTCGCGTTCCGGACCGGTCTCTTCAACATCGGGGTCGAAGGTCAAGTGTTAATCGGTTGGGTGGCAGCCGTTTACGTCGGAATCAACTTTGATTTACCGATGTTCATCCACCTCCCGCTCGCGCTTCTCGCGGCCATGTTGGCGGCAGCGCTCTGGGCGTTCGTCCCTGGTTTCTTGAAAGCCAAGTTCCACGTCCATGAAGTTATCACATCGATCATGATGAACTATATCGCCTTGTACACGACGAACGCGATCTTGCGTAGCGTCATCGGCGTAACAAACGAACGGACCGAGTCAATCAACGAGTCGGCGTCGCTCGCGTCGCCATGGCTTCAAGAAATGACGCAGTTCTCACGATTGCACTGGGGTGTCCTCATCGCTGTGCTCGCGGCGATCGTCTATTACTACATCTTGCAACGGACGACGCTCGGCTATGAGCTTCGGGCCGTCGGTTTCAACAAACACGCGTCGCAATACGCGGGGATGAGTGTCAATCGCAACATCATCCTATCGTTCGTCATCTCGGGTATGTTCGCTGGACTCGCTGGAGCGATGGAAGGTCTTGGTACGTTCAACGGGATGACGCTCAGTGCTTCGTTCACTGGAGTCGGATTCGATGGGATTGCCGTCGCCCTTCTCGGTGCGAACACGGCCATCGGTGTCGTCTTGGCAGCCATCTTGTTCGCCGGACTCAATATCGGTGGACTCGCGATGCAGCTCGGCGCCAACATTCCGTCCGAGCTCGTCAAAGTCATCATCGCCGCCATCGTCATCTTCGTGGCGTCTGGTTATGCGTTCAACTACGTGATTGACAAATTCAAAGGAAATCGTAAGAAAGGAGTGGAGAAAAAATGAGCTTCTTAGAAGTCCTCTATATCGTCGTTCCGGTCGCGTTGGCCTATGCGACTCCACTCATCATCGCGGCGCTCGGCGGCATTTTCAGTGAACGTTCGGGTGTCGTCAACATCGCCTTGGAAGGCATCATGGTCATCGGTGCCGCCACGGGAATCATCACGACGCTCACGTTGACGGAGATGGGGCTTGGTGGTCTCAGTCCTTGGATCTCGCTCTTGGTCGCGATGGTCGTCGGCGCACTCTTCTCACTCTTCTTGGCTGTGCCGGCCATCCTTTGGCGTGCTGACCAAACGGTGCTCGGGGTCGCGATCAACATGCTTGCGATCGGTCTCGCCATCTTCGTCGTCCGTGTCCTCTACAACAAAGGACAGACCGATTTCATCGAGTTTCGGATTGCGAAAGAGAACGTGCCGATTTTATCGGATATCCCGGTGCTTCGTATGTTCTTCATCAACGTCCAGTACACGTCGTTCATCGCCATCGCGCTCGCGTTCGTCGTCTGGTTCGTCATCTTCAAGACGCCGTTCGGCCTTCGTCTCCGCTCGGTCGGGGAACACCCGATGGCGGCTGACACGATGGGGATCAACGTCACGAAAATGCGCTTCATGGGCGTCATGCTCTCAGGTGCGTTCGGCGGTCTCGCCGGTGCGGTCTACGCCGTCACGGTCACGACGAACTTCAGTGGGACGACGATTGTCGGTCAAGGCTTCTTGGCCATCGCCGCCATGATCTTCGGGAAGTGGAACCCGCTCGGCGCGCTCGGAGCCGGCCTCTTCTTCGGTTTCGCCCAAGCGTTGTCGATCATCGGCAGTAACTTGCCGGTCATCAGCAACGTGCCGCAAGTGTTGCTCTTGATTGCACCGTATGCGCTTACGATTCTTGCCCTCGCGGGTGTCGTCGGACGTGCGGATGCACCGAAATCGGTCGGTATCCCATATATTAAAGGGAAACGCTAATCACCAAAAGGACAAATGTCCATTTCACCAAGGTTGTTTGACGCTTAAGTCAAACAACCTTTTTTGTTATACTGGTGTAGAGGTGAGACAATTGAAAAAATGGTGGCAACTGCTGATTGCCGTCGTGCTGAGCATCTCGCTCGCAGGCTGCTCAGTCGATGACTGGTTCGCTGAACAAATCGACCCGCCGGAGTCGCTCGTCGAACTCGAGGCCGACTTTCCGTCGGCGTCGGTCACGCAACAAGTCGCACGGCCGCTCGGCAAGACTGAGACGGTCACGCTCGACCGCGTCATCGACGGGGATACGCTCAAAGTCGAGTTTGAGAACGGGGCGACGGAATCGATCCGCCTCTTGCTCGTCGATACGCCAGAGACGAGTCATCCGACGTTGCCGGTACAACCGTTCGGAGAAGATGCAAAATCATTCGTCGAGCGTTGGCTACCAGAAGGGGATACGATCACACTGGAGTATGACGTCGGGCGCTACGATCGCTATCAACGGACACTCGCCTACGTCTGGTACGATGATGCGATGCTGAACGAGGAATTGTTACGTCGCGGTCTGGCGCGCGTCGCCTATGTATACGCGCCGAACACGCAACACATCGATGCGTTCCGGGACGTCGAACAGGCCGCGCGTCAGGAATTGCTCGGGATTTGGAGTCTCGAGGATTATGTGACCGGCAACGGGTTCGACCACGAGGCGACCGAGCCGGCCCAGCCGAAACGAGACACGGATGGATGTGACATTAAAGGGAATATCAATCGGGACGGAGAGAAGATTTATCACGTTCCGGGCGGGGCGAGCTATGAGCGCACGATCCCGGAAGAGATGTTCTGTACAGAGAAAGAGGCGCGGGAGACCGGTTTCCGCAAAGCGACACGTTAAAAAAAGACATGTGCGCCGAGATGGCACACATGTCTCCCTTATTCGTACTTGAGTGCGTCGCCGTCGAATGATTCGTCTGCGACTTTGATTGAGTCGGTCGGGCAGCCCTCGAAGGCGTCCATCAAGTCCTCATACAACTCATCCGGGACTTCAATCGTACCCGTGTTGTCGTCCATCAAGTTGAACGCGAGGCCTTCGTCATCATAGTCGAAGATGTCTGGGGCAGCTGCTCCGCAGGCCCCACATGCGATACATGTATCTTTATCAACAATCGTAAATTTTGCCATTTGTAACCCTCCATACGTTTCGTCTCTCTGCATAGAAATGATTTTCTACTGACTATGAGTAATTGTAGTCTACATACCCAAATATTTCAATGAGGAAACGAATAACGTTTTGGAAGCATAATTTTAACAAGGAGGTGGAACGATGGTTCATTTAGCGGACGGGGTGTTATTACTATCCATCCAACGCTTGAAAGGTGAACGTAGCGAGCGCAGTTTGTTTCATGTGTTGAACGGGAAACGATCGGCGACGACGCTGCAAGATGCCTTTTTTTATGATTTGGAACCGATTTTTGGCTTGTTCCCCTACACGAAGTACGACTATGAGAAACTGCTCGCCTCGTTCGAGAAGCGAGGTTGGCTCAACCGCTCGAGTTTTACCTTGACCGAAGCCGGGTCCATGCTCGCTTCGCCCGAGGCCGTCAGCGACTTGTTCGACCGTCTCGGCGGCGAGTACCGGGACTATACGACGATGACATGGAAACGGCTCAGCCTGTTCGTGCAGACGTTCATGTCGCTCGAGCATGAGCGGACGTTTTATCCGGTCCAGGCCGATCGTCTGGCCGAACGTTGGGTCAAACAAATCGTGCGGACCGAACGCGAATGGCGACCGTTGATTCAAAGTTTCCATCACGAGCTCGAGACGGCGCTTGAAGACATCGGCGACCCTTATGCGACTGCCGTCGTTTATAGGTTCACGGGAGCGTTCGAGACCGGGTATACGTATGAACAAATCGCGGCCCTCCTCGACGTCGATGCACGGACGGCCCGGCTCTACTTCTTGGCCGGGTGGAATGCGCTCCTCTGGAAATTGCCGCGAGATGCGAAACTGTTAGGATTCGCCCACGGCTTATCGAGTGAACGGATGACCTTATCGGCGCGAGGGTCGTATGAACAGTTCTTGGCTGGTCGATCGTTCCAACAAGTCCAGTCACAGCGGCGGTTGCGCACTAGTACGATTGAAGACCACGTCGTCGAGATGGCGATGTATTTAGACGAATTTCCGCTCGATCAATTTGTTCCGCTCGAGCAAATCAAGCAAGTCGAGCAACTGCGTGACGAATCGAGCTGGGCGCTCAAACCGATTTTTGAACAAATCGACGGGATCAGTTATTATCAAATCCGATTGGTGTTCGCACGATTGAAACGAGGTGAGACATTTGTTTGAGAAGACGTTGAAGCGGGTGTTCGGTTATGACAGTTTCCGTCCGGGACAGCGCGAGGTGATCGATGCGGTCGCCGATGGACAAGACGTGCTCGCCATCATGCCGACCGGGGCCGGGAAGTCATTGACGTTCCAACTCCCGTCCTATATCAAGAACGACGGCTTGACGATTATCGTCTCGCCGCTCTTGTCACTGATCGAGGACCAGATGCTCCATATCCGCGAGCGCGGCGAACGTGGGGTTGCCCGATTGACGTCGATGGAGACGCTCGAAGAGAAGCAAGAGATTTTAAACCATTTGAAACGGTACCGCTTCTTGTATTTATCGCCGGAGCAACTTGCCGTGCCCCATGTGACACGGGCGCTGGCGCGCACAAAGATTCAAATGCTCGTCGTTGACGAGGCGCACTGTATCTCGCAGTGGGGCCATGAGTTCCGCCCGGAGTATGCGCGCCTAGGTGAACTGCGCAAGCAGCTCGGCAGTCCGCAGTGCATGGCTGTCACGGCGACCGCACCGGAGACGGTGAAACGAGATATTGTCGAGAAACTGGCGCTCTTCTCGCCGGCGCAGTTCGTCCACTCGGCGAACCGTCCCGAGATTCGCCTCATCGTGGAACGTCTCGGGTCAGAAGATAAGATGCGCCGTCTGAGCGAACTCGTCCACGACGTGCCGAAACCGGCCGTCATCTATACAGCGACACGGCGTGAGGCCGAAGCTCTCGCCCTCCATCTCGATGACGCCTTGTTTTATCACGGTGGCATGTCGACCGAGGACCGGCGCCTTGTACAGTCACAATTTTTACGTGACGAAGTCGCCATCATGGTTTGTACGAGTGCGTTCGGGATGGGTGTCAATAAAGATAACGTCCGTTCCGTCATTCATTATCAAATCCCGGCCACGCTCGAGGCGTACATGCAAGAGATTGGTCGGGCTGGGCGTGACGGCGAGCCGGCTTTCGCGGTCTTGCTATACGCCGAAGGGGATGAGCGGATTCAACAGTTTTTGATCGACCAGCAATATCCGAAAGACAAAGATATCCGTCTCGCCTATTTTGAACGAGACAATGGCACGAGCCTGGCCCAGTTGCCACGCTTATTGCGCTTGAACGAGGAAGATCCGGTTTGGGGACTGTTGAATCAGATGCTTGCCGAGCGGACGCTTGCCGAGGCGGTGGATTGGGTAAAAGATAGAAAGCGGGCCCGGTATCGTCAACTCGGACAGATGATGGACTATGCCCTCATCAAGACGTGTCGGCGCGATTATTTGTTAAATTATTTCTCGGAGCAACCGGTCAAGCAAAGCGATTGTTGCGACATCTGCGGCGAAATCGTGTTCCCGCCGTCGGAGCAACTTGTGTCTAAAAATGTGACAGATTGGAAACATCGGTTGGCTCGTATCTTTTCCTTTGATTGATATCATAGTAAAATGATAAAAAAGGTAAAGGAGGGCACACGTTGCGACATCGGAACCAAGCGGACTCACTTCGTGAAAAAGTGGTGGACACGTTGCCATCTCGCGCTGAACGGCAAGAGCATGAGCGAAAAGAGAAATTGAACGACAACTGGCTGAAGCGACCGCTCGCCATGATGCTGACACTGACGATGTTTGCCATTATTCTTGTATTTTTATATATAGGTCGTCACGACATCTTTTTCTAAACAATACGACGAGAACGTCGTATTTTTTTTATGATTTCATGCCCGAGGTTGTGAATATGCACAATCTCACCAATTTCTCACAAGATTTGCACAATAAAACAGGTAAAGCCGTACAGATGGGTCTATACTGAAAGAGAAGAACTAGTAGGAAAGGAGGGGCTGCTGTGCCGAAGTACTCCATCAAGACGGTCGCGTCACTCACCGGAGTCAACCCGACCACGATCCGGGCGTGGGAACGACGCTATCAATTCATCGTTCCGAGCCGGACAGATTCGGGTCATCGATTGTATTCCGACCAAGACGTCGAGAAGATAAAATGGGTCGTTGAAAAACAACGGGAAGGATTGACCGTATCCCAAGCGATTCAACAGCTACATGAAGCCCCGAAGCCGAAGCCTGCCCGCCTTTATGACGAGGAGCTCATGGACGGGTTGCTCGAGGCGTTACTTTCATTTGATGAACGTAAGGCGCACGATTTGATTAATCGTGCCTTTAATACGTTTAGTTTTGAAAAGGTTACCACAGATATCATCGGTCCGTTATTGATGGAAATCGGGACACGTTGGGAGAATGGGACGATTACGATTGCGCATGAACATTTTGCGACGGCCTTTTTGCGTGCCCGCCTGTCGACGTTGTCGCTGCAAATGCCGATGAATCCCTTTTTGCCGCGCATCATTTGCGTCTGTGCCCCGGGCGAGATGCATGAAATCGGGCTCTTGTTCGTGACGCTTTATTTGCGCCAATACGGTTATGACGTGATTTTCCTCGGTGCGGGATTCCCGAAAGAGGATTTGAACGAGGCGTTGCACGATATCGATGCCAAGTGTCTGATTTTCTCATGTACGTTGACAGAACATCTCGATGGCCTGAAAGACGCGATGCAGTTCATCCAAGCCGACCACCCGAACCTCGTCATCGGGGCCGGTGGTTACGCGGTCAGCCTTCAAGCGTCCGAATTCGGATCGGCCTTCCTCGGGGACACGCCCGAGGCGTGGACCGAGTGGTTGTCAACTATTTGACAGCTCGAACAAACGGGAGTAGCTTATAAAGTAGGATTGATTATTCTTTGGAGGTTTTCGTTTGAGATTTGAAAAGCAAACAAAAGAACATTTAAGGGTATATTTGACTGCGAGCGACCTATCCACTCGAGGCATCGCCATCGATACCATCGTGGGGGAGAGCGGTCAAGACCTGTGGCGGGAATTGCTTGAGACGGCGGAAGCGGAATTTGGCTTCATGCCGCAAGGGACCGTCGACTTGAACGTGACGATGTTTCCCCGTGACGGGCTCGTCATCGACGTCCAAAAAGTCGATGCACCCGTAGCGGAATCGGATCAAGAGCAAGTCGAGATTCGGCTCACCATCGACGTGATTCATCATTTGATTTATCAATTTGACGATATCGAGGACGTCATCAACGCCTCGATTCGCTTGTTCCCACATATGCGAGACACCGAGCAAGGCGGAGCGTTCTATCATTACGAGGGACGATATTATCTGCACTTTGTCGAGGTGCTCAAACCAGACGTGGAAGAACGACTGGCCGCCATCTTGTCGGAGTACGGTCGGACGACGACCGTCAGTCCGTACGTCATGATGGAGTACGGGAAGACGATTCAAACTGAACAGGCCGTGAAACAGCTGTACGATACGTTCGCGTAAGTACGGCTTTTTACCGTTCTGTTTCTATTGTTTTCGGCCGACACATGGTATGATAAAACTTGAATTTTGGAGTAGCTAGCTGAAGGAGAGATTTGATGAAAGTCGCGGTATTATATGGTGGTGTATCAGGTGAGCGGGAAGTGTCGCTCACGAGTGGTAAAGGAATGATTGAAGCGCTCGAAGAACGGGGTCACGACGTCGTGGCGATTGATTTTCACCCGGACCGGGCCAATGAACTGTTGACGCTTCAAGCCGACGTCGTCGTCAGCGCCTTGCATGGCAAGTACGGTGAAGACGGACGCGTGCAGTCGCTCTTGGAGATGGCGGGCTTGCCGTACACGGGGTCTGGTGTGTTGGCGTCCGCGCTCGCGATGGACAAAGCCCGTGCGAAAATCATCTTCGCCGCTGCCGGCATCCGAATCGCCCGTGACGTCCTCATCGAGACAGGGGACGATATCGACGCGAAAATCGTAGAGTGGGGCGGTGAATTCCCATGTGTCGTCAAACCGGCCCAAGAAGGGTCTTCGAACGGATTGACGATCGCGATGGACGAAACGATGCTCCGTGAAGGAATCGACAAAGCGTTCGCCTGCGATACGGCCGTCTTGGTCGAACAATATATTAAAGGCCGTGAATTGACGGTACCTGTACTCGGAAACCATGGCGCCGAAGCCGCGCTCCCGGTCATCGAGATTATCCCGAAAAACGAGTTTTATGACTATGAGTCGAAGTATTCAGAAGGTGGATCGATTCACGTCTGTCCGGCCGAGTTGCCGGCTTCGTTGACCGAAGAAGTTCAGGCGGCCGCGATTCAAGCGCACCGTGCCCTCGGCTGCAGCGGATATTCCCGCTCAGACTTCCTCGTGTCAGAAGACGGGCTCGCCTATATTTTAGAGACGAACACACTGCCTGGCATGACGCCGCTCAGCCTGTTCCCGGACAGCGCCCGCGCCGTCGGCATCTCGTACGGTGAACTGTTAGAGCGATTCATCGCACTCGCACTTGAAAAGTAAGAAGGGGCACCCCCTTCTTTTTTCGTTTTAGAAAACGCTTTCATTATTTTTGTAAAAGCCTTTCAAATTGGGCGCGTATCAGATATACTTTTAAACGAATACGAGGTTGATTCTTGGGGGAGAATCGACAATTTAGGGGAGGAAACCTTCATGATTACGGATCAAGAAAAAGGTCATCAAAAACGAAAAAACATCCTTGAATCGACACAAGAAGTGATACACGAGGCGCTCGATAAACTCGGGTATCCAGAAGAGATGTACGAGCTCTTGAAAGAGCCGCTTCGGATGTTGACCGTCCGCATCCCGGTACGGATGGATGATGGATCGACCAAGATTTTCACAGGATATCGTGCGCAACATAACGATGCCGTCGGACCGACGAAAGGTGGAATCCGATTCCATCCGAGCGTGACCGAGGTCGAAGTGAAGGCGTTGTCGGTCTGGATGAGCTTGAAAGCCGGCATCGTCGACCTTCCATATGGCGGCGGTAAAGGTGGAATCGTTTGTGATCCGCGTGAGATGAGTTTCCGTGAAATTGAGCGGTTGAGCCGTGGTTACGTTCGGGCCATCAGTCAAATCGTCGGACCGACGAAAGACATCCCGGCACCGGATGTGTTCACGAACTCGCAAATCATGGCATGGATGATGGACGAGTATAGCCGGATCGATGAATTCAACTCACCAGGATTCATTACCGGGAAGCCGCTCGTGCTCGGTGGCTCGCACGGTCGCGAGACGGCGACGGCAAAAGGTGTCGCCATCATGATTCGAGAAGCGGCGCTTCGTCGCGGGATCGAGTTAAAAGGCGCCCGCGTCGTCGTCCAAGGATTCGGCAACGCTGGTAGCTTCTTGTCGAAGTTCATGCATGACGCCGGAGCGAAAGTCATCGCCGTCAGCGATGCGTACGGAGCCATCCATGACGAGAACGGTCTCGACATCCCGTACCTGCTCGACCGTCGTGACTCGTTCGGGACGATCTCGACCTTGTTCAAGAACACGATCTCGAACAAAGAGATGCTCGAACTCGACTGCGACATTTTGGTCCCGGCCGCGATCGAGAACCAAATCACCGAGGACAATGCCGACAACATCAAAGCGTCCATCGTCGTCGAGGCCGCGAACGGACCGACAACGAACGAAGCGACCCGCATCTTGACGGAACGTGGCATCCTGCTTGTCCCAGACGTGCTCGCTTCGAGCGGTGGGGTGACGGTCTCATACTTCGAATGGGTTCAAAACAATCAAGGTTACTATTGGACGGAAGAGGAAGTGGAAGAGAAGCTTGAGAAAGTACTTGTCCACTCGTTCAATACGGTATACAATACCTCGTCGGCGCGTAAGGTCGACATGCGTCTCGCCGCCTATATGGTCGGTGTGCGCAAGATGGCAGAAGCGTCGCGCTTCCGCGGTTGGGTATAACAAAAGAGAGGGAAGACCTGAAACCAGGTCCTCCCTCTCTTTATTTATAATGTGACACCGTTGCGCTCCCGAAGCGTCTCGGCGATCGCTTGGCCATGGAAACGTCCGTTCTCGATAAAAATCTTATTGGCATCGTTTCCGGCAGCGACGACACCGGCGATGAACAAGCCGTCGACGTTCGTCTCGTAAGTCGTCTCGTCGAATGCCGGCACACCGGTCTCTTCATCGACTTGGACCCCGGCATCGGCGAACAGCCCATGGTCGGGCAAGTAGCCCGTCATGGCGAGGACGTGGTCGGTCTCGAGTCGATGTTCTTCACCATGCTGACGATAGACGACATGATGCGGTTCGATCCGAACGATCTCCGCTTCGAGCTCGAGTCGCACCTTGTCGTGACGGACGAGTGAGTCGAACGTCGGCAGTACCCACGGTTTGACGGACGGACTGTAACCGTCCCCGCGATAGAGCACCGTGACATGGGCGCCGGCCTTCTCGAGCTCGATGGCCGCGTCGACGGCGGAGTTTTTCCCGCCGATGACCGTGACGCGCTGCCGATAGAACGGATGCGCCTCTTTGAAGTAATGGGCGACGTGGGGAAGCTCTTCACCAGGCACGTCAAGTCGACGAGGGCGTCCGTAGTAGCCGGTCGCCAAGATGACGTAGTCGGCCTGACGCTCTTTGGCACCGTCCCGGTCGTGTCGGGACCGAACGACGAAACCGTCCTCGGTCCGCTCGACCGCTTCGACCGTCTCGAACGGATGGACATCGAGCCCGGTCCGGCTGACGACTTCCCGATAATAGACGAGCGCGTCTTGCCGTCGTGGTTTCAAATCTTTACAGATGAACGGGATATCCCCGATTTCAAGCAAACTAGCAGACGAGAAGAACGTCTGATGGGTCGGATACCGATAGATGGCATCGACGATATTGCCGCGCTCGATAATCGTGCACGAGATGCCGATGCGTTTCAATTCAATCGCAGCCGACAGCCCACATGGTCCGGCGCCGACGACGATAGCGTGTTTATTCAATGAAATCACCTCATCCCTCATTGTATGGAAGGACGAAACGGTTGGCAAGTCGCCAACTCATTGTTGGAAACTAAAGCTGTGCTCCATGACCGCTTGCGACGACCCAGACTCGAGTTCGACGAGGAGACGCAGTCTCGCTTTTTGTGAGTTCAACCCGTTCGAGAAGATGATGCCCATCTCTTTGAGCTGCTGGCCACCGCCGACGTAGCCGTACACGTCTTGCACGATCCCGTTGAAGCAACGGCTGACGATGACGACCGGCATGCGTTCGACGAGCAGTTCGAGCGCCGGAACGATTGACGGCGGGACGTTACCTTGACCGAGCACCTCGAGGACGAGCCCGTCATAACCGAGCGCGAGTACCGCCTCAATCAAATCTGGGTCCATCCCGGCAACGACTTTCAGCACCGCGACCCGTTTCGTGATCGTCGAAATCATCTTCGGTTGCTTCGTCGTCGGCTGACTATAGATGAGGACATGGTCTTTCGTCACCATGCCGACGTTTCCGAAGTGGACCGATTTGAACGTGTCGACCGAGGACGTATGCGTCTTCGTGACGTTGAAGGCGGAATGAATCTCACCGTTGAAGACGACGAGCACGCCTTTGCCTCGCGCGACATCACTTTGGGCGACCCGAAGCGCCGTGATGAGATTGAATTCGCCGTCGGAGCCGACCTCGTTCGACGAGCGCATCGCCCCCGTCAAGACGATCGGAACCGGGGCGCCGAGCGTGATTTGTAAGAAATACGCCGTCTCTTCGAGCGTATCGGTCCCGTGGGTGATGACGACCCCGTCATATGTATCTTGCGTCAACTGTTGATTGATGAATTGGGCGAGATCGAGCATTTTTTCAGGCGTCATATGCGGGGACGGGATATTTGAAAAGTGCTTCGTCGTGATGTTGGCGATATCCGTCGCTTTCGGCAACGTCGCATCAATTGGATTGACCTCGCTCGGCATGACATGTCCCGACCCCGATTGGGACATGGCGATTGTGCCGCCGGTGTGGATGAGTAATAAATGATTCATAACAGACCTCCAACTTTTTTGTTCGTTTCTTCCAATTTCTAGGCGTGACCTACTTTTTCTTTCCTCTATTTCAGTGTATGCTTAACGTGAGAAAGGAGAGATGCATCATGATTGCAATCGCCTTGTCTGCGGTTGCGCCAGGGTTCGCCCTTCTTTCCTACTTCTATCTCCGGCATGAACTAGAAGCGGAACCGCTCGGCTATGTGATCCGGTCGTTCGTCGCCGGGGCCATTCTCGTCTTTCCGATCATGTTCGTCCAGTATGCGTTCGTGGAAGAAGGGGTGCTCGTGGGCCCGTTTTGGAAGGCGTTCGTGGCCACCGCGCTATTAGAAGAGTTTTTTAAGTGGTTCATGATTTATTATACAATATACATACATAAAGTCTTTGATGATTACTACGACGGGATTCTCTATGCGGTCGCCTGTTCACTCGGCTTTGCCACGTTAGAGAATTTTCTATATTTATGGGTGTACGACTCAATCGAAATCGCGATCTGGCGCGCCGTGCTGCCGGTGAGCGGCCACGCGCTGTTCGCCGTCGTCATGGGGTTTTGTCTCGGCCGGGCCAAACATTCCAACCACGAGCGGTTTTGGTTGTTCACCGCCGTCATGGCGGCCACGCTGTTGCATGGGATGTTCGACTATATCTTGCTCGTCGAACCGATGAACAAAGTTCCGGCTGTCGTCTATATCGTCGTCTTATGGATGGTCGCCTTATTGCTCGTCCGTACCGCCAATCGTTCCAATCATCGCCAATATAAATAGAATAAAGGGGAATCGTTTCATGTTAAAAGTAGGTCAAGAGTTACGGGTGGAAGTCGAAGGGAGAAAAGAAGGAAAGACGAAGATCGCAGCCATTAACGATCAAGTCGTCTGGATCGAGTCCCCGAGTGAAACGGATACGTTAAAGACGTTCTTCTTGCACGAAGACGAATCGATGCGTGTTTATTTCTTTAAAGGAGAAGAGCAACTGTACGCCTTTGATACCGTCGTGTCGAGACGCGTGAGCGATGCGCAGTTGACGCTTCGCTATGCGTTCCCAGTGCCGGATGAGAAGAAAATCAAACGAGTCCAGCGCCGTGAATATTTACGGGTGCCAGAGATGATTCACGTGACCGTGTCTGCGGAAGACGGCCAAGCGTTCCAATCGTTCGAGTCGACATCACTCGACGTCTCGGCCGGGGGAATGCGCATCATCGCCAATCGAGCCCCGGTCGCTGTCGACGAGACGATGATTGTCTCGTTCCATATCGATGACGACCGAGGTATTCCGCAAACGTTCCGCGTCAAGAGCCGCCTCGTCCGCATCCATGAACAGACGGCCAAACAAGAGTTGTCGCTTTGCTTTGAAGAGTTATCACACCGGGACCAGGAGACGATTTTACGTTATTGCTTCCGAGCCCAGCTCGAAGCGAGAAAACGGACCGGCTCCGTATTTTCTTCACGCTAAAAAACTGGTATGATGTTCTCGGAACAAATGACCGAGAGGAGGCGGGTATCGGGATGAGCCGATACCCAATTTTTATGAATAAACCATTACAAATCGCATTAGATGGGCCGGCTGGGGCCGGCAAGAGCACGATCGCGAAAACGCTCGCTAAAAAACTAGGGTACGTCTATATCGATACGGGTGCGATTTATCGCGCCGTCACGTATCGCGCGCTTCAAGACGGCGTCGGTCTCGAAGACGGTCCGATGCTCGCTGAGATGATCGACAAGATGGATTTACGTCTCGTCCCGTCCGAAAACGGTCAACGCGTGTACGATGGCACGGAAGAAGTGACCGATGTCATCCGGACGAGCGAAGTGACGAACAACGTCAGCTTCGTCGCACGCCAGCCGGAAGTACGGGCTGCCCTTATGGATTTACAGCGTGACCTCGCCAGTAAAGGCGGAATCGTCATGGACGGCCGCGATATCGGCACGCACGTCTTACCAGGCGCCGACTTGAAAGTGTTCATGACGGCGACGGTCGAAGAACGGGCCCGCCGCCGCCACGAAGAGAACGTATCGAAAGGATTGCCGAGCGACCTCGAACAATTACAGCTCGAGATCGCCTTGCGCGACAAACGCGATTCCGAGCGTGAGGTCGCCCCGCTTCGTCAGGCCGACGATGCGCATTATCTCGATACGACCGAGCTGTCGATTGACGGCGTCGTCGAGGCAATCGAGCACTTGATGAAGCAGGTGATTGAACGATGAAACCGCTCAACAATGGACCGTTCGGCATGTATCGTCTTGCGGTAGGTGTCGTCAATATCATCCGCAGATTGAGCTTCCGCGTCGAGTATATTGGGCGCGAAAACGTCCCGCTCGACGGTTCGATGATCGTCTGTTCGAACCATCAATCGAACTGGGACCCGGTCATGCTCGCCGGGGCGATGCCGAAACAGCGCCAGCTTCGTTTCTTCGCGAAAAAAGAGTTGTTCGACGTGCCGGTATTGAAACACATTTTGAATCGGGCTGGACAGATTCCTGTGTCACGCGGGGAAGGAGACCGACAAGCACTCCGAGTCGTCTTGCAAAAATTGAAGGAAGACGAGGTCATCTCGATTTTCCCGGAAGGAACGCGGTCAAAAGACGGTACGCTCGGCAAAGCCCAAGCAGGCGTCGGGTTCTTCGCGCTCCGTTCGGACGCGTCGGTACTTCCGGTGGCGATTATCGGGACGTATAAGTTCCGATCGAAGTTAAAGGTCGTCATCGGCCAACCGATCGACATGAGCGGCTTGAAAGCGGACAAGGCGAGCGCCCAAATCGCGGCCGACTTGATTATGACGACAATCGGTGACTTGTACATGCAGCATTCACGGAACGTTCGTTAATTTCAGGTTTAATCTCGCGCCAGGAGAGGAACTAACCTGATAACACCTTGACAAATCTTTCGAATTATAAGAAGTTTATACTAGGTGTAAGCGCCTTAGGGCGCTCCTTTTTGTACTCATCGTGAGGGGGTAGTGTTGGAATGGTCGAAGAAATGAAAGATATGCCTGATTTTGAAATCAATCGAGGTCAAATTGTGACCGGTACTGTCGTCAAAATCGAGGACAAGCAAGCGTTGATCGATATCGGTTATAAAACCGAGGCAATTTTACCAATCAGCGAAGTATCAAGCATGCATTTAGACGATTTAAACGAATCACTCCATGTTAACGACGAAATCCGTGTCAAAGTGAAAAAGGTCACGGACGAAGAGGTGGTCGTTTCGAAGAAAGACGTTGATGCCGAGGCAGCTTGGGATCAAATCGTCGAGAAATTCGAATCCGGCGAAGTGTTCGAAGTCATGGTAAAAGACAAGGTCAAAGGTGGTCTTGTCGTTGACATCGGCATCCGTGGATTTATCCCGGCTTCGCTCGTAGAGAACCATTTCGTCGAAGACTTCTCATCCTACTTGAACAAACCGATTACGGTTAAAGTCGTCGAGATCGACCGCGAGAAAAATCGCGTCATCTTGTCGCATAAAGCGGTTGCCGAAGCGGAAATGAGCGCCAAAAAAGCGGAAACGCTCGAATCACTGGAAGTCGGTCAAATCATCGAAGGGACGGTTCAACGTCTCACAGATTTCGGTGCGTTCGTCGATATCGGCGGTGTCGATGGCCTCGTCCACATTTCGGAAATGGCGCATAGCCGGGTTGAGAAACCGAGCGATGTTGTGACTGAAGGAGATAAAGTCAAAGTGAAAGTGCTTGGACTTGACCTCGACAACGAGAAAGTGAAGTTGTCGATTAAAGAGACGCAGCCTGGACCGTGGGAATCGGTAGAAGGTAAAATTCAGCCAGGTGACGTGATTGAAGGGAAAGTCAAACGTCTCGTCACGTTCGGTGCGTTCGTCGAAGTCGCACCACAAGTTGAAGGTTTGCTCCATATCTCGCAAATTGCGAACCGACACATCGCGACACCATCTGAAGTCTTGTCAGAAGGCCAAGAAGTAACCGTCAAAGTACTCGACGTCCATCTTGACGAGAAGAAAATCTCGTTGTCGATGCGTGCGCTCGAGTCGAGCGATTCATCACGTGGCGACGCGGATCAATCGTTGCTTGACGAGTATAGCGACCAAGGAGGTTTCTCTGTCTCTGAATTGACAGGTGACGAGGCCTCGGACGATTCTAAATAAGACGATCGTTCAAGCGGGAGCCAGACTCCCGCTTCTTTTTGTATGGTCACAGAAATTCGCCTGTGATATGATAGTACAGTTGCAATTAGAAACGATAGACTTATTGAATGAAAGTTAGAGAGGTGTTTATATGGGAATTCCAGCAGTGGCCATCGTAGGCCGCCCGAATATTGGGAAATCCACGATTTTTAACCGGATTATCGGAGATCGCGTGTCGATCGTCGATGATAAGCCCGGTGTAACACGCGACCGCATTTATGGGACGGGTGAGTGGTTGAACCGTAAGTTTCATTTAATCGACACAGGTGGAATCGAGGTCGGTGATGAGCCGCTCCTCGTGCAAATGCGGCATCAGGCCGAGCTTGCGATCGATGAGGCGGACGTCATCGTCTTCATGGTGAACGGACGCGAAGGCATTACAGCAGCAGACGAAGAAGTGGCGAACTTGTTGTTCCGTTCGAACAAACCGGTCGTCCTCGCCGTCAACAAAGTCGACAACTTCGAGATGCGCGAACTCATGTATGAGTTCTATTCACTCGGATTCGGCGATCCGTTCCCGATTTCAGGGACGCACGGTCTCGGTCTCGGGGACTTGCTCGACAAAGTGCTCGACATGGCTCCAGACAAAGACGACTATGAGTACAATGAAGAAGTCATCCAGTTCTCGCTCATCGGACGTCCGAACGTTGGGAAATCGAGCTTGACGAACGCGATTCTCGGTGAAGAACGCGTCATCGTCTCGGACATCGCGGGGACGACTCGTGATGCCATCGATACACCGTTCACACGGGATGGGCAAGAATACGTCATCATCGATACGGCAGGGATGCGCAAGCGTGGGAAAGTGTATGAATCTACCGAGCGCTACAGCGTCATGCGTGCCCAAAAAGCGATTGAACGCTCGAACGTCGTTCTCGTCGTCATCGACGGTGAAGAAGGCATCATCGAGCAAGACAAACGTGTTGCCGGACTCGCCCACGAAGCGGGGAAAGCCATCGTTCTCGTCGTCAACAAATGGGACGCCGTCGACAAAGACGATAAAACGATGAAGAAAATGGAAGAGAAGATTCGTAAAGAATTCTTGTTCCTTGACTATGCACCGATCGTCTTCTTGTCGGCGCTCACGTCGAAACGATTGCAGACACTTCTGCCGGTCGTCAAAGAAGTGGCTGATTCACATCGCCGTCGCATCTCGACGAGCGTCTTGAACGACGTCATCGTCGACGCAGTCGCGATGAACCCGACACCGACGGACAAAGGACAACGACTCAAGATCAACTACGCGACGCAAGTGGCCATCGAGCCGCCGACGTTCGTGTTGTTCGTCAACGATCCAGAGTTGCTTCACTTCTCATACAAACGTTATCTAGATAACCAGATTCGCCGCGCATTTGACTTTACTGGTACACCGATTCATATCGTGGCTCGTCAGAAAAACTAGTAATGGGGGTGCCTCCTATGGCAAAAGTAGCTGTCATCGGCGCAGGGAGCTGGGGAACGGCGATATCGCTCGTCCTCGCTGACAACGGACATGATGTTCTACTATATGGACGTGAGGAAGACCACGTTCATGAAATCAACACGGCCCACACGAACGCGACCTATTTGAAAGACGCACCGTTGCCGACTTCGATTCGGGCGACGACAGACTTGGCGGAAGCGGTCAAAGATCGTTCCATCGTATTCCTCGTCGTCCCGAGTTCGGCGATTCGTCCGGTGTCGCGTGAGTTGAACGCGCTCCTTACGAAACCGGCGGTCATCGTGCATGCCGCCAAAGGAATCGAACCGAAGACGCATAAACGTCTGTCGGAGATTATCGCCGAAGAAATCGACCCGTCGAAACGTCGGGCCATCGGTGTCTTGACGGGACCGACGCATGCCGAGGAAGTGGCCGTCCGTAAATTGACGACCATCACAATCGCTTGCGAGGACTTGGACGTGGCCGATGAGATTCAAGAGTTGCTCACGAACGATCAGTTCCGGGTCTATTTGAATTCGGACGTCATCGGGGCGGAGTACGGGGGCGCACTTAAAAACATCATCGCGCTCGCCGCAGGAATGACGGATGGGCTCGGCTATGGCGATAACGCCAAAGCGGCCCTCATGACACGCGGGATCGTCGAGATCGCCCGGCTCGGGGTCAAACTCGGTGCCAACCCGGCGTCGTTCTCCGGCTTGACGGGAATCGGCGATTTGATTGTCACGGCCACGTCTCAGCATAGCCGTAACTGGCGTGCCGGGAACGCGATCGGTCGCGGCGAGAAGCTCGAGGATGTACTCGGTCAAATGGGCATGGTCGTGGAAGGAGTGCGTGCCTGTGAGGCGGCGCATACGCTCGCTCGGGAAGCCGGTGTCGAGATGCCGATCACAGAGGCCCTCTACAACGTGTTATTCGAAGGTAAGAGCCCACACGATGAAGTACAAAAGTTAATGAGACGCCCGCAGAAGCATGAAATGGAAGAAGTGTTCCATTTCGAAGGCGACGTAGAGCAAAGGGACTGACGTTTTCGTTCAGTTCCTTTGTTTTTTTTGCTACACTAATGTACGGAGCTAGATTTAAAGAGAAAGTCGAGGGGATAGACGTGACACCGTCACTGATCAAGATGTGGATTTCATTTGCGGGCATCGGGGCGTTTGCCATCGCCGCGCTCATGGTGGCAGTCAGCCATACGAAACTAACGGGATGGTTCGCGGCACTCGTCCGCGTCATCGCATTCGTCATATTTTTATTTGGGACGATCATCATGATTTATGTGGTCGCTTCAGGACCGACAGGAGGATAAGACGTGAAACGGATTTTTTTGGTCGCGAGTCTATTGGCGGCGACCGTGCTCAGTGGATGTATGTTCCCAGATTCGAACCGGGTCGATAACGTCCCGTATGAAGACCAACTGAAGTCGGTACAGACGGCCGTCGACTCGTTCAAGGAGACGACCGGGGTGTTGCCGATTAAAACAAGGCCGGCCGAGACGCCACTCATGGAACGTTATCCGATCGAGTTCGCCCGGCTCGTCCCCGGTTATTTAGCCGACCCGCCGGCAAACAGCTTCGAAGGAGGCGGTCTGTTCTTGTACGTCCTCGTGGACGCCGAGACGGAGCCGAAGGTCAAACTCATTGATTTACGTGTGTCAGAAAGCTTGCAACAGTTACAGACGAATATTAACGCGTTCCGGGCCAAAGAAGGCAAGTTCCCGTTTGACGGGTCGCTCGGAAAGAATCAATTCACGATTGATTATGATCTCGTCTTCGTCTCTGAAGAGCCAAGTATCCCAAGTCCGTACACGGAAAACGAGTTGCCGATCTATGTCGACGGGACCGGACAATTATTTGTCGACTACCGTGCCGACTTGGAAGCCGCCCTCGAGAACACGGATGTAGAGCCAAAAGTCGGTGAGGACATTCGGTATTTGCTCTATAATGACTCCCCATTCGCTCCGGCTTATTCGCAAGGGTACACGATTAATGAACAAGGTGAAGTCGAGTTTTTAAACAACTGATTGACTGAGCGGGTCGAATATAGGCCGATTGCTTAAAAAATGTTGTCATATCAACGTTTGTACGATATGATTAATCCCGTAAACTCTCAGTGAGAGGAGGTGAATCGTGATGAACAAAACTGAATTGATCCAAGCAGTTGCGGAGAAAGCAAATGTTTCGAAAAAAGAAGCTACACAAGTTGTAGAAGCTACTTTCGAATCTATCACTGAAGCACTCCAAAACGGTGATAAAATTCAATTGATCGGTTTTGGTACTTTTGAAGTTCGTGAGCGCGCTGCCCGTAAAGGTCGCAACCCACGTACGAAAGAAGATATCGAAATCCCGGCAAGCAAAGTTCCTGCCTTCAAAGCAGGTAAAGCGCTTAAAGATGCGGTCAAATAATGGGCAATACATAAGTCGCCGAAAGGCGGCTTTTTTTGTGTCGGAAAGCGAGTTCACATGGCGTGAATGTGACAAAAATGTGCTATACTATGTCAGAATGACAACGAAGAGGACGAGGGGGGATAGCATGGAACAGATGACATACGAAACCGTTGTCACCGACCTTGCTCGTCAAATCGAAGAACGCATGAACCATCCGTATTTGACGAGACACGAGATTGTACCCGTAGTCGACATGCCTTTACTTCGTTGGATGGTCGAGATGATTGAAATCGAATCGAATCAACAACGTCAGCTCGTGCTTGCGACGTATTTTGCACATCAAGCACTTGAACTGCACGATCAAGTAAAGGAGTGCCCGAACGGCTCGCTCGAGCGGCAACTCAAAGTGCTCGCCGGCGATTTCGCCTCGGCTCAATTTTATAAAATATTGGCACTGTTTCCTGCCGACTATAGCAATCGCTTCGGTCGGTCGGTCCAGCTTGTCAATGGGGCGAAATGTACGCTCGCGCTTGATGCGGACGTATCCGTCACGACTTGGATGGAAGCGAACTTCGGATTGATTAAAACGTTTTCTGAGGTGATAGGTCGGTCCTACTTGACCACATACGGAAAAACGATCATCGAACGAAAGGCGACAGTACTGCGCCAAGATCAACGAGAACAGCTAACGACGCTCCTGGCGCACGCTGTCGCTTAGAACGGAAAGGATGTTACGTATTGCAACCGAAAGAAAAAGAGCAAAAAGTATATGACGTGTTTCAATCAATCTCACCGAGCTACGATACGATGAACTCGATCATCAGTTTCCGTTTGCATAAATGGTGGCGCAAAGCGACGATGCGTCGCATGCAAGTGTTCCCGGGCGCGAAATGTCTCGACGTCTGCTGCGGGACGGCCGACTGGACGATTCAACTCGCCGAGGCGGCTGGTAATACCGGTGTCGTCAAAGGTCTTGATTTTTCCGAGAATATGCTCGCGGTCGGCCAAGAGAAAGTGGCCGATTATCCGACGATCGAACTCATCCATGGTAACGCGATGGCATTGCCGTTCGGGGATCACTCATTCGACTACGTGACAATCGGCTTCGGCCTTCGCAACGTACCGGATTACATGACGGTGCTCCGTGAACTGCACCGGGTCTTGAAACCGGGCGGGACGGTCGTCTGTCTCGAGACGAGCCAACCGACAGCACCGCTGTTCAGCGAACTGTATCGCTTCTATTTCGGCTCGGTCATGCCGTTATTCGGGAAAGTGTTCGCCGGCTCATACGATCAATACAAATGGCTCCAAGAGTCGACCGACCAATTCCCGGACCGGTTGACGCTAAAACGCATGTTCGAGACGGCAGGCTTCGAACAAGTCGAAGTGAAGGCGTTCTCCGGCGGTGCGTGTGCCATGCACCTAGGAAAGAAGTGGTGACCGATGTCTTTGAAGCGACTTTATCGCCACATGAACCGAGAGATTGAGCAGATCGATCGCTTCTTGTCGACGCGGGTCCATACGGATCACCCGGTCATCGAGGCGGCCTCGAAGCAACTGCTTGATGCGGGCGGGAAGCGGATCCGTCCGGCGTTCGTATTGCTGAGCGCTGGTTTCGGGCAAGCGAAAGACATCCGCTTGACGAAAGTGGCGGCGAGTCTTGAACTGATTCATATGGCCTCGCTCGTCCATGATGACGTCATCGATGACGCCACACTTCGCCGGGGCAAACCGACCGTCATGGAACGTTACGATGAGCAGGTCGCGATGTATACAGGGAATACGTTGTTCGGCGAAGCGATTCGACTCGTCTCTGAGGTCGACTCGCCGCGCGTGATGGAAATCATGGCAGACACGATGGAACTGATTTGTATCGGTGAAATCAATCAGATCCAAGACCAATACGACTGGGGCCAGTCCCCGAAACGATATCTCGATCGGATTGCCCGAAAGACGGCGCTCTTGATTGAGACGAGTTGTGCGGCCGGGGCCGTCGTCTCAGGGGCGTCACCCGAAGTCGTCAAACAGCTGCGGCTGTTCGGCTATGACATCGGGATGGCGTTCCAAATGACGGATGATTTGCTCGATTTCACCGCGAAAAGTTTTCAGCTTGGAAAGCCGGTCGGAGAAGATTTGAAGCACGGCCATAAAACGTTGCCGCTCTTCTATTCAGCGGAAGACCCTGAATTCTTTGGTCGGTTGCAGCAAGTCAACCAGTCGTCCGATTACGCGACGACCCATACGCTCGTTCGTGAAGTGCAGCGCAACGGGACGCTCGAGCGAAGCCAACGAACAATCGACCGGTACGTGAACCGGGCGATTCAACGTCTCGATGGCTTGCCGGACGTACCGGACAAGCGCTCGCTCATTGAAATCGCCGAGTATATCGGGAAACGAAAATGGTAACAACCACCTTGTAAACCCTTTCAATAATCAAGATGACCGTGTAAACTAATAAAGTACATGGTACACATATTGATTTAGGGGGATTAGGGGAATGGAAAAAACATTTTTAATGGTAAAACCGGATGGAGTGAAACGCGGTCTGATTGGGGAAATCATCTCGCGCTTCGAAACGAAAGGATATACGTTGAACCGTCTTGAGCTATTGACGCCATCGGTTGAAGTCGCACAATCGCATTATGCGGAACATAAGGAAAAGCCGTTCTTTGGAGAACTTGTCGAATTCTTAACGTCTGGTCCTGTTGTAGCGATGGAGTGGGAAGGCGAAAATATCGTCGCCGTCTCTCGATTGATGATCGGGAAGACGAACCCGTTGGACGCACAACCTGGAACAATTCGTGGCGATTTGGCCTCGACGATGTCACAAAACGTCATCCATGGTTCAGATAGCGTGGAGAGCGCAGAGCGTGAATTGTCACTCTGGTTCGCCACTGAAGCATCACACGTTTGATGACGATAAAAGGGACGGGGGCCTCCTGTCCCTTTTTATATTGGGATTGAAGCGCTTTCGCTTGTTTTGGCACGACATGATCTAGGAGAAGAGAAAGAATTGAGGTTGGAACTGGTGATAAATGATTATGCCATCTTCGTAAAAAAGTTTTATATGAAGTCGGGGATTGACTTAAACCTATACAAAGAAGCCCAGATGAAGCGACGTATGATTGCACTTCGCGAGAAGAAAGGGTATGCCACGTTTATCGAATACTTCAAAGCGATGGAGTCGGACCGGGGCTTATACGATGAATTTTTAGATCGCATGACCATCAACGTGAGTGAATTTTACCGGAACCCGGTCCGTTGGCAGCAACTAGAGACGGACATTTTGCCGGAACTCATCCGTAAGAGCCAGGGCAAGTTGCGCGTCTGGAGCGCGGCGTGCTCGACGGGTGAAGAACCGTATTCGTTGGCGATGCTGTTATCGAAACATTTGTCACCCGCACAGTTCACAATCACGGCGACGGACCTAGATGACGTGGTGATCGAAAAAGCGAAACAAGGCAAGTATCATGAGCGGGCGCTCGTCGACTTGCCATCAGAGTTTCGGCAGCGTTACTTCACCCGCCGTGGAGACGACTATTACATCACAGAGGACATCAAAAAATTAGTGACGTTCAAAAAACATAATCTGCTGGCCGACGTGTACGAGCGGAATTTTGATTTAATCGTCTGTCGTAACGTCTTGATTTATTTCACCGAGGAAGCGAAAGAGAAAGTGTATACATCGTTCCACCGATCGCTCCGACCAGGCGGTGTCCTCTTCGTCGGAGGGACCGAGCAGATCTTTCAACCGAAGCGATACGGCTACAAGATGAAGCAGAGCTTCTTCTACGAAAAATTTGAAGAATGAGGTGGCAGTTATGCGTTATTTGACGGCAGGAGAATCGCACGGGCCTGGACTTTCAATCATCATCGAGGGTGTACCGGCCGGGCTTGAGGTCGATGTGCAAGCCATCAATGCGGAACTCGCGAAACGGCAGTCCGGCTACGGCCGCGGCCGCCGCATGCAAATTGAATCAGACCGAATCGAGGTGAGGGCCGGCATTCGTCACGGGGTGACGACAGGGGCCCCTATTTCGTTCTGGATCGAGAACAAGGACCATACTCATTGGCGGAACGTGATGCAGGCCGAACCGGTCGATGCGGACGTGGAAATCAAACGCCGCGTCGTCCGCCCGCGACCAGGACATGCGGACCTCGTCGGTGGCTTGAAATACGACCATCGTGACCTGCGGGACGTCCTCGAACGCTCGAGCGCACGTGAGACGGCCGCCCGGGTCGCCGTCGGCGCCCTCAGCAAACAACTGCTCGCTGCTGTCGGGATGTCGCTCGTCAGCTATGTCAAAGTGATTGGCGGGGTCGAGGCCGATGCCTCATACGAGTCGCTCGACACATTGCGCGCCACGATCGAGGCGTCACCGGTCCGGACGATGGATGAGACGGCAGGCCAGGCGATGATGCATCGAATCGATGAGGCGAAAGCCGCCGGTGACTCGCTCGGCGGTGTCGTCTGTACGGAAGTGCATGGTGTCATCCCGGGGCTCGGATCGTACGTCCAATATGACCGGAAACTCGATGCGGCGATCGCTCGCGCCGTCATGAGTGTCAACGCCATCAAAGGCGTCGCGTTCGGTGATGGTTTCGAGATGGCGTATCGACCAGGGTCGGAAGTGATGGACCCGATCGCTTATGGTCCCGACGGCTATACACGCCTGAGCAATCATCTCGGCGGTTTCGAAGGTGGGATGACGACCGGGATGCCGATTGTCTGTACCGCTGTGATGAAACCGATTCCGACGCTCTACAAGCCGCTCCAATCCGTTGATATCGATACGAAACAACCGTTCCTCGCCCAAATCGAGCGAAGTGACGCCTGTGCCGTCCCGGCCGCCTCACTCGTCGTCGAGGCCGTCGTCGCGTTTGAAATCGCCCGTGAGTTATGCGAGACGTTCGGACATGACACGGTCGGACGCATCCAAGCGCGCGTTGACGCGTACCGCGAGGAGATTCGCACGTGGTGACGATTCACGTGAACGCCTCGACTCCATACGACGTCACAATTGAACGAGGGGACGCCTGGCTCGACCGCGTCCCTTACTTCTCGTGCTCGACCGTGTGGGTCATCACGGACGAGACGGTAGATCGCCTGCACGGGAAGGCGTTTCGGACTCGTCTCGAGGCAAGCGCGCGTCCAATCGTCTGGTCGGTCGTCCGTCCGGGCGACGGATCGAAATCGCTCGCGACGATTGAACGTCTCGTCGCGGACGGGTTGACGTCTGGCTGTGACCGGGACACGCTCGTCGTCGCCTTTGGCGGCGGCATGATTGGCGACTTGGCCGGCTTTTTGGCGAGTGTTTATATGCGCGGCCTGCATTACATACAAGTGCCGACGACAGTTCTCGCCCACGATTCAGCCGTCGGCGGAAAAGTCGCGGTCAACCATCCGCTCGCCAAAAACGCGATCGGTGCCTTTTATCAGCCAGCGGGCGTCCACTATAACGTCGACCGCCTCGAGACGTTGACGGACCGTGACGTGATGAGTGGGCTCGGCGAGTTAATTAAACATGCCTACTTGTCACGATACGTCCTCGGGCACTCGTTCGAGACCGAGCTGTTCACCGCCTTGGCGCAAGGACCGCTCGATTGGGAGGCGTGGCTCGCGCGTGGGATTGAAGTGAAACGACAGGTCGTCGAGACCGATGAGCGGGAACACGGCGTAAGGGCATGGCTGAACTTTGGTCATACGTTCGGCCATGCGTTGGAGTCGGTCGAGGCGTACCGATTAGCGCACGGGGAGGCCATCCTATACGGAATGGTGTACGCCTTCCTCGTCGCCGGAGACGTCTCACGCGCGGAAACGCTCGCCGGTTTCATGAAGCAACAAGCAATCACGCCGGTCGTCTGGCAGCCATTCGAGGCGTATCTCGAGGTGATGCGCCACGATAAAAAGAATCGAACTGGACAGATTCGCTTCGTCTTGCTCGGTGAAGAAGTGACCGTGACGAGCGTCACGACCGAGCGGCTCGTCGAAGCGTACAATCAGTTGAAAGGGTGGTTTTAAGATGGGATTGAACGGATTGATACGCGTACCGAGCGATAAGTCGATCACGCACCGGGCGTTATTGCTCGGGGCCGTGGCGCACGGACAGACGACGGTGTACGACCCGCTCCTCGGTGAGGATTGCCGGTCGACGCTCGAGGCGATCCGTCGTTTGGGCGCACAAGTCGATGAACAAGCGGAACGACTCGTCATCACTGGCAGCCCGTCGCTCACGTCGGCGGAACTCGATTGCGGGAACTCCGGCACGACGATGCGTCTCTTGACGGGACTGCTTGCAGGCTACGACGGTACGTTCACGCTCACCGGCGACGCCTCGCTCTCGAAGCGACCGATGCGTCGCGTCACTGCACCGTTGCGCGCCATGGGAGCCGACCTTGCAGGTGACGTCGCTCCGCTCCACATCCGCGGGAGGGCGTTGACGGGCATCGATTACACGTTGCCTGTCGCGAGCGCGCAAGTGAAATCGGCCATCTTATTGGCTGGACTCCGTGCGGACAGCCCGACGATCGTGCGCGAGCCGGTCTTGTCGAGGGATCATACCGAACGCATGCTGCCGCTGTTCAACGGGCAGATTGACATCACCTCGGAAGAGGGGGTTCGGACGATTCGGCTGTCGCCGTCCGTCCTGGAAGGCGCGACGGTGGCCGTACCGGCTGACCCGTCCTCGGCCGCCTTTTGGTGGGCCGGGGCCGCGCTCGTCCCGGATAGTCGCGTCACGACGACCGACGTCTGTTTGAACGAGACACGGATTGGCTTTTTGCGCACGCTCGAACGGATGGGGGCGCACGTTGACGTGACGAACGTCCGCGCACTCGGAGAAGAATCGGTCGGGGACGTCACCGTGTCGACGAGCACGCTCCATGGCATCCGGTTGGACGGGACCGCCATCCCACATCAAATCGACGAGTTGCCATTATTCGCCCTCGTCGCGTCGCAGGCATCGAGCCCATCGTCGGTCCGGGATGCGGGGGAGCTCCGCGTAAAAGAGACGGACCGGATTCAGACGGTCGCGAGCGAATTGAAGGCGATCGGTGTCGACCTTCGCGAGACGGATGACGGCTTTGACGTCTATCCGAGCCGTTTGCACGGGGGACACGTCACCTCGCACGGAGATCATCGCTTGGCGATGATGCTCCAAATTGCGGACTTATTGACGACGGAACATGTGACGATTGACGACGTCGAGGCAGCGGATGTGAGTTATCCGCGCTTCCGTGACGATTTACAACGACTCGGTCGTGAGATAGAATAACGTCAATACGAGTAGCCGCTAGGAGGAATTTTGACGATGTTAGACGAAACAGAATTAAACCATATCATTGAGATGCTTGAAAAAGGTGAGACGGAGCATGCCCTCATGCATCTCGAATCGCTCGAGAAGGAAGGGTCGGACGAGGACCGGTTGGCCATCGCCGATCTCTACCTCGAACTCGGCCTCGCCGATCGGGCCGTCAAGTTGCTCGCGGCGCTATATGTCGATTATGCGGGCAACCCGCACGTCGCCTTGTCGCTCGCCGAGGCCTACTTGGACAGTGACCGGGAAGAAGAGGCGATTGCCGTCCTCGAGAAAATCGATACGACGGACAAGGAAGCGCATATGCGCAGTCTCGTCCTCCTCGCCGATTTATATCAATCACAAGGGTTGGACGAGGTCGCCGTCAAGAAACTGATGGAGGCGCTCGAGACGAACCCGGACGAACCGCTCCTCATCTACGGATTGGCCGAGTTGTACGCGTCGATCGGCTCGTTCGAACAGGCGGTCCCGCTGTACGCGCGTCTGCCGCACTTGCGCTTGCCGGAAGAACTCGATTATCAGGCCGATTACGCGGAGGCGCTCACGATGATCGGCTCTTTCGAAGAGGCACTCGATGAGTATGAGAAGGCGGAAGACCGCAACTTGAACACGATTTTCGGTCACGCCATGACGGCCCACCGCATCGGCCGTGACGAAATTGCCGTCAAACAGTTTGAGTCGCTTCGCTCGATGGACCCGGACTTCACGTCGCTCTATCTGCCTTACACGGAAGCGCTCGACGAACTCGGCCGCTTCGATGAGGCGCTCGAGGTGATTGGCCAAGGGATTGACCGCGACGACTATAACGATGAGTTGCGCACGGTAAAAGCGAAACTGTTCTTGAAACAAGGTCGGACAGATGAGGCGGTCACGGAATTGCGCGAGGCTCTCGCGTTGAATCCGGAGTCGCTTCAGGCGACTGAGCTGCTCTTATCGGTCTTGTTCGAAGGTGGGGACATGGAGGCCGTCCTCGAGACGATCGATGCGCTCGAGGAACATTCGACTTCCCCGCTCATGACATGGTACAAGGCGAAAGCGGCCTATGAACTTGAAGACTATGATACGGCCGTCACGTTATACCGGTCGATCGAGCAAGTTTATAAAGAGGACGTGTCATTTGCGATTGAATGGGCTACACTATTGATAGAAGAAGGACAGCGTGACCAAGCGCAACGAGTGCTCGAGCAAACGCTTGCGCTCACTGTCGATGTCGATGACCGCCAAGCACTTGAAGAGCGGCTCGAACGGTTGACGGATCACGATTAAACGATATAAAGGAGATGGGGTCATATGGTCGAGCGGAAAAGAACATTTTTAAAGCGATTCCTCGCTCATCATACGCTTCGTAAACGAGAAGCCAAGTGGATTATCGACTACTGGCTCAGACATCCAGAAAAACTCGGGAACGTTCATTTCGTCACGAACGCCTCGGTCTCACCACGCAGTTTGATCATGACGGCGTATGGATTTGACGGCGAACCGTTCCGTTACCGTCGGGGTGACCTCATCACGGTCAATCCCGAGAAGGCGTATCACGACATCCGGCTCCACGACGGCGCCATCTACGTGGAGTTGAACTTTCAGGGCATGATGATTGATGAGCTGTGGATTGATATCGTGGAATTGAATCCGTTCGAACCCGTCGCCGAAGTGAAAGACGAAGTGACGACGTCGGCCCAGACGGTCATTCGGGCCTCGGTTGCCCAGTTCGAGGAGGAGCGTCTGCTCGTCGAAATCGATAAGGCACTCGACCGACGGGACGAGAAATTGTTCCGCAACTTGACGAGCCAGCTCCATCAAGTCCGAGCCTCAAAATTATTTTAATAAAAACAAGCGCTTCCGTTATGGTAAGCGCTTGTTTTTTGGTATATTAATGACGTAGGAATACACAATAATTTCACATTTCGTTCATAAGTTTCGCAGAGGGAACGATTGTAGGTACGCTACAATGAACATAATGATGTATGTCTAATGGAGAGGAGGAGGAAGATGAGGTTCGATGGTCTAGACGCGATGAAGTCGCTCTCAGAACGCCAATACGTCGATACGCTCGTCGTCCCGCTCGTCGAACTGGCGTTTGATGAGGACATGGTGCGCAAAGCCGAAGGAAACGAAGTCATCCAGGCGGTGGCACTTGAAACCGAGCGCCAATTGTCCGGCCGGACGATGCTAAGCCCGACAATCAGTTATGTCGACGCGGAGGCAGGGCGTGCGCTCGCCGAACAAGTTACTGTTCAGGCGACGGCATCGGGGTTTACCCACGTGTTGTTCATCTCCTCGGATTTGCGTTTCAAGGGCTCTGAACTGCCGATTATTTTCGTTCCGCCGCTTGCGTTGAAAGGCATGTCCGGCGAGCAGTCGCACACGATGGTTCAAAATTTTGCGACGCAAGTCATTACCGATCTTTCGAGCCGTTGGATGGCGACATGAAGCGGTTGACGTGGAGGTTTTATTGATATACTATTTTGTTGAGTGAGAAATTTTTGTGAAGAATGCATAAAGAATTATGGGGTTATGCACACGAATGAGGGGGGAACGAAATGGCTCAAAATGGGTCAAAAGTCACACGCCGTCAGTTCTTAACGTATACGTTGACTGGTGTAGGTGGCTTTATGGCGGCAACATTGATCAGTCCGATGGTCAACTTTGCGATCGATCCGGTCTTAAAAAAATCGGGAGCGGGCGATAAAGTAAAAGTCATCAGTCTTGATGACATCACGACTGAGCCGCAACGTGTCGACTTTAAGAAACAAACGCAAGATGCTTGGTATGAATTTGAAGAAACGCTTTCGGCGTGGGTATTTAAAGATGAGAGCGGCGAAATCATCGCCTTGTCTCCAATTTGTACGCACCTCGGCTGCCAAGTAGGATATGGTGGAGACCCGACTCGACCGACAGAATTCTTCTGCCCGTGTCACTTCGGTCGCTATGAGAAAGATGGAACGAACATTCCTGGTACGCCTCCGACTGCACCACTTGCACGCTACGAAAAAGAAGAAAAAGACGGCTTCCTATACTTGGGCAGTCCAGTCGCACAGTTGTGAGAGGGGGAATAGTCGATGTTACAAAAAATTTATGATTGGGTCGATGAACGCGTCGACATCACGCCGTTATGGCGCGACATCGCTGACCATGAAGTTCCAGAACACGTCAACCCTGCCCATCACTTTTCAGCATTTGTTTATTGCTTCGGCGGTCTGACGTTCTTCACGATCGTGATTCAAATTCTGTCAGGGATGTTCTTGACGATGTACTATGTACCAGACATCATCAACGCGCACGCGTCGGTGTACTATCTTCAAAACGAGATCGCGCACGGACAAATCGTTCGTGGGATGCACCACTGGGGCGCATCGGTTGCGATCGTCATGTTGTTCTTACATACGCTCCGCGTATTCTTTACCGGGTCGTATAAGAAACCTCGCGAACTCAACTGGGTCGTCGGTGTTCTCTTGTTCTTCGTCGTCTTGGCGCTCGGTCTTACAGGGTACTTGTTGCCGTGGGATATGAAAGCGTTGTTCGCGACGAAAGTTACACTTCAAATTGCCGAGAGTGTCCCGGTCATTGGTGGTATCGCCAAAACGCTTCTCGCCGGTGGCGAGATCGTCGGCGCACGGACGCTCACGAACTTCTTCGCCATTCACGTCTTCTTCTTACCGGCGGCCTTGTTCGGACTCCTCGGAGCCCACTTCTTGATGATTCGTAAGCAAGGGATCTCAGGACCGCTATAAGCCGATTCGAAGACAAAAAGGAGGAGAAACGATATGCATCGCGGTAAAGGGATGAAATTTGTAACCGACTCTCGAGTAGGAATCTCGAATCGGAAACAAAATATTGCTAAAGACTATTCAGAGTATCCAGGACGCACGGAAGCGTTCTGGCCGAACTTCTTGTTGAAAGAGTGGATGGTCGGTTCGGTCTTCTTGATCGGATTCATCGCCTTGACGATTGTCGAGGCCCCACCGCTCCAAAACATCGCCGATCCAACGAACACGTCATACATTCCGCTTCCGGACTGGTATTTCTTGTTCTTGTATCAATTGCTCAAGTATCAGTTCGCAGCAGGGGATTGGATCTTGCTTGGAACGGTCATCTTGCCAGGGGTCGCTTTCACGGCGCTCTTGATCGCACCATGGCTTGACCAAGGACTCGAACGCCGTCCGGCCAAACGTCCGGTCGCCATTAGCTTCATGTTGCTCGGCGTGTTGTCGATTTTCTACTTGACGTGGGAATCGGTTCAAACGACGCACTGGGATCAAGTTCATGAACAAGGGATCTTGGAAGTTCCGGGCGAGGGCCCTGAAATCGATACGGCCGCACCTGGCTATGAGATTTACTCGGCTCAGTCTTGTGTGAACTGTCACGGTCAGAACCTCGAAGGCGGGGCAGCAGCTCCTGCACTCGTCGGCACACAGTATACGGCCGAAGAGATCGCGGATATCGCGGTCAACGGTGTCGGTACGATGCCAGCCGGTCAATGGGATGGTTCGGATGAAGATCTCCAAGCCATGTCTGAATTCATCGCTTCATACGGTGAAGGCGGCGAAAACAACCAATAATCGATTGGTTCAAGAAGCGTGGCCCGTCTAACGGGTCACGCTTCTTTTTACTTCGCCTCCGTTGCGCTACAATAGAGAAAAAAAGGATGGAATACACGAATGATACATATGTTACGCCCGTTTCTCACCCATCGGACCGTCTTGGTGCTCCTGTTCATCATCAACTTGTTCGGAACGATTTACGGATATGTCTGGTATGAGCCCCAGCTCCGTGACACACCGCTCATCTATTGGCCGTTCGTGCCGGACAGTCCGACGGCCTCGTTCTTCTTCACGGTCGTGCTCGGCTTATGGATTGCCGGGAAGAAGTCACCCCTCATGGAGACGCTCGCCTTCGTGACGCTCATCAAATACGGGGTATGGGCCGTCATCATGAACATCTTGTTCTTACGGGAACTCGGTCCCGATGCCGAGACGTTCACCGTGCTCATGGCCGTCATGCTGATGGTGTCACACGGGGCGATGGCGTTCCAGGCGCTGTTGTACGCACCGTTCATGACATGGACGGTCCGCTCGTTCGTCTTGACGCTCATCTGGGTCATCCATAACGACGTCGTCGACTACGTGCTCGGACAATGGCCGCGTTATCCGTCACTGGCCGAACATATCGCCTGGATCGGCTACGGGTCGTTCTGGTTGACCGGAATATGTTTTTTTATGGGATACCACATCATCCTACGCACTTCGCTTGATAATAAGTTCATTAGAATGTAAAATCAGATTATCAAATACACGCAGAGGTGATAGAGAACATGTCATTAGGTGGCTATATTTTCTATCTTGCACTGATTATGCTCATTCCGTTATGGGCCCAGATGCGAGTGAAAAGTACGTACAAAAAGTTTCTCCAACAACCGATTCAAAGCGGAGTCACGGGTGCACAGGTCGCTGACTTCATCATGAAACAAAACGGCGTTCATAACGTCCGGATCGAGATGGTCGATGGTTTGATGAGTGACCATTACGACCCGGTCAATAAAGTCGTCCGTCTGTCGCGCGAAGTGTATCAAGGGTCGACGATTTCATCGGCTGCGATTGCGGCCCACGAGATCGGCCACGTGATTCAAGATGCATCCGACTATAAGTTGATGCGGGTCCGTCACCGTCTCGTCCCGGTCGTGAACATCACGTCGAACTTGTCGTTCCCACTTCTCTTAGGTGGTTTCTTGCTCGGCGCGATGGGGCTCGCCCAACTCGGTGTCATCATGATGCTCGGGGCGGTCGTGTTCCAACTCGTCACGTTACCTGTCGAATTCGATGCCTCGAAACGGGCTATGGCTGAATTGACGAGCCACGGCATCGTCACGGCAACGGAAGAGTCGGGCGCACGCAAAGTGCTCAACGCGGCGGCTTGGACATATGTGGCGGCCACACTTGTCGCCGTCGCCGAACTGATCCGCTTGGCGCTCATCGTCTTCATGCCACGTGATGAGTAGAATCAAGGGTCCCGTCCACGTGACGGGACTTTTTTAATTTTGCTTTCGAAAGGAGTAGCAGATGAATCAACCACAATTGACGAAAGCGGGACGGCTCCGCTTACAAGAACAGCTGGAGACGTTGCGCGGGGATAGCCGGCATGAGGCGCTCGAACGCGTCAAGACGGCCCGAAAGTTTTGTGATTTTCGTGAAGACGTGACGTACGTGGAGGCGGTCCGGGAACAAGAGCGGATTGAGACTAAAATTATCGAACTGGAGCGTCTGCTCGCCGATGCCGTTATCGTCGACGAGGGTCGGCCCGACGTCGTCGCGTTCGGGAGCCGAGTCGTCATTCGGGAATTACCGGACGGGAATGATGAGACATATCGCCTCGTCGGTGAGCTCGAGGCTGATTTGGCGGAAGAAACGATTTCCGTATCGTCCCCGCTCGGTAGCGGGTTGATGGGAGGCGTTGTCGGTCAATCCGTATCAATCGCTTCACCGGGCGGTCCACTCGATTTTGAGATTGTCCGAATCGAGCCATAATGAAACGCCCCGTTCATCCGAACGGGGCGTCGTTTGTCGTGACTTATTTCAGCGGGACACGGTTCTCATCGAACGTGAACCCTTCACCGCCGACCTCATAGACGTGGTGGAACGTGACGAAGGCGTGTGGGTCGATCTGTTTGACGATCGTCTTCAACCGATTGACTTCGTTTCGTCCAACGACGACGTATAGCACTTCGAGCTCTTTATTCGAATAGCCACCCTTGGCGAGGAGCCGTGTCGTCCCGCGGTTCATCGTGGCGTGAATCCCGTCAGCGATGGCCGTACGATGGTCGCTGATAATCATGGCGGCCTTGCCAGCGTATGTCCCTTCTTGCATCGAGTCGATGACGCGGGCGCCGATATAGACGGCGAGGAGTGTGTACATCGCCTCGCGAATATCGAGATACGTCAAGCTGAGGACGATGACGAAAAAGTCGAACACGAGGAACGTCTTGCCGATTGACCATCCGACGTAACGTTGGACGAGTCGGGCGATGATATCGACGCCTCCCGTCGTCCCACCGTTATTGAAGATGATGCCGAGACCGACCCCGATGAAGAGACCGGCGAATAGACTCGCGAGCACCATATCGTCCGTCAAATCGATGATTAGATTCGAGTACTTGGCGATGAGGGCGTACCAGAGCGAGAAACTGAACGTCCCGATGAGCGTATAGATGAACGTCGTCCGCCCGAGCAGCTTGTAGCTGACAAAAAAGAGCGGGATGTTGAGCGCCAAGTTCGTGATCGATGGCGACCAGTCGAACAAACCGCGCAGAATCAAGGTGATGCCCGTGAATCCGCCTTCCGCCAAATTGTTCTGGACGTTGAAATGATAGACGCCGAACGCGAAAATAAAGGAACCAATTAAAATAAAGAATATATTGCGAAACCGAATCGGTAATTGTACCGTCATTTGGTTCACCTCCCACCTAGTAGCGTACTCGAAAAACCTCTCGATTGACTACCCTCTACATATGACATTCCGCGATGAGTCCGATATACTTTTCACAGAAGAGGTGATTTTATGAAAATAGTAGCAATTGGGGCCCATCCGGACGATATCGAAATCGGAATCGCCGGCATGACCGCCCAATGGACCAAGGCCGGGGTCGACGTTCTATACGTCGATTTGACGAGAGCGGAGCTGTCTTCGAATGGGGACATCGTCACGCGCGGCATCGAAGCCGAAACGGCCGATCGGGTGCTCGGCATCCGTCGCATCAATCTCGGGTTCCCGGACCGGGGCCTGACCGGGGACGCAACTCAAATCGAGGCGATCGTCCGATTGATTCGGTCCGAGCGTCCGACACACGTTCTGTATCCATACGGCATCGACCGCCATCCCGATCACGGCGCCTGCGCCCGACTCGTCGAGGAGGCGCTCTTTAATGCCGGAATCCGTAAATACATGCCCGACGTCCCGGCATATCGGCCGTCGAGTGTCTATCAATATATGATTAACGCCCATACGACACCGGACGTCTGCATCGACATCACGGGGACAATCGAGCAAAAACTTGACGCCTTGCGTGCCTATGCCAGTCAGTTCACACCGGTCGACGGCGTGGCAACGCCGCTCACGGACGCCTATCTCGAACGGGTATTGGCGAGGGAACGTCACTTCGGTAGCTTAATCGGGACCGCATATGCGGAAGGGTTGATGACGAGCCGCCCATACGTGGTCCATCAGGCAGGTGAGCTCACATGAGTCTAAGAATCGGAGTTCTCTGTTATCCATCGGTCGGGGGCTCGGGCATTCTCGCCACTGAGCTCGGGATGAAACTCGCCGACCGGGGCCATGATGTTCATTTCATCACGTCGAGCATCCCATTCCGATTGAACGCTTATCATCCGAACATCACGTTCCACCAAGTCGAAATCAATCAATACTCGGTGTTCCGGTATCCACCGTACGACATCACGCTGGCGTCGAAGATTGCCAGCGTCATCCGGGCGTTCGGCCTCGATGTCATCCACGCCCACTATGCGGTGCCGCACGCCGTTTGTGCCGCCCTCGGACGCGAGATGGCGGGGACGAAGACACCGATCGTGTCGACACTCCATGGCACGGATATCACCGTGCTCGGCGAAGATGAGGAATTGAAGCCGGCAATTTTGTACGGCTTACGCCAATCGAACGCCATCACGGCCGTCTCGGACAGTTTGAAGCAAGAGACGCTCGAGCGGATCGGGTCCGACTTATCGATTGATGTCATCCACAACTTCATCGATGAGGCGGTCTATCAACCGCAGGCCGACACGTCCCTCCGCGAACGGTATGGCTTGTCCGATCAAGACCGGGTCGTCATCCATATCTCGAACTTCCGGCAAGTGAAGCGAATCGATCTCGTGCTCGAGGCGTTCCAGCAGATGAACGTCCCACATAAGAAACTGCTCCTCGTCGGCGACGGTCCGCTCATGGGAGCGATGCGCCGCCTCGTGAGCGAAATGGGACTCGAAGAGCAAGTCATCTTCGCCGGGAAGCAAGAACAAGTGGCGGCGCTCTTGTCGATTTGCGACGTCCACATCCTGTTATCGGACAAAGAGGCGTTCGGTCTCGTCGCGCTCGAGGCGATGGCGACGGGCGTCCCATCGGTCGTCAGCGATGCGGGCGGATTGCCGGAAGTCATCACTGACGGCGTGGAAGGGTTCGTCGTCAAACGCGGCGACGCGCTCGCGGCGACGAGAGCGCTCGAAGCGATTTTGCTCGACGGGGAACTGCATGCACGCTTCCGCACGAACGGGCTCGAACGGGCCAAACAGTTCGCGTCGGCCGATATCGTCACGGCATATGAATCGCTTTATGAACAGGTGGTGCGCCCATGACGGAATGGGAATACGCCAAACGGATTATCGAGACGATTAACGCCCACGGCGGCGAAGCGTATATCGTCGGGGGGGCCGTCCGTGACTATATGCGCGGTACGCTTCCGGATGACATCGATATCGCCACGTCGCTCTTTCCGGACGAAGTCATGCGCTTGTTCCCGAAATCGGTACCGACCGGAATCGATCACGGCACAGTGACGGTCATTCTCGACCATCATCCGTTCGAAGTGACGACGTTCCGGTCGGAAGGGACGTATTCGGATTCGAGACGGCCCGACCACGTGTCGCTCGGCGTCTCGCTCGAGGAGGACATGAAACGGCGCGACTTCACGATGAACGCGATGGCGTTCCACGATGGCAACGTCGTCGATTTGTTCGGCGGTCGGATGGATCTTGAGGCGCGTGTCATCCGTACCGTCGGCAGCCCGTACGAACGCTTCAATGAGGACGCGCTCCGCATCATGCGGGCGTTCCGCTTCATGGCCCAGCTCGATTTCCGTCTCGATGATGACGTGCAACGAGCTTCCCGCGAACTCGGTCATAAACTGCAAGACATCGCGATGGAGCGGGTCGCCATCGAGTTCGAGAAGTTGATGGTCGGTCCGGCGTATCGAAAAGCGCTGGCGACGATACTGGACCTCGGCATCCATCAGTATTTACCGAACGTCTCGGCAGAACTGATTGAGCGCGTCATCGCCGACAGACGGACGCCGGTCAATCCGGTCGGCGGCTGGGCGCTGTTCGTCCATCATGCCGCTGCGACCGATTGGTTGACGCCGTGGAAACGCTCGAACGCGCTGAAACGGGAAGCGAACGTGCTCGCCCGGTTGTTCACGACCGGCCTCGACACGTTCACGATTTACGAGACGACGACGGCGACGCTCTCGACGTATCTCGACATGTCGGGTCGGACGGAGACGGCTGAACAGTTGAAGCGGCAGTTGCCGATTCAATCGCGCCGGGAGCTTCGCTTCGACGGCCGTGACGCGCTCCAAATCGGGGCCAAGGGCCCGCTGATCAAACAAGTGCTCGCCCACGTCGAACGGCTCGTGCTGGAAGGCGAGCTCGCCAACGAACCGGAACCGTTACGAAAGGAGGCGAAACGATGGCTTCAACACGCGGAAAAGTATTAAACCTGTTGCAGGACGGGACCGTCTGGAGTGGTCAAGAGTTGGCCCGTCAATTAAATATTTCACGTACCGCTATTTGGAAGCATATCGAGACGTTAAAACAAGATGGGTATGCGATTGAGACGATTCCTCGAAAAGGGTATCAATTGTTCGGCCAGACCGACCGACTCGATGAGCCAGCGTTCGTATCGTTCCGAAAAGGGCGGTTCGGACAAGCCGTCCATGCGTTTGATCAAGTCGATACGACCCAACGCATCGCCCATGAATTGGCGCAAAAGGGCGTCCTCGAAGGAACGCTCGTCATCAGCGAGGAGCAGACAGCGGGACGAGGCCAACTCGGCCGGAACTGGTATAATCCGAGCCACGTCAATATCGCGGCGAGCGTCATCCTGCGCCCGGCGCTGCCGATTCGCGACGCCTCGAAGCTGACGCTCATGGCGGCGAGCGCGTTCGCGCGCGCCCTGCACACGCAAGGCATCCCGGCCACCATCAAATGGCCGAATGACTTGTTGCTCAATGGGAAAAAAATCGGCGGCATCTTGACCGAGATGCAGACGGAGGGTGACCGGATTCAAGCCGTCATCCTCGGGTTCGGATTGAACGTCAATAGCGATGTCATTCCGGACGAGCTCGCCCATCGCGCGACGTCCATCAAGCTGGAAACGAATCAGACGTATCGGAGAAGCGAGTTGCTTGCGCACTTGCTCGCCGAGCTCGAGACGGAATACGATTTGTTCCTCGCGTCAGGATTTGATTCTGTGCGCGCCCATTGGCTCGAACACGCCGCCTATCTGAACGAACCGGTGACGTTGACGGCGTCAGGGAAGCCAAGACGCGGGACGATGCGCGGCATTTCAGAGGATGGGGCACTCCTGTTGGAACATGAAGGAACGGTCGAGCCGATTTACTCTGCCGAGATCGCAGTTTGGAATGATTGATGGAAACGGGTTCGTGGTCTATAATGAATGTGCCGGACGCTATCGCTCGCGAAGTGTACCAGTACTGCAGACCGTCACTACATTTTTTTGTCTGCCTTGATCATTTTGACAGGGACAGAAGGACACTCATCTACTTGAGATTGTTTTCGTGCGCCTTCTTACCATTCGTGTAGGAAGGCGTTTTTTCTAACCTGTCTCCACATTAGGAGGAGAACTATATGCATACGATGACTTCGTTATTGAAGAAGATGAAGCAAGAAGAGAAATTGGTCATGTTGACCGCCTACGATTATCCGTCCGCAAAACTGGCCGAGGCTGCAGGCGTCGATATCATTTTAGTCGGGGACTCGCTCGGGATGGTCGTGCTCGGTTACGATTCGACGATTCCTGTGACAATCTCGGACATGGTCCATCACGCGAAAGCGGTTCGCCGCGGGGCCCGTGACACGTTCGTCGTCGTCGATATGCCGTTCGCGACATACCACGGTGATTTCGACCGCACGCTCCAAGCGGCCGCGACGTTGTTCCAAGACGGACAAGCCGATGCGATTAAACTTGAAGGGGCTGGCGAGGTGCTTGAAACGATCGAGCGTCTGACGAAAGTCGGTATGCCGTGTGTCGCCCACCTTGGCCTCACTCCGCAATCGGTCGGTGTGCTCGAAGGTTATAAAGTACAAGGCAAATCGCTCGAAGACGCAGAACAGTTGATTGCCGATAGCCTCGAGGCGGAGCGGGTCGGCGCGAAGATGCTCGTCCTCGAATGCGTGCCACATCAATTGGCCAAAAAGATTGCCGAGGCGCTCAGCATCCCGGTCATCGGAATCGGTGCGGGTGCCGATGTGGATGGCCAAGTACTCGTCTATCACGATATCTTGAAATATGGCGTCGACCGCCTTCCGAAGTTCGTCGAGGCATATGCCGACGTGAATGAAGTGGCGACGACGGCAATCCGCAATTACGTCGATGCGACGAAAGACGGCTCGTTCCCGCTCGAACGGCACACGTTCACGATGGATGAGTCATTGCTCGACACGCTCTACGGGGGCAAGGCATGAACATCGTCACGACCCCACGTTCGTTACAAGAAGCATTGACAGGTGTCGGGACGATCGGTTTCGTCCCGACGATGGGTTATTTGCATGAAGGGCACCTCAGTCTCGTCGAAGCGGCCAAGTCAGAAAACGACCTCGTCGTCATGAGCATCTTCGTCAACCCGACCCAGTTCGGACCGAACGAGGACCTCGACCGCTATCCACGTGATTTCGAGCGGGACGAGGCACTCGCCCGCGAGGCGGGTGTCGACGTCTTGTTCTACCCGAACACGGAGACGATGTATCCGCTCGACATGGCACGTGTGACGGTGCGCACCGGCGCTGACGTCTTATGCGGGGCCAGTCGTCCCGGTCATTTCGATGGCGTCTTGACCGTCGTTTCGAAGCTGTTCAATCTCGTCCGTCCGACCCACGCTTACTTCGGGTTGAAGGATGCGCAACAGGTCGCTCTAATCGAAGGCTACGTCCGCGACTATTTCGTCCCGGTCGAGATTCGCCGCTGTGCGATTATCCGTGAACCGTCGGGCCTTGCGAAATCGTCCCGTAACGTCTATTTATCGGAGTCAGAGAAGGTGGATGCGAGTGACATCAACCGTGCCTTGATCGAGGCGCGAGACGCCCTTGCGCAAGGTGAGGCGATTCGAGACGTGATGGCACGGCTCGAGGACCGCTTGAAGAACATTCCGAACAGCACGATCGACTATGTCGAAATCAAAGACTATCCGACGTTGACCGAGGTGACCTCCGCGTCAACCGAACTATTGATTGCTGTAGCGGTGCAGTTCGAACGGGCCCGCTTGATTGATAATGTGATTTGGAAGAGAGGATGAATCCAATGATTCGAACATTTATGCACGCAAAACTACACAAGGCGACCGTCACCGAGGCGAACTTACATTACGTCGGCTCGATCACGATCGATGAAGATTTAATGGATGCGGTCGGGATCATGGAAAACGAGCATGTCCACATCACGAACAACCATAACGGGGCTCGCATCGAGACGTACGTCATCAAGGGCGAACGAGGTTCAGGTGTCGTCTGTTTGAACGGGGCTGCGGCCCGTCACTTCCAAGTCGGGGACGTCGTCATTATCATGGCGTACGGTCAAATGACGGCCGAGGAAGCGAAACAACATCGTCCGAAAGTCGCCGTCTTGAACGAGCGAAACGAGATCGATCAACTTCTATACGAAGAAATCGCCCATACGATTTTATAAGACGAACGGGGATGTCCGCGAGAGGCATCCCCGTTTTTTCGTGTATCGTTCTATGGTAAGATGAGACAGACAGAAAGCACGAGCGTGCCGAAGATGGGATGGATGTTATGGACACCTATGTGATAGTGGATTTGGAGACGACTGGTCATTCCGTCAAGTCCGGCGACGAATTGATTGAATTTGCGGCGGTGGTCGTTCAAGGGAGTGAAGTGATTGAGCGCTACAGTACCTTGATTCGTCCGAGTCGCCCGATCCCGCCTTTTATCACGCAGTTGACGACGATCACGAATCAAGACGTGGCGGAAGCCCCGACGTTTGAGGAAGTGATCCCAGATATATGGAAGATGCTAGACGGGCGGATTTTTGTCGCCCATAACGTATCGTTTGATTTGAATTTTTTGAATGAAAGCTTAGAGTTGGCCGGGTATATCCCGTTCCAGGGCCGGGCCATCGACACGGTCGAACTGGCGCGGATTCTATACCCGACGCTCGAGAGCCACGCGCTCGAGTCGCTCGCCGAGACGTTCAACCTCGTCCACACCGACGCGCACCGCGCGCTCAGCGACGCCGAGGCAACGGCTGAACTGTTCGTTCGCTTGGTCGAGCGGTTGCGCGCGTTACCGCTCGTCACGCTGAAACAATTGCGGCGGTTGTCCGAGTCGTGGACGAGCAACGTCGAGCCGCTGCTCGATGAGTTGATCATTCAAGTCGGAATCCGGGCCGACGACGAGACGACGTACGATATTCATCGGAAAATCGCACTGAGACGTCTCGTCGACACGTTCGAACCCGCCGTCGAACGCGAGCCGTTCGAGCCGTTCCTTCACCGGACGATTGAAGAGACGCTCCCGGCATTGTTCGGGCAATTCGAACCGCGTCAAAGTCAATTCGAGATGATGCGCCACGTCTATAAAGCGCTCGATGACGAAGCGACACTGTTAATCGAGGCGGGAACAGGGACCGGAAAAACGTTGGCGTATTTGATTCCGAGCGCACATCACGCGCTCGAGACGAAACGACCGGTCGTCGTCAGCACACATACGATTCAATTGCAGGAACAGCTGTTGACTCGAGATTTGCCGATTTTAAAAGCGATTTTCCCTGAAGTCGAATTCACGTTGTTGAAAGGGAGACGCAATTACATCGACCTCCGCAAGTTCGAGATGATTCTCGAGGAGGCGAACGAAGGCTTGCTCCCGGCGATGTGCAAGGCGATGGTACTCGTCTGGTTGACCGAGACCGTGACAGGCGACTTGGAAGAGTTGTCGCTACCGGGTGCGGCGTCACAAGGGCCGGCCTCGTTCAAACGGCTCATCCAAGCCGACGCGGCCTCGGACTTCGGGCGTTTCGACCCGTGGTATAGCCGGGACTTCTTCACCCGGGCCGTCTTGCGCTCGAAAGAGGCCGATATCATCGTGACGAACCACGCCTTATTGTTCTCTGATTTGCAGCATCAGGCCGGGATTCTTCCGACCGATACGCCGCTCATCTTAGATGAGGCCCATCAAGTCGAGGAAGTCGCGTCGCATCACTTCGGTGTGACGTTCGACGCGATTCAGTTCGACCGCTTGTTCAAGTGGTTCGGTTACGGCGCCGATGGCAAGTTCCATTCACGCGTGCTCGGACTCGCTGATTTGACGGCCGTCGCGGAAGAAGCCGAGGCGTTCAGCAAGGCGACCGATCAAGCGCTCGCGCGCGTCGACGATGAACTGAACGATTTGCTCACGGCGCTCCAGTCGCTCGGTAAAAAGCGGGAGCAACGTCAAACCGTCCGCTTCGAGCGGGAAGGGGAGCCGTTCCGTCCGATTCGGGAAGTGGCGAAGCGACTCGAAGACCGTCTGCGGACACTCCGGACGACGCTCCGGCAACTGCATCGGCTTCTCGATGAGCATAAAGAACATATGACGTTCAAACAACGGGCCGTGCTCGGGGATTTGAAGGCGTTCATCGGGGACGTGCGCGATATCGAGAGCGTGCTCTACGAGACGATGCTCACGCGGGATGACGATGCTGTCAGTTGGGTCGAACTCAACCTGGCCAACCGTAAGTTGACTTCGGTGTATACGCAACCGGTCGAGATCGGTCCGCTCTTGCATGAACGACTGTTCGCCAAGCGTCCGACCGTCTTGACGTCGGCGACGATGACCGTTTCGGGCCGATTCGGATTCATCGAACGCCGTCTTGGACTCGACGGCGAAGATGTCCGTCGCGTCGTCCTGGCGTCACCGTTTGATTTCAAGAAACAAGCGAAACTGTTTGTGCCGTCCGACATCCCGCTCATCAACGAGGTTCCGTTGCCGCGGTTCGTCGAACAGATTGCAGGCTCGATTGCCCAAATCGCCAATGTGACGAAAGGACGGATGCTCGTCTTGTTCACATCGAACGAATTGTTGCGCTTGACGCATGAGGCCGTCAAAGACCAGCTTGATGAGGGCTATACGCTCCTCGCCCAAGGCGTCAGCGGCGGATCACGTAGCCGTTTGACGAAACAATTCAAGCGCATCGACCAATCGATTTTGTTCGGGACGGCCAGCTTCTGGGAAGGCGTCGACATTCCGGGCGAGGCACTCACTTGCCTCATTATCGTCCGACTCCCGTTCGCCCCGCCCGACCAACCGGTCATGCAGGCGCGGTCCGAGAAAATCGAGGCGACAGGCAAATCGTCATTCTTCGAGCTGTCACTCCCGCAAGCGGTCATCCGCTTTAAACAAGGGGTCGGCCGTCTGATTCGCTCGAAAGAGGATTACGGCGCCATCTTCGTCTTCGACCGTCGTGTCGAGACGACCCGTTATGGGAAGCAGTTCATTAACAGTTTGCCGGCCGTCGACCGAATCGACGGTCCGCTCGAGACCGCACTCGCCGAACTGGAGCTGTTTTTAGACGAGAAAGAAAAGACCGGCCTAGGAAATCAGAGATAACGCTAGGCATCGTGATATTATCGTTTTATAATAATGGGTATAGTGTTTTTTGAAGGAGGAGTAATCATGAATTCGAATATCGAGACGTTGGCGACGGTTCGAATCGAGCCGACGGCAGATGTATACAAAATTGTCGACTTGTTGAACCGCACGTTGAAGGGCCAAGATTTAATGTTCGGTCTTGCTTTAGAGAAAAAAGTGAATGATCCGAAGAAAGAAGAGATGGTGTTCACCATCTATCGGACGGAATGACACGGAAGACCAAAGTAGTGGTTGCGTTCATGACGGCACTCATCGGTGTCGTCATCGTATTTAGTGGCATCTATTGGTTCACGGTCGGTCATACCGAGCGCACGAAAGACAAGATGATCGAGGCGGCACGCGAGCGTCTCGAGACCAAGCAACCGTCCGTCAACATCGAACGGGCCGAGCTGTATAACGGGACGGAACCGTACGTCGTCTTCGAGGAGACGGATCAAGTCCAGTTCGTGCCAGTCGATGACAAGTTGCCGATTGTGACGCGTGATATCGCGTCGGTCGACCTCGATCAAGTCTGTGCCGAATCGGTCACAGAAACGGGCGGGTCACTCGTCAGCTGTAAATACGGGTTTGACGAACGGGCCTTGATTGAGGTCGTGACGAAATCGGGCGCATCGTATACGTATTCGTATTATACGCTCCAAGCGGGCGAATTTATTCGACGGGTCCAATTGACGGACTCGTAACGAAACCAAGGGGGAGTTTTTGTGGAACATCTATTGGCACAACGTGTAAAGCAGTTGACACCATCAACGACACTCGCCATCACAGCGAAAGCGAAAGCGTTAAAGGCTTCGGGACAAGACGTCATCGGCCTCGGCGCCGGGGAACCGGATTTCAATACGCCGGAACGTATCATCGAGGCAGCCTGTCAGGCCGCGCGCGATGGTGACACGAAGTATACGCCATCAGGCGGGACGGTCGAATTGAAAGACGCGATCATCGAGAAGACGAAGCGCGACAGCAACTTGACGTTCACGCGTGCGGAGGTCATGGTCGCCTCAGGTGCGAAGCATGCCCTCTATACATTGTTCCAAGCGATTTTAGATGAAGGCGACGAGGTCATCATCCCGGTACCGTACTGGGTCAGCTATCCGGAGCAAGTGAAGCTCGCGGACGGTGTCCCGGTCTACGTCGATACGAACGAGTCGACGATGTTCAAATTGACGCCAGAGTTGCTCGAGGCGGCCATCACGGATCGGACGAAAGCGGTCATCTTGAACAGTCCGTCGAACCCGACCGGTATGATTTATACCGAGGCCGAGCTGTCGGCACTCGCGGACGTCATCAAACGACACGACTTGCTCGTCGTCAGTGACGAGATTTATGAGAAACTCGTCTACGGCGATGCGGAGTTCGTCTCGATCGCGACGCTTCCAGGGATGTTGGAGCGGACGATCATCATCAACGGCGTCTCGAAGTCACACGCGATGACCGGATGGCGCATCGGTTATGCGGTCGGCGATAAGACGATTATCGAGGCGATGACGAACCTCGCATCGCACTCGACATCGAACCCGACGTCAATCGCCCAAGCGGCGGCGGTCGAAGCGTATAACGGGCCACAAGACGACGTCGAGATGATGCGTGTCTCATTCGCGGAACGACTCGAGATCGTTTATGAGCGTTTGATTGCCATCCCAGGCATCACATGCTTGAAGCCGCAAGGCGCATTTTACTTATATGCCAACGCCAAAGAGGCGGCATCGATGAGCGGGTACGACTCGGTCGACGCATGGTGTGAGGCCGTGCTCGGCGAAGCGTTCGTTGCCCTCGTCCCAGGCTCAGGTTTCGGACAGGACGACTACGTCCGCTTGTCTTATGCAACAGAATTGAAACGGGTATTAGAAGCGCTCGATCGAGTAGAAGACTTCATTACACGTAACGCTCGATAAGCGAAAGGATGGATATGGATATGACAACTATTTCAATCAGCCAATTTAAAGATTACGAAGGCCAGACGGTCCGCGTCGGAGCCTGGATCGCCAACAAACGTTCGAGTGGAAAGATTGCTTTCCTTCAACTTCGTGACGGGAGCGGTTTCGCTCAAGCCGTCGTCGTCAAAGCCGATGTAGCCGAAGCGTTGTTCGCGCTCGCTAAAGGCGTGACGCAAGAAACTTCGGTCTGGGTCACGGGTACGGTCAAATCGGACGGCGGACGCACGCCGCTCGGCTTCGAGCTCGAAGTGACGGCGATGGAAGTGATCGCGGAATCGGTCGACTATCCGATCACACCGAAAGAGCACGGCACCGAGTTCTTGATGGACAACCGTCACCTTTGGCTCCGTTCGCGTCGCCAGCACGCGATCATGAAAGTTCGTAACGAATTGATTCGGGCGACGTATGAGTTCTACAACCAAGAAGGTTTCGTGAAAATCGATCCACCAATCATCACGTCGAGTGCACCGGAAGGCACGACTGAGTTGTTCGAGACAGATTACTTCGGACAACCGGCCTACTTGTCACAAACGGGCCAGCTATACATGGAAGCTGCCGCGATGGCACTTGGCAAAGTATTCTCGTTCGGACCGACGTTCCGGGCCGAGAAATCGAAGACGCGCCGCCACTTGATCGAGTTCTGGATGATCGAGCCGGAGATGGCATTCTTCGACCACGACATGAGCCTCGAGCTCCAAGAGCGCTATGTCTCGTATATCGCCAAATCGGCGCTCGAGAACTGCCGCAACGAATTGGAACTGCTCGGACGCGACTTGTCGAAACTTGAGAAAGTCCAAGCACCGTTCCCGCGTGTCCGTTACACCGATGCGATCAAGTTCTTGAAAGACGAAGGCTTCGACGACATCGAGTACGGCGACGATTTCGGTGCCCCGCACGAGACGGCCATCGCCAACGCGCATGACCTCCCGGTGTTCATCACACATTGGCCGAAAGACATCAAGCCGTTCTATATGAAAGTCGATCCGGAAAACCCGGAACTCGTCCTCTGTGCCGACTTGATCGCACCGGAAGGCTACGGCGAGATTATCGGCGGTTCGCAACGTGAAGACGATTACGACCGGTTGAAAGAAGAAATCATCAAAGAAGGTCTCGATGAGACGGACGCGTACGACTGGTACCTCGAACTCCGCAAATACGGATCGGTCCCGCACTCTGGCTTCGGTCTTGGCCTTGAACGTACGGTCGCCTGGATTAGCGGGATTGAGCATATCCGCGAAGCGATTCCGTTCCCACGCCTTTTGAACCGCATTCACCCATAATCGCCAATCGGGGATGACTTCGTCTTCCCCGATTGATTTGTCTAGAAAGGATGTGCGACATGGATGCACATAATCTAATCAAGCTGTTCGAACAAAATCCAGTCGTCGTTCCGAGAAAATTGTTCACGGAGGCGCGTCGCCTCAACTTGAGTCCGGTCGAGTTCAATCTCGTCATCCACTTGCTTGAGATGACGGGGGAAGGCATTGAGATGCCGCTTCCGAGCGAACTCGGAGACCGGATGAACGTGGCCGAGAGCGAGGCTCGTTCCGTCTTGCTCGGCTTGCTCCAAAAAGAGTTGATCGCCATCGATGCGTCGACCGAGGTTGAACGATACAGTCTGCTTCCGTTGTTCCTTGCACTTGAAGAAGGGGCGACACCTGAAAAATCGGCTCATTCGTTAAATGAGAACATCATTCATACGTTTGAGCGCGAGTTCGGGACGATCACCCCGTTCGAGATCGAACAGATTGTCGGTTGGTTGACCGAGGACGGCTTCAGTGAAGAGCTGATTATGGCCGCGCTTCGGGAAGCAAAGCTTCGCAACGTACGCAACTTTAAATATATGGACAAGATTCTCAGAGTGTGGCAAGACCACAATGTCGAGTCACTCGAGGACCTCGTCGATTATCAACGGAGGAAAAAGTGATGTTGACGAGAGCCCAATTGACCGAAGTGTCTGACACGATGCGTCGCATGTTCCCGGACGCCCACTGTGAGTTGACGCACCGTAATCCGTTCGAGCTTGTCGTGGCCGTGGCGTTATCGGCGCAGGCGACCGATGCACTCGTCAACAAAGTGACGCCTGGTCTGTTCGAGGCCTATCCGACCGTCGAATCGATGGCTGCGGCTGACGTCGCCGACATCGAGGCGTTAATCAAGCGCATCGGTCTCTATCGGAACAAGGCGAAAAACGTGAAGGCGCTCTCGATGCAAATCGTGGAACGTCACGACGGGATCGTCCCGTCCGACCGTGAATCGCTCGAGGCGTTGCCTGGCGTCGGACGGAAGACGGCGAACGTCGTCTTGTCGGTCGCGTTTCACGAACCGGCATTCGCCGTCGACACGCACGTCGAGCGCGTCTCGAAACGTCTCGGCATCTGTCGTTGGAAAGATAACGTCCGTCAAGTCGAGGACACGCTCATGAAGAAGTTCCCGCGCGAAGAATGGTCACAGCTCCATCACCAGTTCATCTTCTTCGGCCGCTATCACTGCAAAGCGCAACGTCCTGCTTGCGAGACATGTCCGCTGCTCGATATGTGCCGTGAAGGAAAGAAACGAATGAAGTCCAAGCAAGCGACTGGACAATGAACGGAAGCGTCTTCCTGATCACGAGATCGGGAAGACGCTTTTTATACGTACGGGGGTATTTTTTGATATACTCAATCCAGCAACCAGTTGGCAAGGAGGATGTATATGAATCAACCACGTATCGGCGTCCGAGAAAATCGATTCAATTTTATACTGCTCGTCGTGACAAACTTCTTTGTCGGATCGATGGTAGGGCTTGAGCGGACGATCTTGCCTATTATCGGAGAAGAGGATTTTGGTCTCATCTCGACGAGTGCGGCACTCTCGTTCATCATCAGCTTCGGATTCTCGAAGGCGGTCGTCAATTACTTCGCAGGAGCCATCGCCGACCGATACGGTCGCAAAAAAGTGCTTATCTTCGGTTGGGCAATCGGGCTCCTCGTTCCCGTGTTCGTCATATCGGCATCGGCTTGGTGGGTGATTATCGTGGCGAACGTCTTGCTTGGGGTCAACCAAGGGCTGACGTGGTCGATGACGGTCAATATGAAAATTGATTTGGCCAAACCGACGGAGCGGGGACTGGCGGTCGGACTGAATGAGTTCGCGGGTTATATCGGCGTCGCCGTGATGGCGGCGGTGTCCGGGATGGTCGCCGTCACATACGGCAGTCGGCCGGAACCGTTCTATATCGGTGTAGTCGTCGCCTTGATCGGTCTCACGTTATCGTTGTTCGTCCGCGATACGACGAAACAATTACAGCTTCAGTCTATAGGTCAACCTGAAAAGACACGTTCGCCGAAACAGGTATTCCTGGCGACGACGTGGAGAGATCGTTCGCTCTCGAGCCTGACGGTAGCCGGTCTGTCGACCAATTTGAAGGACGGCATGGCATGGGGCTTATTCCCGATTTATTTTGCCGCCCAAGGGCTGAGTTTCGCGGAGATCGGGCTGATCGTGGCGCTCTATCCCGCGGCATGGGGCTTCTTTCAACTGTTCACCGGTGTGTGGAGCGACCGCATCGGACGAAAATGGTTGATTGTAGCAGGGATGTGGGTTCAGGCCGGCTCGCTATGGGCGATTCTCGTCATGACCGACTATTGGCAATGGGTGTTCGCAGCGGTCATGCTTGGCATCGGGACGGCGATGGTTTATCCGACGCTCCAAGCCTCAATCAGTGACGTCGCCGAACCTTCGTGGCGCGCCTCGGCGATGGGCGTCTATCGTTTTTGGCGCGACAGTGGCTATGCGTTCGGGGCTATATTCGCCGGGCTGTTGACCGATGTCTTGTCCATCGGCTGGGCAATCGGATTGGTGGCCGTGATCCCGTTTTGGGCCGGCCTCAACGCGCTCATTCGTTTGCGGGAGACGCTCCCGGGCTTGCGCCGAACATAAAAACTGCCTTGCCGAATGATGATCGGCTGGGCTAACCTAAATTTTTGAGACAATATAAAAACACCTTCGCAGTGGTACACTTTAAAAAAGTGCTAGCATCGGAGGTGTTTTTGCGTGGGCAAAAACGTATATTCAAGTGAAGTGAAATGGGCAGTGGTGAAAGACAAACTGAGCGGTGAGTTGACGAATAGAGAAATCATGGAGAAACACGGAATCAAAAGTGAGTCCCAGATCCACACATGGATGAGATGGTATCGGTCCAATGAAATCTATCGATTTGACCAGCCGATCGGGAAGCAGTACACCTACGGACTTGGTCCTGATTCCGCCAGCGAGGATGACAAGAAAGAGCGTCAACTATCCCACCTGAAGACGGAGAACGAAATCTTAAAAAAATTCATGGAGATCGAAAGAGAGTTGAGAAAGAAGTAATCCTAAAGACTGTAGAACTCCTGAAGAGGAAATATACGATCACGACGATCCTACGTGTCCTAGACGTGCCACGGGCAACCTATTACCGTTGGGTCAGAGAACCGGTGAAGCACCCTTCGGTGCTAGAGCAAGCAATCGTCGAAGTATGGAAGAATACGAAATATCGATATGGACATCGAAAGATAAAGGCCCTGTTAGAGCAAAACTATGAGTTAACAGCAAACCGGAACACCGTACAGAGAATCATGAAAAAGCACCATCTCCAGTGTCGGATCAAACCCAAACGAAAATGGAGGTCTCAGGGTGAGAGCATCATCATCGCACCTGACCTTCTCAAACGAGACTTCACGGCCAGTGAACCGAATAAGAAGTGGGTGACGGACATCACCTATATCCAATACGGGAGCACGACGAAATATCTTTCGACCATCATCGACCTATTCAACAATGAGATCGTTGCCTATAAGTTGTACGAGCATCAACAGACGCCCCTTGTCATCGATACGTTAAAGAAGGCGTTGGAAAGCCGGAACAACCCCGAAGGGGTCATCATCCATTCGGACCAAGGAAGTGTCTATACCTCATATGCCTTTCAAGATTTCGTTAAGAGGAGCCATCTGACGAGCAGCATGTCTCGAAGAGGCAACTGTTGGGATAATGCGGTGATCGAATCATTCCATTCGAACTTGAAGTCTGAGGGCTTCCAGTACGTCAAGTTCAACTCGTTAAGCGACCAGGAAGTGCATGAACGGGTGAACCATTACTTGACCTACTACAACGAAGAACGTATCCAAGAAAAATTAGGCTACCTCACACCGATAAAATACGGTGGGATGGCAGCCTAATCAAGGTGTTTTTATTAGTGTCTCATTTCGCTAGGTCAGTCTAGGCAAGGCAGTTTTTAGTGATTCCACGGATGGTCGCTCCATTCGCGGCGCTTTTTCGTAATCGGTACTTTTTTGAATCCCCAGTTGCGGAAATCTTGGTCAGGACTTTCTTTACGAATGTAAATCTTGTCCTTGATGGCTTTGAAGATGCGGTTCTCATCCCCATAATGGACGAACCGTGGTTTTACTTCGATGACGCCGCGACGCACGCGCGAGAGCGGGAGGCAGACGAGGTCAGCGATTTCGAGACCCGACTGATACACCGTGTTCTGCTTCTCAGAAAAGATGAAGCCTTTGATTTTTTGACGGCTCTTCTCGACGTCGAGATGGACCGTCCCCGAATTGAAGATATCGAAGAACGCTTTTTGGATGAGCAAGTTCTGATAGTCATCCCGTGACTCCAAGACGACGCGGGCGCTGACGGCTTCCGTCTCTTCCAAAAACGCATAGAACGACTTCATCAAGTGAGCGAATGCGACGACGTACGGGTCTTTCGGTGTCGAGTAGAAGTCATGGAGCTTTTGTTTATCGACCTCGACGCTGACAATCGTACAGTCGATATCGCGCAAGAAATCAGGCAACTTGTTCCAGAAATCACGAAGCATATCGATCGTGATGCCGTCTTCTTTCCCGTACGGATGCTCGGCTTTTAAAATTTCTTTTAAATGGAGCGGGATATTTTCTGTCTTGAACACGTCGCGTTTGAAGGCGTGTAACCGACGTTTCAATTCGCAAGGCATGCCGGCCTCGTCGGCATCAATCGCATATTTATATTCCATCAATACGCCGGTCAGATTGAATTGCGTGTTCCCCTTTGGCGTTCCCGTCTCATCGACGAACATGACATACTTCTTTTGTGTTTCCATCTTACTCCTCCAACCATGGCTCTACTGCTTATAAAAGCGGGCCTGCTAATTGTTTATCAACCTTGGTTTACACTATTTATTGCACACTTTTTAGAAACTTCCGTCAATCTGCGTTTAATCCGCCCTGATTATGGCTAATAAGTAGAAGACTTATTTCAGAAAAATAAATAGCTTCTCCGTAACAAGGTCGTGTCAATTTGACTACACAATGCACTACATACTAGTTTAACATACGGGAGTTTGGTACGATATGGATTGCGGAAAATCCACACAGGAGTCGAGCGACAGAACTCGACAATCAGACTTCAGACGGAAGGAACGGCTGGGCGAACCTGTTAAACTAGATATTAGGGGTGACGACATTGTTCCATTATCCAAACGGAAAAAAGCCGCAACCTTCGACTGGGCCGGCCCGATCGAATCCGCAGACGTATGCGAACCGAGGCATGAACCTCGAGACGCTACTGAACGACACGAACGAGTTTTATCGGCTCCACAGCCGGGCGGTCATCCATAAGAAACCGACGCCGCTGCAAATCGTGAAAGTCGATTATCCGAAACGGAGCGCGGCGAAAGTGACCGAGGCGTATTTCAAGCAAGCATCGACGACCGATTATAATGGGGTGTATCGCGGCAAGTATATCGATTTCGAGGCGAAAGAGACGAACAATAAAACGTCGTTTCCGCTCGGAAACTTCCACGACCACCAAATCCATCACATGCGCGAGTGTGAGCGGCATGGAGGGATTTGTTTTGTCATCATTCGGTTTAGCCGCTATAATACGCAATATGTGTTATCAACGGAGCAATTATTAGTCTGGTGGGAACAGCGCGAATCAGGACGCAAGTCGATTCCGCTCTCCTATATCGAGCAAGAAGCAATTGAAGTTCCAACCCGGGCGATGCCGGCCATCGATTATTTGACGGCGATTGAAGCATGGCTCGATTGAAATAGAAGGAGTGAAGCGTGAATGGAACGAAGTCGGATGGCACGTCGACAAGACACGACGACCAATAAACGTAAACCAGCGGCCAAAAAGCCGAAACCAAAAGCGAAGAAGTCGAAGTTTCGACGCATAATAACGATTTTAGGGATTTTATTCATCATCGGCGTCATCGCCGGCGGCGCATACACCGCGTATGCGATCGCGACAGCACCACCGCTCGATGAAGAGAAATTGGTCGATACGTACCCGATTCAGCTGCTATCGGCTGAAGGTGAACCGCTCGAAGAGAACGGACAGATTCGCGAGTACGTCTCGATTGACGATATCTCGGAAGTGATGCAACAAGCGGTCATCTCAATCGAGGACCGTCGTTTCTATGAACATAACGGGGTCGACTTGCGTCGCATCGGCGGCGCCGTGCTCGCGAACGTGACCGACGGCTTCGGGGCCGAAGGCGGTTCGACGATCACGCAACAGCTCGTCAAGCAGTCGTTCTTATCAACGGATAAAAAGTTGAAACGGAAACTGCAAGAGCAGTGGCTCGCCATCAAACTTGAGCGCGAATACACGAAAGAACAGATTTTAGAGATGTACTTGAACAAGAACTATTATGGTTCAGGGGCATGGGGTGTCCAAGCGGCTTCGAAGACATACTTCAATAAGCCGGTCTCGGAAGTGAACTATCAAGAGGCGGCCATCTTGGCCGGTCTCCCGCAACGTCCGAGCGCCTATGACCCAATCAGTGGTGACCAAGAGCTCACGCGTTACCGTCAAGAGCAAGTGCTCTCTTCGATGAAGCGTGACGGTCACATCACGGAAGAACAATACAATGAGGCGCTCGACGTTGAGATTGCGGATATCATCTCGCCGGGTGCCCAATCGGAAGAAGAGTCGTATACACGTTCGATTTACGCCCGCGTCCAGGCCGAGCTCGAGGAAGACTACGGTCTCGAGCAGGCCGATATTTACGGAACAGGCTTGAAAGTATACACGTCAATCAATAAAGAGTTGCATACGAAGTTCAACAGCGACATTAAGAATGATAACGTCAACCTTCCAACAAGTGCGTTCCCGGAGGATCTCCGCATGGGCGCGACCGTGCTGGATACGAAGACGGGTGAAATCGTCGCCGTCATTGACAGTGAACAGGCGAAACAAGGCGATAAGAACTATCGCGACTATTCGCGCGAGAAACGCCAAATCGGGTCCACGGCGAAGCCGTTCTTCGATTACGGTCCAGGCATTGAGAACGCGCAATGGTCGACGGGAAAAGTGTTGATTGATAAAGCGTTCGAAGAAGATGAATACAATCCACAAAACTACTACGGTGATTATCGTGGCGCCAACACGATGCGCTATTACTTGACGATTTCGGGTAACACCCCGGCCGTCCGTGCCTTCTATGAAGTTCGCGACGAGTTCGGTCAAGAGGCAATCCAGTCGTTCGTCGAGAACGTCGGCATCGAACCTTCAATGTCAGGCGACGAGATGAACGCCTCGAACGCGCTCGGTGCCGCCGAGGCGAGCACGACACAAATGGCGGCCGCTTACGCCGCGCTCGGGACGAACGGGATGTATACGAAGCCGCACTTGATTCAAAAAATCGAGTTCAATGACGGCTCAACCATCAATTCGCCAATCAAGGCGAAACAGGCGATGGAAGACTATACGGCGTACATGTTGACGGATATGCTCCGTGACGTCGTCAGCGGTTCGAACGGGACGTATGAGCCGGGCGCGTTCCCATGGGACGTCGCAGGTAAGACCGGGACGACGAACAAGGACATGGACAAATGGTTCACCGGCTATACGACCGATTACTCGATTTCAGTATGGTCGGGACGTTCAAGTGCCACACCTGAATCGGTGATGGATCCGAACTACGCCCAGTACTACTTCGAGTATATGATGCAAGAAGTGACGAATGCGACGGGACAACCGGACCGCTTCCAGCAACCGGAATCGGTGCTCTCGCTCGGCAACGAGTTGTACGTCAAAGGGACGAAACCGAAAGATTTACAGCCGGATAAACTGGCCGCTCCGACCGGCGCATCGATTGACTATGATGTGCCAGGTGAGACAGGCACACTCTCGTGGTCGTATGACACACAAGGAGTACAAGCCGCTGGCTATCAAGGTCTTTCTTTCACCGTGACGGAGACACGTCCGGACGGTAGCGAACGTGTCGTCGGGACGACCGAAGACACGAGCATCGCTATCGCCGGTCTGGCGGAAGGGCAGACGACGTTCACGATTGTCGCCAACGCAACGAATGCGCTCGTCGGCGATCAACAATCGAGCCCGCTCCAAACGTCTTACACGGTCGAACGAGGCGAAGAGCCTCCGGCCGAAGAGGAAGAAGAACCAGCCACGGAAGAGACGCCGCCTGAAGAGGAAGGCGAACCGACCGATGGCGAAAATACTGAGAACAACGGCAATAACGAGAATAATGAAAACAGCGAAAACAATGAGAATAACGGCAACGACACGAACACCGAAGACGAGAATACGGAACCACCGACCGAAGAAGAACCACCAGCCGATGAGACTGATGGGGAAGCGGATACGAATGGAGACGTCAGCCGTCAATCGACAGACTCGAATAGCCAGGGTAACGGCAACGGGAATGGCAACGGTGGTCGTGACTAAAACCGACTCACAGCAAACAGGGCGACATCAGCGCCCTGTTTTTCTGTTTCGTTTGCTATAATGAAAAGAAAGCGAATAGGATGGTGACACATGGTACAACTCTCACTGAAACGCAAGATGAAAGTGTTGTTTGTGATCGACCGACTGCAAGACGATGATTTAGGTATGCCGTTACACGGTATCAACGGCTTGAAAATGAGCCGATTGCTCGTCGAGGAGTCGATTCCGTTCGGACGTTTGATTGATGATCAAGCTGTGGCCGAGGCCAGTGGCCATCCTTATTTGAAACGAATCGGCGTCGAGACGATGTTCCTCGGCGACGAAACATTCTATCCAGAACTTCTGCGGGGCAAGCGTCAAGCGCTCGCGACGCATGAAGATTATCATAAAGCGGTGCAGCGTTACACAAAACACTTGCAAGCCGTTCATTCGAAATGCACGAAGCTACATACCATCGTCTTGTTCGGACGGTCGACGCAACGGTTGTATGACGATGCGATCATTCGACTCGAAGAAGAGAATGGACATGTTGCCGACGCCTTCAAAGAAATGGATGTGCTGCGTTTACCTGCTGTCCATCGGCTCGTACGCGATGAACGGATCGGCGAAGTGAAAGCAATCGTGGAGCGACTCGCACCTTCGAAATCGTAAAGAAGGTGAACCTCATGCGGAAAAAACGTTCCGTGGAAGAAATGATCCATACGCTCAAGACCGACCCGGGTTTTTCTCAAAACGTGACACATTGGCATACGGTCGAGGCGAAACCGGCCCGCTACGCACCGATTCCGTCGAGTGTGCCGCCAGATCTCGTCCGGGTGTTGCATGGCCGGGGAATTGAACAACTGTACACCCATCAAGCCGAAGCAATCGAGCAGACGTCGCGTGGGAACTCGACGGTCATCGTCACACCGACCGCATCCGGGAAGACGCTCTGTTACAATCTACCCGTCCTGTCGAAAATGATTGAACAACCGAACGCTCGGGCGCTCTATTTGTATCCGACGAAGGCGCTCGCGCAAGACCAAAACAGCGATTTGATGGAGATGGTCGAAGCGCTCGAGGGCGACTTGCGTTGCTTCACCTATGATGGCGACACGGCACCGGCAGCCCGAACGAAAGTACGGGACGCCGGCAATATCGTCATCACAAATCCAGATATGCTGCATTCCGGCATCTTGCCGCATCATACGAAATGGATTCGCTTGTTCGAGAATTTGGAGTATATCGTCGTCGATGAGCTTCATACGTATCGCGGCGTGTTCGGTAGCCATGTCGCCAACGTCTTCCGCCGCCTGAAACGGATTTGCGCCTATTACGGGAGTCATCCGAAATGGATTATGACGTCGGCGACGATTGCCAACCCGGTCGAGCTGGCTGAACTGTTGACGGAAGAAGACGTCGTCCTCGTCGACAATAACGGTGCGCCACAAGGCAAGAAGCATTTGATTTTCTATAACCCGCCCGTCGTCAATGAAGCGCTCGGCATTCGCCGAAGCGCGACGCTCGAGACGAAGCGCATTGCCTCAAAATTGGTCGAGGCGGACATCCAAACAATCGTCTTCGCCCGCTCACGCGTCAGGGTCGAGGTGTTGTTGACGTATTTACAAGAATTGACGCGGCGCGAGCTCGGTCCAAAGTCGATTGTCGGGTACCGAGGCGGTTACTTGCCGTCGGAGCGTCGCGAAATCGAGCGCCGGCTCCGTAACGGGGAGATTAAGGCCGTCGTCTCGACGAATGCGCTTGAACTCGGCGTCGATATCGGTCAATTGCAAGCGTGTGTGTTGAACGGCTATCCGGGAACGGTCGCCTCGATGTGGCAACAAGCCGGCCGGGCCGGACGCCGTCATTCCGAGGCGCTCGTCATCTTCGTCGCCTCATCGTCATCGCTCGACCAACTCGTCGTCGAACAGCCCGATTTGATTTTAGACCGGTCTCCGGAAGCGGCTCGTCTCGACCCGAACAATTTAATCATCCTCGTCGACCATATGAAATGTGCCGCCTTCGAACTGCCTTTCCAGAAAGGGGAGCGGTTCGGCACGGTCGAGACGGAAGAGATTCTCGATTTCTTGACGGACGCCCACATCTTGCACGAACGGGCCGATAAATATTATTGGATGACTGATGCGTTCCCGGCCCATGACATCTCGCTTCGGAGGAGTGACCAAGAGAACGTCGTCATCGTCGATCAAACCGCGAAGAACCAAGTCATCGGTGAGATGGATACGTTCAGCGCGATGACGTTGCTCCACGACGAAGCCATCTATTTACATGGCGCCGAACAGTATCAAGTCGAACGTCTCGACTTCGAAGAGAAGAAAGCGTACGTCCGACGCGTCGACGTCGACTACTATACGGACGCCAATTTGGCAGTCGAACTGAAAGTGTTGGAAGAGAACAAGACGACCGGCGTGAAGACGTTCGGGGAAGTGTCGGTCATCGCGATGGCGACCCTGTTCAAGAAAATCAAGTTCGGGACGCATGAGAATATCGGTTCCGGACCGATTCACTTGCCGGAGCGGGAACTTCATACGACCGCGACATGGTTCACGCTCGACGAACGGTTCGCCTATTCGGAAGCCGACATGGAAGACCAGCTCGAGGCGGTCAGCGATCTGTTGCGACGCCTAGCCCCGCTCTATTTGATGTGTGACACGCTCGATCTGTTCACGACGATTCAAATGAAAGCGACCCATACGAATAAACCGACCGTTTATTTATATGACCGTTATCCGGGCGGCATCGGGCTGAGCGAAGCACTTTATCGTGACGCCGATGAGGTCTTGGATGCGGCCATTCGAACGGTCGACGATTGTCCGTGCGAGAGCGGTTGTCCGCGCTGTGTCGGAATGATCGGCTACGGTGACTTTAAACAGCAGGTCGTCAGACAGTTGCAAGCATTGAAAGGAACGATATGAAAGCAAAACTATCACGACTCATTAAAACGAATGAACCGAAACAGGTGACCGTGACGCCGGACGACGTCGAACAGGCGAAGTGGCGCGAGCGCGGCGGAGAGATTTTGACGTTCGAACAAGAGTGGTGCGTCCGCTTGAAACAGATTTATCCACTCGATGAGACGTATCATGATTATACGTTCGGAGAGGCGAAAGCCTCGCTCGCGACATCGACCCATCCGTTCTTTCAAGTCGATGTGCCATCTGAACAGGTATTGTTCATGGACACCGAGACGACCGGGCTTCGCGGCTCCGGCACCTCAATCTTTTTAATCGGCTTCGCGCGCTTCCAAGACGATCATCTGGAGATGATTCAGTACGTGTTGCCGCACCCGGCATTCGAGACGGCGTTCTACTATCACTTCTTGAATGACATCGGCGACGAGGTTCGTTTCGTGACGTATAACGGCAAGTCGTTCGACTGGCCCCAAATCAAAACAAGGCATACGTTCGTCCGTTCGAAAGTGAAGGCGCTCCCGGCCGTCGGCCACGTCGATTTGTTGCATGCCTCACGTCGTCTGTTGAAACCGACACTTGAATCGGTCTCGCTCAAAGCGGTCGAGGCCCACTTCGGTCATGCCCGGACGGACGACATGCCTGGCTTTTTGGCGCCGATGCACTATTTTCAATACGTGAAAGAACGGGAACCGGATATCATCCAGCCCGTCATCGAACACCACCATGCTGACTGTTTGAGTCTTGTCTCACTTTATAAACGTCTCTGTCATCTCGTCGAAGCCGATGAAACGCCGTTTGGGGAAGAGCGGGCCCACTGGTTGAACGATCTCGGTAACGCCGAGGCGGCGCTTCAAGAATATGAGCGGCTTGAACAACCGACGAAACGTGCCTTGATGCGTCAAGCCCTGCTGTTGAAACGGACCGGCCAGATGGAGCAGGCGTTGCCGCTGTTCGAACAGGTCGGTACGGTCGAAGCATTCGTCGAGTTGGCGAAATATGCCGAACATCATCAAAAAGACATCAACCGAGCCATCACGTTCACCGAGCAGGCGCTGACGCTCTCGGAACGGAAAGAGACGGTACTTCGACAGACCGCCTTGACCGAGATGCGGGCACTCCGTCATCGGATGAATCGGTTAGAAAGGAAGCGGTCATGAAAGTTGTCGCCATCACAGGATATCGGCCACATGAGCTCGGCATCTTCAAAGCCGACCATCCTGGCATCGATATCATCAAGGAAGCTTACGAGCGAAAAATAATGGAAGCAATCGAGCTTGGGGCCGAATGGTTCATCTTTAGTGGCACGAACGGTTGTGAATTGTGGGCGGGAGAAGTATTGTTAGAGTTAAGAGAATCTTATCCAATCAAAATTGCCGTGTTTCCACCTTTTTTACAGATGGAAGAGAAGTACAAGCCGTTTGAACAAGAACTGTTCATCCGCTTGCAGCTCGAGGCTGACTTTTTTGAACCGCTGACCCAACGTCCGTACGAGGACCCGAGCCAATTGCGCGCAAAAACCGCCTTCTTTTTGGACAAAGCAGCAGGATTAATCACGCTGTATGACGAAGAGACGGGGGGAAGCCCTCGTTTTCTCGTCGAAGGGGCTAAACGAAAACACCAGATGGAGTTATTCTTGATTACGCCGGAAGAGTTACGTGTAATCGAAGAAGAAAAACAATGGGAACAACATTGGGAGTGAAAATCATGCAGACCGAACTAACAGCTGAAGCCATTTATAAACAAGAATTCAAAACCGCCCTCCGTGGCTACTCACAAGAAGAAGTCGACCAGTTTTTGGACGTCGTCATCCGCGATTACGAGAAGATGACGAAAGAAATCGAACGGTTGCGCCAAGAGAACGAGTCGCTTCGTCGCGGTTCGAACGAACAAGCAGCAGAACCGGTCAAACCGGCCCAGCCTGTCGCGTCGAACTATGACATGTTGCGACGCATCTCGAATTTAGAAAAGGCCGTCTTCGGAAAACAGGTCGGTCCAAGCGAATAAAGGGAGGAGGTGGAGAAGATGTTACAAGTATTGACGGCCGTCAAGAAAGAACCTGAGAAACGACAGACGAAAGGCTTGTTCCGCACGAAAGAAGAAGTCATCGCACCACCGAAATCGTACACGGACGAGATCGTCGAGATCATTCGTCATACATGTCGCTTTGATTGGATGATGATTGAACACGTCCAGCTCGGTGATGACGTGCTCGATTATGTGTTGGTCGGACCGAAGGGCGTCTTTTTAGTCCGCATCAACCGGACGACGTCGGCCGTCCATATGACGAACCGGGATTGTCGTCTCGAGACGCCGCTCGGTTGGAAAAACATCTATCCGCATCCGATGGAAGAACTTGAGCGGATGACGAAGCACGTCCGGAGTGTCTTGAAGAGGCAATGCGGACAAGCTGTCCCCGTCACGTCATTTTTAATATTCCCGGAGACACCACGTCTCAAAGTGGAACGCATCAAAGCGAACTGTGCCGAGACGTTCGATGTGATTGACGATGTTATCACGAAGACGAAGCTCGAGCTGTTGTCTGAGGCGACGATTAAACACATCGCCTACTATTGCTCGGAGCGGCAAGTACATAAATGAAAATGGCGCTGAAGAGTCAGCGCCATTTTCATTGTGCCCGGTCGGACAAATACAAAGGCTGCAGACGATGTTAATGTCTACAGCCTGACACAACGGCGCTGTAGTCTCAGCGCCATTTTTATTTCAATAATTGTCGAGCCTTCTGTTCGTCTTTGCGATGGACGAACAAGGCGACCCGGTCGTCCAAGTTTTTGGCGAGCGGGCGGAACAGGCGACCGGTCGGCAAACCGTGCTCGACGCGACACGTGATGCCTTGTTCTGTTAAGTACGTATAGTCGTCAAGCAGCGCCTCGCCTTGTTTGCCGAACGCCTCACCGAAGCGGACCCACTGCAAATTGCGGACGGCGCGGATCGAGACGAGCACAACGAATGTGATGCCTAAGACGATAATTAAAATAGTTTCCAAATTCAAAGCGTTCAACCCCTTCTTTACATAATTTTAAGGGCGCAACCGCTTGAAAGCAACAACGATAGACCGGTATACTCAAAAGAAAGTGAGGGATGACTATGAAAACAACGATTCAATCGCGTCGCGAAGCGGTGACGCTGTTAGAAGACAAGCACGTGCTCTACATCCGGATTCATAACGGGCAGACCGGGATGATCAAGCAAACTGAGGACGGTATCATCATCGCAATCCCGAATGAAGAGACGGACAAAGTTGATTTTCGTAAGTTGGAGGACATCGAAGCATTCGAGACATTTTACGACTTGACACTGTCGAAACCGGGGACGCTCTATTATAATCAATCGTAAACAAAAGCTCCGCTCATCATGAGCGGAGCTTTTGTCATGAGGACGGCAACCAAGCTGCCATCGTTTCTTGCAGCGCGTCCGGTCGGAGATGCCGCTGTTTGTGGAGCAGATACCCGTCGGGGCGGATGACAAGAACACCGCGTTTCATGAATAACGACTTCGCGAGCTCGTTGCCTTGATCGAAGAAGGGACGGCTCGTCTTCGATAGCGTGATGATTTGGAAGAATGCTTGATGCTCGTTCAAATACGTATAGAGAGCGCTCGCGTCTCGTTTATCATCGTCGAGCACAAGCACTTGGAACCGTCCGTCGGCGACTTCTGAAATCTTGGTACGGAGACCATCATCCGTCCGGATAATCTCGATTTCTGGAAAAATTTTGCCCTCGGTAACGCGTAAGAACGGGACGCGGGAATGTCCGGGATACGACAAGTGTAGCTGGGCAATCCGTTCTGTGATTTTTTGATTGATGAGATTGACACGCGTGAAGACGTCGGCGCCGAGCGCTTGGAACGGTAACAGGACCGGGAGCGTCGTCTGTAACACTTCGGTCGCGATGTTTGTTGTCTGAAGCACGTTGCGTGCCACATGCTCGCGCTCATCGCGATAAGACGCAACGACGCGGTAAGGGGCACCTGCCTTCAAATGAAGCCACAGCTTCCAACCGAGGTTGAACGAGTCGGCGATGCCGGTATTCATGCCTTGTCCGCCGACGGGTGAATTGATATGGGCGGCGTCTCCCATGAGGATGACGCGATTGTGAATGAACGAGTCGACCATGCGGTTATGGACCCGGAACAAGGAAAACCATTCGACCTCATCGATTTCGACATCCATGTGACTGCGCTGTTCGATCAATTCACGTAGTTCCGCCTCACTGAACGATTCGTTGCTCGCGAGATTACCGGTGATGCGAATTGTGTCGTCCGTGAGCGGAAATACTTCTAAAACGCCACGGTCCGAAAAGAAGATATGGACTTCTTCGCGCGAGATATTCCATTTGGCTTTCATGTCGGCGAGCACCCACGATTCCTTGAACGATTTTCCGCTGAACGGCAGAGCGAGCATGCGTCGAATCGAGCTGTTCGCCCCGTCGGCTGCCACGACATACTTGGCCTCGATTGTCCGGTTCGAGTCCGACTGCAGATGTGCGAGCACACGGGACGGATAGTGTGTCAGTGAGACGAGCGATTCACCGCGCTGGACGTAATGCCCGTGCTCGTTCAACGCTGCTTCGAGAATCGCTTCGGTCTCGTTTTGACGGAGCAACGTCACGAACGGGTAGGGCGTGACGAGACGAGAGAACTCGAGCTTGGCCGTCCATTGCCCTGAGAAGTATAGATTTCCTTTCTCGATTGTCCGCGCCCGGCCGAGCACTTCTTTGGCGACATCGAGCCGAGAGAAGACTTCAATCGTCCGAGGTTGAATTCCGATGGCGCGTGAATTGTTCGACGGTGTCGTCTTGCGATCGATGATTTCAAATGAAATTCCATATCTGGCCAACGTCAGCGCGAGCGTGAGTCCGGTTGGACCCGCCCCGACAATCAATACATCAACTTGTTTGTCCACCACATCTACCATCTCCTATCATTAATAATGATATTTCCGACATTTGATGCGTTTAAACGAGGAGACAATGGTGGAAGTGTAGAAACAAAGAGAATGAGGTGGATAGAATGAAACAATCGTGGATTACGGAACAACAATTACGTGACAGTTTCTCGATGGAGGAAAACTATGAACAGACAGCTGCCGTGATGATTCCTTTGACCGAGATCGAAGGGGCGTGGCACGTCATCTTTGAAGTGCGCGCCCATACGATGCGTCGCCAACCCGGAGAAATTTCCTTCCCGGGCGGTCGTCTCGATCCGGGCGAGACACCGGTCGAGGCGGCTGTTCGTGAGACGGGCGAGGAACTGTTGCTCGCCGAATCGGACATTGAAGTGATTGGACGCTTGCAACCGCTCGCGACGCCGCATCGACAACTGATTTACCCGTTTGTCGGAGTGATACCGTTACTCCCAGACGTCCGGCAAACCGATGAAGTCGACCATTTGTTCTCGATCCCGGTCGAAACGTTGTTGTTGCTCGACCCGTTTCATGGCGAGATGGAATGGACGATGAATCCAGATCAAAATATTCCGTTTGACAGGATGGCGAATGCTAAAGCGTACGAAAAACGGGTAATTAAAATGAAAGAACCTTTTTACGAACATGAAGACTACATTATTTGGGGATTGACTGGAAAAATTTTGACGCAATTTATTAAACGACTTAAAGAAAACGTATTCAAACCGATATAATTTCGTTATAATGATAGAAACAAATTTAAGATTGGAAGTGACTGGTTATGACTGTAGAATTCGTAGTGGGTGATATCGTCAAATCAACTCGTGAAGGATGGGTCGCAGAAGTGACTGCCGTATTGACAAATACGGTTATTGGGGACGTTTCCATCATGGAAGAATTTCAACAGCTTGGTCTCGAATTTGAGAAACAAGTGTTATTGAAAAAAGATTTAGAATTGATCGAACGCGCCAGCTGACCTTTTAAGCGAAAGGGATGATTCAGGTGTCCATTGACAAAAAAGTTCGTGAATGGAAAGAGGCCGGTTTGCTTGATGAAGTGACCGGTCAGCGCTTGGTCGAGTACGAACATAAGAAGTTGGCGGTCGGTGACAAACGTGAGCACAAACCGCCTATTCTTGTGATAATCGGATCGATTTTGCTTGCGCTCAGTCTATTCAGTTTTGTCGCGGCCAATTGGCAAGCGATTCCTGACCTTGTGAAAGTCGCCATTTTCCTCGTGTTCATGATCGGGATGTATGTGACCGCCGAACGCCTACAAGTGAAGGCGTCTCGCTACGTCACGTTATTTCGTCTATTGGGCGTCGCCTTCTTTGTTGCCACGATGATTGTCATCTTCTCGACGTATAATCTTTCCTCGCAAATTCCGTTCTTATTCTGGCTATTCCTTGCCGTCGCCGTCATACACATACTGATATACAAACATCCGATTTTTACGTTTTTGGCCGCACTCGCAGCCTTTTTGGCCATCACGAATAGCTTTCAAGGGATTGGTATCACATTGATCGTGTTCGGATTGGTGGTGACGTGGGTCTGGTTCCATTATGGGGACAACGAACTCGACCGCATCTTCGCCTGGTTTGGTTTCTATGGACTATTGATCGCAATCGGTCAATACGCCGACTATGAAGGTCGGTTTTGGCCGCTATGGGCACTTGCCGCGCTGCACGTCCTGTTTCTCATTTATCGGGAGCGAACCCAATGGAATTATCTTTACCTCTTCGTCGCGGCAGTCTTGTCGATCGGGTACTTGATTAATGCGACGGAAGGCTGGTTGTCGCAACGCATGCCGTCGGTCATTGAGGCGACGATTTTATCGGTCGCCCTCGTCGCTGTCTATTTGTTGCACCGACGTCCAGAATTGATATGGGTTAGCTTGCTCGCTGTCATCCCATTCGCATTGTTTGAGGATTCGGGAATTTTGCTGGCCATCCTGCTTGAAGTGGTTGCACTTGCCTATCTTGTCTATCAAGACCACAATCGTCAACCAATCGTGCTCGCTTTCATCTATTTCTTGTTCGTTCAAATGACGATTTATTTCATCTACGTTTGGGATAAACTCGATATTTCGCTCTTCTTCCTCATCGGAGCATTGATCGTCTTCGCATTGTCGCTCGCCTTATGGTGGCGCAGCCGTAGTCGTACGAGAGGGGATGCACAGACATGAAACGATTGATACCTTGGTTAGTGCCGATTGTGCAAGTGTTGATTGCCGTCGGATTTATACTGCTCGTCTATGCCGTCTCTTGGTTCGGGGACACGTATACGTTCAAAGCAAGCTCTTACGAACCGTACGACCCGTTCTTCGGTGATTTTGTGTACTTGGAATATGACTCGTTCGAAGGTAGACAAGATGTTGAAACAGGGACGGTATACGTCTCGTTCAAAACTGGGGATGACGGGTATGCGACCATTGACCGGGTTAGTTCACGGCCTTTCTTCGGGGGCACTCGAGCCAACTATTACGACCGACAAGTGTATATTGATGACATGAGTTCGTATCGGGTCGCTGAGGAAGAATCGTCTGCGATTGAAGGGGCGAAGGCGTTCGAAGTGGACGTCGACGTGGCACCATGGGGAATGGTGCGACCTCACGATTTGCGCTCGATAGATGCTGAAACAGAATGACAAACAGATTACAGATTTGTTACACATCACGTTGTAACGAATCTGTAATTTTTTTATGAGAACGCTTGGTAGAGGTAGGTTCATCGTAAATGTTACAGATTGTAACCAACCTTAAGCCCATATGTCAGGAATATTTCACTTCATCAAAATCCCTTCTCGAGGTCGCGCGGGCATGGTAAATTTACACCTGTTCGTTAGAAGACGAGAAAGGTGCTGACCTATTAATAATGCATTCCTTAAAATATATGATAACTGTCCTCATGATTGCTGCTGGGTCGTTTGCGTTTGCTGCGACAGCTGATGCCGCTCAAATCGGAATTGGGACAGAACAAAAAATTGTCCAAAACCCACTTGAATTGGAACGGAAGGCGATCGAGCAAGAACGCCAACAACAGATTGCCCGAGAAAAGAGACTTGCCGAACAAAAACGCATCGCCGAAGAAAAACGTGTCGCTGAAGCTAAACGAATCGCTGAAGAAAAACGGGTAGCCGAAGAGAAAGCCGAGCGGGAGCAGGCAGAGCGTGAAGCGTTGGCCGAAGAAAAACGTGCCGCTGCCGAGCAGGCACGACAAGAAGAAGCGAAACGCCAAGCTGTAGCTGTGAAAAAACAATCGTCGACAGCGACCGCATCGCCAGTCTCGACGACAGGACGTTCTATTCAAGCCGAATCGACGGCGTACACGAACGATGCAGCTGATAACGGCTCATACGGAGGTCGCGTCTTGACGGCGACCGGACATGATGTCACGGATTCGATTTACTATAATGGCATGCGCATCATCGCTGTCGATCCAGCCGTTATCCCACTCGGAACGGTCGTTCAAATCGAAGGTGTCGGTCAAGCGATCGCTTTAGATACCGGTGGACGCATCAAAGGAAACATCGTTGACTTGCTTGTCGATACTAAAAGTGAGGCCATCAACTGGGGCCGTCGCCACATTACAATCACACTTCCATAACACCAGGTTCTCCTTCGGGAGGACCTTTTTTTGAGTCTTCTTTCCTGATTCTGCCTGCCGGAAGTAGTGACACGTACCGAATCAGCACGTCCAATTGTTTAACAAACGTTGGAAACGGGCAAACTAATATTTGACTTTCATGAAACAGTTACGAGCCGAGGAGGGGTAGAGTTGATAGAATTTCAAAATGTATCCAAGCGCTACGAAGACGGGACGCTAGCCGTTAAAGACTTGGATTTGACAGTCCGTAAAGGAGAGATTTTTGTCTTGATCGGGCCATCGGGGTGCGGGAAGACGACGACGATGAAGATGGTGAATCGACTGATTGACCATACAGATGGAAAAATCCTCATCGACGGAAAAGAGATTTATCAATTCGATATTTATGAGTTGCGACGCAACATCGGCTATGTGCTTCAACAAATTGCCTTATTCCCTCATTTAACAGTGGAAGAAAATATTTCTGTCGTTCCTGAATTATTGAAATGGCCAAAACAAAAGACGAAAGAGCGTGTGACCGAACTCATGAAGATTGCTGGATTGGACCCGGTCCTGCGCGCGAAAAAACCAACGGAACTATCAGGCGGCCAGCAACAACGCGTCGGCGTGCTAAGGGCACTTGCAGCCGACCCGGAAGTCATTTTGATGGATGAACCGTTCTCGGCACTCGACCCGATTAGCCGTGGTCAACTTCAGGACGACATCAAACGCTTGAACGATGAGCTCGGGAAGACGATTCTATTCGTGACCCATGACATGCAAGAAGCGATGAAACTCGGAGACCGGATCGCTTTGATGCGTGACGGCGAATTGGTCGTCATCGGTACTCCGGATGAAATCAGAGCGAGCACGGACCCGTTCGTCCTCGACTTTACACAACGCGGAAGAGGTGAAGTGGATGCTTGAGACATTTCAAAATCGGCGGGGCGAACTCGTCGAAGCGCTGATTGAGCACTTACAGCTATCCGTCGTTTCACTGTTGATTGCCGTCTTAATCGCCGTTCCGCTCGGGATTTGGTTGACGCGCCGCAAGAAAGTGGCCGAGACCGCAATCGGCGTCACCGCCATTATTCAAACGATTCCTTCATTGGCGCTCCTCGGTCTCATGATTCCGCTCGTCGGAATCGGTGCCTTACCGGCAACAATCGCCCTCGTGTTATATGCGTTGCTCCCGATATTGCGAAATACGTTCACAGGGCTGAACGAAGTCGACAAATCGCTCATCGAAGCGGCCCGGGCTTGTGGGATGAAACCGAACCAAAGCTTGATGAAAGTCGAACTCCCGCTCGCACTTCCGGTCATCATGGCCGGGATTCGAACGGCGATGGTATTAATTGTCGGAACGGCGACGCTCGCCGCCCTCGTCGGCGCAGGTGGGCTCGGGACGTTAATCCTGCTCGGAATCAACCGGAACGACAACTATTTGATTCTGCTCGGGGCAATCCCAGCCGCCATCCTTGCCTTGTTGTTCGATTTCTTACTTCGCCAAATGGAAGGCGCGACGGCAACCCGCAACAAGACGAAATTGATTGCAGTCTCGACCGTGTTGGCGCTCATCGTCGCGGCCCCGCTCGCTTTCGGTCGAACACAACAGACCGATCTCGTCATCGCCGGGAAACTTGGGCCAGAGCCTGAGATTTTAATGAACATGTATAAACTATTGATTGAAGATCAGACCGATTTGTCCGTATCTGTCCGCCCGAACTTCGGAGAGACGACGTTCGTCTGGGGTGCACTGCAATCCGGAGATGTCGACATCTATCCGGAGTTCACGGGAACGGTGCTCGCCAGTCTCGTAAAAGAGACACCGAACTCGAACGATGCCCGTGAAGTGTATGAACAGGCTCGAGACGCGCTCGCCGATGACGGCTATGCGTTGCTTGAACCGATGCAGTTCAACAACACATACGCCATCGCGATCCCACGCGACTATGCCGAGCAAGAAGACATCACCGCCATCTCGGATTTACGAAACGTTCAATCGGATATTAAGGCCGGATTCACGCTCGAGTTCACAGACCGTGAAGACGGATACCCGGGACTGCAACAAGCGTATGGTCTCGATTTCCCGTCGGTCGTCTCGATGGAACAAAAGTTGCGCTATCGTGCCATCGCACGTGGAGACGTCAACCTCGTCGATGCGTATGCGACCGACCCGGATATCGCCGAGAACGAATTGCTTGTCCTCGAGGACGACCAACAGTTCTTCCCACCTTACCAAGGAGCTCCGTTAGTGAAACAAGAGACGCTCGATGAACATCCGGAAATCGAGGATGCCCTCAACCAATTGGGTGGTAAAATTACTGACGAAGAGATGTCTGAATTGAACCGTCGCGTCGCGTACGGGAATGAACGGGCGTACGACGTCGCGAAGGACTTCTTGGAGCAGGCTGGTCTGTTATGAGAGCATTGATTATCTCCAATCCCACGTCTGGCGGGAACGAGACGATGCTCGGTGAGGTCGTCGGGACGATTGAATCGTTATACGATGAGATTTTGATTCGGAAGACGCTCGCGCAAGGAGACGCCGGTCGCTTCGCCGAAGAGAGCGGGGCTTACGAGCACTTGATTGTCATCGGCGGGGACGGGACGCTTCATGAGGTCGTCAATGGCTTGATGAAGCTTCCGCGAGATGAACGGCCGACAATCGGTCTGATTCCGGCCGGCACGTGTAATGATTTCGCCCGTGCCCTTGCGCTACCGGTCGAACCAATCGAGGCGGCCCGTTTGTTCAAGATGAGTTACGCACAATCGGTCGATGTGATGCGAGTCAACGAACGGTACGGGCTCAACTTCATCGGGGTCGGCCTGATCGCGGACGCGTCGAGACAAATCGATCCGCTCCAAAAAGAATCACTCGGGTCGATTGGTTACTTTTTAGCGACGATCCGGCAGTTTCGTGAACTCGATCCGTTCGATGTTCGCATCGAACACGGTGGGGAAGTCGTCCACGATGGACCAGTCAGCTTCCTATATGTAGGGAACGGGGCTTATCTCGGGACGGTACCGACGAAACTCCCGACCCAGTCGTTCACGGACGGACTCGTCGAGGTCGTCCATAGTTCCGCCATCGGCTTCCCGATGATTCGTCAATTGTTGACCCAACAGCTCGGACTCGAACAGTCGTCTCCGGAATGGGTGCATCTACAGATGTCTCAACTGACCGTCCATTTAAATGAATCTCAAATCATCGACGTCGATGGGGAGCACTTCGAGGCGGAACGGCTGGACGTCGATGTCCTGCCAAGAGAGTTGTCATTTCTCGTCCCGTCACACTAAAAATCGATAAAAATTGCTGACAGAGAAAAGAATTCAGACTTTTCTCTGTTTTTAGTTGTTCTCATTTCTGAACCGTGTTAGTATTTCACTATTATTATGAAAAAAGATATGAAAACAGGAAGTAGGGATGGTAATGGCGCAAAATTCGTTCGCCTCAAAAATTGGATTCATCTTAGCGGCCGCAGGGTCTGCGATTGGTCTCGGTGCAATCTGGAAATTTCCGTATGTCACCGGCACAAGTGGAGGCGGCGCCTTTTTGCTCATGTTTTTAGCGTTCACGCTCTTACTCGGGTTACCGTTATTGATTGGTGAATTCATCGTCGGACGCTCGACACAAAAGACGGCACTGCTCGCCTTTAAAAAATTAGGGCACAGTCGTTGGACATTCGTCGGTTACCTGGGCGTCATCGCATGTTTCTTATTGCTCTCATTCTACAGTGTCATAGGTGGTTGGGTCTTGATATACATCGGGCTCGGACTGAGCGGGACGTTGAACGGACGTTCGCCTGATGAGTTCGGTGCCGTGTTCGGAGATGTCGTCTCGTCACCAGGCATCGCCGTGTTCGGTCAGTTCTTGTTCTTATTGATTACGCTCTTGATTGTCTTAAAAGGTGTCGAGGCTGGCATCGAGCGCATGAGCAAGATTTTAATGCCGCTCTTGTTCGTCAGTTTCATCGTGCTCGTCATCCGTTCGTTGACGCTTGACGGAGCGATGGAAGGGGTTCGCTTCTTCTTGCAACCTGACTTCTCTGCCTTGACCGGTGAATCGGTTTTGTTCGCCCTCGGTCAAGCGTTCTTCTCGCTATCGCTCGGTGTCGCGGCCATGTTGACGTACGCGTCGTACATTCAGACGAAAGGGACGCTCAATCGTTCAGCGAACATGATCGTTCTATTGAATATCGCTGTCTCGCTATTGGCAGGACTTGCGATTTTCCCGGCCGTCTTTGCTTCGGGTCTTGACCCAGCAGAAGGACCAGCACTGCTCTTCGTCGTCTTACCAGCGGTGTTCAACCAAGTACCGCTCGGAGGATTCTTTATGGTGTTGTTCTTCCTCTTGTTCACGTTTGCCTCGATTACATCGTCGATTGCGATGCTCGAAGTCGTCGTCGCCGGTGTGACAGACAAGTTGAACGAGAAGAAACACACAATCTCGAAGCGCAACGTTACCCTGTTGTCAGCGGCTATCGTCTTCGCAGTCGGAATTCCATCTGCGCTTTCATTTGGTGTCATGAGCGAGATGCAGTTCTTGGGCGGTCGTACGTTCTTTGATTCGATGGATTACATCGTCAGTTACATCTTGATGCCGGTCGGTGCACTCTTGACATCGATTTTCGTCGGATATGTCGTCGATCAACGCATTCTGAAAGAAGAGATTCAAACGTCAGACATCGGTGTAAAGTTGTACCCGATTTGGCACTTCTTGATCCGTTACGTCATTCCGGTGACGGTCGCCGTTGTCATGGTGACGACGTGGGTCAGATTATAACGTTTGCAACCTCCTGATTCGTCGAATCAGGAGGTTTTTGTACTACCATTTTTCGTTCTTGCGACCGAGGGAGTGAACGGGAGCGTTATGCTAAGCTTAGAAAGATGACGAAACTTTTTTTGAAGGGTCACGTAAGGTACAATAGAAGTATCATGAGACGAGGTGAAACGGATGAAAACATGGATGAAATGGGCCCTGACTGGGGCGATCCTATATTTTGCCATAAGCGTTTTTGATTTCTCTTGGTTGTTTATCATCGTCGGGGCGCTCGTATTGAACGAAGTGTGGTCGAACAATAAACGGCGGAAGCGGGCACCCGCGCCTGTTGCCAAACGGGCCAAGAAGAAACTATTGCTCGATGAAGACGAACCGTTCGTCGGTTCGCGCATTCTGAAACCACTCGAAGAAGCGGCGCCGGTGCGTCAATTCGAAGCGACAGATGATTTGGAGCTGCAATTTCTGCAGCGGACGATTGAACAAGGCTATGAAAAGTTACAACAAATCGACCGCGTCTTGCCTGAAATTAAAGACATCGAGGTGCGGCGTGAGATGAAGGCGGTCTCGAAAGAAGCACACGAACTGTTCGCTGAGCTGTTCGAGAACCCTCAAGATGCGAAGCACGTGCGTGACTTGTTCACGTTCTACTTGGACTCGCTCGTGTCAGTCGTATTGAAATTTAAAGAACTAGAAGGAAAACGCGTCGTCATTCAAGAAGAGACACGTGAACAGTTGATAACCAATATGCGGCTTATCGTCGACAAGTTCAAACAACAGCGCAGTCGTCTCCTCGAAGATGACGCGGTCGATTTTGAACGAGAGTTGATCATGATGGAGAGAGTATTGGCCGATCAACCAGAAGGGAGAAAAAAGCATGACTTCATCGAATGAAACGAACTGGCAGTCATGGCCAGAAGAAGAACTCACTTCCCAAACGAAAACGAAGACGGAAACCGACGCAATCTCAGACCCGTCCGTTGACTGGTCATCAATGACCGATAAACATGAGGTGCCGGCGATTCAAGTAAATGCTGACGTCCCACAAGCGCACCGGGAACGGATCACGCGCATCGCGGAGTCAATCGATATTAAAAAGACAGATTCCGTCATGCTATTCGGTTCGAACGTACAACGTGAACTATCACAATTCTCGGACCAAATCTTGACCGAGGTCCGGATGAAAGATGGCGGAGACGCCGGCAAGCTATTGTCCGACTTGATGCAGAACGTGCGCAAGATGGACCCGGACATGTTGCAACCGGAGAAGAAGAGCTTCATGGACAACCTTCCGCTCATCGGCCGGGCCAAGAAGAAAGCCGAGAACTATAAGTTGCAGTTTGAAAAAATGAGCGTCTATTTAGAAGAGGTCATCCATAATCTAGACCGGGCCAAATTCGGCTTGATGAAAGATATCACGATGCTCGATCAAATGTACGATAAGAACAAACGCTACTTCGAAGAACTCAACGTCTATATCGCCGCCGGCGAGACGAAACTCGACCACGTGCGGAGCTATGAGATTGCCCCGCTTCGTCAAGAAGTCGAGATGTCGAAAGACCAGGTCAAACTGCAACAGTTGAACGATATGATTCAACTCGCGGACCGGTTCGAGAAAAAGTTGCATGATTTGAAACTGAGCCGGACGATCAGCCTGCAGATGGCCCCACAAATCCGGGTCATCCAGCAGAACAACCAGATTCTAGCCGAAAAAATCGAGTCGGCAGTCGTCAATACGATTCCGCTCTGGAAAAACCAAGTCGTGCTCGCGCTCAGCTTGACGCGTCAAAAGACGGCGCTCCGGATGCAGCAAGACGTGACGAAGACGACGAACACGTTGCTCGAGCAGAACTCGAAGATGTTGAAAGATTCGTCAATCGAGATTGCCACAGAGAACGAGAAAGGCATCGTCTCGGTCGAGTCGCTCAAAGTGGCGCACGAGAACTTGCTCTCGACGCTCGATGAGACGCTCCGGATTCAACAAGAGGGACGTCAGAAGCGTCGTGAGGCGGAACGTGAACTCGATCGGATGGAGCACGAGTTGAAAGAAAAAGTCATCGAGATTGCTTCGAAAAACAAAGAGTTGCCAAAAGAGACTGGATATTGAACGGGGAAAGTCTGAGCATTCAGACTTTCCTTTTCTTCGAGGAGGATCAACAATGGATAAACAACACCTATGGGACGAGACGTGGTTACAGTTTGCCGATATGATGGCGGTACGTCATTCGAAGTGTGCCTCTAAAAGTGTCGCTTGCGTCATCGTCAAAGATGAGAAGCCGATTTCGATTGGCTTGAACGGCACGCCGCCGGGGCATACGAACTGTAATGAAATCTTCTTAAAGCGGGATGACGGATTTTATAAGCGTGCTGAGTATGTATCCGCGAATGCGGTCGACTTGCTCGAAACGCCGGTCTCGTTCATTCATGACGGTGTGACCTATATCAAATGCTCGGACCCGTACGATCATCACAATTGGTCGAAACAGCATGAGATTCATGCTGAAATCAACGCGATCGGAAAGCTCGCCGCCGATTCGACGAACGCATTCGGGGCGACGGCTTATGTGACCCATTCGCCGTGCCACGCCTGCTCGCTCGCCTTGATTGCCTCCCGCGTCGCTCGTGTCGTCTATGCGGTCGGTTATGAACATGGCGACGGTCTCGATTTAATGCGCGAGAGCGGAATTGACGTGGTACATATGCCACTTGAAAATAGTTTTAAAAACACATTGTAAACGTTTACATTCGGTGTTATATTATTAATGTACTGCCAATGGTGTTTTACTCTTCCATTATTTGTCTCTCCTCGGAGGGACCTTTTTTTATGTTCACAACTAGGTGAGACAAAAATTCCACAAAATGTTCAACATTTCACAAACTTTTAGTGTGTTCCTCTCTTATAATGAAAGTAGATTAACGAGAGGGGAAATGTTACATGGAAAAACAAGTTCGTTTCACTGATGGTGCCTATGATGTGGAAGCGTTGATCACACTCGAAGAGGTGTGGGAAGATAAGTTCGCGATTGGAACGCATAAAGAGTTGGCGGTCAAAGCACTAAAGATTAATGGCAACGATATTTCAGAAATGAAGCACGTCCGCGCGCTACTCCGTTACTATCCGACGCTCGGTGTATCAGGTATCTTGCTCGCGCTCGATGATGCGGCAGCCGAAATCGTTCGTATGTCGGGCGACAAGGATCCTGCACTTCAGTTCGTCGAACTCGTGGCGTTACAGATGGACGAGGCGTCTACGGAGGAATTAAAAGGTTTATACGCTGAAATGGCGGTCTAAATAACAAAGGATGACAACTCCGTCATCCTTTTTTCATTTTTAGGTTGCATTGCCGAATCAGTATGGTATTATTGTCAATAGATGAAGAAATGGAACGCCATATCGTTATCGACAACCAAAAATGGGGATCTAGATAGCTAGATCGCTGTGAAAAAGCCACGTTCATAGGAACGTGGCTTTTTTTTGTATTGTTTCGAACCCAGCGCCCACGTCTTTGGCGATATGGGCGTCCGAACCGAGTACGAACGGGATTCCAAGTCTGGCCGCCTCAGATGCGACGTCGATGGCATACGGCTGTCCGCATTCAGGCTTGCGCAGTCCGGCCGTATTGAGGTCGAGACCGAAACCGCGAGCGGCCATCGTCTGGAGCAGGCGCGACTGTTCGGCCAGGACGTTTGAGCGGTCCCATACATACTTGGTCTGATATTTGATTGGTAAATCGATATGTCCGATGCGGTCCACTTTCAGGCGTTCCCAAGGGAATACGAGGCCGGCAGCGAGCGCCGAATAGTATTGTTTCATCACAGCCTCGAACGAACCGACACGTTCGACGAGGATATGAAACGTCTCGAGCGAGAAGTCGACAGGCAGGAGCTCACCGGCGACGAGTAGAAAGTGTTGAGACAAGATTGTTTCATCTAATACGTCGGCATACGGCTCGAGCAACGCCAACGTCTCAGCTTCATAGCCGGGCAAGTAGTCGATCTCTAAGCCGAGGCGAAGGTCGAGTTCGGGATACTTCCGTTTTAACGACTGCACGGCCTCGATATAATCCGGAAGCAATTCGAACGCCATCGCCGAATCTTTGTCTGGTGTTGGGTCTTGAAACCGGGCTGGGAGCGGAGCATGTTCTGTGAACGTGAGCGTCTTGATACCACGGGCTAACGCCTGTTCGACGTACGCCTGGAGCGGGTCTGTCGAGCCATGTGGACAAAATGGGGTGTGAAGGTGACCATCACGGGTAAAGTCAATCATCAAGCGACATTCCTTTCGAGTTCGCCGGTTGACAGCACCGGCTTGGTTTGATAAATTTAACACACTACTTTAGTTTGGTAAAGTGATAATAAGATAAAGGGTGATATTGATGATTTGGTTCAATACTAAAGGGTCCATCCCGGAAGGATGGCACGAATTGCAAGGGGAGGACGTTCTGCGTCCGAAGCAGTGGATGTTATCATTTCTAGAGCGAGCCGAATCAAACGGCTATAGCGTGATCGAACCGCCACTCGTAGAATATTATTCGCACTATCAAGACTTGGCCTTGTTCGATGAGTCGGCCTATTATCGTCTGTTCGGGAATGACGGCGAATTGCTCGTCATGCGCCCAGACTATACGTTACAAATCGCCCGGAAACTCGCGGACGGTCATGAGCCGATGCGTGTCGCGTACGCCGGTGCCGTGTATCGGCGTACCCCGAAGCACTCGGGACAGCCGCACGAGCGTCAACAGCTCGGTCTCGAATGGATTGACGGGGACGCTCCAGATATGGAGTTGATCGCCTCGTTTCTCAGTATGACCGAGCGCGTCCTGCCGCAAGACGGACTCCGGATTCAAGTTGGATCGGCTGCCTTGGTCGCCGCAGTGGCGGACGAGGCCGGTATCCCAGAACGGACGTTACGCCAATATTTGGCGCTCCGTAACTTGGAATCGCTCCGAGAACTCGCCGATACGTATCAATACCCGTTAATCGCGAAATTACCGTTCCTGATTGGTGACTCGGCACTTGATGAGTTACGGGAAGTCGCTGAGCCAAGCTTGACGGCTGCAATCGAGGAAGTCGAGCGGGCGGTCGAACATTTACGGTCCATCGGTTTGAACGTCTCGTACGACTTTGGTCAGACCGGTGATTTTGATTACTATTCAGGATTGACGGTGACAGGCAGCATCGATGGACGGCGCGTCCTCTCGGGCGGTCGCTATGATTCACTATACGGACATTTCGGCCAATCGCGACGGGCGTTCGGCCTGTCCCTTGATTTAGAACAGTTAGGTGAGGTGATTTTATGAAAGTAGCGATTGCCAAAGGGCGCATTGAGAAAGCGGCCCGAGACTATTTCGAACAAGTCGGACTCACGGTTTGGCCGGAGAAGCGCGGCCGCGAACTGACGGTCGAAGTCGACGGGCATGAGTTCATCTTCGTCAAAGGGGATGATGTCTATAAATACGTCATGCACGGCGCGGCAGATGTCGGTGTCGTCGGCGGAGACATCTTGCGCGAGAAGACACCGGGCGTGCTTGAAGTCGTCGACTTACCATTCGGCCGTTGTCGTATGGCTGTCTGCGGACCGAAAGAACGAAAGAACGGGACGAAAAAATTGAAAGTCGCGAGCAAATATCCGAATATCGCCATCTCTCACTTCGCCTCGAAACGACAGAACGTCGAAGTGATTGCGTTGAACGGATCGGTCGAACTCGCACCGCTTACAGGACTCGCCGATTGCATCGTCGATATCGTCGAGACGGGGGCGACGCTCCGCGCGAACGACCTTGAAGAATACGAGACAATTTTCACGGTGAACGCCAAGTTCATCACGAGTGAGGCGGCTCTCGCCAACAATCCTGATGAATTGAAGGCGTGGATTCGTCGCTTGAGCAAGGAGGATGCCCGATGAGTACAGAAACGAACCGGGCCCGGCGGGAAAGCTGGGCAGAAGCGGTCAAACCGATCCTCGAGGCCGTAGAGTCGAACGGGGACGAGGCGCTCCTCGCGTTCACGAAAAAATTTGACGGCGTCGACAAAATCGAAACGGTCGATTTGACGACGTTTACGCCACCTGACGCATATGCTGAACTGACCGAGGCGTTGACGCTCGCGGCCGAACGGATTCGTACGTTCCACAGTCGTCAGCGACGTCAAGAAGATGTGTATGAAGACGAGATGTTCCGACTTGGACGCCGTTTTATGCCACTCGACTCGGTCGGCGTGTACGTGCCAGGCGGGACGGCCGTCTATCCGTCGAGCGTGTTGATGAACATCATTCCGGCGAAAGTGGCCGGTGTGAAACGTGTCGTCATGGTGACGCCGCCGAAACAAGACGGCATCGATTTGTCGTTATTGATTGCGGCAAAAATCGCAGGGGCGGATGAATGCTATCTCGTCGGCGGGGCGCAAGCCGTGGCCGCCTTGGCGTTCGGCACCGAGACGATTCAACCGGTCGATAAAATCGTCGGTCCCGGGAATGCCTATGTCGCGACGGCAAAATCGCTCGTCTCCCACATCGTCGGCATCGATTCGGTCGCTGGACCGTCCGAGGTGCTCATCATCGCCGATGAGACGGCCCATCCGAAATGGGTCGCCGCCGATTTGCTCGCCCAAGCCGAACACGATGTCGAAGCGACGGCACTTGCGCTCGTCACGACTGGCGAATTGGCCGAAGCGATTCGACAAGAATTAGAACGACAATTGGCTGAATTACCGCGGCGTGACATTGCGATAGAGGCGATGAAGCGCGGGGGTGTCCTCGTGAAGACGAAGGCTGAGGCGATTCGTTATGCGAACGAGATGGCGGCTGAACACGTCCAACTCGCCGTCGCCGCCCCGGAAGATTACATGCAAGCCATCCGTCACGGCGGATCGTTCTTCCTCGGTCATGAAGCGGCGGAGGCGTTTGGGGATTACATCGCTGGACCGAACCACGTCCTGCCGACGAGCGGGACGGCCCGTTTCTCGAGCGGCCTCTCGGTCGATGATTTTTACCGACGCCAGACGTTCCTGCAAATGACAGAACTCGATGAGCGCATCACGCGTGCCGCGATTCGAATCGCGCAACAAGAACAACTTGACGGCCACGCCCGGGCGATGGCGGTCCGAATGGAGGACGTATGAGACTGAACTATGAGACGATTCCACGCTACGTCCCGCATGCGGTCAAAGGGCACGCGTTGAATCAAAACGAAAGCCAATATGTCTTTCCAGAGCGCTTGAAGACGGCTATCCGAGAGCTTCCGCTCGACTTGAGCCATTATCCGGTCGACGAGTTGACGGCGCTTAAACAAAGCTATGCGGCGTATGCCGGTGTGAGCCCGCAGCAACTCATGGTCGGCAGTGGCAGCGATGAATTGCTCGCGATTCTCTGTCAGGCCATTCTCGATGCCGACGATGTCGTCGCCGCACCGATTCCAGACTTTTCGATGTATGGCATTTACACGCATATCGCCCGTGGGAATTTCATGCAGCCGGATGCGGACGGATTGTCGTTCAAGTCGCTCATGCAAACGATTGAGGCGGAACACCCGAAACTTGTCCTCATATCGAACCCGAACAATCCGACCGGAAAGATGTGGTCGCTTGATGATCTCGAGACGATTGCTAGTCGAGTCCCGTATTTGGTCGTCGACGAAGCGTATATCGATTTCACGATGGAAGATTCATTCAAAGACCGCCTGGCGGACCACGCGAACGTCATCATTCTCCGGACGTTATCGAAAGCGTTCGGACTCGCGAATCTGCGCATCGGCTTCATGATCGCCGATGAGCGCTTAATCGAGAAGATTGACCGGTTCCGCTCGCCGTTCAATGTGAGTGGGCTGAGTGCGGCCGTGGCGACGGTCGTGTTGAACGACTCCGCTTATATCGATGAGTCGATCAGTTTCCATCAAACGCAGCGACAAAAGCTTGAGACGTTGCTCGCACCGATTGGGAACGTCTTACCGAGTCGTGCTAATTTCCTATACGTCGAGACACCGGACAGCGAAGCTTGGGCAGCCCGCTTCCTTGAAAAAGATGTACATGTTCGCGCGTTCGCAGACGGGATTCGTGTCAGTGCCGGAACGGACGAGGCGTACCGCTTGCTTCAACAAACGATAGAAGAGGTGACTTCACTTGAGAACAGCTGAGACGAAACGAGAAACAAAAGAGACGAACATCGAGCTCAAGCTTGATTTGAACGGGACGGGGCAAAGTGACGTGAAGACAGGCGTCGGCTTCTTTGACCACATGCTGACACTGTTCGCGTTCCACAGCCAAATCGATTTGACGGTCCATGTCGAAGGAGATACGTGGGTCGACGCCCATCATACGGTCGAAGACGTCGGAATCGCCCTTGGGCAGATGATCAATCAAGCGCTCGGCGACAAAATCGGTATTCGCCGCTACGGCACGAGTTATTTGCCGATGGACGAGACGCTCGCGCGTGCCGTCGTCGACGTGTCGGGCCGTCCGTTCCTCGTCTACCGGGCCGATATTAAAAATCCGAAACTCGGGGACTTTGACACCGAGCTCGCCGAAGAGTTTTTCCGGGCCGTGGCGATGAACGCCCGCTTGACGCTTCATCTTGAGGTGCTCTACGGGTCGAACTCGCACCATATGATTGAAGGGCTGTTCAAAGCGTTCGGTCGCGCCCTCGCTGAAGCGATCGGGCAAGACGGATCGAATCGACTGCCTTCGACGAAAGGACTGATCGAAGGATGAAGGTCGCGGTCATCGATTATGGAATGGGCAACGTGTTCAATGTCGAACGGGCGCTCCAAGCTATCGGCTGTTACGTCACCATCACGAACGATCCCTTAGACCTCGAGGCGGCAGACGCTATCTTGCTGCCGGGCGTCGGTGCGTTCCCGCAGGCGATGCAATCGCTGAACGAGACGGGACTGATTCCGCTATTGAAACGATCGGCACAAGAAAAACCGTTCCTTGGCATTTGCCTTGGCATGCAGCTCTTATTCGAGTCGAGCACGGAAGGGGTGCCGACAGAAGGACTCGGTTTGATTGAAGGGCGCGTCGAGCGGATGCGGGCGAAACGTCTGCCACACGTCGGATGGAACTCGATTTTGCGAGACGAGGACGTCTATTTCGTTCACTCGTATCATGTCGTGACCGACCCGGTCCATGTGATTGCTTCTGCCGACTATATGGGGGAAGACGTGCCAGCCATCGTGCAAAAAGGGCTCGTCACGGGGATGCAATTCCACCCGGAGAAGAGCGGCGCGTTTGGACTCAGTTTATTGAAAGAATGGAAGGAGGCGGTCGAACGTGAGATTACTACCGGCCATTGATTTGATTGACGGAAAAATCGTCCGCTTGACAGAAGGCGATTTCAATACAGAAGAACAGTACGGAGACCCGTATGAGAAATTGAAAGAGTGGCAAGGGCGCGTCCCGATGCTCCACTTGATTGATCTCGAAGGGGCGAAAGCTGGCGAACCGAGACATCTCGATGTCGTCCGCTTTGCCAAAACGTGCGGTTTCTTCGTTCAGACCGGCGGGGGCATCCGTTCCGAGGAAGCGCTCGACGCAGTCATGGCGACCGGTGCGGACCGGGTCTTGCTCGGGACAAAAGCATTCACAGACCCGGATTTCTTGGACCGGGCGCTCGCGAAGTACGGGGATCGTGTCGCCGTCGCCCTCGATGCCTATGATGGCATCGTCGCCGTCAACGGCTGGCAAGAAGCGACCGACTTAAAAGATATCGATGCCGCGAAAGGCCTCGTTGACCGTGGTGTCAAAACGATTCTCTATACGGACATCGGGTCGGACGGAAAGTTGAACGGACCGAATCTCGAGCGGATGAAGGCGCTGCGTGAGGCTGTTTCGGTCACGCTCATCGCTTCGGGCGGTGTGACGACCGAGGCTGATGTCGAAGCACTTCAAGCGGCCGGCATCGACGAAGCGGTCGTCGGGAAGGCATTACTCTCCGGACAAGTCAGCCTCGATGACTTGATCGAGTGGGAGGCGCGCCATGCTTAAACGTCGCATCATTCCGTGTCTTGATGTGAAAGACGGTCGTGTCGTCAAAGGAATCGAGTTCGTGGCACTCCGGGATATCGGCGACCCGGTCGAGATTGCTAAGTATTATGACGCATCCGGTGCGGATGAGCTCGTGTTTCTAGATATCACTGCGAGTACGGAACGCCGCCAGACGATGCTTGACGTCGTCAGTGCCGTCGCCCGGAAAGTGTTCATTCCGCTCACGGTTGGTGGCGGTATTCGGTCGCTTGAGGATATTTCCTCGCTCTTAAAAGCCGGGGCCGATAAAGTGTCGCTCAACACGCTCGCCGTCGAATCACCCGATTTGATTAAACGAGCGGCCGAGCGGTTCGGGTCACAATGTATCGTCATCGCCATCGACGTCAAGTTCGAAGACGACGATTACTTCGTCTATACGTATGGCGGGAAGAACCGGACCGAGTTGCGGGCCGTCGATTGGGCAAAGCAAGTGGCTGCACTTGGGGCGGGTGAACTGCTCGTCACGTCGATGAATCAGGACGGAAAGCAGAGCGGCTACGATTTGCGAATCCTTGATTTGCTCCGGGACGCCGTCGATATCCCAATTATCGCCTCTGGCGGTGCCGGGAACGCAAATCATGTCGTCGACGCGCTCGAGAAGGTCGATGCGGCGCTACTCGCCTCGATTTTGCATGACCGGAAAACGACAGTGGAAGAGGTGAAACACGTATGCAGCGAGCACAACTTGCCGATGCGGTTCGTTACGACGCAAACGGATTGATTCCAGCCATCATCGTGTCGACAGAGGACGACGCCGTCCTCATGTTAGGCTACATGAACGAGGAGGCGATTCAGAAGACGCTCGAGACGAACACGGTCACGTTCTGGTCACGTTCGAAAGGGCGACTCTGGATGAAAGGGGAGTCGAGCGGAAATACGCTCGAGCTCGAAAGCATCCACGTCGATTGTGATCAAGACGCACTCTTGGTCCGGGTCCGTGCCAATGGGCCGACGTGTCATACGGGAAATCGAAGCTGCTTTTTTACGGAGGTGGAAGGATGATTCACGAATTAGAGAAGTTGATTCAAGAACGACAGGCGTCACCGAAAGAAGGGTCGTATACGTCTTATCTATTCGACCAAGGTGTCGACAAGATTGCCAAGAAGTTTGGGGAAGAGTCGTTCGAGGTCGTCATCGCGGCACTGAACGATGAAGATTTGGTCGAAGAGTCGGCTGATCTCTTGTACCATTTGCTCGTCTTGCTCGCCGCCAAAGGCGTGTCATTACAAGACGTCGAAGCGCTCCTCGCCAAACGGCACGGGACGACGACTCCGGCAAAACCACGCCGAGACGTCACTGACTGGTAACACAAAAAGGAACGAAGCCATTATCGGCTTCGTTCCTTTTGATTAGCGGTTGACCGAGGCGGCCATGCGGATATACGTATGGCGCCGTCCCCGAATCGCAATCGATAACGCTTGAATGTTCTCCGGTGTGGCGATTCCGGACAACCCTGCATCGCCGATATGGAACAGGTCCGTCCCACCGCGCTTCGAGGACAAAGCGATGTCACGAATCGTCGCTTCATCGGATCCTTCCTGTGAAGTGCCGATGGCGGCGACGACGAGTTTATCCAACGCCTGAATCTCGCGCGTGACTTCATAGAATTCATCTTCACGTACGCCAGGAACGGTGCCGGGCGCTGGAATCAAGATGATGTCGGCCCCGGCTTCAGCAAAACGGACGTACGCCTCTTGATCGAGTACACGGCCGACGCCGGCTTGATGCATCTTCCCGGCGATGATGACCCCAGCGAACTCTTGGCGGGCGTTGATGATGGCTTGCTCGATCGCCTCGTTCGTCACCCCGGTGTTCGGGTTTCCGGTCAGGCAGATGAAGTCGATACCGAGCTCTGACGCTCTGGCGAACGCTTCCCGTGTCGCGAGCCGTCCTTGTTTTACGTCATACATGTCCTCCGATTTCTCGGAAAAGTCGACCGGCTCGAGGTTGACCCCAATCGGCAAACCGACGAGCCGCTTCAATTCCATAATCGGATTGTCAGACATCGTCTCGCCCGGTACGTTACCAAACAAGGCGTGGCTTTCGAGACCCTTTATGTACGGGTGGAACACGTCGAGCATATTCAATAGAATCATATCGGCTCCGAACGCTCGAGCGAGTTCAGCGTTCGTCACTTCTGGATAGAGCGGCTGCACGGTCGGTATGACCTCGGCGAGTACGGTCCGCCCCTCGGCTTTCCGAATCGATCCAATCAAATCCGAGCGGTTGAACGTCAAGAAATCACTGGCTCTGCAATCAAGAATTCGTTTCATCTGTCTATTCCTCCTCTAGTTCGTCATGTTCCTATTCCCCGTTTTGTCAGAAATTCCTCTATACTAAAAAAAGAAAAGGGGGAGAAGCAGATGACAGAAAAAGAAAAGATGATTCGGGGCGACCTTTACATGGCCGGGGACGACGAGCTCGTCGCCGACCGGCGTCAGGCCAGACGTTTGACGGAACGATTCAATCGTTCCGGCATCGACGAAATCGACGACCGAAAAGCTGTGTTAACGGAGCTGTTCGGCTCGACCGGGAGTTCGTTTTATCTGGAGCCGACGTTCAAATGCGACTACGGCTATAACATTCATCTCGGAGAACGGTTCTTCGCTAACTTTGACTGTGTGTTCCTCGACATCTGTCCGATCACATTCGGTGACGATTGTATGCTCGGGCCGGGTGTGCACGTCTATACGGCGACGCATCCGCTCGACCCGATCGAACGGATCTCGGGCCTTGAATACGGGAAGCCGGTCACGGTCGGACATCGGGTATGGATTGGCGGCGGTGCCATCTTGAATCCAGGGGTGACGGTCGGGGACGATGCCGTCATCGCCTCTGGCGCCGTTGTGACGAAAGATGTGCCGGCTCGTGCAGTCGTCGGGGGCAATCCAGCGAAAATCATCAAACTCATCCCATGACAACAACGCTCCGACTGGAAACAGTCGGAGCGTTGTTGGTTAATTCGTCGTTTGAGTTGCGTAAATGCTGAGCGCCTCGTGTGCCAGGGCGAGGGCTTGTTCGTTGCCGAGCGTGATGCGAATCCCGTTCGGTTGTTTCGATGTGTGAACGCCATGCGCTGCGAGGTGGGCCCAGACGGCCTCCGGCTCATCGAGCGTGACGTAAATGAAGTTCGCCTCGGCTGGATGGACGTGTCCGATGGTGGCGAACAAGTCGGTCCACTGTCCGCGCATGTCGGCGTGCCATACGATGGCCTCGTCGAGATACGTGGCATCTTGTAAAAAGATGTTGGCGATTTTCGCGCTGACGCCGCTAATGTTGAACGGCGGGACGAACTGACGGAAGTAAGCGGCGAGTTCAGTCGTCGTGACCATGAAACCGAGGCGGACGTTGGCCAGACCAAACGCCTTCGATAACGTCCGCAGTACAATCACATTCGTGAATGAATCAAGGTGGGCCACCATGCTCGACGTTGGCGTAAAGTCGATATATGCCTCGTCGACGATCAAGTATGGGACGAGTCCTGCGAGTTCTGCCAATTCAGCGACGCTCCACAATTTGCCGGTCGGATTGTTCGGGTTCGACAACAGCAACAGCTTCGGTTCGTGTTGCGCGATTGCCTGGACAAGTGCGTCATACGATAGATTATCGGCTTGGACGTGCCGGCCATGTGCGATCGTCGTGAAGATTGGATAGAGTGCAAAATCCGGACTCGGTGACAAGACGACGTCTTCCGGTGCCAACAGCGCCTGAGTGACGACATGAATCATCTCGTCACTCCCACAACCGACGAGCAACTGATTCGGGTCAACACCGGCGTAGGCCGCATAACGGGTGAACAACTCGTCAATCGGTTGGACCGGATACTCATGCAAGTCTTGGAACGAGATTGTCGCAAGTTGGTCATACAACCGGGACGGCACCGGGAACTGGCTCTCGTTTTGATTCAAACGGTACCCTTCTGGATAGATGACTGGATAAATCGGTAGTGAGACTTGTCTCATTCCGTCGGCTCCATCGAGAACCATTTCTTGGCGAGTTTGTCGATTTCACCTGAGTCAATCATCTTGTTCAACTCCTCGTTGAACTGATCGCGAAGGTCATCCTCCAATTTAAAGGCGGCTGCAGAACCTTTCTCGCCATCTTCTTTCAAGGCGAACGTGTACAGTCCGGCATCTTGATCCAAGTATTTTTGGGCGACCGTGTCCTCGATGACCATCGCGTCAATCCGACCCGTATTCAACTCTTGAACGATTTCTGGAATCTTGTTCAATGAGACGAGCTCTGCATCCGGAGCTTGGTCTTTGGCGATGTTCTCTTGAATCGATGCCGTTTGGACGCCGATTTTCTTGCCGGCGAGCGCTTCAATCGACTCGAGTGACTCATCTTTCGTCATGACTAAGTTCGTCGCCGACAAATAGATGTCCGAGAAGGCGGCATTTTCTTTCCGCTCTTCGGTCGGCGTCATACCGGCCATGACGAAGTCGACACGTCCGGCGTTGAGTGCCCCGAGCAGGCTACCGAAGTCCATGTCCTCAATTTTAAGTTCGTAGCCGAGGCGTTCCGTAACCGTTTCGGCAATCTCGATATCGAATCCGACAATCTCGTCTCCGTTCGCCGTATCGACAAACTCATATGGGAAGTAATCGGCGCTCGTTCCCATGACGAGTGTTTTTTTCTCTTCGCCCGTCGTCTCTTGGCTACATCCTGCTAGTAATGCACTTGCCACTAATCCCCCTGTAATGACCCACTTTTTCATGTATGAATTCCTCCTTCAAGATATGAGACTAAGTGTATATGTATGATTATTAATTGTAAAGCATAAAAATACAAATACGATTAAAAAAATACATCCAGGAAAAAGTCACAGGATGCATCAGGTGGTCAATCAATCGCTTGGAGATAGCGATGACTTCGGATAAATACGCTTCGAACGGGCGATTCATATCGATTGTAAGCGTATGCATAAGTGGGTGTTGTGAAGTCGATTCGAGCAGTGCCGTCTTCGGGACATCGTAATCGACGATGACCGCATCCAGTCGTCGAGCGATTTCCCGAGACAGCGTCGATTTGCCGGACCCAGGGAAACCGGACATTTGAAGAAAGAACATGGGATACCCTCACGTTTCGTTTGATTTCCCGCGGCTGAATCCGGCGAACAACCGGCCGCCGAACGGGGTGAGCGTCTCATCGACGTAACGGATGAGCGCGTCGGGTTCGTTCGTTTGATAATACGCCTCAAGGGCAGTGACGAGTTCTCGGGCTGCTTGCGCATCGTAGCGGTCGAGAGCGCGGTACGTCCATTTGGGAGATCCCGTCCATTGTCGATTCGTGCGCAGGATGAACTCGCAGACCAACGTGGCGAGAGTGCCCGCGATGAATAACCCTTCTGCCCGAGTGGTGCATCCAATCAAATCCTCGAGTGCATCGGTCAGGAAGTATCGCTTCATCTCAATCGTCTCGTCCGACCAAGCCTCGGGCCCGCTGTCGAGCAAGGCTCTCGCTTCACGCTTGATGTCTTCGACGATATTTGTGTCCTTCAAGATGATGCCTTCGGTGACCATTCTCGGTAACGATGGAATGGCGCGCCGGCAATCCTGTTCGAAGAACGTCCGATACGACGTCAAGTTATGGGCGAACAGCTCGATGGGCCATCCGGACTCGATGAACGACTCCCGAAAAGACGAGACGAGGGTGTCGTCGAAGATGATGATGTCTAAATCCGACGTTGCGGTCGCCTCACCACGGACGACGCTCCCGGCGAGCAGTGCGGCCCGACAGTGGGGGAAACGCGTTGTGACGAACGTCTTCGCTGCTACAATTGGTTCAAGTTTAGGAATCATAGGTGTTGCTCCGTACCGACGCGCGTTATAAAGTCACGAACCTCTGTCCGTGAATGCAATATGATGACTTGTTTGTTATCAGGAAGGGCTTGCAATCGGTTGATCACAGTCGGGCGTTGCGATTTCGGATAATCCCACACCCATTTCAAGAACTTCGGGTCAAACCGTTCCTCACAACCTGGTCCCATGTCCGGACGTGTCTTGACACGATAGGAAAGCATGCGCTTCAAGACGCGATACGTACAAATGATCCTCGGCAAGTCGAGAAATACAATCGTGTCGGCAGCATGAAGGCGCAAGTCGAGCGTGCCCCCATAATTGCCGTCGATGATCCATGAATCGCGTCCAATCAATGCGGACTGCGTTCTAATTTGTTCTTGCCGTGTGGCGGGTGACCAATTTGGTTTCCATAGTAAGGCGTCTAAGTGATGGACGTCGATGCCGAGTTGAGTTCCCAACACGCGGGCGAGCGTCGATTTGCCCGAACCTCCTGAGCCGATGAGAAGTATTTTTTGCATCGAATACCACCTTTCAAATGTCAATCTTCATAAATTTACTGACGTCTGTGAAACCGAGTTGTTCATATAGTTGCATCGCCGTTTGATTGTGAGCATACACATTCAGGCGCACATCGGTATAGCCCATCTGTTTGAACGTGGCAAGCGCCTCTCGCATCAATAGTTTGGCATAGCCGTGACCGCGAAACGCGGGCTTGATATACAGGTCGTTCACCCAACCGACCTCTGCACCCGTCAAATAGTCGAACGCTTTATCGATTTGCGTCCAGCCGATGAGCGTCTCACCATCGACGAGACAGAGGAAATAGGCACCAAATTTCGCAGAGTGTTCGTACGCTTCAACCATCTTTTCCCGGTTATCAGCCGAGACGTGATTGGTTGCTTCTTCGCGGTTGACGCCTGCAAGACTATAAATTTCGGTCAGTTGTGATTCGGTTGCTCGTTGAAACGTGAGATTCATATCGATTCCGCCTTTGTTAGGAGTCTGTGGATTCAAGGATACGCCATTTTTCAATGACACCGTCCTCTTCGTATAGGACGCGTACTTCCATCTGGTTCAGTACGAGCCGTTGCTCGCTGGCGAAGAGCACAATCGGATAACCGATCGACAGCGGTTCGTCCGCTTCAAAGACGGGGCTGTGCGCCTGCATGGCATAATAGCCGTCCGAGCGTGTGTTGGCCGCCCCAGCATCGACTTGAATCACCGTATCGAACCCCTGAAGTCGCAACACGTAACTATAAGTCGTGCGCGCCCCGCGTTCGAGCCGCCACTCCTCGATAATCGCCTCGCGGCCGTCGTTCGCTTCCTCGAGTAACACTTTTTGTGCCGTGTACTCGCGTTCATACGGAATCATCTCTTGAATGTTGACAGCCGTCATGGTGGCGACTTTTTGTGATTCTTCGGATGGAGGTGTAATCAAAATACCGATAAAAATCAAGATTGGAATGAGCAGATAAATGATGACCCGACTTCGCATATGGTTTCACCTGTCCTTTATCGATTTTTTCGCCATCTACCCGCAGAACCCTGCCTGACCGGTGAAATATGTCTACGGAACACGTTGAAATGTCTCGGATTTCGGGAAGCCATGTATGATGAAGGCAGGAGGGGATTAACATGCGAATCGGGATTATCGGTGGAGGAGTTGCCGGATTGACGACGGGTGCGTTAGCGAGCCGAATCGGCCATGACGTGACCGTATACGAGTCGTCACGAGAATGGGGTGGTTGTGCCGGGAAATTCGAACGGGGGGACTATCGGTTCCCGGCTGGGGCGACGCTCGGGATGGGATTTGAACCGGGCGGCCTGCATGAGCGAGTCTTGTCCTACTTAGGTGAAACGATTGACGTTCGCCCGTTAACCGAGGTGATGCAGATTCACCTCGACGGACAGACTGTCCATTATCTTCAAGACCGGGATCTGTTTTTAGCAGAACTTGAGTCGATATTTCCAGAGCTCGCTCCGCGAATTCGTGCTTTTTTGAATGAAGTGTGGACCGATTTCGAGACGATCCATCCTTTGTTTGAGACGCTACCGGCGTTGCCGTTTCGAACGATTCGTGACGCATCGATTGCGATACGAGCGTTTCGACCGGCACAGCTCCGGTCGTTCCGGAAGCTGTATCGACCACTCGGTACAACGTTAAAACGGCATCGATTGAACGGGACTGCGTTCGAGCGGGTTATCGACGGGATTTTGCTCGATAGCTTGCAGACTGGTGCCCGCGAAGCGAGCCATTTGCTCGCGGCCGTCGCTTTATCCATTTACCATGAGGGAGCATATTACGTCGATGGGGGATTGTACACACTCGCCCACGCGTTGGAGCGGTCGATTCGAAGAGACGATGGAAAAACGATTCTCGGACGACAAATTGTTAAAATCGAGCGGCTTGCTGACGGCTGGTTGTTGACCGATCGCCGGGGCCGGCTCGACCTCGTCGATGTCGTCGTGTCGGCCATCCCGCTCGAGGCGACCGCTCAGTTGGTCACGGGACAAGCGGCTCGACAGTTCCATAGACAGTACGGCCGTCAACTAGAATGGTCGCAATGGGGGACGTTCAGTCTTTACGTCACGTTACCGGAAGCGGTGTGCACGGGACGTCCGCTCTTCCAACAAGTATATAGTGATGATTTGCCGTCAGGTCACGCCTTCATTTCGATGTCAGATGCGGACGATACGCGCCGAACCGAACGGCCGGAACGAACGTTGACCGTCTCGACCCATATCGATTTGTCGGAGTGGCAGGCTTGGAAAGACAAGGAGACGTATGAGAAACTAGAGACAGAATGGACCGAGCGCCTCGTCAAGGCAGTGCGACGGGCGTTCCCGAGTTGGACCGGCACATCGTCGGTGTTGCTTCCGGGCGGACCGGGGGCATGGGTGAAATATACGAAACGTCCGCACGGTGCGGTCGGTGGATATGCCCAAACACCGCAACAAGCGTTATTCCATGCGGCGAGCTATCGGACGAACCTTCCGAATTTTTACGTTTGCGGCGACACGGTGTTTCCAGGTGCCGGGACGATTGGGGCGATGACGAGCGGGCTCCACGTCGCCCGAGCGCTCGGTTCGAAGTTATGAGGGGGACAAGTTGATATGCAGAAAAAACGGTTTGACGAATTGACGACGAGAGAGCTCTATGAGTTATTGGCGCTCCGTACCGAAATCTTTGTCGTGGAACAAGATTGCCCGTACCAAGAAGTCGATGGGAAAGATGTGACGGCGGTCCATTACTGGATTGAGGCAGACGGTCGCCCGATTGCGGCGTTACGTGTCCTCGAGGATGAATCGCCAATCGCCATCGGTCGTGTCGTCACAAAATCGACGCATCGGGGACAAGGCCATTCGCGGCGCTTGATGCAAGAAGCCGTGGCAGACTTTGGGGATCGCGATTTGTATTTGCAAGCGCAAACGTACGTGGAGCCGTTCTATGCAAGCTTTGGGTTCACACGAACGAGCGAGGAGTACTTAGAGGATGGGATTCCCCACGTCGATATGGTTCGGACGGCGACCATCTCGAAGTGAATCGATGCGGTACCGTTTGCCATAAGTTCGTGGTAGAATGATGAGGAATACTTGCGTGCGTCAAGACGTGCGTTCAATCATAGAGAGCAAAGGGGTTTACGATGGTGACTGATCAAACTGTGATTCAAAAAGCGAGAGAATTAGCCGACTTATTGGCGAGCACGCCGGAAGTGGCCCGCTTCAAAGAAGCGGAAACGAAAGTGAACGAAAGTGAGCGCGTTCAAACGTTGATTAAGCGTATCAAATACTTACAAAAAGAAGCCGTCAACTGCAAGCACTACGGGAAGACGGAAGCACTCGCCAAAGTCGAGCTAAAAATCGACAAGGCGATGGACGAACTCGATTCGATTCCGGTCGTCCAGGCGTTCCAAGAGACGCAAGTCGAAGTGAACGATTTGCTTCAATACGTGACGGTCACACTCGCCAACTCGGTGACAGATCGCATTATCGAGTCGACGGACGGTGACGTTCTCGCCGGTAAAACAGGAAGCGGCATGGCAGCGGAGAAATCACGCGGCGGCTGCGGATACTAACAAACAGACAGCTGGCCTTTGGTCAGCTGTTCTAATTTCTAGAGGTGAACACGAATGGAAACGATACATCAAACCCCGATGATGAAACAATACTTTTCAATCAAGGCCGATTATCCAGACGCCTTTCTCTTCTACCGGCTCGGTGACTTTTACGAGCTGTTTTTTGAAGATGCTCAAATCGTCGCCAAAGAACTCGAATTGACATTGACTGCGAAAAACGGAAAAAACGCCGAGCACCCGATTCCGATGTGCGGGGTCCCGCATCATTCCGCTGCGATCTATATCGAGCAACTCATTGAAAAAGGGTTCAACGTGGCGATTTGTGAGCAGATGGAAGATCCAAAAGCGACGAAAGGACTCGTCAAACGTGAAGTCATTCAAGTCATCACGCCGGGTACATATATGGCCGCGCTCGGTGAGAAAGAGAACCGGTATTTACTATCGGTCGTGAACGTCGCAGGCCGTTTTGGAATCGCCCGCGGCGATGTGACGACAGGTGAATCTTGGTTGACGACTTTACCGTCGCGTGAGGCCGTCCTACGCGAAGTCGAAGGATTGGTCCCGAGCGAAATCATCGTTGATGACTCCGAATTGGCAGACCATCTCTCATCACTTGGCATTCCGCTGTCGGTGCAAACAGAGCGATTGGCGAGCTCATTGTCGAGCGGCGCCCGCGACGAGGCGCAAGTAAGTGCGTTCGAACTCCTTTTCGCCTACTTGACGCGGACGCAAAAACGCGCCCTCGATCACCTGCAGCCGGCTGTCGCCTATGAGGTTGAGGTCCATATGCAACTCGATGCGAACACGGCCCGCAACTTGGAGCTGTTCCGTTCGGCCCGGTCCGGGGAACGGAAAGGATCACTTCTCGCCCTGCTCGATGAGACGACGACAGCGATGGGGGGACGACTATTGAAACGTTGGCTCGAACAGCCGCTCTATACGGAACAGGCGATTCGCGACCGGCAGGATGCCGTTGAAAACTTGGTTGATGATTTCATGCTCCGCGATCAATTGCGAGAGCAGTTGCGTCACGTCTACGATATCGAACGGCTCGTCGCGAAAGTAGGATACGGGACGGCCAACGCACGTGACCTCGTTCAGTTGCGGAACACGCTTGAACGCATTCCAGCGGTACGAGAGTTGCTCGCGAATGTCACTGCAACACGATTGCATCACATCGATGCGACGCTCGACACGTTCGACGCGCTATCGGAACGACTTCAGGCGGCGCTCGTCGAGACACCACCCATCTCGATTAAAGAAGGTGGTATGATTCGTTCAGGCTATTCGACAGAACTCGATGAACTGCTCGAGGCGAAAGCGAACGGGAAGACGTGGATTGCCAATCTCGAGCAACAAGAGCGGCTCGCGACCGGCATCAAGTCGCTGAAAATCGGCTATAACCGTGTCTTTGGCTATTATTTGGAAGTGACGAAAGCGAATGCGCGCTTACTCGAAGAGGGGCGGTATGAACGGAAACAGACACTTACGAACGCCGAACGCTATGTCACGCCTGAGTTAAAAGAAAAAGAAGCGCTCATTCTCGGTGCCGAGGAGAAGAGCTGTACGCTTGAATATGACTTATTCGTCACGTTACGTGAAGAAGTCAAACAAGAGACGAAACCGCTCCAACAACTGGCCCGCTCATTAAGTGAACTAGACGTCCTGCTCGCGCTCGCCATTGTCGCCGAAAAACGGGACTATGTCCGGCCGACGACGTCAAACAATGTTCAAATCGATCGTGGGCGCCATCCGGTCATCGAAACGGTATTACCTCGTGGTGAATATGTGGCCAACGACTTGACGCTCGATGACACGCGGCGCATGCTCTTGATCACCGGACCGAACATGTCCGGTAAATCGACGTATATGCGTCAGTTCGCACTGATTGCCATCCTGCATCAAATCGGTTCATTCGTGCCGGCCGAAGCGGCCGAACTTCCTTTGTTCGATCGCATCTTTACTCGCATCGGGGCAGCCGACGATTTGGTGAGCGGACAGTCGACGTTCATGGTCGAAATGACGGAGACACGTCAGGCGGTGACGGAAGCAACAGCAGATAGTCTCATCCTCCTCGATGAGATTGGACGAGGAACCTCGACGTATGACGGTATGGCGCTCGCGCAGGCCATCGTCGAATATATCGCGGCCACCATCGGCGCGAAAACATTGTTTTCGACCCATTACCACGAGTTGACCGTGCTCGAAGACACAATTCCAGCCCTTGAGAACGTGCACGTCCGTGCCATTGAACGGGACGGACGTGTCGTCTTCCTGCATGAAGTTCATCCGGGACGGGCCGACAAATCGTACGGGATTCACGTCGCCGAACTCGCTGATTTGCCGCCTGATTTGATTGAACGGGCGCGAACGATTTTGTCTGAGCTCGAGACAGAACCGAAACCGGCACGGGCAGCTGTAGAACAGTCGGCTCCGGCTGAACCTGTGGCCCAACTGTCACTTTTTGAGACGGAAGATGACATCAAACGACAACTGCTCGACCTCGACCTGCTGGCGATGAACCCGATCGAGGCGATGCAGGCGCTCTATGTGCTCCAACAATCCGCGAAGAAGGAGTGAGTCGATGGGAATCATTCAAGAGTTACCGGAACAACTGGCCAACCGAATCGCTGCCGGGGAAGTCGTCGAACGCCCAGCCTCGGTCGTGAAAGAGCTCGTCGAGAATGCGATTGACGCCGGTGCCACGAAAATCGAAGTCGATTTGGAGGAAGCCGGGATACGTCTCATTAAAGTCCGGGATAACGGGCATGGGTTTTATGAAGAGGATGCTCCGCGAGCTTTTTTACGTCATGCGACGAGCAAAATTCGGGACGAGCACGACTTGTTCCGGATTCGCACGCTCGGCTTCCGTGGAGAGGCCCTCGCCTCGATCGCCTCGGTCAGTCATGTGACGCTTAAGTCACGCCGGACCGAAGAGGACGGATTTGAGATGACGCTCCAAGGGGGTGTCGTTACGGCGCAAACACCGGCCGCAGCCAACGTCGGAACAGAGATAGCGGTCAGTCAATTGTTCTACAATACACCGGCCCGCCTCAAATACTTGAAGACGTCGGCGACCGAACTCGCGAGCATCACCGATACGTTGAACCGGATCGCCTTGTCCCACCCGGAAGTTCGCCTCACGGCGTTCCATGAAGACAAGGAACTCCTGCGGACGAGTGGGAATGGCGACATCAAGCAAGTCATGCTTGCCATTTATGGGCGTCAAGTTGCGGCGCAAATCGTCACCGCGTCGAGCAAGACGAACGACTATAGTTTGAGCGCCCATCTCGTCCGGCCTGAAGTGACACGTTCGAACAAGCAGTACGTGACGCTCATCTTGAACGGTCGGAGCATCAAGAACTTTGCGTTGACCCAAAGTGTACTCGAGGGCTACCATACGTTACTCCCGATTGGTCGTTATCCGATCGCCGTCCTCGAAGTGAACATGGACCCGATGTTGATTGACGTCAACGTCCATCCGACAAAACGGGAGGTCCGACTCTCGAAAGAGAAAGAGCTGTGCCAGTTGATTCGCGAGACGGTCCAACTGACGCTCCGGGAACAGCGTTTAATCCCGTCGGTCAAACCGAAAGAGCGACCGGTCAATCGGACCGAACAAGAGCGACTTGATTTCACGGTCGAACGGACACCTGTCACGGATGAACCGCCGACGTGGAACTATCCGATTCCACGTGAGCCTGTCACGTCACCGAGTCGATGGTCACCGACCCCGCTCGTCAATGAAGCGCCTGCACCGACCGACCCGATTGTCGAATCAGACGCAATTGAGACGAAAGGAGAGCGGTTGCCGCCGCTCGACGTCATCGGCCAATTGCATGCGAGCTATATCGTCTGCGGCGCCGAGGACGGCATGTATGTCATCGACCAACACGCGGCTCAGGAACGGATCAAATACGAATTGTTTTATGAGCAACTCGGGAATCCAGACAAAGAGTATCAATTGTTGCTGCTCCCGCTCACACTCGAGTTCACGCAAGAAGAGACGCTCGCGATTGAAGAAGTCGCTCCGCTCTTGAAAGAAGCGGGGCTCGATTTGGAGCCGTTCGGTGGCAACACGTTCCTCATCCGAGAGATTCCGACGTGGTACCCGCAGCATGATTTGGAAGGGACGGTCCGCGATTTGATTGAGATGGCGATTCGGGACCGCTCTGTCAATCTCGCCAAATATCGGGAAGACGCGTCAATCTTGATGGCGTGCAAGCGGTCGATTAAAGCGAACCATCCATTGAACCATGAGATGATGCGGCAATTGCTGCATGACCTCAATCAGACGACGTCCCCGTATACGTGTCCGCACGGGCGACCGATCTTGGTGAAATGGAGTACGTACGAACTTGAGAAGTTGTTCAAACGGGTTATGTGACACGCTTGTAATCTTTTTTTAACCGGCTGTAACGTTTATGTCCGGGTGCCTATGGGAACAATATACACATGTCACTCAACGCATCGAGGTTGAGAGGTGGCTTTTTCACTGCCTCACCCTCAAGATGTAGACATGATCGATAAACCAGTAGGGGGAATAGATTATGGCAGACACGCTTAAAGTAACGAAACGAGAATTACGACCACGTTCGGTCCGCGCAAACTTGCGTAAAGAAGGTAAAGTACTAGGTGTCGTCTACGGCTATAAAGTCGAGAGCACACCAGTAGCATTCGAGGAGATGGCACTTCGCAAAATTCTCCGCGACCACGGTGACAACGCGCTAATCGAGTTGAACATCGACGGCAAGAAAGTAAACACGCTCGTTCACGGGACTGAAGTTGACCCGTTCACAAACGAATACAAGCACGTCGAGTTCATGGCCGTGAAGATGGACGAAGCGACGGAAGTCGAAGCGGACGTCACACTCGTCGGTGACGCGAAAGGTGTCAAAGAAGGCGGCTTCTTGGCGCAAACGCTCTATAAAGTTACAGTATCGGCGACACCGGCTAACATTCCGGAACGCATTGAACTCGATGTTTCTGAACTCGGTATCGGTGACTCGGTCACGGTAGCTGACATTCCAGAGAACAAAGACTATGACATCGTCTCGGATGGCGAGCTTCAAATCGCATCTGTGAACGAGCCGGTCTCTCTTGAAGAGCTCGAGGCAGACACTGACACAACGACAGAAAGTGAAGCCGAAGCAACTGAAGAAGAGTCGGCTGAGGCATCATCTGAAGAGTCTGAAGAGAAGTCTGCAGACAAAGAATAAGCTGTATCGAACGACCCTTTGCGAAGGGTCGTTTTTTTCGTCACAAATCCGACAAATGTAAACGATTACGATGTGAAAAATATGTCAACACGGTCCAAGGTCGATTGCAATTTATTGGATTCGGGCTTATATTGTTAATGATTTCACATGTTCGTTCTTATTATATGGGTTCATTTAAACAGAAAGAAGGGTTTGTGACATGGCATCAATGGAAATCCATGCACTCGAATCATTACGAAAAAAAGCTCAGGCATCTTCGCAAATGATTCATTATCGGCCAATGGAATACTTTTTACGGGCAATGCTCGCGGGGATCTTTATCGGATTCGCTTCAATCTTCACACTTAAAGTTGTCAACGGGATGTACTTGATCGATTCGCCGTTCACGACACTCATCGGTGGGTTCTCATTCGGGATCGCGCTTGTCATGATCATCTACGGCGGAGCCGAACTGTTCACGGGGAACACAATGTATTTCACGACCTCGACGTTACGCGGCTATACGACGCTCAGTGACACGATGCTCGTCTGGTTACTTTGTTTCGTCGGGAACGCGCTCGGTGGCGTCTTGTTCGCCTTGTTGCTCGCCCCGACCGGCGTCATCCAAGAACTCGGGATGGACAACTGGCTGTTCGCGGTCGTCGAGAGCAAGATGCATCATACGACGGTCGAGATTTTCTTCCGTGCCATCTTCTGTAACTGGATGGTCTGTCTCGCGATTTTCTTACCAAAACAGATGAAAAATGAGTTCGCTCAAATCTTCTCGATGATTTTCCTCGTCGCCGTCTTCTTCGCGTCAGGATTTGATCACGTCATCGCCAACTTCGTCTTGTTTGCGCTCACGCTCGTCGTCCCACACCCTGAGGCGATTAGCTTTGCCGGCGCCATCCACAACTTGATTCCGGCCACGTTCGGTAACATCATCGGCGGCGCCTTGTTCATGGGTGCGATTTATACGTGGTTGAACGCGAAAGGCTTGCGCGAAGCCCAAGAGTCAGAGGAAAAAGAAGAAGTTGAGTTAAAAATCGTGAAACCGGCAAAAGAATTATAAGTTGGATCACTTGAAAGAACGGTCGAGTCCATATGCGGGCTCGGCTGTTTTTGCGTTTATATCACAACCAACGCTCACAATTTAGACTCCACATCTCTATGCTCAAACATGACATAATCTATATATGGAATTGAAAAGAGTTATGAACTCGATTCATATCAATATATAGTGAGGTGATGCGGAGTGAACATGCTCCAGCTTTATGAAGATGTCTGTGTTCTCCCAGATCAAGATCTCGTACAAGAGAACGCCAACGTCGACGGGAAATCACCACTTGGCAAACTGGCACGATTATCCTCGGAAGTATCGAAACAGCTGTCGACAACGTACTTATTGTCAGAGCGGACACGTCAGGCCGTCGCAGACAACTTTTTGTACATCCATGACGCCGACTATTACGTGACGGGATCGACGACGTGTTGTCAAATCCCGCTCGGCGAGTTGCTGACGAACGGATTTCATACCGGACACGGGACGATTCGACCGCCCCAGGACATCCGTTCGGCGATGGCACTCGCTTCGATCATTCTTCAAGCGAACCAGAATATGCAACACGGGGGTCAAGCGTTCCCGATGTTTGATGTCGATTTAGCGCCATACGTCGAAAAGACGTATGAACGTCAACTCGAGCGGCTCAAGAAACTTCCGGTCGAATGGTCGACCGAGCAACTTCTCGAAGTCGCTGAGACCGAGACAATCACAGCGACGTATCAAGCGTGTGAGGCGTTCATCCATAACGCCAATTCGATGCATTCGCGAGGAGGCGGCCAAGTGCCATTCGTCTCCATCAACTATGGGACTGACACGAGCCGTTGGGGCCGGATTTTCATCCGCGAGTTGTTGCGTGCGACCGAGCGAGGGCTCGGCAACGGGGAGACGCCGATTTTCCCGATTCAAATCTTTAAAGTAAAAGAGGGTGTCAACTTTCATGAAACCGACCCGAACGTCGACTTGTTCCGACTCGCCTGTCGCGTGACGGGCAAGCGTCTATTCCCGAACTTCTCGTTCGTCGATGCCCCGTTCAACTTGCAATATTATGATGGGAGCCATGACTCAGAAGTCGCTTATATGGGGTGTCGGACACGAGTGATGGGGAATCGTCACGGCGCCGAGACGTCGATTGGACGAGGCAATTTATCGTTCTCGACCTTGAACTTGGTCAAGATGGCGCTCGTCGCTTCGGACATCCATACATTTTATGAGACGCTCGACGCCTACGTCGACGTCGCCATCGATCAATTGCTCGAACGGTACGACTATCAAGCGAAGCGTCATGCCGACGAATTCCGCTTCCTTTACGCTCAACACGTCTGGAGGGGCGGCGAGAGACTCCAACCGGAAGAAGAGCTACGGGATGTACTGAAGCAAGGGACGTTGTCCGTCGGTTTCATCGGTCTCGCCGAAGCGCTACGCGTGCTCACAGGCGGCACGCATGCCGATTCACGGGAAGCGGAACGTCTCGGACTCGATATCGTCACTCATTTACGTGATCGGATGAGACAGGCGGCAGAGCAGCACGATTTAAACTTTTCGCTCTTGGCCACCCCGGCCGAAGGATTGTCTGGGAAGTTCGTATTGAAGGATCAGCAGGCGTTCGGGATGATTGAGGGTGTTACCGACCGCGCCTTTTATACGAACTCGTTTCATGTGCCGGTGTACCAGTCAGTGTCGATTCGTGACAAGATTCGGTTGGAGGCACCGTACCATGCGCTCTGTGACGCGGGTCATATCACTTATGTCGAAGTCGACGGGTCGCTCGCCCATAACCCGGAAGCGGTCGAAGCGATCGTCCGGCTCATGCGAACCGAAAACGTCGGCTACGGATCGATTAATCATCCCGTCGACCGGTGCGGTAACTGCGGCCTCGAGGGAACGATCGATGCCGCGTGCCCGACGTGTGGCGAGGAAGAGCAGATTGAACGGATTCGTCGCATCACCGGCTATCTGGTCGGCACGATGGACCGATGGAATTCGGCGAAACGAGAAGAAGAAAGAGCGAGGGTGAAGCATCATGCGCGTCCTATCCGTACTTGACGAATCGGTTGTCGACGGTCCAGGCATTCGCACGGTCATCTTTACGGCGGGATGCCCTCATCGCTGTCTTGGATGTCACAATCCGGAATCATGGAACCCGCGAGGTGGGGAAGACGTACCAGTCGAGGACCTGCTCACCCGAATCGAACAATCCGGGTGGGACGGTGTCACCGTTTCGGGCGGAGAGCCGTTCCTGCAACCGGAAGCACTGGCCCGGCTCGTCGACGGGTGCAAGGCGCTTCAGAAAAACGTGTGGGTGTATACAGGCTATACATTCGAACAGTTACAAGGTATGGACGATGAGTACGTCACAAGTGTGCTCGATCGTGCCGATGTCCTTGTCGACGGTCGTTTCGAACAGCCGCTCATGGACCGGTCGCTCCGATTTCGGGGGTCGAGCAATCAGCGAATTATTTTCTTGAACAAAGCGTAATCGGGACCGTCGCGTCCCGATTTTTTGTATACTAGCAAAAAAGGGGGAATTTTGATGAAATGGTGTAGTTTTCAAGTTGAAGGAGAACAAAGGGTCGGTGTCGTGGCAGGGGAGTTTGTCTATGACGTCAGTGACCAATTACATACGACTTCATTGTTAGAGGTCATCGCGCGAGAGTTTGAACCGGATGTCGATTTGGACGTCGCACCTCGGACCGCATTGACCGACGTCACGCTCGTCGCGCCATACCGACCACTCAAAAACGTGATCTGTATCGGCAAGAACTATGAAGAGCATGTGAAAGAGATGGATACGGCGGGAGCCGGCAAACTCGTCATCTTCACGAAAGCACCGACTTCGGTCGTTGGACCAGGGGCTGTCGTCGAACGTCATCCTGAACTGACCGACCAACTCGATTACGAAGGCGAGCTCGCCGTCATTATCGGGAAATCAGGACGGGACATCGACGACGTCGACGCCCATATTTTCGGATATACGATTCTGAACGATATCACGGCCCGGGACGTTCAAAAACAGCACGTCCAATTTTTCCGCGGTAAATCCTTCGACACGTTCTGTCCGCTCGGACCGTATATCGTCACACCGGATGAGCTCTCGTTTCCACTTGCGATTCAAACGGTCGTGAACGGTGAGACACGCCAAAACGGGTCGACAGCAGACATGATTCGTCCAATTGAAGAGTTGATTCGGACGTTGTCGAAAGGGATGACGCTAGAAGCTGGTGACATCATCGCCACCGGTACGCCGGCGGGGGTCGGCCATGGGATGAAACCGCCCGTCTATCTCCAATCCGGGGACACAATCGAAGTGAGCATCACGGGACTCGGGACGTTAAAAAACGTTATCGTCTGACCCAATTGACGCAAATTGTGAAGAATCTTGTAATCGATGTCTCATTTCCGCACAACGATGACTATGCCTCTTATACTAAGGGTAGAACAAAAGAGGAAACATCATATAGGAGATGATTACACATGGAACGCAACGATCGTCCAACAGAATCAAATGAACCAAATCGCCGCGAGGATTGGCTCGACACCGAGCTTGGCTCGTCCGAACAACGACAAGAGCCGTCGCGCGCAACACAACCGGCCCGACCTTCATTCGTCGGTCGGATGTTCCCTGGGTTTGTCGGTGGGGTAATCGGTGCTGTCTTGACTGGGGCCATCGCCTTCCCGTTCATCGATCAAGTCCCAACGAACGTGTCTGATACGAACGTGACGTCGGAAGGGTCACCGGTCCAGACGACATCGACGACGGCGGACAGCTCGGTCACCGATGCGGTCGCGACCGCACAACCTGCCGTCGTGACGGTAAACAATTTCGCTTCGAACGGATTATCGAATGAATCGGTCGAAGCTGGTGTCGGCTCGGGTGTCATCTATAAGAAAGACGGTGACTCGGCTTACATCGTCACGAACCATCACGTCGTCAACGGTGCTGACCGTTTGACTGTGACATTCAATGACGGATCGACAGCGGACGCCAAGTTGATGGGCAGTGACGCCACGTACGACTTGGCGGTGCTCGAAGTCGATGCGGACAAAGTCTCATCCGTCATCACGATCGGGAAGTCGAGTGAACTGAAGCCTGGACAGACTGTCATAGCGATCGGCAATCCGCTTGGCCAGTTTGAGAACTCGGTGACGCGCGGGGTCGTCTCGTCGACGTCCCGTCTCGTGCCGGTCGATACGGATGAGAACGGACAAGCCGATTTCAATGCCGAGGTCATCCAGACGGATGCTGCCATCAACCCGGGTAACTCCGGTGGTGCCTTGATTAACGAATCGGGCCAATTGATCGGAATCAACTCGATGAAAATTGCGACCGATTCGGTGGAAGGGGTCGGCTTCTCGATTCCAGTCGATATCGCTTTGCCGCTCATCAATCAAATCGAGCAGACGGGCGAAGTGAATCATCCGTCGCTTGGTGTGTCGCTCCGAGACGTGTCTGAGTTCCCACCAGGGTACTTGACCGAGCAAATCAACTTGCCGGAGTCGGTGACAGCCGGTACAATCGTCGTGGAAGTGCAAGCGAACAGCTCGGCCGCACGGGCCGGACTTGAAGCGCGCGACGTCATCGTGAAAATCAATGATCAAGCCGTCTCGTCGTTCATCGACCTTCGGAGTGAATTGATTCGCGATACGGACGGAACGGTCACAATCGAATACGTTCGTGACGGCAAGACCGAGACGGTCGATGTCGAGATTCAAAATGCGAATGGGGATGCATTGTAAAGATGGGCACGTAGCCCATCTTTTTTGTTATGCTTAGAAAAAAGGAGGGGATTCCATTGATTCGCACACTATACGGGGTTTTATTTTTAGGAGCCGGCATCATGCACTTCGTTCAAGAACGGGCGTTCATGTCGATCATTCCGAAATCATGGCCGTTCAAACGGTTCATGGTTCAGGCGAGCGGGGTCATCGAAGTCGTCTATGGCGCGCTGTTGCTCACGAACAAGGGGACACGGTTCGTGAAGAGCACCTTACCCGCATTTTTGATTGCCGTCTTCCCGGCCAATATCAATATGGCACTCAAACCATCGAAACTCGGTAAGATGCCGCTTCCGAAATGGGTGACGTGGGCCCGATTGCCGTTGCAATGGGTATTGATTCAAGGGGTCAAAAAAATATAAGTACATAATATGGGGGATTGATCATGACGACGAACGTATTGAACTGGTTTGAGCATTTTCATGCCCATCCCGAAGTGAGCTGGAAAGAATTCGAGACGACGAAGACGATTGCCGACATCTTGGCGTCATGGCAAGTCCGTCACGAAACGTTTGCCGACGTCACCGGCGTCATCGCCGAGATTGGTGAAGGAGATGATGTCATCGCTGTCCGGGCCGATATCGACGCCCTTTGGCAACAAGTCGACGGAACGTTCCAAGCCAACCACTCTTGCGGCCACGATGCGAATATCAGCATGGTGCTCGGTGCACTTGATGAGTTGCGACACGAACACTTGCCGAAACGGGTCCGGTTTATTTTCCAACCGGCCGAAGAACAAGGGAACGGGTCGCTCGCGATGATTCGACACGGGGCGTTAAAAGACGTTAGTCAGCTGTACGGCATTCATTTGCGTCCGCTCGAGGAACTGCAACGCGGTAAATATGCGGCTGCGATTCAACACGGGGCCGCGTTCTTCTTGAAAGGCAGGATTAGCGGGGACGATGCTCATGGCGCGCGGCCGCATCAAGGTCAGAACGCGTTAGACGTCATCTTCACGATTCAACAGATGCTTAAGAGTATCTATTTGTCACCGTTTGAGCCGCATTCGGTCAAACTGACGGGTGTACAAGCTGGGAGTGAGAATTTGAACATCATTCCGGGCAATGCGACATTCTCGATTGACGTCCGGGCCCAACAGAACAAGGAACTGCTTGAGCTGCGCGACCGCGTCGAGACGATGTTGCACCAGATTGCAGTCCTACATGGAGTGACGATCGACTGGGAGTGGCAAGATTTCACACCAGGCGCCTTGATTGGCGAGCGTTCGAGCCGACATGCGGCTGAAGCGATTAGTCAGCGGTTCGGGGATGATGCGCTCGTCGATCGCATCATCACGTCAGGTAGCGATGATTTTCATTTTTATACGGTCGAACAGCCGGGACTTGATGCGACGATGATTGGAATCGGGGCCAACTTGACGCCAGGGCTTCACCATCCACAGATGACGTTCGATCGTGACGTATTACCGGAAGCGGCCGCCCTGCTCGCCGATACGTTGCGACGGGCCGTACACGCTACATGATTGACGAAATGAACGAGGCGATTGCGCTTCCGTTCATTTTTTTATTGCCTTCCTCGAATGTAAGCGTTATCATCATCTTATTAGCGACAATATAACGACAATTCAGAATCTTTCGCTATCGGGGAGGAAGACACATGGAACAACAGGGGAACAAGGTAGACATGAAGCTTCGCTGGGCAGTATTGCCGCTACTTGTCATGATCGGGGTCATGCTCGTAGCAATCGTCCAATTAAAACAAGGCCCACACATCCCGCTCATCATCGGGACTGCGGTGGCGGCACTCGTCGCCTGGCGACACGGCTATAAGTGGAAAGAAATTGAAGAGATGATGTACAAAGGGATTCGACTCGCTTTGCCGGCGGTCGTCATCATCATTTTGGTCGGCTTGACGATTGGGGCGTGGATTGGGGGAGGCGTCGTCGCGACGATGATTTATTATGGGTTGACGATTATCTCACCGGCCTATTTCCTCGTGACGATTTGTATCATCTGTGCGGTCGTCGCGCTCTCCATCGGCAGTTCATGGTCGACGATGGGGACGATCGGCGTCGCCGGGATGGGCATCGGGCTAAGTATGGGGATACCAGCACCGATGGTCGCCGGAGCCGTCATTTCTGGCGCTTATTTTGGGGACAAGATGTCGCCGCTGTCGGATACGACGAATTTGGCGGCCGGTTTGACGCATACGGACCTATTCGTCCATATCCGTCACATGCTCTATACGACTATCCCGGGCCTTATCATTGCGCTTGGCGCGTATTGGTGGCTCGGCCGCCGCTTCAGCGAGACGACGACGGATTCGTCGGAAATCGTCCAGACGCTTGATATTTTGCAAGACAGTTTCGTCATCTCACCATGGTTGTTAGTGATCCCGCTGGCCGTCATCGCGCTCGTCGCGAAAAAAGTGCCGGCCATTCCAGCACTCGTCGTCGGCATCGCCCTTGGCTTTTTGGCGCAAGTCATCGTCCAGGGTGGCTCGCTCTCAGATAGTGTCGGCGCGCTCCAAAGTGGATATGTGATCGAGACCGGCAATGAGTTGGTCGATAACTTGTTCAGCCGGGGTGGTCTCGATGCGATGATGTATACCGTCTCGATGACGATTGTCGCGATGACGTTCGGAGGGATATTAGAGTACTCGGGCATGCTCCAATCGATTATGAACCAAATCGTCAAGCTGGCGAAGACGGCCGGATCGATGGTCGCTTCGACGATTTTAGCGGCGTTCGCGACGAACGCATCTTGTTCCGAACAATACATCTCAATCGTGGTGCCGTCACGCATGTTCGCCAGTGCCTACGAGAAGATGGGGCTGCATTCGAAAAACTTGTCGCGAGCGCTTGAAGACGGCGGCACGCTCACGTCGGTCTTCATCCCCTGGAATACGTGCGGCGTGTTCATTCTCGGGACACTCGGCGTCGGGGCGTTCGAATATGCGCCATACGCCATTCTAAACTTTGTCGTTCCGGTCATTTCAATCATCTATGCATTCACAGGGTTCACGATTGAACGGATTGCTGTGTTGAGTGCAGAACCACCAATCGAACGACAAGCGGCGCAATGAAAAATTTCCCGGCCTCATGAGGTCGGGAAATTGAATTTATAGACGGCACGGGGCCGGCCTTGACCATAACTCATTTCTTCGCCGATTACATCGACAATCCCGGCGTCATGAAGTTTTTTGATGAGCCGTTCCGTCGTCCGTCGCGTCACGTCGAGATAGTCGGTCAACTCTTTTGCCGTGAACTCGTGCTTGCGTTTGGCGAACTGTAAAATCTTCCCGATATTGACGGGGCTGACCCCGGCTTGTTTGATGAAGTCGAAGGCGAGTTGTTCCGTCACCCGGTACGGGATGTGCGCGTCACGGGTAGGGAACGATAATCGTTTCGAATCATCGACGATGCGGATGCGTTCGTCACTCGCGGCAGACAAGGCGATGTCGGCATGTTCGTACGCTAGTTGATAGTCCGGCCCGTAGCCGATTCCGATGCGGTATGACCCGTTCGGTGCGAGCGTATCTTCATCGAAAGCGTTCCTCACTTCACCTTTGGTCGTCAAGATCGTGATGTGTCGCTCCTGCTTCGATTCGAGATGTCCACCCAAATACCGGACCGAGGCAAGATGTTCAAGCAACGTCGGATCGTCCGTTTCATAGCGGATGATGGCGAATTGGGCGGCATCGGCCAACTGTTGCCGCACTTGTTGAATCAACTGGTCGAGATGTCGCTTGACGGTCGTTGTCGGCTCAATCATCAGTTGACTGTTGAAGCCAGCACGAACGAGCTCATGATGCACGCGCTCGATGCTCGTGATGGCCAATTTAGCATGTCCGGCTTGATGGCTGGTATGAAAGGCGGTGACATCCTCGAAGGCGAGCTCGGGATGGATTCGCATCGCGGCGGGGGCGACCCGTTCGTTCGGGAACGAGTCGAGAATCGACGACAGCCGTTCCGGGTCGACCAAGTCGATGGATACTTGATCGAGCGACACGGAGTGGGTGAGCGTCGCATAGAGTAACGTCGTCAAGAGCACAGTCTCGTCTTGGACGACGTGATGTGCCGCCACGTGGTTGAGATGAGGGGTCGCATAGGTGAACGGGAACGAACCGGAAAAAAAGACGCCGTCGAACGAGCCGAGCGTTTGGGCGATGGTCGCCGCCTCGTGTGGATGGTCATACGGATGATAGGCGAACCGGACATCCTCAGGTGAACCGAGCGAGCGAATCATCGCTACGAACTCGTGCGAACCGACGATGGCGATATGGATGGACATGAGAACTCCTCCTTGCAATTTAACGACTATTTAACGACAATATAACTAATGACTTAGAAGAAGTAAAGGAGAATGGATATGAGAATAGAGAAGATTGAACTGTTTGCGATTCGATTGCCGTTAAAGGTCCCATTTATCGTCAGCTATCATCGGTATGACGACATGCCGTCAGTGATTGTGAAATTGACGACCGAATGTGGCCACGTCGGCTATGGCGAGGCCGTGGCCGATGAACACGTCACGGGCGAGTCGCTCTATAGTACGATCAGTGTGATTCGACATGTACTCGGACCGCTCTTGATCGGCGAAAACCCGATGCAGATGGAACGGATTCACGACGTGATGGATCGGGCCATCCGTGACGTTCCGGCGGCGAAAGCGGCGCTCGATATCGCCTGTCATGACGTCGTCGGTAAAAAGCTCGGTCTTCCGGTATATGATTTGCTCGGCGGCCGGTATCACGATGCCTTTCCGGTCACACACGTCCTCAGTATCGGGGAGCCGGAGGCGATGGCGGCCGAGGCTCGGGAACAAATCGAACAAGGCTATACGGCCGTCAAGATGAAAGTCGGCGTCGATGTCGCCTCGGACGTACGCCGTGTTGAGGCGGTCCGGCGTGCCGTCGGTCCAGACGTGCCGATTCGGGTCGACGTCAATCAAGGCTGGGTCAATGCCGCCAAGACACTTCAAGCGATGAAGCAGCTCGAGCCATTCCGAATCGATTGGGTCGAACAACCGGTCAAGGCCGATGACTTTGAAGGCATGGTCGAAGTGAAAGGCAAGATTTCGGTGCCGCTCATGATTGACGAGGGCGTACGCGGCATCCCTGAGATGCGTCGGTTGACGATGATGCAGGCCGCCCACAAAGTGAATATCAAATTGATGAAGTGTGGCGGCATCTACCCGGCGAAAAAGCTCGTCCATATGGCCGAAATGTCGGGCATCGAGTGTCAAATCGGGTCGATGGTCGAATCGTCGGTCGCCTCGAGCGCAGGTTTCCATGTCGCTTTCTCGAGTAAAATCGTCCAATCGGTCGAATTGACAGGGCCACTTCGGTTCGCTGAAGATATCGGCAACTTGATGTACGACTTGCCGTTCATCCGTCTGTCCGATGAGCCAGGTCTCGGTGTCGACGTCGATGAGGCCGTCTTGTCACGGCTGACGACGGCGACGTATGTCATCGGAGGGGTCGACCATGTGGCGCAGTGAGTGTAACGGCCTCGACATCGAGGTCAACTATTTGACGATGACAGAGCTCGGACACATCGAGGCGGTGCAGCAGGCCGTCATCGACACGTTGACGGAAGGGAGTCAGTATCAATCGCTCACGACCGAGGAGTTCGTGAAGCTGTTGACCGACCGTACCTTGATTGGGGCGTATCATGAGGGAACGTTAATCGCGTTCCGCGCATTGCTCATCCCGCCGCTCGACGATGAGCATCTCGGATACGATATCGGTTATCCGTCTGATGCGCTCGACCGCATCTTGTATCAAGAAGTGACGAACGTCCACCCGGACTATCGCGGTTACGGACTGCAACAGCATCTCGGCAAGCTCCTTATGAAAGAGCTTGAACAGGACAGTCGGTTCAACCTCGTATGCGCGACCGTGGCGCCGTTCAATATCCCTAGTCTGAAGGACAAGTTCGCGCTCGGCCTTCGTATCGGTGCTCTCAAACCTAAATACGGCGGCAAGTTGCGCTACATTTTTATGAAGGAACTGCACAGCGATTGGAAATCGGCGGGTGACACGACTTGGCTCGACATGGGCGAGACGGAGCAACAAGTTGCTCTATTGAAGGCGGGCTGGTTCGGGACGACGATGACACGCGACGGGAATCGTTGGCTCGTCAAATATGAACGATGAAAACATGGCCTGATCGTCGCGATCAGGCCATGTTGCTTACTCGAGGATGAACAGCACGTCCTCGGCTAACTTGTCATACGTCCGGTCGCTCGGATGAAACTGGTCGGTCGCGAGGTCACGGCCGACGTCAGAGACGTAAGCGAATGGATCGATCACATCGATGCGTTGCGCGTTGCCGTACGTGGCGGCCGAGGCGTTCCAATCGAGAATCAATTGGTTGAACGCCTCGCCGTTCTCGTTCGCTTGGAACGGGTTATAGAGTGCGATATAGACGATTTGCGCCGTATCGTTCAACCCGCGGACTTGTTCGAAAATCTCATTCAAGTTCGTCTTTGCATCGGTCACGACTTGCTCGATATCGACCGATTCGAAATTGTCGACGTTCTCGCCGCGATTGAACAAGTCATTGCCGCCAATCGTGAGCGTGATATAGCGGGCGTTCTCAATCGTGCGTCTGACTTCGGGTTGCTCGAGCTGCGCCAATAGGTCTTCCGTTCGGGCACCAGAGACGGCCAGGTTCTGCGTGCGGATATCATCTTCTTCGAGCGCTTCACCAACCGGTTGGACATATCCAGCACCCGAAGTCGAGCCGACGCCGCGTGTCAATGAATCTCCAAGTGCGACGTAGACGTCACCGACCGGTTCGGGTCTCGCGTCTTCGCTGACCGAGAGTGTCCGTTCCGGCGGATTGACGATATCTTGATAACCGATCCATAACCCGTAAAGGGCGATGCCCGTCAAGAAGACAGAACCGATTAAAAACGTATACCATTTCCCATTTTTCATGTGATGACCTCACTTTCTATAGAACTATCATATCAAATAAGTTTGAACCTGCCCTATGTGAATGTTCGAATAGGACAGATGCGGTCGAGTCCGATAGAATGTAGATGAGGTGAGATGATGCAACCAACATTGAAAATAGACCATTTGACAAAAGTAATCGGTAAGAAAACGATCATCGATGACATCTCGTTCGATGTTTTCCCCGGAGAAGTGTTTGGGTTCTTAGGTCCGAACGGGGCCGGGAAGACGACGACGATCCGGATGATCGTCGGATTGATTAAACCGACGAACGGGACTGTCTCAATTTGTGGGTTCAGCGTCGAACGTCAATTCGTGCAGGCGATGAATCAAATCGGCGCTATCGTCGAGAACCCCGAACTGTACAAGTTCATGAGCGGGCGTGAGAACTTAAACGCCTTCGCCCGGATGTTACCCGGTGTCGATGAGGCCCGCATTCAAGAAGTGATTGACCTCGTCGACTTGACGGCACGAATCGATGACAAAGTGAAGACCTACTCGCTCGGGATGCGGCAACGGCTCGGTATCGCCCAGGCCATGTTGAACAATCCACGCGTCTTGATTCTCGATGAGCCGACGAACGGGCTCGACCCAATGGGGATTCGTGACCTTCGACTCTTCATCCGCCGTCTCGTCGAAGAAACGGGCTTGAGCGTCCTCGTCTCTAGCCACATCTTGGCTGAAATCGAACTGCTCGCCGACCGTGTCGCCATCATGTCGCGCGGGAAAATTGTCAAAGTCGGGACGGTCGAGGAGCTGATTCATGAGTTGGCGTCGACGGTCGATGTCCATGTGGCCGACAGTTTCGAAGTCTTGCCGATTATCCGTGGATTCGAATCAATCGACCAGGCCGACGTCGTCGATGAACGGACGATTCGGGTCTCGATGAACTTAGAGGACACGGCCCGCTTGAACCGTTATTTGCTCGACCGCGGGGTTGACGTGTTCGGTTTGGAACGACGCGTCCAGACGCTCGAAGAATTGTTTATCTCATTGACTGGGGGTGACCATATTGTCTAATCCGTCAATCCTTGGCCTCATTCGAAACGAAGTCTTAAAAATTCATAAGAAACGTCGGCTTCTCGTCGTGTCGATCATTCTCATCGTGCTCGTCTCGATGTTCACGTACGCCAACTACCGGCAAATCGAGAAGCAGCGCGAAGAACAAGGAACGATCGACTGGCGTGTCGATTTACAGCAAGAGATCGTCGATACGCAAAACCGGCTCGCCTCGGCGAACGTTCAGGACGAGTTCCGTCAAATTCTAGAGTTCCAGGTCCAACAGAATCAATACTACTTAGATAATGACATTAATCCGAACTACCCGGGTGCGCCGACGTTCATGCGTGTCTTCTTCTCGCAAGGGACGACGCTCGTGTTGCCGCTATTTATCATCGTCTTGATGGCGGATATCGTCAGCGGTGAGCACAATGACGGCACGATTAAGACGCTGTTGTCCCGTCCGGTCCGACGCTTCAAGATTTTGCTCGCCAAATGGATGACGACGCTCTTATATACGTCGATTCTCATCTTTATCACCGCACTCGTCAGTTATGCCATCTCCGGCATCGTGCTCGGTTGGGACGGTTGGACCGCCCCGATTTTGACAGGATTCCAAGCCTCGGCGACCGGTACGTTCTCGACCGACTTCGTCCATACGCTGCCGATGTGGCAATATTTGCTCATGTCGGTCGGACTATCCTGGTTCGTTGTCGCGGCCGTCGGGACGATTGCCCTCATGATCTCGGTCATCGTCAAAAATACGGCGACTGGGATTGGGATTATGATGGCCGTCCTCATTTCAGGACCGCTCCTCACGTCGCTCGGGTCGAATTGGGACAGCTCGAAATATTTGGTGAACGTCAACTTCGGTCTTCATACCTATCTCGAGGGGCAAGCCCCACCGATCGAGGGGATGACATTACCGTTCTCGCTCATCGTCATATTTGTCTGGTCGCTCGCCGCTCTCGCATATGCGTTTTATCATTTCACTCAAAAAGATGTCTATTGATGACTAGCGTCACCGTTCCCGGTGACGCTTTTTTTGTCATGGCTGAAATGACTAGAGAAGACGAAGAAGTAGGACAAATGTCTTAATAATTCGAATTGTCAAAATAATTAGATAGTTGGATACATTAAATGTGGGAAACTATGTAAAGTAGGAGACACCACATAAGGAGGGAAACACACATGAAAAAAGTTTTATCTACATCACTCATCGCAGGCGTATTGCTCGTGCCGCAACTTGTCGGCGCAGCGGAGCTCAAGTCGGGCACGTTGACGAAACCATCAAACGAGGCTCCGACGACAATCGTCAAAGAGTATGCGAAAGCGAAAGGCGAATTCAAAACGCTCGAATCAAAGCGTGACAAAGTCGGACAAGTCGTCAAATTACAACAGACGGTGGACGGGGTACCAGTCTTCGGCGGAATCGTCGTCGGTGTCGTCGATAACGATGGCCAATTGAAAACGGTCGTCGATGACACGAAACAACTCAAAGGACTACATAAGTCGATCAAGCTGAACGAACAAAAAGCGGTCGCTCGTTATAAAGAGCTTGTCGGCCACAAAGGCGCATACGAGCTTGAGCCAGCAGCGGAACTCGTCGTCTATCCAAACGGGGAAGAGGCAGTCTACGCGTATGAAGTGACCGGGACGATTCTTGACGCGGATGAGCCGTCACGTTGGACGTACTTCATCGATGCGGCAAGCGGGAACGTATTGAACAAATACAACCAATTGGCGCACGCCAAACCGACGAATGGTGTCACAGGTACGACGTATACGGGAACGGGAATCGACGTCCTTGGTCAAAGTCAAACGTTCAAGACGACGAAGAGCGGCTCATACTACTATCTCCAAGACTCGACACGTGGCAAAGGGATCTATACGTACGATGCCAAAAACCGGACGACACTTCCTGGATCACTATGGGCCGATGTCGATAACGTCTTGAACACGACGTACGACCGGGCCGCGGTCAGCGCCCATGTCAACGCGACGAAGACGTATGACTTCTTCAAGAACACGTACGGTCGTAACAGCTATGACAATAACGGTGCGGCTCTCAACTCGACGGTCCACTATAGCCGCAGCTACAACAACGCGTTCTGGGATGGTAGCAAGATGGTATACGGTGACGGGGACGGCCAAACGTTCACATACCTCTCAGGCGCACTTGACGTCGTCGCTCACGAATTGTCACATGCGGTCACAGAGTACACGGCCGGTTTGATCTATCAGAACGAATCAGGAGCGATCAACGAGGCGATCTCTGATATCTTCGGTACGGTCGCGGAGTACAGCGTCGGCTCAAAATTCGACTGGTTGGTCGGGGAAGACATCTATACGCCGGGTATCGCCGGGGACGGTCTCCGTTCGATGTCGAACCCAGCGGCTAATGGTGACCCGGACCACTACTCGGTCCGCTACACAGGGACGCAAGATAACGGTGGCGTCCACATCAACTCAGGTATCGTCAACAAGGCGGCCTACTTGTTCGCGAGCGGTGGCTCACACTACGGCGTATCGGTTCAAGGCATCGGCGTCAAGCAAATGGGGGATGTATACTACCGTGCACTCACCGTCTACTTGACACCGACATCGAACTTCTCGAGCCTACGTCAAGCAGTCGTACAGTCAGCTAAAGACTTGTACGGTTCAACGAGTACACAAGCGGTCGCGGCGGCGAAATCGTTCGACGCGGTCGGAATCTACTAAGGCGAGTCCATTCATGCATCCTTTCCGTTTCGGCGGAAAGGATTTTTTATCGCTATTTTTTGAAAGAATCGGGTAAATACGGATTGTACGTAAATTTTGTCGCAATCAAGGAGGGGCTATGGATATTCAAACGTTTCGCATTGACCATAAAAACGGGATTCGTCTCGACGATTACCCGACTACGATCAAGGACAGACCATCGGATGACACGTTGCAAAACGAGTTGATTCCTGAGAGTGTCGCCCGGTTGAAAGAGTTACATTGGAAACTATACGCCGAAGCCAAGAAAGGTGTCGTCGTCGTCTTACAGGCGCTCGATGCCGGTGGCAAAGATGAGGCGATCAGTTACATCTTCTCGAACTTGAACGCGCAAGGGTTGAAGACGAACGCATTCCAGAAGCCGTCGGATACGGAAAAGAAACATGACTACCTCTGGCGGATGCATGACCTGATGCCGGAGCGCGGGCAGGTCGGCATCTTGAATCGCTCCCACTATGAGGAAGTGATTGCTCCGCGCGTCCATGACATGCTTGGAGAAGAGGCCATCCCCGACAATGAGGACAAAGAGTCAGTCTGGAAGGTGCGCTATCGTCAAATCAACGATTTCGAGCAATATTTAAACGAGAATGGATTTGCGGTCATCAAGTTCTTTTTTAACGTATCGAAAGAAGTCCAACGGGACCGCTTGCTCGAACGACTGAAAGACCCAAGCAAGAATTGGGAGTTCTCGTTCAGCGACGTCGAGGAACGAAAACATTGGGACGATTATCAAGCCATCTTTGAGGACATGTTATCGAACACGGCGACAGAACTTTCCCCGTGGTATGTCCTTCCAGCAGATGACGACTGGTACGCTCGTTATATCGTCTCGACGGTCATGATTGACGTGTTAGAGGGAATCGATCCCCAGTTTCCGACGTTTACCGAAGACGAACAGGAGCGTATCGACGAGGCGATTGCGAAGCTCGAAAACGAGTGACGTTTGTCTAGTCCGTGAACGGCTATTTCTCCACTTGCACTGAAAGCGAATTCACGTTACAGTGGACGTAGATAAAATTAGACGTCAGACATCTGTATGAAGGAGCAATGAGTGTGGGGAATATCAGTTTATTATTTGGAGGCGTGGCACTGTTCATCAACAGCCTCGTTTTGTTAGGAAAAGTGGACGTCAAGAGTGCGGGTGTGTTTAGTCTCTTCACTGGACTATTGCAGACATTCATCGCGACGTGGCTCGTCGTCGGGGCGAGTTCGGCCGAGATGTTCGGGTATGCCAGCATCTATTTGTTCGCGTTCACGTACTTGTACGTCGGCGTGACGTTCTTGTTCGATTTAGACGGCCGTGGCGTCGGATGGTTCTCGCTCTTCGTCTCGATGTCAGCCGTCTTTTACGCGGTAATCGCATTCACGGCGGGCGATACGATGGGAGCGGTCACGTGGTTGTTCTGGTCGCTCTTGTGGGGACTGTTCTTTGTGGGAATGGGTCTCGGGCGCCAGATTGATGGGTTGACGGCTCGGGTCGCATTCGTGCTCGCCTGGTTGACCTTGATTATTCCGGCACTGTTCGGTCTTGCCAACTTGATGACGCCGCTCTATAGCGTCATGTGGTGGGCAGCGAGCGGCACCGCGATCCTTTATTTTGGATTGACGATGTGGCGCCAGCGCCGTTTAGTAGAAGTGACACAATGAACGATGCTCCTTTGGGAGCGTCGTTTTTTTTGCGCATTCATTTGTGTCTAAAATGTGAAAAGTGGGAATGAGGTACATAAAAGGAGGCGACCTCGGATGAGTGATGGCTTAATTTTACTGATGGGACTATTATTATGCGGATGGATGCTGTTTGCGGTCGTGTTTGATGATACAATTAAAAGAAGAATTTAACGGACCGTTTCCTTTCAGGGACGGTCTTTCGTTTGAGGAGTGACAAGGATGGAACAAACACCAGTCATCGTCCTCGTCGGACCGACCGCTGTCGGGAAGACGAAGACAGGGATTGAGCTCGCCAAAGCGTTCAATGGGGAAATCGTATCGGGCGATTCGGTCCAAGTGTACCGCGGGATGGATATCGGCTCGGCGAAAGTGACGGTCGAGGAGGCGGAAGGGATTCCGCACCATTTGATTGATATATGTGACCCGGACGAGCCGATGAGCGTCGCCAGATTCCAAACGTTGGCCCGGGCGGCGATCGATGACATTTATGCGCGCGGGAAATTGCCGATTCTAGTCGGCGGGACGGGTCTCTACATCCGTTCGATTTTATATGACTATGAATTCACGGAGCGACCGGTCAATCACGAATTGCGTGAAGCGCTCGAGTTAGAAGCTGAGACGGATGGACCTGAGGCGCTGCATGCGCGTCTGCAATCGCTCGATCCAAAACGGGCCGAGAGCATTCATCCGAATAACGTCCGCCGCGTCATCCGGGCCCTTGAAGTCGCCCTCCAAGGCGACGCCCAGGCGATGGACAGCCTCCCGTCGGAACATTACGCCTATAAACTGTTCATCTTGCATGCGGACCGGGACGTGCTCTACTCGCGCATCAACCATCGTGTCGACTTGATGCTCGAAGCGGGCCTCATCGAGGAAGTCGAGCGCTTGCTCGCGGCTGGTTACCGGGACACGCAAGCGATGCGCGCCATCGGTTACAAGGAAGTCGTTCCGTATCTTGATGGATTGATGACCCGAGAACAGATGAGCGAGACGCTCAAACAGCACACGCGCAAGTTCGCAAAACGTCAATTGACATGGTTCCGTCATCAATTTAATGGGATTTGGGTCGATATGGGACGAAAATCATTTGAACTATCGTATCAAAATATTTATGATGAAGTTGAGGAGTTTTTTCGAAAATTCCGATTATTTCAAAGAGACATAGACTAGGGGGAATGCAACATGAAGGCTAGCTATAACATTCAAGACCATTTTTTGAATCAATTACGTAAAGAAATGGTGCCGACGACCGTGTTTTTAGTCAGCGGGTTTCAAATTCGGGGAGTCATTAAATCGTTTGACAACTTCACGGTCATCGTCGAATCGGAAGGGCGCCAACAGTTGATTTATAAACATGCGATTTCAACGTTCTCACCAGCCCGGAACGTCACATTGTTCGAACCGGAAGCGGTCGAAGTGACAGAAGGCTAATGAACGGCATAAAGAAAGAGCGGCCCGGGGACCGCTCTTTTTTTATGCCGTTTTTACGTTCGAATCGAAATCGATGGCTTCGAGCACACGATGGACGGCACAACCGCCGAGGAGTGAGTCGAGTTGGTCACAGAGCTGACTCGGTGCCGAGCGGTATAAGTGTGTATACGTTCGTTTCCATGACCGTTCGGCCGACTGGATGCGCACGAGTAGGTCGGCATGGCCAAGTTCTTTCAGCTTCTCGATATTCATCCGGTTCGTCCGGGCGAACGCCGATAAGACGACGGCCTTGGCGAGCGGTGTTTGAATCGGATAGCCGGCAACGACGAGGACGGCCATCGCGCCTTTCATCTCATGCTCGATGACGGAGTCGACGAGCTGGTCCGGCGTATATGGGTTGCCGGCATGTCCTGAGACCGCCGCGACGAGTTCGTGATGTGAGACCGGGCAAGTCGATGCCTGTAAAATGCTGGCGATTGTTGAATGCGTAGTGGCGTAACGTGTCGCTTCCCCTGTTGCGATCAATCGTTCGTACGTATCTACCAATGAAATCATGTGAGTTCCCCCTTTATCTAGCTATCTTTATCGTATCAATTCTAGTAAGCGCTTTCAATATAATTTAGGAAACTTCATGACCTATAACGAAAGTATGTTCGCCTCGAAGTGGAAAACACGATACAATGGGCAAAGAGAAGAAGGAGGGGATTGTATATGAATTATTACCAACAGATTGATCCGATCACGGGGAGCGGCTTCGACCGGACGCGGTTCCAACTCCCGACCGTCGAAAAAGCGTCGACGCGATTGACTGACCTTACGGACGGGACACCGGTCCAGACGAAAGCGCTCGTCAGTACAGTCGAAGTGAGAGAAGGCAAATCGGGTGCCAAATGGCTGCAACTGAATTTGACGACATCGAGCGGACTCATCCGTGCCAAGCAATGGTTGCGTGGCAACGAAGAGCAGCTGTTACCGATTTACGAGTCTGGTGTGATCGAGCTTGAAGGGAAAATCGATGTCTATCCGAAACCGGACGGCGCCAAGTCAATCACAATCGACCGGGCCAAACCGATTGCCCGGGACGAGGCCGTCTCATTGTTGCCAGGTCTTCCTGGAGACGAGACGATGGATCAATACGCCGACGAGCTGTTCGCGATTCTGTCGACGCTCTCGCCTGACTATCAAGCAATCGCGATGTCGCTACTCGACCGCTATTGGGACGATTTCGTTCTCGCACCGGCTGCACTGTATCATCATCATAACTATGTCGGCGGCCTCTTGAAGCACACGGTCTGTATGCTTCGACTCGGTTATCGCATCCAAGAACAGGACGACCATTTGGCGATGGCGTTTCGGGTCATAAAAGAAGCCGAGCAGTTGCACAAAGTAGACGTATGGAATACGATGAACGGTGTAAAAGTTGAACAGGCGTTCCGGGGCACGTTCGAGTCGCTCTATGCGGCCTGCGAGGCCATCGCAGAATTGAAGGAGCCGCTCCGTTGGGACGAACTCGCGCTCGGGATTTTATTCCATGATATCGGCAAGTTGTTCGAGTACAGTCACTTGCTGTCGTCCCCGAAACGGTTCGAGCAACTGTTCTCGGTTAACGGTACGAGTGAGACGACCGGCATCTCGATCAATCCGATGGGAAGCTTGATCGGACATATGCCGTACGGCGGACTGTTGTTCGAGAAGAGTCAACAGGCCGCAAGCGTCACGTTGTCGCTCGACGCCCATCATCGGATTTGGCATATGATTTTATCCCACCACGGCAAGCGCGAGTGGGGCTCGAGCGTGTTACCGGTCACGACAGAAGCGTGGATGCTTCATTTGATTGACTTGCTGGATGCGCGCTATGAGAAATGGGCGCGAGTTCACGAAAATTTATAAGGTGAGGTGCAGTACATGATTCCCGTGCAATTGGTGACCGGTTTTTTAGGCGCCGGAAAAACGACCTATATGAATCGCTTGCTAGAAGCGACGGACGAGCGGCTGCTCGTCATCGTCAACGAGCTCGGGTCGGTGAATATCGACGAACAGTTGATTGTCAAGATGGACCAAGAGCAGATCGAGTTGTCGAACGGTTGCATCTGTTGTTCGATTCAAAGCGATTTAAGCAAGACGTTCTATCAGCTCGCATCAAAGGATACGTTCGACCGCATCGTCATCGAGACGACCGGTGTGGCCGACCCGGCACCGATCATTCAGACGATTTATTATGACGACTACTTGCGCACGCGCTTCAAGTTGACGGCGATTTTGACGGTCGTCGATGCCAGTCAACTGGACCGTGAGCTATTTATTGAAGGAATTCATCAAATCGCCTATGCGGACGTAATTTTGTTGAATAAAGTCGACCTCGTCGATGCGGATGCGCTCGAACAGGCGCATGAGCGGATTAATGCGCTGAATCCGACCGTTCGAGTCATCGAGACGGTTCAGACGGTCGGCGACTATGACTTGACGGAGAATACGTTCCAGCTCTCACGAATCGACGAACAACTCCTCGGGCAACTGACGGCCGGGCACTCCTCGGTCTCATCACTTCGGGCCATCACGCTCACGACGGACGTGCCGCTCAAACGGGAACGCGTCACTCAATACGTCCGAGAAGTGCTCATGCACTATGAAGATGATGTCTATCGCTTGAAGGCGATTGTCCGTTTAGACGGAGAAACATCAAAATTCGTCGTCCAAGCGACGAATCAACTGATGGGGGCGACGTTCGCGAACGAATCGAGCGACGACTCGCGTTCCGTCTTCGTCTGGATTGGAAAGAATCTCGACCGGGACGCGCTCACGCGCGGATTACAAGCTTGTGAGGTGAATGCATGATGAAATTGATGTTGGTCGACGGGTTTAACCTCCTGTCACGTTATTATTTTGCCACAGAGCGTCGTCGGGCTCTCGACCCCGATGTGACGTTGAAGGGGTTACTTCGAAAAGTTGACGGGTGGACGAACGACTTCACGCATATCGCCTTCTTTTGGGACGGACCACGCGAAACGACGCATCGTTACGCCCTCTTTCCGGACTATAAAGCGACTCGCACCGGCTTACCGGAACCGTTGTTCCACGATTACGTCAAGTTGCGGGCAGCGTTGACCGAGCGCGGGATTTTTCAGTCTGAGCTCGCCGGGTACGAAGCCGATGACTTGATTGGGGCCGTCGCGACCGCGTTCCCGGGCGAATCGTATATGTATTCGTCAGACCGCGATTTGCATCAGTTGCTTTCCCCGAACGTGTTTCAAATCGTTCCGAAAAAAGGGGAAGAGATGATCATGAATCGGGAAGTGTTCGTTGCGACGTACGGCGTCCGACCAGAGCAGTTCGTCGATGTGAAGGCGCTCCAAGGCGACGCCTCAGATAATATTCCCGGTATCCGCGGCATCGGACCGAAGACAGCGACCATTCTTGTCCAGTCATATGACACGGTCGAAACGCTATACGACATCGTGAGACAAGAAGCGCTTCAAGAGGCGCATCAGAAGTTTGCGAAGAAACTCGACGGGCAAGAAGAAGTGGCGCTCTTGTCGAAACGTCTCTCGCTCATCGATATTCATGCACCGATTGAGACCGATTGGGAGGCGTATCGCTTTGGTTCACATTTATTTTGATGCGGCGACGAACCAGGAGGCGGGTGAGAACGGTCTTGGCGTCTGGATCAAGACGACCGACGGCACGGTGTCCACGTATATCGCCAAACGCGTCGGGTTGACCAGCGTTCAGGCGGAGCTCGCCGCGCTCGCGTTCGCCCTCGAACAAGCACACGAACTGACGGGCGAATTGACATTTATGTTCTATTCAGACGCCGAGACGGTCGTACGGGCGCTTGAACAGCGCTTCTTCAAAGACCCATCGATGCGTCCGTTGTTCGTCAAGGCGCTAACGCTGTATGACGAATTGCCGAATAAGTTCATCAAATGGATTCCGCGAGCAGAGAACCGGGCTCACGACGTGGCGAAACGGGCATTGATGACAGGCTAAAAGTCGGGCGTGGGCCCGACTTTTTGTCAATTGCAGGGGAATGATTTCTTTTTTGCAAAAGTTTCGCTAAAATGAAAGCGTAGTCAAAAAAAGAGGGGGAATTTTCATGGAATATCGGATCGAACGGGACACGATGGGGGAAATCAACGTTCCGGCTTCAGCCAAATGGGGAGCCCAAACACAGCGCAGTCTAGAGAACTTTAAAATCGGGACGGAAAAAATGCCGCTTGAGGTCGTGCATGCCTTCGCGATTTTGAAAAAAGGTGCCGCACTTGCCAACGCTGAGCTCGGTGTGTTGGAGCAAGCGAAAGCCGACGTCATCGCCGAAGTCGCCGATGAGATCGTCGCTGGGCAACATGACGCCGAGTTTCCACTCGTCGTCTGGCAGACGGGTTCAGGGACACAGTCGAACATGAACGTCAACGAAGTCATCGCCCACTTGGCGAACGATAAGTTAAAGGAGCGTGGTCAGACGCTTACGATTCATCCGAATGACGACGTCAACAAGTCGCAAAGCTCGAACGACACGTATCCGACGGCGATGCACATTGCGGCCATCTTAGCAGTCGAGGACCATGTGTTGCCGTCAATCGAGGCGCTCCACGCGACGCTCGCGAAGAAAGCCGAGTCATTCATGGACATCGTGAAGATCGGTCGGACGCACTTGCAAGACGCGACGCCGGTTACGCTCGGTCAAGAGATTAGCGGTTGGGTCCGTATGCTCGAGCTGTCGAAACAGATGATTGAGGGTACGCTCGAACCGTTGACAGAGCTCGCTCTCGGCGGAACGGCAGTCGGGACGGGCATCAACGCCCATCCGCAGTTCGGCGAAGTCGTGGCCGAGAAAATCTCGCAAGAGACCGGCAAACAGTTCATCACGGCCGTCAACAAGTTCCATGCGCTCACGAGCCACGATCAGCTCGTGTTCACACATGGTGCCTTGAAAGCACTCGCCATGGACGCGATGAAGATCGCCAATGACGTCCGTTGGCTCGCTTCTGGTCCGCGTGCCGGTATCGGCGAGATTTTGATTCCGGAAAACGAACCGGGTAGCTCGATCATGCCAGGTAAAGTCAACCCGACGCAGAGCGAGGCGTTGACGATGGTCGCGGCTCAAGTGCTCGGTAATGATGCGACAATCGGATTCGGGGCGAGCCAAGGAAACTTCGAGTTAAACGTGTTCAAGCCTGTCATCATGTACAACTTCCTCCAGACGTGCCGCCTGTTGACGGACAGTCTACATTCGTTCGACGTGCATTGCGCCGTCGGCATCGAACCAGATTTGGACGTCATCGCACACAACGTGGAACGGTCGCTCATGCTCGTGACGGCACTCAACCCACATATCGGGTACGAGAACGCAGCCAAAATCGCGAAGCTCGCCCATAAAAATGGGACGTCGTTGAAGGAAGCGGCGCTCGAGACTGCACTATTGACGGAAGAGCAGTTCGATCAATGGATTCGTCCGGAAGAGATGACATCTCCTAACCTAAAAGTTGGTAAATAAGGGAAGGGCGGTCCATGACCGCTCTTTAATTATTGTCTATTAGGTCGTAAGCACTAACTTTCTGTAAAACAATAGGAAAAAAATAAGTAAATAGTTGTATTTTCGTGGATGAAGTCGCATAATCATAGTCAGAAGCGAATATCGGGAGAACGAAACTGGGGGGTCGGGAATGAAGCAGCAACTCACAGATCGTATACATAAGATTTTGGCGCAAATCACGAGCGCGAGACAGATTCAAACAACAGACATCGAGTTTTTATTGGATTGGATGAAACAAGAAGTGAAACAGCGACGGTTCATGCACTTGCTTGAAATCTTCAGTCGTGTCGAATCTGACGTGCGTGAGTTGCCGGCCGTCCTGACGCAAGCAGAAGCGATGGCATTGATTGCCCCGGTGAAACGATATATCCATACGATCCTCGGCATCGAGCAAGAAGACGAGGACCTCGTCTTGATTTTGTCGAACAACTTTGCGACGTTCAGCCGTTATAAGCCGCGGGTGGAAAAGCTCGGGGCGCGTCCTGTCTTTTTACAGACGTTAGAAGAAGCCGTCGAATACGATTATGAAGATGTGCCGAAGGCGATCATCATGGACGTCGAACTGTGGGCACGCTTCCCGGAGCGGGCAATCCAATCGTTCGTCAGCAAGATGAAGAAGCTGTACGTCCCGCTCATTGTGATCGGAACGAATGAACATTATCGACTCGCCGCCTACTCGTATGGGTTCGATGACTATTGGGAAGAATGGATCCCGATGGAAGAGCGGCTCGTGCGGCTCGGACATCATATCGAGAAGGCACGGCTCGTCTCGAATGCGCTGCTCGTCGACGAATTGACAGGCGCCTTCAACCGTAAATATTTGAAAGCGACGTTCAGTCGCTTCATGTCCCGTCTAGAGCGGTCCGGTGAAAGCTTCACCCTCGCGCTGCTCGACATCGACCATTTCAAGCAGTTGAACGATACGTTTGGTCATGCGTATGGGGACGAGGTGCTGCATCGCGTCGCCGAGGAGGTTCGTTTGGCGATTCGCTCGAGTGACGAGTTGATTCGTTACGGCGGGGAAGAGTTCCTCATCATCTTGAACGTGTCCGAGCGCCACGTCGTCGATGCGGTGCTCGAACGGGTCCGCAGCCGAATCGAAGAGATGACGTTTACATACGAGCATCACGTGACGGTGTCCATCGGCTATACGCGCGTCTGTCAGACCGGGATGACACTCGGGGAGTGGTGCGCTTACGCCGACGAGGCGCTCTACAAGGCGAAGCGTGACGGTCGCAATCGAATCATCCGTTATTCGACGGCGGTCCGGGAAGAAAAACGGCTCGCTTACGTGACGATGAGCCCGGAGAAGTACACCATGCTCGCCGAACAATTGCCGAAACAGCATCGACGATACGAGGTCATCTATCGTCCTTACGACCGTTACGCCTGTAACGATCATATGGAGATGTTCATTTTAGACGAATCGAGTACGACGGAGACGAGAGGGACGCTCTCGGCCGTCAAAGAGCAGCGTGGCAAGTACAGTCATGTGTTAGCGTTGTCGAAACGGACGGCACTCGAGCTCGGTACGCTATACGACGACTTGGCCGAACAGGACCATCATGATGTCATCACTGAAAAAATCGAGCAATGGCTCGAAAAATTGCCCGACTAAAAAGGGACGTCGACTCAGTCGATGTCCCTTTTGTCATATTGACGGAAAGTGAAGCTATAGGCATGCCGCTCGTCGACCGGATGGAACTGTTCGTCCGTCACGGTGAGCCCGTCCGGCAGCGGTGGATAATACGTGTCCGCCTCGAACGTGCCGTCGACCTCAGTAACATAGAACCGGTCCGTCATCGAGAGTGTTTGCTCATAAAGCGTCGCGCCGCCGATGATGTAAAGGTCTGTCGTCTCGGTGTTGAGCGACTCGAGGTCGTGCCAGACATCGACACCTTCAGCTGAAAACGATCGTTCTGACGTGACGACGATATTGCGGCGGTTCGGTAACGGACGACCGATCGATTCGAACGTTTTACGACCCATGACGACCGTTTGGCCCGTCGTGATGGCTTTGAACTGCTTCAAGTCATCGGGCAGGCGCCACAACAAGGCGTTATCTTTCCCGATTTCTCGATTGCTTCCGATGGCGACGACGTGGACGATCATACGCTGACCGCTCCTTTGATATGAGGATGCGGGTCATAGCCGACGATTTCGAAGTCCTCGAAACGGAAGTCCTCGATCGACGTCACATCTCGCAAGATATTCAATGTCGGGAGCGGGCGTGGCTCACGTGTCAATTGAAGGTTCACTTGTTCGAGGTGGTTATGGTAAATGTGGGCGTCGCCGAGCGTATGGACAAAGTCGCCAACCTCAAGGCCGGTCACATGGGCGACCATGTGCGTGAGCAAGGCGTATGACGCGATGTTGAATGGTACGCCGAGGAACGTGTCAGCGCTACGTTGATAGAGCTGGCATGATAGTTTGCCGTCCGCGACGTAAAATTGGAACAACAGGTGGCACGGCGGGAGCGCCATGTCCTCGAGTTGCCCTGGATTCCATGCCGAGACGATGAGGCGACGCGAATCAGGGTTCGTCTTAATCTGCTCGATCACTTGCGCGAGTTGGTCGACACTCGTGCCGTCTGGTTTCGGGAACGAGCGCCACTGCGCCCCGTAGACAGGGCCGAGATTGCCGTCTTCGTCTGCCCACTCGTTCCAAATGCGGACACCGTTATCTTGAAGATACTTGACGTTCGTATCGCCGGTGATGAACCAGAGCAGTTCATGGATGATTGAGCGGGTATGTAGTTTTTTCGTCGTGACCAGGGGGAATCCGTCCTGAAGATTGAACCGCATCTGGTAACCGAACACGCTCGTCGTCCCGGTCCCGGTGCGGTCCTCTTTGACGACACCGTGCTCGAGGATATGGGTGCATAAATCATGGTATTGTTTCATAGTAGAAATACCTCCTTCGTTCATTCTTCTTTACCCTATCAAAAAATAGTAAGATTTCATATAAAATATCAGTAAATGACACAATATATAGTAGAGCTACGTCACAGATAAGTGTATTTCAATTTTTTTATACGCTGACGTTTCACAAGTTGAAGATGTGACAATAGTAGATTAAACCGTGCAAAAATCCTTTGTCGTGACAGCTCATTGTTTTGTTCAGTCTTGTGAGGAGGAACATGATGAAAGCAGTGATTTGTACCGCATATGGACCACCGGACGTGTTGCAACTCCAAGAGGTCGACAAGCCTGTGCCAAAATCGGACGAGTTATTGATTCAAGTCCATACGACAGCCGTCCATTCAGGTGACCGGCGGTTGCGGTCACTCGATGTACCGGCTCTAGGCAAGCTGCCGATGCGAATCGTCGTCGGTTTCAAGGCACCGCGCCAACCGATTCTCGGTGTCGTCTTGGCAGGCGAGGTCGTCGAGACGGGCAGTCGTGTCGAGCAGTTCAAGGTCGGCGACCGCGTCTATGCACTGACCGGGATGCGGTTCGGCGGCTATGCTGAATATGCGTGTGTCAAAGCGAGTAAATGTGTCGAGCGCATGCCGAACAACGCTAGTTTTGTCGAAGCAGCCAGCTTGCCGTTCGGCGGGACGACGACTCTTCACTTTTTGCGTAAAGCGAACATCGAACAAGCGAAGACCGTATTAATTTACGGGGCGTCCGGGGCAGTCGGTTCGATGGCCGTTCAAATCGCGAAATATTACGGGGCTCACGTAACGGCAGTCTGTCGGGAGCGAAACTTCGAACTTGTCAGAAATCTCGGCGCGGACGTGATGATTGACTACACCATAGACGGCTACGACGAGAAACTGACCACATACGACGCTGTGTTCGATGCGGCTGGTAAAATCGATAAGCGGATGGCCCGGAAACATGTCGCCGCACACGGGAAATTCAGTTCTGTCGCTGGGCAAGGACCTGCCAGTGAACGGAAAGAGGATTTGGCTTTCTTGAACGAGCTGTTTGAAGCCGGCCGGTTAAAGGCTGTCATCGATTCGGTTTATCCGCTCGAGGACATCGTCGCGGCGCACCGATACGTTGATGCCGGAGGAAAGGCTGGAAATGTGATCGTGACCGTGACACAAACAAATTGATTCAATCGAGAGCGAGATGCGCACTTGGCGGACAGTCCCTGTTTTCGCCACGTGGCTTATGGGGTATACTTGTGAAAGACAAATAAAGGGAGGGATTCGATGCAATTAGAAGGTAAGAATGTCCTGCAAATCGTCAGCGACGACTTTGAAGATTTAGAATTATGGTATCCGGTCCATCGGTTGCGCGAGGAAGGCGCAAACGTCATCCTGGCCGGCGAGAAGGCGGATCACGCCTATATCGGCAAGTACGGCGTCCCGGCAAAATCGGACATCGCGTTCGATGATGTCGACATCTCATCATACGACGCTATCCTCGTCCCAGGTGGCTGGTCCCCAGACTTGTTGCGCCGATTTGATTCGGTGAAAGGGTTCGTCCGTTATATGCATGACGAGAAGCGGCCGATCGGTCAAATCTGTCACGCGGGCTGGGTGTTGATTTCAGCCAAAATTCTCGATGGTGTCAACGTCACGAGCACACCGGGCATTAAAGATGATATGGAAAACGCCGGTGCGATTTGGCATGATGAGCCGGTCGTCGTTGATGGCCATATCGTCTCGAGCCGCCGTCCACCTGACCTGCCTGACTATATGCGGGAATTCATCAAAGTCATGGCCAAACACTGAAAATAGAATAAAGGGGTTAACGACAGTTGAGACTTAAATCGAATCCAGTTCTCCGTAAATCGATGGAGACAACAGCTTATAGCACCACGCCGATGACGAAAGCCGGCACGTGGTCGAAAGTGTTCACACTACTCTTGCTCGTCACGGCAGCCGCCGGGACGACGTGGATGCTCGTACCGACGATCGGAGAAGCATTGCTGTTCCCGCTCATGATTGGTTCGCTCATTCTCGGTTTGATTTTGGCGCTCGTCATCACGTTCAAACCGAGAACAGCACCCGTTGTCGCACCATTGTATGGCATCGTTGAAGGTGTGTTCGTCGGATTGATTTCCTATTTCTTTGAAGCGATGCTCCCGGGCATCGTCGGCCGTGCCGTCTTGACGACGTTCATCGTCGCGTTCGCGATGTGGTTCGTCTACTCGACGGGTCTCGTCAAAGTGACGCAAAAGTTCCGTGCCGGAGTCACAGCCGCGATCTTTACGGTCATGTTGCTCTATCTCGTCCAAATCGGGATGAGTTTCTTCGGTTCAGGACTCCCGTTCATGACGGGCTCGTCACCGCTCGCCATCGGCGTGCAGTTTGTGATCGTCATCATCGCCTCACTCGCGCTCGTCCTCGATTTCGACTATATTGCTCGTCAAGTCGAGAGCCGGGCTCCGAAAGAGCTCGAATGGGTCGCAGCGTTCGGTTTGATTGTGACGCTCATCTGGCTCTATATTGAAATTCTTGATTTACTGTATCGCCTCGCCATGCGCGACTGATCATCGGCCTTCGGGCCGGTGATTTTTTATGAAAGGATGTGAAGCCGACGTCGAACCGATGAAGGCGCAGCTGTTATGAAAAAAGTGATTGTAATTGGATCAGGAATCGTCGGCATCTCGACCGCTTACCATTTAGCCGGGAAAGCCGACGTCACCGTCATCGACCGGAAAGAGAAGGGCCGTGCCACCGACGCCGCGGCAGGCATCGTCTGCCCATGGATTGCCCAGCGTCGCAATAAGGCATGGTACGCGCTCGCCAAAGGCGGCGCTCACTACTATGCGACGGTCGTCGAGGACTTGAAACAAGAAGGCGAGACGGAGACCGGCTACAAACGTGTCGGGACGCTCGCCTTGCATGAAGACAAGAAATTGAACGAGATGCAAGAACGGACGGCGCTACGCCGGGAAGAAGCACCAGAAATCGGGGAGTTGACCCGGATGACAGCGGAAGAAGCGAGAGCGCTATTTCCACCGCTCTCGGACGAATATGACGCCCTCCTTGTCGAAGGCGGGGCTCGTGTGGATGGAGAGAAATTGCGAGCGGCCCTCGAACGGGTCGCCGTGAAGCGTGGCGTGACCTTGGTCGACGGTTCGGCCGTCCTCGTCGAAGCGGACGGCTATCATGTCGAGTGCGACGGTGTCCGCTTTGAGGCGGATGAGATTGTGCTCGCCTGTGGGGCGTGGTTGCCCGATTTGATGGAGCCGATCGGCTATACGGCCCGTGTCGCCGGGGAGAAAGCGCAAATCGTGCACGTGCAGCTTCCGGATACGGATGCGTCCGACTGGCCGGTCGTCATGCCGCCGCGGCGCCGCTATTTGCTCGGGTTTGAAGAAGGGCGAATCGTCATCGGTTCGACGCATGAGCGTGACAAGGCGTTCGACGCACGGCCGACGGCAATCGGAATTCATGAAGTGCTCTCGAAAGGGCTGGAATCGGCCCCTGGACTCGCTGAGGCCGAACTGATTGAGACGCGGGTCGGCTTTCGCCCGGTCACCCCGAACTCGATTCCGATTCTCGGACGCGTGCCTGGAGCGGAGCAGTTGCTCGTCGCGAACGGTCTCGGCTCGTCCGGTTTGACGGTCGGTCCGTTCATCGGGAAAGTGCTCGCCGACCTCGTTATGACCGGGGACTGCGAGCTTGACCTGTCACTCTATCCAATCGAGGAATCCGTGTTCCGAACGAACGATAAATAACAATGAAATATAAAAAGTCGCCTACCCCCTTACTATATACATGAGAAGGGGAAGGCGACTTTTTTGTTATTTCCGGATGATGCCGTGAAGGAAAAATCGGAAATAATCTTGCATCGAATCGGTCATCGGTGACGTCGACAGGCTCGGGTCGGATAAAATCGCCTGCTGCACGAGTTGGACGTACCGTATATACGAATCGGTCGACAGCTCGGGGTCGATGGCCCCGCTCGTCTTTCCATATTCAATCAATTGCCGGAATGCGGCGTAGCCTCGACCGGCCAACTGTTGCCACGATGCGTCCGCTTGAATCATCGTCGTAATCGTCTCGTCGAACAGCCCAGCCGTCTCGATTTTACGAGACAAAATCTCAATCAGCAATTGATCGAACGGGACATGGTCAGCGATTTGTGACTCGATCCATCCCATCTGTTCTTCCGTCATCTCGGTCAAGACGGCGATGATCACTTGTTCTTTCGAACCAAAATAATTATAAATCGATACCGGTGAGACCGAGGCTGCGCGGGCCAGCTCGCTCACCGTGAAACGGGACTGTTTCACGGCCATCAGTCGAATGGCCGCGTCTAAAATCGCGCGTCGCTTCGTCTCGGTCCGTTTTGTGAATCCATCCATGGGCATCCTCGCTTCTTTTGTAGTTTTGTAACCAATATACCATTTCCATTTCAAAAAATAACGTGATATACTAGTTTTGTAATCATATAAACTATATATTTCAAAACTAAGGAGTGAGATCAGTGATTCAATTGAAAGGATTGACGAAACGGTTCGATTCATCCCACGGCATCTTCGACGTGTCGTTCACCGTTGAACCTGGTACCGTCTTCGGTTTCATCGGGCCGAACGGGGCAGGGAAATCAACGACGATTCGTCACTTGATGGGGTTGCTCCACGCCGATTCCGGTAGTGCCACCGTTATGGGTCACGACTGTTGGAACGAGAGTGAGACGGTGAAGGCGCTCGTCGGTTATTTACCGGGCGAAATCAATTACCCTCAGGATATGACCGGTGAGGACGTCATCCGGCTTACCCGAAAGCTACATGCGACAAGTGCTGAGCGCGAACGGACGTTGCCTAACGTGTTCGCTTTTGACACATCGCTCAAAGTGCGTAAGATGTCGAAAGGGATGAAACAAAAGCTCGCCATCGTTACATGTTTCATGAAAGATGTGCCCGTTTATATTCTCGATGAGCCGACGAGCGGGCTCGATCCGCTCATGCAGGAACGACTCGTCGATTGGGTAATCTCGGAGAAGGCGGCGGGTAAGGCAGTGTTGATGAGTTCGCACCACTTTCCCGAGATGGAGAAGACGTGCGACCGGGCCGCGCTCATCCGCGACGGTCGGATGATTATCGAAGCGGAGATGACCGAGTTGAAACGGCATAGTCAGAAGACGTATCGAATCGAATTGAAGGACGAGGCGACAGCTCAGCGCTTGAGCGAAGAAATTGGTATGCGTGATGGAGTGGTCGTCACTGTCAACTTGTCGACGGTCGAGGAGTTGAACGACTTGATTCACCGGCTCGCTCGTCATGAGGTCCAATCATTGTCGAGCGGCACCGACGAGCTTGAACATCTGTTCATGCAATATTACGGGGAGGCGAACTAAATGGTTCTCATCGCGGCACTGTTTAAACAAAACCGGAGCTGGATTCTTGGCTACTCGCTCGGGACCAGCCTCTATCTCTTCTTTTTGGCGGCGGTGTTCCCGTCCATCCAAGAGACGGGGCTGATTGAAGGTAAACTGGATTCGTTGCCACCTGAACTGCTCGATGTGTTCAAAATCGATCCAAATATGGCGATGGTCAACGTCATGAATTTATTGGCCGGCAATTACTATGGGCTCATCTTTTACGTGTTGGCAATCCTGTTCGCGCTCACATTCGCCTCACGGCTCATGGCCAAACCCGTCGACTCAGGCGAGGTCATGCTCTATTTGGCCGCCCCGATCTCACGAGCCGGCTATGTGACGGCCAGTCTGGTCGTACTCTTGTTGGCGTCAACCCTGCTCGTCGGACTGAATGGGCTTAGTCTGATGCTCGCCAACGTGTTGTTCGATTTACAGATTGACCTCGGCTTATTGTGGACACTTCAGTTGAACGCGGGTCTGATGCTGCTCGTGCTCGGAACGCTCGCTTATGTGCTCGCGAGCCTATTCGACGACAGCTCGCGGTCCTACATGGTCACGGGGGGGATATTCGCCCTCTTCTTAATGGCGAACGTGTTCTCGGGATTTAGTGACCAGCTCGACTGGGTGAATGCGCTGTCGATTTTCTCGTTGTTTGACGCCAACGCACAAATCCAAGGGGATTCCGCGCTTCGTTCTTTCTTCTTGTTGGCGGGGATTCTCGTCGTCGGCATGCTCCTATCTTATGGACGCTTCACGCGAAAAGATTTGACGATTTAGTTTTTCGAAATAGAATGACGGGTATGATACAATCAGCTCGAACAGATTGGAAAGGGGAATGACTGTATGCAACTCGCAACGTTACGCAACGGTATCAAAATTCCAATGATCGGCTTTGGGGTATGGCAAGTCGACAACGAGACGGAGGCGCCACAGGCCGTCGCCGAGGCACTCAAAGTCGGATATCGCCATATCGATACGGCAGCCGTCTATAAGAATGAAGAGGGTGTCGCCAAAGGGATTCAAGAATCAGGCGTCACTCGTGAAGATATCTTTTTGACGTCGAAGATTTGGAACGAAGACATTCGCCAACGCCGGACGAAAGAGGCGTTTGATGAATCACTCGCTCGACTCGAGACTGACTATTTAGATCTTTGTCTGCTCCACTGGCCAGTCGACGGGTTCGTCGAGGCATGGAAAGATTTAATTGACCTCTATGAGGCTGGTAAAATCAAGGCGATCGGCGTGTCGAACTTCAAAGAGCATCATCTCGAGACGTTGAAACAGGAAGGTCTCATGACGCCGCTCATCAACCAAATCGAGCTCCATCCGCAACTCCCGCAACCTGATCTCGTCGAATATTGCCAAGACGAGGGCATCCAAGTCGAGGCATGGAGCCCGCTCATGCAAGGGAAGTTTCTCGATATCCCGGCCTTTGCCGAGATCGCTGAGAAACATGGGAAGACACCGGCCCAAGTCGTGCTTCGCTGGCATTTAGACACGGGGAACGTCGCGCTTCCGAAATCGGTCACACCGCACCGGATTCAAGAGAACTTCGATGTGTTCGACTTCGCGCTTGATGCAGACGATTTGGCGAAAATCGATTCCGTGGCGACACATGACCGTCTCGGTCCAGACCCGGACGAGATTGACTTTTAAACAATTGATGCTTTTGTCCATGAATTCAGGTGGGCAATCTCGAATGCGGTGACACTGCCGCTTCTTCGAAACGACTCCGGTTGAGACCGGGGTCGTTTTATTGTGTAATTAGCGATTCTTCCTAGAGCTAGTCCGGATGTGTATGAGCGTTGGCACATGGGTATAGAAAACTATGCTAATAAAGGAGGTGTCAGGTCTTCTTCGGAGGATCCTACTTATGGACTTATCAAAATGGCCTTTAATTAACTGGCTGGCATTTTTGGCGACGGTCGTCATCAACTACTTCGCGAGCGGTGAAAACGCTGCTGTGTCGGACCGCATCGATATTTACTTCAAACCGGCCGGCTATGCGTTCTCGATTTGGGGCGTGATTTATGTCGCGCTCGCCGTCTGGCTCGTCTTGCAATTGAAGAAAGGGTCGGTCGCGAACCGGCAGGCGAATCGGATGAAAGCGGGCTTTCTCGTCTCGTGTATCTTGAACGGCCTTTGGTTGCTCACGTTTACGAACGAGTGGTTCATCGCCTCGCTCGTCGTCATGGTCGCGTTCTTGGCGACGCTCGCTTGGCTCTATTACATCGCCTTCCGGACGTCGACGAGCTGGCTCGACCGGTTCCCATTCTCGATATATATCGGCTGGGTGTCCGTCGCGACGATCGTCAACGTGTTCGTCGTCATGAATCGGGAGCGGGTCACAACCGTGCTCGGACTCGACGAGCTTGCTTGGACGTCGCTCATGCTCATGGTCGGGGTCGTCCTAGCACTCGTCTTCATGTGGTGGCATCGTGACTTCATCTATCCGCTCGTCTTCGTCTGGGCGTACATTGCCATCTTCGCGCGAATCGAGGAAGCAACGCTTTACGTCGTCCTCGTCAGCGCCTTGATTTTGCTCACGCTCGGTTATGTAGGCTTGATCATTTGGAAGAAGCCACGGGCATTTTTACACCATTCTCGCAAGACGGTCGAATAAGTTGGTTGAAGTTGAAGCGGTAGCCTAATTTGGTTATCGTTTTTTCTTGTGAATATTTAAGTTCTTGTGAACCTATATACTAATATATTTGATGGATAATTATTCTTTATAGATTATAAGTGGTTTTCATAAATAGCTTGATAAAGCTAATGAATCCGCTTTCAATTATGACTTTGACGATTTGTGTTATGCAGAATAGTATACAACCCACTTGATTTATCAGAATATTTAGAACAAAATAAAATTTACGAAACAAGATCGAGAGAGAGGGGTTGATTCGATGAAGCGAACAGGCTTGTACGATTCACGATTCGAAAAAGACGCATGTGGCATTGGGCTATATGTCAACCTAAATGGAGAGAAAAAACATGACATCGTTAGTAAATCGCTGTCGATGCTCTGCAAGCTAGAACATCGTGGCGGACAAGGGGTCATCGATGCGGGAGACGGCGCGGGCATCATGACCGAGCTGCCGCACGAACTGTTCCTGGAGACGATGAATTTGCCGACGCCAGGTCGCTATGCAGTCGGAATGGTCTTTTTCCAACCGGATGAGTCGAGACTGCAGGACAAGCAACGTCAGATGGAAGCAATCGCCGACGAATTCGATTTTGCGACCATCGCCTGGCGCGAAGTCCCGGTCAATCCACATGCGATTGGTGAACATGCCCGCGTGACACAGCCGACCATCTATCAATGGTTCGTCTCGTGCCCGTTCGCGGACTATGACTCGAACGAGCGGACGCTCTATCAGCTCCGGCGGACGATTGAAAAGACCGAAGCGTTGAACCTGTACATGCCGAGCTTGTCGACAAAGACGATCGTCTATAAGGGGATGCTCACGCCGGAACAAATCGAGCGCTTCTATCTCGATTTGCAGGCGCCGTCCTTTAAGAGCACGTTCGGCATCGTCCATTCCCGCTTCTCGACGAACACGTTCCCGTCATGGGAACGGGCGCATCCGAACCGTATGATTGTCCATAACGGGGAAATCAATACGCTCCGCGGAAACATCGATGCGATGCGGGCTCGTGAAGGCGTGACCTCGACCGATTTGTTCGAGGATGTCAATCAGCTGTTCCCGGTCCTTCAAGAGACGGGAAGCGACTCGTCGATGCTCGACAACGCCTTCGAGTTCTTCACACGCACCGGACGGTCCATCGCCCATACGGCGATGATGCTCATCCCTGAGCCGTTCGCGGAAGTAAAAATAGACCCGTTCAAAAAAGACTTCTATCAATATCATTCGTCGATCATGGAGCCTTGGGATGGGCCGACCGGTGTCGTCTTCACGGACGGCCGTCAAATCGGGGCCATCTTGGATCGAAACGGACTACGACCGATGCGCTATATCGAGACACTGGATGGTGAGCTCATTTTGTCGTCAGAGAGCGGCGTCATCCCGGTACAAGCCGAGAACGTGAAGTCGAAGCAACGACTCCGTCCTGGGCAGCTGTTATTAATCGACTTGGAGTCGAAACGACTCATCCCGGACGCGGAAATCAAACAGACGATCGCACGGGCCGAGCCGTACGGTAAATGGTTGAAGCAGATGACCGAACTCAGCGATGGACCGGTCGACGAGCCGTTCGTCGCCGACCTGCATCGAAAGCAGCGTGCGTTCGGATACACGAAAGAGGACATTGAACAATATCTCGTCCCGCTCATCCTCGAAAAAAAGGATCCAATCGGGTCGATGGGACATGACCAACCGGTCGCGGTGTTGTCTGAGCGGCCACGCTCTTTGTTCCATTACTTCAAACAGCACTTCGCCCAAGTCACGAACCCGCCGATCGATGCATTGCGTGAGAAAATCGTCACGGCGACATTCACATGGCTCGGGCCACAAGCGAACCCGGTCCATACCGGCCGTGGTCACGCCCGTCGCGTCTGGCTCAAGCACCCGTTCCTCGATGCGGTCGCACTCGAAAAAGTGAACGAGACGTTGCGCGTCGAACGGGTCGATACGTCATATACACACGATTTGGAGGCTTCGTTAGAGGCGTTGTTCGGGCGAGTCGAGGCGCTCATCCGCGACGGTGCCGACGTCATCGTCTTGTCGGACCGAAACATGAATGAAGATATGCTCGCGATGCCAGCGCTACTCGTATTGAGCGCCGTCCACCAGCACTTGATTCGCGTCGACCTACGGGCATCATGCAGTCTCGTCTCTGAGAGCGGTGAAGTTCGCGAGGTCCATCAAGCGGCCGCCTTAATCGGTTACGGCGCCGACGCCGTCTATCCGTATCTCGCCTATGCGACAATCGCCGAGGCGGTCGAGGCCGGTCAACTTTCGTACTCGTTCGATGAGGCGGTCCGCCGCTATCAGACGGCCTCGGTCGACGGCATCGTGAAAATCATGTCGAAGATGGGCATCTCGACCGTACAAAGTTACCGCGGTGCACAAATCTTCGAGGCGGTCGGTATCGACCGCGCTTTGATTGAACGCCATTTCCGCGGGACGACGTCACAGTTGTCTGGTATCGGTTTCACCGAACTTGAAGACGAGTCGCGCCGGCAGCACGAATCCGCCTATAAGCGCGAGCGACCACTCGAGGCCGGGACCGACTTCCAGTGGCGCGCCGATGGGGAAGAACACGCCTTCAACCCGAAGACGATTCACCTCTTACAACGAGCCTGCCGCGAGAACGAGCGCCGGTATTATGACGCCTACGTCAAGCTCCATGAGTCATCAGGTCAATTCTTGCGCCAATTGTTCGCATTTAAACAACAGGATGCAATTCCACTCGACGAGGTCGAGTCGGTCGCATCAATCGTCAGTCGCTTCAAGACGGGAGCGATGTCGTTCGGATCTTTGTCAAAAGAGGCCCATGAGACACTCGCCATCGCCATGAACCGAATCGGCGGCAAGAGTAACTCAGGGGAAGGCGGGGAAGACCGGAAGCGGTTCACCCCTGACGAGGACGGCAGTGAACGCGTTAGTCGCATCAAGCAAGTCGCGAGTGGACGTTTCGGCGTGACGGCCGAATACTTGTATCACGCCGATGAGATTCAAATCAAGATGGCGCAAGGGGCGAAACCGGGTGAGGGCGGACAATTGCCTGGGAACAAAGTATATCCATGGGTCGCCGAAGTGCGCGGCTCCGTCCCAGGTGTCGGTCTCATCTCGCCACCACCACACCACGACATCTATTCGATTGAAGATTTAGCGCAACTCATCTTTGACTTGAAGCATGTCAATCCGAACGCGAAAATCAGCGTCAAACTCGTCTCGAAGTCAGGCGTCGGGACGATTGCAGCCGGTGTCGCCAAGGCGAACGCCGATACGATCGTCATCAGCGGTTATGACGGTGGGACCGGGGCGTCGCCGCGGACGTCAATCAAGCATACAGGACTCCCGTGGGAGCTCGGTCTGCTCGAGACGCACCAGACGCTCGCGTTGAACGGGCTTCGGGGCCGCGTCACGCTCGAGACTGACGGCAAACTCATGACCGGACGCGATATCGTCCTCGCCGCCATTTTCGGTGCCGAGGAATACGCATTCGCGACGGCACCGCTCGTCGTGCTCGGTTGCATCATGATGCGGGCGTGTCACCTCGATACGTGTCCTGTCGGTGTCGCGACCCAAGATCCGGCGTTGCGTGCGAAGTTCATGGGGAAACCCGAACATGTCGTCAACTTGATGACGTTTCTCGCCGAGGAAGTAAGGGAGATTTTAGCCTCGCTCGGAGCGACCTCGCTTCGTGACGTCATCGGTCGGACCGATTTATTGGAGGAGAGTGCCTGGAAACAAGCGCATCCGAAAGCGAAAACGCTCGATTTGACGCCGATGTTGTCGATTCCGACGGCTTTGCCGGAGAAAGAGGAGTTGGCCCATCCGGCCTATCAGTCGTATGATCACCGCAAATTGATTCCAGCCGTCTCGCGTTCCATCAAATCGCTCCAACCGACGTTCTTCGTCGGACGTGTCCGCAATACGGACCGCGCCGTCGGAACGATGCTCGGTCATGAAGTGACGAAAGTGCATGGCAACGTCGGACTCGCCGAGGACACGATTTCACTCCGACTCAGCGGCTCGGCCGGACAAAGCCTTGGTGCCTTCTTGCCGAACGGGATCACCATCTCGGTTATCGGCGACGCCAACGACTATGTCGGGAAAGGCTTGAGCGGCGGAAAGCTCGCCGTCATCGCCGAGAAACATGCCCCGTTCGAAGAGAGTGAACAAGTCATCGCTGGGAACGTCTGTCTCTACGGGGCGACGTCCGGGATGGCGTTCTTCAACGGTCACGTCGGAGAACGGTTTGCCGTCCGTAACTCGGGTGCCGTCGCCGTGACCGAAGGGGTAGGCGACCATGGCTGTGAATATATGACCGGCGGCACGGTCGTCGTACTCGGGGATGTCGGACGTAACTTTGGGGCCGGGATGTCGGGCGGGGTCGCCTATCTGTACGGGGACCAAGCGTACGAACAGCTCGTCAACCAAGAGCTCGTCTCGGTCGACCGTGAATTGACCGACGAGGATGCCGAACAGATTTACGCACTGCTCGAGATGCACCAGTTCCATACGGACAGTGTCAAAGCGAGAGCCGTGCTCGAGGCGTTCGAGCAAGAACGTAAACGCTTCGTCAAAATCGTGCCGCGTGACTATGCGAACGTGCTTGACGTCATGCGTCACATCGAGGCGACGCGTCCGGAATTGAGTGACGCCGACCGCGCCCTCGAACTATTCCGTGTCGTGACTGAAGGAGGGGGAGTATGAGACATAAATTTATCGATATCCCACGACAGACATTGCCGGAGCGTTCTGTCGTCGAACGGGTTCATGATTATAAAGAATACGCTTCCCGCATGGAAGACGGACCAATCGTCAAACAAGCCGAGCGCTGCATGGATTGCGGCACCCCGTTCTGTCACGTCGGGGACATGATCGGACAAGAGACGATCGGTTGTCCGATCCATAACTTGATTCCGGAGTGGAACAAGCTTGTCTCGGATCAAGATTGGTATCGGGCCTACGAGCGATTGATGGAGACGAATAACTTCCCGGAGTTCACGGGTCGTGTCTGTCCGGCGCCGTGTGAAGGCTCGTGTACGCTCGGCATCAGTGAGGACCCGGTCGCCATCAAATCGATCGAACGGACGATTATCGACCGGGCGTTCGAGGAAGGCTGGGTCAAACCTCGTCACGTCGAGAAACGGACCGGACGCCGTGTCGCCATCATCGGCAGCGGGCCGGCCGGGCTCGCGGCGGCCGATCAGTTGAATCAGCTCGGTCATGCGGTCACGATTTATGAGAAAGCGGATGAGGCGGGCGGCCTGTTGTTCTATGGCATCCCGAACATGAAGCTCGAGAAAGATGTCGTCCGGCGTCGTGTACGTTTACTCGAGGCGGAGGGGATTCGCTTCAAGACGGGCGTCAACGTCGGGACCGATGTGACGATTGAGTCACTCCGTCACACGTACGATGCCGTCATTCTCGCGACGGGGGCTCAAAAGCAACGTACGCTCGGCATCGATGGGGATGATGCCACAGGCGTTGAGCCGGCGATGGATTATTTGACCGAGTCGACGCGTACGCTCGGCGGGAAATCGCTCGACGCCCGATACGACGCGAACGGGAAAGACGTCATCGTCATCGGTGGCGGTGACACGGGCGCGGACTGTGTGGCGACGGCGATCCGTCAAGGCGCCAAGTCGGTGACACAGTTCGGGAAGCACCCGGAGAAAGGCATGTTCCGGGCGCCGGAACGGCCATGGCCGCTCCAGCCGGACACGTTGTCGACCGATTATGCCTATGCGGAAGCAATCGAACACTTCGACCGTGACCCGCGTACGTATTTGATTCGTTCGAACCGGGTCATCAAACAAGGGGATCAGGTCGTCGGGATTGAGACGGAACGGATGGAGAAAATCGTCAAACCGGACGGACAGGCGACATTCTTCGTCGTCGACGGTTCGGTCGAGACATATCCAGCCGATCTCGTGCTTGTCGCCATCGGATTCGAACGACCGGAACGTGAACTCCGGAAGGTCGGCATCGAGGCGAACCATGACTATACGTCGAACGTCGAGGGTGTGTTTGTCGCAGGGGATGCGAGACGGGGACAAAGTTTGATCGTTTGGGCGATCCGGGAAGGTCGCGAAGTCGCGGATACCGTCGACGGATACTTGAACACTTGTCAACAACAGCTAAAAACTTCATCATAAAAAGGAGCGACGCGATGTCGCTCCTTTTTTACATGGATATTTAGGAGGAGTTAGCAATGATTATCGAAATCCTCATGTATACCGGGATTTGGTTTTTACTCGTGCTCGTCTTGCTCGGCACGATTTACGCGCGGCGAAATCGGAAGTGATTACAATACCATGGCGGCAATCAAACCGAAGATGATGAGCGGGATATTGTAGTGAAGGAACGTCGGCCACACCGTCTCACGCAAGTGGTCGTGTTGACCGTCGGCGTTCAAGCCACTCGTCGGGCCGAGTGTCGAGTCACTCGCCGGGCTACCGGCGTCACCGAGCGCACCGGCCGTCCCGATGATGGCGATCGTCGCCTCGACCGAGAAACCGTACTGGATGCAAAGCGGGACGAAGATGGCCGCGATGATTGGAACCGTCGAGAAACTCGAACCGATGCCGAGCGTGATGACTAGTCCGACGAGGAGCATGACGAGTGCGGCGATAAATTGTGAGTCACCCATAATGCCGCTCGCACCACTGACGAGTGGTTCGATGGCACCGGTCGCGCGGATGACGGCGGCGAAACCGCTTGCTGCAATCATGACGAAGCCGATAAAGGCCATCATGCGCATGCCGCTCGTGAAGATGTCATCGGCCTCTGACCAAGGGATGAGGCGAAGTAACGTCAACAAGATGAGTCCTGTGACAGCCGAGGCAATCATCGACTCGGTTTGAAGCTGTACGACGAGCACGACGAGGATGACAACGGCCGTGAGCCAAATCTTGAGCGGGCTCAACGTCCGGACCTCATAGTCGCTTGGTCCGAGTTGAATCGTCTCATACGAACGCGGCTTCCGATAGTGGAAGAAGGCGGTGATGAGACCGACGAGCATACCGAGGGCCGGGATGGCCATGATGCTGACGATGTTGACATCACCGACGGTCATGCCGTTAGTTTCCACGTTCGGCAGCAAAATCTCATTCAAGTAAATGCCGCCGAATCCGACCGGGAGTAACATGTACGGGGTGACAAGACCGAATGTGAGAATCGTCGCCACGAGACGGCGGTCGAGCTTCAACTCGTTAAACAGCACGAGGAGCGGCGGGATGACGATCGGGATGAACGCGATGTGAATCGGTAGCGCGTTCTGCGAGCTGATTGCTAGTAATAAGAGGAACGATAGCAACAATGCCTTGACCCGGGTCACACTTTTGCCTGTGACGTCGCGGCCTGACATGCTGATTAACTTTTCAGCCAGGACGTCTGGGAGCCCTGTTTTTGATAGACCGACGGCAAATGCGCCGAGCAACGCGTAACTAAGGGCGATTGTCGCACCTCCGCCGAGCCCGTCACTGAAGGCGGTCAACGTCTCATTGAACCCGAGACCTCCGACCAGACCACCGACGACGGCGGCAAGGATGAGCGATAAGACGATGTGAACTCGACTGATCGCAAGAGCGAATAATACGATAACAGCTAATAAGACAGCATTCATCATTTCCAACACCTTTCATTCAAAACTCTTTCTCTTGTTATCACTTTAATATGATAAAGACTTTTGAAATTTAACATACGTGTTTCGGGTTGTCAAATCGATTGTTCAAAAAAAGCGATAACTCCGAAAAGTTATCGCTCGTTCGTCATCCTTCAACGTTATGGTATACCTGGCGCACGTCTTCGAGGTCTTCGAGGACGTCGAGTAGTTTTTCGAACTGTTCTTTCGACTCGTCGTCGAGGGCAATCTCGTTTTGTGGCAGCATCGTCAACTCGGCGACTTCAAACGTCTCGATGCCTGCTGCTTTGAAGGCAGTCTGGACGGCATGGAACGCTTCTGGTTCCGCATAGACGATCACCGTCTCATCTTCTTCGATGACATCACGGACGTCGAGGTCGTGCTCCATCATGAGTTCGAGTACGTCGTCAGCAGACATGCCGTTGACACCGATGACAGCCGTCGCGTCGAACATGTAAGCGACCGACCCGCTGACACCCATGTTGCCGCCGTTTTTACCGAAAGCGGCGCGGACTTCAGACGCCGTCCGGTTGACGTTGTTCGTGAGCGTGTCGACGATGAGCATCGAGCCGTTCGGTCCGAATCCTTCATAGCGGAGCTCATCGAAGTTCTCTTCGTCGCCGCCCTTCGCTTTGTCGATGGCGCGGTCGATGATTGCGCGCGGGACGTTGTACGTCTTCGCTCGTTCGACGACGAACTTGAGTGCTTGGTTTGATTCTGGATCTGGTTCCCCTTGACGGGCGACTACGTAGATTTCACGGCCGAACTTCGCATAGATGCGACTCGTATTGGCGTCTTTTGACGCCTTTTTCTCTTTAATGTTGTTCCATTTACGACCCATTACATGTCATCTCTCTTTCCATTGTTCGATTGATTCATCCTCGATTATATAAGAAGACGTGGATGTTGACGAGCAAAAATCATCCCTCGCTTTTATCCATCTTCTCGACGATCTCCGTCAACGTCTTCAAACTGTCGATTAGGCGGTCCGTCTCTTCCTCGTTCAGAAACGCGAGACGGTCCTCGAACAGGCGACGGAACGAATCGCGACGCTCGCGGAGGACGAGTTCGCCCTTTTCGGTCAGTTGATTCCAGATGACGCGGCGATCGCGTTCGTCCGGGACGCGGGTGATGTAGCCCTCATCGACGAGCTTCGTGATGAGCGGCGTCACGTTCGGCGGGGCAATCGATAACGTCTCACTGATGTGTCCGTTCGTGACCGCACCTTCATCTTCAATCAACATGAGGAGATGAAAGTGGGAAAAGTTTAAGTTTGGGATTTGCGGAAGGTCGGAACGACGTAATAACTTCCGGCGAATTAATGGGATCAGTTTCACGAACTGATCGGCTGCGTCTTGTCTCGGCATAATCATGTCACTTCCTAATTAGGTTCTTTCTTCATTATACACGACCGAGCGCAGGGTGGACGACCAATCCTCATCCCGTGACATTTTGCACAGCGCATTCGCCTCATCATGGACACAATGGATGTAAGCGTTTACATATCGCATATGCTTTATTTTCATGAAAACGCATTCGATTTTACTGAGCGTCATATGAAAAAGCAAGCCCTATCCTCATTCTCCTAAAAAATATTGTGAAAGAGTTCACATTGTTGTCACGCACAAAATGCGAGAAACATTGTATTCTATGAATGTGAAGGAAAGCACAAACTCTTCTCAAACCAACTGATTGCCCCGTGCTCTCCATCAAGTCAACAGTATAAGCTCTCATTCATGAGGAGGAAACCAACATGGCAGTTAAAGAGAAAGCAGTAGTAGAAACATCAGCAGAACAGATGGTCGATACGCTCGTCACTAGAGCCCACACGGCGCTTGAGACATTGATGACGTTCGACCAAGAGAAAATCGATGCGATCGTTCAAGCGATGGCGTTAGCCGGTCTCGAACAACACGTCGCCCTCGCGAAACATGCATATGAAGAAACAGGTCGCGGTGTGTTTGAAGATAAAATGATCAAAAACATCTTTGCGACAGAATATATTTATAACTCACTCCGTGGCGAGAAGACGGTCGGCGTCATCGAGGACGATGAGCAAAACGGCATCACGTACATCGCTGAACCAGTCGGTGTCGTCGCCGGGGTCACACCGGTCACGAACCCGACATCAACGACGATGTTCAAAGCAATCATCGCCATCAAAACACGTAACCCGATCATCTTCGGTTTCCACCCATCGGCACAACAGTGTTCAAGTGAAGCGGCACGCATCCTTCGTGACGCAGCCATCGAAGCGGGAGCTCCGGAACACTTGATCCAATGGGTTGAAAAACCGTCACTCGACGCGACGAAAGCGCTCATGAACCACCCAGGAGTCGCCATGGTCCTCGCAACTGGTGGAGCGGCGATGGTCAAATCAGCCTACTCGACTGGTAAACCAGCCCTTGGCGTCGGTCCTGGTAACGTTCCGGCCTACATCGACAAAACAGCAAAAGTAAAACGTGCCATCTCGGACATCATCTTGTCGAAAACGTTCGATAACGGGATGATCTGTGCATCTGAACAAGCGATTATCGTCGACCAAGAAGTGTACGAAGAAGTGAAAGCCGAAATGACGGCGCTCGGTTGCTACTTCTGCTCACCAGAAGAGAAAGCAAAACTCGAGACACTCGTCATTAAAACAGACTCTTGTGCGGTCAACCCGGAAATCGTCGGGAAGCCTGCAGCCTGGATCGCCGAACGAGCTGGACTCACAGTCCCGGCCGATACGAAAATCTTGATCGCCGAACTCGAGACGGTCGGTGCGACAGAGTTGCTCTCACATGAGAAACTCAGCCCAGTACTCGGAGCCTACAAAGTCCAATCGCGTGAAGAAGGTTTCGCCATCGCAGAGAAGATGCTTGAAATCGGTGGTCTCGGTCATACGGCAGCCATCCACTCGACTGACGACGACGCCATCCTCGCATTCGGACTCCGGATGAAAGCTTGCCGCATCATCGTCAACTCGCCAACGGCACACGGCGGCATCGGTGATCTCTATAACGAAATGACACCATCACTCACACTCGGTTGTGGGTCGTACGGTAAAAACTCCGTCTCTGAGAACGTGACGGCGAAACATCTACTCAACGTGAAAAAGGTGGCGAGACGTCGCGTGAATATGCAATGGTTTAAAGTCCCTGAAAAGATTTACTTTGAGAAAAACTCGGTCCAATACCTTCAATCGCTCACATCGAAAAAACGGGCGATGATCGTCACGGATGAAATGATGGTCAAACTCGGATTTGCCGATAAAGTCGTCAAAAACTTGCCGGCTGGCGTCGAGTACCGCATCTTCGACCAAGTCGAGCCAGACCCGTCAGTTGAGACGGTCATGCGCGGTGCCGAAGCGATGCGTCACTTCCAACCAGATATGATTATCGCCCTCGGTGGTGGATCACCGATGGATGCCGCGAAAGGCATGTGGCTCTTCTACGAACGCCCAGAAGAGAAGTTCTCGAACCTTCGCCAAAAATTCATGGATATCCGCAAGCGGACGTACAAATTCCCGACGCTCGGTAACAAGTCGATGTTCGTCGCCATCCCGACAACATCAGGTACGGGTTCTGAAGTGACACCGTTCACGGTCATCACGGATAAGAAACGCAACGTCAAATACCCGATCGCTGACTATGCGATCACACCGGACGTCGCCATCGTCGACCCTGAGTTCGTCATGACGGTCCCAGCTTCAATCACGGCTGATACAGGAATGGACGTGTTGACACACGCCATCGAAGCGTACGTTTCGGTCATGGCAAACGACTATACGGATGGACTCGCGCTTCGTTCGATGAAGATGATTTTCGATTACCTCCCGAAAGCGTATGAGAACGGCAGTGACGCCGAAGCACGTCAGAAAGTCCACAACGCATCAACAATGGCTGGTATGGCGTTCGCGAACGCGTTCCTCGGTATCAACCACTCGATCGCACACAAAATCGGTGGCGAGTTCCATGTCCCACACGGACGGACGAACGCGATCCTTATGCCGCACGTCATCCGCTATAACGCGACACGCCCATCGAAACTCGCGGCGTTCCCGAAATATGAGTCATTCATCGCCGACGAGCGTTACGCTGAAATCGCGCGCTACCTCGGACTTCCAGCCAGCACGACGGAAGAAGGCGTCGAATCGCTCATCCAAGCGATCATCGAGCTTGGTCAGCGCTTGAACATCAAGCTCTCGTTCAAAGCCCAAGGCATCAAGAAAGCGGACCTCGACGCGAAAGTCGACAAGATGGCAGTCGACGCGTTTGAAGACCAATGTACGACGGCTAACCCGAAAATGCCGCTCGTTGAAGAATTGAAAGAGATTATGTACGCTGCTTACGAAGGCGTATAAGTCTTGCACCAATCAAACGGTTTCCCTCATTCAGAGGGAAGCCGTTTTTTTGTGAAAAGAAATATACAATTGTCAGATCACTTAATATAATAGGATAATACAACCATTTATTGGTGAGTAATTTTGATGGAGATACGCAAATGACAATTATGTACAGCTTACTGTCGGCACTATTTACCGTTTTTCTTTATTTCAATCCGCTTTCATCAACAAGTCCTTATGAAACGGCTGAATATTTTGCGTCACAAGATCGGGATGCAGATAGTTATGATAGTTTTGAGTTTTTTGACACATTTGGTACAGAGCTAGAAGTGAGTGCGAAGCGTGTCGTCCATTACGTGGAGCGCTCTACTTATTGGACGGACATTTATCTAGGCGACGATTATTTTGAAGGATACTCGAGCATGGCGCTCGAACAGGAGATCAAAGGTGAACTTTTACATATGAACTGGGATGACCCCATCGAACAAGTGGAAGGCAAAGTGATTGTGTTGCCGATGACAGACACTTCTCTCGAAAAGTCGCATACGGCCTATACGTCAGATTATTACGGGGTCATCGATAATGATGAAGCGGCCAACCGTTACTTAGGTAAACTCGCTGAAGCAGGGGCAGCCGGTTACGTCATTACACCGCATCCAAATGAACCGGATGAGAGCGGCTTCGTGATTGTTTCCTATACATTACCGATTGGGGGTACCGGAGTCGATGGAGAGGCGGCCAAAGCTTTTCGTGATGGCGAAATGATTGTCATCGAACCGTACCGCGAAGAAATACCGTATATAGAGTATGTTCAACAAGGGGAAGGGGATGAAGAAATTGTCATCATGTCTCGCCTTGACGCTTCGTGGAAAGGGGATCATGTCCTCTCAAGCGTTAGTGGGTCTTCCGTCCTTTATCATTTATTAGAAAAGATGGACGGTGTGAAAACCGATGCCACAATCCGCTACGTTTTTTTAAATGGTAGTGGGTTTGGAGAAGAGGCAAGTGATGACTATCTCGCTCAATTGAAAGAGCGTCAACCATCGGTAAAGACGATTCTGCAGTTAGATGCCATAGGAACGGGCGACGACCCACTTTACATTCGAACGATTGGGATGAAACGCCACTCCTTTTTAGAGACAGAACCGTTCGACTCACTTGATGTGACGATATTAGGCAGTTCAAGTCTGGACAGCTACGGAGAAGCTGACTTACCTCTAGCCGTCCTGAGCGATTCGCGGTTGGCGGTTTATGACTTGCATACTGAATACGATAATCTAGATCGTCTATCCAATGAAGTGATGGAAGAGCAAGTTGAATGGCTGAAGCAGTGGCTGATCACTCAATGAAACGATTTTTCCCGAGACGTTCCTAATAAGAACGTCTTTTCTTTACGGATAAACACTCGTCCTCTCTTAAATACTTCGGTATGATGAAAGGGGAGGCGATACGATGGAACGACAACTGAACGTGACAACGAATTATGGACAACTGGCCGGTACGTGGATGACCCACGGCGAGCCCCGAAAGACGGTCGTCCTGCTCAGCGGGAGCGGGCCGAGCGACAGAGACGGCAATTTGGGACCATCCCAATTCGGCACATATAAAAAACTGGCCGAGGCGCTCTTTAAGATGGGTGTCAACGTCTATCGGTATGATAAACAAGGCATCGGAGAATCGGACGGTGATTTCAATAAAGTCGGTCTGCACGACCTGGTGACAGATGCGATCACCGTCGTCAACGCCATCGAACAGGAGCCGGACGCAGGGGACATGTATGTGCTCGGCCACAGCGAAGGGGCCGTCATCGCCCCGGCGGTCCAGCTCGAGACGAACGCGGCCGGACTGATTCTTCTCGCCGGATTCAACGATTCCTCGAAGAAGATGTTTTTGTTGCAAGCCGACGCACTTGCAACTGAAGTCGGTTCGGTGAAAGGACTCAAGGGCGTGTTCTATCGATTGACCGGCGTCCCGAAGAAGATTCGTCAGCGCCAAGACGATTTGCTCGAACGGTCGTTACGGACGAATGTCGCCGCTTTCAAGTACCGCGGCCAAGTCGTCAACGCCAAGTGGATTCGCGAGCATGCATCCTATGACGTCCGGGAGCGGCTCGAACATGTGCGTGTTCCCGTGCTCGCCCTGACCGGCGACCGCGACGTCCAAGTCCCACCGGAGCACGTCCATTCGATTCGGACGAAAGGGGACGTCGACAGCCACATCATCCATGACATGAACCACTTGCTCGTCGAACGGACGAGTCCGCACGCGCTCCTCACGTTGCATAAGGAATATCGGGACGCCATTGAGGCGCCGCTTCATCCCGAACTCATCCGCCGATTGAACGATTGGTTGATGAAACGATAATGAACTGTCAAAAACGGTCACTAAGTGACCGTTTTTTATGTTATAATTGTGACAACGTAAAAAAAGATGAATGTTTTTGAATGTTTATGATTGTTTTTTAAATGAAAACGCTTTATATTAGAGCTACGGAGGGAATATGATGTTAACGAAGCAACGACATCAACTGATTTTGCAACGTCTGTCGGAGCAAAAGATTGTCAAATTGAAAGAATTGGTCGAGTTGACGGCATCGTCGGAGTCGACGATTCGCCGGGATTTGACCGACCTCGAAGCAGAAGGTTATCTCGAACGGGTACACGGCGGCGCAACGCTCGTGGCCCGCTACGAAGAGGAGCCGACGTTCGAGGAGAAACGAGATCAACACGTCGATGAAAAAGTCGCGATTGCACGGAAGGCCGCGACATTCATCGAAGACGGGATGTCCGTCTATCTCGATGCCGGGACGACGACGCAAGCGATGGTTCCTTTTTTAGATGGAAAAGACGTCATCGTCGTGACGAACAGTTTACCGATCGCCAACGACTTGTTCGACCTCGATATCAAGACGTTCGTGATCGGCGGTGAGTTGAAACGGTCGACACAGGCACTCGTCGGTTATAACGCTCGAGAGAGCATGATGAACTATCGGGTCGACCTCGCTTTTCTTGGCATCAATGGCGTCGACCTAGAGGCCGGGTACACGACCCCAGACCCGGAAGAGGCACTCGTCAAAAAAACAGCAATCGAACTGGCTCGCGAGGCGTACATTTTGGCGGACGATTCAAAATTCGGGAAACGTTCGTTCAGTCGGGTGGCACCGCTCGAAGCGGCCACACTCGTCACATGGAGCGACTCGACAAGCGTCAGTTCAATTCAATCAATCACAAAGGTGGTGAACGCCCAATGATTTACACGTTAACACTGAACCCCTCAATCGATTATTATGTGACGCTCCCTGAGGTCGTCCTCGGTGAAGTCAACCGGATTCAAGAGACGACGCAACGGGCCGGAGGAAAAGGCATCAACGTCGCGTTCGTCTTACGTGAATATGACGTCGACACGGTCGCGTTAGGATTCGTCGGCGGCACGACGGGAGACTTCATCAAGAAGGCGCTGACCGACAAAGGCGTCCAAACCGATTTCGTCGAAGTCGATGGTCAGACGCGCATCAACGTCAAGATTCGAGCGCAAGAAGAGACGGAATTGAACGCGAGCGGACCGGTCATCTCGGACACGGAACTTGAACGGTTGACGCGTCAGTTCGATCACGTTCAACCGGGCGACATCGTCGTCCTCGCCGGAAGCATTCCGGGCAATCTGCCGGATACACTCTACCGCACGCTCGCTGAGACGGTTCGGGCAAACGGTGCCGAGTTCGTCGTCGATACGACGAAGGAAGCGATGCTCGAAGTCCTCTCACTCAAACCGCTCATGATTAAACCGAACCACCATGAACTCGGTGAACTGTTCGATACAGACATCGAGACGTTCGAGCAGGCACTTCCATATGCGGAGCAGTTGGTCGAACGCGGTGCTCAAAACGTCATCGTCTCATTCGCCGGTGACGGTGCGATGCTCGTGAACGCTTCAGGCGCTTATACGGCGAACACACCGCGTGGCAAACTCGTCAACTCGGTCGGCGCAGGCGATTCACTCGTCGCCGGATTCGTCGCCAACATTCTCGACCACGACGCAACCGAGGCGTTCCGCTATGCGGTCACGACCGGCAGCGCGTCTGCATATACGTTCGGGCTGTGCACAAAAGAAGACGTGGACCGCTTGGTCGGCGAAGTCAGCGTCACCCCACTATCTCGATTGGAGGAAACAACATGAACATCACGGACCTTCTTAAAAAGGACACGATTCAACTGAATCTCCGCAGCCGTTCGAAAGCCGAAGTCATCGAAGAACTCGTCGACGTGCTCGACCACGCTGGCAAACTATCGGACCGTAACGGCTACCGCGACGCGATTCTCGCACGTGAAGCACAAAGTACGACCGGACTCGGTGAAGGGATCGCCATCCCGCACGCGAAGACGAAAGCCGTCAAACAACCGGCCATCGCCTTCGGACGCTCGGAAGGAATCGATTACGAAGCACTCGACGGCCAAGACAGCCGCTTGTTCTTCATGATCGCTGCCGGGGAGCACGCCAATAACGAACACTTGGAAACACTCTCGAAATTATCGGTCTTCCTTATGGATCCAGCGTTCCAAGAACGTCTCTATGCGGCCACATCAGAAGATGACGTCATTCGGGCCATCGAAGAAAAAGAAGCGGCTGAGGCGGCTCCTGTTGCTTCGAAACCGGTTCAAGCGGACGCGCCTTACATCCTTGCTGTCACGGCTTGTCCAACGGGTATCGCGCACACGTACATGGCTGCCGATAGCTTGAAGCAAAAAGCAGAGGCGATGGGAGTTGACATCAAAGTCGAGACGAACGGTTCGACCGGTGTCAAAAACGAATTGACAGCTGCCGATATCGCGAAAGCGACTGCCATCATCGTCGCGGCCGATAAAGCCGTCGAGATGGACCGGTTCGCCGGAAAACATGTTATCGAAGTCCCGGTCGCCCAAGGCATCCGGAAGCCGGAAGAGTTGATCAACCGGGCCGTCAAACAAGACGCACCGGTGTATCGGGGAACCGGTTCGTCAGGTGGGACGAAAGAACAGCGCACAGGCATCTACAAGCACTTGATGAGCGGTGTATCCGCGATGCTCCCACTCGTCGTCGCTGGTGGTCTCTTGATCGCCATCAGCTTCTTCTGGGGCATCAACTCGGCAAACCCAGATGACCCGTCATTCAATGAATTTGCGGCACAACTCAACACAATCGGTGGTGCAGCCTTTAGCTTCCTCGTCCCGATTCTTGCCGGTTTCATCGCGATGTCAATCGCCGACCGTCCAGGTCTCGCACCAGGTCTTGTCGCTGGTTTATTAGCCAGCCAAGGTGGCGCCGGATTCCTCGGCGGACTCATCGCCGGTTTCCTTGCCGGATATGTCGTCCTCTTCTTGGTTAAAGCACTTTCTAAACTACCGGCCTCGCTTGAAGGAATTAAACCGGTATTGCTCTATCCGTTACTTGGATCATTTATTTCCGGTATGATTATGTTACTTGTTGTCAATAAACCAATCGCAGCCTTCATGACATGGTTGATGGATGTCATGAACAGCCTGAGCGGTGCCAACGCCATCTTGCTCGGTGTTATCGTCGGTGGAATGATGGCCGTCGATATGGGTGGTCCGATCAACAAAACAGCCTACGTCTTTGGTACAGCGGCACTCACTGCCGGTAACCAAGAAATCATGGCAGCTGTCATGGCCGGTGGGATGGTACCACCGCTTCTCGTCGCATTCGCTTCGACTGTGTTCGCCCGTCAAAAGTTCTCGAAACAAGAACGTGAAGCCGGGAAGACAGCGTATATCATGGGTGCCTCGTTCATTACGGAAGCGGCCATCCCGTTTGCAGCGGCCGACCCGATTCGGGTATTGCCGTCAGCGATTCTCGGATCAGCCATCGCTGGTGGATTGTCAGCCTTCTTCGCTATCCAATTGCCAGCGCCACACGGTGGAGTCTTCGTCTTCCCACTTCTTGAAGGAGCTGGAAACGTCGTCATGAGCATGGGTCTTTACGCCCTCGCGATTCTTGCCGGAGCCTTGATTGGAGCACTGCTCTTGTCATTCTTGAAAAAACCTTTAACATCGTCAACACAGGTTCAATCAAAAGACGTTGCATAATCAACGAGAGACGTTGCCTCAGTGGAGGTGGCGTCTCTTTTTTTGTGTTGGAAGAACGATCAAAATTCACGTAATCTTGGATTGTGAGTTGGGGATTTGTGGTAAACTATTTGTAAAGCTTCGGGTTAGGAGGGGGTCACATTGGACATTCGGGTCGCCAAACCAGATGATGTGTATGGGATTGCGAGAGTGCGTGTGAACGGATGGCGTACGACCTATCGGGGGATCGTACCAACTGAGTATTTATTAAAAGTTTCTTCCGGTTCCATTGAATGGGCAGAACGGTTGCGGACAGCGCTTCATCGGCAAGAAATAGCCGGTTTTGTGGCGATTGTGAATGATGAGATTGTGGGTTTCGTCCTTTACGGCGAAGAGCGAACAGGGGAGTATCCGAACCATACGAACGAAGTATATGCCATCTATATTTTGGAGAATCATCAAGGGAACGGAATCGGGTCCGCTCTTCTTGAACATGCCGTCCAATCCATGTGTGAGGCGGGACTTTTGATTTGGGCGCTTGAGATGAATCCGTTCCGTACATTTTATGAGCGGAAACAAGGACAGGTCATCGACCAAAAAGATCGGAAGTTTGGCGAATTGTTGCTCCGCGAAGTGGCATATGGTTGGGAAACGACCCGTCATGATTCAATTATGGGAGCCTAAGCTTAGTGACCGTAGATCCCTCTACAGTCTTTTTTTAAAACAGATGAGGAGATGACACGTGTCATCTCCTCACTTTTTACAATTTTCCGATGACTGTTTTCGGGTCGACACGTTCCGTATAATCAGAGGGTACATCACTGAATGAAATCGTGCCATCTGGTTGAATGATGAATGTCGCTGGCTTCGGAAGCTGCCAGTCCTCATTCCCGTTATGTGAATCAACGTGAAGTCCGGATGCTTCGTAAATCTCAATTAAGTAATCTGGCATATCAAAGACGAGATCGAATTGTCGTGCGACATGGTTGTCCACGTCACTCAATACGTAAAAGTCGAGCTCGTTCTTTTCTTTCGTCGATAGCGAATAATCTGGCGTTTCCGGGCTGATGGCCACGAGTGTCGCACCTTTTTCCTCGATTTGTGCCAATTCTCGCTGATACGCTCGGAGTTCGAGGTTACAGTAGGGGCACCATCCACCGCGATAAAACGTGACGATAACAGGTCCTTTTTGAAGAAGTACCTTCAAATCGATTTGAGTTCCGTCCGCATGAGGCAATTCAAACATCGGTGCTTGATCGCCTATTACTAGACCGGACGCCATCCCCGAATCTTTCAATTCTTGCGTCGCCTGTGCCATCAATCGTTGCTTTTCAGCTGGTGCCTTTTGTTTGAATTGTTCTTTATACGCTTTGATTTCTTCCAATAATGTATTCAAATCTTTACCCCCTTTTCCGATAGGGTAACTTAACAAATTTGGGATTACAATTATGAGGATTTCCTTATAACATTACGTACAACACTTGAACGTGGAAATTAAAATCCCGTATTGACGCCTTTATGTGGAATGTATTCACGATATCCTTACCTATTTCATGAATCGGATAAAAATGGTAAAATTTATGAAATGAATTAGTGAGAAGCTAACTTATCAAATCACGATATTTTATAAAAAGGTGCTGGCGACATGCATAACTACACTCTATTGGAGAGAGCCCTGTTTTTATCGCCTTCCTTCAATTTTGAGAAGATGAAAAAAGAAATGGATGGGAAGACTGTCCTGATTACTGGAGCGAGTTCAGGGATTGGCAAAGAGTTCGCCTATCTATTAGCGGATACGACTGCGCACCTGATTCTAGTGGCGCGCAGCGAAGCAAACATGAACATCATGAAAGTCGACATTGAACAGGCTACAGCCCGTGTAACAGTATTCCCGGCAGATTTGCGAAATGAAGAGGAACGAAAAGGCTTGCTGGCATTTCTGCATCAATTGACGAACGGATTAGATGTTGTCGTCAGCAATGCCGGCATCTCCATAAACCGTCCAATTGCCCAGTCGCTGGATCGTTACCATGACTTCACACGTACAATGGCACTTAATTATTTTGCCCCGGTCCAGTTATTGCTATCGCTCATTCCGATGCTTGCCAAGAATAATGGGCAAATCATCAATCTTTCCTCTATCAACGTCTTGTTATTCCCCATACCTTATTGGGCTGCCTACCAGGCGTCGAAAACCGCGTTTGATACGTGGTTGCGCTCGGCGGAGCCGGAACTGAAAGTCAAAAACATATACACCACTTCTATTTACCTGCCGCTCGTGAGAACACCCATGATTAAACCGACCATTGCTTATCAGAGTTCTCCTGCCATGTCACCGGTTCACGTGGCGGAAATGATTGGACACGCCTTGTATACGAAACGAAAAGTTTATAAACCGTGGTGGCTGATTCTAGGTCAATGGGCTTCAGTTGTTTTCAGATCACCGTTATCCTTTATCGTTCTCAAGTTAGTAAAGAAAAAGGAGCGTGACAGAGACCATGTTTAATTTATTGAACATATTGTCGCAGCTCAATTTTCTTTCCCCATCGAACTTAGGACGTCTTTGCTTGGCAATCCGTCAAAACGGTGTAAACCTGATGCTTCTTTTTTCATTGACGGAAAAGACAGGAGGCCAAAAGACTGCTTTGGTAGATAGTCGGGGAACACTCAATTATGAGGAGTTGCAGAAGCGCTCTGAACATCTCGCTTCTCTTTTAGCAGAGAGGTATGGAATTGTTAAAGGACATAGAGTAGCGTTCTTCTGTAAAAACCACGCGTCGTTCGTGCAAGGCATCTTTGCTGCCTCACGGCTCGGCGCAGATATATACTTGCTCAATTGTTCGATGAGTCAACTACAGTTCGATCGCCTCGTGCAAGAACATCGTTTCGACTTCCTGATTTACGACGAAGAATTTAGTGGATTGATTGAAAAATCTTCATATCAACATGCGAAACTCGTCAGTTATCATGAAACACATGAATCCATCAACAGGTTGTCAACGTCGGCTCCACATCGAAAAGACAAACTGACGGCCTCTTCCAGCGGAAAGGTTGTCTTGTTGACCGGTGGTACAACTGGAAAGCCCAAACAAGTGGTTCACCGCCCATCCTTGTTTAATTTTCTAAATCCGTTTGCGGCTTTACTGAACCGATTGCAGCTGCCAACATACAACACGGCCTATATTGCAACGCCGATTTACCATGGCTACGGGATCGCTGTCCTGCTATCATTTCTGGCTTTAGGAAAGAAAGTTATCATTCAAGAGAGCTTTGATGCGAAAAACGCATGCGCCCTCATTCGGCAGCATCAAGTGGAAGTGGTCACGGTCGTTCCTTTGATGGTCCATAAAATGTTGAAGCACGATCAAGAAGCGCTCGGATCCCTGGCTTGCATTGCGTCTGGAGGTGCAAAACTAAATCCGGTTTTAGTGAGTGAAGTAACCCATCATCTGGGGAACGTCTTATACAACCTATACGAAACGTCGGAAGCCGGCTTGAACATCATTGCTACTCCCGAAGATTTATATGATCATCCAGACACGCTCGGAAAAGCAATTCCGGGAAGCCACTTGCAAGTAGTCGTGGATGGAAAAGAAGTTGAACCCGGCAGGATTGGGCAATTTTGTATTCGGAATAAGTGGTCCATGAAAAACAGCCAAAACCTTTGGATTCAAACTGGCGATATGGGTTACCGGGACGAGAACGGTTATTATTTTCTATGTGGACGAACAGACGATTTGATCATTTCAGCCGGCAACAATATCTATCCGTCGGAAATCGAAGCTGCTTTGTGCAATCATCCGAGTGTCGAAGACGTCGCTGTCATCGGTGTGGACGATGTCTACGCTGGCAACATTCTGAAGGCATTCGTACAGCTATATGCTGATAATAAAATGACGGAGGAAGCACTTTTGAGCTGGTTACGCACGCGAGTGGCTGCATACCAAATCCCCCGAGAAATCACTTTTGTTGAGAAGTTGCCGTATACACCTGTGGGCAAGTTGGATAGGAGACGAGTTCAAACAATGACTCGTACTGAGGGCAAAGTAATTGAGGATTCGAGTGATAAAAATTGAGTGTCAAATCAAGATACGTTTAGAACGCTCACCGTTTTGACAGAAGTGATGGTAACACTACATCAATTCCTAGAAAACAGGATACAGCCGGATAATTCTCAGCATTCGATGAAGGAGTGATCCGAAATGAATCGACGTATCGATACAGCCACGACATGGATTGAGGCAACACCTTTACGGGTCTATCAAGCATTTCTCAACCCTGATGAGCTCGTCGAGTGGCTACCGCCGGAAGGCATGTCGGCTCGCGCCACCGTGTTCGAGCCTTGGATTGGAGGCACGTACCAGCTCGTTCTTACGTATGAAGAAACTGATTTCGCCTCCGGCAAAACGACGGACCGGACCGACGTGTCGAACGGCCGTTTTTTGGAACTCGTTCCCGGCCTCAAAATCGTTCAAATCGGAACGTTCGAGTCATCCGACCCGGCCTTTGCTGGTGAGATGATTCAGACGTGGAATTTGGAGGCGCTCGATGGAGGGACGCGCATCACGATCGTCTGTGAGAACGTGCCGCCGGGCATTCAGAAACAAGACCATGATGCCGGACTTCGCTCCACACTCGACAATCTGGCCCGCTATTTGACCAACGACTGAGTCCGTTTGTTCGCTTCCTGCGAACAGACGGTCTTTTTGTGTATGAAAAGGGTTTCAATGATGAAAAATAGAAAAAGGTGATGTTTTTTTGTCTAGGGTGTCAACATCCTCCTCCATCTGTCCGATACAAAGGTTAACATAACGAGTTTTTCTCGAGAATGGGAGTTGTTTTATGAGACGAATGAACGACCGAACCATCACCATCAAACAAAAATTGATTACGATGTCGTTGGTGCTATTATTGATTCCTTCTTTATTGATTGGGTTTGTCGCCTACAATCAGGCGAAACAGAAAATCACCGAACAAATTATGCAGTCGGCCCACGCGGGAGTGGAGCGGATGAATGATGAAATCACCAACCTGATTGAACCGATTCAACGCGATGTCGCGTTCTTTGCGGGACGGATTGATTCGTCCCTTTACGAGTCGGGGGCAGAGAACCTCGACTTGGAAGAGAAGTTTCTCGAGTATTTGGAGACGCATCCGAACGTGACGAATATTTACTACGCCTCGACTGGTGGCGAGATGACGATTTATCCGGCGCAAGAGTTACCGGATGATTACGACCCGCGCACGCGTCCTTGGTATGAAGCGGCCGAAGCGGCCGGTGGGAACGTCGTCGTGACGGACCCATATGTCGATGCAGCCTCGAACAAGATGATGATCACGCTGTCGCAGACAGGGACGGATGGTCGCGGGGTGATCGCGGTGGACGTCGACGTTGACGATATCGCAGCCGTCGCGGCGAGCATTCAAATCGGGAAAGAAGGCTACGTGACAATTCTTGATGCGTTACAACAGTTCGTCACCCATCCGACGATGGCGCCTGGGGAAAAAGGGGAAGGCGAATGGATTGAACCGCTCTATGCGGAAAATGCGGGCCGCTTTGCCTATGAGTTCGAGAATGAAGGCAAGCAGATGGATTTCATGACGAACGAGTTGACCGGGTGGAAAATTGCCGGGACGCTGTATGATGAAGAAATCACGGATGAGACGTCTGGAATCTTATGGACGACCGTCGGTGTGATCGGATTGATGCTCGTCTTGGCAGCGGGACTGCTCTACGTCATCTTACGCTCGATTTTGCGTCCGTTGAACCGCTTGACGGTCGGGGCCGAACGAATTCAAGCCGGTGACTTGACCGAAGACATCGTCGTCGAGTCGAATGACGAAGTCGGTCGTGTCGCCGCAAGTTTCAACGAGATGACGCGTTCCTTGCGCGCCATCATCCAAAATCTCGATCAATCAATCGGACAAGTCGCCGCCTCGTCACAGGAACTAATGGCCAACTCGGCGCAGAATACGGCCGCCTCGGAACAAATCGCCGGTGCGGTCCAACAGATGGCCGCCGGAGCGGATGACTCGAAACGTCAACTTGACGATAACGCCGTATCGCTCCAAGCCATCACCGGTGGTATCATGCGCATCGCGGAAAGCTCGACCGACGTGTCAGAGCTGTCACGGGAGACGGCGCTCGAGGCCGAGAACGGGACGACTGCTGTCACGGAAAACGTGGCCCAGATGCAAGCGATCGACTCATCGGTCGAGACGTTTGGGAAAGTCATCCACTCGCTTGCCGAACGGTCAAACGAGATTGGCAATATCGTTGATGTCATCAACGGCATCGCGACCCAGACGAACTTGCTCGCTTTGAACGCTGCGATTGAAGCGGCGCGGGCTGGTGAGAACGGGAAAGGCTTCGCCGTCGTCGCGAGCGAAGTACGGAAACTCGCCGAACAATCGCAACAGTCGACGAAACAGATTTCCGAGTTGATTGACAATATCAAACAAGAGACGGAACGTTCGGTCCAGTTGATGAAAGAAGTGTCGGCTCATACGAAAGCCGGGCTCGAGACGACGGAAAACACGGCCAAGCGTTTCCAAACGATTATGACCCAGACGCAGGCGATGACACCGCGAATCGAGGACGTGACGGCGACGGTTGAAGAGATTGCCGCGAACGTCGAAGAAGCCTCGGCCGCAGCGACGCAAATCGCCCATATCGCCGATGAGAACTCGGTCGCCTCGAAGCAAGTGGCCGCGACGACGGAGGACCAACTCGGTTCGATGGAAGAGATTGCGCAATCCGCGAAGTCACTTGCGGATATGGCAGAAGAGTTGCAGGAGCTCGTATCACGCTTTAACGTATGAATGAGAAAAAGGGATGAGGATCTGTTCGAGGCAGATGATCATCCCTTTTTTGTTTATTACAAGTATGCTTCACTGACTGATGACCGAATGAATGCCCTGGCATCATCTACCTCAAGTTTGTAAAGGCAAGCCAACTTGACGCAATCGTCTGTCCACAAAAAAAGGATGCACGGACGCATCCTTTTTCAACACTATCGTTTGCTCGACACTTGATTGCGGCCGCGGTTTTTGGCGACATAAAGCGCCTCGTCTGCGTCTTGGAGTGCCTGCTCGACCGTCTTTCCGCCTTCGAGCGAACTGACGCCGAACGAGCATGTAACGCGCGGGACGGGACCGAACGGCTCGGCGTTAATCTTTTGCCGGAGCTTATCCGCGAGCTGAACGCCATCGGCGAGTGTCGACTGCGGGGCGACGATTAAAAATTCCTCACCACCCCAGCGGCCGATCGAGTCCCACTTGCGGATGTTGCGCCTGAGTAGTTGGGCGATCGAACGTAAGACGAGGTCTCCGGTCGGATGGCCGAACGTATCGTTGACAAGTTTGAAGTAGTCGATATCGAGCATGATGACAGCGGCGGGTGCCCGCTTGTCGACGGTCTCCTGAGCCGTCGTCGAGAGAACATCCCCGACTTTCTTCCGATTGTATAGTTCCGTCAGCGGATCGAGCGAAGACAAGTGTTCCATCCGCTCTTCATAGCGACGTTGTTCCGTCGCGTCTTCTAAAATACCGACACCGCCGTCGAGTTTTCCATCTGCTGAAAAACTCGGGGACATCGTCGTCCGGATGAAGCGAGGTTGCCGCTCCGGCGCCTTATACCAGCCGGCCAAGCGAATCGTCTCGCCGTTCAAGACGTTCCGGATGGCGCCCAAGAAGTCGAACGAGGAAGAGCTACATCGCTCGAATATTAGATTCGAGGTTGGAAGTATCCCAAGTAAATGGACAAATGATTCATTGTAGCTCACGATTTGGCCGTGCCGATCGAAGGCGAACAGGCCGATTGGAAGCTGGTCCCATGAGGAAGGATCGGGTTTCGTGGTGTGCGTGTCATGATGAGTCCGTTCTTGATCAGCCATTGTATGACATATGCGTGAACGCATACTTCCTCCTTTCCTAACCGTAGCGGTAGTGTAGGACGTTCGTACTGATACTTTATACCCTAAATTGGGAAAGAACTAGCGAGTATTCTTTTAAAAGCTAACAAAATTTAGAATATGACGAGAAACCGTCACAGCTTGTTGTGAGGTAAACGTTCACCTTCGACCCAACAAAATCGCCCCGTCATGTCGATGGCTAATCCGACACAACAGGGCGACTACAATAAATGGAGGTTATAAGATCGGACTGAGCAATCGTGACACGCCTTCGCGCATTCGGACGGTCCATTTCCGGGCTGAATAATCGTCAATCGTGTACTTCCGGCTGACGGCGACGTCTGACTCGAACAACGAGGCGAGTTCGAGCGCGACTCGCTCGTCATAGATGACGGCGTTCACTTCAAAGTTTAACCGGAAGCTACGGGCATCCAAGTTCGTCGTCCCGACGGTTGAAATCTCATCATCGACGACGAGCGTCTTGGCGTGCAGGAAACCTTCCCCGTACATATACACGTTCGCCCCATAGTCGAGCAGTTCGCCGAGGAATGACAGTGACGCCCACATGACGAACGGATGGTCGGGCTTGCCGGGAATCATGATGTCCATCTTGACACCGGACAGGAGCGCCATCTTACAGGCGTCCATGAAACTCGTATCCGGGATGAAGTAAGGCGTCTGAATGATGACGCGCTCCTTCGCCGACATAATCATTTTAATCATCATGTTTTTCAAATGTTCCGTGTCTGAGTTCGGACCGCTCGTCACGATTTGCATTGGAGACATATCCTTAATATCGTGGCGGGCGAAACAGAATGAGTTCTCCGGGTCGTGATGTTTGCTGCCGGAATAGTTCCAATCGAGAATGAACCGGTGTTGCAAATGGTAGACGACGTCTCCCTCGACTCGAAGGTGCGTATCACGCCAGTAGCCAAACTTCTCGACGAGACCGAGGTATTCGGTCCCGACGTTGAAGCCGCCGACGTAGCCGATTTTGCCGTCGATGATGACGACTTTCCGGTGGTTCCGGTTGTTCAATTTAAAGTTGATTAAACCGAGCGTCGGCGGGAAGAAGACACGGACCTCGCCGTTATTGGCAATCAATTCTTTGAAGTCGGAGTTGCGGAGGCTGCGCGAGCCGACCGCGTCATAGAGGAGACGCACTTTGACACCCGCCTTGGCACGCTCGATCAGTTCGTGGATGAGCGCCTTCCCAAGCGCGTCCCGTTGAATGATGTAGTACTGAATGTTGATTTCCGTCTCGGCGCTCCGGATATCGTCCATGAGCGCTTTGAATTTCTGTTCTCCGTCATGCATGATGGCGGATTTGTTGTGGACGCTAATGAGTGACTTTGACGAGCGCAAATTCATCTCAAGCAATTGCTCGTACTTCTCGAATAACGGTTGAGCAATCATCGTCTCTTTCCGGCGAATCTGCTCGATTTGACTGTCGACTTGAAGGGCGTGGAACGAGCGCTCTTCGACGCTCAAGTTGAAGAAGTTATCTTTCTTTAACTGACGTCCGAGAAACATGTAGACGATGAACCCTAGGATTGGTAAGAAAAATAAAACGAGCAGCCATGCCCACGTCGCCCCGACGTCACGGCGCTCCGCGAATATGACGGCTAATGCGAACAATAAATTCAATCCGAGGACGATATACAGTCCCCAACTAATAATGACCGACCAATCCATGCGACCAACTCCCTAAACGACAATTTCACTGCATAGATTAATAATACCTCATTCAAGGGAATAGTAAGCTATCGAAACATAAGGAGGAGACAGAGATGCATTTACAAGTGAATTGGAAACAAGGGATGGCGTTCCAGACGACGACGCCGTCGGGGCATGATGTGACGCTCGACGCCGGGGAGGAAGTCGGTGGTCTCAACACCGGTCCACGGCCGACCGAGATGCTCCTGCAGGCGACGGCGGCCTGTACAGGCATCGATATTGTCTCGATTTTGCATAAGATGCGCTTACCGCTCGAGCGGTTCGAGATGAACATCGACGGTGTCCGGGCGACGGAACATCCGAAGAAGTTCACGGCGATTCACATCTTATACGTCCTCGATGGGGACATGCCTGAAGAGCGGGTCCGTCGTGCCATCGAGTTGTCGGTTGATCGCTACTGTTCCGTATCGCACAGTCTGAACGCGACAATGACGTATAGTTATCAGTTGAATGGAGGCGAGGTCGTCCCGTTCACGTGATATGAGCAAGATGGTTGAAAAGAGTCGAAACGGTCCGTTATATTTGTATTTCAAATACTGCAATACAAAGGAGGACGTTATGATTCGACTCGCGACGAAACGCGATGCCAAACACATCGCGGACCTAATCGAACAACGAGCCGTAGCGCTAAAACAACAAGGTAGCGACCAATGGACGGAATATTTGGAGCAAGACCTCATGGATCGGGTGCAGACGGACATCACTTCAGGACACGTCTACGTGTACGAGCAAGACGAATCGGTATTGGCCTCGATCGCCTTACTTCCGGCAGATGACTGGGATCACAATTTATGGGAAGATGGCGAACGCGGTCAATACATCCATCGAATCGTCGTCAGCGAACGGTTAAAAGGCCAAGGCGTCGGTCAACAACTGATGGAGCACGTCTTGCGTGAGGCCGACACACATGAACCGATTCGACTCGACTGTGTGGCCGACAATGCGTTCTTGAATAGTTATTATCCACGGTTTGGCTTCGTCTTCGTGGACTCACGGGACGGATACAACACGTTCGAATACAATATGGATGAGAGTGTCAGTGCATAAGGGGTCAACCAACCCCTTTTTTTGGTATACTGAAAAGCGAATTGATGGGAGGAAACAAAATGATTCATACAATACTTGTCGGTTTCGGCTTCTCCGCGACGACATTCCATTTACCCTTTTTACAGGAACTCGATGACTTCCAAATCGATGGTGTCGTCTCTTCACGCCCTGAGGATGTACAAGCCGTACTCGGTGACGTCTCGGTGTACGCGACGTTAGACGAGGCACTTGCGACAGACGCTTCGTTGTTCGTCATCACGACACCATCCCATTTACATAAGGATATGGTCGAACATTGCCTGACAGCAGGCAAAGACGTGCTCGTCGAGAAACCGGCGTTCGTGACGACCGAGGAAGGGGAGGAGTTACTCCGACTGGAACAGGCAAGTGACGGCATCGTCAACGTGTTCCATAATCGGCGGATGGACGGAGACTTCTTGACCGTCAAACGGCTGCTGGAAGAACGACGCCTCGGCGATTGGAAAGTGCTCGAGTCCCGGTTCGATCGGTTCCGTCCGATCGTCCGTGACCGTTGGCGCGAGAACGCGGGGCCGGGCGCCGGAATTTTATTCGACCTCGGCAGTCATTTGATCGACCAAGCACTCGTCTTGTTCGGGGCGCCGGACAAGGTATCGGCCGATGTCATGGTACAACGTGACGAGGGTCAGTCCGATGATGGTTTCCATGTGACGTTGCATTATGGAGAGAAGCGGGTCTATCTTCGCTCGAACCCGTTCATCGCCATCGAGGCGCCGCGGTTCGAAGTGCACGGGACGGAAGGCAGCTTCCTCAAATTCGGGCTCGATCCACAGGAGGCGTGTCTCCGGAACGGAGAAGTCAGATGCCCCGACCGTGAGACCGGAGCGGTCGTCACGGATTCGGAAACGACGATCGACATCGAACCGGGCGGCTATGTGACATTCTATCAAGCGCTCGCGGATAGCTATACGACGCGACGTCCGCTCGTCCCACTTGATGACGCGCTTTTGACGACACGCGTCATCGAGACGGACCGTGAGTCGTCCCGTTCCCAACGTGTCCTCGACTTCAACTCATAATTTTGTAGGACGACCTGCCGTGTTCGGCACGGTCGTCTTTTTCCGTAATTTAAAAGAAATCATGATGATTTTATTGTGAATGAACAAACTCGCTTCATGTTTGTTAACAACAAAAAGCTATCCGTCTCTTTCAAATAGTCAGCGGTGAATGGGAACAAGACATTAGGAAACGACTTCAGACTGTCCTGTCACGCTTCGAACCAATGACGAACTTTAGGAAGAGGGGAACGGATGATGTTCAATCAAATCGTGAAACACCGTTGGGAGTGGGAGAACTGGTTGCGGGAGGTCAACTGTGATTCGTATGACCATTACGACTATGTGTTGGCCAACTGTGAACCCGGCGAGCAGCCTGAGTTGTATATCGCGGCCAAGGATGATGGGATTTTGCTGTACCCGTATATCCGTCGTCCAATCGCACATCGCCATGATGACCTCGTGACGGCGTACGGTTACGGCGGCCCGTTCCGTGAAGGCAACTTCACGAACGAGGACGTCAAGGAGGCGCGCCGACTCTTTCTGCAGCGTCCCGAGAATCAAGCGACCGTCACCGAGACGATTCGTTATCACCCTTGTCGCATCGATCCGGACTTGATGCATGCGTTCGGGCAAGCCGTCCCGATTCGTCAGACGGTCCATGTCCGGCTGAATGATTCGTTTGAGCAGTTGGAGCAGCGTTTCAGCAAGATGACGAAACGGAATGTGAAGCGGGCTGTCCGTGAACAAATGACGGTCGCTCGTGGGCGGTCCCATGAACTGTGTGAGTTCATTCGATTGTACCGAGCCACGATGGACCGGCGTGCTGCGAACGACGTCTATTATTTTCCGGACCGATACTTCGAGGATTTGTGGAACAGCGATACGTGTGAGACGGAGTTGTTGTTTGCCGTCCATGACGGCGTCATCGTGGCGGGCGTGTTCATGTTGTTCGGGGACGACGGGGCCCACTATCATCTCGGCGGATCGGATGCGGATTACTTGGCACTCCGACCGAACCACTTCTTGTTCCGGGAGATGATTCGTCGCGCGATCGAGAAAGAGAAGACATACGTGCATCTTGGTGGCGGTGCGACCGGGGAAGATGCGCTCTTCGATTTCAAGCAGAGCTTCTCCGGTGATGAGCCGCTCACGTATTACATCGGTCAAGCCGTGCTCGACGAGGTGGTCTATCATCGGTTGAACCAAGACCATTTGCTCCGCTACGGGTTATCTGATTTCTTTCCGCTCTATCGGACACCGGTCGGAGAGACGGTCACCGAGGTGAAAGCGGAACGATAACAAAAAGGTTCTCACTCGAGATGGAGTGAGAACCTTTCATATTATGCAGCATCTTCGTCCGAAGCGGCCATTTTTTCAGTTTGGCGCGTAATCGGGAAGTTACGGAACAGCTTGCTACCGACGAGTCCGGCAATGATTCCGACGCCGAACAAGATGACCGCCGTCACCGTCACGGTCTGCCAATCATTGAAGCCGTACATGACGAGCAATCCCGGAATACCGGCAGCGGAGCCTGGGGCATCGTTTACCATGCCGGTCATGGCGACGATGAGTCCGGCAATCGCACCGCCGACAAAGTTGACGCTATAAATGGGAATCGGGTTCGCCGAGATGAGGTCGGCTTGCGTGAGTGGTTCGATCGCGACCGATAGTTGATCTTTCTTCGTCCCGATGTTCAACCGTTTGAAAAGCAAGAAATTCATCGAGATTGACGCCGTCAAGGCGAGGGCGGCGATGGCCATCGGCACGCCTGTCAAACCGAGCATAGCCGTGAGTGCCATCGAGCTGAGTGGCGACGTCGAGACGACCGTGACGATGCCACCAAGGACAAGTCCCATCACGACCGGATTCTGTGTCGCGGCGAGTTCGATGACCGCACCGATTTGTGTCAGCGTGTTCGTGACGAGCGGGTCGACGCCTGTCGCCACGAGACGGGCGAGCGGAGCCATGATGATGACGTAAAAGATCATATCGACACCGGCCGGCAAATGCCGATCTAATTTGCGACCGGCGAGTGCGAGGATATAGCCGGCGAAAAAGCCGGGAAGAATCCCGAAGCCCGCGACCGATAGTCCGAGCATGAGCGCGTAGACCGGATTGATACCGAGGGCAATCGATACGAGCGCGGCTGCGGCCGGACCTGATAATGAACCGGCTGCTTGTCCGACTTCTTCATATAAAGGGAGTGGGAGTAGACCGCCGATGGCATAGGCGTTGAACGCCTCGACCAAGAAACTGGCGATGGCGGCGCCGGCTAGGGCGCCCATCGCTTTCATCCCGAACGGGGCTTTGTAGCTGAATAATGTGAATAAGGCAAGAATCAACAGTAAAAGTGCGATACCTTGAATAATGACCATATGGTGTACCTCTTTCTCTCTATTCTATATTTCCTCTATAGTTAACCATTCGAACGGTTCTGTAAAGCCATTTCATCCATCTGACACGACTTTTTTTGGTGGTAGCGTTTCCATCTTCGGAATTGGATAATTGTGAACAAAATCAGCTGTGAAATTTGGGGAAAAACAAGCTCAGATGTGTCAGTCCGGGCCGGAGTGGGAACAGAAAGGGGAAAGACTTTTCATATAGGAATGACCAAGGAGGAGTAGAGATGCAGATGGAGAACAAAAATTGGCACGCACTCGAACCGGATGCGGTACAGAGTTCGCTCGAGACGGACACGAACAGTGGTCTGTCGAAAGGGGAAGTGTCAAGTCGGCAAGAGCAGTATGGAAAGAACGTATTGCCCGAGAAAGAGAAGACACCTGAAATCATAAAATTTTTGCGTCAGTTCAATGATATTCTTGTCTTCGTCTTACTTGGTGCCGCTGTTGTCACCGGCTTTTTAGGGGAGTACATCGATACGATCGTCATCGTGCTCGTCGTGACGATTATCGCGGTCGTCGGTTACCTCCAAGAGAACAAGGCGGAGCAAGCGTTAGAAGGTATTAAGAAGTTACTCGAGACGAAGGCGAGCGTCATCCGTGACGGCAAGCAGAGCCAAGTCGACTCGAGTGACCTCGTCGTCGGGGACATCTTGGTCCTTGCCGCCGGGGACAAGGTCCCGGCTGACGCCCGTGTCATCCAAGCGGAGAAGTTCAAAGTCGAGGAATCGGCATTGACGGGTGAAGCGACGACGGTCGAAAAGAAAATTCAAGTCGTACCGGAAGACGCCGTCCTCGGTGATCGCAAAAACATGATTTATTCGGGTACGAGCGTGGCGACAGGAAGCGCGAAAGCAATCGTCACGTCCATCGGAGAAGGCACGGAACTCGGCCAAATCAACGCCTCGATTGCTGAAGTCGAGACGGTGAAGACGCCGCTCATTCGCCAGACGACAAAATTTGGTCAGACGGTATCCATTGCCATCCTCGTCATCTCGGTCGTCATTTACGCGTTCGGTTACTTCGTCCGCGATTTCGACCCGATTGAGTTGATGCTGACGACGATCGGTCTTGCCGTCGCCGCGATTCCAGAAGGATTACCGGCCGTTATCTCGATTATCCTCGCGCTCGGCGTCCGAAACATGGCCGAGAAGAAGGCCATCGTCCGTAGCTTGCCGTCGGTCGAGACGCTTGGTGCCGTATCGGTCATCTGTACCGATAAGACCGGGACGTTAACGAAGAATGAGATGACTGTCAAACAAGTCGTCACGGTCAAACACGACATCGAAGTGTCAGGGAGCGGTTATGCGCCGGACGGTGATTTAGAATTGAACGGTCAACCGTTCGATTTAGATGATGACGAGTCGATGATCGATTTGCTCACGGTCGGGAAAACGTGTAACGACGCCCAATTGTACGAGGAAGGCGGCGAATGGGTCGTCAATGGTGACCCTACGGAAGCATGTTTGCTCACGCTAGCTGAGAAGGCGGAGCGGCCGATTGAGCGGTTAGACGTCATCTCGAAGATTCCATTCGATTCAGAGTACAAATATATGGCAACGCTCGTTGATTATAAGGGTGAGCGCATGATTTTCATCAAAGGGGCGCCCGACCGCCTGTTCGATATGGCGGAAGACACGGAGTTTGACCGTGCCTACTGGGATGAGAAACGAAAAGAGATTGCCGACCGCGGACAACGTGTGCTCGGTGGGGGATTCAAGCGTGTCGACGCCTCCAAAGAAACGGTCGACCATGAAGATGTTGAGAACGGCATCACGTTCCTCGGCCTTTACGGCATCGTCGATCCGCCACGTCAAGAAGCGATTGAAGCGGTCGCGGCTTGCCGTGATGCCGGAATTCGCATCAAGATGATCACTGGCGACCATAAAGACACGGCCGTCGCCATCGCCCGTGAACTCGGTATGGAAGTCGAGGGTGCCCTTGAAGGGAAAGAATTGACGAATATGTCCGACGAAGAAATCAAAGAGGCGTCGGTCCATAATGACGTCTTCGCCCGGACGAGTCCGAACGATAAACTTCGTCTCGTCAAAGGGTTACAACAGAACGGCTTAATCACATCGATGACAGGGGACGGCGTCAACGACGCACCGGCCTTGAAACGGGCCGACATCGGCGTCGCGATGGGGATTAAAGGGACAGAGGTCGCGAAAGAGGCCTCGCAGATGGTCCTCGTCGATGACAACTTCAAGACGATTTATAACGCCGTCCGTGAAGGACGCCGTGTCTACGATAACTTGAAGAAGACGATTTTGTTCTTGCTCCCGACAAACGGTGGTCAAGCACTCCTCGTCGCCATGAGTATATTGCTTGGCGCAGCGGCACCACTCAGCCCGGTTCAAATCCTTTGGGTCAACATGGTCGTCGCCATCACGCTCTCGCTCGCCATCGCATTCGAGCCGCTTGAAGAGAGCACGATGAAGCGGCCGCCGCGGCCGGCGAACGTGCCATTGCTAAGTCGATATTACGTGTTCCGTATTACGTTCGTCTCGATCTTGATCGGGGGCGGAAGTTTAATCATCAACTATATGCTCGGCGATTTCGATTATTCGACCGACAAATTGCAGACGATTACGCTCAATACGATCGTCATGGCGCAACTGTTCCACTTGTTCAACTGTCGGACCGAGCTCGCGCCAGCGTTCAACCGTCATTTCTTCGACAATAAAATTGCCTTTGTCGTCTCAGCACTACTGATCGGGCTCCAGTTGTTCATCACCTACGTCCCGTTCATGCATACGCTGTTCGGTACGGCACCGCTCGAGCTGCAAGACTGGATTTATCCGGTCGCGTTCGGTCTCATCGTCTTTGTCATCGTCGAAATCGAGAAAGCCATCTCGCGTCGTGTCATCGGTAACAAAGACATACACTAATGTTTTAGTGAAGACGGAATGTGGAATTAAAGCATTATGCAGAGGAGGGATGCTCAATGAAACGTGATGAATCACAACCTGGGGTACACCCAGATCCAGTCCCGGATGAAGAGTCAGATCCGGCCACTAAACCGGCACCGACCCAACATCCAGATCCGGACCCGGAACAGGACAATGACGACTCAAACTAAGGACGCCGATGCTTGATCGGCGATTCATACAAAAAGGGATTTCCGATCAATGTCGGAAATCCCTTTTTACTGTTATTTCTTCGGTGCCGGGCTGCGATACTCGGTCATCTTGTCGAATTCTTTCTCATTGAAATACTCGACGACGACGAAATCGCCGACCGGGCATTCCCAACGGTCTTTGGCGATTTGACACTCTTTCAGTGTCACTTTCTGGTCGTACATATCAAGCTCGAGCGTGTCCTTCAAAAACTGATCGACTTGTTTGTCGTTAATTTTGAAGTATTCGCTCAAGATGATGTCTTCGCCTCTGTCGTTCGTATGCGTCATCACTTTAAAAAATCTCATTGGTGTACCTTCTTTCGTCTGTAAGCTGAATTCTCAGTATAAAGGAGCTGGCCTGATTTGGGAACCGTCATCCCGGTTTCCATAGAGATGCCCCTTCCGTGTTGAATGTGAAAGGGGCTCGTCTCATTTTAATTTGTGGCGGTTCGGTGGTGCCTCGTTGAACGGTTGTTTATGGCGAATGATCAGCCAGAACAACAAACCGAACAAGGGGATATAAGGCAGAGGCCACAAACTCATCTTGTAGCGCTTGGCATCCCGATTCATCAACGTGATTTGGATGAAGGCGAGCAAGAAGAAATCGACCGTCATCGTCCGGACGAACTGGTTCTGTTCGACGTAAGACCAATATTCGGCCACGTTCCCGGTCGTTGAGGCGGCGATGAACAAGCCGATCGTGACGAGCAAGAGCAGCACCCCGAGCAGTCGCGTCGGGAGCGGCTTAATCGGTGTCGGATAAGGCGACTGCCGCGCGAACGCCAAGTACGGGGCGATGATGAAGCCGCCGACGACGAAACCGGTCGCTGCCGGTAAGAGCGGGTTCGGGCGCAACTGGTTCACCTCGGACCAAAGAAGCGGGAACAAGGCGAGCGGATAGACGCCTAGGATGCTGAAAAGGGAAAGCGAATATCCTTCATAGGCGTCCGTGTTATACGTGATGAAATCGAGCAAAAACCGGCTCGAGAACGGTTCATTCGGGCCGAGGAGCGCGATCGCGATCGCGGCGGCCCACGGAATGAGTAAAAACTTTCTAGTCATGCCCAACACCTCGAGTCTGTCTCTGTTTCCATTAGTATACCCCGGAATCAAGCGAACAAAAAATGAGAAGTGTCAATCGACACGTTCTCATTGGTTTTCACGAGCATACGCTTTAATCATCGTCACGAGTTGCTGGGTCTCGTCTGAGTCTGATTCGAGTCGGATCCCGTAATCATATAGGCTTCCCATTTGTCCGCGGTGGCGGACGTGACCTGTCAGATCGAGCGGTTGAATCAACGGGACGAGGTCGAGTTTGACTTGGACTTTCAATCCTTCAGAAAGTGGGAATAAGTAGTCGCACCGCATCTTCAGACCGTGGGCACTGATATTGAGCAGTTGTGCTTCCCCGTCATGCAGTTCTTTGTCTTCCCAAATGAGGCGATATGGGATGAAGCGGGGATTCGGTAAAATATAGCGAAACGTTTCTTGTCGTCGATAGCGCATCGGTTCACCTCATTTCTCTACCTAGATTATCGGCTATTTGTGGCGATTCGTGAAGGGGGGAGCCACCAAAATTTAGGAAGCGCGGTTTACAGAATTGCAAACGCTTTCTATAATAGAAAGACAGAGTTGGTGAAGGAGGGATCGTATGAATGTCAAGGACTTACTCCGACGCTATTCGATCGACGAACCAATCATCTACGCGAAAAATCTACACGGGCAGTGGGTCAAAATCGAGCAACTGCCGCCCTACACCATACTAGAGGTCGAGGCGACGGACGAGGCCATCGAGGCGCTCGCCATCGACGCGTACGTGGCACTCACCGTTTGTCGGGAGAAATCGTCGCTTGAAGATGCACGCCCTTATGCGGTGCGGCTCCATATCAAAGGAAAGTAAAAACCGCGAGCCGATGGGCTCGCGGTTTTGCTTAGGCTGCTTCTTCTTTTTCGTCGTCCTGTGGGACGGTCCGTTTCGCATAATACATGAACGGCGTCGCCATCCATGCGATGATGAACTTGGCGACATATGTCGTGATGAATATGTTCCACCAGATATCCCATTCCATGCCCCAGAAGGCGATCGTACAGAAAGTGAGCGTATCGATGAACTGAGAGACGACGGTCGAACCGGTCGTCCGAAGCCACAGTTTTTTCTCACCCGTCTTGGCGCGAATCTTCGAATAGATGAAGACGTCGAACAGTTGCGAGACGAGGTACGCGGCGAGGCTACCGAGCGTGATGAGCGGAAGCATCGAGAACAGCGCTTCGAAGCTCTCATGCATGAACAGTGCTTCTTCAAACGGCTCATAGAGCAATGCATATTGCATGAGCAGGGTCGAGACGATCAAGATGAAGAAGCCGAGCCAGACGCCTTTACGGGCGGTGTGACGACCGTATTTTTCATTCAAGATGTCTGTCGCTAAATAAAGGGAACCGTAGACGATATTCCCGAGAGTAAAGATGAAACCACCGATTACAATCTGCTGCGTCACTTGGATGTTGGCGACGACCGAGGCCATCGCAATCCAGGCGAACAGTCCGACGCGTCCGAACAGCTTATAGCTGAGGACGAGTAGACCGAGCGTGAGCAAGGCAGAAGGAATCCATAACCATTCATTGAGCATGGGGATCGTACTCCTTCCAAATCATTCATTCTGTCAACTTTACAAGTTTATAGAGGAACGGAAACCGTGTCAAGACAGTTTCCATGACTAAACGGAAAAAGCTCTCACCATAGTTTTTGGTGAGAGCGATATATCTAGTTGGTATGCCATTATACACCACTTAGATTAATGGAGATACCTTTCATAAGCGATGACAGGTAATTCAATCGGCTGCGCGCTTCTTCCCAATATGCCCAATCGTCAGCCTCTAAAAACTGCGAGATTCCCTCGCTGACGGTTGTGAGTTCGTTTAATACGCTGGTCAGCCCTTCACGGTCGATGCCTGACGCGTCAGATTCGACAAGGTGATCGAGCGCCGGGAGAATCTCATCAATGTCGGCACGGACGGATTCGAGCCCTTCCCGGTTACTGTCGATTTGCGCAGAGATTTCGTCGAGCGGACGATCTTCACAAGACTTCCCACAGGGGAAAATCGATTGCTCTGATTCACGCAAAGACCCGAGTGTGTCACTGCTCAGAGATTCGAGATACCCTAAAAAGATTGTGATTTCTTCTTTGGTCGGGACGGGCTCGGAGAAAGGTTGCGTCTCAGATACATCAATCACGACATGTTTAGCTTTCGGGGATGAGTCAGACGTAGGAACTGTCGTCTGTTCAGTACAGGCGGCCAATAAGGCGACGGTAGCAAGTATGATGAGGATACGTTTCATATCGAGTCTCCTTTATAGATAAGTATTTATTCATCATACCATTTATTGGAATATCAGGATGGGCGATCGACAATAAAAAAGCACTCTCTCAAGGTTTGAGAAAGTGCTTGTGTTGGTCCGTGTCACGGAATGCGTTTGATGCCTCCGACGAGAATCGAACTCGTGCTGCAGCATTACCATTTCTATTTTGGTTTTTCGTGGGAATGAGAACGCTTGAGAATTCGCGCCGTTATGCGGGTTGATGGTCTTGAATTTGTAAGAAAGTAGTTGGAAAAACTGTGAATTCGCCTGTGCATGGGCGGTAAGTGTGCACGTTACTGTGCACGATTTTTACATAACTTCATTGTTGATTCGGGACCGTGTAAACGTCTTCGGCGCGCATATTTTGCATAAGCGTGATTGCTTCATCGACCGCCGCATTGGCGTCGTCCCATGTCGCCCAATCTTCTTTCAGCATAATTGGGGTGATGAGTTCTGAGACTCGTTCAAATTCACTGGCAAGCTCGTCCCGTTGCGTAAAGTCGATATTCTCCGAACTGCCGACGGGGATAACGCGTAGGTCAATAGCGAAATCGTGAAGACTTCGTTGCAGTCCGAACATTTCGTTGTTCGCCGATTCGAGTTGCAACACCCACTCCTCACCAGGGACATCAGGGCATAGCTTTCCGCATGTTCGCGTCAAGGCAGATGCTAACTGTATCGTCTCACGTCCTTGTTCCACCGTCAGTGCGATTGCTTTGAAAAACTCAGCTTCCTGTTCCGGAGTATCAAAGAACGCATCGACAGTGTCATCGGTCGGCTCTAAAATTGAATCTTTGTCCGTTTCTTTTGGTTCAGCCACGGTAGCCTCTTTACTCATTGCGAAGGTTGCGCGTTTGACGATTAAATACTGGCCATCCTCGACACTTACATACTCTGTGGTTTCGAACATCGAGTTTCCGACCATGTCCCCATCTGGCGAAGAATCAGTCTTTACCTCATAATAGCCGTGATAATCTTCATCAGCAGCAGTGAGCTTGTACTCACCGGCGTCGATGTCTGTACCGACCTTATAAGTGCCTGGCCCATATTCGCCATCCGCGAGTATCATTGTTTCCGTCTGGTCCGTCGCTGTTTCGACTGCCGAATCGTCTTCTTGTAAGCTGGTTGCTCCTATTAAAATGAGAATCCCAAGAACCCCAGCCGCCAAGATAATGCTCGATTGATGGACGCGACGCTTGTTTTGCTTGTGTTGGTAGACGGATTCGTCACCCTCAATGACTTTCTTGATAAAATAACTTCTCGCCATGAACGCGATTCCCGCCGTCAACATCAAGATTATGTTCAGAGCGTAATACCAGTCGACTGACATCAAAAAACACTCCCTTCTTTCATCGAGTCTATTGTAACATCATCTAAACTATGTATACCCATATTTGTTAAATGGAGTATCTAATTGTAATTAGACACCAATAAATAATATTAATGAATGATATTTTGTAAGTTTTAGGAAGCGTCCAAAAGTGGCTCGGAAATCGGTTATAATATCACTTGAAAGGTGGGCAAATTATGAAAATTATATCGGCAGTGATTTTATTATGTAACTCTTTATGGATGACGATTTATTTGTATGGCGAGTATGCTATTAGTTCCACTAAATTTAATGCTTCTTTAATAATATTTCCTGTAGCACTTTTTATACTGTCTATCATTTTCTTTTTCACTTCTAAAGAGAGCTATCAACCTAAAGAAAACAAATTGAATGATCAGTTAAAAGTTTAGAAAAGATTAGGGAATACATCAAATAAGCGTCCTTCGGGGCGTTTTTTGTCGTCTGTCAAAGTTGTGTTCACGGATAAATAAAAAGCACCTCCTGTCATAAACAGGAAGTGCTCTGAACCGCTTGATTGAGCGGTATTCTTGATGCCTCCGACGAGAATCGAACTCGTGCTGCAGCATTACCATTGCTGAGGTCTGCCACTAACCTACAGAGGCGGTTACATCTAGTATGTTACACAGTCTGATCTGAAATTTCAAGCTTTTTTAGAATAATAAGACCCCCATCCTTCTCAAAGTGAGAAGGGCGGGGGTGCGTTGAATCAAGCTTACTTCGTACGGACCCAAACGGCTCCAGCCGAGTTGTCTTTCGCTTCGCCGACGACGTCGACGACGAGACCGTATTGTGGAAGTTTACGGCCCGCATCCGGGATGAGCGAGTTGATATACGTGTTGGCGTCGTTGAATTGCTTCACGCCTGGTTGAGCTTTGTAGTCATAGATGCCACGGCTCGGTGAGTCGATGTACCATGGGAGCGTCTTATCTAAGCTGAACGCCGCGTCGGCGATTTGGTAACGCGTGCTGCCCGTGACTGTCTCTTTCCCGTTCAAGTTGCCGATGATCGCCTCAGGGTGTGAGTCGACGACACCTAGGAAACCTTCACCCGGGTGAATCCCGACCCAGTTGTCTGAGAACGAATCATCCGCATACCAGACGACGAGACCTGTGTTGTACTTGACGCCACGGCCGTTCAAGAGACCAGTATCAGCGCCTACATGGTTGCGCCATTCGAGGTAGTAGTAGTGCGGTTTCGTGTCATAGCCGTCCGACTTGACGAAGCCGTCGAGTGTGACTTTCTCTGCGCCTTCCGCATCGTCTGCGAGAAGTGATTGACCGCCTGACGTGATTGACAAGTTGTCGAGTGCGAACCCTTCAAGGGCAAGTCCACCGTCTGTCACGTATTCGAAGACGATTTGCACGTCTTGACCCGCGAATTGAGACAAGTCGTACGATTTGTTCACCCAAGCGCCGTTCGTCGATTCCGCACCGTTTCCAGTGTTGTCATCGCCATAGACGTCAAGGACGACTTCTTTGCCGCCGCTGAGTGCTTTCACGTACAAGTAGTCGTAGTCAAACTCGACATCAAAACGTGTGTCGAACGCGAGCGTGCCGTCCGCACCGAGTTTGACCGTCGGTGTAGCGAGTTCGGTATGCAAGTTATCGCCTTTCGTCGAGTAGTAGTAATACTCGCCGTATGCTGGCTCGATGCCTTTTACTTTCTTGTCAGGAAGATTTACTTTCAACAAACCAGGGTTCGTTGATTTCGTCACCGATTGATCGAGTTTCGAGACGAAACCTTGTTGTGTGATGTCTTCAAGATCGACTTCCGTGATGTTCGCCCAGTTGCCGCCCATCAATTTTTGGAAGTACTCTTTGTTTTGTGGCGAGAAGCTCGTCGGCTCAGTACCTGCCACTTTACCGGCCCAACTGCCGCCACTCATAATCGACCATGATTGGATCGGCTCGCCTTGGCCTGTGTACTGTGTGTCATATTCATCTGGAAGACCGAGGTCGTGACCATATTCGTGAGCGAAGACGCCGACTGCGCCGTCTTCCGGTTGAATCGTGTAATCGAATGCCGCCATTTGACCGCCCCAGTATGGGACGTCGGCTGTCGTTCCAGCTACACGGTAAGGGCTGTTCCCGACGACCCAACGGTGTGACCAGACTGCATCATCACCAAGGACACCGCCACCCGCTTCTTGGCCGGTACCGGCATGGATGATCATCAAGTGGTCGACCAAGCCGTCCGGCTCGTTGAAGTCGCCGTCACCGTCGAGGTCATATAAATCGTATTCATCATATTCGGCGAGGTCCATGCCTGAAGCGACTGCCGCGTTCAACGTGTCTTTAACGAGTTGACGCGGACCTGGTCCGATGTTGTCATTCCCGCCAGCCGGATTGTCACCACCATAGTCTTTCGCCGTGCCTGGGACGGTCAACCAGTCAGAAACCGTGCCGTCGACCGTGTAGCTGCCGCCCGACTGCTCTTCATAATACTGTTTGAACGTTTGGACTTTTTCACCGTTGAACAGTTCGAACGACTCGTCGCCGAACATATACTGCTCGTAGTGTTCTTTACTGAAGTTGTCGCTATAAAGATAACCTTCTTCTTGGACGACGTTGTTATGTTTGAAGTCGCTATATTCGACGAGAAGGACGAGTACTTTGTCTTCACGGACGGCGCCGTTATAGCCAGCTTGCTTGGCCGGGTCGACTTTGACTTGGCCGTTCGGCTTGCCTTTCCGATAGTTCGCTTGTCCTTTTTTCGCTTTGTCGAGGAGACGTTTCGATTCTTTCTCGAATTGGTTATGTATCTTCTCTTTTGCTTCAGCGGCTTTATCGTTCAAGCCGTGCTTATGGACGTCTTGCGCATTACCTTGCTTCTTCTCGATATAGGCATCGACGGCCTTTTGGCGCTCGGTGGCCGAAAGCCCTTTTTTGATGACGCCTCGTTTCTCGAGCGCTTTGGCGAGCCGATCCTCATCGATGATGTTGTGATCGAATGGAGCATTCGTGCTTGGGGTTGGTAGCGGTGAGGCGGCGAGTGGAGCGGCACCGACGGCCGGGATCGCACTGACGCTCATGACCGATGTCAGCGCGACGGCGAGCGTCGTGCGACGGATGGAACGTTTTTTCATTTGTACTAACCTCCTGTGAAAATAATGGGAAATTGTGTGAGCTTGAATCCAACATTAAACTTGTGTCAGATTAATGTCAATATTCAGAAAATAAGAATCGAAAAAAGAGACTTTCGTCCCGATTGGTCCTAAAGACCTAAGGGGTCAAGTCTCTACATCGATGATGCCGTAATGAAATTTGGATGTTTTGCGAACAATCCTTGTAAAACCAAACGTTTCGAACGTCTCACTCTCAAAATGAGCCTTTAGGACAATCCGTCTGGCCGCGACACGACGGGCCTCCGTCATGAGTTCAAGAGACAGTGGATTCGTGTTGGCGAGTGAACGTAATGGGTTCAAGTGAACCGATTCTGAAATCGTCTTTTCGAACATCGGATCGAAGTAGACGACGTCGAACGAATCGTCCGGGCATGATTTCAAATAGGTGAGGGCATCCGTCCAGACGACCTCGAGTCGACGCATCGCCTCATTGACCGCATCGTGTTTCTCTTCCCAGACGGTCAAGCCTTCTTTGACGAGCATCGCGGTGACGAACTCACTCTCGAGACCGACGGCGCGACCGGTCGGACCGACGGCATGACTGAGGACGATGCTGTCCGAGCCGAGCCCGAGTGTGCAGTCGAGGACGCGGTCACCTGGTTTGATTGCGGCAGCATCGACGAGCGGGTCGTTCCCACCGCGCGCAAGTTGCTTCACACGGAAAACCGAGCTCGATGGGTGGAAAAAGAACGGTTCATCTCCGTCGAGTGGGGTATATTCGACACGGCGCTTATCAAAGACGAGGACGCCTGTCTGGTGGCGTTGCTTTAACGTGTCGATGGAGTGTTTGCGTCGGGGGATAAAACGGACGTCGTACGTTGCTGCGTGAGCCGCGGCCCGTTCGATGGTTGCCTCGGTTGGGCGTAAACAAGTCGTAACGATATAGGTCATAGCATCTCCTTACTGAAAAAATGAGACGCGGAGGCGTCTCATTTTTTCTTGCTGAGTAAATCCGACAATTCATCGATGAGCGCCTTATGCGAGGCGAGTTCTTTCTTCTTCTCATCATTCGGGTTGATCGGGCGTTTCGAGCGGCTTTGAAGCGCTTCGAGCGTCTCATCGATTGACGATTTGAGCGTATCACGATCTTCCGGCTTGAGCGTCACTTCATGCGGGTTTTCACCGCTTGCGTCGAGTTCACGCAGACGAGCCATCAACTGTTTTGCTTCTCGGTTCAAATCGGCGAGTAATCTGTCAATTTGTTCCAAGCGAAGCTTGATTCCATCACGTTCTGTAAACATTCGTTTCACCTCTTTTGTTGGGTAACCGTTAGGTATCTTCTCATTTACTTTACCATAATTATCGAAAGACGAAACTACCGGGAATATATTCCATTTTATTTGACTGAGGGAAACACTGTTTCTCTATGCCCACACGACATTCGACTGGTATACTGACTTAGCTAATAAGGAGGTGGTCGGATGCAGTCGACAACTCATCCACCAAAAGCGCTCAAAGGCGCCATTTTATCCATCACGACGTATTTGGTCTTATCTGTCCTAAAAGTCGTATTCGGTTATTTGTATAATTCGGAAGCCGTCCTCGCCGACGGATTCAATAACACGACCGATATCATCGCTTCAATCGCCGTTTATATCGGCATTCGCATCGCCGCACTGCCCCGGGACGCGGAACATAAATACGGGCACGCCAAGATGGAGACACTCGCCGCACTCGTCGCATCACTGATCATGGTCGCCGTTGGGGTGTTCGTTCTATTGAACAGTATCGCCACTCTGATAGGGGGCGAATACGTGGAACCGAACCCGCTCGCGGCCGTCGTCGCGTTCGTGAGTGCGCTCGTCATGTTCGGCGTATATGCGTACAATTCGAGATTGGCCAAGCAGACCCGGTCACTCGCCTTGAAGGCGGCAGCGAAAGACAATCTCGCCGACGCCATGATTTCAATCGGGGCGACGCTCGGCGTCCTGTTTGCCTACTTTAAATTGCCGTGGATGGATACGGTGCTCGCCGTCCTCATCGCGGGGATGATTATCCGGACGGCGATTCAAATCTTTCTCGACGCGACCCATCAGCTCTCGGACGGGTTCCCACCGGACCTTGTCGATTCGTATGAAGAGACGATCCAACACTTTGATGCCGTCAAGGAAGTCCGTGAAATCAAAGGACGCCACCTCGGCAATCACGTCATGCTCGATGTGACGATTGCCGTCGAAGGAAGCCTCACCGTCGAGGAGGCGCACGATTTATGTGATGACATCGAGCGCGAACTCGACGAACACCATGCCGTCGATACAGTCCACATTCACATCGAACCGGTCTGATTTCGGTTATCTTTTGCGCTTCACGGCGCCGTTCGTATATAATGAGTGTGGAAAGACAATGAGATAACTGTTAAGGAGGGCACGGGATGGAAATCGTGCGTCAACCTATTCGTCAGATTGATGAGATCGAATATGAGCATTTTAAAAAATACGGTCAAAGTTCTTACGGCATGTCAGCCGAAGAGTTAAAAGGCATCTTTGTCGAGATGGGCGAAGAGCAGGTGTACTCAGCCGACGCCCATAGCTATGGGGAGGACTTCTATTACGACCTCCGTGTCGATGGTCAAGTCGTCGGAAAAGTGTTGCTCTTGAAACTGGCTCGCGTCTATCAGCTTGATTTGATGGTGTTCGACCCATTCAAAGACAAGGGTTATGCGACTGAAGGGCTTCGCCTCGCGCTCGAGCAGTCCGATTTGAAAGAAGGGCATACGGTCCGCGCCGGCATCCCGCCGACGAGTCCGCATCAGGAAGCGGTACGCCATGTCCTCGAGAAGAACGGCTTCGAGAAACGGAACGGCCTTTATTATTTAAACTTTAAAAAACGATATGTAATCAACCATTGAACTGACGGCGTCTAACGCGTCAGTTTTTTCGTATGGAGGTTTTTGAGATGAAACAAGTGACAATCAATGACATCGCCAAATTGGCCGGAGTTGCGAAAAGCACCGTTTCCCGTTACTTGAACGGGGGCTCGGTCGGACAGGCGACCCGCGACAAGATTGAGCGCGTCATCCAAGAGACGAACTATGAGCCGAACCAGTTCGCGCAAAGCTTGAAGTCGAAACAGACAAAAATGATTGGTGTCATCGTGCCGCGGCTCGATTCCTATGCCGCTTCGCGGACCATGATGGGCATCGATGAACGACTGACCGAACGCGGGTATCAAATGCTCGTCGTCAACACGGCCCAACAGACCGAACGGGAAATCGAGCAGTTGTATAACTTGGCGAAACAAAAAGTGGCCGGTATCATCTGGCTCGGGACGACCGTGACGGAGCGACACTTGCAGGCAATACAAGACATTCAAATCCCCGTCTTATTGATCGGTCAGGAACATGGACACGTTCATAGCCTCGTTTATCCCGACTTTGACGCGGCGTACGCCCTCGGAAAGCAGTTCATGGATTGGGGACATCGCGACATCATCTATGTGGGCGTCGAGGAGTACGACATCGCCGTCGGTCAAACGAGACGTGATGGTTTCTTACGCGCCTTCAACGAGGCAGGGGCGGATGTGAAGACGTACACGACGTCATTTAAAATCGATGACGCGATTCCGATTGGGGCTCAGATAGGGCATGAGCTGTCGGCGTCACTCGTCGTCTGTGCGACCGACAACATCGCACTCGGCGTGTTGAAGGGACTTGCCAACGCCGGCAAGACGGTCCCGGGCGACATCTCGGTGAGTGGATTTGGAGGCTATGATTTTACCGAAGTGCTCCATCCGTCCATCACGACGGTCCACCTCCCATACCGTCGGACCGGATCCCGAGCGGCTGACATGATTCTCCAGTTGTTAACAGGTGAAACCATCCCGATGAAAACGTTCACAACTTTTGAATTAAAACTGCGCGAAAGCGTTGACATTTTAAATTAAATCGTTTACATTTGTGTTGCGGAACCGGTTCCGCAACATTTTTTTATTTGTTTTTGGAACCGGTTCGACAGATGCTACGAAGCAATACATTCAGACATGGAGGTGGACGGATGAATACCGTACATTGCATTGGTGAACTATTGATTGATTGGGTTTGTGAGGACGCGTCGAGCGACCTCGTCAACGGGACGACATTCGTGAAGAAAGCAGGGGGCGCACCGGCAAACGTCGCGGCCGTCGTCAGCAAACACGGTGGAAGCTCGAGCTTCCTCGGTCAAGTCGGGGCTGACCCGTTCGGCCGATTTTTAAAACAGACGCTCGTTGATAACGGTGTCGGCGTCGAGAACCTCGTTGAGGAAGGTGACACGACGTTCGCGTTCGTCTCGATTCAAGAAGACGGAGAACGGGACTTCACGTTCCGCCGCGGCAGCGACGGTGACTACGCGTTCGAGTCGATTGACTTGTCGGCATTCAAGTCTGGAGACATCGTCCATTTCGGGTCGGCGACGGCGCTCCTCGACGGCGAGTTAAAGAACGCCTACTTCAAACTTCTTCAGTTCGCCAAACGTGACGGCCTGTTCGTCTCGTTCGATCCGAACTACCGTGACGCGCTTGTGACCGACCTCGAGGCGTTCAAACAAGATTCGCTCCATTTCATCGCTGAATCCGACTTCGTCAAATTGAGCGAAGAAGAGGCGCACTTGTTGACGGGGCTTGAAGATTTGAATCAAGCGGTCGCGTCACTGCTTGAAGCGGGTGCGAAACGAATCGCCATCACGCTCGGCTCGCGCGGGACGCTGATTGCGACGAAAGATGTCGAAGATGTCATCGCTTCAGTGAAAATCGACAGCGTCGATTCGACGGGAGCGGGCGACGCCTTCGTCGGAGCCTATCTATATCGGTTGTCGACACTCGGGATGGATGACGACCGACTCTTGCAGGACATCGAATATGCGAACGTGACCGGTGCATTGACATGCACTGCATACGGCGCGATTCCAGCCATACCAACACAACAACGCGTGCTTGAAGCGCTAGGAGGGAAACCAGCATGAACTACAGACAAGAAGCAGAAGCGATTTTAGAGGCAATCGGCGGAAAAGACAACGTCGCCGCCGCGGCCCACTGTGCGACCCGGCTCCGCCTCGTCTTGAACGACGAATCGAAAGTCGATGAGAAGAAGTTGGACGCCTTAGACGTCGTCAAAGGGACGTTCTCGACGGGTGGCCAATATCAAATCATCATTGGTACAGGTACGGTCAACAAGGTATACGCCGAATTCGCTCAACTGACAGGCCTCGGCGATATGTCGACAAGCGACGTCAAGTCGGCCGGTGCGAAGAAAGGCAACCCACTCCAACAGTTCGTTAAGATGTTGTCTGATATTTTCGTCCCGATCATCCCGGCCATCGTCGCCGGTGGTCTCTTGATGGGGATCAACAACTTGCTCACGGCACCTGATTTGTTCTTCGAAGGCAGCTCATTGATTGACCAGTACCCTGGCATCGCCGACCTCGCCGCGATGATCAACACGTTCGCCAACGCCGCCTTCGTCTTCTTACCTGTCCTGATAGGTTTCTCCGCCGCCAAGCGGTTTGGGGGTAACCCGTACCTTGGCGCCGCGCTCGGGATGATCATGGTTCACCCGGATCTCGTCAACGCCTACGCGCAAGCAACGGTTGGCGATATTCCGGTTTGGAATATTCTCGGCTTTGAAATCGAGAAGCTCGGTTACCAAGGACAAGTGTTACCGGTCCTCGTATCCGCTTATATCTTGTCGAAACTTGAAATCAATATCCGTAAATTCATGCCAGCTTCACTCGATATCTTGCTCACACCGCTCCTCTCGCTCCTCATCACAGCGTTCGTCACGTTCGCTTTCGTCGGACCGATCACGCGTGAAGCGGGTAACTTGATTATCGACGGTCTCGTTTGGACGTACGACTCACTCGGCTTCTTCGGCGGTCTCGTCATGGGTCTCTTGTACGCACCAATCGTCATCACAGGGATGCACCACAGCTTTATCGCCATCGAGACACAACTTCTCGCGGATATCGCCCGCACAGGCGGGTCGTTCATCTTCCCGATCGCCGCGATGTCGAACGTCGCGCAAGGTGCGGCCACACTCGCCGTCTTCTTCTTGACACGTGATCAAAAGATGAAAGGTGTCGCTTCGGCATCTGGTATCTCGGCACTCCTCGGAATCACGGAGCCGGCCATGTTCGGGGTCAACTTGAAACTACGCTATCCGTTCATCGCGGCCATCATCGGCTCAGGAATTGCCTCGGCGTTCATCGTCGGACGTGAAGTCCTCGCCGTCGCCCTCGGTGCGGCAGGTCTTCCAGGGATTATCTCGATTGCACCAGCGTCAATCGTCTCGTATATCATCGGGATGGCCATTGCCTTCGCGGTCGCCTTCGGATTGACGTTCGTGCTCGCAAAACGCCAAGCGAAAAAAGAAGCAGTAAAAGAAGCAGCTTAAGAAAAAGGAAGTGATGTTATGAGTTGGACGAAGGCAGAGCGTTATCGCTCGTTACGTGACGTGAGTGCCCTCGAGATGGAGACGCTCCGCACAAAGACGGCGGCTTCCCCGTGGCGGTTCGGATACCATATCCAACCGCCGACGGGACTCCTGAACGACCCGAACGGATTCGCATATTACAACGGGGAATATCACATGTTTTATCAGTGGTTCCCGCTTGGACCGGTACACGGTCTCAAGCATTGGTATCATGTCACATCACCCGACCTCGTCACGTGGACGGACCGCGGGGTAGCGTTAGTCCCGGAGACGACCGAAGATTCACACGGTGCCTATTCAGGCAGCGGGTTCGTGAAGGACGGAGAACTCCACGTCATGTACACCGGCAATCACCGGACGGATGACTGGACGCGTCACGCCTCGCAGGTCATCGGTGTATTACGAGACGGCAAAATCGAACGTCGGAACGTCGCGATCCCGGACGTGCCGGCCGGGTACACGGAACACTTCCGTGACCCGAAAGTATGGCTCGAGGACGGCATCTATTACGCCGTCGTCGGCGCACAACGCACGGACGAGACAGGATGCGTCGTGTTGTACCGCTCGATCGACTTGGATGAGTGGACGTTTCTCGGTGAGATTAAGACGGGACTCGATTCGTTCGGCTACATGTGGGAATGTCCCGACGTGTTCGAACTGAACGGACAGCATGTCCTCGTCTTCTCGCCGCAAGGGATTGAACCGGACGGGCATCGCTATCACAACATCTATCAGTCCGGATTCTTGATCGGCAAGCTCGACCTTAAAACGTTGACGTTCACCCACGGCGCGTTCGAGGAACTCGACTTCGGTTTCGATTTCTATGCGCCGCAGACGACCGAACAAGACGGACGTCGCGTCCTCGTCGGATGGATGGGCTTGCCTGAGATCGAGTATCCGACGGACCGCTTCGGCTGGGCACACGCCTTGACGCTACCGCGAGTGCTCACAATTGAGGACGGGATGCTTAAGCAGCGTCCGGTGGCGGAGATGACAACGCTTCGCCGAGACACATTTCTCGACGCGACTGGCACGTCGGTCAGCGTCGCGACACCGGACCGTTACGAGCTGGAGCTGAAAACGGACGGCTTAGACTTCAGCCTCGACTTGCTTCAAGTCGGCGACGAGTCATTCGTCATCCGATACGACGCAGCGGCAGGCGAATTGACGATCGACCGGACGCATGCCGGCGAGACGTTCGCGACCGAGTATGGCACGACACGGACGAAAGCGATTGCCGTGACGTCGCTTCATTTGTTCGTCGACTCGTCAAGTGTCGAATGCTTTGTCAATGACGGAGAGGCGGTCGCGACACTCCGTGTCTTCCCGAGCGAGCTCGAGAAACAGTTGCGCTACGAAGGCGCGACTGCGAGCCTGACCGGTTGGACGTATCAATAAGGAAAAGCTGAGCTTCGGCTCGGCTTTTTTTGTTTGTCTATAAATGAAGTGGCTTGTGTTACTCTGAGAATAGGTAATAACTTACATATTAGATAGGGGGCGGTTTAGAAATGTGGATGATTTTAGGATTGCTCGCGATTGGCGCGACACTGGTCAATTTGTATACGTTTAGCGTCGGGAAAGATTACAAACTGCCGATGGCGCTTGCGTTATCGCTGACCGCGTTGACGGTGTGTGCAGATTACAGTTATTTGTCGGTCTGGGTCGAAGCGGAAGATTGGGGTGCATTGGCGGATGTCATCCCCGGCATGGGACGGGCATTATGGGTTCTCACCAGCATCTCGATTCTATTGAACCTATTGCCGATTTTCTTGGAGCGAACGAGGAGACGGGCATGAACGGATCACAATCCGATGTCAGAAATTGTGAAACCTTTCGTCCGGATTCTCGTAAATGATGACTATCAACGTGAATGGGGTGAAAGGCATGAAACTAAATCGAGCCATATTGACAGGGGCTTCGGTGATGATTAAGGCATTCATGGAACCAGATAGTTCTGAATTGAATAATGAAGAAATGATTCAAGCGCGAGTCGCTGAGTCGTCAGGGATCGGTTCGTTCAATGAGACGGATTTCATTATGTTCAATGGAGTCGAAAAAGTGAGACCGTTCGCAGACATGTTGCGCAATGCAGATGATGCGCTCGAAGATTCCATTCACGGGGAACCGGACTTTGATTTAGAGATTCATTGGAAGGGCGGGGTGATGGCGCAGTATCAACTATGGCTCGGACAGAAGCAGCAACCGAGCTATTTGATGGACGTGACCCATTCACACCTCATCTATCGCGTGTCGGCAGACATGACGAATCGGTTGATTCAAGTGCTCGGGGTGGACGAGTGATCGATAGACATGTGATGGGAACTTTACTAGCTTTCATCGCGTATATCAACCATACACAAACAAAGGGAGTCTATTTATGAAACAACGTCATATGTCAGTTCTTGGTTATATAATATTAGCCCTTACTTTGACTGGCTGCGGCTCGAACGATTTTCGGACGGATGGGATTGAAGAAGTCCGCGTCTCGAAATCGGACGGTTTTTCAAGTTTCCAAGAGCGCGATGTCGTCACGTTCGACGAGTCGGAATCGATTCGAGTATTCGAAGACATGCTGCGTGAGGCGGACGAGCTTCCCGGTGTCGCCAATTCGGTCGGTCCTGAATACGATATTGAGGTCCACTTCGAGGACGGGGAGACGAATCGCTATTACTTATGGCTGAACGATGATCCGAAATCCGTCAGTAGCCTTTATGACGCGGACGACACGAACATCGGGTACCGCCTCCCGGCTGACGTGACAGAGGAATTGATTGATCTGCTCGAGTCAGGCGACTAAAAAAGACGCCTGGAATGGCGTCTTACGAGTTGAAGCGGATAAAGCGCTCGATTTGTTGCTCGCTCTTCCGCGCTTGACGCCCAATCCAAATCAGATGACCAGGGCTGTTCAAGATGGTGAGTTGGGCGTGCGGAATGAGTCGCTTCGCATGATGCGCATGGCGGACCGGAACGGCCTTGTCATTTTTGGAGTGGACGATATACGTCGGGCACGTCACCCCGAGCAGCGCTTCATCGGTCACTTGTTGCCGCAGGTCGAACTGGGCACCGAGACCGAACGCCATTTGGTTCGCGACCCGTTTCAATAAGAAGATATCGTACGGGGTCACTTCGTCACGAATGACATCGAGTGCGAGCAGGCTCGTCGATTGAATCATGCGGGCCGTCGCTTCGAACGGCTGTTTTTGAATCGCCCGGAGGACGAACTTTCTCATGGCGAACTGTAGCGCGATGAACGCAGGTTGGGCGACGTTACGGCTGACGTAGTGCCGATACGGGAAGTCGACGACACTCGTCACTGCGGCCGCGAGCGTGAGACTGAGCGCATGCTCATTCTGCGACGCGAGCTCGATGGCGGTCGGTCCCCCGGCCGAGATGCCATACACGTGATACTGATCGATCGCCATGACTTCCATCATGCGACGCAAGCTAGCGGCGAATGCTTGCGGTGAGGCTGAAAATGAGTACGGAGTCTCACCGTAACCGGGACGGGATGGGACAATGACCCGAAAACCGGACACGACGAGCCGGTCCACATGGTACGGTTCGAGGCTTGACGACTGGGTCCCATGAATCAGGATGATGACCGGACCGTGACCTCGGTCCATATATTCGATTTTCGTGCCGTTGACGTGCGCGTAATGTTTCAAAACGGAATGGCCTCCTTAAACCGATTGTAATGGAAAATAACTTTATTTCATGGAAATAACATGCTACTGTCTGTTTATACATATTTTACATAGAGAAGTGAAAGGGGATTAAACCGTGAACAACCGAGAACGGTTACTCGAGGTGAGACGGTTTTTCGAACGCCACACAGATGACAATCATCCAAAGACGTTAGAAGACTTGCTCGAATATTTATCTACTATCGGAGATACTTCTAAGTTAGCAAAAAAATCAGTGAAAGACGACATCCAAGCATTGACCGATTCGGGGTTCGAGGTGCAGGATGAGCTCGAGAAGAACGGTCTCGCCAAAAAGTATTGGCATTCGGCCCGCTTGTTTGAAATCCATGAGCTCCGGATGATGGTCGATGCCATCGTCGCAGCCAAGTTCATCTCGGAGGACGTGACAGAGCGGATCGTCGAGAAACTTCAAAAACTGACGAGCATCCCGGAAGCGGAGACGCTCCAGTCGATTATCAAGACACCGAAGAAGAAACACGGACAGATTCCTTACCATATCGACCGCATCCAGCGCGCGATTCAAGAACAAAAAGCGATCTCGTTCCAATACACGGACGTCGTCGGATTTGACACCACGAAGCGGACGTTCCCGCTCCGCCGTGACGGCGAACGTTACGTCGTCAATCCGATTGACCTCCATTGGAACCATGAGCAGTATTATTTGATCGGCATCGATGAGTCGATCGGGGAAATCCGCAACTATCGTGTCGACCGCATCGTCAACTCAGAAATCGTCGAGGACGACACGCCGCGCATGAAACAACATTTGCCGGACGACTACTTCCAAAAGTCGTTCAACATGTACAACGGGCTCGACGAGGAAATCGTCCTCGCCGTCGACGAGCGGGTCCTTCCGGTCATCTTCGATAAGCTCGGTGAAGACGTCTCGATCGCGCAAGACGGTGACCGCTTCCTGATTCGATTTGACGCGGCCGTATCTGATGGCTTCGTCTTCTGGCTCTTGTCGCTTGGGACGCAAGTCGAGGTGCTCGAACCGGTGACACTCCGCGACCACATGCGCGAGACGATCGAGGCGATGGCCGGACGTTATGCGAAGGCGAGCATTCACTGAAACGATTGAAATGAAGGTATGATATACTGCTTGCGACACTTGTAGAAGGGGGACAGGCGGATGTTGAATTGGATGCCTTTAATCATTCCGATTGTCGCTGTCATTTTTGTCGCCGTCGTTGCAAGACGCGCCATGAAAATGGACCAAGAGAAATAAGTTAGGACGGACATCCTTCTCGTCATGAGGGGGATGTCTTTTCCATCATCAAAAGGAGGAGACCGTTGGATACGATTACCCATACGCTGTTCGGTCTGACGCTCTACGGGGCGGCCGATAAGCGAGACTTACAAACAAACGAAAAACGGGCCTTGTTCGTCACGACGCTCGTCGGGAGTCAAATCCCAGATAGTGACGTCATCTCGCGACTATGGGACACGGAAGGGATGTATCAGATGTGGCACCGTGGCATCACTCATTCGATTTTCCTCGTCCCGTTGTTCGCACTACTCATTTACATACTCGTGCGTCTCTTGTTCAAGGTGACCGATATCCGCTATTTCTGGTGGGCGCTATTGTCTGTGTTCATCCATAATACGTCGGACTTGTTCAACGCCTGGGGGACGGGTTACTTTGAACCGTTATCCGATGTCCGGGTCACTTTCGGCGTCATCCCGATTGTTGATTTCGTCTATTGGGGCATCTTCCTCGTCGCCTGGCTGATTGCACGTCGAACGGACGTCAGGCATAAGGTGTATCGCTACGCCTGGGCAGCAATCGTTGTGCACGTCTTGATTCAAAGTGCACAAGGCGCGTACTTGTATCAGTCGTATGCCGCCGATCACGACGAGGTGGCGTTGTCAGCCTCGTTCATCCCGACCCAGTTCACCGTGATCACGAAGACCGATGAGTCGGTGTCGATTTACAGCGACTCGGTCTATCAAAATCCTGAAGTCCAATACGAGTTGATGAGTGCCGACGATGCAGATCTTGCACCGCTCTTCGCCGAGAATAAAGAAGCGATCACGCTCAAACAGTGGTCCCAGTTCGTGGTCGTCGTCGAGGATGACGAGCGACTCGGTCTATATGACCCGCGCTTCTTTGACGGCGAGTCGTCGTTCTTATACGAATACATCGAATTGTAGGTGAGAAGATGCGACGTCTCCGTTATTTGTTAATCTTTGGTTACGAACAAGCACTCAGCTGTATCTTCCCGGTCGCCATCTTCGGAGCGCTCGCGCTGACGAAATGGTTCGACTTTCCGCTCCCACGCTATGACGTGCTACTCATCTGGTGTCTGTTCGTCCAAGTCGTGCTCGTCAAGACCGGGCTCGAGACGATGGAAGAAGTGAAGGTCATCAGCTGGTTCCATGTCATTGGGCTCGGCCTCGAGCTGTTCAAAGTCCAGATGGGGTCGTGGAGCTATCCGGACGAGGCGCTGACAAAAGTGTTCGGCGTGCCGCTCTATGCAGGCTTCATGTATGCGAGCGTCGGCAGCTACGTCGTCCAGTCATGGCGCCGGCTCGATTTGGAGTTTCTGAAGATGCCCCCACCGCTGATTGCGTTCGGTCTGGGCATTGCCATCTACTTCAACTTCTTTTGGCACCACATTTGGCTCGATTTACGCTGGGTGTTGATCGGTCTCGTCTTTCTCGTCTTCGGCCGGGCCATCGTCACGTATCGGCTCGACGACCGCCGTTTCACGATGCCTGTCGTTGTCGCCTTCTTTTTGATTGCCTGCTTCATCTGGTTCGCCGAGAATATCGTCACGTTCTACAATGGTTGGGCGTATCCGAATCAGCTGAGCGGCTGGGCGCTCGTCGACCTCGGCAAGTTGTCGTCCTGGTTCCTGCTCGTCATCATCAGCATCTTGCTCGTGGCGTGGCAGAAGCGGAGACAGGAACTCTCATAAAAAACGTGTGTAACCGTCGTTGGTTGCACACGTTTTTTAGGTCGTTTGTTGTTTGGAGCGGGCGATCATATGGATGATGAATATATAAAGCGGAAACGTCAATACGAGCGCGATGATCACTAGTCCGACGGCAGGACTTGGCCATGAAGCTTCACCAAGGGCGGGGACGATTTGTGTCCAGACATAGGTGAACAGCGCCAAATAAGGGAGCCATAACACGTACAGGGATAGGTTCCATAGTGAAGGTGCGAGTTGCCTGATACGTTTGATGATGAGCCGCGTGAACAAGATGAGTGAAACAAGACCGAACATAGTGATGGCTAGCATATAAGCATCACCCATCAACAAATAAAGCCGTTCGCTGTTGGCGAGCAGTTGAATGTTTAAGAGTAGGGTGAGCGCGAGCAGGATGGAGAGGTTTTGTAATTTGAGAAAGTGGGCCATATAGGACTCCTTAATCTGATAGGATGATGAAACATTTTTCGACAATATTCGTATAATATGAAAGAGGTGATCAGGTTGGCACAAATATTTATGTTTTGGTTTGTCGGATTCATGTGTGTGCTCTCGACGTTTATGTATGCATTACAGTGGCGGAGCGAGCGCAAACTGATGAAATTGCTAGGAGCTATATTCAGCATATGCATCGCAATCATTTGTTTTATGATCGCCGTACCTGATACATATGACCGCGCGCTTGGCCGTTATGAGACGGAAACTGGGAAGTACTACGTCGTTGACAATCAGTCGAAACAAGGCGGCGTGACGCTCTGGTTTGAAGAGGAGTCTTACGATTTTTCAGACATACCGGAGGACGTCGCATATGAGCCTGTCACGTTGTTTGATTGTACCGTCACGTTGACGAAAGTGAATTCGACTGGGGTTGACTATGTGCTGAAGTCGAAAGACGGCGATACGCTCTTTTCAACATACTAAAGTATTCTTCTGATTAGAAGGATACTTTTTTTAAATGATGTTCTGCCATTCGTCCTATAAATTCAATTATTATGTGAAATCTACTTTTCCGATAAAGCAAATGTGTGAGTGGAATAAATATCGTTAAGTTGTAACAACACTGATTTCAATGTGGAAACTGTCGAATCAAAAGACTATTTAAATTTCTGAAATTTTCGGAATATTGTTTTTATTCATAAATGATTATGATAAAATCATAACAGTGTAAATGGAGATTTTTTACTTTGGGATGAGAGATATGCTTTATTTTGGAATCGAATCTATGGAACCTATAGGTTATGGTCTATAAGTAAGCTCGAAACGGTTATGAGAATGTACTTGTATTTTGAAAGGAGAGAACCGGATGAATTGGATTGCTCAAAAATCGGCTCAGTTTTTCATCACCATATTTGTATTGATTGCGATCAGTGCCTTGCCGTCACTCGTCGTGCAACTCGAGTTCGTGCCAGCGAACTACTGGAACGGGCTCCAACAACAGTTCAGCCAATTGGCGAAACTCGATGAGATTACATACTACAACGTCACCGCACAACGCGAGTTACCGTTATTGCCAGATCTCGCCCCGCTCATGAAAGAGACGGTCATCATCTTTATGACGTCACTCGTCGTCTCGGTCGGGTTCGCGCTTTTGTATGCTTATTTCTTTTATCGGAGCGGCAAACGCGTGCGCACGGTGCTCCAACAAACGAGTCAGACGCTCGAGATGATCCCGGATTTATTTTGGCTCATCTTCTCGCAATTCCTCGCCATCACGTTTTATAAGAAGACAGGGTTCGATCGGATTGAAGTCGCTGGTGGGTTCGCCGAATACATACGCTTTTTACCGATTGTGACGTTGACGCTTACGATTCTGTTCTTCTTCCTCAAATGGTTGACGAAACATATCCTCGAGGAAGAAGTGTCGTTGTTTCTCGAGCTGGCGCGGGCCAAAGGCGTCCGACCGGCCGCCTTGTTCTGGAGACACTTGTTGCCGAATTTGGTGTATCGCTTCTACCTCTTTTTCCGTTCGAACTTAATCACGGTGCTATCGAGTCTGTTGATTATCGAGTATTTGTTCAACGTCCAAGGTATTTTCCGGTTCGCCGTCTATAACCCGGTCATGCCGATTCTGCTCGTCATCTTGTTGGTCGTTTATATCCCGATTTTCCTATTGGATTTAGTAGCGGAATGGCTCATTCCGAATGCCTGGAAAGGAGGGATTTGATGCGTCGTGCACTCCTACGCGATCCGATCTTTATGATTGGATTCGCGATATTTGTCAGCTTGTTGTTACTCAGTATCGGCAATACCGTATTCCGTGATGGCCAAGTCGATCAATTCTTGAACCGTTACTCCGATGAAGGTCGGTTGATTGGCATCCCGCCACTCGAACCATCGAAAGATCAGTGGCTCGGTACCGACCGGGCCGGGAACGATTTGTTCCAAATGATGATTGAAGGCTTCAAGTGGACGGTTGGTATTTGTGCGGTTGTTGCGCTCGGACGAATGGCACTCGGTTTATTGATTGGAATTCCGCTCGCTTTTCGCGGGGCGCGCGTGAACCGAATCTTCAAAATGGTGTTAGATGGTTTTTTGATTCTACCCATCTCTTTGTTGGCCATGATGATGCTGTTCCCGTCCTTTTTCTTCGCAGACTCAACCATGGTGCCGCCGCTATTGGACCGCGTGACGCTGCAGTTGACGGTGTTCGTGGCGCTCGGATTGCCTGCTGTCACACTCTATTTGATTACCGAGGTCCGGCAGTTGCTCAAACAAGAGTTTATGATTGTCGCCGAGACGTTAGGCGGCAGCGTGTGGCACCGGACAAGGCGTCATCTGTGGCCACACCTCGTCCCGACATTGGTCATCGTCTTCATGCAGCAATTCGTGCAAACACTGATGTTGCTCATCCACCTATCGTTGTTCGGCGTCTTTTTCGGGGGGACCGTCTTCCTGTTTGAAGGGGTCCGACCGACACTGTTTGAATGGTCGTCGATGTTCGGTTTTTATTTCAAGCAGTTCACAGCGACGACGTGGATGACCAACCATATGTTCCTTGTCCCGGCCCTCGGACTGTCTATGCTCGTCTTTCTCAGCAACTTGCTGACGAGCCGACTCGAGCGGGCGTTCCGGTTGCGACGTCAAGAAGCGGTCGTCACCGAAGAGACGATATCTGAAGCGGAGGCGGCAGCCGCGTCACTCGTGGATCCGTTCACACTCGTGCATGAGGATAGCTCGTTTCAAAAGATGAATCAAAAGAAAGCGGACGGCATCACACACTGATGTCATCCGCTTTCTTTTAGTACTTGATTATCGTAAAACTAAGGAGGTAAAGATGGTGAACAAGAAGTCGTTTATGCTCGTTTTTGTCTCGGTGTACTTGTTAATGAGTCTTCCTTCAATGTTAGGAATCGGTTATGTGATTGATTGGATTCCGGAAGCCACTCTATTGCAAAAGCTGAAGGGATACGTGATTGATGGTTTTACTCACAACTATCTTTTAAAAATTGTGTTCTCAGCCATCGCCAGTGGAATGTTTACTTTCTTTTCATCAAGACGGGCAGCCACTCATAGTGATTGAATTCGCTCAGTATTATGAGAAACCTATGATAAATTAATCTTCAGATTGTGATTTAACTCGGTCCATTCATAAATCAAGTTTGTCATGATCAATTTTACCTGAATATCAGCGCTTTCTGTGCGATTTACTCAAAGTGTTTCTACTTCGTGTCAGTCGTCAATCACATCTTCTCCGGCTTGCCGCAGGTTCTCAAGTGAGTCGAGCATATGCGCGATCACATCGTCAGGGTGGCGTTCCCACGCCCCGAGTTCGGCTACGACTTTGAGCGGGGCGCTCGACCGGTACGACCGGGTCGGGTTGCCGGGGAAGCGCTTGTCCGTCAAATTCGGGTCGTTCTCGAAGTCACCCGTCGGTTCGACGAGATAGATGCGCTCACGAGCCTCACCGCTCGCCAGTTCGGCACCCCATTTGGCGGCGTCGAGGGTGGCCGTGAAATAAATGTAGTTCGACTGCTTGTCTTGATAGTTCGAGCGTCGCTGCGGTTCAAGCAAATCCCCCAGCTTCAGTTCGGCTTTCGTGCCGTGGAAAAACGGGCCGGGGTCGAGCGGTCTCATGTCATCGGTCATGCTTCATCTCTCCTTCAATTAGATTGTCTTCACAGTATAGTGGATGAATTTAGGAGAAGACAGTCTGTTTTTGGCTCGTGAATCACGATATAATAAAGACGGGAAGAGCGTTCGGCTCTTCCTTTTTCGTTACATAGAAGTCAAAGTTGTTTACGGAACGAATAACTCGTGATGGCGTAGTCCATCTTATCAGTATAAAAACGGTGCGCCTCGGTTCGAGCGAGTCCTGACTCGAGGGCGACGTATTTGGCCCCAAGGTCGCGGGCGTATTCGTGGACGAAGTGAAGCAACATCTCGCCGTATCCGTTCGAGCGATGGTTCACGCACGTCACGAGGTCGTAAATGAAGACGTGCTTCTCGAGATAGAGATTGAGACGTACCTCGATCCCTGCGAGTGAGACGATGGTATCGTCGGCGTATAATGCATACAGTTCATAGCCTTGCGGTCGCATGGCGGCGACGAGCTCGTGATAGGCCTCGAGCGTCAGGTCGGTGCGCAGTTGGTTCATGACAAGGAACGAGTCATCGAGTTCGCGTGGCGACTCGATTGGTTTGATGGAATAGATGGTCGATGGAATGGGAATCATGCCTCCTTGAGGGGATGTTGTATGTAGATTTCGCTTTCGTCAGTCAGGATTCCTTTCCTTACTTATAATCAGAAGGGAAAGATAGATCGTGAAACATGCGCTAGTGATTGGCGGCAGCGGGATGCTGGCGGGGACGGTCCTTTGGTTGGCAGAGGTTGGGTATCACGTGTCCATCGTCGGACGGGATGCCGAGAACATGAGCCGATTGACCGAGCAATCGCCGGGCCGGCTGTCTGCCGTATTGGTCGACTATCTGGACGACTTGCGTCTGAAGGAGGCGCTGCGACGTTCGATGGCGAGTCATGGAGATTTCGACCTGGTCGTTACCTGGATTCATTCGGACGCAGCTGACGCCTTGCCGTGTGTGTTGTCAGCACTGCGCGGGGGCACGGACGTGTTCCATGTTCTCGGGAGCCGCGGCAACTCGAGCGATGTGAGAAACGGTCTGACGATCCCTGAAGACGTCCGTTATCACCAAGTTCAACTCGGCTATCGGGTCGAGAAGGGGGAGCGCCGTTGGTTGACGCATGAAGAGATTGCCGGAGGCGTGGTCGAGGCGGTTCAAGAGAAGAAACCTCTTTATTCAGTCGGGTTTACTTCGAAGTGAGAGGATTGATTCTAAACAAAGCAAATGAGAGAAGGATGTGCGGTACAAATGAGGATTCTGATCGGTCAACCCAAAATGGAGCAACACTTAGAGCAATTCATTCAAGACATCAAAGCGAACCCTGCGGTCGACTTGATGTTGTATCCGGAGGGCTATTGTCAATACACACATCTGGACGAGGTCAAGGAGCTTGCGAAGATGTTCCAGGCAGCGGTCGTGATGGGGTATCGGAACGAGCAGAACGTGGACCGGGCCCTCATCATCAACAAACGTGGGGAGACACTGTTGGACCGTGCCAAGACACCAGAGGCGATGCCGCTGTTCATGCCGTCAACCGCCGATGACGACGGTCTTCGATACGGATATGTGCTCTGTCGAGAAATCTTCATGGGGCTGGAAGGACTCAAATCGGAAGAACCCATTCAACTCATCTTCAATCCGATCGGAGTCGGCATGTTCAGTGAAGAACAGTACGGCGACTGGTCTGGAGAAGCGAAAAAGATTGCATTGCAACAACGCTCAATCATTCTCGGGACGAGCCATGCCGACGGGTCGTATCGAAACTGTGGCCATTCGATTCCGATTGCGTATTGCTTTGATGAGACGGGCAAGGCGATATTGCTGTCGAAAAACGATACCCGTACCCGGATTGTCGATACAGTTTTAAGGACAATCGAAGTGCTGGATTCTCCTGTCGGAACGGTTCAATGGGGATGACGAGTTGGTTTGAGCACACAAAAAACCTTGAATGCACACTTCTATCAAGTGTTGATCATTCAAGGTTTTTTCATCGGATGTATTTTAACTAGTGAAAGAAATTTTCGCATTGATTTCATCAACGACCGCGTTTCCATTTTCTCGATTCACATCATAAAACGTATGTTCATGAGTCAACGACACGTGTTCACCGCTTTGGAGTTCGTACTGTTCGAGTAACGGACGAATCCGGTCATGTACGACGCGGGCGGCCTCAGGGGACGTGTGAGGATAGATGATGGCGAACGTGTCTAGGGCGACGCGGTACTTATGATCCGTTCGTCTTGTGGCCAGATGGAGCTCGTCGCTGAAGTAGTTCAAGAACCATTCACACTCGGTCCGTCCAAACCGTTCCTCGAACTGTCTCAGCTCATGGATTTGAATGAACGACACCGTGAAGGCGTCACCGTGGCGAATGAGACGATCTCGTTCTGCATTCAAGTCCATTCGAAACCGTTCGGCGTTATCGAGCCACGTCTCAGGATCGACGGCTACGAGCTGTCTGGCCCGCTCCTCTAACTCGAGCCGTGACAGTTGGGCGTGCTTCACGAGTTGATGAACGAGACCAGACAGAATGGACATGACGAGAAGCAGAATCGTAAAACTGATGCCTCTGGCGTTAAAAAACTGAACGTTTCCTGCTTCGTAAATGGACGCGAACCATCGGAAATAGATGAATAAAAAGAGGAGGAGCGTGACAGACAGAGTCAGCCCAGCTCGCATCCCGAAGATGAGAGAAGAGAGTATGATGGTGGGTAAAATCAAGTAGCCGAGAAGACCGGTGTTACTTTCAGACAAAAGGACGGTATAAGCCATCGTACCGACAATCATACAAGCGATGAGACCGAACAAATAAATCGATTCATTAGTCCATTGCTTCATGTTCACCCCTCCATCTGTCTTGAATCGGCTCACGATGAGCCACCTCTTCAATTACCCGCTGTATATGCGGAATAACCAATCAAAGATGTCCGTCACCTTCATTATAAAACATTAGACTGGAACGACGAGACCGTTTTTCGAATCGGAGCGAGTGCGTTCTTCGGGATTAAGTAAACGACACCACCGACACAGATGCCGGTGGTGTCGTCAGTTATTTAGCAAGGGTGGTCTGGCCATCGTGAATCAACGTGCCGATTGATTCGCCCGAACAGATACGCTTCATCGCGCCCGTCTCTTCAAAGTCGAACACATGGACCGGGAGCTGATTGTCCCGCGCGAGCAGCAGTGCCGATTGATCCATCACCTTCAAGTCGTGGCGCAACACATCGTTATAGTGGAGCGACGTATATTGTCTTGCCGTGCTCGAACGATTCGGGTCGTCCGTATAGACGCCGGAGATTCCGTTCTTGGCGACGAACAGGGCGTCGCAGTGCATCTCGACCGCGCGTTGAACCGCCGGATAATCGGTCGAGACGAACGGCTGACCGTTACCGCCTGCGAAGATGAGGACGTACCCTTTATTCAGATGGGTGAGTGCCTTCAGTGGGATGTACGGCTCGGCCATACTTGGAATCGGCATGGCCGTCATGACCCGAACTTCGCGGTCGGTCTTGCTTTTCAGCACACCGCGTAGCATCAAGCTGTTGATGACGGTGCCGAGCGTGCCGATGTTGTCGGCCTCGACGCGATCGATGCCCCATGCCTCGGCCATGTTGCCTCGGAAGATGTTCCCTCCGCCGATCATCAGGGAGACGTTGATGCCCATGTCGATCAATGACAGGATTTCAGCCGCAATTTGATCGAGATTGTATGCATCGAAATTTGAGTTGTCCTCGCCGGCGATGGCCGCTCCGCTTAATTTGATGAGCACGTTTTGATAATTGTTCAACGCTACACTCCCTTTCGGATTCCAAATCTCCAAAATTATATAGGTTTTCCAATTAATTAGCAATGGTTTTAATAGGTCGATTGTAAATGAAAGGGGACCAATGGACCGTGACATTTTTGAAGTGGACTGAATCTTACTTGATACTTTGGAGGATGTAGAACATTTGTAGTTGGAAGAGGTCGAGCTCATTCTCGAAACATATGAGATGGTTTAGAAAGTCCTCTATCAAATAGGTGTCGAGACTCATTAAGTTTTTTGATTATATAATTAGCCAATCGTGAAGGCCTTCACGATTGGCTACTTGTTATGTCCTAAAGCTTCATGACACATTTTCTTCAACGACGACCGCCTCATACAGTCCTCGTTTCGAATGTTCTAACACTACCCGAACCGTGACCAAGCCGACGAGCAAGAAAGCGAGTGAAAAGGCGACATACGTCGAGCGAATCCCGACATATTCAGCGAGGAGACCGATGCCGAACGTCAACCCGATAATCAAGACGGACTCCGCTACGTTGATCACCCCGGAGAAGCGGCCCATCAGGTCGGTCGGGACATTGTTTTGATAGAACGACAAGAAGCCGGTGTTCGCGAACGACAAGGCGAACGTGAGCAGGAAGAATCCGACCGCTGCGACCACGAATGACTCGGAGAAGGCGAAGACGAGATAGCCGACAGGTGTTAGGATGGCACCGAAACTGATTAGGAACGGTAACGTCAGCCGGGCACTGAACGTCGCGTTGATGATGGAACCAGCGATAATCCCGGCTCCGGCAACACTGACGAGAAAACCGTAGCGACTCTCAGAAAAGTTGAGCACTTGCGTCGCGAACGACGCCTCGAGCGAGTCGAGCCTCGACATGAAAATCGTCATGACGCAGAATAGGCCATAGACGAGTGTCACGTAACGCATGGTCGATGCGAATCGGACGACCGTTTTCCAATCATCGAGAATCATGCGCAGGTTGAACACTTCGACTTCGTCGCGGGCCGTGAACAACTTCGGTAGTAGGGAGAGGATTCCGACAGACACGAGCAACGCCAGCGCGTTCAATTGTATCGCGAGCGCGGGTGTACCGATCATGAACAACAATCCCGCGATGGCCGGGCCTAAGATGAATCCGGCCGATTGGACGAAATTTTTCATGGCGTTGAACCGTTGACGGTCACCGCTTGGGACGAGCTTGGTCATGTAGACGAGGGAGGCCGATTCGAAGACGGAACTCGCGATGTTCAATAGAAACACGAGCAAGTAGATGAGCGCGAGTGAGTCGATGAAAGCGAGACTGAAGACGACGACGGCGCGGAGCGCATCAAGCCACATCATCAAGCGGCGTGTATCGGTACGGTCGATGACCGAGCCTGACCAAACGTTCGCGCATAGTGCCGCGAGCGGGACCAGAATGTAGTGGACCGAGACGGCGAACGGCGATTGCGTCATCTCGAGAACAATCAAGTTGAGGGCGATGAAATACACCCAGGCGCCGAGGTTCGAGATGCAGACGCCAGTTAGTAAGAGTAAAGTGTGTTTCCAAGTATTCATCGCAATCGTCCCCGTTCAAAGTAGATTTTGAACAGTATGTCACAAAAAGGCTCATCACCATAAGGTGTGGTTGACGCATAAAATCCATCAGATTTTGAATTGAACATAGAAAAAAAGCGAAAACCCCGGTATCGTAATTGTTGCTTAGACAAACCACGATTGGAGTTTTCGCTTTGTCCCAACAGTTTATCAAATTACTTCTTCCACTTCCAGACCTTTTTCAGATTCAGATGTCTTCAGACGAAGAACCAAACGTTTTTCCGGTCATCCCGGATCGACATGACATCCCTTGTCCGCTGTGCCAGAGAAAGACCATCCTGCATTCGAAAAAGCGGCGTCGCTTTCGACACGGTCATGCGTGGAACGTCGGTGTACTCTGGATCGAACTGGATGTCCCACGTCAAAGATGCACCTCTTGTGATTTGACGTTCGTGTATGACTACGGTCTCGGGCTCGTCAGCACTTCCACCGAGGTGTTCCGGAAAGGCATCGCAAAACGTTGCCACGGACTGACAATCTCAGATGTCGCACGCGAGTACAGCCTCCCTTATACGACGGTGGAGCGCTGGTTCTATCAGTACGCTTCGGTGGAGACGATGGAGCGTGCAACGCATGTCCTGGTCGACGAGTTCGCCACGAGAAAGGGGCACCACTATGCGACGATTGTCCTCGATGCCAAGAGTGGCCAGCTTCTGTCCATTGTCCCGGGCCGGGACGTGGCAGCCATCTCGGCAGCACTTCAAGGCGTATCCGGGGATGTCCGTTCTGTCGTCAGTGATTTTGCACCGGCGATGGCGAAGGCCATCAACCATGTCTTCCCGGAGGCAGAACATGTGCTGGACCGGTTCCACCTCGTCCAGTTCGTCACGGACGCCCTTCGCCGACGGCGTCGTTTTTGAACGAGGCAAGACGCCATCACCACGTTCGCGTGATCGATCGTTCGCTCGCGCGTCGCCCGGAAACGCTGACTGGGGAAGACCGGGAGGTCGCCCGTTCCTGTATGCAGGAAGATCCATTCATTCGGAACCTCTATCAAGGGCTCCAGCATATCCGGTATGTGCTGAAGGCGACGTGCGAGATACAGTCGCAACGGCGGCTCACAGACTGGTTGGACCGTTATCAGTTCCATCCGTGCGGGCCCCTGGCGAAGATCGCGAAAGCAATCCGGGTCCGGGAGCAAGCGATGCGCCAGACAATCGTGTCAAGGCTGTCGAACGGGAAGATGGAAGGGACGAACAACAAGATCAAGCTCATCAAACGCCGTGGCTATGGCTATCGAAACCTCGAGCGATTCTTTTTAAGATTGCGCCTCGAGATCGGTCGTCAAAATAGCAACCACGAGTTATGGTGATGAGCCAGAAAAAGAGGATGAATTTATCGAAGTTTTCTCAAACAGGGGGTAAAATTACAAAGAATTTTTTCTTTTGTTCTTTGCCCAGATCACTAGAAACGATAGAAAGATCAAAATAAATAAGCCGTACTGATAACCGGGATGTATGGATTCTACAAGGCCATAAACAACAGCCACTTCAAGAGAAACGGCCGGAATTTTACCGATGGTGCTGGCAATAATGAATAAGCCACCTGGAATGGGCGTCAAGGCCGCCCCTGCTGTTACCAGACCTGATGGGACAAAAGGAATTAAGCGCAGCAAGATGATTGCCCAGAAGACGCGGCTTATTGAAGAACTCTGGATGTACCTCCAGAACGGCCGCTTTAACCACTTTGGATTAACTTTTGAAAACCCATATCGATATAGGTAAAATCCGACGATAGCGCCAAAAATCTCCCCCGACAAAGAAAGGATGACGCCAATGGTTAACCCTAAAGAACTGATATTGAGAGACGTGAGCAAAAAGCTTGGGAAAAAGCCAACTGCACCCATACTTATGTTGAAAATGAGAAGCAGCAGAAATTCTAAAACGGGGAACTGAGTGTTTATGGTATAATCCGCCTCCTGCGCTGTTTAAAAAATTGATGGTATATAAAAGTTCAGTTGAATGAAATTTTAAGATAGAGAAGTGCGTTCTATATCCGCTTTTTTCGAATTCGGTAATACACTAATCCTGAAAAGCCAACGACGAGGAGGAACAAATAGATTGAACTTAAAATCCCAGGTGGGAAAAATGTGCGAACGTCTTCAGAATTAGAAGGAAGGTTTGTCTCAGAAGCACTGACAACGGGAAACTGATAAGAAGACAAAAGAGTGCCATCCTGATCAGTAATCCTTAATAGTCCATCTTCTTTTACAGCGATTGTCACTTGCTCATCTGTTTGGTGTGTATAAAAGAAATCGCCTGGCGTAATGTATTCCACATCACCGGCAAAAAAGCTGCTTTCTTTCGGAATGCTCACTGTTTTAAAATTTTCAAATCCAAAATCCAAAAGTTGAATAGTGTCAGCATAAGCTTCTGCCTCTGTGTCGCTTTTTAAGGTGACGACAATTAAATTCAGGTTTTCTCTTTTGGCTGTCGTGGCCAGCGTGACGCCTGCTTCTGGCACAAACCCGGTTTTACCACCCGTAACGCCTTCATAAGGTTTTTCCCTTAATAGTTTGTGGTGGGTATAAAGCGTGGTATCCCAGGATTCACCGTTCCAGGGCAGTTCTTTTGTTCCAAATATTTTCATGAATTCATCGTTCTTCATCGCATATCGGGTTAACTTCGCTAAATCTTCGGCTGTCGTAACATGCTCGGGATCAAAAAGACCGTGGGGATTTTCGAAGTTCGTATTCCGCAGGCCAATTACATCTTCTAAATATAAATTCATATCAGCAGAAAATAACTCAACGCTGCCGCTGATGTGTTCAGCAATGGCGACGCCGGCATCATTTCCAGAGTTGACTAAGAGGCCCAGCAACAGTTTTTCTAAAGTCACTTGTTCTCCCTCTTCCAAATAAACACGGGTGCCTTCCGTATTGCGTGCTTTTTTACTGATGGTTACAATATCATTTAATTTTCTGTTTTCAATTGCATAAATGGCTGTGGCAATTTTTGTTAGGCTGGCAGGATACATCTGCGACTGTGCATTTTTTTCATAGAGGATTTCTCCAGTCGTTGCTTCCATGACAATAGCTGCTTCACTGGATACGTTTGGCAGGGAAGGGTCATCAGTTTTACTGAAAACGGACGAAACGATTAAAGTGTTGATCATGATTAAAATGGTTGAAACAACACTTAGTTTTTTCATAACTACTCCCTCCTGAGTGATTATTTTAGTTCTGCTTTATTATATAATTGACGGTTTCCCGGTCCGAATCAGTCGGTAAATGAAAGGTTTGCTGGTATTTCTCGTGTCCTTTACCGGTAATCACAATCCAGTCGCCTTCCTTGCTTTCATGGATTGCTTGCTGAATGGCGAGTGTACGGTCTGGAACGATGCTGCCTTTTGAGTTGCCGTATGTTTCATTTAGTTGGTTTAAAACTTCCAGCATATCTCCTGGAGAAACATTGTTCAGGTCGTCCAACGTTAAAATGTAGCGGTCACTCATTTCAGCAGATATGGATAGCATGTGCTTTCTCTTGCTGGCATCTCGATTTCCACGAAAGCCGAAAATATGGGTTATTCGTTGGGCCCCTTGTGATTTTGCAGTTTCCAGGCAGTAAGAGATGGCATCCGGAGTATGGGCATAATCCACAATAACGATCGAGCCCTTGGCCAGTTTCGTGACCTCAAAGCGTCCATCGACTCCCTTGAAATGGTGAATGGAGTTTAAGAGCTTTTCTTTGGGGATACCCAGCAACAATGATGTTCCGTAGGCCATTAAGGTGTTATACATATTGTGCATTCCGGTCATGGCAGCGACCATTTGATACGTTTCGTTACTTTCAATCACCCGCATAGTGGAGGACAGTGAATGAAATTTTGCAACACGCAGGTTGCATTCAGTGGATGTGCCAATTGCATAAATCGGTTTTCCCTTTGTTTGCAGGATTCCACAGAGCTTTCGTCCCCACTCATTATCTGTATTCACTACAGCAATCCCATGTTCTTTCATCTGATTGAACATTGTAAGCTTCGCCTGAAAATATTCTTCCATGGAACTGTGATAATCCAGGTGTTCATGGTGAAGATTGAGGAACAAGCCGTAATCAAATTCAATGCCTTCTAACCGATACTGGGCCAGTCCATGAGAAGAAACTTCCATAATGACGACCTCATCCTGACTGAGGGTCAACAGTTTATGGAGAGCGAGTGAATTTGGTGTGGTGTTCGAGCTTTTCATTTTTTCGCCATTGATAATATTTTGGTTGGTACCGATGACAGAACAACTCATACCGTTGCTTTCCAGAAAGTGCTGGAGCATATAGCTCGTCGTCGTTTTTCCGTTGGTGCCCGTAATTCCAATCATTATTTTCTGGTCAGATGGACGGCCATAAAAATTCCTGGCCAGGATGCCAAGCGCTTTCCGGCTATTTTCCACCTGTAAATAAGGGACACCTAACCGGGTAATTCCTTGTTCTCCGATGACAAGGGCTGCCCCTTTTTCAATTGCCTGGTCAATAAACCCGTGACCATCAATTTCAAATCCTTTAATAGCAACAAACACAAAACCTTTTGCCACATCGCTTGAGTTATCGGCAATCCCCTTGATGTCTAATTCTAATATTCTGGAATCTAATCGGGAAATCAGACCGGATTCGTTCAAAAGCTGATTTGTTTTCATAGATTTGGTGACCTCTCTAAAACTATTTAAATTTGATTTATTCTATTATAAAAATGTTGAAAAAATGTGCAGAATTTATACGGGAAGCCTAACTACTAAAACTTAATGTTTTTGTAATACAAACGAAATCGAATCCTTTATGAACCATTACAGATAAAAACCCGGGATCTTGTTGACAAGATCCCGGGTTTTGGCGCTTTTATTCGGGTGACAGTTCGCTTTCAGTCACCCATTTATGATTGGTGACTTCCTCGCCTCCGGTGGTCGGGACGAAATCAACCATATAGACGGTCGTTTCTTCGGTAGAATCAACCGTAGCCGTTGCGCCGTCCATTCCCTCCATATGGTCAGCGGCAATGGCCGCTTCATCGCCCGTTTCCAATGGTTCATCACCTGGATTTTCCAATTCTGCGTGAATCACCCATTTGTGATTTTCAACCGGCTCGCCTCCGTCCGTCGCCGTATAGGTCACTGCATAGGCGGTTGTATCATAAGCCCCGACAATTGTGGCTTCAGCACCTTTCATGCCTTCCATATGATCGGTTTCAATAATCGCCTGGCTTCCAACTTCAAAGGTTGGATTTTCGGCTTCCTGCAAATCATCCGGGACTTCACCTGAACCGGAATAGAAGAAACTGCACAGAAAATCAAGAATTAATCGGTAAACTGGATTGGTTGACGTCTTCTGGAACGGTTAAGCAAGCACGGGGAAGTAGAAGTTAAGAGAGGGGCTGTATTTAATTTTACATACCTTGAAATTCCCCGAGTCTTATATAGAAAATTTCATTTGATTCCTTAAGGGATACAAAAATGATAAAGAAGAGGATTCAACTTACTGTAATAGGAGGTGTACAAGTGGCGGAAATTAGTTTGTATCTTGCGTTTGGCGCAGGGCTTTTATCATTTATCTCTCCATGCTCCCTTCCTTTGTATCCGGCTTTTTTATCCTACCTTACTGGAGTTTCAGTCAATGAGTTAAAGACGGGCAAGGGAATGATGAGGAGCACGGCTTTGATTCATACGGTTCTATTTTTGATAGGTTTCTCCATCATTTTTTTAGCGTTGGGCTTGTCGACTTCGCTTATCGGAAACTTCTTCTTGGAATATCAAGTTCTTCTACGTCAATTGGGCGCTATTTTGATGGTGTTTTTTGGCTTGGTCCTAACCGGTATTCTGAAATTCGACTTCCTGCTGTCGGATAAGAAATTACAGTTCCAGAAAAGGCCCTCCGGATACGCGGGTTCTGTTCTGATCGGCATTGGCTTTGCAGCTGGATGGACCCCGTGTACCGGTCCCATACTTGCAGGAGTTATTGCACTCGGAGTAGCGGATCCGGACAGTGGCTTACTCTATATGCTGTTTTACGTTCTGGGATTTTCCATTCCTTTTCTCTTGATGTCGTTTTTTATTGAGAAAATGACTTTCTTGAAGAAGAAGAGCGCTCTTTTCATGTCAATAGGAGGAGCATTAATGATTCTGATGGGCGTTTTACTTTACTTTGACATGCTGACAGAAATCATCGCTTTTTTATCGCAATTTACGGGTGGATTTACAGGGTTTTAATGGACTCAACCCATCATCTAGGAAGGACGTGACAGTGTATGGCTGCTAAAAAGGATAAAAAGAGAAATCGCTTGATTATGAGGACAAGTATTTGTTCATTCTGGTTGTCGCTATTGCATTTACCATCTACAACGGATTAACAAAAGAGAAAAACGAATTGCTGCAAGTTGGAGATTCGGCACCCGATTTTGCGTTGACGGATTTGAACGAGGAACGGCATCAGCTGTCTGAGTACAAAGGGCAGGGGGTGTTCGTGAACTTTTGGGGTACTTGGTGCAAACCGTGCGAAAAAGAGTTCCCGCTGATGGAAAAGCAGTACCAGGTATACAAGGATCAAGGTGTGGAGATACTCGCTGTCAATATTGCGCAATCCGATTATGAAGTGAGACAATTTGCTGAACAGCGAAATTTAACGTTCCCGATTGTTATCGATAAGGACAAAAGTGTTATGGAAGCTTATAATATCCGTCCATTGCCGACTACTCTGTTAGTCAATCAAGAGGGCAAAATCGAGAAAATTATTACGGGTGAAATGTCCGAAGAGGATATCGCGAGTTATATGGAACAGATCAAACCGTGCTGATACCTCTGAATTTCCCAAGCATAATGCGGGCCACGTTATTTTGAAAAATGCTGCAAAGAAAAAACGAGAAAAAAACATTTCTTTAAAGTGGACTAACCGAAAGAAAAGAAATGTCAGGTGTAGAAAATTTATAAATAGAAATCAGGCAAAGATCCTCCACCGGACCGATTGGAAGGATTATTCCTTTTGGGTCAATTGTAGAGGGAATGGATTACCTGTTTTGAAATCAAGATATCTGCACAAAAAGTCGAAACTTTTTCGTTAAACTTTAAGAATGTTATACTTATAAAAAATAAAAAATGACATATTCGGAGGGCATCTACATGAAAAAAAAGAGAATAGGAACGGCAGTGCTGTCGGCTTTTCTTTTGCTGGCAGGCTGCAGCAATGATACAACGGATTCATTTGAAGTGCCGTTTGAAGGGGAACTGAACCATGTTCATGGGATGGGTTATGCAGGAAATGAGAACGGACTGTATTTTGCCTCGCATACCGGGCTGAAAATTTACCGGGAAGAGGGCTGGTTCGAAACGGCGGATAATTTTCATGATTATATGGGCTTTAATGCAACAAATGAAGGATTTATTACGTCGGGCCACCCAAGTGCAGACTCAGAATTACCCAATCCCCTAGGGATACAGCGAAGCATCGACAGCGGTAAATCGATTGAAGAGATTGCATTTCAAGGAGAAACGGATTTTCATGCCATGGCGGTGGGATATAACAGTAACGACATTTTCCTAATCAATCCGGCCAAGAATTCCCTATTGGAAGCCGGCGTATATAAAAGCGGTGATGAAGGCGAATCATGGAAAACTGTGAAGGCTGAAGGGCTGGAAGGCGAAGTGACTTCGCTCGCTCTTCACCCGGCTGACTCAAACTTCGTCGCTGCAGCTACGGCTGCAGGGATTTATTTCTCACGGGATGGCGGAGAAAATTTTAAAGCCATTACAGACGGAAGTGAAACAGGCACAGCGGTGCATTTCACCGAAGACCATTTGTACTTCGGAAGCTACGGGACAGCGGCGGCTCTGGTGAAGTATACTATGGAAAATGAAGAACTCGAGCCGGTGGATACACCGGACCTTTCACAAGATGCCGTCGCTTTTATTGCACAAAACCCGATGGATGGAATGGAACTGGCGATCTACACATTTGAAGGCAATGCCTACTTGTCGGAAGACGGATTACAGACCTGGAAAACGCTGCTGGAAGAGGGAAAAACCAAGTAGAAACCAGCTAGCCGTTTGAAAGACGAACCGAATCCAACAGCTTTCGGCAGCAGTCTTTGTCTTGATTGCTGCTAACCAATCGACTTAAAGAGGGATGCCATGTTAAACAGGCTTGCATTGAAAATAGGTTTGCTGTTTTTTGTGTTTATTATCATCATTGAATCGGTTTTGTTTCTAACCCTGTACGTTACTTTTGTCAATGAACGGGTGGATGAAGTCATGACCAACCTGCTTGCAAGAGGGAACACCCACAGCGAAGTATTGGAAGACAGTTTTGAACCGGCGACATTGAACCATGTGGCGTTGATGGAATCGGCCTCCGATTTCATCGTCATCATCACGGATGCAGATGGCAACGAATTGACCCATTCCGATCTGATTGAACCTGAAATGAGGGAAGTGTTGGAACACACCGATTTTGATGAGGTTCTGCAGGGAGGGAAGGTCGTGGAAGAGCGATGGGACAAAAAAGAGTTTATTGCGACGGACAGCCCAATCACCATTGAAGGAGAACATAGAGGCCACGTGTTCATGTTTGCGGAAACCAATCATATCAAAGGGATGGTCAGTCATTTGCGAAACCAATTCCTGATTGTTGGCCTGATTGCTGTCGGGTTGACCGTCATCACAATTTTTCTGCTATCCCGATTGATTACGTTGCCGTTGATTCGGATGAAAGAAGCGACGGAACAGTTAAGCGAAGGGCACCACGAGGTCAGCCTGAATATTGGCCGAAACGATGAGTTGGGAGAGCTGGCGAAAGCCATCACTGCTCTATCCAGTGACTTGGAACATTTAAAAAATGAGCGGAATGAATTTTTGGCGAGTATTTCGCACGAGTTGCGGACGCCGTTGACCTATATCAAAGGATATGCCGATATCGCGAGCCGGCCGGATGCATCCGAGGAAGAGAAAAAGGAATACATTGGCATCATCCGGGAAGAGACGGCCCATTTGACGGAATTGATCCGGCAGCTGTTTGAGCTGGCTCAGATGGATCATAACCAGTTCGCCATTCAAAAAGAGGAATTTTCACTGGAGATGCTTTTTGCATCCGTCGTTGCCTTGGTTCGGCCAGCTTTTGACGAGAAACAGATTTCATTGGCTGTCCATTGTGAACATGAGATTGTCGCCTTCATTGATCCCGAACGTTTTCAGCAGGTATTGCTGAATGTCTTGGACAACGCCCGCAAGCATTCTCCTGAAGGAACACAAGTGGTATTACAGGGAGTCCAAGATAAAGGTACCATCACCATAAGCATCCGTGATGAAGGAGAGGGCATACCGGAAAAAAATCTTCCTTTTGTCTTTGAACGATTGTATCGGGTCGATAAATCCAGATCCAGACAGTACGGAGGAAGCGGTCTTGGCCTGGCGATTGCGAAAGAAATCGTCGAATCGCACGGTGGTCTCATGACGCTTCAAAGTGAGTACGGACAAGGGACAACCGTCCTGATAGAATTGAAAAGGGGGGATTCGCTTGCAGAAAGTGCTGTTGGTTGATGATGAACAACGAATGCTGGATTTAGTGGCTTTATATTTGAAGCCGCATCAGTACCTCTGTAAAAAAGCACTGGGAGCTCATGAAGCCCTCGACTATTTGGAATCGGAACCTTTCGATCTCGTCTTACTGGATATCATGATGCCGGAAATGGATGGCTGGGAACTGTGCCGCGAAATCCGGAAATTTTCGGATGTGCCAATCATTATGCTGACGGCGCGGGAACAACAGGAGGATATTGTTAAGGGATTGAATATCGGGGCGGATGATTACATCACAAAGCCGTTTAATGAAGATGAGTTGCTGGCCCGGATGGGGGCGCTGCTTCGCAGGAGAACTCCGAAAAATACCATTGAAGTGGACGGTTTGGTGTGGGACGAAGACCGGTTTGAACTTACGTACGGCAAACATATCATCAAATTGACGCCAAAAGAATTTCTGATGGTGGGCCATCTGATGAAGAATGCCGACAAAGTGTTTACGAGGGAGCAGCTGATCCAGTTAATTTGGGGATTCGACTCAGAGACGGAAGGGCGGACCATCGATTCGCATGTGCGAAATGTTCGGGAAAAAATCCGCCAGTCCGGTTTTCCGGTCGATGATCATTTTCTCACGGTTTGGGGAATCGGCTACAAATGGATCCATGAAGCAGAATGATGCTTGATAAAAGAAAAGGTCCGTCGGAAAATATTTCCTGGGCTAACCTAAATTTTTGAGACAATATAAAAACACCTTCGCAGTGGTACACTTTAAAAAAGTGCTAGCATCGGAGGTGTTTTTGCGTGGGCAAAAACGTATATTCAAGTGAAGTGAAATGGGCAGTGGTGAAAGACAAACTGAGCGGTGAGTTGACGAATAGAGAAATCATGGAGAAACACGGAATCAAAAGTGAGTCCCAGATCCACACATGGATGAGATGGTATCGGTCCAATGAAATCTATCGATTTGACCAGCCGATCGGGAAGCAGTACACCTACGGACTTGGTCCTGATTCCGCCAGCGAGGATGACAAGAAAGAGCGTCAACTATCCCACCTGAAGACGGAGAACGAAATCTTAAAAAAATTCATGGAGATCGAAAGAGAGTTGAGAAAGAAGTAATCCTAAAGACTGTAGAACTCCTGAAGAGGAAATATACGATCACGACGATCCTACGTGTCCTAGACGTGCCACGGGCAACCTATTACCGTTGGGTCAGAGAACCGGTGAAGCACCCTTCGGTGCTAGAGCAAGCAATCGTCGAAGTATGTAAGAATACGAAATATCGATATGGACATCGAAAGATAAAGGCCCTGTTAGAGCAAAACTATGAGTTAACAGCAAACCGGAACACCGTACAGAGAATCATGAAAAAGCACCATCTCCAGTGTCGGATCAAACCCAAACGAAAATGGAGGTCTCAGGGTGAGAGCATCATCATCGCACCTGACCTTCTCAAACGAGACTTCACGGCCAGTGAACCGAATAAGAAGTGGGTGACGGACATCACCTATATCCAATACGGGAGCACGACGAAATATCTTTCGACCATCATCGACCTATTCAACAATGAGATCGTTGCCTATAAGTTGTACGAGCATCAACAGACGCCCCTTGTCATCGATACGTTAAAGAAGGCGTTGGAAAGCCGGAACAACCCCGAAGGGGTCATCATCCATTCGGACCAAGGAAGTGTCTATACCTCATATGCCTTTCAAGATTTCGTTAAGAGGAGCCATCTGACGAGCAGCATGTCTCGAAGAGGCAACTGTTGGGATAATGCGGTGATCGAATCATTCCATTCGAACTTGAAGTCTGAGGGCTTCCAGTACGTCAAGTTCAACTCGTTAAGCGACCAGGAAGTGCATGAACGGGTGAACCATTACTTGACCTACTACAACGAAGAACGTATCCAAGAAAAATTAGGCTACCTCACACCGATAAAATACGGTGGGATGGCAGCCTAATCAAGGTGTTTTTATTAGTGTCTCATTTCGCTAGGTCAGTCTATCCGACGGGCCTTTTTGAGTAAGGTTATGCGGCGTTACGGCAAGCTTCTGCACATCTACGGCAAGCTTCCGCACAGCGTCTGCAATGTTCATGATGATCGGCGTGCTTCTCACATTCCTCTGCGCAAGCTTCGCAAATGGTTGCGCAAACGGCTGCCAGTTCGGAAACGAACGGTGAATTGTGAGTAATGGCATGTTCCAAAAATGCACACATGTCCGCGCATTCCCGGTCTAATCGAATGCACTGTGCTAGCATCTTCACATCATCTTCCTGCAGACAAGCGTCAAAACAATGGTTACATTCCGCTGCACAATCATGTAATGCCCGAATCAATTCCTGATGTTGTTCATGAGCCATGTTAAAACCTCCATTTCTTATTTTTGTTTCATTTACTTGATTTCCCTCTCCTTTCCAAACTAAACAGAAATACCGAAACTCCATAGAAACTGCACATTTTATAGACAAGTAATCAAATATTAAAATCAATGGTGCGGTTTTTTTGGGGGGTCATTGTGAACTTCTAAATTAGAGTCATGGAAACAGCGATAAAGTAAAATGATACTAAACACTTGATATACCCTATCGGGGTATGTTAAGTTTAAGGAAATATTACTTTAGGAGGAATAATAATGATTGAAACATTAAAAGTACAAGGTATGTCCTGCGGCCACTGTGCAAACTCGGTTGAAACGGGCGTCGGTGAACTCGAAGGGATTTCATCTGTGACAGTTGATCTTAAAAAAGGCGAAGTGGCAGTAGACTATGATACTGCCAAGACATCATTAAACGAAATTCAGAAAGCGATTGAAGAACAAGGGTATGACGTCGTATAAGGGTGCTTTCACAGCACACTTTACTTTTAAATGAAATATACCCTCGCGTGGTATATTCGGCAAGAACTTTGTGAATGTTAAGAATGTAAATAGGGTTAAATAGGATAAGAACCACTAGTTTGGAGGAGGCGCACTGAATGGCTAAAAATGATAAAGACCATCACCACCATCAAGACGAACAGGTAGATCACAGTAAAATGGATCATTCCAAACATGTTGGGCATTCGTACCATGAAGACCAAGTGAAAGAAGGCATTCAAGACGACAGCAATCCTGCCAAAATTCATGATGATCATGCCCATCACAATCATGGTGGCCACGATCATAGTGACCATGGACATCACCATCATGGGAATTTCAAAGAAATTTTCCTGAAGTCGCTGCCCTTGGGCATTGTCATTCTATTATTGTCGCCGATGATGGACGTTCGGCTTCCTTTCCAATTTACTTTTCCATACTCGGATATTGTGGTCGCTGTATTAGCAACTATCTTATTGGTTTATGGCGGAAAACCCTTCTATCAAGGTGCAATCGCTGAATTTAAGGAAAAAGCACCGGGCATGATGGCCCTTATTTCATTAGGGATATCCGTTTCCTATTTGTACAGCATTTACGCCGTGCTGGCACGCTACGTAACCGGCGATCACATCATGGATTTCTTCTTTGAATTCGCGTCCTTGCTGTTGATCATGCTCCTTGGACACTGGATCGAAATGAAGGCTATCGGAGAAGCAGGAGACGCGCAAAAATCGCTCGCCGAATTGGTGCCGAAAGATGCACATGTGGTATTGGAAGATGATTCGATCGAGACGCGTCCCGTAAATGAGCTGAAAGTCGGAGACCTTGTACGGGTTCAGGCCGGAGAAAACGTCCCTGCCGATGGCATCATCAAAAGAGGCACCTCGCGGATCAATGAAGCTTTGCTGACGGGGGAATCTAAACCCATTGAAAAAGGAGCCGGAGACAAAGTGATCGGCGGTTCCACGAACGGTGCAGGCATCATATATCTTGAAGTACAGGAAACCGGCGACCAATCGTTCATTTCCCAAGTACAAACCCTGATAAGCCAGGCGCAGGATCAACCTTCAAGAGCTGAAAATCTGGCTCAAAAAGTAGCCGGCTGGCTGTTTTATATCGCCATTGCGGCGGCTTTCCTCGCTTTTGTCGTTTGGCTGTACATTGCTGACATTCAAACCGCTGTTCTTTTTACGGTTACGACATTAGTCATTGCATGTCCACACGCTCTCGGCCTTGCCATTCCGCTGGTTATTGCACGAAGCACCAGTTTAGGTGCAAGCCGCGGGCTGTTGGTGAAAGACCGCGAAGCATTGGAGCTGGCAACTAAGGCTGATGTAATGATACTGGATAAAACGGGTACATTGACTACTGGCGAATTTAAAGTTTTGAACATGGAAACACTGGATGGTCAACATACCGAAGCCGAAATCGCGGCGTTAATGGCAGGGATTGAAGGCGGGTCCAGCCACCCAATCGCCCAGTCAATCGTCCAATACGCTGAGAAACAAGGGATTCAGCCTGTCCACTTTGATTCGATTGATGTTGTGTCGGGTGCGGGTATAGAAGGAAACGCCAATGGCCGCAAATACGAATTGATCAGCCAAAAGGCACTTGGAAGAGATGTAGCGGTGGATGTTCCCAAAGGGGCAACATTAAGTATACTAGTTGAGGACGGGAATCCGATCGGTACGGTCGCATTAGGCGATGAATTGAAAGAAACGAGCAGAACGCTGATACAGGCATTGAAGCATTACAATATAAAACCGATTATGGCTACAGGTGACAATGAAACGGCGGCCCAAGGAGTAGCAGAGGAACTGGGCATTGAATACAGAGCCAATCAATCACCGCAAGATAAATATGGTTTAGTGGAATCACTGAAAAATAATGGACAAACGGTTATCATGGTCGGCGATGGCGTCAACGATGCACCATCCCTTGCAATAGCAGACGTTGGGATAGCAGTCGGTGCCGGAACTCAAGTCGCCATCGATTCCGCTGATGTGATTTTGACTCAGTCGGATCCAGGCGATATTGAATCCTTTATCGAATTGGCCAATAAAACAACCAGTAAAATGAAACAGAACCTCGTGTGGGGAGCCGGTTATAACTTTATTGCCATTCCCATAGCGGCGGGTGTTCTAGCCTCCATTGGGATTACGTTGGCTCCTGCCGCAGGAGCAGTTCTGATGTCCGTGTCCACGGTTATCGTGGCTATCAATGCGATGACATTGAAACTAAGAAATAGAGCTGTTTAACACCGTGTTTAATTGTCGTACACGAAAAGTGCTGCCTCCCAAAAGTTGAATTTTCTTTAACCTTGGGGGCACAGTTTTGTATTAGGTTAAAGTCAAACGGAGGTTTGAAGACTTTGGATAATTAAATATATTTTTATAGTTAACATATGAGATATTATCGGAAGAGAGGAAGCCCAAAAGCTTCTTCTCTTTTCTACTTAAATTCAATTAACACAAAAAAGTTTTCAAAAATTGATCATTCATTCATTAATCGCCGATTGTAAAATTAAGCTAGACAATTGAAAAAGCCATTCGTGGTACACTCACAATGTATTTTCCGACCAAAGAAAAACATAGGAGTGATCACGAATGACCTACACCCATCTTACCACGGATGAACTGGTGATGATAGAATCCTACCACCGCCAAAATATACCTGTAGCGATCATTGCTAAGTTGATGAACCGTTCCAGGCAGCCAATCTACAACGTCATCAATTTCCTGAAATCAGGACATACAGCGCTCGACTTCTACACGCAATACAAGAAAAATAAGAAACGCTGCGGCCGGCGGAAGATTGTCCTGCCGAAGAAACAAGTGGCCTATGTTCAAGACAAGGTGGCGCAGGGCTGGACGCCGGATGTCATTGTCGGCCGGGCAGAAACGGCCATCGATTGTTCCGCGCGCACCATCTATCGCATGTTCAAAAATCAGGTCTTTGACGCCGCCACGCTGCCGATGAAAGGAAAACGGAAACCCAATGGACACCAGGAACGCCGGGGAAAACAGGCGTTCAAACGCCATATTTCCGAACGGGAAGCCGACAACCCGTCGTTCAAAAAAGAGTTCGGGCATATCGAAGGCGACACCATTGTGGGTGCCCGCCACAAAAGTGCGGTGATCACGCTGGTCGAACGGCTGACGAAAGTCATCATCGCCCTGAAGCCTGCAGGACGCAAGGCTTGCGATATTGAAACTGCGTTGAACCAGTGGTTCCAAGGGGTCCCGAGAAATCTGTTCAAATCCATCACGTTTGATTGCGGCAAGGAATTCTCCAATTGGAAACCGTTGTGCAACCGGCACGACGTCTCGATTTACTTTGCGGATCCCGGCACGCCTTCTCAGCGCGCCTTGAATGAAAACTCCAACGGGCTCCTGCGGAAAGACGGCTTGGCAAAGGAAATGGACTTCAACCAGGTGGATCAAACATTCATTTCGTCGGTGGCCGACAAGCGGAATAACATCCCAAGAAAGTCACTGAATTACCGCACACCGTTGGAGGCATTTTTGAGTCACCTGAATGGAGTCGATCTGTCTAGCTTAAATTGACAAACGGAATGATTTAAAGATATCAGTGTACTGCAACTTTTAACTGATACATCTATAAAAGCAGCAAAGGATTTTTCGTCAGCAACCGCCAGGGCGTTAGTCTATCGATTGTTCGACGTGAATGATTGCCTCGAACGGCACATGGATGATCCCTTCCCTTTGATTGGCCAGCTCGACGGTCCGCTCCATGTAGTTCGTCCGGTGCACGAATCCTCTGAATCGTTTCATCTCCCGCTTCTCCACATATTTTACCTCTACCAAATCTCCGCTGAAGATCGCGTCGTTCAGCACATTCTCATAGACCGATAGGACCTGTTCATCGATATCTGGCATCTCAATTTTTTGAATCTCTTTATAGTATTTCGTCAGTAGCGCCTTGTGCTCGGGCATGAGGAATGGGATCCATTTCAATTCGCCCCGATCGCGATACATCGTCATAATAATTACCCCTCTCAATAAAACGAACGTTTGTTCTTATTTTATACCCGATTTGTCCCGTTTGAACAGCCTTTTTCGTGATTGGTAATCCGTGCGTCCTGTTTCCGTACTCTAGCTCGCTGGTCTTCGGTGCAAGGGACGTCAAAAAAATGACGCGCCCTCCGGCCCGTCTTCCTTCGCTTTAGGCTCAAAGCGAGGCTTTTCGCTCGTTGGCTACGGAAGCCTGTCCCTCCGTTTGCTCTACGCATTTTTTTGAGGCTCTCCCTGCGGTCGCCCTTGCACCGTCTCCCGACGCTCGCTTCGTTCCCGTCAACAGGACGCACAACGGTGTTCGTTCTGAGCTCGGCTTATCCGAAAGGGGACAAACCATCATGGAACTTACATCCATCATCGAGGTCATTCGTATCAAACAAGAGATTCGCGAGGAGATGGTCGCTCTCGAGCACGCCATCATCCAATCACCGGACAGTGCCCGACAAATCGGTTCCTCGTTCATCGGGGACGACGACCGTGAAGTGTTCCTCGTCATCATGCTCAACACAAAGAACCGGGTCATCGGCGTCCACCGGGCACACGTCGGGAGCGTCAACTCGAGTGTCGTCCACCCACGGGAGGTCTTCAAATGCGCCATCTTGAACAACGCCTCGTGCCTCATCGTCTGTCATCAGCACCCGAGCGGGGACCCGACGCCGAGCCGGGAGGACATCCTCGTCTCCGAACGGTTACATGAGGCGGGGGACCTCATCGGCATCCCGGTGCTCGACCATCTCATCCTCGGAGCGGACGAGTCGTACGTCAGCATGAAACAGCGAGGTTACATGGGTTGAACGGAATGGAGTGGGGCCGGGGGACCGGTCCCGGTCCGTCCGGTAAGGACAAGGAAGAAAAACGTACGTTTTTCTTTGACTGGATGGGCGACTCGCGTTGCTCTCGCCTGGATCCATAGAGCGGGATCCGGAAAAGGGTCGTTTTCGCATGACGAAAACGCGATGGTTCGTGTGTGAAGGTTGGACGTTGTTTTGGTCTGTCTCGTAAGAAGACTATTTGATGAAATGACAGAAGTGAAAACACGGTTTGTTTATTGAAAATGAGCATGTTTTCTAAACAAGCCCTAGGGCTTACGTGAAATTAGGCGAGATGTTGTCTGCTTGGATGCGAGGTATCATGAGGCTATCAACAGGAGAGGAAGATTCAGATGGACAGTTACCAACTAGATCAACAGACGATGGACGAGATGACGGAGGTATTGCTTCGACTGTATTTTGCAATACAAATGTGCACAATAATGCAACGAAAAGTACAGAACTTTGCCAGCTGGGTTTTAGTGTTTCGACAACGCATGCGTGACACGATAACTGTCACCTGTAAAGTTTAGTATGTGAGCGTGATGGATGACGCGATCGACGAGTGCCGCAGTCAAGCGCGCGTCGCCAAAGATGCGATTCCATTGGCTGAACTCAAGGTTGGATGTGATGATCAGGCTCTTTCGCTCGTACCAGTCGGTGATGAGATGAAACAGAAGTTCCGCAGATTCTTTTGTGAGAGGGGATATCCCATCTCATCTAAAATAATCATATCTGCCGACTCGAGACGAGAATGGAAGTTGCCTAGTTTTCCATCCCGCCAGGCCTTGTTAAGTTGCTCGACGAGTTCAGAGACCCGGAAGAACCTCACCTCATAACCTTTGTGACAAGCTTCTCTCCCGAGCCCGATGGCCAAATGGGTCTTTCCTGTACCCGGGGACCCTGTCAGAACGACGTTCTGTGAGTGCTCGACGAAATTCAGTGAGGTCAGTTCGTCCTTATCTAAATGCTTTGGGAAGTAGATGTGATTGCCCCAATGATAGTCGTCTAGTGACTTATTGTTGATGAATTTTGCCTTTTTGATTAACCGTTGCGCTTTCGCTTCCTCGCGGAGGCGCATTTCCATCGAGAAAAGCTCCGTGAGAAACTTTTCAGGGGATTCCGTTGGAATCGATTCATAGATTTCAGCGACATAGGCAAGGCGGAGCGATTTGCACATTTCTTTTAGGCTCATACTGCACCACCTTCTCCCCAAGGCCGATTCAGGCTATCGTACTTGCTCCAATCCACATCATAAGGATGGTCCTCAACCACGGCTGGATCGTCGTCCTCGCTCAGTAGCTCGTATAGGCGTTCATTGATCTCGAGGATTGGATAGAGTGCGAGCTTGGCTCGGATCCAGGCCAGTCTTTCCTGCCGAACGAGTAAGTTGGGTACGCCCAGGTACTCTTTGATTCTACCCGGCAGATATTCGGAATAACGGGAGTGCCCGAAGCTTCTCGGCTTCTTGTGCCAAGTGCTGATGATGTTTTCCCATGGGAGCGCACGCTTTGTCATCATGTAGGGACGTTTTTCTTCGTAGAGGATTTCTCCGTGAAGTGAGAGAATCTTCATCGAATCCCACCTTAAGATGGCGCGTACTTGCCCATGACGAGCCCCTGAAGGGATCAAGACTTTCGTCTTATCGATCGTTATTTCGCCGTACTTGTTCACCTTGAACAGTTCTTCTTTGAAGACGGGGAAGTCTTCTTGCGGCAATCGCAATAGATGTCTCTGCTCTTCTTCGAACAACTCACGGATCAGCACATGCTTTTCGTAATGCACTCTCTCCATGTCATCCCGTAGGGAAGCTGCGAGTTGCCGGTTCGTCGAATCGTAATCATGCATGACAGGGGCTGGGACAAGAAAATTGTACCGAACGTATCCTACCTTGTTCTCGACACTTCCTTTCTCGTTACCTCTGTAAGGATTACAGCTTTGAACTTGGAAGCCGTAATGTGCCATGAACTGCAGGAAAGCATCTGTATAGATCGCCTCTTCTTTTGTCGTTCGTGGTTGGATGACTGCGGCGGGGAGATTATCGATTCTGAGCTGTTGCGGTACACCACCGATTTCTTCAAAAAGCATTTTGAGTCCCGTCAAAAAGCACTCTTGGTTTTCTGCGGGCAGGGCGACAGCTGCTGTGCGGTTACTGAAGGGCAGGCTCATGACGAGGCATTTTACATCGACCGCATGACTATCTTTGACGACTTCCATCGTCCCGAAATCTACCTGTGCCTCACCCGGAGGGTGTTGCAATCGTTCTTGCCTTGTGTCGTTTTCCTCCTCGCTCGTCATATGCCAGCTCTTGATGAAATTGCAGACCGTCCGGTAAGAACCCTCGAATCCGTTCGCCACCAGCGTTTCATAAAGCTTTTTATTCGTTCGTCTTAACTTTTTCTGAAGCATTTGATCCTCGGTCAACCAATCCTCGACCATCTCGCCCCATTTCGTTCCGTACATCATGCCTCTCTTGGGGCGAATGGTTTCACTCGGCAGTTGAGCTGAATCCGCGTATTTTTTTACCGTCCTCCAGTTGAGGTCTAGATTTTTAGCGATTCGATTGATCGAATGTGATTTGTGGTTTCTCAGATATTTGATACAATTGATATCGGACATTGCTAGCATTCCTTCCATCTCCTAACGTTCTTGTGTCGCAACTTAAACGTTAGGGTGAGATTATGGTTGCTGGCAAGTCCTTTTTCTTTTCTAAAATAGGAGTGCAGAGTTGTGTACGTTTCCGTTGCACACTTCTGCACTCCTATTTTGCATTACACACTTCGACGCCTTCCTGACCGGCTCCAAGAAGATTTTGACGACTTAAAACTTGTGAGCATGGATCTTCTTTGTGATGTGAAGGAAGGAGAACGCTTGACCCACCTCACCGTCTTTTTCAATACCAATATGATTCGACGGAATCGTCGTACATAAGAACAAAAATATTTGTATACATGTATACATGTAGATTTGTATACGCGTATACATGTATACATTTTTTAAAGTCGTCATTTCTGTAGTTTCATGAACAAGGACTGAACTGGCTCTGGACGGGGGAATCGTTCTATAGCGAAGCGGAAGGGGGGAGACGTGATGGATGAGGGGCTGCTTGATGACTATGCGTTCGCTGGATTGGATCCGTTCGTCCGGACGGTGTTCTCGGAACTGATGGAACATCCCGAATGGATGCGTGTCGTCGACAGGGAACATTGCGTCGAGAAGGTCGTCCGGTTCGATGACGGACGGAACTCGCCTTACTTCCGGGTGCTGATCTATCTGGATGCAGAAGAGCGTCCGATCAAGAAAGTGTATCTATACGGGACATGGGTGGTGGCGGATGGAGAAGTCAGCTTCGTCGTCTCAGAGCTATCCAAGGGTGTATTCGAATATGAAGTGATGCATGTCCATTGGCTCATCAAGTATCGGTTCGAGGATTGGGGCGTGTCTGAAGACGGGGCATGGGAGAAGGAATGGTGATCCGGGCTCATGCGTGAGCGTCTAACGCCAGGAGGCGAAGTCGCTCATCGCACCGCTGCCCCCCTGACGGCCCGATAACAAGAGCTGCTGGCTCACCGCCGCATCTCTATGTTCCTGGCCCTTTCTAACGGGAGGCACGGAGCGTAAGGGCAACGTCAAAAGCAAGAGCGTGGGCGCGTCTAACGCCACGCGGAGTGGCATTCGAATCTAGGACAGGCCCAAATCGCGGACGCAATTCTCGACAGGATCGTACACGACTCCTATAAAATCCTGGTCGATGGCGAAACCTCAATGAGGGAACACCACGGGCTAGGGATAAGCTAAGATCTTGGCCATCGATGAGTCGATGGCCTTTTTCTTCATATTGACTCGCTCAGTCGTCCGCACTAGTGGCTCTCTGTATCCGCAATACTCAGCAGGACAAAAAACGCATCCTTCGAGTTTTTGAGGATGCGTTTGAGCAATGTGACTCTATTTGACTCGCGTTTATATTCCTACATATAAGCATACAACTGATGGTAGTTTCCAAGGTGGAGCGACGGAATGGACGTATCAGACATTGGAGCGGAAAGGATATATCATAAAATTGGTATTTTTCGAGCATATATCACAAGGTTGATGTTGTCGCGCGATTCAATAAAAACGAGTTTTTTCATCATGGATTAGCTCGTCTATATTATTAATTGTAATAATTAAAATTTATTATTTTACTAATATTTCGTTTTTGGGCATAGAATGATAGCTTCTTGCTGTCGTATGTGAATATATAAAGTATTTACCGGGCTCTTCAAAAATATAAGAAATTACATACAGTCCGTCTTGTTGATAATTGGCTTCAATTTTTTCGTGTTGGCTTTCCTCTTGGCCTTCTTTCCATATCTCGAATTCAACTTTATCCGCATCGTCTACTTTCTCGTTTCCTTGAGAAACAGTTGCTATAAGTTCAATAACTTCGTTTGCTTTTACTATTTCAGGATCTGTTTTAAATTGTACATCAATTAATTCTGGAATCACTTCAGGTCCATTATTGCTTACTGTACTTCCACAACCAGATAATACTAACAAAACAATCAACAGTGAAAAAAACCTTGCCATCTTTTTTCTCTCCTTTAAACGATTTAATATTAACATACACGAAAATGTGATGTATTGATTATTACATTAAAAGTGACCTGATCATGCAATCTTATTAGCTATCGAGCATAGACCCCATGTCACTTTTAAGGTTCAAGACTTTATAGAGCGTCGTATGCTCGATTGGTTTACTTTTCTATATAAAAAATAAAGAAATGTACATTTTATATATTAAGTTCAATTTTATATATTAAGTTCAAAAGATATTAATTGAACTTAATCCAAAAAGTTGGATCATGAAATAGATCATCTGGTGACTTCGACAACCTAGGTTTGAATTTGGACCTTCATATCCGTAAATTTATCATCGACCGTTAGACACGGCCTTAGTAACCTAAGGTTCGTCTCGACGTATATTGCCAGTTGAAGGTCATCAAAGGAGAGAAGAGTCTGTACTTCAAGATTGAATCGATTAAAGATTGTCTACCCATCCATATCGTTTTTAATATCTACATAGTGAATGTGTATGTCGCACCTGAGATTGTATTCCCCAGGCACTCGTAGGGGGGTGGGGGCACGAACGAAAGCTCATCCTAACTTTCTGAAGTTTTTCTTGCGAGTCAGTTAGCGTTTGGTCACCGAGACTTTAAAAGCTTTCGGACATAAAAATCGCCCCATAAAAATTAGATTATCAGGTCCAACTTTTACGGGGCATCTAATATTCTGTGGTCTAAATATTAAGTGATTTACTGAAGTAATTATATAGTGTTAAACAATTTCGCCTCTGAAATTCAGAAAAATTGGGATGGGTTGACTGTATTCCCTGCACTTGTAGCTGAGTACGAATAGTTTCCTCGATGGACTTCAAAGTGTAAATGAGAACCGGTCGAATTTCCGGTACTCCCCATCGCACCGATGTTCTGTCCTCGGGTCACACGTTGTCCGGCGGAAACGGACAATGAGCTCATGTGAGCATAAAGGGTAGTCCAAACTTGACCGCCTATGACATGCGTAATGATGACATGATTTCCATAAGGTCCACCCCAGCCTGCTCGAGTTACAGTTCCTGTTTGAGCAGCCATAATAGGAGTTCCTACTGGTCCAGCTGTATCTAGTGCATTATGGAAGCTGTAGCCATTGGCCCCGCCTGCTGGACCCCATCCTTGGGTTACGATACCTGAGGTTGGACGTTGAAAAACTCCGCCACTTGTTGGAGAAGCGAGTGAATCCGTAGTCTTTGAAGTGTTTACCACTTTCTCAGAGTTTGGTGATTTTTCGAGAGAGGCTTTATTCTCGCTGATTTCATTTTTTTCGGCACTTTTTGCTTCTGCAGCTTTACGCGCAGCCTCTTTGGTACGAATTTTAGCTTGTTCTTCAAGCCTTTGGGCTTCAATCTCTGCTTGAATTGATTTTTCTTGTTCTTGAAGCGTCGATTCCATTTGTTGCAAGCTTACCAATTTAGATGTGAACTGGATTTTTTCGGCCTCTAATTTTTTTATTTGAGCAGCCCGCACTTTAATTTTGCCGTTCAATTTTTTCTGACTATTCTCTAGCTCTTCTTTTTGACTAATAAGCTTATCTTTTTCAGTGTCCAATTCAGCTTTAGCAATTTGAAGCTTATTTTTTGTTGATTGATATTCTTTGAAAAGTTCTTGATCATTTTCTTGAATCGTCCCTGCGGTGATCATGCGTGAAACCAGATCACCAAAGTCTTTTGAACCAAAAATAAATTCAGCCCAGTTTATAGAAGAACCACCGTTTTTTTGCATCGTGACCATGCGTTCTTCCATCAATGTCTTTTGAGAGCTCATTTTTTTCTGGAATTCTTTAATTTGAGTTTGAATCTGAGCAATTTTCTTTTGGGTTGTCCGAATTTCAGCCTTCTTCTGGGTGACCTCATTGATAATATCCTGTAACTCGGATTCCAAGTCATTCAGTTTCTGTTCTTCGAGTGTGATATCTTGTTCACGCTGCTGAATTGACGTATTAGCTTTACGTTGCTCTGTAGAATTTTGCGCTTGCTTCTGCTGGATATTTTTTTGTTTTTCAGTCAAGTTTAAAGCGTAAGAAGGGGATGCGCTTTGAACTAACATAACACCAAGTAAAGTTGAAGCTATAATTTTTTTCATGGTAAACAATGTTGTTGCCTCCGTAACTTATCTCTATTATAAAAAATGCGTTGCTGGATAAAAGTATTCGTATCATGATTAAAACTCGAACCGGAATCATTGTATCAATATTACTTCACCATCTATATTTCTATTTCTTTTCATTTCTATGTCAGTTGTTCTTTTGAGTTTATTGTCATTCGAGTATATCAAGAGAAATACTTATAATGCCATTTTGATGAGGAAATGAATGATGACCACTGAATTTAGGACATTTTGTCTCAAATTCAGTGGTCAAATCGTTTGTTAGTATTTGTTTGGTGTTTATTTAGTAGTAACTCTTCATAAATTTATCAATTCCTTTGGCGGTTGCTTTGATCATGTTACTTCCCGACATATAGGAGCGATCTACTGAGTTAGCAATAAAGCCATATTCGATGAGAGTAGAAGGTACCGTGTTTCTTCCTACCACATAGACATCTTGTCGCTTAACGCCTCGATTTTTAAAATCTGGAACGTTCATGGCGATTTCTTGATTAATTACTTCACCTAATCTGCGGCTAGCGTTCGCATATGGATTTGTGGTGTACGCGCTAGAAGTAGGGACGAGTGCTTCATGACCTGTAGCGAAAGAAGGTGAAGAATTAATGTGGACGCTTATGAAAGCGTCAGCATCAAGCCTTTCTGATAGATTGGTCCGCTCAACAAGTGACAAGTATCTATCATTTGAGCGCGTTAGTTTCACTTCATAAAGCTCATAGTTTTTCTTTAGTTCGTCGGCCACACGATTAGCAATGTTTAGGGTGAGTACTTTTTCTTGAACTGTACCGTTTGAAGTCACTGCACCAGCATCTCCCCCACCGTGTCCAGCGTCAATTAAAATCACGTGTTTGTTAGCTGGAATCACCGGTGATTTTATAGGAGTTTTTCCGGTAAATGGTTGCACAAAACCAGATGATACGTAACCGACTTGATTGTTATATCGCACCTTGTACCAACTGGCGCTTTTCGATATGACAGAAATCGAAGTGCCTGAGGGAATTGTTGTCAAAATAGATCCGTAACGACTCGCTTGGTTACGTAAATTAAGATTTTCGATAGTAATATATGTTGGATAAGTGGATAAAGAATCCCCCGGTGCCACTTGCACTATATAATGTCGAGCAGGTGTGAATCCTGTAATACCGTTATACATAACTTTTAACCAAGAACCCGTTGTGCCCGATTTTCCTAGTACAGTCACTTCAGTAGATGCTGGAATCGTAATAAGGACCTTTGAGTTCACTAAAGACATGCTTGAGCGAATCTCGGTCGTTTGCTTACTTCGTGACTTCATAGCCGAGGGCGATATGGTTACATACTGACTTGCCACATAGCCTTGAGTCCCATTGTATGATACTTTATACCAAGGGCCTGAGGCAGCATGGTACATTAGTGGGCTGGACTTTGGGATAGTCATTAAAACGGGTGATTTGACAGATGGGCCCTTACGCAGATTTAGTGAAGTTTTAGTTTTATATATTGTGTTTATTGAACTGACTGAATTTTTAGGTATAGGTTTTGGCGTCACGTACTTCGTTGAGACATAACCGATTTTTGAATTAAATGAAACTTTAAACCAGGATTTATCTTCTCCATATACACCTATCTTCTTAATGGTTTTTCCTTTTGGAATCGTCAAAAGGACTTTGCTTTTTGAAGAGAACGAGGAACGCAAATTCAAATTTTCAGTTGTTATGAATAGAGATTCCTCTGCATGTACGACGTTTAGGACGTTAACACTAGTTAAAAGCTTAAAGGGATAGAAAAAAGAAGTTAATAAAGCCAAGGAAATTACTAAGCTTATTCGAAATTTATGTTTAGACTTCATAATAGACTCCTCATATGTAGTTTTTTTGGTTGTAAAGACCCATGAATGGTTTTTTACTATCTGTATGGTACTTATCCTTTAAATATTAGTCATTCTATGCAACGATTATTGGCTTTCGTCTATCTACAGTTAAAAGTTTTCTTGCCCTGTTTTAAAATGCACTATTATTAAGGGGAATAGACGTATTTTAAGAAATAAATTGGCCCTCCTTTCATCTGCATAAAAGTTTAGTTGCATGAATGTGTTAGAATGTAACTTGTTTGACTCATAGATTTCGTTTTTAGAAGTCCATGGATTCAATGTTGAAAAACTAAGGATACTCTAGTATTTTTAGCTATAATTCTGATAAAAGAAATAACGAATTTATAAAAGAGGTGAATTGTTTTGAAAACTAATCAACTATTGACTATTTTTACATCCGTATTAGTAATTGCAGTCTTAGCTTTTTTATTTTTAAATGATCAAAGTTCCGAAAAATCAAAGACTAAAATTGTTCAAGATGAAAAGATATCAGTTAATAATCAACCTACAATAGGTAAAAAGGAAGCGCCGATATCAATTGTAGAATTCGGAGACTATAAATGCCCTTCGTGTAAAGAGTGGGGTGAAACAATCTATCCTCAACTTGTAAAAGATTACATTGAAAGTGGGAAAGCTTCCTTTAGTTACATTAATGTTTTGTTTCACGGAGATGAGTCCACTTTAGCTGCCCTTGCATCAGAATCTGTTTACAAAAATCACCCAGAATCATTTTGGCAATTTCACAAAGCTATTTATGAAGCTCAACCTGACGTGCAAATACACGATAATCCATGGGTTACGGTGGAGAAAATGGAAGAGATTGCGACGAAGACTGTCCCTTCTCTAGATTTAAATAAATTTAGAGAAGACCTATCAAGTCGTTCTTCTAGATTAGAATCAGTTAAAATGGATGCGGCGCTCGTAGAAAAATACAATGTTACACTGACCCCGACGATTGCAGTTAATGGGGTCATCCTTGAAAATCCATTCGACTATACCTCTATAAAAAAACAAATTGAAAAGGAGCTAACCCAATGAGCGCTTCAGTAATAAACCGATATGGACTGTACCTCGCCTGGGTTGTTTCAATTACTGCAGTACTTGGAAGTCTATATTTTAGCGAAATTCGTGGTTTTATACCTTGTGAACTCTGTTGGATTCAACGTATCTTTATGTACCCAATAGCTTTGATTCTTGCAATTGCAGTTTTCAGAGAAGATAGCTCAATCAAATTTTATGTTCTCCCTTTATCAATAATCGGATTCTGTATCTCTTTTTACCACTATCTTGTACAAAAGGTGCCCGGCTTTTCGGAAGTCAGACCATGTGAACAAGGAGTTTCCTGTAATGCACAGTACATTGACTGGATGGGTTTTATCACAATTCCGTTTTTAGCGTTGACCGCCTTTTTTCTGATTACAGTCATTCTTGGACGAATCAGTACCAAACAGTAGTTTTTGATTTGGATTTGAAAAATGAAGAACTAATTGTATCAAATTGGTATGCTTACTAAAAAACAGCTTTGATTTAGAAAAACATGAAAAGCTTTTTGAAGTTGGAAAATAGATTAGACAATACCCAGTAAATAATTCAATTGACGTTTTCTTAAAACGTTAGTGTACTATATTGATTTTTTGAAAAAGCGTGACTACCTATCGAGTATGAGATCTAACTAGCTCTCTAATAGGTAGTTTTTGTATGGCTAAAAATAAGAAATAATCGCAAAACCAGAGAAAGTATCTCAAATCTTCAAGTATGTAGAGCTGATAGAATAAATGTTTTTTAAATTAAGTGTTGACGGCACAGCAAAAGTCTAATAAGTTATATATGAACATATGAACATGTATAGTTATCATGAGCGGAGGTACTGACTTATGGATGAACCGATTGAAGATACTACAGAAAATGAAATAGAAATAGGGGCGCAGATTGACGATGAGACTCTATTTATTGTATCTCAGACGTTCAAGGCACTTAGTGACCCGACAAGAATTAAAATATTAACCCTGCTATGCACAAAGGAACATTCGGTCAACGGAATAGCTGATCTTCTTAACTTAAGTCAATCAAACGTGTCTCATCAGCTACGTTTTTTAAAAAATCTTCGACTTGTCAAGTTTAGAAGAGAAGGAACTACTCTATTTTATTCAGAAGATGATCACCATGTCATGAACTTACTAAGACAGGCGATTGAGCATGCGAAACACCACTAAATATAGTAAGGAGAGTTAATCTTATGGCACATAATCATGCACATGATCATTCTCATACCTCTAACAAAAAGATTTTGATCATTTCATTCTTTATTATTTCGGCATACATGGTTGTAGAGGCGATTGGAGGGTACCTTACAAATAGCTTAGCACTTTTAGCGGACGCAGGTCACATGCTTAGTGATGCGGCTTCGCTCGCTATTGCATTACTTGCCTTTAAATTAGGTGAACAAATAGCGAACAATCGTAAAACGTTCGGATATAGACGCTTCGAGATTCTAGCAGCTGTTTTAAACGGGGTCACACTCATACTGATTTCCATATATATCTTTTATGAGGCCATCAATCGATTTATTCAACCACCTGAGGTCGCATCCGTAGGAATGTTAATTGTTAGCAGTATTGGCCTTGCTATAAACCTTCTTGTTGGATGGATTATGTTAAGAGGTGCAGACGTAGAACATAATTTGAATATGCGAGGTGCTTATCTACATGTTGTAAGCGATACGTTGGGTTCAGTCGGTGCAATACTGGCAGCGCTTCTTATCATGGCATTTGGATGGAACTGGGCAGATCCGCTCGCAGGAATCATTGTAGCGGGACTTGTTTTACGAAGTGGTTATTTCGTGACGAAATCCGGATTGAACGTATTAATGGAAGGTGCACCACAAAACGTTGATGTCGAAAAGGTTCTTCAAGTCATTCACAACAAGGAGGGGGTACGGAGTATACACGACTTTCATCTTTGGAGTATCACAAGTGGAATGAATGCACTCTCATGTCATGTTGTCGTTGATGGTAATTTACAAATCTATGACAGTGAGAATCTACTTCAAGAAATTGAACACGATTTAGCACATCTGAACGTTCAACACTCTACGATTCAATTCGAAACTCTTTCTCATCCTCACAGCGATGAATTGCTTTGCAAACTGAAGGTAGGGGAAGTAGTACATCAACATTAAAAAAATCACCTGTTGAGTAGGATTGACAATCAAGAGGAGGAGACAGCAATGCTGATTTTGGATAATAGTTACTTAATTTTGAGCATGTATAGAAACTCGATTTTTGGCAACGGAGTTTTGATAGATGATTGAATATATTTCTTCGTTAGAACCCCTTACTCAAGCATTGCTGGGTACTTTATTCACTTGGGGGATGACGGCGCTTGGTGCCGCGTTAGTGTTTATGACAAAATCAATGAATCAAAAGCTAATGGATGGGATGCTCGGTTTTGCTGGAGGAGTAATGATTGCCGCTAGTTTTTGGTCATTACTCTCACCTGCAATTGAGATGGCGGAACAAGATTCTCTTCCGGCGTGGTTACCAGCTGCAATCGGTTTCTTACTTGGAGGATTCTTTTTATCAGGTGTTGATAAAGTGATTCCACATCTGCATCCCACTTCACCGATGGATGAGGCTGAGGGTATAAACCCTAAGAAGAGAAAGCGGAGCACGTTACTGGTGTTAGCAATAACATTGCATAATATTCCAGAGGGACTTGCCATAGGCGTTGCATTTGGAGCAGTTGCAGCAGGATTCCCTTCATCATCAATCACGGGAGCTATCGCGCTGGCAATCGGAATCGGCATACAAAATTTCCCTGAGGGTGCTGCTGTGTCAATGCCATTGAGACGAGATGGATTATCTCGTCGTAAAAGTTTTTTCTATGGCCAGTTATCTGGTATGGTTGAACCGTTCGCGGCGTTGGTAGGAGTAGTAGCAGTACTCATAATGGAGCCTTTACTTCCGTTTGCGCTAAGCTTTGCTGCAGGAGCAATGATTTTTGTTGTAGTGGAGGAGGTAGTCCCAGGATCTCAAGAAAATGGAAACAAGGACTTGGCTTCTGTTTGTTTAATGTTTGGCTTTACAATCATGATGATTTTAGATGTGGCTTTAGGCTAAAATAATTATTTTTTTAATGGTTATCACTTTATTTTTTGACTGATATATATTCAAGATACTAACTATATTCGGAAGTGTAAATAATGAGCCTTAATTATATTTACTTTCAGTCGGTATTTTTACTGTTGGATAAATAAAAATACTAGAAGAAAAAATATAAAACCTCTTGCCCTGGCAATTAAAATCGTGGAGTTATCTATTTCATTCTGAAATTTCCTGAAAATTTTGGGGGTGATTTTGATAGAGAAGGAAAGCAAATTCGGAATTCAAGTGCTAGAGAAGGTGGAAGCCCACCAAGTCAGTATATACATCATTTTTTTGATGTTGGCAGTAATCTTTGGTCTATTGAATACAGAAGCTGTATATCTCGATATTTTTATTTCTCCCCTTTTAGGAGTTTTGATGTATGGGATGTTCGTTCAAATTCCGTTTCTGAAATCGAATGGATCTGCTACAAACATGAGGTTTGTGGTAGCTCTTTTATTAGGAAATTTTGTTGCCGTTCCTTTAATAGTTTAGGTTTTGGTTATCATATTTCTTCAAGATTCATCACTAATGCTGGGGGTGTATTTGGTGTTGTTAACACCGTGCATCGACTATGTGATTGTTTTTACAAAGATGGGAAAGGGAAACGAATCAATATTGTTAAAAGTAACACCGATTCTTTTAATTTTACAGACGATACTCTTACCCATATATTTATTCGTATTATTAGGAGAAAAGGCTATTAGTATCGTTAGGATGGGTCCATTTCTAGATGCATTTCTATTTTTGATTTTTATACCGCTTCTATTAGCGATAATGACACAATTGTGTTCTAAAAAGAGTTCTTTAGGTAATCGTATCATGAAAATGCCGCCATGGATTCCCGTTCCATTTATGTCTTTTGTACTTTTTGTGGTAGTTGCCTCTCAAATTAGGGAAGTGTATAGTGACCTCGGGACATTAATAGATGTAATACCAGTTTATATTTTATTTCTACTTATCATACCATGGGTGTCAAAGTCCCTTGGTAAGTTGTTCAAACTAGATATTGCTTCAAGAAGAGCAATTACATTTAATATGGGAACAAGGAATTCACTTGTAGTTCTTCCATTAGCATCTATATTACCAGAGCCCCTATCAACACAAGTAGCTGTAGTGATCATTTTACAGACCGTTACCGAATTGTTCGGAGAAGTCTTATATATAAAATTAGTGCCTAAATGGTTCTAACAAATTAGATACATGTATTTAATTTCGCTTTCAAAAATTACGTCCTTCGATTGTTTATTAAAATATTAAGAACTGCGCTTAAGTTCTCAAGTATGCGTTGTTTACAATCAATAGGCAAAGAAATTTATTATATTGCAGAACGCTAGAGACCAGTATTATTCTAACAACTAACCTTTTTAAGGATGGACTACCAAGTGAGGAGAGATCGAACAATGGCGAGTACTGATAAGGCATCAAAAAATATCAAACTAGCATTTATAATTAATCTTGTTTTCTCGATTGGTGAATTTATCGGGGGATTTTTGATTAATAGTGTTGCAATCATGTCGGACGCCATTCACGATTTAGGTGATGCTCTTGCATTGGGCCTGTCCTGGTTCTTACAAAAATTTTCGAACAAAAAACCCGATCATAACTTCACTTTTGGATATAATCGTTTTTCCCTTTTAGGAGCATTAATAAATGCGACAATATTAATAATTGGATCTGTATATATTTTTACTCAAGCAATTCCTCTACTGTTTGAACCGGAGCATTCTAATGCACAAGGAATGATTTGGTTTGCAATTTTTGGTGTGCTTTTAAATGGTTTTGCGGCATTCCGTCTACACAAAGGAAAATCAGTAAATGAGGGAGTACTATCTTGGCACCTTTTAGAAGATGTTTTAGGTTGGATTGCCGTTCTTGTAGTAGGGATAGTTTTACTCTTCAAGGATATACATATACTTGACCCCATCCTATCAATTGCTATTGCGTTGTTTATATTAGTGAATGTGTTTCGTAATTTAGTTAAAACAATGAAAATACTTTTAGGTGCTGTCCCTGATGGTATTGACATCGATGAGGTGAAGCAAAAGATTGAAGGTATTGAAGAAGTGATTTCTGTTCAAAACCTATATGTCTGGTCAATTGATGGCGAAGATAACGCCATGAATTTACACTTAATAGTAGAAGAGATGAATCTAAAGGATTCAACTATTGTTAAACAAAAAGTCAAAGAAGTGACTTCAAAACTAGATATTAAACATTCTACAATAGAGTTAGAATCAAAAAAACACAACTAAAGAAATAAGTCATCCTTGCACCAAATCCACACTGAGGTTCGACATATGAGTAAAAATTCTATACTTCATACCGTCTGATACCAATAAATACTTTTCTACGTGCAAGGAAACTGAATATCGAATGAGGGTATATTTAGAAACCCCCTCATTCGTTTTTTTTTTGAACACTATCGAAATTTCGTCTCTTAAAATAGGATGTATTCGAATGAATGAATGATTCCAAAACGAACGTTCAAATATTTAGATTTAATTGTCATAGTTTAGTAGACCTATCGACCGGATTTTCTTTCCATACTTCGGAGAATATTCCGGTCAATGAATAAGGTTCGGCCTCGATTAAAACTGTCTGATGATAAAAAAGCTGATAATGAAACCTAAAAAGATGACTCGGGAACAATACCGAAGTCATCTTAAAGCCGTCTTAAAAAACAGAGATCATTTATTTTTATCATACCCAGTACAAATTCGAGGATATAAAAATGAATATTTTTGTTTTTTTATTCTTTGACATTCATCAGTCTTAAACTGTTCAGTGCTACCAGAAGAGTTGCCCCCATATCGGACATAATAGCTATCCATAGGGTGAGCCAGCCCGGGATGACCAAGAGTAATGCAATCGCTTTGATACTGATAGCGAACGCGATGTTCACTTTGATAATATTTAGGGATTTTCGGCTCAATTTTATCGTAAACGGTAGTTTGCTCAAATCGTCGCCCATCAGGGCGACATCTGCTGTTTCCAAAGCGGTATCCGTTCCAGCACCACCCATGGCAATTCCAACAGTAGAGGCAGCGAGTGCCGGAGCGTCATTTACGCCGTCCCCGACCATCGCGACATTGTCGTACTCAGCTCGCAAGCGTTTAATGACATTTAATTTATCCTCTGGCATCAATTCTGCCTGGATTTCGTTGACGCCAACTTGCTGGCCGATAGCTTTGCCTGTCCCTTTGTTGTCACCCGTCAGCATAATTGTCTTTTTAATACCCATATCATGTAGTTTCCGGATGATTTCTTTGCTGGATTCCCGGACTTCGTCGGCTACGGCGATAACCGCCAATATGCTTTGTTTCGTTCCGATAATCATCGAAGTCTTACCTTGCTGTTGCAGAGCCGTTACGGTTTGGTCCAGATTATTATCAATACTTTCAACACCTAGCTCGTTAAAGAGAAGCGGGCTTCCGATAAAGTAGGTGGTGCCGTCTATCGTTCCTTTAATGCCTTTTCCTGTGATGGAAGAGAAGTCCTCAACTCTGATAGAGGTGTAAGGTATGTTTTCCTCGTCCGCTTTTTTCATGATGGCAGAGGCCAACGGATGCTGAGAACGATATTCCAATGCCGTCACGATAGAAAGCAGTTCTCTCTCGTTTACCTGCTTGTTCGTGATTTTAAAGTCTGTGACGACAGGTACACCTTTGGTCAGGGTACCGGTTTTGTCAAATGCAATAGCTTTCAGCGCGCCCATTTCTTCCAGGTATACGCCGCCTTTAATCAAGACCCCTTTTTTGGCAGCATTACCGATGGCGGAAACAATCGAAATCGGCGTCGAAGTGACTAAGGCACACGGGCAACCCACTATTAGAACCGCCAATCCTTGATAGACCCAGGTTTCCCAGCTGGCATCTCACGTGCGGCCTATTACAAATGGTTGAATCGCACCATACCGGTGCGTCAAGAAGAGAACGAGAAGCTTCTGGAGGACATCCGTCTACTCTATGACCAGGCGAACGGCACATACGGGTACCGTCGGATCACGATGACGATCAACCGGTTGCGCCGACAACAAGGACTGTCCCCGTTCAATGAAAAGCGAGTCTATCGCTTGATGCATATCCATGGGATCCAATCGGTCATCCGCCGGAAGCGGAAGAAGCATAAGAAGTCAACGCCGCAGCACGTGGCCGAGAATCTGATGAACCGAGAGTTCAGCGCGTCCCGACCGGACGAGAAATGGTGCACCGACGTCACCGAGTTTAAATATGGTGCCGGGAAAAAGGCATACCTGAGCGCAATCATCGACCTGTACGACGGCTCGATCGTCGCCTATCGCATCGGAAAGTCCAACAACAACGTTCTCGTCTTCCAGACGATGATGCCAGCCATCACGGGGCTCGCACAGGAGCGCGTCCGATGATCCATAGCGCCAATATACCTCGAGAGGGTTCAAACGCATGGTGGAAGACGCGGGACTGACCCACAGCATGTCCCGGGTCGGACGTTGCATCGACAACGCCCCGATCGAGAGCTTTTGGGGTACCCTGAAAGTCGAGATGTACTACCTGCGTGAGTTTCAGGCCTATAGCGAACTCACATCGGCCATCGAGACCTACATATCGTTCTACAACCATGACCGTTTCCAGAAACGGCTAAACGGCTTGAGCCCTGTCGAATACAGGTCTCAAGCCGCCTAGTTCGGTTTTCATTATTTGCCCTGTCTACTTGACGGGGGGCAGTTCAGTATCGTCCGACGCGAGATATTGATATTCGCGTGACGGAGGGCGTCGTGACACCTGAATTGAAAGAGGCGCTTCATGAATATGAAATTGAAATTGTCGAAGGGGTGATTCAGTTCCCACCCCGTGAAGACTTTAGGGAAAATGAATTCCGGCATAAGATTGAAGGGCTGTTCGAGGCGATTGATGTGTATATCCCCGACATTGAACTTTTAGCATGTACCAAGATTTTCTCCTCTCGCCAAAAGGATCTAGAGGATCTCGAAAAAACGAATCTATTGGCACTTTGCGATAAAGATAAACTTCTCGACCTTGTAGAGGAATACAAAGCAAACATGACGTGGGACAATCCATTTTGTAACGTGCATGACTTGAGTCGAATTTTTCAGGAAAAGGGTATATAATAAATCAAAAGAAGAGTAGAGGAGGGTGACCGATGTCAGACAGTAATCATGTACTTCTGCAAAGCGAGCTAGCGGATGAACTGAATCGTATGCAGGCAGGCGGGACAAGCTATCGCTTAGAGACGGCTCAATTGGCCCTGGCATTAAGTCGTCATGTATCGGTCCCTGAATCGCTACGTGACCGAGAAATGGCTCGCCAGTATGTTCGATCTTCACTGCATGATTTACAGGACGACCGGGCAGAGGATGTGGCAAAAATGCTTAGTATGGCAGCACGGCGTGCCTACAACACTCCTGAAAATACGTTCTCGGTAGATATGAAAGTGAAATTAGAAGAAAAGCGTAATCGATTCAAGGTGCGTGGATTGCAGGTGAAATCTTAATTGGACCAAGCGGAGTCATTCTTTATACTCTCATGAGGTTATGATTCTACGTGTGAATGAAGCATCTTTGGTCAAGTCATTGAACATGTATCAGACGATTTCTTCAAACCGTTAAATACTTTGTTTGTAATAAACATAAGGGTACTAGATTCAGTCACTGGTTGACTCAACCTAGTACCCTTTTCGTATCATTGTTTATTTTGTTGGGTGCTCCGCTCACGCAGGACCGCGAGCTCGACCTGTTCCTGTAACCGGTTCTCGAATGTCTCTTTCTCTCGACGGAGGAGCTGGACTTCTAAGTGCAGCTTCTGGTTCTCTTCTTCAAGCTGGTCAAGACGGCGTGTACGAGCTTTTAAGTCGTCGACAGCGTCCATAAGACTTTGATTTTGCCGATAGAGCTGGCTACGTTCATCTTCTAGCTTTTTCATGTCTCCTTCTAGATGAAAAACTGTTTTTTTCTGCTCTTTTAGTTCTTCTTTGTTAGACACACGTTCTGTTTCCAATGCGTCTTCAACGATTCTCTTTTCAGCGATTAGTTGGTTGATTTGATCTTGTAATTGAGTGAGTGCAATTTCATGTGACGACACCTTTCGCTCATACTCCTCTTGGAGTGGTTCAGCTTCTGTAATTACGCTTTGTTCAAGGTCATGAATGGTATTTTTATATCGCGCGTTGATTCGCTCATGTTCTTTTTGTTGCGTTTCTAGTCGAGTGGCTCGTTCATTGAACAGGGCAAGCACTTGATTCAGTGCTGCTTCGAGTGATTCGTTCTCCTTGACGACTAAGGGGTCCGGTGACTGTTTATCGGCCAATGATATTAATTGCTCGAATAATTGGTTGGTTGATATTTGACGTTGCTCCATTAAACGCTGAATATGTTCTTTCACTTCTTGTGACACGCGGAATGACGTCACCTTGGTCTCGTTTGATTCCAATTCTAATCCCTCATTTGGTTATTATTTTGTATACAGCATATGTAGTTCCTATATTTAAATCATTTAAATACAAGTTGTTATAAAAAAAATCACTCATAAACTGGCACTTTGTGGTGTAGGAAGGTATACATTTCGACGTCGAAATGTATACCTTCCTACACTTTTTACTTATGAGAATGTCTCAATAGTAAGCTAGTAGTCGAATCATCTATTTAATCCTAGCGACTAAGCAACAAAACGCTTAAGACAATTCCTACTTTGTTTTATTACATCATATAAGAGATGACAGTAGTTAACAATTTAAAGCTGTATGAGTTCAAAATAAATACGACCCAACTAAATACGAATCGAATTAGTGTTTTGAGAGAAACAATAAGCTTAAAGAAACATACAAAATGGACACGAATATATAGATTGACAAATAACGTTTACAGTTGTAAATTTAAATCGATTACAAACGTAAACGAAAAGAGAGGAGAAAAAATGCTTTCGAAATTTCAATTATCTGATTTGCAAATGGTTAATCACTCTACGCAGCCTGTAGTCTTAAAGTTCACCACCGATTGGTGCCCGGGATGCCGTCAGCTCGCACTACTATTTGAAAGCGTTGCTGAAGGATATCCAGATGCGTTTTCTAGACAAGAATATAGCCAATGAAGACTGAATAGCGAACCCAAAAACATAATGGTTGACAGACGACGTTTACGATTGTAAACTTAAATCAAACAAAATGTTTACGATTGTAAACTTAAAATTTGGAGGTTAGACAAATGGCTGAACATGTCGAAAAACAAATCACGGATTCAGAATGGGAAGTCATGCGTATCGTTTGGGCCCAAAATCACGTGACCAGTAAAGAAATCATCGAGGTATTGGAAAAGAAGATGAGCTGGAAGCCTGCGACGACGAAGACATTCATTGGAAGGCTCGTGAAAAAAGGGATGCTCTCAACCGAGGCCGAGGGGAAGAAATTCATCTACTCCGCGAACGTCGTTGAAGGTGACGTCATCAGAGAGACGTTACACGATCTACTCGATCATATCTGTGACAGGGATGTCGGGAACACAATCGGAACGATGATCACACAGGCGACACTGAGTGTACAGGATATCGAGAATCTCAAAAAAATCCTTGAGATGAAGGAAAGTGAAGCGGTGGAGGACATTCCATGCACCTGTACCCCGGGTCAATGCAGATGTCAGGACCATTCTTGTGGATCCAGACATTGAGTTTGAAATGATGTCATGAATGTAGTGAATAGGAGGAGACTCAAGATGAAAAAAACGATTTTAACGATTAAAGGTATGTCATGCGCTCATTGTGTCAACAAAGTCGAGTCAGCACTTGAAGGTCTGAATGGGGTTGAAAGTGCGAAAGTCAACTTAAAGAAAGGCATCGCAAAAGTGAAGTACGATGAAACACGACTAGATGTGAATGAATTTAAAGAAGTTGTGGGCGAGGTCGGTTACGAAGTCGAATCAGCCCAATAATAATGGAGGTAAGACGATATGGAGAGTAAGACATTTGCCGTGGAAGGGATGACCTGTGCGTCCTGCGTTCAGACAGTTGAAAAAGCAACAAAAAAATTGCCTGGCGTAGTGACCTCCAACGTCAACCTAGCGACTGGGAAATTGAGCATTCATTACGATGAGACGAAAATCTCGCCGCTGGATATTCAGACGACCGTCGAGAAGGCTGGCTACAAGGCCTCAACCGAGACCGAGCAAAGATCATTTGTCATCACAGGGATGACTTGTGCCTCGTGTGTGCAGACGATTGAGAAGGCCACGAGGAAAATGGTGGGTGTGACTGAGTCGAATGTGAACCTGGCGACAGAAAAATTAGTCATTCGATATGATCCTCAGCTGGTGACTGTATCAGATGTGGTCCGAGTGGTGGCAAACGTCGGATATGAGGCAAGAGAAGATCAAGAATCAACGGATGGCCAAGATACAGAGAAAGAAAAGAAACTGAAAAAAATTCAATCGATGTGGAACCGATTTGTAGGATCGGCGATTTTCACGATTCCATTACTCTATGTGGCGATGGGGCATATAATCGGCCTACCCCTACCGATGGCATTGGATCCAACGATGAACCCAGAATTGTTCGCTGTCTTGCAGCTCATGATGACCATCCCAGTGATGTTGTTCGGATGGAAATTCTTCTCCGTAGGATTTAAGACATTGTTCCGAGGGCATCCGAATATGGATTCACTTGTCGCCCTAGGGACGAGCGCAGCCTTCTTCTATAGCGTCGGTGCCACCATGGCTATCCTCTCAGGTTATGAGGGATACGTGAATAGCCTCTACTATGAGACAGCCGCAGTCATTCTCACGCTGATCACATTAGGTAAATATCTTGAAGTCCGGTCGATGGGTAAAACATCCGAAGCGATTGAAAAATTGATGGGACTGGCACCTAAGACGGCAAAGGTCGTCCGCAACGGACAAGAGTTAGAAGTATCAATCGACGAAGTCATCGTCGGCGACACGATTATCGTAAAGCCTGGTGAGAAGATTCCGGTGGATGGCGTGGTTCTATCAGGTAATACGTCTGTAGACGAATCCATGCTGACCGGTGAAAGTATCCCTGTTGAAAAAAATGTGGGTGCTCAAGTCATCGGTGCCAGCATCAACAAGAACGGGATCATCCAATACCGAGCCACGAAAGTCGGTAAGGATACAGCGCTATCTCAAATCATCAAATTGGTCGAGGATGCACAGGGCTCTCGAGCTCCTATCGCAAAACTGGCCGATATCATCTCCGGATACTTTGTACCGATTGTCATCGTCGTCGCGATCCTTTCAGGAATTGCATGGTATTTAGGCGGTCAGACCGGCCTCTTCGCCTTGACGATCACGATTTCAGTACTGGTCATCGCCTGCCCTTGTGCACTAGGTTTGGCCACACCAACAGCAATCATGGTGGGTACGGGCAAAGGTGCTGAGAATGGTGTGTTGATCAAGAGTGGCGGCGCCTTGGAGACGACCCATAAAGTCCAGACGATCGTGTTCGACAAGACAGGGACGATCACTGAAGGAAAACCGAAAGTGACAGATATCGTGACAGTGAATGGACATCAAGAAGATGAGTTGTTACGCTTGACCGCTTCCGCTGAAAAAGGGTCTGAACATCCATTGGGCGAAGCAATCGTAAGAGCGGCAGAGGACAGAATGATGCGTGTCATGGATATCGATCGTTTTGAAGCCATCCCAGGGCACGGGATCGAAGTACTGATCGACGGAAAAGTCTTGCTTGCCGGAAACAGAAAATTGATGAAAGACCGCGGCATCTCACTGGATGTCCTTGAAGGCGCTTCAGACAAACTCGCACACCAAGGCAAGACGCCGATGTATATCGCGATTGACCAACAAATCGCAGGGATCATCGCTGTCGCAGACACCGTCAAAGAAAACAGTCGTAAAGCCATTCAGAAACTTCAACGAATGGGTATCGAAGTAGCCATGATCACCGGAGACAACAAAGGTACGGCCATGGCGATTGCGAGACAGGTCGGGATCGATCGGGTACTGAGTGAAGTGTTACCTGAAGATAAAGCGAACGAAGTGAAGAAGTTACAGGCCGAAGGGAAGAAGGTCGCAATGGTCGGTGATGGAATCAATGACGCACCAGCCTTGGCCCAAGCAGACATCGGAATCGCGATCGGTTCGGGTACTGACGTTGCGATCGAATCTGCAGACATCGTCTTGATGCGAAGCGATTTGATGGATGTACCTACAGCTGTCGAATTGAGCAAGTCAACCATCCGCAACATCAAACAGAACCTGTTTTGGGCATTTGCCTATAATGTCATGGGTATCCCGTTTGCGATGGGGATTGTTTATCTACTCGGCGGGCCCTTGTTGAACCCGATACTTGCCGGAGCGGCCATGAGTTTAAGCTCAGTCTCGGTCCTGGTGAACGCACTCCGTTTAAAACGATTCAAGCCTTCGATGATCAAATAAAAGGAGGGAGTGGGATGGATACAGCCCTACAGCTCGAGCTTTACACGCGTCCGACGTGTTCAGATTGTCAGGATGCCAAAAAATATTTAAAAACAACCACAGTCCCTTATGTGAACAAAGATGTGGGTGCGAACCTTGACCTTGAACAAGAAATGGTAGCGATATCAGGGAATCGAATCGTACCACTGTTTGTCTTCTACAAAAAAGGGATGCTCAGAAAAAGAAGAGTAGTGAAGTACTTTGTTGGCTTCGAGAACAACAAAGAAGAGATTCTAACATTGCTACGATAAGCAACGATAGCTCACTCTCAGAACCTGTTGAAAGCGTGTCGCGCAATGAGGGACACGAACATAAGGTGGCGAGGGTGTAAAAAAATCGATACTTTTACACCCTACCCATGTATGGTAATTAAATAATCAGGAGGAACATATAATGAAAAAATCAACATTTCAGGTAGCGGGCATGTCTTGTGGATCTTGTATCAATAAGATTGAAGGACACGTTGGAAAGTTAGCGGGTATTGAATCAGTGAAGGTCAATCTTTCGGCGGGAGAGGTGGACGTTCGATGAAAGCCAACTCACACTTTCTGAGATTGAAACCGCAATTCAAGAGACTGGCTACGAGGTAACGGAGGCGACCGTTAAAATCGGTTGTTCTTGCTGCAAGTAATGGAGGTCGAGTGACGGTGCGATCAAGGACTACACAAAGGAGTGTTAAACGTGAAAGACCATGGACATCATCATATGAAGAACTTGACGGGAAATGAAGTGTCTGTAGAAGCTAAATATGAATTCGGGAAAATCAGTATCGAGTTAAAGGATCAACATCAGCAAGCCCCGGAACTCGAAGTCAGCCATGAAAAGGAATTCCATTTGATTCTCGTGAACGAAGACCTAACTGAGTACCGACACCTCCATCCGTTTAAAAAGGGTGAGGGTCGATTCGAGCAACCCGTCCAACTTGAGGCAGGGGCGTATAAACTCTTCGTGGATATTCAGCCTAAGGGACTGGCATATCAAGTGAAGCCGGTTCACTTACAGATTGATCATCAGTCCTCTTCCTCTATCGAATCGTCACTTAAAGTGGATGAGCGTCTGACGAAGACGATCGAAGGTCATACCGTCGAGCTGTCGATTGACTCTTTAAAAGCGCATGTCCCGACTGTCTTCAGCTATGACACCAAAGAAAGTAACCCGGAGCCATACCTTGGAGCACTTGGTCATGTCGTCATCTTGGATGAAGCCGGAGAACAGTTTATCCATGTGCATCCTTCTTCTCATGATACGACGGAATTTGAGACGGTCTTCCATAAACCTGGCCTATACAAGGTCTGGGCCGAATTCCAGTTCCATGGGACTGTGCACACCTATCCTTTCGTCATTCGTGTCTCAGATTGACCATGAGCGACCCATGGTTCCTCGTTGGGTCGCTTTCCTGTAATCGTTGTAAGCATAATTTTCGAAGGAGAGGACTCAGATGATAGAAAGTGAGCGGCTGGACACTCATGGTGATCGAAAAACCAAGATGAAATTCATCCTTCTACTCGCGTTACCAGCGGTTGCCGAGAATTTTTTCCAAACGTTGCTCGGATTTGTCGATACGCTGTTCGTCTCAAGAATCGGCCTAGCAGAAGTGTCAGCGGTAGGAGTGACGAATGCCGTCCTCGCCATCTACTTAGCTGTCTTTATGGCAATCGGTGTGGCAGTAAACGTTTATGTCGCCAATAACTTAGGCGCAGAACGAATCGAGCGCGCGAGACATATCGCGCAGCAGGCCATCGTCCTATCTGTCGTGGTCGGGGTGACCTTTGGGGTCGTGACGCTATTTTTCGCTGAGCCTCTCCTGCGGTTGATGGGGGTGGAGAATGACGTTTTAGAAGCTGGTAGCACCTACTTCAAAATTGTCGGGATCCCATCGATCGTGATGGCATTGATGTTTGTGCTCAGTAGTATCTTACGAGGTGCGGGAGATACAAAATCACCGATGAAGGTGAGTATCGTCATCAATGTCGTCAATATTGTGCTCGACTATATGTTGATTTTCGGTTTTTGGATCATCCCCGAACTTGGTCTCGTCGGAGCGGCACTCGCGACCGTCATCGCCCGGCTCGTCGGGACGCTCTTATTGATGAACTATATTCGTAAGACGGAAGTCATCGCCTTCAGGAAAGATTTCTGGAGACCGGATCTCGAACACCAGTTGGAGCTCGTGAACCTTGGAAGCCCGGCGGCTATCGAGCGATTGGTCATGAGAGCCGGACAAATCGTGTATTTCGGATTCATCGTGGTACTCGGGACGAACACCTTCGCCGCGCATCAAATTGCAGGGAATCTAGAGGTGTTCTCTTATATGTTGGCATATGGTTTCGCGACAGCAGCAACCATTCTCGTCGGTCGCAACATCGGAGCGGGAGACCACGAGACCGCCAAAGAATATGCCAGATTGAGCACGTTCATGGCGATGGGCTTCATGTCCTTATTCGGGGTTGTCTTATTCTTCTTCGGAGGATGGGCAGGTTCACTTTTCACCGACGATCCCCAAGTCATCAAAGACATCGATGTCGCGTTAAAAATAGCAGCGGTCTTCCAGCCTTTCCTAGCAGTTGTCCTTGTATTGACCGGTGGATTCCAAGGAGCGAACAATACGAAGTTTCCAATGTATCTGACCACGATCGGTATGTGGGTGATCCGGACTGGGGCAGTATATGTATTGGCGATTCAGATGCAGATGGGCATTGCAGGAGTGTGGATCGCCATCGGTCTAGACATCGTCTTTAAGGCGATCGTCCTTTGGATTCAATTCAGCCGAGGGCGTTGGATTGTAGTGGAATCCGAACCGCAGAAGCCCTGTCATCCCAAAACTAAGCATGAAGACGTGCGATGTATAAATAATTATTAACACTTGACTGAAATTGTAGGAAAGAGCAAAGTTGTTCTTTCCTTTTATCTTTTCTGAAAAAGTTATTAAAGGAGCCCGTCACGCCGATCTAAAGAAATCGAATCAGTGGTGAAAAACACACATATGTCATGCGGCCTATAGCTGCTCGATTATAAAAAATGGATATTTTTTTGTTCAGTATAGAAAAAACCTGGTCTTCGTCAAAAAGAACCAGGTAATTAAGAAAGTTATTGTTTATTCAAATCCATATTAGTTGTCAGTCGATGAATATGAACGGCTAGATAAGCTAGTTCCTCATTAGGAATTGTCACACCGTGCAACTGCTTAAGGTAGTCCCGTACTTTGAATGAACCATTCATGGCCTTTGGGTAGATGTTCGCAATCTGTTCAAATAGTTGATCGGATTCTTCATTCAATATTTTTCCAGCATAAAAGCGTTCAGCGAAATATTTCACATGTGTGATGAATCATGAATAATGAATATCTTCTTCATCGGTTTCAATATTGTAAGCATATCGAATAAGGTTCACAATACTCCCAATCATCTTGGCGTAGCGCATGCCATCACGTGTTTCTTCTCTTTCTCCTTGCGCGTTGATAATATGAAAAGCAATATTGGCTGCCTCTTTAATAGGCAGTTCGATTTTAAATCGTTCATTCATGAGATTAACCGCATAACTTCCAATCTTGAATTCCTGTGGATAATAGTTTCGAATTTCCCAAAATACTCGGTTGCTGATAGTAATACCTTTATAATAACGTTTTACCGCAAAGTGAAGGTGGTCTGTCAGTGTTAAAAAGATACCGGCATTGAGCTTTGTAGCTAGCTTTTCCTCAGCATATGCAACGATTTCTCGAGTGAACTCGACGAATTCAGGAGGAATTTCAGTCACCAGTCCTATGAACTCTTTAATACGGACATCGTCAGCGGGTATGAACATTTGGGAGGCTTCAGGTGGAGCGACAACATTTCCGATTTTCTGCCCGAAACCAATTCCTTTTCCAATTAAAATGTACTCAAGCTTTGATTTGTCCTCGACAATCACGACACTTGAATTTAATACTTTTTTGATACGAATCATTCCATACCTCCGTCTTAATTCAAGTCAGATCATCTCCATTTGAAGCTATGACTTTTTTATACCAGTAGAACGAATCTTTTTTAATCCGTTCTAGGGTCCCGTTCCCTTCGTCGTCCAAGTCTACATAGATGAACCCATACCGTTTCTTCATTTCTCCCGTACTGGCTGCAATCAGATCGATTGGACCCCATGCCATATAGCCAAGTAACGGAACCCCGTCAATCGCGACTGCTTTTTTCATTTCTTCGATATGACTCCGAAGATAGGCGATACGATAGTCATCATGTACTTTCTTGTCCGGCGTGAGCGTGTCAACGGCCCCAAGACCGTTTTCAACAATCATAAGTGGTAACTGATATCGATCATACAAGTAATTTAAGGAATAGCGTAAACCTTTCGGATCGATACTCCATCCCCATTCACTTTGCTCCACATGCTGGTTTTTATAGCCTGTCTTCACGCCATTCAAACCAGAGAATTCGAGAGGCGACTCCTTGACGATAACGTGAGTTAAGTAATAGCTATATGAAATAAAATCAACAGGACCACGATACAATGTATCGGCGTCTCCTTCTTCAAACGGCAAAGAGATATTCTCGCGCTCTAATTCTTTTTTAATGTAGTTCGGATATTTGCCACGACAAAGTACTTCACAGTAGTACTGCATTTTATGCATGAATTCCTCAGTTCGTTGGACGTCATCTGGGTCTGGGGAGTTTGGATATGCGAAGTGGCCATTATACATCATCCCCACTTTGTTCTCTGAATCAATTTCGTGGGCAAGTGTCACGGCTTTGGCATTCGCCAACATCTGATGGAATGCACCGATAAACTGTGATTCTTTCGTTGAAGAAGGGATTCCTCCCCCCATCCATGGTTTTGTCGACATGACATTGATTTCATTAAAAGGAATCCAATATCGGACTTTACCTTTATATCGAGTAAACATGGTTTCGCAGTAGTGAAGGAAGAAGTCGACCACATCACGATGAAGCCAGGGGCCATATTTCTGTAATCCTAGCGGAGTCTCGAAATGAAGAGAATCATGAAGAAGCACCATCTCCAGTGTCGGATCAAACCCAAACGAAAATGGAAGTCTCAGGGTGAGAGTATCGTCATCGCCCCTGACCTTCTCAAGCGAGACTTCACTGCCAGTAGACCGAATAAGAAGTGGGTGACGGACATCACCTACATCCAATACGGGGGCACGACGAAGTACCTCTCCACGATCATCGACCTATTCAACAATGAGATTGTTGCCTATAAGCTATACGATCATCAACAGACGCCCCTCGTCATCGATACGTTAAGGATGGCGTTGGAGAGTCGGAACAATCCCGAAGGGGTTATCATCCATTCAGATCAAGGAAGTGTCTATACATCATATGCCTTTCAAGATTTCGTAAAGAGGAAGTATCTGACGAGCAGCATGTCTCGAAGAGGCAACTGTTGGGATAATGCGGTGATCGAATCGTTTCATTCGAACTTGAAGTCTGAGGTGTTCCAGTACGTCAAGTTCAACTCGTTAAGCGACTATGAAGTGCGTGAGCGGGTGAATAATTACTTAACTTACTACAACGAAGAACGTATCCAAGAAAAATTAGGCTACCTCACACCGATAAAATATGGTGTGGCGGTAGCCTAATCAAGGTATTTTTATTAGTGTCTCATACAGCTAGGTCAGTCTAATCTTTTCTTTTTTTTTAGGTTACAAATAGTTCATTGGGTTGACACTATTCGCTGCAGAATAACTGCTGTATTTATAACTGTTTTTATGAATCTCAAAGTGCAAATGATTTCCGAACGAGTTTCCTGTATTCCCAACTGTTCCAATCTTCATACCTTTAGAGACTGTCTGACCATTTTTTACCGAAAGGCTGTTCATATGAGCATAAACGGTTACGTATTTTTGATTCTGTAGACTATGTGAAATCATAACGTGTTTACCGTATGCACCGCTGTTTTTAGATGTAATGACTTTTCCACTGGCAGAAGCGTAGACGGGTGTGCCTTTTGCTGCAGCTAGATCAACGCCATTATGGAATGTATAACCGTAAGCACCATTAGAGTTTCCGTATCCTTGGGTCAGCCGACCTTCTGTAGGAGAAGCAAAAAGAGAGTTATTATATGATGTTTTTTTGGCAACGTGGCTCTTATATTTTTTTAGGTAAGAACTATAGATATACCGTGTGTTTCCTTTGTAAAGGACTTTTGTCCAAGCTCCTTTTTTTCCTAAATAAGAAAAGGTCTGCCCAGTGTTAGTGATGCCGACAATTTTGTGATTGAGAGAAGGACCAGTCCGAACACGAAGATCGTCTGTCTTCACTTTTACGTTATATGCACTACTTGCTTCGACTTTTGGACTATGCATCGAAAAAGTTGTTGTGAGTAAGACACTAGAAGCGATAAGTATTACCTTGTTTTTCATTAGTTGTACTCCTTTAAAGATAAAGATACAGTGACGAACGATTTGTTAAAAGGAGTATAGCATCACTATATTACAAAAAAGTATATCAAATTCATTTCAAAAATTGACAAGAGATTTAATCAAAAAATGCATAGTTTTTTCACAAACGGATTTTATGATAAAAATTAAACACATTTCTTTTTTATAAGACGGTTTGTCAAATTAAGCGCAACACTTCCTCGGTGAAGGCCTCGTGTGCGGTTTTCCAGTCCAGGCACTTTCTCGGTCGCCCGTTGATCTTGGCCAGCGCATCCGCGAGTTCACCGTCACCGACCTGCGCGAAGTCCGTTCCTTTCGGGAAGAACTCGCGGAGGAGCCCGTTGGCGTTCTCGTTGCTCCCCCGTTGCCACGATGAGTTACGGGTCGGCGAAATACATCGGCACGCCGAGCGACGCCTGGATGCGCTCGTGACCGCTGAACTCCTTGCCCCGGTCCGTCGTCGCCGTCTCGAACGTGCCTTCCGGGAAGGCACCGTGCACCGCATGGATCGCCCCCTCCATCGAGGCCGCGGTGCGGTCCGCGATTGGCAGGGCGAGATAGAACCGGCTCTTCCGCTCGATGAACGTCGCGACGCACGCCTTCGATTTCCCACGTCCGGAGACGACGGTGTCGAGCTCCCAATGCCCGAATGTCCGGCGACCCCTGACCTCTGGAGGTCGTTTCGAGATGGGGAGACCGACGTTGATGCGACCGCGCGTCTCGGTCGGCTTTTGACGTTTCCCCTTCTGGCGGAGCACGGTCACGGGCACGTCGATCCGTCCCGCATAGATCCAGCGGTAGATGGTGGAGAAGGCAATTTTTCCTGCGTAGAGGCGGCCGACGATCTGTTCTGGTGACCAGGTCGCACGCAGCTTCTCGACGATCGTCCGGCGCATCGTGTCGTCGAGCTTCGTCTTGACGCCGCAATGGGTTTTCGCCTTCTCGTAGCGTTTCTGCGCACGTCCTGACTCGTAGCCGGGGTTCCGTCTGATCTCCCGCGAGACGGTCGAGGGCTGTCGCCCGATCCGTCTCGCGATGGACCGGATGGACATCCCGAGCTCCAGATAGGTCTCTATTTTCACGCGCACCGTTGTGGTAAGATGGGTGTAGCTCTTAGCGATTCCTCCGTCTGAATGTTTGTGTCGTAACTTCATTCTAAACGAGGCCATCGCTGTGGGCTTTTTTTTGCGTTCACGTTCAGATGTTGCACTTAATTTTATAATTCATCATAAAAAAGGGGTTTCCAGATAATCGGAAACCCCTTTTGCTTTTTATTCTTTCACTCGCATCAGCCGTAAACTGTTTAACGCGACTAGAAGGGTAGCGCCCATATCCGACATGATGGCGATCCACAGGGTCAGCCAACCCGGAATGACCAATAGCAGTGCAATCACTTTGATGCCGATGGCGAACGTAATGTTCGCTTTGATGATATTCAGGGATTTCCGGCTCAATTTCACCGTGAATGGCAGCTTGCTCAAATCGTCGCCCATCAAAGCGACATCCGCCGTTTCCAAAGCGGTATCCGTTCCGGCTCCGCCCATGGCAATCCCGACCGTAGAAGCGGCGAGTGCCGGCGCGTCGTTCACGCCGTCTCCAATCATCGCCACCTTGCCGTACTCGGCCCGTAAGCGTTTGATGACATTCAATTTGTCCTCCGGCATCAGCTCGGCCTGGATTTCGGTGACGCCGACCTCTCGGCCGATGGCCTGACCGGTCGCTTTGTTGTCACCCGTCAGCATGATCGTCTTCTTGATGCCCATGTCGTGCAGCTTCTGGATGACTTCCTTGCTGGAGTCCCGGACTTCATCGGCCACGGCGATGACCGCCAGGATGTTTTGTTCCGTTCCGATGATCATGGCCGTCTTGCCCTGATTTTGAAGAGCTGTGACATTTTGTTCCAAGTTCTTATCCGCACTTGCGGCGCCCAGCTCGTTGAAGAGGATCGGGCTGCCGATATAGTACGTGGTTCCTTCGACGGTTCCTTTAATCCCTTTGCCGGTAATGGATGAGAAGTCCTCGACCAAGACCGAAGAATAAGAAATATTTTCTGCATCCGCTTTTTTCATGATGGCCGAAGCAAGGGGATGCTGTGAGCGGTACTCCAGTGCTGTGACGATAGAAAGCAGCTCTTTTTCACTGATTCCCTTGTTCAGCACTTCAAAGTCCGTGACAACCGGAACCCCTTTGGTCAAGGTGCCGGTCTTGTCAAACGCGATGGCTTTCAGCGCGCCCATTTCTTCCAAATACACGCCGCCTTTTACCAAAACGCCTTTTTTCGCTGCGTTCCCGATAGCAGATACAATCGAAATCGGAGTCGAAATGACCAAAGCACACGGGCAGCCTACGACTAGCACAGCCAATCCTTGGTAGACCCAGGTTTCCCAGCTGGCATCAAACAGAAGGGGAGGAACGATGGCTACAAGCGCAGCAACGACCATGATAATCGGTGTATAATATTTGGCAAATTTATCGACAAACGCCTGCGAAGGAGCCCGTTCGCCTTGTGCTTCCTCAACCAGGTGGATGATTTTCGCAATGGTTGTGTCTTCAACCAACTTCGTGACTTTGACTTCGAGCAAGCCTTCTTCATTCAGCGTGCCCGCGAAGACGTCATCGTTCACCGTTTTGGCGACCGGCACGGATTCCCCGGTGATCGCCGCCTGATTGACCGCCGAATAGCCGTTGGTCACCGTGCCGTCCATGGCAATCTTCTGTCCGGGTCTGACAATCATGGTGTCGCCCACCACAATGTCGTCCACCGAAATCAGCTGTTCCTGGCCATTCCGCCGGACGAGTGCTTCTTTCGGGGCAATGTCCATCAACGAACGGATGGATTGGCGGGCACGGTCCATGGAATAGCGTTCCAGTGCTTCACTGATCGCAAAGAGGATGACCACGATAGACGCTTCCGCCCATTCGCCGATAAAAGCCGCCCCGATGACGGCAACGGTCATGAGGGTTTTCATGTCGAAATCCAGGCGTATTAAATTCTGGAAACCGACTTTGAAGAGCGAGTACCCACCAATGACAATGGCTGCCACGAATAGGAGGGAGGTTATCAAATTTTCTTCTCCATTAACGTACTGGGAAATGTACCCGAAAACGATCAACAGGGTGGAGTAGAGCAAAGTGCTATGTTTTTGGTAGAACGGCACGTTGTCCTCTTTTTTGACTGTCACTTTTTCGGCTTCCGTTTTCGAACCAGCTGGCCGACCTGTAATTTCAGGAGCGACCTTCAGGTTTTCAAACGCCCCGGCTTTCTCCAATTCTTCGACGGTGGCTGCCCCGTAAACGGAAATCTTTGAAGCGCCGAAATTCACTTTGGCATCTTGGACACCGGGAAGCTGCTTGACGTTGTTCTCGAATTTCCCGGCGCAGTTGGCGCAGGTAAAGCCTTCGACCCGGAAAACGTTTTTGTCCTCTTTAGCCACGTTCACTTCCGGGAGCGACTGACGTTTCGGTTTTTCCGGTGCAACTTTCAAATTCTCGAACGCCCCGGCTTTTTCCAATTCCTCGACCGTTGCCTCGCCGTAAACCGCAATTTTAGAAGCCCCGAAGTTCACTTTCGCATCTTGGACTCCGGGAAGATTTTTGACATTCTTCTCAAATTTCCCAGCGCAGTTGGCGCACGAAAAACCCTCCACCCGGAAGACATTTTTTTCCTCATCTATCTTTGTTTTCTCAACCAACTTCAACAACCTCCTTTTGATGGATGAAGGCCACTTGCACCAAGTGTTTCACATGCGCGTCATCCAGTGAGTAGTAGACCAACTTGCCTTCCTTGCTGTATTTCGCCAACCCCATATTATTCAGTAGTCGCAGGTGGTAGGAGGCGGTTGCGGTAGATGAACCGATGATATTCGCAACGTCACACACACACAGTTTGTCCTCCAGCGATAAGGCGTAGGCGATCTTGATACGCGTATCGTCCGACAACGCCTTGAAGATCTTCGCCACTTCCAATGGATTTTGTTCAGACAGTTGCTGCTGGACTCGTTCCACCTTTTCTTCATCTACACAGACCACATCACAAATCTCTTTTGCCATTTTCATTCACTCCTTTTTCTCACTTCTGTTTACTCATTCGTTTTTTCAAGTAAGTGATTTTCTTCTATATAAAACAAAGAGTGCAAAGAATCATTTCAACTCACCAATCCCCAAAGGAATCGGAAAGTCCCATTCTCCGCCATAATCAAGATGCCGAGCCCGATGAAGACAATCGGCACAATCCACCGTTCCCAATTTTCTATCGTTTCAGAAATCGTTTTAACGGCTGCCAACCGGTAACTGAGGTAACACAAGACGGCGACCAGGATGGCAAAGACAACCAGCATCACCACAGTTTCACTTGGATTCAAGGTTGAAAAGTAGGGTATGTAGACGCCAATGTTGTCGCCGCCAGCCGCCAGGGTAATGACTGTAATGGTGACAAACAAGCGATTGGGGTTTCCGGAAGACAAACGAAACAGGAGATTCTCTTCGTCGTCCTCGTCTTCTTCTCGCTTCCAGACCCGGATGCCCAGGTAAATCGGAATGAGCCCTAGCAAGCCCACCCAGTGGGACGGCACAAGCGTCAGGCTGTACGCAGCCAACAGGCTGACGCCCACCAAGATGGCTGTTCCTAGGTATTGTCCGATGACAATGGATTTTAACTGGCCTTTTTTCATCGTTTGTGAAAACAGGATCAGCAAAATAATGACGTAATCAATGCTGGTCGCCACATAAGCGGCAACCGCGGTAAAAATCGTGGTTAACAGCACCCTCATCTCCTTTACGGATATCCTAGTGTGAAGTGATACCCTCTGATAGTTATACATTCAAACAAACGTTTGATTAATGCAAGTGTACAAAGATTTCGCTAGATTGTCAATTATATATTCGAATGATTGTTTTAATGTTTGGGCATGCTTGTTAGAATGAACAGGGAGCGACAAGTGGCAAGGCAAATTGAAATTTAGTATGGCCAATGCCTGCATGTCTTGTTAAGCATTCTATCTTTAGAAGAGCTGAAAATGGTATAGAAGAGGCTCATCACCATAAGGCGTGGTTGACGCATAAAATCCATCAGATTTTGAATTGAACATAGAAAAAAAGCGAAAACCCCGGTATCGTAATTGTTGCCTAGACAAACCACGATTGGAGTTTTCGCTTTGTCCCAACAGTTTATCAAATTACTTCTTCCACTTCCAGACCTTTTTCAGATCCAGATGTCTTCAGACGAAGAACCGAACGTTTTCCCGGTCATCCCGGATCGACACGACATCCCTTGCCCGCTTTGCCAGAGAAAGACAGTCCTGCATTCGAAAAGGCGACGTCGCTTCCGACACGGTCACGCATGGAACGTCGGTATACTCTGGATTGAGCTGGATGTCCCACGTCAAAGATGCTTCTCTTGTGATTTGACGTTCGTGTATGACTACGGTCTCGGGCTCGTCCGCACCTCCACCGAGGTGTTCCGGAAAGGCATCGCAGAACGTTGCCACGGTAGGACGATCTCAGATGTAGCGCGTGAATAGGGATTACCTTACACGACGGTGGAACGATGGTTTTATCGGTACGCCTCAGTAGAGACAGAGAAGCATACGACAGACGTCCTCATCGACGAGTTCGCAACACGAAAAGGACATCACTATGCGACAATCGCCCTCGATGCGGAGAGTGGTCGGCTCCTGTCCATTGTCCCGGGAAGGGACGTCACGGCCATCACGGCTGCACTCCAAGGCATAGCCGGAGACATCCGTTCTGTCGTCAGTGACTTTGCACCGGCAATGGCGAAGGCCGTCGCACATGTCTTCCCGGATGCGAAACATGTGCTGGATCGTTTCCATCTCATCCAGTTCTTCACGGACGCCCTTCGCCGTCGGCGTCGTTTTTTGAACGAGGTGAAACGTCACCATCATGTCCGTGTGATTGACCGTGCTCTCGCCTGTCGTCCGGAGACGCTGTCCCCCGAAGACCGGGAGGTCGCCGATTCTTGCCTTCGGGAAGATCCGTTCACCCGGGACCTCTATCAAGGACTTCAACATATTCGATATGTGCTGAAGGCCACGTGCCATGGACAGGCGAAACGTCGACTGACCGATTGGTTGGATCGTTATCAGTCCCATCCTTGCGGGCCTCTGGCGAAGATCGCGAAATCGATCCAGAACCGAGAGGAAGCGATGCGTCGAACAATCGTGTCCAGTCTATCGAACGGAAAGATGGAAGGAACGAACAACAAAATCAAGCTTATCAAACGCCGTGGTTATGGCTACCGAAACCTCGAACGTTTCTTTTTGAGATTACGCTTCGAGCTTGGTCGTTAAAATAGCAACCACGTGTTATGGTGATGAGCCAATGATTATAGCGTGTGATAGTTGCGGAAACAAATCGAGGATTCTTCGTTCCATCGCGCTAGGTTTTAAACGGAAATGAATGAAAAAAAGAGCGTTGATGAATCATCAAGGAAGGGGCAAGCGTTCAAATGAGCCTGAAAAAACAACTACACAAGGCGATCCTCTCAAATGACCGAGCGACCGTTCAACGTCTAGTGAAGCCGCTCGCTCACGAAGTGGTGTTAGATACATTTCTTGAAGTTGCGTTTGATACGGATGATTTAGCGGTCTACGAAATCGTATGCGATCAGATTCAAGTTGAGCAGACTGCGGATTGGGAAGAGGCTGCGTCGCTTCTCATGAGCCAACCGTTCTGTCACCATCCTCATGCCTATGAACGGGCCTACGAACATGCGAAACGTGCTGTCGTGCTTGATTCTAGTCGCATAGATCTAAAGGAATACTTGCTCTTTTTCAATGCGATTCCCGACAAATTAATGACGGATGATGAAGCGAACGAATTAGCGACCGAGATTCTAAAGCTGCGGCCAACAAGTCAGGTCGCTAAGATGCATCTTCTGTAAAACGATGACTAGAGTCGTGCTGAATGATTATTCCAAGTGGAAACGTCCAATGATACAATGTGATGTAAGTCATCCCTAGAGGAGGCGACAACATGCGTTGGATGATTCGGCTTGGTTTGACCGCAGTGCTGACAGTAGGAACGGTCTTTATTGGACTTCGTCTCATCAGCTTGTTGATGGAATGGTGGTATGAGCCTCCGACCTCGGGGTTAAAGTTGCGACCGACACCGGCAGAATCTGAGTATTTGATGGAGTCGTCCGAAGGAAAGATGAGGATACCGAAAGAAGAAGAACAGTCTCGTCTGAAACTGGACTATTTGGATTATACGATTGATTCTGTGACTACCGTCATCGAACGAGGCGATGGCCTCTTCTATTGGGTGTTGTTACTAGCCTGTGTATTGCTTAGCGGAGTGATTTTTGCCGCTAACATTCGTTTTCAGCACCGCAAGCGAGCTGACGAAACAGCTTCGTTCACGACGCGGACGTTCTCGCGTCATTCAGTCCCGAGCTCGATAACGAGTGTCGAAGAACCGGCTTGGACAGGTGTGACGATTCGGGACGCTCTCATCGCGTTCAATCAGGCGTTACCGCCGGCGAAGAAATGGTTGCCGACAGAAACGGTTTTAGAGTGGGCACGGCGCATCGAATTGACGGACATCGATTTCAAGCCATATTTGGACGAGCGCTATGGAATGACAGATTCGGTGACTCGGGAAGAAGTTGACCGCTTCCACAGAAGGCTCGAGCAGTTTCAAGACCGTCTAACTCGTTGAGTAAACGTATAAACGATTCATCGTGTTTGATTGAACAACAAGATAGCGGTGAATATGGGAGGTGAAACTGGATGAAACTGCAGATTGAGAGGATATTTATAACCGATGAATCAAGAGTATTTGATGCCGATTTATCAGGTGGTGAAGTGATTGTTCTGGTGGATCAGGATGGCCCGGTCGTCTATTGGAATGAGCGGACGATACGACTGCCGTTTCATTTGAGTTCGCCATTCATCCGTCTCCTTGATTCAGAAACGTTTCTCGTCGTCGATGTGACGCACGAAGGTACACCCGGCAATGTCTGGGTCATCGATGGACGAGGGTCGATACTTCATTCGTTCCATGCGGGCAACGCCATCGGAGCGGTCGCCGTCAACGACACGGGGGTTTGGATCGGCTATGCCGATGAAGGGGTGTTCGGGGAAGGGATATCCACCGAGGCACTCGTCTGTTTCTCGAGGACAGGTGAAGTGTTACAACGCTATCAGTCAGATTTTGTACGTCCACCGACCATTGTCGACTGCGAATTGTTGCAAGCAAATCGAACCGGGGTCTGGCTCTGTCCGTCGATTTGGTATGACTTGATTCATGTTGATTCAACCGGTCGACTCAACAAGTATAAGACGCCGAAGCGACTTCACGACAGTTCGGCGCTGACGATTCAAGGACAGGTCGGCTACTTCGTAAAAGACGGGTTGTTGTACAAGTGGCCGTTCGGTGCACGCAAACGCCCTGACGTTGTAGCTGAGTTTTCGGGAACTGCTAGAGGGTTAGCCGAGGACGGACGGTTCCACTTCATTCAAATCGGTGATTATGAAGTGAGCGGCGTTCAGCTCGTTAACGAGTGATGACGCGTATAGGTAGTCGGTGAATCGACTAAGAAGTTACAACTTACAACCGAATGATTTCTCGTGACGATGGACCTTGTCTATAGGTCCTTTTTTACGTTTTACAAACGTTTGGCGCAACAGAATCGTGATCATTATTGAATCAACTTGTCGGAATCAATTCCCTCTTTTTTGTAAATTCAGTATACTCATGTTATTGATGTTAGAAAGAAGGCGATGAGATGAGGCTTGATACGAATCTTTCAGGAATTTCGGTCGAAACGATTGAACAGGTAGAGTAACAAGTGGGGTCACGCTTCCCGGACGGCTTACGTGACGCATGGGGTCATGAGAACAAGTTCGAACTTGGGGATTGGTTCTTTTATCCGATCAAGGACGAGCGGTTTTTCAATAAGACATGGGATGACGTCATTCGAGCCAACGAATTGAAACAAGAGGAGTTACCGCATGGGTTCGTGACGCTTGCGACGAACGGATCCGGTGATGAGCTCGGTTTTTTGAAAGACGACCGGGAGACGATTTACGCCTGGTGGCACGAGATAAATGACCTCGAGGTGGCGGCGCATTCGTTTGAGGCGTTCGTCGAAGTGACGCAGGCGGAAAGCGACGTGCTCGAGACATTTTGCGAACGAGTCGAGAAGAATGGACTCGTCTTCGGATTATCTGCGGAGCAAGACGAGGGGTGGGCGTACGCACCATCGCACGTCGAAGACACAGACGTCCTGTTATTCTTTTCGTCACGAGAGCTTGCGCTCGCGTGCCGGGTTAAAGAATGGGCCGACTATCATGTGATCGAGTTGCCGGTCGAGCTATTCCTTGAACGCTGGTTGCCGAACATGTCGGATGATGAGCTGCTGTGCGGCCTCGATTGGTCGAGCGAGCTGGTAGGGTTGGAATATGACCCAGAAACCATTCTAGAGTATTTTGAATAATTTTATTTCAAATACCGCATGTGATATCTTTTTTAAAAAATATAGCAACGAATATGATAAATTCTTTTTCTAAAAACGCAATCATATCGACAGAATTACTAGCGCTCATCGTGGAAAGCGACGTGGGAGAGGAGAACACATCTTTGAATGATTATAACGTAGGGAATATCTTTGAGCTGTATTCAGGCAACGAGACCCTCTCGGTGGAGCAACAGGCGATGATGGATCCCATCGACGCCTACGTTGAGGCAAACCAGTTCAAACAGCTTGAACATTACCTTCAACAAACCCGAGGCATCGAGCAGATGTTGATTGATCATGTGATGATGGACCCGACCGATAACAGCCGATGGGACATGCTCATCGGGTATGAGTTGATTGATACCATCCACAATCGCTGAGCTGCTCGGTCTAAGCATGGACCACGACGAGTATAAAAAATACGAGCGGATCATCAATAAAAGATAGTCACCCTAAAGAACGGAGCATTGGAATGAACACAATCGCATTAGCCAAACCATCAGATTTAACTGCAATTGAACAACTGTATCTCGCTTGTAAAGACGATTTGCTCACCCGACAGATTTTTCAATGGGACGACACGTATCCGAACCGCGCCTATTTTGAGGAATGTATCAAAGACGATTTTGTCTATATCATGAAACACGGTGAGGAGTTGCTCGGAGTCGTTGTACTCGATCAATGGCAGTCGCACGAATGGGAGGCGATCGACTGGCGTCACGACCATCCGCTCGTCATCCATTCCTTGATGGTGCACCCGGAGCGGCAAGGTCAAGGCATCGGAAAAGCCATGTTGCATGCCTCGGAACAGTTGGCGAAAGCGGAAGGTTACACCAGCATCCGGCTCGACAGCTTCTCAGGAAATGAGGCAGCCTGCAGCTTTTACAAACGACACGGCTACATGGAACGTGGAAGCGTCCATTTCGATTCGAAACCGAAAGGGCATGAACGGTATGTCTGTTTTGAAAAAGAACTTGTCTAACGTAATGAAAAAAAGAATGTCGATCGATGAAGGAGGATTTGATGTGAAACAACTCGAAGTGGCTACATATACGATGACAATCGACGCACCGATTGACCACACGTTCGCTTGTCTCGCAGAAGACGAACATATCATCAAATGGAACGACCATTTGATCGAAAATATTTATGAGGACGGTGACGCCTCACTCGTGACGGGAAAACGGTTCATCTCGGTCCAACAGTTCGAGAAAAAAGAGATTCGGGTCGAATCCGAGTTGACCCATGTCAATCGTCCTCACGAATGCGAGGTGCAGGCGGTGACGAATCAAGGGGTGTCGATTGCGACGTATACGTTGAGCGAGACAACGGACGGGACGGATGTGACGATTCGGATTTCACTCATCCCTTCATCCTGGCTATATGCCCTATATGTGAAGGCGTTCAAATGGGCGATTCGCCTGATTTACGATGAACAGTTTAAACAGTTCCGCATCTACACCGAGGCGAGTGCATCAAAACCGTCACTTGCCCGAGAGGCGGAGTGATTTGCGATGATTGAACCGATTACCTCCTCGACGCGTGACGCGGTCCGTGCATTCTTTATCGATGCCTGGGGCACACCTGAGATGGTGATCTCGACCGGGACGTATGATTGCGCCACGCTTGACGGGTTTGTCTGGTCGGAAACGAACGTCATCATCGGCCTCGTCACGTATGTCATTCGGGAAGACGAGATTGAGATCATCTCGCTCGACAGCCTCCAGGAGAAGCGTGGCATCGGCTCGGCGCTCCTCGATGAAGTGGAGAGAGTGGCCAAGCAACATCAGCTCGAACGGCTGTCGCTCATCACGACGAACGACAATCTGGGAGCGCTCGCATTTTACCAACGCCGAGGCTGGCGCTTCGCACGGATCATCCCGGGTGCGGTCGATGCGGCCAGGCTACATAAACCGTCGATTCCCGTCATCGGGGAGCACCGTATCCCGCTCCATGACGAAATCATGCTTATCAAAGTCATCACAACTTAAAGAAAAGAGGGATTTTCCTATGATTCGATTCGGTATCATCGGCACGAACTTTATCACCCGTTCTTTCATTGAAGCGACCCATGAAGTCGAAGGCGCATCCGTGTCCGCCGTCTATTCCCGGACAGACGAGCGCGCGAAAACGTTCGCTGAAGAATTTGATATTCCACATACGTTCACCTCGCTCGAGGAGATGGCGTCCAGTGAGTTGATTGATGCGGTATATATCGCGAGCCCGAACTCGCTCCACGCCGAGCAGAGCCTGCTCTTCATCCGCCACGGCAAGCACGTCCTCTGTGAGAAACCGTTCGCCTCGAACGTCGAGGAAGTCAGACAGATGCTTGAGACGGCGCGCGAACATGACGTCGTCTTGCTCGAAGCGCTCCGCAACCTGTTCATGCCGAACTTCGATGTGTTGCGTCAAGAACTCCATCGCGTCGGACCGGTCCGGCGTGTCATCTTGAACAAGTCGCAATACTCGTCACGCTATGACTTGTATAAGCGCGGGGACAACCCGAACACGTTCAATCCCGCCTTCTCGAACGGTTCGCTGATGGACCTCGGCGTCTATTGCCTCGGCCCGGCTTTGAAACTGTTCGGTCGACCGGAGACCGTGCAGGCGAACGCGGTCAAGCTCGAGTCAGGTGTCGACGGCAGTGGTTCGGCCATCTTGTCGTATGACGGTATGGACATCATCGTGCTCCACTCGAAGATCCATGGCACGGACGCCCCGTCCGAGATTATCGGGGAAGCGGGGCGCATCGTGATTGACGATATCGGTTCGCTCGATCGCTTGACATTCGTTGGCCGCGACGGGACGACCGTCGAACTTGGCTTAGAACAGGCGAGCCATATGACGTATGAGATTCAGACGTTCGTGAACATGATTGAAGCAGGGGAGCGGGAGACCGAGATTCACTCATTTGACGATATGCTCACACTCGCGGACGTCATGACCGATATCCGGCAGCGCATCGACGTGCGGTACCCGGCTGACGCATAATAAAGAGCCTCGTGCATTGTGCTCGGGGCTCATTTGTTATGACTAAAATCCTCTTTTAGAAAATTCAGCACCATCGCTATCCGTTCTTCAGTCGAATAGTCGCCCTCGATTCTTAGGATGGGACAAGACAATTCAGCAAGCCATTGGTTATGTAACGTCTTGCTTCTCACTTCCGTCCCGGCATGGTCATACAGGGCGGCCCATTTCAAAAACGCTTGTGATTCCTCGTATAGGCTGCCGCCAGCGAGTGCCTCCGTTCCATAGCGTTCGAGCTCCCGTTGTTGCAATCTGGCCAAACGAACATCTGGTGGGATCCATAAAAAGATAACCAAATCAAAATAGGGCATGAAACAGTCGCCCCAACCTGCGAGAGATCCTGATAGAATCCACCGTTCAGATTGTAGCAACTCTTCCTTGAGCATCTCGCGTCGTTCAGGGACAGGTCTCGGTTCGGTGAACTTGTTGATCCAGAAATAATCGTCCGTATCCAGATGAGTATGCGGCAGGACGTTCGCCAACGCGTCGCCAAGTGTTGACGTGCCGGAGCCCGAAGCGCCGAGTATGTGAATTCTGCTTCTCATGTTTGCCTCTCCCATCAACCTATATTTTTGCGGCTTACATCGTGAACTCCCACGGTATATTCTCACCGTTCCAACTTCGATGTCCGTCTTCATCGGAAAAAAATATGTAGGCGTTATCCTCTTTTTGAGGATTATAATGAAGTCACGCTGGATAATTTTACAATAAGTTTCAGTGGAATAATAGTGAATGATGACATCCATAGAACGGGAGACGATGACATGACGACCTTATATTTCGTAAGACATGCACACTCTACATATACAGCCGATGAATGGACGAGACCCTTATCTGAAAAGGGAGAGAGAGACGTCCGTAACATCACGAACACCTTGAGTGAAGAAAAGATTGATCTCGTCGTTTCGAGTCCATATAAACGAGCTATTCAAACCGTCCAAGGGATTGCTGACCAGATTGGGACAGAAGTGCTACTCATGGACGATTTGCGGGAACGGATGTTGACGACAGAGCCGGCCGAGAATTTTACCCTGGCGATGACGAGAGTGTGGGAAGATCCTACTTTTGCATGGGAAGGCGGCGAATCGAACGTTGTCGCTCAACAGCGGGGAGTCCGTGCGATTCAGTCACTACTCGACCAATACGAAGGAAAGCGAATCGCAATCGGTACGCACGGGAATATCATGGTGCTGATCCTTAATTATTTTGATGGACAGTATGGCTATACGTTCTGGAAAGAACTCGATATGCCGGACGTATATAAAGTGACGTTCAATCAACAAGAACTATTGAGCGTCGAAAAGCTTTGGGACCGTCAACGAGTGGTTTGAAGTCGGTTTATGACGACGTGAAAAAAGGATGGGGCCGGTTTCGGTCCCATCCTTCAAAGTCTACTCTCTATTCAAATACAGATGGCGGATAAACAAGCCGAGTGCGACCGTCATGATGACGGCCGGAATCAATCCGACGAGCAACAAAGAACCCATGCGTTCAGTCCTTTCTGAGCGCAGCGAGGCGCTGTGTCATGTCTTGGAACAATTGTCCGTCCGAGAGCACGCTCAATTCACCGGCGACGAGGTCGTTCACTTCACGGTCCCAGTCCTGGCTGAGCGTCGTCTCGAGCGCGGCAAGGTGCGTCGCCGTCCGTTCGACTTGATGACTTCCGACGCGCGCGAGTTGCTCACGCACCGCCGTCTTCAACAAGGCGCTCAAGTCGTCGCGCAACTTCGTCCGGCCGTCGCCTTCGAAGAACTGGTTCGCATTCTTATAGTGCTTCAAGACGTGACGGAACGGGGCCGCCTCGAACGTGACCGGGTCGACGGCGTCGCGGAGCCAATCGATGTCGACAGTGCCCTCGAACGACAGTGTCGGCAGGAGCGAACGCAGTTTGAGCGTCTCGCGCTCGATCAAGCGTTCCGTCTCCCGTTTCAAGAAGCGCTCGAGCCGATATTGGAACACTTGCAGCTCTTGATGGATGTCATACGCATACTTGTCGAGTGTCCGGCTGAGGGCGCGCTCGAGGCTCGCCTTCGACCCATCCACCTCGACCGGATGGAACGTCTCTTTGACGAAGTCCGACAGCCGGAGGAGCGAGCGGGTCTCGAGGTGGGCGAGCAACTCGTCCGTCTCACGCTTGAACGGGTCTTCGAGCGTCGTGACGTTGAGACGATTGTCAGACGTGCGCACTTGTTCGAGCTTGTCACGGCGGGCCGCCTTGACGCTCGCATCCGCTTCGGCCTCGCGGACGACGTCCTCGAACGCGGTGACGAGGGTATGTGCCTCATCTTTGATGCGGACCGCGTTCGCCTGACGCAAATCGTGGTCGACGAATTGCTCGAGCTTGGCCGAGAATCGGTCGAACCCGGCGTCCGTGCCTTGGATGGCGTTCCGGCTCGAAATCGGTAGCACCGTCGGATGACGGACTCCGAGCTTCGTCAACTGGTTCGACACATAATCGGTGACGGCGAGCCGTTCCGCCTCATCCGCCGCCAAATCGGACGCGTTGACGAGGAAGAACATGTGATGGTCACCTGTCCCTTGCACACGTCCGAGCTGGATGACGAGTTCACGGTCGGCCTCGGTGAAGGCGTGATTGTAATACGTCACGAACAGGACGGCGTCGGCGTCACGCATATAACCGAACTGTACTTCGCTATGACGGTTGAACTGCGAGTCGGCACCTGGCGTGTCGACGAAGATGATGCCACGCTCGGCCCAAGGGGAGTCGATGGCGAGCTCGATCTCTTTGACGATACAGCTCTTCTCTTCCTCCGTGACGAACGAGCAGAACGTGTCATAGTCGACCGTCTCCTGGCTACCGAGATAGGACAGGGGAGCGTTCTTGACGGCGTTTACGAACGGGTGGTCGAGATGGAGTGCGTCGAGTGACGCCCCGTAACCGTTCAGCTCGGCCTCGAGTTCGGCACGTGTCTTGAACGTGATCAACGCACTCTTGTTGGCGCGGCCGTTCGGCGGCACGATTTTCGTGATCGACGCCGTCAGTGGGTTCGGTGACGTCGGGAGCACCGTCTCACCGAGCAACGCGTTCAATGTCGACGACTTGCCGGACGAGAACGCCCCAAAGATGGCGAGCGTGTATGTCTCGGATTCGGCCCGGGCCAATTTATGACGGAGCGACTTGACGCGTGACTTGAATAACGGATGGTTCTCTAATATTTCACATACCGCATATTCATACGAAAAATCAAACGACAAAGCGGTGATATCATCCACCAGAAGCGAGGTCGAGGCAACTTCTTGTTGCTGATGTTCGACTTGTTTCTGCGGTAATTGGTCGGCCGTGACGTAGTGACGGGTCTCAAGGTCCGTCAAACGCGAATCCGAGAGGTCACGTGTCGTGTAATGAGTGAGCTCGTCTCTCTGTTCGGCCAGCTGACGTTGTAGCGCCAACGTGTCGAGCATGTCATATAATTCGTCTTGCTCGGTCTCGATGGCATGGATTCGGTCTTTACCTTCGGCCTCAAGATACGTTTCGACGGACGTGACCCACGGTTCGGACACTTTCGTCACCCAAGAGGCGAGAGCCGACTCGATGTCGCGGCTGAATTGAAGCACCGTGTCACCGCTGAGCGATGCGCCGGACTTCACTTGGTCACTGATGAGCGTGCTCGGTGCAGTCGGTAACGTATCCGGACGGGACAAAATCGCCTCGGGCAGTTTCAAATCGCGGACGATGTCTTCGGCGTACTTGATCAAGTGGGGGCGAAGGTTCGTATCAATCAACCGGTTGAATTCCTTGACGGCGATGTCTTCGCGACGCAGCCGTTCCTGGCGCGTCTTGTCTTTTGAGAAGAAGAGGCCGACCTTGAACTCCGGCGCACAACTCTCGAGATAGTCCCGCAACAGTTCGCGGAACTCGTAGTTCATGATCGGCGCGCTCGCGACAATCGGTGTCTGGTGTTTGAAGAACTCGCGGCGGAACGCGGTGAGCCATATCGATTTTTTGTCGAGACGTTGCAGGCGGGCTTGAATCTCCGTCGGCTGCTTCTCGATGACCGGCAACTCGTTCAGGAGCGCGTCGTGCGCACCAGTGGACCGGGCGAGCAACGTGTCAACGAGCAAGTCGGCGCGTGCTTCCGCATGTTCCCGCGCGGCGTCGATGACGGTTTGGACGTACGTCCGGAGGCGTTCGACCTCATTTTCCGGGTGATCGAGCTCACGGAGCGAGATGTAGAACATATCGTCCGGATTGATGGCGTGACGGGTGAAGGCGGTCTCGAGCGAACGCTTGAACGTGCTGAATGGAAGCTCTCCTTCATCGTGCTTATCGATTTGGTTGATGATGATCGAGTAGGGACGTCCTTCGGCGCTAAACTGTTTCATCAGTTTGATGTTTTGTTCGGACTGGACGTGATTGTAGTCCATCATGAAGAACAGATGGTCGGCGAGAAAGAGCGAGCGTTCCGTCGCTTGACGGTGCCGTTCATCGGTCGAGTCGATCCCAGGCGTGTCCATAAGGACGACGTCGCTTCCGAACGGGAAGCGGGGCAGGGCGTACTCGACTTCTTTAATCTCTTCGATTTTGCAGTAGTCGCTCAAACGGTCGAGTTCATTCGGCGCGAGTCGAATCCAATCTGTGCCGTTGACGGCGACGGATGCCCCGATTTCCCCATGTCGAAGCGTCACGATATTCGCACTCGTCGGAATCGGACTCGTCGGTAACACGCCATCCCCAAGCCAATTGTTGAGGAGCGTCGACTTCCCGGCCGAGAAATGGCCACAGACGGCAATCCAAATCTCATTTTGTGTCACTTTTCGGAGCGCGGTCTTGGCGAGACGAGCCGACTCGGTCTCAGCTTGCATGTCAAATACGTCAGTCAATTGCGCGAGGCGCATGCGTTGTTCGTTCATAAATCCCCATCCCCTACTTATGATTCCGTCGTGATGCCGACGCGGTGTCTACGATATGTGCTGTTTTCCCAGGCTTGAATGACGAGATCCGCCACATCGTCACGCGAGATTGGTCCCGAGTTCTGTGTCCCGAGCACGTTAGCTGTGATGACGATGTTCCCGACGGACGCGTCTTCAATCAATTGGGTCGGGCAGACGATTGTATAATCGAGCGGCGATGCATCGAGCAGTTCATATGCCCGGGCGTGATCCTCGGCCGCGGTCGTCATCGACCGTTTCGACTCGCGGGTCTCGAAACGATAGTTGTCAGAATCATGTGCCTGCAAGATGCCGGCCGTCCCGACCGTCAAGATGCGCGTGATCCCGGCTGCTTGCATCGCTGAAATGATGAGCGGTGTGAAGTGGGACAAGACGTCCTGCTTATCCGTACCGAGCGCCGACATGACGACGTCGGCCGATTTCACCGTTTCTGCGATGGCATCCGCATCGGTCGCGTCCCCGATGATGACTGTGAGACGATCCCTCGGTTCGACCTCGCGGCGTGACAACAGTCGGACGTCGTGTCCGTCTTCTAATAAACGTTCGAGCAACCGCATCCCCGTGCGGCCGCTCCCTCCAAATAAAGCAATGGTTGACAAGTAAACCCCTCCCAATCAAGATTAAAGAAAATATCCAACGCCATCATACCACGGAAGCGCTATCGAAACAGGAGACAACGGCTTGAAGTTGTGAGGTTTCAGGGCAGGGTAAGTGGGATACAAAAAGTTAAGACGTGTATAAGGGAGGAAGACACTTCGTTGTCGACACCGCATGAGATTTGGAGCTAGAACCATCAAGACCGGGATATCCGTCGCCTTGGTATTGCTCATCGCCGAGGCATTTCAATTTCAACAGATTGTCGTACCGGCACTCGCGGCTTCGCTCGCATTATTGCCGTCCGTTTATCAGACGGGTGTCCGGCTATTAGAAGAACTAAAAGGGAACTTGATCGGGGCTTTGCTCGCCGTCTTCTCATTAATGTTGACGCCGAACCCGACACCGATCGCCATCGGAGTCGTCATCATCATCGCCATCTCGATCCTTCTCTTTTTGAACCTCGAGTCGACGACCCGGACCGTCATCTTGACGACGATTCTGATTATGGAAGGGGCGAACCAGTCGGACATGCCCGTCTGGATGTTCGCCGGGGAACGTTACTTGCTCATCATGATGGGGATCACCGTGGCGCTTGTCGTCAATGCGCTCTTGTTCCCGCCGCGCTATGAGCGGAAGCTTGAGGACGAGATCGCGACCGTCTCCCAAATGGCCGTCCGCATCGCGCGACTGTTCTCGGAAACAGAGGGAGGACGCTCGTCATTTGAGTCACTCGATGAGACGAAAAAGAAACATCGAGCCTCAAAGACGACGTACGACTTCTTTGAAGAAGAGATTAAAGCCAACCGCTGGCTCGAGAAGAAGACGCCGATTTATCGCCGGGCCGTCTTGAAGTCGAAGATGATTGATACGAACAGTGCCGCTATCCACGTGCTCGACAAGCTGCATGACGATTTTCTGACACTCGAACATCTACCACCTCAGCTCGAGGACGAACTGATGCGTCATATGCGGCACTTGCTCAGACGGCATGAGCGTCTATTCTCGGCTTATGAATTAGAGAACGAGCACATCATCGACCGGGAAGAGGACTTGATTCACGAGAACTTCGACTTCGCCAAGCTAATGATTGAGAGAATGCGTGAGGAGGAGGAGGACCTCATCCTGACCGTCGTCCCGCTCGTCGCGACAATGACAGATTGGGTCAAGGCGATGAATGAGCTCGAACGCTACCTCATCACCGAGATGAAGAAGCACGGGGACAACCTGAAAGTGGAACCGCGTAAGAAGTGGTTCTTTGAAGACTAACAAATCGCCAAGTCGCAGAAGCGGCTTGGCTTTTTTTATGGAGCGAAAAGGAATACCGGAAGTTGTCGCTGAATGTATGAGAGGCGTGCAGTAATGAGGGAGGGATCAGCATGATGAATAAGAAAGTAAGTATAGGCCTTGTTATTCTTTTATTTGTAATTTGGATGGTTGTCTCATTGACCCTTCCGCCCAAGCTTATTGCGAGTTCAAGTGACGGGAAGTTTGATGCGGTTTATACGGTTTCTCATTCCTTAAAAGAGACGTGGGCGGGTCAGGTGGAATGGGAGGAGTCAGACGGTGTCCTCGTCAATCTATCTTTTTATGAGAACGACATCCAACTGACGGGGGATATTATGACCCATCCAATTGAGATGGATCAAAGCAACTCGTATGAATTTGCATTTTTAGGTGCTGAACCGAATCCGACCAGTGTCTACACGCTACGAATTTCTGTAGAAGAAGAAGGGAAAACTCATGAGGAAATTCTGAAGTTCAAACCAAGAAAACGTCTCTTTGTTCTACCCGCACTTGACTGAACTCATATATCATTCTGGAGGTTTTGATGAAAACGTACCTACAACACACCAAGAAGTTTTGGAACATCCGCGTCGGTTCCGACGAGTTCGCCGTCCATTACGGAAAACTCGGGACGATTGGTAAAGTTCAAATTAAGTATTTTGAATCCGACGGTATCTGCCGCAAAGAAGCGGACAAGCTGATTCGTCAGAAACTCCGGAAAGGGTACGTCGAGACCGATACCGATTGGGACGACTTGATTTATGTCGACGACCCTGAAGTCGGACCGAACCGACTCACGACACACCCTCGGTTCAATGCTCACTTCCAAGATGACTATTATTTGGACTGCACGGATGAATATAGTCGATTCGGGAGCGATGAAGGTGCCGACGTGCTCGTGATGTTCGAGGACGCAATCCGAAAAGACCGGAACATCGACTTCCTCGTCGGTGCGTACGACATCGCTTCAGGCTGGATGGAGCGGGATGTATCGAGCCCTGACGACTGGGCGACATATGAATACGGCTTCGACTGTGACGTCGCCGTCATGTCGAGTGCGTTCACGTCGATTAAACTGACCGGTCATCTAGACGCTGCGCTACAAGAGCAAGATGTCTCCGCACTCGAGCGCCTCATCCAGCAAGTCGAATCAGAAGGCAGACCGCGGTTTGAATCGATGAGCTTGCAGTTGAACAGTTTCCCGACCTCATTTTGAAACTTTTTTAGGAATCGCCCCGTATACTAGAGGTAGAACGGACATCAGTTCCGAATCGTTAGGGGGAAACACCAATGTCAGACATAGAAACAACACCGACATCATTCAGCGGCACACTGCCAATCGAGGCACGCGTCGTCTTCCGACTGTCGAGCGCCATCTTTTATCTCATCGGCCTCGTCATCACAGGGGGACTCGTCGCGGCCGCGTTTTATTTTGACTGGCCGACATGGCTGCAATATATGATGTACGCCTTACTCGCCATCGACCTCATCTATAGTGTGATCGATATCGTCGTCTTCCAAAAGTGGAAGCAAGAGCGGTTCACGTATGACGTGAAACCACTCGAGATTCGCTTGCATCACGGCATCATCACGACGCACGACGTCTTGATTCCGATGACGAAAGTACAATACGTCCACGCCCAGCAAGGACCGCTGCTTCGAAAATACGGCTTGCAGACAATCACCATCGGAACGGCCGCTGGGTCACACGACATCTACGCGATTGAAGAATCGTTCGCGAAGACGCTCCGTGAACAGATTGCGGTCTACGCTCGCATCAAAGAGGAGGATGTCGTATGACGGAAGCCGCCCTCACGTGGCATCGGCTGCCGAGTCGCGTCTTACTGTTACGGGTATTAGAGGTCATCAAGTCGTTCTCCATCCCACTCGTGTTATTGTTCGTCGTCAACAACGATTGGGAGTCCACGTTCGGCATCATCTTACGGGTCGGAATCCTGCTCTTCCTCGGGCTCGATGTCCTGCAGAAGTTCTTCGGCTGGCTCAACTTCCGGTATGCGCTCGATGAGAAGACGGTATATATCATCGATGGCAATTGGATTAAGAAAGAGAAGTCGCTTCCGCTGTATAAGATTCAAAGCGTCCATTCGAACAGCCCGTTCTTGTACCGGTTGCTCGGGGTCGTCGAGTTGACGTTCGACACGAACGCGAACAGTGACGACGCCTCGTTCAAACTGGCCGGCGTCTTCCCGAACGAGGCGAAGCGGCTCGAGGACATCCTTGACCAGGTCCGTCATCGCAAGACCGAGACCGACATACCGGTAGAAGGGGAGACGGACGGGACAATTGCACCGGTGGCGATTGAAAAACCGGCGAGCCGTTTGTTGTACGCCCTCTCAACCCGGGAGATCATCATCGCCTCGCTGACGTCATTGTCAGTGTTCGCCATCTTCCCGGTCGCCTCGACGATCATCTCGTCGATTGATGACTTCATCAATCTCGACGGGACGTTCGATACGATCGGAGATTGGGTCGTCCATGCGTCAATCATCGCGATTGGTGTGCTCGTCCTGACGGTCCTGATATTGTCGGTCGTCATCGGCATGGTCATCAACTTCTTGAAATACGGGAACTTCCGGCTCGAACGACGCGGGGACCGCATCCGCGTTGAGAAAGGACTGCTCAACCGTTCCGCTAAAGAGATCCCATACGAGAAGATTCAAGCGGTCCGGGTCAAAGAGACGTTCATTCGGCGCTGGTTCAACATCGTCGGTGTCGAACTCGTCGCGGCCGGGACGATGGACGAGTTGAAAGACGAATCGTCAACCATCCTCCCGTTCGTGAAACGGGAGCGGGCGATGACCGTGTTGAACGAGCACTTCGACCAGTTCGTCTGGTCTGACACGCTTCATCGCTTGCCAAAACGTTCGCTCTGGGTCAAACTGCTACGCATCAGCTGGGTCGGACTCATCGTCTCGGGTGTCGTTTTGTATTTCTTCCGCGATTACGCCTGGTGGCTCGTCCTCCTGTGGGCCATCATTATCGGCGGTCGCCTATTGAGCTATATGACGACGCGCTACGCTCGCAACGGTCAGTTCATCGAGCTGCGGACAGGGGCCTTCAACGTCAGTTCATTCTTGACGGACAAGCCGCGGATCGAACAGGTCCAAGTGACACAGACGCCACTCCAACGCCGTTTCGATGTATGTAACGTCCTGTTCTCGACACGGGGTGGCTTGTTATCGAATGAGATGATCGAGGACATCCCGAAACACGAGGCAGAAGCCATGTTGAAGTGGTTCTCCCGTTATACGGTAGAGGAAGACATGAAAACACCGGGCTAACGGATAGCCCGGCCAGGTGATCGACGAGCCCACTCGCGTGTTGCAAGTGGGCTCGTCTTTTTAAATCGGCTTGAGGGGCTCGCTCCGACATAAGCTTGAAGTTGATCCTCTTTTGTGTGAATGCAAAAATCATGGCGCGTGTAGGTCACACGGGCCATGATTTTTCATGAACAGCATTGGAAGAGACTTTTGGGAGAATGATTGTGAACGTCGTTTTTCTTGGTTGACTCGTCACGTGAATCTCGCCCTCATGTAAATCGATGATGGACTTGGCGATGGCGAGACCGAGACCTGATCCGCCGGTGTAATGTGCGCGTGACTTTTCCACTCTAAAAAATCGTTCAAACACGTATGGGATGTCACGTGAGGGGATGGCCTCCTCGCCGTAATTCGTCATGTTGATAAGAACCGTTTCATCCGTATCTTCGACAAATGTATCGATATACTTTCCGTCACGCCCGTAACGAATCGCATTCTCGAGTATATTCTCAAACACACGGACGAGCTTCAACGCATCCCCTTCCACGATGGGACGTTCGGCTGAGGAGCTGAATCGAGCTTCCATTCCAACTTCCGAGAGACGTAACGTCGACTGCATGATGAGCTGATTGAGCAATTCATCGAGACGGACCTCGCTTGTCTGGAGGGCAATCCGGTCGTTTTGTAGAAATGTATAGTCAAAGATATCGTTAATCAAGCCTTTCAGATGGGTCGCGTTCTCATGGATGACTTGGATGTAATGACGCAACTCCACCTCGTCCCGGTAACGGTCGCTGTGAATCAAGTCAAGATAACCCGTGATTGACGTGAGGGGGGAGCGCAAGTCGTGGGCGACGTTCGTCACGAGCTCATGTTTCAACCGATCCGCTTGAAGCACTTCCTGCTCCGCTTTTGCCGCACTGTCCGAGATGGCGCGTACGGTTGCCATCAATCGTTCTAGCTCTGGCGGGACAGATGGTTCAACCGAATCCCGGTCGGCGTGGAGTTCTTCGACAAGTGAAGTCATCCGCTCAATGTGAAACTGTAAATACCGTTTACGCTCATATTGATAGATCAACACGAGACAAACGATGACCATCAGACTGTAAAACATGACGATGACACCTTCCCGGAAATACGACAACACGATGATCAGACTCTCCATAAATCGTGATGACTCCTCGAAGTACCAGACGGCAGGCAGTAACAGAGCACCGCTCAGTGTGGCGACCCCAAACGCAATCAATACATACAGCAGACGTTTCCACATCGGGATGAACGTTATGACGCGCCATATATTATGTCTCAATTTTATATCCCACTCCCCACACCGTATGAATGATGACCTCATGTGGCACGACGGCATGTAATTTCTCACGGATGTTACTGATATGAACCATCACCGTCTGATTCGACCCGACGCCATGCTCTTGCCAGACAGCCTCAAATATTTCTTCAGAGCTATACACCCGGCCTTTATGTTTCGCCAGTAAATACAAAATCTCAAATTCACGTGCAGTCAATCGAATCGTCTGCTCTTGCATCATGACGGTGTGGCTGGCTCGATCGATGAGGAAAGGGCCAGCTTGTACACTTGAGGACTCGCTTGGTCGGTTATAGTTTGAACGGCGCAGCAATGCTTTAATACGTGCCATCAACTCGAGCGGATTGAACGGTTTGATGATGTAGTCATCGACTCCCGTCGTCAATCCCAATATCTTATCCATATCACCAACTTTGGCACTGACCATTAAGATCGGAATTTGGCTCGTCTGGCGCACCCGCTTACAAAATTCAAGCCCATCCATCCGAGGCATCATCCAATCTAAAATGATTAAGTCAAACGATTCTTGGTTGAACAAGTCAAGCGCCATTTCCCCGTCGGTTGCCATCGTCGTGTGATACCCGTCATTTTTTACATACACATCAATCAGTTCTGCGATTTGGACATCATCATCCACTAACAAGATTTTTGTCATGCTTGAAACTCCCTCGCGAATTAAAGTTGGAAATTCTGATACAAACGTCGGAACGGAGCGTATTGGACGACGAAGCGAACGAGTAAGAACCCTAAGAGCGCGCCGAACGCATTTGCCAATAAATCATTCACATCCGTGCTTCGTCCACTGCCTAGTGTCGTACGCACCAATAATTGAATCAGTTCAAGAATCAGACTAAACTGAAATCCTAATTTAAGTACTTCTTTTTTCGTGATCGACGGTTTCAAAAATGGAAGATAACAGCCGAACGGGAGGAGCATCACGATATTCAACACAAACGAATACACATCGATGGTCAAAATCGGAATAAAATTAATCGTTTTCCACCATGGTACTTGGTTCGCATATTTTCCTAAATTGACGTCAATCGGGAAAAACACGAAGTGAAGGACACCTAATAAGTATATCCCGAATGACAGAAGCAAAATGGTTTGTGTGACTTTTACATGTTTCTTGCGAAACGACCAGACGAGTAACGTGATGAGTCCGAGGATGGCGAGTGGGATGAGAACGACTCCTGATTCGATTGTGAACATAACTGAATAATTCTGATTATACATGGGAATAAACCTCCTAAGAATTTGAACTGTCTTCAGTGTAGATGGCAGATTTAAAGAATTCTTAAAGGAGTCATAAATGAAATCTAAAAAAGGCAAAGCGCTTTGCGTTGCCTCGAACTGTAGAACAATCAATCAAGAAGCTTGCTCTCGGAATAATGTCGGGCGTCCCGATATCATTCGTCACGTCAACTTCACCGTTTTCGTGTTTCTGTTACTGAAAAATGGGAACAAGTATGGTATGATGCAAGTAGAAAGAGACCGGTGCTGGACACACCGGCCTCTGGCGTACAGGTTACCACTTTAAGAGTGGCCCAGCCGCCACAATGGTTAGTGAATCAGAAAGTGACCCATCTCATTGCGCCGAGGGGGTCATTTTTTTGTGCGTTCAGACGTTGCACGATCGGATGTTTGATGTAACACCAAGTGAACGATGATCGGAGCGAGGATCGGGACGATCACATAATCGCCGACCCAGGTCCATAGTTGTTCCATCCGCACCACCGCCTTCCTCCATTGTGGACTTGGCGGCTGACCCCACTATTGCTGCGTTAACCTGCCTCTTCATTATAGCAGATTCTTGTCAAAAAAGATGCTAAAAACAGGAACGTTTGTTCTTATTTTATAAAATGAACCTTTCGTCCGAATGGGTCTCATGACTGGGTCCAAAGATGGATTTGAACCAATAATAGCTTGTATGTCAGAGGTCAGACAGGATATAATCAATCTCGTGTGTATAACCACATGGGTGGGTGAGGGTGCCAATAAAGGATTGATTCCTATGGCAAAACAAACAGAATGGAAAACAGAAACATACGGGGGCGTGCTGAACTTTCTGGCGACAGCATACATCCCGGCCGTTCACGCGGCAATCTTGACACAAGCCGGACTCCCGTTCGAGGGAGCGCTCGTCGGAGCGATTTTGACAAGCGTCATCGGAACGTTCATCGCAGGGCTGTTCAACTTGCCGCTGCTCCTGTTACCAGGGATGGGCATCAACGCGTTGTTCACGTACACGCTCGTCCTGCAGATGGGGCTGAGCTGGCAAGGCGCGCTCGCCGTCTCGTTCGTCTCAGGAGCGCTCGTCGTCCTATTGACGGTAACGAAAGTGGCGAGGAAACTCGCGAACGCTTTTCCGCCGATCATTCATGACGGATTGACGGTCGGGCTCGGCCTGTTCCTTATCTTGATCGGACTCGAGGCGGCGGGGATCGTCTCGGGCGGTGGTGGGGCACTGCTTCATATCGGAGACCTCGGGGAACGGCCGGTACAGGTCGCGTTCCTGTCGCTCTTCGTCGCCATCCTGCTCTTCTTGAAGATGGGACCGAGCAGTTTCTTATGGACAATCGCGTTCGGGGTCGGTTTAAGCGCCGTCATGGGTACGCTCGACTGGACCGGTGAGTTCGCGCTCACGCCGTTCTTCGAGTCGTTCGGGACCGTGTTCGGCAACGTCTCGTTCGCTGAGTCGGCGTCACCAATTTTCTTGGTCGCCGTCGGCGTATTGACGCTCGTCTTGCTGATCGAGAACATCAGCCTGATCCAGAATCAGACGCGCGCCATCAGCAAGGATGCGGATGCCCCGAAAGGGCTCGTCGCCCAAGGGTTATCGACGATGGCCGGTGCCCTATTCGGCTCGAGCCCGACCGTCTCGACGGTCGAGGTCGCGGCCGGCATCTCGGTCGGCGCTCGGGGCGGCATCGCCTCGTTCGTGACGTCAGGCCTGTACGTCGTCTCGCTCTTGTTGTTGCCGTTGTTCGCGATTATTCCGGTGACGGCGATTGCGCCGGTGTTGATCATTATCGGCATGATGATGTTCCAGAACGTGAAGCATCTCCCGCTCGACAATTGGGAGCATGCCTTCCCGGCGATTCTCGTCATCATCATGATTCCGTTCACGTATTCCATCGTCGATGGCATCGGGCTCGGATTCATCGCCTACACGATGATCGTCTTGTTCAAGAAGGGCTATCGGTCGCTCAGTCCGGTCGTCGGTGTCTTGACCGTATTGTTCTTGGTTTTCTTTTCTTTACCAGTCTGGCTGTAAGATAGGGCGGTACCGTGTAGACGGTGCCGCTTTTTTGTATGATGAGACAAAGGAGGTGTTTGAATGGATCAAGCAGGCGGATTCATTTCCATCGGGATGGCTTATCCGAGCCATTATCCGTTACCTGAACTTGCTCAAAATGTATGTGTGGAACTGTTAAGTAGCGGTGGCGAAATCATAAACGTGACATACAGTCAGGATAAGGCGGGCACTAGTTGGACGACAACGACAGGTACCGACTTTGCTCAGGTTGGGCATTACGGATCTATCCATTTACGAAGCAACTATTTTGGAGACGTGGACATGACGATGACCGTGTCCCTTCAAGAGATGGACACCTATGTCGGGATTCTCATCGATATAAAGTGGAATGATATCGTCTCACACCCTGCATCGAGACCCGTGTTCACACAGAAAATCGAACGACTGCTCGTTGACGTGTATCGCCATATGCCATTCTCGTACGCGCTTGCCGGGCACGAACTTGAGCTCGACTGGGCACCTGATGCGTTTCCGACATCAGCGGACTGGTTGGATACGTTCCCTCTTTTTATGGTCCCGTCACCACAAGGCGTGATGGTAACTTACGGTTCAATTTCAATCGACGGGATGACTCCTCAAACCAATATGAAGAGGTCTATCCCGTTATATGCATAAGTGAGGCTCAATCACCTCAATCAAGCATTCCTTGATTGACGAAGCTCAGTGCTAAGCGGCCGGAACATGATACAATTTTCTTAGCTTATAACCGAAGGAGGATACTTTTATGACGAAAACCTCAGATGTCATCGACGAGTTTGCATCCTATATAGACTGGTTAAACACATTGTCGGGATTGGATGAATCGATGTGGGAAAAATCGATTGCAACCGACAAATGGTCAATCAAAGCAATCGTCCTTCACATCGCCCATTGGGACAATCATCTGTTGAACGTCATCGTCCCGGCCGTCAAGACCGGGGAAGCCATGATTTTCCCTGAATTCGACTCATTTAACGCGCGAGCGACCCAAAAAGCGAAACGTCTTTCGGGAGAAAACGTGTTCCAGTTAGCCAAAACGAGTCGGAGCTTGCTTATAGAAACGCTTCGGTCATTACGTCAAGAGACGCTGACTTCTCACACGATGGCAAACGGAACGACCCATTCTCCGCATGACGGTGTTCCGTACACACTTGCCTATATCGTCACCGAGTTCATCGAACACGACCGGCACCATCAGCAACAAGTCGACAGCATCTTGGGGAAAACGTCTTGAAGAGACGAGCGAAAGTACGCGGTGTTAGACGAAGACTGAAACGGTTGCGCATGGATGTCGACGAACAGACCTATTCGTTCCCGACGACGTTTCACGACGGGTATTAGCATAACAAAATCCCGATTGATCAATCGTTCTTATCGTCTGTACAGGAGAACAGCCGGATTCAACGTGCGATTATCGAGGTGATGATGGAAGGGGCCTCACGTCTAGTGCATAACCGAGAAGAGGAGCGATACCAGGTCGTCGTCTTACTCGATTTGCCGACGCTCTGGCAGTCCGAACTTCTCGTGTTTGAAAGCGACGCACGACTAAAGGCGTTCATGGAACGCGATACGTCTGAGCAGACATGGACGCGCTTGCCACTGGGCTCTGTGTGCCTACAGCGATTCATGCTTCCGGCGAACGTCGAGGTGCATCGGTTTCACGAACTGATTCAAGATGAAGATTATATGCATAGTGGAGAAGTCTGGTTGCTCGTGTACAATAAGCGGGCAACTTTTTTTGCTAAAAAACTGAATATTCCATTAATCCGTATGCTATAATCCTTTCAAATCCATTTTCCAAAAAAAGGATTAAATGGAATCGATGAATGAAAGGAGTCGTTGAATGGGATGCAGTCGAATCTACATATTCACATACGGGTCGTTACATGAGAAAAGCCAAAGTTCTGTTTGTATCAGCAGTCTTGATTTCTTTACTGGTTGTCGCACTTATTTCATTTTCAGGTCAACTTGCTTATACCTACTTCAAAGGGTTGGACATTTCAGGGAGCCCCATCACAAGTTGGGTCACGGATTGTCATGACAAGCGAAAGTTGTTTGGGATAATTGAGGTCGTCGATACGGATGTTTGGTGTGGAGATGGTAGTGACGCAGATCCCGGTCCCGGTATTTCTGAAGCAGGAGCGGTTGTTGGGCCATCAGATGATGAAGGCGGCACACCAAGGGAAGATGAGAATAACTCGTCTCCGTCATATGGTACACCATCTACAAGCGAATCCGATCGCCTTTCCCTGTTGCCTTACACTGTCAGCGCTTTCCTCCTTCTTTTGATTGGTGTATGGATGTGGCGTAGACCCTTCCACAAAAAGGGGAGGGAAGCCGTTCCGATAGACGAGAGGATCCACTCAAGGCAAGAGACAGACGAAACGTTCGAAGAGGCAAAACGCTCCGCTCATCCGCTACCAGATTCCCCGTTGCGGCAACATTTGATTCAATTCGAACAAGCGCTACCGCCAGAAAAACGTCGACGGACGTTCGAGACGTTATCCGCCTGGGCGAGCCGCATTCAACTCGACGCCTCGCTTCGGAGCTATTTAGAGACCCGTTATGACAAAGTCGAGATCACGCCACAACGTGAAGAAGCGTTCAAACAACAGCTTGATGCCTATTTACTTCGTTTAGAAAAGGAGCCACCCTTATGACCATCAAACGTGTATTGGAACAATTGGACCAAATCTATCTCGGAAAACCTGAAATCACGCGCCTCTGCTGCACGGCGCTACTCGCGAACGGGCACATCTTGTTAGAGGACGTCCCGGGTACCGGGAAAACGTTACTTGCCAAAAGTATTGCCAAGAGTTTTGAAGCTGATTTCACGCGCATCCAATTCACGGCCGATTTGCTTCCGACCGATATCATCGGTTCTGACTTCTTCAACGTGCAGACACAGACGTTCGAAAATCGGACAGGACCGATCTTTACCAACATCTTATTGATTGATGAAGTGAACCGAGCCGTCCCCCGGACACAATCCGCCTTGCTCGAGGCGATGGAAGAGCGGCAAGTCTCGATCGGCGGAGTCACGTATCAACTGCCGGAACCGTTCTTCGTTATCGCGACGCAAAACCCGATCGAATCGGCAGGGACGTTCGCCTTGCCCGACGCTCAACTCGACCGTTTCTTGATGTCCCTTCAAGTCGGATATCCTGAAGCAGGAGAGGAGCGACAGTTGATTCTTCAGACAATTTCTAAGACACGCCACATCGTTCATGCCCTCATGTCGTCCGAAACGTTTTTAGCAGCGCAGCGAGCAGTTGAGGAGGTCCGTATCCATGACGACGTCGTCACCTATCTGCTCGCCCTCATCCAAGAGACACGACTTCATCCGCTCGTCGAAGTCGGAGCCAGTCCTCGCGCGACGCTCGCCCTCGTCAAGGCGTCTCAAGCTTACGCTTATATCGAAGACCGTCAATTCGTGACCCCGGAAGATGTCCAAGCCGTCGCGACGCATGTTCTGGCACACCGCTTGACGCTCACGCTCGAAGGGGACGTGAAATCGACGAAACGGGAAGTTCTCGCTGATATTTTGGAGCGAGTCGATGTACCGGTCGAGAAGGTGTGAAGATGCGACAAGTCGAAGTGAGCACACCGTCACTTTTAGACGACAAGCTATGGCCGGCCTATACCGGAATCCTACTTCTGTTCATATGGTTCCCATATGTGTGGCCGCTCGCCTATCTGTCTGGCGCATTACTAGGATTGATGCTGATTCGGAAATGGCTGACGCAGAAAATTGTCGAAGGGACACGTTTATCGTTCCACCAGAAAGAGCAGTTGTTGTTCGTAAATGATCGTGTCTCGCTAAGAATGGAGGTGACAGGTGTAGAACGTCTCCAAGAACTCGGAATCCCGACATCGGTCCGCCTGGTCACGGGACACGGCTTGACGTTTGACGAAGATCAGCGCGTACATGTCATTCAACTTCGTGAGGAATCGACCTATTCGCTTCCAATTCATGCGAAACAGCGCAGGCCCGTCCAAGTCAATGAATGTACACTTCAGTTCAGACTCCCATTTTGGCTTGGCACCATCTTCGTCACAAATCATACGCTTCCATCCTGGATCATACTCCCATCCATCACGAGACAGAACAGATTTGACTCACGCCTGGTACGGATGGGGGACCGACTCGTTAAACATTCACCGCTCAACGACCCGTTGATGATTCAAAGCACAAAACGGTATGAGCAAGAGCCGGTCAAACAGATTGACTGGATCGCGACAGCCAAGACAGGAAAACTTCAGGCGAAAGTGTATCAACGCCAAAACCTCGATACATTCACGCTCGTGCTCGACTTGAGCGGTCCGCTAGGGAATGGCCTTCATGCGCGCTATGAAGAGTTGATTCAACAGGCCGCTTATCTGGTATCCTATTTAGTGAAGGAAGATTGTAAAGTCGAGCTGTTCATCAATCGGCTCGATGCTGAGAATCATATCGACCACCTGCGAATGAGTGACGGTCGCAAGCAATTGCGCCTCGCCCTCGTACGTCTGGCGTGGGTCCATGAATCCGATCGATTCGTCGCTTCGAAACGGTTCAATCAAATCATCGAGCGACAGAATCATCCGCATGCGGAAGTGATTCGGATTGACGCGTCACTGCTCAAACAGATGTCTATCAGTTGAAAGGAGAAAACATGTTGCGCCACCTCACAACATTCGCCCTAGCTGGGGCCTTCACGCTCGCTGCTACGTCGGCAGCTGCGGCGCCGACAGAACGATCACCGGAGCGTTTCGCTGAAGAACATTTCGAGTCAATCGTCCTCGACCATATCGAAGGTGACGACCCGAGTAACTATCACTTGACGGAAAGTCGCGCCATCTCGTTCGGTTCGCTCCATGAAGTGATGATTGCCGCGCAATCCTGTTATTCGTCGGACGAAATGTGTACGTTCGTCTCGAGCAAGGAGTACGTATCAGCCGTCCAACAAGATGGGGAGCCGAGAAATGTCATCGGGACGTACGAGCAAGAACCGGGCCTCTTCGCCTTCTCCACGTTCGGCTATGGTGACGAGTTGGCCATTGCCTTAGCTGATGTGTCCGGTACATTGGTCCATTCCGCGCGAGAGAATGCCTGGTTTGACTATGATGGAAAGACGTTGACCGCCTTGACGACCGATGCGAAACGGTTCATCGACGGAGACACGGTCACGCTCGAGATGTATCAGAAACTCTTGGTCGAGACACAATCCAACACCGAAGCGCAACCAGGGGATGCGCTTACTGGTGGTTCAGGTGACGTTCAGACGACAGAGCCAACATCATATCGGATGCTCGGACTCGCGTTGTTGGCGGTGCTCCCGCTCGGTTATCTTTTTTAGCGAAGGCGATGGAGAAAGTGAAATGTAAACGTCAGTAATTGATTTAAATCGAAAACCGCTAGTCTGAGCCACACAAAAACACCGCTCTACGCCATCGCGTAGAGCGGTGTTTTCACATGTACGGCCCGTTCGCCTGAACGACGAACTGGGAGTGCTCGTAATGATACGTGATGCGTGAATAATCGAACGGCTTTCCATTCGATAGATGGAAGATCGTCTCGATGCGGAGCGTCGGGTCCTCCGTCTGTAAACCTAGATAGCCGGCTTCCGTCTGGGTCAGTCGACCGACCTGCATGTACATGTCCGAAAAGCCGATGGTGACACCGAGTGCGCCCTGTACGTAATCGAAGATCGAGTCGGCGACGATTTCTCGGTTCAAATACGGCACGATCGCCTTCACATAGTACGACTCCTCGTAACAGAACACCTCGCCGTCGACGAAGCGGACCCGCTCGACGCGATAGACGTCATCTGTCACGTCGATGCCAAGGTTCTGTGCGACCGTCGCGTCCGGTTTCGAGACCGAGACGTCGAGCACGTCCGACGTCAACACCCGGTCACCAAGGTTGCTCTTGAACCCTTGTGTCGAGAACAGGCTCATATAGCCCGGACGGTTGTGGCGCCGGACGAAGATGCCGCTCCCCCGCAATTGAAAGATGACCCCTTTCCGCTCCAACAATTCGAGTGCTTTCGTGATCGTGCTCTTGCTGACGGCATATTGGCTCATCAACTGCTCGAGCACGGGCAGTTTATCTCCTTGCTTCAAATCATGTTGATTGATGTACTGTTCAATCTCTGCTGCCACTTGTTGATATTTAAGCACGCTCATCCCTCATCTACTTGAAAATGTTGCCTTCATTATACCACACACATGTCTACGAAACGTTCACAAACTATTTATTGTATCGCTATTGATTAATTGTACCGGTACAATTATAGTAAGAGTGTACAAAATGTAAGCGTTACATCAAAGGAGGGTGTTCTGTTGAGTAAAGTTCGGGATTATTCAAAATTGGCTCGGGATATTTTAGAGGCCGTCGGAGGGGAAGACAACGTCATCAATGCGGCGCGCTGTGCGACGCGACTCCGCCTCGTCTTGAAGCGGTCAAATCCGCAAGCGAAAGAACAAGTCATGGCGATGCCAGGTGTCATCACGGTCGTCGAGACGGGTGGCCAGTTCCAGGTCGTCATCGGGCAGCATGTCGGGGAAGTGTTCGATGAGTTCACGAAACTGGTGCAAATCGAAGGGACTGAGGTCGAAGACGGAAACAAGGGGACCGTCTTGAACCGCATCATCGCTACGATGTCCGCCGTATTCGCACCGTTCATCTATATCTTGGCCGCAGCCGGGATTTTGCAAGGGGTACTCATCATCACGACATTGTTGTTCGACGGTTTCGCCGAGACGGGGACGTACGAAGTGTTCAGCTTCATCTCATGGGCACCGTTCACGTTCTTACCGATTTTCATCGCCATCACGGCATCGAAACACTTTAAGACGAACACGTTCATCTCCGTCGCAGCCAGTGCGGCCTTGGTCAGTCCGACATGGGCCGAGATGGCGGCTCGCATCACGTCAGGGGAGACGATCAGTTTCCTTGGTCTCGCCTTGTCAGGTACGACGTATACGTCATCGGTATTACCACCGCTCTTCCTCGTCTGGATCTTATCCTATGTCGAGCGGTTCTTGAACCGACACATGAACGAGGTCATTCGTCCTTTGTTCGTACCGTTCTTCAGTTTGGTGCTCATGGTGCCGCTCACGATTCTCGTCATCGGACCAATCACGACGATGGGTGCGGTCGGGATTGCCAACGGCTACAACTTCTTAGCGGAGAACGCCCCGATGCTCGCTGGCGCAATTATCGGTGGTCTCTGGCAAGTCATCGTCATCTTCGGGGTCCATTGGGGCGTGACGCCGATGGTGCTCGCAAACTTCGACTTGTATGGCCGTGACTCATTCCAGGCATATCAGACGATTGCCGTCATCGCCCAAGTCGGCGCCGTTCTCGGTGTCATCTTGAAAGCGAAGAGCCAAGAAATCAAAAAAGTCGGTGTCTCGGCTGGGATTACTGGACTATTCGGAATCACAGAGCCTGCCATTTACGGGGTGACACTCCGCTTCAAGAAACCGTTCATCTTTGGATGTATCTCGGGGGCCGTCGGAGCCATCGTGGCCAGTTTCTTCAACCCGTATTACTTCGCTTACGCTGGTCTCCCGGGTCCGCTCACCCTTGTGAACGGAATCAGTGAAGACGTGCCGACCTCGATTTGGGGACTGTTGATCGGGACAGCGATTGCCATCATCCTTCCGGTCGTCTTGATTCAAATCTTCGGTTTCGGAGAAGACACGGCCAAACAAGTGACAGAAGTGACGGAAACACCTGCGACGGCAGAAGCGAGTGCGACGCTCGTTCAGGAAGAGACGATTGCTTCACCGCTCTCTGGAAAAGTCATCGCCTTGAGCGATGTTCCGGACGATGTATTCGCCTCCGGGGCGATGGGTAAAGGTTATGCCGTCGAGCCAGACGGGAATAAGGTCATTGCACCGTTTGACGGGACGGTCGTCATGGTCGCACCGACGAAACATGCGATCGGTCTCCGTTCGAACACGGGAATCGAGTTGTTGATTCACGTCGGTCTCGATACGGTGACGCTCGATGGGAAACCGTTCACCGTACACGTCAAAGACGGGGACAGCTTTAAAGTGGGCGATGTGTTGACGACGTTCGACCGTGACATGATCGCTGCACATAATATTTCAAGCATCACACCTGTCATCGTGACGAACAGCGCGACATACGCCGACGTACTCGTCCAAGCAAGTAATCAGACAGACACGACGACACCAATGCTCACGATTGTTAATCAATAAGGAGGAACTACCATGAAGACATTACCAAAAGACTTTCTATGGGGCGGCGCGCTTGCCGCCCACCAATTTGAAGGCGGCTGGGACGCCGACGGCAAAGGGCCGAGCGTCGTCGACGTGTTGACGGCCGGCGCTCACGGCGTCGCGCGTCGGATCACGGACAAGGTCGAGCCGGACGAATTTTATCCGAACCATGAAGCAATCGACTTCTATCACCGTTATAAAGAAGACGTCGCGCTCTTCGCTGAGATGGGCTTGAAGTGTCTCCGCACGTCAATCGGTTGGAGCCGGATCTTCCCGAACGGGGACGATGCGGAGCCGAACGAGGCAGGGCTCCAATTTTATGACGACTTGTTCGACGAGCTGTTGAAGCACGACATCGAGCCGATCATCACGTTGTCCCACTTCGAGATGCCGCTCCACCTCGCACGTGAGTACGGCGGGTTCCGCAACCGTGCCGTCGTCGACCATTTCGTCCGCTTCGCCGAGGTGTGTTTCGACCGCTATAAAGACAAGGTCAAATACTGGATGACGTTCAACGAGATCAACAACAAGATGGACGTCAACAACCCGCTCTTCTTATGGACGAACTCTGGCGTCATCGTCGAAGACGGGGAGAACGCCCGTGAAGTGATGTATCAGACGGGGCACCATGAGTTGATTGCGAGCGCGCTCGCCGTCGCGAAAGGGAAAGCGATCAACCCGGACTTCGAGATCGGGGCGATGGTATCACACGTGCCGATCTATCCGTTCTCGTCAAACCCGGACGACGTCATGCTTGCTGAAGAGATGATGCGTCAGCGTTACTTCTTCCCGGACGTGCAAGTGCGCGGGGTGTACCCGAGCTACGCCTTGAACGAATTCGAGCGGGAAGGGTACACAATCCCGTTCCTTGAAGGGGACGAGGAAATCTTGAAGAACGGAACCGTCGACTACCTTGGCTTCAGTTACTACATGTCGACGACCGTGAAGAGTGACGTCGTCGCCGACAACAGTGGTGACATCGTCAATGGCGGTCTGCCGAACGGCGTCGAGAACCCATATATCAAGTCGAGCGACTGGGGCTGGGCAATCGACCCGGTCGGCCTCCGCTACGTGCTCAACCGGTTGTATGACCGTTATCAAATCCCGCTCTTCATCGTCGAGAACGGGTTCGGCGCCGTCGACGAGATTGTCGACGGGAAAATCCATGATGCGGCACGCATCGACTACTTGAAGGCGCATATCGAACAGTTGAAACAAGCGGTCGTCTATGACGGCGTCGACTTGATCGGCTACACGCCATGGGGCATCATCGACATCGTCTCGTTCACGACGGGCGAGATGAAGAAACGGTACGGCATGATTTATGTCGACCGTGACAATGAAGGCAACGGCTCGATGGAGCGGATGAAGAAAGACTCGTTCGATTGGTATAAGCATGTGATTGAAACGAACGGGGAAGCGCTCGCGTACGAGCCTTCGAAGTAAACGACAATACCCCCTGAAGACAATTGTCTTCAAGGGGTATTTTTCTGTGCTTACGTCGTTTTCGGTTTGACCGCCACCCAGACTTCGCTATAGACGTTGTCCGACGGTCCGTCATGCTTCGTGAACGAGATGCTTGGCAAGTCGGCCAGTTCGTAGCCCGACGTCGGCAGCCATTCGGCATACGTCTTGGCCATCGTCTCCTGGAGCGTCTCCGGGAACGGGCCGGTATTCGGGAAGACGGCCCACAGGTTCGACTCGATCGTAATCTGTTCAAGATCCTCATACGGATTATCTTGTGTCGTCGCGAAGCCAATCATGTGCGTGAGTGAACCCATTTCGTCCAAATAGCCTTCATCGAAGTCGTACGACACGTTGAGCACTTGATTTGGATAAAGGTCCACCAATTGATGCATCTCGCTTCGCTGTTGCTCCGTGATTGACTGCGCCAACTCGACGATGTCATGATTCACGCCTTCGAACTGAATCGGGACGCGTTTGGACACGCCGACGACGTTGAATGAAGGTTTATGTTCTAATTTGAATTCCATTGAAATTCCTCCTTTGATGTCGATGTAGAAAGTGAATTTCGGGAATGACTTTTGAATCTTGTTCTTGATCACTTCAGACGGTAAAAAGCCACACCAGTCTCGAAACGATCGAGAGAACCCGTCGACGGATTGGTAGCCATACGTATAGGCCACGTCCGTGACCGATTTCCCATGAATCAAGTCCTTATTTGCTTCTGACAGCCGACGATTTCGGATGTATTCATTAAGCGTCATCCCGGCCATATAGGAAAACATGCGTCGAAAATGATAGTCGGACACCCCGACGATGCGGGTGATATCCTCACTCGTGATGTCTTCTGTTAGATGTTGATCGATGTGGTCCATCAATCGGTTCAGTGATTCAAGCATCAGCATTCCCTCCTTTCTGCATTCATCATACTTCGAACATCGTAGGGGCACTCGATGATTTTGATACGTATATCATCGGATAGAAGGCATCACTGGTTGTAGCCGATGAACATCGTGAACATGATGAGGATGACCGATGACGTCATGAGTAGAAACGCAATCGAGCTCGCGAACACGAGAAATGCTTTGGAGAAGTGACGTCGTCGTTTCCAAATCCCGATGACGAACACCACGTTCAGCATGAGAAACAGTGCGAGCAACAGTAACGGGAGGGCCCGGTCCTGCATTAGAATAAGTAAGTCCATAGATGGTTACCTTCCTTTAACTTTTTTTAAAATCAGGATATTTATCATAACTGCCCTTATAATAAACAAGAATTAATACGCATATCGTTTGTTACCAAGGAGGAAACAACTATGAAGAAGCTACTTCGTGCGACCATCGCCGGCATCGCGTTGTTCACGCTGAGCATCGCGCCGTCAGAAACCGCGGACGCTGCACCGAAAAAATTTAAGAACTGCACCGAACTGAATAAGACGTACAAGGGCGGTGTCGCCAAAACGAAGACGACGAAAAACAAAGGTGGGAAGACGAAGTACAAGCCTTACGCCAACAGTTCGTTATACGAAGCGAACAAATCAAAAGACCGTGATAAGGACGGCATCGCCTGTGAACGCTAAGAGATGAGAGGACAGCCGTCCTCCGTCTCTTTTTTAGTTGTTGAAGCGGTAGGATACGTCTCCCGCAGCATCGTAACCGGTGATCGACTCAATCGACTCGATTTGGTCGACGAGCACGAACCAGACATCATTCCCGGCCTTCGTCTTCAACAGTTCCGGTTCGAACCGTTCCCCGTTCAACTCGACGACGACTCTTGTCGTCTCGCCGTGGTTCATCCCGTAAAGGATATCGTACGGGGAACATGCTGACGTATCCCCGCACGATTGGCCGAAAGTGGCCCACGTGATGCCTGCTTCGGACAGCGATTCAGATGTAATCGACCGAACCTGATTGTCGACAGTAAGTTCAAGACCTATGCTTTGCGCAACCGGCTCTTCACTCCATTCCTCGACGGTGTAACTGTTCATGAAAAAGCGAAGACTCATATTACGGTCATCAACAGGGTAGGTGAGAATCGGTTCCGCTCCTTCGGGCAATTGTGGCTGCTTCGTCGAATCAAATGCCCAGGCCACTCCGGCTGATACCAACAATAAGCACACAAGAATGAGGACAATCTTTTGCTGACGGTTCATGACAGACTGCTCACTTTCTCAACTTGTAAAAACTGTCGTACCTGTTCAATCGGGAACGCAGGGTTCCAATGGACGAAGTGGCCGCCTGTCATTCGTATGTAAGTGATCGGCAGCTCATGCCGTTGCAGGTCCATCATGGCTGACTTCGTCAATCGGGCTTCTTTGTCGTCCAGTCCGACAAAATCGCCGTAAATAAGCAACGTCGGGACTTGAAGTGAACGGATGAGCTGCGGCACGTCAAGGTGATAGAAGGTGAACAACAGATTCAATCCGCCTCGTCCGAGCTTAGCCGGGTCGTTCAACGCACGTCGAATCTCGTCTCGTTCAGTGAGACCTGTCTGTGCGCAGAAAGCCTTAACCTGTTCCTCTGGCATCGGAGCTGACACGTTGTCTGAAATGATTTTTGTCTCGATTTTCCGGACGAGTCGAGGTCCGAACAGACGATAAAGTCCGCTCAGGAGCGGGACGGCAAGGCCCAACACCCCATATTCTCTCAACGGAACGCGCGGGAACGTCTTATGGCCTTGGTCGAGCAAGACGAGCCGCTCCACTTGCTCGGGATAGTGAGCGGCGAAAGCGAGACCGACCGTACCTCCTAGCGAATGCGCCATCACGTGTACAGGTCCGAGTCGATGTGTGACGACATAGTCGTTGACCCAATCCGCCAATTGTTCGGACGACACGATCTGCTCGATTCCTTCACTTCTCCCGAACCCTGGCAAATCTAACAAATGAACTTCGAAGTCGTTGCGCAACGCCTCGGCGAGCGAACGGCCTTCTTCACCAGTGAATCCTCCAGCCGGTAAAAATAAAACAGGTGTCCCGCTTCCAATCACTTCCGCATGATAACGACTCAATCGAACCCCGCCTCTCAAATTCCAATATCTGTATCTTTTCATTGTACGTGACTGACAACTTTAACAGAAGCAGATTCTTCCAAACAGAGATACGTTTTCCTCCAAATCCGGGTAAAGACTAATGACACGTGAGTAAATTGCACTTGTCGTTTTCTCTGTCGTTCTTGAGTTGTCTCAACAAGGAGGAATGCGGTGTGAAATTATCGGGTAGAACGGCAATTGTCACCGGGGCAGGGTCAGGCATGGGACGGGCCATCGCCAAACTGTTTGCCGAGGAAGGGGCACGCGTCGTCGCCGTCGACATGAACGGGGATACGGTCGAAGCAGTCGCGTCAGAGATTAAAGCGAGCGGTGGGGAAGCCGTCGGCGTCGCCGGGAATGTCACAAAGCAGGAAGATATCGACAAGATGGTCGAGACGGCGACGAGCACGTTCGGTTCGCTCGACATCTTGGTCAACAATGCCGGCATCATGGACAACTTTTTGACCGTCGGCGAAGTGACCGACGAGGTGTGGGACCGCGTCATCGCCGTCAATTTGACCGGACCGATGAAACTGGCCCGGGCCGCGATCAACATCATGGACAAGCAAGAAACGGGCGGCGTCATCATCAATAACGCCTCGGTCGGTGGCCTGTTCGGGACACGGGGCGGCGCCTCGTACGTCGCCTCGAAGCACGCACTTATCGGCCTGACGAAAAACATTGCCGCCACGTACGGTACGTTCAACAAGATTCGGGCCAACGCCATCGCACCGGGCGGGGTCAATACGAATATCGGCGCCACCATCACCGCGCCGAGCGAGCTCGGGATGCGGGCCATCCAAGGGGCAGGGGAGGCACCGATGGGTGAACCGGAGCAGATCGCCAAGGTCGCGTTGTTCCTCGCCTCCGACGATTCGAGTTTCGTCAATGGCGACGTCTTGAAAGCAGACGGCGGTTGGACCGCCCGTTAACGAGAAAAGCCGACACGCGCGTGTCGGCTTTTGTTATGTCTTCTGCTTGCGAAACGCGAGCGGCGTTCGGTTATGTACTTTCTTAAACGTCTGCACGAAATGGCTCACGCTCGTAAAGCCAAGCCGGTTCGCTACTTCAGCGACTGGACTGTCCGTCTCACATAACAGACGTGCGGCCCGCTGCATCCGGACGTCTTGGACGTAGGCGAGCGGCGATGTGTCCCCCCATTTTGAAAAGTAACGGCAACACTCGGCCCGGCTCAGTCCACCGGCAGCAGCGATGTCTTCGAGCGACAGCTTCATCGTGTCATGGTCGTGTATATAGGAAATCATGCGTTGCATGCGCTCCTGTCCATGCCGCCTCGTCACGGGCGGCCGTTGAATCCAATAGCGCCAGACGACGACAAGCTGCAGTGTCGCATCGAGCAACGCGAAAGCCGAGTCTTTCTTTAAACTCCTGATTACTTTATGAAGCGTCTCGAGGATGGCCTTGTCACCCGGTTCAGCCGGATGCAGCATGTGATGGCCAATCGTCTCGATGAACGGTGTGACATATTGCTCCGCGAGCGGCGGTGCCATCAAGTCGAACGGGTCGACATGAAGCATCGTCATTTGAAACGAGTCATCTGTCCGTTCGACTTTTGTGACCTGTCCGCGGTCGAGCATCAATGCCATCCCGGCCCGAAGCCTTAAACGGGTACCGTTGATCCGGACCTCGACTTGACCTTGGGTGACCAGCCAGATTTGAAACTGCTCATTGGTCGTGAACCCGATCTCCATCGTCCGTTCGGTCCACGACTGGACATCAATCATGTCTGCTTCAACTTTCATCTCTTCACCTCAACAATCAAATATTTATTTCGGTTTTGCACCGGGTGGAGACTTCGTTTTCTCGTTATCAAGCGTCAATCCAGACATTTCGACTCCATCTCCGTTGGACAGTGCTAACAAGTTCCTTCTATATAATGGCGTCAGAAGATGAACCAGCCCGTGATACCGGCGTGCACCAAGATGGCAATCGGGACACCGATCCGAAACATCGGCTTCAACGTCTTATGCCGGAAGAGGCGCATCGCAATATAAGCCCCAAATGCTCCTCCAATCCAAACAAGAATGAGTAACGTTCGTTCTGAAATTCGCCATTCCCCTGATTTCGCACGGCGTTTATCGAGGAAAAATGACATAAACGCTAGTAAATTAGTCACAATGTAATATAGCAGTAATAGTTCCAAAGACTAAAACCTCCTTTCTCTTCTCCTTAGTATAGACGAAAATGGCTCAACAAAGCCATTTGTATTTGGATTGTAAAAAATCAGATTCCTCTCATCTCGCTGAAAGCTTCTGTAACTGAACTGATATCACTCTCATATCAGGCTGTAACGGCAGTGAAATATACAGGTGTTACAGTAAGGGGGCGTTAGAAAAGGGAGGAATATTCTTATGAAAAAACCACTATTGACACTAACGGCACTCGCTGGCCTTAGTTTAGGAGTCGCTGCTCCAGCTTCGGCAGCATCAACACACACAGTTCAGTCTGGGGATACACTTTACCGTATCGCCGTGAACAACAACGTATCTGTAAATGATATCAAACAAGCGAACGGCTTAAACTCTAATATGATTTATCCAAACCAAGTATTGAAGCTTGCGAAGTCAGAAGCTAAAGCTTCAAGCGCTTCAAAAACGTATACAGTTAAAGCAGGCGACACGTTGTATCGCATCGCGACAAACAACGGCGTATCTGTCAACCAATTGATGACATGGAACGGTCTTAAATCAGATCTTATTTTCCCTGGTCAACAATTCTCTGTAAAAGGTGCCAACGCAGCATCGGTTGCAAATAGTGCACCAGCCGCTAAACCAAAAGCATCAACATCTGCACCAGTGACGAAACAGTCTACGTCTACAACGCAAACCCAAGCTCCGGCTTCAGGTAAGACGATGACTGTGGAAGCAACGGCTTACACGCCATACTGTGCAGGATGCTCAGGAATCACGGCAACAGGAATCGACGTCCGCTCGAACCCGAACCAAAAAGTCATCGCGGTTGACCCTTCAGTCATCCCACTCGGCTCTAAAGTATGGGTTGAAGGCTACGGCGAAGCAATCGCTGGAGATACTGGTGGCGCCATCAAAGGTAACAAAATCGATATCTTGATGCCGACACAAGAGCAAGCGCTCAACTTCGGTCGTAAATCAATCACAATCAAAGTCTTAAACTAATCGATTTACTCCAAAAACACCGCAGGCGCGGTGTTTTTTTGTGTGTCTATGACTGTGTCTGCAAACGAGCATTTCGTTTTGCCCATCATCGGGTAAACTAGATGATAAAGGAGGCGTCGAGATGGTCCCAACTGAAATCATCATCAGTATTCTTGGTATCGTACTGATTGTCCTGAACGTGACGTTCGCCGTCACCATCATCTTCTTCGAGCGGCGTGACATCGGTTCGACATGGGCTTGGTTGCTCGTGCTGTTTTTCATCCCACTGCTCGGTTTCTTCATCTACATCTTCTTCGGACGGTTAATCAAATCGAACAACTTTTATCAGGTCGACGAGGAGCGTCGTCACGAGTACGCCAAACACGTCGACGACCAATTGACCGAGCTTGATGCGCATGAAGGGCTTTTCGCCCATGACCCGCTCTTGTCAAAATATCGAAGGCTCGCCCGCTTGAACTTATCCTCCACGAATGCACTCGTGACGTATCATAATACGATTCAGGTCATCCATGACGGCGAGCAGAAGTTCGAAGCGTTATTCCATGACATCGAGATAGCGACGCAGGAAATCAACATCCAGTACTATATCATTCAAAATGACTCGCTCGGCCAAGCGCTCATCGAGGCACTCACGCGCCGGGCAAAAGAAGGCGTCAAAGTACGTCTGCTCTATGACGCCGTCGGCTCACGGGGATTGCGACGCTCCCATTTCAAACAACTCCTCGCGCACGGCGGCGAGGTGAAGTCGTTCTTCCCGTCACGCCTCGGTATCAACTTCCGCGTCAACAACCGGAATCACCGAAAGCTATGTATCATCGATGGGGAGATCGGCTATATCGGCGGTTTCAACGTCGGGAATGAATACCTCGGGACGAATCGTCAGTTCGGCTATTGGCGCGATGTGCATCTGCGGATGAGAGGGGAGGCGGTTCGTGAATTGCTCGAGCGTTTCCTCCTCGATTGGAACCGTGCCGTACCGACGAAACACCGGGCCGAGAAAGAGGACTTCCGTTGGCCGACTTCTCTACTCGAGACGTCTCGGTCACCGGTACAAATCGTCACATCTGGCCCGAACTCGTCGACCGAGCATTTGAAAAACATGCTCGTCAAGATGATCACCGAGGCGAAAGAGACGATTTACATCCAAACCCCATATTTCATCCCTGACGCTAGCTTCCTTGACGCCTGCCGCAACGCGCTCATGTCTGGGACGAAGATCCGCCTGATGATTCCGAACAAGCCGGATCACATGTTTGTCTATTGGGCGACGTATACGAATGCGGCCGAGCTCGTCCGCTACGGTGCCGAAGTATATACGTATGAAGGTGGGTTCCTCCATGCGAAGACGCTCGTCATCGATGGCGAGGTCGCCTCGATCGGCACGACGAACATCGACGCGCGCAGTTTCCGTCTCAATTTCGAGATCTCAGCGCTCGTTTATGACGAGGTCGTTGCCCAGTCTGTCATCGATGCATTCAATCGAGACCTCGCATGTGCCGACAGGTTAACGATTGAGCGTTATGAGACACGAACGAAATGGATCCGTTTCAAAGAGAGCGTGTCACGCTTGCTCAGCCCAATCCTTTAAAAAAGACCAGTCAAGACCGTCCGGCAGTGCCCGGCGAACTGACTGGTCTCTTATTTTTTGAGCGTCTGGGTGACATGTCGTTCGAACGCCTCGACGATGGGTACCGGGGCTTCTTTCTCCCCGTACTCGGCGGCCTCGAGCCAGACGGCGAAGCGGTTCCCTTCGCTGAATCCGATGCGGTCGAACCATTCCATGACCGTCTCCTCACGATGGCGAGGATGGGCCTGTTCGAGCCGGCGCCCGGCATCGAGCAAGCGGACGTGCCGTGGGGCCCGTGTGACGCGACGCCCGGCATCCGCTGCTTGATGGCGCTGTTTCGGTACCGTCACAGCCTCTTGAATCTCTTTACGGCGTTGCAAATAGATGAACAAGGCGACCAACCCGACCAGAAGGACGAGAAAAGCCAAAATCAAGAACAGCGATTGATTCGTCGCCGATTCGAGCAACGTCTCATTCGAAATCGTCTCGGCATCAATGTTCGGATTGTCCGGCACGAGAATCCGGTTGACGCGGTCGGTCGGATCCAAGTTGAACCCATCGAACCAACCCCCGATCCACACGAAGATGGGGCGAATCCAGGCGACGAGGTTACCGAACAATAACTCTTTGATTGTCCGGATGATCACAGCCAGTCCGAGACCGACGGCGAGGGCGACGACGAGCGTCGACAGCATCCGTTTATAGTCACGGCGGTAATATAGGCTCCGCTGCCAAAACAAGAACAAGAACGGGAAGACGATCATCGCGAGCGGCTGCGACGCCGGCGGAGACAACCAATCGACGATCAGGAAGAGCACGCTGGCGATCGCGTAACGGTCCGTCCAGTCGAGCGTCCGGATAAAGGCATGGACGTACGTGAACAAGAGCAACGTCACGCTCATCTCATAAGAAAACCAAAGGGCGGCGATGCTGAGTGCCGTCTGGACACCGAGTTGCCAGTTGCGCGGCAAGCGGAGCGTCAAGAGAAATACGAGTGGAAACGCGTGACCGACATAGAAAGCGGCAAATACCCACCAAAGTAGTTTCATCGGCCGTCACCTCCGAGCCGTAGAATCGATTGGCTGCCGCCATATTTGGCGACTTTCCGTTCGAACAGCGACCGGGCGAGCGGGAAGTCACGCTCCGATAGACAAGCGAGCGTCGTCATGACCTTGCGGAAATGCGTCTCACCGCTCCCCGGGGCGAGGTCATAGGTGATCCCTTCCTTCGTCAATGTCGGCACAATCAGCCCATAGCTCGCGTTCTCTTTCTCGAAGTCGCGGCATAGCGCCGCCGCCTGCGAAATCAACCGCTCCATCTGATGGGTGAGGGCGCGTCCGTCTTTCGTCAGCAAGTCGAGCACGACGACATATTCGTTCGCTTGGACGGGTTGCTCGGTCCGGGCAAGTAGCTCGCCGGTCTTCGCATAGGCCGACCAATACAGTTGCCGCATCGGCTGGCCGTGATACGGCGCCACTGACTGGAACGTCTCCGGGTCACGGTAGGCGCTATGACGGACCATCTCCTCCCCAGGTAACGTCGGAGGGCGCTTCGGAATCGGATAAGGCAGGAATTCAGGGAAGACATAGCCGATGCGGTCGAGCGGGTCTTCCTTATAGAGCGAGAACATACGGAGCGGGTCACGAATCTCCATACCGATCGCCTCCATGCGGATTGGTCCGCGTCGAATCGCCTTGAGCGGGAGCGTATAGGCGACGACCGCCTCGCGTCCGACATAGTTCTCTTGGCGCCAGAAGGCGTGTTCCTCCGACTCGACGGTAGGATGGAGATATCCTGACAGACGGACGACACCGAGCGGGACAGGCGCCGTTGAAACCAATTTGATTGTATACGTCTCTTCATCGTTCGGGAACAGCTTCAGCTCGTCGGTCACTTCGACATGTACGTATTCAGCGAGCCGGAACAACAACTCCGGCATGATGAGCGCATACAAGCTGAAACCGATAATTACACTCGCGAGGAAGACGTTGCCGTATAGGGCGGTGAACACCCCGACGACGAACAAGAGCCACATATACCCGGACTCGAGGTAGCGAGGGCTGACGAGTTGCATATCACACCTCTGACGGGACCGGGATGGTCTCCAAAACGGACTTGATCAATTTAGACGGCTTCGTCTTGAGCGACGCCTCGACCGTCAAGACGATGCGGTGTCCGAGAATCGGCAAGGCGAGCGCGCGGATGTCTTCCGGTGATACGTAATCCCGTCCGTCCATATAGGCATGCGCCCGAGCCGCCATCGTGTAGGCGAGCGTCGCCCGTGGGCTCGGTCCGACCTCGATATCCCGGTGATGACGGAGCGCCTCGACGAAATCGAGGAGATAGTCCTCCATCGCCTCGTGAAACAAGACATCACGGACGGCTTGCTGCATCTCGGCAAGTTCGGTCTGTTGCAACGTGAACGGGGCCGCACTCAAATGCTCGTTCCGTAGCAACCGGCGTTCCGACTCCCGAGACAACGGAGCGAGCGACAGTTTGAACAAGAAGCGGTCGAGTTGAGCCTGCGGCAACGGGAACGTCCCTTGCCCATCGAACGGATTTTGCGTCGCGATGACGAAGAACGGGTCCGGTAGACGAAGCGACACCTCACCGAGCGTCACTTGTCGCTCCTGCATCGCCTCCAGCAGTGCCGACTGTGTCCGAGGTGTCGTCCGGTTAATCTCATCGACGAGCAAGATTGACGTGAAAATCGGTCCAGTCCGGCGTTCGAACGTTCCCGTCGTCGGATTGAACAGCTCCATCCCTAAAATGTCACTCGGTAGCGTGTCCGGTGTACATTGCACGCGTTGGAACGCGGCCGAGACCGATGTGGCCAGGCTTCGTGCAAGCGTCGTCTTGCCGGTACCAGGCCGGTCCTCGAGCAGCACGTGGCCCCCGGAGAGGAGAGCGATCGTCGACAGCTTAATCGCCTTCGACTGCCCGATCACTTGATCGTTTAAATGTGTCGTCCATTGTTGCACCATAATGTAAGTCCCCCGTCTATTTTCTGAATATTTATAAAAATCATAGCACACTCGCGGACCGAGATGGAACGCTAAAGAACGGTGTTGCTAAATATGTAGGTCGATCATGGTCAATCCGAAGAAGACTTTTTCGCTTTCTTACGGCTCGGGAACTCGATGATCAAGTAATACAAGACAATCATGCTTGTGAAAGGTTGCAGGACGCTGACCCATGTTGTCCCGTCGAACAAAATATACGTAAGTGTGATAAGAACGGATGATCCGAATAATAATTTTGAGAACATAGGCGACGTCTCTCCTTTGAATCGCAATATGGAATAGGTTGACTATACCATGTCACTTTCGCAATAACCGCCCGACAAAAAAACTGACCTGCCTGTATGAGGCAAGTCAGTCATCGTTTCGGTGTATCCAAATAGCGTTCGAAATGCCGCTCCAGCCAGTCCTGGAAGAACGACATGAACGTACAGATGCCCCAATAGATCAAGGCGACAACCAAATAGACGGTCATATAATCGAATTCCCGACCCCCGACGATTTTCGCCTTATTGAAAATCTCCGGAACCGTGATCATGGCGGCGAGCGAACTCGCTTTAATCAAATCGAGGAACACGTTCGAAAGCGGGGGGAGGGCAATCCGCGTCGCCTGAGGTAAGATGACCCCTTTCAGCGTCAACCACTTGTTCATCCCGAGCGAGCGGGCCGCCTCGACTTGTCCTGGATCGACGGCACGGATCGCAGCCCGGACAATCTCCGCGATATAGGCCGCCGAGTTCAGACTGAACCCGATGATTGCCGCCGTCAGCGCTGCGAACTCGATGCCGATGAATGGAAACCCTGAATATAAGATGAACAGGATAATCAAAATCGGTACACCCCGCATGAACGAGATATAGAACGTCGACGGGAACCGTAACAACCGCGACGGTGACAGTTTCCCAAGGGCGAGCACGAGACCGAGCAACAAGCCGAAGAACATGCTGACGAATGAGATCCAAAGCGTGTTCGGCAAGCCGCCTAGCAGATAAGGGAACGAGCGCACAGCCAGGTCGACGTCAAAGATTGCTTCCCATTTCACACCTTCGAACATGATGGCTTAGTCCAATTCGACGATCGTCGCGTCGACGTCCGGTTCGACCGAGACATCGGCTCCGTTATAGAACGTTTCTGACAACTCTTTCACCGTTCCGTCTTCAAGCATCTCGCCAAGGACGCGGTCGATGTTCTCTTGGAGCTCTGCATTCTCTTTGTCCATCAAGAACGCGACTTCCTGTGGGTTATAGGCGATATCCGGGTGGATCGTGATATCGAAGTCCGGGAAGAAAGCGAGGGCGAGTGTCTGAAGATAGTAGTCGTTCAAGATGACGTCGGTCCGTCCTGTCGAGACGTCACGAAGGTACTGGTCGTTCGTCGCGTTGTCATAGATGACTTCCTCCGCCCCGTATTGACGTGCCACGTCCATGAAGACGGTTGTCGCTTCACCAGCGGCCTTTTTGCCTTTCAAGTCCTCGATTGACTCGATGCCAGACAAATCGCTCTTGCGAACGATGGCCGTCCCGTACGTGTACTTGTACGGTGTTGAGAAGGCGAACTTCTCTTTCCGGTCCTCTGTGACCGAGATATCGTTCGCTGCGACGTCGACTTGTCCGTTTTGGACGCTCGTCAACATGTTGTCGAACGCCATCTCTTTGAATTGAACCTCAAGGTCAAGACGTTTCCCGACCTCTTTCATGAGCTCGACGTCAAACCCAGTCAATGTATCGCTATCTTCTTCACGGAATGAGGCCGGGTAGAGTGTCCCCGCTGTACCGACCGTGAGTGTACCGTCTTCTTTGATTTCGTCCCAGCGCGAAGTTTCGGCCTGATCGGTGCTAGAATCACCACACGCCGCGAGCGGGACAGCCAGTAATAGCGATGCTGCCAAACCTTTTGTCATACGTTTCATTCAAGTTCCTCCTTAAGTTATCATCTGTCTAAAAATAGCATGACATACGCTTACAGGCAACTCCTAAGAGCGGATGAACAGCATTAAAGTTATTTTTGAAACATAAATCCATAAAGCGCTAACATGTTGATGAATGAAGGATTCAATCGAATGACACAGTTTAGTAATTATGATGAAACAGATCAATGGATGTCGGTTTGAACAATACGGTTTAAGCGAAAATATCATCGTGATGATCAGCCGACTCGGACCCATGTGAACTTTAATAATTCATGTATGATAGATAGTAAAGGCTTATTCGTAACATATTAAAATGAGGAGAGCGGGGGGCAAATGGAAAAATGGGAAAGATGCACCGTCAATCCAGAAATACCGGCCAAACTATATCTGCAGGCTCTAATTGATGATAAAGACGGATTAAGACTCGTGTTTATGGATACGCATGAGAACACGTATACATTCTTGTTTGACGGACTAGTGCTGTCGTATCGACATACAGACGAAGGAACGCTTATTAGAACGCTAGAACATTTATACAAACATCATGACCCTGATTTTTTTGGCGACTGGACACTCTTTCAAGTGACCGATTCCAGCTATTTAAAATGGCTAGCTGAAGAATCAACAAACATTTACGAAACGGTTTATAATATTCAGCATTACGTGTTCCTGACATCACATGATGTAATTGAAGTGTTGTCGACAGAACCACCGACTTTGATTTCATGACCGCCACTTTATGGCTAGTCTGGTGAGATCATGTAGTTATAGGATGGAGCGGTCATTACATATAGAAGGGAGAATAATGCAATGGAAGAAGCCCCGAACATCTCGATCAAAGCGTTAGATGAGTATTCCATCAGCGTCGTGAACGAAGCCAATAATCCGTTTCCAGTCATCGGGAAAATCATTCCGAGCTTTTCTGACGGGGTTTGGACGTATGAGGAACAGTTATATGAGAAAGCCCGTGTGACAAGCTTTCCAGACGATTTGCTGGATTGGTCTGAATACATCAACAGTGAGGACAAACAAATATTCTTGGCATTCGACGAGACAACATGTATTGGACAAATCCGTGTGGTGAAAGACTGGAACCGTTTTGCGTATATCGAGAACATCGCGGTCCGTGGAAGCTATCGCAACAGCGGGCTTGGGCATTTGCTGATAGAAGTTGCGGAGGCGTGGGCAAAAAAGCAATCGTTGCTTGGATTGTCACTCGAAGCGCAGAACGATAACGTGATCGCGTGTCGCTTTTATGCGAAAGAAGGGTTCGCGCTCGGCGGTGTCGATACGCTCAAACAGACCGGCAATCCGAACATCGATATGACGTTGTATTGGTACAAGATTTTCTGATTTTTTTCGAGAGGAGAGATGTCATATCTGACATCAATTTTCTTTATTTTTCTATTAGTTAACATAACATATATTATCAGTAAAAATAAAACTCCGTCTCAATACTTTAGTATACTTAAAGTAGTGAGACGGGATTTGAAATTTGAGGAAAGGGATTCAAGATCGTGTAAAACGAATCAAAGTGACACCTGGTTCCGGTTCGAACTCGGCGCTCGGTTTGAATCCGAGCTTCGTGTACAGCTTCTTGGCCGGACCGTTATGTTTTCCCGTATGCACATAGACAAGCTTGTCTTCATGCAAGCTGAGCACATGTTCGAGCAACGTCGTCGCGAGCCTCGCCCTGAAATACGTCGGATCGATACATAATTTCGTGACCTCGACCGTGTTCTCGGCCGCTTCGACCGTGATGAATCCGATCAACCGCTCGTCGTTATATAAGCCATAGCTCGTCCCAGGCAGATTTTGAATCACTTCGACCGTCTCATAACGCGCTGGAATCTCATCGAATCCGAACAGCTCGGCCTCGACCGCATAAGCGTTCCGTTGAATCTCGAGCATCTGCTCGGCCAGTTGATAATCTGTCGTCTGAATCTCGCGTAACTCCATCTATCAGCACCTCCGGTTTATCGTGAAAATAGACGTGCTTGCTTGCGTTTGGCCCGTTTCAGCGCCAAATAGAGCCGGTGTGTCCCAGCGACGGGCTGTCCGTGTCCAACGAACGTGTGGCGCGGTGCCAGGTCGATCAACTTCTCCGCATGCTCGACCGCTGCCCGTTTGTCCCAGGTCGCGACGCCCGGCAGCGGGAACAACGGGCGTACATCCCCTGCCACGGCGACTCCCCCACGGGTCTGGAACGCGTCACCAGCAAACAAGTTCCGCTCCTTTTCATCGAAATAGGCGATGGAGCCCGGCGTATGACCCGCTGCCGGATAGACCCTCAGACCGAACAAGCGCTCACCTGGGTCGAGCAATTTATCCGGCAAGGAGTGGATTGTTGGGAGCGATCCTTTTAGTTTGAGTGACCGCTCATCCGGGTCGGTCGTCTTGTCCCCTTCGAGGAGACGAGCATCGCGCCTCGAGACGTAAAGCTCGGCGTGCGGATGCGCCTTCAAGATGGCGTCGACACCACCGACGTGATCGCCATGGGCGTGCGTCAGCAAGATGGCGAGCAGCGGACGCTCCTGTGCCTCGATATACGCTAAAATCGCTTCCGCATTGCGCGCGAGGGCGGTGTCAATCAAGACGAGTCCGAGCTCCCGCTCAATCAACTGGACGTTAATCGGTAATACAGGCGCATAGAATGTCAGTTGATGGACGTGGTCAATCCGTGTGACTTTCATGATATCCCCTCCCTTAATCAAACAACGTGATCCAATCTTCTTGCCATCTAGCTTCAAAACACATATAAAGCTGTTCCTGCGTGTTCCGCGCGGTCGATAAAGGTGGTAAGTTGTCCCGCGTGAAGAACGCGACCTCGCTCGTCTCATGGCTCACCTGCGCCTCTCCACCAATCAGCTCGCATTCGATGAACAGTTTATAGTAATGCTGCGACAGCGGTGGATGGTCGTGATGATGCATGTCGAACAACGCGAGTAGCCGTACCGGTACGACATCAAACCCGGCCTCTTCCTCAATCTCCTTAATGATATTTTGGGCCGGGGACAACCCGACCTCACAAAAACCACCTGGTAACGTCCAAAGCCCGTCCGACCGCTCTTTGACGAGCAAGAGCGCATCGTCCCGGAAGACGACACCGCGTACGTCGAGTTTCGGTGTCGGGTATCCATCGACGTGCGTCAGTTTCGTGACCTCCTCCAAGGCGAGGTCTGACTGTCGTTCGAACATCTCGGTCGCGATTCGTTGGAGCTCGACGTAACGTTCGCGATCGAACTCGTCTTTCGTAAACGTCAAGCCGGCCTGTGCCAGCGCCTGGAGCCGTTTGGCCCAGTCGAGCCATTGAGACATAGTGATCCCCCCATGATTTTTCCTCTTACCCCATTCGCCAAACGATGGACTTGTTCCTTTTAGGAATACCCGCTCCCATAAGAAAGTACCTATCCTCCCCGTGATATACTGAAATGAGAACGGTGGCAAAGGAGGAACGATATGTCGATGGCAGTGTTATCCCAGTTCAAAGAAGACTTGGACGGCTATACCGAACGGCAGTTGCGCTATCAGGAAGCTACAGACGTCTGGTCAATCGGACAGATGTACGACCATATCATTGTGGTGGCCGAGGAATATGCGGATGAGATTGAACGTTGTCTCGCCTCACACGAAGAGCAACCGCTCGGGAAGACCGAATTCGGTGAACGATTGTTTCAGGCCGGTGGGTTCCCTCCGATTAAAATCCGTTTACCTGATGAGATGAACCAACCTCCGAACAACTCGGACAAGCGTGAGACGCTCGAGCGACGACTCGACGAGTTGTCTGCGCGTTTGAAGCGACTTGAACCGCTCGTCCGCTCGGCGAACCGTTACGTCAAAGCCCGGCATGGTGGTTTTGGCTGGCTGAACGCACAGGAGTGGTACGACCTCATCGAGATGCATACCCGGCATCACTTGCGCCAACAGGCCGATTTGGAGCGCTATCTGATAGAGGCCGAGCTTTGAATCCATAAGAAAACCCCTGTATCAAAGACAATGGTCTCTGGTACAGGGTTTTCTTTAGTTCGATCTCAATCGAGATACACGTCCTCAATCTCTCCGAATGTCTCTTCATCAAACACGAACGAGCCGTTGGCGTAGCGGTCCAAGAGCGTCAACTGCTTCGTCTTGACCGTCTTCGCTTTCTCTTTCCCGATGATGTGGAGCGTCTCATCGTCATGCACCGGGAGCACGCGACGAATCTGGTGCGGTTTCGATTTGACTTCGCGGATGAGCATCGTCCCGCGCAAGTTGCGGTTCGTGCAGTCGAACTGATCCTCGAGCTTCATCTTCTTGACCGCTCCACGTTGCGTCACAAGGACGAACAGTGGCGGTGTGAAGAAGGCGAAAGCATCTGCGACCATATCCCCATCCTTCAAGTTCATCGCTTTGACGCCGGCAGCGCGCTGACCGACAACCGGCACGTCATCTTCTTTGAACCAGAGGCCGTAACCGCGCTCAGAGACGAGGAACAGTTGGCCAGGCCCGTCACTGATGCCGGCGAAGACGACCTCGTCGTCGCCTTTCAGTTTGAGCGCCATGAGCGCCTTCGACTTGCGTTGGGCGTCATAGTCACGGAGCGGTGTCCGTTTGACCATGCCTTCACGCGTCACAAACAGACAGTGCGCGTCGGTGTCGAACGTCGAGACGACATCGGCCGAAACGACTTGTTCGCCTTCGATCGGCACGAGGTTGGCGACATGCTGACCGGCGTCTTTCCATTTCGACTCTGGAATCTGATGGACCGGGATGAGCAAGTAACTGCCCTTGTTCGTCCAGACGAGCAAGTGGTCCGTCGTCATCGCCTGGGTGACGAGGACGGGACGGTCTTTCTGCTTCATCTCCGGCATCTCGTCGCTCGAGGCGCCATATGAGCGCATCGATGAACGTTTGACGTACCCGTCGCGGCTGACGAACACCATCGTCTCTTCGACGGCGATCATGACCTCTGTCTTCAGTTTCAACTCTTCGACCTCGGACTCGATGACCGAGCGGCGTGCGTCGCCGAACTCGTCACGGAGTGCGGTCAACTCTTTCGAGATGAGCTTCCGTTTCGTCGCGTCGACGTTCAAGATGTTGGCGAGGCGAGTGATCTCTTTTTGGAGCGCCTTCGCCTCTTTTTGCAGTTCGACGATATCCGTGTTCGTCAAACGATACAATTGGAGCATGACAACCGCTTCGGCTTGACGGTCTGAGAACGAGAACCGCTCCATGAGCTTCTGCTTCGCCTCGGACTTGTCTTTGGCCGAACGGATGAGTTCGAGCGTCTCGTCAAGGACCGAGATGGCCTGTTCGAGCGCATCGACGATCTCGGCGCGTTTCTTCGCCTGGTCGAGCTCGAACGTCGTGCGTCGAGTGACGACCTCTTCGACGTGCTTCAAGTATGCGTCGATAATCGACAAGAGACCCATCTGTTTCGGTGTCCGGTTGACGATGGCGACCATGTTGTAGTTATAGGCGAGCTGCAGATCGGTATGCTTCAAGAAGAAATGGAGCACACCTTCCGCATCGGCTTCCTTCTTCAACTCGATGACGACGCGGACACCGGTCCGGTCAGTCTCGTCACGGACTTCGGCGACGCCTTCGACTTTGCGGTCGAGGCGAAGCTCTTCCATCTTCTTGACGAGGTTCGCCTTGTTCACCTCATACGGGAGCTCGGTGATGGTAATCTGTTCACGACCTCCCTTAAGTGGCTCGATGACCGATTTGGCACGGATAATGACCTTGCCTTTGCCGGTCTCGAACGCCTTCAAGATGCCGTCTTTGCCCATAACGATCCCGCCAGACGGGAAGTCAGGTCCTTGCATATAACGGAACGCGTCATTCGTCGTCTCGACCTCACCTTTCAGACGGGCGATGGCGAGGTTGAGCACCTCGGTCAAGTTGTGCGGCGGAATCTCGGTCGCGTAACCGGCAGAGATTCCCGTCGTCCCGTTCATGAGCAAGTTCGGGAGGAGTGACGGCAAAACGAGCGGCTCTTCGGTCGAATCGTCGAAGTTCGGCGTGTAGTCGACCGTGTTCTTCGAGATCGACGTCAGCATGACGCCGGCAATCTTCGACAGACGGGCCTCGGTATACCGCATCGCGGCGGCCGAGTCGCCGTCCATCGAGCCGTTGTTCCCGTGCATGTCGATGAGCGGGTAACGCAACTTCCAGTCCTGCGATAGGCGTACCATCGCCTCATAGACGGAACTGTCACCGTGCGGGTGATAGTTACCGATGACGTTCCCGACCGTCTTGGCCGATTTGCGGTACGGTTTCTCGTTCGTGTTGCCTTCATGGTGCATCGCATACAGGATGCGGCGCTGAACGGGTTTGAGGCCGTCGCGCGCGTCCGGGAGGGCCCGATCCTGGATGATATATTTTGAGTAACGCCCGAAGCGGTCACCGACGACCTGTTCGAGCGACAAGTTTAAAATGTGTTGAATCGTCGACATCGTTACATCACTTCCTCAATCGCTTTAGTCACGTGTTCATTGGCGATGATTGAATCATCTTCCTGGAGGCCGAAGGCGACGTTCTCCTCGATCCATTCACGGCGATGGGCGACATTGTCTCCCATGAGCACCGAGACACGCTTGTCGGCGACGGCAGCGTCGTCGACCGTGACGCGGATGAGCGTCCGTGTGTCGGGGTTCATCGTTGTCTCCCATAGCTGGTCGGCGTTCATCTCCCCGAGACCTTTGTAGCGCTGGAGGATATAACCCTTCTTATACACTTTGACGAGCTTCTCGAGTGCCTCTTCGTCCCAGGCGTACTCGAACTGTTCCGACTTGCCTTTCCCTTTCGAAATCCGATAGAGCGGTGGCAAGGCGACGAACACTTTGCCGGCCTCGACGAGTGGGCGCATATAACGGAAGAAGAACGTCAATAGGAGCACTTGGATGTGAGCCCCGTCCGTATCGGCATCGGTCATGATGATGATTTTGTCGAAATTACAGTCCTCAAGGTCGAAGTCATGGCCGACCCCGGCTCCAATCGCGTGGATGATCGTATTGATCTCCTCATTCTTCATGATGTCCTGGAGTTTCGACTTCTCCGAGTTGATGACCTTCCCGCGCAACGGCAGGATGGCCTGGAACGTACGATCACGGCCCTGTTTGGCCGAACCGCCGGCCGAATCACCCTCGACGAGGAACAGTTCGTTCTTGGCGGCGTTCTTCGACGTCGCCGGCGTCAGTTTCCCGTTCAAGATGCTCGAACGTTTCTTCTTCTTGCCGTTGCGCGCCTCTTCCCGGGCTTTCCGGGCGGCTTCGCGGGCCTGGGCGGCGCGGATCGCCTTCTTGATGAGCATCGTCGCCATCTGCGGGTTCTCCTCGAGGAAGATCGTCAGTTGTTTGGCCATGACACCATCAGCGCTCGTACGGGCCTCGGGCGAACCGAGTTTCGATTTCGTCTGCCCCTCGAACTGGAGGAACTCTTCCGGGATCCGTACCGAGACGATGAGCGTCAAGCCTTCGCGGACGTCACCGCCGTCAAGGTTCTTGTCTTTTTCTTTCAACAATCCGTTCTTTCGGGCGTACTCGTTCACGATGCGGGTCATCGCCGTCTTGGCGCCGACCTCGTGCGTGCCGCCGTCACGAGTCCGGACGTTGTTGACGAACGAGAGGACGTTCTCGGAATAGGCGTCCGTGAACTGGAAGGCGAGCTCGAGCTCGATATCGTTCTCCGTCCCTTCGAAATAGACGATTGGATGAAGCGTCGCCTTATCGTCGTTCAAATATTGGACGAACTGGGCAATCCCTTCCTCGTAATGGAACGTCTCTTCTTTATCCGAGCGCTCGTCCGTCAACGTGATCGTCAATCCTTTTAACAAGAATGCTGATTCACGGAGCCGTTCAGCGAGCGTGTCGTAGTTATATGTCGTCGTCGAGAAGATCGAGGCGTCCGGTTTGAAGTAGACGCTCGTCCCTGTCTGACGCGTCTTTCCGGTCTCGAGGAGCGTCGTCTGCGGGATCCCGCCGTCGGCAAACGTCTGCTCGAACACTTTGCCGTCGCGATAAATCGTCACGAGGACCTTGCTCGAGAGTGCGTTCACGACCGAGGCGCCGACCCCGTGGAGTCCACCTGACGTCTTGTAGCCGCCTTGGCCGAACTTACCGCCGGCGTGAAGGACCGTGAAGATGACCTCTGGCGTCGGTTTCCCGGAGGCGTGCATCCCCGTCGGCATACCACGCCCGTGATCGCGTACCGTGATTGCGTCATCTTTATGGATGGTCACATCGATTTGGCCACCGAATCCGGCGAGCGCCTCATCGATCGCGTTATCGACGATCTCATAGACGAGATGGTGCAAGCCGCGATGGTCGGTCGAACCGATATACATCCCCGGACGTTTCCGGACAGCAGTCAGTCCTTCGAGCACCTGGATGGCGTCTTCATTGTAATTAAATAAGTCTGTTGACATCTTCGTCACCTCAATTTCGAACACACGTTCGTTTTTCTATCCTATTGTATAGCTGTTTTTGGATTCTGGCAAGCCTCCCTCCGCGAGCGGGGCTCGTGAAAAAAAGGAGACCTACCAAGGAGGTAGGTCTTAACCGAGAAGGCGGGCGTGCTCGACATAGATGCATCGATTTTCGATGTAGTCGAGTCCGGCATCGCGAGCGATCCGCTCGGCGTCCGGGCTGGTGAGCCCGAGCTGGTTGAAGACGAGACCGACATCCCCATGTCGGACGGCATCTTCGGCCACGCCGGCCAAATACTCATTGCGTCGGAAGACGTCGACGATATCGACGCGCCCCGGGATGCTCTCGACCGTCGGATAGACCTTGCGTCCGTTCCACGTCTCGAGCGTTGGATTGACAGGGATGACTGTGTAACCTTGCAAGATCAAATAGTCTGCGATTTGGTTCGCGGTCTTGTTCGGGTTCGCTGACACGCCGACGACAGCAATCGTCTTCGCCTCGGTGAGCCATTGTTTCAAACGTTGATCGTCCATCCTGAAATCCCCCTTTTGTTTACGTTCTCAGTGTACCTTTACCTGAATCACCGTTTCAAGCTTTATTTTCTTTTATCATACAACTGTAACTCTTTCAAATTTTTAAAACAAATCAATTGGTTCACCATAACTTATTATGTAAACCGGATTATATGACGATATTTCTCTGGTTCTCAGGTTGATGTGTGTCTCGGAGGAAAATCCCGTGCGAACAAACGTTGCGTGAAATATCTATTTCACGCAATCATAAGGACCGATTTAAAGCGTTTCAGATAGTAAAATTGACTCGTTTCTCGAACGCCCATGGGCAAATCGATGGCAGTTCGGTATACTAAGGTTCAGGAGGTGTTCGCGTGGGAACTGCCTATGAGGAACGTCGCGGTACACTATATAATTACCGCATCACTTTTTACGGGAACGCGCTCGCTTGGCTCATCCACGTCGTGTTCTTGATCACGTTTTGGCAACTCGGCGTCACGGTACTCGCCTGGTCGAATCTACTCAGCATTCTGTATTACACGCTATCCTTTTATTTTGTACATAAACGATATTATCGAGCGTTCTTCGTCGGTCTGTTCATCGAGGTCGTCTATAACGCGATCATCTCGACGGTCGTGCTCGGTTGGGGTGCGAACGTCCACTACTTCATCATCACGGTCGCCTATGGCGTGTTCTTCATGCCGAACGTACGTCGGTCCATCCGGGTCGCCTCGACGATACTCGCCATGACCATCTACGGTTTCCTATATATGAATGTGACAACAGGGACGCAACCGCTCACGCCGTCCTTCGAGCAAATATTGGGCCTCTTTTGTCTCTTGTCGACGATCGCCTTGATTGCCGGTCTGTCTTTCGTCTTCGAAGGGTCCGTCGTCGAAGTGACGTCCGAGCTCGAGCGGACGAACGAACGGTTGCACACGCTCGCCTCACGGGACGGGCTGACCGGGTTGTATAATCGGACGACCGGTTACCGATTGGTCGAAGATGAGATTCGCGAAGCCGTCATCAATGGACGGCCATACGCCGTCGCTCTAGGGGACATCGACCATTTCAAGGCATTCAATGAGCAACACGGTCATGACTGCGGCGACCTCGTACTCAAGCAAGTCGCCTCCGCGCTTGCCCGAACCGACGGGATAGCCGTCCGTTGGGGTGGCGAGGAGTTCCTCATCTTCTTGGCGGACCAGTCCACTGCAGAGGCCACGGAGACGATTGACCGCTTGCGGCAACGCATCAAATCACTCGAGACGATTTATGACGGCCGTCGTCTCAGCGTCACGATGACGTTCGGTGTCACGACGCGAACCGGATTCGAGGCCGTCGACACGCTCGTCAAAGAGGCGGACGACCGGCTCCGGGCCGGTAAACAAGAAGGCAAAGACCGAATCGTCACGTCAATCCATCAGTAAGCAAGGAGAGATCTTTTGAGTATATTCCGCCAGCTCGGACAAGCACCGACCAAGATCGCGACGAAACGTTTCAATTTGAGCGGCTACGAGCGCATGCCGAGCTTTATCCAGCGTTTTTTGAATCACCTGGCAGCCAAACATTATTCGGAACAGACCGCCCAGCGCTATCTCTATGATTTTTTAGACTTTTTCCGCTGGGTCGAGGCCGCCAGCGCATCCGAGGTCGACCCGTCGTCGGTCGAGATCGACTCGTTCGTCGAGTTCGATCACGCGGGGGCTGAGGCGTACGCGACGTATCTCGCCCTCGAGCTCGATAACGCGCCGAGCGTCATCAACCGAAAATTGTCGTCGATGCAGTCGCTGTTCAACCATTTGATTGAGACGGGCGTGACGGCCCATAACCCGTTCCAGGCAGTCGAACGGCCGAAGCGTGCCAAGCGCAACCCGGTCTATTTGACGGAGCAGGAGTGGCTCGATTTCTCGACGCTCGTCCGCAGCAACGTCGGTATGTCCGACCGCGAGGCGAGTTGGTACGAGCGCAACCGGGACCGCGATTTTTTGATGATTCAACTGCTTGGGTTGACCGGGATGCGCGTCTCGGAACTCGTCGGCCTCGATTGGAACGATATCGACCGCGAGAGCGGGACGATTCGCGTCATCGGGAAAGGCAATAAGGAACGGGTCATCCCGATCGCCTCCCCGCTCGAGCCGCTCCTCGACGCCTATCGACGTGACGGGTCAGGCCCGCTATTCCAATCGGAGCGAGGCAAGCGCATCTCGGTGCGGACGGTGCAACACACGTTAAAAGGCCACATCGACCGCTTGAAACCGTATTTGCCGTTCTTGACGCATAAACAGGTGACACCACACAAACTACGTCATACATTCGCCTCACGGCTCGCCATGAGCGGCATCGATGTGTTGACGATTCAACAGTTGCTCGGTCACGAATCGGTGGCGACGACGCAAGTCTATGCCCATATCGGCGACGAGAAGAAAAAACAAGCTATGATAGGTTTACGATAACTTATTATGTAAACCAATATAAAACACCTGAATCAATCACATGGATTGGTTCAGGTGTTTTCGTTATAACTGCTTCGTCGATAGGATGACAATCGTCTCATCGAGCACCGTGTAATAGGCATCTTCAAACGTTTGCCGCTCATTTGTCTCGAGATTGAACACGGTCACGCCTCCACCTGTTCCATCTGCCGCCGACTCATGGATGAAATAGTTCGAGGCGAGCACGCGCTCGAATGGAGCCGTGTCGAGGAAACGGGCCCCGGTCGTCGCGTCAATCAATTCGGTGTGGTCCGTTGACTCTTCCACTTTAATGAAAATCGTCGAACTGACATCGTCATACGTGAAGTCAATCGGCTCGTAGGCGCCCCAGTCGACCACCGCCACCTCGCGGAGCACGTCCGGTGCGGTCAACTCATAAATCGTCTCCTCGTTCGCCTCGTCGACGAAAGTCGAGAACCGAAGTCGCTTGTCCCGTTCACCCAAGTATTGGACTGTGTCCCCTTCCCCGTGCAGACGAATCAAGTCCTCGAACGGAATCTCGTTTTGACGGGACCTGATCGCCTCGACCGCCTCGTCGAGCGAACAAATCAGAATCGCCTCCGAATGGTCGATCGCATCGTCCGGGGAGACCCGACCGTCTTCGAGTGCCTCGTAATAGGCAAACTCGTCCAAGCGGGCGTTGCAGACGATATATGGAATGCCATCGAGCTCGGTCGAGAACAGATAGAGCTCACGGAACTTACCGGCATGTCCGACAAGTCGCTCGTCACGGATTCGCTCTTGGAACGACGTCTCCGCATCATACAACCATGCCTCATCAGTATCTCCGAAACTCGTCAAGAAGAGGAAGTAACGGTCCGCGAGAACCCAATAGAGCGTGCTGTTACCACGTTTCTCGAATGTCGCGAGCACATCTTCTCGTCCAGAGCGATAGTCGAACGCAATCAACTCCGTGCGGACGACACCCGTCCGGTCTGGTATCTCATTCAAGAAATAGACACGAGCGTCACTGACGAACAGCTTCGAGATCCCATAGTCTTCATAGGCGCGATGACTGATCGGCGTGACGGTCCCGTCCGCTTCATCATAGCGATAGATCGAGAAACTCGTCTCGCCGGTCTTCTCTCGATAGTAGATGGACGTCTCGGTGACGGCAATCAAATCCTCATGGCTGATTGGCATGGCACGTGCGTCAACGATTCTCATAGGGCACCTCTCTCATAAGAAGATTCAACCGGCTCGACGGTGACGATGCCGGGTGGTCGTTTCGGGAATGAAATCCGCAAATGGGCGAACTCAATGATGGATTGGTGAGGATCGGTCTTCTCGACCCAACGGACGCGTTGGCGGTTCGCCAAGGCGTGGCCAATCTTTTCTTCAATTTGGAACTGGGAAATGCCACGATAGGCGACTTCTTGGATATAGGTCGATTCATCAGGCTCGAACTGTTGCCAAATGCCCATCACGAGCTGTCCGAGCGAGGAGACCCGTCGCTCAGGCAAACGGACCGTCCGGAGCGTCTGCTCCACTTCCTTCAAACATTCGAGCGGGTCGTCCGCGACGGCAAACAGTCGCTTAGCCGAGTTGTTCATGACCCGGTAACGTCGTTTCCCGCTCTCGAGCCGAAGCACTTGCGCATAGGGTTCGACCGGCACCCCATGAAAGAACGTATCGGTCCCACCCCAGGAAAAGCCGAAGGCGGGATCGAATTTCTGAATCGTGTTCATGAAGGCGAGCATGAAATCCTCGACTTCACGACGCTCGAGCCGTAACCATTCGGCGAGCGCGAGCGTGCCGCGGTCTTTTTTAATGCGATGCACCGGGAAGAACAAGTCCCCTTCGGCCAGGCGATGCGGTTTGAGTTCCGTCCCGTCGGCGCGATAATCCGTCGCCGGACGGCCGCTTCGGCCCGCATAGATAATCCATTCGTCATCCGTGCTCTCAAACGCGTAGGCTTGGTGCGCCCAAGGCGGCGTCACGTATAGGGCCGGATACTCTTCATACGTCTCCAGGTGCAGATAGGAGCGGTCGGTCCACAGTTGTGCGAGCAGGTTAACGATTTCTCCCGTCTCGGACTCTTTCGGTGCGATATAGTTGCCGGTATTGCCGATATACGTCAAGACATGGAAGTCGTAGGCGTGATACAAGTGTCGGACGATGCGCTCGAACACGGCGGCAATCATTCGCTCGAACAATGGATGGTCCTCGTTCCGGTCGACCGATGTCGCATCGACCGTGCACATGAGCCACCCCATGCGGACGTACAGGCGAATCCGGAGCGGATACGAGATCAATGGGGACGAAGATGCATGAATCTCCGTCAAACCGAGGTTGGCCATGTTCTCGACCTGTAACGTGAATCCGCTACGCCTCAGTTGCTCCTCCATTTTCTTTTTCCAATTGATCGTCTCCATTCGCATTCACTCGCTTTCCGTTGCCATCGGTCTTGTCTGGCTCATTGTGAAATTTTTCCCGTTTCTTGAATCAAACAAACGCCTTTCCACCGGCATGTTCGGTGAGACGCTTAAGCGCCTCGTCGAGAATGGCTCGGGACGTCCCGAAATTGAGGCGTTCGAACGTTTCGCCCGACTCCCCGAACGGGTGACCTGGCGACAAGAACAGACGGACTTCCTCGTGCAGCCACTTCTTCCGCGGTTCCGTTTCGAGATTGAGCGCCTTGAAGTCAATCCAGAGGAGATAACTCGCCTCAGGCATGAACGTCTTCAATTGGGGCAGCTCTTCCTGGAACCGCTCGACGAGGTACGTCGCCTGCTCCTCGAGTTCGGCCGTCAATTGGTCGAGCCAACGCTCGGCCCGTGAGTCGGAATAGGCGGCGATGATGGCCGTGTTCGCGAACGGTGTCGGTAATACATGGTGTTTGTTTTGGACTTGGATAATCCGTTTTCGCATCGCATCGTCCGGACAGATGATATACGACGCGAACAGCCCCGCGATATTGAACGCCTTCGACGGTGCACTCACCGTGATGACCGAGTCATCGAGGCGATTGATGGCGGTATGCCGTTGTGACGGATAGGTCAAGTCGGCATGAATTTCATCGGCGACGAGGATGACGTCATGGCGACGTGCCAGCTCGACGACTTGCTTCAGATCGGACTCGGTCCATACCCGTCCGACCGGGTTGTGCGGCGAGCAGAGCAAGAACAACTTCGCCTTCTGCATCTGTGTCTCGAGCGCGTCAAAGTCCATCTCGTAGCGACCATCGACTTGACGGAGCGGAGCGTCGAGCAACTCCCGTTTCAACCCGGTGACCAGTTCATGAAATGGCGGATAGACGGGCGACTGGATGACGACCCCATCCCCTTCCTCCGTCAACGCCTCGACGATATGCGTCAATCCCGGTACGACGCCACTGGAGAACAAGACGTGATCGGCATCGACCTTGAGCCCGTGACGACGGTCATACCAAGAACTCACGGCTGCTTGCGCCTCTCTCGAGAACAATGTGTACCCGAACTCTCCTGTCGCGGCCCGTGCCGTCAGCGCCTCCGAGATGGACGGTGCCGTGCGGATATCGATGTCTGCGACCCACAGCGGCAAGACGTCGTCCTTGACGTGGAACCAGCGGTCGAGGCCGTCCCATTTCACCGAATCTGTTCCCGTCCGGTCAAGCGATTGATGTAAGATTGATTTCATGTTCATCCCTCCTACTCCTACTGTAACAAAAAACGAGCGTTCGAGTCCGCAAAACGATGGCGGATTCGAGACGCGTCGGCTATAATCGACCGAGATACTTCAAGGAGGTGAACCCGATGACCGTGACCGTCATCCGCCATAAACGCCGGAAACGGGCGGCTTTCTTCGTGACGCCGGACGGCATCGAGCTGCGGATTCCAGCTAGGCTCCCGAACCGAGTCGTCGAGACAATATTGACGGAACATGCCGGCTGGATCGAAGATCGCCTCGCGGCACTGCCCAAGCGTGACGTCTTACCAGCCGACAGACTGCTTTTGCACGGAGAAACGTTTCCGCTCGTCAAAAGCAATACCGAGACAAGGTTCCGCTTCGACGGCGAAAACTTTTACTGTCCCGCGGCGTGGGACGAGTCATCGCTTCGGAAAGCGTACGAGGTCTGGCTTCGAGAACGGGCCCTCGCTTATGTGATGGAATGGTCCCCCCACTATGAACGTCAACTCGGTGTGAAGGCGGAACGAATCCGCATCGGCCACCAAAAGACGCGCTGGGGGTCATGCAGCTCGACCGGGACGATCTCAATCAACGTCCGGCTCATGCTCGCCCCGCAGGACGTCATGGATTATGTCATCGCCCACGAATGGGTCCATCTCGTTCATTTCGACCACTCGAAAGCGTTCTGGTCGAAGCTTGCGTCAGTGTATCCAAACGTCGCCGGCGCGATGGCCTGGTTGAAACAGCATGGCCATACGCTGCAAATCAAAAAAACCAATTGAACGTGTCCCTTGTCAGGAGGCATGTCCGATTGGTTTTTTAAATGGCGGAAGTGAACCGCTCGGCTGTGCCGTTCAGCGATTCGGCCGACTGTTCGATATGCTCGAACCGCTCAAGCGTCTGTTCCATGATGCGGACACTCTCTTGAATGTCTGTACTGGAGCGGGATACGCCGTCGACGATTGAGACGAGCTCTTTGTTCATCCCGTCCGTGTTCGCGCGCACTTCGATGACGGCGCGTTCGACGAGACGTGACAGGTTCCGGACCTCGGTCGCGACGACGTTGAAGCCGAGACCGTGCTCACCTGCCCGTGCGGCCTCGATGGCGGCGTTGAGCGACAACAAGTTCGTCTGGGCGGCAATTTCCTTGATTGTGCTAGCGATTTTCGTGATCTCGGCGGCCTGCTCTTGCAAGTTCGTGAGCGTTTTCAAGTTTTGATTCGAGTCCGCATCAAGGCGTTCGATCGTCCGTTTCAACTGTTGACTCTCTTCCATGCCACGCCGGGCCCGGTCGTCAAGATTAGCGGCCATGTCACGGAACGAGCGCGCGTATTCTTCGATCGTCTGTTGGCGACTCGTGATGTCGGAGGCGATTTTGACGACGCCGACGACTTCATCCTGTTCATAGATTGGCATATAGGTCGCTTCGAGCCAAATTGAATCACCGCGGGCGTCGATGCGCTCGATTTTGTCGGCCGAACTGAAGCCGTCGAACAGCTTGTTCCAAAACGCTTGATAGTCCGGACTGCTGACGAAACTTGGCGTGCAGAACAAGTGATGGTGCATCCCGATCATTTCGTCACGTTTATATTTCATTGCCTTGGCGAAGAGGTCGTTCACATCGACGACGCGTCGTTGACGGTCGAATCGGATCATCGCCACGTTGGCCTCGAGGGCACGGAGCACCTCAGGGGATGAGAGGCTAGCAATCTTTGTCAGTTCCATTCCGATTATTCCTACCTTCTTTTCTCGATTTCCTTTAGTGCTTTATTCCTGGAATGTAGCGGAATTCTAGTGTACCCTGTGCGAAAAGTCCTGAATAGCGTCGGTTTTTGAAATCGAGTCAATATCTTGAATTTGAAGTGTTTTCCAGTTGGTTCACTGCTAAGTCCATGAACAAAGGACCCGTGCCATGCACGGGTCCCCTATCATTCCTGGTCATCGAATATTGATTTGAACAGCGTGACTTGGTCGGCCGTGAGTTCACCCCGGCTGTCCTTTGGATCGATGCCGCCGATTATCTGTTCTTCGTACCAAATTCCGAAGTCGAGTGAACGTTCTGGCGCATCGTTCGGCGTGAACACGAACGTCGCTTTCACATCCGGTTCCCGCTCGATCGGGACGGGCTGGTCTTCCCACTCGACTTCCTCCGTCGTTCGATCAAGCTCGGCATTCGTCTCAGCGTCGGTAATGGTGCGTGTCGGCCCGTATTCCCCATCAGCATGTATCGTTTGGTACTCGATACGAGACGGATCCACGTCTTCCTCGCTACTCGCACAACCTCCAAGCAACAGTCCCGCGCAGATGACATATCCAACTAACATGCGTTTCAACAGAACATTCCTCCTCGATTTACAACCAATCCGTTCATTCGAAAGCCTGTGGGAATAACTCTTGGAACGTCTCCGCCCCAGCGCTCGACAGTTTGAACACTTCCCCGGACTTCACGTCTTTCACGAAGACATCGACTTTCTTCGACCGTTGCTGGTAACTGACATCGAACTGTTGACCGAGATTCCCGTGCAACAGCGTCAAATACTTATAGTCTTTCGTATCACCACTCTTCGTCGACGGGCGCGCGGTCTCGAGGGCTTCGACCAATCGGTCATACGCTTTTCCGCTCACGTTCACCGCATCAGGGTAAGGGAGCGGGACTTCCCGGTGATACGGATACTGATGGAGGTAAGCGACCGCTATCTCGTCTAGATCTGCAGGATCTGTAAGGAGAGGGCTCGTTCGATAGCGCATCGACACGGTTTTTGTTACGTTTTGTCCGTCCACGTCAATCGTGAGGTCATATAGCGGATAAGGTGTCATCGGTTCCATCGTGCCACCGTTATGGATTCGACGGAAGGTTAAACTGTCAGCCCCGTTGAGCAAATCGGCATCTTGTAAAATGGAGGAGGAATAGCGAGCCTTGTCTCCACCATAAGACTGGAGCAGATGAGGCATGTTCGTGGCCTTATCTCGTCCTAATGCGATAAACACATCGGACGGTCTAAGGTTCGGCAAAAAGTGGAAGAATGGGTTAAAGTAGCCCCCTTCTTCAATCCCAATCTCAACCGTGCCGCTAAATCCAGGCGAAATCCTCATAAGTGTGACCGGATACGGTTCCATGTCTTGTCCATTGTCATAGAAGGCGTCCGGCTTATGTAACGCAGCCCGTTCATTTGCGGTCGCGATATGGACGGTCGGAAGGAACGAAATCTCCGTGCCGACCTCGTCTTTCAAGTAGGCAGGTCTTTCTGCAAGCTCGACGGCCCCGTACCCTTCCATCCCGTCCATCCGGTCTGATTTACAGAGCGCATAGATTGTATCCCCCTCGACATAGGTCACTTCATTAAAACTATATCCATAATAGTCATCATTCATAAGCGGGGCCCGGGTCGCATACGCCATCCCGAGGATTGAAAACGTCTCTCCATATAGTTCGGTCAGTCGTTCCTTGTCTTCACATTGGTTCAAAATTGTTTCGGCATCCACTACAGGCTCTTGACTGTTCAACGTAACCCGTTCGGCTTGCCAGTGCTCCTCGATATGGCCATAGCGGACGACGTCCACGTCTTCCGAGCAGCCTGCCGTCAACCATAACAGTGACAATGACATCAACGCTCGTTTCTTCATGTTCAAGCCACTCATTTCTTCTTCAAGTCAGGGAAGTAGGACAAGAACGTCTCGGCCCCTTCGCTCGTCAGTTTGTACGTCTCGTCGGTCGAGCGGTCGGTCACGTAAATATCCATCTTTTTCGAGCGCTGTTTATACGTCACCTCGAACTCTTGTCCCTTGTGTCCATCGACGATTGTTAGAAGCGGATAGTCGCCTTCATCACCTTGACGCTTCGTCGGTTCAGCGGAATCGATTGCTTGGACGAGGTCATCCATATCGTTCCCCGCTGCTTTTAAAAGAACCGGGTATGACAACGGAGATTCCGGGTTGAACGGCTGTTGATGAAGATAAACGAGTGGACCGACCACAAGTGGCATGTAGTCTTCGTCGGGGTGTGTCTCGAGCTGCTTTCGTTCCGCTGTCGATAATAAGTCAGAGGTGCGGTATGTGAACGTCATCGTCTCATTGACGACTTTTCCGTCACGAGTATAGGTGAACTCATACAATGGATAAGTCTGGTCCGGGATGAGCTCCGTCTCGAGGGGGAGGCGCTCGACGCTCAACGCTTCATATGTAAGCCCTTCTGCGGTTTGGTCAATCATCGACTCGAGTGGAGTCACCGAGAAATAAAGGTCCGCAAACATGAGCAGCAAATACGGTTTCTCAGTAATCGTGTCGTAACCGATCGCTACTTTGATGTCTTTCATGCTGGCCATCGACGGATCGAACGAGAACAACGGATATGGACTCGGCATTCCCCCGATTTCTACTTCAATCTCACCGTACAGAGCCGGGGAAAAGGCGACGAGCGTTTCGAGGAACGGTTCAATCGGGTTGCCTGACTCGTTCAATTCATCGGCATCCCGTAAGGTGGTTTTGGCGGACTTATCGGCCGGCCCGACGACTGGATAACGACCGATCGGTGTCCCTGCTGATACGTCCACATCGTCAGGGAACGACTCGATCACTTCCGCCAAGAAGCGGTTCGAGGCCATATCACGACAAAGCACATAATTCTCATCCCCTTTCAAATACGATACAGCCTTGAACGCATACTCCTCACCCGTGTCCGTCATCGGATAGCGGTTCGCCACGATCGTATCGAACACGATCAAGTCGCCTTCCAGCTCGGTCGTCAACTCACCGCTACAGGCTTCAAGCGTCTCGTCGGCTGAATGAAGGGAAATCAACTCCTCCTTGGCATACTTGCTGACGGTCCAATGCGCGTCGACGTAAGACAAGTTTACGACGTCCGGCTTTTCCCCACCGCAACCAACCAATAAGCCTGTGGATAGTACAAATAAACCGACTAACTTTTTCAAATCATCCGCCCCTCACCATTTATTTGTACCAATTTTACCATTATATTACTTTAGGAGGGAACACGAAAAAACCCGTCCGACGACCTGGACGGGTTCAATGACCGTTACACAGTTTTATCGATGGCTCGGGTCAATCTCATCTCGACATCGCGTGCCACAGCTTGGAGCGACTCATCCTCGATCAGTTCGATCAGTTTCGTCGGCTTCGGCATCCCGACATGGGTCGACCCGTCTTTCGTGAAGACGGCGAGCTTGCATGGGAGGAAATAACCGCCTTCCCGGTGCGCCGTGATGACTTTTTTCGCTTCTTTTGGATTGCACACTTCGAGGATGCGGTAGTCCCCATCAATCGCTTGACCTTTCTCTTCGAGCGTCTCACTCAAATTGAAGTCCCAGAGCACCCCGAACTCTTCCTCTTTGAGCGTCGTTTTCAGCTTCTCGACGACCGCTTCGACCGTCTGATCGGTCTTGACCGTGTAATCAAACATGTGAACCCCTCCTATGATGTAGTCTCTCTCGTCTTGTACCCCAAGTGAGGACCGACAAATCGTCTGTTCGGTCGAAAAAAGTATATGTGATTTGAAACATATTCGATGTCCGTCACGTATGTATGAGAGAAAATAAAGGAGTCCATACTTACGTAAAGGAGAAGTGGTTGCCGTGACGGTCACCGTATTCACACATACAAGCTGCAGTTCTTCCCGTAAGACGATCGATTGGTTACGTGAGCAGAACATCCCGTTCATCGAGAAGAAATTGACCGACCAAGGGATGTCGTTCACCGAGTTCAAAGACATGCTCCGCCTCACCGAGAACGGGACGACCGACCTGTTGTCCGTTCAAAAGAGCGTGTACAAACAAGCGGCGGATCAACTTGATGAGATGTCGCTCCGCGAGCTGTACAGCTTCGTGGCGTCGCATCCCCAGATTTTGAAGAGTCCGATCGTCGTCGACGACAATCGAATTCAAATCGGGTTCAGCGAGAAAGAGATTCGTACGTTCATCCCGCGCCATGACCGCATTGCCGAATTGAAACGATTGCTCGATAACAAGTAAGAGCCCTGCCGAAGCAGAGCTCTTTTCTTATGCCTTCTTGAGTCGGGCCGCCAAGCGGTTTCCGAACGATTGAATCGATTGGACGAGTAGAATCAAGACGAAGATGGTCACGTACATGACCTCCGGCTCGAATCGGAGATGCCCGTATTGATAGGCGATATCGCCGAGTCCACCGGCCCCGACGAGTCCTGCCATCGCGGTCGCCCCGATCAAACCGATCGTCGCAATCGTCAAACCGAGCACGATTGAAGAGCGGGCCTCCCGGATCAACACGTACCAGATGATTTTCCGGGTCGAGATGCCCATCGCTTCATATGCCTCGACGACCCCGCGGTCGACCTCGAGCAGCGCCGACTCCATGAGCCGCGCGATATACGGCGCCGTGAACACGATGAGCGGCAACAGCACGCCTTGGACGCCGATCGTTGTTCCCATGATGAAACGGGTGAACGGGAGGATGAAGAATAAGAGAATGATGAATGGGATCGAACGGACGACGTTGATGACACTCGACAAGATGCCGTAGAAATAACGGTTGGCGAGCCGCCCGTGCGGTCGCGTCAAGACGAGTAGCGTCCCGAGCGGCAGTCCGATCAACGTCGAGATGACGAGCGCGATGCCGGTCATCGTGAGCGTCTGAATCGTCCCCGTCCAAATCAAGTCACCCCAATTTTCCCAAAACTGAAGCATGGTTCGTCACCTCCTTCACTTTCACACCACTCGCTTCTAAGAAGCGGACGGCTTGGTCGGTCTGGCCCTCATCGCCGTCCAAATGGACGAGTAGATTACCGACGAGACCACCTTTAAGCTTTTTGATGCCGCCCCCGATGATATTCGGCAGCAAGCCGAACCGTTTCGTCAATTGGGCGAGCACGGCCTGTTCACTTTGATGGCCGATGAACGACAAGTTGACGAGCGTCCCGTGCGTGCTCAATTCTTCGACGACCTCTTTCGGGACATCGAGGTTCGTCTTCAAGAACTTGCGCGTCGTCGCATGCTGCGGGTCCGAGAACACGTCGAGCACGTCCCCTTCTTCGATGATCCGGCCGGCCTCGATGACCGCGACCCGGTCGCAGATGCGCTCGATGACTTCCATCTCGTGGGTGATCAAGAAAATCGTCAGCCCGAGCTCGCGATTGATGTCGAGAAGCAGGTCGAGAATCGACTCGGTCGTCTCCGGGTCGAGCGCGCTCGTCGCCTCGTCGCTGAGCAGGATGTCCGGCTCATGTGCGAGGGCGCGGGCGATGGCGACACGTTGCTTCTGTCCGCCCGAAAGTTGCTCCGGATAATGTTTCCGATGATCCGTCAATCCGACGATGTCGAGGTACTTGTCGACGCGTTCGCGGATTATCCGCTTATCGAGTCCTTCGAGACGGAGCGGGATGGCGACGTTCTCTTCGACGGTCGCCGTCTTGAGCAGGTTGTAATGTTGGAAGATCATCCCGATGCGATGACGTAGCTTCGAGAGCCCTCGTTTGTCGAGCTTCGTGACGTCCTGTCCTTCGATTTCGACCTGGCCCGACGTCGGGCGTTCGAGCAGGTTGATCATGCGGATGAGCGTGCTCTTTCCTGCCCCGCTTCGGCCGATGATGCCGAAGATCTCGCCTTTCTCGATGGTGAGCGAGACGTCGTCGAGTGCGGTGACAGCACCTTTATTTACCGTGAACGTCTTCGTGATTCCTTTAAGTGCGATCATAGGCCCTCCTTAAAACGCCGGGACGATTGAGCCGTCGAACGTCTCTTCGATGAACGTCCGGACCTCGTCCGAGTGATAATACGATTTGAGCGTCGCGACGACTTCGTCATCCTTGTTGTCGGTACGGACGACGACGTAGTTCGGATACGGGTTGTCGACCGTGTCTTCATGGAACAAGGCGTCCTCGTTGATCGACAGGCCGGCACCCATCGCGAAGTTCGTGTTGATGGCAGCGAGTGCGACTTCCGGGAGCTGGGTCGGGAGCTGCGACGCCTCGAGTTCGATGAATTCAAGGTTGAGCGGGTTCTCGGCGATGTCACGTTTTGTCGCCTTGTCTGTCAATCCTTCTTTGAGCGTGATGAGTCCCGCTGTCTCATAGAGACGGAGCGCGCGTAGCTCGTTCGCCGGGTCGTTCGGGACGGCGACCTTGTCACCTTCTTTCAAGTCCTCGATGTCGGTCAATTTCTCTGAGTAGAGACCCATCGGGAAAGCGACGGTCTTGAACACGTCGTCGATTTTATAGCCTTTATCGGACTTTTGCAGTTCTAGGAATGAGAGCGTCTGATAACTGTTCACGTCGAGGCTACCCTCGGCGAGCGCCGTGTTCGGCGTATTATAGTCGTTGAACACTTTGATATCGAGTTCGAGGCCGTCTTCGGCCGCGAGTTCTTTCACTTTCTCGGCGATCTGTTGGTGCGGCCCGCCCGTGACGCCAATCGTGAGCGACTCCGTGCTGAGCGCCTCGCTCGCGTCCGATTGTCCGCATGCTGAGAGCGCGATGGCGGCGAGTAGTGATGTTCCTGCAAGTACTGTTTTCTGTTTGATGTTCATTTGTTTTCCTCCTCCAAAATGAAAGCCCGCTACTCATTCAGAGTGGCGGGCACGACAAGTCAAAGTCGGACACGCTCATCTCCCAGACGATTTCGTCTGTTGGAATTAGCACCATGATCATTACGATCTGGTTGCTGGGTTTCACAGGGCCAGTCCCTCCACCACTCTTGATAAGCAATCGGTCTATTAAGTTGTTATCATCTTACTTTTAATTCTTTTAATTGTAAATAGATAATTGTAAATTTTCAAAAATTATTTTCAAAAAGTCTTTATCGAGCGGTTCCGGCAACTGTTGCAGCTCGGTCTCCGTCATGACGGAGTCGACGAGGACCGGGATATGCTCAAATCCGACCCCGAGCGTCTCGAGCGTCGTCGGGGCACCGAACCGTTTCAACCAAGCTTCCAAATACGGAGCATCGGCCGAGCGCCGCAAGCGCTCTTGGACGATCAGGCCGAAGCCGACCTTGTCTCCGTGCAAGAATGAGTGGGTCGACTCGAAGCGGCTGAGCGCATTATGGACCGCATGGCCCACGGCGACGCGTGTCCCGGCGTCACCAAATCCACCGACGGCGCCGCCGATAGCGAGCACGTGATCGACCGCGAAGCGGACGTCGTCACTATACGACTCAAAAGCGTGCTCGCTCAATTCAAGTTCGACGAGACGCCCGCACTGCTCGGCCAAGACGAGTCCGGTGTTGACGCCGGCGTCAGCTGAGCTGTCACCACTCAAATAACGGGCCTCGTAAAACTTCGCGACCGTGTCGATGACACCTGCCCGAAAGTATTCATATGGTGAGCGCGAGATGACCCGTGAGTCAACGATGACCCGTTCGATGACGACGCGGAACATGTCGTAGCGGTCGTAGCTCCCGTCCTCCTGATAGACGACGCTGAGCGGTGTGAACGCCGCACAGTTCGAGGCGAGCGTTGGGACGACGATGAGCGGGACGTTCCGTTGATAGGCGACGAGTTTGGCCGTATCGACGAGCTTGCCGCCTCCGACGGCGATTAACACGTCGGCGTCCAACGGTTTGAGCCGTTTGACTTCCGAGTCCGTGCACTCCCCGCTGAACCTTGTTGCCGGATAGTCCGCGATGGCCGGAAAGATGGCTCGGACGACGTCATACCCTTTCTGACCGTGCAGGACGTGGGCACGGCGGCCGTCGACTAAGTCATCAAGACGATCGAGCGCGTCATCGGCGTGGTCATATTCAAGGACGGCCTGACGAATCATGCGCGCACCTCCTCATAGGCGGCAAACAACCGCTCGATTCGTTCGACGGCCTCGTCAATCTTCGGTTCCGGTGAGACGAGACCGAAGCGGACGTATCCGTTCCCTTCCGAACCGAAGAAATAGCCCGGGGTGACGGCGACACCGGCTTCATGCAGCAGTTTCCGCGAGAACGACTTGGCATCACCCTCAGGCACTTTCGCCCAGACGAAGAACGAGCCTTCCGGCGGTTCGACGGCCCAGCCGGCCCGGTTCAACCCGTCAATCAGGCGATCACGCCGTGCCTCGTACAGTCGTGCCAAGTCATCGCGAATGGTACGGGGCGCCTCGAGCGCAGCGACAGCCGCCGCCTGGATGGCCGAGAACACGCTGACGTGGACGTGGTCCTGATACGTGTTGATCGCCTCGATGATGTCCGCGTTCCCGACGGCGAAGGCGACGCGCCAACCGGACATGTTGAACGCTTTCGACATCGTATATACCTCGATGCCGACTTCTTTCGCCCCTTCCGCCTGCAGAAAGCTAGGCGGGACATGGCCATCGAATCCGATGCTGCCATATGCGAAATCGTGGACGACCATCAAGTCCCGCTCCCGGGCGAAACGGACGGTATCGTCAAAGAAAGCGGGTGAGGCGACGGCTCCGGTCGGATTGCTCGGGTAGTTCAAATACATGAGTCTTGCATCTTGCGTATCGAGCGTCTCATAGTCCGGCAAGAAGCCGTTCTCTTCCCGGAGGACGAGGTCACGGACGACGGCACCGGCGAGGCGTGCCCCCGAGATGTAATCAGGATAGCCGGGATTCGGTAGCAAAATCCCGTCGCCAGGTTCGAGTACGCATTGCGGCAACGTGATGAGACCAGATTTTGAGCCGATGAGAATCGCGACTTCTGTCTCGGGATCAAGTTCGACTCCATACTCATTCAAATAGAACGTCGCCACTGCTTGCTTCAGGCGGGCCTGACCGCGGAACGGACCGTATTGATGGGTCGAGGCGTCGAGGAGCGCCGTCTGAAGCGCGTCACAGATTGGCTCAGGCGTAGGCAGGTCAGGCGTCCCTTGTCCGAGTCGGATGATGTCGCGGCCGGCTTGTTCGAGTTCGGCCACCTCGTTCGCGAGTCCGACGAAATGTTGAGGTGGTAACGTTTTAAGTAGATGTGAGCGTCTGTCAGTCATGAATAGTCCTCCTATGCAAAAAACACCCCTTTCCGCGGAAAGGGGTGTCGAGATACGGACGTATTCAAACAACCACCTTTCCATCTCTCAAGGTCACCTTGCTGGAATTAGCACAGTATTGAATCAATCTGTTGCTGAAGCTTCATCGGGCCAGTCCCTCCGCTTCTCTTGATAGAAAGTGTTTTATATGCGATTTGTCTTTTTGTAATATGTCACTTAGTTAACCAAACGTTACCAATCTTGTCAATCCTTTTTTGAAAATGAGCATGTCCTCTTGAATCCCGATAAAAAAACGTTCATAGTGAAAGTGAACGTTATTCTACAAAATTTAAAACATGAGGGGATGGACCTTTGGAATTAAACCGTCAATTGATTTGGAAGTTGAGCGTGATCGGCCTGATCCTGCTCGTGCTCTGGAAAGTCATCAGCGAACCGGATACGATTTCGCAGATGATGCATTATACGTTCCAGTTGCTGACGCCGATTATTATGGGAATCGCCATCGCGCTGCTCCTGAATACCGTCCTGTCCTATATAGAAGAACGGTTTCAACTAAAACGATATCAAGGCTTGCTAATCGTCTATATCATCTTTATCGGGATTCTCGTCATCTCTGCGGTAACGCTGTTCCCACGCATTTATTCGAGCCTCGCCTCGCTCATCGAGGAACTCCCGTCCTATATCCGGCAAATCGACGGGTATCTGTCACAGTTGAACACGTATTTGAAAGAGTATAACGCGACAGTCGCCCAGGCCATCGATTTCAGCCGGTTCGAGGAGCGCTACTCGGGCTGGGTCGAGACGGCCGTCTTGTCGTCGGTCAGCTACGTTTCGAGCTTCACGATGACGCTCATCAACTTCTTGATTGGGATCGTCATCTCGATTTATCTTTTAAAAGACAAAGAGATTTTTGCCCGCATGTTCAAGCGGCTGTTGTATGCGATGTTCCCGGTCGCGTCAGCCAAGACGACGATCGACATCTTCCAAGAGATGGATTACATCTTTAAACGCTATATCATCGGGAAGTCGCTCGACTGCCTCATCATCGGGGTGCTGGCCGTCGCCGGTCTGTTGATTATCGGGGCGCCATACGCGCTTCTCCTCGGCGTCATCGTCGGTGTCTTGAACTTCATCCCGTACGTCGGGCCGCTGCTCGGGATGATCCCGGCGTTCATCATCACCTACTTCTATGACCCGTTCACGGCGCTCATCGTCCTCTTGTTCATCTTCTTGTTGCAACAATTCGACGGACTCTGGCTCGGCCCAAAGATTCTCGGCGACAGCGTCGGCATCACGCCGTTCTGGGTCATCACGTCGATCATCATCGGCGGCAGCCTGTTCGGCCTCGTCGGGATGTTCATCAGCGTGCCGGTCACGGCGATGATTCAAGTCGTGTTCTCACGCTTGATCGACTACCGGCTCAGTCGCAAAAATTTGAATGAATTGTTATGACACATTGACGATTTAGGTTGACACATTTCACAGAAATATCATAATCTTGAAGAGAAGACAGTCCAATGCAGAAAGGAGAGGTACCGATGTCAGTCATTCAACGCTCGCACGTCCAAGTCCATATTGACCGGCAGGCGCCTCTCCGTGATTTGAATCCGTGACGTTCGCCTGCTTTCCGAGGCATGTCTAAGATCGTAGGGACGCGTATGCCTTTGTGCATGCTGCGTCCCTTTTTACATTCCAATAATTAAAGCAGGTGAACCTAATGATTCAATCACTCAAACGACTCGACCGCAATATTTGGATCCGCTTCCTCGGGGAGACGATCACCGGCGTCATGATGTTCATGATCGCGCCGTTCCTTGTCCTCTATTACAGCGACAAGCTCGACAGTTATATCCAGGTCGGTGTCATCATGGCGACCGGTCCGATCATGGCCCTCATCGGTTCGGTCGTCGGCGGACGGCTCGCAGATTTGTATGGCCGCAAACCAATCATGATGATCGCCATCCTCGGCGACGCGCTCGCGCTCGTAGGTTTCGCGTTCGCCGAGACGTTCTGGCCGCTCCTCCTTTTGAACGCCATGCTCGGTTTGACGAACTCGTTGTTCCATCCGGCCGCGAGCGCGATGGTGGCGGACGTGACCGAGCCCGAACAGATGAACGAGGCGTTCGGCCTGTTGCGGATGGGCCATAACATCGGGGCGGCGCTCGGCCCGCTCCTCGGCAGCGCCGTCCTGTTCATCGACCGGCAGTATATCTTCTTCTCGGCGTCATTCGTCTTTATCCTTTATGCGCTCGTCCTCGGCCGCTTCATCCGGGAGTCGCTCCCGGAGACGACCGAGGCCGATACACCGTCTAACCGGGACGTCCTACGGGTGTTCTATAACGATAAGGTGTTCCTCGTCTTCATCTTCGCCGGTGTGTTCATCTCGATGGGCTTCTCGCTCATCGAGAGCATGTTGCCGCTGTTCTTGCGCGAGTCGATGCCGTCGTTCACCGACCGTGAGAACCCGTTCGCCTATATGCTCGCCTTGAACGGCATCATGGTCGTGTTGTTCCAGTTCCCGATTGCCTCGAAACTTGGACGCAAGCCGTTCGGCAACGTCATGCTCGCCGGGGCGACCATCTTCGGGGTCGGCATGATCCTGATCGCGGTCATGCCGCGTCTCCTCTACTCCCTCGGGACACCGTACCTCGTCCTCGTCAGCGTCTTGCTCGCGGTATACGCGTTCTATACGCTCGGTGAGATGATCATGTCCCCGGTCCAACAGACGTTCATCGCCTTGATCGCTCCGGAGAATATGCGTGGGGCCTATAACGGGGCCGCCAGTATCCAATGGTTGATCGGCGGGGTGACGGCTCCAATCATGGCGAGCCTATTCTTCGATCAGCGGGCCGGACATATCGCCTTGATTCTCGTCGGGGCGGCCAGTTGTGTGTCAGGCCTCATCTACTGGCAGCTCGGACGTCGCGTCAGTGCGGCCGAAGCGAAACAAAAGACGGCTTGACCTATATAAATCACACTGAACCTAGTCGTTTAGTGTGATTTTTTAATTCGTTGCAAATTCGTTAAATTTTGAATATTTGCTTCTATTATTCTTTACAAACATAATGATTCTTTTTATGATAATACGGTTAAGGAGGGATCTTTCATGGAAAGGATCGATAAACAGAAAATTGTGGACAGCGTGCCACAAAAAGGTTTTTTCGGACAGCCGAAAGGGTTGTTCACGCTATTCTTCACTGAGTTTTGGGAACGGTTCTCGTATTACGGGATGCGTGCCATCCTCGTCTTCTACATGTATTACGAGGTATCAGATGGCGGTCTCGGTCTCGACCAGAACGTCGCCTTGTCCATCATGTCGGTGTATGGCGCACTCGTCTACATGTCGGGGGTCATCGGGGGATGGCTCGCTGACCGTGTGTTCGGGACGTCCCGGGCCGTCTTCTTCGGCGGTGTGTTCATCATGCTCGGTCATATCGTACTGTCGATTCCGGGTAGCCTGACGTTCTTGTTCATCTCAATGGCGTTGATCGTCATCGGGACCGGTCTCTTGAAACCGAACGTCTCGAGTATCGTCGGTGATTTATACAATGAGACGGACCGTCGTCGTGACGCCGGGTTCAGTATCTTCTATATGGGGATCAACCTCGGTGCCTTCATCTCGCCTTTAATCGTCGGAGGGGTTCAAAAGAGTTATGGCTTCCATTGGGGCTTCGCGCTCGCCGCGGTCGGGATGTTCATCGGTCTCGTCGTCTTCATGGTCACGAAGAAAAAGAACCTTGGTCTCGCCGGTTCATACGTACCGAACCCGTTGACACCGTCTGAAAAGAAAAACGCAATCAAGTATACGACGATCGCAGTCGTCCTCATCGGTGGTCTGTTGGCCGTGTTGATTCCACAAGGGTTGTTCACGATTAACACGTTCATCGGTCTCGTCGGTGTGTTCGGGATCGCGATTCCGACGATTTATTTCATCGTCATGTATCGCAGCCCGAAAACGACGGAAGTCGAGCGGTCACGGATTATCGCCTATATTCCGCTCTTCATCGCCTCGGTCATGTTCTGGGCGATTCAAGAGCAAGGCGCAACGATTTTGGCCAGTTATGCGGATAAGCGGACCGACCTTGAATTTTTAGGGTTCACGCTGTCACCGGCCTGGTTCCAGTCGCTCAACCCGTTGTTCATCATCATGCTCGCTCCGGTGTTCGCATGGCTTTGGGTCCGACTCGGTGACCGTGAGCCGAGCATCCCGACGAAGTTCGCCTTCGGGATTTTGTTCGCAGGGTTAAGTTTCTTGGTGATCTTGCTCCCGGCCTACTTCGGTGGCCCGGACACGCTCGTCAATCCGCTCTGGCTCGTCCTCAGTTACTTCATCGTCGTGCTCGGTGAGCTCAGCCTGTCGCCGGTCGGTCTGTCGGCGACGACGAAACTCGCCCCGGCCGCCTTCTCGGCCCAGACGATGTCACTCTGGTTCTTGTCGAACGCGGCGGCACAAGGGATTAACGCCCAGCTCGTTCGTTTCTATTCACCAGAGAACGAGATGCTCTACTTCGGGATTATCGGTGGAGCAGCGATCGTACTCAGTATGATTTTGTTCGCTCTCGCCCCAGTCATCAAAAAGTATATGCGCGGGATTCATTAAGCGTAAAAGCCCATTCCTCGGCCGAGGAATGGGCTTTTGTATACGTTGCTTATTTACGGACTTGGATGAGCGACAAGTAGCGGTCGATCAAGTCATGGTTGAAGTAATCATGGAACCGGTCCGACTTGAGCGATTGAATCGACTCATGGAACGTCGCCGGGAGTGACGAGATGCCTTGGCTCTCGATCTGCTTCGCCGAGTACTCGAACAAGTCGTCCTCGTTCGGTGCCGACGGCTCGAGCTGTTGCTCGATGCCCTCGAGTCCGGCATAAATCAATGCCGCAAGCGCGAAGTACGGGTTCGCACTCGGGTCTGGGTTACGGACTTCGACGCGCGTCGCGCTTCCGCGTGACGCCGGAATCCGAATCATCGAACTGCGGTTCGATGGGCTCCAACAGATGTTGACCGGTGCCTCGAAACCTGGCACGAGACGTTCATACGACTCTGGGAGCGGGTTCGTGAAGATGGCCGTTGCGCGGGCATGCTTCAGAATCCCTTCGATGAAGTGACGGGCCGTGAGCGATAGACCGTAGTCTGACTCCGGCTCTTCGAATGCGTTCACCGTCGGGTTGCCGTCCTTGTCGTTCTTCCATACCGAGATGTTGAGGTGCATCCCCGAACCGTTCACGTCACGGAGCGGTTTCGGCAAGAATGACACTTTTGCACCTTTCTCTTGGGCTGCCAATTGAACGATTTCTTTAAAGAACTGGATGTTGTCGGCCGTGTGGAGCGCGTCATCGTATTTAATCCCGATTTCGTGCTGGGCCGGTGCGACTTCGTGGTGGACCGCCTCGATGTTGAAACCGACTTCGCTCAAGCGGTTGGCGATATGTTGGCGGACCTCATACCCTTTGTCTTCCGAACGTGTCGAGAAGTAACCCGCCTCATCGTAAAATTCACCATTCTCGTCGAAGATGAAGAATTCCGGCTCAGCGCCGACGAAAATCGAGTAGCCGTCACGTGCAGCCCGCTCGAGGGCATCCTTCAAGACGTTGCGCGGGTCGAACTCGTAACGTTCGCCGTCCGGTGTGCAGACGTCACAGAAAAAGGCGAGAATGCTCTCGTCCCCATCCTGCTCGTAGCGTGGACGATCTAAATCCGGTCTCAAGAATAGGTCTGAGTTTTTGATGGAAGAAAAACCGGCGATGGATGAACCGTCAAACATCGTCTTCCCTTCAAAGACTTCCGGCAACAATTTTGCAGAGAGAGTCAGTAGCTTCAAGTCTCCAAGCACGTCGGAGAAGTACATGTGGATTTGTGTGATCCCTTTCTCCTGAACTGTTTTTTCAATCTCTTCTTGCTTCTTCCTGTTGCCATCCTTGTCTGTTCCGAATAGATTAGCCATGATTCTAAAAAACCTCACTTGAGTTATTTGACAGATCAACACTGTCATGACGTACCTTGCGTACGCTTCTCCTTAAGTCATAACCGACTTTAAAAATTGTTAAACCCCTAATTTTATTCTTTAGGTTGAAAGTGGCTCATTCCGTTGCCACTTGTTATGATGGGGAGAGACTGAAAAGAGAGGAAGAACGCTGTGAATATTTTTATGACCGGTGCGACCGGATTTTTGGGAGGACGGCTCGCCCGCGAGCTGATTCATCGTGGGCATACGCTGTGCGTCCTCGCCCGTACACCTGAGAAAGTGGAGGCGATGTTCTCACGGGACGAACGTCGCTCCATCACTGTCCTGGCCGGGGATTTGACGGCCCCGTTCCTCGGAGCAGACGAGCGGTTCATCACCGACCATGACCGTTCCTTCGACTTGGTGCTCCACATGGCGGCCCTCGTCAAATTCGATGAGGAGCTCCGTGAGGAACTGTTCGAGACGAATTTGACCGGGACGAGACAAGCGCTCGCGCTCGCAAAGGCGCTGCATTGCCCTCGCTTCTTCCACGTCAGCACGGCGTACACGCTCGGAGCACGCGAGGTCGGCGATGAGACGTTGTATGCGACCGACCAGACGTTCCATAATCCGTACGAGGAGAGCAAGGCGCACGCCGAACAGGCCGTCTGGGCGGAACGGGACCACCTCGACGTCTCGATTTTCCGTCCCGCCATCATCGTCGGTGACTCGAAGACCGGTGAGGCCGACTCGAAGTTCACGATGTATGGCTATATGCGCGCCCTCGAGGTGTTCAAGCGCCGTCTCGAGCGCCGTGGGGCACCGGATGGACCGATCCGTCTACTCGGCTCTGAGACCGGCACATCGAACCTGGTCCCGGTCGATTACGTGGCCGATGTGCTCCTCGCTGCCATCGAACACGCCAAACCGGACACCATCTATAACGTGACGAACGATGCCCCGCCGCGCAACGTGACCATGCTCGACTATATGAAGCAAGCACTTGCGTTCCCGCACTTGAAGATCACGGAGACGGCAACGTCTTCGCTCAGCCAAGCCGAGCAGACGTTCAACGAGATGGTGAAGGTGTTCAATCCTTACTTGAATCGCGATATCGCGTTCGACGACGCCAATACGAAACGTCTGTTGCAGGACGCTGGGTTCAAACCGCTCGATTTGAACGAGCGGTCGCTACGCCGGATCGTGAACGCCTATTACGAGACGAAATGACGAACAGAGCCGAAACTGACGAGGTCAGTTCCGGCTCTTTTTATGACTTGTCGCAGACGAGGACGATTTTCCCGGCCTGAATCTCTCCTTCGAGCGATTCGACCATCTCTTTCGTCAGACCGAGGCTCTCGAGCTGCTCGATCCGGTCATCCGAATTTTTTGTAAACTTCGACATGAGCGACTCCCACAGCCCTTTTTCAGTGATGCGGTATGGTTGCACACCCGCTTCTGCAGCGAGCCGCACCGTCAATTCTTCATCTCTCGCAAATAAGTAAATGTGCTCGTTGACACATCCCCCTGACACCATCCCGTTCACTTCATGGTCGACCGAGGTCATATCCCGCACGATTCTTGTTTCTAACATATTCATCCTCCTAAACGTCCGCTGATCTATAATCGAATAATATACTATTCCCGAAAAATGAGTCACAAAACCCATTTCGTCCAGCGATTTGAAAAAGAGGGGTTCAAGAAAACGTGGCGCTCCAGTCCTCGATCCCGAAATGTTCGACGATGCCTTGGATGCGGGTCCGTTCGTCCGATTCAGACGACACATCTTCGCGACTGACCCGAACGATATTGATCCCGGTCTGCCAGTCGATCTTTCCAGACCGATAGCCTGCTTGTTGCAACAACCCGGCAACGATTTCGAGCTTCTCACGCTCGGTCGATTTCAACGTATGGCTCACTCTCACGCGTGACACTCCTTCCCGTTCCAAACCGTATTGTATCATAGAGACGGACAACAGATGCGACACCGATTTCTTTGATGCTATACTACATTTAATGAGACAAGGAGTGATGTTGATGCCGAGACAGGATATGAACACGATCATGCTCGACTATATGAATGAGAAAGAAGATTACGAGGCGTTCGCAGCCAAGCTGAAGTTACTCCTCAGCGAGCTGTTGAACGACGCCGGCATCCAGTTCCACTCGATCGTCGCCCGGGCGAAGGAAGCCGAGAGCCTGTATGCCAAGTTGTCCCGCAAACCGTATCAATACCGGTCGTTGCGCGACGTCCAGGATTTGGCGGGGATTCGGATCGTGACCTATTTCCACGACGATGTCCGTGCCGTGGCCCAAATCCTCGAGGATGAGTTCCGGATCGACCGCGAACAGTCGATCGATAAATCCACGTTGCTCGACCCGAATGAGTTCGGCTATTTGTCGGTCCATTACGTCGTCGGCTTGAGCGACACGCGGCTCGCCCTCGGGGAGTACCGTCGCTATGAAGACAAAGAAGCCGAGATTCAAGTCCGGTCCATCTTGCAGCACGCGTGGGCCGAGATCGAGCATGACCTCGGTTATAAGAACCCGAACGCCGTGCCACCGGAAATCAAGCGCAGCTTCAGCCGTGTCGCGGGGCTCCTCGAGATTGCCGACTCCGAGTTCGTCAATATCCGCAAACAGTTGCGGACGTTCGAACAAGAGACCGTCGAACGGATCGTCGAATCGCCCGATAAGGTGAGCATCACGCGAGATAATTTGAATTACTATATCGCCAATGACGTCACCGTCGAGAAGCTTGACAACGCCATCTTCCAGAGCGATTGGCTACTCGACACCGACTTGTCGACCATCATCGAACTGACGCGTATGTTCCATTACGCGGAGATTCGCACGTTCCAGGACTTGAGCGACACGCTCGACCTCTACTTCAATCGGGCCATCCAATGTGCGACGCTGTTGCCATCGTCTCTCCTGCCCCGTCAAGGGATGGGTGTCGTCTATGCCGTCCTCGCGAAATTGCTCGCAGAAGGCGATGATCAGCAAATCGAGTTCTTCTTCCGACGCTTCTATCCGGATTTGAAACATTACGACGAGGTCATCCAAGAACTTCGTACCCGCGAAGAGCCATCATAACTTTACAGACTTCATGTTTTTGTTGTAGAATGTTTTTATGTTCTGAAATATATGCAAATAATGATATTTTATGTAGGAGGTACTCTTGAGGATGACAACACCTGTACAAACAGCATCCCGCCGTCAGCTCGTCGCCGATGCTGAGCGAGGGATTCGCATGAACTATCGCGGAGTGAAAAAGAACCTCCGGTCGATGTTCTCACAATACTTGACGCGAAACGAATTTTTCATTCTCCGCTCGCTTTGTCAAAACAGTCCTCAAATCGCCTCGGCTCTATCGAACGAGTTCCAATTCTCGGCTTCGATGATCACCGCTCTCGCGGATGAACTCACGAAAAAAGGGTTGATCTCCCGTGAACGCAGCGAACGCGATCGTCGTGTCGTCGAATTGCAAGCGACTGAAGAAGGCCGTGCCTTGTTCGAGACACTGGAAGACATGAAAATCGAGTATTTGATGGACGTGTTCACCGATTTCTCAGATGACGAATTGATTCTTCTGTCAAGACTGCTTGACCGAATGGACGCATAAGAACGACTGGGCCGATTATCTCGGCCTGGTCGTTTTTTGTTTCGCCACGCTACAACAAAAAAACCGAGTGTGGTTGGACCACACTCGGGTTCATTCTTGATTTAAGACTTGGCGATCGCCGTGACGACGATTCGGTCCCGGTATCCGTACTCTGGGTCATAAGGACCCGCACAAGTGATCAGCTGGAGCCGTTCCGCCTGGGTCGCCGCAAAGATCGAGGCGAGCGGGACGTCTTCGAGCCGATACCGTTCGACGGAAACGACTTCATACGCGATTGCCTTTTTGCCACGCTGGAGCGTCACCGATTCTCCGAGGCGTAAGTCGCCAAGGTTCGCGAAGATGGCCGGACCACTGAGGTCATCGAGATGACCAGATAGGACCACGTTTCCGGTCGCCCCTGCTTTCGCCCCGTACCGATACCAGCCGACCTCATCTGTCTCCGTCGGGGTATCCATCCGGTCGAGTCGGTCTTTCCCGACCGGTTGGATGACCGCGTTGACATCAATTGACGGAATCTTCAGTCGTTTTGGGATAAATGTGTCGGTACGGAATGACTGCCGATCAATTTCGGTTGTTGCTAGGACGAGCGGTTCGGCGAAGCCGACCGTCGTCAATTTCGCGTCCGCATCCGGTGCGTCTGCGCCCGGTGCAATCATAAGGAACGATAACGTTCCGATGAAGAGTAGTTTAAGCGTCTTGCTTCTGACGACGAAAGACGTAGAAGCCAGCTGCTGCTGCACCAAGAACCGCTGCTGCGAGCAACCAGTTCATCGATGCTGTCTGAGCGAGACCACCTTGACCTGTGTCAGGTGCTCCAGCCATTTCCCCACCGTCTGCTGCGAGAAGGACTTCAAACGCTGGTTCGCCTTCAAGGAGTCCGATGGCGAATGCCGTGTAGTTTTTACCGCCTTCGAGAGCGACACCGTCAAGTGCCTTCACGACGTCAGTCGCGCCGGCCGGACGAACTTCAAGGTCATACGTGCCAGCGTCGAGTGTACCGTAGTCACTCACTGCTTTGAACTCGAGGTTCGAGAAGAGTGGGTCGCCGCCTTTAGGAGCGACATCGACTGCCGGTGCGTCAGGTGCGAAGTGAGCGACACGGACTTTCGATTTTCCATCTTCGAAGTTCGCATCGTCTTCCATTGCTGCGATCTCGATGTTTTCAAGTTGACCAATTGCTGCCGCTGTGTAGAATTTTCCTGCTTCGATTGAGAGGTCTGCCGCAACGACGACCGTCTCTGCATCACCAGCTGGCTTGATTTCCACGTTGTAATCTCCAGCCGGGAGAGTCAAGTAGTCTGTGAGCGCTTTGAACTCTGCGCCTTCGACCGCGACTTCACCGTTGACGTACACATCTACTGCAGGTGCGTCAGGTGAAGCGTGGAGTACACGTACCATCGCGTTCTCGTGTCCATCTGCACTGACCGGCACGATGAGTGCGAACGCCAAGGCGAGTGTACCAAGTAAAGACATCAATTTCTTCATGTGAAATTTCCTCCTTTTTCTGCTTGGGTTGACCGATTGACTGTATACAACAAGTTTGATGCGGTGCTGCAATGTGTGCTACATCTGATTGCTATGTAGCTGGTGACATCTTAAATTTAAGACAACGGAGCAACGGCGTAAAGGTGACGGTGTGCTCTCAATATGCCGCTCAGCACATTTGAAAGAAACCGCTTTCTTTACATCAACCACACTTCCCCTTCCCTATTGTTTAAAAACCCCGTAACGCGTAACGTTACGGGGTTGAATGTGCTTTTGCCCAGTCGATGTCATTTACGAACACCGCATCGACGCCGAGTTGACTGAACCGCTCTAGGTCGTGGACTGTTTTCACGGTATAGGGACGTACGGAGAGACCTTCGTCCTGAAGATGAAGAATCTCTTCATCGGTCATCGTCAGGACATTCGGATGAACGGCGGTCGCGCCGACTTTCTTGCAATATGCGACGAGGTCATAGAGCGGTTGTGCCAACAATACGGCACACTCAATTTCTGGCGCCAATTGGATCAAACGCTGGAGCGTCGAATGGTTAAAAGAAGAGAACATGACTTGTCCAACTGGAAGACGCTGGTTTCGAATGGTGTCAAGCAAGAGTTGTTCAATACCAGGATACCGCTCGATATCCGTCTTGACCTCGAGATTGAGGACCATCGATGTCCCTCGGCACAGATCGATCAGTTCGTCTAGCGTCGGAATCTGTTCTTGGATAGCGAACGTGACACCGGCATTATAGCCTCGCAGCTCCGATAGAGTCATATCGGCGACACGTCCACGCCCATCTGTCGTCCGATTGATCGTCTCATCGTGGATAAGGACGAGCTTTCCGTCCTTTGTCATGTGCACGTCCGCCTCAATCCCATCGCTTTGTGCTTCGAGAGCTGCCCGGAACGCCGTCATCGTATTCTCCGGGTGATGGGCCATCACCCCTCGGTGCGCGAAAAGTTTCATTCGTTTCCGCCTCAGTTCGTTTTGTATTTGTTCGTCAAATAGCGGATGAGCGGGCGGACCGAGATGTCCTCTCCGGTCACTTGCTTGATGAGTTCGTTCGGGGTCAGCGCTTTACCATGGCGGTGGACATTGTCCTCGAGCCATTGTTTGATTGGACCGAACGTGCCCGTGCTGACGAGCGACTCGAAGTCAGGATGCTCGTTCTTGAGTGATTCCGTCAATTGAGCGGCGTAAATCAGACCGAGGGCGTAACTCGGGAAGTAACCGAACGACCCGCCGGCCCAGTGAACATCTTGTAGGACGCCTTTCGCATCACTCGGCACATCGACACCTAGATATTCCTTATAGAGCGCGTTCCATGCCGCTGGTAAATCCTCGACCGACAAATCTCCTTGGATGAGTTGCTTTTCAAGCTCATAGCGGATGATGATATGCAGGCAATATGTCAGTTCGTCCGCCTCGATCCGGATGAGCGACGGTTTCGCCTCGTTCACGCCGGCATAGAACGTATCAAAATCTATATTCTGCAACTGTGGATGCTCGGATTGAAGGCGCGGATAGACGCTTTTCAAAAATGCCTCGCTTCGTCCGACAAAGTTTTCAAAGAAGAGGGACTGTGACTCATGGATGCCCATCGAGGCACCGCCCCCGAGACCGAGTTCGTCGAGTTCCGAGTCGATTTGCTGTTCGTACGTCGCGTGCCCGGCCTCGTGCATCGTACCGAACAAGGCGTTACGGAAATCGGTCTCATCATATTTCGTCGTGATGCGCACATCGCGACGGTTGATCGTGATCTCGAACGGATGCACCGTGGCATCGAGACGGCCGCGCGTCAAATCATAGTCGACGACACGCATCCAGTCCTCACACAGTCGTTGCTGAACGGCCTTGTCCATCGACCAGTCGAGCCCTTGGACCGGTTCAGGCAGCTGACGGATCAGCGGTACGAGCTCGTCGCGAAGCGTCCGGAACAATTCATCGAGCTGGTCGACGGTCATCCCTGGCTCATAATCGTAAAGGAGGGCGTCATACGGATGCGATTCGTAGCCGAAATAGTCGGCGAACTTCCGCTGAAATCCGATGATCTTCTCAAGATATGGAGCGAACATGTGCCAGTCATTCTGATCCTTCGCTTTCTCCCACGCCGTCTCAGCCTCAGAGACGAGCGTCACATACGCCTGATATTCTGAGGACGGAATTTTGGCATTCCGTTCATATTGGGTTTTGGCGACCGCGACCGAACGCAACTCGATCGGTGTCAAGTCCTCCGTCTCGGTCATCTCGGCCAACAGCGCCTTGAACGATTCGCTCGTCTGGCGTTTGAACGCCTCGGTCGACAGATAACCAATCGTCTCGGCCCGTAGCGGTGCCGACTGTTCCGGCATCTGGGTACGCATGTCCCAATACAGTAAAGAAATCGCCTCGTCGAAGGCACGCAATTGTTTGAAATGGTCACGCCACTGCTTTGTTAGTTCCATTCTGATTCCACCCCTATGACAGTTATATCGTTACTTCTTTACTTTAATATAGACGACCCGCGTTGCCTATTGTTTCGGCACATCGATTTTCCGCTCATAGGCGAGCGGTTGTGTCGCCGGTCCTTCCAACACGTTTCCTTTCGTGTCGAACCGTGAACCGTGGCACGGACAATCCCATGAGCGTTCCGCATCGTTCCAATTGACGGTACATCCCATATGGGTGCATCGTGTCGAGACGAGATGGCATTCGTTGTCGAGGTCACGGTACGCGCCGACCTTCTTGCCGTCGACCTGGACGATCCCGCCTTCATCAAGTTGCAGGTCGTCGAGTGTACCCGGTCTTTCCAGTGACCCTTTGACGAATTGAACGGCCGTGTCGAGGTTCGTCTTTAAGAATTGCCCGACATCGGCCGGTTTCAATTTCGAACGTTGCGGGTCCAACAAGTCGTTGAATCGATTCGGCTGTCCGGTCAAGAGGTCGGCAAGCAACAGTCCGGCGGCAATCCCGTTCGTCATCCCCCATTTGGCGAACCCGGTGGCGACGAACACGTCCGGTTCCCGACTGAACATCTGCCCGACGTACGGGAGATGGTCCAATGTGATCAAGTCTTGGGACGACCAACGGAAACTCGCCTTCTTGGACCCGAACGTTTCATGGGCGAAGCGGTCCAGGCGATCATAGCGCGAGCGGGTCTCGGTGACGTGCCCGCTCAAGTGCCCTTCGCCTCCGACGAGCATATACGTCTTGTCGCCTTCCTGGAACGTCCGGAACGATCGGCTCGGTTGATCCACACTCAAATACATGCCGTCCGGGACGGGCTGTTCCGTCTCACAGGCGACGATATAGGAGCGCTCGACCTCGAACTTCGAGAAGTATAGCCCGCGGATGTCGTTGAACGGGTAATGGGTGGCGACTACGACCTGATTCGCCTGAACCCGTCGGCCCGTCGACGTCGTGACGATCGGACGTGGCCCTGAACTGATCTCGGACGCCCGTGTCTTCTCGTGCAGTCTCCCCCCGGCCGCGACGAAACGGTTGGCGAGCTCGTGTAAGTATTTGACCGGATGCATCTGAGCCTGGTCGCGAATGACGATCGCTTGTTTGACCTCGAACGGGAGGACGGCCTTCACTTCCTCGGTCGCGTCACCTCCCGGCAGCTCGAGTTGCGCATACGCTTCGCGCTCTGCGACGAGTTGGCTCGACCCGTCGATTGAGTATAAGTATGAATCTTTCGTCTCGAAATCGATATCGAAGCCGTCCTCGACCTGACGCCGCAAATAGGCGAGTCCCTGCTCGTTGAACTCGTAATAGTGACGCGCCGTCTCTTGATTGAACGTCCGAATCAATTTGGAATAGATGGCGCCATGCTGAACGGAACATTTTGCGGTCGTGTGCCCGGTCGTCCCCCGGCCGATCTCGGCCGCTTCGAGCAAGACGACTTGCTTGCCGCGCTGTTGCAACTCATATGCCGTGACGAGCCCGGCGATTCCTGCCCCGATGACGACGATATCACACGAAACAGAGCTCTCAAGTCGCGGATAAGGTGTTGCCGCATTGTGCTGACGCCAGAGTGAATTGGTGAACGGATGACGATGCATAAACGTACCTCCTCTAATAAGATAAGTGTCTGTTACTGTGTATACCCCTTCCGATTCATTTCATACGCCTCAATTATTGACCTGATTCTTGATTTTGAAGACGATTTCAGGAGGCCTCATCCATTATGGTAGAAAAGTAAACAATGAAGGAGCGATTATCTAGTGAAACGAAACCGCAGACATCGAAGAAACACGTTCATCATGAGGCGACTCTTTGTCGGCCTCGCCATGATTGGATTACTTGCCATCATCCCTGCATTGATCGGCTTTAAACAAGAAGTAGAACCGAAACCTGTTGCGCCGGCCGCGGCCGCCGTACCGGTCAAACAAGGACCGTCGTTCCCCGAGATTCCAATCAAACCATGGACGACGCAACCGCTCGTGTCGCCCGACACGGCCGAACTTCTCGTCGGATCGATGGCTTTCGTCAATTTAACAGATGGCCAGGTGCTGATTGACAAGAATGGTGCGGACCGCGTCTTCCCGGCCAGTACGACCAAACTGATGACCGCACTTCTCGCTTATGAGAAGGCCGTCGCCGAGAAAGAACTCGATCAAAACGTGGTCATCGTCAAAAAATCTACTTTAGATATCCCATGGGACAGCCATATCGTCCACCTCGCGGTCGGTGACCGCTTGACCGTTCGCCAGGCCTTGTACGCGACATTGCTCGAATCAGGAAATGACGCGGCCAATAGTCTAGCCGAATACGTGAGCGGCTCGACGAATGAGTTCGTCGAACTGATGAACGCACGCGCCCAAGTGCTCGGACTGACCGGGACCCAGTTCCGGAATGCCCATGGCTACTCCGACCCGAATCATTATACGACCGCGCTCGACATGGCTCGCATCACGTATGCGTTCGGCACTTATCCTGAACTCGTCGAGATTGCCGGGACGTATGAATATGAGGCAAAGTTTAAAGACGCTGCTGGAAATCAAAAGCGACGCTGGTGGTATCATCTCGGATCTGCCGTCAATGAACGGAGTATCCATTACTCGAAACTCGTCACAGCGACCAAGACCGGCTATACCGACGAATCGGGCTATACGATGGTGTTCTTGATGGAGCGGGATGGGAAACAATATGCCTTGGTGACGATGCAAGCCAAATCCGGGCAGACGTTCCCGACGATGCGTTCTGTCGAAAAAATCGCGTTCAATCTCACCACCGAGTGATTTAAGCAATCAAACGACGGTTTCTCTCTGTAAAGGGAGAAGCCGTCGTTTGCGTTTAAAGACATAAAATATGACGAATTATATGACAAACAGATGACGCAGAAGTGTCACACGCATAACTAATTGTCAGAACATTTAAACTTTAATCATGAAAAATGTTGCGCTCACCCGTTGATACTATGCGCTTTAGAGCCGTTTTTATGAAAAGATGACAGTTTGCAATGATTTCCGTGGTCCGTTATGGTTAGTCACAAGTTCGCCTAGTCATTCAATTTTGACTCATTTGTGTGAGACACACACATGATTGAACCGTGATTGATTGAATCGACACAATTGAAAGCAAACAGGAGGTAATCAAATGTTATGGCAAGAATGGGTATCCATCGCGCTTTACCTCGTGATGATGCTCCTCATCGGATACGTCGCTTATAAACGGACGACCGATTCATCAGATTATATGTTAGGTGGCCGCAAGATGGGGCCAGGTGTTACCGCCATGTCAGCCGGAGCTTCGGATATGAGTGGTTGGATGTTAATGGGACTTCCGGGTGCAATGTATGCCACGGGATTATCAGCGATTTGGTTAGCCGTTGGATTGGTCATCGGAGCTTACTTGAACTACTTGTTAGTCGCTCCCCGTCTACGTGTCTTCACAGAGATGGCAAATGACTCGATCACGATTCCTGACTTTTTAGAGAATCGGTTCCGAGATCACTCGAACTGGCTACGGATCCTGTCTGCATCCGTCATCATCATCTTCTTCACGTTCTATACGTCAGCCGGACTTGTCTCTGGCGGGAAGTTGTTTGAAAGCTCATTCGGGCTCGACTATCAGATAGGTGTCATCGTGACGATTAGCGTCGTCGCACTATATACACTGTTCGGCGGTTTCACAGCCGTCAGTTGGACGGACTTTGCGCAAGGTGTCATCATGTTCCTCGCTCTCGTCCTTGTCCCAGTCGTCGCCTTGACGGACGTCGGTGGTGTATCAAACGCCGTCGATACGGCTACCACAATCAATACCGAATTGTTCGACCTGTTTGAAGGAACGTCGACGCTCGGAATTATCGGTCTCCTCGCTTGGGGACTTGGGTACTTCGGTCAGCCACACATCATCGTCCGCTTTATGGCGATTCGTGATGTGAAATCATTGAAAACGGCACGTCGCATCGGTATGGGCTGGATGACAGTCTCAATCATCGGTGCTGTCATGACGGGACTTGTCGGAATCGCCTATTTCCGTGGTCAAGGGAATCCTCTCGCTGACCCGGAGACAGTGTTCATCCGCTTCTCAGAAGTGTTGTTCCACCCGTTCATCACTGGATTCTTGCTTGCTGCGATTTTGGCAGCGGTCATGTCGACAGTTTCGTCACAGCTTCTCGTGACATCGTCGGCATTGACAGAAGACTTCTATCGTAAGTTCTTCAATAAAGATGCCAGTGAGAAAACAATGGTCCTCGCCGGTCGAATCGGTGTCCTAACGGTCGGACTTGTCGCGACACTCATGTCGCTCAGCCCGTCGAACACGATTTTGACGCTCGTCGGTTATGCGTGGGCCGGATTCGGTTCAGCGTTCGGTCCAGCGATTCTCTTGTCGCTTTACTGGAACAAGATGACGCGCCAAGGTGCACTTGCCGGTATCCTCGTCGGTGCCATCACGGTCATCCTTTGGATCGTGACTGGACTCTCGGCCGTCATCTATGAGATGGTACCAGGCTTCTTCCTCAGTATGCTTGCTATCGTGCTCGTCAGCACGTTCACGAGCCAACGTGAGCAGAAACGGATCAACCGTGAATTCAGTGAAATGGAAGCTGAACTCGCCGTTGCGAAAAAAGAATAACATTAATCAAAAACGCGGGCCGAACGGCTCGCGTTTTTTGTTGCGCACGGTCGCGTATCCTTACTCTAACGCGGCTTGTTTTATAAATGGCCGTGACAAAGGATTAAAGAAAAAACCACAGACATCTTGTCTGTGGTCTGAATAAATTACATCGCTCTCGCCATGAACCAAAGTTGAATGAAGAATGGCACGAGGACGAGCACGAGCATCGCGTTGCGCATCCGACGGTTCCGGTTCCAATAATACGCCATCAAGACGAACGGATGGAGCGCCGTCAGCTGGTAAGGGTTGAACCAGAACCAAGTGAGCAACAAGACGATAAAGAAATATAGAACCGAGCGCTGTCTCGTGGCACGCCATTCTCGCCACATATCGAACGCCCCTTTGAAGAACACAATAAATGTTACTATCCAAAATACCATCACAATCACACTATTCAATGATTAGACCACCTTCATGAGACATTTTCGATATAGAATCCGCCCCAGTAGATATGCCGATACGTGTACTCTTTTCCACTCTCTGCCGTGATGATAATCTCATCCTCTGTCAACACGAGCACGTGAACCGGAATCTCACCTTTTCGAAGCATCGGACTGAACAATTGGAACTGCTTGTTCAACCACTTCCGTTCTGTGAAGTCACGGTAATGGTGCAAGGCGAGCGATGGATGGACCAAGAACACACCGAGCACAAAGGCAATGGCTCCTGGCGATGCTGAGAGTTCAAGCAGTAAGGAGAAAACGAGGACGAGCGATAGCACCGCATAGCCGAATTCGAGTAACTCCATCAACGAAGCCCGGCTGGCAATCACGTACTGCATGACACGAAACGCCACATACAGCAACAGACTGACCGCCACATACTGGGAAAACGGGGCACTGCTCATCGAAACGTCTAGATAGAACAAGACCGGTAGTAACATAACCCACTTCCATAATTGTAAGGCGAGGTAAAACAATGTTTGATCGATGAAACGACGATTGTGTACGAGCCGTTGCATATCCATGTTTCCCACCTCCGATTAAAAGATGTGACCTTAACCGTATCATTCCCTGAATCAAAGAATGATAACAAGCATTTACACGTCAACCGGATATTTCTTTTCGTTCGATAAGCGTGGCGTTAAACAGCCCCCCGAGAAGGATGACCGAGGCCGCCAAATAGAACCAGATCAGCAAGATGATGAAAGCACCGAGTTGACCGTAAAACTGTTCATAGTTTGCATACTGTGAATAGTAGCTGAACACGTTCGAAACTGTCAAGATGCCGATGGTAGCAAACGCCGCCCCGGCCCAACTGTCGCGGAACGTGCCGCGATGGCTCGGCAACCACTTATAGACGAGCAAGAAAACGCTGAACAGGACGAGCGTACCCACGATCCAGCGGAAATAGAACCAGATTTGCGCATAGCGCTCGACGATGTCGTCGATAAAGATGATATGCGTCGCCAACTCCCGAAGCGCGGTCTCGATGACCGGGATCAGTAGCGAGAACGGCAAGACGAACATAAGCGCGAGCGTCACGGCGATGTCTTGCAACACGCCCCGCCAGAACGCCTTGTTCCTAATCAGGCGATAGGCATCATTGAGCGATCGCACGAGCGATTGGACCGCCATCGATGAAATCCAGAGCGCCGGCAAGATGCTGAGTGAGGCGATGCGCAACCGTGAATCATCAAAAATCGCCTCGATGTTCCCTTCCAGCAACCGATAACTGGCTTCAGGCATGACCAGGGCGAGCGCGGAAATCACGTCCCCGCTCGAGAACGGCAGCCACCCGACGATCCCGAGGACGAACAGTAAGAACGGGAACGTCGATAAGATGAAATAATAGGCCAACATGGCGGCTTGGTCGAAAAATCGTTCGGCAAAAAATCGTTTGAATGTATGAAGGAATGGTTGTATCATTTCGTGTACTCTTTTCTATAATTTATTAAATAAATGCGGTATTTGAAATAAGAAATTTGATAAAGGAAAGGCAAGAATGGCGCGACGCGTCCGATTCTTGCCCCGATCTTAACTGATGTTCTCTCGTTTCTCTTCCCACGCCTCGACATGTTCTTTACCAGGTAAATCCACATCATCACGATTGAACACCGGATCACGTCCGGCTCGCTTCTGCGCCACATAATCGTCGAGCAAAGCTTTGGCGACCTTACTGAGTCGGAAGATGGCATACATATTGACGAGCGCCATCAAGCCCATAAAGATATCGGCGATCGACCAGACCAACCCCGCCGATCGAACCGAGCCGAACAAGACCATCCCGACGACCGCAATCCGGTAGATGACCAGATACACTTTTCGTTCGGAGATGAACTCGATGTTCGTTTCCCCATAATAGTAATTCGCCAAAATCGAACTGAACGCGAACAATAGGATGGCAATCGTCATGAGTGTCGTCGCGAGCGGCCCAATCTCTGTCAAGAGCGCCTCTTGCGCCAACTCGATGCCTTGGAAGTCCTCTGAACCCGGAACTCCCGAGATGAGGACAATCATCGCCGTCGCCGTACAGATAAAGAGCGTATCGACGAAGACGCTGAGCGATTGAATCAAGCCTTGTTTGACCGGGTGGCTGACCTCCGCGGTCGCGGCCGCATTCGGTGCCGACCCCATCCCCGCCTCGTTCGAGAACAAGCCGCGGCGAATCCCTTGCAGGACGGCCGCACCGACTGCACCGCCGAGCAGTTGTCGGAAGCCGAGAATCCCTTCTGAGAAGATGGCCGAAATTACGGCCGGGATGGCCTCTAGGTTTGTGAACACGACCCAGAGGGCGAGCAGGATATAGCCGCCGGCCATAATCGGGACGATAATCCCCGACAACGTTGAAATCGAGCGAATCCCGCCGAAGATGACGACGGCCGTCACGAGAGCCAAGACGATGCCGACCCAGAGCGTATCGACTTCGAAGACGTTATTGATTGATAAAGCAATCGTATTGGCCTGTACCGAGTTGAACGCGAAGCCAAACGCGAACGTGATTAAAATCGCAAACACGATGCCGAGCCACCGTTGACCGAGTGCCCGCTCGATATAGTAGGCGGGTCCACCGCGCCACGCCTTCCCGTCGTGCACTTTATACACTTGGGCGAGCGTGCTCTCGACGAAGGCAGAAGCCGAACCGATCAAGGCGATGAGCCACATCCAGAAAACGGCGCCCGGTCCACCGAGTGCGATGGCCGTCGAGACGCCAGCGATATTCCCTGTCCCAACCCGTGCGGCCGTTCCGATGGCGAACGCCTGGAACGATGAAACTTGCCCTTTCTCGTGTTTGATTCCTTTGACGAACAGCAACTTGAACATCTCCGGCAACATGCGGAACTGGACGAATCCCATCCGGATGGTGAAATACAACCCTCCGGCAATCAAAACGAAAATGAGTACGTACGTCCATAACAGGTCGTTCACCTGCATGACGAGCTCACGAATATCCATGCGCATCCCCTCCTTTTACGGAGTTAATACCCGCCCGATGGGCCACAGAAACGACACGGTCAACGCGAAGCCTCCTCTAGTATGCGCTCACAGAGCGCGTGCGTCGTCAAACTGTCCTCTGCCCGCACCGAGTCATTCGGTTCACCTGCGAGGAGCTTCAGGAACTCGTCGAGCATGGTCGTGAAGCCGCGACGCGTCAAATTCGACTCCCACGGATTCAGTGCCCGCTCGAGCATGCCGTCACGGGTGAAATCATACACACGCTCAACGTCGCGCGACACCCGCTTCAGACGAGGCGACATCACTTCCATCACTTCTTCCGTACAGCCGTTGTCCCGGTTCATGATGCCGATCGCTTCGACCCCTCCGGCCGTGAATTGAATCTGGAGCTGTTTCAACGTCCCGGCCTCATGGCGCGTCCGCACGGCCAAATTCTCGACAGGGGCGAGCCCTGTCAAATAGCGGAGCGTATCGACGACGTGGACGAAGTCTTCGATGATGAACTCACGCAGCGTCGCCGGTTGATACGTCCGATTCTTTTGAATCAAAATCAGATTCGGGTCGGACACTTCTTTTAAGGCAGCCGTCGCCGTCGCGAAACGGCGGTTGAACCCGGTGATGAGCTCGACGCCCTGCTCGGCAGCGAGGCGTACGAGCCGCTCCGTGTCCTCGAGCATGAACGTGACCGGCTTATCGATGAAGACGGGCACACCTTGCGCGAGCACGTAACCGACCTGGTCGGCATGGACCGATGTCGTCGAGTGAATCAACGCACCGTCCATCATCTCGAACGGGACGTCTTCGAGTGATGCATACTGACCGGCAAAACGATACTTCTCGACGAGTTGACCCGCTTTCGCCGCGTCTCTCGAGACGAGATAAACGTCGACCCCTTCTAAACCGGCATAGACCGGCAAATACGCCTTCTTCGCGACGTCCCCTAACCCAACAACGACAATCTTCATGTGTACATCTCTCCTCTTCCTAAGACTGAACAAAACCCCAAGGCGTGTGCCCGGGGTCAAAGGTTCGTTTAATGGACCGCTACAATTTCAAAACTGGTGATCGGTTTACGAATCGCATCTGACACGATTTGATACAAGTCGGCCAATTGCTCGTTATCATGTAAATCGGGCGTCCGGTCGAGAACGACCTCACACGTCCGCGTCGTCTGCTCTTTGTCCTGGAACGCATATTCGATGGTATATGTCTGCATGATACGTCTCCTCTCAAGCGATGTATACGTATGTATAGCCTGAAACGAAACGATTGAAACGCCATAACCCGCTCGACCGCCGGACCGTTCCCATCCATTGTACCACTAGTCCCAACGGAGGCGCGTCATCGAATCGTGACAATTTCTGGCTCGTTTATGACAAGCACGACCGAAACACGTCCCAATCCGATTGCTTGTCAATCGTGTCGAAGATTCCTAGAATGAACAAGTATGCCTCACACATAGGAGACTTGAAATGAAATTAAACATTACTTATTTAGCATTCCCGCTCTCGACTCTGCTATTGGCAGGTTGTACGAGCGAAGAAGCCGGGACCACCACTGTGACGGACACCCCAGAACAGTCCGCCGTCGAGACGACGGCGCCACCCGAACCGCAGACAGAGGACCGCTTCACCGGTTATGACTTGATTGAAGTCGAGGGTGGAGAGTTGTCAGGTGAACGCGAGAGTAATGTCGTCGTCGATATCGGATACGGCGACCGCGAATATTGGGCGTTCACGAACGAGCACGGTCAACTCGTGAAAGTGATTGCGGACGAGATTGTGCTGCAAGATGACGACCGAGAAGACGTGACGTCGGATGGTCGATACTACGCTGACGAGGCGAAAGTGCCTGGGGTCGAACACCGCGACCTCGACGAAGGGCACGTCATCGCCGATTCGCTCGGCGGCGTCTCGAACGCCTTCAACATTACGCCCCAAAACAGCACGCTCAATCGCCACGGCGACCAGGCGTATATGGAGAGCGTGATCCGGAGCGCAGGCGGCGCGACCGACTTCGAGGCGCTCATCACATATCCGGATACGAATACTCATATCCCTTCACACTATGAGTACACATACACTGTCAAAGGAAATGTCGTTACCGACTCGTTCGACAACGTCAACCCGGATGAGGTGAATGAAGAACTTGGATTGACGGAGAGCGCACCATCGGCCACCGAAGCAAGCGGTGACGTCACGCGCGTCGATACGAACGGCAACGGCCAAGTGACGATTCAAGAGGCGAAGGACGCCGGCTTCACCATGCCGATCACGAGCGTCCATTGGCTCTATCCGCATATGCGTGATAACGATGGCGACGGGATGGTTGGCGAGTGATCCAATATCTGAATCAAAAACGAGATGGTTGGCCGATGGGGCCAATCATCTCGTTTTATGTACAATGCTTGAAGCTTCATCCAGTTGGTCGTGCGTGTACGTCAACAACTCATGCCCGTTATAACGGAACGTATGGCGCCGAGGCATAGGATGGTCTAGCATCGGCTGTAAATACTGCTTCAAGTTGCTGATGATTCCCATATTGTCAGGATGAAGCACCCAGTCGATTCGCTTCCATTCCAAAATCCCTTCACGTGTCCTCTGTACCTTGTCAGCGGCTTCATGTTTCGTGACTTCCACGACGAACAGATGCATCCCGACCTGCTGTTCTCCATGCAGGATGACCTCCCCTTTTTACAGAGGATGCTCAATCTTATATCCGGTCTCTTCGAATACTTCTCGACAGACCGACGCTTCAACCGTCTCGCCCGACTCGATTTTCCCACCTACGCCGTTCCATAGTCCCATCGCTGGCGACTTCTCACGATTCAACAGTAAGACTTCATTTTCTGATTTCAATAGACATAACGTATACCGATACATCGCCCTACCCCCTGCCTTGTCTCATTCAGTATGTTGTGACCCTTGCATCCGCTTCTCTTCTGACCAGTTAGCGAAAGACATCATTTGAAACGCAGCGGTCGGGTCCGTCTCAAGAAACGTGATCAGTTCGAGCGAATTCCCGTCCGGATCGTCGAAATAGATAGCGGCATGTGCGTGCGGGAAGTTCGGCAGGACTAACGGCTGTTCTGCAGGCGTCATCTTGAATGCGGTCCGTACTTCGATATCCCGTTCATTGAGCCACTTCTTCACCGTTTCAAGGCTTTCGGGGTCGATTCGAAACGCCACATGACGAATCGATGGATGGTACGGCACCTCGACGCGATCGCTCTCCCACAAACCGAGCCAACTCTCTCCTTCGATGATCCATAGAAACGCCAGGACTCGTTTTGGAAGGCCAGCTTCATTCCGAGTTTTTCATAAAACGGAATCGACACCGTCAAATCACTTACCGGCAAGTGTGCCTCATATATACCTCTTATCATCCATTCTTCATCTCCCTATCTTTGCCATATTATGAGTATAATCCTTATATATGGAAATGTAAGTTATAATAGCTTGAATGTTGAACGGTAGAGCGATGTATAGGAAAGTGAGTGATGTAATGTGTTACAGGATGCGATTACGCAATGTTTAAAAACTTGTATGGCCCTTCACTGCCGTCCGACTCCAGGGAGGCTATTCGAACGTCTCGTCGTCACGTATTAGAAAGACAAGAAGAACGCGCAATCGATTCTTGAACAGACGGACTTAGGACGGGCCATGCCCATTTATGAGGACTGGTCCGACTATCTTGCACATACATTCATTCCGTCACCTACAAGGGCGAAAAAAACCACGGCAAGCAAAAAAACTGCTCCTAGGAGCAGTTTTCGCTTGTCTTCAGTATCACAAACAAAAAGTGTGCAATGAAGACTTATTTCGTATCAGAAGTCGGCTCAGCTGAACGTCTCGGTGGACGTTTACCGAAGAACTGGTAATACTGCGTCTCGATGTTCCCGTTGTATAGCTTACGGCGTTTCGTCGCCGGACGGCCGTACGCTTTCTCGAAATCCTCATAGCTCGTCAACATATAGACGCTATAGCCCGGATATTTGGCGAACTGCTGGCCGATCCGCTCGTACAGGTCGATAATCTCTTCTTCGGTCTGCAACCGTTCGCCGTATGGCGGGTTGCCGATGATGACACCGTACTCTTCTTTCGGCTTCAAGGCAGCCGCGTCACTATGGACGAACGTGATGGCGTCACGGACGTCGGCAAGCTCGGCGTTATCCTTGGCGAGCTTGACCATGCGTGGGTCGAGGTCGATGCCGTAGATTTTGAGCGGTTTGTCCCATTCCGCTTTCTCGTTCGCTTCATTGATTGCATCATACCAGGCTTTCTTCGGTACGCACGGCCAGTCTTGTGAACAGAACTCACGGTTGAGACCAGGCGCGATGTTACGACCGATGAGCGCCGCCTCGATGGCGAGCGTCCCTGAGCCGGTGAAAACGTCGTAGAACGGCATGTCCGGCTTCCAGTTCGTTAGCTGAATCATTGCCGCAGCCATCGTCTCTTTGAGCGGTGCCTGTGAGTGGAGCTCACGGTAACCACGACGGTGAAGCGCGTCACCTGACGTGTCGATTGTGATCGTCGCCACATCTTTCAACAAGGCGACTTCAATCGGATAGTAGGCGCCCGTCTTCGGCAGCCACTCGCCCGGCTTATCGTATCCGCGTTGCATCGCGTCGACGATCGCCTTCTCCGTGATTTTCTGACAGTCGCGGATCGAGAACAACTTCGACTTGACCGAGCGGCCGTCGACGATGAATCGAGCGTCCCACGGCATGAGATCCGTCCAAGGCAGTTCGACGACACCGTCAAACAGTTCCGTGAACGTCGTCGCTTTGAACTCGGCGACGACGAGCTTGACGCGGTCTGCCGTCCGGAGCCATAGGTTCAATCGCGGAATGTCTTCCATTTCTGCGTCGATATAGACGCGTCCGTTCTCGACCTCACACGTGTAGCCGAGGTCGCGCACTTCTTTGGCGACGAGTGCTTCGATGCCCATCGCTGCGGTGGCAATCAGTTTTCGTTTTGCCATACTATCCCTACTTTCTATAAGTGTTACTCCTAAAATGGTCATGTAAAAAGGAGCTCAAGTAGGATTGCTTGAACTCCTGGTCAATGTTAAATGAGAGACTATGCTGCCCTGTAAGCCATGTTCTGTACTCCGGTGCTCATAACGGTCTCCCTGGCACGATGGAGTGACAATCATCTATCTGCGCCGATTGGCGCCTTCCGTCCCGTTCGGTTCCAGTCAGGAAGTTCCCCTACCATAGTTTGGGTTTCTCGCTCGTGGGGTTTACCTCGTTCCACTCTGAACGTTTCCGATCAGACTCCGTCACTGTGGCACTTTCAAGAAGCTTGCACCATATCCGAGGACTTAGGTGCTTCTTCTGCCGTCAACTTGCGTTGCCTACACTTATCTTTTCGTGTAGCACGATCACTACAGCCATCACAGGCTGTGCGAGCATGGACTTTCCTCAAGACTTGCGTCCCGCGATTGCCCAGACCTCATAGTCACTTTACCCATTGTAGCGGATAACCCGTGAAATGACAACCGAGAACCTGAACTTGATTTTCACCGGCGTCAGCGCTAAAATAAGGCGTGTTCCATTGAACAAGGAGGGATTTTGATGCGTCAAGATGCAAAAAACGGTTGGATTCAACGACTGACCTATGTGATTGAAATCGATGACATTAAAGCGCTCCACCCGAACAACGGCGTGTTCGCCTTCTACCGGAATAATCGACTCGTCCGAGGATTCGAGCCGTTTGACATTAAAGCACCGAATGAACTGTCCAAACGTCCGTATCACTTCGACCATCATAACTTGGCCCACTTACAGGAACGTTTTCCTGAATCGATTCCGACGTTCGACGCGTCGACTCAGACACGTCGCGCATGGAGCGAGGATGTCCGTGTCGGTCTCTGTGAGATTATTGTCGACGGGAAACTGAGTTTTGAACATATCGACGACAACGGCAACGTCTTAGAAGCGAACATTCGTTGGAGCGGTGAAGCCATCACGAAAGCATAAATCAACACCCGGAGCCAAGCGCTGGCTCCGGGTGTTTTTCATGTCGATTCCGCCGATTTGTCCGTCTCGGCTTGGACCGGTTGCGGCGCATACTTGACCGTCACCACTTTCTCAGAGACGTCGGTCGGTTTCAAGACGACCGTGTACGCAGCTCCCGTGTCGCTCCGGACCGGGAACTTGCACGGTACGTGAAGCGCCTCATAGACGATTTTTTTGTTCGCATCGAGTACGGTGACGACCCCTTTTCGCGTCGTCGCCAATTCGAACGTGCCTCCGTCGGACGCTTTGACCGCAACCGCCGGCTTGACGGGATTCACGTATTTGAAGGACCGACTGGCCGTACGTTTATGTTTCCCATCCGTGACGACGGCTTGGAGTTTGTACGAGCCACTCGGCAGCCAATCGCCGCCGGCATACATCGTGAACATCGAATTCCCTGCCGACAGCGTCTTCACTTTACGGGTACCTTGATATAACGTATACGTCGTTTTCAAATTCGGTTTTTTCATGACCGTCAGTTTCGCTTCTTTGACGTAACGGCTCTTGAGCGTCGACGGCACCGAGAGCGTCACGGGACGCGGTGTCGCATCGAGGAGCCGCTTCGTGTTCAGCTCCGTATAAATCTTGCCGCTCGCCCGTGGCATCTTTTGAATCAAGGCGTCCACATCGGCCGGTGTCAAAAACGGATTGACCGATTTGACGAGCGCGAGACCCGACGACACCATCGGCGCGGCCATCGACGTCCCGTCCATATAGACGAAGCCGTTATTCAGGCCGAGCGACAAAATGTTCACCCCGGGTGCGACGATTTTGACTTGAGCGGCCATATTGCTGAAACCGGCGACGCGACGGTTCGCGTCAATCGCCCCGACCGCGATGACTTCTTTCATATTGGCCGGGAACGAGACGGTCTTCTCCCCGTCGTTTCCTGCCGAGGCGACGATGATGACCCCTTTGGCCCGGGCCCGGCGAATCGAATCGGCGAGGACTTGATCGTAATCTTGCCCGCCGAGCGACAGGTTGATGATGTTCGCCCCTTTCGCCACCGCCGTGTCGACCGCTTTGGCGACGGTCCAAGAATCCGTGTACTCCGAGTTTTTACCGTAGAAGACATTATAAAAATGATAGCGTACGTTCGGAGCAAGTCCGGCCATCCCGAACTTGTTGTGACGCCCAGACATGATGCCGGCCGTATGCGTCCCATGATAATCGACGCTGTAAGGCCCTTTCATCGAATTGACGACACGAGGGACCTTGTATAGTTCTTTATGCCGCCGATCGGCCGACGAATCGATTAAAGCGATCACGATGTCTGAAGCGCCGCGCGTCGTGTTCCACGCCAAATCGGTGCCTGTTTGCTTGATATAGTATTGGTTCCCGACCCTCGGCTCGGCCACGATGTAACCGTGTTTCTCCAATACAACCGGTTTCGCCGCGTCCACCGATGCAGGCATGAGCAGCGCGAGCGCCGCCACAAGCATCATTTTTTTCATCGCCTACCGCTCCATTCCAAACTTCCTAAGATGCCCCCATTATCTCAAATTACGGAATCAATTTCCCTTTTTTTCGAAAAATAGATTGTGACATTTTTTCGACGCTCACCAATAGTTCGGTTCGTCAGGCTCATCCATCTCATAGTCGACAATCTTTCCGATGGTCAAATACGTATAATAACGCGCCAGTTCCGTCCGATACGGATCGGGTGTGAATCCGTCGAGGTCCTCACCGAGCGGAGATCCATCAATCGTCTCGAACTGCTGACAGAAAAACGATTCCGTCTCTGTGTCCCAGACGATATTGTCGCCGATATATCCACTACCGAACCGAATATAGTCGATGATAGAAGGGACGATCACCTCGGCCGGGAGCCGTTCACTCATCCGGCCGACCAGTTCATAGCGGTCTCGGTCGACATAGTCGGCCTGATCGAGGGACGTACATTTCAATACTTCCTTGTTGATTTCAATCAACACGACATAATCCCCCGGTTCTATCGATAGCTTCATCTCATCACCTCATCTCAACATCCGCATAGCTCTATCATATTCAAGTATTCGCAATCAATCCACGAAATCCTGTATGCCTGTAAAATTTTCCATCTGGTTGATTCATACAACATGTCGAAATTTGTTTTTGGTATACTAAATGATATGAATGCAAGAAAGGAAGTGCAACATGGCCAAACGTCCTCTGACCCCTCGCGAGAGTGAATTGATTGCCACCGCCCTGTTCGTCGTCGGACACGTCCCATACATAGGGCATATCGACCGGCTCGAATCAATCACGCTAAGAGATATCGCCGATGATTATTTGAGTGGAAAAAATTCCGTCACCGACGCCGTCGAGGCGCTCGATCAATACATCTTTGTCCGCCGGCATCGCTTTAAAAATGTCACACCGAACAATCTGTGGACGCTCGACGACAAGACCGAACAAGAAGCGCTCCGCTACATCGTCCGTCGTCCGGAACTGAAAAAGGGCGAGACGCTCAACAAACAGAACCAACCGTTCACGGTCGGTCAGGACATCGAGTTCAAAGTCGATAAGCAACTCGACCGTGGCCAGTTCCGAATTTACATCGGCAAACTGAACGGTTACACGGTCAAAGCCCAGTCGAAAGACAAAGACAAGCTCAAGACGGTCAAAGGATGGATCACCCACCTCGACCGCAAGGACCGTCTCGTCTTCGTCAACATCTCCGAATTCGGACGTGAGCCGATTGAGCCAGAAGCCAAGGCGCGACTCGAGGCAATGAGTGCCGGACTGCTCGGCTGGTTCGCCACGGCCACGCTACCGTCCGAGGCGGAGGCACAGACGGCCAAGCAGATGATTGCCACGTTGCAGCGTCGGGACCAACCGTATTGGTTCACGTTGACCGTCGCGATGAACCATCCGAAGCCCGAGCACGTCAAGCGCTGGGGAACGGTCGTCAACCTGCTCGTCAAAGCGAGCGCGGGCGATACGACCGCGCTCGAGACGCTCGAGGCCCAAGAAGACAAGTATTTCAAAGATGCCTTCCTGCGGGCGCTCCGGGCGCTACACAAAGAACTGACCAAAGCGACATAACGGCCAGGTGACCTGACATGGGTCACCTGTTTTCGATGTCCTTCATGAGAAAGGAAGAGGGTCATGCACGTACTGATTGTTGAAGACGACCTGGCCATCCTGCATCTGATTGAAACGACGTTACAGCGGGCCGGTCACACCGTCACCACGGCCATGGACGGAAACGTCGCCGAGCGACTGTTTTTAGAGCGACCTGCAGATGCTGCCGTGATTGACATCCTGTTGCCGGGCCAAGACGGGCGAACGCTCTGTTCCCGGCTGAAACGATTGACGGATATCCCGGTCATCCTATTGACCGCCCTCGGGGAATGGGAGGAGAAACGGAGCGGTTTCGAGCACGGGGCCGACGATTACATGACGAAACCGTTCATTCCAGAAGAACTGCTCTTCCGGCTCCAAGCCATCGCGAAACGTTACGCCAAGAATGCGGCCACGGTCGTCACTGCCGGACCGCTCAAACTCGACTTGCGTGATTATCGGCTCGAACTTCATGAGGAGACGATCCACTTGCCGAAAAAAGAGTTCGAGCTGCTCTATCAGTTGGCTGCGTTTCCAAGTCGTGTGTTCACCCGTGATGAATTGATTGAGCAAGTGTGGGGCCTCGAGTTCGAAGGCGACGACCGGACGATCGACGTCCACATCAAGCGATTGCGGGCTCGCCTCCGTGACGAAGGCAACATGATTCGGACGGTACGAGGCGTCGGGTATACGCTCGAGGTGACGCCATGAAGACGCTATACACGCGAATCGTTTTGACCGTGTTTATGATTTTATTGTTGTCGGGCGCTATCGCCCTGTTCGTCAGCAACGTCGCCTACTACGTGTGGTGGCAACCGTCCTATAGCGACAAGACCGAACAGACGGCTGAAGCCGCGAAAGCGTACTTCGAGGCCCATACCAATGGTGAGACGTCCACATTTTATACACTGCTCGCTCAGACCGGCTATCAGTTGTTCGTCGTACGACCGGACGATTCGATTGAACGCTATGGCGGAGCGTTCCGGGATGAGCGGCTCGACACCGACGTCATCGCCTCCGTCCGGTCCGGTGAAACCTACGACGGGATGCACACCTATCCGTTCCACTTGTTTTTGCTCGGACTGTTCGACAACGAGGTCGTCAATACGTATGGGTTTAGCATCGATGGTGAGGATGCCGTCTTCATCCGTCCCGATTTGAGTGCCCAAATCCGCGAGCTGCATTTATTCGTCGGGTTGTTCTTCGCCTTGTTGACCGGGCTCGCCTTCATCTTGATTGCCTTGTCGACGAGTCAACTCGTCCGCCCGTTGCGGACGTTGACCGCTGCGACCGATTCGGTCGCATCCGGGGGTCGGCCGAGCGACCTCCCGCTCGAGCGCAACGATGAGATCGGCACGCTCTCCCGTCGCTTCAACGATATGGTCGACTCGCTTGAAAAATCGGAAGGCGAGCGCAGACGGTTTGTCTCGAGCGTCTCCCATGAGTTCCAGACCCCGCTCACTTCCATCAAAGGCTACGCCTCGGAACTCGTCGCGACGACCGACGGTGACGCGAAAGCGCATGCCGCCATCATTCGAGACGAGGCTTCGCGCCTGTCCGATCTGACGAGACAGTTACTGCTCCTCGCCCGGCTCGACGAGGCCAACGTGTCGTTAACGACACCGGTCGATGTGCGTGCGTCCATCGAGGATGTCATCCGGCGGCACACGTTCCAACTCGACGAGAAAGGGATCGCCGTTGCCACAGAACTCGATTCGACGCTCATCGTGACCGGTGACCCGCTATTGCTGGCACAAGTGTGGTCCAACTTGCTGACGAACGCGATTCACGCTTCTGCAGACGGTGGCCTCATCACCATCAAGGCGTATCAAGCCGAACGCCCGACCGTCTCGATTCAAGACGTTGGTGTCGGCATGGATGAAGCGACGAAGGCACGGCTGTTCGAGCGTTTCTATAAAGGCGACGCCTCACGATCCGGACGAGGCACCGGGCTCGGACTCGCCATCGCCCGAGATATCGTCCACCTTCACGGCGGCACGTTGGCGGTCGAATCTCAGCTCGGGACGGGTACCGTCTTTTACGTCACGTTGTAGTCATGTTCATATTCCGTTCATCTTGGTCGGTTATGCTTCCTTCATCGCTATGAAGGAGGCTTTTTTTATGATCTTAGGTTTAAAAGAGATGTGGCGGCAAAAACGAAAATTTTCGCTCATCTTCGTGATCACGCTACTTATCGTCTTGTTGTCGACATTGATCACCGGACTCGCGGACGGCCTGGCTTATGATAACGGGGCCACCTTGCGTGAACTCGATGTCGAGTCGTTTCAACTGTCCGATGATGCCGACGGGCAATTGACCCGCTCATTCATCGAACTGCCGACACCCGATGCGCTCACCCCGCTCGGCGTCAAATCGATGACGCTCGTCCATGGGACGAAAAAACAGGATGCCACATTATTCACACTGCCGAAAGATTCCACAATCGGGCCCGAGCTTGACCTCGCTGTCGGGGACGTGCTCGTCGACCCAAGTTTTCTCGGTGACGTCGAAATCGGAGACACGGTTCGCGATTTTGCGTCCGGGTATGCATTCACCATCGTCGGGACGACGGACGGTCGCTATAGCCACGCCCCGGTCATCTGGGCAACACAGGATACGTGGGAAGCGTTCCAGACGGCTAGCGGTCAGCCCGCCTACGTCTCGGCCTGGCTCGGGAAGGCTGACACCTCACTCGCTACGATGACGAAACAAGACGTCGTTAAGGCCGTCCCTGGGTATACGGCAGAACAAGGCACATTCACGATGATGCGCGGCTTCTTGCTGTTCATCGGCGCATTCATCTTGACCGCTTTCTTTTATATGTTGACACTCCAAAAGCTCCCGGAGCTCGGGATTTTGAAAGCAATCGGGATTCGTCCCCGTGTGATCGGCACGGCTCTCGTCATCCAGGTCATGGCCACGGTGCTCACGGCGAGCCTGCTAGCCACGGTGCTGACAGGGTTCACCGGCACGTTCGTCCCAGACGCCATCCCGTTCCGGTTCGACTTGGGCAACGTGCTCGCATATGGTGCGGTCATGGCCGCCCTCTCACTCATCGGGACATTGTTGCCGCTTTGGAAATTGCGCCGGCTTGACGCCGCCGACGCGCTAGGAGGAATTGGACAATGAAATTGACGAATATTTGCCATACGTATGACGGACAACCCATTTTGCGTGGCATCGATTTACAGGTCGAGCCCGGGGAATGTATCGGCATCATCGGACCGAGCGGTAGCGGGAAGAGCACGCTGCTCCAAATTCTTGGTTTATTGAAACGACCTGACGTTGGGCTCATCGAGCTCGAGGGACGGGAGTTGCTCGCTGCGAGTGAAGAAGAACGACGCTTGCTTCGCTTGAATGAAATCGGCTTCGTATTTCAGCAAGCCCACCTCGTTCCATATTTGACGGTTCGAGAACAACTCGAGCTCGTCCAGGCCGAAAGCGAATCTAAACAAGACCCGCTCCACCTGCTCGACGTCCTCGGTCTGAGTCATCGCCTCAATCAACTGCCGAAGCACTTGTCGGGCGGCGAACGGCAGCGCGTCGCCGTTGCCCGAGCCCTCATCAATCGGCCTCGACTCTTGTTGGCCGATGAACCGACGGCGAGCCTCGATTTCGAGAACGGGCGCCGGGTCATGGAGTTGCTCGTCGCTGAGGCGCGTAATCACGGACGTCGAGTCCTTGTCATCACTCACGATGAACGCATGCTAGACGTCTGCGACCGGGTCCTATTGCTTCAGGACGGTCAGCTTCAACCCTCGCCCCGACATTAAAAAAAGGGAAGACCGCGTCCATCGCGGCCTTCCCTTTTTGTTGTTCAAGGTTTGTCACATGGCGTGCACGCGAGCCGGCAGCTCGACCCACTCGCCCGATAGATGGCCCAAATGATGCGTCAGCCAAGCGTTGAAACCGATGACGAGCGTCAATCGACCCGCTTCATTGATGCCCGCCGAGACGACACGAATCAATCTCTCCTCGATATGTTGCGAGACGAGAGTGATGCGGGCGAGTGCGAGTACGGACCGGACGATTTCATCGGCCGACACGTCAATGGAAACGGCGATGTCCGGGACCGATAATTCGATTGCCTGCCCAGGCTGACATAAGTAGCGGTCAATTAACACGTCCAAGACGATTCCATGTTGCCGTTCCCCGCTCGTCGGAGCGCGATAGAACGTCACTCCCTCAGTCGTCGTATAATCCGTCTGTCCCATCAAACATGCCTGTAAAAATTGATACATCGCCTGTCGCTCCATCGGTTCATATCCTCCCACTTGCTGACTATTCGCTACCATCATATGTGGCAACTCTATTCGGCACAATGTGTCTTATCTAACATAAGCCTTGGCGTTCCGTCATTGAAAACACACCATGACCCATATGGCGCGTGAATTGGGAACGCGTTTTCGGGTACAATAATGGGGAAAGGAGCGGTTCATATGCAGAAGAGATGGAAGGTTGGACTCGCAACATTATTCACTGGCTATTATGCCATCAGCTACTATGCGTTCAAACGCATGACACGAGGGAAACGCAAGACGCCCGAGATGCTGTTGGCCCCCTACACGAAGGAAGATCAATCCTTTTATCACGACGTGCCGTTTGAGCACGTCTCGCTCCGCTCGCAAGACGGATATCGCCTCTATGGGCGTGTCTACCGAAACGAAGGCTCATCGAAGTGGATCGTCTTCGTGCACGGCTATACGGCGTCCCACAGCTTCATGGCCCCGCATTTGGCGATGTTCCATCGCCTCGGCTACAATCTGCTCGCCGTCGATTTGCGGTCCCACGGCGAATCCGAGGGCGTGTACGCCTCGTACGGCTATCATGAGAAACATGACATCGTGGATTGGGTCGACTGGTTGCGGGTTAATGAATCCGTCTCCGAGGTCGGGCTGCATGGCGTGTCGATGGGCGCCGCCTCGATTTTACAGGCCGGTCCATTGACAGATGTCGATTTTTTGATTGCCGAGTGCCCGTTCGATGACATGAGACAACTCATGCGCCATCAGTTGAACGTCATACACCGACTGCCTGGTGATTTGTTGTTGCCGGGAATCAATTACTTCCTTTGGACGCGAGCCGGATTCCGGATGCACCAAGTCCGACCGAAACGAGCGCTCGCGGCAATCGCTGTGCCGGTCTTGTTCATCCATGGGACAGAGGACGATTTCGTCCCGACCTGGATGTCCGTCGAGATGAATGCGCTCAACCGCAAAAATGAGATCGCCCTCATCCACGGCGCGGAACATACGAACTGTATTTTGAAAGACCAGCCCGCGTATGAGGCGGCCGTCAGTCAGTTTCTGAATCGACGACGTGAATCGGTCCAGCAATAAGATCGAGCAAGGCATGAACGACCATCACCGGCCAGAGGATACCCATCGCCACATATAAATAACCGAGCCCCCACCCGACGAGACCGGTCACGAGGATGCCTCGGACACCTTGATAAGCGTGGGCCAACCCGAATAACGCTCCGCCGATCAAGGCGAGCATCGGGGGCGAGACGTCCACCCACAATGTGACCGTGTAGAGCAGCACGCCACGGAAGATGAACTCTTCGGTCACTCCAGCCGTCCAAGACACGGCGCCCCACGCTCTCGCCTCCTGAATCGTCTGAGGCAACAGCAACCGTTCAATCTCGAGCTCATAATATGGCCGTAACCGGCGCCGCAAACCCGGAGACGTTTTCACGAGCAGATAGAACGCGATCAATGCGGAGATGAGGACGCTCGTCAAAAAGAAGAACTGCCAGGCGCGCAAATCCCCCTCGGCCGGGGCGAAGCCGAGCCCGACCGCTTCAGGCGGGACCTGGAACAAAAAGACGAGGGCGAGCAACAGCAAACAGAGCCCCCACGCCGATTTGATGGTCTGATCGTACACGCGGCTTCGTCCGAGCGTTTCAATCATCGGTTTCATCAACCGGGCGTTGAACAATTGGACAATCAATAAATACACGAGAATGATGGTAAAGACGGCCTGTTCGAGCATGGATATCCACTCCTGTCCTTCCTGTTAGCTATATGCTACACTATTCGGGTATTGTCTAGAAAGCTAGGAGGCGGAATCTTGAAACGATTGATTTTGCGACTGACCGGTCTCATGCTTGTGATCGTGCTGTGCCTCGGCGCAATCGGCTGGTTTGGTCAACATGATAAAGTGAACAACGGTCTTTACCGGGCCTATTACGGGGATCACGGCATCCCTGCTGTCCATCGTGACGTGTATGAAGATGCGGCGGCGACGTATGACGTCGATTGGCGGCTTCTTGCCGCGGTCCATCGCGTCGAGACGATTTTCTCCCATAGCTCATCGATGCGTTCATCAGTCGGGGCGATCGGTCCGTTCCAATTCATGCCGCGGACGTGGCTCGGTTGGCAGTACGACACCGACGACCAAAAAGGTGACGTGCCTGAGGACGAGGTCGATTTGACAGACCTCGCGCTGATCGAACAGTATGGCGGTCTCGGACGCGACGGTAACAACGATGGCCAGGCCGACCCGCACAGTCTCGTCGATTCGGCCCATGCAGCCGCTTATTATTTAAGCGAGCACGGTGGGACGACGGCAGATTCGACTGATTCGATTCGGAACGCCATCTTCGAATACAACCGAAGCGAGCAGTATGTCAACGATGTGATGTCGTTTTATGAGTCATATCAAACCGACGTGTCTTATTTACCGGATGACAAGGCGTCGGCGACGCAACAAGTTGCCCGCTATACAATCCGCTATTTGGAATGGTTCGCTGGCTGGGTCTGACCTGGCACTATTTGAGCAAAAGTGAGGAAACATTATGAACACCCATATCGAGGAAGTGACGATTCGCGTCAAGTCCGTCTTCAATGAAGATAAGACGAAACGATATATGCGAACGTACGAGTTCACCGATGTCGTCGACGGCGTCATCTGTGCCGTCATCATCTATTCGCCACGGATGAGCGATGCCTTCTTGTCCGGCACGACCACGCAACGGGCGTATATGCTCATGCGGAACCATCTCGCACAACCGATTCGTGAGATGCGCGTCATCAGTCTCGTCCCGACGCTCGCCATCAATGACAACCTGCCTTACGTCGAGTCACAGCTCGACGAGGTCAACTTTCATTACGTGGAGGAAACGCTCGACGAGGTCGAGGCGAGCGGTGGGATGGCAATCGTCGGTTGGGGCTCGCCAGGTCGCTTGATGCACCATGCGACTCCGTATAAGACGCTTTTCGCCGACCACGAGGCTCATATGTTCTGTATCGGTACGACGTCCAAAGGCGAGCCGCAACAGATTCGTATGGCCAACGAGAACACGGTGCTCGAGGCGTTCAATAACGAATCGGTCAAACCGAAGTTTAGAATCGTGAAAGAAACGAAACAAGACGACTCCGAGTGAGTCGTCTTGTTTCGTTTATATGCCAATCCATACGCTCACTCCGAACAATACAATCAAGAGCGACGCCATCAGAAAGTCACTCCGCGTGACGGGAACCACTTCATAGGTAGCTCGAGGCTCCCCCGTGAACCCGCGTGCCTCCATCGAGAACGCGATGCGTTCCGCTTGTCGGATTGATCCGGCCAGAAGCGGGATGATTAAATTCGGAACGTGCCGAATGCGTTCGAGTCGCGTCTCTAAACGAACGCCTCGCAAAGCATGCGTTTCATACAGCTGCATCAGTTCATGCTTCAAAATCGGAAAGAAACGAAAGCCGACGAAGACACTGTAAGCGATTTTAGGCGACAACTTCCCTTGTTGCATCAAGCTGTAGACGAACCGTTTGGGGTCCGTCGTCAACGTGAACAGGAGTGACAACGCGGTGAATGCTAATACCCGTAAGGAGAGCGTCGCTGCTAGTATCACATTTTCGACGGTGACGTCGTTGCCGAACAGCGTGAACATGACCTCCCCGCCCGTCTCTTTTCCAAAGACGAGCGTCGTCCACAATGTCCCGAGCGCGGTGAATAAAAACGGAATCATGAATAGCCCCCACCGCTTCCAGTTCACGTTAGAAAAAAGAATTTGAAGTATAAGCGTTCCGATGAATACCGTAAGCGGCGTCCATGGATTGTACATAAAGGCAAGACCGAACATGAGACACGTCACGGTCATAAATTTGATCGTCGGATTCATCTCTTGAAACGTCATCACGATTCCTCCAGCAATAAACCGTGAGCTTGTAGTAGCTCTGTCTCATTCCAGAGCGATGCATCATATGGCCCACTCAAGTAACCTTCATGCATCAAGTAATAGGTGTTCGCGATTCGGGCGAAACTAAGGTCGTGTGTCACAAACAGAACCGTCTGGCCGGCGCGGATTCGTTCAACCATCAATTCATAAAGCGCACGAAGCGATACCTCATCTTGTCCAGCAGTCGGTTCATCGAACGCGATGAGCCGTTTATTCGAGAGCATCATCACGCCGATGGCGAGCCTTCGTTTTTGCCCGTGACTAAGCGAGAGTGGGTGGTCGTTACGAAACGGTCCAAGTCCGAGCCGGTTCATGATGTCCCCAATCGGACGATTATGGCCATATGCGAGCTCACATGACACATCACTCGTGATAAACAGATGAGCCGGAGATTGTGGGACGAGTCCGACTTCTTGATGTTCGCGGGCAAGGCTCTTGAGCCAAGTCGATTTGCCACTGCCGTTTCGACCGAGTACGGCAATGAGATCACCCTCGGCGACGGTCAGCTTGCTCGCTGCTAAATTGAATGTTTTTTTGTTTAATTGCGGTACGTGAAATAAAAAATCATCTCCTTTTGTCACCTCAACCGGAGAGAACGTATAATCCGGGCGGGCAACGAACGGTCCATCATAGTTGATGCGTCCGTTCACGAGTTCCACTTCTCTGTCGAAGAACCCGCCCCATAGGAAGGGTCGATGTTCGATGACGACAACGTTTACCGTCTGTGCGACGTTGTCGAGCCACTGAACGAAACGGGTTGATGTCTCGGGATCAAGGTGCGCGAGCGGCTCATCGAGCAGTAGCCATTCTGGCTTCCCGATCAAGGCGCAGGCGACAGCGATTTGTTGCTTTTCTCCACCTGAAAGGTCATGAATGACTCGGTCACGATAATCGGTCAACTGCAATTCCGCTAAAATATTGGCCACACGCGTCATCATCTCGTCCCTCGCCACGGCAAAATTTTCGAGTGTGAAAATCAATTCCTCCTCGACCGTCTGCATGACGAACTGACTGTCAGGATCTTGAAACACCGTTCCGACACGACGATTCACCTCACCAGCTGCATACGTATCATAAGAGCGGTCAAACAAATATAGTTTGCCCGTCACGATTCCATCGCAGTTCTCTGGATACAGACGATTCAACAAAGAGAACAATGTCGATTTCCCCGACCCGCTCGCCCCTGTAATGAGAGTCCTCCCAGCCGTTAATTGAAGCGTGATGTCCGTCAATACTTTGCTCTGTTTTTCCGGATAGCGGAATGACAGCTGTTCTGCCTCAACCATGCACACGTCCCTGACGCGCGATGGCATACCCTTCGAGCGCACCCGTCCGAAGCAACAAGTCGCTTAAAATCTTACCTCCCAGACCGGCAATGATCATCCCGCTCGTCGCTCGTAACGCGAACATCGTCGCCACGTATGTCGGACTGAGGGCAGCAAGTCCACCCATGACGTACGTATACGCGAAACTCGTCGCAGCTGCACCAAATCCGGCCAGCATGAGCACCCAAAGGTCATATCGCTTGTAGCCCGTGACCGCAAACGCCGCTTCAGCACCAAGTCCTTGAATGATCCCGACTAAAATCATACGAGGTCCAATCGCGTTCCCAATCATCATCTCAATCGTCGCCGCAAGCACTTCGGACAAGAATGCGGCGCCAGGTCGGCGGATGATATAAGCCGCAATAATCGAGACGATGAACCAGATGCCGAAAATCCATTCGTACGCGATCGGTCCGATCAAGCCAGCCCATAGATTCCCGACATGGACGAACGCCAAATAGACGACAGCGAATACGACCGATAAAATGGCCAACAAGACGATTTCTTTTAACTTCCACGACTTAAGCATCGTTACGTCCCTCGTGTGACGGGCTGTTCACGCTGAACGTCACCGTCATGACGACGTGGCTCGTCTTCGCACGGACCCGGTCGAACGTCGCCTCGTAAAATGAAAACACCGGTTCGATGTCGCCGTGAATGCCCGAGGCGTAATGCATCGAGTCATTGAAGACGCCACGCTCTTTCGCAAACGCAATTTCTTCGTAGATGATGTCCATATACTTCGCGTCCCCGAGCGGATAGAGGGCGAACTGAGAAGAGACGTACTGGGTCGATACAGGACCGTTCACAGGATCAGTCGTCACGTCGAGCAGATTGTCTCCTGCCGTGTCGCCTGGGCACCCGACCGAGAACGTCCCGCTCATCGACACATGTTCCCCGGTCTTCGTTGCATGTGACAAGACGGCTTTGGCCACGTCGAACACATGCTGACTGCGTCCCCGGATGACCGTCGAGACGTCATCGGTATGCCGCCAAACGTTTTGCAAGTTCGTCTCTTTCAATGCCCCTTTGATGACACTCACAAAATCAGATGTCATTGGGCTCAGCGTAAAGCGGAATCCGACAATCGGACTCGTACCACATTGGTTGTTCATGTTCTATTCCCCCTTATTGTATGTACACAAAAAAGCCGCATCCATGAGAATGCGGCCACTCGTCCAATGTAAAAATCCATTAGAAAAAGTGCCACACTTCCTCACGCCGGTATTACCCGGATCGAGTCATAAGGGATTGGAGCCATGCTCACATCTCAGCCGAAGCACCCCTAGTGTAGTCCAATGTATGCGGTTATCTATGCAACGAGAAGTATAGACGACCGCTCCGAATTTGTAAACGGTTTATGTGAAAGTCACGATACCGTTCCCCGGAAGCGTGTCCTGCAACGTCGTCCAATCGAGCGCCATCTCCTCATCCGTCAACAGACACGCGTCGAGTCCGGCCTCGATGACCGCACGCTCCATCCGCTGCCCGATCAAGACGAGCTCCGTCTGACGGTCCCCGTTCGGCTCGACGTAGTCGGCGGCGAGCTCAGGTTCTGCCGTGAACATGAGACTCCGCTCTTCCTCCGGCAGCGTCGCGAGCCAACGTCCCGCGTGTTCGAGCGTCGATGCGTACCCCGCTTGCGAGAACAGGCAGGCGATGTCGTTCCGGGAGGCGATCCATAAGAAACCTTTGGCGCGGACGACTTGATCCGGGAACGCCTCGATCCAGGCGTGGAGCCGCTCCGGATGAAACGGACGGCGGCGGCGATAGACGAACGAACTGATGCCGTATTCCTCCGTCTCTGGTGTGTGTGTCTCGGCCTCTAGTTCTTGAATCCAGCCGGCGGCGTGCATCGCCTGCTCGAAATCGAAAAGATTGACGTCCAACAGCTCCGTCAACTCCACGTTCGCGTAAACTGACGTCAACAGTTTGGCGGTTGGATTGAGCGCCTTCAACAGCCCGGCCATCTCACCGAGTTCTGTCTCGGTCACGCGGTCCGCCTTGTTCAAGACGATGATGTCCGCGAACTCGATTTGGTCGACAAGCAGGTCGACGACTTCGCGGACGTCCGTCTCATCGATGGCCTGCTTCCGTTCATGAAGCGACTCGCCCGAGTTGAAATCTTTCAAGAACCGATACGCATCGACGACCGTCACCATCGCATCGATATAGACACGGCTCGTCAAGTCGATGCCAAGGGCGTCATCGGCGTATGTAAACGTTTGGGCGACCGGAATCGGTTCTGAGATGCCAGATGACTCGATGATAATCCCGTCGAGCTCACGGTCGTTCGTGATCTCCTGTACCGCTTCGAGCAGGTCCTCACGGAGCGTGCAACAGATGCAGCCGTTCAATAGCTCGACCAATTTTTCGTCCGTCCGCGAGAAGCCGTTCTGCTCGATCAATCGTTCGTCGATGTTCAACTCGCTCATGTCGTTGACGATGACCGCATATTTCTTGCCGGACCGATTGTTCAACAGATGATTCATCAACGTCGTCTTGCCGCTCCCTAAATAACCGGACAGCACCGTGATTGGAATTCGTTTCATGTATCCCCACTCCTAAATCGTAATCATTACTTTTTAGATAATGACGGGTCACCATTGTCTTGTCAAGAAAAAAAACACGCCCGTTCCCGGACGTGTTCCTTTCCCTATTCTTCCAACGCCTTGCGTTCCGCCTCGGAGCGGGGATACGTGTTCGCCTGCCACTCGGCCCGATAAATCGAATCGAGCTGCGTCAGACCGACCTCATCCTCATCCTTATCGGCATCGACACTCGGGGCCTCATCCCAGCGCGGATTCAAATACGTGTGGTCGTCTTCCCGGTTCGCATCCAATAGTTTTTGAATCCCGACCCGGGCCACTGCCGCGAGTGCCAAACCGATGCCTGCACGAACGAGCAATCGCTTCACCATCTCTTTACCTCCTTATCGTCCAAACCGATAGAGCGGCATCCCTTTCACGTCTGTATCGATTTTAAAAACCGACCCTGCGTCCGGATGGGCTTTGAGCGCCTCGTCATCCATCCCTTCACGAGCCGTCGTGATGGCGAGTTGGTTCAATTCGTCGCCGACAAAACAACACGATGTGACGTTCGGGGCCGGCACGAGCACCTCGAGCACTTTTTCACCCGTCTCCGGGTTCCAGCGCGAGACGCGGCCGCCAGCAAAGTGTGCAATCCATAAGAACCCTTCCTCATCGGACGTCATGCCGTCCGGGAATCCTTCCTCGACGGTGAAATCGATGATGGCCTCCCCTTCGCCGAGCGTTCCCGTCTTCAAGTCAAAGGCGTATTTACGGACCGTCTCGGTCGGTGTATCGATATGATAGAACGTCGAATGGTCGGGTGACCATGTCAGTCCGTTCGATAATGTCAACTCGCTCAACATGACCTCGGTCGTGCCGTCGCGATTCAACCGGTATAGCGTCGCTTGTTCCGCCTCGTCTTCAAGATGGAGCGTGCCGGCGAAGATGCGGCCGTACGGGTCGGCTTTTCCGTCATTGAAGCGGAGCTTTTCTTCCGGGTCGTCGAGTTCGACGATTTTATCGAGCTCTTTTGACGTCTCGTCCCACTCATAGATTCCGTCTTTCAAGCCGACGACGACGCCGTCCGTCACTTTCGGGACCGCGAACCCGATCTGTTGTCCCATATCGAACGACGACAGTTCATCTTCTTTCTCATCGTACCACCAAAGTGTATGTCCCTCGATATCGACCCAATAGAAGCGTTTCAGTTCCGCATCCCAACACGGGCCTTCCCCAAGCGTATTTCGAACTCGAATCCATAACGCAGCGTTTACTGTCTCCATTGAATTGCCTCCACTCTCTACATTGATTTCAAGTGACTATTCCCTGAGGGGGCACTCTCTATTCAACATTTCCCAAAATAGCAACCGCTCGGACGAAAAATACTGAACCAGGCCGGCAATCCATCTAGGGCAGAAGACAAAAAAACTCCTTGAATCAGGAGATTCAAGGAGTCTCTGTCATTTTGCGCCTTCGACATTCATATGCTTGCTGCGCAACTGGCCACAGGCCGCATCGATATCAGTCCCGTGCTCGAGGCGGACACCGGTATTGATGCCCCGCTTCTTCAAGACGTCGTAAAACGCCATGATGTCCTCAGACGTGCTCCGCTCATACTGAATATGCTCGTTGACCGGATTGTACGGAATCAAGTTGACGTATGACTTGTCTTTAATATCGTCAATCAAGTCGGCGAGTTCCTCGGCGTGCTCCGGCAAATCGTTCACTTTCGATAAAAGAATATATTCGAACGTGATCCGTTTGTTCGTCTTCTCGACGTAATACCGGATGGCCGGCATGAGCTTGTCGAGCGGGAACGCCCGGTTGATTTTCATGATTTGCGTCCGCAACGCATCGTTCGGGGCGTGGAGTGACAGCGCCAAATTGATGCGAAGATCGAGGTCCGCGAACTTATAAATCTTGTCGGCGAGACCGCTCGTCGACACGTTGATTTTACGCGGTGCGATGGCGAGTCCGCGCTCGTCTTTGACGACACGGAGGAAATCGATCAAGTTATCGAAGTTATCGAACGGTTCCCCGATTCCCATGACGACGATATGGCTGACGCGGGCACCTTCTCCGACCTCATCCAAGTAATGTTGCACGGTCATGATCTGTTCGACGACTTCGCCGGCCGTCAAATCGCGCGTCTTCTTCAAGAGGCCGCTCGCACAGAAGCTACAGCCGATGTTGCAGCCGACTTGCGTCGTCACACAGACCGAACGTCCGTATTTGTGACGCATGAGCACCGTCTCGATATAGTGTCCGTCATGCAATTTAAGTAAAAATTTGACCGTCCCGTCGCCCGCTTCTTGTTTGACGAACAGGTCTTGCGTCGAGATGACGTATTCGGCGGCGAGCGCCTCACGTACCTCGGCCCGTACCGAGATCTCCTCGATGTGTTTGACTCGGTCGATATAGAGCGAGTCCCAGATTTGTCTAGCGTGGAAGGCGCTGTATCCCCAAGAGACGCACGCTTCCGTCAGCTGATCGAATGTCAGCCCGTATATAGATGGTTTCATTGCTATCTGTCCTTTCTTCAATCCGCATACGTACCATTGTAGCGGACGTGGACGACCGGTGCAACGTTCTTATAACGGTGGGACGGGACGTGTCACGTGACGCTCGAACGCATAGGCGAGACGAATCAAGTCGCGTTCGGCATAGCTCGTCCCGGTGAACGATAGACCGAACGGGGCCCCGCTCGCCTTCAAGCGATACGGGATCGTGAGAGTCGGATGGCCGGCTTTCGCCGCCATGTCATAATTGTGGTCATGCGGCAATACGAGCGCATGAAGTTCCTGCTCGGCCAACAATCGGTCGATGCCGTCTGTCTTGGCGTGATAGACGTCGTCGAGGCGGCGCGTCAAATAGGCGTCCTCAATCAAGCGGCCCGATTGTTCGTTCGCTTTCTCGAACGTCTTCTGTCCGTGCGGAATCGTCTCCGGATGACTGTTGTTCCAGTTAATCAAATCCGACAACGTCTCATACGGGAGCGTCGTCGAGGCGAGATACGCCTCGACTCCGAGCTTGAACTCATGGTACAGGATATCCCCTTGGTCGAGCCCTGCTTTCGTCGGCAGTTCGACGGTGACGATCTCGATGCCGCTCTGTTTCAGCAATGCGATCGCTTCGTCGTAGAGCACCTGCTCTTCTTCCGACAGATCGGTCTTGACGACGCCGACACGCATCCCGACTGCTTGCCGCTCATCGAGACAAGTCCGGTAAGGCGGACCGGCCGGAAGATGCGTCGTCGCTGGGTCAGCTGGATCTTCCCCGACCATCGCCTCAAGGGCGAGCACCGCATCCCGGAGTGTCCGTGCCATCGGGCCGGCCGTGTCTTGCGACCGGGAGATCGGAATGATGCCGCTGCGGCTAATCAACCCGACGGTCGGTTTGATGCCAACGATTCCGTTATGGACGCTCGGGTGGATAATCGAGCCGCTCGTCTCGCTGCCGACGGCGAGCAACGTCAAGTTGGCTGCGACCGCTGACGCTGAACCTGAACTCGACCCTCCGACATCGAGCTTGTCCCCATACGGATTGAGCGTCTGGCCACCGACCCCACTCCAGCCGTTTGGCATGCCCTCGGTCAAAAAGTTGGCCCATTCGGACAAGTTCGCTTTCCCGAGGATGATGGCCCCGCTCGCGCGCAAGCTTTGGACGAGATGGGCGTCCCGGCCGGCGAAGTGATGCGCGAGGGCGACGGCCCCGGCCGTCGTCTTCATCAATCCGGCCGTCTCGACATTGTCTTTGATCAGCACCGGGATGCCGAGCAACGGTAATCGCTCACCTCGTTGATAGGCGCGATCCGCCGCCTCGGCCTCGAACAAGGCGTCCGGGTTCACTTGAATGACCGCTCTCAGTTTATCGTTCAACTGGGCGATTCGGGTCAAATAGTAGGCCGTCACGTCACGCGCCGTGAACGTTCCTTCTTTATATCCGCGATGGGCGGTCTCGATATCGAGTTCGAAACATGTGTTTGGTTCAGTCATATAGATTCCTCCTTTGGTCACTCGATGGTATTCGCTATCGCCACATGATTTCCTGTTTTCGTTCGCCAACGAATATGTAACTTGGTACACTGAAAGAAAAGGGAGGTTACTATGAACCGTTCGTACGTACTCGTCTTATTGTCCGTTTTTGCCTTGTTCTTCTTACAGTTATATGCCGGGGACGCCCCGTATACGCTACCGCTCTCCATCGTCCTCGTCATCTTGATTCTCGGCGCCACCTTGGTCCAACTTCGACGCAAGCCAAACCGTTGACGCCGCTTCAAATCTGATGGTATGATGCTCTCACCAACTACATATCGATATCTCGAGTGAACGAGAGACCTGGCTCTATGACTTCACAGCAACCTGCTTCGGCAAGGTGCTACTTCCAGCAAGGCAGTTTGCCTTGGCCGATATGACAGAGCGCTCATGTCGATGACATGGGCGCTTTTTTTTGGAAATTGATCGAGGGGGAATTACTAATGGAAAAAGCAACATTCGCAGGCGGCTGTTTTTGGTGCATGGTGACGCCGTTCGAGGAACAACCTGGCATCGAGTCAATCGTATCCGGTTATACGGGAGGTCACGTCAATGACCCGACGTATGAACAAGTGAAGACAGGGACGACGGGACACTATGAGGTCGTCGAGATCACGTTCGACCCGACGCTGTTCGCTTATGAACGACTGCTCGAACTGTATTGGATTCAGACCGACCCGACCGATGACGGCGGCCAGTTCCAAGACCGCGGCAGCCAATATGCGCCGGCCATCTTCTATCATACGGAAGACCAACGCGTGAAAGCAGAACAGAGTCGCGACGCGCTCGCGGCGAGCGGACGCTTCAAACAGCCGATTGTCACGAAGATTCTACCGGCCGACACGTTCTATCCGGCCGAGGAATATCATCAAGACTTCCATAAAAAAAATCCGGCCCACTATAAAGAGGACCGGAAGAAATCTGGGCGCGACGCATTCATCGAGCAAGCCTGGTAAACAAAAGACGGGTCGTCTGACCCGTCTTTTTAGCTCTTGGCAATCCCGAGCATGAATCCGGCCACGACGATGAGCCCGATTCCCATAAAGACGAAGACACGTTCTTTCGTCGTCTTCTCTTCTTTCAATAGATAAATCCCGCCGAGCGTCGCCACGACGACGTTCAATTGGGACAAGGCGAATGACGTCGCGATGCCGACTTCACCGCTTGACACGAACAGCCCGAAGTTCCCGATCCCCCAAGCGAGACCGGCCAAAATGTTTTTGAACGTCTTCGGATCGAACTTCTTCACATCTTTCTCACGCAGGCTGAACAAGAGCGCCGCGACGAACATCCCGACCGACTGCGGCAAGATGGCCGTGATGCCGTCGACCTCGAAATAGTTCGTCAAGACGGCATACGTCACATAACCGATACTCGACACGAGCAGGACGAGCAAACCTTTCTTCAAGGCGCTGCTGCTATCGCCATCTTTTTGTTGTTGGTATGACGTCAGTGCCGCCCCGATGATAATCAACACGAGCGCAGAAAAGCCGAGCCACAACTCGGTCGTCGTCTTCCAATCGCCGAGCACGATGACCCCGAACAACGACGTCCCGACGAGTTGCATCCCGGTGCTGATCGGCATCGCTTTCGATACACTTAAAATTTGGAACGACTGGAACTGTAAATATTGCCCGAGTGCCCAGAACACACCAGATATGAAGCCGGTCACGATTGCGAGCGTCGTGAACTCCGGATTGAAGACGAGTGCGATGATGACCGCCATCACCATCGCCCCAATCGTCGTCCCGATTAACTGTTGAATCGGCTTGCCGCCGACTTTCGAGACGATGAGTGGGATACTCCCCCACATCAAGGCAGGTAAGAGTGCGAGTAAAATCATTTCCATAGATAACACCTGCTTTCGTAGAATAACATTACCCATGATTTTCCCACGTTTACGCCCGATTAAACTTTGTTCAAAAAAATTTAAAAATACCCATTGCCAAATGTTTTACTAGGATGATATAATAATTTTCGAACGGGGCATTAGCTCAGCTGGGAGAGCGCCACGCTGGCAGCGTGGAGGTCAGCGGTTCGAGCCCGCTATGCTCCATTATGGAAGTCACCACTCATTTGAGGGGTGACTTTTTTGCGTCTCCGCCCGGTTTAAGTCACCTGGTAGCGGGTAATGATTGTAAGACATCATTATTCTAAGGGGGACTTACTATGGATCGTGCCTCTGTCGAAGAGACCATTTTAGCCGTCATCGACTGTATGCGGGCAAGCAATCACTGTTTCTCAAAATGTTTACAAGAAGAGGATTTATTGATGGTCGCCGAGTGTATCCGGCTGACGAAAGAATGTTCGGAAGTGTGTGCGCTCGCCTTGAACGCGCTCGAGACCGATTCGGCTTTCACCAAACCGATTGCTGCACTCTGCGCCCAGGTGTGCGACACGTGCGCCGTCGAATGTGGCCGCCATTTGCATGACCATTGCCAACGTTGTTCCGAAGCGTGTCTCCGCTGTGCCGAGGCGTGTCGCAACCTCGTGGCCGCATAATCGCTTTTTAGTCTAACGATATGTTAGACTTTTTTTATACTTGTTTTATGAGAAAGGGACCGATTATGTCACATTCAATTCTTGCCATCGACGTCGAGACGGCCAACCGCGATAGTCGCAGCATCTGCTCTGTCGGCTGGAGCCTACTCGTCGACGGTGAAATCATCGAGACGAACCAACTACTCGTCAATCCAGAAGAAGACTTTGACGCAGGCAATATCCGCGTCCACGGCATCCGGCCGAGCGACGTCTGGGACGCTCCAGCCTTACCCGAGGTGCTTGAACAGCTCTATCCGACGCTGCGGGATGTCGACCTCGTCATGGCGCACAATGCCTCATTTGATATGGGCGCTTTCAAGAAAGCGATCGCCAAATATGATTTATATACGTTTCCGACGATCGAGTACGGCTGTACCGTCAAGCTGTCGAGAAAACTGTATCCTGGACTGCCGAATCACAAGCTGAACACGATGGCGGAATATTTGAACGTCCCGTTCATCCATCACGATGCGGCTGAAGATGCCCGTGTCTGCGCATTGCTCATGCGCGACATGATGCAAAAGACCGGGATACATGACCCGCGTGAACTGCACCGCTATACATCGGTCAAGATCGGGAAGCTCGCCTATTGAACCATATGCATGCCAGACAGGCCAAGACACTCGTCTTGGCCTGTTACCGTTTAAAGATCCATCTTTTTTGGACATAATAACTGACGACGAACAAAAGGCTGTCGACAAACACTTTAATCCACACTTCCCCGTCCCGAAACAACAGGAACAATACATAGACGAGACCGGCCGACAACGCCATCTGCAAGCCGACGAGACCGAAGTATTTCGGCATCGCCCGTCTCGCTTTCGACTCGAATACGACTTTTCGATTCACCACGTAATTGAATAAGGACGAGATGATGCGGGCCAATACCGTCGCAATCAAGACATGAGTCGTCTCGAACCACGGATTCAATAAAAAGATGAACAAGGCATAGGCGCCGATATCTAATAAAAATGAGGCGACCGAGGATAACGAATAGGCTAAAAACATGCGATAAATCAGAATCGAGTCGATGACCGGGCGAAAATGGGATGAGGCGTTCTCGGCCACATACACGGTTTGAATCGGAATCTGTTGAATCGGGACTTGCCAACGTTTCGTGAACGTCAACATGTTCATCTCGAACTCATAGCGGTTCCCGGGCACGTCGAGCAACTGTTCCGCATAGCGCAACGGAACGGCCCGCAGACCGGTCTGGGTGTCTTTCAGTCGAAGCCCGCTGCCGACGAGCATGACACCACGTGTCATCTGGTTCCCGAATCGGCTTCGGAACGGAATATGCGCACCAGAAAAATCACGACATCCCATGACCAGATGGTGCGGCCGTTGAACCCCTGCTTCATACAAGCTTTTTACATCCTCCGGCAGATGTTGTCCGTCCGCATCGACGGTGATGACACCATGCGTACCGGGGAATCGTTCGACGACGTGACGAATCCCCGTCTTCAACGCCGCACCCTTGCCTTGATTCCGTTCATGGACGAGAACAGTCGTCACCCACTTCCCGACCTCATCGAAGACAGTTTGGGATGGCTCGACACTCCCATCGTTCACGACGATGACATGGACAAATCCCGTCTCTTTCAGCTCGCGCACAAGTGTGACGAGCGCTTGATCCGGATTATAGGCTGGGATTAAAACGACATACTCATCTAAACGTTCTACGGAATGCATTTGCATCGCCACCCCTCCTTCCCTCCTTCTATACCCAAGACGATGAAAAGTGATTCCTCGGACCGCGGTAAACAAAAAAACACGGTGTCTCGGAGGACACCGTGCCAGATTAACCGATGAAGATGAAGTAAGACGAAGCGAAGTAGACGAGCACGACAAGCGCCGATGGCAAGATGTAACGCAGTTTCGACGTCACATCTTTGCGAAGAAGCGTATACATGACCAACACCGACAAAATCGTGATTCCGATTGCCGTCACCAAGTGAGACGCAGCTACGTCGGCCAAAATCGAGCCGTTTCGGTAAAACACGTCTGACATGGCGATAATGAGCATGTTGAAGACGTTACTTCCTAAAATCGAACCGAACGCCAAGTTGACGTTACGGAGTTTCAAGGCGACAAATACCGATACCGCCTCTGGAAGCGAAGTCGTCGCGGCAATCAAGAAACTGCCGACAAAGCTTGAACCGAGGCCGGTGACGACGGCGATTTGATCACCTAACACAGATAGCGCCGTCCCTGCCGCCATGATGACGAGTGCGGCGATGATGAAACCGACGATCGCACGTTTGACCGTGATCGAACTCGTCGCACTGGCACCGACTTTTTGAACCGCCTCGTGGGCAGCTTCCCGCTCAACGGCAGGTTGTTGCGGGCGTTTTCCGATATAGTAAATCCCGATCCCATACAATACCGCGATCAACAAGGCGTCAATTCCGATGCCGAGAATCGTGAAATCGATGCGCACGATGAGAGCAATCATCGTGACGAGCGTCAACATGAGCCCGAGACCGGCCGTATAGAGATGATCTCGGCTCGCTTCATTGAACAAGCGTTTCTGACGATAGAAGAGATCGAACATCGCCAAGATGAAAATGTTGAACAAGTTCGATCCGAGCATGTTCCCGATGGCGATATCCGGGTTGTTGATCATGACGGCCGAGACGCTCGTCGTCACTTCCGGCAGCGATGTCGCACCGGCCAGCAATACCGTCCCGACGAGCATCCCGCTCATCGTCGACTTCTCACTGATGACGTCAGCGTAAGTCGAGAGTTTCATGGCAGCGTAAACGGTGATGGCTGCGGCCAAGATGAAATAAATAAATACCATTTGAATAAGTCTCCCCTTTTTCATGAATTCAAAAAGACCTCTTTATGGACGCCAAAAAAGCATCCATAAAAAGGTCTTGCGGACTTGGTAAGAAGCTCGGTGGACCGAGTGCATTGCACCGTAATGACGACCCACCGACCACGGTTGTGGTCGCTACTCCCCCTCTTATGTTCACGACGAATATATCACATTGAAGGTCATTTGACAATCAATTGAACCTTAAATGGGCGACGACGTCATCGACTGGCATCGCCGTCCGGTAGGACAGTTCATCAATCGCTTGGAGCATCGGGAGCGGTAAACGTTCCCATAGCCCTGCTTCTTTCAATTGTGCGGACAAGGCGTCAAGCTCCGGTTGATTGACGTCCGTGCCGTGACGATACCCTTCGCGCATCGCCTCATGTAACTCATAGGCCGTCTGACAGAGCGTCGATGTCTCTTGGAGCCAGTCCTCTTCGTGAAACCCGTGCTGAATGACGTCGAACAATTTTTCGAGCTTATCGGAACGCTCCTCGGTGACACCATAGAATAACAAGTTCAACTCGGTCTCGAACGACTCGATGAGCGTCGTCGTCTGTCTGAACGGTGTCAACGCCTGGAGCAGCTCATGATAATACCACGACTGATCGCGGAGGGGTCGTCTGAAGCGATCCCATATTTGCTTACCGGCAGACTCGACGTCGAGTCGAATCGAACGAAGGTTATGTAACTTGTCTGCCGCCAAAATCGCCACTTCGTCATACTGCATCGTGTGCACGTGTTGAATCGTCATCCGTTTTCGTTCTTCCCACGATAAGTGCTTGTTTGGTTCCGATACAGCCTGAACAAGTCGTCTCACTTCACTGCCAAACCGTTCCTCAATTTCTTCAGCGGTCGTCAACGTGTCTTCGAGCAAATCATGGAGCAGGCCGGCAGCCACGACCGGGACCGGTTGCCGGTCTTCGACGAGCAACATCGATACGGCGACGGGATGGGTCAAGTAGGGAATATTCGTTCCTTTTCGAAACTGTCCATCGTGACGGACGGCCGCGAATCGGAGTGCCTCTTCAATCAGCTGGTGCACGACGATTCCTCCTTAAATAAATGGGATCCTAGAGCTTTCCCATCCTTTACCCGTGTCTAGTCCCATCTACTCATATCGCACGTTAAAATATAGGGTAATGGTCCCGATTGAGCGACTCACGGTTCATAAATCATCTTCTTCGTCATTCCGCCGTCGACGACGAGATTATGCCCGTTGATGAAATCGTTCTGCTCATCAATCAAATAAGCGACCGCTCGGACGATATCGTCCGGCTTCCCGACCCGGCCCGACGGATGTTGCGCATGGTCGATGTCACGGAGCGGCTCATCCGACGTATGAATCCAGCCCGGACTGATTGCATTTACCGTGATCGGACGCTCCGCTAGCGAGACCGCCATCGACTGGGTCAATGACACGATACCACCTTTTGACGCTCCGTACGCTTCCCAATCAGGTTCATTTTGAAGGGAGCGCGTCGAGGCCAGATTGATGATGCGCCCATATCCCGCCCCCTCGTTCAACGTTAAGAACGCCTTGGCACAAGCGAACGTTCCGACGAGGTTGACGTCGATCACTTGTTTAAACGTCTCGACGTCAAGTTCAGCCAAAGGTTTGACGAGTGACGAGACGCCACCGTTGTTAATCAGCACGTGGGCGACGCCGACTTGGCGCTGAATGTCGGCGAACACGCGAGCGATCGCCTCATGGTCCCCCAAATCCATCTCATAAAACGTCACCTCGTCCAGCTGCGGATCGTTTCCTTTGTCGACTCCGATGACGTGATACGTGTCACGGAAATGACGTGCCAACTCATGTCCGATCCCTTGGCTGACGCCCGTGATAATCATAACCTGTCTCATATACATCCCTCCTGCAGTGTCACATACCCCGATTCGATGAAAACGAGTCCTATTCGATTGTCCAGAGGCGTTGGTCAGACGTCGTCACGACCGTCGCACCCGCCTCGAGAGCGGCCTCGACTTCTTCAGGCGATGAAATCAAGCCGCCGGCGAAGACCGGGATTCCCGTCTCCGCTCTTACGGACCGGATATACTTCGGGACGAGACCCGGCAACACTTCAATATAGTCCGGTTGTGTCCGTTTGATGAGGCGATAACTGCGCTCGAGCGAGCTTGAATCGATTAAAAATAGACGTTGGACCGTCTTGACCTGTTTTTGTTTCGCCTTTAAAATGACGCTGCCTTTTGTCGAGATGATGCCGTACGGACGATACGTCTGGCAAATATATTCGGTCGCATATTCATCCGCCTTCAACCCTTGAATCAAGTCGAGATGGACGAAGACATGTTTGTCATGGGCCGCCAACAACTGAAACACAGCATCGAGACGGGCGACGTGTACTTCGAGCAATACCCCGACACGAAACGGTCCCGTCACGAATTTCTCGAGGTCCCGCATGTCGTGGAGCGCGGGTAAAATGGTTTGACCTTCTATCATATGGACACGTCCTTTTCTGTCGATCATGCTTCCATTATCTGAATAACGTGCAACGGAAATCAAGGTTTACTGATTCAATATAGCGGGAAAATAATTTTAACTTATGCACAGAGAGGAAGTAGCGATATGGTCAATGAAGTGGAAGTACGGAACGAGACACCGACACCGGAGGAGCATCAGCGCCTACGCGTCATAGCCGGAATGCCGAAACGTTCCGACTCGGGGACGGTGAAAGGACTGGCCAACACGCTATATGGCGTCTGCCTGTATAAAGATGAACACATGGTCGGGATGGGTCGTGTCGTCGGAGACGGCGGGATGGTGTTCCACCTTGTCGATATCGTCGTCGACCCGGAATGTCAGGGGCTCGGACTCGGAAAATTGATTGTCGCGCAGTTGATGGACTGGATTTTACAGGAAGCTGACGAGACGGCCATCATCAGTCTTATTGCGGATATACCGGCCGATGGATTGTACCGGCAATTCGGGTTTGACTATTCGCGCCCGGAATCGGTCGGGATGGAGTACCAATGGAACCGGGACTGACCCGTCGACCAATATACCTTTCGAATTCAAGGGGTGACGTATGGAACTGAACATGATCGTCTTGCTCGGCCTGGCGCTTGCCGCCATCTCCGTGCTCAGCCTCATTATCGAGCGGTTATTCTTTCCAAGTATTCTCGCTTTTATCGCCATCGGCGTCGCCGTCGGTTTCTTCTGGAATGGAAACGAGGTCTTTAAAATCGCCGGCGAAATCGGGATTATCCTCTTATTCTTTTTACTCGGGTTAAAGTTCCCGCTCGGAGAGTTGATGAAGCGCCTCAAGCAGGTATGGAAGGCAGGTGTCCTCGACATCGTGCTCGCCTTCGGGGTCACGATCGGAATCGCCATGCTGTTCGGACTCGACTTCTCACAATCGTTTTTAATCGGTGCCGTCTTGTTTGCGACGAGTTCGTCGATTTCGGCACGTCTGCTCGAGTGGCACGCGGACAAGCATGAAGATGTGAAAGAGTTCGTTTTGGCACTCCTGATTTTTGAAGACATGGTTGCTCCGCTCATCTTGACCGTCGCCCCGTTCATCATCCAGGACGAACCGATTCATGTGTCTGATATCGGGAAAGTGTTCGCCGGCTTCCTCATCTTCGGCGTGTTGCTCTTTATCGGATCGCGCTTCGTCAAGAAACAGCCGAAGATTGCCAAACATCTGCTGCGGCAAGACGATGCGAGCATTGGCTTGATCGGGTTGATTCTCTTTTTCGCCGGAATCGGAATGGTATTCGGACTGTCCGAGATTCTCGGGGCGTTCATCGCCGGCATCATGCTCGCGGGCATTCACGACGTCCGTCCGTTGAAACGGTTGACGGTCCCCGTTCGTGATTTGTTTTTGCCAATCTTCTTCATCTCGTTCGGGATCTCAATCAATCTGGATCAAGGCGTTTTCGTCAACACGCTCTTCTTCGTTCTCATTGTCTGGGGTGTCCTATCGAAATGGATTGTCGGGCGCATCGGCGGCCGCATGTATGGCCTGACAAGGGTTCAGGCGAACGAGGCCGGCTTCTCGCTCGCTCCGCGCGGTGAGTTCTCGATTCTCTTCACCGCCTTATCGAACGGGGCGATCAACTTGTTCGTCGGGCTGTATATTTTCGTCTCGGCCATCATCGGGATCGTCTTGTTCCGCTTCTCTGAGATTTTAGCGGCCAAGACGGAAGAAAAACTAGAAAAAGTTTTGCCCGACGAGAACAAGAACGGTTCGAACGAATGAACCGTGACAGAAAGGACCGATCTTCTCCCGAAGATCGGTCCTTTCTGTTTAGAATGAAGAGGCCTGTTTCTTCTTCCGCTTTTTGCGCCAAATGAAAAATACGACCAGCCCGGCTGCCATCAGACCGTAAATGGCATACGAGTACACATCCAAATAGCTTAAAATTGATTCCCAATTCTCGCCGACGCGGATGCCGATATAGATGAGAATGGTATTCCAAATCACCGTCCCCGCCGTACTGAGCAACAAAAATTTCAAGAACGGCATGTTCGACATACCGGCCGGGATTGAAATCAAACTCCGAACGACGGGCATCAAACGGCCAAAGAACACCATCCATCCCCCGTATTTATCAAACCAAGCGTCAGCCCGATGCACGTCGGCGATATCGAGCCGAATCCATTTGCCGTATCGTTTCGTCCACTTCTCAATCTGCTCGACGTCCAAATACAATCCGATGCCGTACAATAATACCGCTCCTAAGATGGCGCCTGCCGTCGCTGCGAAGATGACAAGCGGGACAATCAAATCGGTCTTCACCGCGAAAAACCCGCCGAACAAGAGCACGACCTCCGAAGGAATCGGCGGGAACACGTTCTCAATGAAAATCATGAACGCGATGCCAAAGTAACCGAACTGTTCAATGACCTGGATCATCCAGTCTCTCATTTGCTTCACCCTCCAATAGTTCCTTCTATACCCGTCACGCCTGCTCAAAAACCGCACTAACATGTTAAAATGGAATATTAGAAGGAAATGGAGGACATGACATGACTGAAGTTACACGTTGCCCATGGTGCGGCACTGACCCGTTGTACGTTCGTTATCACGATGAAGAATGGGGCAAGCCCGTCCATGATGATGGAAAGCATTTCGAGTGTTTGACGCTCGAGAGCGCCCAGGCCGGCCTCAGCTGGATCACCATCTTACGGAAGCGCGAGCATTATCGAGACGCCTATGCCGATTTTGACGTCATGACCGTCGCCTCGTTCGATGAGACGGATGTGGAACGATTGATGACCAATCCAGGCCTGGTTCGAAACCGTCGTAAAATCGAGGCGTCCATCAATAATGCCAAGCGTTTCATGGAGATTCAACAAGAGTTCGGGACGTTCGATGCCTACATTTGGTCATTCGTCGACAATTCGGTGATTTATAACGAATGGGCATCAACTGACGATATCCCCGCCACGACCGAACTGTCCCATCAAGTGAGCAAAGACTTGAAGCGCCGCGGGTTCAAATTTTTAGGCCCGACGACCATCTATGCCCATCTGCAAGCGACCGGCCTCGTCAATGACCACCTCACAACTTGCTTCGCCAAATAATTTGATTATTTGGTCAATCCTCAAACAAAATCGTGCACTTCATTCATTTTTGTGACAAAATTTTTTCATGGTGCAATCCATAAAGTTTGAAAGCGTTTTCATTATGAACGAGGGGGATGTTATATGAACGGTGTATTGATTTCGATTACAGTGTATATGGCGCTCATGGTGTTACTCGGTGTCATCGCCTATCGGCGAACTGAGAGCATCGGCGACTATATGCTCGGAGGACGCGGTCTTGGTCCGGCCGTGGCGGCCTTATCGGCTGGTGCCTCCGATATGAGTGGTTGGCTATTGATGGGATTGCCGGGCGCGATGTTCGCGACGGGACTCTCGAGCGGATGGATCGTCATCGGGTTGACGATCGGCGCTTACTTGAACTGGTTGCTCGTCGCACCTCGCTTGCGGACATACTCATATTTATCCGAGGATGCCATCACGATTCCAGATTTCTTTGAGAAACGATTCAAGGATTCACGCGGGACGTTGCGGACGTTCTCCGCGGCCGTCACACTCGTCTTTTTCACACTCTATGCGACGAGCGGGTTCGTGGCCGGCGGTCGCTTGTTCGAAGCGGTCTTCGATATCAACTTTGGGACGGGTGTCTTGATTTTGGCTTCGATCATCATCTTGTACACGTTCATCGGTGGCTTCTTGGCCGTCAGTTGGACCGACTTCGTCCAAGGACTTATCATGTTGTTCGCCCTCATCCTCGTACCGGCCATCGCCATCACGGCGACTGACGGGGTGAGTGCCGCGTTTCGGACGATCGGTGATATTGATGAGGCGTTGCTCGATCCATTGACGGGTCAATCGCTCATCGGCATCATCTCGCTCTTCGCTTGGGGGCTCGGTTACTTCGGGCAACCGCATATCATCGTCCGTTTTATGGCCATCGAGAAGCTGCAAGACATTAAGAAGGCTCGACGCATCGGCATCTCGTGGATGTTGTTCACCGTCGTCGGGGCCATGGCGACCGGATTGTTCGGACTCGCCTACTACACCCAGCGCGGGCTTGAGATTGACAACCCAGAAAATGTATTCATCAATCTATCTGACTTGTTGTTCGTCGATCTCATCACCGGCGTGTTGCTCGCAGCCTTGCTTGCAGCCATCATGTCGACGATCTCGTCACAGCTCCTCGTCTCATCGAGTGCGGCGACGACTGATTTCTATCAGAAGTTCTTCCGCAAAGACGCCGGCGACCGCGAACTCGTCATGGTCGGACGGATTACCGTCATCCTCGTCTCGCTCATTTCGATTTGGCTCGCGTTCGGGGCGGATGACACGATTTTGAACTTGGTCGGATATGCCTGGGCCGGATTCGGCTCATCGTTCGGTCCACTCATCCTGTTCAGCCTGTTCTGGAAACGGACGACGCGTCAAGGCGCGCTGGCCGGGATGTTGACCGGTGCGTTCATCGTCATCGTCTGGAAAAACGTTGCTGCCGATTGGTTCGGGACCTTCGGCGAGCTATATGAGATGATTCCTGCCTTCTTCTTGTCGAGCCTCGCCATTTATGTCGTCAGTTTGCTGACACCGCCACCGAGCACGACGATCACGAACGAGTTCGAGGAAATGGAACACATCTTGAAGACAGAACGGATTTAACACTCGGAGTGCCATGCTACTATAGCCTGGCACTTTTTTCTTGTGCCCTGACAAGGACATTCTTCTTCCATGGCGAATGACTTGAGTAGACCAGTTTGGATCACACGAAAGGAAGTGACTCGTCCGTTGAAACGAGTAATCCCGTATAAACAAGCCATGTTGACCTTGCCCCTCCTCTTTCTGTTCGGCTGTGCGACCGCTGACGTCGAGACGTCTACGGAGCAAACGGAGACTCCGGCACCAGAGACAGAGGCGGAGGCGGAAGCCCCGGCCCCTGTTCCTGAAGAGCCAGAACCCGTCGTGACGACGACGTCGCTCTATGCGATTGGCGATATCTTATTGCACGACAGCGTGTATAATGCCGCCAAGCGCGGAGACGGCTATGATTTCACCGCCGCCTTCGAACCGATCGCTCCGATTTTGACCGAGGCCGACATCGCCATCGCCAACCAAGAGAGCATGATTGGGGGCAGTGAAATCGGTTTATCGAGTTATCCCGCCTTCAACAGTCCGTATGAGGTCGGCGATGCGCTCCAAGACGCTGGCGTCGACTTGGTAACGACGGCGAACAACCATACGCTCGACCGGGGTGTCACGGCCATCGAGAATTCAATCGCGCACTGGAACGAGATCGGCATGCCGTACACCGGTTCATTCTTATCGGAGGCGGACAAGTCCGAGCTTCGGACGCTGACCGAGAATGACATCTCATTTGCCTTTCTCGCCTATACGTACGGGACGAATGGAGTCGTTCCGAAACAACCGTATCACGTCAATTACATTGATCTCGAGGCGATGACCCCTGAAATCGAAGCGGCCGAACAAGCGGCCGATATCACGGTTGTCTCGCTTCATTTCGGTAACGAATACGAGACGGTCCCGAACGAGGCGCAACAGACGCTCGTCCAACAACTGTCCGACCTCGGGGTCGATCTCATCATCGGCCACCATCCCCACGTCCTCCAACCGGTCGCCTGGGTGGATGGCGCCGAAGGCAATCGGACGTTCGTCGCCTACTCGCTCGGCAACTTCCTGTCCGGACAACAAGGGGACGACCGGAATACAGGTGGCATCGTCGGCATCGATGTCGTCAAGACGGTCGAGGCGGATGAGACGACGTTCGAACTCGCCAACCCGATGTTCTATCCGACGTTCACCCGCCGCACAAGTGCCGACGGTCCGTTCGAGGTCGTCCCGTTACAGTCGGCCAAGCCGGAGCTGTTCGAGGCCACGAGCCAACATATGTCGCAGTGGATGCCAGAGCTCGAAATCGTCCAATGAAGGATCACTTTCACAAGTGATTCTTTTTTTTTCGCCAAAAAGGTTGCTTTACGGCGAAGCATACGTTAGAGTAATTCGTATATTTATAAATACAGATGAATAATTATGTATAAGGGGTGTAAGGAAATGAAACAAAAACTCATATTAGCTTATTCAGGTGGACTTGATACATCGGTCGCAATCAAATGGTTGGATGAACAAGGGTATGACGTCATCGCCTGCTGTTTGAACGTCGGCGAAGGAAAAGACTTGGAACGCATTCAACAGAAAGCACTCAAAGTCGGGGCCGTCAAATCGGTCGTCATCGATGCGGTCGATGAATTCGTCAACGATTTCGCCCGTTACTCGATGCAGGCACATACTATGTATGAAGGCGTCTATCCGCTCGTCTCTGCCCTATCGCGCCCGCTCATCTCGAAGAAGCTAGTCGAGGTCGCACAAGCCGAAGGTGCCATCGCCGTCGCTCACGGATGCACGGGGAAAGGGAACGACCAAGTCCGGTTCGAAGTGTCGATCCATGCGCTCGATCCGTCGCTTGAAATCATCGCCCCGGTCCGGGAGTGGAAATGGTCGCGGGAAGAAGAGATCGCCTATGCGGCCGAGCACGGTATCCCAATCCCAATCGTCCAAGAAGAACCGTTCTCGATCGACCATAACATTTGGGGCCGGGCTGTCGAATGCGGCATCCTCGAAGACCCTTGGGCCGCTCCACCAGCGAGCGCCTATGAATTGACGGCGCAACTCGAAGACACACCGAACGAACCGACCTATGTCGAAATCGAATTCAACGCCGGTGTACCGGTCGCCATCAATGGACAAGCGGCGACGTTCACAGCCATTCTTGAGCAGTTGAACATCGTCGCCGGGGCCCACGGCATCGGGAAAATCGACCATATCGAGAACCGGGTCGTCGGCATCAAATCGCGGGAAGTGTACGAGGCACCGGGCGCGATGACGCTCATCACCGCACACCAGGCGCTCGAGGCGCTCACACTCGTCCGGGAAGTCGCCCATTTTAAACCGATCGTCGAACAGAAGTTGACAGAGACGATTTATAACGGTCTCTGGTACTCACCATTGACGAAAGCACTCCTCGCCTTCATCGATGAGACGCAACAGACGGTGACCGGTACGGTCCGGATGAAACTATTCAAAGGACAGGCCATCGTCGACGGACGGAAGTCACCGATCTCGCTCTATGACGAGCACCTCGCGACATACACGTCAGCCGACACGTTCGACCAGCAAGCGGCCGTCGGCTTCATCAAACTTTGGGGGCTGCCGACGAAAGTGCAAGCGGAAGTGCTCGCAGAGAAAGGAACGATGGTGCATGAGTAAACTATGGGGCGGCCGGTTCGAACAGACGGCCAGTGAATGGGTCGACGAGTTCGGGGCCTCGATTCATTTCGACGCCCAGCTCGTGTTAGAAGATATCGAAGGGAGCATCGCCCACGTGACGATGCTCGGGGAGCAACATATCTTGACGACGGACGAAGTCAAGCAAATCGTCGCTGGTTTGAAGACGCTAGCCAAGAAGGCACAAGCGAACGAATTGACGTTCAACGTCTTCCATGAAGACATTCATATGAACCTCGAGGCGTTGTTGCATGAAGAGATCGGGTCGGTCGCTGGCAAGATGCACACGGCCCGCAGCCGGAACGATCAGGTCGCGACCGATATGCACCTCTATTTGAAGCGCCGCGTCCTCGAGACAATCGAAGGGATTGAAGCCGTGCAGACGGCACTCTATGACCACGCCGCTCAAAACGTCGAGTCGATTATGCCGGGCTATACGCACTTGCAACGGGCCCAGCCAGTCTCGCTCGCCCATCACTTGCTCGCTTACTTCTGGATGCTCGAGCGCGACAAGGAGCGTTTCAGTGACAGCTTGAAACGGATCGACATGAGCCCACTCGGTGCCGGGGCTCTCGCCGGGACGACGTTCCCGATCGACCGCCACCGTTCGGCCGAGTTGCTTGGCTTCGCAAACGTGTATCCGAACAGCCTGGACGCCGTCAGCGACCGTGATTTCATCTTGGAATTTTTATCGAACGCGTCGCTCCTCATGATGCACTTGTCACGGTTCTGCGAGGAGTTGATTCTTTGGAGCAGTGAAGAGTATCGGTTCATCACGATCTCTGACGTGTTCTCGACGGGATCGAGCATGATGCCTCAGAAGAAGAACCCGGACATGGCCGAACTCGTCCGCGGGAAGTCGGGACGGGTCGTCGGCAATCTGATGGGGCTGCTGACCATCATGAAAGGCTTGCCGCTCGCCTATAACAAAGACCTGCAAGAAGACAAGGAAGGCATGTTTGACACCGTCAAGACGCTTCAAGGGAGCCTCAGCATCATGGCCGGCATGATTCAAGACATGACGTTCCACACGGACATGATGAAACAAGCGACCGAGCGCGATTTTTCGAACGCAACCGAGCTCGCCGACTATTTGACGGCGAAAGGCATGCCTTTCCGGGAGGCGCATGAAGTGACGGGGACACTCGTCCGATACTGTATCGATCATCGTCTGTATTTGGCGGAGCTGCCGATTGAGACGTATCATGCCCACTCTGGATTGATTGAACAGGACGTGTACGAGGCACTCTCTCCGGTGACGGCCGTCAAACGTCGCAACAGCTACGGCGGAACAGGGTTCGACTCCGTCCGTACGCAATTGAGCGAAGCAAAAGCCAAGTTACCGACCAACGTGTAACGAATAAATCAAAACAAGCGTCCGTTCCGCGAGGAATGGACGCTTGTTCATGTTGATGACTCCGTTGATTACAATTGTTCACCATTCGATGTGATCACTTGCTTATACCAATCAAATGACTTTTTCTTCTTTCGCTCGAGCGTGCCGTTGCCATAGTCGTCTTGATCGACATAGATAAAGCCGTAACGTTTTGACATCTCCGACGTACTTGCGCTGATGAGATCGATGCATCCCCAGCTCGTATACCCGATCAAGTCGACACCTTCTTCAATCGCTTGTCCCATTTGCTCGATATGGGCCCGCAAGTATTCGATCCGGTAGTCATCGTTGATTGTACCGTCTGCTTCGACGACATCGTATGCGCCCAATCCATTCTCGACGATGAACAACGGCATCTGATAACGGTCATACATCTTCTTCAAGGTGATGCGTAACCCTTTCGGATCAATCTGCCATCCCCAATCGGACGCCTCCAAATAAGGATTCTTGATGCCACTGAAGAAGTTTCCTTTTTGTTTCGCCTTCTCAGGGGCACCGCTGGCGACCATCGACATATAATAGCTGAAGGAGATGAAGTCGACGGTGTGGTGTGACAAAATCTCTTCATCTCCTGGCAGCACTTCAATCGAGATATCATGTTTGTCGAAATAGCTTAACATGAAGCTCGGATAATATCCGCGCGCTTGCACGTCGGTAAAGAACAAGTTCTTTTGATCTTCTTCGAGCGCAGCTAACACATCGTCTGGATTACTCGTTTCCGGGTACACTTCCATTCGGGCGAGCATACAGCCGATTTGCGAATTTGGAATGATCTCATGACATGCGCGTACGGCACGAGCACTCGCCACGAATTGATGATGAAGCGCTTGGTACACAGTCGCCTCCACATTCTCGACGCGATCGACTAAAATCCCACTCCCGATGTATGGTGACATCGTCGAGACGTTAATCTCATTGAACGTCAGCCAATACTTTACTTTATCCTTGTAACGAGTGAAGACGGTCTCTGCGTAATGGACAAACAAGTCAACGAGCCGACGGTCCGCCCAGCCGTTATATTTTTTGACGAGTGTGAGCGGCAATTCATAATGCGACAATGTCACAAGCGGCTCGATCCCGTACTTGAGCAGCTCATCAAAGACGCGGTCATAAAACGCTAGCCCTTCTTCGTTTGGTTCGAGCTCATCCCCGTTCGGGAAAATCCGAGGCCATGAAATCGACATCCGGAACGTCTTAAAACCCATCTCGGCGAAGAGAGCGATGTCTTCTTCATAGCGATGATAAAAATCGATTCCGCGACGTTTTGGGAAATTCGCCCCATCATCAGCCGCTAACAGTCGCTCAAGTTCGGCTTCACTCTTCACGTCCATCTCGATTTCAGCTGTACGCGCTTCTTTAGGGACGAATGTCACCATATCGAAAATGGATAGACCTTTCCCTCCTTCTTTGTAAGCTCCTTCTAATTGATTGGCCGCCGTTGCGCCACCCCATAAAAAGCCTTCTGGAAATCGATGTGTACTCATATGTAATACTCCTCTCTTCATTGAACACTTTTTAAATACGGTCTAGCAGTCCATGTTCGAACCTGTAACCGTTTGCATTTCTGCTTGCTTGTAGTGTACTCATTCCCATTCGGATTTTTTTGTACTTATTTATCATTTTTAGTAGATTTATAATACAATTTGCAGATACACCTAATCGATAGGAGAGATGATTTGATGGATGTGAATCAGAGAGACACGAATCAGGATTACACGTATTGGTGCCGGTTGTTGCATCAGACTACCCATCTTTCCGTGTTATTTTACAATGACCGATTATCGTTACAGATGGCGTATCCAGAAACATCATTCATTCCCCCTTCTTTACGTCAACTTCTGGAGCGGTTAACTCTCTTAAATGAGCCTTCTAACATACCGGTTTGGCGTCGTCTCAATTCGAACGAACAGGTCGTGACGTTGGTCATCACCGACAACGAGCAGCCGATTGGCCTTTTCATTCTCGGTCCGTGTCTGGATTCGGCAGAAGTGGAACCGAACAGTTTTACGAATGGCTTGCCTGTTTTTTCGCGACAAGACCTACTGCATGTAGCCGTGCTCGCGACCTCGATTTTGACTACGAGACGACTCTCTACGTCCGATGTCGTCCTAGACGAGGATTCGTCCAAGCGTCGCACGACAACCGAGGATACGAAAACCTATGAACGAGAGCTGTTTAAAAACAGACAAGACATTGCATTCCACGCGACGTATCAATCGGAACGGATGACGTTACGGTGTGTCAAGGAAGGTCAGAAGGAAGAGTTACTTCAGCGACTGGCATCACCCGACCGAGATGGACGAATCGGGGTGCTCTCCAAACAGAGCACTTTGCGAAATGAAAAAAACCTCCATATTTCTACCATCACGTTAGCGACACGTTATGCGATTGAAGGAGGACTTCATCCGGAAACGGCATATACGATGAGCGATCACTATATCCAAGGGGCCGAAGAACTTCGAACGATTGAAGCTGTACAACGTTACACCAAAGAGGCGTTATGTGAATTCACGGATCAAGTCAACAAATCAAAACAGCTTCGACATAGCGCCCCAATCATCAAATGCCAGTCGTACGTCTTTAAACATCTGTATGACGCCATCTCCTTACAAGACGTCGCTCGATTCGTGAATCTTCATCCCAACTATTTGTCGTCCCTGTTTAAGAAAGAAGTCGGGCTTTCGTTCACAGAGTATGTGTTGCGAGAAAAAATAGCGGAAGCCAAAAAACTGTTAAAGTACACCGATTCCTCTCTTTCTGAAATTTACACATGGCTTAATTTCCACGACCAGAGCCATTTCACAAAAGTCTTTAAAACCTACACGGGCACGACTCCCAAACAATTCAAGCAACACGAGCACATGCCAACGATGTGAATTTGAATCTCCAACATATGGAATTAGTTTCACGCTCAACGTTAAAAATGTCCGTAGGCGTAAAAACATCCTCAATACGCCGAGGTTTGGAGTGTCTGCCTAAAGCTGAATTTGTAGGCTCAAGCTGTATACGACCAGGTACTTAGTTTAGTACTTGCCAACTTCTTACGATGATGTTAACCTAACTTTAGTCAACGTTAACAGAAAAGGAGTTTACATTGTGAAAATTCATGATATGACACAAATTGCTATCGGTGCCGCGCTGCTCGCTAGCATCGGTTCGATTGCCATCCCAATCGGTCCGGTTCCAATTACCCTACAAATGCTCGGTATCATGACGGTCGCTTCCGTCCTAGGTGCCAAAAAAGGCGGGCTCGCCGTCGTCGTCTATCTCTTGCTCGGCTTAATCGGCCTTCCAGTACTCAGCGGTTCGGGCGGACTTGCCCCGTTCGTCGGTCCGACGGTCGGATACTTGCTCGCCTTCCCAATCGCGGCCTTTTTGATTGGCTGGTCATCGGAACGGCATCGTTCGTTCCCTGCCTTCATCGGCTACAACGTCTTATTTGGACTCGGTCTTGTCTATTTGCTCGGCAGTCTTGGCTTGCAAGCCGTGTTTGGCATGACGTTCATCGATGCGCTCAAAGTGAACATTCCGTTCATCATCGGCGACTTAATCAAAGCAGTGTTGGCGGCAGCTATCGCTTATAAAGTGTCCACCAACCCTCAAATGCGCAAAACCCTCGCCTCTTAAAGGTTCAAACGTTTCAGCGGAAAGTATAGGTGGAACGTATATAGTATGGAAGGGGGTGTCCTTATGAGCGATTCGACGTTTAAAAAACGTTTGGCTAAAGCGACCCATCGCTTTCCGAAAGGACAACGACGCGGGAAAGACGAGACGCGGCACGAGAAGCGCGATATCGAGGCGTTCGAACGACGTCTGCGGGAAGCGAAAAGTAAAGTCGGAGAGATTCAAGAAAACATTGACCATATTGCCAGACGTTAAAACCTCGTCCTCGGACGGGGTTTTTTACTGTGCTGAACTGGTTAAGAATGCTTGGTACGTCGCATCGATCGAATAGCCTTAGTATATCCCCACAAACAAACCCCCGTCCGTAGACGAGGGTTTGGGATCACTTCGAACGCGGTCGGATGAACAGCGCGACGATGAACGAGAGCGCGAGCACGACGAGCAGTCCGAGCGAGATATCGTTATAACCGAGCAAATTGAGGGCGACACTGATGGCGACGGCGACATAGAAGCCACCGAGCGCCTTTTTGACGAGTTGCGAAGTGAACCGCTGCAACTGTTTCGCCCCAATCGGTGAACCAATCATCGCACCGGCGATGAGCGCCAAGCCGTGCCAATAGTTCGCATCGGCTCCGGCGACGGCATAGTTGATCACGCCCGAGACGACGATGAGGAACGCCGCGGCGATACTCGTCCCGACGGCCCGTTTCATCTCGGTGTTGAGTAACTTAACTTGAAGTGGCGTCAATACGAACCCACCGCTGACACCCATAAGTGACGAGATGAATCCGCCGAACAACCCGATGAACCCGAGGCGTGGGACCGACTCCGAACCGACGCTACCCTCTTCGTGCTGTTTCGACCGGAAGAACGAGACGGCGAAATACGTCAACAGTGCGATATAGGCGAGCGAGATGACCGGCTTCGCGCCGTCGAGTGTCTCTAGATAAAATACGAGCGGCGTCGCCACCCACGTCCCGACGACCCCGAACGCGCCAATCAAGAGGGCGTGTTTCGGATTGACGTTCTTTAATTTGATGTGGGAGATCGTGCCGGCCGTCGTCGACCCGAGCGTGAGCATGAGACTGAGGGCGATGGCCGCGCTCGCCTCGTATCCGAAGACGAGCAAGAGCGGCGTGAGTAAAATCCCGCCCCCGATGCCGAAGAATCCGCTCAAAATTCCGATGAGCGTTCCGAGCAAAAGAAACGATAGTAATGCTGTGACGTCCATGAACAAACCTTCTTTCTTTCCTTTTCATAACTAATCATAACAAAAAAGGAGCGCATGTTGCGCCCCTCACTTACAACACACGCTCTAAAAATTCGAATACCGTCCGGCGATATTCGGTTTGGAACGAGCGATGCGACTGCACGTGCCCATCATTCTCGGTCACCCACAGTTCGACATCCTCGCCGGCTTTGGCCAATTGCTCGCTCTCGCTTACGGGAATGGCATCGTCACCTTGACTATGAATCAATAACACCGGTGCATCGATTTGGGCCATATCGTCAATCGGTTTGACCACATCCGCGTCGAGCCCCGTAAACCAAGGCGTCACTGTCATGATGACCGGTGTGAACGGGAAGTTCGGCAAATCGCTCCATACCGGCAGATTCGTCTCGAGATAGCCGCGGAGGTCACTAAACGGGCTATCGGCGATGACGGCGGCGACATCGGTCTCGTCAGCCGTCGCGAGTGCCGTCGCGGCACCCATCGAAACACCATATAAGACGATGGGCCCGTCCGAGCGCTCTTTCGCGTAATCGATGGCGGCAGCAAGGTCAGATTGCTCCTTCGCCCCGACCGTCACGCGATCCCCTTCTGAAATTCCGGAGCCGCGAAAGTCGAACGTCAAAAACTGATACCCTTGCTCATGGAATTCCGGAATCAATTCTTTGAGCGGCAAATCGGATTGTTCACGATTCTTCCCGTAGCCATGCGCGAAGACAATCGTCGCACGCGGCGTCGGGTGCGGGATCCACCAGCCGTATAAATCCTGTTGATCCTCTGATTCGATCGTGATGTTCTCATACTTGACGCCTAGCGTCTTCGGGGTGAACGTCAACGTCTCCCGTTCAGGTGACGTCAATTGATCCCCGATGTGGGCCGAGATGCCCACGACGGCAAGAAACGCGACGAGAACCAACACCCCGACGGCGATTCCCATATATTTGACCCAGCGATTCATCGCAGTGCCCCTCTCCTAAGTATAGTTCGCATCAGCCGTCTCACCGGAGCCAGCTCCGTAAGGCGACGAGCGCATGTTGCACCGGCTCCCACGTCTCAGACGGGATGACGTAACATGTCGCCTCATGAATCGTGAACGTCTTGACGTCGGCCCGTTTGACAATATTCTCGCCAATGGCACCGAACGGGTCACTGTTGACGTCGGTATGCTCGAACGACTTCCACACCCGTTGACCGTTCTCCACTAACGCACATTCGAACGGCTTCACCGGACCCTCAATCCCGTATTCGGCATAATGCCATAACGTTGTCGCATCGAGCGGCGAACCGAGATGTAATATTTTCGCATCGCGGTCAATCATCCGTTCAATCGGCGATCCTGGCCCGAAGCCGACGTCGAGCGTATGTCCAGCCACGATGTGTTCGGCGTCCCGTCCCCACGCGGCGACCGACCACATCGGGTGATCGCTCCGGAACACTTCCGGATACGAGCGGAACAGCTCTGGGACACGCCCCATCCCTCGGGTCGCTGTTTTCGCCGGGTCATACGCTGGCATCTCATCACGGATGGTCTGCCACCATTCGACCGGGACCGGTGGGGCTTCCCATTCAGCGGGATTTGAATTATCCCCGCTCTGGGTCGCCATCATGATGAGCCCGTCCGGTCCGACCGCTTCTTGGAGCGCCTCGATGACCGTCTGGGGCCCGCCGCACACCCAGCCAAGTTTTGATAGCGACGTGTGGACGAATAGTGCGTCCCCTCGTCGAATGCCCGCCTCTTGCAGATGGGCCACTAACGTTGTTTTCGTTTCCATATGTTTCATCGATCTCACTCCACGATGAGCTGGATCGTTGATCCGCTCCTTGATTTCTTGACTTCAATCCGGGCGTCGACCCGGTCTTTCAATTCTTGGACGTGGCTGATGACCCCGACGAGCCGGCCGCTCGATTGCAGCGACATGAGCAATTCAATCGCTTGATCGAGCGATTCGGCGTCGAGCGTCCCGAAGCCTTCATCGATCAGCATCGTCTCGAGACTGACCCCACCACTCAACTGCTGGACGACCTCGGCCAATCCGAGGGCGAGCGAGAGCGATGCCTTGAACCCTTCGCCGCCCGATAAGTTTTGGACCCGGCGTGACTGGCCGGTATAGGCGTCAAAGACTAATAATTCGAGACCGGACTTGGCATTTCCTTTCGCCGTCTCAATTTTTCGCTCTAATTGGAACTGTCCGCTCGTCATTTGATCGAGATGGACGTTGGCCGCATGGAGAATTTGATCGAAGAACGCCGTCTGCACGTACGTCTCGAACGTCAATTTTTGCGGATTCAGGCCCCGTCCGGTGTCGGCAATCAATTTGACCGTCTCCAGATTCCGCTGATCCTCATCCGTCTTCTCCCGTAACGCGTTCCATTCGGCGACGATGTGACGATGGCGTTTCAATTGTCCGTCCGCCGTCACGAGTTGTTCGGACAGCGTTTCGAACGAACGGCCCTCTTCGTGCAACTTCTCCTGGAGCCGTTCAAGGTCTGGTCGCGGACGGTCCCCGATTTTCTCGTTCAGCGCCTTGACGGCGTGTTCGAGCCGGAAACCTTCCTCAAGCTCAGTCGCTTGGCGCTCGCGTAGTTCGGGCAGTTGCTCGACGCGCAAGCGATACTCCTTGAACACAGCTTCAGTCAACTCAATTCTCTCGAAAGCGGCCTCCAGTTCAGCCGTCGCTTCGGAAAGACGAGCATGTTCGAACTCGAGTTGTTCGCCAAGGAGACGGAGTCGCTCCGCTTCCCCCCACTTCAATCGATTCAATTCTTCAAGCCGACGTTCATACGTCTCCACGTTTCGTTCGATGTGAGCGAGTCGCGTCGCGAGCTGATTCCGCTCGGTCTGCAACATCTCTAACGTCGTCCCATCCGGTTGACGCATCGACTGAAGCTTCTCTTGGACAGTTTGGAGCTGTTCGAACAACTTCTGTCGTTCTTCAGCCTGCACACGCTTCGCCGTCTCGAGTTGCTTCAATTCGGTTGTGGTCGACCGCAGGAGACGCTCCATCCGTTGTCGTTCTTCGGCTTCTTGACGCAACTGACGGATGCGGGCGTCTTGGTGTTGCATCGCAGTGTCAGCCGCACCATCGAGCTTCAACTCAAGTCGAGCGAGATCGCGTTCACGGATCAGTTCATCGAGTTGGCGTTTGAGCGCCCGATAATCCGCCCGAGCTTCATGGAGGTCGGCCTCAATCCGTTTCAGTGTCTCAACGGCTGAGCGATGACCGGCTTGGTCGATGGACGTCCCCGTTCGCTCGACGTGTCCGTGGGTCAATGAACCGCAGACCGGACAAGGTTCCCCCGCTTCGAGATGCTCGCGTAGCGTGTCGGCCATGAGCGCATGCTCGGCCTCGACGAATTGGTCGACCTGTTTCGTCTGGGCGGTGAATTGTCGTTGGACTTCCTTCCCGTTGCGTTCACAGGCACCGAGTCGTTCCGTGACCTCTGCCACTTTCGACTCGAGTCGAACCTGATGTTGGAGCTGACTATACAGTCGTTCGGCCTCGACGAGTTGGTCTGGGGCCGGTGCGTGTTCCAGTTTAGCCGCAAGTTCGCCTTCGGTCGCTTGGAGCTCCTGGAGACGCGCTTCTTCTGAGAACAGACTGAGCGGCTCCAACCGGCGTTTCAAGTCATCCCGACGTCTAGTGGCCCGGTGCCATTCATCGACATAGGGCAACATCTCGTCAATCGCATTGACGCGACTTGTGGCTTGGTCTGCCTCCTGGCGCATGGTCGTGATGGCCTCTGCTTCTGACTTCAACTCCTCCAACTGTCTCGTGTAGCCTTCGTCTCGTTGACGGGATACATCGCGTTCACGGGTCAACCGTTCGATATCATGACGCACCGTTTCGGTACGTTGATAGAGCGGGCTGACGCTCGCCACTTGTTCAAGTCGCAAGATGAGCGCCTGGCGTTCTTCGCGTGCTTGTGCCGCTTGGCGGAATGCTTGGAGCGCGGTCGCGCGCACGTCCCGCTCATCCATCAACTCGGCGAGCGCGGTCGCCTGATTCACTTCTCGGCGCAGCGTCTCGAGTCGTTCCTCACCAGTCCGGCGCTGAGTCTGTAACGTGTCCCGCGCCGCCAAGAGTCGCTCCTCCCGGGCGTCGAGCCACGTCACGATTTCAGGCAAGTTGCGGGTCGACATGTCCTCGACGGACTCGTCTTCGAGTTCCAACAGTTTTAAACGCGTCGTCTCGACCGCCCATTCGACTCGTTTGCGGTACTTGCCGTAACGTTCGATCCAATCCTCCTGAAAGGCGCGGTACGCCTCCGTCTTGAAGATTGATTGCAGAATCTGTTGCTTCTTCGTCGAATCGGAATCGAGGAGCTGACGGAACTGGTTCTGCGGCAACAGCAAGATTTGACTGAACTGCTCATAGCTTAGCTGCAACAACGATTCAATCGTCTGTTCGACGTCGTTCACTTTCGTTGCCAACGGTTTCCATGTTTCTTTCCATTCATAGAGCACCGCCTCGTGCGGAATCGGCGTCTTGTTTTTCGGATGCGGTTGTTGCGGCTGACGAACGATCCGATACCGTTCATCACGAATCGTGAACGTGAAGTCGATTTCAGTCTTCCGTTCCGGGTCCGCATATTGGCTTCGGAAATCGCTGGCGTTCCGGAGTGCCCCGCTGGCCCGGCCATAGAGTGCGAACGTCATCGCGTCAAAAATGGTCGTCTTTCCGGCACCGGTCCGGCCGCTGATGACGAACATCGAACGTCCTTCAAGCTGCGTAAAATCGATTTGTTCCGTCTCGGCGTAAGGACCAAAGGCGGTGATGGTTAATTGTTCCGGTCTCAAATCGATTCCTCCCCTTTTAAGAAGCGTTGCACCGTCGCATCGACATCGCGGCCGTGGACGGCTTTAAAGAAGTCCATATATACATCCTCGACCGATTGCCGCTCGAGCTTCTCACGTTCGAAGCGGGACGTCTGGTCTTGGCGACGCAACAACTCGAGTTCGAGGTGTAAGATGTTCGGATAGACGGTCCGTAATTTCGCCATCGGGTCGAATAACGCACGTTCATCGGTCAAGACGATTTTCAAATAGTCGTCGACGGCCTCATCTTGATAAAACGACGGGTCGAGTAGCTCGTTCAGCGTCCCGGTCAAAATGCGCAAATCTCGTCGCGCTTTTAGCGGGCGCCGACGGCGTGTCCATGTCCCGTCCCATTCGATGACGTCGACCGATTTCACATGGGACGCCTCGGAGAACGAATATTTCATGAGCGAGCCGCTGTACGCAACCCGGTCGTCGCGGATGGCGTCACGGTTATGCAAGTGTCCGAGTGCCGTATAGCCGAACGGCGCGTATAGTCCTTTGGCGACTTGCCCTGCCGTCCCGACGGACAGCTGCCGTTCGGAATCGGTCTCGAGTCCACCGGCGACGAAACTGTGGCCGACGGCGACCGCACGTGCCTCAATCGCCCCGTATGAGTCGATGACTGCGGCGAGTGCGTCATGATGGGTCCGAATCGACTCGTCGCCGAACGCATAACGGATGCGCGCCGGCTCAAGGAACGGCATCAAATAAAATGGGATGTCGTTCACGACAATCGGCCCTGTGCCCGGGTCAACCTTCCCGACGATATGGAGACCGACTTTCGTCAATAGTTTGGAGCTGTATTGGAGCCGCTCGGCCGAATCATGATTGCCGGCGATGGCGAGCACGGGGATGCCCCGCTCGAGGACGAGCGCGCGCCACATCTCATCGAGCAGATCGACGGCCTCGACAGGAGGCACGGCCCGATCATATAAATCACCGGCGACGACGATGGCATCAGGCTTCTCCTCGTCGACGATGTGTAAAAAAGACTCAAATAAAATGATTTGTTGTTCTTCTGTCATATGGCGGCCGTGGACGATTTTACCTAAATGCCAATCGGCCGTATGTATCCATTTCATGCGACTTCACCTCTGATTCCATTCTAGCATTATTCCGGTGTACGATTCGACGTCTTGACACTTGTTTTCGAAACAGCGAAAGTTAATAGGAAAGGGGGACGTATCATGGAGTCCACATCTACATGGCAAGCCTTTCTGCGCTTGTTCCGTGTCGCTCAACCACCGAAAGGTCTGTTTATCGGTGCCGTATTGATTTCATTGCTTCAAGCGATGGCTTCACTCGCCATCCCGCTCATCTTGCAACGCGTCGTCGACAATTGGAGCGAGGCCGCGCTCGACGCCCGCCTCGTCGCCATCTTCGTGACGGCGTTTCTCATCCAAGTCGTCTCGAGTGCGATTTCGATTTATTGGCTACATATCGTCGGACAACGGGTCGTCGCCAATTTGCGGACGACGTTATGGGAGCATCTCGTCGCCCTCCCAATCCCGTTCTATGACGGCGTCAAATCAGGGGATCTCGTCTCACGGTTAAATAACGACACGACGACGTTGCAGCAGCTCTTGTCCGAACAGAGCGTCCGTCTCTTGACGTCGTTCGTTTCGGTCATCGGCGCCGTTGGTATCTTGTTCACGCTCGATTGGCAGATGACGCTCGTCATCTTGTTCTCCGTGCCGACGACACTTCTTATCGTCATCCCACTCGGGCGTAAACTTCGGAAAATCGCCAAGGCGACGCAACATGAGCTCGGTGACTTGTCCGGGTTTTTCGCCGAACTGCTCGGAGAGATCCGGCTCGTCAAATCACAAGCGACCGAATCAGTCGAGGTCGCAGAAGGAAAACGACGCATTGAGCGTCTCTTCGGCCTCGGTGTGCGCGAGGGACGGATTCAAGCGATTTTGATTCCGCTCTTGAACGTCACGTTGACGGCGATGCTGATCGCCATTCTTGGCTTCGGGGCTTATCGCGTCTCGACCGGTGCCTTGTCGACCGGTTCGTTGCTCGCGTTCATGCTGTACTTGTTCCAAATCATCACGCCGCTCATCACGATGACGGAGTTTATCACTTGGCTCCAAAAAGCACGCGGGGCCACCGAACGAATCTCGGAACTGCTCGCCATCGAGCCGGAACCGTACACGGATGAGCCGTCGACGATTCGACAGTCGTCGCTCTCGTTCGAGGGCCTGACGTTCCGCTATGGCGACCAACCCGTGATTGACGACGTGACCCTCACTGTCCCGTTCGGTGCCACGACAGCCATCGTCGGACGCAGCGGTGCCGGCAAGACGACACTGTTCGCCCTCGTCGAGCAGTTCTACCTTCCGTCGAGCGGACACATCCATTACGGGGACCGGGACATCTCAACCTACGGCCGCAACGAATGGCGGCAAGTCATCGGCTACGTCGCCCAAGATTCGCCCGTCTTATCCGGGACGGTGCGGCAAAATATCTTATACGGCTTGACCCGGACCGCGACCGAGGATGAGATTCGTCACGCCTGTGATATGGCCAACGCCTGGTCGTTCATCGAGGCGATGCCGGACGGGCTCGATACGGAAATCGGCGAGCGCGGCGTCCGGCTATCTGGTGGACAGCGCCAACGGCTCGCCATCGCTCGGGCGCTGTTACGTGACCCGCAAATCTTATTGCTCGACGAGGCGACATCAAGCCTTGACTCGGAATCCGAGCGTGTCGTCCAAGAAGCACTCGACCGTCTCATGACAGGACGGACGACACTCGTCATCGCCCATCGGCTCTCGACCGTCCAACATGCCGATCAAATCGTCGTGCTCGAGGACGGTGGCATCAGCGGGCTTGGGACACATCAAGAGTTGCTTCGGGAAAACGTGCTCTATGAACGACTCGTGAAACAACAACTTTTAGGAGGCAATCAACTATGAAGACAGTCGGATTTATCGGACTCGGTGTGATGGGTCAATCGATGGTCAGAAACTTAATGAAGGCGGGATTCGAAGTCCAAGCGTATACGCGGACGAAAGAGAAAGCGGCTGATTTATTGGCGGAAGGTGTCCGTTGGTGTGATTCGGTCGAAGCCGTCTGTCAAAACGCCGATGCCGTCATCACCATCGTCGGCTATCCGTCTGACGTCGAGAGTCTTTATTTCGGGGACGGTATGATTTTGCAATCGGCTGAGCCAGGAACGCTCGTCATTGATATGACGACGTCTTCGCCACTCCTGGCCGAACGGATCGCTGATGCCGCAATCGATCGCAGCTTGCTCCCGCTCGACGCACCGGTCACGGGCGGTGACGTCGGTGCCAAGAACGGGACGTTGTCGATTCTCGTCGGCGGCGGCGAATACGCCTTCACGAAGGCGCGCCCGCTATTCGAGGCGATGGGCCAATCGATTGAACGGATGGGGTATGCCGGAAGCGGCCAATATGGGAAACTCGCCAATCAGATCGCAATCGCCGGCATCATGATGGGCAACGCCGAAATGCTCGCCTTCACGAAACGGGCCGGGCTCAATCCCGATCAATTGCGCCAGACGATTCGGGGCGGTGCCGCGGGCAGCTGGACGCTCGAGAACCTTGTTCCCCGGATGATTGTCGAGGACTATGCTCCTGGTTTCTTCATCAAGCATTTCCTGAAGGACATGAAACTCGCCCTCGAGAGCGCCGAACAGTTGAACATCAAACTACCGAGCCTCGAGTTGGCGTATAAACTGTACTCCATCCTCGAAGAGAACGGCTACGGCGAGAACGGGACGCAGGCGCTCATCGAATACTACATGCATCAGGACGTTTGAATCGTCCCGCTCGTGGAATTAGTAGTACAGAAGGGAGCGATTACAGATGCCATGGAATATGAAAGACTATCCGGAATCACTGAAGAACTTCGACCCACTCGTCAAAAAGAAAGCCATCGATATCGCCAACGCCTTGCTCGCCCAAGGTTACTCCGATCAAAAGGCGATTCCAATCGCCACGGAACAAGCGAAGAAATGGCATGAACATGCCTCAAAAGAAGAGAAATCTGAGTTTCGTGACGCTCCTGACCCACAAAAGTCGGATCGGCACGGAACATAAAAACAACCGGTCGGCTCATGAGCCGACCGGTTGTTCGTTTGCGTCTGTCGCTACCTTGATTTCAACATATAACCCGGCGAGCGCCGTGTTGATATAAGGCTGTACGAAAATATAGGCCAATCCGCCCGTGAACAAGACGAGGACATACCAGCCGATGAAACTCGCATACAAGCGCAGCATCGTCCGTTTATGGCCGCGCATGAGACGCCGGCTTTCTCGCATCGCCTGAAACGCAGACAGTTCCGGTTGGTCTCGTAGCACGAACGGGACAATCCGATACGTCAAATAGAACCAGACGCCCGGGACGATCAAGAACAACATGAGCACGTTCAACCCGAGATAAAAGACGGCATAATACGTGACCGCCCGGATGTAATCTTTGAGCGAACCGAATGCATCGAACAAGAGCCCGAATGAAGGTTTCTCGGCTTTGGCGATATCGAGGAACACCCAGTTGCGGCCAAGTTCGAGAGGGGCGAGCAAGACGGTCGCACCGTACAGCAGACCGATTGACACGAACAGGATGCTCGGGTCGGTCGATTCCAAATCGAGCTGCGTCGTGATGACCGCCTGAACGAGCATCGTCGCCACGACCGCAAGCAGCGAGATGCCCCAGTTGCCGGACAACATCCGAAGGGCAAATTGTTTATAGACTGATGATTGCATGACTTCACCTACAGTATCGTTTTCTTCATTATAGCAAAAAAACAGTCAGCCGACTGTTTTTAGCGTGCCATCTGTTGTTTGATTGCCTTGAACTTGTGCTCATCCAAGCGGCCCTCGGTCCGTACCCCGCTTCCGACATGGACGAAATCAACGCCTAGCCGGTCGATCAGTTGCGCCACATTGTCGGCCGTGATGCCGGCACCCGGGAGGATGTTCATCTCCGCCACCTCATGCATCGCACTTAATCGGTCTATGCCTTCAAGTGCCGTCGCTTGTCCTCCGGACGTCAAGACGTGGTCAACTTCTGGGAAGTCGTTTAGCACCGTGATTGCGTCCATCAAGTCGACCGCGTCATCGATGGCCCGATGGAACGTGAGCACCATCTCGCCTTTATGTTTAATCACTTCTCCGAGTAGCGCCTCATCGATACGCCCTTCGCTCGTCAAGGCTCCGAAGACGATGCCATCGGCCCCGAGTTCACGGCAAAGACCGATATCCGCCAAAATCGTCTCTGCATCTTCCTCGTTATAGACGAACGAGTCCGCATGGGGCCGAATCATGACGTGGACAGGAATGGTAGCCTGTTCGAGCACGTTACGAATCGTCCCAAAACTCGGTGTCGTCCCGCCGGCCGGCAAATCGGCAATCAATTCGAGCCGATCCGCCCCGAACCGCTCCGCCGTTTTGGCTTCGGTCAATGTCGTCACAATCACTTCAATCATGAAATCCCTCCTCCTTATGGTGCGAAGCGCCACTCGACCTCATGCTCCGCCAAGGCGCGCTTCCAATCCGTCGGTTCCGGAAAATCAGAGATGATGGTCGTCACCTTTGAAAAGTCGGAGACCCGATAGCGTTTTTGTTGATTGAACTGGGTATGGTCGGCGAGCAAATAACATTGACGCGATTGATCGAGGACCGCCTGCGTCACGGTCGAGAGACCATGGGCATCACACGTCAATCCGAGTGAGGCATCGACGCCCTCGACCGACAGGATGGCCATATCGAACACATACGCCTTCAGTTGCTGCAGGACGTGCTCGCCGACGGTGACGAGATGTTTCGGATCAATCGTCCCACCGAGCAATTGGATATCGCCAGTAAACACGCCCTTGGCGCGTTGCTCAAAGAGCGCCTTGGCGACCATGAGCGACGGAGTGACGACGGTCAAATTGCGTCCGCGAAGTCTGGCCGCGACTTGCTCTGGGGCGACGCCGTGTCCGATATACAGCAACATGTCATCCTCGACGAGCTGAAACGCCGTATAGGCGATGCGACGAATCCCGTCCATGTTCGAGATCATCATCGGTTGGAACGAGACGCTCTGATGGAGCACCGCCCCGCCATACACCCGCTTGATGCGATGCTCTTTCTCAAGCTCTTCTAAGTAGCGGCGAATCGACTCCCCCGAGACGTTCAACCGTTCGATCAACTCGCTCGTCTTCACTTTGCCTTCCCGCTCAATCCATTCAACAATCTTTTGTTTACGTTCTTCTCCAATTAAAGACACTTCCCTGCCTCCTCCGCAAATATCGCTTCCTTTTTCAGTGTAGCGAACGGATGTAAATTTAACGTAAACAGAAAGTAAAGAACGGGCAAATCCAACACTTTTTTCGAACTTTTCGGCAAAAATCAACGGAAATCCACAAAAAGACAGCCTCATCATGAGGGTTGAGGTTTCAACTTCTCGTTTTTTACATGAAAAAATGACCATCCTTCTCTGTATATCGAGCAGGATGGTCATCGATCGTTACTTTCGCTTTTGGAACAGCGGCACTTTCGGTTCCGTGCCGGCACGGATTCGTTGCCAGTTCGAGCGGTGCTTGATAATGATGAACAAGGCGAGCGGGACGATGACGATGAGCGGCAACCAGTCTTTGGCGATGATGCCATAGGCGACGACGGTCACGAGTCCGACGACAGAGGCGGCCATCGACGAGAGCGACACCATCTTTGAAATAAGCAACGTCACGATGAACGTGCCGACGACGACGACGAAAAACCATGGGAACGCAGCAAGCAGGATCCCCGCGCTCGTCGCTACCGATTTTCCGCCCTTGAATTTGGCGAAGATGGGATAAGAGTGGCCGATGATGGCCGGAATCCCAGCGAGGAGCAGACTCATTTCGCTCCCGAATAGAAGCGGCAATAATGCCGCGACCAAGCCTTTCCCCATATCCCCTAATAGGACGATCGTACCCGCTTTCTTCCCAAGCACGCGAAACGTGTTCGTCGTGCCCAAGTTCCCGCTCCCGTGCTCGCGGACATCGACTTTATAGCCGAGCTTACCGACGAGGAGGGCGAACGGGATTGAACCGAGTAGATAGCTGATGATGATAATGATGATTTCTGTCAAATAAGGCATCGCGATTCCCCTTAATTCATGGATTGCTCGAGATAGCGTTCAAACGGGACGTTCGTCTTATGAACGTTCGTCGCATGCTCCACCCCGATGTAGCGTAAGTGCCACGGTTCAAACATATAACCCGTCTCCGCCTCATAGGCGCGTTGATAGCGGACGATGAACCCATACGTATGGGCATTGTCGGCCAACCACTTGCCTTCTTTCGTCTGCTCAAGGCTCTGTGTCAATTGATACCCGACCGAGGCGCTCGAGACGTCGATGGCGAGTCCCGTCTGATGTTCTGAATGACCCGGCGGCGCCGAATACTTCATCGCTTGTTCTTTTCCGTCTTTGGCGACATAGGCGTTGAACAATTGCACTTGATAGTCGTATGAACGGAACGCGCTCGTCCCTTTCAAATCGATTCCGGCCGCTTTCGCACCGGCCATCAATTTTTCGATTGCCTGTGCCGCTTCTTTACGGAGCATTCTCCGCTCCCCGGACGCCGTGTCGACAAAATCGATATTCGCCGTCACGAGGTCGGTCGGTTTGTAACCGGCCGGCAAGGCGATTTGTTTATTGACGAGGATGAGCGTATCGAGTTTCACGTTCGCCGTCCCGTTTTGTTCGAGCGGCTGGCTCGGCGTTTGGACCGGTTCTTCTACAGGCGGTGCTTCCACAACAGGTGCTTCTTCGGCCTCAGGTTCGTCTACTGCCGGTTCTTCCGCAGGCTCGTCTGCTGCCGGGGGCTCGGCTTCAGGCGCCGGAGCTTCTTCAACTACTTCGTCTTCTGTATCCTTCGGCGCATCGGCCGGAGTTTCTGTTTGTTGTTCGGTTTCGGCCGGTTTGTTCTCGGCTTCTTCCGTTTTGCTTTGGTCGCTTGTAGTACAGCCCACCAATGTGAGCGTCAAGGCGCAGCATACCATCAACAGAGATGGTTTTCGCATGCGATCTTCCCCTTTCTTTGTACAAAAAATACCGTCAAGATATGATACCATACTGACGGTACAAAAGAACCACTGTTATGTGACGGGACTCATGACACGCATATACATGTCATGCCATTCTGGAAACTCGCGGTCGAGACGGACCGGCTTGAAGTCGCCCTGTTTGACGACGACGTGGGTCGTCTTCGCCGAACCGACGAGATGTCCGTCTTGATCGGTCAACTCATAGCCATAGACGGTCCGGATCTTGGAATAGCTGTCGACCCATACCCGGACGTGGACCGTATCGCCGAATGTGACGCTCTTCTTATAGTCGACCGAGACGTTCGTCACCGGAGAGACAAAGCCCGCCTGTTCCATGTCTTTATATTCGACCCCGAGCTCGCGCAATAATTCAGTACGAGCGATTTCGAGATACACTAAATAGTTCGCATGATAGACGATGCCCATCATGTCGGTCTCTTGGTAGCGGACCGGAATCTGAATCGTATGCATTAAATCGTCCTCGCTTTCAAGGTCATTATATTATAACTTGGTCTTAATATCTACTACTAAAATATGATTCAAGTCGTCAGTTTCAGCCTGTCCTTCAATCAAACGGTATGACTGTCTCGCAATGGCTTCATCAATCAACGACAGCGCCGTCCTCGCGTTTGGCCGGTCGATACCAGACAATCGCTCTTTAAGCGCTTGCTCTACCGTCTCGTCATACGTATAGCCAAATTTTCCGGCATACGTCTTGGCAATCTCGACGAGTTGGTCGGTCGAGTAATCCTCGAACTGGATGGTGCGCTTAATCCGACTACTCAGTCCAGGATTCGACTCGATCAATCGCCGCATCGGCGCCTCGTATCCCGCCATGACGACGACGAGGTTGTCCCCGTGCTTCGGCATCTCGTCGACGAGCGTATCGATTGCTTCACGACCGTAATCGTTTGGTCCGCCGTTCAAACTATAAGCCTCGTCAATCAACAACACTCCGCCGAGCGCATCGCGGATGGCAGCCTTCGTCTTTTGTGCCGTCTGACCGACATAACCGCTGACGAGATCGGCTCGGCTGACGACTTTTAAGTGTCCGCGTTTCAAGTAACCGGTCTTCTTCAACAGTTGGGCATAAAGGTGAGCGAACGTCGTCTTCCCTGTTCCGCTGTTGCCGACGAGTGCGGCATGAAGTTGGACCGGAGCCGTCTTCAATCCAAGTTCGCGGCGCCGTTTTTGAATCGTGACGAGCGCCTCGATTTCACGTAGTTGACGTTTCGCCTCTTCCATCCCGACCAAGTCGTCGAGCGTCGGGGCTGACGTGTCCTCGGTCGCATCCATCTCGAAATCGAGCTCCGTCAACAGGGCCATCTCGTCGAGCGGGGCATCGGCACCGAAGCGGGACCCTTTTTTGAACATGGCGTCGAGCAAAATATTATGCACCGTGCGCGCGTTCCCGAACGTGGCGTCAACCCGTTCCCGGTCGATCCGCGCAATCAAGGCGCGCTTCGCCTCAACCGTCAGGACGTAATTGTTCTCCGCGGCCACTTTCTCGCCGATGGCGACGAGTTCGTCATCACTGTAGTTCGGCAACTCGTAATGGTTTGATTCTGGGAAACGCGAACGTAGTCCCGGATTGGCCAATAGAAAGTGACGCATCTCTTCCGGATAACCGGCGAGGATGACAACGAATTTCCCGGCGTACTCGCCACTCGTCATCGCGGCGACGAGCGTATCGATGGCTGCCTGCCCATAGTCACTCCCGCTCGCATCCTGACGTTTGAGCGCATACGCCTCATCGATGAACAGGACTCCGCCCTCGGCTTCTTTCACTTTGTTCATGACTTGCTCTTCCGTCTGTCCGACGAACGCGCCGACGAGACTCGACCGATCCGCCTCGACGACGTCGGGACGAGCGAGTAGACCGAGCTCAAAATATATCTCGGCCATGAGACGCGCGAGCGTCGTCTTACCGGTGCCTGGGTTTCCCGTGAACACGAGATGGAGCGAAGGTTGGTGTTTGGACGAGAAGCCTGCCTTCTCCCGTTCTTTTTGGAACAAGAGGAAGCGGTACCACGCTTTGACACGTTGCTTCACGTCCGTGAGCCCGATCATCGCCTCGAGTGATTCAATCGCGCTCGACCGAACTTGTTCCGTCTGTTCCGGCAAATGTTCGACGATCATGGCGAGTCGCTGTTTGACGAGCCCGACCCGCTCACCGAAACGGTGGAACGCCTCACGGCTGAAGTAATTGCCTTGCATCGATGCCAAGAGCGAGGCCGTGTCATCTTCGAGTGCGGCCACTTCTTGCATCGCCTCGATGACGACAAGGAATAACCGCTCGAGCTGTCCTTTGAATTCCGAGTCCCGAAGGTCGGATTTGGCACGGTCAATCTCGTCGTGAAGCTGTTCAAGTTGCTCGAGCAGTTCCGACGTCTTCGCTTCGTATTCGGTTAAAATTTGGACTTTCATCGACGCGTAATCCGCCTCACGTAATTTCGGCCATTCGACGTGCAAATGTTGTTTATGACGTCGCAAGACTTCGTATAATTGACTGACGCGGAGCGCTGGCGGTAATGCGTTGAGTGACTCCAATTCCTTGACCCAACGATGTAATAACGGGTCGATGTTCTGACGCGCTTCGAACCGTTTCGTTGCGAGGAGGGTCAAGGTGCGAATCAACTCTTGACGGTGGCCGGTCGCGCGCGACCAATGGGCGTAAGACAATAGCGCCGCTTCCTCGATGCGTCCACCCGCTTCCCACGCCGTCAAGTCCGATTGCACTTGATCCAAGGTGATCTGTTTCATAGTATTCTCCTTTTTAGACGACAAAGGAGCCGACGTTTTAGTCTGCTCCTCGCCGGATTATCGTGATTCAAAAGAAGTCATCCGAATCGAATGGAACAACTTCCCGTTGTTTCGTGATTCGGCAGCGAGCAAGATTCGCTCGTTCGCGTCGACGTAATACGTGACCGCTTCTTCATTGTCGTCTTCACTGAATATCGCTGGGTACTTTTCGACCCATTCTGCCGGGACAGCTTCAGGTGACTCTTTCTTGACGAACGCTTGCGCGGTCCGTCCGATGATATCGACATCACCTTCGCTCGAACCGAGCGTCCCATCGTCGAGCCATTTACGAATCTGTTCATTCGTCGCGCGCGACAAGAATGGGTGCGGAGCCACAGCACCGGAGCTCGTCTCTTGACTGTTTGTCTCCTCGCCGTCCGGGTTGAACTCACGATAAACGGTTCCGTCCCACTCGGCCCGGGCACCAACGTTAGGGCCCTCCACGACCTCGGACACGAAGTGACCGTCCTCATCGTATGTCACTTCATATTCACGAACTTCCAACGTCTCGCCGTTTTCCGGCAATTTTTTCTCTTCATAGCCGATTACGACGGATGTATAAAACGGTTCGGCCCGGTTGACGCGGCCCTCGTCGTCATTCAAGTTCATGATCGAGTAAAAGTTATAGGCGAGCAGGGCGCCGACAATGAGGATTCCCGCAAAAATCACCCAACTCAATCGCTTTTTAACATGTTGTTTCATAGAATGCCCTCCCAATCTTCTTCACTTACTATCCTACACTAGCGAGAGGGTCCTGCAAAACATTTACAACCAAAAAAGGGCCTCAACCGAGACCCTTTCCTTTTATCCGAGCTTATCTTCTTCTTCCTGCTTATACGCTTCAATATACTTGTCCCGTTCGTCTGGTTCATCAGACAAATCTTTGAACAAGGCGACAATCATCAAAATTAACACGAAGATGAACGGGAAAGCGACCAGGATGGCGACCGCTTGTAGCGCTCCAAGTCCACCGACGTATAAGAGCACGGCGGCAATCGATGACTGAATGAGACCCCAGATGAGCTTGATTCTCATCGGCGGCACGAGTTTTCCGTTCGTCGACAACATGCCGAGCACGTATGTTGCCGAGTCCGCTGACGTGATGAAGAAGACAGAGACTAAGAAAATGGCGACGACACTAAGGATCGTGCCAAACCCACCAAACGTCTCGAACAAGGCGAACAGACCGACTTCCGTGCCAATCTCGTTAACCGTTGCAATCAAGTTTGCCCCACCGTTCAAATCAGCCCAGATGGCCGCACCGCCAAAGACGGAGAACCAGAGCAGACCGAACGAGGTCGGCACGAGTAGAATCCCGATGATGAATTCACGAATCGTACGTCCTTTCGAGACACGAGCGATGAACGTCCCGACGAACGGTGACCATGAAATCCACCAAGCCCAATAGAAAATCGTCCATCCGTTAATCCATTCGCGTTCCACCGGCTCAAACGCTGCCGTCCGGAAACTCATCGACGGTAACTGTTGCAAATATGTCCCGATCGTCTGCGTGAACAAATCGAGGATGAATGCACTCGGTCCGACCATGAGCGTTGCGATCAAGAGAACGATGGCGAGAAAGATGTTCGTATTACTTAAAATACGAATCCCTTTCTCGAGTCCCGTCGATGCACTGATCATATAGAGTACCGTTACGACGGCGATGATAATCAATTGGGTCGAGAACGCGTTTGGTACGTTCGGAATCAAGAAGTGAATCCCGCCGGCAATTTGCTGGGCCCCGAAGCCGAGCGAAGTCGCCACACCGAACGCGGTCGCGATGATGGCCAACACATCGACCGTCCGTTTGACCCGTATTTCGTAGCGGTCTTTGACGAGTGAGCCGATGGTCTCCCCGATCGTCGCCGGACGCCCTTTCCGGAACGTTGAGTAAGCGATGGCGAGCGCGATCATCGCGTAAATCGCCCATGGGTGCAAGCCCCAGTGGAAAAACGAATATTGCATCGCCGTACGGGCATCGCCCTCAGGTGTACCCGAGTCGAATGGCGGCGCGTGAAAATGTGATAGCGGTTCGGCTGCTCCCCAGAAGACGAGTCCGATCCCCATCCCGGCGCTGAACAACATGGCGAACCATGACAGATACCCGAATTCAGGACGATCCGTGTCTTTCCCGAGTCGAATTGACCCGAACCTCGAGAAGATTAAAAAGATGGCGACGAGTAGAATTCCAGTCGCACTGAGTAAATAAAACCAGCCAAAGCCGTTCGAGAGCCAGCCCTGCAGTTTCGTCGTCACGTTCAAGAGACTGGCGTTACCGAGGACGCTCTCTGGGATGACACCCCAGATCGTGAATAAGACCGTAATGATGGCTGAAACGAGAAAAACGGTCGTCACTTGGCTTTTCCTTTCCATAATCTCACTCCTATTCAATTTTCTTATTTTCATATACGTTTTCCACCGTAACATAGTTTGTAAACCAGACTCAACCCCGCGACGTGCTCGGACGACCATGTCAAAAAAAGTGACGATGGCGTGTCGTCACTCTGGCGGTTTCGGTTCCAAGGACACGATTAACGTCTCGTCAACGACGTAATAGGGCCGTTTCGGCAGTACTTTCAAGTAGCCGCCTTCACGTAATCGAGTCAAATCCAATTGCAGTGTCTGTTGAAATTTTCGAAACGGTATTTTTTTTTCTTGTTCAAAGTATAAATCGAGCGCCCGTTGCACTTGATCCATCTCATAGACCAATTCTCGTTCGTCCTCGGGGACGATATGAAACGTCTCTTTTGACATATAGAACCGCTGTCTCGGTTTACCGGGCAAGTGTTTTTTCAGTCGAGCCAAATCGATTTCTTGCGTCTCGTCGAGCAAGACCGTACGATTGACGCCTTTCGGTAACGTCTGTTCATATTCATGGATGGCTTCGCGCAGCTGCGGAAGCGTGAGGTCAAACTCTTCCTCCGGCACTTCCTCTTTTTGCGTCAGCCGTTGCCACCAGTTTTTACCTGATTTCGTCTGTCGTTCCATACACTCCCCCCTCTCCCCATTCTCTTCCCGATATGAGTCATCCTCTCACCTTTTATTCGCATATTCACAAAAAAAACCTTCCTTTTTGCAAAGGAAGGCTATGTTGCTTATTTCAATTTGTTGCGGAGAACCATCTGCAAGATGCCACCGTGACGGTAATAATCGATCTCGACTTCTGAATCGAAGCGCGCGATGACTTTGAACTCGGTCACTGTGCCGTTCTCGTGTGTTGCTTTGACGTTCAGGATATCACGTGGGCGGACTGACTCGTCGACTTGGATGTCGATCGCTTCTTCGCCTGTGAGTCCGAGTGAGTCAGCTGACTCCCCGTCCATGAACTGAAGTGGCAATACGCCCATCATGACGAGGTTCGAGCGGTGAATCCGTTCGAAGCTTTGCGCGATGACAGCACGGATGCCGAGCAAATTCGTCCCTTTGGCTGCCCAGTCACGTGACGAGCCCATACCGTAGTCGTTTCCAGCGAAGACGACAAGGCCTGTGCCTTGCTCTTTGTACTTCATGGCTGCATCGTACATCGGCATGATTTCGCCAGTCGGCCAGTACGTCGTGAAGCCGCCTTCAGTGCCAGGTGCGACTTGGTTACGGATACGGATGTTCGCGAACGTACCGCGCATCATGACTTCGTGGTTCCCGCGGCGTGAGCCATACGAGTTGAAGTCGAGCGGTGCGACACCTTTCGATTGAAGGTATTGGCCGGCTGGTGTCGTTTTCGAGAATGCTCCAGCTGGTGAGATGTGATCGGTCGTGACCGAATCAGCAAACTTCCCGATGACGCGGAGTCCGTTCAACGCATGTACTTCTCCCGCTTCTGGCTCGAGGTTTTCGAAGAACGGTGGGTTTTGGATATACGTCGAATCGTCCGAGAAGTCATACAAGTTGCCTTCTGGCACGTCGAGGGCATTCCAACGCTCATTCCCTGTGAACACCGTGTCGTACTCTTTCCGGAACGCTTCTGGTGAGACGACATCTTGAACGACCATCTTAATTTCATCGTTTGATGGCCAGATGTCTTTGAAGAAGACCTCGTTGCCATCTTTGTCCGTTCCGAACGACTCGTTCATGATGTCGAAGTTGACCGATCCGGCGAGCGCGTAAGCGACGACGAGTGGCGGTGACGCCAAGAAGTTCGCTTTGACGAGCGGATGGACGCGGCCTTCGAAGTTACGGTTCCCCGAGAGGACCGATGAGACGAGCAAATCGTTCGATGTTATCGCTTCTTCGACTTCGCGGTCGAGTGGACCCGAGTTTCCGATACATGTCGTACATCCGTACCCAACGGTGTTGAAACCGAGTTGGTCGAGGTATGGCGTGAGACCGGCTTTGTCGAGGTAGTCGGTAACGACTTTCGAGCCCGGTGCGAGCGACGTCTTCACGAATTTTGGAACCGTGAGACCGCGTTCGACAGCTTTCTTCGCGACGAGACCTGCTCCGACCATGACGTATGGGTTTGATGTGTTCGTACAGCTTGTGATCGCTGCGATCGCCACGTCACCTGTGCGCATGTCGACAGAGCCGTCTGCATAGTTGATAGCTGCTTTCTTCTCAAGCTCGGATTTTTCAAGACCGAAGCCGCTGTGTCCGGCTGGTGCCGTCACGCTATCGACGAACGCTGTCTGAAGGTCTGATAAGTTGATTCGGTCTTGTGGACGTTTCGGTCCAGCAAGCGACGGTTGTACTTTCGACAAGTCGAGCGTGAGCGTCTTCGTGAACGACGGGTCCGCTTGATCTGGTGTGTAGAACAAGTCATTCGCTTTCGAGTAGGCTTCGACGAGGTCGATCAATTCTTCTGGGCGACCTGTCGTGCGCATATAGTTGAGCGTCTCTGTATCGACTGGGAAGAAGCCACAAGTCGCACCATACTCAGGCGCCATGTTGGCAATCGTTGCCCGGTCTGAGAGCGGCATCGTGTGAAGCGATGGACCGAAGAACTCGACGAACTTGCCGACGACTTTCTCGTTACGGAGCATTTCTGTGACGACGAGCGCGACGTCTGTCGCCGTGACACCCGGATTGACTTCACCGATGATTTTGACGCCGACGACGTCTGGTACCGGGAAATAAGACGGTTGTCCGAGCATGCTCGCCTCGGCTTCGATTCCACCGACACCCCAACCGAGGACGCCGAGACCGTTGATCATCGTCGTGTGCGAGTCAGTTCCGACGAGCGAGTCTGGATAGACGACATTGCCCGTTCCGTCATTCTTCTCGAGGACGACCGAAGCCAAGTACTCCAAGTTGACTTGGTGAACGATTCCTGTCGCAGGCGGAACGGCGCGATAGTTGTCGAACGCCGTCTGAGCCCAACGCAAGAACTTGTAGCGCTCTTCGTTACGCTCGAACTCGATGTCCATGTTTTTCATGAGTGCGCCGGCAAAACCGTACGCATCGACTTGAACCGAGTGGTCGACGACGAGGTCAACCGGGATTTCAGGATTGATTTTGTTCGGGTCTCCACCAAGATCAGCCATCGCCTTGCGAAGTGAGGCGAGGTCAACGACCGTCGGTACACCCGTAAAGTCCTGAAGAACGACACGAGCCGGTTTGAACGGAACATCGATGTCTTTCGAAACTTCGGCAGTACCCCATTTAGCCAAGTTCTCGACATGTTCTTTCGTGATGGCACGGCCATCCTGTTGGCGAAGCACAGATTCGAGCAATACGCGAATCGAGTACGGAAGTCGACTAAGTTCCGTCACCCCTTCTTCTTCAAGCTTTTTAAGCCGGTAATAATCGTACGCTTGTCCATTGACCTCGAACTTCGTCCGAGATTTGAAAGCGTCTAATACGTTCGTCTGTTCCATACGATATCCCCCTTTTTGAAAGCGGCGATGCCGGCACGTGCCGTAATCGCTTACTTATCACATGTTTATCATAATACAACTATAGCGTGACGTAAAATACATTCCGTCACAAATTAGTCATAAGTAAAACTTATCAATAGCGTCAGACTCACTGAAACATGAAAAGACGGCCCTTGGACAAGAGCCGTCTTCAATCATTATTCTGCGCCAATCTCGACGTTGACGTCGAGGGCGTCGACGAGCGTGAGCTCATCTTCATACCGTTCTTTGAAGCGATCGAACGTGAACTCGTTGGCGAATAAGAACACAGGACGCTCCCAACGATCCGTCACGAGCATGTTGCGTGAGTCCTGGAAGGGCTTGAGCGCCTTCAATTCCTTGTCCTTCACCCAACGTGCGACGCTGTACGAGACCGGCTCCATACGGATGTCGACGCCGTATTCGTTGTTCAAGCGATACTCGAACACTTCGAATTGGAGTTGACCGACCGCACCGAGATAAATCTCGTTGTATTCGTTGCGATACACTTGAATTGCTCCCTCTTGGGCGAGCTGCTCCACACCTTTGTGGAAATGCTTCGACTTGAGCGAGTTGATTGGCGAGACGCGCATGAACAGTTCAGGCGGGAACGTCGGCAACGCCTCAAACGCGATTTTCTGTTTCGACGTCGTGATCGTGTCGCCGATTTGGTATGTCCCCGAATCGTAAATCCCGATCACGTCTCCAGCGAACGCCTGATCGACCGTTTCCCGGTCGTTGGCCATGAGCTGCGTCGATTGACTCAATTTGATTTTCTTCCCTGTCCGCGTGAGTGTGACGTCCATGCCGCGCTCGAACACGCCCGAACAGATGCGGACGAAGGCGATGCGGTCACGGTGGGCCGGGTTCATGTTCGCTTGAATCTTGAAGACGAAGCCGCTGAAGTCTTCTGACGTCGGGTCGATTGGACCGACATTCGACTTACGGGCCTCAGGGGCCGGTGACATGGCGAGATAGTGGTTCAAGAACGATGTCACGCCGAAGTCGACGAGGGCCGTCCCGAAAAAGACCGGAGTCAATTTCCCGTGCTGAATCGCATCGACTTCGATTTCATTGCCGGCACCGTCGAGAAGATCGATTTCATCTCGAAGGTTCGTCAAGTTCTCTTCCGTTAAATAATCGGCGAGAATCGGGTCATTGACGCCGTCCTCGTTCAACGTGAGCGTCCCTTTCTCACCCCGGAACAAGTGGACTTCGTTCTTCAGGCGGTCGTACACCCCTTCGAACTGCATCCCGCTCCCGATCGGCCACGTGACGGCGACCGAAGGCATCCCGAGCACTTCTTCGAGCTCTTCCATGAGTTCGAGCGGGTCTTTCGCTTGGCGGTCCAATTTGTTCATGAACGTGAAGATTGGAATCCCCCGCATCCGACAGACTTGGAACAATTTCTTCGTCTGCGTCTCAATCCCTTTGGCCGCATCGATGACCATGACGGCGCTATCGACCGACGTCAACACACGGTACGTGTCTTCCCCGAAATCGTTGTGTCCGGGCGTGTCCATGATTGAGACGACCTTATCTTGATAGACGAACTGCATGACCGACGAGGTGACCGAGATCCCACGTTGTTTCTCGATTTCCATCCAGTCCGACTTGGCATGTTTGGAATTTTTGCGGGCTTTGACCGTCCCCGCCTCACGGATGGCGCCTCCGTGGAGGAGCAACTTCTCCGTCAGCGTCGTCTTACCGGCATCCGGGTGCGAGATGATGCCGAAAATACGACGCTTCTCAACTTCTTGTTTTAATTGATTCATGTATGGCTCTTTCCTTTCTGGACAATACGATTTATACGATGTCTTGCTCACTGCAACGCTATCTATTCTAACGAAGCCGGCCCGTTTCGTCCATCTTTATAGTAGGGAACGGATAGCTGTAGCTTTTGTATCGCGCCCCTTTTTTGTATACTTAGCTTGAATGATCGTGAAATGACAGAACGGGGGAAAGACGATGCCAGAAAACTTGATGATGTATTTCATTGTCTTCTGGGGATTCGTGATGATCGGGTTAATGTCGATCGGCGGTTACTTTATGTTCCGTAAATTTTTGAAACGAATGCCAAAAGAAGATGGACGCTCACTCCTCGACATCGAGGATGACTACATCGACAAGACACGCCACTTATGGACACCGGAGACGCGAACGTTGCTCGACCGCCTCGTCACGCCGGTACCAGAGCTGTTCCGCGACGTCGCCATCCGCAAGATCGCCGGTAAGATTGGACAATTCGCCCTCGAGACCCGGGCACGTGAAATGACGACCGAGCTCGTCGTCAAAGGCTATATCGCCGCAACACCGAAGCGGGACCATAAGTTCTTAAAGAAGGCACTTGAAGAAGAGCAAATCGACTGGAAAGTGTATCAACATTACTTCCAACAATGAGACGAGACGTCAGGACATGTGCCTGGCGTCTTTTTGTTCACCCCTTGATGTCGACTCATCGTAGCCGACTGGTTATGTCTCCTGCTTACGAAATTGTGCCATACGACTAATAGGTCAAAAGTACCCTTTTCACGAGTGATAACTATCTAAAGATAATGTTCATAATATAGACAATATTGGAAACGATTACATTAAAGTGGTATGACCAATATTAGTATAACAATTTCGTTTTCCGCAATAAAAAATGGATAGCTTTTCCTTTATTTACATTTCTATAATATACGTATCTTGATGCCGAAGGAGGTTTTTATATGCATGATGTCACACATGTCACGCAAACCGACAGTACCCGCTCCGCCGAAGCGATTGTCGAGAGCCAGACGTTTCACAAACTGATGCGAGAAAAGAATCGGTTCATTGTTCCATCCATCATCTTCTCCCTTATCTTCTACTTCACGTTGCCAATCTCGACAAGTTACTTCACCTTTTTGAATATCCCGGTCGCCGGAGACATCACATGGGCCCGGGTGCTCGCCTTCGCCCAATTCTTTATGACCTGGACGTTCTGTGTGATGTACAGCCGCCGGGCCCGTCGGTTTGACGAACTCGTCACCGCCATCAAACAAGAGGAGGACGACCGATGAACTGGACCGCTATTTTATTATTCCTCGCGATTGTCGGGCTCACGCTCGTCATCACGTTCTTCGCCGCTCGTAAAACGAAGACCGCGAGCGACTTTTATACGGCCGATGGAGGGTTGACCGGTTTCCAAAATGGGCTCGCCATCGCTGGGGACTATATGTCGGCAGCTTCTTTCCTCGGGATTGCCGGGATGATTGCCCTCGCCGGATTTGACGGTTTCTTCTATTCAATCGGCTTCTTGGTGGCTTATCTCGTTGTGCTCTACCTCGTGGCCGAGCCGCTCCGTAACCTTGGCAAGTATACGATGGCCGATATGATTGCGGCTCGATTCAACAAACCGCGCGTGCGCGGTGTCGCCGCCATGAACGCCATCGTCATCTCGATTTTCTATATGATCGCCCAGCTCGTCGGGGCCGGCGCGCTCATCGAGTTATTGCTCGGCATCCCATACACGACGAGTGTCGTCGTCGTCGGGATTTTGATGACGGTGTACGTCGTCTTCGGAGGGATGACCGCAACGTCATGGGTACAGATCACGAAAGCTGTGCTATTGATGATCGGGACCGCCATCATCTCGTTTCTCGTGTTCGCTCGCTTTGACTTCTCTGTCTTCACCATGTTCTCCGAAGTGAGCAAGGCGACGCCGCTCGGCGACAGTTTCTTGAACCCAGGCAACAAGTTCAAGCTCCCGCTCGACACGATCTCGCTCAACTTGGCACTCGTCCTCGGGACGGCGGGGCTGCCCCACATCCTTATCCGTTTCTTCACGGTCAAAGATGCACCGACAGCACGCCAATCGGTCGTCTATGCGACATGGATCATCGGTGCGTTCTACATATTGACAATCTTCCTCGGATTCGGGGCTGCCGCATTCGTCGGCTCGGATGCCATTATCGCCGCCAACCCGGCCGGCAACATGGCCGCACCGCTCCTGGCCCAAGTGCTCGGCGGCGACTTGTTGTTCGCCTTTGTCGCGGCGATCGCATTTGCCACGATCCTTGCCGTCGTCGCCGGCCTCGTCCTTTCGGCCGCCTCGGCATTCGCCCACGACTTTTATGGACATATCGTCCGTAAGGGGGAAGCGACTGAGAAAGAACAAGTCACGGCTGCCCGCATCGCTTCGATCGCTGTCGCCCTCGTCTCGATGGGACTCGCGTTTTTCGCACAGTCGATGAACGTCGCTTTCCTCGTCTCGCTCGCTTTCGCCGTGGCCGCCAGTGCGAACTTGCCGGTCATCTTGTTCACGATTTACTGGAGACGGTTTAACACCGGAGGAGCCGTGTTCGGCATGATTGTCGGCTTGTTCTCGTCACTCTTCCTCGTCGCCATCAGCCCGAACGTATGGGCGCCGGACGGTTCCGCCATCTTTATCGGTGAGGCTCTGTTCCCGCTCACGAATCCGGGCATCGTGTCGATCCCGCTCGGTTTCTTCGCCGCTATCGTCGGGACGTACGTGACGAAGTCAGATGAAGTCGCCGGAAACTTCGAACGGATTCTCGTCAAGGCCAACACCGGAATCGATGCCGAGACCGAAGCAGCCATGACCAAAAAATCTTCTTAATCGACAAAACGGCGTCCCTCGCAAGGGACGCCGTTTATGATGCTACGATTTGTTTGTACTTTTGATACATGGCGATGCGCCACGGGACAATCATGCCCCAGGCGATCAAATAGAACAGGCCGCCCGTCGCAAATATGTTTACCTCGTCCCCGAGAAACGCCTTCATGACCGTCCGGATGGCCAATAAGACAAACACGACGATAAAGAACGCTTTCGAACGGGATAGATAAACTTCCCCGTCACGTTTCTCGAAATTCGACGTCTTGATGAGGAACACGCTGAAAATCAATCCGACGATCAGCGCCTCTCCGACCTCGAGCCAAGTCAGCCGAAACGCCGGGACGAGAAATTGTAACATGCCCGTCGACATCGCCAGCGGCGGAATCAAAATCTTTTTCGCATTCGTCGGACGTGCTGACGCTTTGACGCGAACGAAGCTCGCAATCAAGCCCATCATCAGTGCGACGAGGGTCGATCCCCAAAATATCGACATTCGGTCAACCCCTTTAAAATCCGGTGAATCCTACTAATTCGCTCATCCAAGCAGCGAAGCGGTTCATTCCATCAAAATATAATACGACGCCGAAAGCCATCATCAAATAGCCTCCGAGTCTTGCTACCTTGGCGCTATTGCGTGCCAAGTACTTGATTTTGCCGACAAAACCGGCCATAACGAGGAATGGGATGGCAAAGCCGATGACGTACGCCAACATATAGCCCATTCCCTGACTCGGGTTCGACGCCGCGAGGGCGATGACGCCAGCAAGAATCGGTCCGGTACAAGGTGTCCACCCTGCTGCGAATCCGATTCCGATGAGTGCCGTCCCAAAATAGCCGCTCTTGCGCTCTCCTAATGCGAGTTTTTTCTCGCGCATCATAAAACGTGGTTGCCAGAGACCTGCCAAGAAGACACCAAATACGAAGATAAGGATGGCACCGAACATGCGCAAACTATCTTTGTATTGAATGAACACGTCGGCAATCAGCGAGGTCGACAAACCGAGCACGAGAAAGACGATAGAGAAACCGAAGAGGAATGAGAACGTATGAAACCATGCCGTGCGCTGCCGCAGTCCTTCGCTCTTCAAATCAGAGACAGAGACCCCAGTGATATACGATAAAAAGACTGGATACAACGGTAGCGTGCACGGAGACAAAAATGACAAGACGCCCGCCCCAAATGCGAGCCAAAGGGTAACTTCCATGCGATCTTCCACCTTTCAGCCCCATTATAGCGAAAACCTTTTCAAAATGCTCGCATCTTTTTCTGCAACGATTGTTTGATAGAAATTGTAATCTTTGAAATGGAAATGAAACTTGTAAACAGTAGTGTTAGATGCTAAGATTTGGATATTCCTAAGTAACACTTTTGACTTTATAATGATGGGGGAAACACCGTGGCGGTCATCACAGCTGAAAACTTACATTATGCCATTGAACAGAAACGCGATGAACTGTACGAAATCGCTTCACAGCACAGTTGGACGTCTCCTGAAGTGATTCACGTCAGCCAAGAGTTAGACAAGCTGATCACACGTCACGTCCTGGCTATACATGCTTCAGAACACCTAAATTTTTAAATGAACGGCTCTCCGCATCACATTTGTGGAGAGCCTTTTCCATGGAAAAAAAGACGCCGGTATTGGCGTCTTTTTTTGTAATTTATGACATCAGACGTTGGCCTGATTGAAGTTCATACATCTTTTTGTAGAGCCCGTCTTGTTTCAATAACGATTGATGATTACCTCGTTCGACGATTTCACCTCGATGGAGGACGAGTATCAAGTCGGCATCTTGAATTGTCGAGAGTCGGTGTGCGATGGCAATCGTCGTCCGACCACGTCTCATCCGCTCGAGGGCGAGTTGAACGCGCTCCTCGGTCTCGGTATCAATCGAACTCGTCGCCTCATCCAAAATCAAGATTTTCGGATCCCGGGCGACCGTCCGGGCGAACGCGAGCAATTGCCGTTCCCCGCTCGAGAACGTCGCCCCCCGTTCACCGACCGTATGCCCGTAGCCGGCCTCGAGTTTCTCGACGAACGTATGGGCTTGGACGAACTCAGCCGCTTCCCGGACTTTGTCCGAGTCGATTGTCGGGTTAAATAGTTTTAAGTTGTCCTCGATCGTCCCCGTGAACAAGAACGGGTCTTGGAGCACAAGGCCGACTTTGGCTCGAAGCTCGGCTTCCTCGAACTGCTCGATCGGATGCCCATCAATCGTGATTTGTCCTGATTGATACGGATAGAACCGAGTCAACAAGTTGATGATTGAACTCTTCCCGCTCCCGGTATGACCGACGAGGGCGACCGTCTCGCCCGGCTTGGCGACGAACGAGATGTGTTTCAATACGTCGACTTCCCCGTCGTAGCTGAACGTGACGTTCTCGAAGCGCACTTCCCCGGAGCCAATTTCAGCCGTTCCCTCCAAGCTCTTTCCTGGGGCCGGTTCATCCGTGTCCAAGACTTTGAAGACTCGGTCCGCCGAAACGACCGCCTGTTGAAATTCACTCAATCGTTGCATGATATCGAGCACGGGACGGAAGATTCGTTCGATATAGCTGATAAAGGCGTAGACGACCCCGACTTGTACTTGCTCGGTAGTTGACAAGACGCCGTAATAGCCGAGCAGCCCGATGATGGAGAAGGCTAGCAACAATTCGATGATCGGTCGCAACAACATACTGTCGAGCTTCAAGTTCCGATAACGTGCTTCTTGGTGGGCTTCGTTCGTCTCTTCGAATTGGCGGACAAGCCGCTCTTCTTGACGAAACTGTTGAACGATTCCCATCCCGTTAATCGACTCATTCAACTGTCCGTTCAATTGTGACAGCAGATCACGCACTTGCGCGAAGTACTTTGTCGAGTAGCGACGATACACCCAGATGATGAGCCAGAACAACGGCACGAGCACAAGCCCCATCGTTGCGAGCGTCGGTTCGAGGATATAGAGAAACACGTATGTCCCGAGCAGCTGCACGGCCGATTGGACGAACGTGCTCATCACCCCGACGTACAGCTCCTTGACCGCCTCGGTGTCGTTCGTAATCCGCGAGACGAGTACGCCTGCTGGCGTCCGGTCGAAATAGGCGAGCCGCATGCCCATGACGTGACGGAAAATATCCATCCGAATGTTTTGAACGATTTTTAAGGCAATCTTTTGGAATGAAATTGACTGTAAATAGTCGAAGATGATCGCCGACACATGCAAGACCAAATAAACGACGAGCAATGTGACGACCCAGTTCGTCGGATAGACGCCTGGCGTCACGAACTCATCAATAAAGACCTTGATTAAAAACGGTCCCGCGAGCTTCGCACCGGTGGCGAGCAGCAAGAAGACGAAAGCGAGACTGAGTGGGCGTGAGTAACGATTCGTATACGCCAATAGACGTTTGATGACCGCCCATTCCTGAACGTCATGCTTCATGGTGGCCACCCCCTTCTACGATTGCTTCGAGCTGTTGACGATCATACGTATCTTTGTACCATCCCGGTTCGCGAATCAAGTCCTGATGCCGGCCCCGTTGGATGATACGACCGTCTTCGAGAACGAGAATCTCGTCGGCGTGCTCGACCGCAGACAGTCGGTGCGCGACAATCAACCGAGATTGATCGGGATTCCCGGCCCGGAAATGCTCGATGATTGCTTCTTCCGTCTTCGCATCGACGGCGGAGAGGGCATCGTCTAGAATCAATACGTCCGCCTCAATCATGAGCGCACGCGCAATCGAGATCCGTTGTTTTTGGCCGCCCGATAGCGTGACTCCCCGTTCGCCTACAAGCGTGGCATAACCTTCTGGTAACCGCATGATGTCATCATGCACTTCGGCGATTTTAGCCGCCTCCATAATCTCGTCAAGTTTCGCTTCCGGTTTGCCGAACGCGATATTGTTTGCAATCAAGTCGCTGAACAAGAAGTGGTCTTGCGGGACGACGGCGACCTTGTCGAGCAGAAGTGACTTTTTCACCTGTCGGATATTGATGCCCCCGATTTTAATCGTGCCGTCATGGACGTCATACTCCCGCGTCAACAGCCGAACGATTGTCGTTTTACCGGAGCCTGTCCGTCCGACAATTCCGAGCGTGCGCCCGCGTTCGATCCGGAACGACACGTCTTGTAAGACGGGTGTCTCATCATAGCGGAAAGCATGAATGTCTGCCTCAATCTCCGAATGGGCAAGTTTCGTCGCCGCCATCGGGTCATCTTGAATCTCAGGTTTGACGGCGAGCATTCGCTCGATTCGGTCATAAGACGCACGACCGCGTTCGACGATATTGAACAGCCAGCCGAACGCGAGCATCGGCCAAGTGAGCAAACTGAGATACGCCGTGAAACTGACGATTTGACCGATTGTCAGCTCGCCTTGTTCAATCAAATAGGCCCCATAGCCAATCGATAGGATATACGAGAGGCCGACGATTCCGAAGATGGTCGGGTCGTATAGGGCATCGATTTTGGCGACGCGGACGTTCTTCGCCATGACCTCGTCGGATAACTTCTCGAACGAGTCGACGTCGCGGCCGACTTCTCCGGCCGATTTCAATACCCGAACACCGCTGACGCTCTCTTGGACTTTGTCATTCAGTTCGGAGAACGCCGCCTGAGCGACCCCGAACCGATTATGTAATAGTTTGCCGTATCGTGTCGTTAACGCGACCATGATTGGCAGCGGCAACAGCGCTACGACCGTCAACTTCCAACTAATCGTCGTCACCATCGTGATGATGACGAACGTCCCCATGGTAATGCTGTCGACGAGCGTCAAAATCCCCGCACCCGCCGTCGTCGAGACGGCTTGGACATCGTTCGTCGCATGGGCCATCAAATCCCCGACCCGCGACTTCTTATAAAAACGTTGATCTAAATCGGTGAAATGGCGATAGAGCTGACTCCGCAACATCCGACCGAGCCGAATTGAAGCCCCAAAGATGAAGTACCGCCAGAAGAAGCGGGCCACATAGTTTCCGATGCCGACGGCCGCGAGCCCGCCGAGCAACATCCACAATAAATCTGTTTCGAGCGATTCTCGGTTGATCTCATCGACGATTCGGCCGATGATGCGTGGCGGCACGAGTTCGAGCGCCGCAACGAACATGAGTAGGACGATACCGAGCGCATACGTCCGCCATTCGAGCTTGAAGAACCAAGCCAATTGTTTGAATACACGAATCTGAAACACCCCCTATGTTGTCTTGAATTCAGACTATTCTTTTAGATTAGCGAAAGTTTGTTCGATTGTCTAACAAAAAATGGATACAAAAAGCACTTTGCGGGCGCAAAGTGCTTCGGTCGATCCGGTTTATTTCTTTTCGTTCTTCATTTGAACGTTCATGGCGCGCATCACTTGGTTGACTTTCTTCTGTGACGGCTTTTGACCCATTTGCATCATCAATGTACGAATCATATCTTCGTTGATCGGTGGGTTCTGTTCGAGGTAGTTCATCATGTATTTACGAGCGATAAAGAAACCGATCGCAATACCCCCGATTAGTGCTGCCACGATCAGAAGAATCCAGAATAATGTACTCAAGGCTTAACCTCCTCTACCATATGAAACATCGTTTTTTACTATACACTATATTACGCTAATTCGCTAGTCGTCTGTAAAAAAAGTGGTGACCCAAAACTCCGGGCCACCACTGATAGTAAGCGATTAAAGTGATTTGACAGCAGCGACGACGTTGTCGACCGACATGCCATATTCTTTCATGAGGAGATCCCCAGGGGCAGAGGCACCGAACTTGTCGATTCCGAGTACTTTACCGCCGAATCCGACGTATTTGTACCAGCCGAGTGTCGCGCCCGCTTCAAGCGAGACACGCTTCGTGATTGACGAAGGAAGGACCGACTCTTTGTATTCTGCTGACTGTGCTTCGAACAATTCCCACGAAGGCATCGAGACGACAGCCGCGTTCACGCCGTCAGCCGCGAGTGCTTCGCGAGCTTCGACGAGGACGTGTACTTCAGAACCTGTACCGAGAAGGAGGACGTCCGCCTCGTTCGAGTTACCGGCGACGACGTAGCCACCTTTGGCCGCTTCTTCAATCGACGTGCCCTCGAGTTCTGGCAACGCTTGACGCGTCAAGACGAGAAGTGACGGTGATGATTTCGTCGTGATTGCTTGCTTCCAAGCCGCAATCGTCTCTTTTCCATCAGCCGGACGGAGAACAGACAAGTTTGGCATCGCACGGAAGCTCATCAAGTGCTCGACCGGTTCGTGTGTCGGGCCGTCTTCGCCGACCGCGATTGAATCGTGTGTCAAGACGAACGTCGATGGGATTCCCATGAGGGCCGCGAGTCGTACCGCTGGACGCAAATAGTCTGAGAAGACGAAGAATGTCGCGCCGTAAGGAAGGACCCCACCGTGGAGTGCCATACCGTTGACGGCAGCTGCCATTGCGAATTCACGGACGCCGAACCAGATGTTGCGGCCTGCTGGATCTTCATCGAAGTCTGCAGCACCTTTAATCATCGTGTTGTTCGAGCCCGCGAGGTCAGCCGAACCACCGAAGAGTGTCGGCACCGCTTTAGCGATTGCGTTCAATACTTCACCGCTCGTTTGACGTGTTGCTTTCTTCGAACCGATTTCGAACGTCGGCAACTCGCTGTCCCAACCTTCTGGGAGCTCGTTGTTCACTGCACGCTCGAACTGGGCACCGAGTTCAGGGTGTGACGACTTGTAAGCCGCGACGAGTTCGTTCCAGTCCGCTTCCGCTTTGGCACCTGGCTCAACGACTTTCTCGTTGAACAAGTCGTACACTTCGGTCGGTACGTAGAAGTTTTCGCCTTCCCACTTATAGAACTGCTTCGTGAGCTCGATTTCAGCTTCGCCGAGCGGCGCGCCGTGTGAGGCCGATTTCCCTGACTTGTTCGGTGAACCGAAGCCGATCACCGTCTTCACTTCGATGAGGGTCGGTTTCGACGTTTCTGCTTTCGCTTCGTCGATTGCTTTCGCGATTGTATCGATGTCCGTGCCATCTTCAACGCGAATCACTTGCCAGCCGTAAGCGTTGAAACGATCTTCGACACTTTCTGAGAACGACTTGTGAAGGTCGCCATCGAGTGAGATGTCGTTTGAATCATAAAGGACGACGAGCTTTCCGAGTTTCAAGTGACCAGCGAGTGAGGCAGCTTCTGCCGACACGCCTTCCATCAAGTCACCGTCTCCGCAAATCCCGTATGTGAAGTGGTCAACCACTTTGAACTCATCACGGTTGTAAGTCGCTTCCAAATGCTTTTCAGCCATCGCCATACCGACTGCCATGGCAATCCCTTGGCCAAGCGGTCCAGTCGTCGCGTCGACACCAGCCGTGTGACGGTACTCTGGGTGTCCAGGCGTCTTCGAATCCATTTGACGGAACGATTTGAGGTCGTCGAGTGAAAGGTCGTAACCAGATAAGTGAAGAAGCGAGTACAAGAGCATCGAACCGTGTCCCGCTGAAAGAACGAACCGATCGCGGTTGAACCAGTTCGGGTTTTTCGGGTTGTGACGCATCTTATCCGTCCAAAGTGTGAACGCCATCGGAGCCGCACCCATCGGCATCCCCGGGTGACCAGAGTTCGCTTTTTGGACCGCATCAATCGAGAGCGTCCGAATCGAGTTAATCGCTAATAATTCTTTAGTAGTTGTTTCCACTAATTTCATCCTCTCTGTTGTTACAAAGTTTCTACCCGTCATATTTTAGCATACTCATTCGTGTGTCACAACTAATTAATTAGTATAACACATTGAATGGAATCGTTTACTTCCTTTCGTCCAAAATCAGTCCAATAAGTCCCCCTGATCCCCGTTCGCGTATAACAAACATGCACACCCTATATGAAATAGGATGTGCATTCGTGGTCACTCCGAGCGATGTCGTTTCTGCTCGTCTTTCAATTTTTCAGGCGTTACATCGTTCCCGTCCGGATCGACGACCTTCATCCCCATCATTTGTGATTTGAATGATTGGCGGAACGCTTGCAAATATTGTTGGCGCAGCGCTTGCTGCTCGTCCATCTCTTCTGATGACAATCCATCTGTCTTGGCTTTGTTGGCGAGAAAATTGATTCGCTCCAACTGTTCAGGTGCTAGCATCAGGCTCGCCCCCTCTCTACTGAATTTGTTCTTCTACTGTACAAAATCAGCGAGCAGGAATCAAGTTTCTGGCACTGATACGTGCTCCAAATAACGACGGTTCACGGTCGCTTTCGACACCTCATAGCCAAAACCACGTAGCGTGGCGGCAATTTCAGCGAACGTCAGTCCGCGCTCGCGCAGTTGGACGATCTCTTCGATCGGGACTTCGATTCGGCTCCGACCGCCTTGATCGTGATGTTGGATGTTGCGGTGCGGGTTGAACCCGTTCGCGACCGCCCGACGCATGCCGCGTGAGATTTTCGCATTATGGATTTTACGCTGGTACTCCTCGACGACACTGACGATTTCAAGCACCATCTTCTCGGCATCCGAGACGACGTATTCATCGGACGATTGCATCGTCAACAAGCGGACGTTATGTTTCATGAGCGTATGCAAGATGGCGATTTTCGCGTTCCCTCGTCCGAGGCGGCTGTCATCGCTCACGAGCACGGCATCGAGATTAGACGTCGAGACGTGCTCCAACAAATCGAGCAACCCCGTCCGATTGACCTCATACCCACTCTCTTGCTCACTGATCACATCGACGATTTCGGCGTTAAGACGTTTCGCCATCCGCGTCAGTTCGTCCGCTTGGCGACCGAGTGACGTCTCTTGCGTGGACTTGTTCGTCGACACGCGACAATAAATGACGACTCGCATCCCGTCACTTCCTTTCTTTCCATTCGCCCTCTACGATACACAGGTTCGGGGGCTGTTCGCAATCAGAAAAGATTATTCGGCGGCGAACCACGTCGTCTTGTCGTCTTCTTTCTCAGCGCGTTCGGCGAGAAGCTGTGCCTCGAGCGACTCGGCCTCCGTCAAGGCGACTTCTTCTTCGACGCTATGCTCGATCACCGGTTCGGTCGCGACGACATCGACGTCGTGGCGCATCTCCCCGACCATATAAAACGCGAACATTCCAAGTGCCAACATGCCGACTAAAATGATTCCATTGATTGTGTCTCTCATAACGATTACCTCCTGGGAATAAGAATACACGTTCTTGAGAACGTCTGTTCGTTTATCTGTTCTCATCATAAAACAAGAACTTCTGTTCGGTCAAGTAGAAAAAAACGAACGAATGTTTGTGCGCTCATGTGTTCTTGTGTTAAACTAAACCCATAAAGAATAGGATGCGTTCGCAGGTTATTCGACATAATCGAGGTGAAATCCATTGAAAAAAATGTCAGCAAGACAACAACAGATTCTTGATTTTATAAAAGCCGAGGTCCGGGCGAAAGGGTATCCACCTTCCGTTCGTGAAATCGGAGAGGCAGTCGGACTCGCATCGAGCTCGACCGTCCACGGCCACTTGGACCGTCTAGAGAAGCGTGGATTGATTCGACGTGACAAGACGAAGCCACGTGCCATCGAAATTTTAGATGAAGAGATGTCAGTCGTGGAAGACCATGATGCCGTCATGTACGTGCCGGTCATCGGGAAAGTCACGGCCGGTACGCCAATCACGGCAATCGAGAACGTGGAAGAGCACTTCCCGCTCCCGGCCCACGTCGTCGGTTCCGACAACGTCTACATGCTCTCGGTATCGGGAGACTCGATGATTAACGCCGGCATCTTGGACGGGGACCGTGTCCTCGTCCGCCAACAGAACACGGCCGACAATGGAGAGATTGTCGTCGCCATGACGGATGAAGGCGAAGCGACGGTGAAGCGGATTTATAAAGAAGCTTCGAAAGTCCGTCTTCAACCAGAGAACGACGAGCTCGAAGCGATGTATTTCGATAACGTGTCGATTTTAGGGAAGGTCATCGGTGTATACCGCACGATTCACTAATGGCTAGTGGCAAGACACATACCCGTACGAATCTCGTGGCAATCGGTGCTCTTGCGATTGCCACGCCTTTTATTGACATCGATGTTCCGACCATGTTCCTATTCGGCGCCCTAATCGGGACGTTCTGGCTCTCCCCGGACCTTGACTTAAAGTCGGACGCCTATTATCGATGGGGACCACTCCGAGGCTTTTGGCTCCCTTACGTGAAGATTATGCCCCATCGGTCGTTATTCTCGCATTTGCCGCTCTTGAGCGATCTGATCCGGGTCATCTATCTTGGCTTCCCGCTCACGCTCGTGCTCACGTTCACGCCGTATGAGGAAGCTGCCAGATCATGGCTCGACCTAAACGGGGCCGCATGTTTCTTCGGACTCGTCTTCGCGACGACGTTACATACGACGCTCGATTATGCGTCCACGTTCTTCAAACGTGCCTTTTAAGCCAAACATTTATGCCATACACCTAAAAGGGCAACCCGTCTAGTAGAGACTGGGTTGCCCTTTTTGAACTATTTATTATATAGAAGCTCAATAACTTTTATGCAACATGACATGATGTTCTGCCACTTCTCGTCCATTGACCAGCAAAACGACACGATGCTCCCCTGAATAATGCCGACGAGTCGTCAAATCTGCCCAACTGTGCATCCTGTTCGCTACAAGTCGCGCACCCCCGGGGACGAGTTTGTTCGCTAGCAGAAATGCTTTACGACTCGCTTTCCCGTTCGCTTTTATGAAATCGATGGCGTATTCGACCCGAATATAGGCGGCATCTCCTGGACGAATCGACAAATCATACTGAATCTCGCACGCCTCACCTATGCTGAGCACATTCGGATGTATAGTAATCGATGAGTTGACGGTCAAATCCGTTTCTTGCGTATAACCAAACAAAGTTAACGCGTCCGGGTGTGCGGATTTAATTAACGTTCGGCACGCATGTCTGATGACCCAGTCGGTATGAGGATGTTCGCCTTGCCATCGACGCGAGACTTCGAGCACGGCTTCCGGGTGATCTTTCGAGATATCGTTGAGATTGTTGGCGACACTTTTCCTTACATATAATGATGGGTCTTCTTTCAATAACTCTAAAACCGCAAACACGGGAGCCGGATTTTCTCTGAACATCGGTAATGACTCCGCCCACGGAAGACGAGGACGACAGCCTTCACTTGCCAATCTTCGCACATGCTCATTCGGATGCTTGGCCCATGCCATCATGCGATCCATTACTCGCGTCGAATCACGAAGCAGAAAAGGTCTGATTGCGAATTCAGAAGACGATTTCTGCGTGAAGAGTTCGAGTGCTGACATCGAGCGTTCCCAATGTTCTTCCGCCTGTCCATACACTTCTACGAAGTCGGGAAAAAATAAATATGGAAAGCCGACACAATCGTCTGCAATTTCAACCAATACATCTATAGCTGACTCGTAGTTTTGAGGTAAGTACTCCCCGAGCTTTGTCGAAATACGGCGCATACGCCCTTTCAGCGCTAACGCTTCCCATGACTCATCTCCAATCGATGCGACAAATGCTTGTATATCAAACGATGGGTAAACGGATTGAATACGTCGTCCAAATCCTAGCAAAAAATCCTCATGATATACCTCTTTCAACGGTGTGGCCACGTCTTCCATCTCCTTCAGTTTCGTCTAGTCCGCTCATCCAGCCATACATTCTTCCTCATTATATAGAACGATAGAAAAAGAGTCCTGAAGGAGTTCTTCTTGCGAAGACTCCTTCAGGACTCTGATTGGTAGGGTTAACGTCCCCAGTTCATCTACTTAGTAGAGCGTCATGTACTGATCGCGTTCCCACTCCGTCACTTGCGTGCGGAACATATCCCACTCGATTTCTTTCAACTCGAGGAAGTGCTCACCGATATGCTCGCCAAGCGATTCCATGACGACTTTGTCAGTACGGAGTACTTCGAGCGCGTCGAAGAGCGTAGCCGGAAGATCGTCAATCCCGTTAGCAACACGTTCTGGCTTGTCCATGACGTAGATGTTGCTGTCGATTGGCTTCGGTGCTGTCATGTCTTTCTCAATTCCATCGAGACCTGCAGCCAATAGTGTGGCCAAAGCGAGGTACGGGTTTGCTGCCGGGTCGACCGAACGTACTTCGATTCGAGTCGAGAGACCACGGGCCGCTGGTACACGAACGAGTGGTGAACGGTTGCGCGCGCTCCATGCTACGTAGCAAGGTGCTTCATAACCAGGAACGAGACGCTTGTACGAGTTGACAGTCGGGTTACAAACAGCCGTGAATGCACGGGCATGCTCGAGAATCCCTGCCGTGAAGGCGCGAGCCGTGTCAGAGAGTTCCATTTCGCCGTTCGGATCGTAGAAGACGTTCGTGTCACCTTTGAAGAGCGACATGTTGGCGTGCATCCCTGAACCGTTGACACCGAAGAGCGGCTTCGGCATGAACGTCGCGTGAAGACCATATTTCGCTGCAATCGTCTTGACGACGAGTTTGAACGTTTGGATGTTATCAGCCGTCGTGACCGCATCTGCGTATTTGAAGTCGATCTCGTGCTGACCTGGTGCGACTTCGTGGTGTGATGCTTCGATTTCGAAGCCCATGTTTTCGAGCTCGATGACGATCTCTTTACGGCAGTTCTCGCCGAGGTCGACCGGTGCCAAGTCGAAGTAACCGCCTTGGTCGTTAAGTTCGAGTGTCGGTTGGCCGTTCAAGTCTTTCTTGAAGAGGAAGAACTCAGGCTCTGGTCCGACGTTGAATGCTGTGAAACCGAGCTTCTGCATGCGCTCGAGGTTACGCTTCAAATTGCCGCGCGGGTCACCGCTGAACGGTTTTCCGTCCGGAGTATAAATATCACAAATCAAGCGAGCGACTTTACCGCTGCCGTCTGTCCACGGGAAGACAACCCATGTGTCAAGGTCTGGATAGAGGTTCATGTCTGATTCCTCGATGCGTACGAACCCTTCGATTGAAGAACCATCGAACATCATCTTGTTATCAAGTGCTTTGTCCAATTGGCTGATCGGAACCTCGACGTTTTTAATCGTACCGAGGATATCCGTGAATTGAAGACGAATAAAGCGTACGTCCTCTTCTTGTGCGATGCGTTTGATGTCTTCTTTCGTGAACGTTTTTCTGGCCATGGTGAAATGTCCCCTCTCACATTGTGTAATGGTTAATGTACTGGCGTCATCGATAAAAACGTGACAGCTCACCTTGAATGAGCGACGTCTTATTGAAACGGCCAGCTTCTTGAAGCTGTGTTTTCAATAATTTGTGTAACTCTTGTTCAGAGATCTTCGGTGCTTCATCGACCGGCGCCTTTAGTGATTCCGCGTCTTTAGCGTCGCTGTTATCGAGCATATGACGAATCGCCGCCAAATTGAAGCCTTGATCGATAAAATCCTTGATCGTGAGTAGACGTTCGACATCATTAAAGGAATAGAGCCGTCGTTTCGATTCCGTCCGACTAGGCGAAATCAGACCCTGTTCTTCATAGTACCGAATCTGCCTACCTGTCAGCTGGGTCAAATCTTGAACGATTCCAATCGGAAACAACGGGTTGGAGCGACGAAATTGATCGGCCATCTCTTACCCCTCCTTTTCTGTCTCACACTGTGAGAATAATACATGACAACTTACCTGTCAATAGATGTTAAGAAAGTTAACATGACATTTCGGTTACAACTTCTGTGAGATATTGTCACGGTCAAATGTGACGAGCTCTTTCGTCCGCAATTGGCTCAAGGCAAGCATGAGCGCGACCTTGACGTGGGCGTAAGTTAATCCGCCTTGAACGTAGGCCGTGTAAGGCGCGCGGAGCGGACCGTCGGCCGACAATTCAATCGACGAGCCTTGAATGAACGTCCCGGCTGCCATGATAACGTCATCCTCATACCCCGGCATATAGGCCGGTACCGGCAACGCATGCGCATTGACCGGCGACGCCATCTGGATGCTCTGACAGAACGCAATCATCTTGTCGCGGTCGCGGAACGTCACCGATTGAATCAAATCGGTCCGAGGCGTCGTATAATGCGGATCGGTCTCGAAACCGAGCAATCCGAGCAGGCTCGCCGTCAAGTGCGCCCCTTTCAAGGCTTGGGCGACTGTGTGCGGCGCCATATAAAACCCTTGATACATCTCTTGGAGCGAATAGAGTGACGGACCGGCCTCGCTTCCGATGCCAGGTGTCGTCATGCGGAACGAGCAGCGTTCGACGAGTTCTTTCGTCCCGGCGATATAGCCACCCGTCTTCGCCAAGCCGCCACCCGGGTTTTTGATGAGTGAGCCGGCCATGAGATCAGCCCCGACGTGGGTCGGTTCAATCGTCTCGACGAACTCACCGTAACAGTTGTCGACGAAGACGAAGACGTGCGGGTGTGCCGCTTTGATTTTCGCGATTGCCTCCCCGATTTCTTGGACCGGAATGCTGCGTCGGTTGGCGTAACCTTTCGAGCGCTGGATGCCAACGAGCTTCGTCTCAGGGCGAATCCGTGCGATGACGGTCTCGACATCGATCTGGTCGTCTTTCAACTCGACCGTGTCGTAGCCGACACCAAGTTCTTTGAGCGACCCACGGCCGTCTCCCCGAATCCCGACAATCTCTTCGAGCGTGTCGTACGGCTTGCCGGTAATATAAAGCAGTTCATCCCCTGGCAACAACACACCGAACAAGGCGATCCCGATGGCGTGCGTCCCAGAGATGATTTGCGGGCGGCATAGGGCGAGGTCCGCCCCGAACACGTCAGCATAAATCGACTCGAGCGTGTCGCGTCCAATATCGTCATAGCCGTACCCGGTCGTCGGATTGAAATGAAAGTCCGACACTTTATGCTTCTTAAACGACTCGAGGACACGGTATTGGTTGAACTCCGCTGTCGCCTCGATCGTTTCAAAATATGGTTTTACCCGCGCTTCCGCCTCGGTCACGAACGGGGCCAATTCATCATAATACGCAATCTTTTCTTGCCACATCATTGTTTCACACCTCAAATTGTTTCAGCGTCGCATATAGACGCGTGTCTTCTCTCATATATCCAACGAGTTCGACCGAACCGTCATCGAGGAACTTCTCCTCGAGACGATACATCGAATCTTTGGCCGGATGGTAATGCTCGAACGAGCGGACCGGCAAGATGACGTGTACTTTCGTCAACACATCCGCAATCTTATCTTCGATCGCGCCGATGAGCGTCTCGATATCGTTCGAGTCGAGCGCCGAGATGACGAGCGGTCCGCCGACGAAGTCTTCGGTCAACCGGTCTTTCTTATTGTATACCTCGAGCTGCGGCAACTCACTCGCGCCGAGTTCCGTTAAGACCGAGTTGGTCGTGTCGATTTGGTTCATGTAGTGCGGGTTTGACGAATCGATGACGTGCAAGACGAGGTCAGCCCCGAGCACTTCCTCGAGCGTCGAGCGGAACGCGGCGACGAGTTTCGTCGGCAAGTCGCGAATAAATCCGACCGTATCCGTGATGAGCACTTTCCCGCCGCGCGGCAATTCGAGCTCACGCGTGAGCGGATCGAGCGTCGCGAACAATTCGTCCTGTTCGTACGTATCGGCGTCCGTCAAGCGGTTGAAAATCGTTGATTTTCCGGCGTTCGTATATCCGACGAGCGCGACTTGGAACACACGGTTCTCTTTCCGACGTTCGCGGTAACGGTCACGGTGCGCGACGGTGCCTTCGAGATTTTTCTTAATCTCATCGATGCGGCGCTTGATGTGCCGGCGGTCCGACTCGAGTTTCGTTTCACCCGGTCCCCGTGTCCCGATTCCGCCACCGAGACGTGACAGTTGCGTGCCTTGTCCGATTAAACGCGGGAGCAGGTAGTTCATTTGGGCGAGTTCGACTTGGAGTTTCCCTTCTTTCGATTGGGCCCGTCCGGCAAAGATGTCTAGAATCAATTGCGTCCGGTCAATCAGTTTCATCTCGTCCGGGTCGTTCAGCGAGATGCGGATGTTCTTTGACTGGGCTGGCGACAGCTCGGCGTTGAAGATGACGATGTCCGGCTCGAACTGTTCGATGAGCACCGCGAGCTCCTCGACTTTCCCTTTCCCGATGAACGTGCGGCGGTCGACTTGTTGCCGTTTCTGATCGAGACGGGCGACGACCTCACCTCGTGCCGTATCGACCAATTCGACGAGTTCCCCCATCGATTGTTCATATGTCCAATCGTCGACAGTCGGTAATTGACATCCGACGATAATGACTTTCTCTCGTTGCATAAAAATCCCTCATTCCTATAAGTCTCATCCTCCATCTTACCACGAAACGGCGAATGGAGAACGTCCGTTTGTGGTACGCTATGAGGAGAAGGAGGAACGTCCATGACGAAACGTAGAAAAGAGTATCCATTGCCTGAATATATCGAGGCGTACTTGTTCCATCTCGGCGCGAGCGGCCGTCAACCGTCGACGCTGAAACGCTATCGATACGACTTGATCGATGTGCACAAATACTTTCATGACCATAACGTCGAGCTCGATGCCCCGGAGGCGTGGCTCGCCGTCCCGCTCGAATCGTGGAAGACGTTCGTCAACGACTTCCTCATCGAAGAGAAGCAATACCAACAGGCGACGGTCGCCCGAATCGTCACCGTCATCAATAGCCTGACCGTCTTCTTGAATCCGCTCCGGAAAAAGATGCTCGCCTATGCCCAACCGGCTCATACGCTCACCGTCGACCAGATTGCCTTGCCGACCGAGTTCAGCAAGCTCGTCCGGACGATCCGTTCGACAAGCGGGCTGAGTGAGAACCAGCTTCAGGCGCATCCGTATCTCGTCAATCGGAACGAGCTAATCGTCACGTTGTTCTATAAATATGGACTCCGGGTGCACCATATCATCCGTCTTCGGATGAACGACCTGCATCTCGCGAGCCATGAATTCGACGTCTATGACCGGCTCGGCAACCGGTTCACGTTGAAACTCAGTCAAGAGGACCAGACACTCCTTATGAACTATTTGGCTGACATCCCGACGCCGGTCCGTCCGCGTTGGTACTCGGACGATCCCGTCTTCGTCTCGTTCGACTTCTCCCGGATGACGTTCCGTTGGGTGTATGCGAAGAACCAGCCGAAACAGCTGACGATCGTCATGATTACGAAGATGATGCGCCAATTGAATGAACGCAGCGGTCTCAGCCGTTCGGTCACACCGTCGATGCTCCGGAACGCCCACGTCTTGAAGACGTATGCGATCGACATGACGTCACTTGAACGGATGAACGTTACATGTATGCATAAAGAGTCATCGCTCCGGCGCTATGAGCAGGCGTATGCCGAGTTCGGTAGCGAACTCTTCGGCGAACAAATCCCAAACGAAAACCCCGCCTTGTAAAGGACGGGGTTTTGTATGTTAATGGGCCCATTCATCTCGCAACAGCCCGTACACGACGTGGTCGACGTAGCGGTCATAGAGCCACTCCGCATTGCGGAGCACCCCTTCTTCGAGGAAGCCGAACCGTTCCGGCAAGGCCCGACTCTTCACGTTTCCGGTCGCGACCCGAATCTCAATTTTATCAAGTTTCAAGTCACGGAACCCGTAATCAATGACCGTCTCGAGCGCTTGACTCATAATGCCCTTCCCTTGAAAATCTTGGCCGAGCCAATAGCCGACCGTGCCGCACTTGATGCCTCGGTCGATATCGTTGAAGCCGATTGTCCCGGCGAGCTCACCCTGATACACAATCGCGAACGATTTCGGATAGCCGCCCGTCTCCATCAATCCTTTAATTCGCCCTTCGATGTTTTGTCGTGAATCCTCGACCGTCTCGGTGTAATCGAGCCAACCGAGCCACTCGCGAAGGTATGGCTTCGACGCCATCGTCAACTGGAACAACGCCTCCGCGTCATCGATGGTGAACATTCGTAGTTGAAGCTGGTCATTGATGTCATAGTGTAACATGTCGTTTCCCCCTCTTACTTTCCAATTATTGTGTTCTTCATCATTTTATCGTAAACTATTTGTAAATAATTTGAAAGCGGTGAAAGTATGTAAGTCGACATCATGTCATCCACCCAAAATTGAATAGTTCTGGAGGAGAGTCATGATGAAGTCGTTTTACCTGCTGCTGGTCAGTCAATGGCTGGCCAATATTGGTGATGTGCTTTATATCGTCGCCTTGATCGCTTTGTTATATCAACAGACCGGTTCCGCCCTGGCTGCGGCCAGTTTCCCGATTGCCGTCACGATCGGCATGACCGTGAGCGGTCTGTTCTTTGCCCGCGTCTTATCTCGGTTCACCCTCGGTCAGACGCTGCTCGTCACGCAACTGTTGAAGACAACCTTGCTCGGGGCCGTCATTTGGTCGGAGTCGATTCTCGTCCTCGGCCTCGTCGTGCTCATCGCCTTCTTGGATGGGTTCGCCCGTCCGGTCCAAGCGTCGTTCATCCCCCGGCTGACGACGAATCGCCAACAAGCGAACAGTCTCGTCCAAGGGTCGAACCAGTTCATCCAGCTGGCGATGTGGCCGCTCGGTACGATGGTCGTCGCTTCGTTTTCAAGCGCGATTGCCTTGACCGTCGCGTTGATGTTATTCATGCTCTCGACGCTCGTCACGCTTCGCTTCGTCCGTTCACTCGACCGCGACGTGACGGTAGAAGATGGTGAATCAGACATTTCCCTTAGAGACAGCCTCGCCATCGTGCGAACAGTACCTCATGCTCGATTAATCACGGTATTCGTCACGTTCGAGTCTTTCGTCAGCACGCTCTGGATTTCGGCGCTTTTGCTCGTCTATCTGGAACGACACCTCTACATCGATACGGGCTGGTGGGGGACGATGAACGCGAGCTACTTGATCAGCATGATTCTGGCCAGTGCATACTTGTATCGCGCTCAACGGACCAGTTCGCTTGCTGTCAGCTCCCTACTGTCGGTCGGGGCTGCCTTGTTGTTCGGTGTGACGTCTCATATCGTGTTCGCACTCATTGCGCTCGCAATTCAAGGATACGCCACCCAACTCCGCATCATCCAGACGAACACGGTGCTCCAAGAAACGACACCTGCCTCGCAACTTCCGTACGTCTATAGCGTCCAACAGACGGCTTATACCCTCGCCTTCAGCATCGGCAGCCTGACGTTTGGAATGCTCGCGGACGGATTGCCGATCGCCATCGTCTATTTGATTGGCGCAGGTCTGACCGTCCCGCTCATCTGGCTAGGTCGACAAATCGATTTGACGGAAGATGTGATTCAATCTGCATAATAAGACGGCGCCTTCTCTCTTTGAGAGGGCGCCTGTTTTTAAACTTATTTCGGTTGCTTCAGATTCATTCTGCATCGCGTATACTAAAAGAAAACGCTGATTGGGAGGAAGCTAAATATGAATACGTTATCAAATCATGAAAAAGACGAGATATTGCAAACTCTGCATGTTCGATTTAATGACCACCCGGAACGGCATCCTGATTTCACTTGGCACGACGTCTTGACGCGTCTTCAAGCAAACGACCAGAAACTCGGCGTGCTTGCCGAGATGGAACGGACCAGCGGTGAGCCAGATGTCATTCGACTTCCGAATGGTGCCTTAGCTTTTTGCGACTGCTCACCTGAAAGCCCGAGTGGCCGACGCAGCCTCTGCTATGACGATGCGGCGTTAGCGGCACGAAAAAAAAACAAACCGGATGGGAGTGCCGTCGCATCAGCTGAGAAGATGGGAATCGAGCTACTCGACGAAGCAACGTATCGCCATCTGCAGACGCTCGGCACGTTCGACTTGAAGACGTCGAGCTGGATTGCCACCCCGGAATCGATTCGTCAAAAAGGCGGCGCCTTATTCTGCGACCGGCGTTACGACCAGATCTTCGTCTATCATAATGGTGCCGATTCGTATTATGCGGCCCGAGGATTCCGCGGAATGTTCATCCTTTAAGCAGGGCCACGTGCCTTGCTTTTTTTATGTGAAGAGCCAATTGAAGACGATGGGGACATACTTGACGAAAAATAGACTCACCGGGACGATGGCAAATGCTCTAAACACCCACATATACCATCCGTTATATTTTCGAGTGAAAAAGATCAACGCACTATATGTGACTGCATTCCCAGTAACATCTGGTTCTTCCATCCCTTGCGCAATAATTTCTTTCCATCCTGGAAGTAGACCCGGCGCAAACGAGGCCGCAAAGTCCGGCGTGATATCGTACTTCAACCGCACATACCAGGCGATTATATACATCGATATGAAAAGCAGTGACCACAGCGTCAGAGCAATATTAAGTAACAGCCCTTTCCAACTCTCACTCCGAAAATAAAACACACCAATTAAAATCAACACGCTAAAGATGACGTTGATAATGAATGGGGGTGAAATCGTCAGGATAGAAAATGTTTCGGCGGACATGATTGTTCCGACCGCTAAATTCGTGTTTTGCTCCATCACCACGTTCTCACTTCATTCACGTGCGGTAATAGCTCATCATACAATTCAACGTATAGTCCCATCCCCATCCCCATGCCAATCCCGAGGAGCAACAGAAGTGCTCCTATGTGCTTTGTCGTCATGCAGACGATGATGACATGAAGCACGAGCGTACCAATAATGCTGTCCACAGTCGTACTATCCCCTGATACAATTCGTTTCGGCTTGATCAGCAAATACATGCCGGCGGTTGATAAAATGATACCTAGACAGACGCTTAAAAATAGAACAGTCGCTAACATCTTTCTTTTAAACACCTTTATGTATGAAAATACGGTATGTGAAATAATAAATATCTAAAAACTATGAGTTACCTGTTCAAATTTTAGAGCCTGCCTTCCTATATGTCTACCAAAAATTTCAAATGAATGAACGAATGGGCATGATTGTTTATCTCACGACCACATCGCCCCAATAAAAAAACTGCAGACGATTTGTCTGCAGTTCAATCTTACGCGTGGAGTGTGACGTTCAATTCTTCGGCGACCGCCTTGAAGGCAGCGAGCGCACGTTCGAGGTCGTCACGGGTATGTTCCGCCGTCACGATCGTCCGAATCCGGGCCTTGCCTTTCTCGACCGTCGGGAAGGCGATGCTCTGTGCGAACACGCCGTGGTCTTTCAGCTTATCCGAGAATGTGTGCGCGAGCGTCTCTTCACCGAGCATGACCGGTGTGATCGGCGTCGTCGCATGGCCGATATCGAAGCCGAGATCACGAAGACCCGTCTTGAAGAACTCGGTGTTCGCCCAAAGCTTATCGAACAGTTCCTCTTCTTCTTTCATGACACGGATCGCCTCACGGTTCGCCGCGACGACCGCTGGCGGGTGTGACGTCGAGAACAAGAACGGACGTCCTTTTTGAATCAAGAAGTCACGAATGTCGTTCGAGCAGGCGACGTAGCCGCCGAGGACACCAATCGCTTTCGACAACGTCCCGACTTGGAGCGCGACCCGGCCGTCGAGCCCGAAGTGGTTGACCGTACCGCGGCCGTTTTTGCCCAGCACGCCCGAGGCGTGGGCATCGTCGACCATGACCGCCGCGTCATACTTCTCGGCGAGCTCGACGATTTCTGGGAGCGGCGCGATGTTGCCGTCCATCGAGAAGACGCCGTCCGTGACGACGAGACGCGTCCGGTAGTCCTGCGTCTCTTTCAACGCCGCCTCTAAATCGGCGAGGTCGACGTGCTTATAGATGCGGCGGGCCGCTTTCGTCAACCGGATGCCGTCGATAATCGAGGCGTGGTTGAGCGCGTCACTGATGACGACGTCTTCCGGACCGAGCAACGCCGACAAGACGCCGAGATTCGTCGCGAAGCCCGACTGGAACACGAGCGCCGCTTCCGTATGTTTGAACTCGGCGAGCTCGCGTTCGAACGCCTCGTGCATCTCGAACGTCCCGGCGATCGTCCGGACCGAGCCTGTGCCGGCCCCGAACTGTTCGACCGCTTCAATCGCCGCTTGTTTCAGGCGCGGATGGTTGGCAAGCCCGAGATAGTTGTTCGACGACAGCTGGACGAGCGACTTGCCGTCGATCGTGACCTCGTTTCCTTGCGCCGACTCGAGCGGTACGAGCGAGCGGAACGTGCCCGCTTGTTTCATTTCATTGACTGCTTCTGTAATATGTTCAAATGCCATATCGATTCCCCCTGTTATGGTATTAAGACGACCTTTCCACACTTCCCGGCCCGCATGAGCTCGAAACCTTGCTCGAACTCCTCGAGCTTGAACACGTGCGTGATAATCGGTTCTACGTTCAATTGACCTGTCGCGAGTAGCGTCGACACTTGACCCCACGTCTCATACATCTTGCGTCCAGTGATGCCCTGAACACGCACCCCTTTGAAGACGACGTCACGCGTCAAGTCGATTGCGACCGGCTTGGCTGGGAGTGACAACACATTGACGTCCCCGCCAGCCGTGACCATCTTGAACGCTTGGTCGATGGCGACCGGATGCCCGCTCATCTCACAGACGACATCGATGCCGTCCCCGTCCGTCTGATCCATGATCAGCTCGAGCGGATTTTGCTCGAGGCTATTGATGACGACGTCCGCCCCCATGTCTTCGGCGAGCTTCAACCGGTACGGGTTGACGTCAATCGCATAGACGCGGCTCGCACCGGCCGCCTTGGCGACTCCTACAGCCATGAGGCCAATCGGGCCGCAGCCGACGATAGCGACCGACTTGGCCGACACGTCACTCGCGAGCACCGTGTGAACGGCGTTTCCGAGCGGCTCTTGAATCGAGGCGAGCTTGGCCGGCATCGACTCTGGGTTGACCCACAAGTTCTCTTCGGGCATGACGACATATTCAGCGAAACAGCCTTGCGTGTCGACACCGATGATTTTCGTGTTCTTACAGATGTGATACTGCCCGCGCAAACACTGTTTACATTGGTGACAGACGATATGCGTCTCGGCCGATACGGTCTGTCCGATTTGGATGCGTTTCGTTCCTTCCCCGAGCGCCACGACTTCCCCCGCGAACTCGTGACCGAACACGTATGGCGGTTTGACCCGGCTCTTTGCCCAGTCGTCCCACTCATAAATGTGGACATCGGTCCCGCAAATCGATGTCGCTTTCACTTTGATTAACACTTCCCCGGCTCCTGGTGTCGGGATTGGCACTTCGACCAATTGGGCCCCGAATCCGGCCGTATGTTTTTGAATCGCTTTCATCACAGGTGTCGTTGCTTCCTTCTCTGTCGTAGACACGAGCTGTTCCATTGAAAACGTCCCCCTCTTCATCTCTTAATCGAACTTCACGTTCTCTTTCATCTTGTCATAAAATGACGAACCTGAGAAGATAGAACGTCGATTTTCCAGACAAAAAAGAGAAGCCATCCGCGCCGATGGCTTCTCTTACAAGAATAGGACCTATGTCCCGACCGCAAGCTCATCTTGGTTCGATGATGAGCTTGATTGCCGTTCGTTCTTCTCCGTCAATCATAATATCGGTGAACGCCGGGATGCAAATCAAATCCAGCCCGCTCGGCGCGACGAAACCACGCGCAATCGCGACCGCTTTGATGGATTGATTGAGCGCTCCAGCGCCGATTGCTTGAATCTCACACGTTCCTTTTTCACGAAGTACGCCAGCGAGTGCACCCGCCACGGAGTTAGGATTCGATTTTGCCGAAACTTTGAGTACGTCCATTCTTGTTTCCCCCTCGGGTAGGTTGTTCAATCAAACCATACGGTCTGATCATCTAGGTGTATGCGTTCGATTTTCGTGGCTCGTTTCGATTGGTCATCGATTGTGATTAAAACTCCATTTAGTTGTTCCCGTCCCTCGGCAACTTCAAACCGGACCGGGAGCTGGGTGATGAATTTTCTTAAGACGACCTCGGCATCCATGCCGAGCACCCCGTCGAGCGGACCCGTCATCCCGACGTCGGTGATGTACGCCGTACCGTTTTGTAGGATGCGGTTGTCAGCCGTCTGGACGTGCGTATGGGTGCCGACGACGGCTTGGACGCGTCCGTCAAGATGATACCCCATCGCAATCTTCTCACTTGTCGCCTCGGCGTGCATGTCGACGAAAATCGCATCGACCTCGCCGCGAATCTCTTCGACGAGCGCGTCGACGGAGCGGAACGGACAGTCGAGCGACGGCAGGAACACCGTCCCCATCGCGTTGATGACGGCGAGCTTCTTCCCGCCTTGTTTCAACACCATCATCCCGACACCGGGCGTACCGGTAGGATAGTTGGCCGGGCGGACGATGCGGTCGGCATCATCAATCCAGTCAAAGATGTCACGGTTGTCCCAAGTATGATTCCCCATCGTCACGCCGTGAAATCCAAGCTCGAGAAATTGTTGATAGATTTTTTTTGTGATACCACGTCCGTTGGCTGCGTTTTCACCGTTGACGAGCATGAACGTCGGGCTATATTTGCTTTTTAAGCGTCCGATTTGGGCGCTCAAGATGTCGCGACCTGGTTTTCCGACCACGTCGCCGATAAATAAGATTTTCATAGTCTTGTCCTCCTCCAATAGAAAAAGCGGAGAATGTCTCCGCTCTTGTTACTTCGCATAATCGACGGCACGCGTTTCGCGAATGACCGTCACTTTGATTTGGCCTGGATAGTCAAGCTCATCTTCGATCCGTTTACAGATGTCGCGGGCCATCTTGTTCGCCACGACGTCATCGACGACGTCTGGGCGGACGATGATCCGGACTTCACGTCCCGCTTGGATGGCATATGACTTCTCGACTCCTTCGAACGACTCACAGATCGCTTCGAGGCGCTCAAGGCGTCGGATATAGCTTTCGAGCGTCTCTTGACGGGCTCCTGGACGCGCCGCTGACAAGGCGTCCGCCGCTGCGACGAGAACCGCGATCGTCGATGTCGCTTCGACGTCCCCATGGTGCGAGGCAATCGAGTTGATGACGACCGGATGCTCTTTGTACTTCGTGGCGAGCTCGACACCAATCTCGACGTGGCTGCCTTCGACTTCATGGTCGATGGCTTTCCCGATATCGTGGAGGAGACCCGCTCGCTTGGCGAGCGTGACGTCTTCCCCGAGCTCGGCGGCCATCATGCCGGCGAGGTGGGCTACTTCGACCGAATGGGCGAGCACGTTTTGACCGTAACTCGTCCGGTAACGCATTCGACCGAGCGTCTTGACGAGGTCCGGGTGGACGCCGTGGATGCCGGCTGAGAATGTCGCTTCTTCCCCGTATTCACGGATGCGCTCATCGACTTCACGACGTGATTTCTCGACCATCTCTTCAATGCGGGCCGGATGGATCCGACCGTCTTGAACGAGTTTTTCAAGCGTCATCTTGGCGATTTCACGACGGACCGGGTCAAATCCAGACAGGATGACCGCTTCCGGCGTGTCATCGATGATGAGGTCGATGCCGGTGAGTGTCTCGAGCGTGCGGATGTTACGTCCTTCACGTCCGATAATCCGCCCTTTCATCTCATCACTCGGCAAGTTGACGACTGATACGGTCGTCTCGGCGACGTGTTCGGCCGCATAACGTTGCATCGTGAGAGACAAGAGGTGTTTCGCTTTTTTATCAGCTTCTAATTTTGCTTTTTGCTCGATTTCTTTTTGAAGGAGAGCAGCATCGTGAAGCGCTTCCTGCTTCGCTTCGTCCATGATGATGGTCCGTGCTTCTTCTTTCGACAAGGCTGCCACGCGTACTAGTTCTTGGCGTGCCTCCTCATATAATTCCTCCACTTTGCTCTCGAGCGTTTCCGCTTCACGCTTCCGTTTCGCGAGTGCAGCCTCACGTTCATCCAACGCGTCTTCTTTCCGTTCAAGCATGTCTGCTTTCCGGTCGAGAAGCTCTTCCTTTTGGACGAAACGATTTTCTTTCACTTTCTGCTCTTCACGTCGTTCGCGCAATTCTTGTTCGGTTTCATTGCGAAGTTGAATCATCTCTTCTTTTACTTCAAGCCGTGCTTCTTTTTGCATCGCTTCCGATTGTTGTCGCGCTTGCTCTACAATCTTGGTCGCTTCCGTCTCGGCACCTTGAATCTTCGCTTCGGCGATCGATTTACGCACAAAAAAACCTGCAACAAAAGCTATCGGCAAAAGGAGGATCAGAATAAGCTCTAATAGCCATTCCATCATGTTCACCTCCCTTTCGCAAGGTTATTTTATTTTTTCATGAATGAAAACGCGAGCGAGCCCGCGTATAGCTTTATTGTACTTATTTACCTGTTAGAATGCAATGCACGGACAGGATAGAACTACCAATTCATCAAAAAAATTATACTAAAAAAATCTCGCCTGAACCATGTCAGGCGAGAAACGTTACTTACTCTTCGTCTAAAAGTGAGAGGACGTCATCGTTGTCAGCTTCGACTGTGACCGTCTTTTCACCGTTGAGACCGTAGTGGTCGCGAATCCGTTCTTCGACCGATGCGGCCACCGACGGGTTCTCTTTCATATACTGCTTCGCGTTCTCACGGCCTTGACCGAGACGCTCCTCGTTGTACGAGTACCACGCGCCGCTCTTTTGAACGATATCGAGGTCGGCCCCGATGTCGATGAGCTCGCCTTCACGCGAGATTCCTTCGCCGTACATGATATCGACTTCTGCCGTCTTGAACGGTGGCGCGATCTTGTTTTTGACGACTTTGATTTTCGTCCGGTTCCCGACCATGTCTTGGCCTTGTTTGAGCGTTTCAGCACGACGGACTTCGAGACGGACCGACGAATAGAACTTGAGGGCACGACCACCAGGTGTCGTTTCCGGGTTACCGAACATGATTCCGATTTTCTCACGGATTTGGTTGATGAAGATGACGATTGTCTTCGACTTGTTCGTCGCACCAGACAATTTACGGAGCGCTTGGCTCATGAGGCGGGCTTGAAGACCGACGTGTGAGTCTCCCATCTCCCCTTCAATCTCGGCTTTCGGAACGAGTGCCGCAACCGAGTCGACGACGAGGATATCGACCGCACCAGAGCGGACGAGGGCTTCCGCGATCTCAAGGGCTTGTTCCCCTGTATCCGGTTGTGATAAGAGCAACTCATCGATGTTGACGCCCAAGTTTTGTGCGTATTTCGGGTCGAGCGCGTGCTCGGCGTCGACGAAGGCAGCTTGTCCGCCGCGCTTTTGAACTTCAGCGATGGCATGAAGCGCTACCGTCGTCTTACCTGACGATTCAGGTCCGTACACTTCGATGACACGACCACGTGGATAACCACCTGCACCGAGGGCGATGTCGAGGGCGATTGAGCCTGACGGGGTCACCGAAACTTGCTGATCTGTATTTTCACCGAGGCGCATGATTGAGCCTTTACCGAATTGTTTCTCAATTTGGCGTAATGCCATTTCTAACGCTTGTTTACGATCACTCATAGATTAATGAGCCTCCTTTGATTGATACTTTCATTATAAGCGAAGCGAAGACGATACACAAGTTTTTTGCGAACGTTTATTCGCCTTTTTTCATTTGTTGCAGGAGCGCCCACATTCCGTCTTTCGTAGCCCGGGCTTGAATGACATGCCGCTCTTGATGCGGGTAATCACGTTCGATCACGTCAATCCCGTCCGGTGACCGGATGCCGATGAACACTTTTCCGACCGGCTGACCCGAATTTGACGTCGGACCGGCCTCGCCGGTGAACGCCAGCCCATAATCCGTTCCGGTCTGACGCGTCAGACCGAGGATCATTTCAAAGGCGACTTCTTTTGAGACGACCGAGTGTGAATCAATTGTATCAAGGGACACCCCTAAAAACCTATTTTTTAGCTCGTCGGAGTACGTGACGACCCCGCCCTTGAACACCGAGGATGCTCCTGGAACGGCCGTGAGCATCGCTTGGGCTTGACCGCCCGTGAGCGACTCGGCAATCGACAGCGTCGCCTTGCGCGCTTGTAACTCGTGAATCAGCCGTGCGGCGAGCGTATCCTCGTCTGAACCGAAGTAATAGTGACCGACCCGCGCCAAAATATCCTGTTTGACCCGTTCAATCATCTCCCGCGCCACGGTCTCGGTATCGGCGCGGGCGCTGATGCGCAGTCGTGCCTCGCCCGACTCGGCGTATGGGGCGACCGTTGGGTTCGACCCGGTCATCAAATCGACGACGGCCGCGTCGAGCGCCGACTCACCGATTTCATAAAAGCGCAACGATTCAGAGACGATGGTCATCCCGCCGAATTTTTCTGGGAACGTGGCGTCGACGATCGCTTTCATCTCCCACGGGACACCCGGTAACAACAGCCATGTCGGTTCGTCCTCGATCCACATCCCGGGCGCGAGACCGACCGGGTTGGTGAGCACTTCGGCCCCGGTTAAGACGTCGGCTTGCCGCGCGTCCCCTTCGTTCGGCTCGCGTCCGCGCGAGGCGACGAAGCGATGGATCGTCTCGAGCGATGCTTCGTCACGGATGAGTGGACGGCCGAGCACCTCGGCGAGTGTCGTCTTCGTGATATCATCCGCCGTCGGCCCAAGGCCGCCAGTGACGATGACGAATTCACTTCGTGATCGCGCTTGTTCGAGTGTCGCTCGCAAACGTTCCTGATTATCTCCGACGACTACATGATACAGCACGGACAACCCATATTTCGATAGCTGTTCTGATAAGTAACGGGCGTTCGTGTTCGTGATTTCCCCTAAGAGCAGTTCAGAGCCTACCGCAATGATTTCGGTGCGTTTCATCCAAATTCCTCCTCCCAATAAAAAAACGAGCTGTTCGGCCAAGCTGAACAACTCGTCTATGCCGATGGTTACATCGACTTTACAATGATCTTATAGTTTTGTGCGAAATATTCGGCCCCTGAGTAAATCGTCAAGACGAGCGCGAGCCACATGGCCCATTCGCCGAACGGGATGCCGACATAGCTGAAAATCGGGTTGCCGAACAGCAGGAAGATGATGGCAAAGAGTTGGACCCATGTCTTCGCTTTGCCCGACTTCCCGGCCGCGACGACGATTCCTTCATCGGCCGCCACGAGACGAAGTCCCGTCACCGCGAACTCACGCGAGAGAATGACGACGACGACCCATGCCGCGACGAGATCCATCTCGACGAGCAGGACAAGTGCCGCCGTGACGAGTAATTTGTCAGCGAGCGGATCCATGAATTTCCCAAAGTTGGTGACCAAGTTGTGCTTCCGGGCGAGATGCCCGTCAAGCCAGTCAGTGATAGCGGCAATCGTAAAGATGACCGCGGCGATGAATTGATGGAGCGGTACGTCCGCCCCGAGGAAAGCGATGTCTCCCCAATCAAAATCTACGGCGAGTAAGACGACGAACACGGGGATGAGCAACACCCGTAACATCGTCAAACGGTTAGGTAGGTTCATCGAGAACTCCTCCTCTAGAAGGAGAGTCAACTTATTCTGCGTCGACTCTCTTTACAAATATATTTTGTGTGACCGGCGAGTCGGCTAATTCAAGCTCCCGGCCATTGACAACAATTTTCTCGACCCCACCGATCAAGCCGATTCGGATGCGAAGCGTATCCGTCTCCGCGTCCTCGATGACAATCGGGTTTTGTTTCGATTGGTTCGGATATTCCGGAGCGAGGAACGCTCCCTCGAGTGAGGTGTCCCGAACACCGACATATGTCGCCGGCGACTCTTTCACATGAATCTCCGTCGTCAGTTTATCGGCCGTCGCGATCTCATATGTGAGGTCTGCCCCGTTCGTCGACGCGACCGCAATCGGTCCCGTCTCTTCTGCCGGTTCTTCTTCGACCGGTTCTTCAGCCGGCGGTTCTTCTTCGACCGGCTCTTCTTCCGGCACGTCCTTGTTTTGATCAATGGTTACACCCGAGTTCGTCTGTTCAGTCGGTGACGCGTTTTGGTCGCCGAAATCAAGGTTTCGGACGACGTAATAGACGGCCGTCATCAACAGGAACGCGACGAGCACGAGCATGACTTTCGGTACCCAACGCGAGACACGGCTCGACGTCTCGGACGCTTTCGAATAGGTTTGCTTTCGCGATAATTGAACGGTCGGTTGCGGCTCGATTTTCGGCAAGTCTTTCGCATACGTCTCGTACAGTTCATCGACATCAAGTCCTAACGATTCCGCATACGTTTTAATGAACGCCCGTGCATAGAACGAGCCAGGGAGATTTTTGTAATCACCTTCCTCGATCGCGATGATATAGCGTTTTTGAATCTTCGTCGTCTGCTGGATTTGGTCGAGCGTCAAACCGCTCGCCTCACGCCTTTGTTTCAAAAAAGTCCCTAGTTCTGTCACAGGGGTCCACACCTTCCATTCAAGTAGTTATTCAAACCATTCTGCCTCACGATGTGTCTCTTGAGGAATGATAATCTCCTCATCTTGTGAGTTCCTCAGTTCGATGATGTAATCAAAGTCTTCGAACACGCAATCGGTGTTGCGCACGTATAGGTCCGGATGCTCGATGACTTTCACGGACGGCAACCGCATGACTTCTCGAATCAATTGACGATGGCGTTCATCCATCGTCCGCGTCGAGACGGCACCGTCGATGATATAGACGTGGTCCCCTTCGCGTTCTTCTTCGAACAGCGAGGTCCGCACCGTTTGCTTCATGAGCGTCGATGACAGGAACAGCCAGCGCTTGTTCGCACAGACGCTCGCCGCAACAATCGACTCGGTCTTTCCGACACGCGGGTTGCCGCGCACGCCGATCAACAAATGCCGCTCTTCTTTCATCAGTTCGGCGACGAAATCGACGAGGACACCCAGGTCCTCACGCACGAAACGAAACGTCTTCTTGTCATCGTTATCGTGCTCGATGTAACGTCCGTGTCGAATTGCGATCCGGTCCCGGAGTTTCGGGCGCCGGAGCTTGATGACGACGATGGCTTCCATCTTGCGCAAAATATGTTCCAAACGATGGACGTGATCGGCCGCCGGTGCCTTTAACAGCATGCCGCGGCGCTGTAGATCGACGCCGTTGATCGTCACGATTGAGATTTGAAGCATCCCCATCAGTGAGGCGATATCCCCGAGGATACCGGGTCGATTTTGGCAAAGTTCATATTCGAGATACCATTCTTCGAACTTATGATCCATCTCGTCCACCCTTTCTGATGTGTGCTCGCTACCTTGTTCATTCTAAATTATTTTAGAAGAATTGAAAAGAACTCGTTTCAACCGAGCCAACAAAGTTTCACACCCAACCGCCGTCGATCCGAAGCACGGTGCCGGTCATGTATGCGGCTGCCGGAGAGCAGAGGAAGCGGATTGTCTCCGCTACTTCCCCTGGGCCCCCTAACCGGCCGAGCGGAATCTCATCCCGAACGTCTTGTTTCGTCTCTTCTACCGTATCATTCATCGGGGTGTCAATCCACCCCGGCGTGACCGCGTTGATGCGGACGTGAAACGGTCCGGCCTCGCGCGCGAACGCTTTGACGAATCCAAGCTGGGCGGCCTTGACCGTTGAATAGAGGACTTCTCCGGCCGCACCGACCTCGCCCCAGACACTCGAGACGACGACGATGTCGAGCGGGCGGTCATAAGGTTTCTGCCCGACGACGTGCTGGACGAGACGGACCATCGAGCGGACATGGATGCGATACAGCCGATCGAGCTCGAGGAGTGACTGATCGACGAGCAGACCGTAGGCATGATTACCGGCGACATGGATGAGGCGGTCGACCGGTCCGAGCGTCTCGAGCCAAGCTTCGAGTCCTGCCTCATCGTCGAGGTCACACGTGACGACTTCTGCCGTCAACTGTTCGTGTGAAACGAACGCACGAAGCGACTCCGTTTGCGAATGCGCCTGCAAAATGAGTGCATCGTCTCGAAACGCTAGCGCGACGGCACGGCCAATCGCTCCGCTCGCTCCCGTGATGAGCGTCGTCACGGTTTCTTGACGACACAGACCGTCCGATGATCGGCTTGGAACAGACGGTCGTACGCCGCGTACAGGTCGTCAAGCGTAATCGCATCGAGCAAGTCCGGGATGTCGAACATGTTGCCGCCGCTGAGTGCGTAGCGTGAGAACTGGTTGGCGATAAACTCTGGTGAGTTGAGCGCCTTCAAAAACTGTCCTTTCATCATGCGCTTCTTGCGATCGAGTGTCTCGCCGCCGAGTTCGAGCGGACGCTCGAGAGCGGACGTGATCCGGTCGACGAACGTCTCGACGTGTGGCGTCTCCATTGACAGGACGGCGAAGGCGAACGTCTCTTCTGACGTATAGTCGAACGAGAACGCGTCATCAATCAATCCTTCGGCGTACAGTTCCGCATAGAGCGGTGCCGTCGTGTCGAACAAGGCGTGCATGAGGAGCTCGACGATGAGCTCTTGCTTCATGCCCTCTTTGCCGGGGCGTGGCGTATCTTTATAGCCGATCATCACTTTCGGGACCGAGACGTCCATCTCGATGACCCGTTCCGTCATATGGACCGTCTCGGGCTCCTCGACCACCTCACGCGCCGTCAATAGCGGCGCATCAAACGTCTTCGCCGCCTGATTGGCGGTAATCTCGGCAAGGACAGCGTCAGGGTCGATATTGCCGACGACGAACAGCACCATATTGCTCGGATGGTAAAACGCCTCGTGACAGCGATATAAATCGTCGGCCGTGATGGCGCTAATCGATTCGATCGTTCCGGCGATATCAATTTTGACCGGATGTTCGGCATACATCGCCTCAATCAAACCGAAGTAGAGGCGCCAGCCCGGATTGTCCTGATACATTTGAATCTCTTGGCCGATGATCCCTTTCTCTTTCTCGACCGAGGCCTCCGTGAAGTACGGCGCTTGGACAAAGTCGATCAACGTCTTCAAGTTCTCACTGACGTTCGACGTCGCACCGAACAAGTATGCCGTCCGGGTGAACGACGTGAACGCGTTCGCCGACGCGCCGAGGCGTCCGAACTGTTGGAACACGTCGCCGTCTTCTTTCTCGAACATCTTATGCTCAAGGAAATGGGCGATCCCGTCCGGCACGTCGACCCAATCTTCCGTTTTAAAGCGACGGTCGATCGAACCATATTTCGTCGTGAACGTGGCATACGTCTTCTCATAACCGGTCTTCTTCAATAAATAGACCGTCAATCCGTTCTCGAGGACGGTGTGATGGAGCGTTTCTCCGACGTTTGGAAAATCGAGTTTCATACAGTTCCCCCCTTTAAACAATAGACAGCCTGTAAATCCAGGCCCTTGGCGAGCGCGGCCACATCATCCCGCGAGGTCCGCTCGATGATGGCCATCTCTTCCTCGAGCGAGAACGGACGGATGTCCGAGCCGCTCATCCAAGCGATCAATTGGCGCGGGTTATCCCCGAGTTGACGACGTTGATGGTACAGCATCGCTTTCGTCTGTTCGAGTGTCTCGTCCTCGAACGTCCCGGCCTGGAGGTCGGCGAGTTGGTCGGCGATGATCGCCTCGGTCTTCGCCTGGTTCGAGGCATCGATCCCGGCATAGACGAATAACATCCGGCTGAGTGAGCTGTACTGCGAGGCGGCATAGTAGGCCAAACTCTCTTTCTCCCGGACGTTCATGAACAGTTTCGAGTGCGGGAAGCCGCCGAACAGGCCGTTGACGACTTGCATCCGGACAGCGTCTTCACTGCGCGGGTCGACGTCGACTTGATAGGCGAGGTGCAATTTGCTCTGATTGATCGTTTGATGTTCCTCGAGACGCTGAAACTCACGGTCGACCGGCTGTGGATACTCACGGACGAGTCGTTCCCCGAGCCCTTCGAGCGGCGCGAACGCGGCAGTCACTTGCTCACGACTCACGTCGCCGACGACGTAGACGTCGACACGATCGTGACGGATCATCGAGGTATAGGCATCAAAGAGCGTCTTAGGCGTCACGTGCTCCAACTGTTCGAGTGTACCGAGCGACTGGATGGCGAGTTCGCCGCCGAGCAGTTCTTGAAGACGTTGCTGGGCGAAGCGCATCTTGTCATCGTATACCGATTCGATGCGCTGACGCTGGAGACGGGCCTCCTGTTCGACGATGAGCGGTTGGAACGCCCCGTCATAGGCGTTCGGACGAAGGAGTACTTCTTCGAGCAGCTTGATCGCCTCACTGAGCACCGGTTCGCCGACGAGCGCATCGCTCACGACTTCGAGTTGGAACTGGATGACATGTTCTTTGCCGACTTTCGACGCTCCGGCGTAAAGGCTCGCGTCATATAATTGTTCGAGCGGCGTATGAAACAGTTCGATCGACGGATAGGCTTCGGTCGCTTTCTCCATCACATACGGCAGTAAAGCCCGGTCGGCAATCGTCTCAGCCGACAGTGGGGCCGCAAATGAGACGAGGCATGTCGTCGTTTTAAATTTTTGGGTCGGGTAGACCGAATAATGCAGTCGTTGTTGGAATTGTTCGATTCCTTTCATAAGTTGATCTACTCCTTTTTCTTTTTCGTTTTGAACACGTCCGCACCGCGGGCGTATTCTTGATCGGGAACTCCGGCCACGACATTGGCGTAACGGGCCGCGGTGAACAAATAGTCGCTCAGCCGGTTATAGTACGGGAGCTGACGAGCGGCGGCGTCGACGTTGACGAGCTCTCGCTCGACACGGCGACAGACGGTACGTGAGACGTGCAGGCTCGCCGCACCGACACTGCCACCCGGCAAGATGAAGCGGACGAGCTCCGGACATTTCGGTTCAAGTTCGTCAATCCACGTCTCGAGCTCGGTGACGATTGTCAAATCGACTTGTTGTGGCGGCGTCTCAGTATACATGAGCTCGGAACCGAGATCGAATAGATCATGTTGAATCTTCGTCAGCTGGGACCGGAGCGTCTCGTCTGTCTGATGGACGAGCGCGAGACCGATCTGACTGTTCAATTCATCTAACAGCCCCATCGCCTGGATGTGCGGATGAATCTTTAAGACACGTCCGCCGATGAGTGATGTTTCCCCTTTGTCCCCGCCTCGTGTGTACAGTTTCATGTCATTTCCTCCTTGATGCCACAAATGGTGACCCATAGGAGTCACCATTGTCGTTATGCGTGCGGTTGTGTGTACGGAAGATGAATCGTGAACGTTGTTCCTTCCCCGTGCGTGCTCGAGACGTCGACCGTGCCTTGATGGGCATCGATGACGTTTTTGACGATGGCGAGACCGATGCCGGTACCCGTCTTGCCGCCGCTCGTCCGCGCTTTATCCGCTTTGTAGAACCGTTCGAACACGAACGGCAAATCTTCTTTCGGGATACCGCTGCCCGTATCCGACAAACGGATCACGAAGCCGGCCTCCTCTTCACTCGCCTCGAGCCGGATTGATCCCGACTCGGTATGGGCGATGGCATTGCCGATCAAGTTCGTGAACACTTGTTCCAATCGGTCCCCGTCCGCCTCGATGGCATGACGCGGGGCCTCCGTTAACAGCGTAATGCCTTTTTCGTTCGCCATTTGGTTGAATTTGCGCATGACGCGCGGAAGGAATTCACCGAGGTCGAACGTCGTGAACTGCATCGTCTCTTTGCCTGACTCGATTCGTGCCAGGTCGAGCAAATCGTTGACGAGACGGGCCAATCGAAGCGATTCATCGTAGATGATGGAAGCGAACTCTTTCGTCGCGTCATCACTTTCGGTCATGCCGTCGATAATCGCCTCGGAATACCCTTGAAGCGTCACGAGCGGTGTGCGTAGCTCGTGGCTGACGTTGGCAACAAAATCGGTTCGCATCTTGTCAAGACGATGGCTCTCGGTCGTGTCACGGATGACGACAACCGCACCTTCAAAATCGTCCTCGCCGAGAAGCGGTGTCACCGTCAACGTATAATAATGATCGTCTTGTTTCACTTCGATCGTCTTCTCCGGTGCCCCGGCAACGACGTCCTCATAGAGAGACAGGACGACTTCATGCGGCTGTTCGTCGATGAGGAGCGGTTGGGCTTGCGGGTTCGTGACGATGACGTTCGCATGACGATCGAGCGTGATGACCCCGTCGGCCATCGATCGTAAAATCGAGGCGAGTTGGAGCCGTTCTCGATCGAGCGCATTCACGTATGTCGACAGTTGGCTGCTCATCGCATTGAACGACCCGGCCAACTCCCCAATCTCATCGTTCGACTTCTGGACGAGACGGAGGTCGAATTGTCCTTCTCCTGTCTTATTGACCGCGTCACGCATCTCGCGGAGCGGTGCCGTAATCCGAGTCGATAAGAAGAAGGCAAATACGGTCGTGACGATGATGGCCGACGCGACCGTCCAAAAGATGATCGTCCGGGCCCCTTCGTTCGCACTCGAGATCGCGTCGAGCGGTTCGATCAAATAGAGCGTGTATTCCCCTGTCTCGAGTGAGAATGTCGTCCGATACGCGAGTGCCGCCTGATCGTCAAATGACGAAAAGTTTCCAATCGCGGTCTCCCCGACTGCCTGATACGTTTCCCAATCCTGACGGCCGAGCTCCGTCATGAGACCGTCGACTTCCGTTCCAAAGTTCGAACGGACCGTCCCGTTCTCTAATATATAGTTCGCACCGTACACTTCAATGATTTGGTCGACCGTCCGTGACGCGTCCCCTTCTTGAAGCAACACCGACTGGACCTGCCCGCCGAGCTTGGCCAAGTGGCCGCGTTCCTGGTCGATATGGAACGAGTTGAAAAACTCGAGCATCAACACAGAGACGATGAACAAGATGAGACTGACCAATACGAGAATCGTCAACCATAGTTTTGTGACGATGCTATTCCGGCGAATCATCACTTACTGACGACTTCGAACTTGTACCCGACACCCCATACCGTCGTGATCATTTGCGCGGCTTTTGGAGAGACCCGGTTCAACTTCTCCCGGAGTCGTTTCACGTGTGTGTCGACCGTTCGAAGGTCTCCAAAGAATTCATAGTTCCAAACTTCTTTCAACAGTTGCTCCCGTGAAAATACTTTGTCGACTTGTTTGGCCAAGAAGAACAAGAGCTCATACTCTTTCGGCGTGAGCGCGATTTCTTCTCCGTCGACCGTGACGCGGTGCGCATCGTTGTCGATCGTCAAATGCGCGAAGACGATCAAGTCTTTTGATTTTTCGGCCGTACGCAAATATTTCGTCGAGCCCGAGCGGCGAAGGAGTGCCTTGACGCGCAAGACGACCTCACGCGGACTGAACGGTTTGACGATATAATCGTCCGCTCCGACTTCGAAACCTTGGACACGATCGACTTCTTCGCCTTTCGCCGTCAGCATGATGACCGGTGTCGCCTTCGATTTCCGAAGCTCGGTACATACTTCGACCCCGTCCATTTTCGGCATCATCAAATCAAGCAGGATGACATCAAAATTGTGCTCAAGGGCGAGCTGAAGCGCCTCTTCCCCGTTCGTCGCTTCGACGATCACATATTGTTCCCGTTCCAAATACATTTTTAATAGGCGGCGAATTCTTTCCTCGTCGTCGACCACTAAAATTTTAGTTTTATTAGCCATCCACTAAACCTCCTAAAGAACCATTACAAGATGTAGCGAATGTTGCACAATTGTGAACATTTCGCTCTCTTTCATAACTATACCACTCTATTATTTGGCTTCACAACGGTCAGTTGACAGCGGCGTAAAAAAAGAAGCCACCGAAGTGACTTCTTTTTTTACGCATATGAGTGCAAACCTGCGATGACGAGGTTGACGAACACCAAGTTGAACATGATGACGGCGAAGCCGCCGACACATAACCAAGCGGCTTTTGTTCCCGTCCAACCACGTTGGATGCGCATATGCAAATAGTAGATATAGATGAGCATCGTGATGAGCGCCCACACTTCTTTCGGGTCCCAGCCCCAGAAACGGTTCCAGGCGATTTGTGCCCAAATCATCGCGAAGATGAGTCCACCGAGGATGAACACCGGCAAGCCGATGGCGATCGACCGGTAACTGATCTCGTCGGCGAGATCAAGGTCGACTTTTTTCGCGAGCGGTTGAAGCGCCTCGGCAATCCGTTTTCGCAAGATGACGAAACGAAGCAGTACATAAATCACGACGCCGGCGATGACCGACCAAATGAGCGTGTTCAACTTCAATGTATTGATGAACGTCGGTAACTCAAGTGACAGTCCGCCCGAACCAGAGAGAAGCTGAGCCCCTTCCGGCACGAACAACATCGGCATGAAGTATTCATACGACTCTTGTGTCCCGCGGTCGTTCGTGAACTCGACCACGCCACCGGCACCGATCGCCTTGAAGAGCATCGAGACGAGAATGAAGCCGAGCGTGCACATGAGGACGAACATCGTAATCTCAAGCCACGTTCGTGACTTCGACTGTTCCCGCATCGACGTCTCATTCAATAAGAAAATGAGACCTGAGGCGAAGCTGATGGCGAGAATTCCTTGGCCGAGCGCGGCCGTCGTGACGTGAATTTTCAACCAGACACTGTTCAAGGCCGGGATAAGCGGTGCCACTTCGCTCGAGAACATCGAAGCGAAAGCGATGACGAGAAGCGCCACCGGCATGGCGAACAAGCCAAGCACGTCATTTTTATAAATCCCGTACACGACGAGGAACCCGAACACCATCATCATGCCGAAGAACGTCGTGTATTCGTACAGGTTCGATACCGGTGCATAACCGACCCCGACCCAACGTAAAATAAAATATGTCATTTGAGCGATGAAGCCGATGACGGCCAAAATGAACGCATATTTGCCGTAGGCGATACGGTTGACGTTTCGGCCTTTGCGCATCCCGCTGACCGCGATCGTGAATAACACGGTCGCGACAGCGTAAAGGATGAACGCGATAAAGAGCAAACGACTGCTCCACTGAATCCACTCCATTATGATTCCCCTCTTTCATTGGTTGAGTTGTCGTCCGTCTTTTTTTCAAACCGTGCCTGATCTTCCCAGATCGGCAGGCCATTTTTCTCTAGGAGCGGTGTGATTTCGCGATTGAGCGAGGACGGGTTCTTGTTGGTGAAACCAGCGACGAGCACGTCCGTCTCATTGTGTCGGCGAATCCAGATACGACGGTGCGGCCAATACATCCCCATGACAATTCCAATCATGAAGATGACTCCACCGACAATCAAAATCGGATACGTCGAGTCACTCTTGACGCGTAGACCACTCGTACTTGCCATCTCCGTACCAGCGAACTGGAACACATAGCGATTATCTTCATCGGCCACGTTTAAACGAATTCCAATCAAATTCGATTCCGTCGTGCCGTCTGGTGTGTCAATCGCCATGAAGAAGGCCGGGTTGAGTGCCCGTGGCGATTTCGTGTTCGGTTGGCCGTCCTTGACCTCAAAGTCAGGATACAGGTCGTTCAGTTTGACCGTGACGTCTCCGAGGTCATACGTCGTCTCCGGGTTCGTCAAATCGACCGTGAACGGTCCATACACATCACCTGTCTCTTTATCGGCAACGTTAAAGGACATCGACAAGAATTCCAGGCGACTCGAATACTGTTCTTGATACACTTCGTACTTTTCAAACTTGAACGGGTGGTTCACTTTCGTCGAACCGGTATCGACTTCCTCGAGTTGCGGCGATCCGTCCTCGTTCGTCCCGGTCTTCTTGAACAGCGTCAATTCCGTCTCATAGTTTTTCGGGACTGCGCCCGCTTTCTCGATCGCCTTGGCAAATTTCGCATCTTCCGCGTTATTTTCCGGATCATATATCTCTAAGATGAACTGATCGTTGCGAAGATAATATTCATCATCCGTCGCTTCGAGCGGAACCGTATCGCCTTCGCGCACCCATTCGAGCGTATCCGTATGGAATGCCGGGAAAACGCGAAGCATCGCCCCGATGAAGAAGATGACGAGCCCAATGTGATTGACGTATGGACCCCAGCGACCGAATCGATATTTCTCGGCGAGTAAGGCATCCCCATCACGCTTCACTTGATAACGCTTGGCTTTTAAAGCCTCTCCGAACGCATCGATTTGCTCGTCCGTCCCTTTTCCCTCACCAATCAAACGTTGTCCGCGCATGAAGCGATCGGTACGTCGGACCGGTTGAAATTTCAACGCTTTATACAGCGGGAAAAATCGATCAATCGATACAACGATGAGCGATAACGTCAGCATCACGATCAACGTGATGTACCACCACGATGTATAGAGGTTGTGGAATCCTAGCGTGTAGTAAATCGTACCCGGTGTCCCGTACTCGTCCGTGTAATACTGGTTCGCCGGCAACTGTTGCGGAATATACATCTCTTGCGGGAAAATCGTTCCGATCGCCGACCCGACGATGATAAGCCCGATGAGCCATAGACCGACCTTGACCGATGCAAAAAAGCTCCACACCCGGTCAATCCATGACCGTGGACGACGCTTCGATCGTAAATCGGCGCCGTCGTATTTCATATCTAGCATTTGTGCGCCCCCCGTTCGCTTACAATGACTTCTCGGCCAACTCCATCAGTTTCTCTTTCGTGAGTTCACCTTCGTACTTTTCAATCACTTTGCCGTCGGCATCGATGACGAACGTGACCGGCAAGTTATAAATCCCGTACGCCTTCTCGACTTCGCTGCGCGTGTCCATCAAAATCGGATAGTCGAGCTTGACGCCGAGGCCGTTCACGAAATTATCGACCCGAAGCGGTGTCTCGCCGACGTTGACCGCCCAAAAATCGACGCCCATGTCTTGGAGTGCGGCATAGTTATCCTGGACGACCGGCATCTCTTTCTCACACGGTTCACAGAATGTGCCCCAGAAGTTCAAGAGCAACCCTTTACCGTCGTATGTGTCACGCTCGACCATCGTCGTCCCGTCAAGACTGACGAGCTTGAAGTTCGGCGCATCGTCACCGGCCTCGATACGTCCGTCGTTGCCGGCTTGTTCAAACAATTGCATGATAACGACCGCTCCTGCGAACAGGACCATCGTCATAATCATGAGCCGCCAAAATGACCGTTTTTTCTTATGGGCCATCGCCTGGTTCATGCGATCACCCGACTTTGTTTCTTTCGTCATGAGTTCACACCATCCTTTAGTTGTTATTGTACTGAAAAAACACCAAAAACGCACATTAACAGACTTTTTTCATCTTTTTGTCACACAATCTCCACAAAATAAAAAATCATCCTATCTCAGGACGATTTTTTAGTTGTTATTTTTTCTTTTTCTTGCCCCGTTGTACGGGTGGTACGGTCGGGTTGGCAAGCTCACGTAGCTTCGATACTTCCTTGCGTGACAGTTCACGCCATTCGCCCGTCGTGAGACCGTCGAGCGTCAAGAAACCGAACTGTTCGCGTTTCAGTTTGATGACTTCTGAACCGACTGCTTCGAGCATGCGACGGATTTGACGGTTATGGCCTTCCGAGATGACGATTTCTAAGATGGCCGAGTTTTTCTTATGGTCGACCGTCTTCATCTTCACTTGGGCGCTACCCGTCTTGTAGCCGTCATCGAGTTCGACACCCGACTCGAGTTGTTTAATCGCGATATACGAAGGAATGTTCTTCACTTTCGCGACATAACGTTTTGGGATCTTGAACTTCGGATGGGTCATCATATTCGAGAACTCACCGTCATTCGTTAAAATGATGAGTCCCGTCGTGTTATAGTCGAGACGTCCAACCGGGAAGACACGCGATCCAGGCGGTACGAGATCGGTGATGACTTTCCGTCCTTTATCGTCTTCGACCGTCGAGACGTAACCGCTCGGCTTGTAGAGCACATAATAAACATGCTCTTCTTGTTCGATTTTCACACCGTCGACCTCGACTTCAGACTTTGGACCGACTTTCGTACCGAGTTCGCGCACGACTTTCCCGTTGACGCGCACCCGTCCATCTAAAATCATTTCTTCGGCTTTACGCCGTGAGGCGACACCTGCTTGGGCAATCACTTTTTGTAAACGTTCCATTTATTCATTCTCCAATCTATCTTGCGTAATCGCAGACGGCTGGCCGAAGAACAAATCGCCTTCGTCCGAGAGCTCGTCTTCAAACGTTAATGGGGGCAATTCATCGAGTGAATTGAATCCAAAATGGTCCAGGAAATGTTCGGTCGTCCGGTATAACTTGGCCCGGCCGATTGTCTTGGCCCGGCCGGCCGCTTCAATCAATCCTTTAGACAACAGCGTATGGATGACACGTTCGACTTTAACGCCCCGGACTTCCTCGATATCAGCCCGGGTGACCGGTTGCTTGTACGCGATGATGACGAGCGTCTCCATCGCGGCACGTGATAACGCCTGTTCGGCCATCGTGCCGACGTAGCGTTGAATGTACTCCGACACTTCAGGAATCGTCACGAGCTTATACACGCCCGCGGATTCAATCAGTTGGAACGGACGACCCGAATCTTTGAACGATGCTTCTAGTTTGCTCAACTGTTCGCGTGCAGCGGCTTCCGAAATGTCGAGCGTGTCCGCGAGGGCCCGCACTTCCATTCCTTCTTCGCCGACGACGAACAATAGACTCTCAATAATCGTTTCATAAGACAGCAACGGCTTCATCCCTTTCCTTTGACGATTCGACGAACGAGATTTGAATGTCTCGCTCTTCCTGTTTAGTCGTAACGACGCGCAACTTGATCAATTCGAGTAGCGCCATGAACGTGACGACAAGGTCCGACACATCGGGACGTTCCTCAAAAAACGAGAAGAACGATGTTGTCCGCTTTGCCGAGACGTGATCGTGCAACCGTGTCATCTGTTCTTCAAGCGTCCGTTCTTCACGTTTGATCGTCTTTTTGCGACGCTCTTTCCACCGCTTGCGTTCGACCATTTTCGAATAGGCGTGTAATAAGTCCGCAAAGTTGAGTGGACCGTCATACGGCTGGACGAGGTCGGACATGTAGCGCGTCAAATCCTCACCGGGACGGCTATACAGTTCGAGGCGAGACTCTTCTTGCTCGCGCATGAATACGACCGCTTCTTTATACGCCTTATATTCAATCAACTGTCGAATCAACCCTTCTCGGGTCGGTTCTTCCCCAAAGTCGGGAATGTCATCTTCTTCAACTGGAACCGGTGGCAACAGTTGCTTGCTCTTCAATTGGAGCAACGTCGCCGCCATGACCAAATATTCACTGGCCACATCGAGTTCAAATTTTTGCATCGTCCGGATATAGGCGACATACTGATCCGTGACCTCGGAGACAGAGATGTCTGCGATGTCGAGCTCCATTTTTCCAATCAAGTGGAGCAACAGGTCAAGCGGGCCTTCGAACGTATCGATTTTGACGTTGTACGCTTCCATAGAGACACCTGCCATTTACATTTTTGCGCTTTAGTATAACATGTTTTGTAGTACCGTGACCACGAAAGGAGAAATTTGATGTCGACGCCTTTTATCCAGTATACGCTCTTATTTGAATGTCATGCCGATTATTTCGAGTGCCACGAAGTGCTTGAAGAAGCATGGCAGGACGGGGGGCGAGAGGATCTCGGTTACGCTGCCTTGATTCAATACGCCGTTGCCCACTACCATGCCCGTCGCGGTAACACGCCCGGTGCAAAAAAGAGTATCGCAGCGTTACAGCAGAAGCTCACGTTGGCCGTGACCGAACTCGAAGCCCTCGGAATCGATACCGCGACGTTTGCCCGTGACTTGGAGCGTTGGCCGCTCCCGGAGGCGCTTCCGCTCAATGAAGCGACACGACAACGCATCGAGCGTTTGAAGCCCGCCTTCGAACCGACCACTTTGACGTTTGACGAGCTCGTCCATAAACATATGTATCGAGACCGGACACCCGTCGTCACCGAACGGCTCCGGGCGCTTGAGGCACGTAAAAAAGCTAGGCGCTGAGCCTAGCTTTTTTTAAATGACGACTTGGTTCCATTTATCGAGCAAGTCACCGGTTTTGCCTTGACCGACAAGCGTCAAGTCGAGCGGCAATAAGTTCCGGGTCTCATCGAGCAATTCGTAAGAACGCTTCTCGCCGCGGAACGACGGAGACAGCGCGATATGATGGATGAACATCGTCGTCTCTTGTTGCTCCATCCCGATGATCCCGACGAAGTCTTCCCCGACTCTCCACAGATAGAGGAATTTGGCAGGGTCTTCTTCGTAGGACCGGACGAGTTCGAGCAAGGCGAGCGGAGATTTGTCGCTACATGAGAACGCGAGCAAGCCCATCGCCGTCTTTTCGTACGATTGTTTGTATTTCACCAGCATTGCTGGTTTCACCACCTTTAGTCATTCATGTTTCACTAAGTGAACACGTGAGAGACATGGCTCATTGTGCCATAACGTTCAGGCAGAAATCAATTCTCGTCCCAAACTTTAACTTCGGCCATCTTCGTGCCTTGACGAAGTTTGACCGCGTGCTCAAGGCCAGACGTCACTTTTCCGAAGACCGTGTGGACACCGTCGAGATGTGGTTGTGGCTCATGGACGATGAAGAACTGTGACGAGCCCGTGTTGCGTCCGGCGTGTGCCATTGAAAGCGAACCCGCTTCATGTTTGTATGGGAACGATGTCGATGTCTCACATGGGATCGTCTTGCCTGAACCACCCATGCCTGTCCCGTCTGGGCAACCGCCTTGGCTGACGAAACCTGGGATGACCCGGTGGAACGTCAAACCGTTATAGAAGCCGCTGTTCGCGAGCTCCTCGAAGTTGTCGACCGTGATCGGTGCCGCATCGTGGAACAAGTCGAATTCGATCATTTCGCCGTTCTCTAATTTCATAGATCCTTTTTTCATGAAAAGTTACCCCTTTATGTTCATATTGTCATTCTCACTCACACATTGCCCATTCTATCAAAAAAAACCGTCTGTCTCCACTATTTTGTGGAAACAGACGTTCTGACTTGCCGCTTACTGGATGACAGCGTGGACGAGTGGACGCGCCGTCGGCTCTGTCGCACCGATCGTGTACGCGTGGTCCATCCGCTCGAGCGCAGATGTCATGTCTTCTTTGTTCGAACGGAGCACGGCGATCACGTCACCGGCCTCGACCTTGTCACCGACTTTCTTCTCGAGCGTGATACCGGCCGCGAAGTCGAGCTGATCATCTTTTGTCGCCCGACCTGCGCCGAGGAGCATCGCTGCCACACCGACTTCGTCAGCGATAATCGACTCGACGTAACCTGCTTGTTTCGCGACGAACGTCGTCTCATACTTCGCTTGCGGAAGTTTCGACAAGTCATCGACGAGCGACGCGTCGCCACCTTGTGCCGCTACGAACTGACGGAACACTTCGAGGGCATGACCGTCGGCCATCCGTTTCTCAAGGTCAGCGTACGCTTCCTCGAACGTCTGATAGAACTCGCCGAGTACCGCCATATGACCGGCAATCGTGAGGGCAATCGTCTTCAAGTCGGTCACGTCTTTGCCCGAGAGGACTTCAATCGCTTCTTTCACTTCATTGGCGTTCCCGATTTCGAAACCGAGCGGCTGATCCATATCCGTGATGACGGCGACCGTCTTACGGCCGACGTTCTTACCGATGGCGACCATCTCTTCAGCGAGCGCTTTCGCGTCGTCGAACGACTTCATGAACGCGCCTGAACCCGTCTTGACGTCGAGGACGATGCTGTCGGCACCGGCCGCGATTTTCTTCGACATGATCGAGCTCGCGATGAGCGGGATTGAATCGACCGTCGCCGTCACGTCACGGAGTGCGTAAAGACGTTTGTCGGCAGGCGTCAAGTTGCCCGTCTGACCGATGATTGACATCTTGATATCGTTTACTTGCTTCGTGAACTGTTCTTCCGTCAACTCGACGTTGAAGCCAGGGAACGATTCAAGCTTATCGATCGTCCCGCCCGTGTGGCCGAGACCGCGACCGCTCATCTTCGCGACCGGAATTCCGATTGACGCGACGAGCGGAGCGACGATTAAGCTGATTTTGTCACCGACGCCGCCAGTCGAGTGTTTATCAACTTTTTTACCTTGAATGTTCGACAAATCGATGACGTCACCAGACTTGACCATCTCCATCGTCAAGGCCGCCGTCTCTTTCTCTGTCATGCCGTTAAAGTAAATCGCCATCGAAAGGGCCGACATCTGATAATCAGGAATCGTCTCGTTCGTGAAGCCTTCGATGATGAAGCGAATCTCCTCTTCGTTCAATTCGCCACCGTTACGTTTTTTCAAAATCAAATCGACCATGCGCATAAGTTTCGTCCTCCTAATTGGGTAGTGGTTACATGCTCTGAATCGTGCCGCGTACGAGTGAAAGGAAGTCTTGGCGGACGCGTTCTGTCGTCTCGATGACTTCTTCATGGTTGAGCGGTTGATCTAAAATCCCGGCTGCCATGTTCGATACGCACGAGATGCCGAGCACTCGCATATCTGAGTGACGGGCCACGATGACTTCAGGCACCGTCGACATGCCGACAACGTCGCCTCCGAGCAGGCGAGCCATCTTCACTTCGGCCGGTGTCTCATACGTCGGACCCGTGTTCCCGAAGTAGACGCCTTTTTGAACAGAAAGTCCAAGTTTTGTGGCGACGCCTTCCGTCAATGTGACGAGCTCCTTATCGTACGCTTCTGACATGTCCGGGAAACGTGTTCCGAAGTCGCTCGCGTTCTTACCGATGAGTGGGCTCGTACCGAAGAAGTTGATGTGATCCGTAATGATCATCAAGTCCCCCGGGTTGAACGACTCGTTGCAAGCACCAGCCGCATTCGTGACGATGAGCGTTTCGACACCGATCAATTTGAGGACGCGGACCGGGAACGTCACTTGTTCCATTGAGTAGCCTTCATAGAAGTGGAACCGTCCTTGCATCGCGACGACGCGTTTTCCTTCGAGGTCCCCGAAGACGAGTTGGCCGGCGTGGCCTTCGACGGTCGATACCGGGAAGTGCGGGATATCCTCATAAGGGATTTTCACCGCGTTCTCGATTTCATCCGCGAGGACGCCGAGACCTGAGCCGAGAATGAGTCCGATTTCTGGTGTTCCGTTCATGCGTTCCTGTAAAAATGCCTTTGTTTCGTTCCAATTTACCATGAGTAATGCCTCCTCAAATTTCGTTTAAGAAACTCTTTCCGTGTGCTGGTGCATCGACGTCGAAGTTATCGGCCACTGTGGCGCCGATATCGGCGAACGTTCCGCGGATGCCGAGGTCGACCGCTGTCGAACCGTGATGATGGACGATGAGCGGCACATATTCACGCGTATGGTCCGTTCCCGGTGCCGTCGGGTCGTTCCCGTGGTCGGCCGTAATGATGAGCAAGTCGTCTTCACGCAACTTCTCCATTACTTCCGGTAGACGGGCGTCATACTCTTCAAGCGCGATCGCATAGCCTTCTGGGTCACGGCGGTGACCGAAGAGCGCATCGAAGTCGACGAGGTTCAAGAAGCAGAGACCTTCGAACTCTTCATCGAGCGATTCGACGAGTTTGTCCATGCCATCCATGTTCGATTTTGTCCGAATCGCTTTCGTGACACCTTCGCCGTCATAGATGTCGCTGATTTTCCCGAGAGCGATCACATCTTTCCCTGCCGTCTCGAGCGTGTTCATGACCGTCTTGCCGAACGGCTTGAGCGCATAGTCGTGACGATTAGATGTCCGGACCCACGCGCCAGGCGTTCCGAGGAACGGTCGGGCGATGATGCGGCCGAGCATGTACGGGTCTTCGCGCGTGATTTCACGGGCGTATTCGCAGATGCGGTACAACTCGTCGAGCGGGACGACTTCTTCGTGCGCCGCGATTTGGAGCACCGAGTCAGCTGATGTATAGACGATCAAGGCACCTGTTTTGACATGCTCTTCGCCGAGCTCATCCAAGATCTCTGTCCCTGATGCCGGCTTGTTGCCGATGATGTCACGGCCGCTGAACTCTTTGAGCCGGTCGATCAAATCGTCCGGGAATTCTTCGAACACGCGGAAAGGCGTATCGATATGAAGGCCCATGATCTCCCAGTGGCCAGTCATCGTGTCTTTCCCGGCCGAGATTTCTTCCATGCGTCCGTAGGCGCTCGGTGTCGTCGACACTTCGATGCCGTCAATCGGCTTGATGTTCGACAGCCCGAGGCGGCCCATGTTCGGCATGTTCAACCCACCGTGTTCACGAGCGATATGCCCGAGCGTGTCTGAACCGACGTCTCCGAACTGGTCGGCATCTGGGGCTTCCCCAATCCCGACCGAGTCCATGACGACCAAGAAAATACGTTTAAATTTCTTCACAAAAAGTTCCTCCTTTAGTGTCTTTACGCACGCGGATGATGTTTTCGATAGACATCGTGGAGTCGTGCCTTATTGACATGTGTGTAGATTTGAGTCGTGGAGAGATCGGCATGCCCAAGCATCTGTTGGATGGCCCGAAGATCGGCCCCGTTCTCGAGCAAGTGTGTCGCGAACGAATGACGGAGCACGTGTGGCGTGATCTCTTTTTGGATGCCGGCCTCTTTGGCCCGTCGTTTGATCATCTTCCAGAACCCTTGACGGCTGAGCCTTCCGCCGCGCCCGTTCAAGAACAACGCCTCGGTCTCCCGACCGCCGAGCCCGTTACGGGCCTGTTGGATATAGCGTTCGACAAAACCTTGGGCGACAGACGACACCGGGATGATCCGGGCGCTCTCGCCTTTGCCTTCACACTGTAGATACCCCAATTCGAACTGTAAATCATCCAAATCAAGCCCAAGAAGTTCGCTGACGCGCATGCCCGTTCCGTAGAGCAGTTCGAGCATGGCCCGATCGCGGAGCGCGAGCGGGTCTGACGTCGGCACACTGTCGAGCAACCGTTCAACTTCATCTTGAGACCACGTGTCAGGCAGATGCCGTTCCGCTTTCGGCGTCTCCAAATAAAGTGCCGGGTCAGTCGTTGCACCACCTGTCATCTTCAAATGATGATGGAACGTCCGAATCGAACTGACGGCCCGTCGGAGTGATGAAGCAGCCCGACCGGCTTGCGATAACTCTTCCATATGTTTGACGATGTGTGCCCGCGTGACTTCATTCCATTCTGTCACCCCGAGTTGGGTAAGTGTCGATAAGTACTGGGTCAAATCGCTCGCATAGGCTTGTCTCGTGTTCGTGGACATTCGTTTCTCAACCGTCATATACTGCAAAAATAACTCGACTTGCGAACGCATGACATCCCCCTCCTTCCTCGCTACACCTGAATACGCTTACATCATATCACTTATGTAAACCGTTGTGAAGACGTCTGACCTCATTTTTTTTAAAGCTTTTTTGTGACAGGAATTGGTGAGGTTTTCACGCATATATTTCGATTGAGGGCTTACAAATCTCATCATGATTTGGTACACTCAAGTCGACTTATTAAAATGATTTAAAAAGTTTAAAAGGAGTCGTCCATGAACCAGACCATTACTAATCTGACGGTCGCCGTCAGACGTCAACTCGTCTTATCCGGTCATTCGACCATCGCCGCCATCTCAGAAGCGACCCGGCTCAGTTTTCCGACCGTCAAGAAGCAGTTGGAGCAGTTGATGGAGGCCGGTGAAGTGTTTGAACAAGGTTTTGAGGATTCACGCGGTGGTCGCCCAGCCAAACGTTACATCTATAATGAACGGTTCACGCACGGATTGACGCTATACGTCGAGAAGTCGGTCGTCCGCTATCGTGTCATCGATAGCATCGGTACGATGATCGACGACGGGACGCAGGAGATTCTAAACGGGGACCACCTCGGTGCGCTCGGCTCGGTGCTCGACCGACAGTTGGACCGAACCCCCGATATGAGCGCGATCTCCATCGGTGTCGCAGCGGCCGTCGCAGATGGGACGGTCATCTTCGCCCCGGACTATCCGACGTTCGCACACCTCGACTTGAAAAGTTGGGTCGAGTCGCGTTCCAATCGCCTTGCCGTCATCGAGAACGATATGAACGCTGCCGTCTATGGATACGGACACACGCACGAACTCGCCGGTGACCAATCTATCGTCTACATCTATTTAGGAAAGAACGGACCCGGTGCCGGGATTCTCATCAACGGACAGCTCATCCGCGGCAAGACGGGATTCAGCGGGGAAATCTCGTTTTTACCCCTTTACGACGACTCGACGTTTCATAATCGGATGGAGAGCGAGCGAGCGGCCCCGCTTTCGGATTCCGCTTTCGATGCGCTCGGTCGGCTTGTCGCGACGTTCACCGCGACGCTGAATCCGAACGCCATCATTTTTTCGGACGTCGATCTCGTCGATACCGAGTTGGAGGGGATTCGGCACGCCTGCCAGCGTCATATTCCGGCGGCTCACACCCCAGATTTATTGATCGGCATATGGGAGGAAGATTATTTCGCAGGCTTAGCTCGACGTTGCGTCGGGTTGATCCTTGAATCGATTTGAAGAGGTGAATTATGACAGGATTTTTATTATTGACCGTGATTTACATTGCCTTTATCAGTCTTGGCCTGCCCGACGCCTTGCTCGGTGTCAGTTGGCCGTTGATGCACGTCGAGTTCAACGCCCCGATCTCGATGGCCGGATGGATTTTTATGACCATTGCTGCAGGCACGATTTTATCGAGCCTACTCAGCGGTAGGTTGCTCGAACGTTTCGATACGAAGCAAGTCACGTTCGGCTCCGGACTCGTGACGGCAATGTGCCTGCTCGGCTTTTACGCGGCCCCGTCCTTGATTTGGCTGTTCGTCCTATCGATTCCACTCGGACTTGGTGCCGGGGCGGTCGATGCCGCGCTCAACCATTACGTCGCAGAAAACTATCAGGCGCACCATATGAACTGGCTCCATTGTTTCTGGGGCGTCGGAGCGACGGGCGGACCGCTCGTCATGGCCGGTGTCTTGACGGAGAGCGGTTGGCGTGACGGCTATTTAATCGTCGCGTTGATTCAGTTCGCGCTCGCCTTCCTCCTGCTCCTGTCGTTCCCGCTTTGGAAGCGCGAAATCAAAACGGAGCCCTCCACGCTCGAACGACAAGAGACGGCTGCGGCCGCGCTCGAACGAAAGATGCCGAAAGGCCTCTCGTATGCGCTGGCCACGTTCCTGCTCTATTGTGGGATTGAGGCGCTCATCGGCCTGTGGGCCAGCAGTTATCTCGTCCAGATGAAACAGTTCTCTGTCGCGACGGCCGCGACGTGGGTTTCAATCTATTACGGCAGCATCACGCTCGGTCGCTTCCTGAGCGGGTTCCTCTCGTTCCGCTTCACGAATCGACAAATGATTCGGCTCGGGCAAACCTTCGCTTTAATCGGTAGCCTCGTGTTTCTCATTCCGGCGACCGGAGCGATGTTGATCGGATTGATTTGTATCGGGCTAGGCTTGGCCCCGATTTACCCGAGCATGCTCCATGAGACGCCGCAGCGGTTCGGGAAGGAACGGGCAAAACGGTTGATGGGCTTCCAGATGGCGTTCGCCTACACGGGCAGCACGTTCCTGCCACCGCTATTCGGACTCATCGTGTCTCAGACGTCGCTCGGCCTATTCCCGCTCGTGACCGTCTTGATCATGCTCGGGATGCTCTTGAACACGGAACGCTTGAACTTGATCATGCACCAACCATCAAAGGAGGAACTCACATGAAAATCGAACACATCGCCATATGGGTGAACGACCTCGAACCGATGCGCCGCTTCTACGAGACGTACCTCGGGGCAACTGCGAACGACAAGTATACGAACGAACAAAAACAGTTCGAATCCTATTTTTTGACGTTCCCTGATTCGACATGCCGGCTCGAGTTGATGCGACGCCCGGACGTCCAAGGCACACCACGCGAAACGATTGGCTACGCGCATATCGCGTTCGCGCTCGGTAGCAAAGAGGCGGTCGATGCGTTGACACGACGACTCGAAGTCGACGGGTATCCGCTCATCGACGGACCGCGGACGACGGGAGACGGTTATTATGAAAGTGTCCTGCTCGACCCCGAACAAAATAAACTTGAATTGACGATTTAAGGAGATGAGACGATGATTCAGGCGATTTTACTCGACCTTGACGGAACGTTATTGACCGACCAGAAGATGATTTCATCGCGCACGAAACAGATATTGCTCGACCTCCAGGCGGAAGGCAAAAAAGTCGTACTCGCCTCCGGCCGGCCGAAACGGGGCATCGAACCGTTCGCCGAAGAGCTCAGACTGCATGAATACGGGGGACTCATCGTCTCCTCGAACGGGGCGTGCGTCACGGATGCTGCGACGAATGAAACATTGTTCGAACAGGCGATTCATCCGAACGACGCTCGTGCCATTTTGGATCATTTGACCGGCTTCGACGTCATTCCGATGATCAATGACGAGACGTATATGTATGTCAATGACGTCTTCAACGGCATGCTCGAGTTAAATGGTAAGCCGTTCAATATCATCGAATATGAGTCGCGCGGTGGACGATTCCAATTGCGGGAAGCACCCCGTCTCGCCGACGCCATCCATTTCCCCGTCTATAAGATTCTCGTCGCGGGACAACCTGACTATCTACAGGCCCATGCCGCGTCGCTCGCCGCACCGTTCACGGACCGCGTAACGGGCATGTTCACGGCCGCCATGTACTATGAGTTCACGGATCTCGGAATCGACAAGGCCCGGGCACTTAATCATGTGTTCCGGGAGATTGGGATTGACCGCGAGCATGTCATCGCGTTCGGTGACGGGCATAACGACCGGTCGATCATCGAGTATGCCGGCATCGGCGTCGCCATGGGCAACGCCGTCGAGGACATCTTGACCATTGCCACGGAAGTGACGACATCGAACAATGAAGACGGGATCGCCACCGTCTTGTCCCGTTACTTGACGACGTGACGACATACAAAAGACAGGCAGCCTTTGAGGGGCTGCCTGTCTTGCTTTATCCGTTGATGACTGCTTTATGACCCTCGAGCGTGACGCCTTTGGCTTGGCAAACTTTACAGATGCCGTGAAACGTCAAGCGATGATCTTTGATTAAAAATTCGTATTTGCTTTCGACTTTCTTCTCGACGTCGACGAGCAAGTCTTCCATGATCTCCTCGACCGAACCGCACTCGACACAGACGAGATGATGGTGCGAATGGTTCGCGCCTTCTGGTCTGAGGTCGAAACGGGCGACGCCGTCACCGAAGTTGACTTTGTCGACGACACCGAGCTCCGTCAATAGCTCCAGCGTCCGATAGACGGTCGCGAGCCCGATTTCCGGTGCGATGCTTTTGACGAGCATGAACACGTTCTCTGCGCTCAAATGGTCCGTCTCATTCTCAAGTAGAATCCGGACAGTTGATTCTCGTTGCGGTGTCAATTTATATCCTTTGGCGCTCAATTGCTGTTTGATCCGTTCAATTCGCGTTTCCATAAGGCGCCCCCTCTTAGCATAATTCACTATTCAAAGCATACCGAAGTTCGTCCGGTTTTTCAAATTAAAATGATTCCTATGTAAGTGTAACATAACTCACTCTAGTTTAGAATCATTTCAATTTAGATAATTGCCACCACTGAATCGCCATAATCGTCTTCGCGTCAGTGATGCGTCCACTCGCCAGCAAGTCGACCGCCTCGTCGAACGTGAAGCGTTGGACTTGTAAAAACTCGTCCTCATCAAGGTTCATCGTACCGGCCGTCAAGCCGTGGGCGACATAGACATCGACCCGTTCACTACAAAAACCGGGTGCCCCGTAAAATGAGAAGATTTTTTCGAGCGTCTCGGCCGTATAACCGGTCTCTTCTTCGAGTTCGCGATTCGCGCTCGCGAGCGGTTCCTCACCGACTTCTAATTTACCGGCCGGAATCTCGAGTGACATCGATTCAAACGCTTTCCGGTACTGCTCGACGAGGACGATGCGATCGTCTTCATCGACGACGAGGACGGCGACGGCCCCGTTATGGTAGACGAGTTCACGGACCGAGGTCCCTCCGTTCGGGAGCGAGACGACGTGTTTCTCAACGTTAAAGATCTTTCCTTCGTAAATGACTTCCCGTTCAATCGTTTTCTCTTCCATTTGTATGTACCCCTCACTTTTCCTATATACTGTGATTATGATTCATATCGTCAGACGGAACAAGGAGGAATTATCAATGGCAGAGTTAGGATTAGGAACCATGTCGATTTTAAAACACGGGGAAGCAGAAGGTCGTCGGATTCTAGAGGCCGCCTACGACGCTGGGATTCGGCATTTCGATACGGCCGACGTCTACGATCACTTCAAGGTGGAACGTCTAGTCGGTTCGACGTTTGCCGGACGCCGGGACGAACTGTTCTTGACGAGCAAGGGCGGGAACGTGCGAACGGAGGATGGGATGCGCTGGAATCCGAGCGCCGCGTATTTGGAGCAGGCGCTCGCCGATTCGCTCGAACGTCTCCAGACTGACTATTTGGATTTATATTACGTCCATGGCGGCACGATCGAGGACGACCTCGATGAGACAATCGCCTTCATGCGCCGGCAAAAACAAGCCGGGGTCGTCCGACAAATCGGACTGTCCTCGATTCGTCCGAACGTCATTCACTATTGGCTCGAGCACGGTGAACTCGACGTCTTGATGACACCATATTCGTTGCTCGATCGTCGCGTCGAATCACTCGACCTCGACATCCCGATTGTCGGGCGCGGACCGCTCGCCAAAGGACTATTGACCGCCGAGTGGTCCGAGCGCTTGACGGACAAAGGCTTCGAAGCATGGACTGCATCAGAGTTACGCGACGTGTTGCCGACGATCCCGACGCCGATTCAAGCTTACGCCCTTGCCGCCGCGAAACGAACGTGTGCCGTCGTCCTGCCGGGTGCCTCTTCGGTCGATCAATTGAACGAATTGATTGCCGCCAATCAAGCCGACGTCGATTCGGACAAACTTGATGAGCTGTTGGCACGGCTGCCTATTCACCCCTACACAAAACATGCGACCTGAACGTCAGGTCGCATCGGTGTCACGTTGTTTCATTTGTTCGATGGCCCAATCGGCCCAACCGGCGTAGTTTTCCATCATCCGAATCGCATACTCGCTCGTCAGTAAATAGCCGAGCGTATCGGCCTCGGACTGATGGGCCGCTTGAAACGCCCGGATTTGATGGGCGACTTGCTCGTGATGCGCTTTCGTCTCTTCGACGTAGCGAATCGCCTCGTCGAGCGGGAGCAACTGCAACAGGCTGACCCGGAGCAAGTTCTCGTCTTTCATTTTCGGTTGGTACGAGGTCGGTTGCCGCAACCAGTCGATCAACTCTTGACGTCCCGTGTCGGTGATCGAGTAAATCTTTTTGTCCGGTAAATCATGTTGGGCCACATGCTCAGAGGAGACGAGTGCTTCGTCTTCCATTTTTAACAGTTCACGGTAAATCTGTGTATGATGGGCGTGCCAAAAATGAATCATTTGCGCTTTGAACGTCGCGTTCAAGGCATAGCCGGTAGCGGGTTGATGGGTCAATAACCCGAGTAGTGCATGACGTAACGCCATAACCATCACCTATCCCTTGCGGTTCTATTTTTATTAGTGTATCACATATTGCAGCGCGACCGAGAATGCCAATCGGTTGACGCCCATTGCGATTACACAGACAATATACGTGAAGGGAGAGATTTTTTATGAAACCGATTCAATCCGATCAGCAATTCCAAGAAGCCATTCAAGATAAAGGCATGGTCGTCTTCACGACGTCATGGTGCCCTGACTGCCGTCGACTCGACATGTACGTCGACGAGCTCGTCAAAGACTACCCACAGTTCAACTGGTACGTCGTCGACCGCGACGAATTGCCGGAACTGTCGGACGCGCAAGAAGTACGGGGCATTCCCTCGCTTCTCTTCTATAAAGAAGGCGTCAAACAAGAGCATCTCCACTCGGCGAACGCCAAGACAGAGATGCAAATCCGCTCGTTCCTCGATACGTTGAACGACTAAACAAAAAGACGACCGTCATGGTCGTCTTTTTTCGTTCTTTCAAGTAAATCGTTCGACGTAGCGTCGGTCGATTGTCCGTTTCAACCAAAACGGTAACCGCCCGTGCCACGTCAACTTCCCGTACGTCAAGAGTGCTTGTCCCGGAGTCGTCAGCAAGATGTTGAGCGATGTCCGTGATTTGAACGGCCGCTTTGTGCCCAGCAGCAGACGTGCGACGTGTCGCCCCGAGCGGACGGCATCGACGCCTCCGTTCAACCGGGCCGCCATATCGCCCGTAACAAAGATATCGCGATAGACCGGGTGCCGCAAATCGTCTTCGGTCTCGATGAACGCCGCTTCTTCCGCCAGTCCGGCCGCTGACCACCAGTCGTCGGCGACGACACCGGTCGCATCCAAGACGAGTCCGTCCTCTTGTCCAGGTTGGAACGGGGCCAGGATGATCGTCACGCCGCTCCGGACGAGACGACGTGCCATACGTCGACCGACATCACGGGGAAGTTCGGGCAAGATGTTCCGGGCATAGAGCGTCACCCGTCGTTGTTGGCGGATGCACGCGAAGGCGAGCTCGACGCCGGCCTTGCCGCCGCCGACGATCGTGATCGCATCACTCTGTAAAATCTCGTCCAACAAGTTTGTCGTCATCGGCTTCAACTCTTTTCCGAGCCCACGACTTTTCGCACCGGTCGCGAGCACGAGGACATCATAGCCGACTTGGCCGCGTTCGGTCTCGACGATCCGGGCATCCGGGTCGAGCCCGATGAGGCGATGGGCGATCGGTGTGACGTCGGACCGGAGCCGAGTCGTCGCCGATTCCATCTCCCCGGCGATCACTTGCGGGAACGCGCCCGTGTATATCGTTTCGCGTCCCCCGATATACTGGACGTCATACCGTTCATGGAGCACGTCGAGCCGAGCGAGAATTTCAAGTTGCCCGTGACCGAGCCCGACAAGGACGAGACGCGGCTTCATCGTAAAATCCGCCGCGCTTCGAACAACCGCTGTAAAATGGTCGACACTTCAAGGACGAGGAAAATCGTCGCGATGACGCCAATCCATGTCGGGAATATAATCATGAGCGTGAACAAGATGAAGCATTCCGTCCGCTCCAAAATCCCCGGTTGGTAATAGAACGACTTCTCCGACCGGCGGGAGCTGCTCGCCCCGACGGCGAGGAACAACGTCATCGCCACGACGAACGACCCGAGCAACAGCAGAAAGATCGGCATATGCTCGGGATGGCGCAAGGCGAGCGCGATGACGACGGCGATCTCGACGATGCGATCGAACACGAGGTCGAGCACCGTCCCGAAGCTAGTTTTTTGCGAGCGACGCGCCATCGTCCCATCGAGGACGTCGAACAGGCCCGACACCCATAACAGCAAGACGGCCGTCCATAGCATGTCGTTATAAATAAAGAGGCCGACCGAGACGCCGATGATGCCCCCGAGGACGGTCACCTCATTCGGGGTGAACTTCCATTTCAAGAGCCGATCGGCCCCGCGTTCGATGACGGGACGGACGAACCGGCTACCGTATGTGTCTAACATCAAATTCCTCCTTGTCTCTTCCGTAAATAATACGTCTCCCCGTCTCGGAACGATTCATGCCGCGGCAAGATGACATAGTCCCCTCGCTCGCGGCGATACTCGCCGAGACGATGCCCGAAACGCGTGAACGACCGGACGAGCTTGACCGTCTCGTCCGTCGGGGTTTCCGTCACTTCGATGTGAAGCGAAGGATACGACCTGCCACCCAGTTCGATAAAGTCGCCGAACGTCGATTCCGTCTCGGCTAACGTTTGTGGGGTGCCGGTCGCGCGGACGCGTCCTGCTTCGAGCAGCGTCACCCGGTCAGCGACGAGCATCGCTTCCTCCCGGTCATGCGTCACGAGGAGCGCCGTCAATCCGAGTTCGCGGACGAGGTCGCGGATCAAGCGTTGCAACTCGTACTTGAGCTCAGGGTCGAGGTTCGTGAACGGCTCATCGAGCAGAATGAGTCGCGGGGAAGCCGCTAGCGCCCGGGCAAAGCTGACACGTTGTTGTTCTCCGCCGGAGAGCTCGTGAATCTCAGCGTCATAGCGACCCGGTAGCCGGACGCGGGCGAGCCACGCCTCCGCTTCTTCTCGTGACCGCTTCGGCGTCGCCAGCGTCACGTTCTCCCCGACCGTCAAATGTGGGAACAAGAGCGCGGATTGCGACAACATCGTGATTCGGCGCAAGTGAGGCGGCACCCCGTCGAGCGGGGTCTCGTCCCACGTCACCGTACCAGCGTCTAACGTCTCCAGACCGGCGACGATGCGGAGCAACGTCGACTTCCCGGACCCGCTCACACCGACCAGCGCGTGAATCTCGCCGTTCGGGATTTCAAGATCGATGCCGCGTAACACGTCGCGGTCTTTAAAGCGTTTTTGAACGCCTGCTAACACTAAACTCATTGCAACCGCCCTTTCACCAATCTGATCCAGATGCCGAACAGTCCGCCGAGCCCAAGATAGAGGAGGACCGGAACGAGGATGAGCACCCATGTATTCTGTAACGCCAAGGAGACGTCATTGCCTGCATACGCCTGATAGAGCTGTGACGTGACCGTCGGGATGAGTCCGGCCCCCATCAATTGGACGAGCACGAATTGACTCAAGACGATGACGGTCGAGAACAAGACAATCGTCCGAATCGTTTCTTTTAAAAGCGGGAACAACACGAGGCCGAACCGGCTCCACGGGGCGAGCGTCAACGTCTGTTCGAGGAGCGGTCGACCGATCACGTACATGGCGTTATACGCCAACCGAATCGAGTAAGGCAGCGTCGTGACGAGCAGGACGAGCCCGACGCCGATGTGCGTGCCGACAAGACCGAGTTGCGCCACGGCGATATACATGCCGAACATGCTGGCCAGGACCGGGATGAACAACGGCAGGAACGTGAACCATTCGACTGTAGTCTTCCATCTCGAGTCGGTGAACATGAGCCACCACGCCGTCCCGATGCCGAGCCAGACGTTGACGAACCCGAGGACGATGACATAGAGGACCGTATTCCCAATCGCCTCGTCCCAGCTGAAAGTGGCCGGGAATGCCAAAAACAGCCCGATGAACGGGAACAGGATCAAACCCGCAATGAGAAGCCGACTCATCGCCTCACCCCCCGTTCGATGCGCCGCCGTCGTTTAGCCGTCACCGTATAGGAGCCGATGACACCGATAAAGATGAACAGCGTCCAGACGAGGGCGACCGCATATGACTCGACCGCATTCAAGAACAGCCCGGTCGTCAATCGTTCATAGGCGAGTACCCCGAGCAGCTCGGGGTACGTGACCCCTAACAAGGCCGGCACTTCATAAGCGAACGAAATGAAGGCGACGAGCACCCAGAACGAATCGAGGAGCGGTTTGACGAGGAACGGCCATTCGGCCACCTTAAACTGTTCGAACGGCGTCAGTTGAAGCGTCTTCGCCATATCCACGTAGCCCCGGTTCAATTGGACATACGTCCCAATCACCATCAAAAACACGAACGGCACCTCTTTCCAGACGTACGTCAAGATGACGACGAGATGGTGGCGTTCATTCGCTTCCACGAACCCATAGACCGGGAAGCCGCCCGAGAACAATACATAAAATAAATACGCGGCCGCGACGTGCGGTACGAACATCGGCCATCTAAGCAGTGACGCGAGCCATGTCGACTGGCGCCGATACACCGAGCGGGCAAGCCATGTGCCGATCACGAGCGAGATGACCGTCGAGACGAGCGTCACATACAGCGTCACGGCGAGACTGGCACGCCAGGCCGCATCGTTCAACTCAGACCAGTCGAAGCCGACGGTCTCGTATATCAAGAAGGCGACACCGGTGAACGGCAAGGCCAGAACGAACAAACTGAGCCAGAGACTACTGCGCGACACGGTCCCACTCCTCGCGAATCGCGTCAATCACGGCCGGCCCGTAGTCGGGAATCGATCGTTCGGCGAGACGTTCCGGATCGGGATAAGTGACACCCTCATCGAGCTTCAAGAAAGCGTCACGGTCGGCCGCATCGAGTTTCGTCAAATCAAGCGACGTCCCGTCCCCCCAGTATGTCGCGTCTTGTTTGGCGAGCTGGGCTTCCGGTGACAGTAACTCATTGATGACGACGAGGGCACCGTTCGGATTTTTGGCATTGAACGGTACGGCGAGGAAGTGCGTCGAGGCAATCGAATGCTCGAGCACGAGCGACCGTGTGCCGCTCGGGAACACGCCGTCATTGCGTTCTGCCTCGGCGCGGCGCTCATTGAAGCCCATCGTCATCCAGACGTCACCTGCGGCGTACAACTGGTCGAGCTGGGCGAGCGACTTCGGATACGTCGTCCCTTGTTTCCAGAAAGACGGCGACCACGTCGCGAGCTTCTCCCAAAAATCGTCCGGAATCTCACCATCACCGGCCGCAGCCCCATATTCGGCGTAAAGCAAATGACGGACGAACGCGTTCCCAGTGAAGTCTGTCACTTCAGGATACGTGAAACGGCCAGGATTTTCTTCGGTCCAACGATGTAATTCGTCGAACGTCGTCGGCGGATTTTTGACTTTGTCCGCATCATAGTGCATGACGAACTGGACGTTCCCCCACGCGACCTCAAGCCCATTCGTCGGCGTGCCCGCATCAGTCGCTTGCGCTTCCTCGTTCAACAGTGCGGCGTTCGGGATTTTGTCGAGCAGGTCACCCTGCAACAAGTCCGCCTCGGCGGCGTTACGGAAGTTGTCCCCGTTAATCCACATCAGGTCGATCGTGCCTTCTTCTCGATTCGCCCGCTTGTCGAGCGACAATTGGCGCACGAACTCGGCCGTGTCCATCGGGACGCGGTTCAACCCCACGTCATACGTCTCTTTCAGACGGGGTGCGACATACTCATCGATATAGCGATTGATGCCGTCATCGCCTCCCCACATATAAAAATTGACCGTCGACTGTTTCGCTTCTTCGGCCGCCTGTTCGAACGTCGGTGCGATTTCGGCGCGCGTCGTCCCGCAGGCAGCGAGGAAGATGAGTGACAGCATCAAACCGAACTGTTTCAATCGGCGCATCGTGTCTCCCCCTTTTTTCTCTGTGTACTGACACATTTACTTTTTGTCAAATCCCCGTTTTGCCAGCCGTTCGAACATGACCGGGCACATTGCGTACAGTTTGGCACCGAGCTCCATCCACCACGGTGCGTTCACTTCACGTTTCGACGCCTCACACGCCGCGACGACGCGTTTCGCGAGACGATTCGGGTCGAGCATGATCGATTTCACACTCGCCTCGTAACGTCCGCTCTTATCGGCCCGGAGAAAGAACGGCGTCGCGATCGGTCCCGGATTCACGGTCAACACATGAATCCCCGCCGGTTTCAGCTCCAACCGAAGCGCGTTCGAGAATTGGAGCAGCGCCGCCTTCGAACCGGCATAGACCGCCGATTTCGGGGTCGGCACTTTCGCCGCTTGCGAGCAGACGTTGATGATCGTACTGCCGCGGCGCATCGTCCGTGCACAGTCACGCGCCAGCAACATCGGGGCGGTCGCGTTCAAGCGCATCGTCTCCTCGATGACGTCGTTCGTTTGGTCGACGACCCGGTCGAACTCGCCGATCCCGGCATTGTTCACCCAGACGTCGATTGCGCCATATGTACGTTCGACTTGTGCCACGAGCGTGTCATAGTCGGTACAGACGTCGGCCACCATCCAATCGGCCGATAACGTAGACCCGAGTTCACGCAACCGCTCCTCGTTCCGAGCAATCAACGTCAATTTGGCACCCGACTCATAAAAAGAATGCGCCAGCGCGGCCCCAAAGCCGCTCGACGCACCCGTGATGACAATATGTCTCATTCTACGATTTCCTCCGCTCTCATATAAATCCATTTTCCGTCCGTCAGCTGTTTGACGATGCGTCCACGTTCCTCGAGCAACGTCAAACGGGCGAACACTTCACTGAAGACGAGCGGCATCGCTCGCCGCATCTTGCGTCCATACAGCCGCATCGACCAATCGAACACGCTCAAGCCGTCGACCCAGTCGTTGAGGAGCAGTTCACTCCGCTCATAGCGCTGACTGATGCGCGCCTCGATCAACGGAAGCGGTTTATGAATCGGTTCCCCGTGCCCGCTCACGACGAGTTTCAAGTCGACCGCTTGCAGTTTCCGTAGCGAATCGAGATAGAGGACGACCGGCGAGGCAAACCCTTCCTCTTCGTACGGCTGTTCGATGAGCGGGTTCGGTTCGACCGCGTCAATGAGATGGTCGCCCGCAATCAGCACGCCACCCGGACCGAGCAGGCCGAGCTGGTCACTCGCATGCCCAGGCAGATGAATCGTCTTCCACGCCCCGTCGCTCGTCACGTCCTGCCCGTCCTCGAACGTCATCGTCACGGTCGTCGGACCGATCCAACGCAACGCCTCCCGATAATCAGGCAGTTTGTTCACAATCGTCTCCGGTGTCCCGAACCAGTGCGCCAGGTCGTGCAAAAATTGGTTGCCCCGTTTGATGAAGTTCGGTGTCTGTTCCAAGTAACGGACGAGCTTCTCATGCCCGTACACGGGAATCGAGGCGTCACGCAGACGCCACGCCTGACCCGCATGGTCGGCATGATGGTGTGTCAAAAATAAAAAATCAATGTCCGCGAGCGTCAACTCGAGCTCGGCCAATTGTGTCGTCAATGAAGTCCACGCCTCTTCCGTGTCCGGTCCGCAATCGACCATAAAGAAACGGTTCATATGTTCGACGATATAGACGTTCACGTTGCCGACCTCGAACGGCGTCGGTATATCGAGTCTTGCCAGTTGGCTTGAAATCCAGTTCGCCACGTCCCCACAACCCCTTCCACCTATCTTCACTCATTATACCTGTCTGAAAGAATGGATTTCAATCACACAAAAAAAGGAGAGGATTTCTCCTCTCCGATGGCTTATAGGTTGATGACGGTGACTTTGTCGCGTGTCATCGTCTCGAGGCTGCGTCCAATCCCTTGAACGCCGAGGCCTGACTGCTTCACGCCGATGAACGGGAAGTGGTCTGGGCCACGTTCCGTGCGGCCGTTCACTTGAACCGTACCGACTTCGAGCTTGTCGGCGACAGTGAAGGCGCTGTTCACGTTTTGTGTGAACACGCTCGCTTGAAGACCGAACTCAGACTCGTTCGTCAGTTCAATCATCTCATCGAGCGAGTTGACACGGATGACCGGCAGGACCGGTCCGAACGGCTCTTCCCAAGCGACGCGCATGTCACGCGTGACGTGGTCGAGTAGCGTCGGATGCAACAGGTTGCCGTCGCGCTCGTTTCCGTGGACGACCGTCGCTTGCTTGTTGACGGCATCGTCAATCAAGCCTTGGACGTAATCCGCCGACTTCTTGTCGATGAGTGGGACGATGAAGCTGTTGTCGACCGGTGACCCGACCGAAAGCTTCTCGACGCGCTCTTTCAACATGCCGACGAGCTCGTCCGCTTGGTGTTCGAGCACGAACACGCGCTTGATGGCCGTACAGCGTTGTCCTGAATATGAGAACGCTCCGCTGACGATTTGATCGGCCGCGAGCGTGAGGTCCGCATCTTCGAGGACGAGCGCCGGGTCTTTACCGCCGAGCTCGAGCACGACCGGTACCATCGATGCCTGTTGTGACAAGTGTTGCCCCGTCCCAGTACCACCTGTGAACGTGATCATGTCGATTCCAGGGTGTGACGTCAAGTAGTCACCGATGACCGACCCGCGTCCTGTGACGAGGTTCAAGAGTCCGCTCGGAAGACCTGCGTCTTGGAGCGCCTCGACCATCTTCACACCGCTGATGGCGCCTTGCGTCGCCGGTTTGAACACGACCGCGTTGCCTGTGATGAGCGCCGGTGCAATTTTGGCGGCTGCCAAGTTGACCGGGTAGTTGAACGGTGAAATCGCGAGGACGACACCGAGTGCTTCTTTCTTGATGATCGCCATCTTGTTTTTCGAACCGCCAGGGAATGAGTCCCCTTGCATGAACCCGCCCGTGAAGCGAAGACCTTCTTCGGCCGTATAGCGGATGATTTCCGCCGTCCGGACGACTTCTTTCTTCGCGTCGCTCAAGTTCTTCCCGACTTCGCGCATGATGATTTGACCGATCTCATCAACGCGTTCTTCGAGTTTGTCCGCCCAAGCGTACAACAGTTCGGCACGCTTGTTGACCGGAAGCGCCGCCCATTCCTGTTGTGCGCTTTTCGCGCCGTGAATCGCCTCGTCGACTTCGTCGCGAGACATCGCCTGGACGTGCCCGACGACTTCATCTGTATAAGGTGAAACGAGTTCGATTGTTTCGTTCGTTGTCGATTCCTGCCATTGTCCATTAATTAAATATGGATACGTGTTCATACTCATAATCTCTATCTGCCTCCTGAGTAAGCTTTGATATCTCGTTGCCACCCCCATTGTATGCAAAATCAAATCGGTTGAACAACTATAAAGATTCAGTTTATGTAATGTAAACGGTTACTCGTCAATTTTTTGTCAATTCCGCCTCGACTTTGCCACTTTCAACTGAAGATGTTCATCAAATCGACCGATAGAAGAGATGAGAGTACGTGAACTAGGAGGGACCACCAGTGAGCATGGATCATAATATTTTACTTGAGGCAGGTACGAACGAGTTAGAGATCGTCATTTTCCAGTCAGGCCCGTTCATTTTCGGGATTAACGTCATGAAGGTTCGTGAGATTATCACGATGCTTCCCCTCACCCCGCTCCCGGGCACGCCGGAAGCGATCATGGGATTGATTGAACTCCGCGGTGAGGTCATGACGGTCATCGATTTACCGATGGTCATCGGACATCCGCGTGACGTCGGGGACAACGACCGCTTGATCGTCTGTGAGTTCAACGGAGAGAAATCGGTGCTCCGCGTCGATCAAGTGACAGAGATTAAGCGTATCTCTTGGGAACAGATCGACACGCCGTCCGATCTCGCGCGCGGCATGCAAGGAATCACGAACGGGGTCGTCAAGACGGGCGACCAGATGATTATCCTTCTCGACTACGAGCGCATCGCCCTCGAACTGTCCCGGAAAGACATCATGGCCCGCGAATCGGTCAAACGACTCGGTGCCCGGGAGCGGTCGAACAAACACGTCTGGATCGCGGAAGACTCGGAGATGCTGCGGACGCTCATCATCGATACGCTCGACGATGCCGGCTATTTCAACACGACGATTTTCAACAACGGGAAGGAAGCGCTCGATGCGTTCGAACAGAGCGACGTCCATTGCGACTTGCTGATCACCGATATCGAGATGCCGCAAATGGACGGCTTGCATTTGACGAAACGGCTCCGGGAGATGGATCGTTTTGCTGACCTGCCGATCATCATCTTCTCGTCGCTCATCTCGGACGACTTGAAACATAAAGGCGACGCGGTCGGGGCGAACGCCCAAATCACGAAGCCAGAGATCGGCATGTTGATCGCCACGCTCGATGAATTTTTAGCCTAATCCAAAAAAACGGGACTTCGCATCGTGGCGAAATCCCGTTTTATTTATGATAATTCGTTCAAATGTGCATCCCATTCCTGGTCGAAGCGACGCATATCGGCTTCGATCTCGTCGAGAATCGGTTCGAGGTTCTCAATCGCGTTCGTCTCACCGGCCATTTCGAGCCGATGGAACCGCGCGGCCGTCTCGTCGAGTCCGACAGAATAAGAGGCCCCTTTCAACAAGTGGGCGAGCTGTTCGATCTGTTCATGATCGCGTTCTAGCACCACGCGTCTCAATTCCGGGAATTTCGCCTCAAATTGGCGGCTATATGTCTCGGCAATCTTTTTTAAGAAATCTTTATTTCCGCTAGCGATTTGATGGAGCTCCGCCAACTTTTCTTCGTTAAACAGAGCGTTATGGGGCGTTTGTGACAACTCCATCCCTCCTTTACCTCAATCCTACTAACATTCCTACCCACTGTAGCATGTTTTCGAGAAAAAACAAAAAAACTCCTCTTTTTCCGATTGCACTCTCTCATTCGCCTACCTATAATTAGGTTGAGCTAAGGTAGGAGGAACATTATGCTAACGATTTACCGTACCGACGCATCTGGGCGTGTCGACGAAATCGAAGACTTCGATAAAGGGAGCTGGATTCAACTCGTCAACCCGACGAAAGATGAGGCCGATCAAGTCATCGCCGCCTCCGGCATTCCTGAAGATTTCGTCTATGACCCGCTTGATATTGAAGAGAAACCACGTTTTGAAAAAGATGATGAGGGGCTCCTCATGATCATTGACGTCCCATACGTCGAAGAAGACGACACGGGACGCGCTTATAATACGATTCCACTCGGGATCATCGTCACGGGACGACACTTCATCACCGTCTGTTCGCGTGACCTCGACGTGCTCAATTTGTTCGCCAACGGCAAAGCTCGCTTGTTCCGGACGAACTATCGGAGCCGGTTCGTCTTCCAGATTTTGCACCGAGTCAGCATGACGTACTTGCGCTTCCTTCGCCAAATCGATCGGCGCATGGACGAGCTCGAGCAAGAGTTGCAGCGTTCGATGCGAAATCAGGAAATCTTTCAATTGATGAACTTACAGAAGTCGCTCGTCTACTTCATGACGTCGCTCAAAGCGAACGATAGCGTCCTCGACCGCATCGTCAAGACACCGAGTCTCGAGAAGCACGAGGAAGACGAGGAACTGCTCGAAGACGTGTTCGTCGAGCACCGCCAGGCGATGGAGATGGCATCGATTTACAATGACATCATCAGCATCAAGATGGACGCCTTCGGTTCGATCATCTCGAACAACGTCAACTTCGTCATGAAGTTCTTGGCCTCGATCACAATCGTACTTAGTATTCCGACGATGATCTCTGGAATATTCGGGATGAACGTCCAAGTCCCTTGGGAAGGTCAACCGATTGGCTTCGTATTTGCGATCACGATGATGGTCGGTTTCTCAAGCCTCGCGTTTTACATTTTATGGCGCAAACGATATTTCTAAAAAAAGATGGTGTCGCCGTTATGGCAACACCATCTTTTTACATCAGTTTGACCGTGACGAGGCACAAATCGTCGTCAATCTCGATTTTAGGGACGAGCTGTTCGGCAACGTGACGCGCATAATCGAGCCCGTAGGATGCGACGTCCTTCTCGAGCCAGCGGATGCCGTCGTCGATGTCTTTGCTGTAACATTCCATCAATCCATCTGTATACATATGCATCGTCATCCCCGGTTCGATGTCGATGACGTTCGATTCATAATTCGGTTCCTCGAACATGCCGACCGGGACACCAGTCGTCTCGAGACGGGCCACACCCGAGTCCGACGTCACGATGACCGGCGGATGACCGGCGTTGACGTACTCGATTTGGCGTTTCGTCGTGTCGATATAACAATAGACGGCCGTGAAATAGCTCTGCATGTCCTCTCCCGAGAACAAGAACGTCATCTGACGGTTCAATTCACTCATCACATCGACCGGGTATTGGACGTTGCTGACGAGACCGGGCAAAATCGACCGAATCCCCATCGTAATCAACGCCGACGAGACACCATGCCCCATCACGTCGAAGATGATGACCCCATAGCGATCCGGTGCGACCTGGAACCAGGCATACATATCCCCGGCCAGTTTTTTGGACGGCAAGTAGAGGGCCCGGACGTCAATCTCATCGTTGCTGATGGGCGGGGTCAACGCGCTCTGTTGAATCTTTTGCGCGAGATCGAGGTCATATTGGAGCCGCGCCTCATATTTTTTGCGTTCATCGACGGCCGCTTTGTAACGGAGTGCGGAGCGGATGCGCGCGAGCAGTTCCGTGATTTTAATCGGTTTCGTCGTATAGTCGGACGCTTCAGCATCGAGACCTTCCGCGATTTGCTTTTCCTCGGTGCGACCCGAGACCATAATCACAGGAAGTTCCTCATAGCCGCTCATCTGTCGAATCCGTTTGCACGTCTCGATTCCAGAGATTCCTGGCATCTCGACATCAAGCAGGACAAGGTCGTATAGCGACGGGGCTTGCGGGTCCATCAGGAGCGCGAGCGCATCTTCACCACTCGAGACTGAAATCGTCTCATAATCATGTTGATGCAATAATTGTTCGAGAACCATTGTATTGACCGGTTCGTCGTCCACAATCAAAATCGCCATAGTCATCCCTACTTTCTCTGTCAGTGTTCTTCTGCATATTATTGTATCATATCTAATCGCTTCATTAGGTATTTCAATGCTGTGACAGTTCGAAGTGGTTCAAAGATGGAGAATCTCGTTCGTTTTTGGCATACTGGAAGTACGAAAGCGAGGAATGCCGCATGGGATGGATATTCGCTGTGAGCGGTTTGATTATTTTGCTCGTCTTAATCGCGTCAATCGTCGTCATTCAAAAAGGATATGCCTATAAAGACAACAAAGACGACATCGTGCTCGATTACGATGAAATCAATCGCCGCATCACTGAAGAAGAACAGCAGAAAAAATAGAGCCATCGGCGGATGGCTCTATTTTTTATTTAAATTCGAATCGAAGTGCCCCTTTTTCAAGATAGAGCGCGGCATCGAACGTCTTGTCCCCTTTTTTGAACGTGTGCACGTTCGATTGCCCGCCGTTAATCATCTGTTTCAGTTCATCTTTGGCAATTCCGACGCCGAGTACTTGTTTCGACATCGTAAACTTGCAACCTTCGCGATAGCCGCTACAACCGATGAATTTCGCATGCTCGACGAGTCCTTTGCCACAGCTCGGGCAGACGCCGAACGATGCTTTCGGCCGCGCCGCCGACTTCTTCCCGAAACGTCGTGCTTCAATCGTATAGCCTTCCGGGTTCGCCGTCTCGACTCGCGCTTTCGCCTCTTCGACGAGATGAATCGACATCTTTTTCGCCTGGTCGATAAATTCGGCGGCCGAAGCCGATGCCTGCCCGATTTCGTTGAGACGTTTCTCCCATTTGGCCGTCATGGCCGGTGAAGCAAGGATACTGTCACCGAGCACGTCAATCAACAAGCGTCCTTTATCGGTCGGGACGAGCTCTTTCTTTTGCAGGTCGACATAACCCCGCTTCTTCAGTCCGTCGATAATATTGGCTCGTGTCGCCTCGGTTCCAAGCCCTTCGACTTCTTTCATGATGTGAATCAGTTCTTCATCATCGAGCTGCTTACCGGCCACCTTCATCGCCATGATGAGCGCGCCTTCTGTATACCGTTTCGGTGGCTCCGTTTGTTTCGATAATACTTCGACTTTCTTTTCCGTCAACGGCTCCCCGAGTGTGAGCGCCGGGAGTTCGACGTCTTTGGACTTCATCTCGACGACTTGACGATAGCCGGCACTGACGACGACCGTCCCTTTTGCCCGGTACAGGTCGTCGCCGTCCATAAGGTCGACCGTCGTTTTCTCAAGCTTGGCCGGTGGAGCGAAAGCAGCGAGAAAACGTCGATTGATTAAATCATATAGTTTCGCCTCATCCCCGCTAAGTCGGGCCACATCGCCACACGCCTCGGTCGGGATGATCGCATAGTGATCACTGACCTTTTTCGCGTTGACGTAGCGGCTGTTCCGGGACGGGTTCTCGGTCAACACGTCTTTCAACTCGGCATAGGCCGCCGACTTCAATAGCCTTGCTTTCGTCTGTGGGAACAACGTCGCCTCGTCCGGTGTGACGAAACTTGAGTCAGTTCGCGGATAACTGATCCATCCTTTCGTATATAGCTTTTGAGCGATGTCGAGCGTCTTCTTCGCCCCGAAGCCGAACCGCTTGCCGGCTTCGGCCTGCAAACCCGATAAACTGAACCAGAATGGTGGGTGTTCCGTCTTCTCTTCCTTATCGATCGATTGAACGACCGCTGTTCCGGTCGCTCGGCTGACGACCGCGTCGGCTTGTTCGCGAGTCTTTAGTTTCGTCGTCTTACCGAGCGTGTATTTCGCTTTGAACGTGCCGCGTCCTTTTTGAAGCGTCGCCTCGACCTCAAAATACGGCTCTGGGACGAACTGTTTAATCTCACGTTCGCGATTGACAATCAAAGCGAGCGTCGGAGTCTGGACACGGCCTAGTGAAAACACGTCCTCGACGCCGATCGTCTTCAACAGCGTTGTATACGCTCTTGATGCGTTCATGCCGACGAGCCAGTCGGCACAGGCGCGACTCATTGCTTCGTGATAGTACGGGACCGTCTGGTCGCCTGGTAGCAGTGCGGCGAATCCACGGTCGACCGCCTGCTCGGTCAAACTCGAGATCCATAGGCGCGACAAAGGTTTTTGATTGCCGGCGAGCCGTAAAATGAGACGGACGATGGCTTCTCCTTCCCGCTCGGCATCGGATGCGATGATGACGTCGGTGATGGACCGGTCGTGCAGCCATTTCTTAATCGTCTGGAACGGTTTCGACTTGCCTTTCGAGATGCGATAGTCGAATCGGTCCGGCACGATTGGGAGCGACTCATATTTCCACGACTTCCATTCCGGCTTATAATGGGACGGTTCTTGCAGCTCGCATAAGTGACCGACCGCCCAGACGACGATGGCGCCTTCTGGGAACCGGTCACATGAAGCGATCTCAATCTCGTCTTTTTTCTTTTTTGATGGATACGGCGCAGCCAGTTTTTGGGCCTGCGACGGTTTCTCCGCAATAATTAATCTCATAGGATCCCTACTTTCACAGTCATCCGAAATCTCGTCGGAAAGACACTTTCGAGAAAGAATGTATTTTCTTATCTATTCTATAATATCATTAGAAGAGTATGTAAAACATAAAGGGGGATGTCTCTTGTCTTATCTTATCTTATTCGCCGCCGTCTTCTTCTTATCGACGAGCGTCTTGTTCGTCAAATGGACGTCCGCACCGGCCGAGACGGCCGCGTTTTACCGTATGCTGATCACGTGCCTGATGTTGTTGCCCTTCGTCGATTTCAAGTCGCTCCTCGGGACACGACTCATGACTCGATATGCCTTGCTCCTCAGCGGGACGTTGCTCGCGTTCCATTTTTGGCTCTGGTTTTTATCGCTCGATTATACAACCGTCGCCAGCTCGACGCTGTTCGTCACTTCGAGCCCGATTTTTGTCTTAATCGGGAACGCCTTGATTTTTAAAAAGAATCCGACCCGGAAAGGGTTAGCCTTCGCGCTCATCGCTGTCTTCGGAGGTATGCTTGTCGCGGCAGGCGACATTCAACTCGGACGTGAAGCGCTGTTCGGGGACTTGCTCGCTTTAATCGCCGCTCTGCTCATCGCCGGCTATTGGCTCGTCGGCCAACACGTCCGGACCGAGATGAACACGAATACATACTCGTTCAGCGTCTATCTCGTCGCAGCGGTCGTCCTCTGTTTCATGCTTCTCGTCCGGGGGACGACGTTCACCGCGTTCGAATCAGTCAACTGGTGGTATTTCCTCGCCCTCGCCTTCTTCCCGACGATTTTAGGACATAACTTGTTCAACTATGCGCTCGCCCGTGTCAGTGCGACCGTTGTCAGCATCACCATCCTTGGCGAGGCATTGTGGGGCATGCTTTTCGGGTTCGTCTTCTTCGACGAGCGTCTCGGCGTGATGCAATGGGTCGGTGCGGCCGTCCTGCTCGGCGGAATTTACTTGTTCCTAAAAGAAGACGCCCGCTCCACAAGAACGGACGTCGCTTCATAAATTGGTTGCTTTCGCTTCGATTTCGTCTTCTGACGGGCGGAATAAGAGCTTGCGATCCCAAACAGCCATCCCGACCGCTGTCAGGAAGGTCATCGCATCAGCGATTGGGAACGCGAGCCAGACACCGAATACGCCGAAGAAGTTCGGCAGGATGAAGACGAGTGGAATCGTATAGAGCGTCTGCCGCGACAGCGACAAGAACATCGCGACCCGAGCCTTCCCGAGTGATTGGTAGATGCCGTTGACGAGCATTTGCACACTCGGGAGGAACGAGACGGCGAACAACACATGAATCGCCGTCACACCGCCGGCAATCAAGTTGGCGTCGGTCGTGAACATGCGAATCAGTTGTTCCGGAATCAACTGGAGCGTCAACCAGATGATGACGGCGATGGCAATTCCAGCCCGCATTGCCGTCCAAATCGTTTCCCTCATCCGGTCGAATTGTTTGGCGCCGAAATTGTAACCGACAATCGGCTGCATGCCTTGGACGATACCCATAATCGGCATCCCGACGAGCGCCATGAATTTATTGATAATCGCAAAGATGGCAAGTTCCTCGGTCCCGCCGTACGTTCCGAGCATGACGTTGACCCCGACGAATAAAATCGACTGGGAGACCATCATGATGAACGAAGATGAGCCGATCGCCATAATCTCCTTCAATTCGCCGAACCGTAATCGAAACTTCCGCCATTGGAAATCGAGCTCGGTGCGGCGATTTTTTGAGAAGAAGAAACGGAGCATGAGCACAGACCCGACGACTTGAGCGAGTGCCGTCGACCAAGCGGCCCCGTAAATGCCCCAGCCGAACGTGAAGATGAATAGCGGCGTCGTCACCAAGTTGACGACAACGGTCGTGAGCATCACTTTCATCTGATAAGGCGCCTGTCCTTCAGCCCGTACCATCGCGCTCGCCGCGAGTGTGAACATGAAGAACGGAGAGCTAATGAGCACGACCGATAAGTATTGTCGGCTCAGTTCCATGATGGCCGACGTCGCTCCGAACACTTTCAAGATGTCATCCAACATGAAAAAGGCGGAACTGACCGCAAAAGCGGCGAACACACCGACGAGGACGAGCACGTTCAAAAACGTGACGGCGGCACCGGCATCGTCGCCTTTGCCGAGTTTCCTTGAACTGATGGATGCCCCGCTCAACCCGACAGCGCTCGAGACGGCCATAAGAATCATTTGAATCGGAAAGGCGATCCCGATGGCAGCCACGGCAGTCGACCCGATGCCACGGGCGACGAAGATTGTATCAATGATATTGTACAGTGCCGTCACCAGCATCCCGATCATTGCCGGTAGCGACAGTTTGAACAGCAGGCGTCCGATTGGATCGGTCCGGAGCTGCTCCGTATTCTGATTCATGCTTCCATCCCCTTTGTCGTCTATGTTAACAGGTTAGCAAGATTGGATGGAACGGTCGACTATGTTGTCTTGCCGGATGTGTCAGACCGGGCTCGGCACAGGTGTGTTCACGACGCCGGCTTTTCGCTTGCGCATGATGAAATCGGTCGCGACCGGTTGCTCGACCTTGACACGTACCGTCATCATCGCCTGGTTCGCCGTCTCGAGGCTTTCTCCCGACTCATCGTACAGCTCATCGATGCGCTGCGAGAAACGGACGAAGCCGGGACCGAAGAACTCGACTTCTTCCCCGCGCCGAAAATGGTTTCGTTGCTCGAGTGTCGCTATTTTTGTCGTCGGTTCATACGCGATGACGCGTGCCGCGAATGCATATTGCGGGATGGCGCGCGGCTTACCGAATAGTTGCTCGTTCTCGGTCGGGACGCCGTAATAGAATCCGGTCGCGAGTTCTCGTTGTGCCGCTTTCCAGATTTCTTCTTCCCACGCCGGATTAAACTCGAAGCCCTCGGGGTCATTACAGTACGCGTCGATGACTTGACGATAGACGTTACAAACGGTCGCCACATAGTGAATCGATTTCATCCGTCCCTCAATTTTCAAGCTGTCGACGCCAGCGTCGACCAAGTCCGGAATGTGACGTACCATCGCCAAGTCGACCGAGCTCATCGAGAACGGTTCCTCGTCGCGTGCTGCCATCTCGTCAGTCAACAGTTCGTCCGCCTCAAAGAATCCGTACTTCCAACGGCACGACTGGGCACAGCCACCCCGGTTCGCATCGCGGAGCGCCATATGGTTCGATAAGGTGCAACGTCCCGAGTACGAGATGCACATCGCCCCATGGACGAACGTCTCGATTTCGACATCGACTTGCCGTTTCATCTCTTTGATTTCTTCCATCGATACTTCGCGGGCGAGAACGATTCGCTCCAATCCTTCCTCTTGCCAAAAGCGGAGCGTCTCATAGTTCGTCGCTGACGCCTGCGTCGACAAATGGACCGGAAGTCCCGGCGCATCCGTGAGGCATACCTCAATCATGGCCGGGTCGGACACGATGACGGCATCAATGCCGATATCGCGAAGCTTGCAAAAGAACTCGCCCGCGCCATCGATATCGCCTTCATGGGTCACCATATTCGCGGCGACATACACTTTTGCCCCGCGCGCATGGGCGAACGCGACGCCTTCGGCCATCTCGTCATACCCAAAATTGCCGGCCCGAGAGCGGAGTCCGAACTGTTGTCCCCCGATAAAGACCGCATCGGCCCCATACAAAATCGCCATCTTCAATTTTTCTAAGTTGCCGGCCGGTGCTAATAATTCTGGACGTTTTTTCATCTCAATCCCTCACTTGATCTCTTCTGGATTTCGTAACAATAGTCCCGTCCCGAGCCGGAATTGTTCCGGCTGCAGTTCGGCGAGACGCCGTTCCATGACGAGACGGTCGAATCGACCGTTCAATAAATCTGAGCGGGCCTTATCGAACAAGCGGACGATATCAACGAATGCATCACCCGCGTGCCAACCCTCGAGCTTCCACGTGTGTAGGCCGCCTGTTATTAAAGTGGGCAGTTGTCCCATAAGCGTCAAATCCTCAGAGAACACATGCGTCCCGTTTTCGTCTTCATACACCGGATAGCGGCTGTCCGCATCCGATGGTTCGCTCACATAGTATTCGCGTGCTTCTGCCAACGTGTTCGATCGGCCAATCTCATTGAAGTAGTTCGTCAAGAGCGGACGTTTCGAATGATGGATACACGTCGGTCCGTACACTTGGACTTCGACCGGCAATCCGATTTGCTGTTGAATCAGCCCGAGTTCAGTCAACGTCACTTCACGGGCCGCGATTGCCCCGATTGCATCGCGTTTGCCCCAAAATTGAATGTGTCGTGCCGACGTGACGAGCGTTTGAGCATCATACCAATAGGGGATATTTGCATTACGGATTAAGCGGATGGCGCCCGGGTCACCGGCCGTCACACTGTCAACCCCGATTGTTTTTAAAGCCGATAAATAGTCAGGCAGCGTCTCAATCTGATGATTGTGCATCAAATTATTGACGGCGACGGTCACTTCTTTGCCATAACGGTGGGCAATCGCTGTGACTTCTCGCACAGCCTCCAACGACCAGTCTCCCTTCTGGCGTAACCCGTATGTTGCTTCTCCGATATAGATGCGGTCAGAGCCCGCCATAATCAGCGCTTCTGCTTGCTCGACGCCCTGTGCTGTAGTCACTAGCTGTATCATCATCTGGTTTCTTCTCCTCACTTTGTGAGTCTAATCACATATTCTTGCTATACTCTAGCATACGTTTTGACGTCGCGGCCGAGCAGGAATTTAACAACTCGTGAAGAAATCAGTAACAATGTATGACTTTTTATATCGAAGGAGTGGACGATTTTGACAAAAACAGCCTTAATTACTGGAGCCTCGACAGGAATCGGACTCGATCTTGCCGTGTTAGCGGCCCGGGATGGATTTGATTGTATCCTCGTGTCTCGCAACGAGCCTCGGTTGCACGAATTAAAAAAAGTACTGGAGAAACGTTACCGTGTCAGCGTACACGTCTTCGCCCTCGATTTGTCTGAACACCAAGCCGTAAAACGATTGACGAGTGCAATCGCCGATGCCGGACTGACGGTCGACTTTTTAATCAACAATGCCGGTTTCGGAACGGCCGGCGAGTTTATCGAGCTCGATGCCGAGACCGAGGCCGAAGAGGTCCGTTTGAACGTCAACGCCTTGACCGAATTGACGAAAGCTTATTTGCCGGGCATGGTGGAACGGAATCATGGCTATGTGTTGAACGTCGCATCGGTCGCCGCCTTCCAACCTGGTCCGTATATGGCGGTCTACTACGCGACGAAGGCCTACGTGTTATCGCTCACCGAGGCGCTCCATGCCGAAGTGAAAGGAACAGGCGTGCACGTGAGTGTCCTCTGTCCAGGTCCAACCGATACCGGATTCTTCAATCGGGCCGGCAGCGAGATGATGGTGTCAAAAATGCCGTCTCATCTCGTCGCTTTCTTCGGCTATAAAGGCGTCATGACCAACAAACGCGTCATCGTGCCGGGTGTGTCGAACCAACTGCTTGTCGCCGCGGCCAAGCTCATGCCACGCGCAGTCAGCCTTGAGATTTTGCGCCGCTTCCAAAAACCATCAGATGCTGGATCGGAAGACGTCTCGACGATTTAACCCATGTATGCACGTTAAAAAAGGAGGAGGTCCCCCGGGGGACTTCCTCCTGCTTTATGTGATTTGATTATGACCGCGCCAACTGAATCATGCGCCGGATGAGTGTTATGCCTGGAATACACACCATCAGTGTCGTCGCCACGACGACCGACCAAGCCAAGGTGCTTTCGAGGGTGAGCGCCCGTTCCGTCAGCCCGCCGAGGACGCTTCCACCTTGGACGGTCAAGACGATCATGAGTGCCGGCCAAACGCTGGCCCCGAGGATACTGAGCATCCCGTAGCGCGTCCGTAGCAGCCGACGTGACATCAAAAACAGATTGAGCCCCATAAACAACAGTCCGATGAAAAGAAACCAACCGATTTCAACCAGATTGACGTATCCGCTCATGCACGTGTCACCTCACTCGTGTGATACCTACTTGTTACCCGTCTTCCCGCACAAATATGCGAACGAACAAGTCATGCAACAAGACGAGGAAGACGGCGTTCCCGATGCCGTGGGCCACATCGAACGGTAGACTGAGCACGAGCAGTTTGACGAAGTCGGCCCCGATGACCTCCGCGAACGAAAGATTGGCCGTCCAGCCGAAGAGAAAACCGGCCCCCAGACCTACGAAAGCTAGGAGCCACCGCGAGTGACGAAGCAGTGGTTTAAGTAAAATGACGACGAGTACGACGAGAAGCCATCCTAAAAATTGAAACAAGACGAACGGACCGAGTCCGAGCAACAGTCCCGATAAAATCGGGACGAACAACGCCAGCATCGCGGCGCTCGTGAACCCGAAATACAAGGCCGTCAACATGAGCAACGCCGTCGACGGTTGCACGTTCGGGATGGCCACGAATAACCAGCGCCCGATGACGGCAAGCGCGAGAATCTGTGTCAGAACGGCAATCGGGATGTCCGTCCGCTCAAATCTTGACATGATCCCCGCCGCAATGATTAGGATGAGGACGTATGTGACCATAGCGCACTCCGTTTCCTATACTCGGCTAAATCGCCATCGAAAACAATCGTACCGTTCGACAGGCAAAGGATGCGGTCTGCCGCCTGAATCAGTTGCTCATCATGCGTCGCACACAAAACATGTGCTGTCATGGCTTTCTCGGTTAACGCTCGTTCAAACTGAGAGCGCTCTTGCTCGGTCAAGCCCACGCTTGGCTCATCCAACAAGAACAGCGAAGCTTCGGAATCGAAGACGGCCTGCAGTTGAGCGACGCGACGATTCGCCGCATGCGGGAACGGGCCGTACTCTTGCTCGGCCGGTAAATAAACCGGCCGCTCGGCCCATTTAACCTTCCCATACAAGGGACGCACGCTTTTGGCAATCAATTCGAGCAACGTCGATTTCCCGCTCCCGTTCGTTCCGATACAGATGGTCAGTCCTGCCTGCTTCGCCTCGTATGACACATGCTCGACCGCATAGGAAGCCTGCAACGGATGGCGATAGGACACGTCCGTCACGACAAGTTGGGGCTGATTCATGGTCGGATTGACGTGAAACGGGTCGGATGGGGTATGTTCGCGCGCCCTGTCCGTGTATGCAATCCGAACGCCGAGCCCGGTCAACCTGCTGAGCAACATCGTCAAATGCTCGACCCGAAACCGATCCAAATGTCGAAACGGCTCGATTAAGACGATCGCCTCGGATGAATCGGCCAGGGCGTGAGCGATTCGGACGAGTTGCCGTTCCCCACTTGAGCACTCGTCGAATCGCTTATGAAATAGATGATCGATTTGAAGAATGGCAGCCAGTTCGGCTCCTCGCAGGGCGTCACTCCCAGAAATGAGTGTTGCGACTTTCCCAGCAAGCGGAGTGTCGAGGCGAACGACTCGCGCTTGTTCTTCCCTCACCCACTCCTCGAATTCATCATGTCCGTCTGCCAAGGATAACCAACGCATCGCGCACCCCTCCCTTCGTCAAATATGGATACAGAAGCCAAACAACCGGTGTGACCATAGCCGCAGTCGCCCCGAAACTAGCGAGGACGAGGCATTGGCCCCAGTCATGTCGTTCGAAGCGTCTCATCCGATTCGTCACATATACCGGCTCGAGGCGTTGGCTGTCGATACCGACGACGACGGCCTCTTGCCAGTCACGTCGCGGATGACTGGCCAACGATAAACGGACCGCCCGTTCCATCGTCGGGACGAGCGCCCAACCGCCGTATAGCAACCTTGTCGAACGGGGCCATTTGTTCAAGAACGGCAATAAGCGCTCGAGGCGCATGAATCGATTGACCCAAATCATACCGAACAAAAAAGTCGCGAGTGGAATCAATTGATTTGTGACACCACCGAGCGAAATCCGCCACCCGAGAACGAACGGGGCAAGTGAAATCAATAAGAACGCGAGGATAACACCGAGCATCGCCAGTGGAAACCGTCGTTCCATGAGTAACAAACCGAACAGACCGAGGAGGAGCCAAATCGAGTCATTCAAGTATGTCAACACGTACAAATGGACGAGTAAGAAGAAAAGGAGCGTGACCGGATGTCTGCGCTCCCAATCTGCCTCATTCGAAGAAAGAAATCGCATCTTCTTCGAACCGCCATTGAATGATGTCGGTCGATTCGACTTTTTTGGCTCCGGCGCCTTCATCGCCCGGGCTACCATTGAAGGCGTAAACCCAGCCTGAGGATTGTCCGGCCGACTTCTCTTCAATCCCGTCAACGGCCGTGACATAAGTCATGTCTCCGTCGCCGACCGATTCAATGTCAAGCTCGGTCGCTTCAAGGGCATCGAGTACCGTCGCCCCTTCTTCTAAGCAGACACTCTTCTCATTGAACAGCGTCTCTTCGGTCGCCGCATTGTAAACAGAAATCGTCGGCTCGACATCACAAGCCGCTTCCTCGGTCGATGTCGTATCTCCTCCGCATGCGGTCAAAAGCGGGACAAGTAAACTCATCAGAAGCAATTTTTTCATAAATCAGTCAAATCCTCTCGTTGATGGATAGAGTAGTTGTATAGAATCGTGTATTTCTCACCCGTCGTCCGCCCTTGCTCGCTCAATCCCGACAATTGAATGCTGTTGGCGAGCACCGGCTCGCGTTGCAACCAGAACTTGACGAGGCGATTATCCCGATTGATCATGAGCATCGACTCATTCTCGAACGTGTACATGTCGTACAGCCCATCGAATGAGAACTGGAGGAACGGGGCATCGACTTGTGTCGTGAATTCAGACCAGGCCGGTTTCCGGATCGCGTCGAGCATATGTTCAAAGTCGACGAGTTTCTCGAAGAACGCACTTCCCGAGTCCTTATTCAATTCATCGACTTGACGATACGTCAGCTCGCCCGATTCGTCGTAGTTGATTCGAATCTGTTGATACGAATTTGCGCGTTCGACCATGAGCAAATATTCGAGCGAACGGAGTTCACCGTCCTCGCTGAAAATCATTTTGCTTCGGTCGAGTTTGATGGACTCACTGTTGATTCGGCGCAGAATGTTGTCCGTCATCTCGTCAAACGTCTCGTCTTGAATCGACACCGTTCCAATCTGTTGTGACTCGGCCCGGAATTCGGATTGATCAAAGAGTGGGACGAACAAGAGGACGATGAAGAAAAAGAATCCGACGAGCGCCCCGTACCATTTATAGCGGCTATTGCGTTTCGGGAAGAATAAGAACGACATCAGGAATCCGATTGGAATATGAAAGCCACCAATCGGGAATGAAACGATCCCGAGCAATGAGAAAAATAAAAATTTGATAAGAAAGTTTGGTTCCGGTTCTTTCAGTTGATTTAAGCGTAAACCTAGCAACGTACTGATGACGAAAAAGCCTAGCCATACGTATAGTTGTACTGTCACGTTAATCCCCCACTGTAAACTCGAAGAAGTCAGTCGCTACATGGCTGTCTGGAAACACGGTGCGCACTTCATCCACAAACGCCTCGTCTCGACCTTGATAGCGGGCCGAGATATGCGTGACAATCAAACGGCCAACTTGCGCCGTTTTTGCGAGCGTTGCCGCCTCAACTGTCGTCGAGTGGCCGTATTGACGGGCGAGTTTCGCCTCTGCTTGCATGAACGTCGCTTCATGAACGAGCACGTCGACGCCAGTGGCGAGGATGGCTGCGTTCGGACAAGGGACCGTATCGCCTAGAATCGCCACGACCGGTCCGGGAACCGCGTCAGTGACGTATTCTTTAGAGGCGTACGTTTTCCCTTCAAACTCGAACGTGTCAGACTGCTTGATCGTCCGATAAATCGGTCCGCTCGGGATGCCGAGCGCCTTCACTTTTTCGACGAGCAATGCGCCCGGTCGTTCCGGCGCTTCGATGCGGAATCCATAAGACGGAAAGCGATGTTCAAGCCGTCTGACCGTGACGATGTGCCCGTCCTGTTCGAACGTATCGCCGTCCTCGTACTCGACAATCGTCAAATCATAGCCGAGATAAGAACCGGTTACTTTCATCGTCAACTCGAGCCATTTCTTGATGCCTTTCGGTCCATACAAGGTGAGCGGGCTCGATCCGTCGAGCGCCGAGCGCGTCGACAGAAACCCGGGCAGACCGAAGACGTGATCCCCGTGAAGGTGTGTCACCCAGACGGCTGAGACTTTGCGCGGCTTGACTTTCGTATGCAACATTTGGTGCTGGGTCGCCTCGCCACAATCGATAAGCCACGTCTGTTTCGCAAGCGTAAGTGCCAACCCCGAGACGTTCCGTTGTTTCGACGGCATACCGGAGCCAGTTCCTAAAAATTGTAACTTCATAAATAATATTGTCCTTTCTTGTCGTCCATTCCATGCTATACTGTAGGCAATCGTTGAAAAAGGATGTGATCCGTGATGAAGAAAGTTGAACATTCCGACTCGATCTATCAACAGATCCGGGAACGGGCGACTTCAATGAATCGCAAACACCAACAAGAATTAGGCACCTCAATCCTCATTCACGACATAGCGATGGAACTTCACTGTTCAGACGAACTCGTTTTAGAATCGTTGGAGTTCGCCGCATAATAGCTCGAACACATAGGAAGAGCCGACATCACGTCGGCTCTTTTTCATTTCGTTTTAGGTGTCGCGACGAGCTCGACAATTTGAACGACATATTCAACCAACTTGTACAGTTCGACGAGTGGCATACGCTCGTTCGTCGTATGAATTTCTTCATATCCGACAGCAAGGTTGACGGTCGGAATCCCACCGCCGGCAATCACGTTGGCGTCAGAACCGCCGCCCGAATGCAAGATTCGAATTGGACGGCCAATCGCTGTCGCGGCTGCTTTCGCCACTTCGACGACTTCGTCCCCTTCTTCGAACTTAAAGCCTGGGTACATGATGTCGATGTCGACTTCCGCACGTCCGCCATGTTCTTCAGCTGCGTCAAGATACGCTTGTTTCATCGCTTCGGCTTGTGCTTCCATTTTTTCATGAATCAATGAACGCGCCTCGGCGAGGACTTCGACGTAGTCGCAGACGATGTTCGTGGCACGGCCGCCTTCGAAGCGTCCGATGTTTGCCGTCGTCTCATCATCGATGCGACCTAACTTCATCTTCGCGATTGCTTTCGCCGCGATTTGAATCGCCGATACACCTTTTTCCGGGGCTACACCGGCATGAGCCGTCTTGCCATAGATTTTGGCGTTCACTTTCGCCTGAGTCGGTGCTGCGACGATAATGTCGCCGACCGGGCCATCCGAATCGAGCGCGAATCCAAACTTCGCATCAATTTTCGAAAGATCGAGCACTTTTGCCCCGACGAGCCCAGATTCTTCTCCGACTGTGATCACGAACTGGATTTGACCGTGTGGAATCGCTTGTTCCGTCAACACGCGAACGAGTTCGATCATCGCCGTCAATCCGGTTTTATCATCCGCCCCGAGGATGGTCGTCCCATCCGTCACGACGTAACCGTCTTGAATACTCGTCTTGATCCCTTTACCAGGTGTGACCGTATCCATATGCGCCGTGAAATAGATCGGGTCGACGCCTTGTTTCGTCGCCGGTAGCGTAATAATCAAGTTGTTACCTGAATGAGCCGTTTTCGTCGACGCATCGTCTTCATAGACGTCGCATCCGAGCTCTGTGAAGACCGCCTTTAAATGCTCACAGATGACTGCTTCTTCTTTCGTCTCTGAGTCGATCCCGACCAGTTGTAAAAATGTGTCAAGCACTCGTTTCTCGTTTACCATGAAAACATCCCTCCATCCAAACATTTCTAGGTTATTATAACAAACTCGTGCCGTTTGCACGAACCTTTTCCATTCTGTACAATGAGGACAAACACATTTGGAGGAACGTCATGAGTAAGAAACAGAAAAAGCGTCAACGCATCATTCAAATCGGTGTCGTCGTCATCGTATCCATCTTTTTATTGAGCACGTTTTTGTCCGGGGTGGCCATGTTCCTGTAACAGCAGGATATACCGCTCTTTTAAAATCAAGTAGCTCTTCACGTCCGACAAAATATTTAATAACGATGAACGTACCTCAAATTCCTCACGCGACGTGGGGAGGGGTACGTTTTTTCGATAATGCTCAATCGTCTCTTCGAGCTCCCGTAGGAACGTCGAAGCGTCGGCCCGTTGGTTGACGTTGTCGCCGACGCGCCGAAGGAACGTCGCGACCGGTTTGGCCTCATTGACGACCATCGTGATCTCCCGTGAGTTCTCGGCGATGCGCTTCAAGATGTCATATTGCCGCTCCCGCATTCGGAAGTACAGGTAATCCATGTCCTCGTTCCGCTTCCCAATCGAGTTCCCCATGCGACGGAGCGCGAGGTCTTTCCCTTGTTTCAAATAATCCCGCGTCTTCAAGAGCATCATCGAATGGTCGTTATAGACGCCCGTCTCGACACAGGCGGCCACATCATAAAAGTGAACGGCGAGGGCCCGGTCGATATTGTCTTTGATGCGCTCGATCTCTTTATCAAGTGTCGGCATATACATGTTGACGACGAGTCCGACCCCGACGCCGATGGCGATCAATAACAGCTCGTTCACGAACAAATCGAGCGAGAACTGCCCTTCCGTATATAGATGGGTCAAGATGACGACACTCGTGATCATGCCGTCCTGCAGTTTGAGCTGTTGAACGAGCGGGATGAACATGACAAAATAAAGTGTGAGCGTCGCCGGTGAATAACCGAGCAAGGTGAACATCAATGCCCCCATGCCGATTGCAATCAGGCTGGCCATGACCCGCTCATAGGAAGCCCGAAACGACTTTTTCCGTGTCTCCTGAATACTGAGGATGGCGATGATGGCTGCGAAGACGTAGTAATCGAGATGAATCGTCTCGGAGATGAGCATGGCGATCCCGGCTGCCGCCGCAGTCTTGAGCGTGCGTGATCCGATTTTCATAAATATCTCCTCCTCTCTCACAAAATTGTTCACTAGTTTGTTCCGTTTGGCAATCCATATGTTTGGAAGTGATCGTATTGAAAAGAAAAAAACGTGGCGTGATTCCCACGCTGCTCACGCTCGCCCTCGCCGTTTTAGGTTTCCTTTGGCTCCAAGACCGTCCGAGCGGCTCGTATACCGTTCAGACCTATGACAGCGGGGACGTCTCGACCCGATCATTTGAGTCACTCGACGAGGCGCGGGCCTATATGGAACGTGGGGGCAACCGGGCCCTGCTCGATGCGTCAGGCGACGTCATCGACTTCATAGGTACCGGTATCGCCGTCACCCCGACCGACCGAATCACGAACTTGTATCAAGACGCCGAGTTTAAGAAACGGCAGTCGTATGTCGCCGGCGGGACCCGCCTCCGTCTCGTGCAGACGGCCGACAAGCATTTGTTGGTGAACATTTCCGGCGCCGACGTCTACGTGAAGCCGGCCGACATGACGCTTTATCCGGACGCCGTCGTCGAGCGTCGCGGCTTCTATCAGATGCGGGACGGACAAGTGTTCCATACCGTCGAGGCGAACGGCAACTTGGCCGGGACGTTCCTCGTCGGACCGGCGCCGCAACAGTCGTCCGACCGCTATTACACGGAGGACGTGCGCGACGTGTTCGATTCGCCATACCAGTTCGCCTCGATCGCGTCGAAGGCACCGTATTCGGCTCGCGAGCTCGACGCCTTCCTCGGCTCACTCGACGACAGCCCGCTCACCGGTAAAGGCGACGCCTTCAAAGATGCCGAGGCAGAGTTCGGCATCAACGCCTTGTTCCTCATGGCCGTCGCCGGACACGAGTCCGGGTTCGGTACGTCAGCCATCGCCCGGGAAAAGAATAACTTGTTCGGCTTCCAAGCGACTGACAACGACCCGAGCGGAAATGCAGCCTCCTACCCGTCTGTCGAGGCGAGCATCGATGCGGCGGCTCGTTTATTCGCCGAAAAGTACGTGACGGGCGCCTATGACCGAGGACCGTTCCCTGGCAATAAACAAGAAGGCGTCAACGTCAATTACGCCTCGGACCCGTATTGGGGCGAGAAAGTCGCCGGGACGATGTATCGCATCGACCGTGAACTCGGATTGACCTATTTAGAGCAGTTGAAGTGATGGCCCAACGGCCGTCACTTTTTTTGCAGGAATCCCCTCTTCGCTGAGCGAATACATAAACTGAACGACCATTCATTCCAAAGGGGGATTTGTATGAAAACGATTTGGATCACAGGTGGCTCATCGGGGATGGGCAAGGCGATGGCGCTAAAATTCAAGACCGAGGGCTGGAACGTCGCCATCAGCGGCCGCAACGAGGAGCGGCTACAAGAAGCGATGGGCGAACTGGAGACCATCGGGGCCGGAGCGGCGATAGCCGTGCAACACGATGTGCGTGACTATGAGGGGTGTGCCGATGCGCTCGATCAAATCATTGAACGGTTCGGTCCAGTGCACGCGCTCGTTAACAACGCGGCCGGTAATTTCGTCTGCCCGACGCTCGACTTGACGCCGAACGGATGGACGAGCGTCATCGACATCGTCTTGAACGGGACGTTCAACTGCACCCACGTGCTCGGCAAGCATTGGGAACGGGAGCAACTGCGTGACGGCTCCATCATCAACATGGTCGCGTCGTATGCCTGGCAAGCGGGCGCCGGTGTCGCACCGAGCGCGGCCGCCAAGGCCGGCGTGCTCAATTTGACGCGAACGCTCGCCGTCGAATGGGGATATCAGTTCGGGGCGCGTGTGAACGCGATTAGCCCGGGTCCAATCGAGCGGACAGGTGGAGCCGACAAACTAGCCGTCCACGTCAAAGAAGTCGAGCGCATCCGCCGCAATGTGCCGCTCGGACGGTTCGGGACACCGGAAGAGATTGCCGACCTCGCCTATTGGATGGCGTCGGACGAGATGCGCTATTTGAACGGGGAATGCATTTCCCTCGACGGTGGCCATTGGCTAAATAAACATCCGTTTTAACCAAAAAACGGCCGAGGGATTCCTCGGCCGTTTCATATGTCTTGCCCTGTCCATTCCGCTTCGAACCGGTCCAAAAAAGTAACCATGAACGCGTGGCGGTCCCGGGCGATTCGTCTCGCCAGTTCCGTATGCATTTGATTCGCGAGCCGGAGCAACTTCTCCTCGAAATGAGCGATCGCGCTTTTCGAGTCACCCTCGCCGTGGAGGCTATTGCCACGTGCGCCGGCAAATTGGAACGTCCGGGCGATGCCGATTGCCCCAATCGCGTCGAGCCGGTCGGCGTCTTGCAGCATCGCGCTCTCACGTGACGACGGGGACCGTCCTTTTGAAAAGGACGACTCTTCAATCATCGTCAGGACGTGAGCCCGTTGTTCGGGGTCGATCGGTAACGTGTCAAGGTGACGTGCGACGAGACCTTTATCACGTCCAAGCTTCTCATCCTCGACATCATGCAAGAGCGCCGCGAGCGTCAAAGCGAGACCGTCGACCGCTTCGCCTTCCGCGAGATGCGTCGTCAAACGGCGCACTCGGTCGAGATGGGCCATATCATGGCCGGTATGGTCTCCGGCATGCAGCTTCGCCACGTACCGTTCGGTCTCGAGCACCGCTGGATGCATCATCAAATCTCAATCGTCGTGTTCGGCTCAATCAAGAGACCACGTTGGTGCAATTGATCGCAGAACGCCCGTGCGTCTTGTTTGATGGGCGGGAACGTATCAAAATGGATTGGGACGACTCGTTTCGCTTGGAGCCAGTGCGCCGCATCGAGTGCGTCGACCGGTCCCATCGTGAAGTTATCCCCGATCGGGAGGAAGGCGACGTCAATCTCGAAGCGTTCGCCGTACAGTTTCATATCCGAAAATAGCGCCGTGTCCCCGGCATGGTACACCGTGAGTGCGTTCGTCTCGATGATGAACCCGCCCGGCATTCCCATATAAACCGGGATGTCGCCCATGTCGAGACTCGAGCTATGGAACGCCTGCGTCATCGTGACGCGGCCGAACGCGAACGAATGGCCGCCCCCGATGTTCATGCCGTGGACCGAAAAACCCTTCTTCTCATAATATGTCGCCAGCTCGTGTGTCGCGACGATCGTTGCGCCCGTCTGTTTCGCAATCAATTCGACGTCTTCGATATGGTCAAAATGGGCGTGGGTGAGCAAGATATAGTCTGCTTTGACACTCGCCGGGTCGACGTCCGTATGCGGATTGCTCGTCAGGAACGGATCGATTAAGACGGATGTCCCGTCGATATCGAGTTGCACGGTCGCGTGGCCATAGTAGGTGATCTTCATAGAAATCCTCCCTTTCTGGTGTCAGATGGATCGTTTCAGTTATAAGACTTTTTCTAAGAAGCGTTTTGCGCGGTCGGTTTGCGGGTTGAGAAGCAAGTCGGCCGGTTTGCCTTCCTCCATCAAGATGCCTTCGTCGAGGAAGAGGACACGGTCCGCCACTTCACGGGCAAAGCCCATCTCGTGCGTGACGACGACCATCGTCATCCCAGACTCGGCGAGCCCTTTCATGACATCGAGCACTTCGTTGACCATCTCTGGGTCGAGCGCTGACGTCGGCTCATCGAACAACATGACGTTCGGCTCCATGGCGAGCGCCCGGGCGATCGCGACACGTTGTTTTTGTCCACCCGACAGTTGACTCGGATAGGCGTCGATTTTCTCGGACAATCCGACCCGTTCGAGGAGCTTTTTCGCCCGTTCAATCGCCTCGGCCTTGCTCACTTTCAAGACGTTGATCGGCGCGTATATCAAATTGTCGAGCACGCTCATATGCGGGAACAAGTTGAACTGTTGAAACACCATCCCGATATTTTGGCGTGCTTTCGAGACGTTCGCCCCTTTTTTCGTGAGCTCATAGCCGGCGACGCTGACCGTTCCAGACGTCGGCACCTCGAGCATGTTCAAGCAACGGAGGAACGTCGATTTCCCCGAACCGGACGGACCGATGACGGCGACGACCTCCCCTTTCTCAATCGATGTCGTAATGCCTTTGAGGACCTCGAGGTCACCAAATTGTTTGTATAAATCGTTTACTTGTATCATCTGCCATCACTCTTTCTAAGCCGTTTTTCTAGACGTTGACCAAGATACGTCAACACCATCACTATTGTAAAGTATATCACACCGGCAAACAGGAGCGGTTCAAAGTAGATCGCCTTTTGCCCACCGACGATTTGCGCCCGGCGCATGATGTCGAGCACACCGACCGTCGAGACGAGCGCCGATTCTTTCGTGAGCGTGATCATCTCGTTGACGAGGGCCGGCAAGATGTTTTTGAACGCCTGCGGCAAGATGATTGATCGCAGTTGTTTGACGTACGGGACGCCAAGGGCATCCGACGCTTCCCACTGGCCTTTATCGACCGCTTGAATCCCGGCCCGAATGATTTCCGAGATATACGCCGCCGAGTTCAGTGAGAAGGCGATGACGGCCGATTGGTATGGCGTCGTGATATATCCGGTCAACTGCGGCAATCCGAAGTGGATGATCGCGAGTTGCAAGATGAGCGGGGTTCCGCGGAACACGGCCGTATAGGCGTGCCCGATGAAGTTGACGAGACGGTTTGGGACGATTTTGAATGTGGCGACGACGACGCCAAGCGTAATCCCGAACAAGGCCGAGACGAGCACGACTTGGAACATGACGGGAATCCCTTCGAGAATATACGGGATAGAATCATAAATCCGACTAAAATCCATTGTGAGTTCCTCCTAAAAAAGGCTGACTGATGCTTTCAGTCAGCCTTCTACAATCTTTATTCAGCTGGTGCAGCTTCTTGTTCGAACCATTTTTGAGCCAACTTCTCGATTTCTCCTGAATCGATCATCTTGTTCAACTCTTCATTGAACTGATCACGGAGCTCGTCGTCCTTACGGAAGGCAGCGGCTGAACCGGCCTCTTCCTCGTCGACGATTTCAAACGTCGTGAGTTCGCTGTCTTGATCGAGATATTTCTTCGCGACCGTGTCCTCGATGACCATCGCATCGATGCGGCCGGTCTTGATTTCTTGAATAATCTCTGGAATCTTGTTCAAGGCGACGATTTCAGCACCCGGGATTTGCTCTTTGGCAATCCCTTCTTGAATCGATCCGAGTTGGACCCCGACTTGTTTCCCGTCCAAGTCCTCAAGCGACTGGATGGCATCCCCTTTTGACAAAATCAAGTTCTTCGCCGTGAAGTAGATGTCTGAGAAATCGGCGTTCTCTTTCCGTTCTTCTGTCGGTGTCATACCCGCCATGACGAAATCGACACGACCGGCGTTGAGCGCCCCGAGCAGGCTCCCGAAGTCCATGTCTTCAATTTTCAATTCGTAGCCCATGTTCTCGGCCACTTGCTTGGCGATATCGATATCGAATCCGACAATCTCATCCCCGTTCGCCGTATCGACGAATTCATATGGGAAGTAGTCCGCACTCGTCCCCATGACGATGACTTTGTCATCTTCATCGGTCGATGTCGAACCTCCTTCGTTCACGTCTGCCCCACAGGCTACAGTAAAAGCGGCTAGGCTTGCGATACATAATGCTAGAAAACCTTTTTTCATGTTCATCGTCCCTTTCTTCAATAGGATGAAATTATCAGAACTTTAACAAAATTATGACATATATGTGAATGTTGCTCAACTGTTCTCTGACTCATCATATGTCCGACTTGTTCTTCAACCACTATATACACATAATTATTACTTGTAAAGTATATTCATGCATAAAATCTAAAAAAATACGGTCACATTCGCTCGTAAGCAAAATAAGTGACCGTACCATTGTCCCGAGAGCCGTAGGGCTGCACTCGTTTGACCGAAGCGATGGGAATGGCGCTATACACGTGGGGATAGCGTTCCCCGTCCTCGTCAAACTCATAGTGGAGCAGGCTGCCGAGACGTCCGACATGGAACGAGACGAGCACGACTCGCTCCCCATGATAATGTCGACGCACGAATTTCCCGATCTGTTGCGGGGTGCAACAACGAATGTACCCTTCCGTTTGGAGGGTCGGCTCGTTGATCTCGCCGCGCGACAAAGCAATCGTATATTCGGCCTCGCTCATGATTTTGACGACTGGTTCCATCTCATCGATCCCTTCTTAAGGAAAAGCGCAAAGGCAATGCCTCTGCGCTCACTTCTTAGGCGTAGTAAATATCGAACAACGTCTGTAACTGCTCGACGAGCTCTTCGGCCGTTGATGACTCGATTGTGCTCCGTTCGACCATCGTGACGATATTGCCGTCTTCTAACAGCGCGATCGATGGTGACGACGGGGCGTAACCTTCGAAGTATTCACGGGCGCGGTCAGTCGCTTCACGGTCTTGACCCGCGAACACAGTCACGAACTGGTCCGGTTTGACGCCTTCCATCTTATTCACGTACGCTGCTGCCGGACGAGCGATGCCACCGGCACAGCCACATACCGAGTTGACGAGCACGAGCGTTTTGCCTTCTTTCGTTAACGCCGCGTCGACTTCTTCCGGTGTGGTGAGTTCTGTGTAACCTGCAGAGCGTACCTCATTGCGAGCTTGTTCGACTACATCTTGAAAGTATAATTGAAAATCCATATTGTTTCCCCTTTCGACTTGCGTCTGTTCTTTCTTATTTTACGTCTAGTGGATCGGTTAGGACAAGTCTATCGCTCAATTGTCCTTCGAGGAACGGTGTCGCGTTCAACAGCGTCTTGAAGGCCACATAGCGGGCCCGCGCTTCAGCGGTCGCTTCCCGGTTCGTCAAATAGGCCCGGATGAGGATGTTCTTCGGCGTGTGCTCCATATCGATGAACTCGAGGAGTTGCGCCTCATAGCCGACGAGTCCAAGTAATTCGGCCCGAATCGAATCGGTGGCGAGCGCCGCGAACCGTTCTTTGATGAGTCCATGCTGCAACATGACGTCAAGGCTCGGTGCCTCAAGTTGACGGTTCAATTCTTTTTGACAACACGGCACGCTCAAGATGACTTTCGCCCCCCAACGCACGGCCCGAGCGAGCGCCATATCCGTTGCGACGTCGCACGCATGAAGTGTGACGACCATATCGACCGCCGTCTCCCCTTCGAACTCATTGATGTCACCGACGAGGAACTCGAGACGTTCATACCCAAGGTCGCGCGCAATCCCGGCACATTCCTCGATGACTTCTTTCTTCAAATCGAGCCCGGTGATATGGACGTCATAGCCTTTCATCTCATGCAAGAAGTGATAGAGGGCGAACGTCAAATACGACTTCCCGGAGCCGAAATCGAGAATCCGGATGGTCCGGTCGGTCGGTAAATGTTTGATCGAGTCTTCGATAAATTCGAGGAAGCGGTTGATTTGCTTGAACTTGTCATACTTTTGGCGTTTCACTTTCCCATCCTCGGACTGGACGCCGAGTCGGATGAGGAACGGTACCGGCTCATCGAGCGGCAACAGGTACTGCTTCTCGCGGTTATGACTCAGCTTCACTTGTTTGACGGCCGTCTCGCGCTCCTTGAACGTCACTTTGAACTTTTTAGACAGTTGAAAGTGGAACTCGGACGCCTTCAACTGGAACTGTCCTTGGCGGAACGTCTCGAGCAATTCATCGAGTTCGATGACCGCCTCGTCCGGTGTGAGATTTTTATGTTTCATTACCCGTTCAAATTGGTATTCGAATTGTATATGGTACTCGCCTTTCAACAGGACCGGCTTCAATTTGACCCGGCGTAAATCGTTCGACTTTTGACGCGGTTGACTGATTGTCGCTGTGACGAGCTCGTTCTGGCGAATCACATCAGCCAGCCGTTCGGTTAATGCTGTATATTCCACTGCGTTCATCCTTTTTTCAATAGTTTCGAAACTTTTGTTCACGTGTATTCGTACATACTATTACACGAACACGTGCAAACGTCAAAGGAGGATCATTGTATGTTCAAAAAGTTATTATCATCGATTGGAATCGGCGCCGCGACGGTGGATACGCGACTCGAAGAGAGTGCCTGTGTGCCAGGCGGGACACTGAATGGTGTCGTCCATATCAAGGGCGGCAGCACCGAGCAATCGGTCGGCCGGATTTACATCTTCTTCAACACGCTCTATAAGCATGAGGTGAACGACAAGACGACGTATTCGACGTTCACGATCGAGAAGATTTTGTTGAACGAAGCGCCGTTCATGATCGATCCCGAAGAAGTGAAGGAAATCCCGTTCACGATTGACGTGCCGTTCAACACGCCGATTTCGGTCAGCCAATCGAAATCGTGGATCGAGACCGGTCTCGATATCGCCCAGGCCGTCGACCCGAAAGACGAGGACTCGATTCTCGTCAAACCGAACCAGGCCCAGCAGGTCGTCCTCGACGTGCTCGACGACATCGGCTTCCGCTTGAAGAAGGCCGATACGGAGATGCTTCCGGCCCGCCATCGTTCCGGCCGTCTCCCGATTGCCCAAGAGCTCGAATACTCGCCGAACGGGACGAGCTACGGACGTAAACTCGATGAGCTCGAAGTCGTCATGCTCCAAACAGAATCGTCGTTAGATTTATTGATTCAAGTCGACAAGAGCGTCCGCAATCTCGGCAGCCTGTTCGCCGACTTGACCGGGACCGACGAATCGACACACCGCCTCAGCTACACGAACGCCGAGCTCACTTCGCCCGAACGAATTCGCCGCGATATCGAAGCGTTGATTGAACGTTCCATCTGAACCATGTTGCCACGGACAATTCCGTGGCTTTTTTATTTTCCATATGAAAAATCCTGCCCTCGGTCGAAGGCAGGACGTGAATCAATAGAGCGTATACGTGTCCGGGTCGATGGACTCGAGCGACTGTTTGATCGCCTGCAAGAACTGACCGGCGACGAGACCGTCGAGGACACGGTGGTCGACCGACATGCACAAGTTGACCATGTCACGCGCCGCGAACATCCCGTTCACCCAAACTGGGCGCTTCACGATCGACTCGACCGACAAGATCGCCGCTTGCGGGTAATTCAGAATCGGTGCCGACTGAATCGAACCGAACGCACCCGTATTGTTGATCGTGAACGTGCCGCCGCGCATCTCGTCCGCTTTCAAGCGGTTGCCGCGGGCACGGGCCGCGACGTCTTGAAGTGCGACGGCAAGACCTTTGATGTTCTTCTCGTCCGCGTGCTTGATGACCGGGACGTAGAGGGCGTCGTTCGCCGCGACGGCGACCGATAGATGGATGTCTTGATGGACTTTGATGTGATCGCCCGCCCATTCCGAGTTCATCATCGGATGTTTTTTGAGCGCCTCGATCGCCGCTTTCATAAAGAACGGCATAAACGTCAGTTTGACACCTTCCCGTTTGAAGAACTCGTCTTTCAACTTGGCCCGAGCCGTGACGAGGTTTGTCACATCGACCTCGATCATGAGCCACGCATGCGGGGCCTCATGTTTCGAGCGGACCATGTTGTTGGCAATCGCTTGACGGACACCTGCCGTCGGAATGAATTCGACTCGGTCCGACGACCCGTCGGTTGCCGGCACAGATGGTGACACGGAAGGTGCCGCGGCCGACTCAGGTACGTCGAGCTTCGTTTTTGTCATCGTCTCTTGAAGCGGCACTTGCGTCGCCGCTTCCGGCTTGACCGGACGGCCTTCCGATAAGTAGCGGAGGACATCTTTGCGCGTGATGCGACCACCGAGGCCACTGCCGTCGAGTTCGTTCAAGTCGATCGCGTTCTCATTGGCGAGTCGGATGACGGCCGGCGAGAAACGACCGTTATTCTGTTTTCGTGGCGCGGCCGACGCTACAGTGACCGCTTGCTTCGTCTCGACCGGGGCCGCTTCGACTTGTGCCGGTTCTGCTACCACTTCTGCTTTCGCTGGCGCCGAATCGGCACCTTCGACTTCCATGACGAGGACCGGTGTGCCGACGGCGACCGTGTCGCCTTCACTGATTAAAATCTGTTTCACGACACCGGCACTCGTCGCCGGAATCTCAGCGGTTACTTTATCGGTCATGACCTCGGCGAGCGGCTCATACTCCTCGACGCGGTCACCTGGTTTGACGAGAAACGTTGTGATCGTCCCCTCAGTGACACTTTCCCCGAGCTGTGGCATTTTAATTGTCTGTTCCATATGACCCCTCCTTAAAAGGCGGCGAGCTGACGTGCCCGCTCCGCGATTTTTTCAGGGGATACGATGAAGAACTTCTCCATCGGTGGTGCATACGGCATCGACGGAACGTCCGGTCCCGCCAGACGCTCGATCGGCGCATCGAGTTCGAACAGCGCTTTCTCCGCGATGATGGCCGCGACTTCCCCGATGATGCTGCCTTCCTTATTGTCCTCGGTGACGAGGAGCACTTTCCCGGTCTTCTTGACGGCTTCGACGATCCCTTCTTGGTCGAGCGGATAGATCGTGCGCAAATCGAGGATGTGCGTGCTGATGCCTTCGGCTTCGAGCGTTTTCGCCGCTTCCTGGGCCATGTGGACGCACAGACCGTACGTGATGATTGTGATGTCGTCCCCTTCCCGCTTGACGGCGGCCTTGCCGATTTCGACCGTATAGTCGTCGGTCGGAAGGTCGGCTTTCAAGAGGCGGTACGCCCGTTTATGTTCGAAGAAGAGGACCGGGTCGTTCGAGCGGATGGCTGCCTTGAGCAACCCTTTCGCATCGACCGGGTCAGATGGGATGACGACTTTGAGTCCAGGCGTCGAGTTGAACATCGCCTCGACCGATTGGGAGTGATAGAGTGCGCCATGAATCCCGCCGCCGAACGGTGCACGGATGACCATCGGGCACGTCCAATCGTTATTTGAACGGTAGCGGATTTTTGCCGCTTCGGAGACGATTTGGTTGACCGCTGGCATGATGAAGTCGGCGAATTGCATTTCGGCGATCGGACGCATGCCATACATGGCCGCCCCAATCCCGACACCTGCGATCGCGCTCTCGGCGAGCGGCGCATCGATGACGCGGTCCTCGCCGTACTTCTCAATCAAGCCTTGCGTCGCGCGGAACACACCGCCTCGGACGCCGACATCTTCCCCGAGCACGAAGACGTTCTCATCGCGTTCCATTTCTTCATGGATCGCTTCATTGATCGCTTCAATAAACGTTTTCATCACATTTCCCCCTCGTACACATGGTCCATCGTCGATTCAGGAGACGCATACGGTGCCTTATCGGCGTAAGCAGTCGCCTCATTGACTTCACGATCGACGTTCGCCTCGATCTCTGCGAGTTCTTCCTCGGTCATGACGCCATCTTCAATCAAACGCTTCCGGAACAATTGATTCCCGTCACGATACTTAAGGTCGGCCAACTCTTCGACCGAGCGATACGCTTTGTCATCGTCATCCGACGAGTGCGGTACGAGACGTTCGACTTCGGCTTCGATGAGCGTCGGGCCTTCGCCGCGAAGGGCGCGGGCGCGGGCTTCTTTCACGGCGACATAAACGGCAATCGGATCTGTCCCATCGACCGTGACGCCTGGCATCCCGTAACCTTTGGCGCGGTCCGATACGCGCTCGCAAGCGAGTTGCTTCGAGAGCGGTACCGAGATGGCGTATTTGTTGTTCTCACAGAACAAAATCACAGGCAACTTATGCACGCCCGCGAAGTTCGCACCTTCGTGGAAGTCACCTTGGTTCGACGAGCCTTCTCCGAACGAGACGAACGTGACGAGCTCTTCTTTTTTCAGTTTGGCGGCGAGCGCCACACCGACCGCATGCGGCACTTGTGTCGTCACCGGAGACGAGCCCGTCACGATGCGATGCTGTTTCGAACCGAAATGGCCCGGCATTTGACGGCCGCCTGAGTTTGGGTCTTCCGCCTTGGCGAACGCCGACAACATTAAATCGCGAGCCGTCTGTCCGAAGTGGAGGACAACGGCGACATCGCGGTAATACGGAAGAATATAGTCCGTCCCTTTTTCGAGCGCGAACGCCGCCCCGACTTGGGCCGCCTCTTGTCCTTGACACGAGACGACGAACGGGATTTTTCCGGCACGGTTCAATTTCCACATGCGCTCATCGATTTTACGGGCACGGACCATCGTCTCGTACATCGCACCGAGGTCTTGTTTCGTCAATCCTAATTCCTCATATGAATTCACAGTCATCTGTTCCATTCTGTTTCCTCCTTAGGCGTGAATCGGTAATCCGTCAACGGCCAGTGCCGCTTCTTGGAACGCTTCGCTCAGCGCCGGGTGAGGATGGACGAGTTGGCCCATTTCCCATGCCGTGGCGTTCAAGACGAGAGCGAGTCCGCCTTCTGTGATTAATTCCGTCGCTTTCGGCCCGACGATGTGTACACCGAGCAGGTCGTCCGTCGTCTTGTCCGACACGAGTTTGACGAATCCATCCGCTTGCCCTTCGATACGGGCCTTGCCGAGGCCGTTGAAACGATACGTGCCCGTTTTGACTTCATGCCCGGCTGCTTTGGCACCTTCTTCGGTCATGCCGACCGATGCGACTTCCGGGACCCCATAGACACAACGCGGGATCAAGGCGTAGTCGAGCGGAGTCGGCTCGTGACCGAGAATCGTCTCGACCGCCTTCACACCTTCCGCCGAGGCGACATGGGCGAGTTGAAGTTTGCCGATGCAGTCTCCGATGGCGAAGATGTGACGTTCTTTCGTCCGATACTGTTCATCGACTTGGATGACACCGTTCTCGACGACAATCGATGTGTTCTGTAAGCCGAGATGTTCCGTATTGGCGACCCGTCCGACCGAGACGAGTACACACTCGACCGAGATCGTCTCTTCGCCGACCGCGAGCGAGACGGCATCGGTTGCTACTTCTGTACGCTCCGGGTCGACGGTGACGTTCTTCAACACACGGACGCCCCGCTTTTTCAGGAGTCGCTCGACTTCCCGTGACACCGCCTTGTCTTCGAGCGGCAACAGACGCTCCCCGACTTCAATCAGCGTGACCGCGACATCAAGGTCGATAAGCATCGAGGCCCATTCGACACCGATGACCCCACCGCCGACGATGGCGATGGATTCTGGCAACCGTTCGAACTGGAGCAGGTCGTCCGAGTTCAAGATGCGTGTATGGTCAAACGGCAGGCCTGGCAGTTCGCGCGGAATCGACCCTGTCGCGATGATAAGCTGGTTCGGCAAGATGAGCTCGGACTCACCGGATTCGTCTTCAACCGCGACCGTTCCCGGCTGCGGCGAGAAGATGCTCGGTCCCAAAATCGATGCCTTTCCGCGAAACACCTCGATTTTACCTTGCTTCATCAAGTGCTCAATACCTTTTTCTAGTCCCGCGACCAAGTCGCGTTTGAACGACTGGGCCCGCTCCATGTTGAACGAAACGGATCCCGTCTCAACACCGTACGTGCTCCCGTGTTTTGCCGTCTGATAGACGTGGGCCGCTTTCAACAACGCCTTCGTCGGGATGCAGCCTTTATGTAGACATGTCCCGCCGAGTTTCTCGGCCTCCACGATTGCGACAGTTTTCCCGGCTTGGGCCGCCTTGATGGCTGCGACATATCCGCCAGGACCGCCGCCGATGACGACGATCTCATATTCTCGTGCCATGTGTATCCCCCTCATATTCTCGAACTGCTTCTTCATGTCGGATGGCCCGGAGTGCGCCTTCGGCGAGTGCCTTCAGCTCATCTTCGCCCGGATAGATGTGAACCGGCGCCAAATAGCCGACGCGCGCACTGATTTGCTCGGTCAGCCAAGTCGAATAGGCGATGCCACCCGTCAACAGAATCGCGTCGACGTCGCCGCGAAGCGTGGCGCCATGTTTGGCGATTTCCTGGGCGACGCGGTATGCCATCGTCTCGTAAAGAAGAGCGGCCTGTTCATCGCCATCTGCCATGCGCTGTTCGATCTCGATCGCGTCGAACGTTCCGAGGTGGGCAAAAAGCCCGCCTCGTCCGACGATTTTCTGTTTCATTTCCGACTCTTTATACCTGGTACTATAACATAGTTCTACTACCTGTCCAACAGGAATCGAGCCTGCCCGTTCCGGTGCGAGCGGCCCGTCGCCGTCGAGTCCGTTGTTCACATCGATGACTGCCCCTTTGGCGTGGGCACCGACTGTGATACCTCCTCCGAGGTGGGCGATAATCAAGTTAAGCTGTTTGTAATCGCTTCCATTTTCGGCCGCGAAACGTTTTGCGACCGCCTTTTGATTCAAGGCGTGGAAGATGCTGCGACGATTGATCTCCGGCATTCCCGTCGCACGCGCGAGCGGGCCGAGCTCATCGACGACGACTGGATCGACGATGAAATTCGGTACCTGAAATAATTCACCGAGTTTATAAGCGAGTAGTCCGCCCAAGTTCGAGGCATGCATCCCGAAACGACCGCTCGCCAAATCTTCACGCATGAGCGGGTTGACAGCGTACGTCCCCGATGTCATCGGGGCCAGCAATCCCCCGCGACCGACGATTGCGGACAAGTCCTCGCCCGCAATGCCCGTTTCGGCCAATAAGTCCCGCACTTCACGTTCTCGATGCGGGAGTTGCTCCGGAAGTGACAATCCTGTGACGTCGGCCTCGTGACGGACGGTACGAGATAAAATCTCGTCCGCTCCGTCAAACAAGCCGACCTTCGTCGAAGTCGAACCCGGGTTGATGGCGAGAATGAGCTGTCGTGTCATCTCAGCGCCCACCGAGTAAGCTCTTTTCGACTTTCAAGAACTGGCTGCGCGAACGCGACATCATCTGAATCCGCTCCTCTGCCATCTTCTCGGCGGCGACATGCGTCGGTACCCCGTCGCGCTCGGCAATCTCGAAGACGCGCTGCATGTTGTCATAGATGAGTTCGACTTTCTTCATCGCCCGCTCACGGTTATAGCCTTCGAGCTCGTCGGCCACGTTGATGACACCGCCCGCGTTGATGACGAAGTCCGGCGCATACAGAATGCCGCGCTCCTCGAGCACGTCCCCGTGACGATCCTCAGCGAGCTGGTTATTGGCCGCACCGGCGACGATTTGAGCCTTGAGTAGCGGGATCGTCTTGTCATTGATGATCGCACCGAGCGCACACGGGGCGAAGATGTCACAATCGACCGCATAAATCTCGTCCGGTTTGACGACCGTCGCGCCGAAGTCCGTCTCCGCGCGTTTGAGCGCCTCTTCGTTAATGTCGGTGACGACCAAGTGGGCCCCTTCTTCATGTAAGTGACGGCACAAGTTGTAGGCGACGTTGCCGACCCCTTGGACAGCGACCGTCTTGCCGGCGAGCGAATCCGAACCGAACTTCCATTTCGCTGCCGCCTTCATGCCGCGATACACGCCATACGCCGTCACCGGCGATGGGTTGCCGCTCGATCCGAACGCCGGGCTGACGCCGGTCACGTAATCCGTTTCCATGTGGATGAAGTCCATGTCGGCGACCGACGTATTGACGTCCTCGGCCGTGATATAGCGTCCGCTGAGCGATTGCACGTAACGACCGAATGCACGGAACAACGCCTCTGATTTGTCCGTCTTCGCATTGCCGATGATGACGGCCTTCCCGCCACCAAGGTTGAGTCCCGCTGCCGCGTTTTTGTACGTCATCCCTTTCGCGAGACGGAGCACGTCCGTGAGCGCTTCTTCTTCCGACGCATAGTTCCACATCCGCAGCCCCCCGAGAGCTGGTCCGAGTGTCGTGTCATGAATCGCGATAATCGCCTTCAGCCCTGACGCCTGGTCTTGGCAAAAGACGATTTGCTCATAGTCCTCGGCCTGCAAGACGTCGAAAATTCGAAAGCGTGGTTCCATGTTTGTTTCCATCATTGATGATTCCTCCATAAGTTTATTTTTTAGCGTGCAAGAGCGCGAACGCGAGTGAATACAGTTTGGCCTCGGCCGTGTCGGCCCGGCTCGTCAAGACGACCGGTGCGGCTGCGCCGACGACGATCGCCGCCACGCTCGCTCCGGCGAAGTACATCATCGATTTATAAAGGACGTTGCCGACCTCTATGTATGGGACGAGCAATAGGTCGGCTTGTCCGGCGACGTCGCTATCGATGCCTTTCTGCTTGGCCGCGACCATGTCGACGGCGTTATCGAGCGCGAGCGGTCCGTCGACGACACACCCTTTGATTTGGCCGCGACGGTTCATTTGGGCGAGCAGTGCGGCGTCCGTCGTGGCGGCCATCTGTGGATTGACGACTTCGACGGCGGCGATGGCCGCGACGCGCGGCAACTCGTACCCGATGTCTGTCATCGCATCGACGGCGTTGGCGATGATGTCCACTTTCTCTTCGAGCGTCGGCGCGATATGGATGGCCGCGTCGGTCACCCCGATCAATCGTTCCCGGTTCGGGATTTGAAACAAGGCGATATGGCTGAGCGTCCGGTTCGTCCGGAGACCCGTCTCGCGGCTGAGCACGGCCTTCATGAACGTCGACGTCGCGACCATGCCTTTCATGAGCACGTCCGCTTCCCCGGTCTTGACCGCGAGCGTCGCCCGCTTGGCAATCTCTTTATCGCCTTTGACGTGGATGATATCGACCGCGTCCTCTTCGATGCCATGCTCGTCACACAACCGTTTAATCTCTCGGGCATCCCCAATCAATTTAAATCGGGATAGACCGTGGTCGGTCGCGAGCTTGACGGCGCGGATGACCTCCACGTCGCCGGCCCCGGCGATCGAGACGGTGCGTCCGTCCAATCGTTTCGCCTTTTCGAGCATCCGTTCAAAATTCATGCATGTCCCCCCTTGCCTGTCTTCATTCAATATCATGCAAGATTGTTTCCAATTTTGAAAGCGCTTTAACCGGTCGCTCACCCTGCATTTTTTTGCGTGGTATGAAAATAAATGCAGGTAATTTATTGCATACGTTCGAGTTTATTATACAGCGTCCGAATCGAAATGTGTAATCGCCGGGCCGCCTCTGACTTGTTGCCGTCCGCCTCCTCGATGGCCCGTTCAATCAAATCCCGTTCATAACGTGAGACGGCATCCTGTAACGAGAGCGCATCGGTCGGTCGGGCCGACGAGACGCGCGGTGACAGTTGCAGGTGGTGCGGCGCGATCCACTGCTCGGTGCTCGCCATATAGATGATCGCCCGCCCGAGGACGTTCTCGAGCTCTCGGACGTTGCCTTTCCAATATTGATTCTTCAACAGCTCGGTCGCCTCGCGGTTCACCCCGCGCACGCTACGCCCGTACTCTTGGTTCAACTTGCGGACGATGCGTTCGCAGAGCGGTTCGATTTCTTCGAGCCGGTCCCGGAGCGGCGGGATGTGAATCGGCATCCGGTTGATTCGATAATATAAGTCTTCACGGAACGTGCCGTCCGCCACTTTCTGTTCGAGGTCGGCGTTCGTCGCCGCGATGATGCGGACGTCGACCGGGATCGCATTCGTGCCCCCGACCCGGACGATCTCATGCTCTTGCAGGACACGGAGGAGTTTGACTTGGACATCGACCGGGAGTTCGCCGATCTCGTCTAGGAAGAGAGAGCCGCCATCGGCCTCTTCGAAATAACCGACCTTCCCCCCGCGTTTCGCCCCGCTGAAGGCGCCGTCCTCGTAGCCGAACAATTCACTCTCGAGCAGCGTCGGGGAGATGGCCGCACAATTGACGCGGACGAACTTTTTATATTTGCGCGGTGACTCCCCATGAATGGCGTGGGCGAACAGTTCCTTGCCCGTCCCCGACTCCCCGCGAATAAGGACGGTGACCGGCGTGACCGCGGCGAGGCGGGCCTGTTCGATGACGAAGCGCATCGCGTCGCTCGACGCGATGATGTCGGCGAACTGGTATTTTGCCTCGAGGTTGCGGATGCGTGTCTTCGCTTCTTGCAGCTCGTCACGGAGCGCTCGGATTTGAGACACGTCCCGGATGACACCGACCGACCCGCGCAACTTCCCTTCGACGATAATCGGTTCGGCATTGACGAGAATGTCGCGCCGCGTCGCCCCGATTTGCATCCGGATATCGCGGACTCCTTGCCCGGTCGACAGCACTTTCAAGTGGACACTCTCCTGCATGCCGATGTCGGCCGTCGCCGGCTTGTCGACGACGTCTTCTTTCTTGAATCCCGTCAGTCGCGTATAGGACGGGTTGATTAAAATCGTGTTCCCGTTGTGGTCGGCGACCGAGATGGCCTCGCTCGTACAGTCGATAATCGCCTCGAGCATCTGTTGATTTTGCTTCAGCCGTTCGACGACGATGCGGATGAACTCGCCAGGCAAGACGACCGCGTCGGCGAAATGTCCTTTCAATTCATCGAACGTCTCGGAGCGGCCCGTCGTCTCGATCACGAAATCGGGACGCTTGTCGGCACATGCCCGCCAATCCTCCGCCGTCATAATCCCCTGGTTCCGCGCGAGTTGCATCCCTTCGGCCGTCTGTTCCGGGTCGATGACGGCGACGACGGTGACGAGCGGCGAGTCGAGCAACATTTTCAGCACTTCGGTCCCGCCTTTTCCCGCACCGACAATCATCAATCGTTTATTCATTCTGAAATCCCCCAATTTTACCGTTCTGCATTCATGCTACTGAACCTGAACTGATTTCGCAACCTCACAAAAAAGGCCGTGTCGAGCTATGTATTTTCTGGTAAACTTATGAGTGTTAAGGAGGAGATCCTATGCGCATCATCGCACTGTTGATCTTAATCATCCCTGGCCTCTTCGGTGTCTATGGCATCAAGTTACTTCGCGACAGTTTCTTCCTCAAGACGAGCGTCCCGTTCTCTTGGATCGAGTCGGTGGCAGCCGCCTCGATGTTACAAGGAACGTTCGGACTGTTGATTGCGATGGGCGGGATCGGTTTCGTGGCAGGTTATATCTTCAATCGTGATAAGAAAACAGGCAAAGTCCCACGAATAGATTCTTGAACACAAAAAAAGGTTCCCTAACTTGACTTCATTTCAAGTGGGGAACCTTTTTATTCGTATTGAATTGTGATCACTACGGATGATCTCCTCTCCTACTTGCTACAATCTTGTGACATGAGGTCCAATGGTCTTCTTAATGAAGAAGTTTGAAAGAAATTAGTAACTGCCGTCTTGCGTGAACGGAAACGTACCCATTCGAGTTACTAACGATTAATCATCGGGTCATGTCGAACCATCCATCGTGAAGTCGAACGCTTGCCATAAACTGTTCAACGGTTGACAACACTCCTTTTGGTCAACTGAACGATTCGTTTTCCCCGGGCACGGTCCCTAGCTTCGAACTCGATGCCGGAATCGCCTCGCGAATGAGCGTACGTCGCGACCTCTCGTCGGGACGATGACGATTTGAGATGTCGTTCCCACCTCTGAGCTATTGACGGATAGCGGTCCGAGATGATTTCTTGCTCTAACCCGTTCCGGAACACGTTAGAAAGCGTTCATCTGACGCTCGTCCAAGTAACTTGGTACACCTTTATTATAACAAGTTTCGCCCAATTTGCAAGCGCTTTCTTTCACAAAGTAAAAGAAAAATCAGGAGGAAATCCTCCTGATCGATCACTGCTGCTTGAACGACTGATACGTGACGAAATACGAGATAAATTCTGAGTTTTTCGGACTGCGTTCGCGTTCCGGGCGCCCGTCGAACATCTCATGATCGCGCATCCCGTTCTCCCACGCCGTCTTGATGGCGTGGCGCATCGCCCGCTCGACACGGGACGACGTCGTCTCATGTTCCTTGGCAATCATCGGATAGAGCTCCTTCGTAATCAAGCCGAGCAATTCCTGACGTTCCCGCACGTAGACGACGGCTTGGCGGATGTATTTGAACCCTTTGATCCGCGGCGAGATGCCGAGTTGTTGCAGTAAGAGCGAGATATCGAGTTCTTCCGGTGACATCGCCTCGAAGTCTCGGCTCGAGCCGGCGGCGAGTTCGCGGATTTTCGTGATCAGTTGTTGAATGTTGAACGGCTTGACTAAAAAGTAAGAAGCGCCGAGTTGAACGGCCTGCTTCGTGACTTCATCTTTCCCGAACGCGCTGAGCATGATCACTTCCGGTTTGGCGTTCGCCAGTTCCGTCTGTAACCGTTCGAGGACGCCGATCCCGTCTAGATGCGGCATGATGATGTCGAGCAGGAGCACGTCCGGCTGGTGTGTCTTGACGACGTCTAAGCATGCCTCGCCGTCGTAGGCTGTCCCGACGACTTTCAAATCGTCTTCGGACTCGAGTTGGCGGGTCAACAAATCGACGATTTCTCGATTGTCGTCCGCGATGCATAATGTAATCAATTAAGACACTCCTTCGATAAACTTCCGTTTTAATTGGAGAGACATGGTGAGCAGTTCCTCCACATGTTGTTTCGTCAATTCCGTCATTTGCGCCCCGGCAATCATCCGTCCGAGCTCATCGACCCGTTCGGCATGCCCGAGCGTCGACACGTTCGTCTTCGTGCGCTCATCCGTTTCCGTCTTCGTGATATACAAATGCTGGTCCGCCATAGCGGCCACTTGGGCCAAATGGGTGATGCAGAGCACTTGCGATCCGACCGACAACCGGAAAATTTTCTCGCCCATCGCTTGGGCGACCCGTCCCGACACGCCAGTATCGACCTCGTCGAAGATGATGGACGCGACACCGACCGTCCTTGAGAAAATCGATTTCAAGGCGAGCATGACACGCGACAGTTCGCCGCCCGAGGCGACTTTGGCGAGCGGCTTGAACGGTTCGCCGACGTTCGTCATCATATAGAACTCGACTTGGTCGAGCCCGTCCGCTTTGAACGGCCCTTCTTTGAACCGGACTTCGAACTGGGTCTTCTCCATATACAATTCCTTCAATTCACGCTGAATCGCCTTCTCGAGCTCGGTCGCCGCTTGCTTACGGGCTGCCGATAACGCCAGTCCGGTCGTGCGCACTTTTTGTTCGAGACGCTCGAGCCGGTCCGATAGTTCTTGCAAGTGTTCTTCCCGATTCGTCATCGATTTTAACTCATCGGCGATTTTCTCCCCGTACGTGATGACCTCGTCGATCGTGGCTCCGTATTTTCGTTTCAACTGTTGGAACAAGGCGAGCCTCGTCTCAATCTCATCGAGCCGAATCGGGTCGAATTCGAGTGAATCGAGCTGATCACGCAACTGGAATTTGGCGTCCTCGAGCAAGAAGTAAGCGTTCGAGATCGTCTCGGCCATCGGCGCGAGCGATGTCGACAAGGAGGAGGCTTCCTCCATCTCGCGCATCGCAATCCCGATTTGGTCGAGCCCTTTCGACTCGTCCGCGACGGCCTCATACGATAACCGCACGTGCTGATGAATCCGCTCGAAATTGGCGAGCTCGTTCCGTTCCTCGGTGAGCGCCTGCTCCTCCCCGACCTTCAGTTCGGCCGCCTCAATCTCATTCGTCTGGAACGCGAGCAGGTCCATGCGCTGGGCCAGCTCTTGTTCGCTTTGACTCAACCGTTTCAACTCGTCGGCGACGTTCTTCCAATCGACGTAAGCCTCACGGTAACGCTCGAGGAGCGGCGCGAGCTCGGCTTCGGCAAAACTATCTAAAATGCCGAGATGGTATTCGGCATCCATCAAGTGTTGGTGCTCATGCTGGCCGTGAATATCGACGAGCAATCGTCCGAGCTCACGAAGCGTCGACAGCGGCATCATCTTGCCGTTGACACGGCAGACGCTCTTTCCGCTACTATGTAGGTCGCGGCGTAAAATGACGGTCCCTTCTTCAATCTCGATGCCGTATTGGGTCGCCGCCTCGATGATCGGATGATCCGGTTCGACGTTGAACAGCCCTTCGATCTCCGCCTTGCCTTGACCATAGCGGACGAACTCGCTCGAGCCGCGGCCCCCGACGAGCAGGCCGATCGCATCGAGCAGAATCGATTTCCCCGCCCCGGTCTCACCCGTCAATACGGTCATCCCACGCTTGAACGTGATATTCAGTTCATCGATGATCGCAAATTGTTTGATCGATAGTTCTGCTAACATACGATAATTCACCTCATAACATTCCGAGTAGTCGTTCGATGATTCGCTTCGCTTGCTCTTCGTCCCGGGCGATCATCAAGATCGTGTCATCGCCACATACGGTCCCAATCAATTCGTCCCATGACAAATGGTCGATTAACACGCCGATCGCATCCGCGTTGCCAGGCAACACTTTCATGACGACCAAGTTTTGGGCCGAGTCGACCGAGACGAAACTGTCGCCAAGAATCCGTTTCATTTTCCCATACGGGTTAAAGCGCTGGTCGGCCGGCAGACTATACTTATAGCGGCCGTCGTTGAGCGGTACTTTCACGAGATGGAGCTCTTTGATGTCCCGCGACACGGTCGCCTGTGTCACTGGATATCCAGAGCGATGCAACTCGTCGACGAGCTCGTCTTGCGTCTCGATTTCACGATTTGTCACGATTTCTCGAATCTTAATCAAGCGCTGTCCTTTATTCATACTCGCTGACACCTCATTTTATGTTTCACATACTCAGTATCATTCTAAAGTATTGTCGAAAAAAGGTCTAGCATTCGCAGGATGATTTCCCCAGTCGGTCGCATTCGCGCAATCGAGTAGGAGGGAGTGATTAACTCCCGACCTCTCACACCACCGTACGTACCGTTCGGTATACGGCGGTTCAATTAAGATGTATGACGCAAAGTTTCATAACGTGATACCAGACTTTTGAGCCCTCGGGAACTCCAGTAGGAGTTCCCGAGGGCTTTGTGCAGTATCGGACTTTTTGAAATCCGCCAGTAACCCTTCCGTGAGTTGCCCCATTCATGGGCCTTCCCTTTCGGGATGCCCAGTCCGGTGAGCTTTCTCACTTTTGTGCTCGGCTTCTTCCAACTCTTCCACACGCACATGCGTAGCCTTCTTCGAATCCACGACTCGAGGGTCTTGAACACACTCGGTGTGTCTGCCAACGCAAAGTATCCGCACCATCCCATCAGGTATTGGTTCAGCTTTTGGATACGGACCTCCATCGAGTATGGTCTCTTTCGCGATGTGATGTCGCGGATTTTATCTTTCATCCGGTTCACACTGGCTTTGGCAATCCGTATTTTCGGTTCTCTGTGCTTCGTGAAGCTGAACCCAAGGAACTTTCGTCTCCATGGGCGGTCTACGGCGGACTTGTTGCCGTTCACTTTCAGCTTCAGCTTCCCTTCGATATAGGAGGTCACCGACCTCATGACCCGATTTCCCGCTTTTGGTGTTTTCACATAGATGTTGCAGTCATCGGCGTAGCGGACGAACTGATGTCCACGCTTCTCGAGTTCCTTGTCCAGTTCGTCTAGGACGATGTTCGAGAGCAGTGGGCTGAGTGGGCCTCCTTGCGGAGTGCCTTCCTCGTTGTCCGTCACGACTCCGTTTATCATGATTCCGGTTTTCAGATACTTGTGGATGAGCTTGAGCAGACACTTGTCCTCGATTCGCTTCGCCAGAAGCCCCATGAGCTTGTCATGGTTCACCCGGTCGAAGAATTTCTCCAGGTCGATATCGACCACCCAGCGATTTCCCTCTGCGATGTACCCTTTTGCTTTCTTGACCGCCCCGTGGGCACTCCGATTCGGTCGGAATCCATAGCTGTGGTCAGAGAACGTGGGGTCGTAGATAGACGACAACACCTGGGCGATCGCCTGTTGAATGAAGCGATCCATCACGGTAGGGATGCCGAGCAGTCGCACACCGCCGTCAGGTTTCGGGATTTCGACCCTGCGGACCGGTTGCGGCTGGTAGGTTCCCGACAGAAGCTCCACCTTCATGGTGTCCCAGTGTTCGATGACATGCGCTCGCAGGTTTTGTACGGGCATTCCGTCGACACCGTGGCTTCCTTTGTTCCGAACCACTCGGTTCAGGGCACGTATTAAATTTTCCCGTGACAGAATCTGTTCCATTAACATTCGTTATGCCTCTTTCCGTGAACAACGCTTCTTCTTTATCCAGTCCCTGCTCCACCCTCTTGATGTCCCCAGTGGAATTCACCACGTCCTCCATTCAAGCAAGCCCTGACGGGTTGTCTGTGTTCATCACAGCGACTGCCTGCCAAGATGTTGTTCTCTCTTAATTGTTCGGCCCTTCCCACTCGTCTCGAGACAAGGTGGTACTATGGCCTCTGCTGACTTCTGATTGTTCAGCCGCCCATCACTGTGCGGGTTACCAAGGGTACTTGGCGTTCCAATCAGAGCTCCCCGGGTAAGGACGCAATCTTTCCCTCCATCTATCTGCTCCATTTACTGCATGCGACCTTCGGCAGAAAGGGCTTTGCCTTGTTCAGCAGGCTCACCCAGTCGCACATAGCCTCGTATGAAGTTCGTGTACCTCAGACCGGAGGTTTGCCGCCCGCTTCCTTCAGATTCCACGTCGCCGTGGACACCCTTGCGCTTGGCTAACTATTACTTCTGCCTTCACAGTTCGGGACTTGCACCCTATAGATTACGCCCATGCCGGGCACACTGAAAAAGCTGCAGACGAAACGTCTGCAGCTCAAGCGTTCTTCTTCAATTGCGCGTGGGCGGCGTCGATGACCGCGTCCACGTCGATGGCTGGGTCGACACTGCCGACACCGGTGAAACGGGCGAACAATAAGAATTCGATATTCCCATCCCCTCCGGTAATCGGTGAAAAGTCGAGTCCCGCGACTTCGAATCCTTCCGAGGCGAAGTAACGGACCATGTCGTCGACGACCCGTTCATGGATGGCGCGGTCCCGGACGATGCCTTTTTTGCCGACATCGGCCTTCCCTGCCTCAAATTGCGGTTTGACGAGCGCCATGACGATGCCGTTAGGCTTCAAGATCGTCTTCAACGGCGGAATCATGAGCCGAAGTGAGATGAACGAGACATCGATCGTCGCGAAATCCGGCGTCACCGGGAACTGGTCAGCGGTCGCATGGCGGAAGTTCATCCGCTCCATGACGACGACACGGTCATCGCTCCGAAGTTTCCACGCCAACTGGTTATAGCCGACGTCGACGGCATACATTTGCGTGGCCCCGTTTTGGAGCGCACAATCGGTGAAACCGCCTGTCGATGAGCCGATATCGATGCCGATGTTACCAGCCACATCGAACGGGAAGACTTGGAGCGCTTTTTCAAGCTTCAGTCCGCCCCGTCCGACGTATGGCAACACTTGGCCTTTCACTTCGAGCGGAATGTCGTCGAACACTTTGTCGCCCGCCTTGTCGAGCCGTTCGGTCCCGCTATAGACGAGCCCGGCCATGACAGACCGCTTCGCCTTCTCTCTCGTCTCCGCTAAGCCGCGGTCGACGAGGAGCACATCTAATCTAGTTTTCTTTCGTTTTTCCATAGTTCCTCACACATTCTGTCGATTTGTCACTTGAACGAACTGCTGAACCGAGTCAGCGATTTGCGTCGGACGGAGCCCGATTTCTTCGAGTAGCTGATTGACGCCGCCGTGTTCGATATAGCGGTCCGGAATGCCGAGTCGGAGCACACGCGGGAACTGCCCCGCATCGCTCGCATGTTCGAGCACGCTGCTGCCGAAGCCACCGGCGAGCGCCGCTTCCTCTAACGTGACGAGCGGGATGCCTTCCGCATATAAAGCGGAGAGCATAACATCGTCGAGCGGTTTAATCGTCCGAGCGTTGATGACGCGGACGCTCACTTGTCCTACAAGCAGCGCGCGTACTTCGAGCGCGTCTTGCACTTGTGGACCGAACGTCAAGATGGCGACGTCCGTCCCGTCTGCAACCGTCTCCCAGACGTCGAGCGGCAATTCGCGGAGCGTCTCGCTCATCGGTGTGCCGATTCCTTCACCACGCGGGAAGCGGACGGCAATCGGACCATCGTCGTACTTGAGCGCCGAATAGACGAGATGTTGCAACTCTTCCTCGTCTTTCGCCATCAAGATGCGAATGTTCGGGACATGACGCATAAAGGCGATATCGAATACCCCTTGGTGCGTCTCCCCGTCCGCTCCGACGAGACCAGAACGATCGATTGTGAAGACGACGTTCAAGTTTTGACGGCAAATGTCGTGCACGAGCTGATCATAGGCGCGTTGGAAGAACGTCGAATAAATCGAGACGACCGGCTTCAAGCCTTGTGTCGCCTGTCCTCCGGCCAATGTGACCGCATGCTGTTCGGCGATGCCGACGTCAAACATCCGCTCCGGGAATTGCTTGTTGAAGCAATCGAGTTTCGAGCCGACGCTCATCGCGGGTGTGATGAGTGTCACGCGCTCGTCCGTCTCGGCGACTTTCGTAATCGTCTCAGCGACGACCTTCGAATAGCTCGGTCCTTTGACCTTGCCTTTGATGACTTCTCCCGACTCGATTTTATACGGTCCGAGGCCGTGCCACGTGCCGACACCATCGAGTTCGGCCGGGCGATAGCCCTTGCCTTTTTTCGTGATGACGTGGACGATGACCGGTCCATCGATTTTCTTGGCATATTCGAGCGTCTCAAGCAGGTCGCGTAAATCGTGACCGTCTGTCGGTCCGAAGTACGTGAATCCGAGCTCTTCGAAGAACGTCCCCGGGATGAGCGCTGATTTTAACATATCCTTCACACGTTCCCCGCTCCGTTCGAGCGAGTTGCCGACGATCGGGATATGTTTGATGAGCGTCTCGACTTCCTCGCGGGCGTGTTTCAGTTTACGAGACGAGCGCATCCGGCCGAGCATGTTGTGCAAGGCACCGACGTTCGGGGCGATTGACATCTCATTGTCGTTCAAGATGACGATGACGTTTTGTTTCTCGGCACCGATATGGTTGAGTGCTTCGAGCGCCATTCCCCCTGTGAGCGCCCCGTCCCCAATGATGGCGATGGCCCGGTCGTTCGCGCGCCCTTTTAATTCGTTCGCGATGGCGATTCCCATCGCGGCCGATAAGGACGTCGAGCTGTGCCCCGTCTCCCAGACGTCATGATCACTCTCACAACGCTTCGGGAATCCGCATAAGCCGTTGTATTGACGGAGCGTGTCGAACTGACTCGTTCGTCCTGTCAAGATTTTGTGGACGTAGGCTTGATGCCCCACATCCCATACGAGTTGGTCTTTCGGACTGTCAAATACACGGTGCAAGGCAAGCGTCAATTCGACAACCCCTAGGTTTGGTCCCAAGTGCCCTCCCGTTTCAGCCAATTTTTCAATCAAAAACCGTCTGATGTCCGCGCCGAGTGCTTCTAACTCGGGTACCGACATCTTTTTTAAGAATGACGGGTCTTGAATGGATGTCAAGTCCATGATGACCATCCTTTCTCCTGTCTTATTACTGATTCGTACCTTACATTTTACAAGAATGTGTCCATAGATGCTATACATTCACAAAAACAAAGGTGACACGATGTGCTCATCGTGTCACCGAGATTAATGATTGCGCTGCACGACGAAGTCGAGAAGCTCTCGTAAACGGGGGGCCTCGACCGATAGTTCGGCCAATGCGGCCTCACTTTCCGTGACTTCCCGTTCGAGCGCTTGCTTCGCCCCATCGAGCCCGAGCAGTTTCGGATACGTCGCTTTATCGTTGCCTTCGTCCGAACCGACCCGCTTCCCGATGAGCGCCTCGTCTCCTTCGACGTCTAAAATATCGTCTTGGATTTGGAAGGCGACACCGAGATGTTTCCCGAAGCGAACGAGCGCCTGTCGGTCCGCCAATGGGGCGTCCGCCAAAATCGCGCCTGCTTCGAGGGCATATACGAGCAGTGCCCCCGTCTTTCGCTCATGAATCGATTGCAAGGTCGACAGCGACACGCCGGCGCGTTTTTCGGCGAGCATGTCATCGAGCTGACCACCGACCATGCCGGCGCTACCGGCCGCTTCACTGAAGCGGGCGATGAGCGCGACGCTCTTCACTGGTTCGAGCTCCGCATGGGCCAGAATCCGAAACGCGTCCGTCAATAGGGCGTCGCCTGCGAGAATCGCGGTCGCCTCATCGAACTGACGGTGATTCGTCGGACGCCCACGCCTTACGTCGTCATCATCCATCGCCGGAAGGTCGTCGTGGATGAGGGAGTACGTGTGGACCATCTCGAGAGCGACGGCCGCTTCATGACCGAGCGCCCGCGGACGTCCGTATGTATCGAGGACGGCATAAAGGAGAGCCGGACGAATCCGTTTCCCCCCTGCCTCGAGTGAGTACGTCATCGATTGGAACAAACGGTCCGGCATCGACGACGCGTCAATGAGACGGCGTGTCGCCGTCTCGACTTCCTGTTTCCACTCTTGAAGATAGGCTTGCGCGCTCATACGGTGCCACCCTTTTCACGGAGCGTCCCGTCGAGTTCGAGAATCTCGTCCATCTTCTGTTCCGCGGCCGTCAGTTTGGCCTGACAGAGTGCCGACAAGCGGACACCTTCCTCATAGAGGGTCATCGCTTCTTCAAGGGCGACTTCTCCTGTCTCGAGTTGCGTCACGATTTCCTCGAGGCGGGCGAGTGCCGCTTCAAACGTCTGTTCTGCTTGTTGTTTCGCCATCATGTCTCTCCTTCACTTCCGCAACGGCTTGGCCATCCCGAAACCGGATTGTCACCAGGCCGTCATGTAGTTGTTTGACATCTTTCACGTACGTCCCATCCTGCTCAATCAACGTATATCCTCGAGCGAGCACGGCGAGAGGACTGACCGCGTTCAAGCGACCGACTTGGGCTGCAAAGCGGTCCGTCGGTCGTTCGAGTGGGCGGATGCGCTTGAGGCGACCGTCGAATTGTCGGTGTGTCTCCTCGTTGCGACGAAGCGTCTGCGCCAGCTTTCGGACATCGAGCTGTTGTCGGGACTGGGCAAGGCGATGTTTGGCATGTGTCACTTGTTTCGTGACACCTTGTTCGAGCCGAATCTCGGCTTGTTCGAACCGCTCCCGCTTTTGTGTGAGCGTGAAGCGGGGCGACTTTAAGCCGTAACTGTTCGTCGCCCGACCGAGCCGTTCCCGAATCGAGGACATCTGATTCGTGACGGACCGGGTCAACTGGGCCGTCAACCGTTCGACGTCTTTTCGTTGCGCCTCGATCGTCGCTGTCGCGAGCTCTGCCGCCGCCGTTGGTGTCGCGGCCCGCACGTCGGCGACAAAGTCAGCCAACGTGAAATCGGTCTCGTGCCCGACGGCCGAGATGACAGGAATCCTAGATTCGTGAATCGCTTCGACGACGACGTCCTCGTTGAACGCCCATAACTCTTCAATCGACCCGCCACCTCGGCCGACGATTAACACGTCGCAATCGGTGCGTTCGTTCATCCACCGAATCGCGCTCGCCACTTGCGGGGCGGATTGATCGCCTTGGACGGCGACGGGCGCGAACGTGATGGCCACGTGCGGCGCACGTCGTCTGAGTGTCGTGGCGATATCGTGGAGGGCCGCGCCTTTCGGCGAAGTGATAATCCCGATTCGCTCCGGGAAGGCCGGCAGCGGACGTTTCCGTTCCGCTGCGAACCATCCCTTCGCCTCGAGTTCACGTTTTCGTGCCTCATACCGTTCGAACAACATCCCGATGCCGTCCTGTCGCATCAGTTCGACATACAGTTGGATGTCGCCTGTCGACTCGTACATCGTCACGCGGGCGACGACGATCACATTCATCCCGTCTTTCGGTTCGAAGTTGAGCGTCCGGGCGTCACGAGAGAACATGACCGCCTTCATCCGCGACGATTCGTCTTTGAGGGTGAAATAACAGTGCCCGGAGGCGTACCGTTTGAAGTTCGAAATCTCGCCGATGACGGCAAGTTGTTGCAGAATCGGGTCATCGTCGAGCTGTCGCTTCACGTAGCGGACGACTTCGGAAACTTGAATCGGATTAGCCACGAGAGGCGACCTCGACCGTGTTGTGCATGAGCATCGTAATCGTCATCGGGCCGACACCACCCGGAACAGGGGTGATGGCGCTCGCGACATCACGGACACCTGCAAAGTCGACATCCCCGACGAGACGACTGTCGACGCGGTTGACACCGACATCGATGACGATCGCCCCAGGTTTGACCATGTCAGCTGTGACGAGACCGGCCCGACCGACGGCGACAATCAAAATATCGGCCTGCCGTGTCATCGCCCCGAGATCATTCGTCTTCGAATGGCAGTAGGTCACGGTCGCGGATTCGTTCAAGAACAGCATCCCGACCGGTTTCCCGACGATTTGGCTGCGACCGACGACGACGACGTGCTTGCCGACCAAGTCGGTCTGCGTCTTGACGAGGTGCAGAATCCCGTGCGGTGTACATGGCAATAGCGTCTCGAGACCGAGCATCATCTTCCCGACGTTCGTCGGATGGAACCCATCCACGTCTTTGTCCGGTGAGATGCGCATAATGACGCGATTCTCATCGATATGCTTCGGCAACGGCAACTGCACGAGAATACCGTGCAACTCGTCGTCCGCGTTCATCGAATCAATCAGTTCGAGCACTTCACGTTCTGAAATCGTGTCATCGAAGCGAATCACTTGCGAATCGATGCCGATGTCAGCCGCTGCCCGTTCTTTCCCCCGGACGTAGCTGTGGCTCGCCGGATCATCCCCGATTAAAATGACTTTCAGTTTCGGTACGATGCCGCGTGCGCGCAGCGCACTGACCCGTTCCTTTAACGTCTCCCGATATGATGCTGCGATTTGTTTCCCGTCGATCACTACTGCCATCTCTCTCATCCCCCGTTGTCTTAGGTTTCTCTGTAGTTGGTGTGGTGTCTTCTCTATTTGTTTAACAGACCGTAATGCTTGTCTTCGCTTACGCTTTGATGATGTTACCGAGCACGCCGTTGACGAGCTTGGCCGCTTCTTCATCGGCGAATGATTTGGCGAGTTCGACCGCCTCGTTGATCGTCACTTTGTCCGGAATCGTCTCGACGTAGAGTAACTCGTACGTCGCCATGCGAAGAATCGTCCGCTCGACATTTCCAAGACGATCGAGTCTCCAGTTTTTCAAGTTTTCGATGAGCAATTCGTCAATCTCATCTTTCTTTTCTAACGTCTCAACGACGAGTTGTTCGTAGAATGGATCCGACTCCATGCCATCGAGGGCAAATTCGATGGCCTCGTCTACCTCAAGTTTTGATACTTCGATTTGAAAAAGCGTTTGAATCGCTTTTTCCCGTGCTTCATGACGTTTCATTCAGATACTCTCCTTTTGCATGCTTTCATTGTGATAGTTTAGCATAAAGCCTCCATAAATTCAGTACAAAAAACCAGGAAGCCCAAATAATGTTCGGGCTTCCTGGTCAAGGTCATTTCGTGAGCGTCATTTCTTTTTCGACAAATTTCGTGTCGAACGCCCCTGTTCGAAAACGTTCATGGGCCATGACTTGTTGATGGAACGGGATCGTCGTGTGGATGCCCGATACGGTGAACTCGTCGAGGGCGCGAAGCATCTTCGCGATCGCCTCTTCCCGAGTCGGGGCATGGACGATCAGCTTCGCCACCATCGAATCATAGAACGGCGGGATGACGGCACCGGCATAGAGACCGCTGTCGACCCGGACGCCCATGCCGCCAGGAACGATATACTGATCGATTTTCCCGGCCATCGGACGGAAATCTGCAAACGGATCTTCCGCATTGATGCGACATTCGATCGAGTGACCACTAAATTTGATGTCCGCCTGGCTGATGGCAAGCGGATGTCCAAGCGCGACTTCGAGTTGTGCTTGGACGAGGTCGAAGCCGGTGATCATTTCGGTGACCGGGTGTTCGACTTGGATTCGCGTGTTCATCTCCATGAAGTAAAACTCGTTCACTTCCGGTACGTAAATGAACTCGATTGTACCCGCACCCGAATACTGAATCGCTTTGGCCGCTTTCACGGCTGCGTCGCCCATCGCTTGACGGGTCGTCTCATCGATTGCCGGAGACGGCGCTTCTTCGACCAACTTCTGCATCCGGCGCTGAATCGTACAGTCCCGCTCCCCGAGGTGGATGACGTTGCCGTATTGATCGGCGAGCACTTGCACCTCGACGTGGCGGAACGACTCAATGTATTTCTCCAAATAGACGTCGCCGTTGCCGAACGCCTGCTTCGCTTCTTTACGTGTGTCGGTGAGCCCTTTCACGAGCTCAGACTCGTCGAAGGCGACACGGATTCCACGTCCTCCGCCTCCGGCCGTCGCCTTGATGATGACCGGATATCCAATCTCGCGGGCGAGTTCGATTGCTTCCTCGTCGGTGACGACACCACTCGACCCCGGGACGACCGGAACGCCCGATTCGATCATCGTTCGTTTCGCCTCGTCCTTGATGCCCATCTTCCGAATCGCATAGCTACTCGGTCCGACGAACTGGATGCCGCACGCCTCGCTCATTTCGGCGAACTCGGCGTTCTCGGCTAAGAATCCATAACCTGGATGAATCATCGTCGCATCGACCGCGCAAGCGACCGACAAGATGTTAGGGATATTCAAATATGAGTCTTTCGACGGGTTCGGTCCGATGCAGTATGCCTCATCGGCAAGACGGACGTGCAGCGCCTCACGGTCCGCTTCCGAGAAGACGGCGACCGTCGGGATATTCAACTCTTTCGCGGCCCGGATGATGCGGACCGCAATCTCTCCACGGTTAGCAATGAGTAGTTTCATACATACCTCACTTCACGCTGAAGAGCGCTTGGCCGTATTCGACTAAATCGCCATCTGCGACGAGGATCTCGACGATCTCCCCGCTGATTTCCGTCTCGACATCATTGAACAATTTCATCGCTTCTAAAATACAGACGACCTGTCCGGCTTCGACGCGGTCGCCGACTTGAACGTAAGCGTCTTTGTCCGGTGCCGGACGCGAATAGAACGTCCCGACCATCGGTGACGTGATCGTGCGCAAGTTGCTCGGCGCAGGTGTTGGTGCCGCCTCTTGTTCTGTCTCGACGACTGGCACAGGTGCTGCGACCGGGGCCGCGTGCACGATCGGTGTATGAGTAGCGGCGAATTGCGGGGCCGCTTCTTTTTTCAATGAAAGTTTAAACTCCGGCGTCTCGAGTTCCATCTCGTGAACGGACGTCTGATCGAGTAATGTGATCAGCTCTTTAATGTGTTCGATTTGCATGAAATAACCCCCTGTTTATACCTGGTACTAATCTCTACTCTACTATAACTGGTCAGACCAGTGAATGCAACGACAAAAAAAGGGCCCATTCCGAAGAATGGACACCCTTGGTTTACCCGTTATAGCGGCCCGTGAACTCGCCTGTGCGCGTGTCGACCGTTACTTTTTCGCCTGGCTCGATGAAGAGCGGCACTTGAATGATGTGGCCCGTTTCGACCGTCGCGTTTTTCTTCACGTTCGATGCCGTGTCGCCTTTGACGCCTGGATCGGCTTCGACAATCGTTAAGACGACCGTCGTCGGAAGCTCGATTCCGAGAATCTCACCGTCGTAGTCAGCGATACTTACTTCCATGTTCTCGAGCATGTACGGGAGCGCCGCTTTCACTTGCTCGCCCGTCAATTCGAGCTGTTCATACGACTCTGTGTCCATGAACACGTACGTATCGCCCATCGGATAGAGGTACTGCATGCGTTTCCGTTCGATGTGCGCACGTTCGATGCGCTCGCCACCACGGAACGTCGTCTCTTGAATCGCGCCTGTGCGTAAGTTACGCATTTTCGTGCGGACGAAGGCCGCGCCTTTACCTGGCTTGACGTGTTGGAATTCGATGACTTGCCAAATCGAACCGTCAGACGTCTTGACCGTTAAGCCTGTTTTTAAATCGTTTACTGATACCATGTTGATTTCCTCCTAAAATGAGCTGAGACTCAAGCCTCAATCGTAATTAACTCTTTTGGCGACTGCGTGAGACGGATGTTGCCCGTCTCCGTGACGACCACATCATCCTCGATGCGGCAACCGCCGATCCCGGCGATATAGATACCCGGTTCAATCGTGACGACCATCCCCGGCTCGAGCACCGTCTCCGAACGGAATGACAAGCCTGGTGCCTCATGCACTTCCATGCCGAGACCGTGGCCTGTCGAATGTCCGAAGTACTCACCGTAGCCCGCGTCTTTAATCACGTCACGCGTCAATGCGTCCGCCTCGATTCCCGTGATGCCAGCTTTCGTGCCCTCGACACCTGCGAGTTGAGCCCGGAGCACCGTATCGTAAATCGTGCGCAACTCGTCCGAGATGTCCCCGATAGCGAGCGTACGTGTGATATCCGAGCAGTATCCTTGATAGTAGGCACCGAAATCGAGCGTCACGAGTTCTCCCGCCTCGATGACCTTGTCGCTGGCCACACCGTGCGGCAATGCCGAACGATGCCCTGACGCAACGATCATATCGAACGAAGATGAGTCCGCACCTTGGGCCCGCATGAACATTTCCAGTTCATTCGCGACTTCTTTTTCAGTCCGCCCTGGACGGATGAACGTCTGGATGTGCGCAAACGCCGCGTCCGCAATCGCCGCGGCTTCCTTCATTATCTTAATCTCTGACTCATCCTTAATCAAGCGTAGCTTTTCGACGATACCTGACGTCTCGACGAGCTCGGCTGCGACTTCTTTTTCATACGTCCGGAACTGGCCGACCGTCATGTCATCTTGTTCGATGCCGAGGCGCTTCACCGCTTGCTCTGTCACGACTTCCGCCACCGACTTGATGAGCGACGTCTTATGCTCGATGATGTCGAAGCCTTTTACTTGGCTAGCGGCTTGTTCCGTGTAGCGGAAATCCGTGATGAAGCTCGCCGACTGCGCCGTGATTACGAGGACACCGCTCGACCCGGTGAAACCAGATAAGTAGCGGATGTTTTCCCGTTTCGTCACGAGCAATCCGTCGATGCCGTTCGCTTCTAGCTGACCTTGCAGTTTGTTGACCCGTTCAATCATGTCGATTCCTCCAATGTACGAGCAATGCCTGCAACGCGAGCGTATAGCTCGTCAGGCCGAAACCGCTGATGACACCGAGACAAACGGCGGCAAGTTTCGACTCATGACGAAACGACTCCCGTGCATGCACGTTCGAGATATGTACTTCGACGACCGGGGCTTTGATGGCGGCGATGGCATCACGGAGCGCAATCGACGTATGCGTGTACGCCCCCGCATTAAAGATGACCCCCGCATAATCGTACGCTTCATGGAGCGCGTCGATCAGTTCGCCTTCATGGTTGGATTGGACGAACGTCAACTGAACATCCTCCGGGGCGGCGAGCAATAGCTCCGCCGTCAATCCCTTCAACGAGACGTCCCCGTATACGTCCGGTTCCCGCTTCCCGAGCAGATTCAAATTCGGTCCATTTAAGACGAGTATATGCACAAGTCTTCCCCCCTGTTCGTCAAGTCGCCTCTATTGTAACAAATTTAACGGTTCGTGCGACAATCGACGTTCGTGAGGTTTCGTTTTTTACGTGAATCACGGTATAATTCAACTATATAACTGTAGGAATCGAGGAAATGACATGAAAACTAAACCAATGATTCCCGTCGGTGGCCAGGCGCTCGTGGAAGGCGTCATGTTTCAAGGACGCGCCGAAAGCGCTTCGGCGATTCGACGGAAAGACGGGTCTATCGAGACGTTCCAGCAGCCCCGCATTCTCGTCCCGTGGGTCCAATCGTTAAAAAAAATCCCATTCCTGCGTGGTGTGGTCGCGCTATACGAATCACTCAAAAATGGTTCGGCCCATATGACGTTCGCAAGCGATCGTTATGACGTCGACCCGAGTGAGGACGAGGCAACGAAACCAGAAGAGAAAAAACAGAACATCTTGATGGTCGTCATGATCGCCATCGTCGGCGTCATCTCATACGTGTTCGGGAAGCTGATTTTCAACGTCACCCCGGCCCTTCTCGCCGCCATGTTCCAAAGCGTGCCCGCATTGTCCGGTCATGTGATTCAAAACCTCCTCGAAGGGGGAATAAAATTAGTATTGTTGCTCAGTTACCTTTATTTGATTTCCTTGACGCCACTCATCCGGCGCGTGTTCCAATATCACGGGGCCGAGCACAAGGTGATCAACTGTTATGAGTCCGGACGACCGATTACCGTCGATAACGTTCGGGCAAGCTCACGCCTCCACTATCGCTGTGGATCGAGTTTCATCCTATTCACCGTTTTCGTCGGCATCGGCGTTTACATGATCGTCCCGATCGACCCCCTCTGGGTCCGACTCGTCAGCCGCATCGCTTTGTTGCCAGTGGTCATCGGCATCTCGTTCGAGGTGCTCCAATTCACAAACCGCTTCCGTGAACATCGCTTCTTGTCCGTTCTCGGCAAGCCTGGGTTGTCTTTACAATTGTTGACGACGCGCGAACCGAATGACGAACAAATCCGTGTCGCCATCGAGGCGTTCGAGACATGGGAACGTTCAGAACTAGGTCAACCGGCCGTGCAAAGAGAGGGATAAAGAGGAGGAAAGCACCATGATCAGACAAAGAATCGGCTCGACCGCAGCCACGATCGTGTTCATCTTAGGCTTCATCGGTGTCGGACATATGCTCGCGACCGACCCTGGTCGATTGTTCAGACAGTTGCTCTTCATCGGGATTTTCGGGTTGATTTTCTATGTGATTTATCGAGTGTTCATGGCGCCGAAAATCTCGGCTGAGGATATGCGTTACCGGAAGACCGCTCAAGCCTCGAAAAAACGGATGCAACGCCCAGGTGCGAATCCGAAAGTCAAGCCGTCCACTGCGGCCAAGAAGAAAGTGAAGCCCAGTTCGAACGTGACGAAACTGTCGAAGCGTCCGACCCGCTCGGCCCATCGCAGTGACGCCCCTCACTTGACCGTCATCGAAGGCAAGAAAGGCAAGAAGAAAAAGAAAGCCAATATGTGAAAACGAACCAGGCCATATCCGGCCTGGTTCGTTTTTCATTCTGTCTCGACGAAGCCGATGTACGGCAGATTGCGGTACTGTTCGGCATAATCGATGCCATACCCGATGACGAATTCATCTGGAATCTCGAAACCGACATAGTCCGCATCCAACGTGACGAGCCGGCGGGCCGGTTTATCGAGAAGTGTACAAATCTTCAATTCTCCCGGTTGATGTAACGTCATGTGCTGGCATAAAAATTTGAGCGTCTGTCCCGTATCGATGATGTCCTCGATGATGACGACGTACTTTCCTTCGACATCGAGATCTAAATCTTTACGGAGTTGGACGTTCCCACTCGAGACCGATTTCTTCCCGTATGACGACGTCGCGACCGTGTCGAGTTGGACACTGCCCGTCATCTCGCGCATCAAGTCGGCTGCGAAGACGAGCGACCCTTTCAAGACGGCCACGAGGACGATCGGTGTCCCTGCCGCATCGCGTTCGATTTGTTGGGCGAGTTCCGCCACACGTTGTTTAATCTGCGCTTCGTCAAACAGTTTCCCTTTGATTTGAATATCCATAATGTCGGCGATTGTTCGCCGTCACCCCCTTATCTTTCTTACCAGCACCCATTCTATCATAAAAACGGCTTAAAAATAGACTTTACTTAAAAAATATGAAGTCATCGTTCGGGTTTAGGTTAGATTTATGTAAAAACGACCGCTTCCGATTCGATTCATCGGTCGCGGTCGTTTACATTCACTCGTCTTCAGAGCGGTTCACGTCTTGAAACGCACGAAACTGTGCCATCAGTTCCGGTTTGTCTTCGAAAAATTCGACGAATTGGGTCATACAGTCGAGCGTATTTGAGCTTAAGTGGTGTTCAATACCTTCGACATCCTCATAGACGTGAGCTTCGTCGACGCCAATCAAGCGTAGGAATGACTCGAGCATCGCATGCCGTTCGACAAGCCGTTTCCCGATTTTTTGGCCTTTGTTCGTCAGCATGAGACCTCTATATTTCTCATAAATCAAATAATCTTCCCGGTCGAGCTTTTGCACCATTTTCGTGACAGAGGAGGGATGCACCCCTAAATGTTCGGCGATATCGGATACGCGAGCGTATCCTTTCTCCACCATCAGCAAATAAATTCGTTCTAAGTAATCTTCCATACTCGGTGTCGGCATGGGCATAGCCTCCCCTTATGTTCCGTTCTGCAATCTCTATTTTAACGCAACCATTTAGAAACCGAAAGCAGAACGGGGAAATCCATCAGTCAATCATTGTCTCATGACCTTAAATTCTTTATAATGGATGTTGGTGAAACTTAATAGAGAAAGGGAGAACATCAATGGGAATCGAAACTATCCTCGTCATCATCCTATGGGCTGCGCTCATCGCATACATCGTCTGGCGTTTCTTGCCGGCTCGCGGTTTGAAGAAAATGAAGCAAGAAGAGTTCCGTGCATCGCTCCGTAAAGGTCAATTGATCGACGTCCGTGAACCGAACGAGTACAAGGGAGGCCACATCGTCGGCGCCCGTAACATTCCGGTCGGACAAATGAAACTGCGCATGAAAGAACTTCGCAAAGATCAACCGATCCTCATGTATTGCCAAGGCAAGTCACGTACGAACCAAGCGGCCAAGCTGCTCATGAAAAATGGTTATACGGACATCTACATGCTCGACGGCGGCTTCAAAAACTGGAAAGGGAAAGTCAAAAAAGACTGACCCGCTCACTACGTCCACTCCTTCTAGCGGAGATGGACGTTTTTTTGCGCCAAAAAACCCGCTCGCTTATAGCGAACGGGTTCGGTTTCAATTGATGGACGACGGTTGGCGTCGTTCGTATTTGAGCACCGGCTTGCGAGCAGCGAGCGTCTCGTCGAGTCGTTTGACGACCGTGGTATGCGGGGCCGTCTGAACGATTTCCGGATTCTCTTCTGCCTCTTTGACGATTTGGAGCATCGCGTCGCAGAATGCGTCGAGCGTCTCTTTCGATTCCGTCTCCGTTGGTTCGACCATGATGCACTCCTCGACGTTGAGCGGGAAGTAAATCGTCGGCGGATGGTAGCCGAAATCGAGCAATCGTTTGGCGATATCGAGCGTACGCACGCCGAGCGCTTTTTGACGTTTTCCAGACAAGACGAACTCATGCTTGCAGAACGTATCGTACGGCACATCGAACGCATCTTTCAAGCGGGCGAACATATAGTTGGCGTTCAATACCGCTTCGCGTGAGACACGCGTCAACCCTTCCGCACCCATCGTTTTGATGTAGCTGTAGGCGCGGACGTTAATCCCGAAGTTGCCATAGAACGGTTTGATGCGGCCAATCGATTGCGGACGATCATAATCGAGCGTGAAGCCCGTTTCGGCACGGCGCGCAATCGGCGTCGGCAAGTACGGAATCAAATCGCGCTTCACTCCGACCGGTCCAGATCCTGGACCGCCACCACCGTGCGGGCCCGTGAACGTCTTATGCAAGTTCAAGTGGACGACGTCGAAGCCCATATCCCCAGGACGGGCGATCCCTAAAATCGCATTCGAGTTGGCTCCGTCGTAATAAAGTTTGCCGCCGGCCTCGTGGACGACTTTGGCAATCTCCAAAATGTCGGCCTCGAACAAACCGAGTGTATTCGGGTTCGTCAGCATGAGCGCTGCCGTATCGGCCCCGACTTTTGACTTCAAGTCTTCCAAATCGACGAGCCCACGCTCATCTGATTTGACGGTCACCGTCTCGAAACCGGCGACGACGGCCGAGGCCGGGTTCGTTCCGTGTGCCGAATCCGGCACGAGTACTTTTGTCCGTTCCATATCACCGTTGTGATGGTGGAACGCCTTGATGAGCATGAGACCGGTCCATTCTCCATGGGCCCCGGCTGCCGGTTGAAGCGTCACTTCGTCCATGCCGGTGATTTCGGCAAGTTGTTCTTGCAGGTCGACCATGAGCTCGAGCGCCCCTTGAATTGACTCGACCGGCTGCAACGGGTGGATATGGGCGAAGCCAGGGAGGCGGGCCATATCTTCATTCACTTTCGGGTTATATTTCATCGTGCACGAGCCGAGCGGATAGAAGCCGGAATCGACACCGTGGTTGCGTGTCGACAGCGACGTATAATGGCGGACGACATCAAGTTCCGATACTTCCGGAAGCTCGGCCGCTTCTTGACGGATCATCGAAGCCGGTAAGAGCGTGTCCAAATCGACTTCCGGCACGGTCGGTGTCGGCAAGTTATAGCCCGTTCGTCCTGCACGTGACACTTCGAAAATTAATGTTTGTTCGTGTTGCATCACTTCATCCCCCCAACCACTTCAACAAATTGATCGATTTCTTCTTTCGTCCGAAGCTCCGTCGCGCAGAGCAACATTTGCGTCTGCCGTTCTGTCTCATACGAGCCGAGTGGCAAGCCGCCGATGATGCCGGCCTCGAGCAGATGACGCGACACATCTTCCGCATCGACTCCGAAGTCGACGACGAACTCATTGAACATCGGCCCTTCATCGATTACCGTGTATCCGGCAGTCTTGAGTGCTTCTTTCATGTAATGGGCCGTTTGAATGTTACGGACGGCCATGTCACGAATCCCGTACTTCCCGAGGGCAGACATCGTGATTGATGCCGCGAGCGCATTGAGCGCCTGGTTCGAGCAGATGTTTGACGTCGCTTTGTCACGACGGATGTGTTGTTCACGGGCCTGAAGCGTCAAGACGAAACCGCGCTTCCCATCCTCATCGACCGTTTGACCGACGAGGCGGCCTGGAAGTTTGCGCATGAGTGCTTGTTTGACGGCGAAGTATCCACATGAAGGACCGCCGAAGCTTTGCGGGATTCCGAACGGTTGGGCGTCACCGACTGTGATGTCGGCACCGAGCGCACCCGGTGATTCCAGAATACCGAGCGCGAGCGGATTGCTCGACACGACGAACAAGGCGCCGGCGTCGTGCGCTGCTTTCGCGAGGGCTGACAAGTCCTCGACACGACCGAAGAAGTTCGGATATTGGACGACGAGACACGAGGCGTCCGTCAAATCGATGTCAGATATATCGGTCACTCCCGCACTCACGTCCGTATATTCGACCGTGAGCCCTGGCCCACCGGCGTATGTTCGGATGACATCCTTCGCTTCCGGATGGACCGCTCCTGATACGACGACACGTTTTTTCTTCGTATGGGCACTCGCCAGATACGTTGCTTCAGCGAGGGCAGTGATTCCGTCATACATTGACGAGTTGGCCACGTCCATCCCCGTCAATTCGCAAATCATCGTTTGGAACTCGAACATCGCTTGGAGTTCACCTTGCGAGATTTCAGGTTGATATGGCGTATAAGCAGTATAGAACTCGGAACGGAGAAGCATATGGTTCATGACGCTCGGAGAGAGGTGATCGTACATCCCGGCCCCGAGGAAACTCGGAGTCGATTTCGTGTGCATGTTTTTCTCAGCCAACTTCGTCATATGACGAACGAGGTCAACTTCCGGAAGCGGCGCACCGATGGCCGCTAAAGAAGCCGTCTCCCGGAGCGATGCTGGAATATCCTCGAGTAGGTTTTCAATCGACTCTACGCCAATCGTCTGCAACATGTCACGCTCATCTTGCTCTGTCATCGGTAAATAACGAAACTCCATTCTATTCATGCTGAATCCCCCTGTTTCATTTACGTTTATAAAACGGTGTCGGTACACGTTCGGCTTCTATTTTTTTACCCCGAACTTCAACGATAAAGTGTGTCGCCTCCGCGAAACGGCGATCGACGCGCGCCCAGGCAATTGATTCGTTCACCGTCGGCGGCATCGTACCAGTCGTGACAACACCAATCGTCTCTCCGTCAACTTCGACCGTCGCGCCTTGACGCGCGATACCACGCCCGAGCAGACGCAAGCCGATCAATCGGCGCGGGATGTCTTCTTTTTGCTTCACGAGGGCGTCCTTACCGATGAACTCAGTATCGAGTTTGACGGCAAAGTTCAAGTTCGCCTCGAACGGAGTGACCGTCTCATCGAGCTCGTGCCCATAGAGCGGGAGGCACGCTTCAAATCGGAGCGTGTCACGCGAGCCGAGCCCGCATGGCGTGACGCCTTCAGCTTCTAACGCTGACCAAATTGCGGCTACGTCTTCGGCGCGGGCATACAATTCAAACCCGTCCTCCCCCGTATAGCCACTGCGTGAAACGATGGTCGACACGCCGGCCACGTCGCCGGTCATGAACCGGAAAAACTTGATGTCGGCCAGCGGCAAATCCGTCAAACGGCCGAGCACTTGTTCAGCCATCGGTCCTTGGATGGCGATTTGACCATAGGCGTTCGACTCATCCGTCACTGTGACGTCCCCTGTGACATATTCACGGACGTGCGCCACATCTTTTTCGATATTCGAGGCGTTGACGACGAGCCAAAATGCATCTTCATCAAGTCGATAGACGAGCAGGTCGTCGACGACACCGCCATTCGGTAAACAGAACAGATTATACTGCGCCTGACCGATCTGTAATTTTGACACATCGTTCGTGACAAGACGTTGCACGTTCTCGAGCGCATCCGGTCCTTCGATGCGAATCTCCCCCATGTGTGACACATCGAACATCCCGACGTTGTTGCGAACCGCTTGATGCTCTTCTTTAATCGATGAGAACATGATCGGCATCTCAAACCCCGCAAAATCCACCATCTTCGCCTTTACGGAAATCAAATCATATAAAGGCGTACGTTTTAACGATACTTTCTCCATATTATCCCCCAATCCCGAACGTAAATAATGTATTTCGTGAAATATTTCGTTTTCTATTCCACTTTATCAATTTTTTGCGGCTCTGCCTAGCCAAAATGGGCAAAAATAAAGAGGATGGAAAACGAAAACGTTTTCATCCTCATTATTTCATATTTTAGTCTCAGTGGAAACGTCTGGGCGTTCGATTCCAGCGGTCCGTTTAATTTCTTTCGTCAAGCCGACGGTCGCTTGTTTCAGCTCCATCGTCTCGTCCTTCACTTTCACCGAATAGGCTTTCATCTGTTTCACCGATGCATTGACCGTATCCACGTGTTGTTTAATCTCATTGACGAGCCCTTGGATGACGTCGGCACGGATTTGGAACCGTTCCGTCAAGCGCTTCACGCGACGAAGGTCTGCCTTCATTTTATTACGGTACAATAAGAAGCCATACAAGCCGAGCCCGACAAGTGCGAGTACGATAATCCCAAGATTAATCCAAATCATCCTTCTACCTCCTTCAACTGATTCAATGTATGCGCGATGGCCTCTGTGCAGAGCGAAGCGTCAAGCACGTGATTTGCGCGCGCATAGAGCGGTCGACGACGTTCGTACAATGCATGAACGGCCGCTTTTCCGTTACGAACGAGTGGACGGTCCGAGTCTTTAATCCGTTCCCAACAAGCTTCAAACGGCAAGTCGAGCGTGATGATGACACCTTGCTCTCGCATCCATTCCATATTCGCTTCCCGTTCAACAATCCCTCCGCCCGTCACGATATAGTCAGCGCGCGCATTTTGTAACAGTCGACTCTCTTGGAGCCGAAACGCTGCTTCGCCGTAACGATCGAAATATGCCGGGATGTCCATACCGGTATGTGTTTCAAACAACTCGTCCAAATCGATGACGTGATTCGATTTTGCAAGATATTGTTTTAAGCTTGATTTACCTGTACCCATAAATCCAATGATGTAAAACGGTTTAGTCATCGAAATAAATCACCTCTTTATGTCGTTCACCGGTCTGAAGGCGTACGTCGACCTCAATCGTCCCAGTGCCGAGCGGACGGCACTGGATCGTGCCGGTCGGTCTCGTCAACGCGACCGCGGTCGACCCGCACATCCGCTCCGCCACCATCACGTGAGCCTCGAAGCGAATCGCCAAGGCATCGAGCGCCAATTGTTCAGTGCTTCGTTCGATATCAGTATACCAAAACATCGCCCCGCCGAGTAACCACGTCAATACGATTAACGTCGACATCACAAAGTATCCGCGCGCATGCACATCACGTTCTTCTCGCGCGGCCCGGTCGCATCGTTCCATTGAATTCGAAAACCTTCTCCTACCGGTTCGACCCGGTACGCCTCGATTCCTCTTAAAAATAGCAAATTCCCTCCCCCGTCTCCGACCATGACCAAGTTCCGGTCGATTTGTTTGAGCGTCCACGTCCATGTCGTCCCGTCCGGGCGCACATGCGTACCGACGAGACGGCCCGACACGACGTTACAATCGCGGCTCTCGAACAGTTTCCGCACCATCAGTTGCGGCGTCGTCTGAACTTTCGCCCGAGGTTGTTCATAAAATGCTTGTCCGAGGACGAGGAAGTGGACCATCAGCCCGATGAAGAGCGGGATGATCAACATCGTGAGACTCACTTCGAGCAAGGTGAAGCCCGAATCAAAGCGTCGGTAGGCAAAGGTCGCCGTCACAGATTGTTTGGCGCCCGCTCGGGTTCGCGGCATCGCGCAACACCTCCCCTTGGAGCCGTTCATACGTACGGACGGTCGTCTCGAGGCGCTCGACCCGTTCCGTCGCCGCCTCGATGAATGGGGCAACGACACCGACCCAAGCCAGTAAGAGCGCCAGACTGAGGCAAATCTCCCAAAATGTGACTCCTTGCTCATTTCCCTTCAACGCGCAACACCTCCGGCTCGTACGTCCCCATCCTGAATTTCAACGTCACCATCGTCGTTCCTGAATAGAACTTCCACTGTCCCGCATACGTCGCTGCCGTGCGTGAAAAGACGATTTCACTATTGGTCGGCAAACTCAGATTGACCCCTTCCGGCACCACGCGGGACACGATCGGTGTCGTCCCGCAAGCGATTTGGTAGCGTCGTTCTTTGAGATACCAACGTAAACGCGGCACACACGAGCCGTCGGCGGCGACGTAGGGCGCTTGTCCCACTTCGGCGATATCACTCACGAGCGCCTCCGTGAAGTCGAATAATGCCAAGCGGTCCATCGACCGGACGACCGGGGTCGCCATGAGGAGCAGGAGTGCCAAAATGACGAGGACGGCCGCCGTCTCGATTAACGTATAGCCGTCTTCCCTCACTGTTTCGTCAACGTACCGGTCGTCGGCGCATACGTGTACACGAGCGACTGACAACTGTATTCGAGCGGACTCTCAGTCGTGGCACGGTCGATCGCCACTAACGTCTCAGGGTACGCTTTATGTTCCGCGTAATACAAATTGATTTCAGACTCGACGATGCGCACACTGCCCTCACAACTGACACTGTCCGCTCGTGACTTCCCGTCTGACATCGACGGGACGAGAAGCAAGAGCAACACCGAGATAATTAGTAAGACGGCGGCCATTTCGACGAGCGTGAATCCTTGTTCTGATTTGAAGCGTGTCATAATCAGATTCCTCCTTGTCATAGTTGAGACATGATTAGTTTGACCGGCAAATAAATCGTATAAAAGATCATCGTGACCATCACCGTTAAAAATCCGTATAACATCGGTTCGGCCTTGGCGATCAGCTGCTTCCAATACAGCTCCATCTCTTCGAACACGAGATCCCGATGAATCATCATGATTGATCCGAGCTCCCCGCTCACCGTCCCGACGCCGAACAGACTGACGACTTCATGTTCGAGCAAACGCTCTTGCCGCGCCGCCGCCTCGAGTTCGCACCCAGCCGACATACGCTCATGCATCCGTCTCGCGATGCTCGCCACTTCACCGTCGCCTCGTGACAGCCGCTCGATGATGTGACGGACCGAACCCTGTCCTTCACTCAACAAGGCTAACTCACTGACGAACAAGTACGTCACGTACAGCCGTCTGCCTCTCTCGACGACACGTAGCGGCACGAGTCGGCCGCGTCGGCCGTTCCAATAGAGGCCGGCCCCAGTCACGAGCAATCCGACGAACAGACCTGGGAAAAACCAACGCGACAGAAGAATCGCGTTCAGCCCATCGAGCGTATCGACCTCTACCATCGTCAACAGCTTTGGGAAGATATACAGGGCGTAAATCGCACCGAGCCCGAGCAGCATCGTCAAAATCACGAGCGGGTACCGTGCCAACTGGCTGAGTTCTTGCCGTAGATTGCGGCGCATCGTCGATAAGACGAGCACTTGCTCAAGCCCTTCCAAAAAATGATGACCCCGTTCGGCCGTGACGAGCATCTCTCGCATCCTCGGGTCGGTGACGAGTCCCTCGAACACGTTGGCGAGCGGACGTCCTTGCTCAAGTTGATTCCGCATCTCACGGATGACTAGTTTCATTTTTCCACGTTCATGCAGTTCGAGCGTCTCGAACGTCTTCTTCAACCCGACTCCACGTGACTGGAGTCTGAGGAAGCGGCGAATGATGGCCAACTCCTTGCTCAATTGGTCTCGGACCACGTACAGCTCACCTCGTCTTCCCGGTGCAGGATGCACCAATGCCGTGTGACTTCCATCTTCCCCGTGAGCTGTTCGAGTCGCCGTTCGCCATCGGTCACACTCGCCGTATGGAACGTCGCAATCGTCATATGACCGCTGAGTGCCGCATCATGCGCCACCCTCAACTCCTCACTCGTCCTGATCTCTCCGATGACAATCACATCCGGATCGGCCCGGAGCGTCTCTTTCAGCAACGTGCGATGGTCGAGTCCCGCTTTCGGATTGACTTCGAGTTGAATCACGCCCGGCACTTGCTTCTCCGGAGGGTTCTCAATCGTGACGATGCGTCGACCGGCCAAACTTTGTAAGAACGCATATAGGACGGTCGTCTTCCCCGCCCCGGTCGCGCCCCCGATTAAGAGCAGACCTTGCCGAAACGTCGACCATTCGTTGAACCGATGGACGTCCTTGTCATCTAACAACTCCGCTAAGTGGAACGAGGCGTTCGGAAGCCGCCACGACATGAGCGTACGGTCGAACGATGGTAGGAAAGTGACCCGGATTGCCTCAACTGACCCGGCGTACATACCGGACTGGGGCACGCGATGATCTGTTTCCGTCAACGAGCACCAATACTTCATATGTAAGGTCAATCGTTCATAGTCTGTATGTGTCATCATCTCCAATCGTTGCAAGTGTGCCCCATGCCGTACTTGAATCATCACCTCGTCCCCTAACGGCATGAAATGGACATCACTTGCCTGCAACGTACGTGCCGCATCAATCACTCGCTCAATTATTCGCATCATCTCCGCCACCTCAACATGAGCATAAAAAAAAGCCCACTCGTTGGAAAGTGGACTTGCGTCATGAAACGTTTGCAGTTGTCGATTCGAAACGGCGGGCATACGCCTCGATTGTCGCCTTATCATAACCGACAATGACTTCGTTGCCATCCGTCAAAATCGGGCGTTTCAATAGTTTCGGATTTTCGCTCATCAACTTGAGCAACTCGCTCAGCTTTAAATCTTCGACGTCAATGTCTAATTGCTTGAACGCCTGACTTCTCGTGGCAAGAAGCGAGTCGACTCCGTTTTCACTCAGTGCCAATAGCGTCTTCAATTCGTCCACGGTCGGGGCGTTGCGGAAGATATGGCGCTCGCTAACCTCAAGGTGCTGCTCCTGTAAAAACGCTTTCGTCTTACGGCATGAAGTACAGCTCGGGTACGTGTAGAACATCAATTCATTTGCCATTTCAATACCTCCTCATATTGTGTGGAACGATTCGTTCGATGTGTGTAAGTTGATTATACAACCTTATACCTGTTTTGTACATAGTTTGTACAAGTTTTTTTATTTTTTTGTACAACCTTGTCCAACGTTTTTATTTCACATATTTTTCACGATTATTTTGCTCAATTCACACGTTTTCATAGCATTTTTCTGAATGTGTTGGTAAAATAGTGAATGAGAATGGAATAATGCACGTATGGGGGGATTAACATGGCGAGAATGTTCCGTGTCCTAGGCTTTTGGACTGGGTTGATCGCGGCGCTTGCTTTCGTAGGCGCACTCGGTGGAGATCAAAGCAGTAGCGAACATAGTGGTGACTTCGTCGTAATGGGTCTTGTCTTTTTAGCTCAAACTATTTTCTTCGTCGCACTAGGCTACTTGAAACTCACTGAAAAAACGTATGTATACGTGTTCGGCGCTTATTTGACTGTCTTCTTCGTCGTCTTCACGTATTGGAGTAACTTCCAAATGTAAAAAAAGATTGTCTCCTCGTGAGACAATCTTTTTTTAGTTATCTGTCGAAAAACGGATTCGTCCGAATCTCGGCCTCGAGCGTCGTCTTCGGCCCGTGACCTGAATAGAGCACCGTTTCACCCGGTAATAACTGACGCATGCGATCGATCGATCCAAGCAACGTCGCTTGGTCACCACCGTACAAATCGGTCCGTCCGACCGACTGTTTGAAAATCAAATCCCCACAGAAGGCGATGCGTTCGGTCGGGAAGTGAAGCGTGACGCTGCCCGGCGAATGACCCGGCGTGTGATGCAACTCGATGGAGAACGCACCGATTTCGAGCGTCTTGCCTTGATAGATCCGTTCGGCCGGTCGCATCGCCGCACTTGGCAGATGAAACTTCGCCGCCCCGTTCTTCTCGTCGTCCATCAGCCACGTCCGTTCCGCTTCATGGACGTAGACCGGGACGTTGTAACGGTCACGCAAGGCATCGATTCCCCCGATATGGTCAAAGTGGGCATGTGTCAACAGAATGGCGTTCAAGCCACCGAATCGTTCCACTGCCTCGAAGAATTTCGGGTCATCCGTGCCCGGGTCGACGATGAGGACCGTGCCTTCTTTTTCGAGTACGTATCCGTTCTCTTGGGCCAGGCCCGATGTGATTCTTACTATGTTCATCCAGAACACCTCCCCCATCATTCTAATCGATATTGTGGCAAAATTGTAGCGGAGGCTTTCTTTTCTCGACAGCGTCTACATTATCGGATAAAATAATAATGATATTTCAGTGAAATTTTTATGAATTTCATGACGTATAATAAAGGGGGAACTCGTCATGCATTTGTATGAACCATTTGGATGGATCTCGCTCATCGTTGCACTCGTTGCAATCTGGGGAATGGCCCGTTCGTTTAAGAAGCGCCAATTCTTTCCACTTGCTTTCGCCGCGGTCACTGTACTCGTATTCGGATTTTTCGGCGTCGCGACATTGATTTACGGTGGAATCCCAAGCTAATGAGCACGAAGACGACTCTGGTCGTCTTTTTTTGTATAACAAATAGCGCCGTCCCGGCTAAGCGGGACGGCGCTATTTGTTATTGTTCGGTCTGCTCTTTGAAGCGGAGCAAATCTGAGTAAATCAAATCATCGTTCATTTGGAGAATCTTCTCTGCTTCTGCACTATCCGGTCCACAGAGCGAGACGTCCTCGACGACTTCACCGCTCGAAGCGTCATAGCATGTCGATTGCGTCCACACGTATTCGTCGGTGATGACGGTGCCATCCCGGAAGATGGCGCGGCTCGTCCGGTCTTCCGATAACAAGTCACTTCCGAAGCCTACCGTGTCCGACGTGTCGATCCCGAGCAAGTGCAAGATCGTCGGCTTCATATCGATATGACTGCCGATCGTCTCGTGCACTTCACCCTTGTCTTGTCCCGGTAGATGAACCGCGAACGGGACGGACTGGAGCTTGGCGACGTCGTATGGCGTCAACTCGTCTTTCCCGAGCAGATCAGCCATGGCGTCATTATGGTTCGTCGAGATCCCGTAATGGTCACCGTAGACGACGAAAATCGTGTCGTCCCACATGCCGTTCGCCTTCAACTCATCGATGAACAAGCCGAGCGCATAATCTTGATACGCGAGCGCTTGTGGGAAGTTGTTGAGTGTCGTCGAACTCGTCTCGAATTTCGGCACGAGTTCGTAGTCCTCGCTCGGCATCGTGTACGGGAAGTGGTTCGTGAGCGTGATGAACTTCGCATAGAACGGTTCCGGTAGCTCCTCGAGCATCGGAATCGACTGTTCGAAGAAACTGTCATCGAGCAGTCCCCATTCCGTCATGTCCTCGGGGTTGCCAAGGTCATAGCTCTTCTCATCGAAGAACTGGTCGACGCCGATGTTTTTATACATCAAGTCTCGGTTCCAGAACGATTTGTTGTTCGCATGAAACACGGCCGAGTAGTAATTATCTTCCTTAATCAATTCAGGGAGTGCCTGATACTCGTTATCGGCGTTCGTGAAGTAGACGGCACCACGCGGAAGTCCGTATAGCGAGTTGTCGAGTGCGAACTCGGCATCCGACGTCTTCCCTTGACCGACCGTATGGTAATAGTTCGGCCAGTAGTGGGACTCTTCGATCAGTTTGTTCAAGTTCGGTGTGATGTACTCGCCATTCGACGCTTTCATGTTGTGCGTGAAGTTTTGGGCCGACTCGAACGAGACGACGACCACGTTCTTGCCTTTATATTTCCCGAAGTAATCCGGGTTCGGTGCTGCATAGTGTTGACGGGTGTACTTCTCGATTTTGGCGAGTTCTGACCCGTCAGCCATCGCCTTCTGGGCCGACGTTTTCGTTTGAAGCATCGCATCGTAGACGTGGAAGTTGAACGTCCCGATATTCTTGACCAACAGTTCCCGGTCGAACGAACGAGTCAACAGTTCCGGACGCTCTGTTTCAGCGAGCGACAAGTTGAACAAGAACACGACGACGGCCGTCGCGAACGTCACGAGCGCTCTCCGATGAGAGGCAGCCGTCGCTGTCGCGTTGATGCGCCATAGGATGAACGGCAAGATGAGAACGTCCCCGAGGATAATCAAATCTTTCCATTCCAACAGTGACGTGAACGATGTCGACAACGTCTCCATGTTCGACGGTTGCAAGATGACCGGCATCGTCAAGTAGTCGGTAAACTCGCGGTAATAGACGGCATCCGCAAACAAGATGAACGATGCTGCGGCATACAGCATGTACAAGACCCATTTCTGCTTATTTCCTTTAAAGAAGAAACTGAACGCGAATAGGAATAGAGTGGAGCTGATCGGGCTGATCAGCAGAATGAATGCCTGAGCGGTGTTTTCAATCGGGATATTGAAGAAAAATTGGTAAACTACGTACGTCTTCGTCCAAAGTAATAGCGAGAAAATCCAAAATAACCGATATTCATGAAACGAAGCGCGGACCGTATCATTCAGTCGCATAGTAAGCTTCGAGAAGCTCTGAGATGACTTCATCTGACGGCCTCCTCCTCTGTTCAACGGGCGACGAGACCAACTGATTCGCGTCCCCCTATTTTTTATAAGTCCAATTGGCTTGTTATCCATTTCACGTACGATAACAGTCCGGTATCAAGTCCAAATCTTACCCCTTTTTTAACAAAAAATCAACTCCGTCATTACAAATTTTACATTATCCCATACCCGTTCCAAATAAAAAACACGCCTGCGTCAAATCGCAGGCGTACATGGACAAACGTTATACACGAGTCGGGATAAAGTGTTTACGAGCGAGCCACGCACAACCGATGACACCCGCATCGTTCTCGAGTTCCGCGATTTTGAACGCCGTCGACGCATAGACGCGCTCGAGGGCGAACCGTTTGAACTGCTCGTCGAGCGGCTCGAGGAGTGCTTCGCGTGCTTTCGAGACGCCTCCGCCGATGACGATCATCTTCGGGTTCAACGTGTTGGCGATATTCGAAATCGTCAATCCGAGATATTCGGTCATCTCGTTCACGACTTCTGTCGCGACGACATCGTTCGCTTTATACGCTTCGAACACGTCGCGTGCCGTCACTTCGTTCAGTTCGTTCAAGGACGTCGTCCGACCTTTACGTTTTTGGAGCGCCAGACGAGCGACCCCTGTAGCCGAAGCAATCGTCTCGATGCAACCTTTACGGCCGCAGCCACACATGACGGCTTTCGACTCGTCACGTTCAACCGTGATATGGCCAATCTCCCCAGCCATACCAGCAGCCCCGTGGACGATATTGCCGTTCGTGATGACACCGCCGCCGACGCCTGTGCCGAGCGTGATGGCGAGCAGTTCTGACGCGCCTTCGCCTGCCCCTTTCCACATTTCACCGAGTGCGGCAGCATTGGCGTCATTCTCTAAGACGGCCGGCAAACCGACCGCTTTCTCGAACTCGCTGACGAGCGCAAAGTTTTTCCAGCCGATATTTGGTGAATATTCGACCACACCTTCTGAAAAGTTGATAAAGCCTGGTGCCCCGATGCCCGCTCCTGCGAAATCTTGCTTCGCTTTGCCCGACGTTTCTAAATAGGCTTCGAATGAAGCGGCAATATCAGTCGGAATATGTACCCCGTTCTCACGAATATCCGTTGTAATCTCCCACTTGTCAGAAATAATCCCGTTCATATCGAGGACGGCCATCTTCACCGTCGTTCCACCAATGTCGATTCCTAATAACCACTTCATGTGTTCCACTCCTCGTCTCGATTAAATCGCTTTCATCCCATAGTTTACACTATTAAACCCCTAGTGCAAACCTTTGCACTAGGGGTTTTTCTGTCAATCTCTTGAATTTTTCAGTTCATGGGTCAAAATAATCTTGGCCGTATCATATTCCCGTTGTTCAATCATTCCGCCCGCATGCAACTCATCGAGTTCCATCATCATGAGCCCGATCTCGGCATCGCGCTCCCCGATATAAATGATCGTGCCGAACGATTTCAAAAATTGCTGGACGTCATAAAAATTTTTCATCGTTCGTCCTCCATCGCGGTGAGCACGAAACGGTACAGCAGTTCCCGCGTCGCTTCGAGCGATTTGAGATGCGTCCGCTCATAGCTATGGCTCGACTCGATGCCTGGTCCGACGAGCGCGTGGCGCACATCGTAGCCGGCTCCGATTGCAGCCGAGGCGTCCGATCCATAGTACGGATAGATATCGACTTTATGGGCGATGTCATGTTCCCGGCATAGCGCGGTGAATTGACGGCGCAACCCGAGATCATACGGGCCTGACGAATCTTTCGCACAAATCGAAACTGTATACTCGTCCGAGTGTTGCCCGTCCCCGAGCGCACCCATATCGACAGCGATATATTCAGTCACCGCTTCGGGAATTCCGGCGTTGCCCCCGAACCCGACCTCTTCATAGTTCGAGATCAAGTAATGGACCGGGTGTGGCAACTCCGCCTCGACCAGATCTTTCGCCAAATCGAGCAAGATGGCAACGGACGCCTTGTCATCGAGATGACGTGATTTGATATAACCGGCGTCGGTCTGACGGAAGCGCGGGTCGAATGAGACGAAGTCCCCGACCTCGATACCGAGGGCCCTTACGTCTTCGGCTGTATGGACGTCCGCGTCCAAGCGCACTTCAATCGTTGACGCCGTCCGTTCGGCGCTATTCGTATCCTTATAGACATGGACGCTCGATTGATGAATGAGAATCGTTCCTTCAATCGGCGCACCCGTCTCGGCATGAACCAGACAGTTCTCCCCTTCGATTGCGGTCCAGGCGTATCCACCGACTTGCGTCAAGCGCAAGCGGCCGCTCGGCAAGATTTCTTTCACCATCGCGCCCAGCGTATCGACATGGGCCGTCAACAGGCGGGCTCGATTCGATTTGCCCTCAAATGTCGCCAGAAGCGCCCCTTTGTTCAAGCGTTTCGTGGGGATCCCGAGTGCCGTCAGTTCTTGTTCGACGAATCCGATCGCCTCGTCCGTCATCCCGGACGGACTTGGAATTTCAACCAATTGCTTCAACGTTTCAATCATACCCTTACTCCTTTGTCATCGATTGTAGCCGAGCCAAAATAATATGCCGGACGCCACGAACACGAGCCCCGCAAATAGCAGGCGACGTTTCTTCACGTGTTCATCCGGTAAGCCGACCACTCCCGCCATCAGAAAGCCCCCGACGAGTCCACCCGCGTGTGCGGAATGGTCCAAACTAGCGCCAAGGACGAAAGCGAGTCCCACGTTTAATCCTAACATAATAAACAGTGGAGGGCCGAGTGTCTTCATAAATAAGGAGCGGTCGCGCAGTCCGAAATAGAGCAGTGCGCCGACAAGCCCAAACAATGCCCCGGACGCGCCGGCCGAGATGGCTTCGCTGAACGCATACGAGGCGACCGTGGCGATGACACCTGCCAACAGATAAATGGTGGCGAAACGCGTCGACCCGTACATCCGTTCCACGAGCGGGCCGAGTGACCAGAGCGCGAACATGTTGATGGCGAAATGGAACCAACCGATATGAAGGAACATCGGTGTGATCAGACGCCACCATTCTCCTTCGTCGATGAGAGGATTCACTTTCGCACCGAAGCGGATGAGCGTGTTCGGATCGAGCGTCGAGCCGATTGATTCGGCGAACCACATGACGAGGAACGTCACGAACATGAGCGCATAGACGAACTGAGGCTTCCCAAAGGCGAACCGTTGCTTCAGTTCATTTTTCCGTTGTTGGTCGAGGGCGACGGCACGCGGGCGATATGACGTTTCCGTTTCGGCGCACGGCCGCATCTCGAGCTTCACTTTTGCCGCAATCGGGAACGTGAGCGACGACAGACGCTCTTCATCGACGAGCGGGTCACCATAAATGTGGACATGGAGCTTCTCGCGGCCGATTCGGGCCAAGCGAAACGAGTTCATGACCGCCTCGACGTCCAAGGCGACATGGTTCGCCCACGCCTTATCTGTCCGTATGTAGAGGTGATAGACATCCCCCGCTTTCGTGTCGAACAATAAAAGTGCCCGCGACGGCTCTAAGACGCCCTCGATGCGTCCTCCTGCTTCGACGGCACGATATACATCTTCCCAAAAACAAGCTGGTTCTGTCATGTTGGCTCACCTCCTTCTATACTTTCATTCTAAAGGAATTTAGGCAGGACGACAAAATCGAGCATCGCCCCAATCTGCCCCGCTCTTCCGTCGGTCCACAAAAAAACCGTAGTGGCGGGAGCCAACTACGGTCATGACAGAACGAGTAATCGTTCTTATAAGACAGGTTGCATCGTTTTCAATAACACTTCTGCCGAATGATGCATCTTTTGTTTTTCTTCGTCTGACAACTCGATTTCCACGACTTGACGGACTCCTTGGCGGTTGATGATGGCCGGTACACCGATATGGATATCGTTCAAGCCGTATTCACCATCTAAATGTGCGCCGACCGTCAACAACGTGTTCTCGTTACGGAGCACAGCCTTGACGAGACGGAGCAAACCGAGGCCGATGGCGTAGTACGTCGCGCCTTTGCGCTCGATGATGTGGTACGCCGCGTCCCGAACGTTGACGTAGATGTCTTCGAGGTCTTCCCATGTATATTCGTCGTTCTCTTCAAGCAACTGCTCGACCGACTTCCCGTAGATGCGGGCGTTGCTCCAGGCCGCGAATTCCGTGTCTCCGTGCTCACCCATGATGTAGGCGTGGCAGTTGCGTGGATCGACGTTGAAATAGTCACCGAGCATGTAACGGAGACGTGACGTATCGAGTACCGTTCCTGATCCGAACACGCGGTGTTTCGGTAAACCTGAGTATTTCCAAGCCAAATGTGTCATGATGTCGACCGGGTTCGAGGCGATGATGATGATGCCGTCGAATCCAGATGCCATGATGTCCCCAATCATCGATTTCATGATTTTGGCGTTCTTCTCGACGAGGTCGAGGCGAGTTTCACCCGGTTTTTGCGGAGCACCGGCAGTGATGACGACGATATCTGCTGCACCACAGTCCGTATAGTCCCCTGCCCAGACGCGCATCGGTGAAGAAGCGAACGAGACGCCGTGGTTCAAGTCCATCGCTTCGCCTTCCGCCTTCGATTTGTTGATGTCGATAATGACGAGTTCCTCACAAAGACTTGCTGTCGTCAATTGGTACGCAAAGCTGGCACCGACCGCTCCGGCCCCGACGAGCGCGACGCGTGTTACTTTTGCATGATTTAATGTTTCCATATTGATTCTCCACCCTTCGAACAATCTGTTTCATGTTTTTGTTATGTCTGTTACATAAAGATTGTAACATCATTCACAAACACTCACTACTAAGGAAACCGTTTTCACTTTGGCGATATTGTGACAAAATTCACATTCGTTTGAAACATCTACATTTTCTGTACTACCCTCATCGTAACAAGAGGAAACTAATCGTCGCGGCCGCGGCAATCGACAAAAAGTTGACGGCGTCATTGCCGAGAAAACGCCAGCCCGACACATAAGCCGTCGGCTCACGATGATGCATTTTCTTCTCGGTCAACTTGCCGCACACACGGCATCGGTATTTCCTTTGCACCGTGGCCCCTAACAATGTGTCGACGACGCTGCCGCTCAATCCGAGGGCGATCAAGACGAGCGCGAACGTCACATCAATCTCGATAAATGGAAGCGCGGCGAGGATGATGACCGTGGCCCCGACGATCGACATGACCGTACCGAACACGGACACCCCACCACTCGTTCCCGGTTCGACTTCACGGAACGTCCGAATCGAGCGCGGTTTCTGCTTGGCGAGGACGCCGAACTCAGATCCCCACGTATCACTCGTCGCCGCGGCAATCGAGGCGACATAAGCGAATAACCAGGCGTCGTTTGGCGCAAAAATCATTCCAAGCGCCGTTACCATGCCGACGCCCCCGTTGGCGAGCACTTGTACGAAATCACGGGGACCCGATTTCTCAACAATCTCATCGACAGGCGCCTTGTCCCGGGCACGATATTTCGAGGCGAGCGACGATGTCGAGAAGAAGACACCGAGTAAATAGAGCCCGAACCAACCGAAACCGTAGCCGATGACCGTCCCCGTCACGACCGTCAAGACGGCACCGGAGCGGGTCAACGAGCGCAATCGATAGCCGGCAAAGGCCACCAAACAAGTTACAAGGAAGATGGCGAACATAAAATCGTTTCCCTTTCCGTCACGATGAATTCGACAGGAATGTCGTGTGGCTCAATCGGGATCTCATCGAGCAGTTGAACGTCATAGGCCAACGCGATGGTCGTCCCTTTGTACGTGGCGAGGTAGCGATCATAATAGCCGCCTCCCCATCCGATTCGATAGCCGGACCGGTCAAACACGCGGCCGGGGACGATACAGACGTCAATCGAGCGCATCGTCGCTTCAGTCGTCGGCTCCAATATATTCATGACGCCCGGCTCGAGGTCTTCTAGCGAATGAATCTCATGGAACGTGAGTCCCTGTTTCGTAACTTTCGGCACAAACACCGATTTTCCTGCCTTCCATGCTAAGCGGATGAGCGGCAACGTATCAATCTCTAAATCGAGGGCGAGCGTGACAGCCACCGTGTCCGCCTCTTGCCACGCCTTCAGTTCGGTCAATGTATGTATGATGACGCGGTCCCGGTCCGACCGGTCGTCGAGTTCACGGATTTGACGATGTACGGCTTGCCGAAGTTGTTTCTTTTCAATCATTTCAATTCCCCCTTGTTCAAAAAAAAGGCCGCCACATGAGTGACGGCCAGTCTCATTATTTCACTTCGCGGTAAAGCGTGTGACGACGGAGACGTGGGTTGTATTTGCGCAATTCGAGGCGCTCTGGGTTGTTACGTTTGTTTTTCTTCGTGATGTACGTGCGATCGCCTGTTTCTGTGCAAGCTAGTGTGATTTTAACGCGCATTTCTTTCACTCCCATCTTACTAATGTTGTATCAAGTGCTTTTGCTTTACAGTCTAAGCATACTCAATTATCCTACCAATTTTTATTTGAAAAAGCAAGGTTATTTCGTGTTCTTTTTCAAACGTTTTTGCCCGTATGGCGAAGCATCGAGCGGCAGGCAGGTTTTTACGTTATCACCAATCGCATAGCGCATTCCGACTTCCTCAGTCGATAGTTGTTCGCAGATGTACACCGTGTCGGCTTCAGCGAGGACGCTGTTCTCGATTCGGTGAATCGCGTCGAACAGACCGCCGTGTCCGTGCGGATTGCGGGTCGTTTCAAAGGACAACATAGTTGAGTATAACGGAACTTGTAGTGCTTTCGCAAGCGAACGTGCCGCAGGAATCGTCATCCAATCAAATTGATGGATCGCTTTGAACGGAACTTTGGCCACGAGCTCATGCGCAAGTTTGACGTACGCCACGTTTTGGGCCGCGACTTGGTTCATCACGTGCTCCAAGAACGGGCTCGTCAGACGAACGCGGTACACGTGGACGTGGTTGTGACGTTCATACTCCGGTAACCCTTCCTTGAACGGGGTCAAGACGTACACCGTCTCGCCTTCCGCCGCCCGGGCTTCGACCTCGTCGATGACACGGCGTCCGAGATCACCGACGACGTTGCCTGTATATTCTGGCGTCAAGACGAGAATCGCCTCGCCTTCACTGTCACGTTCCTCAGTCACGTAATAGTCGTGCGGAGACAGGAACGTGTCGATGTCAATGTCCACATCATCAAGGAACGGATACGCGCGATAATGGTCGGCGAGCAGTTCATCCGATAACTTGTCTTGATACAGTGCCGTCTCGAGCTCAGCGAACAGGCGTGTGTGCTCGCGGAAGCGTTCGGCTGCATATTGAGCCGTCGTCTGTCCGTCGAGGATGAAGGCCCAGTCACTCGATACGGCGAGGACGTAATGTCGCACGAGTTGAATGAGCGCACGATCGACGAGCGGTGAGGCGTGACGATAATCGGCCACGTCTTTGACGAGTTGTGTCTCCATCATGTGCAAGTGGCGGAGCATCCATTCGTTGCGCTCGTTGATCCACACGTCACCATAACCTTTACGCCCCCACGTGTTCATCGAGACGTGTACTGTCTCGAGGTCTTGGAAGTGGCGCTCGAGGAACAGGGCCGGCGTAATCGTCTCGATTCCGAACTCTTCGAGCCGCTCGGCGACCTTGCCGAGGAATTCAGGTCCTTCAAACCACCAATGTCCGAACAACTCGGCATCGAACGGTGCCGTCACGAGGAACGGCGGGAACATTTGTCCACCATGGGCCTCGAGATGCCCTTCGAGCGTCTGCGCAAAATCGAGGGCGTGGTTGTCGATTTGATGTTCGGCCCAGGCGCGGACATAATAGTCTTTCTCATCCGAGTCGCCCGTGATGCGGTGCATCTTCAGACCGGTATCGAATCGAATCCCTTCTGGGTGCATGAACTTTTCAATATACGCCCAGTCGCGGTCATAGGCGAGGTCACGATAAAACTCGCGATAGTCAGGATGGCCCGGATACCCGATCATCGAGCTCCAAATCTTCCCGGAGATGATTTGGTCACGCGGGAACAAGGCGACGCCATGCGGCGAGTAGACCGGTGCGCCAATCCCCTTGTCCGGAGTAGGGTCGGCATCGAGTAAAGCGTGCTCATCGACGAACGTATAACGAACGCCTTCCTCGTACAAGATGCGGTCGACACCCGGCGTATAGGCACACTCCGGCAACCAAATACCGGTCGGGCGGAACCCGTAATGACGCTCGAAACAGTTCAAACCGGTACGGATTTCCGCGCGGGCGGCCTGCTCCGTGAACAAGTGCGGGTTGAAGCCGTGCGTCGCCGTACATGTGACCATATCGATGAACCCTTGCTCACGATATGTACGGAACGCATGGTTCAAGTTTTTCTCCCAATGAAGAAACGTCGTTTTTAAGTCATTGTAGCGCTGACGATAAAAATGAAGCGTCTCGACTTCCGGTTCGCTTCGCCCTTCGGCGAGCTCGATGTCAATCAATTCAAGCATCTCATCCAAGTGCTCCACGTAACGGTCCTGGACGAGCGGGTCGGCGAGCATCTCGACGACGGGCGGTGAGATACTGACCGTCCAATGGAGCGGTCTCTGCAGACGGTCGACTTGCCACAGAATCGGGATATATGTCTCGGAGATGGCTTCATACACCCATCTCTCTTCTAAGCGGTGTTTCTCTTCATGTCGCACGTACGGAAGGTGGGCATGAAGGACGAGTGAAAAATAACCTGGTTTCATCAAATAAATCCTCCTCAGCGCACGAATCGATATGCAGAATATTTAGGTAGCGTGTCGAGAAGTTCAGGAGACTCGACTTCCCCGTATTGCCAACGTCGTACCGGTTCAGCGAAACGACCATGGCCGGCCGGCTCTGCCCGTGGCGTATCAATCGGTGAAGACGCGAGCAACGGAAGGAACTCCCCTTCCATCGTCCGAATGCCAAACTCGAACACATACGTCGTGTTCGGGTCGAGTGGCCGAACGAACCAACTGTTCGTCATCTCCGGCAATTCGAACGTATACGACCGGTTCGCATGACCGCTCGCGTAATCGAGCAACGTGATGTCAAGGATCCGGAACGCCTTCGGCAAATCTTCCCACGGACGCATGAACTGCATCGATAACGTCTCTTTGACGCTGTCAGACACTTCCCAAAAGACGTAGACGGCGTTCGGCGATTGGACGACCGCATGCATCAAATCTTGATCATAGCGGTCTGGAAGCTTCCAGAACCCGTCTGGGCCTTTATCTAACAGTGGTGATTGGACTGGCAGCTCATGTTGCAGCGTCGAAGCGACCTGCGTCCCAGATGAGGCGGGTACTTGCTTCGGTTTCGGACTCATTGCTTTCTTCCCTTCGGTCTTTCGTTTTGGAGCGGCGGCTACCGGTTTGGCTGGTTCGCCGTGTTGGGAACGCCATTTACGCCAAGCGTACTGCACTTTCCCGACTGGCATGTCTAATTGTTCTGCAATCTGTTTTAACGTTAGTCCTTGTTGCTTCAAGGAAACGATTTTCTCTTCCATCTATTTGTGGCTCCCTTCCTAAAAAAAATCCATGTGTTCTACTATTCGCCTCCAACCCGTGAATTCCTGCACAAAAAAAAGTAAAGAACAACTGGTCTGTTGTTCTTTACCACTCTTCTTACTGGTTTAAATCATAATGTTTCCCTTTTTCGAGGAAAATGAGGTGTTCGCCGAAATTGGTCACGTGATCGCCCATCCGTTCTAAGTAGCGGGCGATGTTCGAAAATTCATAGACGTCGTTCGTCCCGACAGCCATCGTCGGCACAGAGCCCATGTATTGCTTAATTGTTTGTAAGTTCAAGTCATCGATGACTTTGTCCATCTCGTTCAAGTCACGGACTCGGCTGACCTCGCCTTTTCGATAAGCACGCGTCGCCAGCTCGAGCATGTCAATCAACTGCTCGGCCATTTGCTTAAGCGGCTTGATATCCAACACGTACGGGACGTGTTCGATGCGGGTCACGGCTTTGGCAATGTTTGTCGCATAGTCCGCGATGCGCTCAAGGTCTGTCGCCGATTTCATCGTCACAATCAAGCGACGCAGGTCAGTCGCGACCGGTTGTTGTTTCGCGATCAATAGAATCGCCTCGTCATTGATTTCGAGCTCGAGATCATCGAGTTCATTGTCGTTGTCAATGACCGTCTGGGCGAGCTCGAGATCGTGTTTTTCGAGCACTTCGATGGCCGTAGCCGTTTGACGCATCGTCAAATTCGCTAAGCGAACGACTTTATCTTCTAGTTCAGTTAACTTGATATCAAAAAATGTGCGATTTTGTGCCATGGTAGTCTCCCCTTCTTAACCGAACCGGCCAGAAATATAGTCTTCAGTCCGTTTGTCCGTTGGATTCGAGAAGATTTTGTCAGTCGCATCGAATTCGACGACTTCTCCGTTCAAGAAGAACGCTGTCTTATCCGAGACACGGGCCGCTTGCTGCATGTTGTGTGTAACGATGATAATCGAGTACTGCTCTTTTAACTCTTGGACGAGCTCTTCGACTTTGAGAGTCGAGATTGGGTCAAGGGCCGACGTTGGTTCATCCATAAGGATGACGTCCGGTTCGATGGCAAGTGTCCGGGCGATACAGAGACGTTGCTGCTGTCCACCCGAGAGGCCATAGGCATTCTCATTCAAGCGATCTTTTACTTCATCCCAGATTGCAGCGCCGCGAAGCGAGCGCTCGACAATCTCGTCAAGCACTTTTTTGTTTTTAATGCCGTGCGTGCGTGGCCCGTATGCCACGTTGTCATATACCGATTTCGGGAATGGGTTCGGTTGTTGGAACACCATGCCGACCGATGTCCGAAGATCTTCCACTTTATAGTCACGATCGAAGATGTTGCGGCCATGATACAAGATTTCACCATTCGTACGGACAGACGGCACGAGCTCGACCATCCGGTTCAACGTCTTGATGAACGTAGACTTCCCACAACCAGACGGTCCGATGATGGCCGTCACTTCATTTTTCTTGATGTCGAGGTTGACGTCGATCAATGCCTGATCGTCGCCGTACCATAAATTCAAGTTGTTCACGACATAGGCACTGTCTTTTTGCATCACCGTTCCGGTTGGTTGAGTCGTCGTTGTATTCACTTCATGATCTCCTTTGAGTTCTTTTTGTTTCATCATCTCGAGAGTCCTCCTCGTTACCTGCTACGACTTAATGTCGGTTCGTGTACTTGTTACGGATATAGATGGCAGCCGAGTTCATGATGATCAACATCGTCATCAATACGATGATTCCGGCAGCTGCTAAGTTTTGGAATTCAGCTTGTGGACGGCTCGTCCAGTTGTAGATTTGAATCGGAAGCGCCGTGAAATCAGAGAACACGCTACTTGGCGTCGTCGAAATGAACGTCGCCGCACCGACCATAATCAATGGGGCCGTTTCACCGATGGCACGTGATACGGCCAAGATGATCCCCGTGATAATCCCTGGAATCGCTGACGGCAAGACGACGTTGAACGTCGTCTGCCACTTCGAGGCTCCGAGTGCAAGTGACGCGTGGCGCAATTCCATCTTGACGGAACGGAGCGCTTCTTGTGAGGCGACGATGACGATTGGTAAGCTCATCAACCCGAGCGTCAACGCACCGGCCATGATGGAGTTCCCAAGTTCCATAATGCGAACAAAAATCGTCAAACCGAGCAATCCGAAGACGATTGACGGGACACCGGCCAAGTTCGAGATATTCACTTCAATGAACGACGTGATCCGGTTTTTCGGTGCGTACTCCTCTAAATAGATGGCAGCACCGACACCGACGATGAAGACCATCGGGACGATGAGCACCATCAACCAGAGCGTCCCGATCAGGGCTGGATACAATCCGGCCTGTTCCGGACGGCGCGACGGGAAGTTGCGGAGGAAGTCCAAGTTCACCCAACCGCCACCTTTAGAGACGACATCATAAATCAATGTCGATAGGACGAGCAGGGCAAAGACAAGTCCTGCTAAAAAGACGTACTTAAAGATTTCATTTAATTGGAGACGACGCTTGATTCGTTGTGAAACGGAATCACGGTCCATCAAGTTCTTCGTATTCTTGAACTCACTGTTCGGCAATGCCATATTAGTACTCCTCTCTGAAGCGGCGCGTCACCCAGTTCGCGAACAAGTTCATCACTAGGGTGAAGACGAACAACAGCGCACCGACCGCATAGATACTGTAGTATTCGATTGTTCCATATCCTGCATCACCTTTGGCGATTTGGACGATATAAGCCGTCATCGTTTGAATCGCGTTAAGTGGGTTGAACTCGAAGTTCGGTTGCGACCCACCTGCGATTGTCACAATCATCGTCTCACCGATGGCCCGGCTCATCCCAAGGACGATCGAGGCGATAATCCCGGATAGAGCAGCTGGCATGACGACTTTGATGGCGACCTCGAGACGTGTCGCGCCAAGTCCGAGCGCCCCTTCCCGAATCTTTTTCGGAACAGCACTCATCGCGTCTTCCGAAATCGATGCAATCATTGGGATAATCATAATCCCGACGACAATCCCTGGACTAAGCGCGTTATAAATCTTTAATCCAGGAATGAGCGCTTGCAAGATTGGTGTGACGAACGACAAGGCGAAAAATCCGAAGACGATCGTCGGAACACCGGCGAGTACTTCAAGAATCGGCTTCAAAATCGTGCGAGCACGTTCAGACGCATATTCGCTCAAATAAATCGCTGACGCCAAACCAAGCGGTACAGCAACAATCATGGCAATGACGGTAATCTGTAGAGTCCCCATGACGAGGGCCCAGACGCCGAACCGTTGATCGGCACTAAGCGGATACCATTCGGTTGAGCCTAAAAATTCGGCGACCGGTACACGCTCGAAAAACTTGAACAGTTCAAAACCGAGTGTGAACGCGATGCCGACCGTCGTGACGACCGAAACGAATGCGCTCAAGAATAATAAGAACGGCATGATTTTATCAAACACGTTCGTCGTACTATATTTCTTTTTCTTATTGATTTCAATCATCTCTCGAATTGAAAACCCTTTGTTTGGTTGATTCATCTCGTGTATCGCTCCCTACCTCTTCATACTAGAAAGCACGGCGAGAAGGCGAGACCGAGTCTCACCTTCTGCCATCTGCGCTATTTACTCGCCAGCGATCTCGTCGATCATTTTGGCATTCTCATCGTAACGGGCTTGCTCCATGCCGACATATCCGACTTCTTCAGAAAGTGCTGCTGCATTTTCGTTCATGAAGCGTGTGTAGTCAGCGACTTGTGGCTTATCTTTCAATGACGCGTTGTTCACGTATGTGTAAATCTCACGTGAGAGCGGGTATGAAAGATCGTTGATCGTCTCTGTCGTCGGTTCGACGCCTTCGACGTTCATCGCACGAAGCGTATCTTGGTTTTCAATGTAGTACGCATAACCGAAGAATCCGATCGCACCTTTCGTACCGGCGACCCCTGTCACGAGGACGTTATCATCTTCTGACAATTGCGCGTCTTCACGAATGTCCGTGTCTTCAAGGACGGCTTCATTGAAGAAGTCGAACGTTCCTGAGTCTTTACCTGGTGAGAAGAATGAGATTTCTTCGTCTGGCCAGTCTGAGCGTACGTCTTTCCATGTCTTCACGTTAGGGTCAGTCCACATCTTGTTGAGTTCGTCGATTGTGATGTCTTGAGCCCAATCGTTCTCTGGGTTGACGACGAGCGAGAGACCATCGAGAGCGACAGCGAGTTGTGTATACTCGACACCGTTCTTCTCGGCTTCAGCCGCTTCTTCTTCTTTGATTTCACGTGACGCGTTCGAGAAGTCTGTCTCGCCTGTTACGAAACGTTTAAATCCGCCACCCGTACCTGAGACACCGACCGTGACTTCAACGTCTGGCTGTTCAGCTGAATATTCTTCGGCTACGGCTTCCATAATCGGGAAGACTGTTGACGAACCGTCCATGACGACTTTACCTGAAAGTCCTTCACCGTCGGCTGCGCCGCCACCTTCTTCATTATTCCCACACGCGGCACCGATGATGGCCACCGAAGTGATTGAAGCGACTAAAGCTGATTTTTTCATCCAAGACATTTCTGACGTCCTCCTTGAGTTTGCTTTGATTTGTGTTGTGGCTTCGTTGTTCTGTCCTACAATTAACATCCTAATAAACTACTATTAACGAGAAATAAACGGAACGTAAAAGAATTGTAAAGACGAAAAAAAGAAGCCACCGAAGTGACTTCTTTATTGAATCTGTGCTTGGACGTCTTCTAAGTCGAAATACGCCTTCATGATGTCGTGCGCGACACGGGTGTTGATCCCTTCCGCCTCGAGGCCTGGCATGATGATGGCCCAAGCGATTTCCGGGTCATCATATGGCGCCCAGCCGACGTGGTTCGAGTTGAGTGTCTTAATCGGTTCACCGTTCGCGTTTCGCTTCGCTTGACCATCTGGCCCTTCCGCGATCGCTTGAGCGGTACCGGTCTTACCGGCCGCCGTGATTCCCGTCTGTTGCAGGATACGAGACGTTCCACTCTCGACCCCTTGCCGGAATCCTTGGCGCGCCCGTTGAAGAAATTCATCACGAATATCGACTTTATTGAGCGCGTTCGGTTGGAACGTGCTGACGACTTGCTTGTTCGCTTCGTCGAGCGAGCCAGGTTCGATGATTTCTTTCAAGAGATGCGGTTGAATCCGGTATCCGCCGTTCGCAAGCGTCGACGTATACTGCGCCAATTGAATCGGCGTGTATGAGATGAACTGACCGATCGACATATCCATGAGGAGCGTAACACGGTCCGGTACGCTACGGAATCCGATTGATTCATATGGGAGGTCGATCCCTGTCTCAATTCCGAGTCCGAACTGCTTATAGTAATGTTCCATCGTATTGAATGCCTCGGTCACGTTCTCTCCGACGATTTGGCCGGTCGAGTAGTAATCGGCGAGCCGCAGGGCAATTTGGAACATATAAATGTTCGATGATAACGCGAGGGCATCAAGGTCGTTGATGTTCCCCATGTTCCGGTACGACGACTTAAGTGACGAACCGATACGAATCGGCGTGTCATAAATATATTCACCCGGTTGGATGACTTCTTCTTCAAGTCCGAACGCGACCGTCGCTCCCTTGATTGTCGAGCCGATTTGACTCGCCCGCAGGACCGTCCCGGTCGAGACGTCTTTGAATTCGTTCGTTTCATAGTCGAGCTCTTGTCCCGAGAGGGCGAGCAATTCACCCGTTTGCGGGTTCATGACGACGGCGAAGGCACGGTCAAAGTGCGGGCTGCCCGAGCGGCCGGCTCGAATCGCTTTCTTCAAAATCTCATCGATTTCTTTTTGGAATTCGATGTCCGTCGACAAGATGATATCTTTCCCTGGGTTCCCGCTAACGCGAGTCGGTTCTCCGACCGGTTCCCCTTTATACGTCGTGAAGACGTCATAGGCCGGGGTCCCGCGTAGCACGTCCTCATACTGTTGTTCGAGATAAGACGTTCCGACCCGATCATTCAAGCCATACCCCTTCGCTTGATACGAAGCGCGCTGCTCGGCTGGGATTTGACGATAACTTCCGAGGAAGCTTTGGAACGTCTCACCGAACGGATAATCCCGCTGATAATACGGTTCAACACTGACGCCAGGGAGCAGTTCCAAGTTTTCTTCAATCAGTGCCATTTCTTTTGGAGACGCCCCGATTTTAATGACTTGTGGGTCGAGCGCATAGCCTGACTCCATGTTATGTTTGATAGCGATGATTTCTTCGGTCGCATCATCAAACGTGATTTCCGCGTCCGTGATGGAATCGAGCAACAACTGGTCGACGTCTTGGTTCGACATGGCGGCCCGTTCTTCTTCCGATAAATCAGCCAACAGGTTTTGGACCCGTTCTTGCGAGCGCTCCGGATCGATGGCAATCCAATAATCCTTGCGGTCCCGCTCCGTCACTTTACGGTCCTTCTCCGGCACGTCGACGATTTCCGCGAGCTTGATGGCGACTTCGAGCCGCTCTTCCGTCTTCGTCACTTGCGACCGGCGATACATGACCGAGTAGTTCGAGATGGTGTCGGCGAGCACTTGGCCGTTGCGGTCATAGATTTTACCGCGCGGTACCTCGTACTTGATTTTGCTTGATTCGGTCTTCTGAACTTCACGGGCAATCAACTCACCGTTGACGATTTGGACGACGCCTAAACGGAAAATGAGTGTCGCGAATAAGATGAAGACGATAAAGAACAATAAGTTCAATCGCAACGGAAGGTGGTTGCGCCGTTTCTTCGGCACTTTCACACGGTTTCTGGCCAATTCAGTTGTCTCCTTTCTGATTCAATTCCTTCTATAAGTATAGGTGACCTATATGTCAGTGTTATTTCTATTTTTCGACTCGATTTTCACTATATCATAATTTGTTTACAAAATAATGAAATGTAGAAAAAATCCCGAGATTCAATCGAATCCCGGGACTGTGTCATTATTTTGCGTCTGCGTAGAGCTTAGCGACGTAATCCCAGTCGATGACATGGAAGAACGCTTGAATGTAATCCGGACGACGGTTTTGGTAGTTCAAGTAGTACGCATGCTCCCAAACATCGAGACCGAGGATTGGCTGAACGCCTTCCATGATCGGTGAATCTTGGTTTGGAGTCGATGTGACTTCGAGTTTGCCGTTTTTCACGACGAGCCAAGCCCAACCAGAGCCGAAGCGTGTTGTCGCTGCTTTCGTGAACTCCTCTTTGAACGCGTCGAAGCTGCCGAACGCTTCGTCGATTGCAGAAGCGAGTTCGCCCGTCGGAGCACCGTTCTCGTTCTTCTTCAACAATTTCCAGAAGAATGAGTGGTTCCAGTGACCGCCACCGTTGTTGCGGACCGCTGTTTGAATGTCAGCAGGAAGTGAATCGAGGTTTTGAAGCAACTCTTCGAGTGAAGAGTAGTTCACGTCTTTTCCTTCGAGTGCATTATTTACGTTCGTGACGTAAGTGTTGTGGTGTTTCGTGTGGTGGATTTCCATCGTGCGTGCGTCAATGTGTGGTTCAAGTGCATCGTATGCGTAATCAAGTTGTGGTAATTCAAATTTAGCCATAACTAAAATCCCCCTTAAATTGGTTTGAACAACGTTCGTTTTAAATGTAACAGATTTGTGACGGTCGACTCAATTGTAATGCTTCACTCGACGTCTTGTTCAGGTAACGCCCAAACCGAAATCGAACCTGCCGCTACTTTAAATACCCCATGTCCGTCTTCATCAATCTCAATGACCTCATCGACGGTCTGTGTCAAATCGACCCATTTCTCGCCGGCACGGTGCTCGCCGACGAACATCTGTTTCTCGGCTGCTTCACTGTTCGAGATGAGGACAGCACAACCCGAACGCTCGATCTCCTCGACACCTTGACGGACCCAACCGATGACGTGTTCGTCATCGAAGTAGTCGTCCTGTTGACCGTACGCTTTCTCCCGGCGTGCATAAAGGAGCGGATCGATTGCCACTTTCTTCCCATCGGCCGGGTGCGGTCCGTTGATGCCGTAGTAGTCCCCATAGAACACACAAGGGTACCCGTCTTGGCGAAGCAAGATTAAACCGTAGGCGATTTGTTTGAACCAATCTTCGACCCATGACTCGAGTGCTTCCGCCGGTTGTGAATCGTGGTTATCGACGAACGTCACTGAGTGGAGCGGGTGGGACTGGACGAGCGTATCGTCAAAGATCGTCCGCATATCGAACGATTCTCCTTCTGTCGAGGCACGCTGCAAGTTGTAATGGAGCGGCACGTCGAACAAATCGACGTGATAATCGATGTTGTCGAGGAACTCACGGCATGCATCGAGCTCTGACTTCCAGAACTCACCGACCAAGTAGAAGTTGTCGCCTTTTTCAGCTTTCATTTTCTGGCTGAACTCTTTAACGAAATCATAGTTGATGTGTTTGATGGCATCGAGTCGGAACCCGTCGCACTGCGTCTCTTCGATAAACCACTTGCCCCAGCTAAGAACTTCTTCACGGACTTCTGGGTGGTGATAATCGATATTGGCGAACATCAAATAGTCATAGACACCGAACTCGTCATCGACGTTGTCGTTCCATTTTTTGTTTTCACCGAGGATGAAGAAGATACCGCTATGGTCGTTCGCAGCGTCATAATCTGTACCGTTAAAGTGATGGAAGTTCCATTTGAAAGAGGAATGTTTGTCGTTTCGACCTTCGAAATCAAACTTGGTCCAGCCTTCAATCTCGAACGGCTCTTCTGACAGCACTTTCGTGCGATCTTCCGGGTCGACTTCGAGCACATCGAACTTCTCGGTCGCATCGGCCCCGGCTTTATGGTTTAAGACGACATCCATATAGACTTGCATTCCAAGTTCTTGGGCATGCTTCGTCGCCTCGAGTAATTCCTCTTTTGTTCCGTATTTGGTCGCGACCGTTCCTTTTTGGTCAAACTCCCCTAAATCATACAAATCGTACACGCCATATCCCGTATCCTCGTCGCTCTGTCCTTTCGTGACAGGGGGCAACCATAATGCGGTAATTCCGACTTCCTTCAATTCAGAAGCTCGTTCTTTCAATCGCTTCCAATGTTTCTGATCAGCCGGGACGTGCCATTCAAAAAATTGCATCATCGTATGATTTCGTTCCATCTCGCTTCGCCTCATTTCATATTTTTCAAAAAACAAAATGCTAACGGATATTTACCCAGGACTTCGAGTTTGAAAACTAAAAATGAAAACAAAAAACAGCTTTCATCAGAAAGCTGTTCACAAAATGGACCCTGTAGGACTTGAACCTACGACCGGACGGTTATGAGCCGTCTGCTCTAACCAGCTGAGCTAAGGGTCCTTTATTGGTAGCGGCGGAGGGAGTCGAACCCACGACCTCACGGGTATGAACCGTACGCTCTAGCCAGCTGAGCTACACCGCCACGTTGTTATACAGTAATAATATACTGAATGAACGCGTCACTGTCAATCAAAAGTCACATTGAACCAAAAAGTCCCTCCGTCTCAAATGAGCCGGAAGGACCGTTGGATTAGACTGTTGCTTCGTTTCTATCTTCAAGCGTGATTTCTGTGATGTTCATGGCGTGATCACCGATGCGCTCCAAGTTCGAGAGCATATCGACGAAGAACATACCGGCTTGGCCGTCACACTCACCTGTATTCAAGCGGACGACGTGATTTTTACGGAACTGACGCTCCAGCATATCGAGTTTCGCTTCCATCTCGATGACTTGACGCGCTTCGACCATGTCTCCGCTCGCCAACGTTTGAAGTGACTTCTCGAGCGTGGCCCGTGTCAAATCGTACATTTCCGTCAACTCTTTCTGAGCACCGGTCGATAGTGTGACACGTGTCGCCGTCTTATAATCGATCAATTCGATAATATTCTCGACGTGGTCACCGATTCGCTCGATATCGTTGATGGCATGCATGAGTGTCTTATGTTCTTGTGATTCTTGCTCCGTCAAATCAACGGCAGCGAGTTTCACGAGGTAATCTGTGATTTTTGAGTTAAGCGAGTTGAGCGCCTCTTCAATGTGCGCTGACTTCTCGGCATGTTTCTTATCGCCAGTCGTCATATAGTTGCGCGCTTCATCAAGTCCAAGTTTTGCGAAGTCGCCCATGCGGATGACTTCAAACTTCGCTTGTTCGACGGCGATCGATGGTGACTGTTGGATGAAGATTGGATCCAAATGCTGTGCTTTCGTATCGACGATTGAATCTTCACCAGGAACCATTTTCGTCACGATCCAAGCAATCGTTCCGATGAACCAGAATTGGATGAACGTGTTGACGACGTTGAACGTCCCGTGGGCGAAGGCGATTTGCATCTTGTCTTCAATCGCTAAAACATCTGTGATCCAGTAAATATATGCTGTAAACGGTACGAGTGCAATCATGAATAAGATTGTCCCGACAATGTTAAAGATGACGTGGGCTGCTGCCGCACGACGGGCTGCTACCGAAGCACCGATTGAAGCGAGTACCGCTGTAATCGTTGTCCCGATGTTGTCTCCGAACAAGACTGGAAGTGCCGCGTCCAAGTCGATTGATCCACCGGCATACAATTCTTGCAAAATCCCGATCGTTGCTGATGACGATTGGACGATGACAGTGAATACCGTACCGACGACGACACCGAGGAACGGGTTATCACTCATTGATTGCGTCAAGTCGATGAAGTATTCGCTCGAACGGAGCGGCTTCATACCTTCTCCCATGAGCTCAAGACCGTAAAACAGCATCCCGAAACCGAAGAAGATTTGACCCAAATGTTGCAACTTTTCTTTTTTAAAGAAGAAAATCAACACCGCACCAACGGCGATAACAGGCAACGCGTAGGCGCCGACATCGAAACCGATGATGAACGCGGTCACTGTCGTACCGATGTTCGCCCCCATGATGACCCCGATTGCTTGACGGAGCGTCATGAACCCGGCGCTGACAAGACCGACCGTGATGACAGTCGTACCTGACGATGACTGAATTAAGACTGTTACAATGATACCAGCTAGTACTCCGAGGAACGGATTCGATGTATACTTATCAAGGATGTCACGCAGGCGGTTACCTGCTGACTTTTGGAGGCCGTCTCCCATCGATTTGATACCGAAGAGGAAGATCCCTAATCCTCCAAAAAACATGAATAACATTTCTTGCAAATTGTATTCCACGATTTTTGTACTCCTTTTGATTATGAATTAGTTGTGTTTGCTTGGTTTTTAATGCCCTACTCATTATGCCCGCATCACCCATTCGATGTAAACAGGTTTAATGTTAAGGTTTTATTAAACCACTGTATGATTTTTGTTTGTTTTTCTAGTTTTGTACTATAACAGATTGGAGTTCCATTTATGTTCAAGACAACGATTCAGTTTATCCTCCATAGCCTTTACCCGTCCAAGCAGGCGTTACGTCTCCGCTTGGCCCCGCTTCACGCCTATATGATGGCGAGTTTAGTGTTGACGTTGACCGTCACGGTACTCGATTACATCGTGTTACAACCAAATTTCTTTTGGCCGATGTGGTTGTTCTTACATGCGTTTGCGATTTTCTTCTTCTATATGGGACTCGTCGCCCTCAGTGCCCTCCTCGTCCAACTCGTCACGAAATGGCGCACGAAAAAGATGTGGCCGTATCGACAAGCATGGCCGTATGCGGTCGCGATGTCGCTCATTCCGACAGTCAGTCTCGTCGTCCTGTATCACGTTTCTCCGTCCGCGTCGTGGTTCGGGATTCTTCTATTATTCATTTATCTAGTCTTCCCATTATCGCGAATCCCGATTAAACGAACATCATAAAACAAGGCCGGATGAACGCTTCTATGCGCTCGTCCGGCCTTGTTTATTGGAGTGGTGCCAAATCATGCAAGACGTCGTGAAGACGTTCGCTTTGATTGCCGAGATGGGTTCCTGCCGTTTGTAAAGCTCGTTGTGTATCCGTCCATTCTTCGACACCGTCTTGTAAGTCATGCAGTTTTTGCTCGAGCATCATTCCGATTTCGGTCAATTGACCATTCGCTTCCGCCATTTCAAGCAACTGCTGTCCGGTTTGCGATGTCTGTTCCGTGATCGCTTGGAATTGGCTCATTTGTTTTGTGACCTCGTGATCAATTTTCTCGATCCCCGCTTCGACGTCACGTAACGCTGCCCCTAATGATTTAATGTCGGATTCGAAGCGTTCCATTTCCATGAACACTTCGCTTCGTTCTTGCCGAATGGCTTCAATCGTAGCCACAGCGGATAACGTCGATTCGTTCGTCACTTTCGCCAACTGTCCGACCTCGCTGGCGACAACGGCAAATCCTTTGCCATGTTCACCGGCACGTGCTGCTTCAATCGAGGCGTTGAGCGCTAACATTTTCGTCGCAGCCGCGACAGAAAGGATTTTCTTTAGCGCATCATCCGCTCGCTCTGATGTCGCCTCGCTGTCTAATAATCGTTGCTGGACCGCTGCCGCTTTGATGGCAAACGATTCACTCGCTCCTTTGACGCTCGAGAACGATTCCATTTCTAAAGCAATCGTTCGATTTAGTAACTCTGTCCGTTGATCGATTGCAGCGATATCTTTTTCGAATGAACGAACGTGGGCAGCGATATCGGTAAACCGATGGGTCGACTCGGTCGTGAACGACTGGTAAGACTGACTTGTCAGCGCGACCGTTGCCGCTACTTCCTTAAAGCCCACGATTTGCTGTTCATTCGCCTCCAGTTGTCTTCTGAACAGCGGCAAGCTTGATTCGAATGCTGTTGACGTCTCGGTCATCGTCACGAGCGAGCGCGTCCATAATCCAATTAACGTATTGTATGCCTGCTCTAGACTTCGCATTTCAATTGAGTTGGCGTCTAATGTAACTGCTGTGAATGAGCGCGTCGCCACCGACTCACGCAATCGTTCGGCAAACTGCGTCAACGGCTTGACCTCACGACGAATCATGACGGCAAACAAGCCAATCATGAACACGAGCATACTGATCAGGCCAACGAAGACGATTTCTCGTAGTGCCCACATCGAACCGAGTACCGACTGTTTCGTCACAACAATGACGTAATGAGCCTGAAGTTCAGGAATCGGCGTCGCAACGATAAACTCATCATGTTGATCACTGACACTCACGTCTTCCACTAAAATCTCATCTAGGCGATTGCTAAACCGGTCTTCAACTTTTTTCCCACTCAATTTTTCGATATTATCATTGGTCACCAAATACTGACTCGCTTCGAGTCCGTCTGCAGCTAGGATCGAAGCCTGTTGCATATACGTCGATTTTAAAGAACGGGTTAACATCTTTTCGTTCGCGACATACGCACCATACGTCGTCTTGATTGTCTCCCGCATCACAGTCGCTTCTCGATGCAACCGTTTTTCGATTTCGTCGGTCATCAACTGTTCGGCTTTCATGGCGAACCAACCGAATACAATTGAAAATGATATGAGCATGATTGGCATCAACGTCCAAGTCAACCGACTTGCCATCGTCCATTCGTTTCGACGCTTCATCCTCTTCAATCGTTTAAATCGCTTCAACATCCTTCATTCCACCTCTTCACACGTCATTTCATTGAATATATCGGTCTTCAGACGGTGGAAAATTATGAAGCATCTGTTAAGATAACGTTAGCGTTTCGTAAGAGCACATCTCGCAAGCGCTTGCCGGGTGCTTTTTCACAAACATTTCGTTATGATAATAAGGAAACCACTCATCTTAAATCGATTGGAACCTTTCCAAAAGAAGGAGATTACGTATATGTCAGAAATTTTGCATCGTTCATTAACCCGTCCGATTCGTGTCGGCAACCTCATCATTGGGGGATCGAATGAGGTCGTCATCCAGTCGATGACGACAACGAAAACACATGACGTCGAAGCGACCGTCGCCGAAATTTTGCGTCTTGAAGAAGCAGGCTGCCAAGTCGTCCGCGTCGCTTGTCCGGATGAGCGCGCTGCCGATGCCCTCGCTGAGATTAAGAGCCGCATCAATATCCCGCTCGTCGTCGATATTCACTTCGACTACAAATTGGCGCTCAAAGCCATCGAGAGCGGTGTCGATAAGATTCGAATCAACCCGGGTAACATCGGTCGTCGCGAGAAAGTCGAAGCGGTCGTCAACGCCGCTAAAGCAAAAGGCATCCCGATTCGCATCGGTGTCAACGCCGGCTCACTCGAAAAGCAATTCCTTGAAAAGTACGGTTATCCGACGGCTCAAGGAATGGTCGAGAGTGCCATGCACCACGTCAAAATCTTAGAAGACCTCGGTTTCTATAACACAATCATCTCGCTTAAGGCATCTGACGTAAACTTGGCCCTCGAAGCGTATACGCTCGCAGCCAAGACGTTCGATTACCCGCTCCACGTCGGAATCACGGAATCAGGCCCGCTCTTCTCGGGATCACTCAAGTCTGCTGCCGGCCTCGGGGCAATCCTTTCGCTCGGTATCGGTTCGACGGTCCGTGTCTCACTATCTGACGACCCGGTCGAAGAAATCAAAGTCGCCAAAGAAGTGCTCAAATCGTTCGGTCTCGCGGCCAACGCGGCGACGCTCATCTCATGCCCGACATGTGGACGCATCGAAATCGACTTGATTTCGATTGCGAAAGAAGTGGAAGAGTATATCCAAAACATTAACGTCAACATCAAGGTCGCTGTGCTCGGCTGTGCGGTCAACGGACCGGGTGAAGCACGTGAAGCCGATATCGGCATCGCCGGTGCCCGCAACGAAGGCCTGCTCTTCCGTCACGGGAAAATCATCCGTAAAGTGCCTGAAGCCACGATGGTCGAAGAGTTGAAGAAAGAAATCGACGCCATTGTCGCCGAGAAACTTGCCGCTCGCGAACTCGAGGAGCAAGAACTCGCCAACCAATCTAACTAATCCTTCGCCCGCTCGGTTGCAACCGAGCGGGCTTTTGGTACAATAAGGGTTATGAGCAAGGAGGGACGAAGATGCACATTGGAATAGACCTCGACGGAACCGTCACGGATCCGCAAAGTTGTTTTCACTATATGAACGACGCACTCGGGTACGCCATCGATTATCATCAAGCGACCGAATACGAGTTGCATACGTATACCGATATGACGCAAGAAGCGTTTTGGCGCTTCATGATTGAGCAAGGCCACGAGGAAGCGATTTATCGTCGCTCACTTCCCCACTCTGAAGTGAACGACGTCCTTTGGCACATGCGAAAAGCACACCGTCTCCATTACGTCACGGCCCGCAGCGAAGCCGTCCGCGCCGTCACAGAGGAGTGGATTCGGCAGCATGAACTCCCACTCGACTCGCTCATCATGACAGGGAGCCATGACAAGGTCGGCGTCGTCAAACAGCTCGAACTCGACCTATTCATGGAGGACCGTTATGAGAACGCGATCTCGATCCATGAACAGACGACCATTCCGGTCCTGTTGTTCGATGCGCCGTATAACCGCAAACCGTTACCGGACGGGGTGAAACGGATCACATCTTGGAACGAGGCGCTCCACATCGTCAATCGCTTCGAGACGACCAAGTCCATCACCATTTAAAAAAAGCCCCATATACGTTGGATAGGAATGGGCTAACCTAAATTTTTGAGACAATATAAAAACACCTTCGCAGTGGTACACTTTAAAAAAGTGCTAGCATCGGAGGTGTTTTTGCGTGGGCAAAAACGTATATTCAAGTGAAGTGAAATGGGCAGTGGTGAAAGACAAACTGAGCGGTGAGTTGACGAATAGAGAAATCATGGAGAAACACGGAATCAAAAGTGAGTCCCAGATCCACACATGGATGAGATGGTATCGGTCCAATGAAATCTATCGATTTGACCAGCCGATCGGGAAGCAGTACACCTACGGACTTGGTCCTGATTCCGCCAGCGAGGATGACAAGAAAGAGCGTCAACTATCCCACCTGAAGACGGAGAACGAAATCTTAAAAAAATTCATGGAGATCGAAAGAGAGTTGAGAAAGAAGTAATCCTAAAGACTGTAGAACTCCTGAAGAGGAAATATACGATCACGACGATCCTACGTGTCCTAGACGTGCCACGGGCAACCTATTACCGTTGGGTCAGAGAACCGGTGAAGCACCCTTCGGTGCTAGAGCAAGCAATCGTCGAAGTATGTAAGAATACGAAATATCGATATGGACATCGAAAGATAAAGGCCCTGTTAGAGCAAAACTATGAGTTAACAGCAAACCGGAACACCGTACAGAGAATCATGAAAAAGCACCATCTCCAGTGTCGGATCAAACCCAAACGAAAATGGAGGTCTCAGGGTGAGAGCATCATCATCGCACCTGACCTTCTCAAACGAGACTTCACGGCCAGTGAACCGAATAAGAAGTGGGTGACGGACATCACCTATATCCAATACGGGAGCACGACGAAATATCTTTCGACCATCATCGACCTATTCAACAATGAGATCGTTGCCTATAAGTTGTACGAGCATCAACAGACGCCCCTTGTCATCGATACGTTAAAGAAGGCGTTGGAAAGCCGGAACAACCCCGAAGGGGTCATCATCCATTCGGACCAAGGAAGTGTCTATACCTCATATGCCTTTCAAGATTTCGTTAAGAGGAGCCATCTGACGAGCAGCATGTCTCGAAGAGGCAACTGTTGGGATAATGCGGTGATCGAATCATTCCATTCGAACTTGAAGTCTGAGGGCTTCCAGTACGTCAAGTTCAACTCGTTAAGCGACCAGGAAGTGCATGAACGGGTGAACCATTACTTGACCTACTACAACGAAGAACGTATCCAAGAAAAATTAGGCTACCTCACACCGATAAAATACGGTGGGATGGCAGCCTAATCAAGGTGTTTTTATTAGTGTCTCATTTCGCTAGGTCAGTCTAGAATATCCACTGTATACGGGGCTTTTTTATATGCGTCCGATTGCTTCGATGACGTCCGTTGCGAGGACACTCGCCGGATGCATCTGCCGACTCGCGGCTTGTGCCGCCAAGGCGTGCCATAGGACGGCTTGTTCGTTCGGGGACGACTCGGTGTCGATTCGGTCCGTCCGCGCCCAGAGCGCGAGCAACATTCCGGTCAAGACGTCGCCGCTCCCTCCTTTCGAGAGCGCCGCGGCTTGAACCGTATTGACCGCCCCCGTCCCGTCTGGTTTGACAATGAGCGTATGCGTCCCTTTCAAGATGAGGTGAATCCCATGTTGCCGTGCGAAGTCTGACGCGATATGGAACCGGTCCGCTTCAATCTCGGCGACGGATCGTCCCGTCAAGCGAGCGAACTCTCCCGGGTGCGGCGTCAACGTGAGAGGACCTTCTGCTTCGAGATGTTCCGTCGTCAAGGCGCCCGCATCGACGATCAGCGGTTTCGATTGACGACGGACGGTTTGCCATAAATGGTCCGACCGTTCATCGTCGACGAGACCTGGCCCAATCGCCGTAGCTGCATACTCCTTGTCCGGCAATTCATCGATGTCGTAATACATCGCCTCAGGTAAACTCGATGCCATGATGTGCGCCTCCGATGGGATGGCCAGGTCCAGTAAGCCAATGCCAGTCCGTAGCGCCGCCCGGGCCGCCAAAAACGGGGCTCCAATCAAATGACGGCTGCCGCCAATCAAACATCCATGTCCATATCGATTCTTATGACCGTACGGGTCGCGCTCGAGCAAGCCCCGATCAAAGTCTGACTCGGTCAACACGCGCCATTCAGACGTGTGAGGCAGTCCGATCTCGACTACCTCGACCGTCCCATAGTATGGGGCCGTCTCTGTTAAAAAGGCACTCCGCTTATAGCCGTGTAGCGAAAACGTCGAATCTGCCTTAACCGCATGTCCGTCAAATTCTGACGCCTCATCACTTGGGACACCGGACGGCACATCGATCGCTATGACCGGCGCCGACTGTTCACGAATCCAAGTGATGACGTTCCTCGCCTTTCCGGTGACCGGACCATGAAATCCGACCCCGAACAAGGCGTCGACGACATAATCGGCGTCTCGAGGCTCCTCAACGATGGTGACGAAACGGCGCGCATATGCTGCATGCCGTTCCCCTTCCGACGACTTCGGTTCGCCAAATGGGGCATAGACAAAGACGTCACACCCTCGCTGTGCCGATTCTCGAGCCACGACCCAGCCGTCCCCACCGTTATTGCCGGTGCCGCAGATGACGAGCACCGACGAGCGTGGCCGGAAGGTCAGACGGGCCGCCACGGCCGATGCTGCCCGTTCCATTAACACGTCGGCCGGCATCCCTTGCCGGAGCGCCGTCGCATCGGCTTGTTTGATTTCGGCTGCGGTGTAAATCATCTCGACTCCCCCTCTCTTGATTCGACAAAAAAGGGATTGCATCCACAATCCCTTCTCGTCACTTACATTGTTTACAATACCCGTAAATTTCGAATTTATGATCGACGACCTCAAAATCAGGATCGAGCGTCTCGACATAGCGCATCGGGCAGAGCTCGAGCAGCTTCGTCTTACCGCAACCGCGGCAAATCAAATGGTGATGATGATGATTCGACCCGCACGTGACGCGGAACGCCTTCTCTCCATTCAATTCGGTCGCTTCGAGCAATCCTTCCTCGGCGAATGACTTCAAGTTGCGGTACACGGTGTCAAAACTCATCGTCGGATGTTTCGCGCGCATATAGTCGAGCACGTCCTTGGCACTGACGTAACGCTCTTCCGCCGCGAGAAAGGCAAACATCTCAATCCGTTTCGGTGTCACTTTGAGCGACGACGATTGCAGACGGGTCAATTGTTCAGTTTCCTTCATAACGAACCTCCTTCTTCCGAGCGAGTCCGAATCGTTCGGCCAACATGACGACGGCTAAAATCATAACGGCGAGCAGAACGATGACACCACCCGGGGCGACATCGAGCTCATAGGCGAGGATGAGTCCGCCAATCGTCGCGACTTCTCCGAACACGATTGACCAGAGAATCGTTTGCTTGAAGCTGCTCGTGAACCGGAGCGCAGCCGCGACCGGTAATGTGATCAGACTCGAGACGAGCAGTGTGCCGACGATGCGCATGCTGACGGCGATGACGAGCGCGACGACGAACATGAACAGCACGTGGAGCATCGTACTCGGCAGACCCGACACTTTCGCCTGTTCTTCATCGAACGACAAGAACAACAGCTGTTTATAGAACACGATAATGACGAGTAGCGTGAAACCCGCCACCGCCAAAATCATCCAGATGTCTGATAGACTGACCGCTGAGATTGACCCGAACAGGAGCGTCGACAAATCGATGGAAAACCCGCGCGACAACGAGATGAAGATCGCACTGAGTCCCATCCCGGCCGACATCATGATCGGAATCGACAACTCTTGGAAATGGACGTATTTTCCGCGGAGCCAATTGAGGCCGAGCGCGGCGAGCACGGAGACGAGCGTCCCCAAGTAAAGCGGGTTCAAGTCGCTGAACAGCAGAATATACTGTCCGAGGAACAGACTGAACGAGATTCCGGCAAGCGTCATATGGGACAATGCGTCGGCAATTAAGCTCATCCGTCTGACAACGACGAACGAGCCGATGAGCGGCGCGGTGAACCCGATGACGACGGCTGCGATGAACGCATAACGTAAAAAGCTGTACGTGAACAGATCCGTGATCATGACGTACCTTCATGGACGAGCACTTTGACCGGGTACGGCTTAATCGCCGTCAATTCGCCGAGTTCACTATATTCTTTTAATCCACAGTTGCATGCCATACGTCCGTGATCGAGATGGACGACTTTCGTGACGAGGTCGGTGACGACGTTCAAGTCATGGGTAACGAGAATGAACGTACATGACGTGTGCTCGCGCAACAGATGGAGCACCTCATAAAAATCACGCAAATGTTTTTGGTCGACCCCGACCGTCGGCTCATCCAAGATGAGCAAGTCCGGTTGGTTGACGATCGCTCGAGCAATAAAGACGCGCTGTTGCTGACCGCCGGACAGGCTGCCGATTTTCCGATGTCGAAACTGCCACATATTGACCGTCTCGAGTGCATTTTGAATGGCCGCCTTGTCTTCGATATTCAATCGTTTGAATAGACCGAGGCGTCCATAGCGGCCCATGGCGACGACTTCCTCGACCGTCACCGGAAATCCAGAGTTAAACGACGCGGCTTTTTGGGAAACGTAACTGATACGAGACTTGTCTTTGAACTGTCCTTGGGGACGGCCGAACAGTTCGACCGATCCGGTTTGCGGCGATAACAATCCGAGAATCGTCCGAATCAGCGTCGATTTGCCGGAACCGTTCTCCCCGACGACGGCGACAAAGTCGCCTTGTTTAATATCGATGGACACGTCCTGTAGCGCGGCGGTCCCATCGTAATGATAGGAAACATGATTTAATTTTACGACGGATGTCGTCATAAGCTACCCTTCTCTCGTGTTATAAATCGTAATCATTTCTACTTGCTTGGCGTCTGTATTATACAGAATATCAGTCCATGCTTCAAGTATAGAGGCAATGCGAGCCGATTGGCGGCGCACGAACTGAAATCCGTATGTAATTTTATGATCTTCGTTGTACACTAGAGATAACGCAGAGGGGGTTTTTCCGTGGAGAAAAAACTAGCAGTCATCGATATCGGGTCCAACTCGATTCGTAACGTCATTTTTGAAGTGAACGGCCACGGTCAGTATTTTGAACGGTTGAACGTGAAAGAAGTGGCACGGCTGTCGAGCCATATCACCGATGACAATGAACTGTCCGAGTCTGGCATCGAGGCGCTCATCGAGACGCTGAATCACTTTAATCGCTTGAACGAGCATCACGAAGTGAAAGAAGTGTTGCCCGTCGCGACGGCCGCCATCCGCAACGCCAGCAATTCCGAGGCCATTTTAGAAGAAGTCCGGCAAGCGACCGGCATGGAGATTCGGTTGTTGAGCGACTATGAGGAGGCGTTTTACGGCTACTCGGCCATCATCAACTCGACGTATATCGAGGACGGCTATTCAGTCGATATCGGTGGTGGTTCAATGGAAGTGACCTACTTCAAAGATCGTGAACTCGTCTTCTATCACAGCTTCCCGTTCGGAGCCGTCACATTGACCGAGGACTTCATGAAGGGTGACACGCTCACGAAAGACGAGCGTAAACAATTGACGACGTTCTTGAAAAAGTCGTTCAAAGAGATCGACTGGCTCGAGCCGCACGGTATACCGCTCGTCGGTGTCGGAGGCACGGCTCGAAACCTCGTTCGGGTCGAACAGTCGATGTCCTTGTTCCCACTCGAGGGAATTCATCAATACACGCTCGGGGCCGACCGCCTGCATGATGTCGTCGACGAACTCATACAAATGTCGCCGAAACAACTTGGGCGTCTCGACGGTTTGTCGAAGGACCGGATGGACATCATCGCCCCGGCCGTGACCGCCATCGATGAACTGGCGAAGTATTTGAAAGTTCCTGAGTTCATGATGAGCAACAACGGACTACGCGAGGGCTTGTTCTATGAGTACTACTTAAAGGAAAACAATCGGGTCCGTTTCGGTGACGTCAAAGAAGAAAGTTTCCGTCATTTCGAGAAGCAGTATGCCGTCGACCCGGTCCGTCATCAACACTTGATTCATCTCGCCCGCCAAATTTACACCGGCTTGATTGAGACGAAGACGATTAAGCCGAAACCGTTCGAACCCGGTCTTTTAGAAGGGGCGTGCCGGCTCGCTTATGTCGGGGAATATATCGACCATAATAACAAGAGCGACCACACGTTCCACTTGATTACGACGAACGATTTTAAAGGGATGAACAACGAGGACAGGCTCGCCCTCGCCTTGGTGACGTCCTATAAATCACGACGCCTGCTCGAACAACATATCGAAGGCTTCCCCGAATGGTTCGACTCGAAGATGTTGAAGAGCTTAGAGCTGCTCGGCTCCATCGTCAAGCTCGTCGACGCGCTCGATTTGACCGAACGTCAAGTCGTAGAGAACGTCGACGTATCCTCGACCGAGGAAGGACTTGTCTTCACGCTTCATACGCACACATCCCCGCGCTTTGAACTGCAACGCGGCATCCGCCATAAAAAACATTTGGAACGTGCGATTGACCAATCAATCGAGTTACGCGTAGAGGAGAGAGATTCATGACCATCTACTTACCCGAACATTTCAATAACCGTGAGCTCAGCTGGCTGAGCTTCAACGAACGCGTCTTGCAAGAAGCGATGGACGAACGCAATCCGCTCATGGAACGGCTGAAGTTTCTCGGCATCTTCAGCTCGAACCTCGATGAGTTTTATATGGTCCGTTTCGGCGGATTGAAAGACGAGGTGCTCGCCGGCTTCAACCGTCCGGAAGACAAGGCCGGTCTGACGCCGAAGCAGCAAATCAAAGCCATCTCCATCAAGGCGCAAGAGCTCGTCGAGGTCCAGTACGCGACATATAAGAAAATCCTCAAGCAGCTCGCCGCGGAGAACGTCCGTTTCTTGCGGCCGAAACATTTGAATAAGACGCAACTCGAGTTCGTCAAACTCTATTTCCGGACGCATGTCTTCCCTGTCTTGACGCCGATTGCCGTCGACGCCTACCGGCCGTTCCCGATGTTGTTGTCTAAATCACTGAATATCGCCGTCGAGATCGCCTCGACCGATGAAGGCAAGAAACGGCTCGCTCTCGTCCAAGTGCCGGCCGTCTTGCCACGCTATCTCGAGCTACCGACCGAGGATGAGGACCATACCGACTTGATGTTGCTCGAGGATGTCATCATCCAGTTCATCGACTCGTTGTTCAAAGGGTTCGAAGTCGAGTCGACGATGCCGTTCCGAATCACCCGAAACGCCGATATGCCGTTCCATGAGGAAGGCAGCCGCGACGTCTTGAAACAAATCGAGAAAGAGTTGAAGAAACGACGCTACGGGGTCGCGATTCGGCTCGAGGTGCAGCAACGGTCACTCAGTAAAGAGCTGTTGTTCATGCTCCAGGACGTGCTCGACCTTCATGACCGGGACATCTTCCTCGTCGATGGTCCAATCGATTTGACGTTCTTGTTCGGGGTCTATAATAAAATCGGGATCGAGTATGATGAGATGATTAACGAGACGCTCATTCCGTTCGTCCCGGAAGGACTTGAACCGGGGAAAGATTTGTTCCAAGCGGTACTGAAAAAAGATTACTTGCTCCACCATCCGTACCATTCGTTCGACCCGGTCGTCCGCTTCATCGCCCAGGCGGCCAAAGACCCGAACGTCCTCGCCATCAAGCAGACGTTATATCGGGTGTCCGGTGACTCGCCGATTATCAAGGCGCTGACCGATGCCGCCGAGAGCGGGAAGCAAGTGACGGTGCTCGTCGAATTGAAGGCCAGGTTCGATGAGGAGAAGAATATTCAATGGGCAAAACAGCTCGAGAAAGCCGGCGCCCACGTCATTTATGGCTATAAAGAGTTAAAGACGCACTCGAAAATTACGCTCGTCGTCCGTATTCTTGAAGGCGGCGTCTTGCAACGGTTCGTCCATCTCGGTACCGGCAACTATAACGACTCGACCGCCAAGCTGTACACGGACATCGGCTTGTTGACAACGAACGAAGAGCTCGCCGAAGACGCGACCAACTTCTTCAACTGGCTCTCGGGGTACGGAGAACGTCCGTCGTGGCATAAATTCGAGACGTCACCGGACGACATGCACGACTTCTTCCTTCAAAAGATTGAGGACGAAATTAAACTGCACGAGAAATACGGCAACGGCCGCATCGTCGCCAAGATGAACTCGATTACCGACAAGCCAATTATCACGAAACTATACGACGCCTCACAGGCCGGCGTCAAAATCGATTTAATCATCCGCGGCATCTGTTGTCTGCGTCCGGGCATTAAAGGCATCTCGGAAAACATCCGTGTCATCTCCATCATTGATCGCTATTTGGAACACTCGCGTATCTTCTACTTCTATCAAAACGGGAAAGAAGACTTATATTGTTCCTCTGCCGACTGGATGACCCGTAACATGCGCAAACGGATTGAGATTCTATTCCCAATCCTCGATGCGGGACATAAGTCGTATATTAAAGACATGCTCGCGCTACAACTCGTCGATAACGTGAAAGCCAGAATCCAGCGTGCTGACGGCAGTTATGTGTATTTGAAACAAGAAGCCGGACAAGAACAAATTCAATCACAAATCATCATCCATCAATACACGGGCGGCCGCTGGAACAACATTCCGAGCGTGTTTGAACGGGAACCTTCGAACTGGGCCGAACGGGAAGTCCTTCGCTTACGAGCTGAAAATGAGAAAATGACAGATGACTGATGTTAGACTTCTCAAACGAGAATGAACATTGTATAATGAATTCGGTTACCTGTTAATAAAGCGTTTTCATTTCGATTATGGAGGAATCATTCATGCAAGAAATCCTATTGTCATTGCTCGCTGGTCTTATTTGTGGCATGATTTTCACCGCTTTGAAGTTGCCGCTCCCTGCCCCACCCGTTTTACCTGGTGTCATCGGCATCTTCGGTGTGTTTCTTGGGATGAAAGTATATCAATTCGCACTCGCGAACTGGCCATTTTAATTCAAAAAACGAAGCCCGCGGGCTTCGTTTTTTTTACATATCGTAATGTCTTGCTTTGTGACACGTCGGGCAAAGCCATGTACCGCTTCCTGCTTCGAGATGATACTCCATCAGACGAACCCCAAATGCTCCAAAACGGCTCAAGTCATCCCCGCATGCCTCACAGACAGTCGTCGGGGCGAGTTGTAACCTTGCCTGCTCGTCCGCCAAATGGGCGCGGAACGTCTCCCGGGTCCACTTCGCAGAAGGGACGCGGTACCCCCGCTCCCACTTATCACGAATCTCGACGTCCGTGTCCCCTTCATACAGGCCCGTTCGCAGCAGCGGATGATGAAAGTCGAGGCCGATCACATCGACGAGACTATACGCCGTCACCTCGGGCGTTGCCTCCGTCCGCCAATAGCGGTCGAACGGGCGCTGCGTCTTCTCGACGAGCATGACTTCGACTTCGGCCACGATTCCATATCCGAGAATCTCAATCCACGCTGTCGCCTCGTCAATCTGCCCTTCCACATAAAACGGGCTCGCTTCTTGAAAATATGTCGGAAGCGCAGACCAGACGTCATATACGTTCGGGTTGATTCGGATGACGCTCATCTTATTGGTGCGCGAGCGTGAACTGTTCGCGCCACTCGGCGTCAAAGCGGTTCGCCCGGAACATCTCGATTTCCTGCTTGTATGGTGCCACTTTCGTCTTCTCACTGATTGGAATATATGGCGTCTCTAAAATCTTCGGCAAGTGGGTGAACGCCTCGTGATGGATGATGCGGTTCAACGTATCAAAGCCGATCTCCCCGTATCCGATATTCTCGTGCCGGTCTTTCTTCGCGCCACGGACGTTCTTCGAGTCGTTGACGTGGATGACACCGAGCCGATCCAATCCGACGATTCGGTCGAACTGTTCGATGACGCCGTCCAAATCACCGACGAGGTCGTAACCTGCGTCATGGACGTGACACGTATCGAAGCAGACCGAGAGACGATCGTTATGCGTCACTCCATTGATGATGGTCGCTAGCTCCTCGAACGTCTTGCCGAGCTCGCTGCCTTTCCCAGCCATCGTCTCGAGCGCGATTTTAACCGTCTCATCGCCAGTGAGCACTTCGTTCAAGCCCTCGATGATGCGAGCGAGTCCGACGTCTTCACCGGCACCGACGTGGGCCCCGGGATGGAGCACGACATGGCGCGCGACTTGGAGCGCCTCGGCCCGTTTAATCTCGGCTGCTAAGAACGACACGGCGAGTTCAAACGTCTCGGGTTTCGTCGTATTGCCCAAGTTGATGATATAAGGGGCATGGACAACGATTTCCTCGATGTCGTGTGCCGCCATATGAACGAGCGCCGCCTCGATATTCAAGTCTTCAATCGGTTTGCGACGTGTGTTTTGGGGCGCACCCGTATACACCATCATCGTGTTGGCACCGTAAGATACGGCCTCTTCACTTCCTGCGAGCAACATCTTCTTACCGGAAACTGAAACGTGGGAACCAATTTTTAACATAGTCATTTCTCCTTCATTCTCATCTGTCTTTAGTGTACACAAAAAGAAGAATCGACTCCACGAAGTCGATTCTTCTTTTGGTTAGCGACGGTTCTTCTTACGAACTTCGCGACGTTCCTGACGTTGGCTCTGCATATGTTCACGTGAGGCCGTCTCTTTCAACTTATACTTGAACTTCTTCTTGTAACCAGGCTTGACCTTTTTCTTCGCCTTCTTGATTTCGCCCGCCATCCGGCTGTGCGCCGTTTGCGAGACTTTCATCTTCCGGTCGGTCGTTCGGCGTTTGCGTGTCTTAATCTCTTGAAGTGACCCGTTCTTCACATCGACGTGCTTGAACGTGAAACCACGCTCTTCGAGTCGATTGATCGGACCGTTCTCGTGATCTTCATACAACGTGTACGCTTCACCCGTCTCACCGGCGCGGCCCGTCCGGCCGACGCGGTGCGTATAGAAGTCAAGGTCTTTTGGAATCCCGAAGTTGATGATGTGCGACACACCTTTAATATCGATGCCGCGCGCCGCCAAGTCGGTGGCGATGACGAACTGATATTTCGCGTCGTTAATGTCTTTGATGGCTTGCTTCCGGCGACGAGCTTGCATGTCCCCATGAAGCGTGCCGACGTTGAGTCCCGCCTCGCGGAACGACGTCTCCAACTCATCTGCATCTTGTTTCGTGTTTGTGAACACGAGACAGACGAACGGGTTAATCGTTTTTGCGATTTCGACCGTCAACGCCTTACGGTCACGGTGACGGACCGGGATGACGTGATGCTTGATTTTCGGAACGACACGGTGCTCTTCACTCGCTTCCGCGTAGCGTGGGTCGTGCAAGTATTTCTTCAAGAACGGCTGTAACTTCTCAGGGATTGTCGCTGAGAAGACCATCGTTTGAAGTTTCTCTGGCAACGACTGCGCGATGCGGTCGACTTCAGGCAAGAAGCCCATGTCAAGCATTTGGTCAGCTTCATCGACGACGAAGTGCGTGACTTTGTGCGGGAATAACGCTTGGACTTTCATCAAGTCGAGCAAACGACCTGGTGTCCCGATGATCAGTTGTGGTGGGTTTTTCATCTTGTCGATTTGTCGTTCCCGGTCAGTTCCTCCGACAATCAGACTTGTCTTAATATAGTCCGGCTGTTTGACGAGGAGTGTTTTCAACTCTTCGTGAATCTGCCAAGCGAGTTCGCGCGTCGGTGCGACGACGATGGCTTGGACCGATTCTTCTTTCGGATCGATTGCTTCTAAAATAGGTAAGAGGAACGCAAGCGTCTTCCCCGTCCCGGTTTGTGATTTCCCAATGATATCGCGGCCATTCATCGCAGCCGGAATAATCCGGGCCTGAATGTCCGTCGGTACTGTGATGCGCTTTTCTGTCAAGGCATCGACGATAAACGGTAACAATTTGAACTGTTGGAAGCTGTTCAATCGATACACCTCCTGTTTCTTTCCACTTTTCCTAGCATAGCGGAATCTAATCATTTGTCAATTAATCTTTTGCGAGCCCTTCATATAAATAGCTCGATGTGTAGTAGTGTGGTGCGATTTTTTTGCCGCTCAAATGTAGTTCGAGCGCTTTAAATCCGACCTCGATCATCTCGTTCGGAGATTGGACGACCGTCGCATTCACTTTGCCGTTGTGGATGAGCGGATAAATTTCTGTCACCCCGTCAACCGACACGAGCGTTTTGTCGCTGAGCCCATGACTTTCAAGGGCGCGGACGACACCGAACGTATTGTCATCGTTATGCGAGAAGACGGCATCGAACGGGATATCAGCCTCGAGCCAACGTGACATCTCAATCTCCGCTTGGAACGTATCATAGTTTCCGGTGATGGAAGCGACGACTTGAAGGTTGTCGTTCGCCTTATCATATTCCGTCAATCCGAGACTCCGGTCAATCGTCGAGCGGACTTTGGCCGTCCCGCGCACTTCGACGACTCGAATCGGACGGTCGAGCCCCGCGTGTTGGGCGGCGATATGGTTCGCCGCCATGCGGCCGATCTCGACGTTGTCGGACATGACGGACGTCAAGACGCTCTCATGGTCAATCATGCGGTCAATCGCGATAATTGGGATCCCTTCCCGCTTGGCACGCTCGAGCGACGGACGAATGAACGCCTCGTCGAGCGTCGTCACAAAAATCGCTTCGACCCCGCGGTCAATCAAGGCGTCCAACTTCTCTTTCTCTAACACCCGTGAGTCCTCGCTCGTCGTCGGGACAGGGATGAACCCTTTTTGATTCGCCGTCCTGACGAAAGCAGCCAACAATTTATTGGCGTGCTCATGCTTTTCACTGACGAAGACGAAACCGACTTCGTTGTTCTCACTCGAACGTTCCGGCAATTGAATCGAGGTGATCAGTAAAATCGTCAACGCCCAGACGACAGGTAGCCATAACCAGTAATGTTTGAATCCTTTCGTCATGGGTGCGACCGCCTTGGGATTTTAATCATCATGGCCGTACCTTCTCCTTCAACGCTCTCGATGTTCATGTCACCGTTCACGGCTTTCAAGTATTCGCGAATCATGTAGAGACCTAAGCCGTTGCCGTTCTCTTTCGTCGTGTAAAACGCCGATCCGACCGATTTGACTTGAGCCTCGGTCATGCCGATGCCGTTATCCTCAATCAAAAAGCGATAATCCCGCTCCGTGAACTGAATGGTGACCGTCACATTCCCGTCGGCCCCTTTCGAGTCGACGGCTTCGACCGCATTTTTGAACAAGTTGTAAATGATTTGAATGAGCATGTCGCTCGAGCAGTAAAACGGCGGCATGTCGTTCGGGAAGTTCAACTCCCAATTCGTGACCCGTTTATAACACTCGGCGTCGAGCAAGAATTCAAGGCGACTCGCAAACTCTGTCATATCGAGCCATTCTTCTTGCAGTTTCGCCTGATCTGGCTTGGCGAGCGTGAGCATCGTCGTAATCAAATGGTTGGCCCGGTCGAGCTCTGAGAGGGCGAGGTCAAGCATTTCTTGGCTGCTATGCCCCTCTTTCACCATCTGTAACGTGATTTGGACCGGTGTGAGCGGGTTGCGGATCTCATGAGCGATTCCGGCCGCAAGCTGTCCGAGCGAGGCGAGCTTCTCTTGCTGAAGCAACAGTTGTTGCTGGCTAAGCTGTTCCCGTCGTGCCGTCTCCATGCGGCGGGAATAGTCGTTATACGTATCAAGCAACGTCTCGACTTCTTTGGAGCCGGTCCGTTCTAGTTGAATCGGTTCGAGCGACTGCTGCTTCTTGATGTTTTGCACGAGCTCGAGGAGCGGGCTCGTCAACGTCTTCGACAAGAGCAAACCGACCATGATACTTAAAAAGAACGTGACGAGCGTAATCATTAAATATTGCCAGCGCGTCGCATAGACCGCCTCGTACACAGAATCAGTACTATGTTTGGCGAGGACGCTCCAGCCGGCGACGCGGGCGTCCGGTTCATACATGATGACGTCATCCTTAGTGCTGAAAATCGTCCGGACCGCATAGTCGTCCGTCGCCTCGATAATCGAGCGAGGCAGACGACGTTCCGCGTCCGTGACGAGATTGAACGACGTCGATAACACCTCGCCCCGCTCGTTCAACAAGTAAAGAATCATATCGTCGTTCGCCGATTCGAGCATGCGTCGATATAAATCGGAGTTGAGCACGCTGATGCTGCCGCCGAACATCCCGACCAACCGGTTATCCTCAAGGACCGGTACGTACAAAAATGTCCCGACGTCACCGGAGATGGAAATCGGTTCACTCATGAATAAGTCGTTGCCTCCACCGTTGAGCACTTCGTTAAACTTTGCATCGGCTTTCAGCGTCGTAGCCGGCACTTGACGTTGCGAGTACCATTTAAAGGCATCGTCCCGTAAATCGTAATAAAAAATCGAGGTAAAGCTCGTGCGCTGATTCAAATAGCCGGTTCGAATCCGTTCTTCGATATACGTCTCGTTTCCGACGTAGGCGCCGAGATAGACCAAGTCTTCATACAGTTTACCGAGTCGCGTCTCTAGGTTCTCGATACTTCCGTCAATCGCATAATCAAATTGTTCTTTCGCTAGCTCTTCCGCCCGGGACACCGTCACACGATCGGCAGAGAACGCTAGTGAAGAGATGACAAGTCCTAGTATAATGAAGATAATAAATGTAATCTGAAAGAAGTACGATTTTCGAACTTCAAGCAATGTTCTCAAGCGTTCCACGGTGTCCCTCCTTTCTAACCTTAAGATTATAGCATGAATACACGCAATTCTTTTCGTATTTTCGAAACAATGTTAGACTAATACGTATGAAAGCATCGCGAAAGGAGCGTTCCTTACAAAATGAAAGTTAAAAAAATCAGTCCACGCGGATACTGCTACGGCGTCGTCGATGCCATGAAGCTCGCCAACGAAGCGGTGGCCAACCCAGATTTACCGCGTCCTATCCATATACTCGGCATGATCGTCCATAACCGACATGTCACCCAAGCGTTCGAGGACCTCGGCGTCAAGACGGTCGACGGCGAGGATCGCATGAAAGCACTCGAGACCATCGACCGCGGAACGGTCGTCTTTACCGCTCACGGCATCTCGCCGCTCGTACGTAAACGTGCCATCGAGAAAGGATTGACGATTGTCGATGCCTCGTGCCCGGACGTCTTGGTCACGCACGATTTGATTCGTGAAAAGACGGCCCTCGACTATGAGGTCATCTATATCGGGAAGCACGGACACCCGGAACCAGAGGGTGCCATGGGCGTCGCCCCGGGCAAAGTTCATCTCGTACAATATGAACGGGATTTCGAGGCGTTGCCGGCCCATCTCTATGAGACGAAAATCCTCGTCACGAACCAGACGACGATGAGTCAATGGGACGTCTCGGCCTTGATCGAAATGATTCAAGAGCGTTATCCACACGTCGAAGTGCATAATGAGATCTGTAACGCGACACAAGTCCGTCAAGAAGCGGTGGCCGAACAAGCCGGCGATTGCGAACTGTTAATCGTCGTCGGCGACCCGAAATCGAATAACTCGAACCGCCTGGCCCAAGTCTCTAAAGAGATTGCCGGCACGAATGCCTATCGCATTGGTGATTTGAGCGAGCTCGACCTGGCTTGGCTCGATGGTGTCGAGACGGTCGCCGTCACGTCAGGCGCGTCGACACCGACGCCGATCACAAAGAAAGTGATCGACTTCTTGAGCCAATATGACCCGCTCGATTTGAGCACACATGACAAGACCCCTTATCTTGAACTCCGTAGCATCCTCCCGAAAGTGAAGGCGCTCCGTAAGTGACATCAAACCCCGTCCTCGTGAGAGGACGGGGTTTTCACATCATCAATAGAAACGAAACGGATTCGTATCGGCTTCGGACACGAAGAATTCGACATCGAGCTTCGCACGTTCTCCTTTTTGCCGCATGACGTCGACGACACCCTGCTTCATGACACTCTCGACATGATGACCCGGGTCGACGACCGAAAGACCGAGAGCCATCGCGTCGTGCGCCACATGGAAATACAAGTCACCCGTCACATACACGTCCGCGCCTTTGAAATGGGCGGCCGACACGTATTTGTTCCCATCACCACCGAGGACGGCCACTTTCTCGATTGTCCGGTTCGGATTGCCAACGATACGCACCGCCTCGACGCCAAAGCTCGCCTTGACGTGCTCTGCGAACGCAGCGAGTGTGAGCGGGGTCGACAGACGACCAATGCGCCCGAGACCGAACACACGCCCCTCGATGTCGTCCCGAATCAAATCATAGGCGACCTCTTCATATGGATGTGCGTCCGTCATCGCCTTGAGTACTCGTTTCTTTTGGCTCTCCGTGACAATCGTCTCGATTTTCACTTCCTCGACATGTTCCATCTTGCCGTGTTGGCCTAGATAGGGGTCCGACCCTTCGAGTGGTGTGAACTGACCCTCTCCCGAGACGGTGAACTGACAGTCCCCATAATCTCCGAGACGACCGGCTCCGGCCCGGCCGAGCGCATCCGACACGGCTTGTCGATGCGTCGTCGGGACGAACACGGACAGTTTATACACCGGTTCTTCATACGTCGGGATGAGCACCGTCGGATCGACCAACCCGAGTGCCTCACTCATCCAGTCGTTGACCCCGCCCTCGCAGACGTCCAAGTTCGTGTGGGCCACATAGACGGCGATGTCATGCCGAATGCATTTCATGACGATGCGCCCTGCCGCACTGCGGTCGTTCACTTGTTCGAGAGCACTGAAAATCGGTGGATGATGGGCGATAATCAAGTCGACGTCTCGTTCGATGGCCTCATCGACGACCGATTCGAGCACGTCGAGCGTCACCATGACCCGATGTACCGGTTTATTCAACGTACCGATTTGGAGACCGATTTTATCGCCCTCGACGGCAAGATGTTTCGGGGCAAATTCGTCAAACAATTGGATGACATGGTTTCCGTTCGCCATTAGTTGCTCACCTCTCTCATTTTGTCACGTAACGTCTTGAACTCCTCCTGTTTCTGGATGAGCGCCTCGGTCTGTGCCCCCTCGGCCATTTGACCGAGCACATAATCGAGCTTGTCCGCTTCGCGTCCCCATTTCAGCTTGAACGCCTCAGGCCGTGTCTCGAGCAAGTAAGGTCCGAACATGAGCTGCCAAGCCCGTTCCGTTTCATCCGAACTATAGCGGGTCTCCGTACCACGTTCTCCGACGAGAATCTCATATACTTTATCGTTCTCTTCGACGATGGACTCGGCGATCAACACGAAACCTGCGTCGAGCAACCATTCGCGGACGTGTTGTCCATCCACGTTCGGTTGCAAGACGAGTCGTTCGACCGCGCCTAACTTGTCACGGCCACTCTCTAAAATCGATCGAATCAAACTTCCTCCCATCCCGCATATTGAAATACAGGTCGCCTCATCTGCTTCGAGGACGGCGAGTCCGTCCCCGAGACGGACGTCAATCTGTTCAGTCGCGCCAATCAACGCGACTTGCGCTTTTGCCGCCTCCATCGGTCCGCGGTTCACTTCGCCGGCGATGGCTCGATTGACGATGCCTTGTTGGACGAGGTAGCACGGCACGTAAGCGTGGTCAGATCCAATGTCCGCCACTACGCTACCTTTCGGGATGAAATCGACGACTTGCTTCAGCCGCCGGTCTAACGTCACTTGTTCTTGCATAGGGACAACTCCTTTTTCTACTTCTTCACTATTAGGGTAACGAATATTGATAGCCAGGACAATAAAAAACGTACCCCGTTAGGAGTACGTTTCCCTCTTATTGTTCGAGCAACCAAGTCGCGAGCACGTCCGCCTCTTCGGCAGTCGCGAGGCCAGCTGGCATCGCACCTTTACCGTTGACGATGATGTTCGTGATTTCTTCAGCCGATAAACGTTCGCCGACACCAGTCAAGGCAGGACCGACGCCTCCTTCGAGATTTCCACCGTGGCAACCTGTGCAGCCTTTAGCCGCATACAAGTCTTCTGGGTTCATCTCAGTGACAGACGGACCTTCAGCAGCTTGTTGTGCTTGGTTTACGCCAAAATACGATAATGAGACCATGGCAATGATTGCGACGATCGCAATCGCTGCAAACGGTAACAATGGATTACGCATTGCATTTCCCCCTCATGTTCATTCCAAATTTCTACCCATCACTATTTTACTCAAAAAATAATAAAGAAGGAAGGAAAATCACTCATTTTCCTTCCTTTCTTCTAAAACTTCACATTTTATTCAAAAACACAATTAATCGAGGAAGTCTTTCAAGCGTTTCGAACGGCTCGGGTGACGAAGTTTCCGAAGTGCCTTCGCCTCGATTTGACGAATCCGCTCACGGGTGACGCCGAACACTTTACCGACTTCTTCAAGCGTACGCGTGCGGCCGTCATCGAGTCCGAAGCGGAGACGGAGTACGTTCTCTTCACGGTCCGTGAGCGTGTCGAGCACGTCTTCGAGTTGTTCTTTGAGCAATTCATACGCGGCGGCATCTTGTGGAGCCATCGCATCTTGGTCTTCAATGAAATCACCGAGGTGTGAATCGTCTTCTTCACCAATCGGCGTCTCAAGTGACACCGGTTCTTGAGCGATTTTCAAGATTTCACGCACCTTCTCAGGTGTGAGCTCCATCTCTTTGGCAATCTCTTCAGGCGACGGTTCGCGTCCGAGGTCTTGCAACAATTGACGTTGAACACGAATCAATTTGTTAATGGTCTCGACCATGTGAACCGGAATCCGGATTGTCCGGGCTTGGTCCGCGATGGCACGTGTGATTGCTTGACGAATCCACCACGTCGCATATGTCGAGAACTTGAACCCTTTCATATAGTCGAACTTCTCGACGGCTTTAATGAGGCCCATGTTTCCTTCTTGAATCAAGTCGAGGAAGAGCATGCCGCGCCCGACATAACGTTTCGCAATCGAGACGACGAGACGGAGGTTGGCTTCGGCAAGGCGTTTCTTCGCCTCTTCATCGCCTTGTTCAATCCGCTTCGCGAGTTCAGTCTCATCTTTCGCGCTAAGAAGATCGACGCGTCCGATTTCTTTCAAGTACATGCGGACCGGGTCATTGATTTTAATGCCCGGTGGGACAGATAGGTCGTTCAAATCGACCTCTTCGTCTTCTTTTTTCGATGGCGTCTCTTCGGCATCGGCCGCATCTTCTGTGACGCGGATATCTTTACCTTCTAAATCTTCGATGAAGTTATCGATAAAGTCTGAGTCCACCTCGAAATGGCTGAGGCGATCTTGAATCTCCTGCATCGATACGACGCCTTTTTTCTTCCCTAATTTCTCAAGTTCCTCTATGGCGTTAAATAAATCCTCTTTTTTCTTCTCTGCCATCTAGCAGTTCAACTCCTTCCAAACTTCCTCCACGTTCATCGTTCACGAAGCCGACGACTCCGGGTAATCAATTCTTGTAACTTGGATGCCTGGTCTACTATACTTTCGGCATCTTGTCCGATTTCCCTTTTCGCCCGCTCGATTTGACGCTGTTCCTCATAACTGTTTATGACCTTAATGTATTCATCTAAAACCTCTTCGGTCAGTTCATCCGGTGCGGCCATGAGTCGAATCTCGGCATAACGATTCGCATAGTCCGGACGTTGGTCACAATATCGTTCCATGAACGGAGGGGCGACCTGTTCGAACTCCTCGTGTGTCATGTCCTCGGAGACGATTTCATACAATGCCGTCGCCAACATCCGGTGCACCTCGTCCTGGTAGGACAGACCGAGGCGGTCCCGGACGAAACGAACCCGTTCCGGACCACTCAACATCGCCCGCAGCAATAACTTCTCCGCTTTGACGTAGCGTGGCTCGTTTGCTTTAGACGAACGCCGGCGGACCGGCTCCGGTTCGCGGACGGGCTGTGGGACGGCTTCTTTCGAAGACGTCTTCGGCATCCGCGACAATAACGTCTCGACCGGAATCTCAAATTCGTTGGCCAGCTTCTTCAAGTACAGGTCACGGCGAATCGAGTTATCCGTTTTACTAATTTCCACAAGCATAGATTCAATAAACCGTATCCGTTCTCCTTCTCGATTCATGTTTTTCCCACGCCGGAGCGTGCGGTTCATGAAATCGAGGACGGACAACCGTTCCGATTCGACCAATTTACGCCACTGTTCCGCCCCGTTCGTCCGAATGTAGTCGTCCGGGTCGGTCTTCTCAGGTAACATCAACACTTGCACGTCGAGCGGATAGCCTTCGAGCAAGCGGACGACTTTCATCGTCGCTTCCTGTCCGGCCGTATCGCCGTCGTAACAGATGATGACTTCTTCGACCATGCGGGCCAAGGCGCGGGCATGTTGGGACGAGAACGCCGTCCCGAGCGAGGCGACGACTTCTTTCGTCCCGGCTTGCGCGACTTGTAAGACGTCGACGTTTCCTTCGACGAGCAAGACACGTTTTTGTTTGCGCATCGTGGCGCGGGCCTGTGAGAACCCGAATAAGAGTTCACTCTTATTAAATAACGGAGTATCCGCCGTATTGACGTACTTTGGCTGTCGCTCATCGATCGCCCGTCCGCTAAATCCGACGATGGTGCCGTCTCGATCCGCAATCGGAAAGACGACTCTGCCTTCGAACCGGTCGAAATATTCACCGGATCTAGACTTAGAAATCAATCCCGCTTCTACCATGACCTCGAGGTCGAAACCTCTTCGTTCTAATGAATCCACGGTGAATCGGCGATGGTCGGGCGCGTAACCGATCTTATACTGACCGATCGTCGACTCCTCTAAACCGCGCTGCTGCAAATACGTCAATCCGACTTCGCCCGCCTCGGTCTTCATCAACACCTCGTGATACAAGTCGGCCACGACCCGATGCGCATCGCGCATCTGTTTACGGAGGACTTGGTCTCGCGATAATTCCTCGTCGCCCGACACGCCACCTTCGATTGCGATATTCGCTCGCGTGGCGAGGCGTTCAATCGTCTCTGGAAACGATAGTCCTTCCGTCTCCATAACGAACGTGAACACGTTCCCGCCGGCGCCGCATCCGAAACAGTGATACATCCCTTTCTCCGGGGACACGGAGAACGATGGGCTGTTCTCCGAGTGGAACGGGCAAAGCCCGACGAGACGATGTCCTTGCTTCTTCAATTCAACGCGTTCACTAATTAAATCAACGATATCTGTGGCTTGTTTTACTTCCGCAATGACTTCATCCGGTATGCGCGGCAACTTGACCACTCCCTATCCAAACTCGCAACGAAACGGAACGTTCACCACGTTCCGTTTCAATGTCATGTCAGTACTCTATTATACCGTTATCACCAGTCGATTACTAATCCGAGTGCTCAATCCTCTTTTGATTGATCGAGCATCCGCAAAATGATGCCAGCCGTCTCTTCGACGGCCTTGTTCGTCACATCGATGACCTCGCAACCGATCCGCTCGTAAATCCCACGGGCGTATTCGAGCTCCCGGTTAATCCGTTCGAGTTGGGCGTAATCGGCCTCGGGTTTTAATCCGAGCGACTTCAACCGTTCCATCCGAATCGAAATCAATTTGTCAGGGGAGATAATCAAGCCGACACACTTGTCAGGCGGCAATTCAAACAGTTCTTCCGGCGGGCGTGACTCCGGCACGAGCGGCACGTTCGCGACCTTATAGCGCTTCAGGGCCAAATACTGCGAGAGCGGTGTCTTCGATGTCCGTGAGACGCCGACGAGGACGATGTCCGCCTTTTTCAACCCGCGCGGATCACGTCCGTCATCGTACTTGACCGCGAACTCCATCGCTTCGATTTTCCGAAAATAATCTTCGTCCAAACGATAGATGAGTCCTGGTTTTTCACGCGGACTCTCACCGAGTTGACCAGCGAGCACATCGAGCAAATCCCCGAGCAAATCGACCGTCTTCACACCGTACTCTTGTCCGAGACGGACGAGCAATGACCGATGTTCTTCATTGACCAACGTGAAGGCGATGACCGCTCCTTGGGCACGCGCTTGTGTCACGACGTCGTGAATCGTCTGTTCATCTTCGACGAACGGGATGCGGAGCGTCTCAATCGCATTCTCATGGAATTGGATGCTCGCGGCCCGGACGACGAGTTCACACGTCTCGCCGACTGAATCGCTCACGACAAATACGAGTTGTTTTTGTGTCAGTGTCAAACCAGATTCCTCCTCAGAACGACTCATCGTTAGCGAGCGCGATCAATACTTTCGTCATGTTCGTCTTCGTCATGCGACCGAGCACAATCAGCTTGCCATCCTTCTCTTCAACGACCGGCATGGCATCGATTTGCTTCTCGATCAACTTCATTCCGGCCCGAATCAACGTCTCACCCTTCTCACATACCGTGATGTTCGGCATCCGGGTCATGATGACGTTGACCGGCAACTGATCGAGATCTTGATTACCGATGGCAGCCCGGAGTAAGTCTTTACGCGATAGGACGCCGACGAGCTCATTGTCTTTCCCGACGACAAACAGCGAGCCGACGTCTTCCAAGAACAACGTCACGACAGCGTCATACACCGTCATCTCGTTACTGACGACTTTCGCCGACGACATGAAGTCTCCGACCGTCAACGAGTCAAGCTTTTCCCGAAGCAGGGATGAGTTTCGTTTGCCGACGAACGTGTAGCCGACACGCGGTCGGGCTTCTAGTATTCCAGTCATCGTCAAAATGGCAAGGTCCGGTCGGAGCGTGGCCCGGGTGAGCGATAGCTCTTGGGCGATCTGCTCCCCCGTGATCGGTCCGTTGACCCTTACGATTTCAACGATCTTCTGTTGGCGTTCATTCAGCTGCATAGCCAACCCCCTCAAGTTTGGTCAGAGTACGAGCGCGCTAAAATCGGCGACATTCTCGATTGTCGCAGCGAGTCGTTTCATCTCGCGCAGACGGTTCTCGCGAATCGCTTCGACATCGCTCATGACCATTGTATTTTCAAAATAAGTGCTAATCGGATGTTCTAGGGCGCGCAATGATGTGATTGCTTGATGATAGTCGCCCGCCTCGACCGCGCGTTCCGTCTCCGGTAACGTCGCTTCGATGGCAGCGTGGAGATCTTTCTCCTCCGTATTTTCAAACAATGACGGATCGACGTCCCCGGCCTCGCCTTTTTTAGCGATGTTGACGACGCGTGTCAATTGTTCGATGAGCAGTTTCGCCTCGCTCGCGAGCATGGCTTGAACCGCATCCGCTCTCGCATCGAGTCGGTCGATCGCAAGGCCAGTCGTCAAGACGGCGTCAATGACGTCATAACGGACTTGTCGCTCTTGCAGACGATACTTCAAGCGAAGCATGAAGAAGTCCTCGAGTTGCGCCTTGACTTGTTCTTTATCGGCATCGTAAAGTCCTGCCTGAAGTTGCGAATCGACAACTTGTGAAAGTAATTTGTCGAGTGGCAAGGCAATCTTCCAATCCGCCAAAATTTGAACGACCCCTTGGGCTTGACGACGGAGCGCAAACGGATCTTGTGAACCGCTCGGGATCATGCCGATTCCGAAGAAGGCAGCAATCGAATCCAGTTTATCGGCGAGTGCGAGTACGGCACCCGTCGATGTCGCCGGCGAGGCATCACCAGCAAAGCGCGGCATGTAGTGCTCACGGATCGCCGCGGCCACTTCCGCGTCCTCACCTTGTTGGAGCGCATACTTCTCACCCATCACTCCTTGAAGTTCTGTGAACTCATACACCATTTGGCTGACGAGGTCGAACTTATGGATGGCACCGGCACGCGCCACTTTGGCTGCATCCGCATTGAACAATGGCGCAAGCGTTCCTGCGAGCTGTTCGACGCGACGGACCTTATCTCCCGTCGTGCCCAACTTCTCATGGAAGACGATGCGGTCGAGACGGACGAGTTGTTCGTCAATCTTCGTCTTTTGGTCTTCCTCATAGAAGAAGACGGCATCTGCCAAGCGGGCCCGGATGACCTTCTCGTTCCCTTTGGCAACGTTTTGAAGGTGTTCAGCATTTCCGTTACGGACGGTCACGAAATAGTTTTTGAGCGTTTCACCGATATAAACCGGGAAATAGCGCTGATGTTCTTTCATCGTCGTAATCAAGACTTCTTCTGGAAGTTCGAGATAACGGGCATCGAATTCACCGAATAGCGCTGTCGGCCACTCGACGAGGTTCGTCACTTCTTCGAGCAACGAGGCATCGAGCGGGACGGTCCAACCCTGTTCTGAAGCCAACTCCTCGATTTGACGTTCGATGCGCCCTTTCCGGTCTTCGTACGAAGCGACAACGAACTCGCGTTCAAGCGTCTCAGCATAGGCAGCCGGTTCCGTGATGACGACGTCACCCTTACTCAAGAAACGGTGACCACGCGTCACGTTCCCCGTCTTCACGCCTTCGATTTCGAAATCGATTTGTTCGGTACCGAACAAGGCGACGAGCCAACGAATCGGACGCATATAGCGTAGGCTGCTCGTGCCCCACTTCATGTTTTTCGGGAACGTCATGCCACGGACGACGTCTTCGAGTGCTGGGAGCAACGTGCTCGTCGGTTGACCTGATTCATGACGGTCGGCGAAGACGTACTCGACACCTTTCTCTTCGGCGAAGTACAAGTCGTCGACCGATAGGCCGCGGCCACGGGCAAAGCCGGCGGCTGCTTTCGACCAGTTTCCTTCAGCATCTTGAGCAATCTTTTTCGCTGGTCCGCGAAGCGTCTCCGTCAAATCTTGTTGGTTCTCTTCCACGTCTTTGACGAGAACGGCGAGGCGGCGCGGTGTCGAATAAACGGTGATGGCACCGAATTGGACACGGGCTTCCGTCAAGAAGGTAGTTACGCGTTCCGCCAATTGTTTTTCTGAACGGAGGACGTATTGGGCTGGTAATTCTTCAAGTCCGATTTCTAATAAAAGGTCACGCATCAAGGGCACCTGCTTTCTGTTGGTTCAAAAGTGGGAAACCGAGACGTTCCCGCTCTTCGATAAATTTGGCGGCACATGCACGGGACATGTTACGGACGCGTTGGATGAAACCAGTCCGTTCTGTCACCGAGATGGCGCCTTTCGCATCGAGAAGGTTGAACGTATGCGAACATTTAAGGATATAGTCGTAAGCCGGGAAGACGAGGTTTTCGTCCAAGGCACGCTTCGCTTCTTTTTCATACGTATCGAACAATGTGAACAACATATCGACGTCCGAGAGCTCGAACGTATATTTTGAATGTTCGAATTCCGGCTGATAGAAGATATCGCCATATTTGAATCCGTCTGTCCAGACGAGGTCAAACACGCTTTCGACTTCTTGGATATATGACGCAAGACGTTCAAGACCGTACGTGATCTCGACGGCGATCGGATCGCACTCGATGCCACCGACTTGTTGGAAATACGTGAACTGAGTGATTTCCATCCCGTTCAACCAGACTTCCCAACCGAGTCCGGCCGCACCGAACGTCGGGTTCTCCCAGTTGTCTTCGACGAAACGGATGTCGTGCTCGAGCGGATTGATCCCGATCAACTCTAAGCTCTCTAAGTAAAGCTCTTGGATGTTGCTTGGCGACGGCTTCATGATGACTTGGAATTGGTGATGCTGATACAAGCGGTTCGGGTTTTCTCCGTACCGTCCATCCGCCGGACGACGTGATGGCTCTGTGTAACAGACGTTCCACGGCTCGGGTCCGAGACTCCGTAGGAACGTCATCGGGTTCATCGTGCCGGCCCCTTTCTCAACGTCATACGCTTGCATTGTCAAACAGCCTTTCGACGCCCAGAAATTTTGTAACGTCAAAATAATTTCTTGCACGGTCATGTGCTTCATATGTGACACCTCCAAAAGTATTGAAACGACAAAAAGCGCCCCTATGTGCCATGCACATAGGGACGGGATTACCCGCGGTTCCACCCTACTTGCCTCGAGATGAGGCCACTCTTTGGATTGTGGGCGCTCTGGAATTGCCATTCACTTCAACCTGGCGTTCGGCTTCCACCTTCCCGAACTCGCTGCACCCACGGTAAAAAAGCTACTTGTTTTCCTTCATTGCGCACGCTATTTCATTTGTCTAATCGTAGATTATGGTATCGAATCTTGTCGAAAAAGTCAATCATCGTTCAAGTACAATCGCTGCATTTGGTCGAGGACCCGTTTCGTCTTCAGCCGCAGACCGCTATAGGAGTCCATATACGCATCAAACAGCTGTCGGAGCAGAATCCGTGTCTCTTTCGTGAGCGGAACGTTACTGAATTCGGACAGTTCGTGCCGGCTCATCAAATAGAGCAACTTTGCCAGACGCTCGCTCATGCGAATCGATCCTTCTTCTTGGTGCCGGGCGCAGAGGAAGCCGCCGGCCGTCACCGAGAAGTACATCGGGTCGGTCACATCGTTGCACCGGATGCAGCCGGTCAAGACCGGTGCGACCCCGAGCAAGTGCAAAATGCGCAGTTCGAAGTGATGCGTGATCACTTCCGGATCCATCCCTGCATTGAGCGCCTGCAGGGCGTCGTTCAAGATGCGATAGAGCGGACGGTTCGGGACGCGGTCCTCTACCGTCCGGTCGACGAGTTCGAGCCAATACATGGCGTATGCCATCCGCTCGACGTCTTTTCGGATTTCCGGATAAGACGTGATCACATCCGACGATTTCAATTGGCCGAGGCCGCGACTCGCCGGAAAGATATATACCGCTTCGACGAACGGCTGACTCGATGAATGCAGACGGCTGCCCGGCTTCTTCGCCCCTCGTGCCATGACGGCAACTTTTCCGAGCTCTTCGGTGAACAAGGTGACGACTTTGTTCGACTCTCCGTAATTGACGGTCCGAATGACGATTCCCGTGACCTTTTGCAACATGGCTTAATACTCATCGTCGCGGAAACCGAGGTCGCGGAGTTGGCCCATCTTGTTACGCCAATCTTTTTGCACTTTCACCCATAGGTTCAAATACACTTTCGTCCCGAGGAGCGCCTCGATGTCGTGGCGCGCTTCTGTCCCGATTTCGCGGAGCATCGCACCTTTTTTGCCGATGACGATTCCTTTTTGAGAATCACGCTCGACCATGATCACGGCCTCGACATCAATCATTTCCGAGTTTTCCCGTTTCTTGATCGATTCGATGGCGACCGCGATTGAGTGCGGCACTTCATCACGCGTCTTATGGAGCACTTTCTCGCGAATCAATTCAGAGATGATGAACCGTTCCGGGTGGTCGGTCACTTGGTCGGCCGGATAATACATCGGTCCTTCCGGGAGCAACTTTTTGATTTCTTTAAGGAGCGGTTCGACGTTGTTGCCTTGAAGTGCCGAAATCGGGACGTACGCCGCGAAATCGAGTTGGTTCGTATACTGCTCGATGACAGCCGGAATCTCGTCCGGATGAATCAAATCGATTTTGTTCATAACGAGAATGATTGGCGTGTCGAGCCCTTTCAACTTCTCGATGATGAACTCATCGCCGGCGCCGCGCGGTTCCGTGACGTTGACCATGAAGAGGATCGCGTCGACTTCACGGAGTGCGTTCGTCGCGACTTTCATCATGAAATCGCCGAGACGGTGTTTCGGCTTATGAATCCCTGGCGTGTCGATAAAGATGATTTGCGAATCATCCGTCGTATACACACCTTGGACCTTATTGCGCGTCGTCTGCGGCTTGTCTGACATGATGGCAATCTTTTGTCCGATGACCCGATTCAAGAACGTCGATTTCCCGACGTTCGGACGACCGATGATGGACACAAAACCTGATTTAAAATCTTCTTGATACATAGTGCACCTGCTTTCTAAATTTCCAATACGTTCAATCATATAACGAATTTGTCGATTATATAAGGGCCAAAAATGAATAGGGCCGTGATGGCGGCCCCGATCGCTGCGACGAGGACCGACCCGGCCGCGACGTCTTTCGCTTGCTTCGCGAGGGGGTGGATGTCTTTCGTGACGAGGTCGACCGTGCGTTCGACCGCCGTGTTCATCAGCTCGAGCGCGATGACGAGCACGACCCAGCCGAACAGAATCAAGTTCTCGAGTTTCGTCGTCGGGAGCCACCAGGCAAACACGACGACGAGCAGGCTCGATACGAGATGAATCAGCATGTTGCGTTCGGTCCGCACTGCGTGCACGATGCCGTGCAAGGCGAACCAGAACGGTTTCACACTTCGCCTCGTTTCAGCTCGAAGTGAGCGAGCACTTGTTCTTGGCGCGCCGTCATCTCTGCTTCTTCCTCGGGCGTCATATGGTCATACCCGAGCAAGTGGAGGAATCCGTGAATCGCCAAGAACCCGAGTTCCCGTTCGAACGAGTGGCCATAATCGGCCGCCTGTTCGCGACAACGTTCGACCGAGATGAGCAAGTCCCCTAAGAGACGGGGCTCGTCTTCATCGAGCATGAAGTCCATCTCGTCTTCTCCCATCTCATCGAAGGCGAAACTGATGACGTCGGTCGCCGTATCTTTCCCGCGCCATTCGCGGTTGATGGCTTGAATCTCATCGTTCGTCAAGAACGTGACCGATAGCTCACTCGGTTCTTCGACGTCTTCTTCCATCGCCGCATGGACCAATATGGATTCAACGAGCTCGATTTGAGCATCCGACAATAAGCCGTGCTCATCGTTCGAAATGATTTGCATGTAAGTCTCCTTCTTTCTTCAGTTCTGGATACTCGATTCGTTCATGGAACAGGCCGGTCAGCGTCTCACACGCGCTTTCCCCGACGCGCCATACTTCTTTCGTCGTCAACTCGCAGTCTTCGAATTGCCCGTCTTGTAGCTTATCACGAATAATCGCACTGACGAGCTGACGAATCCGTTCTGGTGTCGGTTGCTTCTGTGACCGGACCGCCGCCTCGATTGAATCGACGATCATGACGACCGCCGCCTCGCGTGTCTGCGGCTTCGGTCCCGGGTAGCGGAACCGTGATTCATTGACGTCACGCGTCTCTTTCGCTTTCACATAAAAGAACTTCAAGAGCGATGTGCCGTGATGTTGCTCGGCGATATCGATAATCTCTTTTGGCAACTTATAACGACTCAACAGATCGGCCCCGTCATATGGATGGGCCATGATGATGTCGGCTGATTCCTCCGGTGTGAGCCGGTCGTGCGGGTTGACGCCGTTCTGCTGATTCTCGATGAAATGGAGCGGACGCTCGGTCTTACCGAGGTCATGATAATAACTGGCGACCCGGGCGAGCAGTCCGTCGGCACCAATCGCCTCGCAAGCCGATTCGGCCAAGTTGGCGACCATCATGCTGTGATGATACGTCCCCGGGGCCTCCATCAACAACTTGCGTAACAGCGGATGCGTCGGACTCATCAATTCGATGAGGCGACCCGACGATAGGACGCCGAACCACGGTTCGAGGAACGGCAAGAAGCCGAACGTGAGCACGATGGACAACAGCGCGCTCGTGATGGCGAAACCGGATAAGTAGGCGACCATCTCCCACGTCACTTGCGTGTTGCGCAAGAACAAGAGCGCGAGCACCATGATGATATTGATAATGCCGAGCAACACACCGGACAAGAATAGTCGTTTGCGCTGAATCTTCGGTTCGACGAGGAAGACGGCCAAGAAACTTCCGGTCGCGAAATAGACGACGGTCATGAAGCTCGTGTTTTGCCCGAAACTCGCCACAATCGACCCGGCAATCATCGTGATCAACGCCGAGGCGAGCGCGACCCGTTCATCGACGAGGATACGCAGCAACAGGACGACGAATGCCGTCGGTGCGAGCACGTACGCATATGTCGTGAACTCGATACCGATATAACCGACACCAAAGAAGATGCCGAGCTGTAACAATAATAATCCATAGACAGTAATCAAGATTTTAGGGCGGAGTAACAGTTGTTGAATTTTCGAACGGATTAACATGAACAGAAAACCGATCGTCAACAGTCCGCTCAGTAAGTAAGCCCCAAACAGCGGTGCGAACGAACGATTTGGATCGATAGCCCCTGTCAATTCGAGTTTGCGGTAGATTTCGCGCGTCACGACCTCGCCTTGGTTGACGAGCAACTGGCCTTCTTGAATGATGACCGGTTCGACCGCATCGACCGCCTGCTGTTCTTTCTCACGTGTCGCTTCAGAGTCGAACACGTAGTTCGGTACGATCAATTGATCGCTCAGGCTGTTAGCGATCGCCCGGAACTCGAGTGAGAGCGGTGATTGGTCGACAAGTGTCTCAGCCCGATCTCTCGCTTCTGAGATGGACTGTGAGCTCGTGTCGATGCGGTTACCCATCACTTCTTGGAGCGCCGTCACGGTGACGTCTTCGACCGTACGACGGGTGTTCTCGCTCGCCTCGAGCAGAAGGTTCAGTTCATCATCACCGAGGAATCCGTTCACCTCGGTCGAATTCAAGCGATTTTTGATGTCTGATAGCTCGGTGTCATCTTCCGTCTCTTCGAACGCTGCGAACAGTTGCTCGACTTTGGCGATCTGTTGATCGGCAAACTCACGCCGCAACGAGAACTGACTGCCGACGCTATTGATCGCATCTTGTCGTAACCGCTCCGTCGCCGTCCGGTCTTCAATCGTGACCGGCGAGCGAATGTCCTGTTCGGCAATCCCGAGCGGCTCGACACTAATGATGGATGGGCGCACCGTAAAGTATAGAATCGCGCCTAAAATGAGAAAAAAGAGGACGGAGATTGTCGCGACCGTCCAATGACGTGCTTGCTGCATCAGTGCCCCCCCTTTTGGTTATGTGAGTTCGGTACTATAGGCGTTAATGATTTTCTTGACGAGCGGATGGCGAACGACGTCGGACGACGTGAAATGTTCAAAATGAATCCCATCGACACCTTCAAGCAGATGTAACGCTTCTTGCAATCCTGACGCTTTACCTTTCGGCAAATCGACTTGCGTCAAATCGCCGGTGACGACCATTTTCGAGCCGAACCCGAGTCGCGTCAAAAACATCTTCATCTGTTCTTTCGTCGTATTCTGCGCCTCGTCTAAAATGACGAACGCATCTTCAAGCGTCCGGCCGCGCATGTAAGCGAGCGGCGCGACTTCGATTGTGCCGCGTTCGAGCAATCGGTTCGTCTGTTCGACGCCATAGACGTCAAACAAGGCGTCGTACAACGGACGCAAGTACGGGTCGACCTTCTCTTTCAAGTCCCCCGGCAAGAAGCCCAAGTTTTCACCCGCTTCGACCGCCGGACGCGTCAAAATGATTCGTTTGACTTGGCCTTCTTTCAGCGCACGCGCTGCCAAGACGACGGCCAAATATGTCTTCCCGGTCCCCGCCGGTCCGATTCCGAACACGAGGTCACGTTTTTCGATGGCCCGGACATATCGGCTCTGCCCGACCGTTTTCGCCCGAATCGGTTTCCCTTTGTTCGTCGTGAAGACGACTCGCTCATAATGCTCGAGCAACTCGTCGCCCTTGCCGACCTTGATGTGTTGAATCACACTGATGGCATCGCTTTCGTTCAAGCGAGCCCCTTTTTTAACGAGTTGTTGCAACGTCTTGATAACGGCCTTCGTCAATTCGAGCGTATCGGCCGTATCGGCCTGAATGATTAATTCTTCTCCACGAGGAGTGAGTGCGACCGCGAGTTCTGCTTCGATAGCTTGAAATACCTCGTCCTTCGGTCCGAGGAGCGCCTGCGCTTCGTTCGCATGTTCCATGACGAACGGAATTTTATCAGTCATAATCAATGGTTGTTTCTCCTCCCCATCAGTAGATTGTTCCTTCTTTACTTTAGCACTATCAAGCCGTTCGTGAAAGAAAGACCGTCCATTCCTCCAACAAAAAGAAGCAGTGACACGGAGTCACTGCCTCAGGTTTAACGACGGCGTTTCGACACCGGCGGTTGCAAAATTTCACTCCACACGACCGCTTGCCGAACTTGCTTCATCGAGATGCGCGGTTGTGGCCGCGACTCGGTCGACTCGGAAATCGGTGGAATTTTGACCGTCTGTTCGAACTGGGCACTCACGTGCGGTAGCTCTTCACGTCGACGCGGTGCATGTCGGTCTGTCGTTTCGGCCGGTGCGGCGACACGGCGACGTAGTTTCTGAGGAGCCGGTTTGTCTTGCTTGTTGCGCGGCTCATCGAACGTCGCCTCGACTTCTTTCATCATGTCACCGACCGTATCGAGATAACGTTTCAAATCCGTACTCGGTGGTCGTTCTCCAGTAGATGATGGTTTCTCCATCCGCTTCATGACCGCCGAGGCAATCCCGAAAGCGGCTAAGAGTAGTACCCAGAGTCCATCCATGTCCGTTACTCTCTATCAGATTCGACAGGATGACCGATCGCTTTACGCATTTCTGTATCGGCTTGGACGTTCAAGTAGTTGACGTAATCCATGACCCCGAGTTTGCCATTTCGAAGTGCGTCGGCCATCGCGAGCGGGACTTCCGCCTCGGCCGCGACGACTTTGGCGCGCATCTCTTCGACCGATGATTTCATCTCTTGCTCACGGGCGATCGCCATCGCGCGGCGTTCTTCCGCTTTCGCTTGCGCGATTTTCTTATCAGCTTCGGCTTGGTCGGTCTGGAGGACCGCCCCGATGTTTTTACCGATATCGATGTCGGCGATATCGATTGATAGGATTTCAAACGCGGTCCCTGAATCGAGACCTTTCGTCAATACGGTACGTGAAATCATATCAGGGTTCTCCAAGACGTGCTTATGGTTGTGTTGTGAACCGATCGTCGAGACGACCCCTTCACCGACACGGGCGATAATCGTCTCTTCCCCGGCACCCCCGACAAGACGGTCGATGTTGGCACGGACCGTGATGCGGGCTTTCGCCTTCACTTCAATCCCGTCCATGGCCACACCGGCGATGAACGGCGTTTCGATGACTTTCGGGTTAACGGACATTTGAACCGCCTCTAACACGTTACGGCCAGCAAGATCGATTGCTGCGGCACGTTCAAACGATAATTCGATATCGGCACGGTGGGCCGCAATCAAGGCGTTGACGACGCGGTCGACGTTACCCCCGGCCAAGAAGTGACTCTCGAGCTGGTTCGTGTTCAAGCCGATGCCGGCTTTGACCGCTTTGATGAGCGGGTTGACGATTTTCGATGGGACGACGCGACGGAGTCGCATCCCGATTAGTGTGAAGATCGAGACGTGGACGCCAGCGGCGAACGAGCTGATCCACAGCCCGACCGGTACGAACGTGAAGAATACGGCGAGCGCAATCAATCCTCCACCCGAGATGAGTAACGTGGTCAATAGTTCTGGTGTCATTCTGTTACATCCTCCTTCGGCTCTATAAAGTTGCGGACGACAACGCGTCCTGAATCGACTTTATACACCTGAATTTTCGTTTGCGAATCGAGATAGCTACCTTCTGTCACGACATCAATCCGTTCTCCGTCAATCTCAGCGGTACCCGCCGGGCGAAGCGGCGTCAACGTGACCCCGACTTTCCCGAGCAACCGTTTGCGGTCATCGTGGGACAAATACCCTTTGTCTGTTGACGTCGAATCGGTCAAAATCAACCCTTTATACATGAGCGATCGATTGGACTGTAGGCGACGATATGCCCAAAATCCGAGTCCAGCGACGATGGCCGTGGCTAAACCAAGCGACAACCACAGTTGTCCGATTGTGGCACCCGCCATAATCAAACTGGCGACGACCGCCCCAATCCCTAGCACGCCGAACAATCCAAAACCGGCAACGAACACTTCAATTCCTAGAAGGACGATCCCGACAAAAAACACCGTTAGAATCACTCCGAGACCAAATGTCATCGTATTGCAACCCCCTTCCGAGTTCACAAGCTACCTCTTATCTCTAGTGTATACGAAACAAGTTCGCTTTTGGTTTCGGAATACGCAAAAAAAGACAGAAACTTTTGGTTTGACCCAAAAATCCCTGTCTCTCTCATTAATTCGTCAATTGTTGTTTGACAATGCGGTTCACAAGACCACCGTCTGCCTTGCCTTTAACTTGAGGCATGACGACGCCCATCACCTTACCCATATCCGACGGGCCTGTAGCATTCGTTTGAGCAATAGCTGCTTTCACGATCGCCGTGACTTCATCTTCAGAAAGTTGTTCAGGCATATAGGCCTCTAGTACGACAATCTCGTCAGCTACTTTAGAAGCAAGGTCTTCACGACCAGCGCTTTCGAATTCTCGGAGGGAGTCTCTGCGCTGTTTCATCTCTCGGTTGAGCACCGTGAGTTCCTCTTCCTCAGTTAGATCTTGTCGACCAAATTTGATGGCCTCATTTTGGAGCGACGCTTTGACCATCCGGATCGTCGTGAGACGATCTTTTTGTTTCGCGCGCATGGCTTGCTTCATGTCGTCCGTCAAGCGTTCTTGAAGACTCATGAGCTAACACCCTCTCTACAAATGAAACTGAAATTAGAATTTCTTACGCTTACGCGCAGCTTCTGATTTCAATTTACGTTTTACGCTTGGCTTTTCGTAGTGACGACGTTTGCGAACTTCGGCAAGAGTGCCATCTTTCGAAACACCGCGTTTGAAACGACGAAGAGCGTCTTCAAGCGATTCGTTTTTACGGACACGAGTTTCCACTAGTTTTCCCTCCCTCCGAATTACACGACTAAGGAAACGTGTTTCACACGTCATAACATATTATAGTGAAAGTAAGTCGTGCGGTCAACCACTAGTTATTAATAGTCGCTGTCTGAACGTCCGCCTGTAACGATGGCGATTCCAGCTGATGCGCCGATGCGCGTCGCGCCGGCATCAATCATAGCTTGTGCGCCTTCGAAATCACGTACGCCGCCTGAAGCTTTAACGCCGAGATCTGGTCCGACCGTCTCACGCATGAGGCGGATATCTTCTACTGTCGCACCGCCTGTCGAGAAGCCAGTCGACGTTTTCACGAAGTCTGCGCCTGCTTTGACTGAAAGCTCAGCCGCTTTTTTGATTTCTTCTTTCGTAAGGAGGCACGTCTCAAAGATGACTTTAACGAGCGTTCCGTTTGCCGCTTCGACGACAGCGCGGATATCGCGCTCAACGAGATCGAAATCGCCGTCTTTCATGGCACCGATGTTGATGACCATATCGATTTCGCCTGCGCCGTTTGCAATCGCGTCTTTAGTTTCGAACGCTTTCACTTCTGGCGTGTTAGCTCCGAGTGGGAAGCCGATGACCGTACATACTTTGACGTCGTCATCTGATTTGAGTTGTTCCGCCGCGTACTTCACCCATGTCGGGTTGACACAGACGCTTGCGAATTTGTATTCGAGCGCCTCGGCACAAAGTTTTGTGACTTGATCTTTCGTTGTTTCTGCCTTCAAGGCTGTGTGGTCGATATAACGTGCTAATTCCATCGTAAAATTCCTCCTCTGATGTATCGGTCTGACATATAGGTCTGACATCTAACATATTATCATGTTTTCTTGAAATGTAACAGCTTTCAATTCAGACGAGTTGACGGCGTTTCCGCGTCTGGATCCAACTGTTCCAACTAAAGAAGAAAATGGCAATCCATATACATGTGAACGCAAAAACGTGATAGCCCGTGAACGGTTCATTATAGAGAATGACCCCGATTGCGAGACTGAGCGTCGGTGCGATGAACTGAAGAAACCCGACGAGCGTGAACGGGATATGTTGCGCCCCGTACCCGAACAAAAGAAGGGGTAGCGCCGTCATCACGCCTGTCCCGACCAACGCGACCCAAATGACCGGTTCGGTCGTCATCGTCAATCCTCCCTGAGACGTTTGCCAACCCAAGAAAATGATAGCGACCGGAACGACCGCGAGCGTCTCGATGCCGAGGCTAACCGTCGAGGCAAGTGGACGGCGTTTCTTCACCATCCCGTAAAACCCGAACGTACTGGCCAAAATGAACGCGATCCACGGGAACGACCCATAGCCGAACGTCAAGACGAGCACGCCGATTGCCGCCACGGTCACCGCCAGCCATTGTACTCGATTTAATGATTCCCGAAAAACAAGCACACCTAACACCATGCTCACGAGCGGATTGATGTAATAGCCGAGTGACGCTTCGATGATATAGCCGTGATTGACCGCCCATATGTAGACGAACCAGTTGGCACTGACGATAAATCCGTTCAACATAAAGGCGTTCCTTGTCGCCCGGTGCCGAAGCGCATAGTTGAACTCGGTCCACTGTTTCGTCCATTTCAAGACAAGTAAGATGAAGAGGAACGACCAGACGATGCGATGGGCCAAGATTTGACCGCTCGGTATTTCCTGCAAAAACTTCCAATAAATCGGTAGGACGCCCCACATGACGTAGGCCCCGACCGTTGGCATGACGCCTTTGTTCACTCTGTTCACCCGCTCTCGTAATCAATTATCGTCAGTGTAGTCGATGCGATTAGGACATTCAAGCGAATTCTTTCACCTTGCACACGACAAAAAGAGGCACGCTCGCGAGCGCACCTCGTATCGCTATGCAACTTAGTTCGGAATCGTCGCCACGGTCGCGAGCGCCTGCTCCAAATCTTCAATCAAATCTTGTACATCTTCAAGGCCGACCGAGATGCGGACGAGTCCGTCCGTAATCCCGAGTTCGAGACGGCGTTCCGCAGGAATTGACGCATGCGTCATCCGAGCCGGGACGCTAATCAAGCTCTCGACCGCGCCGAGACTTTCGGCGAGTGTGAAGTACTTCGTCTTCGCGACGACGAGTTCGGCCGCTTCGGCTGAACCGACGTCGAAGGCGATCATTCCACCGAAACCACGTGCCTGGGACAAGTGGACCCGCTTCGCTTCTTCGCTGCCGACACTCGGATGCAAGACACGGCTGACGGCTTCATGCTTCGTCAAGTAGTCGACGAGCGCGAGCGCGTTCGCTTCAATCGCTTCCATGCGGACCGCGAGCGTCTTGATGCCGCGAACAACGAGGAAGCTGTCTTGTGGTCCAAGTACCGCGCCGACTGAGTTTTGCAAGAACGCCAAACGCTCTCCCAGCTCTTCCGTGCGGGCGACGACGAGACCGGCGACGACGTCGCTATGGCCGCCTAAATATTTTGTGGCGCTATGAAGCACGTAGTCCGCCCCCAATTCGATCGGGTTTTGGAAGTACGGTGTCATGAACGTGTTGTCGACGACGAACAGGACGTCCGCCTCGTCGGCGATGGCGCGGATGAGGCGCATGTCCGTCACGTTCAACAACGGGTTTGTCGGTGTCTCGACGTAAATCATTTTCGTGTTCGGCTGGAGCGCTTCACGGACCGCTTGCGTATCGGCCGTATCGACAAAAGTTGCCTCCAAGCCAAGTGATTGAAATACTCGATTGAATACACGGTACGTTCCCCCATATACGTCAGAACCGACGATGACGTGGTCCCCTGATTTCATTAACATTAAAATCGTCGAGATGGCTGCCATCCCAGAACCGAACGCAAACCCGCTGGCACCGCCCTCGATATCGGCGATGAGCGTCTCAAGTGCCGTCCGTGTCGGGTTGGCCGTCCGCGAATATTCATACCCTTCGCGGAGATTGCCGATGCCGTCTTGCTTATACGTGCTCGTCTGATAAATCGGTGGTGTGACGGCTCCCGTCAACGGGTCCGTTGTTTTACCGCCGTGAATGAGTGCTGTTTTTGTACGCATATTCTGCCTCCTTGACTATTCCTTGACTTAAATAACGTTCAACGCTGTCCGGTAAAATCGTCACGATGACGCCTTCTGTCATCTGAGCCGCTTCTTGTACGCATGCCGCGATGGCCGCTCCGGATGAACTTCCGACGAGCAAACCTTCTTGTTTGGCGAGGTGGGCGACATAATAGAACGCCTCTTCGTCCGTAATCGTGTAAATCCCGTCGACGAGCTCGCGCGGCAAGAACGCCGGCCACGCCTCGACGCCGATGCCTTCTGTCTTGTGCGGCCCTGGTGCTCCACCGTTCAAAATCGACCCTTCCGGCTCGACGACGATCGTCTTCGTCCCGTTCGGCCGCAACTTGCTCGCGACACCTGTAAACGTCCCCCCTGAGCCGGCCCCGGCGATGAACACATCGATGTTCGGCAGGTCGGCCTGAAGCTCGAGCGCGAGCGTGTCGACGTATGCGTCCGGATTATCCGGATTCGAGAACTGTTCCGGCACATAGGCGTCATGTTCGATGGCGAGCTCTTTCGCCCGCGCGATGGCCCCTTTCATCCCGAGCTCCGTCGGCGTGTTGACAACGGTCGCCCCGAGAAGCGCCATGAGCGCTTGCTTCTCTTGACTGAACTTCTCCGGAGTGACGGTCATCAACTTGATGCCGTGACGTTGACAGGCGAGTGCGAGCCCGATCCCGGTGTTCCCGGCCGTCGGTTCGACGACCGTTCCCCCGCGTGCGAGTTGCCCACGTTCAAGCGCCCGTTCAATCAATTGCAGACCGAGCCGATCCTTGACACTACCGCCCGGGTTCATCATCTCGAGCTTGCCGTACACTTTGACACCCGGAGGAACCGGTAACGTCCGCAATTCGAGAAGAGGCGTCTCCCCGATCAATTCATAGACGCTTTGGACAATCATTTACGCTTCGTCCTTGAAGATGATGTGCCACTCGTCACGCTTAGCAAGCATGTCGGCCGCGAGCTTCTTCGCACCCTCGAAATCGTGATGGTTCGCGCTGCCGCATTGAATCGGGTTTTGCGCTGGAAGTTCTGTCGCATTTGCTGCATCGCGGAGTGTCGCTTCAACGAGGTCGAGCATCGCTTCGTAATCCCCGTCGTTCAACATCGTCCAATAGAAGCCTGTCTGGCAACCCATCGGCGAGACGTCAATGATTTGATTCGAGTGGCTACGGCTGTTCTCGGCAATCAAGTGCTCGAGCGAATGGACGGCGCGCATCGGCATAAGCCCTTCGTTCGGTTGAATGAAGCGAATGTCATATTTATAAATCGTATCGGCCGTCCCTTTCTTCACTCCAGCTAAACGGACGTAAGGCGCTTGTACTTTTGTATGGTCTAAATTAAAGCTTTCGACTTTATAACTTTTCATGATTGAGTTCCTCCTGATTGTTTCGTGGCCACGACGAGCCAGACGAATTTATTTTTTTGCGTGAGCGTAACCGTATAGCCGTTTGCTTCGAGCATCGCTTGAATCGTCTGGGTATATGGATAAAACTCTCGATTCAAATCCTCGAGTAAATCGGTATAGCCGTTCGCTTCGGCCCAGTCCAAGATGTCCCGTTTCGCTGTTTGCGAGGCGAACATCGTATCGAGCAAGACGAAGCGCGGGGCGTCGAGGTGTTCGACGTAACTTCGAATCGCCGTCCGTTTCTCATCATCCGTCAAATGATGGAACGCATAGGATGACACGATTGTATCGACCTGTTGATCCGTCGGATAGTTGAGAAAGTCACCGTCGACGATATCGAGCTGTAACTTCTCGGCCGCGACGGCCCGCATTTCCGGAGACGGTTCGACCGAAATCAATTCGTGGCGCTCCAAGATTTTTGCACTCAAGTTCCCTGTCCCGCTTCCGAATTCCATGACCCGGCCTTCTAATTGGTCGACGACCTCGTTGAGCATCGTCTCGTACCCGGCGAACACTTCACGATACTGTTCGTCATGTCCGGTCACGGTCGCGTCATATTCTGACGCCCATTCCTTAAAAATGTCCATGAATTGTAATCCCATGTTGTCACCCCATCATCTTTATTCCGACTATATCGATAAGTTTTATATGATTTATCTACTACAGACTGTATCAACTTTAGATTAAAATCTCAAGCGAATTGCCCATATTGTTTGAGAGAGATGAATTATTTATTGTTAATCCGATGAAAGAGTCAGGAAATGAGAAAAGACCTATCCACATTTTAACGTGGATAGGTCCAAAGTAATTGTCAGAATCTTTTAATTTGTTCAAATTCATTACCCTATCGTTTAAAAAATAGGAAGAATTTTGGTTTGAAATTCGCTATCATTTTCCACAAATGGATTTATTTTTTCAAAAAACGATTGGAGGATACTAAATTGCCACAACCGAAATTTTATTTGAACGTCTCCCTCGCGACTTGCCTCGCGTTGACGCCCGGCCTACTCGGCCTCGGCGCAGAACCTGTCCTAGCCAAGCCATCTGTCAAACAAAGCGTGAGCTCGACCGACAAACATGAGAAATTGCGCGTCGTCGTCGAACTTGTCGGTGCCCCAGCAATCGAACAAGCAAAGAAAAAGGGTAAAAAGTTTAACGAGTTGACGAAAACGGAGAAAGACAGCGCTCAAAAGCTCGTCAAAGCCGAACAAAAGAAAGCGAAAGCTGCCATCTCGAAAAAAGGCGTCAAGGCCGTGACGCTCGAAGAGTTCACGACCGTCTTCAACGGTTTCAGTACGATGCTCACAGCGACCGACGTCAAAAAGGTCGAGGCGTTGCCTGAAGTCGCAAGCGTCCACGTCGTCAACAAGTACGAACGTCCAGAAGTCAAACCGGACATGGTCACGAGTAATGGCATGGTCCAATCACAGCAGACGTGGGGCGATTACGGGTTCACGGGCGAAGGGACGATCGTCGCTGTCATCGATACAGGCGTTGACGCCGACCACCGTGACTTCCGTCTTACGGATGATTCAAAAGCCGAGTTGTCTCAAACAGAAGTCGAGACGGCCGTCAGCACGTTCGGCATGCCTGGAGCTTACATAAACGAGAAAGTCCCATACGCTTATAACTATTATGATGAGAACGATGATATCCGTGACGATTCACCTGGCGCCTCGATGCACGGGATGCACGTCTCGGGTACTGTCGCCGCCAACGGGGATGAAGCGGCCGGTGGCTTGAAAGGTGTCGCTCCTGAGGCACAAGTGCTCGGGCTCAAAGTATTCAGTAACGACCCGAACTATGCTTCGACATACGGCGATATCTACATTAAAGCCATCGATGACGCCATCAAACTCGGTGCGGACGTCATCAACATGAGTCTCGGCTCAACGGCCGGATTCGTCGATGCCGACTCACCGGAACAACAAGCCGTCCAACGTGCCGTCGATAACGGTGTCTTCATGTCGATTTCGGCTGGAAACTCGGCTTACTTCGGCAACGGTTACGACCTTCCGTACGCCGATAATCCGGACACGGGCGTCGTCGGTGCCCCGAGTGTCAGCTCGGCGTCGACATCCGTCGCTTCGCTCGAGAACGATCAAATTCAATTGGACGCGTTCTCAGTCAAGTCGGGTGACGCCACTGACAAAATCGGTTGGAAAAAACAAGACGGTCCTGCCTTCACGCAAGGCAATTACGACCTCGTTTACGTCGGCGACGGCCAACCGAGCCAATACGTCGGAAAAGACGTTAAAGGAAAAATCGTCCTCGCGGTTCGCGACGGCAGTTACTTCTATTCAAACATTCAACAGACAGCCGAAGCGAACGGCGCAGCTGGCGTCATTGTCCGTGGAGCTGTCGGTCACGGCGATTATGTGAGCATGGCATTGGCCAACCCGAAAATCCCGATGGCCTCGCTTAGCATCAAAGACGGGAACACGTTGCAACAACGTCTCCTCGCTGGTGAACAGATGACAATCGGCTTTGCCGGCGATCGCCTCAGTGTCACGAACGGCGCGGCCGGTCAGCTCTCGAACTTCACGTCGTGGGGCATGACGCCAAACCTCGACTTCAAGCCAGAGATTTCAGCACCGGGCGGACAGATCTTCTCGACGTTAAACGATAACCAGTACGGCTTGATGAGTGGTACATCGATGGCTGCCCCACACGTGGCCGGCGGAGCTGCCCTCGTCCTCGAACGCGTCGACCGCGACTTCAATTTGACAGGAACAGCACGCGTCACGATGGCGAAGAACTTGCTCATCAACACATCGAAAGCTGTCACGGATATCGGACCGCTCAACAAACAGTTACAACAAAACCTCCCTTACACGCCGCGTCGTGGTGGAGCTGGTCTCATGCAATTGCATGCTGCCGTCTCGACACCGACAATCGCGTACGAGAAGAAGACGAAAGAAGCGAAAGTCGCGCTCAAGGAATTGAACCGCAGCAAGGCGACGTTCACGCTTGTCGTCGAGAACTTGTCGGACAAGGCTGTGTCGTATAACGTGTCTTCGTCACTCCAGACCGATCTCGCTATCGAGCAGACGGCTGGACTCGTTCAGAACGCGATGGAAGCCCAAGCGCTCGAGAATGCAAAAGTGACCGTCAACGGGAAGAAAGTCAGTACGGTCAAAGTAAAACCGAACGCGAAAGTAGAACTCAAAGTCGCACTTGACGTCTCGAAAGCGAAAGTGCTCAATCCGAAAACGCTCGACGGCCTCGTACCGGCGAAAGACGTCTTCGAGAACGGTTACTTCGTTGATGGATTCGTCCGCTTGACGGACGTCAACGGTCCTGAGGGCAACCCGTCACTCGTCGTACCGTTCGTCGGTTTCGAAGGAGACTGGGGCAAGGCGCCAATCTTCGATGCCTCCATCTATGAAGACGGCTCGTTCTACGAAGTATCAGGTATGGTCGATCAAACAGGGAACTATCTCGGTTCGAACCTTGACGAATCGGTCTCTGCCGACGCAATCGCCTTCTCACCAGACAAAGATGGCTCAAAAGATGTCGCTGTACCGGTGTTCTCGTTGCTCCGTAACGCCAAGGACGTCAAGTATCGCATCGTCGACGAGGCCGGCAATGTCGTCCGGACGTTGTTCCAAGACGAAGAACTTCGCAAGAACTACTTTGACGGCGGTGCCAACACACCTTATTACTACTCGGCCGCTTACACATGGGATGGTCAGTTGAATGGCAAACCAGCCCCGGCCGGCAAATACTTCTATGAAATCGAAGGAAGCATCGATTACATGAAAAAACAAGCCCAGACGCTTCGCTTCCCAGTCAAAGTCGATTACACGGACCCGACGTTCACGACGAAATGGCAAGGGGAGAGCTTGGCGGTCCAAGCGAAAGATGAGTTCTCAGGCATCCATTCGGTCGAATATTTCTTGAACGGAAAATCCGTCGCCAAGCAAGCTGATGGCAAGGCCTATACGTTCACAGGCGTCAGTGACGCCGATCAAGTCAGCGTTCGCGTCGTCGATCACGCTGGCAACAGCACAACGAAGACGGTCGCTTACTCGACAGACGCGGATAAGCCTGGAGTGTTCGTGAACGCCCCGCTCGCTTTGACGCCATACGCGACATCGGTTGTCCCGGTCGCTGGAACGATTCAAGACGCATCTGCGATCCAGTCGTTCCAAGTCGACGGTGTTGACGTTCCGCTCACATGGGACGATGCGAAGAAAGAACACATCTTCGACACGACGCGGACGTTCGCGGACGGTGTCCATAAGTTACGGTTCGTCGCCGAGGATGCGGCTGGAAACGTGACCAACTTCCAACGTGCGATTTTTGTGGATACGACACCAGCCAGCATCGAACTTGGAAAACTACCGAAAAAAATCGGTAAAAAACAATCGACGGTCAACGTCTCTGTAACGGTGAAAGACAACTTCGACGAAGTGAAACTTCTCGTCAACGGCGACTTGAAATTCAGCCAAGCGCTGAAAGAACCGTATGAGATGCGTTCATTCGCGAAAACACAGACGGTCACGCTTCCTGTGACGTCAGGTGAGAACACGTTCACGTTCGAGGCGACCGACCTCGCCGGCAACGTGACGACGAAGACGATCACACTCGTCAAATAATAATTCGACAGGCTCGCGCCCAAATCGCGAGCCTGTTTTTTCTAGGTACAAAAACGGCTCCCGCATCCGCGAGAGCCGTTTGATGTGTTAATTCAATTCGAGCGCATAAGAGACAGCGGCGAGCGCATAGAGCGGCGCCGTCTCCGAACGCAAGATGCGTGGTCCGAAAGCACAGGCCTGTGCCCCGCGTTCCGTCCACTCATTCACTTCACTTTCGTCAAAGCCGCCTTCCGGCCCGACGATGAGCAGGAGCTTCGCCCCAGGTCGAAGTGCTTTCAACACCGTCGCAAACGCTGCTTGCTCCCCTTGCTTCGCTTGTTCTTCATAGGCGATGACGACGGCATCGAACGAATCGATGCGGTCCGTCAGTTCCCGTGGTGTGATGTGTTGGCACATCGGAACGACGGCGCGGTACGACTGTTCGGCCGCTTCCTGCATGATTTTCTGGAGCCGTTCGACTTTTTTCGGTGCCTTTTTGGCGTCCCATTTGGCGACCGAGCGCTTCGATTCGAACACCCAGAAGTGATGCATGCCGAGCTCAGTCCCTTTTTGGGCGACGAGTTCGACTTTATCGCCTTTCGGAAGCGCATAGGCGAGCGTCACGTCGACGGGAAGTTCGGTCGTCGCTTGACGGCGTTCGAGCACCCGGGCCGTGCCCGTCTTCTTCTCGAGCGTCACGACCTCAGCCTCATATTCGAGGCCGGTACCGTCTAAAAGCACCATGCGATAACCGGGCGTCTCCCGGAGCACTGTCCCGATATGATGGACGACGTCGGCCGGTAACGTGGCCGTGTCATTAACAAATGACTCACGCGGTAAAAAGTATCGTTGCATGGCTCATCCTTTCTTCGCGATGATGGCGACCCAGTCTTCCATGACCCGTGTCTCTTCAATCGCGAATCCGGACGCCTTGAGCGCCTCTGTCACCTCGGCCCGCTTCTGTCCGATAATACCCGACGTGATGAAGTAGCCGCCCGGTTTGACGCGCGCATATGCATCATCGATGAACAGCATGATGACGTCGGCCAAAATATTGGCGACGACGAGGTCATACTCCCCCGTCATCCCTTTCAACAAGTCACCCGTCTTCACGTCGATGACGTTGCCGACACCGTTCGTCTCGACGTTTTGACGCGCCGATTCGACGGCGACCGCATCCAAATCGAGTGCCTCGACTCGTTCGGCCCCAAGCTTCGCAGCAGCGATGGCGAGGACACCTGAACCCGTGCCGACATCAATCAATCGGTCACCCGGTCGGATATAGTTCTCGATCGCCTGAATGCAGAGCATCGTCGTCGGATGCGTCCCCGTCCCGAACGCCATACCCGGATCGAGTAAGATGACGTTCTCTTCCGGTTGTGGCTCATAATCTTCCCAAAGCGGAACGATCGTCAAATGTTGTGAGATTTTGACGGGCTTGTAGTACTGCTTCCACGAATGGGCCCAGTCCTCTTCGTCCATCTCGACGACCGTCACGTCACCGGTGCCGATATCGAGCACATGACGCAAGCCATCCACTTCTTTTTTGAACGCAGCGAGCGTGTCTTGAAAATCACCTGAGGCCGGTACGTATGCTTTCACATAAACACCGGACGTCGGATACGATTCACGGCCCGACACGTCCCAAATCTCGCCGAAATGGTCTTCGGCCATCATCTGGTCGTAATCTTCGACGTCCTCGATGACGACCCCTTGTGCCCCCACTTCATGTAGTAAATTCGATACGGCTTCGACTGCCTGCTGTGTCGTGTGGACACAAATTTCAGACCATTTCATTGTTTGAACACGCTCCTTTTACTGGCTAAAAAACTTCTTCATCTTTTGGAACAGGCCGTGTTGTTCTTCGACGCCTGCTTCTCCGCTAATCTCTTCGAATTCACGGAGCAATTCTTTTTGACGGTCGGTCATATTCGTCGGCGTCATGATGACGATATTGACGTACTGGTCGCCATTGCCGCCGCCGCGGACGCTCGGCATCCCTTTGCCGCGCAACCGGAATCGCGAACCGGTCTGCGTGCCGGCTGGAACTTTCAAACTCACTTTGCCGTGGACGGTCGGAACTTCGAGTTCCGCGCCGAGTGCGGCCTGGGCGAACGTGACCGGCATCTCCATCGTGATATGTTGGTCGACCCGTTCAAAGATTTCATGCGCCCGGACGCGAACGACAATATACAGGTCGCCGGCTGGGCCGCCGTTAAAGCCAGGACCACCTTTGCCTGATAGACGGATTTGTTGGCCGTTGTCGATTCCAGCTGGAATCTTGACTTCGACTTGCTTCTGTTTCTTCACATGGCCAGAGCCGTGACACGTCTCACATTTTTCTTTAATCGTCTTCCCGCTTCCGTGACATTGGCTACACGTCCGTTGATTGACCATCCGGCCGAGAATCGTGTTCTGTTCGACCGTCTCGACACCGCTGCCGCCACAACGGCTGCACGTATCCGGTTTTGTTCCCGGTTTGGCGCCGCTGCCCATGCACGTGTCGCATTCGACTTCAATCTCAAGGTCGATGATTTCCGTCTTGCCGGTCACACTCTCCATGAAATCGAGGTCGACGACGTATTGATAGTCTTCCCCGCGTCGTGGAGCGTTCGGGTCTTGACGACGTCCCCCACCGCCACCGAAGAACATGTCGAAGATGTCACCGAAACCGCCTTGGAAGTCGCCACCGCCGCCGAATTGGCTGGCCCCTTCAAAACCGAAACGGTCGTATTGGGCCCGTTTCTGTTCGTCTGACAATACTTCGTATGCTTCACCGAGCTCTTTGAACTTGTCGGCCGCATCCGGCTCTTGGTTGATGTCAGGGTGATACTGGCGTGCCAGCTTGCGATAAGCACGTTTGATGTCTTGTGCCGAGGCCGATTTATCTAGGCCAAGCACTTCATAATAATCTCGTTTCGCCACGTTACTCTCTCCTCTACACTGTCTAAACTAAAATTCTACCGAATCTACCTTAACATGGAAAGAGCCAAAGCAGAAACCTGCTTTGGCGCTCTCCTCTCTATCGGTTGCCTTATTTGCGATCGTCGAGATCTTCAAACTCAGCGTCAACGACGTTGTCGTCTTTCGCTTCCGTCTGCGTCTCTGCACCTTCAGCACCTTGCTGTTCAGCCATGTTCGCATATACTTTTTGCGTCAACTCTTGCACGACGTTCGACAATTCGTCTTTCGCCGTACGGAGGGCTTCGAGGTCTGTGCCTTCGAGTGCCGTTTTCGCTTTTTCTTTCGCAGCTTCAGCGCGCTCTTTGTCCGTAGCGTCGACTTTGTCGCCGAGGTCTTTGATCGCCTTGTCCGTTGCGAAGACGAGTTGGTCTGTCTCGTTGCGGAGTTCAGCTTCTTCTTTACGTTGTTTGTCAGCTTCCGCGTTCGCTTCCGCTTCTTTTACCATACGCTCGATTTCAGCCTCGTCGATCCCTGAAGACGATTGAATCGTGATGGACTGTTCTTTGTTCGTACCGAGGTCTTTCGCCGATACGTGAACGATTCCGTTCGCATCGATGTCGAATTTGACTTCGATTTGTGGCACGCCACGTGGTGCCGGCGGAATGTCCGTCAACTGGAAGCGACCGAGTGTCTTGTTGTCTGGTGCCATCGGACGTTCCCCTTGGAGGACGTGGATGTCTACCGCTGGCTGGCTGTCAGCCGCCGTCGAGAAGACTTGTGATTTCGAAGTCGGGATCGTCGTGTTGCGATCGATCAACTTCGTCATCACGCCACCCATCGTCTCGATACCGAGCGAGAGCGGAGTCACGTCGAGAAGGACGACGTCTTTGACGTCACCGGCAAGGACGCCACCTTGGATTGCGGCACCGAGGGCGACGACTTCATCCGGGTTCACGCCTTTGAACGGCTCTTTCTTCGTGAAGTCGTGAATCGCTTTTTGAACCGCTGGGATACGTGTCGAACCACCGACGAGGATGATCTTGTCGAGGTCAGACGGTGTAAGACCTGAGTCTTTCAACGCGCGGCGTGTCGGCTCCATCGTGCGCTCGACGAGGTCGGCTGTCAACTCTTCGAATTTCGCACGTGTGAGTGTCGTTTCAAGGTGAAGCGGACCAGCTGCTCCGGCCGTGATGAACGGAAGGCTGATGTGCGCGCTCGTCACACCAGAAAGGTCTTTCTTCGCTTTCTCGGCTGCATCTTTCAAACGTTGAAGCGCCATCTTGTCTTGAGCGAGGTCGATGCCGTTCTCTTTTTTGAATTCTGCCACGAGATAGTCGATGACTTTTTGGTCAAAGTCGTCACCACCGAGACGGTTGTCCCCTGCTGTTGCGACAACTTCGAAGACGCCGTCGCCAAGTTCGAGAATCGAGACGTCGAACGTACCGCCACCGAGGTCATAAATCAAGATCGTGTGGTCTTCACCTTTATCGAGACCGTAAGCGAGTGCAGCTGCCGTCGGCTCGTTGATGATTCGTTTGACGTCGAGACCAGCGATTTTCCCTGCATCTTTCGTCGCTTGACGCTCCGCATCGTTGAAGTAGGCAGGAACAGTGATGACTGCTTCCGTCACCGTTTCACCGAGGTAGTCTTCTGCATCTTTTTTCAATTTCTGCAAAATGATTGCCGAGATCTCTTGCGGCGTGAATTTCTTGCCGTCAACTTCGACCGTATGCGACGTTCCCATGTGACGCTTAATCGATTGAATCGTGTTCGGGTTCGTGATCGCTTGACGTTTCGCTACTTCTCCGACTTGACGCTCTTCGCCTTTGAATGCGACGACAGATGGTGTCGTACGGTTCCCTTCTGCGTTCGAGATGACGACTGCTTCGCCACCTTCCATGACTGCCACACATGAGTTCGTTGTACCTAAGTCAATTCCGATAATTTTACCCATTGTCTATTCCTCCATCTAATTAAGTAATGTTATTCTGAGACTTTTACCATGCTCGGACGAATGACGCGTCCGTGCATCGTGTACCCTTTTTGAAGCTCCATCGTCACGATGCCCGATTCGAACTCATCGCTCGGCTCTTGCATGACCGCTTGATGATAGTTCGGGTCGAACGGTTGGCCAACCGCTTCAATCACTTCGACGTTCTCACCGTTCAAGACGTCGAGTAACTGGCGGTGAATCATGTCGACGCCCGCTTGAATCTGCTTGGCGTCGTCCGAAGTCGCCTCGACTTGGAGCGCGCGCTCGAAGTTATCGATGAGCGGAATCAACTTCTCGACGACCGTCTGTGACGCGAACTTCACGCGTTTCGCGTTCTCTTCGTTCGTCCGACGACGGAAGTTATCAAAGTCCGCACGGATGCGGAGCTCGCTCGCTTTGAGTGCGTCGATTTCTTTTTGTAAATCCGTCCCTTCAGAAGTTTCTTCCACAAACTCAACATTTGAAACCTCTTCTGCTTCGACAGCCTCTGTCTGTTTCGGATCAAAATCTTTTTCTTCGAGCACTTCTTCTGGTTCAGGCCCGTTTTGTTTGTCAGTTGTCATAATGAGGCTCCTTTCCATCACTCTTCTAATTTCGTTCGCCTTAACGCCTCAATGATTTGTCCCATCATTTGGACACCGTGTCGATAGTCCATCCGGGTCGGTCCAATCATGGCGATTGTCCCGAACGTCTTCCCGTCGAGCGTATAGTCGGACGTGATGACGCTACAATTTTGAAGCGCGACGATGCCATTCTCGCTACCAATGCTCACATAAATCTCGCGGTTTGGCAACGATTCGAGCCAGTCGGTCAACCGTTCCTGTTCATCGATCCATTCGAGGAACGGACGCAACGTGTCGAGCGTCTGAAACTCAGGTTGGTTGAAGATGTTCTTCTTCCCCCCTAGATATAGCGAAGCAGGATGTTGGACTTCGACGGTCGATTGAATGAGTTGCATCATGAACTCAAATTGTTCCTGGTGCGCGAGTCGAAGTTTGGCCACTTCTTCCCCGATTCGGAACTTTAGCTGACCGAGTGGAGTCCCTTTGAGACGATCGTTCAAGAAACGAATCGTCTGTTCGACCAAGTCAGGCGCCATCGGAGAGTCGAATACGACCGTCCGATGTTCGACGTGGCCTTGATCGGTCACGATCAAGACGACGCCGCGCCGTTCGTCGAGCGGCATCAAGTCGATTCGGGCCAGGCGATTCATCTGGCTGTTCGGACCGAGTGCCACCGTCGTATAGTTGGTCAAATCAGAGAGCAGGTCAGCGGCTTGACGGATGAGCACTTCCGACTCTTGGGCCGAAGCGCGCAGTCGTTCACCGAGACGATACGTCTCGCGCTCGTCGATGATTTTCGTCTCGACGAGATGGTCGACATAATACCGATAGCCGATTTCGGACGGGATTCGTCCGGCCGACGTATGCGGCTTTTCAATCAAACCCATGTCTTCTAAATCGGCCATGTCGTTACGGATCGTCGCCGAACTGAATGATAAGTCATCCCGCTTCGATAACGTCCGCGACCCGACCGGTTGAGCCGTCTGAATATAATCATCGATGATCGCTCGTAAAATGAGCAATTGTCTCTCTGTCAGCACAACATCACTCCTCTCTGAAGGATTGGCCTCGCTTTATTAGCACTCATATTTACTGAGTGCTAATCACACTTCAAATATTATCATGTTCTCCTTATTTGTCAATTCATTTGGCTCATTTTTTCCAGTCCGTTCAAGCGTTCGGATATGCATGTTTCGTCAACATTCGGTATGATACGAAATGAGGTGATTAGATGTTTACAACACAACAATTCGACGTATTCACGCAAGACGGACTCGACGCCCGGATGGCCGGGATCCGCTCAGAGATTCAACCGCTGTTTCACCGGATTTATGACGAGGTCGGGCCTCAGCTCGAAGCCGACGTCGGCATCCCGCTCTATTTACATGTCGCCAAGCATGCCCGCCGGACGGTCAATCCGCCGAAGGACACGTGGATGGCGATTTGCCATGACAAACGCGGCTATAAGAAACATCCCCATTTCCAGGTCGGCTTATTCGACGACCGCGTCTTCGTCTGGCTCGCCTTCATCTATGAGATGCCGAACAAGGAAGCAATCGGCCGCCGGCTTATGGCACTCGACTTCAAATCGGATTTCCCTGACTTCCATATCGCCGGGGACCATATGAAGAAAGACGCGTTTTTAATCGAGGATATGTCATCCGAATCGATTGAGACGATGACGGAACGCTTCGCGACCGTGAAAAAAGCTGACTTCTTAATCGGCCGCCAACTTCCGGCCGATGCGTCGATTCTTCAAAACGAAGCCGCCTTCTTGGCGCTCGTCGAGGATACGTTCAGCCGGCTCATGCCGATTTATCGTGACCTCGTGTTATAACCGAATTAAGGGCGAACCCGCATTGGGTTCGCCCTTTTGTTGTTCAGTTAGATACTTGCGCTTGCGAGTCGTTCCATTTCGCTTCACCGATGAAGGCCGCGAATGCCTCATTGGCGAGCGGGAGTCCCGACTCGGTCAAGCGGACGTGTGTGTCCGTCGTCTCAATCAACCGCTTCGCCTCGAGCTCCGTCAGGACGTGCCCGAACACCGAACGCATCGATACACCGTACTTCGACTCGAACGTCGCAAACGACACGCCTTGGCGCATCCGTAGTCCGAGGAACAGCTCTTCTTCCATCTTCTCGAACGTCTCGAGCGTCGTCGTATTGCGGACCGGTAACCCCTCCGCTTTGATATAGTGCGGAATCGGTGCGATGTTCGCCCGACGTTCCCCGTTCAAATAACTGTGCGCGCCGGCGCCGAAGCCGTAATACTCTTCGTTGCGCCAGTACACTTGGTTATGACGGCTCTCCCGTCCTTCAAGGCTATAGTTTGAAATCTCATATTGTTTCAATCCACGCCGTTCGAGCGTCTCCATCACTTTTAAATACATCGCGACTTCGATATCTTCGCCCGGAAGGCGCAACTTCCCTTTTCGCTCTTGAATCGCGAACACGGTGTGCGGCTCGAGAATCAACGAATAGGAAGACACGTGTTGAATCGGGAGCTCGAACGCCAAGTCGAGGTCGCGCTCAATCTGCTCGAGCGTCTGTTCCGGCAACCCGAACATCAAGTCGATCGAGATGTTATCGAATCGCTTCGCAGCTTCCGTCACGGTCGCAAACACGTCATCGGCCCGGTGCGTCCGTCCGATGCGCTCGAGTCCGCCGTCGTCGAACGTTTGGACGCCGAAACTGACGCGGTTGACTCCTCCTTGCTTCATCGTGTCGAGTTTCTCCGCACTGACGAAGTTCGGGTTCGCCTCGACCGAATACTCCAAATTCGGAGACGCGAGCGGGAGCAGATGACGTGCGACCATGTCCATGAGTCGTTTCATCTGCGCCTCATTGAGCGCCGTCGGTGTCCCACCGCCGATAAAGATCGTCTCGATCGTATCGGTCGGGTATTGTTCGAGCGAGAGGATGATTTCCCGTTCAAGTGCATCTAAATAGTCATCAACCGGTTGGTTCTTTAAGAACACCTTGTTGAAATCACAGTAATAACAAATATGTTCACAAAATGGAATGTGAAGATATACGGCTTTAGCCATGGCGGCCACCCCTTTCTTCTCTTCCATTTATAACGCTTTTCACGCCGAGACGCCACTCTGCACGTTCAATCGAACCGATGAATGAACAGACCGCTCTTCAGTTTCGGTTCGAACCACGTCGATTTTGGCGGCATTTGACCGTTCTCGTCGGCGACGCGCATCAGCTCTTCCATCGCCGTGGCATGACACGTCAATACGACGACGTCATCACGTTCAGCCAAGTCGGCGAGACGTTTCGGTGCGTCTTTGCCGCCGATGAAATCGATTCGGTGATCGGTGCGAACGTCCGTGACGTGAAAATACGGTTCGAGCACATCCCGTTGCAGCGTCGCGACGTCGAGCGACGTCGTCGTCTGCAGTTTTTTGAGCATGAAATGCTCGCCCCGGTAAGACAAACCGAACGTGCCCCGCTCGTTCGGGACATACAAAGCAGGGACCGACTCGAGGTCATACGATAAATCCAGATTTTCGAGCAGTACCATCACTTCTTCTGTGTCCACTTGATTCAGGATCCGGTGATATGGCAAAATCGTCAGCTCATCGCTCGGGAACAAGACGCCGAGGAAGTGATCCCGCTCTTGTTTCGATTCCCCTTCATGAATCGGGCTCCGTGCGACGACGGCTGCGGCTTTGGCCCGGTGATGCCCATCGGCGATATAGATGGCCGGAATGCTGGCCCCGAGCATGATGACGCGTGCTTGATGCTTGGATGGCACGGCATAGCCTTCATGGATGACACCTTCACTGTCCGTGAAGGCGAACAACGCCTCTCCTGTCGTCGCATCGTCCAAGATGCGACGCAACCCTTCGTCCGGCGCGTGGCTCATCAAAATCGGGCCAGTGTGCGCTTTCGTCGCCGATACGTGCTCGACGCGTTCGCGTTCTTTCGCGGCACGGGTGTGCTCATGAATCTTGATGCGACCGGCCTCATAATCGGTCACCGAGAATGTGGCGACGAGCCCTGTCTGGACACGCCCTTGATCGGTGAGCCGGTAAACATAAAATCCGTGGGTCCGTTCGGTCAACTCGCTCTCGTAAAGCCGTTCGAGCTCATGACGGGCTCGTTGTCCCCACGCCTCGAGCGGCATGTCCGCCGTGAACACTTCTGGTTTATCGACCGCAAGGAACGAGTCGGGACGCAGTTTGACGTCTTCACGTGCTTGTTCGACGCTGACGATATCGTACGGGTCGGCTGCGACGTTCTCGGGATGGGTTGGCATGTATGGGGCAAACGGTTTGAATACGACCATAATTATTCCTCCTTAAAATTCGCGGACGCGCATGACGCCCTCGATGTCGTACAGGGCGTGCACAGATAGCGTCTCATGTTTATGGTTGTCGATGTCGATCAACGTATAGGCCACGTCGTTGCGGCTCCGGTTGACCATGTTATCTATATTGATTCCGTTCTCGGCGAGCCGGCTGGCGATTTGACCGACCATGTTCGGGACGTTCAAATGGAGCACGGCCAAACGCCGCTTGCCGACGTAAGGGAGTTCCGTGTTCGGGAAATTGGCCGAGTTTCGGATACTACCGGTCTCGAGATACAGTTTGAGCGTATCGACGGCTTGGATTGCACAGTTCACCTCAGACTCGTGGGTCGAGGCGCCGAGGTGCGGGAACGCGACGACTTGCGGATGTCCGAGCAGCACTTGTTTCGGGAAGTCGGTGATGTATGTCGCCACGTTGTCATCGAGCGCTTCTAACAAATCGGCGTCATTCACGAGTTCACCCCGCGCGAAATTCAAAACGGTGGCGCCCGGTTTCATCTGCTTGAACCATGTCGCATCAATCATGTGGCGCGTGTCATCCGTAAGCGGCATATGAATCGTCAGGATGTCGACGTCGGCGAGCAACTCGCTCAACTGCTTCGCCCGTTTTACTTGTTGTGAGATATTCCAGGCCCCGTCGACCGATAAGTGCGGGTCGTATCCGATGACGTCGATGCCGAGATGGAGCAAATCGTTCGCGAGCGACGCCCCGATTGCACCGAGACCGACGATGCCGACGCGCTTGCCTCGCAGTTCGGACCCGACGAAACGCCGTTTCTGTTGTTCCATCGCTTCTTCGAGCGATGTCTGATCGGCAAACGTATGATTGTTGACCCAGTTCGCCCCTTCCAAAATCGGACGGACCGATAACAGCATGCTGGCGAGCACGAGTTCTTTGACCGCGTTCGCATTCGCGCCCGGCGTATGGAACACGACGACCCCTTGACGGGCGAGCCGGTCGAGCGGGATATTGTTCACGCCGGCACCGGCCCGGGCGATGGCGAGCAAGTAAGGCGGGATGTCCGCCTGATGGACGTCATGGCTCCGAATGACCCAGGCGTCCGCTTGTTCGGCGTCATTTACGGCATACTCGCTCGGCTCGAAACGCCGTAACCCGTCTTCTGCGATTTGATTATACGTTTTTATATGAAACATCTTGTCCCTCCTGTTCAAACTCATGCATCACATCGATGAGACGCTTCACGCCTTCGAGCGGCATCGCGTTGTATAGACTGGCTCGCAGGCCGCCGACCGAACGGTGACCCCCGAGCTCGATTAATCCGCGTGCCTCGGCGAATCGTTGAAACGCCCGGTCCGTCTCGGCATCCCCGGTCGTGAACGGGATGTTCGTCAGCGACCGCTGCTTGCCCAAGACGACGGCATGAAACATTGGCGATGCATCCAAGGCGTCGTAAAATAGACCACTCTTCTCGACGTTGCGACGTTCCATCGCCTCGACCCCGCCTTCTCCCTCGACCCAGGCGAGCACGCGCTCGGCGACGTATAGACTGAACGTCGATGGAGTGTTGAGCAGCGTATCGACGTGCTTGCTGTACGCGAGGTATGACGGCAAGTCACGGTCGACAATCAAATCGCGACGGATGATGACGAGCGTCAATCCGGCCGGCCCGATATTTTTTTGGGCACCGGCATATAATAGCCCATAGCGCTTGACGTCAATCGTTTCCGCCAAGATGTTCGACGAGACGTCGGCGACGATCGGGACGTCCGTGTCCGGCAGTTTCGTATAGCGCGTCCCTTCAATCGTGTTGTTCAACGTCACATGAAGATAGTCGACGTCTGAAATCGTCTCTGGCCATGCGGGAAGGTCTCGATACTTGACCGCTGCCGAACTGCCGGCGACGACGACGTCACCGTAGTGTTTCGCATCAGCAATCGCTTTTTTCGACCAAATCCCGCTGTCGAGATAGGCGAAGCGCCCCGACTCGCGCAGGTTCATCGGCACCATCGAGAATTGTAGGGTGGCACCGCCTTGTAGAAACAGGACGGCATAGTCGTCAGGAATCTGCATCAATCGCCGCAGTCTCGCCTCGAGCTGCTCGACGATTGTGGCGAACGTGTCGGAACGGTGACTCATTTCGACGATGGACACCCCTTGTTTATAGGAAAGAAACTCGGCTTGCACTTCACGTAAGACCGGTTCCGGCAAGACGCCCGGCCCGGCTGAAAAATTATAGATCACCGCCACTCCTCCTCTATTTCTCTGTAAGTACGTACTATTCCGTGCCTGACGTGCCGAATCCTGCCAAATGACAAAAATCGCCCTTATCCGGAGATAAGGGCGAACGATTATTCTTCGTCCATCGACAAGACGGACATGAATGCTTCTTGTGGCACTTCGACGGAACCAACCATTTTCATGCGCTTTTTACCTTCTTTTTGCTTCTCGAGCAATTTACGTTTCCGCGAGATGTCACCACCGTAACATTTGGCGAGAACGTTCTTACGGAGTGCCTTGATTGTCGAGCGGGCCACAATTTTCGTTCCGACTGCTGCTTGAATCGGCACTTCGAACTGCATCCGCGGGATGAGTGCTTTCAGCTTCTCGACGATGACCTTCCCACGTTCGTAGGCGAAATCACGGTGCACGATGAAGCTCAAGGCATCGACGAGCTCGTTGTTGAGGAGGATATCCATCTTGACGAGTCGCGACGGACGATAGCCGATCAAGTCGTAATCGAGCGACGCATAGCCTTTCGTGCTCGACTTCAACTGGTCGAAGAAGTCGTAGACGATCTCACTGAGCGGGATGTCGTACGTGATTTTGACGCGGGTCGTGTCGATATACTGCATATCGATGAAGCTACCGCGTTTCTTCTGACAGAGCTCCATGATGGCACCGACATAATCGTTCGGTGTCATGATGGCCGCTTTGACGTATGGCTCTTCAATCAATTCAACTTTTTGCTGTTCTGGCATCTTCGACGGGTTGTCGACGTGGATGACGTCCCCTGCTGTCGTCGTGACGTGATAGATAACCGACGGTGCCGTCGTAATCAAATCAATGCCGAATTCACGCTCGATTCGCTCTTGAATGATTTCCATGTGGAGCATGCCGAGGAATCCGCTCCGGAATCCGAATCCGAGTGCCTGTGACGTCTCCGGCTCGAACTCGAGCGCCGCGTCCGACAACTGAAGCCGTTCAAGTGCTTCACGCAAATCGTTGTACTTCGCCGCGTCAATCGGATAGAGACCGCAGTATACCATCGGGTTCATCTTCCGGTAACCCGGGAGTTGTTCCGTCGAAGGGTTTTTGGCGAGTGTGATCGTATCACCGACACGAACGTCGCCGACCGTTTTAATCGACGCCGAGAGCGTCCCAACGTCGCCGACATTCAATTCTTTCACCGATAACGGTTTCGGTGTCGAGACGCCGAGGTCCGTGACTTCAAACGATTTGCCCGTCGACATCATTTGTACCTTGTCTCCGACTTTGACCGAACCGTTAACGATTCGAATCGAAGCGACGACGCCGCGATAAGCGTCATAATACGAGTCGAAAATCAACGCCTGAAGTGGCGCTGACGGATCTCCCGTCGGTGCTGGGACGAGTTCGACGATCTGTTCGAGAATCTCTTCAATCCCGATTCCCGCTTTGGCCGAAGCCGGTACGGCATCACTCGCATCCAAACCGATGACGTCCTCAATCTCTTGACGGACGCGTTCGACGTCCGCAGACGGCAAGTCGATCTTGTTGATGACCGGGATGATTTCAAGGTCGTTATCAAGCGCGAGATAAACGTTCGCGAGCGTCTGGGCCTCGATGCCTTGCGCCGCATCGACGACGAGGACAGCCCCTTCACATGCTGCGAGTGAACGTGACACTTCATACGTGAAGTCGACGTGTCCCGGTGTATCGATCAAGTGAAGGATGTACTCTTCTCCGTCTTTTGCGGTATAGTTCAATTTAACGGCGTTCAACTTGATTGTAATCCCACGTTCCCGTTCGAGATCCATCGCATCGAGCGTCTGTTCTTTCATTTCACGCGCCGTGAGCGCACCAGTTCTCTCGAGAATCCGGTCAGCGAGCGTCGACTTCCCATGATCGATGTGAGCGATGATGGAAAAGTTCCGAATCTTCTTCTGACGATTCTCTAATTCTTGTTTGTTCATATATGGGTTCACCTATCCTTCTCATGCATACCGTGTCATTATATCAAAATCCTAAGTTAATGTGTACGACCTACTTCAACAATACCACATATAGTTTTCAGAATAATCATCAAGTGGTTGCTTTTCGAATAAGCGTTTGCTACAATTGTGCTTGTTCTGTTGAATGATTACTTGAAGTAATAAGAACATACACTTTCTTGTTTCAGGGGGTGACAAAACAATGGCAAACATCAAATCAGCAATCAAACGTGCAAAAACTTCTGAAAAGCGTCGCGTCGCGAACTCGCAAGAGAAAGCAGCAATGCGTACAGCAGTGAAACGTGTTGACGCTCTCGTACTCGAAGGAAACAAAGAAGCTGCTCAAGAAGCTTTCGTCCTCGCTACGAAGAAAATCGACAAAGCTGCAGCAAAAGGTCTTATCCACCAAAACAAAGCTGGCCGTGACAAATCACGTCTTGCAGCTCGCATCGCAGCTCTCTAATTAGAGACTAAAACGAAACAGCCGCCTCCATTAGGAGCCGGCTGTTTTTTGGGTTCGCATGACGTAATGGGTCCCGATTTCAGGAATCTCGAACGGTTCGCCCACGACGACTAGCCCGTTCCGCTCATAAAAACGGACTGCCACTTCTCGGGCGTTGCACCACCACGACTCATTGACCGCTTCATGCAACGCCTGTAAAAACGACGAGCCAATCCCTTGACCAGTAGATGTCGGGTCAGTCGCCATCCCTCTGAGTTGGTACGGCACCGTCTGACCATCGAAGTCACGCCCCACTTCCATCACGGTCGCGATGGACACGACACGTCCATCTTCGACCCAGGCGAAGTGACGCGTCGTCTCCGCGTCATCCCCTTCAAAATAACACGTCTCCACCGGCAAACCGGGCCGCAACACTTCATGCCGAAGCGGAATCACCGCTTCTAACCCTACTTCCTGTAACCCCATGTCCTCACCTCACAGTAATGTCAATTGGCAGACGAGCGTATCAAACACGATCTGCTTGTCACCCCGTCCCGTCTTCATTGCCTCATCCGCGTCGGCAATCAATGTCAGTGCCCGTCCGAGCTGAGCCTCGGAGAAATTCCGGCTCGCTTGCGAGGCCAGTTTCACCGTATACGGATGCGCCCCGATTTTCGAGGCGATTTGCTTCTCGCCATACCCCTTCTCCGTCAGCTGTTTCGCGAGATACATATTCCGGTACTGTCGCGCGAGGAGTGCTAACAAACCGATCAGCTCTTGACCTTGCTTCTCTAAATCACGGACGAGCCGAAGCGCCGCATCCGCACGACGGGCCACTAAGAATTCGGACAGTTGGAACACGTTGTCTTCGAGTGTCCGCGGGACGAGATCGTTGACGATATCAATCGGAATCTCTGCCCCTTCACTCGCGTACAGTTGCAACTTCTCGAGCTCGCGGACGAGTTTGCCCCAATCATCCTGACAGAGGAACAACAGCCGTTCGACGGTCGCCCGCTCCATTTTTTGGCCGCGCCGGTTCAGCTCGTCGCCGACGTAGCGCATCAGCTCCGACTGGCTCGGTTTTTTCGCTTCGAGCACGATGGCCCGCTCTTTTAAGCGCTTGACGACTTTTTTCCGTTCGTCGAGCTTCTCCGCTTCGATAATAAAGACGAGTACGGAATAAGGCGCTGGTTGTAACGCGTATTCGGTCAATCGCTCGACGTTTTGCTTTTGCTTCTCTTTTGCCCCCGTCAAGAACTGCGCTTGTTTGACGATGACGGTCCGATACTCGCTAAAGAACGGTACCGTCTCCGCCTCATCGAGCGCCGTGTCGAGTGACGTCTCGTGCAAGTCGAGCTGCATGACATCAAAGTGGTCACCAGATGGGTTGGCCGCTTTGATGATGGCCCGCTCCCACGTCTCTAGCAAATATTTTTCTGTCCCAAACAGGACGTACACGTTCGACAACTTTCCGTTATGCAGCCACGGTTCATTCAAAACACACACCACTTTCACAATTTATTCTTATCTAAACATAGATTATCCTTCACTGATTCGCTATACTTAGGACGGAACCATTTCAAGGAGGGACTCACTATGCATATTAACTCTGTTCGCCCACAAAGCGAAAACCCGTTCGAGAACGACGTACAGTGCAAACGTAACGATGCCATCGATTCAGCAATCGGCTTCATCGTCCCGTTCGGCTTTTTCTTCACCATCTTCGCGATTGGTGTCCTCATCAAGTTCTTGAGCTTATAAGTCAGTCAGAAAGCGATTGCCCCGGGGGAGCAATCGCTTTTTTAGTTTATCATAGTTTTTCATGGCGGTACTGCCTTCGTCACAATCCCGCGACACCGATTTCGTTCACAGACGACCATCCCGTCCTCGTCCGTCCGTAATACCCGCTTTCCCTCGAGACGTTGTAGCGTGTCAAGATGCGGATGTCCGTAACGATTGTTCCTTCCGACACTGATGATGACCCATTCCGGATTGATTCGGTTCAACAGCGCCTCACTCGACGATGTGTTCGACCCATGATGCCCTAATTTGAACACATCGACGTCAACGGTCGGAATCATCTCTTCCCGCGTGTCCGGCAAATCCCCAGTCAATAAATACGTGAGCGCCCCGACCTGCATGAACAGCGACACCGAGTTCGCATTCTCGTCCTCGCCCGCCTTTCCCGGTGCGACGACCCACATCCATGGATACGGCCTATCCCCGCTCGACAGGAGCCTGACCGGGACTTGATAGGTCTCCAGCTCGGCCAGTAACTCGTCTCGTTTGCCTTGATCCGCTACTTCCGCCGAGAGCCACACCTCATCGACTTCGATGGACGAGAGCAAACCGGACAGTCCGCCGACGTGATCATGATCGGCATGGGTAAGCAATAAGAAGTCGAGGCGCGTCTCCCCTCGCTTCCATATGTACGGGGCGACGACGTCCGCTCCCGGGTCATAGGTGGACCGTTTCGATTCTTTCGGGTCTTGAAACACTCCGCCGACATCGATGACTCCCGTGACCTCGCCGTACTCGACGACGACGGCATCGCCTTGTCCGACGTCTAAAAACGTGACGCGCGGCTCTTCGCCCCATTCAAGGACGCCATGCATGAGCAAGAGCGCAATCACGGCAAGCCCCCAACCGCTCCATCGTTTCCACTCAAGGAGCATCAATCCGCCCCACAGGACGACAGCGAGGCCAAGAGCGTGCCAAAACGTAAACTCATGCAGCGGAAGCCAAGGCCGCCAATCGTGATGCAGGGCGAACGTCCCATTCAGGCCATCGAGGATCGGATGCAGGAGCTTTTCAGCGGTCGGCACGATATACGCGAACAGGGCGAGCGGAATGACGATCCAGGAAATTAAGAAAGCGCCGACGACGTTATACACGGGTGCCAACACCGATATAATCGGTTGAACGGGCCATAACAAGATGAGCCCGAACCATTGAGCATATACGGCCAGCCCGAACGGTCCTGTCCAAATCGGGCGAGTCACGAGCAAGAACAACGTCATCGCAACCGTCAACTGAAACCCTAAATTCCATAGCAAGTACGGTTGCAAGGCGAGCAAGAACGCCGCGCACCAACTGAGCAACCGAATCGGGTCGCGGACACGGTAACCAAACAGTGACAGCCCGAGCAACACGTCGGCGACGAGCACGGCCCGCGCCACTGGCGGCGAAAACCCGGTCAACCATCCGAACAACGTGACCACAACGAGAATCAACATTGTCTTCGTCTCTCGTCGCAACGGCAACGGCCGCGTCGTCCAACGCAATCCGAGCACGAGGAGCGCGATATGTGAACCGGAGATGACGAGCAGATGGAGCAGACCGGTCACCCGGTAAGAAAACGAGGTATCCTCATCGAGCAACCGACTCTCCCCGAACAATAACGCCTCCATATAAAGCGCCACATCCGGCCGATACGTCGTCTCGATTCTCGCGAGCTGTCGTTCCTTCCAACGGAGCATCCGTCCACTCATGCCGTCACTCGGACGACACGCCTCGATGGCGACGTCACTCCCTTTGAACGCAAGTCCGGCCCCATACGCCCAAGCCGCCTCGTCGAACCCACCTGTATTGCGCAACGGTGCGAACGGGGTCTGCGTGAACGTGACGAGGCACGTCTCTCCGGGACGACCGAGCGAGAGGTCACGGCCGGTCAATACACCCTCCTTTCCGTCGATTTGTCCATACAGCCGCGCCGATTGGCCATTGTCCCGCCGGCTCTCGATGGCGAACAGATAGGGTCCGTCCACCGGCAACGGTTCGGCGTCAGGACGTACGAACACGAACAGGACGAGCAGGACGGCACCAACGTGCGCATAGACGGATTGACCACGCCAAGTGAAGGCGATGGCGACAGACAACAGGAGGCAGAGGGCGACTGATCCGTGTATCCCGGCAATGAATAGGCTGATTGGCAACAATGGATACAGTGGCATGTCATGGAACCAAGAGATAACCTTCCATGCTTTCTAACGTCTTCTCCCCGAACCCTTTGACGTTGCCGATCTCTTCATATGACTTGAACGGCCCATGCTGTTTCAAATGATTGAGAATCGCCTCGGCTTTGGCCGGACCGATGCCCGGTACTGTCATCAATTCGTCCTTCGTCGCACTGTTAACATGGACCCCGTTCGTCCCCCCGCCCGCTTCTTCAGCGGCAGGCACAACGACCGTCTCCCCTTTTTTCGGGACGCTCACTTTCGTCCCATCGACGAGCAATTGGGCCAAATTCAATTGTTCGGGATCAGCCTCGGCCGTCAAGACGGCGAGAGACAACACATCCCCAACACGGGCCCCTTGCGGCATCGTATACATATCGGGCGCCTCGACAGCCCCGGTCACATAGACGACGATTTCGGTCGGGACGCTCGGCTCGATTTCCGGCTCGGGTGTCGCCACGAACTGTTCGACCATCGGCGTCTCCGGTTCTTTCGAGTAAAACATATAGCCCACCCCAATGAATAATCCGACGAGCAGCACGACGACATACCGTCTCCACTTTTCCATACGTCTCCTCCTCGCGTGAGTCTTCCCTCTAGTATGAGCAAATAGACATCGGTGCGCCCGTTCCGCCTTTGACGTTTCTGATGCGCTTATGACCCTGATAGGCGTGTGTCGCATCCGCTTCGAGACGACAAAAAAGAGACAAGCCGAAACTTGTCTCAGTGCTCTTCAAAATGTTGGACTTGGCTCGCGAGTGCGGCGGCCTGCCCTTCTAACTCCTGCATCAAGGCGAAAATTTGATCGAAGCTCGCTTGTTGCTCTTTCATCGAGGCCGCGACTTCTTCATTGCCCGCCGCGAGTTCCTCGGTCACGCCGCTCACTTCCTCGACCCGTTTCAAGACGTTCGTGACTTCCGTGCTCGATGCGACCATCTCGCGCTCGATCGTCCCGACGAACGAGGCGACGTGATCGGTCCGGTCATGGATTCGACTGAACGCCTGCTTCGTCAATCCGAACGCCTCGAGCTGTGCCGTCTGCTCACGACTCGACTCTTCGACCATATCCGTCAAGCGGGCGACCTCATCGCGAATCGTCTGGACGACTCCGAAAATCGAACGTGTCGCCACGTTACTTTCTTCAGCCAGCTTCTTGACTTCGCTGGCGACGACTGCAAACCCTCGTCCGGCCTCCCCAGCCCGTGCAGCCTCGATGGCGGCGTTCAAGGCGAGCAGGTTCGTTTGGGCGGCGACGTCTTCCACGAGTTTTGCCATTTTTTCAATCTCTTCGGTCTTCCGGGCGAAGTCATCCATCCGATTGACGAGTGATGCGTTGCGCGCGCTCGAGCGCTCTAGAATCTCTTCCTGGTCCGTCAGCGTCTCGATACCGGCCGCGACTTCACGAGTCATCTCGGTCGTCTGTTCAGTCGTCTGCTTCGTCTGGTTCAAACTCGTCTCGAACGAGGTCGCCATGATGCCGACCGATTCGAGCGTCTCTTGCAGTTCCGTTGCAATCGACTGTGCCCCGTTCGCCATCTCATCGACTGCATTCGTGATGTTCGACGTCGTGCTGACCACGGCCTCGTTCTCGGCGGCCGCTGTCTCCGTCATATCGTTCACTTTCATCGAAGTGACGCGAATGGACCCGATGACCGTCTGGAGCGACATCGTCATCTCTTGCATGGCCCGCTCTAACCGTCCGATTTCATCACGGCGCGTCGAATCCGGCAACGTGATTAACCGGCCGGCCGCGATTGCTTCCGCCGCCTCAACGTTTCGCTCGAGCGGATGGGTGATCGAGCGGGCGAAGAAGAAGTTATAGACACTGAGTGCGCCGATGACGAAGACCGTCAACAATACCGATACGAGCAGGAGACGTTTCGTCTCGCTCGCCGCCTCGGCCTGTAGCGCCTCATAGAACGTACCATTTTTCAAGAGGAGTGTGTTCACATCGTTCAATACTCCTTCGAGTTTGGCGGCTTGAATCCGGGCCGCAATTCCGCCGGCCTCGGCCGTCTCCACTTCAGCTTCAATCCGTTCATACTTCGTTGTCGCCCGTTCAAGGTGCGTCGCGAACTCTGGAATCAGATATGTCTGTTCGAGCATCGCAAACGTTTCTCCGTTCGTCGCCCGGATGCGCTCGAGTTGCGTCAGCGTCGATTGACTCATCTGCTCGCCGAGCGATGTCCAAAGTGACTGTTCTTGCAAGAGCGACGTCTCGAGCTGTGACAGCTCGATCATTTGCGTCCCATACTGTTCATTGTACGTCTGCAGACGATTGAGTGTCGTCAAAACGTAACTCATCATCAACACAATCAACAAGACCGTGAACACGGTCGAAAAGATAAACCGTTTCCGTAAACTCATTTCAGCGTCCCCTCCATCAACTGTTTCTGAAACGCCTCAAACTGTTTTGTCTCTTCGTCATCCCACTGGACACGACGAAGAGCGGCCAAACCGACACCGTTTTGATCGATTCCGAGTTCGACGTGGGTATTGAACGCCTCGTTCTCGAGTCGATTCGCGATTTCAACGATGGCCAAATCAACTTGTTTCAACATCGACGTGATGACCGCGTCCGGTGCAATCATCGATTGATCACTGTCGACCCCGATGGCCTTCACACCGTTCCGCTCAGCCGCCTCTAGAACTCCGACCCCTGTCAGTCCTGCAGCGGCGTATAACACGTCCGCTCCGGCTTCAATCTGTTTCTCTGCCAATTCGCGCCCGATTTCAGGTGATGCAAAATCGTTCGCATAGTCGACGAGCATCGTCACGTCATCGTTGACACTTTTCGCTCCGAGTTCGAAGCCAGTCCCAAACTTTTGAATCAGTTCGTTGTCGACGCCCCCGATAAATCCGATTTTGTTCGATTCCGTCTCGAGCCCCGCGACTGCACCGGCTAGCGCACTTCCTTCCGTCTCTTTGAACGTCACGGACATGACGTTCGGTAATGTCGATACGGCATCGATCAACGCGAACTGTTGCTCCGGATGTTCGGCCGCTACCGCTTCCAAGTCCTCTTGACAAGCGAACCCGAGCCCGATGATGACGTCATGTCCGTCGGCGACGAGCTGTTCGAACCCGGCCTTGTACGTTTCCGTCTCATCCAACTCGCGGTAATCGACGAACCATTCCCCCGTCTCACGGAGTTGTCCCATGCCGCGCATCGCCGCATCGCTGAATGACTGGTCCCCGAGACCAACATCAGACAACACAACGCCCATCGATTGACGGGTTTCAACGGTTGCTTCCGGTTGGTCAATCACAGACTGACAACCTGGTAACCAAGTCACACATGCGGCCAACAAGCCGATGATGAGTGATTTCTTCATAATCGCTACTTCCTCTCTCTAATGGTCTGACATCTCACTTATCGTCAGAAACCGATCGAGTTTGAAGCCTTTCGTTTCAAATTTAGGGGAATTTGAGTAAAACAAAAAAAGCCACAGACGATGACTTGTCTGTGGCTCCCTACTTATTCTTCCGTCGCGGCGAACGTTGACTCGCTCAACTCGCGATTCGCACTCGGCTGAACGTTGCCTTTTCCAGCAAAGTTGTCGAGTAAATCTTTCATATCGATTCCTGACGACGCTTTGAGCGTCTGTTGCAGCGATGCCATCAAGTCGGTGGCGTAACCCGTGACTTTGCCGGCTCCGCCGTCTTTGCCGCTGCCCGTATCGACGACCGTAATCTTGTCGATATTGCCAAGCGGTGCTGCGATTTGTTTCGCATAATCCGGAAGCATCTTGACGACCATGTCGAGGATGGCGGCTTGACCATACTGCTCGAACGCTTCGGCAATCTTTTGTTTCGCTTCGGCTTCGGCGAGACCCGTCAAGCGGATAATGTCAGCTTCGGCTTCCCCTTTGGCCCGTTCCGAATCGGCCTCGGCCACACCGGCGAGGCGGACCCGTTCGGCGTCGGCTTTCGCTTCCGCTTCGATGCGGTACTTCTCAGCGTCGGCTGCGGCGATTTGACGTGCCTTGTCGGCTTCGGCTGACTGCTCGATCGCATAGCGGTCGGCGTCGGCTTTCTTCTTCACTTCAGAATCGTACTGTTTCTCACGACGCATGATTTCTTTCTCTTCGAGCTCGATTTGCTTTTGACGTTCGATGATTTGGACCTGCATCTGTTGCTCGGTGACTTCTTGCTTCGCTTTCGCTTCTTCGAGCTCATACGCTTGGTCGGCGCGGGCCTTGGCGACGTCTTGTTCACGGCGATACGCCGCGATACGAAGCTGGTTCTCTTTCTCGGCTTCCGCGATTTCTGAAGCACGTTCAAGTTCCGCTTTCTTCGCGTCCTTCATCGCTTCTGCTTGTTTGATGCGCGTCTCTTTGTCCGCTTCGGCCGTGGCGATATCGGCATCTCGCTTCACTTGCGCGATTCGTGGCTTCCCGAGCGATTCAAGATAGCCGTTCTTGTCACGAACATCTTTGATGGTGAACGAGACGATAACGAGACCCATCTTGGCCAAGTCTTGTGAGGCGACGCGTTGCACTTCTTGCGAGAACTTATCACGGTTCTTATAAATCTCTTCAACTGTCATTGAACCGAGGATTGAACGGAGGTGACCTTCGAGCACTTCTTTCGCCTCGTTCTCGCGTTCGATTTTCGGTTTGCCGAGGAATTGTTCGGCCGCCGTGGCAATCTCACTGATTGAGCCGCCGATTTTGATGATGGCCGTCCCGTCCGCCATGACCGGTACACCTTGCTCGGTATACACTTCCGGCGTCGTCACCTCGAGCTTGCTCGAGAGAAGACTGAGTGGTTCTGCCTGCTGGAACACCGGCAAGACGAACGTTCCGCCCCCACGGATAATCTTCACGCGGTTGCCTGACGCGTCGCTATGGACGTTCTTTTTCCCTAAGTAGCTGCCGGTAACGATGAGCGCCTCATCTGGTCCGACCGTGCGATACTTCAACACGAAGACGAAAATTAAGGCGAGCAAAATCACTCCGACGATAATACTGGCTAAAATAGCTGTGTTCATACGTTAAAACTCCTTTCGGATTGTCGGTTCGTCATACTCCATGACGACCGCAATGTTTCGTTCGACTTCGATGATGACGACGCGTTGTGTCGTATCGATGGCTTTTCCGTCGACACTCTTGGCCGTTTTTAGTACGGATCCCGTTACCGATTCGACGAGCACTTCGCCAAACCCACCTTCTGGGACCGGGACCGTCAATCGACCAATCAGGCCGACGAGGGATTCATCGGTCATTCCGATCGATTCTTCCGCGTTCGATAGCGGCAAGAGGACAAATAAGTACAGGAGCGTCGTGAGCGCGAATGAACCGACGAGGGCGACGGCAAGCCCTATCATTGGCGACACGTGGGCAAGCGCATTTAAAATCAATCCGATTCCCGCACCGAGCGCTAAAAAGGATAAGATGACGGCGGGATTGAACCAACCATCAAATACATCGAACGCATCTGAAAAAATCATGTACACGAATGTACCGAGACCCGCGATGATGAGTACCCACCAATACAGCTGATCTAACGATTCCATTACCACTCCTCCTCGGCGCGACGCTGTCGTTCGTACGAAAGGACGCGGCGCAAATGTTCGACTTCGAGCGCGAGCGCCTGTTCAATCGTGTCCCACTCTGCCAACGGTCGGGTCGGTTGATTGACCGACTGTCGGACCCGTCCTAACGTCTGCTCGAGACGTAAGCGATCATAGCGGTCGACCGCCTCCATCCGTTCTTGTCGCAGAAGTGACAAATAGTGATCGACTTCCGCTTGTAACGCAATGATTTGCTCGGTCGCCGCTTCCGACGATTCCTGCATGAGCAAGCGACGCACCCTGACTTGATGGGCGATCAGTTTTGCAATCCGAGCTTCTAGCTCGAGAATATGTTTATAGAGAGATTCTGCCTCATCTTCATCCGTGTCATCGCGCCACCACATCTCCGACTCACCTCGCTTCTTTCTTTACTCACTTGTCTATACGTTTAGAGCGAAACTTTGGTTTCAAAATAACTAAAAAAAATGTAAGATTGATTTGCTAGCGTTAGAAAGGAAGTGCTCACATTGGGCAATCAAGTCATTAAATTATCAGCTACCGCCCAGGAGGAACTCATCGCGAGTTATCGGGCCCATTCAGTCAATCCTCCGCCACACGCACGATTCAGTGCTAAAACACCTCAGTGTGTGATTACGGTCTACAATTCGGGTAAAGTCATGTTCCAAGGACGTGATGCCGACACGGAAGCCGCCAAATGGGGAACGAGCATTAAAAAAGAACCTAGCGTTCCGAAAAATGTTCTGCCGGAAGGCTTTTCGGACTGGTCTGTCATCGGGAGCGACGAAGTCGGAAAAGGTGATTATTTCGGACCGCTCGTCGTCGTCGCCGCCTACGTGCCAAAAGAGAAAATCGCTCTCGTCAAAGAGCTCGGGGTCAAAGACTCCAAACTGCTGTCGGACACAGAAATCGTCCGAATCGCCAAAGACTTGCACGTCACCATCACCTATCAGAAGGCGACGTTGCACAATCCGGCGTATAATAAAATGCAACGGACGATGACGCAAGGCAAAATGACGGCCATCGCCCATAACGCCGCCTTGTCGGCCTTATTGCAGAAGCTCGATGCGACACCGGACGCCATTTTAATCGATCAGTTCGCTGAAAAGAACATCTACTATAACCACCTTCGTTCCGAAAAAGCAGTCGTCAAAGATGACGTCTATTTCTCGACGAAAGCGGAAGGATTGCATGTCGCCGTGGCCGCCGCCTCGATTCTCGCTCGCGCCTTGTTCTTAAAAGAAATGGACAAGTTAAGTGCGACACTCGGGGTCACGTTACCGAAAGGCGCCGGCGCCAAAGTCGACCAAGTCGCGGCCGATTTGATTCTTCGTTATGGTCAATCCCGTTTGAACGAGGTCGCGAAAGTTCACTTCGCCAACACGAAAAAAGCAATCCGGTTGAGCGAGTTGAAACGATAGTCCTACATTTGTAGATATGGTATATTATTTTTAGGGTTTAATGAACTTAAAAATTTTTGGAGGATAGCGTTCATGTTGCATTATAAAACGTACACATTAAGCGACGACCATCCTTGGGTCATCTTCATCCATGGCGCGGGTGGAAGTCTGTCGCATTGGTATCGTCAAATTCGGCCGTTCAAAAAGAAATATAACGTGCTCCTGCTCGACCTACGCGGACATGGCGGCTCTTACAACGCAGAACAGTCGTTGAATCAACCGCTGAACGCGTATACGCTCGATGTCGTTGTCGAAGACGTCGTCGAGGTCATGGACCACTTACAGATTGAAAAAGGCCACATGGTCGGCCTATCGCTCGGGACGATTGTCATTCAAGCGATGTTCGAGCACCATCCGGAACGAATCGCTTCAGTCGTGCTCGGCGGGGCCATCGTCAAGTTCAACGTCCGCTCGACGTTGTTGATTCGCCTCGGTAGTCTCGTACAGAGCTTCGTGCCGTACATGTGGCTATATCAGCTGTTCGCGTGGATTTTATTACCGAAGAAGCGTCATAAGAAATCACGCATGATGTTCGTCCGCGATGCGGCCAACCTGTGTCAACGCGAGTTCATCCGCTGGTTCAAGATGACCGAGAATATGAATCCGTTGCTTCGTCATTTCTCTTCGATCGAGACGAACGTACCGATTCTCTATATTATGGGTGACGAGGACTACATGTTCCTCGAAGCCGTCGAACGGACTGCGAAACATCAGCCGACGGCTCGTGTCCAAGTCGTCACTGACTCGGGCCATGTCGTCAATGTCGACCAACCCGATCATTTCAATTCAATCTCGATGGCATTCATCGATCAACAAGTTGGCTCACTTGCAGCCAGCACGTCTTAATACGAGACGATCCTTCATTGGGTCGTTTTTCTTTTTGAGCGGTTTTCAATTTTTTTCAAATTAATTTTCAGAAAATATTGATTATTGAAAAATATCGTGTTACTCTTAGACAAATCTTAACAAACGGAGGAGCTGGCAATGATGAAAACCCATGCGCAACACGGCCTACTGATTATTATTCGACTGAGGGACTGAAAATCGACTCGATGACCGAGACGAATTTTTGGGCCCTTGTTTCGATGGTTTCGGACGAGGCGCTCATGGTATGACCGACGCGCCTATCCCATCCGGATAGGTTTTTTTATTGGATTGACACACATAGAGGAGATGATGGAAGTGAAACAGTACGCAATGGACCGAATGATCAAAATATCAGCAGGAATGGCAAGCGCCGTCCTCGTCACGCTCGGGGTTGGACTCTTGATTGAAACGATTGGGAAGATGGCCGGCATCGAGACACTCGTCTTGATCGGGCAAGTCGCGAAATCATTGCTCGCCCCGGCACTCGGTGCCGGTGTCGCTTATCAGCTCGGCGGCAATACGCTCATTTTGTTCAGCTCGATGATTGCGGCAACCGTTGGTGGTGCGGCGCTCCAAGCGACCGAGAGCGGGCTCGTCCTCGTGCCCGGTCAACCGATCAGCGCCTTGATTGCAGCAGCAGCTGCGGTCTGGTTAGGCAAACGTGTCCTCGGGAAAACGAAATTTGATATGATGGTCGTCCCGGTCACCGCTGTCCTTGGAGGCGGCATCGTCGGAGTCGGCGCAGCAGCCGTCACGACACCGCTCATCAACTCAATCAGCGCCAGCATCACCGCTTCGGTCAATACGTCTCCAATCGCGACATCGCTCGTCATCGCGCTCGTATTTAGTGTCATGCTCATGTCACCTGCTTCGTCGGCCGCACTCGCCATCGCGCTTCAACTCGACCCGGTCGCCAGTGCCGCCGCGTTGATCGGATGTACGGCCCAGTTCGTCGGCTTCACGCTCATGGCATATCGTCAAACAGATCCAGGCGGTTTGGTCGCCTCGTTCTTCGTCACACCGAAAGTCCAGTTTCCGAACGTCGTCAAAAACCCTCGCGTCGTCATGCCGCCTTTCATCGCGGCGATGATCAGCGCGCCGATTGCGACGCTCGTCTTCTCACTCGAAGTCCCTTATGAAATCGCGGGACTCGGGCTCAACTCATTGATTGCGCCGCTCAACATCCTTGCCGCGCAAGGAATGGACGCGTTCCTCATCTTCGTTGGAACGGGAGTTGTCCTTCCGGCCGTCATCACGCTCGTCTTGTATAAAGTGACATGCCTCGTCGGTTGGACAAAGTTCGGCGACTTGGCTCTTGAAGTCCAGTAAACTCAAAAAAGGTGTCCACACGTGGTGGACACCTTTTTAGGTTATGCGCGAACTTCCGCACCGTGTGCCGCTTGAACGGCAGTGAGAATCGCTTCATACGACGCCGTCACTTCTTCATCTTGAAGGGTGCGGGTCGGATCTTGATACTTGAGCGAGAAGGCGATTGATTTCTCATCGTCCCCTACGTTCTCCCCGATATAGACATCGAACAAGGCGAGGTCAATCAAGAGCGGTCCTGCCGCCTGTTTGATGGTCGCTTCGACTTGACCGGCCGGGATGTCCCGTTTCAACACGAGCGCCAAATCACGTGTGATGGATGGGAAACGTGGTACGTCTTCATAGATGAGCTCGGCTGACTGTTGCAACACGTCCAAGTCGAGTTCGAACACGTACACTTCTTTCAATCCATACACGTCTTTCGACACGCCTGGATGGACTTGTCCGACGTAACCGATGACACGTCCGTCGATGAGCACGTTTGCGGTACGACCTGGGTGCATATCGGCAATCACGGCCGCCTCATACGTCGCTTCGACACGTAGCGCAGACAAGAGCGTCTCAACGGCTCCTTTGGCGACGAAATAGTCGACCGGGACACGCGTACCTTGTGAACGGTGATCGTACCAAAGTCCCGTCAATACGCCGGCGACGCGCTCCGTTTCACGTGGCAACGTCTCGCCTTGTTCAACATAGACGCGTCCTGTCTCATACAATCGCACGTTCGCTTGTTGACGCGACGTATTGTAACGAGCCGCCTCCAACAGACCTGGGATGAGCGATGTCCGGAGTACCGAACGCTCTTCGCTCATCGGCATTGCCAAGTTCACTTGCGTCAAGTCGGCTCCACTGAAGCGTGAGGCGTTCCCGACGCTCGTGAGCGAGTACGTGATCGCTTGCGACAATCCTGCGCCTTGGAGGATGCGACGGACGCGACGGCGCAACACGTTTTCTTTCGGGAGGTACCCTTTCGAGTGTGACGCCGGAAGGCTCGACGGAAGACTGTCATAGCCATAGAGGCGTGCCACTTCTTCCGTGATGTCAGCCGGCAACTCCAAGTCAGGGCGACGCGACGGTACGTGGACCGTCAACGTCTCGTCCCCGGTCACATCGAGACCGAGACGTTCCAAGATGCGGACAATCGTCTCTTGCTCGAGGTCCATTCCGAGTCGATGGTTGATATAAGCGACCGAGACATCAATCGTCCGAGCCGCAGAGTCTTTGTCCCCAGCGATGACGATGTCGCTAATTGTGCCACCGCTCACTTCGACGATGAGTTCGGCCGCACGGTCAAGGGCCAATTGTAACCGTTCCGGGTCGACCCCTTTTTCAAAGCGGGCACTCGAATCCGAGCGTAAACCGAGCGTACGGCTCGTCTTACGGACCGATGCCGGTGCGAAGTAGGCCGACTCGAGGATGATACTCGACGTCGTCGCATCGACTTCGGTGTTCGCTCCACCCATGACGCCGGCGATGGCGACAGGCTGCTCGCCGTCCGTGATGACCATCATCGAGGCATCGAGCGTGCGCGTCACGTCATCGAGCGTGACGATTTCTTCCCCGTCATACGCTTGGCGAACAGCAATCGTCGTTCCGAGTTTCGCCGTATCGAACGCATGAAGCGGTTGACCGAGCTCGAGCATGACGTAGTTCGTCACATCGACGACGTTGTTGATTGGGCGGACGCCTTCTGCGATCAAAATATTTTTCAACCATTGTGGCGAGTCACCGATGACGACGCCGTCGACACGGCGTGTCGCATAGTACGGACAGTTGTCTGTCTCGAGACGAACGCTGACCGTGTTCGCGACATTTGTCGTCACGTCGGCAGTCGGTAATGTGTATGGGCGCTCAAGGATGGCCGCGACTTCATGAATGATCCCGTAAAGGCTTAAGCAATCTGAACGGTTCGGTGTCAATCCGAGCTCGATCACTTCATCGTCGAGGTCTAACAGACGGATGACGTCCGCACCGACTTCGACCGGTTCGCGGAACGTGTGAATGCCATCCTGCTCGTCTTCACGAATTTGTTTCTTCTCGAACCCGAGTTCCTCGAGCGAGCAAATCATCCCTTGCGACTCGACGCCGCGCAGCTTCGCTTTCTTAATTTTAAGGCCTGGGAGACGAGCTCCGACCGTCGCCACGATGACGTGTTGACCAGCGGCGACGTTCGGCGCGCCACAGACGATTTGAACCGGGCTATCCGCACCGATATCGACCGTCGTCACGTTCAATTTGTCTGCCTCAGGATGCTTCTCGCAAGCGAGGACATGCCCGACGACGAGTCCCGACAAGCCTTCCGACCGGCTGACGACGCTCTCGACTTCAATCCCGTTTTTCGTGATTAAGTCACCGAGCGTTTGTCCGCTCAAATCGGATACGTCAATATATTGATTCAACCATTTTTTTGATAATAACATGTGTGATCCCCCTTAGAATTGCTCGATGAAGCGTAAGTCGTTTGTATAGAAGTGACGAATATCGTCCACCCCATGTTTTAACATCGCCATCCGTTCGACACCGATTCCGAATGCAAATCCGGACATCTTCGTCGAATCATAGCCTGCCATCTCAAGCACGCGTGGATGCACCATTCCGCCTCCGAGAATCTCAATCCAGCCTGTCTTCTTACAGACGTTGCAGCCTTTGCCGCCGCACTTGAAACAAGAGATATCGACTTCGACCGACGGCTCTGTGAACGGGAAGAAGCTCGGACGGAGACGAATCTCACGCGTCTCACCGAACAACTGTTTGACGAACACTTCGAGCGTGCCTTTCAAATCGGCCATCGAGATATGCTCATCGACGACGAGTCCTTCGATTTGCATGAACTGATGCGAATGTGTCGCGTCATCCTCATCACGACGGTATACTTTACCCGGGCAGATGATGCGAATCGGCTTCCCTTCTGCTTGGAGCATCGTCCGTGCTTGAACAGGCGACGTATGTGTCCGGAGGAGCGTCTCGTCTGTGATATAGAACGAATCCTGCATATCACGGGCCGGGTGATCTTTCGGGAGGTTGAGCATCTCGAAATTGTATAAATCCGTCTCGACTTCCGGACCTTCGGCAATCGTATAGCCTAGACCGACGAACAAATCTTCCATCTCATCGACAATTTGTTGGAGCAAGTGGGTATGACCTGGCAGTGACGTCCGACCTGGGAGCGTGACATCAATCGTTTCCGCTGCCAGTTTCGCCTCGAGCTCGACTGCCTTCACTTCCTCGATCCGTGCCTCTAACGTGTCTTGGATTGTCGTCCGGACCGTGTTGACGAGTTCACCCACGACTGGTCGTTCTTCAGGTGAGAGTTTCCCCATCCCGCGGAGCACCTCGGTCATCGGTCCTTTTTTCCCTAAATATTTGATGCGGACATCGTTCAACTCTTTTTGTGACGACGACGCTTGAATCTCCTGCAACGCCTCTTGTTGTAATTGTTCCAACTGTTCTTTCATTCTTGTTTCCTCCTCTACAAAAAAAGTCCCTTCAGTCGATGACTGAAGGGACGAATAATCGCGGTACCACCCTACTTGGCCGAAATCGGCCCACTTGAGAGCATCGGTATCGGGATGCTACTTCGGTGTTGTCTCCAACACGACTCGAGAGTGAATTCAGCGCCGCCCAAGGCATCGGCTCGCAGTCTCGGCCCATGCTCCCTGTACTCGTTCGGTAGTTCGCGTACTATGCTCTTTCAACGTCTATTCATTATTTTGTTCGATGTAATTAACCTATCACGATTCGTCAGTGCTGACAAGGTTATTGTAGCGCAATCCGATACATGAGAATACCGGCCGCGACGGCCGCGTTCAACGATTCGGCATCGCCGAGAACCGGGATATGGACACGCGTGTCACACAAGTCGAGCACGTCTTGATGTACGCCTTGTGCCTCGTTGCCGATGACGAGCGCGACCTTCTCACTAAAATCGACTTGCTCGTACGATGTCGCTTTCGCGAGAGCCGTGCCGTAAATCTGGAAGCCTTCGCTCTTCAATTCAGGCAACGTCTCGAGCAAATCGACCGAGCTCACGTTGACGTGGAACAAGGAACCTTGTGTCGCGCGCACGACTTTGGCATTGAACGGGTCGACCGTCCCTTTGCCGAGAAGGACCGTATCAAAGCCGGCCGCGTCCGCCGTCCGAATCATCGTCCCGAGGTTACCTGGGTCTTGGATGCGATCGAGGACAAGCACATGTTTCATCTTTCGTTCGACCGGGGCCATCTTGACGACAGCGAACACACCTTGCGTTTTCTCTGTCTCTGACAATAAGTCAGCCACATGGTCGGATAGTTCGAGGACAGGCATCTCATCAAGGCGCCATGATCCTTTCGGGGTATACGACTCCCCCATAATCAGCTGGACGAGACGTCCGGCACGGATGGCCTCGTCGACCAAATGCTCGCCTTCGACCAAAAATTGTCCGGACTCTTGTCTGCCTTTTTTCGTCATCAAACGCTTTAAGCGCTTAATCGTCTCACTTTTCGTAGACGTGATTTTCGTCATATTATCCCTCTTTCAACCATTGAACCGTTTCGTGATCGAGTCGTTTCGTGAGCGCTACGACCAAATCGACGGCTGCTTCATAATCTGCTTTGTGAATGATTGAGACATTCGTATGCAAATAACGGACCGGTACCGTGAGCGCGACGGCCGGCATCCCGACACCTGCCAAATGGAAGCGGCCAGCGTCCGTTCCACCGCCCGGCGTCAAATCCAATTGGTACTTGATGTCGTTCTCTTTCGCCACTTCGACGATCAAATCGATGAGGCGCGGGTTCGTGATGGTCGTCGCATCGAAGAAGATGACTTGAACGCCTTCCCCGAGTTTCGACAATCCTTCTGCCGGTGTCATCCCTGGTGTATCTCCAGGAATACCCGTATCGACGGCGATGGCGACGTCCGGTTTGACCAAGTTGGCAGCCGTGACGGCACCGCGCAACCCGACTTCTTCTTGGACCGTCGCTCCAGTAAAGACAACACCCGGAACTTCGTCGTCTTTCAATCGTTTCGCCGCCTCGATGGCGATGGCACAACCGATTCGGTTATCCCACGCTTTGGCCATCAAGAAGTCTTCATTTTTCATGACCGTGAACTCACAGTGTGGGACGACCGTATCGCCCGGGCGAATGCCCCACTCCGCGACTTGATCTTTCGACGTCGCACCGATATCGAGGAACATGTCTTTAATCTCGACAGGTTTCTTGCGCGCCTCGAGCGGAAGCACGTGCGGCGGTTTCGCACCGATGACTCCAGGGATTTTTTCGCCTGAGCGTGTGACGACGTCCATGCGTTGCGCGAGCAATACTTGGTTCCACCAGCCACCGAGCGCTTGGAAACGTAAGAAGCCCCCTTCTTCGATTCGTGTCACCATGAAGCCGACTTCATCCATATGGCCGGCAATCATGACACGCGGTCCATCCGCGTTGCCCGTCACCCGTCCAAACAGACTGCCTAACCCGTCTTGTTCGAACGCTTCCACGTGAGGCTCCAAGTATTCGCGCATCAATGAGCGGACTTCTCCTTCATTTCCCGGGACACCGGTGGCATCCGTCAAGCGTTTCAGCATATGTAATGATTCGTTCATGGGACATCGCTCCTTCGTTTCGATTAGTAACCTTGATTTTGTCGCTCATGGTTCTTTTCATTTTTTGCCATATACGCCATCACCATCAACTCTTCGTTGATGCCGAGCGTATAGCCAAGTTCGAGATAAGCCGCCATCAGCGTCTCGTACATCGGTTCCGTCTTCGACAAACCAAAGTTCGTCACTTTGCGGAACACGTCTAAAAAAGCGTCAGTCGCATCAAGATACGAGCTACCTGCTGGGAACGAATCGCGTTCATACCCGAGGGCAAGACCGAGCGACAATAAGAAATGAATGCCGTCGACATACTCTTCTAAGATCACGTCTTGAGGCGACGGGCCCTTCGTTGACCAAAATTTAAAGCTACGGGTCTCATTGGCGAGTTCACCGAGTTCGACGAGCAAAGCGAGTAGCCGCTCATCAAATTGGTTCCCGGATAGTTGATGTTCTTCTTTGATCCGCTCATCTAATTCACGCTGCCGATCAAATAATGTTGTCCAGTTCACCGGTTGCTCCTCCTATTCTGCATTCAAAGCAGTACTAAAATCATTAAAGACCAGCCGACTGCCAAAATCAATACTTGTATTTGAACGCTTTTTGGGGCATGAACCGCCTTTTTCCGCGTCAAATGAAGCCCGAACAGAGCACCGATCGCACCGCCGGCATAAGCATATAAGACGTTGAAATCACCTTCGCCGAGCGTGTACCGTTTCGCCTGCAAATAGGTGTAGACGTTCAAGACGATGAGTGCCAACGCGACGATGGCCAAAACAGATGGATTCATAGTCCGCCCTCCTTATCTTAAGTTTAAGGAATAAATCAGAAAAAAGAAAGCGCCGAGATAAGGTCTCGGCGCTGTCGATTGAACGATTACGCGTTCAATTTTGATTTAGCTGTATCAGCAAGTGACGCGAATGCCTGTGCATCTGTCACAGCAAGCTCAGCAAGCATCTTACGGTTGATGTCGATTCCTGCAAGCTTGAGGCCGTGCATCATACGGCTGTATGAAAGACCGTTTGTGCGTGCTGCCGCATTGATACGTGTGATCCAAAGACGACGGAAATCACGTTTCTTTTGACGACGGTCACGGTAAGCGTACATGAGTGACTTCATGACTTGTTGTTTTGCTACTTTAAATAGAATGTGTTTCGAGCCAAAATAACCTTTGGCAAGCTTGATTTGCTTTTTACGACGTTGACGAGTCGTATAACCGCCTTTTACGCGTGGCATATGGTTTCCCTCCTAAATTCTTTCTGTATTACTTCGCGATCATGTTGCGAATGCGTTTGAAGTCTCCAGCTGAGACGATAGCACCTTTACGGAGCTTACGTTTCGCTTTAGTCGATTTGTTACCAAACAAGTGACTTGTGTAAGCGTGTGAACGCTTGAGTTTACCTGATGCAGTACGTTTGAAACGTTTAGAAGCACCACGGTGCGATTTCATTTTCGGCATGAGTATTTCCTCCCCACTATGACTCGATGATTAATCTTCTTTCTTCGGAGCCAGCACTAAGAACATGCTGCGTCCTTCCATCTTCGGCTTTTGCTCAACTGTTGCCAAGTCGGCACATTCCGCCGCCAATTTCTCCATGACGCGTCGGCCGATTTCCGAGTGTGTGATGGCGCGTCCGCGGAAACGGATCGACGCTTTCACTTTGTTACCATTTTCAAGGAATTTGCGAGCGTTACGCAATTTCGTTTGGAAATCGTTTTCCTCGATTGTCGGGCTGAGGCGCACTTCTTTCAATTGGATGACTTTTTGGTTTTTACGCGCTTCTTTCTCCTTTTTCTGGAGTTCGAAACGGTATTTCCCATAGTCCATAATTTTAGCGACCGGTGGGTTAGCTTTATCGGCGACCAAGACGAGATCGAGTTCAGCCTCTTCTGCTAAACGTAATGCTTCATTACGCGATTGCACACCGAGTTGTGCACCGTCCGCTCCAATTAAGCGAACTTCACGGGCACGAATGTTTTCGTTGATAAAGAGCTCTTTGCTAATGGTTAGCACCTCCATCGTGCGGTTGCACGAGTTTTAGATTGATAAGACAACATGGCAATAAAAAAAGCGTCGGCAGTTTCCCGCCCACACATCATTTCGGAGACAGTAGAGACCAAGGCTCGACTGCTTCACGTACATGATGGACCTGACCGAATCTGTTCGGACGAGGTGAGAAGCGGGCGCTTCTGCTTTGTTGTATTTAATCACTATGTCATCTTAACACCAATAGGATTAAGATGTCAAGAATTCGCGCATGAATAATTGGTAGCTCACACTTTTATGATGATAACAGTCATTTCGCTGTTTCGCAATACCTTTTCCAAGGGAATAAAATAAAAAAGGAGGGATGGACCGTGTCTTGGAGAAAGCAAGTGAAAGGCGACCATGATTATCACGACCAAATCAAACACATCGTACAAGAGACGATGCGCCACCATGAGGTGAGTGATGCCAAGCTCGAAGCGATTTTGACGGACTTATTAGAAGAAATGAACCGAATCACGTTGAAGATTGTCGACGACCATGAGTCCGCTCGCGACTATATCCATAAACGATGGTATTGAAAAAGGGCGCTCGCCCTTTTTTCAATACCATCTGTCACGTGGTCAACGTCGATCAATTCGTTAATGATTTGAAGAAGTTGCTGAGTGCTTCGAACAAGCGGGCGAAGAAACCTTGAACTTCCTCGGTCTCGAGGAACGCCTGGACGTCTTGTCCGGCCCCTTGTAGCCCGTTGCTGATCGCTCCCCAGTCCAGGTTCGCTTGCTGCATGTTCTCGAACAGCGTCGTCAATTGCGTCAACTGCGTATCAGACAATTGGACGTTGTTTTGATTCAACACTTGGATGACGATATCGCGAATCTCGATGTTCGTCTCCGGTGCCTTGTTCGCAATCTCAGCTTTAATCTCGTTCATGAGACCGGCCACATCTTCTTGACCAACTGTCTTCCCGATTTCAGACGTGACAGCCAGTTCTTCCTGCGCCAAGTCTTTCCGCTCTTCGGACAATTGAATGCCTGTCTCTTCCGCTGTCTGATCGTACGCTTTCATGATGCCCGTCAAGGCCGACGTCCCGGTGACACGAATCGGAGATGTGATGTATATGTCGGCATCGGTGACACCGGCGGTCACGAGCGCGTTCGCATACATATCTTCGGTGACCCATGTCACGTTTTCCGTTTTGATATCGAGTCCAGTCCCGTCAGTCAGTTTGATACGGGCTGATGAATACATACCCCCGCCGCGTTGTGCTTGTGGGACGGCATCCCCTAAGTACTTATCTTCATCGGCCGCGGTCGTGATGATCGGTTCAATTCCAGCCGGTGCCTCAACTCGTTCGAGCACCCAATCCCGTTGGCTGGCTGATAATGATTCACCGAGTGTGACAATCGTGTCATCGACGATGGCTTCTGCGTTTACTTTTGGAATCATGCTTGTCGCGACGACCGAACCGATCGTCAACGCCACTAATGGTTTCATATAATTCAAAATGAATCACTCCTTTCTTCTACCTTACGTTTCCATCATCCGTTCCGCATCCGTCTTGAGACCGAAAAAACGACCACCCTTCCGGCGAAGGATGGTCGACCGATTAACGTGAACGGTTCGCGATTTCTTCTGTGAGGGATGCCAAGAACGCATCGAGTGTGGCCGATACTTGTTCTTGCTGTCCATAGCGGCGGATGTTGACCGCACGCTCATCGCGCTCTTTATCACCGAGGACGAGTGTCATCGGGATTTTCTTCATCTGTGCTTCTCGGATCTTATAGCCGAGCTTCTCGTCACGGAGGTCCGTTTCGACACGGACACCGCGCTTGACGAGCTCTGCCTTCACTTCTGAGACATATTCGTCGTGAACGTGCGAGACAGGAATCAATTTGACTTGAACCGGGGCGAGCCATGTCGGGAACGCTCCTTTATACTCTTCGATCAAGTAAGCGACGAAACGCTCCATCGTCGAGACGACACCACGGTGAAGGACGATCGGGCGATGGTCTTTGCCGTCTGGTCCTGTGTACGTCAAGTCGAATCGCTCAGGGAGCAAGAAGTCGAGTTGGACCGTCGACAACGTCTCTTCTTTGCCGAGCGCTGTGCGGACTTGGACGTCAAGCTTCGGTCCGTAGAACGCCGCTTCGCCTTCCGCTTCGAAATACGGGAGACCGAGCTCATCCATCGTCTCTTTCAATTGACGTTGGGCTGTTTCCCAAATCGCATCGTTGTCGAAGTACTTCTCTTTATCGGCCGGGTCACGGTACGACAAGCGGAAGCGATAATCCTTGATGCCAAAGTCAGCGTACACTTCTTGAATCAAATGGACGATATCTTTGAACTCTTGTTTCATCTGCTCCGGTGTGACGAACGTATGCCCGTCGTTTAACACCATGTAACGGACGCGTTGGAGGCCTGTGAGCGCCCCTGACATCTCGTAACGGTGCATACCGCCGAGCTCGGCGATACGAAGCGGGAGTTCGCGGTATGAGCGCGGCTCATGTTTATAGATCGTCATGTGGTGCGGACAGTTCATCGGACGAAGGACGAGTTCTTCGTTGTCCATCTCCATTTTCGGGAACATATCGTCTTGATAGTGATCCCAGTGCCCCGATGTCTTATACAGGTCGACCGAACCGAGGACCGGTGTGTAGACGTGCTGATACCCGAGTTCGAGCTCTTTGTCGACGATATAACGTTCGACCGTACGACGAATCGAGGCACCTTTCGGAAGCCACATCGGCAAACCTTGGCCGACTTCTTGCGACACGAAGAAGAGATCGAGTTCTTTCCCGAGCTTGCGGTGATCGCGCTCTTTCGCTTCTTCCAATAGACGCAGGTGCTCCGCGAGTTGTTCTTTCGTCGCGAACGCCGTTCCGTAAATCCGCTGGAGCATTTTGTTGTCCGAGTCGCCGCGCCAGTAAGCACCGGCCACACTCATCAACTTGAACACTTTCAATTTCGATGTCGACGGGACGTGCGGTCCGCGGCACAAGTCGAAGAATTCGCCTTGATGGTAAATCGTGAGCGTCTCGCTCGCCGGGATATCTTCAATCAATTCGATTTTGAGTGGGTCCCCGAGCTGTTTGTAGCGCTCGAGCGCTTCGTCGCGCGAGACGACTTCGCGTGTGATGTCCAAGTTCTCGTCGACGATTCGTTTCATCATCTTCTCGATTTCTGGAAGGTCTTCCTCGTTGATGCGGCGATCCATCTCGATGTCGTAATAGAACCCGTTCTCGATTGTCGGTCCGATGCCGAGGTAGATGCTACCTTCTTCGCCGTACAACCGTTTGATGGCTTGGGCCATCAAGTGGGCTGACGAGTGGCGCATCAAATCGATGCCGTCTTCTGAGTCGGGCATGACGAGCTCGATTTTACCGTCGTGTTCAATCGGACGACGGTAATCGATCATCTCACCATCGATTTTGGCGGCGATTGCTTTTTTACGAAGTCCTGGACTGATTGAACCCGCTACTTCTTCTGCTGTGATGCCGGCCTCAAACTCCTTGACGGCCCCATCTGGAAATGTCAATTGAATCATGTGTCAACTTCCCCTCTCTACATTTAAAAGAAAATAAAAAAAGCCCATCCCTATGAAAGGGACGAGCTTTGATTCTCGTGGTACCACCCTCGTTCCCAAGCGATCCGCTTGGCTCGAACACACGATAACGAGTGTGAATCGCCGCACGATTGACCCGTACGGTGCTCTGAGGGAGTAAGGCGATCGGCGTGTTTAGGAAGCTCTCACCAGCCTTCCCTCGCTTTGAAACCCGTTACGACGTCTCATGTCCTCTTCAATGCATCGGTTATATGCTTATTAGTATAGTCAACTCGTTCCAGAAATACAATCCCTTTACCGCCGTCGATTCTCACCTTTTAACTCGATTTGCGTCGTCGTCGTCGAGATGCGTTGCATGAGCCGCTGCGCCTTCATTTTGTTCTGTGGCGAACCGTCGATCGAGAAGTGGGTCTCGAGCTCTTCTCCGCTGAAGTTCGAGCTGTAAAGCGTCGGCAAGCGATGCATCATGCGATACTGCAAGATGATCCCGAACAGTTCATCCCGTACCCACGGACTGATCGCCTCGGCCCCGATGTCATCAATCAATAGCACCGGCACGTGTTGGAATGACGTCAAAAACGAATCGAACGAGTCGGTCCGGATTTTCCGTTTCGCTTCCGAGACGAATCCCGGGGCGTGGACAAGGATCGTCTCGATGTCCGCCACTTTCAGTTCGTTGGCGATCGCCGCGAGCAAGTACGTCTTCCCGACGCCGAAGCTACCGTGAAGGTATAAACCGTTCACTTTTTGGCGGGTCTTCATGCCTGAGACGAACCGCATCGATTCACGGAGTGCGATTTTACGGGCGTCATCGGACCAGTCGAACGATTCAAAGCTCGCCTCTCGCACTTCTTCCGGCAAGAATAGGCTCTTGAACTTCCGGTCCATCTCTTTTTGGCGCCGTGCTTGACGATGCTTCACCGTCTCTTCATAACGGATTGCGATTTGACCGAGGTCGACATAGAGCACTGGCTGATGGCCCGGGATGACGGCTTGCTCCTCGATGAGCTTCTTACCGTCCATCTGTTCCGCATATTCACTGAGCTTCGTAAAGCCGACCTCGACCGCCGTCTCGTCTAACTCCGGATGTGCCTTTAAAAAAGCGACGACTTCTGGATGTTCGAGGGTGCGCCGGCGAATCGATTCGTACGCTTCCCGCACTTCTTTCCGGTTCATCATTTGGGCGAGCGTTTGATTGATGCGTTCCATGTCCCTCATCCTTTCTCTTTCAATTCATTCAACAGCTTAACGAGTTCCGCGTCGTCTGGGACCGATGCCTCGAGCTCTTGTTTTCGTTTTTGATCGTACGTCCGTTGCTCTTTCGCCTCGTCTTCGAGCCATTTTGGCATCTCGGTCTTGTCTTTGCGTCTCGAGCCGACGGTCGTCCGCTGTTGCACGTTCTCCCGTTTCTGCTGTTTCTTCTCGATGAGCGCATCTTGTGTCGCTTCTTGTTCCAACGCGTCTTTGGCGTTTAAATAGCCCGCCGTCTTCCAACTCGTCGCGATCCGCATGACATAGTTCTCACTGAGCCGCGTCTGCTTCTTCACTTCGATACAGTAATAGAACAATGCATTGATGACACTTGGCGCGAGCCCGAGCGTATCGACGAGATCGATAATGAGTTGCTCGTCACTCTTCGACAGTTGTGGCGTCTTCCGTAACGTCGACACGTATTGATGCGGATGCGCTTCTTCCATGACCGTCACGTCATGCAAATCACCGATTTCTGCTTTTACCGTCTCGTCCGACTTCACTTTCCGATGGCGCGTTTGTTTCTTCTTCAACTGCAACACCATTTGGCGGCAGCCGTCGCGTTTCTCTTGCTCGCTGAGTGGTAGATACGCCTCGTGGACGAAATACTCCTTCAACATCTCGGCCATCGTCTCTTCATCGATTTGTGAGACGTAGGCAAGCTTCGTGATTGTCTCATCGAGCTTCTTCGTAAAGAAGCCGACGGGGAAGTTCGTCAGTTTTTTGACGATTTCCATATCGAACGTATAGTTGATCTCGATTTTTGCGCGGTCAGGTTTCTCGTAGTTCTTTTGGGTGAACGCCATATGATTGACGCCTTTGACGTCGAACACTTCATTAAAGTCTTTCGTCACCTCGATAATCCCGGCCGGCAATGGATCGATCGTGAATCGTCCTTGTAACTGTTTAAAGCGAACTTCCCCGACTTTATAGAAGAGAAAACTCGACAACAGTCCGTCGTTCAAGAACGTATGGGGTGCGAGCGGGACACGCAGTTGATATACGTACTGGGTCAAACGCTCATCTTTCGTCTTATACGTCCGGACGAGACCGATCGCCTCGAGCCGGAACAGACAGTCCGTCAGCTCGTTAATCGAGTAATCGAGCATTTCACAGAGCGCGCTGTGCGACATATAATTCGATTTCATCTTCCCGGGCTTCAGCTCGCTCCAAAGCGTCTGATACATCGCAAGTGCCTTCACACCGATGACCGGCTGATATAAGTGGTACAACGACTGATACGACTCGCGATCGATGAGCCCAGTGCTCATAATCAACAGTTCGTCAGTCCCGTACAAGATTCGTTCTTTTTCCATGATAGGTCTCCCCTGAAAAAAGGCGACCAGCAGGCCGCCACTCTAGTTGGTCGATTTTTCTTGCTTCATTAAATCTTCAAGTTCTTTAAAGAACACAGAGATATCTTTGAACTGGCGATAGACGGACGCGAAGCGGACGTAGGCCACTTCATCGACACGTGCCAATTCATTCATCACGAGCTCACCGACTTGCTCACTCGGAATCTCGGACTGACCGAGCGCGCGTAACTGTTGTTCGACTTTCGTGACCACGCCTTCGAGTTGCTCTAGCGTGACCGGTCGTTTCTCACACGCCCGAATAATCCCGCGAAGTACTTTCTCCCGGCTGAACTCTTCCCGATTCCCGTCTTTTTTAACGATGATGAGCGGGGTCTGTTCGACCGTTTCAAACGTGGTGAAGCGATAGCCGCACTCCTCGCATTCGCGACGGCGACGAATCGAATAGAAATCTTGTACTGGTCGGGAGTCGAGCACTCTCGTTCCATTATGATCGCATTTAGGACAACGCATGCTCAGCCCTCCTTATCGTTCGACAGATTGATTCCCGATGGCGCGGAGCGGGAACTTCACTTGCAGCGCCTCATAGTATGTGGTAACGATTTGACCAAGGTCCGGCCCGAGCATCTGGTCACGGTTCAACGTGAAGTCGACAGCCGTGCGTCCGCCATCCACTTGAATGACTGTCGCCAGTGCATCCCAGCCATCGCCATTAAACGCCACTTCGCCCCGGTCTGGATCGACACGGCGAACCGTTTGTCCTTCTGTTTGAATCCGATCGCGGAGCCACGTGAGCACGGCGGTCGGCGAAGCCGCCACATAACGTGTGCGCAGCGCCTCATTTTTATGCGAATCGTCCGTCTGGACATGTGTTTGAAACTTATCCAATAATCCCATTATCCACCTCGACACCTTATTTATATAGGTTAAGCATATCAAAATTAAGCGGTTAACAAAACAATTAAAAGGGCTGACCGAAATTCGGCCAGCCTCAAAAGGTCAATCTGATTATTTGCTGATTGCAACTTGTGCTTCCGGAACACGAATCGGTCCCATTCCGCGATCAAGTTTCACATCCTCACGAACTTTTGCTTCCAAGCCTTCCGCGATGTACTGCGAAGCTGTGGCCGGATCGATTCGGTCCCCACATGTGAACACATCGACTGATGCGTAGCCATGCTCTGGGAAACTGTGAATCGTTAAGTGTGATTCTGAGATGATAACGACTCCACTTACACCGTGTGGCGCAAATTTGTGGAAAGCGACTTCGCGGACTTCAGCGCCCGAACGAAGTGCTGCATCGACGAACAAGCGCTCGATGTAGTCGATATCGTTCAATTTGTCGGGATTGCACTCCCAAAGTTCTGTAATAATGTGACGTCCCATAGTATCCATATTAGTGGATCCCCCTTTACATCAATGGTCTCAAAGTAGTTGATGATCACTCACTTTGTGCCTGAATCGCCCACAACCACGGGGGCAAGTTAGTCCTAAGAGGTCCTAACCCTTTAAGTTGCGTTTGTCAGACCAATTGAAGTTCACGAGTTAGAGTGTATCGCGTTTGGGACGTCGATACAAGACATTTGTTTCAATTCTTTAAAAATATTTTTGTGTAAATATATTTTTTCAGACGTGGGTTTCTTGTTGTCCGATTTGTAAGTAGCTCGCGACCATGTCCAACAAGTCGACGACACGGCACGAATAGCCCCATTCGTTATCGTACCAAGCGAGTACTTTGACGTGATTGCCCCCGAGCACCATCGTCGAATCGGCATCGATAATCGATGAACGTTCATCCCCGTTGAAGTCGATGGAGACGAGCGGTTCGTTCGAGACACCGAGAATACCCGTCATCTCTCCATGTGCGGCACGCTCGAACGCCTGATTCACTTCATCGACCGTCACGTCACGGTGCAACTCGACGACGAGGTCGACGAGTGAGACGTTCGGTGTCGGTACGCGAAGTGCCATCCCGTTCAACTTCCCTTGCAATTCAGGCAAGACGAGTCCGATGGCTTTGGCAGCCCCAGTCGAAGTCGGTATAATGGAACTACCACAAGCGCGAGCGCGCCGTAGGTCTTTATGCGGATTGTCGATATTGTTTTGATCATTCGTATAGGCATGCACGGTCGTGACGAGCCCCGTCTCGATTCCGAACGTCGAGTCCAATACTTTAACGACCGGACCGAGGCAGTTCGTCGTGCACGAGGCGTTCGAAATGACGTGATCGTGCTCAGGTAAATAATCACGATCGTTTACCCCCATGACAATCGTCCGCAGCTCCCCTTTTCCTGGTGCCGTCAAAATAACTTTCTTCGCACCGGCCGTCAAATGTTTTTTCGCCCCGACATCTGAATTGAATTTACCAGTCGCCTCGATGACGATTTCAACCCCGAGCTCATTCCACGGCAACCGCTCCGGATCACGCTCGGAGACGAGCATGATTCGCTTCCCATCAACTTCAAGCGCATCCCCATGCGCCCGGACCGTGAGTGTGAACGGTCCGTGGACCGTGTCGTGCTTAATCAAGTGGGCGAGCGTCTCCGCCGGATAACTCGCATTGATGGCGACAACGTCGTGACGCCCTTCGAGCATCAATTTTCGGAATACCATTCTACCGATTCGACCAAATCCATTGATTGCAACTTTCGTCCCCATGTAAAGTCCCCCTTTTTTCTGCGTTACGACACCATTATAACGGAAAAATGGAAGCGTTTTCACTATGAATCGTCACATTTCTTTCACTTTTTTACAGTTTCAGATTTGAAAAAGAGGGAAATTTGGTGTAGAGCTTGGAAAGGAGCTAGGACAGCATGTTCGATTGGACCGATTTAGACAAATTTGTCATCTCGTTTTTCATCATTTTGCCGATAGTGACGATTATCCATCAATTCGGCCATTTCTTCTTTGCGAAACTATTTGGGGGGTCGCTCGATATGGAGATTGGGACCGGTAAAAAATTATTCAAAGTCGGGCGCCTGCAATTCAACCGTGTCTACTTCTATGACGCGTGGTGTCAGTTCAGCGATTTGAAATATAGTAACCGATTGACCCGCAGTATCGTCTACGCGGGCGGATCCATCTTCAACCTATCGAGCATCTTGATTGTGAACGCCTTCATCTTGATGCGGGAGATTGAACCGACGCTTTATACGTATCAATTCGCGTACTTCTCGTTTTATTACGTCTTCTTCTCGCTCTATCCGATTTATTATTCGAACGGTCATCCGAGTGACGGCCGAGCCATCTTCGATACATGGAAGAAAGGCCGACCAGACTCAGACCCGTTGAACTGAACAAAAAAAGAAGGCGCTCAGTCGCCTTCTTTTTTCATGTCTTCAAATTGTTCGACGAGGCGGGCCACTTGGGCCGACAAATCGCCTAAGGCACCGTTGTTGTTGATTAAAAAATCAGCCTGTTGCTTCTTCTCTTCAATCGGCATTTGGGCATGGATGCGCGCGAGCGCTTCAGCTTTCGTCAAGCCGTTCCGCTCCATGAGGCGCATCAACTGAATCTCTTCCCGGCAATAGACGACGACCGTATAATCGACGAGGTCCCGCATCGTCCCTTCGAACAAGAGCGGGATGTCGAATATGACGACCGTTTCCCCTGCCGTCTCATAGCCACGCATCTCCTCGAGCATCTCCTCACGGATGGCCGGATGCATGAGCTGATTCAGCAACTGACGTTTGGCGTCATCATGAAAAATCTCACGTCCGAGCGCCTGACGGTTCAACGAGTCGCCCGAGAAGCATTGTGGGAACGCCTCACGAACGGCCGTGAACGCCTTGCCTCCCGGCTCGATGACGATCCGTGCCATTTTATCGGCATCGATAATCGGGATTCCTTGTTTTCGAAACAGACGGGATACGGTCGACTTCCCTGTCGCAATTCCACCTGTCAAACCAATCTTCAACATCATGTCCACCTCTTACTGTTGGCAGTGCGGACAGTAGTGCGTGCCCCGTCCGCCCAATTTCATCTTTTCAATCGGTCGGCCGCATCGTTTACACGGCTCACCGGTCTGTCCATACACGTAGAGCGTCTCTTGATACGTTCCGCTCGCCCCATCCGGATTCGTATAGCTTCGGATCGTGCTCCCGCCGCGCTCAATCGCTTCTGACAGCACGGCCACAGCTTCTTGATGCACCAAGCGCACCTCGTCAAGCGAGAGCGAGGCCGCCGGACGAGTCGGATGGACCCCGGCCCGGAACAATGTCTCATCGACGTAAATGTTGCCGAGGCCGACGAAAATCGACTGGTCGAGGAGTGCCGTCTTGATGGCACGGACATTCATCCGCTTCAAGCGGGTGTGGAGCGTCTCTGCCGTCACTCCCGGATCGAACGGTTCAAGTGCGAGCAACGACAGCGGCGGTGTCACATACAAGTCGTCATTCGTCTTCAGTTCCATCGTGCCGAACTTCCTGACATCATTGTAATGAAGCGTCGTCCCGTCCGTGAATGTGAAGACGACGTGCGTATGTTTGACCGGATTGACCATTTCGTCATGTGGGAAGAATTTCCCTTCCATTCGGAGATGCGAAACGAGATATCCGTTCGTCAATTTGAACAAAATAAATTTCCCACGCCGCTCGACGTCTTGAATCGTCTCGTCGAGCAACTGTTGTTTCCAAATCTCCGGTTCGTGTCCCCGAATGATTTTCGCGTCGAGCACCTCGACATTTGCAATCGTTTTTCCGGAGACGAACGGTCGCAATCGGCGACAGACCGTCTCCACTTCTGGTAATTCAGGCATATTGATTTCCTTTCTCGATCTTATTTCGTGTCGAACCACGTCTCACCGAACGAACCGTCCGCGCGGAGCGGGACGTCCAATGTGATTGTGTGCTCCATCGCTTGTTTGACGATTTTTTCGAGCGCTTCCGTCTCTTCTTTCGGCCCTTCGAAGATGAGTTCATCGTGGACTTGAAGCAATAGTTTCGACTTAAGTCCCGACTCTCGGAGCGCCACGTCGACGTCAATCATCGCTTTCTTGATAATATCGGCTGCCGTCCCTTGAATCGGCGTATTGATGGCCGTCCGTTCGGCGAAACCGCGCAAGTTGAAGTTGCGGGAATGGATGTCCGGGATATTGCGGCGGCGTTTCAACATCGTCTCGACGTAGCCGTGTTCCCGGGCCCGTTCGATGGCGGCATCCATGAACCGTTTCACTCCTGGGAATTGCTCGAAGTACGTATCGATGAACGCCTGCGCTTCTTTTCGGCTGATACCGAGGTTTTGCGACAGCCCATAATCACTGATGCCGTAGATAATCCCGAAGTTGACCGCTTTCGCTTGACGACGCATGAGCGACGTCACTTCTTCTTTGGCGACCCGGAACACGTTGGCTGCCGTCGACGTATGAATATCCTCGTCATGCAGGAACGCCTCGAGCATTTTCTCATCTTGTGACATGTGGGCCATGATGCGGAGCTCGATTTGCGAGTAGTCGACCGCATAGAGTACCCAGTCTGCCTCGCTCGCTGTGAACGCTTTACGAATGCGACGTCCTTCTTCCAAGCGAATCGGGATATTTTGCAAGTTCGGGTTGACCGAAGATAACCGTCCCGTCTGCGTCAACGTCTGCGTGTAACGGGTATGGATTTTCCCGTCGTCCTTGATGACTTTTTGTAGCCCTTCGACGTACGTCGACTGCAACTTTCCGAGTTCACGGTAATGCATGATATGTTCGACGATCGGGTGAAGCGGTGCGAGTTTTTCCAGCACGTCCGCCGCCGTCGAGTATCCCGTCTTCGTCTTCTTAACCGGCGGCAACGCCAACTTCTCGAATAGGATGACGCCGAGTTGCTTCGGTGAATTGATATTGAACGCTTCGCCAGCGAGGCTGTGAATTTCGGTCTCGAGTTGAAGCAAGCGTTCGCGGAGATCGTCTTCCATCACCTTCAATGTCGCCACGTCGACGTGAATCCCGGCCCACTCCATCTCAGCGAGCACCGAGGCGAGCGGCCGTTCCAAATCTTCATACAGCGATGTCTGTTCGTTTTGGACGAGCTCGTTACTGACGTTCACGAACAACGTCAAAATGGCCATCGCCTTCTCCCCGAGGTGTTGCTCGAGGACGTCTTGTTCCGGCACGTGCAGTTTTGCCCCTTTTCCATACACGGCCTCATCTTCCGGCAACGCGTATTCGAAATGAGCGGCAATCGAGTCGAGCGTCGTCCCGCCCGACAAGTTGAGCAAATAGCCAGCGACGAGCAAGTCCTCGTAGCCTCGGAGCGACACGCCGTGGCGTTTCAATTGAATGATCGTCTGTTTCGCATCGAGACAAATCGTGGCCCGGTTTTCATCCGCCAGCCATTCGCGGACAGCCGGCACGTCTAAGAGCGACACGTCACCGACGGTCACCCCGGCTTTTGAAGCGATGGCCACGCCAATGACCGATTCTTCGAAATAATCGTCGCGAAGTTGCTCGAGGAAGAGGACCGCTTCTGTCAAATCTTGCTCGTCAATCCCGATATGGTTCACATCACGTACTTCCACGGCTTCCTCGCTCGACGCGTCGAGACTCAGTTTCCCGAGAAGCGACTTGAACTGCAGGCTCATGAACAACGGCTTCACTTTTCCAGCGTCATACGGATGGAACGTGAGCTCGTCCATGGTGACGTCAATCGGCACGTCGGTATAAATCGTCGCCAATTGTTTCGACATGAGCGCTTCCCGCTCGTTCGCCTCGACCTTCTCTTTTTGTTTCCCTTTCAGTTCATGCGTATGTTCATATAGGCCTTCCACAGAACCGTAAGCTGTGAGCAATTTGAGGGCCGTCTTCTCACCGACACCGGGGATGCCCGGGATGTTATCGGATTTATCGCCCATCAGACCTTTCAAATCAATCATTTGAAGTGGACTCAGTCCCTCATACCGCTCGTGGAACGCCGCTGCGTCCATCGTCTCGACGTCAGTGATGCCGCGCTTTGTCAAATAGACGGTGACACGGTCGTCAATCAACTGCAGTAAATCCTTATCACCCGTGACGACCGTCACTTGGTCGAACGCGGTATTTTTTGAAAGCGTCCCGATGATGTCATCGGCCTCGTACTGGTCGAGCTCAAGCACTTTGATACCGAACGCCTCGCAAATCTCACGGACGATCGGGAATTGCTCGCGGAGCTCACCCGGTGTCTTTTGCCGTCCACCTTTATAGTCGGCATACGTGTCGTGGCGGAACGTCTTTTTCGACGCATCGAACGCGACCGCGAAATGTGTCGGCTGTTCGTCTTCCATCAGCTTCAATAACATCATCGTGAACCCGTACACGGCGTTCGTGTTTCGACCGCTCGCATCCGTCATCGGAGGCAACGCGAAAAAGGCACGATACGTGAGTGAGTTTCCGTCAAGGAGTAGTAGTTTATTCATTGGACAACCTCCATTCTATCTGGTTCCATCATATCATACGGGTACATGCGTTCGAAAAAAAAGACCCTTTTCTAGGTACTAGAAAAGGGTCGATCTTCCCGATCGAGTGGAGATGAGCACCAATCGGGACACGAGATGATGAAGAGGTCTCATCCATAGAGTAGCATCGCTTTGTAAAGCCGGTATGAATTCACCATGAATTCCTTGTTAAGCACTCGGGAATTTGATGGTGAACGTCGTTCCTTCGCCTTCGACGCTATCGACTTGAATCGTCGCGTGATGGAGATCGACGATATGCTTAACGATGGCAAGACCAAGACCCGTCCCGCCGGAGTTTCGGCTCCGCGCCTTATCGACCCGGTAGAACCGTTCAAAGATTCGGCCCACTTCTTTCGGCGCGATGCCGATGCCGTTGTCTTTGACGATCAAATAAGAGCCGTCCGGTCTCTTCTCGACCGCAATCTCGACCTGGCTACCTTCCGGCGAGTAGTTGATCGCATTGGCGACGAGATTCAAGATGACTTGTTTGATTCGGTTCATGTCCGCCTGCAAGACGACTTCCCCATCATGACGCGACTCCAAGTGAATCGATTTCTGTTCCGCTTTTTGACTGAGCACGAGACAGACTTCCTCGACGAGCTGATTGAGTTGGACCGGGGTGAACTCCAAATGGAAGTCTTCCCGTTCGAGCCGCGACAGTTCGAGCAAGTCCTCGACGAGCATCTGCATGCGCGTCGCTTCCTTTTGAATGATATCCAAGAATTGATCGCGTAGTTCCGGCACTTCTTTCGCCCCGTCGAGCAGCGTCTCGCTGAAACCACGAATCGACGTGAGCGGCGTCTTCAGTTCATGACTGACGTTCGCGACGAAATCCTTGCGCATCTTCTCAAGTCGCTTCAACTCGCTGATGTCGTTAAAGAGAAGCGTCGTCCCGCGCAACATGCCTGTATCACTGAAAATCGGTGCGGCCGATACCATATACGTCTTTTGGTTGAAACCGGACCGAATCGATAGTTGTCGGCGATGCGGCTCCTCTGTCAAATAGACGTCTTCAATCAGCGTCTCAACGTCCGGGCTCGGCAAAATTCCATGATAAAACTGACCGATCATCAACTCATCATATTGGAACATGTCGCGATACGAGCGGTTGACGAGCGTCACGATGCCACGTTCGTCGACCAAAAGTAACCCTGCCCCCATATACTCGATGAGCGACTCAAGCCTTGCCCGTTGAACCGATTCCCCGAGTGAGATCGTCTCCAAGTTACGGGCGAGCACGTTAATCGACCCGGCCAGGCTACCCGTCTCCTCATCGTTTCGCAACTCGTAGACGCGGGCCCGATAGTTCCCGTCCGCCAGTTCCCGCAAGACGATGGTCGCCTCGTCGATCGGTCGGATGAACTGGTTCGTCAGGTTGTGTAACACGAAAAGAATTAAGAAGAACGAGAAAATCAAGGCTAGCGCGATGGTCAGCCAAATCCGGTCATACACCCCTTCCAAATCGGAGACGTAGCGGATAAAACTCAAGTACACCGTGTCCCCGGATGACAGTTCGATCGGCTTTGTGAACTGAATCAAGTCCTCGCGTGTCTCGTTACCGAACGTCCCGCCTTCCGGGATCGACGAGGCATCCATCCGGAAATCAAAAGAACCGACCCGAAACGGTGTCCCGGCGATGACTTCCATCCGACGATTGAGGAGCAAGATATCGAAACTGCTCTCATCATCGATTTGACCGACGTAGTCTTGGATGTCCGCAAGGTCGCCTCCGTCTAAATAGAGCGCCGCCAACTCAGCGTCTTCTTTCAAGCGGTCGCGTTCAGAATCCAAATAGAAATCTTTGAATAATTGACCGAGCACGATTCCGAGGGTTAATAAGACGCCCGTCACGAGCAGGATGAGCGTCGTCAAAAACCGCGAGCGGTACGTCTTCATTCGGCCATCGGCTCTTCCATCTTATAGCCGAGGCCGCGAATCGTCTTGATATAGGTCGGTTTTTTTGTCACCGGTTCAATCTTCTCCCGGAGGTGGCTGATGTGGACGTCCACGATGCGCGTATCTCCGACGAAGTCGTAATTCCATATCGCCGACAAGAGCTGGTCGCGCGTCAAGACGCGTCCTTTGTTCTTGGCTAAGTAGGCCAACAGTTCGAACTCTTTCGGTGTCAACTCGAGCCGTTCGCCGTTCTTGAACACTTCATAGTTCGACGCGATGATTTTCACGTCACCAATCTCAATGACGTCCGTGTCCGTCGCCGGCGCTTCTTGTGGGGCCGAACGGCGCAGGATGGCTTTGACCCGGGCCACGACTTCTCGTGGGCTGAACGGTTTCGTCAAATAGTCATCGGCACCGAGTTCGAGGCCGAGCACTTTATCGAACTCATCATCTTTCGCCGTCAACATGAGAATCGGTGTGTTCACTTTTTGTTGGCGGAGCCGTTTACAAACCTCAAGACCGTCCATCTCAGGCAACATCAAGTCGAGGACAATCAAGACGGCATCTTGTTTCTCGGCCAGTTCAAGTCCGGTCTTTCCATCGTGCGCCGTCTCGACTTCGAACCCGGCTTGTTCTAAATTAAACTTTAATAACGTCGCAATCGACACCTCGTCATCGACAACAATTACTTTATCAGCCACGCTTAGTTCCTCCTCTAATCTATCTGTTCAGTCATGTACACTACCTATTTTACAAATCAATGCCACCTACGACCAACCTCAAAGCAAATCTTTACAAAAACAAAACAAATCCACGTTCTGCTTTCAGTGTAGCATGCGCCACGCATACAAAAAACCTCGTCTGCCATGGCAGACGAGGTAAGCCCTCAGTTGAGGACGTTCAGGACGGAGCGGACCGAGTCGGCTGAACGCTGTAGCGCCGCCGTTTCGGCTTCCGTCAATTCAAGTTCGAGCACACGTTCGATCCCGTTCGCACCAAGAATCGTCGGAACACCGAGATACAAGTCGTGGAAACCGTATTCGCCGTCGAGATACGCGATGGCCGGTAAAATACGCCGTTGATCTTTGAGAATCGCTTCGACCATCTCGACGATGGCCGCAGCCGGCGCATAGTAGGCCGATCCGTTCCCGAGCAGTTGGACGATCTCACCGCCGCCTTTACGGGTCCGATTGACGATTGCTTCGATGCGGTCGGTCGGCAACAGTTTCTCGAGCGGGATTCCCCCCGCATACGAGTAGCGGATGAGCGGGACCATGTCATCCCCGTGCCCGCCGAGCACGAATCCAGAAACGTCCTTCACGGATATATTCAACTCCGCAGCGACGAACGTCCGGAACCGGGCCGTATCAAGCACACCGGATTGACCAATAACACGCTCTTTCGGGAAGCCCGACTCTTTGAAGGCGGCATACGTCATCGCGTCGACCGGGTTCGTCAAGACGATGATAATCGCGTCCGGCGAGTAACGGGCCACTTCTTTCGTGACCGCCCGCATCACTTTGGCGTTCGTCGAGACGAGGTCGTCCCGGCTCATGCCTGGCTTGCGCGCGATTCCCGCTGTGATGACGACGATATCCGAGTCCGCCGTTTCGGCATAGTCCGACGTCCCTGTAATCCACGAGTCAAACCCTTGAATCGGCGCCGTCTCTTGCATATCGAGCGCTTTTCCTTTCGTCGGGTTCTCGCTTTCTTTGATATCGAGCAAGACGACGTTACCGAGTTCTTTTTGAGCCAAATACAGTGCCGTCGTGGCCCCCGTGAATCCGCTACCGATAACCGAGATTTTATTGCGACGAATCATTGTGCTCTCCCCCTTGGTTTAGCTGATGTCTTACATGTTTTTAATTAATTCATCCGCAAACTCTGAACACTTCACTTCTGTCGCGCCGTCCATGAGACGAGCGAAATCGTATGTGACGACTTTCGAGGCGATCGTCTTCTCCATCGAGTTGATGATGAGGTCAGCCGCTTCGTTCCAGTTCATATGACGAAGCATCATTTCACCAGACAAGATGACCGATGACGGGTTGACCTTGTCGAGGCCGGCATACTTCGGTGCCGTACCGTGTGTCGCTTCGAAGATAGCATGGCCCGTCACGTAGTTGATGTTCGCTCCAGGGGCGATCCCGATTCCGCCGACTTGGGCAGCGAGCGCATCCGAGATGTAGTCACCGTTCAAGTTCATCGTTGCCACGACATCGAACTCACGCGGACGTGTCAAAATCTGTTGCAAGAAGATATCAGCGATTGAATCTTTTACGATGATTTTGCCTTCTGCTTCTGCTTTCGATTGCGCTTCATTCGCAGCCGCTTCGCCTGATTCTTCTTTGATACGGTCATACTGCGCCCATGTGAAGACTTTGTCGCCGTACTCTTCTTCTGCAAGCTCATAGCCCCAGTTTTTGAAGGCGCCTTCTGTGAACTTCATGATGTTTCCTTTATGAACGAGCGTGAGCGATTTACGGTTGTTCGCGATGGCGTACTCGAGCGCCGCACGAACAAGACGTTTTGTTCCTTCAGACGAGATTGGCTTGATTCCGATTCCAGACGTTTCTGGGAAACGGATTTTGTTGACGTTCATCTCTTCTTTCAAGAATGAGATCAACTTCTTCACTTCGTCGCTACCTGACGCGTATTCGATTCCTGCGTAGATATCTTCTGTGTTCTCACGGAAGATGACCATGTCTGTATCCTCTGGGCGTTTGACCGGTGAAGGGACGCCTGTGAAGTAACGGACCGGGCGCAAGCACGTGTACAAGTCAAGTTCTTGACGGAGTGCTACGTTGAGTGAACGGATTCCGCCGCCGACCGGTGTCGTCAATGGACCTTTGATGGCAATCAAATATTCACGGATTTGATCGAGTGTCTCGTTTGGAAGCCATTCGCCTTTTTGGTTGTAGGCCTTCTCCCCAGCGTACACTTCCATCCATTCGATTTTCTTCTCGCCGCCATATGCTTTTTCGACAGCCGCATCGAAGACGCGCACTGAAGCGTTCCAAATATCAGGTCCTGTGCCGTCGCCGATGATAAATGGAATCGTCGGTACGTTTGGTACGTTTAATACACCGTTCTCAACTGTAATCTTTTCGTTTTGTGTCAACATAATGAATCCCCCTAAGTACATTTATGTAGGCCGACGCGAGCGCCGACCTACGTCAATTGTTAGTTTACCAAAGTTTATGTCTAAATTGTGACTCGAACTTCTCGTTCGGCGTCAATTAACGCTCGTTCACCGGGACGTATGACCGGTTCGTCTCGCCGATGTATTCAGCGCGAGGACGGATCAAACGGTTGTCCGCGTACTGCTCGAGGATGTGGGCAATCCAGCCCGACATGCGTGAGACAGCAAAGATCGGCGTGAACAACTCTTCGTCGAGGCCGAGCGCGTAATATGTTGACGCCGAATAGAAATCGACGTTCGGTTTCAAGCCTTTTTCCGTCTCGACGAGATGATCGATTTTCTCAGACATCTCGTACCATTCCGGTTCGCCGATTTGGGCCGTCAATTGGCGGCTCATCTCTTTCAAGTGTTTCGCGCGTGGGTCGCCGTCCTTATAGACACGGTGACCGAAGCCCATGATCTTCTCACGGCGTTCGAACTTGCCGCGGACGTAGTCTTCGACTTTGTCGACCGATCCGATTTCATGAAGCATCTTCATGACCGCCTCGTTCGCACCACCGTGGAGCGGGCCTTTAAGGGCGCCCATCGCCGCCGTCACACCAGAATAAATATCCGACAATGTGGCAACGCAGACGCGGGCCGTGAACGTCGAAGCGTTCAATTCATGGTCGGCGTGAAGGATGAGTGCCTTGTCAATCGTCTTCTCGGCGACCTCGCTCGGCTCTTCTCCATTCAACATGTACAAGAAGTTGCCCGCATAAGACAAGCCCTGTTTTGGTGCAACCGGTTGTTCGCCTTTACGAAGACGAGCGAATGCCGTCACAATCGTGGCGATTTGCGCTTGGAGACGAATCGCTTTGCGCATGTTCGCTTCCGGACTCATATCTTCAGACTCTTCATCATAAAGCGCGAGCTGTGAAAGTGCAGTCCGAATCGTCGCCATCGCATTGGCCGATTTCGGTGCCCGTTCGAGCGTCGCGATGACGTCTTCTGGCAATTTGGCTTCTTTCACGAGCGCTGCTGAGAGCTCAGTTAATTCATCTTCTTTCGGAAGGCGGTCGTTCCATAATAGGAAAACAACCTCTTCGAATGTGGCGTGGTCTGCCAAATCGTCAATCGTGTATCCTCCGTAAGTCAATTGTCCGTCGATAATCGAACTGACTTTTGAGGCCGCTGCCACAATTCCTTCTAAACCTTTTGTCGTTGACATCAATAACTCCCCCTCAGTCTTTAAAAGTGATCGACCGCATATACAGTCTGTGTGTAGGGAATAAGGGCGAGGAGTCGAAGACTCTCCCCAATCCGTTTCGAGCTCGCTCCACCCTGTCCTTTATCTAGTATAAACAATTTACTGAAAAAAAGAAATGTAAGCGTATCCAGCCGTCAAAAAATGTCAGAACCATTTTTGTAACAGGCTAAATCCACCTAAAATCAAGGCGGCGATGCCGGCTCCGACGAGCGGTCCGACCGGCACGCCTTTCATGAAACCGACGGCCAGGATGGTCCCAGCGAGCAATGCCGTCGTGACGACGGGGTCGACCCGCATCAGTTGGACCCCTTGGCCGGCGGCAAGCGCGACGAAGATTCCAGAGGCGAACGCGATGATGCCGACTGGACCTTTAATACTATTCCACAATTCCCGGAATCCGATGTCGCCGGTCGCAATCGGCACGAGGACGGCAATTGTAATAATCGTTACCCCCCAATGGATGCCTTTTGAGGCGAGCGTCGGGAACAATTGGTCGCCGAATCCGACCGCTTTAATAATCAAGAGGACGCTGCTGGCGATGATGACCGACTGGTTATGGGAGATAACCCCAATCAATACGAGCAACAGCAAGAATAAATAGGCACTCATCACACACTCTCTTTCTGAATGGAAAAAGAACCGACCTCATGAAAAGGTCGGTTCGATTGGCATTCGATTACGCGTTGTAGATTTTACCAGTAAGTGGGTCGATTGAAATCATCTGTCCGTCGCGGAACGTTGATGTCGCTGATTCGACACCGACGATAACCGGCTTGCGGAGTGATGGTCCAACGATACCGGCATGGCTCGTCAATCCACCGTCTTCTGTGATGATTCCAGCCGCTTTTTCAATCGCTGGCATCATTTCTTTATCTGTGAATGGTGCGACGAGGATCATGCCCTCTTTCGCTTTCGCATTCGCTTCGTCTGCATTGTTCGCAACGACGACTTCACCGACGAGACCACGCTCACCGATCCCACGTCCGTTTGCGAGGGCGTGACCGACGATATGAACTTTCATCATGTTTGTCGTACCAGCAGTCGCAGCCGGGATACCAGCCGAGATGACGACGAGGTCACCGTCTGTAACGAATCCAGCGTGACGAGCTGCTTCTGAAGCTTGTACCAACATCTCATCCGTGTTGTTTGGCATCGTGTCAGCCACGATTGGGTACACGCCCCAAACGAGGTTCAATTGACGTGCCACACGCTCTGACTCTGTGACCGCGATGATGTTCGCCTCTGGACGATACTTCGCTGTACGAGCAGCCGTGTAACCTGATTGTGTCGGTGTCAAGATCGCTTTCGCGTTCAAGTTGATTGCCGTGTGGGCAACCGCTTGTGAGATCGCATCCGTTACCGTGTGCTCACTGCGCTTCTGACGATCTTTGAGCAAGTTTTTGTAGTCGAGCATTTGCTCAGTACGAACAGCGATTGCTGCTTGCATTTGAACTGACTCGATTGGGTAGTCCCCTGCTGCCGTCTCACCTGAAAGCATGACTGCGTCCGTACCATCGAGGATGGCGTTGGCAACGTCAGATGCTTCCGCACGTGTTGGACGCGGGTTGCGTTGCATTGAATCAAGCATTTGTGTAGCCGTGATGACCGGTTTCCCGAGGTCGTTACACTTCTTGATCAATTCTTTTTGAACTGGTGTGACTTCTTCTGTTGGGATCTCGATTCCGAGGTCACCACGAGCGACCATCAAACCGTCAGAAATCGCCAAGATTTCGTCGATGTTGTCGACACCTTCTTGGTTTTCGATTTTTGGATAGATTTTGATGTGTGACGCGTTGTTGCGCTCGAGAAGTTGACGAATCTCAACGACGTCAGACGCACGGCGTACGAACGATGCCGCGATGACATCGATGTCTTGAGAAATACCGAACTCGATGTCGGCGATGTCTTTGTCTGTAAGGGCAGGAAGGTTCACTTTGACGTTAGGCAAGTTGACACCTTTCTTCGTCTTGATGACGCCTTCGTTTTCGATGACGCAGCGAAGGTCACGGTTCGGGAGTTTCTCAACGACAAGGAGACCAATGAGTCCGTCGTCGAGCATGATGCGTGAACCGACTTCAACGTCTTCGTACAAGCCTTCGTACGTGACTGAGAAACGATCTTTCGTTCCGACGATTTCTTCTGTCGAGACGATGATGACTTCTTTGCCTTTTTCGAGGAGTGCTTTTCCTTCTTCAAACGTATGTGTACGAATTTCAGGACCTTTCGTGTCAAGAAGTACCGTCACGACTTTACCGGCAGCTTTTGATGCTTCGCGAATGTCACGGATACGTGCGCCGTGCTCTTCATAGTCACCGTGTGAGAAGTTGAGACGAGCGACGTTCATTCCGGCTTCAATCATTTCTGGAAGACGTTTCTCTGAAGCTGGTCCAATCGTACATACAATTTTCGTTCTACGCATAAATAAAAACCTCCTAGGGGATGTATTACATTTACACACAGAAAACGGGGGGTCGACCGACCTGATCCCGTCTCTGTGGAGTTCACTACTACTCGTTAAATCGAAAGTTGGTTCGAAAGATCAATCAACTGCATATCAATCGAATGTTTGTTATGGTCGAGCGCTTCATCGATATCAAGATCCATCATCTTACCGCCGCGGATACCGACAACACGTCCGGCTTTGCCTTCGAGTAAAATCTCAACGGCATACGCACCCATGCGGCTCGCAAGCACACGGTCAGCAGCAGTCGGGGAACCGCCGCGTTGGATATGTCCAAGAATCGTTACACGCGTCTCTGAGTTTGTCTTCTCAGCGATCATTTTTCCGATTTCTTCGGCACTGCCTGCGCCTTCGGCGACAACGACGATCGAATGTTTCTTACCGCGCGCCACACCATGGTTGATGCGGTCGACGATGGCACTCAAATCTTCTGGACGTTCTGGGACGAGGATTGACTCGGCACCACCGGCAAGACCGGCATAAAGTGCGATGTCACCTGCATCACGACCCATTACTTCGATGACGTACGTCCGCTCATGCGACGACGCCGTGTCACGGATTTTATCAATCGCGTCAAGCGCCGTATTGAGCGCCGTATCGAACCCGATTGTTGCATCCGTTCCTGGGATATCGTTGTCGATCGTTCCTGGAAGCCCGATTGTCGGGAATCCAAGTTCCGTCAACTTCTGGGCGCCACGGTAAGAACCGTCGCCCCCGATGACTACAAGCGCGTCGATATTGAATTTCTTCAACTGCTCGACCGCTTTGGCACGGCCCTCTTCCGTTCTAAACTCAGGGCAACGGGCAGAACGTAAGAATGTTCCTCCACGCTGGATGATGTCACCGACAGAACCGAGGTTCAATTCAACGAGATCTCCTTCGATTAGACCTTGATAGCCGTTATACACACCGTACACTTCTAGACCTTCGAAAATCGCTTTTCGGGTCACGGCACGGACTGCAGCGTTCATTCCGGGGGCGTCTCCCCCACTTGTCAATACCGCAATACGTTTTAAATTCACGTCACTCACCTCTTATGTGTTTTAACGAAATCTGAAAATAAAATACCATGTCTGACCTTTGTTTTACAACACAAGTATGTGAAAAAAAAGCATGGGGTATGCTCGAAAGCAGTCAACTCGTGAGTGATTTAACGTGAACGCAAAGCGATTGTTAACGTTTTCACGAGCCAATTGTGCCAATTTCATGATATTTGGCAGCGCGCCCTTGCAACAACTCGTTTTGAGTCCGTCCTCGCAACTCAGTCATGTGTTGTGCTAATACAGGCTTTAAGAGTGATGACTGTAATGACACATCGATATGGGCCCCACCAAACACCTCGGTGACGACTTCATCGACAATCCCTAAATTCAACAAATCTTGTGCCGTAATCTTCATCGTTTCCGCAGCGCGTTCCGCAAGCTTCGCGTCTTTCCAAAGCAGGGCAGCCGCGCCTTCTGGTGAAATGACCGAGTACGTGCTGTTTTCAAGCATGAGCAACCGGTCGCAAACACCAATCCCGAGCGCACCGCCCGATCCGCCTTCCCCGATGACAATCGAGATAATCGGAACTTTCAACGTCGCCATTTCAAACAAGTTGCGGGCAATCGCTTCGCTTTGTCCACGCTCTTCGGCCGCTTTCCCAGGGTAGGCGCCTTTTGTATCGATGAACGTGATGACCGGACGATTGAACTTCTCTGCTTGCTTCATGAAACGAAGCGCTTTGCGATAGCCTTCTGGATGTGGCATCCCGAAGTTGCGTTTCATGTTCTCTTTCGTGTTCCGCCCACGTTGATGACCGATAATCGTCACCGGGACGCCGTCGAGTGTGGCCAATCCCGCTACAATCGCAGCGTCATCATAGCCGTGACGGTCACCGTGCAATTCGATGAAATCCGGGAACAGGCGATCTATATAATCGAGCGTCGTCGGGCGTTTCGGATTTCGCGCCAGCTGCACGCGATCCCACGGTTTCATATTCCCATAAATGTCTTTTTCTAATCGATGAAGCTTCGCTTCAAGGTGACGGATTTCACGGGATAAATCGATTCCTTTCGTCTCCGCCGTCTCACGCAACTTCCCGAGCTGTTCATTTACTTCTTTGATTGGATCAAACATGATGGACCTCCCCGCCGTGTAACACGATCATCTTCTTCAAGAACGAACGCATCTGTTCACGATGAACGACGGCGTCCAATTGACCCGCTTCTAATAGAAACTCGGCAGTTTGGAAGTTGTCTGGCAATTTTTCACGAATCGTCTGTTCGATGATGCGACGACCGGCAAAGCCGATCAACGCTCCAGGTTCGGCGACGTTCACATCACCAAGCATCGCGAAACTCGCCGACACGCCACCTGTTGTCGGATGCGTCAAGTAGGCGACATACAGAAGACCCGCCTCGTCATGTTCTTTCAAGGCGATTGACGTATTGGCCATCTGCATCAAGCTGACCATGCCTTCTTGCATGCGGGCACCGCCCGAGGCCGTGAACAAGACGACCGGCAATCCGTCTTTCGTCGCGGTCCGGACCGCCGAGGCGATCGCTTCTCCGACGTAGGCGCCCATCGACCCCATACGGAAACGGGCATCCATGACGCAGACGACGACCGGGAGCCCATCGATTGTGGCACGACCGCAAACAATCGCTTCCTCAATCCCAGTTCGTTCCCTGTCTTTTTTCAATTTATCTTCATAATCTGGAAAATCAAGCGGGTTCTCTTTGACGAGCGGTCCCGCAAATTTTTCAAACGACTGACCATCGACCAACATGTGAATCCGCTCATCTGCACTGAGCGGGAAATGGTAGCCGCAATCACACACTTTATGATTCTCGTTTAACTGTTTCGTGTAATGCATATATTTACAAGATGGACATTTCGTCATCAAGCCTTGTGGTGCATCAATCTTTGGTTCTCGTTGACGCAATGGCATATATCGTTTAGGTTTCTTGAAAAAAGCAGTCATCGCTTCCCCCTCGTTCATTCCGGCATCCCCGCCCCACGCCACATCTCCAACAATCGTCTACGTTCGTCTTCCGTATATAGGTCGCCTGCGTCCGTGCCGTCATAAAACCGGTTCACTTCGCTCCAGATTCGAATGAACAGTTCATTCTTTAATCCGAAGATGAGGTTTTGCCTGAAGGCGCGGTCCGTCTCAACGCTCGACTCGAGCAACGCGATGCGTTCCGGGGTCGGTTCGACCTCCGTCAACGCCAAGCGCTCAAGCAAACGCAACATATCGACGATGTCCGACACCTTCGTCTGTTTCGTGACGATGAACTCTGACAAGATTTCAATGTAACGGTGCCGATCCTGTTCGCACAAAAACGTGCCGCCGCCGTGTTTCGTCTCAACAATCCCAAGGAAGCTGAGAGCCCGTAATGCTTCACGGACTGACGCACGGCTGATGGACAGCGTTTCAGCGAGTTCCCGTTCTGATGGGAGACGGTCGCCCGGCTCGAGTGCGGCCTGGACGATTAACGTTCTGATTTTAGAAATGTTTTCGTGAAATGAGGATGCGTGTTTTCCATGCATCTGACCGTTCAACTCCCTTTTGGATGGCATTATCTCTAAAGTGGTCAGACCAATTAAACAGATTATACCACTTTTTATGACTTGGTACTAGTTCCCGTGCCGGGCAATTTCGAGTCGACCCGTTTCAACACGACATCCGTATCGCCGAACCGCTGCCTCAATCCTTGCAACAATGCTTCTGTCGGATTGACGGCATATGTCGAGGCGAGTTGTTTCACTTCTTTCGAATCAGAGAATCGGCAAATGACAGGGACATCCCCTGGCGCTGTTCGCAATAGTTCTTCAAGGTCGGCGAACGACTCCAGACGCAATCGGACAAACAACGCTTGGCCGTGGAGAGGCCGGACGCGTTCGACGACGAGTTGGCGACGCCCGTCCCGTTCATTCGGATGTACCTCGAGCAAGAGGACGTTCCCGACGTAAAGTGAACGAGAGAATTGGGTGAACACGCGTGGAAAAATCACGACCTCGTCTTGCGAGACGCCGTCATCGACCATGACAACACCCATCTCTTCATTCTTTTTCGTCTTGAACGTACGAATCGCATCGACATAGACGACGATGAATCCCCGTTCGCCGTTCAACACTTCATCGATCGTCACCGTCTCAATCGAGAGCGGGGCGACCGTCGTCAACGGCGAGTGGACGATCCACGTCCCGAGTGCTTCCCGTTCTTCTTCGGACCAATTCGGCTCGATTGGTGCCGAGCGCTTCAAACCGAGTGCGGACAGCTCATCTGGGAGCAGATGCGTCTCTGTCTCCTCGCGAAGCCGTTCAACGGCCTCGAACGCACGGTGGCGATCGCCGTGATACATCCGGTCGAGGGCACCGGCTCCGAGCAGGCGCCGCAACTTCGGCTGGTCTTTCGAGCCCCACTCCATCAGTTCGAGCAGACGTTTTACGTCGGTGAATTCGGAATGGTGTTCAATCAACCGTTCGACGTCGCGTTTCGTCAAGCCTTGGACCGCCTTCAACCCGAGACGGACCCCTGGCCCTTCTAAAAAGGCCCCGGCTTGGCCATGAAGGACGTCCGGCGGATAGACGGGAATTTTCCCTTTTCGCAGCATGCGAACGAGTTGGTTCGTCTTGTCGTACGTAACGAGATAAAAAATCCGCTCGAAGTGCGCCTTCACGAAAGCCAAGCGATAACTGATTAAACTGTAGGCCACCGCGTGCGAACGGTTGAAACCGTAGCCCGCGAACTTCTCAATCCACGAGAATACTTGTCGCATCGAGTCGCTGTCGAACAGCTCCGACGAACGTTCCAAGAATCGACTCTTCTCGACGTCGATGGCCGCTACATCTTTCTTGGCGATGGCACGGCGAATCAAATCGGCCTCGGCATACGAGTAGCCGGCAAGTTCTCGCAGGAGGCGCATGACTTGCTCCTGATAGACGAGCACGCCGTTCGTCGTACGCATAATCTCACCGACGACCGGGTGGACCGGCTGATGCGGCATGCCATGCTTTCGCTTCGCATACGTATCGATAAACTGCATCGGACCTGGACGATAGAGCGACATCGTGACGACGATATCCTCGAACGTGGTCGGCTTCACTTGCCGGAGCGCTTGTTTCATCCCTTCCGATTCGAACTGAAAAATCCCGTCCGTGTCACCGCGAGCGAGCACCCGCAACGTCTTTGCGTCATTCAATGGAATCGTCTTCAGCGAGAACAGTTCATCCGTCTCGCGAATGAGCGTCTCCATCTGACGGAGTCTCGTCAAGTTGCGCAGGCCGAGCAAATCGATTTTCAACAGGCCGAGCGCTTCGAGATCCTTCATATTATATTGGGTCACTTGCTCCCCTGCTGTCGGCTGTAACGGGGTGACGTCATCAAGCGCGTCACGACTGAGTACGAGTCCGGCCGCGTGGATCGAGGCTTGACGGGGCAATCCTTCGAGCTGGGCGGCGATGTGTAACAGTTGCGACCGCTTCTGACTGCCGGCGAACCATTTCATCTTCGTCGGATTGGCCAAAATCCCGGCCAACCCGTCGTCTTTCACTTGTTTGCTGGCCGCCTGTCCTTCTTCAAGCGTCAGCCCGAGCGCCCGCGCGACATCACGTAGCGCCGCTTTCGCGCCGAACGTCGCGAGCGTCCCGATTTGGGCGGCGTGGTTGGCCCCGTATTTATCGAGGACATAGCGGACGACCTCGTCGCGCCGCTCGTCTTCGAAGTCTAAATCGATATCCGGCATCGTGATTCGTTCCGGGTTCAAAAAGCGTTCGAATAACAGCTCGAACCGGACCGGGTCGACCTCGGTGATGTGAAGCGCGAAACTGACGAGTGATCCGGCCGCGGACCCACGCCCCGGACCGACTTCAATGCCTTGCTCCCTAGCGTAGCGGACGATGTCCTCGACGATGAGGAAATACGAGGCGAAACCGGTCCGCGCAATGACGTCGAGTTCATAGCGGGCTCGTTCGATATATTCCTCTTGGAACAAGTCGAGCGCCTTTAATCGTTCGGCGACGAGACGCTTCAGTCGGTCGATCGCATGTTCAATCTCTGGAATCGACGAGGTCGCCTCCGGCAAGCGTGTGACCGAGATGAGGGATTCGAACTCGTCCAACGCCTCAAGCTCGATCGGGTCGAACCAATCGTTCATTTCGCTCGGCAGTCTTACGTACTTTCCTTTCCGATGCACATCTTCTTGTGAGATGAGCTCGCCTTCACCGATGGCGACGATGGCGCGATACGCCTCGAAATCCTCCGGTCTCATGTAACACGTGTCCGGGGCCGGTACGAGTCGTGTCCCCAGTTCGTCACGCATCTCGCGTAATTGCCGGAGCATCAGCGTCTGTTCCGTCGACTGCGGCGCCGGCAACCCGAGCCACAGTCTGTCTTCATTCACATAACCGAGCAAATGGTTATAGAGACGGCGACGGTGAACCGGGTCGTTCGCTTTCCAGTTCTCCGGTAAGATGAGCACCGCCAGTTCGGTCGCTTCGGTCAAGCCATCGGCCTGGACGATGCGATACAGTTCGGGCACTTGTTCATCGGTCAACGCATAGACGAGAACGGAGACGTCGAATCCATCCATTCGCAGCGTCGTCCGTAATCCAATAACGGGTTTAACCGCATAGCGTTCACATAACCGGACGAATTGCGGCAAGCCGTATAACGCATCGTCGGCCAAAGCGACTGCTCGACTCCCCCGTTCGGCCATCTGGGCGACATACTGTTCGAGCCGAATCGTACTTTGCATCAAGCTATAAGCCGATCGTACATTTAAGTGGATCACAAGAGTCCCCCTTTCTTTTTTCACAATTGTCAAACTCATTTTGGCACTTGTCTGATACAATAATTATAGACAAAACTTCTCCTAAAAGGGGGTATAAACCGTATGATTATTAATCGGGGTAAAATCGCACGTGACAAGCTAGAGAATTTACAGAACGGCCAGACCGTCTTCGCCGATAGTCCGGAGATTATCGAACGACTCCGTCGTTATATCACCGAGTATCAACTCGATGTCGTCGAGGATGTGACCGACCGTGGTACGTGGTTCATTCCACAAGAAGAGGATAAACGCTGAAGAGAGCTGACCAACGGGTCAGCTCTCTTCTGTTTCGAACGTGAACGGGGCCGCGACTTCATCGAGCGCCATGATCACCTCGTCCATCTCTTCCCATTTATCGATCGTGGCACCGGCGGCCATCGGATGACCACCGCCGCGATAGCGTTTCGCCACTTCATTGATGACCGGTCCTTTCGAACGGATCCGGACACGAATCTCGTCCTTGTTCTCGACGAACATGACCCAACACTTCAGCCCTTCAAGGCCAGAGAAACTGTTGACGAGCAGCGACGCCGCTTCCGGTGTCGCATGGAACGTGCGCAAGACGTCTGCATCGATTTTGACGTAGCCGACACCCGCGTCGGTCACATTGACGTTTTGTAAGACATAGCCTTGGAGTTGCAACGTCGCCAAATTCGTCTTATACATTTGACGATACAACCGGTTCGTATCGATACCATGGTTAATCAGTTCGGCCGCGACTTCGAACGTACGTGGCGTCGCGTTGCGAAACTGGAACCGTCCCGTGTCGCCGACGATTCCGGCGAACAACAAGAATGCGGACGCCTCGTCAAGTTCAAGCCCCCAAATCCCTGCAAGTTCAGCAATCATCTCTGAGGTGGAACTGACCGTCGTGTCGACGATTTGATGGGTCGCATACGCATCTTCGTCAGGGTGGTGATCAATCTTGACGACCGTTTTGCCGGTCAAGGCGTGCGGCCCATCGATTCGTTCATGGTTAGCCGTATCGAGCACGATGACGAGCGCCTCTTGATACATCTCCGGTTCGACATGCTCCATCTTACCTAAAAACTCTAAATCACGGACGATGCCGCCGACGACATAGACCTGCTTTTCCGGATAGGCGACTTCAAGAATCCGCTTTAATCCGAGCTGACTCCCGAGCGCGTCAGGGTCGGGACGGACGTGTCGATGAATCATAATCGTGTCCGCCGCTTCAATCAATTTCAATATCGTTGCTGCCTCTGGCCAATGTGCCATTGCCATTCCTCGCTTTCTTGAACACTATTCTATGGTATGATGATAACAGATTACACGTCTGAAAGGGGTTTCTTCACTTGGGTCAATTAGTTATGATCGGACTCATTCTGTTTTCGTTAGGCGCCTACTTCGTTTCCAAACGACGCGCTTATTTGACGAAGACACCGTACCGGAAAGCACTGTTCAACACGCAAGCGCTCATCTGGCTGAGCATGTTTCTCGCACTCTTCGCCGTCAACCAAATGGTTGGCGGACTCGGACTCGGCTCGACGATCGGTTGGATCGTCAGCATCGCTATGCTCGTCTTGGGTGTCGGCAACGCCATCGTCGGGTTCATTCGCTATCGTAAAATCTATCCGCTCGCTAGCGAAGAGCCAATCAACCAATCATAAGAGAAATAGAAACGAGCTGATGATGGCATCAGCTCGTTTTTTTGTTAGCGGTCAATCAATTGCGCCGTGACAAGCGCCTTGGCGACGAGTTGGGTGCCTTGTGTCATCTCGACATCGACTTTCCCGAACTTCCGGCCAAGGTCGAACACGTTGGCCGAGACGCGAATTTGACTCTCGATTTGAATCGGTTTCATAAAGTAGACCGTAATATTTTCGACGACGAGGTCGCCTTTTTTCATATGGCGCAGACTGCGGGTCGCTCCTTCGACGAGCAACGTCGTCAACACCCCTGAAGATGCCGTCCCCATGTGGCTCGTCATCTGTGGCGCGACCTCGACGGTGAACGCCGTCCCGTTCGAAGCCGGATCTTCTTTCAACTGGTTCGTGATCATATTGTCGAACGTCTCGCCGACTTGCGGTTGGCGGTTGGCGAGTTGGAGCGCCTTCAACACGTCTTGGCGGCTGATGATGCCGAGCAGGCGGCCATAGTTGTCGACGACCGGCAACATCTCGATGCCTTCCCAAACCATTTGGTGCGCCGCATTGGTGACGCTCGTCTGAACACCGACCGTGATCGGGCTCTTCGTCATCACTTTCTCGATTTCAGTGTCGTGCGGACGGTCGAGCAAGTCTTTCGCCGTGATGACGCCGACGACTTTCATCTGCTCGTCGATGACGGGATAGCGGTTATGTTTCGTCCGTTCGTTCAGTTCGTGCCACCGTTTGACCGTATCGTCCACTTTCAAATAGAACGTGTCGTGCAGCGGGATGACGATATCCGAGACGAGTAGAATCTCTTTTTTTATCAAGCGGTCATAGATGGCCCGGTTGATCATCGTCGCGACGGTGAAACTGTCATACGACGTCGAGATGACCGGCATGTGATACTTATCGGCCATCCGTTTCACTTCATCGGTCGTGTCGAATCCCCCCGTGATCAACACGGCTCCACCGGACTGGAGCACAAGTTCATGCGCCTTTTCCCGGTTTCCGATGATGACGAGTGAGTCGACGTCGATATAACGCATCATCGCCTCAAGCTTCATCGCCCCGATGACGAACTTCGAGAGCGTTTTATGGAGCCCGTCTCGGCCACCGAGCACTTGCCCGTCGACGATATTGACGACTTCTGCGAACGTCAGCTTCTCAATATTCTCTTTATGTTTACGTTTGATACGAATGGTTCCGACCCGTTCAATCGTCGAGACAAAGCCTAAATTCTCCGCTTCCTTGATGGCCCGATACGCCGTTCCTTCTGATACTGCCAATTCCTTCGCGATTTGGCGGACCGAAATTTTAGATCCGACATCGAGCGACTCGATATGTGCTATGATCTGTTCATGTTTTGTTGTCATGTCACGAGTCCCTTTCCTCAATACATTTTCTGTCATCTTCAGTATACTGTATCAGTCTTCCTTCTTCAAACTGTACTACTGAAAATGTGACATTTCCTTTCCGTTTTGGAAAACGGTATAATGAAACAGAACGCCAATGAACGAGAAGGAAGGGAAACGAGTTGAATCAACGAACCAACCATATTGCACAATCTTTGGCCACTAAAGGGTTAGACGCTGCTTTTGTCACGTCGAAAGCATCGGTCTTTTATTTTTCGGGAGTATATGCCGAGGCACATGAGCGGCTCATCGCCATCCTCGTCTTGAAGAACGGCACGACCGCTCTCGTCTGTCCGGCACTTGAAAAAGGCATCGTCGAGGCGAGCGACTGGAATGGCGATATCGTCACGTACATGGACCACGAAAATCCATGGGACAAAGTCGTCAAACTGTTCCTCGACCAACAGATTATCCCCGAGCGCATCGGGATTGAAGGCGAGCATTTGACCTACAACCGCGTCGAACAGCTCCGCGCCGGCTTTGCCGGTCTCTCGATCATCGACTTGACCGAAGAGCTTCAGGCGCTTCGCATGATTAAGTCCCCGGACGAGGTCCGCCTGATGAAACGCGCCGCCGAACTCGCTGATATGGCGATTGAGGCAGGGATTCGCGCCTTGCGTGAAGGCGTGACCGAGCTCGAGGTCATCGCCGAAATCGAATATGCGATGAAGAAACAAGGTGTCCGCGAGATGTCGTTCGACACGCTCGTCTTGTTCGGCGAGAACAGTGCCGATCCGCACGGCGTACCTGGTAACAATCGCTTGAAGAAAGGCGACTTCGCCTTGTTCGACCTCGGTGTCATTTGGCAAGGCTACGCCTCGGATATCACGCGCACCGTCGTCTACGGCGAAGCGAGCACGAAGCAACGTGAGATTTACGAGACCGTCCTTAAGGCCGAAGAAGCCGCCATCGAGATGGCGAACGTCGGGACGACGCTCGGATCCATCGACATCGCGGCTCGCCAAGTCATCACGTCGGCCGGCTACGGCGAATACTTCACGCATCGCGTCGGACACGGAATCGGCATCGAGGTTCACGAATTCCCGTCGATGGCAGCCAACAATGATATGACGGCCCAAGTCGGGATGACGTTCACCGTCGAACCAGGAATTTATCTCCCTGGCGTCGGCGGGGTCCGCATCGAGGACGATATCGTCATGACCGAGAGTGGTCCGATTTTGTTGACGAGTTACCCGAAGACGCTCCAAGAAATCAATTGAGTCACAACAAAGACCAGCCGCACGCGGCTGGTCTTTTTCATGGTCAATAAAAGAGTCGGAACATGACGTCACGTTGCGGCACATCATTCCGTTCCATCGCCTCTAGAAATGCCCGCTTGTCATAACGGACCGACTGCGGATGGATGGCGAACCCTGTCTCATCCCACTCGAGGATGCCGTAACGGGCCAAGTCGTCACGGGCGACACCGAGCGCACCGGGATTGAAATAATGTTTCGTGTCGTCATGGAACACATGCTCCGGATGATGATGCCCGAAACAGATGACGTCCGCTTCATAAGATCCATACAGCGACTGCATGTTCGAAAGTGTCGCCTCGACGATATCATGGAACGGCTCCTCGGTGATCGGCACGTCCCGCTTCTCGCTCGGGATATGATAATGAATCCCATATACTCGCGTACCCTCGACAACGCGTTCAATCGTACGGGGCAACTTGAAGAGCGCGTCCGCATAGTTTGGCCTAAGCGTGCGCGCCACCCACTCGTGATGCGGACGGGTATGGGCATAACTGTCGGGGTGACCCGTCCCGGCCAAAAGCGACAAGACGGCCTCATCATGGTTGCCGGTAATCATGTGTACACCACGGTCGAGCAGACGTGCCATCACTTCGTTCGAGTCGGGCCCCATCGCGATCATATCGCCCAAACTCCAAATCTCGTCGACCTGCTGGCGATCGAGCTCGGCCAGCACCGCGTCGAGCGCTTGGACGTTTCCATGGATATCGGTCAACATGGCCAATTTCATGCGGTTTCCTCCTTATTTTCGGTATTGATGGACGACGTTGACACCTCCGGTCACATCGATGATGGCACCTGTGACCATATCGGAATCACGGGCGAGCAGGAATAGAATCATGCGGGCGATGTCTTCGCCCGTCCCGTGTCGTCCGACCGGGGTCTGGTCGTCCGGTTCGGCCGCTTCGATTCGCATTTCTTTTTGCGCGCCGACGATATTGCCCGGGTTAATCATATTGGCTGTGATGCCGTGTGCCGCTTCCTCGAGTGCGACCGATTTCGTCAAACTGACGAGCCCGGTTTTGGCGGCCGCGAAAGCCGACCGATGAACCCAGCCTGGTGCCGTCCCACTCTCCGGGAAGCCATATGTGATGATGCGGCCGAATCGTTTTGCCCGCATACTCGGGATAGCCCGGCGCATCAGCCAAAACGAGGCTGACAAATTGCCGCTGATGACCTCGTCCCACTCCTCGTCCGTCAAATCGACGAGACACTTCCGTTCGAAGATGTAAGGCCCGGCGTTCAAGATGAGCGCGTCCGGCTCTCCGAATTTGGCCACCGCCTCTTCATAGCCACTCAGGACAGCTTCGCGGTCCGTCAACGGGGCCTCGACCATATGTAACCGTTCATGTTGCCAATCGATCGGCTTCCGCTGCAATACACTGACGTGCCAACCTTCCTCCAATAATCGTTCCGTCACAATGCGGCCGATCCCTTTCGCACCGGCCGTGATGACTACATGTTTCATCGTCATCCCTCCTCTGTATCATCTTACCCGTTCCGCTTGCCCATTTCCAAACTTCAACCTGTTCCATCAGAAAGTTGTGAAAATTTCACACATTTCTGAAAGAACCGGGCGTGAATTGAAGCAGAAGTGGTATACTATACATGTAAGCCGCACGTACATTTCAAGCGAAAGGTTGGGATTTACATGGCAATTGTCTACAAACATATTCTATCTGCCGTCGACGGCTCGAAAGAGGCCGAACGTGCATTTGAAACAGCAATCGACGTCGCACTTCGAAACGATGGCAAACTGTATATCGGACACGTCATCGATACACGGACATTCGCCACGGTTGAAGCGTACGACCGGACGATTACCGAGCGTGCCGAGACGTATGCGAAAGAACTGCTCGAGGACTACGTCAATCGCGCGAAAGAACGAGGTGTCAAAGAAGTAGAGACGGTCATCGAGTACGGCTCTCCGAAAGTGACAATCGCTAAAAAAATCGCACCGAATCACGACATTGATCTCATCATCTGTGGAGCGACCGGGTTGAACGCCGTCGAACGCTTCTTCATCGGTAGCGTCTCTGAAAGCATCGTCCGCTACTCGAAGTGTGACGTTCTCATCGTCCGCCAATAACGTACAATCCAAGGGCCATCGCAATCGCGATGGCCCTTGCTTTTGGTTAAGGCGCGGATCTTATTGGTCCGATTGTGGAGCCAACCGTTTCAGCCACCATCGTTTTCATACGCGAACAAAGGGCCACCGCAGATGCGATGGCCCTTTGTCGTTCACATATTATAATACTTTGACAGTTACTGTCTTACGACCGAAGTTGAGGGCCGCACTTTGTGAGTACATTAAGATGTCGATTTTGTTACCTTTGATGGCGCCGCCTGTGTCAGCCGCTGTGTATGTGCCCATCAACTTCCCGCCGACGTACACTTGTACTTTCTTACCGAGCGGAATGACGCGCGGGTCGACAGCGACGACGTTACGTTTTTGTGCCCGTACGTTCCAGCCTAATGCCGTAACGCCTGAACATCCTTTGCAGTACGGTGTGTAAGCCGATGCGTTCATCGTATATGTTTTCACACTAGCCTTCGCGACCGTTTTCTTCACGGTGCGTAAGTACTTTGTAGCGATCCAACCTGACTTGCCTTTGTAGTTGACGCGAATCCAAGCTCCTTTTGAGCCAGTGCGTTGAAGTTGTTGTCCTTTATTGATTTTCCCAATCACTTTACCGCTGAGCGTCCCTGCCGAGCGGACGTTTAATCCGTTGACTTGGCTTTGTACGTAAACTTTTGAAGACGCCTCAACTTGTTGTTGGGGTAAGAGCATAGCGAGTGTCATGACCGTCAGTAGTAAGACCGTTCCAATTTTTTTGAGCATGTGGTTTGTCCTCTCCTAGTCGGTTTGTTCGTTGTAAGTTCGTGTTGTCGAATCTGTGGTGCTGTTCCAGTTGAAACATGTCGTATCGATTACGGAATGTTTCGTCCAGATAACTATATGACGAATCGTATGACCGTGCGTTTACAACTAAAATTCATTTGAGTGTCAGCTAAGTTACGATTACATTACAAAACCATCATCCTTTAAGCCTAGATGACGGATTTGATAAAAATCTTTAGGTTTCGTCATATTAATTTCCAATTAAAGGGATTAATATATCTGCTTTGTTACGAAAACCATGTTTCCTTACGTCAAATGTTACAAACGAGCACTTTCGATTCGGCCCATCGTCACAAAACCATCTCGTGCCGTATGCCAAAAGCACTAAAAAAACGTCCGTCCCGTATGAGTACGGAACGGACGTTGTAACAGCTTAAACGTGTGATTCGACGAGGTTGGCGATGCGAACAGTATCGCGTGCGATGACCAATTCTTCATTCGTCGGGATGATGATGACTTTGACCGGTGAGTGCGGGTAGTTGATGAACAACTCTTTGCCGCGTGCTCCGTTGTTGAGTGATGGATCCCAGTAGACGCCCATGAACTCAAGGCCACGAAGGATGCGCTCACGGATGACGTCAGAGTTTTCTCCGACACCAGCTGTGAAGATGATCGCATCGACACCGTTCATCTCTGCCGCATATTGACCGATATAGCCGTGGATGCGGTTCGAGAAGATTTTGAGCGAGACTTCGGCACGGTGGTTGCCTTCAGCCGCTGCTTGCTCGATGTCACGCAAGTCACTCGAGATACCCGAGAGACCGTAGACACCTGACTCTTTGTTCATGACGTTCAATACGTCTTCAGCCGACTTGCCAGTCTTCTGCATCAAGAACGGGATGAGGGCCGGGTCAAGTGATCCCGAGCGCGTTCCCATCGTGATTCCTTCGAGTGGCGTGAAGCCCATCGTCGTGTCGATCGAACGACCGCCGGCAACCGCTGCGATTGATGCACCGCTACCGAGGTGGCATGAGATTAAACGAAGGTCTTCAAGCGGACGACCGAGAAGCTCTGCCGCACGTTGCGTGACGTACTTGTGGCTCGTTCCGTGGAAACCGTACTTCCGGACGCCGTGCTCCGTGTAGTACTCGTACGGAAGGCTGTACAAGAAGTTCTCTTCCGGCATCGACTGGTGGAACGCCGTGTCGAAGACCGCGACTTGCGGTACGTTCGGTAAAATCGTTTGGAACGCACGAATCCCCGTCAAGTTTGGCGGGATGTGGAGCGGTCCGAGTTCGACGAACGATTCGATGTTCTTCATGACTTCATCGTCGATAACGACCGAATCCGCGTACAACTCTTTTCCGTGAAGGACACGGTGACCGACGCCTGCGATTTCGTCGAACGACTGAATGATATCAAGGTCAATCAATTTTTCGAGCGAGAGCTCGACCGCTTCTTTATGTGAATGAAGCGGTGTGACGATATGGAACTTTTGTCCTTCGCCATATTTAATCGTGAAGATCGCATCTTCTTTTCCGACACGCTCGACGAGCCCGACGGCGAGCATCTTCTCAGATGGCATTTCGAGAAGTTGGAACTTTAATGACGAACTACCTGCGTTGACTGCCATAATTTTTGTCATGTCATACACCTCTTACCTTTCGATTTAAACACGAGTCTTTATCTGTTCTCTTAAAAACCGATAACTGTATCATAATGAAGATACTTGATATGGCATACGTTTTTCAAGTCTTTTGCCCAATAAAAATTATGTTGTTTTAAACCAATCGTCAATCTGTTTCACAATATTGGCAACAGCACGCACATCCGTGAACGATGGCAACTCGACGAGGAGTGCTTGTTTCGGGCGTTTGACGCCTTCCCCAAGCTTTTGTAACATCAATAGGCTTTTCGCATATCGCTCGTCTTTGAACATCGTCGTCGGTAATTGAAGAACACCTTTGACGACAGCCTCACGGTCCATCCACTGTTTTAATTTCCCTTCGTCATCCTGTTCAAACAAATTGTTCGGGATGACAAAAATCCCGTGACCGCCTGGTTTCAAGTGACGCATCGCCTGCTCGATCAACAAGAAGTGCGAGTAAGAATGGCCTTCATCCCGTTTCAAGGCGTAGCCAGACGCCATGTCATCGTTCGGATAATAGCCGATCGGCAAATCGACGAGTGCCAAGTCGCTCGGCTCGACGAACAGCGGTGCGAGTGCGTCTTGATGGAAGTACGATACCGGCTTCCCGAGCAGGTTGCTGATTGCGTAAGACAGACGCAGCATCGTCTCATCGACTTCGACCGCCTGTGCGGTGGCATCTTTCAATTGTGTCAACACGGCGTGGACGAGTGTCCCCGTCCCGCTACCGAGCTCGAGCACGTTCGCCCCGTCCTTGACGAGTTTCGTCGCCAAGTACCCGATGAACAGGCTGACGGCGTCCGGCGTCGGTTGATGGTTCGGCGGGAGTGTCGTCGTCTCCTCGAGGACGAGCAGACTGACGGCTTTGCGGACATCATCCGTTTTCTCCTGTTCGATATTGACTCGCTCAAACACTTCAATCAATGCCTCGAGCGGCAATAAGTCAAGGTCTGTCGTCAGCTTCTTCGCTTCTTTCTTCCAATCCCGATACAGTTGTTCAAATCGTTCCATCTTCGATCATCCTTTCCATACAAAACCGGCCCTCTTGTGGAGAGCCGGTCGGTTCACTTCTATTAGTGTAAGCGATTCGTGGTCGTTTCGCCAAGCGAATCAGTTCGCAGCGTCAAACGCCTCGAGCGCCGCATCGAAATCAACTTCCTCAGTCATCTCATCCATGTACTGGACGTACTGGACCGTACCGGCCGAGTCGATGACGAATACCGAACGTGCGAGAAGACGGAGTTCTTCCATCAATACGCCGTACGATTTCGCGAACGATTGGTCGCGGTGATCCGATAACATGACGACATTATCAAGTCCTGACGCCGCACACCAGCGACGCTGTGCGAACGGTAAGTCGTTTGACACCGTCAAGACGGTACCGCCGAGCGATGACGCCTTCTCGTTGAATGCGCGTGTTTGCGTGTCACAGACACCTGTGTCGATCGATGGAACGACACTAATCAATTTCTTGCCTGGGTATGACGCGAGCGTCACCTCTTCAAGTGCCGTCGTGAGCGCTGTAAAGTCCGGTGCAGTATCTCCGACTTTGACCGGGTTCCCTTGCAGTGTAACGGTATTGCCTTTAAATGTTGGCATCGTTTCATCCCCTTTTGCATGATTTATACTTCTTCATCATAGCGATGGCGCCGTCTCGATGACAAGCATCCTGCCTCAGACGGCCTGATTGTGATTTTCCCTATATCGAGCGTCTAAAACGCTGTATAATGAAAGAGACTCAATTGACAAAGGGGATGACTAGGATGAGAAACAACGTTTTTTTGTACCATCGTAACGTCAACGACTTTACAAAAGAAGTAAAGAAATTAATCGAAATCGGTGAGAAATACGGCTTCAACGTCGTCAATCGTCCTGAAGACGCCAACATCATCGTCGCCATCGGGGGAGATGGCGCGTTCTTGCAGGCCGTCCGCTATACAGGATTCCGTCAAGATGCTATCTACGTCGGGTTTGGCCGCGGCTTGAACGAGTTTTATTGCGACTTCGATATACATAAACTCGACGAAGTCGATCGCTTGTTCTCGGACAACAGCGCCCGTATCGAAGCCGGTCTCGAAGTGCGGAAATACCCGCTCTTGTCGGCATCCATCAATGAATCGACTCCGATGCTTTGTTTGAACGAAGCCTCAATCAAATCGAGTATCATCAAATCGCTCGCCATCGAAGTGTACATCGACGACCTCCATTTCGAGACGTTCCGCGGTGACGGCATGGTCGTCTCGACACCGACCGGCTCGACAGCGTACAACAAATCACTCGACGGCGCCATCGTCGACCCGCTCATCCCATGTATGCAAGTGAGCGAGATCGCCTCGGTGAACAATAATCGTTACCGCACGCTCGGCTCGTCGTTCATCGTGCACGACTCACGCAAACTCTCGCTCCGCATCGTTGAGGACGGGAACGACTATCCGATTATCGGCATGGACAACGAGGCGCTCAGCTTGAAGTATACAGACCGCATCGATATCGAACTGTCTGACCAGGTCATCAAGACGGTCAAACTGAAAAACAACTCGTTCTGGCACAAAGTCCAACGCTCATTCTTCTAAACGACAAAAGGCTAGCCGTCCTCGTGGATGGCTAGCCTTTTTTTATTACGTGTTGACGACGTCGGCCTCGTATACCGGAGCCCCGTCGACGACCGTCATGACGAGTCGGTTGTCGAGGATGTCGCGTCCACGCAAGTCGAAGAAGTCCTCTTCCCACACTGTGAACGTCGCGTTATAGCTCTGAATCAACAAGCCGTCGCGTCCGTGTGTGCCTGTGGCGACACGTGGTGCATACGTGAAGCTACGGAGCGCCTCATACATCGATAGGCGTTCCGGCGGGTTGAGCGCCCCTGACTCCTCAAATGACTGACGGGTGACCGCCGCATACAAACCTTTCCGTACATCGACGGTAGAAATCGGGGCGTCACTGCCTCCAAGGACGAGCGCTCCCGTATCGAGCATCGATTTGAAGCGGTAGGCGTCATCGACGCGGTCGTTGCCGAGCCGGTCGAACAACAAGTTCATGTCGTCCGACAAGAAAATCGGTTGGGCATCAATCAACACCGGCAACGCTTGAATCCGTTTCAAGAGCGCGTCGTTCAAGAGTGAAGCGTGAATGATTCGGTCTCTCGTCCCGCGCTTGGCCGGATATTTCTCAAGCAGCGTGATGAACTGTTCGGCGGCGGCGTCCCCAATCACGTGGGCCGCCACGTTCATCCCGTAGGACCGCGCCTTTTTGACAAGCGCCTCGAGATGATCCGGACGATGGACCTCGATTCCCCGCTGTGCCGGATCATCCGTGTACGGTTCCAACAAGAGTGCCGTCCGTCCCCCGAACGATCCGTCGACGAACAATTTCATCGCCCCGAAATCAAAACGCGGGCGCTTGGCGAGCGCATCGTGACGAATCAACGTATCGACGACTTGTTCATGGACGAGCAGATGCGCGTGGAACGGGAGGTCCGCCAACACGTCTTCATACGCTTGAATCGTCTCGAGCGGGTCACCGTGATAGAACAAGTCTTCCGTATGGGCATTGACGATGCCGTGGGCGAACAGAGAGTCGATGGCCCGGTGGAGCGAGGCGACATTTTTCTCGCGATTCCCGCCCAGCTCTTTGTGGAGCAGGTCGAGCGCCGCATCGTACAGTACCCCGTTCAACTTGCCGTCCGCATCGCGTCCGAGCTTCCCGCCTTCGATGACGGTATGATGAATCAAGCCGAGCCGTTCCAACCCTTTCGAGTTGACGACGGCAACGTGGCGACAGACCCGTTTCAAGACGACGGGGCGGTCCGGAATGACGGCATCAATCATCTCACGCGTCGGCATCTCGCCAAGCAGACGGTCATTGAACCCTTCCGCGACGATCCAATCGTCGTTTCCACCCTTTTGCTTCATCGATTCGAGCAGAGCTTGCAAGTCCGTCGTCTCGGTCGCATCGATCCGGTCGAGCGCTTCCCCGTACCCGATCAAGTGGATGTGTGAGTCGGTGAACGCCGGATAGACGCTCTTCCCTTCAAGATTCACAATTTGCTTGATTCTTCCGGCGTATGTACGACGAAGGTGGCCTTCTTCCCCCATCTTCAAGATCCGGCCGTGCTCCACGTACATGGCACGAGCTTGTTCATGCTCTTTGTTCATCGTATAAATCTTTCCGTTAACCCATAGCGTTCCCATCACAAAATTCCTCCTCGATTCAAAAAAGATTGACGTACACGTTAATTCCCGTTTACGTCAATCTTCATGCATCATTATTTTCGTAATAGCTCTTGCTGTTCCAATCCTTTTTCGACGCGTTGGCGAATCTCACGGGCCGCTCCTTCATCGAAACGTCCGAGGACACGCTCGCCAATTTCGACGGCCGTCCCATACTCACCATGTAAAAACTTGTTCTCGGCGAGCGTCAAGGCGATATGCACCTCGTTGTCGCGACGGCGATAGCGGTTCGCATACTGCAGAAGCTGTTCGGCGTACGTGACTTGGCGCAAGAGCGCTTTGACCCGGTCCCGGAAGTTGTCCATCGTCTCTTCGACGTCGTGGCTGAGGCCGACGATATACGTCATATTAAACGGTGCTTTCTCGAACTGTTCATCCAACGATTGCACGCCTTTTTGCAACTGGCGCATATCGCTCGTCAAATCAGTCGGAACGACCGGCATGGCGCTCTTCGCGAGCAAACGGCGATGGGCAGACAGTTCGCGCTTCCATGACTCGAGTTTGTTGCGGACTTCGAGTTCTTCTTTGCGAAGGGAGTTCGTGTTCTCGATGAACCGTTCATGCATCGCACTGAACTGATCGAGCGAACGTTTCGCTTCTTGTACTTTTGATTTAATCATGCTGAACGGAATCATCTGGGCGACGAGCGCCTGTTCGATGTCGAGTACGTTCGCTGTGAGCGTCGCACGCTCCCTTTCGAGCTGTTCAAACTCTTCGCCGACACGGGCATTAATCTCGTAATTGCTGACGAGGCGGGTCATCTCTTGATGGAGACGAGCCATGACTTCACTCGTCTGGCGGTCACGTTCTTTCACGGTCGCGAATTCTTTTTTCACGTATTGGCGTGCATCGACTTCGGTCCGGAACGCTTCGAACAGCTGATCGATGTCCGAGCTGAGCTGTTGCATGTCCATCTCGAAATGATCGAAGTCGAGTTGTTCAATCCGGTCCATGAGCGCGGCCCGGCGATCTTCCGCTTGCTCGATCTCTTCCATTAAACCGAGCGGCTCAAGCGCGTAGCCGTCCATTTGCATCTCTTTATGACCCGAACGCAACTGGTTGAGCTGTTGTTTCAAATCGATTTGCACCGTGCGCACGAACTGCGGGATGACGCCGACGAGTTCACGAATCTTCGTCACTTTCTCAGACAAGACTTGGCCGGCGATATACGCCTCCGACACTTGTCCTTCCTGCTTCAACGTGATCATCTCGGTCCGCTTCGCTTCCGCTGCCGCGATTTCAGACTCGACGAGCTCGTATGTCGGGCCAAACGCACTGTTTTGGGCGACGAGCGTCTTCCGGAATTGATACAACTCTTTCTCGTCTTTTTTGACGATATCGAGAAGCGACGAATGGTGTTGATTGAACTCATCCATCTCATCGAGCATGGCGTGTACCATCGACTCGAGCTCTTCAATCAACTGTTCCGTCGCGTTCAAATCGGATTTCACTTTAAGGAAGCGATATTTGTCCAAATCTTCTTCGGCATGATAGAGCGCCTCATCGATTTGTCCCGTATGTACGCTGACGAGTTCGTCCCACGACTGATGCCACCGTTCGAACTTCTCTTTCGTCTCGCCTTCCATCGGCCATTGTTTGAACTTCTGCAGTTCAGCCGGCACACTGGCGCTGAGCACACTTTGTTTGCGCATGTCTAAATCATCAATTTTCTGGTAAAAATTCCTTCGCACGAGCATGCTTCCCAGCATGGCCCCTAATGCGATGACAATGATTCCAATTAAAATTCCGTAGATTCCGTAATCCATCTCTGTCACAACCTCCAAGCCGCTTTCGTGGACTTATGTATCTAAATGAATAAATGAAGTATTTTATGAGTATAGATAATACTAATCATATTATAGAACCAATGATTTGCATAGGTTTTCCAACGGTTTAGGGAGAGAATGTTATTTTCCACGCGAATCTTTTGAGAAGACAAACCGAAAAAATGCGTGTACCATAATGCTAATTCATCATGCATTCATTCATAGGAGGGAATCAAATGTTTCAAACAACGACTTACACCGGCGATTTGGCCGCTGGGTACGACATGCTCAATAAACAGCTGGCAGCACTTTTAGAAGGCGAGACGAACCGTGTCGCCAACCTATCGAACGCGAGCGCATTGCTCAACCAGTTCCTCGACCGCATCAACTGGGTCGGCTTCTATTTAACAGAGGGAGAAGACGCCCTCATCCTCGGGCCGTTCCAAGGCCTTCCGGCTTGTGTCCATATCGCGTTCGGTAAAGGAGTTTGCGGCACGGCGGCCTCGACGCAAGAGACGCAACTCATCGCAGACGTCCATCAATTCCCGGGCCATATCGCTTGTGACGCGGCTTCTAACTCAGAAATCGTCGTCCCGCTCGTTCGCGACGGCAAGACGATCGGTGTCCTCGATATCGACAGCCCCGAGTTCGACCGCTTCTCAGATGTCGATCGCCAAGGGCTCGAGCAATTTTGCCAGACATTACTTCGCTTCATCTGATTGACAAGCGAATCGTTTCGTCGTATACTGATTTTTGTGCATGAAATGACGATAGCAGTCATTGACAGACGTATCCACCTTTCGGGCCTCGACTGAGTCGGAGGAGCATCTCGTAGCTTCGCTATCAAGTGAAGGTGCTTGAACCTAGAAAGGGGCGTCACCCGTCTTTGACACCGTTGTTCTTTTGTGCAAAATACATGAACAACAAGGAGGAGTCCAAACATGGCTCGTTACACAGGTCCAGCTTGGAAACTCTCGCGTCGCTTAGGCATCTCGCTTAGCGAAACGGGTAAAGAATTAGCAAAACGTCCTTACGCACCAGGTCAACACGGAAATGGTCGTCGTAAAATCTCTGAATACGGTCTTCAGCTTCAAGCGAAGCAAGCACTCCGTCACATGTACGGAATCAACGAGAAGCAATTCCGTCGCATCTTCAACGATGCTGGGAAAATGCAAGGTATCCACGGTGAGAACTTCATGTTCTTGCTCGAGTCACGCCTTGACAACCTCGTTTACCGTATGGGTCTCGCTCGCACACGTCGCGGAGCGCGCCAACTCGTCAACCACGGTCACATCCAAGTTGACGGTTCACGTGTAGACATCGCGTCTTACCGTGTAAAACCAGGTCAAGTCATTTCAGTTCGCGAGAAGTCTAAAAACTTCAAAGCGATCGCTGAAGCTCTCGAAGTAGCACCAGCTACAAAAGACTACGTCACATTCGATGCTGAGAAGCTCGAAGGTACATTCGTACGTCTTCCTGAGCGCGCTGAATTGAACGACCAAATCAAAGAGCAACTCATCGTTGAGTACTACTCACGTTAATGCTTTTATCCCCTTCCCTGCCTCGGCAGGAAAGGGGATTTTTTTATTTCTTTAAAATCTGTTCACGAATCCGGCCCATCTGGGTATCGAGCGCATCCGCCATCTTCGCCGCTTCAATCAACTCGAGTTTCGACGCCTCCGGGACGACGTGCTGGTATTTATAATGAAGTTTATGCTCCGTCGCCGCCCAAAAGTCCATGGCGAGCGTGCGAATTTGAATCTCGGCTGGCACCCAGATGACGCGTTCCGCCAAATACACTTTCGTTCGGACGATGAGATGCAGGCTCCGATAGCCGCTCGGTTTCGGATGTTGGATGTAATCCTTAATCTCATCAATTTCTAAATCGTCCCGTTTTTTCAAATGATCGAGGATGGCGTAGATGTCATCACGAAAACTCGTGACGATTCGCACTCCGGCGACGTCAGATATATTGTCCCACAGCGCTTCCACTTCGAGGGGAAGCCCTTTTTGATTCATCTTCCGAATGATAGATGGCAACGTCTTCATCCTCGTCTTCACGTGTTCAATCGGCGAATAGCCGAGCCGCGTCTGCCAATCGAGGTCGATGATGCCGAGATCGCTCTCGAGTTCAGTGATCGCCATCTCGTAGTACCGGAATCGCTCCCGCCATTGATGGAACTGCTCGCCAAAAAATTCTTCAATGTCCATAACAAAGCCTCCTTGTCGTCTATACTTGCTATCGTAGCAGACCGAATCGATGTTGAGTCAGAAAAAAACGTCCATGTTCGCAACATTGGCGGACATGGACGCATGCATCAGACGTGACGGATCACGAAGTATTTTTTCTTACCGCGACGGATGATGGTGAACTCACCGAGCGTATCGGCGCGTGTCACCGTCTTATCGAGCGACTGCTCCCGCTCCCCGTTCAAGTAAATCGCCCCGTTTTGAACGTCTTCACGGGCTTGACGTTTCGATGGTGCAATCTTCGCTTCGACGAGAAGGTCGACAAGGTTGCGCTCGCCTTCGAGCTCGAACTGTGGCATGCCTTTGAATGCGGCATCCATGTCTTCTGGTTTGAGCGTTTTTAAGTCGCCACTAAAGAAGGCAGTCGTGATGCGTTGCGCTTGATCAAGACCCGCTTCTCCGTGGACGAGTTTTGTCATCTCTTCAGCGAGACGACGTTGGGCGACACGCTTCTCCGGTGCAGCGACCACTTCTGCTTCGAGCGCCAAGATGTCTTCGTGCGACATGAACGTGAAGTATTTGATGAACTTGATGACGTCAGCGTCGTCGACGTTAATCCAGAACTGGTAAAACTCGTAAGGCGTCGTCTTATCGGCGTCGAGCCAGACTGCACCACCGGCCGTCTTCCCGAATTTTTGACCGTCCGACTTCGTCACGAGCGGCACCGTCAACCCGAACGCCTTCTCTGAGTGACCGAAGCGGCGGATGAGTTCGAGTCCAGCCGTGATGTTGCCCCACTGGTCGCTGCCCCCGACTTGAAGGCGGCAGTTCTCGTTTTCGTACAACTTCAAGAAGTCGAACGATTGCAACAACATGTATGAGAATTCCGTGTACGAGATTCCGTTCTCCAAACGTGAGTCGACCGAGTCTTTGGCGAGCATGTAGCTGATCGGGAAGTGTTTCCCGATATCACGTAAGAAATCGATAATCGATAACTCTTCCGTCCATTCGTAGTTGTTGCGGATAGAGATTGGATTCTCACCTTCGAGCGGGAGGAAACGGCTCAATTGGTCTTTGATTCGATCCGAGAACTGTTTGACCGTGTCGAGCGTGTTGAGCGAACGCTCGTCCGAACGACCTGATGGGTCACCGATCATCCCAGTCGCGCCACCGACGAGGGCGATGACGTGGTGTCCCGCCTCTTGGAAACGTTTGAGTGTTAAAATCGGGAGCAAGTGCCCGATATGAAGCGAGTCCGCCGTCGGGTCGAACCCGGTGTAAAGCGTCGTCGGATTGTTCAACTGTTCTTTCAATCCTGCTTCGTCCGTCATTTGGTTGACGAGACCTCGAAATTCTAAATCCTTCAATAATTCCATCTGTTCCACTCCTTCGATTGACATAAAAAAACGTCCCTTCTCATATGAGAAGGGACGGAGATTCCGCGGTACCACCCTAATTGCCACAGCTGTGGCCACTTGTAGCGAGAGATAACGGTCTCGACCCGGCCGAACGGCACGCTCCAAAAGTGTAATTCATCGATTGACATTGGCTAGTTCACAGCACCCACTAGCTTTCTGGACAAGCGGTCAGTCGACTACTTCGCTTTCTTCATAGCATCTTTGTTTATGGACTATGCTTTACATTTTATAAGTTCTATTTCCAAATTGTCAACTGGAAGATGGAAACTTGCAGCCGACAGTTGATTGTGAGGAAGGTCGGCAATGACTTGTGCTATAATCGTATATATTACTGTCCAAAATAGTTTTACACCATATTAAGGAGGCTGTCATGCTGCAAAAGATTCGAGACACATGGAACCAACCAAAGTCCTTGAAAGCCCGCCGTTATGCCAATGTATTTTACGATGTATCCTGGAACGTTCTGCTCCTAACGATTATATCGGTCGTTCTCATTGGATTTTTAGGCGCCGGGATCGGAGCGGGTTATTTCGCTTCACTCGTCAAGGATATGCCGGCACCCGCTTATAAGACGATGACGTCACAAATCAACACGTACTCATCGACTTCTGACATTTATTTTGGAAGCGGTGAACGAATCGGAAACTATACGACGGATGAAGTACGGATTCCCGTCGCCGTCGACAAAGTTTCTCCGTTCGTCGTCGACGCGTTACTCGCCACAGAGGACGTCGAGTTTTACGAACACGATGGTGTCGTCCCGAAAGCGACGCTCCGTGCCATCTTACAAGAAGCGACCGGATCGGAAGATCGGACCGGTGGCTCTACGCTCACACAACAGCTCATCAAGAACCAAATGCTGACGAACGAAGTGTCGTTCGAACGAAAAGCGAAAGAGATTTTACTCGCCCTTCGCCTCGAGAAAGCAATGAACAAAGATGAGATCTTGAACGCGTACTTGAACGTCGTCTCATTCGGACGAAACTCGATGGGACGCAACATCTCAGGGATTGAAGCAGCCGCTCGCGGTGTCTTTAACACATCGGCTGAGAAGTTGACGTTACCACAAGCCGCTTTCCTCGCCGGGATTCCGAAAAACCCGTTCCTTTATACACCGTATTACCAAGGCGGTGTCATTAAAGAGGACGTAGCACCGGCCATCAACCGGATGAAGACGGTACTCAACCGGATGTACGTCGCCGGGAAGATCACGAAAAAAGACTATGACGCTGCATACAACTACGACATCACAAAAGACTTCATGAAGACGCAATCGAAGCCGCGTGACCGCTATCCGTATGTTGTGCAATGGGCTGAAGAAGATGCTCTCATTATCGTCCGTGACCACATGCTTAAACTAGATGGCGTGAACGTGAACGAATTGAGTGCAGAAGAACGTAAAGAAATTACGAGCACGTACGGACGTCGCGCCCACAACGCACTCCGTCAAGGTGGATACAAGATTCATTTGTCGCTTGATAAACAAGTCCATGAATCGATGCAACAGCCGGCCCGTAACGTCAATAACTTCGGACCTCGAAATCCGGACAAAAATGTCGATCCTGACCAAGGTCCGGAACAAACGGCAGCCATCATGCTCGACAACAAGACCGGTCGCATCCTCGGATTCGTCGGTGGTCGTTATGTGAACGGCAAAGCCGATGATTTCAACCGTGCCCGCTTAATGGAGCGCCAAATCGGGTCGACGGCGAAACCGCTACTCGTTTATGCGAACGCAATCGAAAAAGGTCTTATCACGACGGATACGGTCATCGTCGACGAGGAGTACAAGTATCAAAACGGAACAAACCCGAATACAATCCCGGTCCGAAACGAAGACCGCGGATACCGTGGACCGATGACGGCACGTGACGCGTTGAAACTATCGCGAAACGTCCCGGCCGTGAAAATTTACGAAGAGCAAGGCGACTTTAGAAGTGATACTGAGAAATTGCTGCAGATGGGCATGAACGTCCCTGACGATACACGCGACGCGCCATCAATGGCACTCGGTGTCAGCTCGGTCTCACTCGCGTCGCTCGCCTCAGGTTACGCCATGCTCGCCAACGGCGGTGAACACGTCGAACCGTATATCATCGACCGTGTCGAGTACCAAGGCGAAGTCATTTACGAGAAGAATCCGAAGAAGACACGCATCTATTCGGATCGTACGGCCTACTTGATTGTCGATATGCTCCGTGACGTCTACACGTCAGGAACAGCGACGTATGCCAACTCGCTCTTGAACGTCCCTGGCGACTGGATGGGTAAAACTGGTACGACCCAAGATATTCGCGACTCGTACTTGGTTGGTTCGACGCCAGGTGTCACGCTTGCCGTCTGGACGGGCTATGATAAAGAGTATCCATTGAGTGACGGTGAAGGTTTCGGCCGCTACTTCCAACGGACGCAAGGTATGTGGTCAAAGATTGCCAACAACGTCTATCTCGATCGTCCAGAAGTGTTCAATTCGAACGCTCGCTTCGTACAACCGGCTAGCGTAAGAGCTGGCGACTTCGGTGACTCTGGTTCATTCTCTGAGAAGAAAAAAGTTGAAGAGAAGAAGAAGGAAGAGGAAGCGAAGAAGAAAGCCGAAGAGAAGAAACAAGAGGCTGAAGAACAGAAACAGGAAGCTGAAGAAGAGAAACAAGAAGCTGACGCTGCTGCGAAGGAAAAGGCAGCGGCTGACGCAAAAGCGAAAGCAGAAGCCGACGCAAAGAAAAAAGCGGAAGCTGACAAGAAGAAAGCTGAAGAAGAAGCAAAGAAGAAAGCCGAAGCTGAGAAAAAGGCTGAGGAAGACAAGAAGAAAGAAGACGCCGAAGCTGCAGACGGCGCCTAATCCGACAAGAAAGGTCGACACATCGCGTGTCGACCTTTTGTCGTTCAATCTTCCATTGTCGATAAGTCACCCGTCTCGAGGTTCAACTCCCATGCTTTCAAGACACGACGCATGATTTTCCCGCTTCGCGTTTTCGGCAATTTGTCTTTGAACTCGATCTCACGCGGAGCCGCGTGAGCCGCGAGTCCTTCTTTGACGAACTTTTGAATCTCCGCCTTCAACTCGTCCGACGGCTCATAGCCTTTACGGAGCGCGATGAACGCCTTGATGATCTCCCCGCGGACCGGGTCCGGTTTCCCGATGACCCCTGCCTCGGCGACAGCTGGGTGCTCGACGAGACGACTCTCGACTTCGAACGGACCGACCCGCTCCCCTGCCGTCATGATGACGTCATCGACGCGGCCTTGGAACCAGAAGTAACCGTCCTCGTCCATATACGCCGAGTCACCCGAGACGTACCAGTCTCCCCAGAAGTAACTCTCATACTTGGCGTCATTCTTCCAAATTTTCCGCATCATCGACGGCCATGGCGTCTTGAGTGCCAAGTTGCCCATCCGGTGCGGCGGGAGTGGTTGACCGCGGTCGTCTAAGATGGCCGCTTCACAACCCGGGATGGCTTTGCCCATCGACCCCGGTTTGATATCCATCGTCGGATAGTTACAAATCATCATCGCGCCGGTCTCTGTCATCCACCACGTGTCATGAATCCGTAATCCGAACGATTCGTTCCCCCAACGAATGACTTCCGGATTGAGCGGTTCTCCGACCGACAGGATATGGCGGAGTGACGACAAATCATATTTTTCAAACGCCTCTTCTCCGGCACCCATGAGCATCCGGAACGCTGTCGGCGCGCTGTACCAGACCGTGACACCGAACCGTTCGATGACCGAATACCAGAACTCAGGATTGAATCGTCCCCCGACGATTACGTTCGTCGCCCCGTTCAAGAACGGTGCGAAAATCCCATAGCTCGTCCCCGTCACCCAACCTGGATCGGCTGTGCACCAGTAAATGTCATCCGGTTGCAAGTCGAGCACCCATTTGCCGGTCATCAAATGCTGCACCATGGCGTTATGGACATGCAAGACACCTTTCGGTTTCCCGGTCGACCCTGACGTATAATGCAAAATCATGCCGTCTTCGCGGTCGACCCATGTGATGTCGAGATCGGTCGAGGCATCACCCGCCAATTTGCGGTAGTCGATGATTTTCCCTGCCTCTTTTACCTCGTCACCGACGATTAAAATCGTCTCCAAGTGCGGGAGTTGATCGACCGGGATACGCGGTAGGAGCGCCTCGGTCGTGACGATGACTTTCGCTTCCGAGTCGAGCAGACGGTCGTGGACGGCTTGCTCCATGAACGCCTCAAACAACGGACCGACAATCGCCCCGAGCTTGAGTGTACCGAGCAAAATAAAATAAAGTTCTGGACTCCGTGGCATGAAGATGAAGACGCGGTCGCCTTTCTCCACTCCAACCGATTTCAGAACGTTTCCGGCCCGATTGCTTTCTCGTTTCATGTCCTCATACGTGTAGCGCTCTTCTCGTTCCCCATCGAAATAGAGCAACGCCAGCTTCGTGGCGAGTTCACCTTCTGCGTGACGGTCGATTGCTTCGTACGCCATGTTGACGTTCCCCGTCAAATTCCAAGAAAATAATGCTTCTGCTTGTGTCCACTCGAACGACTGACAAGCATCTTCATACGACGCCAATTGATGTTCCCCTGATAACGCTTTCAATTTTTCCATCGCTAAAGATTCGCCTCCCCTGTAATGAATGGTATAACCACTTTCAGTATAGTGTTAATATTATGACAAATCAATGAATTTCCAAAATCTCCAAAAGAGTGTGAAACAAGCTAAATGAAAGCGCTATAATAGAAGGTGGAAAAGGTGGTGACTCCATGGAAAAACAATATCATTCAAAGGTGTGGGAAACCTCACTCGGAGCCGTAATCATCGATGGACCGATCGAGAGCGACGTGTTGGCCACGTATCGGCTCGATGAGGGATTGACCGCATTTCGTGAACCTGAGGACCAACACAAGGCGCTCGTCGAAATCGCTGACTTGAAAGAAGGCCGCATCATCGTGGCCCGCGTCGATGACCTCGTCATCGGTTATGTCACGTATTTATATCCGGACCCATATGAACGTTGGAGTGAAGGGAACGACCCCTATATCCTCGAGCTCGGCGCGATCGAAGTGAGCCCGCGCTTCCGTGGCCAACGGATCGGCAAGCAACTGCTCGAAGTGTCAATGATGGACGCGCATATGGATGACTTCTTGATTTTGACGACCGAATATTATTGGCACTGGGACTTGAAAGGGAGCGGGCTCTCTATCTGGGACTATCGGAAAGTGATGGAAAAGATGATGAACCACGGCGGACTCGTCTTCTTCCCGACCGATGACCCGGAGATTGCCTCGCATCCGGCCAACTGTCTCATGGCACGGATTGGCAAGAACGTCCGGCAAGAAACGATCGACCATTTCGATTCGCTCCGGCTGCGGCGCCGGTTCATGTATGACTAAGGAGGGACCTGGATGTTGATTGAACAAATGATGAACCGTCATGTCGTGACGATTCAACCGACCAACACGATCGCCCATGCGGCCAAGCTCATGCGTGATCATAAAGTGCGCCATCTCATCGTCACCAACCCGGCCCGACAAGTCGTCGGAATCGTCGGCCAGTTCGAGATGAGCGGAGCGACGAGCGTGTTCCATCCGGAGAGCGAGAGCGCCGACTTCAAAAACCCCGTTTCGAGCATCATGCGTCAAGATGTGACGACGGCACATCCGTACGACTTCTTCGAAGATGCGGCCGCTCTGTTTTATGAGTATCGCCTGACCTGCCTGCCGATTGTCGAACAAGGCAAACTCGTCGGCGTCTTGACCGAGACAGACTTATTGCGTTACTTCGTCCAATTGACGGGCGCGCTCGAGCCGAGCTCTCAGATTGAGCTCTTGGTCGAGAACACGACGGGGACGCTCGAGAAAGTGACCCGGCTCCTCGCCAAGACGAACGTCAACATCATCAACGTGTTCGTTCACCCGACGCCCGACCCGTATAAACGCATCATCTCGTTCCGCGTCCAGACGATGAATCCGCTCCGCATCATCGAACGGTTGAAACGCGAAGGTTATGACGTGCTCGGTCCGGAGATGTCCCAATGAGACCGGCCTACATATTCGGGGAGAACGAGAACTCGTACCGCTTCCATGCGGATCATCCGTTCAATCCGGTCCGCCTGGAGCTGACGACGTCCCTGCTCATCGCCTCAGGTAAACTTCAGGCCTCCGAGTGCATCGCCCCGCCCCTCGCCTCGGTCGAGTCGCTCGCGCTCGTCCATGACCTTGATTATATCGAAGCGGTTCAAGCGGCGGCGGCCGGTGAGCTGTCGACATTGAAAGCGAACAAGTTCGGCCTCGGCACTGAAGACACGCCGATTTTCCCAACCATCCATGAAGGGGCGGCCCGGCTCGTCGGGGGCACCGTTCACGCACTCGATTTGGTCGCGAGCGGTAAACTGGAGCGCGCCTTTCACGTCGGGGGCGGCCTCCATCACGGGATGAGGCGGAAAGCGTCCGGATTTTGCGTGTATAACGACGCAGCGGTTGCCATCGCCCACGTCCGTAAAGCGTACGGCAGCCGGGTCCTCTATGTCGATACTGACGCCCACCACGGAGACGGCGTACAATGGCTGTTTTATGACGATGACGATGTGATGACGTTATCCATCCACGAGACCGGCCGCTACCTGTTCCCGGGGACAGGAGCCGTCACAGAGCGCGGCAACGGGAATGGGTACGGCTATAGCTGGAACGTCCCGGTCGATGCGTTCACCCAAGACGAGTCGTTCTTGCGCTGTTACGAGACAGTGTTCCGGGAAGCGTGCGAATGGTTCAAGCCGGATATCATCGTGACGCAGAACGGGGCCGACGCCCATGCCTTTGATCCGTTGACGCACCTTGCCTCGACGATTCGGACGTTCGAACAGATTCCTCAAATCGCCTCTCGACTTGCCGACGAGTATACGGAAGGAAGACTCGTCGCCCTCGGCGGTGGCGGCTATGATTGGTATCGGACCGTACCCCGGGCTTGGGCGCAAGTGTGGGCCGGACTGACGCGCGAGGCGCCGTACAGCGGCGACATTCCGCCCGAATGGATCGAGCAGTGGCAGGACAAAGCGGATTTAGCCTTGCCGACACGCTGGGATGACCATCCGTACACGTTCCAACATATTCCCCGACGCCAACAAATTGAGGAGAAAAATTGGGAAGTGACGAAACGGGCGTTCTGGCCGTTCATTTCGCACGATCGCAAATCACTATATGTCTAAAAAATCCCCTCGTCCGCGGAGTGACTCCGACAGGCGAGGGGATTTTTATTCAGTCTTGACGTACCGAATCGCGACGTTCGATGCGGTGCGGCAAGACAACGTTCTTCTCTTCGACTTCTTCCGCATTCAAGATTTTCGTCAAGAGACGCATGGCAACGGCACCGATGTCATACATCGGTTGGACGACCGTCGTCAATTTCGGACGAATCATCGTAGCGAGACGCGTGTTATCATGGCCGACGACTTCAAAATCGTTCGGGACCGAGAAACCGGCGTCTTGAATCGCGTGAATGACACCGAGTGCCATCTCATCCGTACCGGCGAAAATCGCTTTCGGGCAATCGTCACGTTCGAGCATCTTCTGCATCGCCTCAAGGCCTGATGCGTATGTGTAATTCCCAAGGACGACGTCACTCTCACGGAACGGGAGTCCGGCGTCGTCAAGGGCACGGCGGTAGCCAGAGAATTTCTTCTCGCCGTTGATTTGTTGCTCGAGTGGACCTGTGATGAAGCCGACTTGTTTATGACCGTGGCCAATCAACATTTCGGTCGCGTCGTATGCCGCTTGCTCATAATCGATGTTGACCGCAGGGAGGTCATACCCTTGGTTGAGTGTCGCCGCGAGGACGATTGGGACGGGTGACTTTTTAAACTCGTTGACGAGGTCTTCATGTAGACGACCGCCCATGAAAATGATGCCGTCGACTTGTTTCCCGAGCAATGTGTTCAACAAATGGATCTCTTTGTCACGGTTCGAGTCCGAGTTCCCGAGGATGATGTTGTACTTGTACATCGTCGCGACGTCCTCGATTCCGCGGGCAAGGTCTGCGAAGAAGATGTTCGAGATATCTGGGACGATGACGCCGACCGTCGTCGTCTTCTTACTGGCCAGTCCACGTGCGACAGCGTTCGGACGATAGCCGAGACGGTCAATCGCATCCTGGACTTTCTTGCGGGTCGTCGGTTTGACGTTCGGGTTTCCGTTGACGACGCGTGAGACGGTTGCCATCGACACCCCGGCTTCTCGTGCGACATCATAGATGGTTACATTGTTACTATTCATTAAAACTCCTCCTACAAGCAATGATTTTCAAACGATTTTCAAAAAACGTGTCAAAAAAGGAAGACAGGTATCTGTCATCATTTTACCCTGTCTTCACGCTATATAAAACGTTTCCAATTGGAAAGCTTACTTTTTCACCAAATCAAGTTGAGGGAACTGGGCCGTTAGCCCGTCCACGAATTGATCGAACTGATCGAAATCGAGTTGTTGCTGGGCATCCGATAAGGCGATGGCCGGGTTCGGGTGTACTTCCACCATGACCCCGTCCGCTCCGACTGCAAGCGCCGCTTTGGCCGCTGGCAGTAACAAGTCGCGTCGTCCTGTCGAGTGCGTCACGTCGACCATGACCGGCAAATGCGTCTCTTGTTTCAAAATCGGGACCGCGGTGATGTCGAGCGTGTTGCGTGTCGCCCGTTCATATGTCCGGATGCCGCGTTCGCACAAGATGACTTGGCTGTTGCCGCTCGCCATGATGTACTCGGCCGCATAGATGAACTCTTCAATCGTAGCCGATAAGCCACGCTTCAAGAGCACCGGTTTATCCGTCTTCCCGACTTCTTTCAGCAAGTCGAAGTTTTGCATGTTGCGCGCACCGACTTGGATGATGTCCACGTATGGAAGTGCCGATTCGACCGCACCAGGCGTCATGATTTCAGAGATGACCCGTAAGTCATGACGATCTGCCGCTTGCTTCAGCAGTTTCAATCCCTCGAAGCCGAGACCTTGGAAGTCGTATGGTGAAGTACGTGGCTTGTACGCCCCGCCCCGCAAGATTTTCACTCCGGACAGCGCCAATTTCTCAGCGACGGCGTTCACTTGCTCAAACGATTCGACCGCACATGGTCCCGCAATCAGTTGCGGACGTCCATTGCCGATTTTGACATCATCGAGCGTGACGATCGTGTCTTCGGCTTGGCGTTTCCGTGAAACGAGTAGCGTCTTGTCACGGTCTTCGCCTTGCAGTTCGGCCGAAGCTTTAAACATCTCTTTGAACAGATGTTGCAAGCGAGCCGTCTCGAACGGACCCGGATTCTCTGCCGCGATGAAGTCGAGCATCTCACGTTCACGTACCGGATCGTATCGCTCCACACCTTGCAGACGTTTTACTTTTCCAATCTCAACAGCGAGTGTGCCACGGCGGCTGAGCAAGTCGAGCATCTCACGATTCAACTCATCCATCTCGCGACGTAATCGATTCAACTGATCTTGTGGACTCATAATTACCCTCTCATTTCTAAGCCGTTCTTTCCAGATTCCTAATTATAACGAACTTTAATCGCTTTGTCATAGGGAAATGGGCTGACGACACAAAATCAACAAAAAAAAGCGCCCGGCTAGTCCCGGACGCGTCATCACTTATTTGTTGCCGTTTTTAAGGTCTTGCTTCAAGTTGTTCAATTCTTGTTTCGACTCATCGTCGAGCAAGTCTTTCACAGGTGCCTCGAAGTCTGACTCATAGTCTTCCGATTGGTCACGGCTGCTCGTTGTTTTTTGTTTGTTTGCAGCCGATTTCGTCGCGTTCGATTTGTTCGCGTTCGGCTTATTGTCTGATTGTTTCGGTTTGTCTGTCGACGCTTCTGACTTCGACGACTCGTTTGACTCATTTGAGGCTTTCGCTTCATTCGAATCTTTTGCTTCGTTCGACTGCTCTTCTGAAGCCTTATCGAGTTGCTCTTTCACTTCGGCTTCCGCCTCCGCTACGAGTTGATCAGCTTTCTCCATCGCTTCTTCGATTGACAATTCGTCTTCATCGACTTGTTGTTTCAATTCAGCCGCTTCACGGGCCTTGTCTTTGACGAGGTTTAAGACCGGAGCCGCTTTATCGCTCGCTACTTTAATCCATTCGCCGACGACCGGTTCTGCTTTTTCACGAACTTCTTTCGACTTGACGGTCAATCGCTCACGCGACGTCGCCGTTTTCTCGTCGAGGTATGTCCGTACTTCACGTCCGCTCTTCGGTGATGTGAGGAGTGCTACTGCTGCACCAATCACGCCGCCGAGGACGACACCTGCTAAAAACCCACCGCTTGATTGCTGTTCATTCGTATATGTCTTGTTCTTGTCGTATGTCATCGTTACTTCCTCCTTGTGATAGTTATGATTTGATTGTATCGTCTGTCGCAATCAACCCTGGTGAAACCGTAGTCGGTTCTTGTTTACGGTCCCGACGGCCGCGACGACGTGATGGTCGTTCGTCTGAAGACGTTTCTGTTTTGTTTTTCTTAAATAATTCTACAGCGACCGATCCCCAACGTACCGCTTGGGCAATCTGCTCTTTATTCTCGTCTGCTGCTACGTGAACAGAAGAAGAAACCGTCCGTACCGACTCTGTCACTTCGTTGAGTGACGTGCCGAGCTCATCAAGGGCGTGTGCCACCGGTGCGAGCAATTCTATTTTCTCCTCGACGTTATCCACGAGACGGTTCGTCTTATGTAAGAGCGCCGTCACTTCCATTGTGATTCCGTCTAATTGACGTTCTAAGTTTTCAGTTGTGTTGGCGACGCTGCCGAGTGTCCGATTGACGTTCGACAAGACACGTGCCAAGAAAAATACGAGTACGACAAATGCGAGTGCTGCGACGAGCCCTGCAATGCCTCCTAATGTGATTTCCATGCATCCATTCCTCCTATTCGATAATGTGGTGGTTTCATTATAGCACCATTATGACTCAAAAGATTTGTCACAACCGTTTTCGCCATCCGGTCTGATTATTCCTTTACCCGTTTTTATGTTTTCGATTACACTAAAATAGAAATAAATTTAAAAAAGTTAAAAGGGGTGTTCGTATGAGAGATCCAAGAATCACGCAACTCGCTGATGGATTAATCAATTATTCAGTCGAATTGAAACCGGGGGAACGCGTTCTCATTGAAAATTTCGGCGTCGAGGAATCGCTTGTCGAAGCGCTCGTCGAAAAGGCGTATGAGGCTGGGGGGCATCCGTTCGTCTTATTGAAAGAGAGCCGCATCTTGCGCAAACTTTATACGGGAGCGAGCCGGGAACAGCTCGAACTCATGGCCGACATCGAACGCAAACAGATGCAAGCGATGGACGCTTACATCGGCCTTCGTGCCGGTGACAACATCAACGAACTGTCAGACGTGCCGGCCGAGCAACAAAAACTCGTCGGGGCCACTATCGGTAAAATGCATACCGAGGACCGCGTCAAAGGAACGAGATGGGTCGTGCTCCGTTATCCATCGCCGTCGATGGCACAACTCGCTGGCAAATCGACTGAGGCGTTCGAAGACTTCTACTTCAACGTCTGCACACTCGACTACGGTAAGATGGACCGGGCCATGGACGCGCTCGTCAGCCTCATGAATGAGACCGACCGTGTCACAATCAAAGGACCAGGGACGGACCTCACGTTCTCAATTAAAGACATTCCGGCCATCAAGTGTTCTGGCCAAATGAACATTCCGGACGGTGAAGTGTTCACAGCGCCGGTCAAAGATTCGATCAACGGTGTCATCACGTACAACACGCCGTCACCGTATCACGGCTTCACGTTCGAGAACGTGTCGTTGACGTTCAAAGATGGAAAGATTGTCGATGCGACAGCGAACGACACAGACCGAATCAATGAAGTGTTCAATACGGACGAAGGGGCACGTTTCGTCGGCGAGTTCGCCATCGGCGTCAACCCGTACATCCAACATCCGATGAAGGATATCTTGTTCGATGAGAAAATCGACGGCAGTTTCCACTTTACACCGGGTCAGGCGTATGACGACGCCTATAACGGCAACAACTCGTCAATCCATTGGGACCTCGTCAATATCCAACGCCCTGATTACGGCGGCGGCGAGATTTGGTTCGATGATGTCTTGATTCGTAAGGACGGGCGTTTCGTCATCGACTCGCTCTTGCCACTCAACCCAGAGAACTTGAAATAACAAAAACAAGCGTGCCGATGACGGCACGCTTGTTTTTTCGTTACAGCTTCGTCTTTTTACCGAGCGCAGCCGACATCATCCAAATCTCTTTTTCGAGTCGTTCGATATGAGACACGAATGTGTCCTCGATGGCTTCGTCCCCGTCTTCGAAGTTCTCCATCGCGTCTTGCATCTCTTGGCGAATCTGTTTGAAGTCACTGATGACATCTTTAATCATCTGCTCGGTATCCGCGTGGCGGTCCCCTTCTTGCAACGTCGAATGTTCGAGATACTCCTTCATCGTCGCATACGGTTCGCCATCGTTCATCAATAGACGTTCCGCCACGTCATCGTACAGTTCGGCGACGAGATTATACAGTTCCTCTAATTTTTCATGATACGTGAAGAAGTGAGGGCCGCTAATGTACCAATGGTAGTTGTGCAGTTTGACGAATAAGAGGCCATAGTTGGCTACCTCTTTGTTCAATGTGTTTAATGCGCCTTGGCTTGCCATCCTTAACATCTCCTTTTCCAAATTCAGTCGCTAGTATTATTACCGTCTTAGCTCGATGTTAAACACAAAAAAAACGAACGGCATCAGCCGTTCGCTCTCGATTCACGCTTCAAGTTGGACGTGTTTCTCATATTCGCGTTGATAAGTCTGGATGTCCCCAGCCCCCATGAACAGGAGGACGGCATTGTCATGTGCCTGGAGCACTTGCGTTCCGCCGCGCTTCAACACGTTCGCGCCTTCGATGCGCGATTGCAGGTCTTCAATCGTAACTGTACCTTCTTGTTCGCGAGCCGAACCGAAGATGTCACACAAGTAAACGGCATCCGCTTCGGCTAATGCCGCAGCGAAATCATCCATGAATGATTTAAGACGCGTGTACGTGTGCGGTTGGAAGATAGCTACAACTTCACGGCCGACGTATTTTTTACGCGCCGCTTCCACTGTCGCACTGATTTCCCGTGGATGGTGGGCATAATCATCCACTAACACTTGGCTTCCGAGCGTCGATTCGCTGAAACGACGTTTCACGCCGTTGAACGTCTCGAGGCGGTCTTTGACCAACTCTTTCGGTAAGTTCTCGTAGTCACATGTCGCGATGACGGCAAGTGCGTTCAAGACGCTATGGTTCCCGTATCCTGGAATCCGGAACGTCCCATAGAAGTCGTCACGCAAATACACGTCAAACGTCGTCCCGTTATCCGTCGAGTTCACGTTCTCGGCGCGGAAGTCGTTATGAGCGCCAAAACCGTAATAGACGATTGGCACGTTCGCTTGAATGTGTTGAAGATTTTCATCATCCCCGCAAGCGATGATGCCTTTCTTCACTTGCTTGGCCATCTCTTGGAATGCGTCGATGACGTCATCGAGTCCTGAGAAGTAATCAGAATGATCAAAGTCGATGTTCGTCATGATGGCATAGTCCGGACGATAGTATAAGAAGTGACGCTTATACTCACAAGCCTCGAAGACGAAGTTTTTCGAGTCTTCGACACCTTCACCCGTACCATCGCCGATCAAGAATGATGTCGGCTCGATGCCACGCATGACGTGGGCCAACAGACCTGTCGTCGATGTTTTCCCGTGAGATCCAGTGATGGCGACACTAGTATAGTGGTCAGCCAACTCGCCTAGAAACTCATAGTACTTGTATATCGTCAATCCGAGTTCGCGTGCCCGAACAACTTCAGGGTGATCGTCTGTGAAGGCGTTACCTTGGACGACGATTTGCCCTTCCGTAATGTTTTCAGGGTCAAACGGAAGGATTTCAATTCCTTTACGGTTCAATGCTTCTTCAGTAAAAAATGCTTTGTCAACGTCCGAACCTCGGACCTCATTATTCATGTCATTTAAAATTTGAGCTAAAGGACTCATGCCCGTTCCTTTAATTCCGACGAAGTGATAACGGTTCATCTGTAAATAGCCCCCCTAATTCATTGCGGTCTGTTTCAAAAATGCGACAAACCTTTGTCATTATAGCAAAACTACCGGAGTCATGCTATTACAGATTATTGTTTTTTTTAGCCAATCGGCGACTCTTGTACATCGCCATCCGGTCTTGCGGCGTCATCATGACGTTGAGCGGAGGGCCATCCGCTTTGTATGACACGCCCATGGCGGGCGTCAATGTTTCTTCATCAGGCACATCGACCGGTTCGTCCGACTGTAATGTTTTCGCAACATCCTCAACAATCGGTGCCACCCTCTCGACCGATGCTTCAGTCGGCAACGATGGTTCGGTCACATCTTGTTTTTCTTCACGAACGGCAATCTTTGACGATTTCAAATCGGTCGACCCCATGAAGACCGATGCAAATCCGCTCTCTACAATCGAGACTTCCCCGAGAAGCGGTTTTGTATCTGATTCATCCGGCTCATCTTCCAAGACGGTCTGACTCTCGTCAATCGGTTGCGATGTTTCCGCGGAAATAATCGACGCTTCGATTGGTGAATCTGTTTGCTCGGCCACCATTTCCTCAAGCGTCTCCGCTACTGGCGCTTCGTCCGCTATGACATCAAAGTCAGACTGTGGTGTCGTCGCTTCGTCCGTGTCCGGCGCCGATTCGTCTACTGACTCCATCACCGATTCATCTACAGAATCAATTACCGGTTCGTTCTCAGGCTCAGACGTTACGCTTGGTGGCACCACCTCTGACATTCCCTCAACTGGGACGGCCACTCGCTTCGCTTGGCGCATCGCTGAATCGTCTCGCGTCTCCGGAGAATGTTCAGTCGGCAGGATGATTTTCGGTTTCGGTCGGGCGTATCCATAAATCGGAGACGGTACATCCGACGGCACAAATTCATCCTTCGGCTCGGGCTTCGGTGCAGGCGCACCTTTCTTCCCTTCTTGGGATAGTTCGCGTCGAATTCGGTCTGCTTGCTGTTTTAATGAACGTTCATATGCATCCATACTTGATTCCTCGCTTTTTCACTCAATCCTATTTAGCAAAAAATCGGTCGAGTTTAGCGACCGATTTCAAATGCTTTACCTACTTCATATTCGTCATCTAATACGAGAATTCCTTTTTCTTGCGGTGCATCAGGCAAGTTCAATTCACGCGCCGAACAGATCATCCCGTGTGAGCTCTCACCACGTAATTTAGACGGGCGAATGATCAAACCTGATGGCATGACCGCACCCGGTTTCGCGACGACGACTTTTTGGCCGGCCGCGACGTTCGGTGCGCCACAGACGATTTGGACCATACCTTGGTCAGTCTCGACCTGACAAATCGACAATTTATCGGCATCCGGGTGTTTCTCAGCTTCTTTGACATAGCCGACGACGAATTTCGGGGTAAAGTCCACGCCCGACAACTCGGCTTCGATATTTTGTTTACGCAAGATGACACCGAGCGTCTCAATCAATTCGGCCGTCAATTCGACCGGTCCATGCCAATCGCTGACATCAAAATAGTTGCTCGCGTTGAACACGTTGTAGCCATTGACTTTCCCTGTCGTCGACTTAACGATGGCGACATCGTCTTTCCGTTCAACAACTTGATGATGGCGATCGCCTTCTCTTAACAGGACCATGAGGACATCGCCGATTCCTTCACGGTTATAAAAAGCATTGATTTGCATACGTAAAAACGCCCCTTCTTTCAAACTAGACACAAATAGTTTAGCAGATTATGCGTCGGTTGGTGGGTTCTTTTTTCCGACAATGAAAATTGGCTCGAGTACGCCAGCCTCATAATGGAAAGAAAGAGCCGTCACCGGAATCCGACCGTTCGTGAAAAAGTCGAACATGAGCTGTTGCATCGCATCATAACCCTGATCGTTACGGATGTCCGCGATAATCATGACGTCTTGGTGCGGCACTCCGACGAGCATATCGCCTTCGATGCGCCGTTCCATAACTCGTAAAAAGTCATCGTTCAAGATACGTGACGCCTCGTAGCCGTCCCGTGCCGCCAGGAAATAGAACGTGTTGCCGGCAACGGTATCTTCTTTTAAATCGGTCGGTAATTTTTTGACGTTATCCCGCGCCAACTCATCAAGGCGTTCGAGCGTCATCCCGCCCAAATGACGCTCTTCGATCAAGCGATAGCCGTTACCCAAATCTAGGGCGTAAAAGACGGCGGTCTCAGCTGTATGCGGCGTCATCGCCAATGTCTCGCCCCGTTTCGTCTCGGTCGAGAACGAAGCAGAACGGATGACAGGATAAAGATTGGCCTCATTACCCGCTAATGTGATGTCATCATCCGCGGTGAGCGCTGTCTTGATGTAGTCTACGACCTCATCGACAGCGATTTCCCCTCGAACTTTTGTTTTCGCTACGAGCGGGGCGAGACGGATGTTGACGCCGAAACGATCGGTCGCCCGTTCGATGCGCAACACCTCATTCTCGCGGTCGTACGAGGTCCGGTATCCGTCAGTGAACTTACTTTCGAGATGACGACGTAATTCATTCCGCTCCATTTAAATCACCCTAACCCATGAAGGAAGGCTTCGACTTGCTCCGGCGTCTTCCGTTCGCGTCCGACATAGCGGTCGACTTCTTGTCCGCCGTTGAAAGCGACGAAGCTTGGAATTCCAAAAATGTCGAGTTCTTGCGCAAGCTCCATCCATTCATCACGATCGACGTAATAAAATGACCAGTCTGAGAACTTCGCTTCAATGTCCGGCATGAATGGGTCGAGGAAACGGCAATCGCCGCACCACGTTGCTGAAAACATGAGGACGCTCTTCCCTTGTTTCGCTGCTGTATATTCGTTCATCGTTGTCAGTTGTTTCATCTTCACCACTCCTGTTCTTTTTTCCTCATTCATGATAGCATAAGTCCGTTGTCACATTCCGCTCTCGTGTTTTATGATAGTCGGGAGTGAAGACTACGTGAAAAAGGTGAAGTCATGACAAAATGGACACGCGAACAGTTGAATCCAGAAATGAAGCATCCACTTGAACAACTCGTCGGCGTCATCGGCATGTTGGCGATTCTGCGCTACGGTTATTTGTTCATCGATACGGACAAATCACGAGGCGAGATTTTCATTTGGCTCGTCGTCGGATTCGCCGTGATTTACATACTTGAACGCGTCGGCAAGCGTCTTGTGCGCAGGCTGCCCATCATTCGAAAACGTTTTTTACTCCCCGTCTATGCCGTCCTGCTCGTACTATTCCTCGCGAGCTTCCGCGTCCCGCGGGAAACGGTCGAAATCGTCCGGAATTTTTTTGGGTGGTGAACGAATGAGAGCGTCCCGCTTATTTGACGGGACGCTCTCTTTCGTATGTTCAATATTCGATTTTCATGTCGTTCGGTCGAATCCGGTTCATCCGGACCAACACTTGATAGACGGCGTAACTGAGCACCGCTGGCCCGACGATTAAAAAGCCGAAGACGACGATGAACGTATACCAACTGAAGCCCATCGTTTCGAGCATGACGATCGGTCCGACGAGTCCACTTGTTCCCATGCCAGCGCCTGCCGCGACGCTCTCGAGTTCAAACAACAGAATCGCAATCGGCGCGAGCACAGCGCCGGCCACGGTCGGCGGCAACAGAATCCATGGGTTTTTGACAATATTGCCGACTTGGAGCATAGATGTACCGATGCCTTGGGCGATGGCGCCTCCGATGCCATTGTCCCGATAGCTCGTGATGGCAAACCCGACCATTTGGGCAGCACACCCGACCGTCGCCGCGCCGGCGGCAATCCCGCTCAAACCGAGCATGAGGGCGATGGCCGCGCTCGAGATCGGAGCCGTGAGCGCGAGCCCCATCAACGTCGCGACGACGACGCCCATGAACAGTGGCTGCTGTTCCGTTCCCCATTCGATCCATGTGCCGAGCTGTGTCATGAACAACCCGACGTACTTACCGATATAGGTCGCACTTAAATAACCGATGCCGATCGTCGTGAACGGCGTGACCAAAATATCGAGTTTCGTCGACTTCGAGACGAGTTTGGCGACTTCGACGGCGAGCAACGTCGCCACATAACTGCCGGCCGGTCCGAACTCATAGCCGAACGCCCCGACGACGAGTGCCGAGAACAAGATGAGCGGTGGTGCCTGGAGCGCATAGGCGATGGCGATTCCGATGGCAGGCCCGGTCAAGCCGATGGCCACGTCACCAATCTCGATGAGCGTCGAACCAAATCCAGACAGGCTCGTCTCGAGCAACTGTCCTCCGGCCGTCTTCATAATCAAGCCGATAATGAGCGTACTGAATAATCCGAGTGCCATATAACTGAGAGCCGTCACGAAATAGAGCGACGGACTGAGCGTAATCCCTTTTTTCTTAAGCATGGAAATTCCTCTTTTCTGTCTTGTCAGTCGTAAAGTTTCTGTCTTCACACTTTTATCAGTATAAGCTTTTCTCGTGAAATTTCAATATGAAAAAAAACGCCACTCCACGAGTGACGTTCTTCGTTCAATTAGCGTGAAGCCCGGAGCGTCTCCATCGTCGATCGATCGAGTCGTTTGACGAGTGCCTTCAGGAGCGCTTTCGCCGCGTCGTAGTCGTCCGTATGCAAAATCGAGGCATGCGTGTGGATATAACGCGCCGCGACACCGATGACGGCCGTCGGCACCCCTTCCCCGCTCATGTGGATGCGACCCGCATCCGTGCCACCTGGCGAGACGAAATACTGGGTCTTAATGTTTTCATCAGATGCCGTATCGAGCAGGAAGTCACGCATCTCAGGAGACATGACCATGACTCGATCGAGGATACGAATGAGTGCCCCTTCCCCGAGCTGTCCGAACTCTGTCTTATTGCCTGATGCATCGTTGGCTGGTGATGCGTCGAGGACAAGCGCGACATCCGGACGAATCATTTCGGCTGCTGTTTGGGCACCACGGAGACCGACTTCTTCTTGTACGGTCGCCCCGGCGAACAAGATGTTCGGGTGATCGGCTTTTGTCGTCTCTTCGAGCAACTCGACGGCGAGCCCGACGCCGTAGCGGTTGTCCCATGCCTTGGCCATAATTTTTTTCGGATGTTTGAGCGGCGTGAACTCGCTCGTCGGCACAGCCGGTAGACCTGGACGTACGCCCCACGATTCGGCCTCTTCTTTCGTGTCGGCCCCGATATCGATAAACATTTGCTTCATGTCCATCGGCTTGTTCATCGCCTCCGGTCCAAGCAAGTGCGGCGGCGTCGATGCGACGACCCCTGGAATCAATCCATCCGCCGTCACGATGTCAAATCGTTGTGCCATGAGCACTTGGCTCCACCATCCGCCGAGCGGTTGTATGTACAGCATCCCGTTTTCTGTGATTCGGGTGACCATGAATGCGACTTCGTCCATATGACCGGCAACCATGATGCGTGGTCCCGCCTCATCGCCGACTCGTTTCCCAAAGATCGAGCCGATGCCATCCGTCATGACTTCATCGACGTGCGGTGTGATTCGGTCACGAACAAACCGGCGGACCTCTGATTCAAACCCGGGCGCGCCCGGAAGCTCTGTCAACGTCTTGAATAAGTCTCTCGTTTTTTGTTCCATTTCCATCCATCCCTTCAACCGTTCTTGTTTCATTATATACAGAACTTTTCGACAGATGCGAATGGTTTTCGTTCCAATGGGGTACAGGTTTTGGTACGATGTACATGATAGCCATAGTTCAAGGGGAGGTAGTCATATGAAGAAAAGATATTGGTTAGTTGGAATCGGGGTTGCCATCGCAGCCGCACTTATGACGAAAAAAGTGTTAGATGAACGAAGCTTATCGGCCGAGGATGCGCTTGAGTACACGAAGCGTGCATTTTCAGCCAAAGGTCACGTCCAAGGGGCATGGATCTCGGCATCACCTGAGATTTACACGTATGACGGACGCGAGTACGATGTCTTCAAAGGCGGCATCTCGGTTCTCGAGAACGACGAAGAGAAGACGTACCAATTCACAGTCGATTCAGAGACTGGCGCTCTACTTGAATATGCATGAGATGAGGTCGGCGAACATTTTCGCCGACTTTTTTTTGTTTAATTCACCCAAAAGAGTGGAAAATTGAATATGGTACTTTTCAAACTCAAAAAGGAGTGATCCCACGTGAAGAAACTGATCGGTGAAGCAAACGAGCTCGTGTCACAAATGGTCGAAGGTATGGTCCACGCCCACCCTGAACTGTACGGTCGTGTGGAAGGATTCAATGTCCTCTGTCGTGCCGACGGGGCCAAGTCCGGGAAAGTCGGACTCGTCTCAGGTGGAGGGAGCGGTCACGAACCAGCGCACGCCGGTTATGTAGGCGATGGGATGCTCGATGCCGCCGTATGCGGTGAAGTGTTCACGTCCCCGACACCGGACATGGTACTCGAAGGCATCAAAGCGGCCGATGGCGGCAACGGCGTATTGCTCGTCGTCAAAAACTACGCAGGTGACGTCATGAACTTCGAACTCGCCGCCGAGCTCGCGGACGCCGAAGGCATTAAAGTCGACCACGTCGTCGTCGCCGATGATGTCGCTATCACGAACAAAGAAGACCGTCGCGGTGTCGCCGGTACCGTGTTCGTCCACAAGATTGCCGGTGCAGCCGCAGCGAGCGGGAAGTCGCTCGATGAAGTGAAAGCGCTTGCAGAGAAAGTTGCGGCCAATGTCCGCTCAATGGGGATGGCCGTCGAACCTTGCTATATGCCAGTGAGCGGTAAACCTGGATTCGATTTGAACGAAGAAGAAATGGAAATTGGAATCGGGATTCACGGAGAACGCGGCGTCGAACGGAAACCGACGACGAACGTCGATGCGATTGTCGATGACTTGCTCGATCATTTGAAAAAAGAAGTCAGCCCCGGCGAAGTCGCCGTCATGGTCAACGGTATGGGCGGAACGCCTCTATCTGAACTGTACGTGACGTATCACTTCGTCGCGAAAAAATTGGAAGATGCCGGCTATTCATTGAAACGGAAATACGTCGGCAACTATATGACGTCACTCGAGATGCACGGCTTCTCGATCACACTCTTGCCGCTCGATGAAGAGTTGACGGGCTATCTCGATGCACCATCGGCGGCACTCGGTTTCAAACTCTAATCTACGAATGAGGTGTTCATGCAATGTTGACGATTGAAGGATTCAAGCAAGCATTACGGCACGCCCAATCAGAGATTGAGGCGAACAAGGATACATTGACCGATCTCGACCGCGCTATCGGCGACGGAGATCACGGCATCAATATGTCACGTGGCTTTGAAGCGGTTGTCGCTGTCCTCGATGATGACTACGCAACTCTCGGCGACTTGAGTAAGAAAGTCGGGATGACGCTCATGTCGAAAGTCGGTGGTGCAGCCGGTCCACTTTACGGTTCCGCCTTCGTCAAGGCAGCGCCTAAGTTTGGTGACGCGACCGAAGCCGATTTCAATCTCGTCAAAGAAGCGCTCGTCGAAGCAGCGACAGCAATCAAGGCGCGCGGGAAATCGGAAGTTGGCCAAAAGACGATGGTCGATGTGTGGGACCCGTTCTTGAGTGACTTGAACGAGTCCGACGACTTTGACGCGAAACTTGATCAACTCGTCGGTGCGACCGAGGATATGGTCGCCACGAAAGGACGGGCGTCTTATTTCGGTGAGAACTCTCGCGGCACCGTCGACCCTGGGGCACTCTCGAGTTCAATCGTCTTAAAAGCGATTATGAAGGAGGTTGAGTGATATCGTAGAGCTCATCATCGTATCCCATAGCGCCAAAATCGCTGAAGGGATTCAAGACTTGATGAAAGAGATGGCCCCATCCGTTCCGATTCATTTAGCGAGCGGGCTTGAAGACGGCAGCATCGGGACTGATGTGACCCGAATCCTTGAAGCCATTGAAGCCGTCGACAAAGAGGCACTCATCTTATCGGATATCGGTTCGGCCACGATGAACGCCGAACTGGCCGTCGATATGTATGAAGGCGAGAAGACCGTCCAGTTTTATGACGGCCCGATCGTCGAGAGCGCCTTCGTCGCTTCCGTCTCAGCCGGTAACGGCATGGACGTTGCTCAAATCGTCGAACAGTTAAAGATGGCATAAAAAAAGAGCCTCGCGGCTCTTTTTTTAACGTGGGTTATCGTTTTTCTCGTAAATCGGGTTCATGTATTCAGTCGTCGAGTAGAAACGTGGCACGACAACGAACAAGATGACAGCCGGAATCGCGATCAAAAGTAACAAGATCAAGACAGGCAACCAATAGACGATTTGTTGTCCGAGCATGTCGATATTTGCGTCTGCAAATTCAGTCGCGCCTTCGACTTCTGCAAGGTCAGCTGTTGCGAGGATTTTGTTGTCCGTCGCATCATAGTAATGGAACTCCGTCTTACGTGTGATGAAGATGCCGTCACGGACCGTATCAATTTCAACGACCGCCGCGATGACTTCGTTGCCATTCGAATGACGGAGCGTCTCTTCTTTTACGATTTCAGCCGTTCCTTCTTTGTAATCATAGTGCGTGGCCTTCAAATCCTCTTCAAGGGCGTCCAAGAACGCCTCATTTGCCGAGGTATTAAGTGGTGCGATTGTTAGAATGAAGATTAGTGCAAGCAGGCTTGCCCATGCTTTTTTCAACATCCCCATGTTCCCCCTTCTCTAATTCCAGTTTAGCGTCATTCCTATTGTACCAAGAAGAAAGAAAAAAGTGTGAAGAAAATGCTATTAAAATAAGAAAAAAGCGTGTCAAATTTTCGGGCGGAACGCGGCCTCCATCCGATAAATCGGTTGTCCCATGGCGCTGAAGCGCTCTTCGTACTCGGTACGGACGTTATCTGCCGGTTCGTTCGCGTGAAGATCAAGTGAAATATCTGTGAAGTACATGCCGTATTGACTCATGCTTTCGAGTGAATATTCGAACAGTCCGCGGTTATCCGTCTTGAAGTGAATCTCGCCTCCGCGTGGCAACACAGCCTCGTACGTGGCGAGGAATGTCTTATACGTCAAACGACGTTTCGCATGTCGGGTCTTCGGCCATGGATCTGAGAAGTTCAAATAGACGCGGTCGACTTCGCCGGCTTCGAAATAGTCGACGAGTTGCTTGGCATCCACAGTCAAGACGCGGACGTTCGGCATCGGCGTTTCGACGAGCTTTTGCACGATCGACACGGCGACGCTCTCGAACAACTCGATAGCGATGAAGTTGACGTCCGGGAACTGCTGGGCCATCCCTAAAATGAATTGCCCTTTCCCCGACCCGACTTCGATGAAGAGCGGATTGTCGTTCTTAAATTCTGATGTCCAGTTCCCTTTTAACGTTTCGGGATGAGTGATAAAGACGTGTTCTTGAGCTTCCATGTATTCTTTAGCCCAAGGCTTGTGACGTAAACGCATGTTTTTCCAACCTTTCGTTCAAGAAATGTTCAAGTTTCAGCTGACTAGCCGCTTCGCGCGAGCAGTCCCCTTGCGATTATACACGAAATCATTGTTTAATGAACATGAATCATCCTTCACAAGGAGGTTATATCGATGAGCACGTTAGATCAATTTCTTATTTTTTACGCGGCTCCGTTGACGTTCTTCGGCGCCGTCATCGCGACGTTCGTATGGGCGTATTTCATGAAACCTGATGATGTCTGATGCATATGGAAAGGGATGGCTCACACTCGTGATCCATCCCTTTTTTCATTGTGTCCGTTCCTCTGCTTCATCGAGCAATTCCCGGAGCACGGTCAATCCTTCTGCTCGGGCGATGCCGTTCTGTTCCCCATATAAGGTCAGAACCGTCTGGGCAATCGCATACCAGTGCATTCGATAGTGTAACTCGGAGGTGAAACGGATGCCGTAATGGCTGAACCACGTCTCCCAGTCCACCTCGTCGACGTAGCTGTAGACGACCATGGCCAAATCAAAGGCACGGTCGGCGATGATGGCGTCATCCCAGTCGGTCAAATATAACAGACCGGTCTCATCCTCAATCCAATTGTTATGGTTCAAGTCTGAATGGCAGACGACGAGTTCACGTTCGTCATCAATCGGCTGATGGACCGACAACCAACGGATTGCCTCATCAATCGTCACGTCCGCCTCGTCTTGCTCGTAAGCGGCACATTGCCGGAGCAACAGTGAGGACGTGACCGGTGTATGATTCAACTGCTGCAACATGAATAATAGCTCTTTCGAATGATGAATCTTCCCAAGCTGTGCCGCCACATCAGCCCGTTTCATATCGGCTGGCGAGAGCTCACGACCTTCGATGAACTGTTGGGCACTGAGGACGTCACCGTTAAACATCCGTTTCGTCCACAGCAATTTGGGGACGATGCCTTCGGCGGAAAGAATGGCTAAAAACGGGGACGAGTTTCGTTTGACAAAGATTTTTTGTTGGCGCGTCGTCGCTACGTACGCTTCGCCTGTAATCCCGCCTGCGGAAGCCACCGTCCACTCTTCACCGAGCGCACCGATTATATCTGAATACATATTCATCACGCTCAAATCTCATTAAGAATTACAAAGATACAATCACCATATTAACACGCGATAATCGTCATTGACAACGACTCGACTTGAATCTGGCTCGGATTTCGTTCAATCGGGACGAGGCTCGCCGTTTCCCCTTGTACGTAGACGTTCCAGTCCCCCTCCGCTTGGAATGTCACATCGTGGAACGTTCCGTTCAGATAGACGCGGACGCGCTGCCAGGCATCATAAGAATGGCTCGCCGTCAGCTCGTATGCAATCACGCCCGGGGGCGACGGGAGGAACTTGAACTGTTCGATGACTTTTTGCCGGGTATCGTAGCGGAAACACGTGTGACGGCGCCGTAACTTGAGTAGGGTCTTCACAAACTCGACCTCACTTTGCCGCTCGTCACGTAAGTCCCAATCGAAGTGATTGATTCGGTCCGGTGCATTATAGCTGTTCTCAACCCCTTGTTTTGTCCGACCAAACTCTTGGCCGGCGTGAAGGAACGGGACGCCTTGCGACGTGATGACGATGGCTGTGGCGAACCGTTGCATCCGCAACCGCATCGTCTCGTCCATATCTTCACACGACAAGAGCAATTTATCGTACGTCGTATAATTGTCATGTGCTTCGACGTAGTTGATCGTATACTGCGGGCTCGGGAAACGCCCGACGGTGACGTTCGGGATTTGGACCGCTCCGGTGAGGCATTCACGAAGCTCCCACTCCCGCCACTCGTTCCCGGAGACGAACCCGCGCTCCCGGTCATTGAACGTCGACCCTTTCAAGGCGTCCCGCATCATGTCATTGAAATGACCGATTCGGGGCATGAAGGCCGCGTTATGCGACGAGGCTTTCAATGACGGGCTGAGCGGTGTTGCCAAATCCCATCCTTCCCCGTAAATCAAAATCGAGCGATCGATTTTATCGAGTGCGGCCCGTATTTGATTCATCGTCTCGACGTCATGAATGCCCATCAAGTCGAACCGGAAACCGTCGACGTGATACGTCTCGGCAAAGTACGTCACACAATCGACAATCATCCTTCGCATCATATACCGTTCTGAGGCCGTGTCGTTTCCGACGCCGGTCCCGTTCGCGACCGTCCCGTCATGTTCATAACGGAAATAATAGTACGGGACGAGTGCTTCGAGCGACGATTGCTCACGGATGAAGATATGGTTCATGACGACATCGACGACGACGCGCATGTCATGGCGATGCAAGGCATCGACCATTTCGGCATACTCTAGAATGCGTGATAGCGGCTCGTCAGGTTTCGAGGCGTAACTGCCTTCCAACCCGAACCAATGGATTGGATCATAACCCCAGTTGTAGGGCATCCGGGTCGCTTCGTCGACGCTTCCAAAATCATGGACCGGCAATAACTGCAGGTGCGTGACCCCAAGTTCTTTCAAATAATCGAAACCGGCACTGTTCCCCGCCCGGGTTTCAAGCCCGGTCTCGACGATGCTGGCGTACAGCCCTTGCCGTCGACTCGTCGACGCAGGGTGGCTCGTGAAGTCACGGATATGCAGTTCATAGATGACGGCATCTGTCGCTTTGCGGAGAGGCGGGCGTTCTGCCGGCTCCACGTGCTCAGCGACGGCTGTCTCAACATCGATCAATACGCCAAATTCGCCATTTAGGCTGACGGCTTTGGCGTAAGGATCGACGACCTCGTTCGTTTCGACAGGTGTCTTGACGTACAGTCGATAAAAATAGCCTTCGTACAGTCTAGGAACATCGGCATGCCAGACGCCTCGACCGCTCCGAGACATGCGAAACCGTTCAATCTCACGATGCGTTTCGGGATCATGGATGACGAACCAAATCGAAAACGCGACGGGCGACCAGACATATGCCTCAATCGATTGCCCGGAAAATGAAAGGCCGAGCGGTCCGTCATAGGCATAGCGACGTTCAAACTCGTCCGTATGCACAATTTCGCGGGGCACGACGACAATCGTCTTATGTCCAGGGTGAAACACGGTATAGACCGCTTCGAGCGTAACCGGGCGCGTCAATTGGATATCTCGTTCAATCGTGCCCGCCTCTGTCGTCCATTCGTTGAGCAACACGTAATCGACCGGTCGACCGTTTTGTTCGATTTGTACCGGTACGGATTCATATTCGGCAATGACCTCGAGTCGAATCGTCTCGAATGAGAGCAAGGAAGCCCGTTCAATCGTCACATGAGACGTCGTTTGCTGATTTGGTGTGTGATGCATACGCGTTCCATCCTCTCCTACCTACTGGTCCAAAAATTGTCGAAACGGCATCTGGGCTGTCGCATCTAGTAGTTTCGCCACATCTCGAATTTGTTGGGCTTTGACGATCGGCGCCCTCGTGTTCACTTGTTTCATCCACGGTTCATAATCCGCGCGTGAGATGAACTGAGTCGACCGAATTTCAGGCACATGATCGAAATAGCCTTGTGGGGCCACCGTCACTTTTTGGATGACCCCGTCATAGGACGGAAGAAACTGTCGAACGATTTCTTCGGTGCGCGTCAACGCGATGAGCGGGTTGACTACACGTTTATTTTCCCCTTTGAGCGGTTGATGAATCCACGTCTTCTGCTTCGATATGTGATAGATGCTGCGGTCGCCGTCGAGCCATTCGACCAGGTAAATATGCGATGGTCCGATGATGAGATGGCTCAGTTCGACCGTCGCCCCGTTCCATTCGACGACCGGACGATACATGAAGAAGTGTTGGTCGTTCCATTCGGATACCATCTTGCGATATCCGTATTCTCGCAAAAACGGCAACAACGGGACGTCCGCCTCGGTCGCCCCTTCACAGGCGTACTGCAGTTTTTGGATATGACGGCGGTTCGTGAGCAACGTCTGGAACTGCGACTCCGAGAGCGGTGTCGGTTCGAGCTCGATGCGTTCCGTACGGCGCCAAAATTTCCACCACGGGTTCTCAAACTCCATGATTTCGGGAGGATTCAACCGATTGGAATCGTGAAGACGACGCATGCGAGCGACATCGGACTCGACATACTCTTGAAAGCGATTGAACTGGTCGAGCATGTTTCGTTCATATTTAGATGTTACGTCAAAAATTTTAATCGGGATCGCCATGTGTCCTCCTCTGACCGCTGTAACGGAAATACTTCGACTGCCTCATAGGCAGGGGTATGGTTTGGATTGATTCGATAAAGTACAACCGTTTCAATCGGCTCCTCGATGGTAAACGTCGGGGCGATGTACGGGATTCGTGTGCCTATGTCCCACTTCTTCGCGAGTGTGACGTGGGGGACGAACGGTTTACGGTCGAGTGCTGGAATCTCTTCGGATAACTTTCGTCGAAGCGTCCCGGTAAGCGCCGTCAAGTCCACGGACGGTTCCGGGACGATCGTCAAGACACGCGGACGATCCGGTCTACCGAAGTGGTCGATTTGCTGGAACGTCAGCGCGAACGGGGCCGTCGACGTTGTCACTTCACGTGTGAGTTCTTTCACTGCCTCGACTTCATCATCGTCCAATGAACCGAGAAACTGAAGTGTCAAATGAAATTCCTCCGGACGATACGTCCGACGATACGAATAAAACGGCAAGATGTCCCGCTGTACATGTTCGAACTTTTCGTCCTCGATGGGTAGCGCCAAAAAATAATGTGTCGACATGACCATCATCCTTTCACTCGAAAACGTCTCAGTCCAAAGAAGAGGACCGCTCCTACGATGCTGACCACCGTGTACATCCAAAATACACCGATGATGCTTTTATATTCAATGATAAATCCACTAAGTAAGTTGAAACCGGCCGTCGCTAGTCCTGACGTGATGGCCATATAGACGCCAATCGCCGTCGAGACGACGTTGCGACTGACAAGGCTGCGGACAAATTGAAGTGCGACCGGAATCAATAATCCGACGACCAGTCCTTGAACGATGGCAAGAATCCAAACGACCCAAATCGGGGGCTCAAGTGCTAACCAGCCGTTGCGAAGCGCCGAAATCAAGGCGGCTCCCGCCAGCACGTTGACCGTACCTAGACGTGAGACGATTTGGTAAGCCACTTTCATGAATGGAATTTCGCATAATACCGCGACAAGGAACAGTGTCCCGACGAGCGTCGTTGAGCCTCCGATGCTCGTCACATAAATTCCGAAGTAATAGTTATTCGCGTAAATCGGGCCGAAGACGAGCATTCCCCCAATCAAAAAGGCGATGAACGGCCCATTCCAGACGGCCGACCATTGGAACGGGGCCGTCGTGTGCACTTGCTTCGGTTCCTGTTCAGATACGCTCCGCACGAACAGCGTCCCGATTGTCAGCATGACCGCACTAAGTAAGAACGTACTCGCGAGGCCCCACGTCGTGTCCGAGATGCGACCCATGACGAACACCGCAATCGCAAACCCGGCCGACCCGAACAGCCGAATGGCCCCGTAGTCGATTTTGGCGCGTGACGTATACTCGAGAGTCATCATATCGACGAGCGGGATGTGTGCACATTGGAAGATGGACCAGGCGATCATCAATACAATAATCCATACGTAAGACGTCGCGAATAAGAACGTGAGCGATAAGGCGGCCGCCCCGAGCATTGCGATAATCAGCCAAGCCCGAACCCGTCCCGTCCGGTCGGCGAGCATGCCCCATAGCGGTTGGACACCGATTGAGAGGATCGGCATGATGGCGACGATTGTTCCGACCTGACCCGGAGACAAATCAAAACGTGACTGCGAGAAGAAAAGTGCCATGTAAGGAATGAGGGCTCCTTGGGCAAAGAAAATGGCGACGTAAATCGATTGAAACGATATTTTTTGTTGGTTCACAGTAAACTTCCTTCCTAACAGACAGAGAGCCGACCGAATCAGTCAGCTCTCACGGGTTATTATTTAGCGAGCTCATAAATCGCTTCCGCATAGATGGCGGCGGCGCGAAGTAAATCTTCAATTTCCATGTATTCATCGACTTGGTGGGCGACGTCTTTCGCTCCAGGGAACAGCGCCCCAAAAGCGACACCAGCCTCGAGCGAGCGCGCATACGTCCCTCCGCCGATGGCCATCAAGTGCGCTGACTCGCCGGTCTGACGCTCATAGACGCCTGCCAACGTTTTCACGAGCGGATGGTCTTCGGCCACATGGTGCGGCGGCATATGATGACGCGTCGACAGTTCGAACCCGAACGACAAGGCGATCTCTTTCAAGTTTTGCAACCGTTCCTCGAATTTCGCGGTGTATGGATAACGGATATTCACCGTCGCCGTCCGTTCGTCCCCTTGATAGCGGAACACGCCACCGTTAATCGTCAAATCACCCGTCTCATCACTCGCTTCGATACCGAGTGAAATCCCGCGTGAATCGGCGAACACGTGACGAATGAACTCGATGTAGCGCTCTCCTTGAATGTCGAGCGGGAGCGTCAACAAGAAGCCGGCGAGGACGTAGGCCGCGTTGACTCCGTTATCTGGTTCCATGGCGTGGGCGGCCACACCTTTCATCGTGAACGTATACGTCCCTTGGTCCCATGTGCACGTGCCGTCCGCTTCATATTTTTCGAGATACGCTTCAAACTTTTCTTCGAGAACGTCTTCTGTCTCGAGTACCGCTGTCGCAAAGTCCGGGACCATGTTCGGCCGTTCTCCGCTCACGAACGAGACCAAGTGATGTTTCGAGCCTGGCACCCGTTGAATTGGGAGCTGCTTCAAGACGCCATCGTATAGCCCCTTTTCAGCATTGATAATTGGAAAGTCAGCGTCCGGTGCGAAGCCATATGTCGGCATCGCCTCTTGTTTGAAGTATTCGCGGACACAACGCCATTCGCTCTCCTCGTCGCAACCTGCAATCAGGCGGACGCGTTTCGATAGCGGCAATCCAAGTTCCTTCACGATGCGCAGTCCGTAATAAGCAGCCATCGTCGGTCCTTTATCGTCATTGCTGCCACGGGCGAATATTTTCCCGTCGGCGATGGTAGGATTGAACGCCCCATACGTCCATCCCTCCCCAGCCGGCACCACGTCTAAGTGACAGAGGATGCCAACGATTTCTTCCCCTGACCCGTATTCTAAATGCCCCGCGTATCCGGCGACGTCTTTCGTAGCGAACCCGTCTCGCTCTCCGAGTGCAAACATGTAATCGAGAGCTCGGCGGACTTCAGGTCCAAACGGTTCGTTCGGGCCGGTCTTCGTCTCATCAAGCACGCTTGGGATTTGCAATAACCCTGTTAAATCTTCTAAAAATGCGTCTTTTCGTGCGTCGACTTCTTGTCTCCAATTCATATGGATCTCCCCTTTGCGAATGTTCTCTCCCTTATTAGTATATCCAAATGTTAGAAAGACGAACATTCATTTCGAAAATATTTTTTCGTTCGTCTTTTAGCCTTTTGTCTACGTCTTTACATATCCTTCATTCGATATTTACGTTCATAATCGTTTCTTTACATTTCGATTGTTCGTTCTTTTCCCTTGCAATTCTATGCAGGAGCGGTATACTAAAGGTGTAATTTTAGAAAATAACAATTTCATATTTCATTTGTCGTCCGTAGGTTTTGTCTTTCATCATTCTACGCATTGGGAGGTTATCCAATGAAAGGTTCAACAGATCGTATGCTAACCCGCATCAAGTCCATTTATTTGTTCATTAACGAAAGGGAATGCGTCACCACTTCTGAACTAGTAGAGGAGTTCGGGATCACATCACGCACCGTACAGCGTGATTTGAACGTGCTTGAATACAACAATCTGGTTGAAAGTCCGAGTCGCGGAACGTGGACATCATCAAAACGTTCGCTCAAGACGGCAAATTAAATAACAAGTTACGAGGGATTCCGGCAACGGGTCCCTTTTTTTTGCGCCCAAAAAGGCACGTGTCGGCTGACACGTGCCTTCATTTCATGTGAAGAACAAGTCGACTTCCTCTTCGCTCAACTCCCGATACGCCCCGGGTTCGAGCGTCGGGTCGAGCTCGAGTGCGCCGATTTGGACCCGTTCGAGCTGCTCGACGTGTTTCCCGACCGCGGCAATCATCCGTTTTACTTGATGATACTTCCCTTCCGAGAGCGTCAGACGGACCGTCGAACGACGTCCGGATTTGCTGATGAGCTCAAGTCGGGCCGGTTTCGTCGTATAGCCGTCCTCAAGCTCGACACCCTCGGCGAAGTGACGGACATCGTCTGTCGTCATCTCCCCGTCAACTTCGGCGACATACACTTTGTCGACATGCTTACGCGGTGACATGAGCGCATGATTGAACGCCCCATCGTTTGTGAGAAGCAACAGACCGGTCGTGTCCTTGTCGAGACGTCCGACCGGGAACAACTCGTAATGGGCGTAGGACGGGTCAATCAAATCGACGACCGTCGATTCGACCTTATCCTCGGTCGCACTGATGACACCTGCCGGCTTGTTCATCATCAAGTAGACGAACGGTTTGTACTCGACGACCTCGCCTTGCACGGTCACCCGTTCCGTTTCAAGGTTGACTTGACGTTTCGCGTCTTTGACAGGTTGGTCATCGACACGGACAACCCCTTGTTTCAGTAAAATCTTGACGTCTTTGCGCGAACCGTATCCCATGTTCGCCAATAATTTATCAATTCGCATTAAGCTTTCCTCCGATACTGGAATCGTTTCCCTAATAGTTTTCCGGCCAAGTGGCTTCTCCAACCGAGATAGCCGTATACGACGAGACCGATTCCGAAACCGACGATCGTGGCAACGATATCATTGCCCCAACTCGGTTCATTCCGGAGCGTGACGAACAGCGAACCATACACGGCGATAAACATCGCGCCACCCATGGCAAACATGAGCATCGTCCGACGCAACAGTTGCTTATACGGAAACTGGAGCGCCCGTTGGATTTTCCAAACCATGAGGATAATCGCGACGATATAACCGGCGATCGTCGCATAACCAGCGCCGATCCCGCCGAGTGCATACACGAAAGGTACGTTGAGCACAGCTTTCGTGATGAGACCCATCGCCGTCGCGAAGATGGTGAAATATTGACGGTTGATCCCTTGCAGGATGGCCGCCGCCACCGAGTAATAAGCGAGGAAGAACGCACTCGGTGCGTAGTGGAGCAGGTAGACCCACCCTTCGCGGTCACCTGGGAACAACGTCCCGAACAACGGCTCCGCGAGCGCGACCAATCCGATGACGGCCGGGATGGTGACAAAGAACGATACTTGGAAAATATGGTTCACTTGATTGCGAACTTTGTTCATATCGCCGTGCGTGAACGATTTTGTCACGAGCGGGATGGTCGCCATCGACACACTCGCCGCAATCGATACCGGAATCAACACGATTTTATGGGCGTTCCCCGTCAAGAATCCGAACGCGGACGTCGCTTCGGCGACCGACTTCCCAGAGTTGAGCAACGCATTGACCATCGTCAACTGGTCGACGAACTGATAGAGCGGCGTCGACAGACCGACCATGACGATTGGAATCGAATAGCTGAGCAACTCGAGCAATAGTGATTTCATCGAACGGACCGGTGTGCCGGCCGGATTATCGGTTTGACGATGGATGTCTTTCCGTTTGCGCCAGTACATGGCGAGCACGACGATACTCCCAATCGCACCGATAAAGGCGCTGAACGTCGCAATCGTGACGGCGAGCACTTTCAAACCGTTCAACTCGGTCGTCGCCACGGCAGCGGTGCCACCGAGCGAGTCAGCGAGCGGACGAATGAGTGCCGAGTCCGAGAAGACGAACAAGACGAGCATCGTCCCACTGAGGAGGAACATGATGCGGACGATCTGTTCGATGACCTGGGAGATGGCCGTCGGGGCCATGTCCTGATGTCCTTGGAAATAGCCGCGCACCATACTCATCGCTGGGATGAGCAGGAGAGCGAAACTGACGCTACGCGTGACGAGCGTCAACGAGTCGATATATTGCTGATTGTTCTCCGAGTTGCGGACCATGAGTTCCGATAACCACGGTGCTGAGAAGAACAGTAATAAAAAAGCGACGACTCCGGTCACGAGCATCAGCTTCATCCCTTGGCGGAACAAGCGCTGACTCGTGCCATATTCGCCGAGCGCATTATACTTGGCGATGAATTTCGATACGGCCACGGGAATCCCCGCCGTCGAAATGGCGATCATGAGCGCATAATAGGTGTACGCCGCCTGATAGAGCGTGACACCGGCAATCCCGACCATCGCTTGGAACGGGAACGTATAGAGCAGTCCGAGTGCACGTGAAATCAAATTTCCGGCTGACAGCAGCAGCGTGCCTTTGACGAAGGACTCTCGTCCTGAATCTTGTTTGACGCTTGATGACATGAGATACCTCCATCTATTGTTTCACAACTAATGTACCTAATTTTACAAAACGACCGTTTCTCATTATACTCTTACTGTTGCAGATAATAAAGTTACGAATTTGATTTGAAAGAGAAACGAGGGATACCATGAGGAAAGATGTAATCGTCATCGGAGGAGGCCCAAGCGGTCTGATGGCGACCTATGCCGCCGCTAAAGCCGGAGCGAACACGCTCCTAATTGATAAAGGTTCGAAGCTCGGACGCAAGCTCGCCATTTCTGGCGGAGGACGCTGTAACGTGACGAACCGCAAGCCCGTCGACGAGTTGATTCAATTCATCCCGGGGAACGGACGCTTCTTATATAGCGCCCTCGCCCAGTTCGACAACCAGTCGATTATCGACTTGTTCACCGGGTTCGGCATCCCTTTAAAAGAGGAAGATAATGGCCGGATGTTCCCGGTGACGGATAAAGCGCAAGACGTCGTCAACACGCTCCTCAGGGCCATCGACCAACTCGGTGTCGAGATTCGCAAAAATGCGAAAGTGAAGACGCTCCATTTTAATGAAGCAAATGAGTTCGAAGCGGTCGAACTCGAGGACGGCGAGCGGATTGAGGCCGGCGCTTGCGTCATCGCCGTCGGTGGACAATCTGTCCCTCACACCGGCTCGACCGGGGACGGCTATCCATGGGCCGAGAAAGCCGGCCATACGATCACCGAGCTGTTCCCGACTGAAGTACCGATTTTGTTGAACGATGCGTTCATCGGCACGAAACAGCTGCAGGGGCTGTCACTCCGTGATGTCGCCCTCACCGTACACGGCAAGAAAGGCAAGCCGATTAAGACACACCGCGGCGACATGATTTTCACGCATTTCGGGATTTCGGGTCCGATTGCCCTCCGGTGCAGTCAATATACGATTAAAGAACGCAAACGTAGCAAAGAGCGCGTCGTCGCCCTCTCGCTCGACTTGTTCCCGGACATGGCACGTGACGAGCTGTATCAAGAGCTTTGGAACCAAGTGCAAGACCAACCGAAGCGGGCCGTCAAGAACGTCTGGAAAGGGTTCATCCCAGAACGGATGCTCGACTTGTTGTTGGCCGACCTCGCGTTCGGCGAAGAGGACGCGAGCCAACTGAAGAAACAATCGGTCATCGATTTCGCGACCCGATTGAAGACGTTCGAGTTGCACGCCACCGGAACGCTCGATTTCGATAAAGCGTTCGTCACGGGCGGCGGCGTTTCCGTCAAAGAAATCGCCCCACAAACGATGATGTCGAAGAAAGCAGACGGCTTGTTCTTCGCCGGCGAAGTGCTCGATATTCACGGCTATACGGGTGGTTATAACATCACGGCCGCCTTCACGACCGGACACTGTGCCGGTTCACACGCGGCACAGTTCGCGGAACAGACGACCGTATAAACAAAGAGAGTCGATCGCACGTGCGATCGGCTCTCTTTTTAGTGTCACTGTTTTGCTTCAAGTTGACGTCTTACTTCCGCCTCGAGCTCTGGCTCGGGTGGCAACCAGCCTTCCGGCTTCATGACTTTATTGTCTGACGCACGGAGAATCGGCTTACCGTCTGGTCCGAGCTTCGCCATATTGGCACGCTGCACGATTTCAAACAACGGAACCGGGTCGAGCCCGAGTTCGACGAAACTGCCCATCACGAAATAGAGGGCGTCCGTAAGCGCATCACCTTGTCCAACGAGACGCGCGACGTCGTCCGTCGGCGGTGCGTCTTGGAGCGATTTTTGAACCGCCTGTTCGAATCCTTGTTGGAACGTGGCGACGGCAGCGAGGAACTCTTCTTCATTCCGTGCCGATTGATGTAAAAATTCGACGACAGCTTCTTCTGCCGTCCAGACCGAACGTTTGACAGCACGGTCTAAGCTAAGCGGTTGCGGTGCACTCGCCTCCGGGTGTCCGAACGTCTCGTGGAACTGGCGAACCTCTTCATAAAAGTAACGTTTGCTCATCTCATTCTCTCCTATCAGTCGACCGAGACGAAATCGTCAAGGTCGAACACATCTGGTCGCACGATGGCGAATATCTCATTGTCTTGCAGGAACATGCCGGTCGAGCCGTAGACGCGGGGTGTCACCATCTGCCCGTTCATCGTCCCTTCGTCCGGGTTGACCGTATAGAGGACGAGTTCTTCCGAATCAAGGACGTAAATGCGCCCTTGGCGTTCGACGAGGCCGACACCGCGGAAGTTCTCGAACTTCTGTTGAATCGAGGCGCTCATTCCTTCGGTCGTGAGCGGTTTTCTCGACTCGACAGCCCATTCCGTCTTCGGTTCCGGTGCTGCTTCAGCATCTGCTTCATCTGTCGTCGATGTCGAATCGTCGTCTGAATCGGTTTCCGACGATGTATCCGTTTCCGCCCCACTGTCGTCGACCGTCTCTTCCTCGAGCGTCCGCTCTTGGACGTACAACAGTTCTACATCCGGCGTGTCCTCCAAACGGCTCATGATAATCAATCGTTTCGTCTCTTCATCGTAACCGAGGCCGAACAACCGATCTGTCGAGGCGATTCCTTTAATCAATTTGCGTCGTTGTTCCGTCCAACGGCCTTCTACCCGCTCGATTGTCACGAGAACCCCGTTCGCCGTGACGGCATATATCTTTTCCTCGGAAATCATGCGCATGCCGATGAACTCGCCGAACCGATAGGGTTGCCCTTCGTTCTCCAATATGAGCGACGCATTCACGCGATTGGCGTTCCCGCTCACTTCGAAGAACTCTTTATTTTTCGTCAAGACGAGATACGATCCGATCGTGTCACTATAGTACACTTCATCAATCTCTTGAATCTGTTCGAGGGCATCGGTCGTATCGATGTCCTCCTCGTCCGGCGAGGCCTCGACGGGAGGTACCGAAGTCGATTGATGGCTCGTTTGAATATCGATTTTCTCAAACGTCGAGGCGATTTGGCTTTGGATGTCCTCGTCCGAAAAGACGAACACATAGCATAAAATCACTCCGACGACGACGGCAAATAGCGTCGTATATAGTACGTATGAACGTTTCATGGACGTTTCGTCCCCTTTATATGCAGTATCGCCCTTTAGTGTAACAAACCCGACCCGAAAAGAAAACGACATGACGAAAAAGAAAGGAACGTGTGACAATGTCACACATTCCTTTGCTTATCCAACGACGATATTGACGAGTTTTCCTGGAACGACGATCACTTTGCGGACCGTCTTTCCTTCCGTGAACTCTTGAACGCGTTCGTTCGCAAGCGCATCGGCCTCGAGCGCTTCTTTCGAAGCGTCGCGGGCCACGTGCATCTTCGCACGAAGCTTCCCGTTCACTTGGATGACGACTTCAATCGTGTCGCTGACGAGTTTCGACTCATCGAACGTCGGCCATGCCGCGTACGTCAAGTCTTCTGTCATGCCGAGACGTTCCCATAACTCTTCGGCCAAGTGTGGCGCGACTGGGGACAGCATCTTGATGAAGTTGACCATCTCTTGTTTTGGAAGCGTGTCTTGTTTGTACGCCTCGTTGATGAAGACCATGAGTTGCGAGATTGCCGTGTTGAAACGGAGCGCCTCGTAGTCTTCTGTCACTTTCTTCACCGTCTGATGGTACGTCCGTTCGAAGTCGGCCGTCGGAGCGCCGTCCGTGAGCTCCGTCTGGTCGAACAAGCGCCAGACGCGGTCAAGGAAGCGACGAGCGCCGTCAAGGCCGTTCGTCGACCAAGCGATGGCTGCGTCGAGCGGTCCCATGAACATCTCGTAAAGGCGAAGCGTGTCAGCACCGTGCGATTTGATAATATCGTCCGGGTTGACGACGTTCCCTTTTGACTTCGACATCTTTTCGTTGTTCTCACCGAGAATCATCCCTTGGTTATAGAGCTTTTGGAATGGCTCGTTCGTTGGAACGATGCCGATATCATAGAGCACTTTATGCCAGAAGCGAGCGTAGAGCAAGTGTAGGACCGCGTGCTCCGTACCACCGATATATAAGTCGACCGGAAGCCAACGCTTCAACTTCTCTGGATCCGCAATCATGTCTTCATTGTGCGGATCGATGAAGCGAATGTAGTACCAGCAGCTACCGGCCCATTGCGGCATCGTGTTCGTCTCGCGACGCCCCTTCTCACCGGTCACAGGATCCGTGTACGTCAACCACTCGTCGGCGTTCGCAAGCGGTGATTCTCCCGTACCCGACGGCTTGATTTCATCGATAATCGGGAGTTCGAGCGGAAGCTCTTCAATCGCAACGGTCTTGAGCGTACCGTCTTCCATATGAATGATTGGAATCGGCTCGCCCCAATAGCGTTGACGGCTGAACAACCAATCGCGGAGACGATACGTCGTCTTCGCACGGCCAGTGCCGGCGAGTTCGAGTTCTTCGATGATTTTGGCGATCGCGTCGGCTTTATTGAGGCCGTCCAAGCTGCCTGAGTTGACGTGGACGCCGTCCTCGACGTAAGCCGCCTCATCCAAGTTGCCGCCTGTGACGACTTCACGGATCGGAAGGTCGAACGTCTTCGCGAACTCATAGTCGCGCTCATCATGTCCAGGTACGGCCATGACCGCGCCCGTGCCGTATGTCGACAACACGTAGTCAGCGATCCAAATCGGAAGCTTCTCCCCGTTGACCGGGTTGATGGCGTAAGCGCCGGTAAATACACCCGTCTTCTCCTTGGCGAGATCCGTCCGTTCGAGGTCTGTCTTTTTCGAGACTTCTTCGACGTACGCTTCGATGGCGACGACTTGTTCCGGTGTCGCGATTGCTTTCACAAACGGGTGCTCCGGTGCGAGCGTGACGTATGTCGCGCCGTAAAGTGTGTCCGGACGTGTTGTGAACACCGTCACGACTTTATCGTGACCGTCGACTTTGAAATCGACTTCGGCCCCGACCGACTTGCCGATCCAGTTGCGTTGCATCTCTTTGACGCTGTCTGGCCAGTCAAGCCCTTCTAAATCATCGAGCAACCGCTCGGCGTATTCTGTGATACGAAGCACCCACTGCTTCATCGGCACACGGTAAACCGGGTGGCTTCCCCGCTCCGACAATCCGTCGATGACTTCTTCGTTGGCGAGTACCGTCCCGAGGGCCGGGCACCAGTTGACGGCGACTTCGTCGACGTAGGCGAGTCCGCGGTCATGGAGTTGTGTGAAGATCCATTGCGTCCACTTGTAGTATTTCGGGTCGGTCGTGCTGATTTCACGATCCCAATCGTATGAGAAACCGAGCTCTTTCAATTGGCGGCGGAATGTGCCGATGTTGCGCTCTGTGAACTCGCGCGGGTCGTTCCCTGTGTCGAGGGCATATTGCTCGGCCGGAAGACCGAACGCGTCCCAACCCATTGGATGGAGGACGTTGAAGCCTTGCATCCGTTTCATGCGGGCGATGATGTCCGTCGCCGTGTAACCTTCCGGGTGACCGACGTGAAGTCCGGCTCCTGATGGATAAGGGAACATGTCAAGGACGTAGAAACACTCCTTGTCCGGGTCTTCTGTCGTCCGGAATGCATCTTTCTCGTCCCAACGCTTTTGCCATTTCGGCTCGATGTCTTGATGTTTAAAATAGTCCAACATTCATCCTCCTCTGCATAATAAAAAGCCTTCCGCCCCGGTAATGGGACGAAAGGCTTGAAAGCTTTCCGCGGTACCACCCATGTTGCATTTCTGCCACTTGAGACGCCGGTAACGAGGCGTAACTCCGGTTCACCCTACTGTTCGTTCAGGCGAACTGCTCCAAGGCGAGTTCTCGCGGTCCATATACCGGTTCACACCACCCACCGGCTCTCTACAAATACAGACGTCACGATACTATTCCTCTTCTACGCATGTGTATGATCTCACTCGTTCATTTTAGCCCAATCTGTTTTAGAGCGTCAACTTGATTTTTCAGGTACTCGGATGTCCTTCATGAAAATGAAGAACGCGAGCGCGATGGCCGTGAGCAAGAATAGCATTGTAAAGACGGCACCGATGCCGAATACGTCATAGACGAGACCCGACACGGTCGGACCGATCATCCGACCGACCGAGGCCGCGATATTGACGAGTCCTTGGAACTGACCTGCTTTCCCCGGCGGTGCGAGTTTCGCGGCAATCGTCGGAACGGCCGGCCAAATGAACATCTCCCCGATCGTCATGACGATCATCGCGACCATGAACATCGTGAAGCCCCCCGCGAACGGGACGACCGCGAAGGCAGCGAGGAAAATGACGGCGCCGACGATGAGTTGCTTCTTCAAATCATCTTCAAAGTAACGAAGCGCCCGGTTGAGGAGCGGTTGAGCGAACACGATCAAGGCTCCGTTCACCGTCCAAAGGAGTGAATACTGGCTGATTGTCACGCCAAGGTCTTTCGAATGGACGGCGATTGTCCCTTGCCACTGCACGTAAACGAACCAAAGGGCCGCGTAGCCGATGGCGACGAACCACATCGATTTCATCGTCGCACTCGATAACGTCGTCGCCGCAGCCTCAAGCTGCGACTGGACGACCGGACGTGCCGGGTCTTTCAAATAACGGAGCCCGAATAAGAGGACGACGACGAATAAGACCGATAAGAAGAAGTTGGCGTAGAAAATCAACTCGATATCGATGCGCGCAATCTGTCCGCTCATCGCTGTCCCGAGGGCGACCCCGACGTTTTGAGCGACGTAAATCGCGTTGAACGAACGGCGTCCACCTTCCGGCCAAATCAAGCCGGCAAAGGCGTATACCGTCGGGAAGACGAGACCGCCGGAGAACCCGATTAAGCCGAGCCAGCCCAAGTAGCCGAGGAACGTGGCATGGAACAACAAGAACCCGAGCGAGCTCACGAGCAATAGGCCGACCGAGAGGATGAGCGTCCGCTTCCCGCCGATCCGGTCAAACAGCGTCCCCCCGATATAGTTCCCGGCAATGGCGAGCGCCGAGTTAACGAGCAACGCCATCCCTGCGAGCGTCATTGACTCGCCTAAATATCCATTTATATAGAGTGTGTTAAATGGCCATAAAAAAGACGCCGCCGTCGTATTGAGCGCCATCGCGATGACCAAAATCCATACCGAAATCGGCATTTTGTTGTTCATACCAGTTACTCCTTTCCTACCCGTTAAACGATAAAAATTCGGCACGACGGCCGAATCAAAAATAAGTCCTCCTCCAAGCTAACGGAACGCCTCATAACTGTCAAGAAAAATTACTTATTATGAAATAACGGTGACTTATCTTTGTGATAGCATGAGCAAAGAAGGAGAGGATATTCATGCAAAACCCGTTTGGCGAAGCCAAATATCACAAATTAAATGAAGCATATCGCCGCGAGTTCGGCGGAAAAGTGTTCAAAGTACCGCTCGACGGCGGCTTCACTTGTCCGAACCGGGACGGGCTCGTCTCGAAGGGCGGGTGTACGTTCTGCTCGGATGACGGAAGTGGCGACTTCGCAGGCAATGCCTGTGATCCGATTTCGGTCCAATTCGCCGAAGTGAAGGCGCGGCTGCACCGAAAATGGAAACACGCCCGTTACATTGCCTACTTCCAAGCGTTCAGCAACACGTATGCCCCCGTCGCCCGGCTCCGGGAATTGTTTGAGCCCGCCCTCGCGGAGGACGGTGTCGTCGGTCTATCGATTGCGACCCGACCGGACTGTCTGCCAGACGACGTCGTCGACTATCTCGCCGAGTTGAATGAACGGACATCTCTCACGGTCGAACTCGGCCTGCAGACGATTCACGATGCGACGGCGAGGAAAATCAATCGTGGTCACGACTACAAGACGTTCTTGGAAGGACTCGACAAACTCCGGCGACGCCAAATCAGCGTCGTTGTCCATATCATCAACGGCCTGCCGGGCGAGACGACGGAGATGATGCTCGACACGGCGCGAGAAGTTGCTAAAATGGACGTACAAGGAATCAAGATCCATTTGCTCCACGTCTTGAAGCAGACCCCGCTCGCCAGACAATACGAAAAAGGACTGCTCGAGCTCATGGACGAGACGACTTACGTCTCGCTCGTCTGTGATCAATTGGAAGTATTACCGCCCGAGATGGTCATCCATCGTCTGACCGGTGACGGTCCACCCGATCTGTTGATCGGTCCGACGTGGAGCCGGCACAAGATGGCCGTCCTAAACGCCATCGATGCCGAATTAATGCGTCGTGATTCTTTCCAAGGAAAAAAGAAGGATGAGAGCCATGGGATTAATGAGAGTTTTACCGTTCGCGAAATACCTACTTCGTGAACATGTGACGCCAGGTGCCGTCGCCATCGATATGACGGCCGGCAACGGGCACGACACATTGTTTTTAGCCGAACTCGTCGAAGCGACGGGACATGTCTATGCGTTCGACGTTCAAGCCGCGGCGGTCGAGGCAACACGGACTCGTATCGAGGAAGCAACATTGACGGACCGTGTCACCGTCATTCATGATAGCCACGACACGGTCCGGGACATCGTGGCAGACGAGACACGCCCAATCACAGCGGCCGTGTTCAATCTCGGCTATTTACCGGGAAGCGACAAGTCGGTCACGACGACCGGCAATACGACCATCGACGCCCTCGAGCAACTGCTCGATGTCATGGCCGTCGGCGGCGTCATCGTCGTCGTCATCTATCACGGCCATGAGAGCGGCAAAGTCGAGCGCGACGAAGTGCTAGCCTATGTCGAATCAATCGATCAAAAACGGGCCGGCGTCCTCCGTTACGGCTTCATCAATCAAATCAATCATCCCCCGTTCATCGTGGCGATTGAAAAACGAGCATAAAAAAACAGGCGACTCATGCGAGTCGCCTGATTTCATTCTCGAATCAATTCATAAAACGTGATGAGCGTCTCCGCGAACTTCGTATTCAATCGTTCATAGCCGAAGTGCGGGAACCCTTCGAGCCGACGAATATACACTTGGTCGCCGCCGATTTTCCGGCAGACGTTGAGTGTCAATTTCACATCGGCGAAGCGATCGTCCGGTGCGTAGAAACAAGCGAGCGGCAGACGCGGCAGATGTTTCTTCTCTTCTTGATGCTCGACGATTTCCTCTTCGATTTCACGGTATTGACCGTACGTGATCTCCCCGAAGCGCGACGACTCTTCCCCGCCACCCATGAACGTCATCATGCCGAGCGGAAGGTCAGGACGGAAACGGTCGACCGCACTGGCCACGACTTGTTTCAGTCCGCCGATTTGGCGGGACGGATGCCAGTCGAACAGCGGTGAGATGTACGTCAGACTGCCGAGCGGCACGTCATATTCCTGGAGCAAGCGGTTCGTCAACAACGCCCCGAGACTGAACGCGATGACGTGAATCGGCAGCTTGTACTGACTCGCCTCACGTAACGTGTTCTTGATTAACAATTTATGGTCTTCCGCCGTCAAACCGACCGTCTGGCCGGTCACGACGAGGACTTCATACTCGTCCCGCAACCGTCCTAAAAACGCCTCACTCAAACGCGACGTGAACTGGAGCGGATACACGATCACGATGACCCCTTTTCGTGATTCTTCTTCATAAGCCATGCTGTCACCTCATTTTGTTATCACATATCTTTATACTAACAAAAAACATCAGCCGAGACTGATGTTTGGTTGAAAATCCGTCTAGGGTCTTAGCGCGGGTCGTACCGTAAATGAATCAGTTCCATCGGTTGATCGTATACTTCTTCTTGGATTCGATTCAGTTCGATGAACGCCTCATGACTCAAAAAAGCGATGGCTTGCTCGTTCGAGCTTTCGACGTACAGCTCGATCGGTTGGACTTTCCGTTCCCGTAGATGCGACAACAGTGCCGTCCCTAGGCCTTGGCGGTGATGAGCCGGATGAAGATAGAGACGGAGTACTTCCCATGTGTCCCCGCGGTCGATGGCGTGATAGAAGCCGATGACGTCGCCTTCGGCCTCACCGACAATGAACAACTGCTCTTTCGCTTCCTCGCTTGAACTGATGGCGCGGACGATCTCTTCTTGTTGATAGGCGCGTTCCATTACTTTCGAACGAACCTCGTCTCGTTCACTGACCGTCGCGAGCGCAATGTCGCGGATGGTGGCGGCATCTTCTGGCACGGCTTCTCGAATCTTCATAACGGCATCCCCCTTTTGGCCAATCTAGTAGTAACATTCCCCATCGGCAAAAAAATATCCTGCCCGTTCATTACTTTTTGATGTCGAAATGAAGGAAGACGTTATTTTCCATTTTGTGTCGGGTATAAGAGTATCAATGCCAACTTATAAAAAGGAGTGTTACCATGGAACCGAAACTACAACACGATCCACAAGTCGAGCAAGCCAATCATCCGAACCGTCAGTTTGAACAGACGAACACAGGAGGCCCAAAAATCACAGTCGTGACCGGGATGCTCCTCGGCGCCCTCGTCGGCGGCCTACTCGCCTTACTTAGCACGTCAAACCGTGAGAACACGAAACAATCGTTCTCGAGCGCGAAGTCATCGGTCGGCGGTCTCGTCGACACGGTCAAACAAGACCCGGCCGGAACGGCGTCACAAGTCATCGGTCAAGTGAAAGCAGCGACCGAGGTCATTCAAGACGTCGCGACCGACGTGCAAAACGTCTATGAAAAAGTCGCCGGTGAAGTCGACACGGTCAAACAAGACGTGAACAAAGTCGTCGGGACGGCACAAGAAGCGAAATCGGATTTACAATCGATTGGCGAGAAAGTCGTCGAAGCGAAAGATACGGCACTTGGCAAAGAGAACTCAACAACTGAAGACAAGCCGCAAGCCTAAAAAAAACGACCTTTCGAGTGAAAGGTCGTTTTTCTATGCTTATGCGAAACGTTTCGCGCCTTCTTCGAGCACTGCCGCTTTGTCCGTTTGCTCCCATGGGAGTTCAACGTCTGTACGACCGAAGTGGCCGTAAGCTGCTGTCTGCTTGTAGATTGGGCGACGAAGGTCGAGCATCTTGATGATGCCGGCCGGACGGAGGTCGAAGTTCTCACGAATGAGTTCGACGAGCTCAGTCTCGCTCAATTTGCCTGTGCCGAACGTATCAACCGCGATCGATACCGGGTGAGCAACACCGATTGCGTAAGCAAGTTGAACTTCTGCTTTGTCAGCAAGTCCCGCTGCAACGAGGTTTTTCGCCACGTAACGAGCTGCATACGCTGCTGAACGGTCAACTTTGGTAGGATCTTTACCTGAGAACGCGCCGCCGCCGTGACGAGCGTATCCACCGTACGTATCGACGATGATTTTGCGTCCTGTGAGACCTGCATCCCCTTGTGGTCCACCGATTACGAAGCGGCCAGTCGGGTTGATGAAGTATTTCGTGTCCGCGTCGATGAGTTCAGCCGGGATGACTGCATCGATGACGTGCTCTTTCAAATCAGCTTGGATTTGCTCGAGCGTGATGTCTTCCGCGTGTTGTGTCGAGATGACGATTGTGTCGATGCGAACTGGGTTGTTCGCTTCGTCGTATTCGACTGTCACTTGTGTCTTACCGTCTGGGCGAAGGTAAGCGAGCGTGCCGTTCTTACGAACTTCTGCCAAACGACGTGACAATTTGTGAGCGAGTGAAATCGGGAGCGGCATGAGTTCCGGCGTCTCTTTTGTTGCGTAACCGAACATGAGACCTTGGTCACCAGCACCGATTGCATCGATTTCTTCTTCAGTCATTTGTCCTTCACGAGCTTCGAGCGCTTGGTCAACACCTTGCGCGATGTCTACCGATTGCTCATCGATCGATGTGAGGACAGCACAAGTCTCTGCATCGAAACCATATTTCGCACGTGTGTAGCCGATCTCACGAACAGTTTCACGAACAACTTTCGGGATATCCACGTAAGTTGATGTTGTGATTTCACCTGCTACGAGCACGAGACCTGTTGTGACAGACGTCTCAGCCGCAACGCGGGCGTTTGGATCTTCAGCTAAAATTGCATCCAAAATCGCATCTGAGATTTGGTCACAAATTTTATCCGGATGTCCTTCCGTGACGGACTCCGAAGTGAAAAGTCGACGGTTCAAGTTTGCCATTTCGAAAAACCTCCTATAATAAAGGGTGATGTGTGGACGGTACTCGTTCCCCTTACGCGTTGCTTTGGGACGGTAATGAAAAAAACCTCTCGCCATGTTCAAATGGGAAAGGTTGAATCGTTCTTCCTTACCCTCTTATCGTTCGAAGCTTACGCTTCGCTTCAGGATAGCACCTTTTCCGAATAACAATGAAAACTCGGACGGTTGCTGGGCTTCGTAGGGCCTTGTTCCCTCCACCGCTCAGAATAAGAGTATCCGTTACGAAGACCATCATATAAATGACACCCCGTTCTGTCAAGCGTATCGACCGAATTCGTCAAACTTTTCACAAACGGTCAAATAGTTATGTTTGTGAAATATCAAACATTTTTTTGTCCGTTTTGGTTTTTGTACTATGACCTGATACAGAATATGTTAGAATGACAATGTAAGAAAGCGCTTACTTTAAAGGGTAAAAAATGCTTGTTTTTGATTAGTATGTCACATATAATAAAAACGTCATACTGATTAAACGCGGAAGTATGCGGATTTCATCCACATCTATTTAGGGGAAAGGTGGGATTCAGGATGGCGACAACGCTCCTGAAAATCGAAGAATTAATTAAAGGTGCCGACATGATGCGGAACTTGACGGTTCCAGAACTGGTGGAAGAAGCCATTCGCAACGGTGAGGGCGTACTGACGAAAGACGGGGCTTTATCGGTCAGTACTGGGAAATTCACAGGACGGTCACCGAAAGACAAATTCGTCGTGCAAGATGAAGTCAGCAATCATTTAGTAGACTGGGGTCCAGTCAACCAACCGATCGCGGAAGAGAAGTTCACCGCGCTACTCGACAAAGTGTTGACGCACCTCGAAACGAAAGACAAGCTCTATTATCTCGAGGCGTCTGCGGGGGCAGACGAGCACTATACGCTCCCGGTCCGTGCCATCACGGAATACGCGTGGCACAATTTGTTCGCCAAACAGTTGTTCTTGCGTGAATGGCCGACGAAAGGTGCCTTCGAGCCCTTCACGGTCATCTATGCACCGAGTTATAAGGCCGATCCAGTCATCGACGGGACGAACTCCGAAACGTTCATTCTCGTCTCATTCGCCAAGCGGACCATTCTGATCGGGGGAACAGAATACGGCGGCGAGATTAAAAAATCGATTTTCTCGGTCATGAACTTCCTGTTGCCGGAACAACATGTGTTATCGATGCACTGCTCGGCGAACGTATCGGACGCCGGCGAGACGGCCCTTTTCTTCGGTCTATCGGGAACTGGGAAGACGACACTGTCGGCCGACCCGGAACGCCATTTGATTGGGGATGACGAGCACGGTTGGTCACCCGACGGCGTCTTCAATATCGAGGGCGGTTGCTACGCGAAGACGATCAATTTGTCGCGCGAGAACGAGCCGGAAATCTACGATGCCATCCGTTTCGGCTCATTGATTGAGAACGTCGTCTTAGACGAGAACCGGGCACCGGATTATAAGAATATCTCGCTCACCGAGAACACACGGGCCGCCTATCCGATTCAATTCATCGATAACGCGATGCTTCCGTCACGGGCCGGTCATCCGAACACGATCGTCTTCTTGACGGCCGATGCATACGGGGTATTGCCTCCAATCAGCAAATTGACGAAAGAGCAGGCGATGTACCACTTCTTGTCAGGGTATACGTCAAAACTCGCCGGCACGGAGCGCGGCGTCACTGAACCACAGGCGACGTTCTCGACCTGCTTCGGGTCACCGTTCTTGCCGCTCGCACCGGAGCGCTATGCGGACATGCTCGGTACGCTGATTGAGAAGCACGACGTCGACGTCTATCTCGTCAACACGGGTTGGACCGGCGGCGCGTACGGAGAAGGATCACGGATGAAGCTCGCCTATACACGGGCGATGGTGAACGCGGCGGTCAACGGCAAATTGCGTGACGTCGAGACGACGCGCCACGACATTTTCAATGTCGAGATTCCACGCCACATTGACGGCGTGCCAGGCGACGTGCTCAATCCGCGGGACACATGGAAAGACGGAGCGCGCTACGATGCCGAAGCAACGGCGCTCGCCCGGAAGTTCCAGGACAATTTCAAACGATTCACGAAAGCGAGTGAGGCGGTCGTTGCGGCCGGACCAATCATCGTATAACGAAAAATGAGACGATTGCCGATTCGGCAGCGTCTCATTTTTTTGAGTTGGCGAGCATCCATTCCATCGCCGCATCGGTCGTCTTCCATTTTTCCCAAAACGGGAGTTGATGGGCGAACGGGACGACCCAAAGTTCGGCCCGCTCCCCCATCCGTTCCGCTACCGCCGTCGCATGGCGCAGGCGGACTTGTTCATCATCGGTGCCGTGAATCAACAACGTCGGTGCATCCCATTCCTTGTAGAGCGGCGAGCGCTCAACATAAGCGGCACGGGCCGCTTCCGGGTCGCCCCCGGTCATACGGCGCAACATCTTCCGCATCGAACGCTGTTCTTCATACGTCCACTCGAGATTGGTCACACCCGCCCATGACGTGACGGACGTGAGCGGTCGTTCCGCGGCGAGCGACAACGCCATCATGCCCCCGCGCGAGAAACCAAGGGCATGAATGAACGTATCCGTTCGACGGACACGATCGTAGAGAGACAGGACGTCCTCTAGATCGGCGCCGCCGAAGTCCTCTTTCCCGCTCCCGCCATGGTTACCCCGGTAAACGGGCGCCACGACGTGAAAACCTTTGGCAGCGAACTGCATCAACCGGGGCAAACGCACATCCCCGATGCGTCCTGTTCCGCCGCGCAGATAGAACAGGACATGTCCGTTCGGCCGTTTCGGTGTGATCGTATAGGCGACGACGTCCTCACCGTCACGCGTCGCATACCAGCCACGATGGACCGGATAACCGGCGTACGGCGGCAGGACCTCGACCTTGTCAAACCAATTGTTTTTCATAGAGCACCTTCATCGTTTCCGGGAGCACCCGGTCTTTCATCATGAAGCTGTACCGATTGTTCCGGAGCAGATTCGTCGGCAATTCCTTCATAAGGACGGCCCCATCGGTCTCGTCGACCGCCGGATGATCGTCGAAACGTTCGATTTCGGCGAAATAAATATTTTTAATGACCGTGTCGCCACGCCCAAGCACGCGATATTGGCCGAGATAATGGAGCGTCTTCACGACACCGCCCGTCTCTTCATACACTTCCCGAATCGCGGCGTCATCCTCGTGTTCGCCGGGTTCGACTTTCCCACCCGGAAACTCGAGCCCGCGCTGCTTGTGCTTCGTCAGCACCCATTGATTTTCAAAGCGAGCGACGACCCAGACGTGGAGCGGTGTATCCGAAAATGGATAGTGCGCAAAGCTCAACTCGACTTTATTGTGATAGTAGTCCGTGAATGTCAACATAGTCCATCCCTTTCTTTCCCCTGTCTACTCTCACTTTACCTTGTCTTCCACTAGTTTCAAACAAAAAAATAGGCCCGCCGGAGCGGACCTACTCAAAATTATTGGTTCAAGCGCTTTTCAAGCTCAGCTTTTTGCTCTTCGTAACCTGGTTTTCCAAGCAACGCGAACATGTTCGCTTTATACGCTTCAACGCCTGGTTGGTTGAACGGATTCACTCCGAGGATGTATCCGCTCATCGCGCATGCCTTCTCGAAGAAGTAGAACAAGTAACCGAGGTGGTACGGCGTCATCTCTGGCAATTCGACGACGAGGTTCGGGACTTCTCCGTCCGTGTGGGCGAGGAGTGTTCCTTCAGCTGCCTTGTCGTTGACGAATTGAATCGTCTCACCAGCGAGGAAGTTCAAGCCATCGAGGTCTTGTGAATCTTCCGGCACGTTCATCGCGTGACGGACGTTCGTGACACGGATAACCGTCTCGAACAAGTCACGACGACCTTCCTGAATGTATTGTCCCATCGAGTGGAGATCCGTCGAGAAGTCGACTGCCGCCGGGAAAATCCCTTTGTTGTCTTTCCCTTCTGACTCGCCATAAAGCTGTTTCCACCACTCCGATACGTAATGCAAGGCTGGTTCGTAGTTGACGAGCAACTCGATCGACTTGCCTTTCGCATATAAAGCGTTACGGACGACCGCGTACTGGTACGCTTCGTTTTCCGCCAAGTTCGGAGACGAGTAAGCCGTTTGGGCATCGCGTGCACCTTCCATGAGGGCGTCGATGTCGATGCCTGCTGCCGCGATCGGAAGGAGTCCGACCGGTGTGAGCACCGAGAAACGACCTCCAACGTCATCTGGAATCACGAACGTCTCGTAGCCTTCTGCATCCGCGAGCGTCTTCAAGGCGCCACGGGCACGGTCTGTCGTCGCATAAATGCGTTCACGTGCGCCATCTTGACCATACTTGTCTTCCATGAACTGTTTGAGGACACGGAACGCGATGGCCGGTTCAGTCGTCGTTCCCGATTTCGAGATGACGTTGACTGAGACGTCCTTGCCTTCGAGCACTTGGAGCAACTCCGTCAAGTATGTCGACGAGATGTTGTGGCCGGCGAAGAAGACTTGTGGTGCGTTGCGTTCTTCCTTAGATAACACGTTGAAGAATGAATGTTGGAGCATCTCGATTGCCGCGCGTGCGCCGAGGTATGATCCACCGATTCCGACGACGACGAGGACGTCCGAATTTTCACGGATTCGTTCCGCAGCCGCTTTGATGCGAGCAAACTCATCCGTATCGTAGTTTGTTGGAAGGTCGACCCACCCAAGGAAATCGCTACCTGCCCCACTGCGGTCATGAATGACCGAATGCATTGCTTTCACGGTTTCTTGCAATTGATCGACTTCATGTTCCCCGACGAAAGACAGGGCGTTTGAATAATCGAAACGTACTGTTGACATGTCATTTCCTCCTTTAAATCGCTCATTGAAGAGCCATACATGACCCATCATAAACGGAAACGTCGGATTCGTTCAATCATTATTGCAAAATAGGCATGAAATCGCCTTATTTGCTCAGTTCAAGAATCGCTGCGACGTCTTCACGTTCGAGCGTACGGAAGCGACCGAATGCGCCTCGTTTCATCGCCGAGTCGAGGATGGCGTCAAATGTCGATTCATCGATGTCATAGTCACGGAGTGAGCTTGGTGCACCGAGCTCGTCGAAGAAGGCGCGGACAGCTGCAATCGTCCGTTTCGCCGTCTCAAGATCGTTACTGGCCGGTTCAACGTTGAACACTTCCGTCCCGAGGCGTGCAAATCGAGCAGCGTTGTCTTCTTCAAGCACATGCTCCATCCAGCGCGGGAACAAGATTGCGAGTCCGCCTGCGTGTGGAATGTCATGGACAGCCGAGACCGCATGCTCGATGTTGTGTGACGCCCAGTCGCCCGAGGCGCCCATTTGGAGCACACCGTTCAAGGCGATTGTTCCGGCGAACAAGATGATGGCGCGCAAGTCGACGTTCTCCAAGTCATTGACGAGTTTCGGTGCCGATTCGACGACCGCTTTCAACACACCTTCCGTCATACGCTCTTGGACCGGCGCATGGTTCGGGTGGAAGTATTGCTCGAAGCAATGGCTCATCATGTCGACGATACCGTAAATCGTTTGATCTTTCGGTACCGATACCGTATAACGCGGATCGAGAATCGAGAACGTCGGATAGACGAGCGGGTGACCCCAACCATATTTCTCTTGCGTCTCCCAGTTCGTGATGACCGAGCCCGAGTTCATTTCAGAACCAGTCGCCGCTAGCGTGAGCACCGTACCGAACGGGACCGCTTCTGTCGGGATGTGGTCGCGAAGCACGATATCCCAAGCATCGCCTTCATACGGGATGGCCGCCGAGATGAGTTTCGTACAATCGATGACCGAACCACCGCCAACCGCGAGCAACGCGTCGATGTTCTCTTCGCGTGCTTGTTTGACCGCGCGACGTACCGTCTCGATGCGCGGGTTCGGCTCGACGCCTGAGAAGTCGACGTAATCGATCCCAGCATTGTTTAACTCGGCCACGACTTCTTCGTACGTGCCGTTCTTTTTGATGCTCCCGCCTCCATAGACGAGCATCACTTTCTTGGCGTCAAGCGCCTGTAACTCGCTCGCGAGTTTTTCGATTTGATGAGTCCCGAAAATAAGTTTCGTCGGGTTTTTGTATTCAAAGTTGTGCATAATTCATCCTCCTTCGAAAATATGTAACACCTACACTATATACCCTGTTTTTTGTGATTGAAAAGCAATCAGGCCTGAGCGTAGATGCGGTCGATGATTGTATGGAGCGTCACCGCCTGTTCCGCTTGCTGGTACGACGGCTCCTGACGACACGCCTCGAGAAACGTGTGAATCTGTCTCGCATACGGGTCTTCGAGCGCGAGGTGAGCCGGTGTCTTATCGAACAACGCCCCGTGCTCTTCCGTATGGATGACGAGTGGGAACAGCGACGCGCCACCGTTCGTTCCACGCAGTTCGACCCGCATCGTGTCCGCCGCGTCGACGTTGGCCATGAAACTCGCGTCTAAGAACAAGGATGCCCCATTATCGAACGTGACCATCGCCCGCGCCGTGTCTTCGACCGAAAACGCGTCCGCGTCCCAATCGCCCATCAGCCCGACACCAGGTCGTGTTCCGAGATATTGACCGACGTGACCGACCACATCGACCGGCTTCGGATAATCCATCAAATAGAGGGCAAGGTCGAGCATATGCACCCCGATATCGAGCAGTGCGCCGCCGCCCTGCAACTCTTTATTCGTGAACACGCCCCATCCCGGGATGCCACGGCGCCGAAGGGCGAGCGCGGTCGCGGCATAGATGTGTCCGAGTTCACCCGCCTCGATCATCCGCTTCAATAGTTGGGTATCCGACCGATGCCGGTAATGGAAGCCATAATGAAGGGTTCGCTCAGCTCGTCTGGCCGCTTCTAGCATCTCGTTCGCCTCGTAAGCCGAGATGGCCGGCGGTTTCTCGCAGAGGACGTGACAGCCGGCCTCGAGTGCGGCAATGACTTGTTGTTTATGTAAGGCGTTCGGTGTACAGATGCTGACCGCATCGAGTGTCTCTTCGGCGAGCATCTCCTCGACCGTCTCGTACACCCGTTCGATTCCGAACTGCTTCGCCACCGCCGCCCCGCGTTCGCGTGTCCTATTCATGACGGCGACGACGTCTGCGCCTGCTGCGATGTATTGCGGGATGTGGGCGGTCTTGGCAATCCCGCCCGTACCGATGATTCCGATTTTCATGGTCCTCACTCCTTTTCTGTACTGTTCGTGAACGTGTGGGACATTTCCTGTACAAAAAAAAGACGACCTGCACAGGGCAGGTCGTCTCAATCACTTACTTTTTGAAGTTCGTGTTTTTGATCCAGTCTTCGAGCTTGTCCTTGAGGACAGTGAAGCCTGGTGCTTCTTCTTGCTTGAAGTTTGAAGCTTCGTTGCGGCGTGGTGCGCCACGACGAGCTGGCTTAGCCGACTTCTCGCGTTTTGGAGCTTCTTGTGTCGCTTTCATTGAAAGCTTGATTTTCTTAGATGCTTCATCAACATCAAGAATTTTCACTTCAACTTCTTGACCGACTTGAACGTACTCGTTCACGTCTTTCACGTAGTCGTGTGAGATTTCAGAGATGTGGACAAGACCTTGAGTCTCGTCGTCGAGTGCGACGAACGCACCGAAAGGTTGGATTCCTGTTACTTTACCTTTTAAAACTTGATCTTTTTCGTATTTTGCCATTACAAACACTCCTATGCTAAATTCATCAACTTACTATAACATACTTTTTTCGATAAAGTGTACAAATTAGTAAAAAAGATTATTTGGGATTGTTTTTGTGTTTCAAAGTCGACGGGTCGGGTAAATACAAATCAAGCAAGACTTCAAGTATTCCCCCCTGATTCCGCTAGGCTAACGCCTAGCCCTTTTTTTGTTCAAAAACTTATAAACGGTTGCTGCGCGGCCACATCAAACACCGTTTCCCCCATCATTTCATTCAACATGATTGCGTTTCGATACACTGCCATCCCCAAATTCGTCGCTGCCGGACCGTGCGAATGTTCTAAATTCGTATGGGTAAATAAACTTCCCGCCAATGTCGTCTTCGTCGCAATCTGATAGCGATTGTTGACACGCCACTGCTGGTCCGCCTCCCATTCGATGTCGAACCGTTCGACCCATGTCGGGATGCGCGGTCGATATCCGGTCGCCGCCACGACCGCATCATATTCACCCGTAAACGATTGCCCCGTATATTGTTGCGTCCCTTCGACAGTATAAACGATTTCGTGTGCGATGTGCTCGATTTCAATCTGAGTGTACAGGTTCGTCGCTTGATCACTTCCGTCCGCCGTCCGATGATACAAAAATCCATAAATCGCCCGAAGCGTCTCAGGATTGACCCCGTTCCGGAACCGCTCGAACGCTTTCCCGAGCTGCTCCCGCTCCGCATAGGGCAATTGATTGAAATAGTCGACATACGGCAAGCTGAAAATTTCCTCGCCGAGCTTACCGCTCTCTAGTGATTCGAACACATCCGAGCGCGTCACCCAATCGATGCGTTGGCGCATTTTATCGGACCGGGTCAATAAGTCGAGATACACTTCAGCCGCGCTTTGACCGCTACCGATGATGACGATGCGATCGGTTTCAAGCAAGCGCTCCCGCTCCATCCGATACGAACTCGTATGGACGACATCTTGGAAGGCGTCCGGGACAAGCGGTTCTGCTCCCGTACCGATGACGACGTGACGTGACGACAGCACCGTTTCCCCATCCGGTGTCTCGACCGTGACGAGAAACCCATCCGCCGCCGGACGGACATCGGTGACCCGGTGTGAGAACTTGATCGTGTCGAGCGAGGCGGCGACCGATTGTAAATACCGGTTGAACTCCGTCCGGGGAATTGTCGGGCTCTCCTGGACGATGAATGTCTGCAAGCGGCCGTTCTGTTTCAAATAGTTCAAATAACTGTGACGGTTCGTCGGATCGGCAAGCGTCACGAGATCATATAAGTAATGCGTCTGCATCGTCGCCGACTCGAGCAGCATGCCTTCGTGCCACTTGAAGTCGTCCCGTTCCTCAAAACAGACACCCTTCAATGAAGTCGCTTCACTGAGCGCCATCAATCCGAGATTGTACGGCCCACAGCCGATTGCTACAAAATCCACTTGTTCCATTGGCTTCACCTCGCTCGTCTTTTCCCACCTATTATACCGCTAAAACGTAAACAGACCCTCATCGCTGAGAGTCTGTTGTTGTTGTTGTCGTCACCTCGAACTGTTTCATAAACCGATCGATGCGACGAATCGCTTCTTGTAACTGTTCGACCGACGTCGCGTAACTGGCACGGACGAAACCTTCGCCACTCGCACCGAACGCGTTGCCCGGTACGACCGCGACCCGTTCCTCGAGCAAGAGACGCTCGGCGAACTCTTCGCTCGTCAAGCCCGTGTGACGGATTGACGGGAAGGCATAGAATGCGCCTCCCGGCACGTGCGTCGGTAATCCGGCGTCATTAAGGGCCTGGATGAAGTAGTTACGGCGCTGCCGATAGCTCTTCACCATCTTCGGTACATGTTGGTCGCGGCTACGGAGCGCCTCGAGACCGCCGAATTGGACGAGTGTCGGGGCACACATCATGCCGTACTGATGGACTTTGAGCATCTCTCGCGTCACGACTTCCGGCGCGCATGTGAAACCGAGCCGCCAGCCCGTCATCGCGAACGCCTTCGAGAACCCGTTGACGACAATCGTCCGCTCGCGCATATCGTGGAGCGTCGCGAAACTCGTGAACGGCTCATCGTAAGACAGCTCGGCATAAATCTCATCGCTGACGACCCAAAGATCGTGTTTCGTCGCGAGTTCCGCAATTTCGGTGAGCTCTTCGCCCGTCATCGTGGCCCCGGTCGGATTCGATGGAAAACAGAGGAGCATCGCCTTCGTCCGTTCGGTGATGGCCGCCTCGACATCGTCCCGGTTCAAACGGAACCCGTTCTCCGGACGACAGGCGACAGGAACGACCGTCCCGCCGGCGAGTTCGATGAGCGGTCCGTACGAGACGAAGGCCGGCTCGACGACGATGACCTCGTCACCCGGGTTGAGCAGCGCCCGGAACGCGATATCGAGCGCTTGCGAGGCGCCCGTCGTGACAATCAATTCCGTCGCCGGATCATACGTCGCCCCGAACCGGTCCGTCATGTAACTCGCGATTTCTTGTCGCAACTCGAGGAGTCCTGCGTTGGCGCTATAAGCCGTATAACCTTGCTCGAGCGCTGCATAGCTCGCCTCGCGCACATTCCATGGCGTGATGAAATCTGGCTCCCCCACCCCGAGAGAGACGACGTTTTCCATCGTTTGCGCCAAATCGAAGAAGCGGCGGATGCCGGACGGCTTCATCGAGACGACTTGTTGAGATAGTGACTTCATGGCGTGATGTTCAACCGTTTGTCTTCGACTTGTGGGGTGAACAAGATGCCATCGTGTTTATACGTCTTCAGTTTGAAGTGCGTCGTCGTCGAGACGACCGAATCGAGCGGTGACAGTTTATCCGACACGAACGACGCGACGTCTTGGAGTGAGTTCGCCCGAATGACGACTTGCAAATCGTAAGCCCCTGACATTAAATAGAGCGCCGTCACTTCCGGGAAGCGATAAATCCGCTCGGCGACCTCGTCGAAGCCGCGGCCACGTTTCGGTGTGACTTTGACGTCGATGAACGCCGTGACGTCGTGCCGGTTGATTTTTTGCCAGTTGACCATCGCTCGGAAACCGAGCAAAATCCCGTCCGCCTTGAACTTCTCGAGCATCGCCTCAACGGTCGCCTCATCGGTCGCCAGCAAGTTCGCCAACAATTTCGTCTCGAGGTAGCCTTTCTCTTCGAGCAACTCGAGCAGTTCTAATTCTTTCGATGTGTACATAATTTATTCTCCTTCCGTTCTACCGGGGAACGCCCCTGTGAACGTTCTCTCTGTCTGTCTCACGTAGTCCCGTCGCTCGGCTTGAACGATATGGAAGTTTTTCATCTCCATATCGACGAGGCCGTGCTTGTGACAGAACCGATCAAAGTAACGACGACGCGTCTCATCTTGTTTGGCCGACAGATTGTCCGTGCCGTTGAACGCGTATAGCACGGTCGCGCGCGCGGGATGCCGAATCGTCCCGACTTCGCTGACACGTAGAATGAAATCCCAGTCCCAGTAGTTATAGACATCCTCGTCGAACGGTCCAATCGTCTCGTGGAGCTGTTTTCGATACAGCGTGCCGGACGGGATGAACGTCGAGTCTTGACGGAGTCGTTCCAAATCGAGGTCGTAGGCAAACGCCTCCCAGTCGGTGACGCGTCGGCGTCCGTCTTCCCATATGAAGCGGAACAGTTCCGCATCCGTGAAGACGAGGTCGGCCGCGCGGATGTCCTCGAGCGCCTGCTCGAGATGTGTCGGCATGAGCAGATCGTCATCGTCGAGCAACAAGACATACTCGCCGTTCGCCTCTTGCACGCCGAGATTGCGGGCTTTGACGTGATGGTTCTCGCCAAGTTCGATATAACGAATCGACAATCGATTCAAAAAAGGCGCCAAAAGATGCTGTTTTGGCGGCCCGTCATTATTGATTACAAGTACTTCGAACTGTTGAAACGTCTGGACGACCAGGCTTTCCAGCAGTTCGGTCAGTTCTGTCTCCCGTGAATAGACCGGGATGACGATGGAAACGAGCGGGTTCATCCGCGGTAAGCAGTTTCGACGTGTGGCAAGATTGTTTCCCAGCTCACGCCATTCTCTTTTGATACCGTGACGAAATCGCCATAGGCGAATACGCTCTCCACGCCTTCGATGGCGACGAGTTTCGCGAGAAGCGGTTGGTCCGTCTCTTCGCCAGCTTTTACGCTTTGGCTTTTTGCGCCGAAGACGTTCTCAGGAAGTGTGATTTTCATTGCATTTGGATTCGGTGTTGGATCGATACGTAACATCGTGGTTCCCCCCTTATAAGTGACAAGATTCTGAAGACGCGAGTAAGTGTGCCGCCATGGCCCGTGTTTCCGATTCGGTCGGACAGACGCCGAACGCGTCTGTCAAAATCCGGCGAATCGTTTCATCCAACTCATCGATTGTGTCGATGTGGATGAGCGCCAAGGCGATATCATCAAACTCTGGTCCATACGACCCAAGCCCGTAACCGAGTGGGTCCCATGCTAATAATAAGTCTTCTGCTCTCATTTGTTAAACCCTTCTTTTTACCTTGATTTCAAATCGTACTCCCTCAATCTACCTCACTTTTCAATCCGATGCTAGTGAGCGTTCGAATTTCCCTCGTTTTCAAAAACAAGCGACCACTATATATAGTAATGAATCAACAGTGAAAAGAAGCAGGATTTTCTCGAAAAATAACGAAGGCGACTGCCGAATGAGGTCGTTCGCTTCTCGATTGACCGCTTACATAAAAATGAATGTGCTGTCGTTTAACCGTCGTTCAAACTTTTTTCTATCTCAAATCTCATCTCAAATCGGATGACAGCGCCGTTTTTGAGTAAAAGTAATTCAAGCGTCTGCAGTTTGCCGAATGTCAAGATTGCAAAACTAAATATAGGTGATTTATGATTAAAAAGACAAGAAAACGTCAATATATAGTTAACGGATATTTATCACGTTCAGCTCACATTGACGTCGTATCGGACAAGTTCCGCTATACCTTTATAATATCTACATCCGAAGAAGGAGTGATCGTTTTGACATCCCCTATCCACCACGAGACGCTGTTGGCTGCGACGCCAACGCTCGCTGACGTCTCGACATTGATCCAATCCCTTAAACAACGCTACCCACAGCTCAGTGTTGAACGATATGAAGAACGGGCCGTTCGGGCGCTCGAAGGAAAGACACTGACACAAGATGTAGTATATGAACTCTTGACGATGCACGCCCTCGACATGTTGCAGGCAGAAGAGCCGGACTGGACGTTCGTTGCCACTGAGATGTACTTAAACCGCCTCTATTTAGAAGCGGCACGAAACCGTGGCTATGACGCCTCGATGCGTTACGGTGCGCTCTATCCGATGATTGAGACGCTCACGACAAAAGGCATCTTCACGTCGGCCCTACTCGATACGTACTCAAAAGAAGACATTGCCTACTTGGAGACGTTGATTGACCCGTCACGCGACCGCATGTTCACTTACATCGGTCTCCGGACGTTGTCGGACCGTTATCTCGGCCGTGACCATGTCAAGAACCTATACGAGTTACCGCAAGAGCGGTTCATGGTCATCGCCATGACGCTCATGCAAAAGGAGAACGCCGACCAGCGCGTCAAACTCGTCGAAGAAGCGTACTGGGCACTCTCGAACCTCTATATGACGGTTGCCACACCGACGCTCTCGAACGCCGGGAAATCGTACGGGCAGCTCAGCTCATGCTTCATCGATACGGTCGATGACTCACTCCGCGGCATCTACGATTCGAACACGGACGTGGCCACGCTCTCGAAAGGCGGCGGCGGGATCGGCGTCTATCTCGGCAAGATCCGCTCACGCGGCAGTGACATCAAAGGCTTCAAAGGTGTCTCGAGCGGCGCGCTCCCTTGGATGAAACAGTTGAACAACACGGCCGTCTCGGTCGACCAGCTCGGCATGCGTCAAGGCTCGATTGCCGTCTACCTCGACATTTGGCATAAGGACATCTTCGAGTTCCTCGATGCGAAATTGAATAACGGGGACGAGCGTCTCCGGACCCACGATTTGTTCACGGGCGTCTGTTTGCCAGACTTGTTCATGCGTACGGTCGAAGCCCGCGGTGACTGGCACTTGTTCGACCCGCACGAGATCCGGACGGTCATGGGCTTCAGCCTCGAAGACTTCTATGATGAGACAGAGAACGGCGGTTCATTCACGGAGAAATACATGGCGTGCGTCAATACGCCTGAACTGACTCGCGTCACGGTACCGGCCATCGACCTCGTCAAACGGTATATGCGCTCACAGCTCGAGACAGGAACGCCTTACATGTTCTTCCGCGACGCCGTGAACCGCGCCAACCCGAACAAACACGCCGGCATGATTTACAGCTCGAACCTCTGCTCAGAGATTGCGCAAAACATGTCGCCGACGACAATCGATGAAGAGTACACGGAAGACGGAAAAATCGTCATTACGAAGACCCCTGGTGACTTCGTCGTCTGTAACTTGAGCTCAATCGCCCTCGCCCGGGCCGTCAAATCGGACGTCCTCGAGCGACTCATCCCGATTCAAATGCGGATGCTCGACAACGTCATCGACTTGAACACGATTGAAGTGCCACAAGCGATGATCACGAACCAGAAATACCGCGCCGTCGGACTCGGCACGTTCGGCTGGCATCACTTGCTCGCACTTGAAGGCATCCGTTGGGAATCGGTCGATGCCGTCCAGTACGCGGAGAAGCTGTACGAGAAAATCGCCTACTTGACGATTCAAGCCTCGATGGAACTCGCCAAAGAAAAAGGCGCGTTCGGGGTCTTCGAAGGATCGGAATGGCACACGGGTGAGTACTTCAAGCGCCGCAACTACCGCTCACACGACGAACTCGATTGGGACGGTCTCGCCGCAGCGGTCCATCAAAACGGTGTCCGCAACGCCTATATGATGGCGGTCGCTCCGAACTCGTCGACGGCCATCATCGCTGGCAGCACCGCGTCAATCGACCCGGTCTATAAGAAGGTCTACTCGGAAGAGAAGAAAAACTATAAGATTCCGGTGACGGTCCCTGACCTCAACTCGGAGACGAACTGGTTCTATAAATCAGCGTTCGAAGTCGATCAACTCTGGAGCATCCGTCAAAACGCGGCGCGCCAGCGTCACATCGACCAAGCAATCAGCTTCAACCTGTACGTCAAAAACGACGTCAAAGCGACCGAACTCCTCTCGATGCACCTCGAGGCGTGGTCGCTCGGAATGAAATCAATCTACTACACGCGTTCGACGACCGTTGAAGTCGACGAATGTGAATCGTGTGCTTCATAACGTCACGTAACAGAAAGGTGGGAACGACCATGCACATCGCCATCGTCTATAGTTCCATGAGTGGGAATACAGAAGAAGTCGCCGAGCTGATTCAGGAAAGCCACGTTAATCGGGGCGACCGCGTCGTCTTGTTCGAAGCGGACCGCATCGGCCATCGCGAAGCCCGATCGCTCGCCACGTACGACCTCGTCTATTTCGGGTCGTACACGTGGGCCGACGGCGTCTTGCCGGACGAGATGAAAGACACGTTCCGGCTCGTCTTGAAAGAGCTCGACGTGCCGCTTCGCCAAGCCGCCGTATTCGGGACCGGGGACAAGATGTTCGTCCACTTCTGTCGAGCGGTCGATGAGATGGCGTACCACCTTTCGAAATACGGGATCCCGCTCGCCGGTGAAACGTTGAAAATCGAGCAATCACCGCGCAATCAACCGTACAACGTCCGTCATTGGGCCGAACGGTTGGCTAGAAACGCCGAAGAAGGAGTATATGTCCATGAACATTCAAAAGATCAAACTACTGTCGCCCAAACATCCTAACCGGGCGACAGCCATTATCGGGGGCGAGACGAGTTCCATCGTGAATTGGAACGACATCGCCTATCCACAGTTTTATACCATCTATAAGCAACTGCTCTCGAACTTTTGGATCCCGGATGAGATTTCGATGTCCAAAGACATGCAGCAATGGCCACAGTTGACGGAGCGCGAGCAGGATGCCTTCAAACGCATCATCGGTCTGCTGTCAATCCTTGACTCGGTGCAGACGCGTTACATCCTCGAGTCATCAATGTTCTCATCCGACTCGTCGGTGCACGCCGTGCTCGCCGTCATCGCTCAGCAAGAAGTCGTCCATAACCAATCGTATAGCTACGTCCTCTCGAGCCTCGTCCCGCTCAGCGAACAAAATCGTATTTTCGATATCGCCAAGGACGATGAGATGGTCATGAAACGCAATCAATTCATCTTGGACTTATATGAGGACTTCCGCGCCGATCAAACGGCCGAGACGTTTGCCAAATCGCTCGTCGCCTCAATCATTCTCGAAGGCATCAACTTCTATTCCGGTTTCGCCTACTTCTATAACTTGGCGCGCCATCAGAAGATGGTCGGCACGTCGACGATGATCAGTTACATCCAGCGCGACGAGATGCAGCACTCCTATTTCGTCAGCCAGTTGCTCCGGGCCGTCTTGACGGAAAATCCGGAGATTGACGCGGACGGTAGCTTCAGTCAGTTCGTCTACGACACGATGGCCGAAGCCGTCGACCTTGAAATCGAATGGTGTGAGTATGTGTTGCGTGATCTCGATGGACTCGACGTCAGCGAGATGCGCGACTACGTCAAATATCTCGCCAACAAGCGTCTCCGTGTCATCGGCTTGAACGATCTGTATGAAGGGTTCAATGAGGATGTCATGCCTTGGATTCGCGCTTATTCAGATGATTCTTTGAACGCGACCAAGTCAGACTTCTTTGAACAAAAATCACGTTCGTACGCGAAAGTCACCGACGCCAACGGCTTCGACGACCTGTAAGCACAAAATCCCCCGACTCATCGTGAGTCGGGGGATTTTTATAATGGATGAAGCTTAATGATAAGCGCGTACGTATTGGGCAATTCCTTCTGCGACACCTTCCGCCATCCGTTGACGTGAGGTGTTATTTCGTAAATGTGTGACGTCTTGCGGAGATGAAATGAAGCCGAGTTCGACGAGGGCCGATGGCATCGTATTATAACTGATGACATAATAGTTCGCCGTCTTGACGCCACGGTTCGTCATCCCGGACATTTTCCCCATCAAGTTGGATTGGATATTCGTCGCCAGGACACGGCTCTTGGCGCTATGGGCCGAATAAGACGAATAGAATGTTTCGACCCCTTTGGCCGCAGGCGTCGTCGCTGCGTTTGTATGCAAGCTGACGAACAAGTTGCCGCGAAGTGTCTTAGCGGTCTGAACGCGTTGATCGAGCGTCAAATAGACGTCCGTCGAGCGCGTTAACCGGACTTGATATCCATATTTCGACCGAAGATACGTCTCGACCCGCTTCGTCACGTCGAGGACGATCGTCTTCTCATAGAGTGATCCATTGACCGCTCCCGGGTCACCGCCTCCATGGCCCGCATCGAGGACGATGACGGCGCCACTCGTTGCATTCGGTTTAAGCGTCATCGCGTAAGCCGTTGAGATGTAGCCATCGCGGCCATTGTACTTGATTTTATAGAAACCGTTCGCCGAACCGTAATGGTCGACTTGAGTCCCGTGCGCGAGGCGACCGAGAACCGCCGAGCTCGCCGAAGCGCTCGCCCGAACGTTCAACACGTCTCCTGGTGTATTCGTGTACACTTTCCCTTTCGGCGTGGCCGCAGGGGCGGCCGGGGCCTTTCCAGCCGTCAGCCAAGACGTTGGCGTATAGAACGTCTCCGTTCCGATATAGACGACCGACCAGCTCGAATTATGTTTACTGTAAGTCACGGTCGTATACTTCGGCAATACGCGAGCGACCGGTGAAGACTGAAGCGTTTTCTTGTAGAGGTTCGCATTCCGATTCGCATAGCCTTGTACTTTTTGAATGACCGGTGGCTTCGCTACCGGCGGTTTTGCTACCGGAGGCGCACCCGTCGTGATCCCAACTGTCGGCGTGTAATACGTCTCGTTCCCGAGATAGACGACCGACCAGCTCGTGTTGTACTTGCTCGAGACGACCTTCGACTTAATCGGCAATACCTTCAACACCGTTGAACGTTGATTGCGCTGACCGAACAGCTTCAACTCACGATTCGCGTAACCATCCGTTTTCACTACTGGCGGTTTTGTCGTCGCCGGAGGAGTGGCTGGCGCTCCCGACGTAATCCAAGCGGTCGGCGTGAAGAACGTCTCATTGCCGAGATAGACGATTGACCAGCTCGTGTTGTACTTGCTCGAGACGACTTTCGACTTGACCGGAAGCACCTTCAATACGGTCGACCGTTGATTTCGTTCACCGAACAGCTTCAACGATCGGTTGGCATAACCATCCTCTTTCGTCACGGTCGGTGTCGAGGCGACGACTTTCGGGGCAATGTATGCTTTGGCCGCATAATACGTTTTGCCGCCGATATACACTTTTGCCCAAGACGAGTTGTGGACCGCATATTGGACGGTCGTGCCTTTTTTGAGCGTCCGATAGACAGTCGCTTTGCTATGGGCGGACACACGGATATTCAAGTTGACCGTGGTCACGCCTGTCGAAGTGGCCGCTTGCTTCGTTACGGTCGAAGATGGTGTAGCGATTCGCTTGATATACTGTGCTGAAGCATAATACGTACGACTGTTTAAATATATTTTGCTCCACTCTTTGTTATAAGTTCCATATTTTACTTTTGTTCCCTTTTTTAGCGTTTGAATCAATTTCCCGTTCGTGCTCGGTGTAGCGCGCACATTCAGATTGACAGTTGTTTCTCCTTCCAAAGTAGCCGCTTCAGCTGACGGTATTTGGATTGAAAACAACAAGACAATCATGATGAGGGCAAGTTTAAAAAGCTTCATATTCATCCAAAATATTCCTTTCTTCTACGCGCATCGCAACTGACAACACCTTCATAGTAGCACATTGCTTTTATTAAAAAAGTAAATATTTGAAAAAATGATGAATACTTTTTACAAAAAAGGGGAATGTTTTTACCCTTGTTTTCGAACAATCAAGAACGAATCGGCACCATGCCGCTCGGTCTCGACCACGAAAGAGTCCGGGAGCTGGAAAGCTGCAGTCAACGAGCCGTTTGTTTGGAGCGGAGGCTCTGGCTGACGGATCACGAATCCATCAAGCCCTTCCACTTCGGCAATTTTTAAAAATCGCGTCAAATGCCCTTCTCGCTCTCTATATCGGCTCGCCTCCTCGAAAGGTTTAGCCGCCACCCCACCCCAATACCGTCCTTGGACGTGTTCCGAATAGACGCGGACCGACGCTTCCGTGATCGGGTCCGGGGTATGGTCGAAACGTCCGAAGTCCCGGGATGACTTGTCTTCGATGAGTGAGCCAATCGCTGCATATAAATCAAAGTCGTTTTGGGACGCAAGGTCGAGGACCGCTCGTTGGACAGCCTCGATATGTCGCTGCAACGAACCCGGCGTCGCGGACGCCTTCAGTTTTTTGTCCCCTTCATAGGCGTTTAAAATCCGTCCGACTTCCCCGGCCTCACGAACGAGCCGATAGTACGTCTTGTCCTGCGCCTCCTGACCATTTCCGGCCTCTTGACGCTGAAGCGTGATGGCGTACTGGTTCGCCAGACACGTCGAAATGACGAACACGTCCATCAGTTCTTCCCGTAGCGCCGATTGGTCGTTCGCATACAATGCTCCGCCGACTTCACCGACTTCTTCTAGCAGTCGGGCCAACCCCGATAGTGGCCGCCAATAGCCACCTAAATGAATAATCATTTGATCGATTCGTCGTTGTAATTCCTTCATATTTAATCACCTATCCATCCTCTTTATTTACCGCCTGCGTGGTATACTATGCTCAATCAAATTGTTAAGAAAGGGGCTATGCATCTTGTCGCCAGCCAGACTATGGCAATTACTTCGTTTCCTGCTCGTCATCATCGGCCTCGTCTTCGTCATCTGGGGACTGAGTGTCCTCTTCACGTACACGTATCCATTCGTGTTCGCTCTCTTGTTATCCTTGTTGACGGTTCCACTCGTCAATTGGTTCGAGCGTGAGACCAAGTTACCACGCGCCCTCGGCACACTCGTTTCTTTGTTGATTGTCATGAGCGTCGTCAGCGGAATCATCGCCATCGTCGTGACGCAACTCATTCGCTACTTGACGATCGCCGCCGAAAAACTGCCTGCCCAGATTGAAACGTTCACCGAATACATACAACGCCTATTCAATGAAAAACTCGCCCCGTTGGTCAACGATGCGTACGACAGCATCCAACGGCTGAACCCCGAACAGGCGAACTCGCTCGAAGGCGGCATCACCGAAATCGGTGTCCAACTCGGCGCCGCGATCGGCGTCTTGTCCCGAGGTGTCGCCGGCTTGTTGCAGGACATCTTGAGCGCGTTGCCGCTCGTCTTGCTCTTGTTCATCGTCATCGTGCTCGCCTGGTTCTTCATCACGAAAGACTGGCCGAATTATATGAAGTCCATCGCTCGCTTGAATGAACGAAAAGGCTTCAAGGAGTTCGAGCTCGTCATGACGAATTTACGCTCAGCACTGTTCGGTTACGTCCGCGCGCAATTGACGCTCATCTCGATCACGTTCGGAATCGTCTTAATCGGCATGTTCATCCTTCGTGTCGACAATCCGTTCTCGTTCGCCCTGCTCGCGGCCATCTTTGACTTGTTGCCGTACCTCGGTGTCGGGACGCTGTTATTGCCGTGGGCCGCCTATGCCGCCGTCACGGGCGAATGGTTCCTCGCGATTGGGCTCGTCGTCCTCTATATCGTCGTTATCGTGCAACGCAATCTGGCCGAACCGAAAATCGTCGGCTCTCACATCGGCCTCGACCCGCTCGCCGCCCTCATCTCGATTTTTGTCGGGCTCCAGCTGTTCGGTGTACTCGGCTTCATTTTAGGGCCGGTATTGGCCGTCTTGCTCAAAGCCCTCTATAACGCCCAAGTGTTCCACTATATGTGGAAGTTCGTCATCGGGCCGACGACACCAAAAGAGCGATGACACGTCATCGCTCTTTTGTCTTCGGCACCGCCACGAACGGTGCCCCTTCAGTTTGGTCCGGATGCGTCACCATCCCGGTCGTGCCCGCCTCATAGGCGGCAACGGCCAAAATACAGGCGTCGATGATATCATCGACTTGCACGTTCGACATCTTCCATTTCCATGGCGAGCTGTTCGAATAACGGCGCAACAACTCGATCCGTTCGAGTTCTCCCGCCTCGGTCTTCTTGCTGAAGGCCGCCTCGTTCCCCGTCATGACGGCAAAACACACTTCAGGATGCGACTCGTAGACATCCGCATCCGTGATCGTTTGAAACTCACGGATACGCGGCACCAAGTTCCACGCCTGTTTACTGATCCCTTTTCCGACCAGTTCCCGGCTCTTCGCATTCGCCTCGGCATAGGACGCCTCCATGAGCACGTCTTGAATCGGCGGCGTGAAGATGGACGACTTCCGCTGCTTCAGTTGTGACCGCATCCAGGCATCACACGACCGGTCCGGCGCATCAATCGTCGCCAAGTCTTTCGGCATGTCGACAAAATGGACGGCCCCTTCAATCAATAAATCTTCCAACTTTTCTGAGATGGTCAAACAGAGCGAGATGCTGTCGTACGTGATTCGTACCCAGCTCCCGCGCGCGCCATCAATTCCTACTCCGACCACGTCGTCCCTCCTGCATCAAAAACAATATTCCGAGCACCGCGCATAAGACGGTCACTCCCAACAACCATTGACTCGGCCAAGCCGTGTATCCGAGTCCGGAGACGACGGCTAAGCCAATCAATAACAATCCTGACTTCAACGTTTCCACTCTTCGAGCATCAATGCGAGCGTGCGCACCATGACCCCAGTCGGTCCTTTTGGTCCGAGATCGCTTGCCGCCGAACGTTCACTCGTCCCGGCGATATCGAGGTGGAGCCAAGGCGTGTCGCCGACAAACTCACCGACGAACGCGCCACCAAAGATCATATGCCCATAACGGCCCGGCGAGTTGTTCAAATCTGCGACTTCTGATTTCCGGACTTGTTTAATGAAGACGTCGAAGTATGGCATTTGCCAGACGAGTTCATTCGTCTCTCGGCTCGCAGCTTCTAAGGCGCCGTAGAGCGACGCATCGTTCGTCAGGCAACCAGTCACTTCTGTGCCGAGTGCGACGAGCACACCGCCCGTGAGCGTCGCCACATCGATGATGGCTTGTGGTTCATACGTCTTGGCAAACGTGACTGCGTCAGCGAGGACGAGACGACCTTCTGCGTCGGTATTGAGTACTTCAATCGTCTTCCCGCTCATCGCCGTGATGACATCATCCGGTTTGAACGCGTCCCCTGAGATCATGTTGTCCGTCGATGGGATGACGCCGATGACGTTCACGTTCGGTTTCGTCGTCGCAAGCGTCTCGAATAGACCGAGCACGGTCGCAGCTCCTCCCATGTCGCCTTTCATGCCGACGATGCCGTCTTTCGGCTTGATTGAGTAACCACCCGTATCAAACGTGATTCCTTTTCCGACGACGGCGACGGGCGCTGCATCGCCTGCACCGTGGTATTCGAGGACAATCAATTTCGGCGGGATAGTCGACCCTTGATTGACGGCGAGCAGCGCCCCCATCCCGAGCGCCTCCATCTCTTCCTTCTCCAAGATGCGATGGCTGAATCCATGACGTTCGGCCAATTCGACCGCATAGTCCGCGAGTGTTTCCGACGTCAAAATATTGGCCGGCATCATCGTGAGCGTCCGTGCGACATTGACACCGCGTCCGTAAGCGGCACCCGTCAACGCCTCTTCCTCTACACCAGCACCGAGCAACGTGATCGTCACGTCTGACTTCGCCGGCTTCGGTTCAGATTTGTATGTAGGGTGCTCATATGTCGCCATTTCATACGCTTCGGCAAACAGTTTCGCCGTGTTCGGTCCGAACGTGTCGAGCGCGACCGCGACGTTCGTGAAGGCGCGTGCTTTAATTTGTTTCGCGACTTTCCCGAACCAATTGCGCACATTCTCAGGCGTATTCTCGTTGCGTTGTCCGAGACCGACGAATAGGATGCGTTTGACCGTTCCTTCAAACGTCGGGACGATGGACACTTCCCCTGTTTTCGTCGAGATGTCCGACGCTTGGATGAGCGACTTGACGCGCCCGTTAAACAACGTATCGAGTCCTTCGTCAATCGTGTCGGCAGCACCGATTCCGACGACGATCGTGTCATATGAACCGTTCCAATCTAAATCCTTCACTTGATACATGTTTGCCACTTCCCTTCTTTATATATGGTTAGCATAACGAACTTCGGCGAAATAATGAAACAGTATGCGTAAGAGTCATGAATTCTTCGAATTCAGGCGTTAACTCCTCGTTGTGACGATGATTTATTTTATGATAGGATAAGAAAGTACGCAATCAGGCATCCCTCACTGTTGAGGCGAGGCCATTTTGTTCGGTCGAGGCTTCCCCTAGTAGTAGACCGTTGCTACTTTAATCTTCCAGGTTTTCGTTAGTTCCTTTTTCATTTCGGGTAAGAACTAACGAGATAACATTGGAAACCACTATTTCTTTGAAGAGAGGGACTACGCTTATGTCACACATTAAAGGTATTGGCGCATCTGCAGGAATCGCAGTTGCGAAAGCATTCGTCATGGAGACACCTTCATTCGACATCCCGACAAACAAAATCGAGGACGTAGCAGCTGAGAAAGCCCGTTTCCAAGCGGCCATCGCTCAGTCAAAAACAGAACTCGAAGAAATCCGTCAAATCACGCTTCGTGAGCTCGGTGAAGACAAGGCTGAGATTTTCTCGGCTCACTTGCTCATCGTCGAGGATCCTGAGATCGTCTCACAAGTGAACGACAAAATTGAAAGCGAACACATGAACGCTGCGAAGGCGCTCGATGAAGTCGCTCAAATGATGGTCATGATCTTTGAATCGATGGATAACGAGTACATGCGTGAGCGCGCAGCAGACGTTCGTGACGTCACGAAACGTGTCATGGCGCACATTCTCGGTGTCACGTTCATGACGCCAGCCTCAATCTCAGAAGAAGTCATCATCATCGCTGAAGATTTGACGCCGTCTGATACAGCTCAGCTCAACCGTAAGTACGTCAAAGGATTCGCGACAAACATCGGTGGACGTACATCTCACTCGGCAATCATGTCTCGTTCACTCGAGATCCCTGCCGTCGTCGGTACAAAAGTAGCACTCGAAGAAATCAAAAATGGCGATCTCGTCGTCATCGACGGGACAGAGGGCGACGTGTTCGTCAACCCGTCTGAAGAACTCGTCAACGAATATAACGAAAAACGCGCTGCATTCGAAGCGTATAAAGAAGAGTTGAAACAACTCGTCAACGAAGAGTCGATCACAGCCGACGGCCACAAGGTCAAACTTGCAGCGAACATCGGTACACCGAACGACCTCGAAGGCGTATTGAAAAACGGCGCTGACGCCATCGGTCTTTACCGGACCGAGTTCCTCTACATGGACTCGGAAACGTTCCCGACGGAAGAAGAGCAGTATACAGCTTATAAAGCAGTCATCGAAGGTATGGACGGCAAACAAGTCGTCATCCGTACGCTCGATATCGGTGGAGATAAAGAATTGTCTTACCTCGACCTTCCAAAAGAGATGAACCCGTTCCTCGGCTATCGTGCGATTCGCCTTTGCCTCGAAGAGACGGACTTGTTCCGCACACAGCTTCGCGCGCTTCTCCGTGCCTCAGCGCACGGTGACCTCGCCATCATGTTCCCAATGATCGCGACGCTTGAAGAGTTCCGTGCTGCGAAAGCCATCTTGCTCGAAGAAGAAGCAAAATTGAAGACAGAAGGAATCGCTGTCGGTAACTACGAAACTGGGATGATGGTCGAGATTCCATCGACTGCCGTCATGGCGAAGCAATTCGCGAAAGAAGTCGACTTCTTCTCAGTCGGCACGAACGACTTGATTCAATACACGATGGCAGCGGACCGCATGAACGAGAAAGTCTCGTACTTGTACCAACCGTTCAACCCGGCCATCTTGAACTTGCTCCACAACGTCATCACAGAAGCACACAAAGCCGGTAAATGGGTCGGTATGTGTGGAGAGATGGCTGGAGAAGAGCTTGCGATTCCAATCCTGCTCGGACTCGGTCTTGACGAATTCTCGATGTCGGCTTCAAGCGTCCTTCGCGCACGTAGCCTCGTGAAGCGTTTGACGAAGTCGGAAACAGAAGCAATCGTCAACGACGTCCTCAACATGGATACAGCTGAAGAAGTCGTGAACTTCCTCAGTGAAAAATTCGATATTAAGAAGTAACACAAAAAAAGAAGTTCTCGCGGTTGCGAGAGCTTCTTTTTTGTTTACTCGGCTCCTTTGTCATCCGTTCTGAAGTCGAGCGCTTCCCCGGCGACGACCGTCTCTCCGAATGGGACGACGACGATTTTGCCGTCTCCGTTCGTCCAGATGATCGGCGTGATGAGCGATGGGACTTTGTCACGAATCAAGTTGAGGTCGACATCGAGCAAGACGTCCCCTGCTTCGACCCGGTCGCCTTCTTTCACTTTGGCGACGAAGCCCTCCCCTTTCAGGTTGACCGTGTCGAGTCCGACGTGGATGAGAATCTCTCGTCCGTCGTCCGCGAGTAGGCCGATTGCATGTTTCGTCGGGAAGAACGTGGTGATTTGACCGGTGACCGGCGCAACGACTTGTCCCGAGCTCGGCTCGATGGCAAATCCTTCACCCATCATCCGGCCCGAGAAGACTTGGTCCGGCACATCGTCAAGCGATAAGATGACACCCGACATCGGGGCAAGGAATCGATGGTCGGCATGTTCAGCCGCTTCCGGTGTGATGACAGCTTTTTCTTTCGGTTTATATTCGCCGCCTTCGATGATGGCCGCGATTTGCGATTTGAGCGTATCCGATTTCGGACCGAAGATGGCTTGAATGTTATCCCCGACCTCGAGCACTCCGGCCGCTCCCAAATCTTTCAGCAAGTCTTTATCGACTTGTTTGACATCGTTCACAGTGACACGCAAGCGTGTGATACAAGCATCGAGGTGTTTGATGTTATCCGGTCCACCGAGTCCAACGAGCACCTCATACGGTAAATCATCTCCGACGACGGCGCGGGCGCCTTTGCCTTCGGCGACGGTTTCACGTCCCGGTACTTTCAAGTCGAACTTCGTGATTGCGAAACGGAACCCAAAGTAATAGATGACCGCGAAGACGAGACCGACTGGAATGACGAGCCACCAGGCTGTCCGGTTCGGTAATACCCCGAACAAGAGATAGTCGATGAGTCCGCCCGAGAATGTCATCCCGATTTTAACATTGAGCAAGTGCATGGTCATAAAGGAAAGTCCAGCAAAGACGGCATGAATACCAAAGAGAAGAGGTGCAACGAAGACGAACGAGAATTCGACCGGCTCGGTGATTCCCGTCAAGAATGAAGTGAGGGCTGCTGAGAAGTAAAGTCCTTCAACGTCTTTGCGACGTTCTTTCGGGACAGTATGGAACATGGCGAGACAAGCGGCAGGTAATCCGAACATCATGAACGGGAATTTGCCGGTCATATACGTACCGGCTGTAAATTCGACCCCGTCACGAAGCTGGGCGAAGAAGATCCGTTGGTCCCCTTGGACGAGATCCCCCGCTTGGTTCGTATATTCCCCGAACTGGAACCAAAACGGAGAGTACCAGATGTGATGCAGACCGAACGGGATTAGTGAACGTTCGACCAAACCGAAGACGAAGGCGGAGACCGCGACGTTCGCTTCAATGATCGTGCTCGAGAACGTGTTGATCGCTGAACCGATTGGCGGCCAAATATAGGCGAGGGCAATCCCGATCAATAAGCTGAACGCGGCGGTCGCGATTGGCACGAATCGTTTCCCTGCAAAGAACCCTAAGAAATCCGGCAACTTGATGTTGAAGTACTTGTTGTACGCGAATGCGGCAATCAAACCGGCAATGATACCCCCGAATACCCCCATTTGGAGCGTCGGAATCCCGAGTACCGTGGCATAGGCCGGGTCTCCTTGAGCTATTTCCGCGGTAATACCGTTCCACGTGCTGATAACCTTGTTCATAATCAAATAACCAACGATAGCTGCTAACCCGGCAACACCGTCCCCGTTGGCTAGCCCGATGGCGACACCGACGGCGAACAGAAGACCTAGATTGGCAAACACGATATCCCCGGCATCTGTCATAACTTGCCAGACGAGGACGAGTGAATCGTTTGCCAAGAAAGGTAAGAGCGAAACGAGATCAGGGTTTTGGAACGCGGTACCAAATGCGAGTAATAGACCGGCTGCCGGTAGAATCGCAACCGGAAGCATGAGTGCCTTCCCGATTCGCTGCAAAACACCAAACACTTTCTTCCACATCATGGTTCCCTCCTTTTGTCAGAATACTTACTTTTCCCCATCTGCCAGTAGGCTGAAACCGTTTCACCCATACAAAAAAAGCCAACCCATAATGGATTGGCTTATAGCTTCAATTAGTTAGCTTTCTTTTCGTTACCTGAAGCGATGACCGCTTGCATTTCTGATTTCAACGCATCCGAACGTGGTCCGAAGATGGCTTGAATGTTGTTACCGACTTCAAGGACACCAGCTGCTCCAAGGCGTTTCAACTCTTCTTTGTTGACTTGGCTCTTATCTTTTACTTCGACGCGGAGACGTGTGATACATGCGTCAAGGTGTTTGATGTTTTGTGAACCACCGAAACCAACGAGGATATCTTGTGCAAGTTCCGAACCTGTAGCAGTTGATTGCTCAACGACTTCATCTTCACGGCCCGGTGTTTTAAGGTTGAACTTACGGATAACGAAGCGGAATCCGAAGTAGTAAACAACTGCGAACACGAGACCGACTGGAATGACGAGCCACCAGTCTGTACGGTTAGGAAGTACACCGAAGAGAAGGTAGTCGATCAAACCGCCCGAGAACGTCATCCCGATTTTGACGTTCAAGATGTGCATGACCATGAATGAAAGGCCCGCGAAGACTGCGTGTACTGCGAACAAGAGTGGAGCAACGAACAAGAATGAGAACTCGATCGGCTCAGTGATACCAGTCAAGAACGATGTAAGTGCTGCCGAAGCCAAGAGACCACCGACGACTGCTTTACGTTCAGGACGTGCTTCGTGGTACATTGCGAGTGCTGCTGCTGGAAGACCGAACATCATGAACGGGTACTTACCAGTCATGAACGTACCGGCTGTGAGCTCAGCGCCATCACGAATTTGTGCGAAGAAGATCGCTTGGTCACCACGAACGATGTTACCCGCTGCATCCGTGTACGAGCCGAACTCGAACCAGAATGGTGAGTAGAAGATGTGGTGAAGACCGAATGGAATCAATGAACGTTCGATCAAACCGAAGATGAATGCCGCGAACGTGCGGTTTTCAGTCAACATGAAGTTTGAGAACGTGTTCAAGCCGTGCTGAACTGGTGGCCAGATGAGAAGCATGACGAAACCAGCGACAACTGCCAATACCGCAGTAACGATTGGGACGAAACGCTTACCAGCGAAGAAGCCAAGGAATTGCGGCAACTCGATGTTGAAGTACTTATTATATGCCCAGGCGGCGATCAGACCGACGATGATCCCTCCGAATACCCCAGTTTGGAGCGTTGGAATCCCGAGTACTGATGCGTAAGCCGGATCACCTTGTGCGATGATTTCAGGTGTGAGTTCGAGCCAAACACCCATAACTTTGTTCATGATGAGGAATCCGACGATGGCTGCGAGTCCGGCAACGCCGTCCCCTGCTAAACCGATTGCGACACCGACTGCGAATAAGAGTGCTAAGTTCGAGAAGATAATGCCACCCGCTTGCTCCATGAGCTGAGCGAATTTCACAACGCCTTCGTTCGTTAACCAACCAGCGCGTGATGTAAGGGCCGGGTTTTGCATCGCGTTACCGAATGCAAGAAGAAGACCGGCTGCCGGCAAAATCGCAACAGGAAGCATAAGTGCTTTACCGACTTTTTGAAGAACACCAAAGATCTGCTTAAACATGATAAATCCTCCTTTTTGTGATTGTTTCGTGCGGAAAGACGACTGTAGATGTCAGACAACCGACGTATCTAAACGTTTTCATAATAAACGTTTATAAAAACAGAAACAGGCATGAATAAGGTATAGAACGTAGACCTCTCCTAATAGAGAAATCGTTGCGTTCCACTCCTTACTCATGCCTGATCGAATCAGTAACACGTAAGATACGTGGTATCAGTTATCTACTTGTTAGGCGCTGGAGATGCATCGTCAAATATGTCGCTTCACCTCGCGGGACCGGACGCTTTAATTCGCGTTCCATGATGCCCATCAGCTCCCAAGCAGTACTATAGCATAGCGGATATTCTTCGCGCAATACCTTTTCAATTTTTTGTGGGGCCTCCACCATCTCACCCGTCGCAACCCGCTCAACGGCGTACCTTAAGTGCCGAAGTAAGCGCTTATAATCGAGTGAACTCCGGTCCATTTTGACGTTCAAACGACTCTCAATCGTCTGAACGATCTGCCCGATAATTTGGTTGTGTCGATTGACCTCGAGGACGTTTTTGAACGTCGTCGCCGAATGGATGTGGAGCGCGATGAAACCGATCTCCGCGTCCGGCAATAACACGTCAAGCCGCTCGTGAATCATATCGACGATACGTTCGGCGAGCGCGTACTCGTTCGGATAGAGCGATTCGGTCTCAAGCAAGAACGGATTCGTGACTTCCATCCCTTGTTCAATCCGCTTCATCGTGAAGAACAAGTGGTCGGTCAAACCGATATGAATATGTTGGTCGACTTTTTTACCGGTGTTGTTCTCGATAAAGCCGACGATTTCTTGCATGAAAGCAATAAAGTCCTCGTCGACGTGTTTGACGAGTTCACGATATTGCGATTGCTCTTCTTTGTCCGTCAGTTGATACACTTTCTCCGGGACACTGGCCGGGTCGACGAGATCGCCCGCTTTCTTGCCGAAGCCAATCCCTTTCCCGAGTAGAATGACTTCCGGTTCCGGATCATGTTGGCAAATGACAACGCTATTATTCAACACTTTCTTGATCGTATACATCGGTAATGTCATTCGTATCGCATCCCTTACTCACTATAATCGTTTCGTACTAAGTATATCGGTTCATCCCCCAAAAAAGTAGGCGGAAAACAAAAAAGACGAACATTTCTGTCGTCTTTAAAACATTGAATAACCACTCTTGCGCAAGTAGCGAATCGTGACCCCAGCCAAAATCGCACCGAGCAACCCGAAACCGAGCATGAACACATCCAGAAACTGAAGGCCGAGCACGCGTTCGTAAACGTTGGCGAGCGCAGTCGATGTCTCAGTGATGTAACTCGAGAGCTTGACGTTATCAATCATCATAATGACGAAAATCGGATAGATGAACACGAGCGTCCATGTTTTTTTAAGCAGCATGTTCAAAATGAAGCCGATGCTGAAGAAGATGACCAAATAAAGAATCGCCCCAATGACAGCCTGGATAATATGCATGCGATTGCCCCCTTTTCCCGTTGTCTATTATACCGAATCGTTTGCGCTTAGGTCAAAGGTGAACCGTACGCCACCGACAATAAAAAAGTGACCCGCTCCTATGAGCGGGCCACTCAGATATATGGCTTAGAATTTACCTTTTTTGAGGACGAGACCGTACTTCTTCAATTCGAGGAAGTGTTTGTTGTCGATCACTTTCTTCATGAATGAAGCGTTACGACCGAAGATCTTTTTGCCCATGACGATGCCGATGCCATCGTTATGGCCAAGTGATGCGACTGTCCCTTTGCTCTCATACGTGAATTTCGAAGTTGATTTCCCGTTGATGAGTGCTGCGATGTTTTTCGCCACGTTGTGCGCTTGTTGTGTCGCGATTTGCGCAGTCGGCGGGTATGGACGGTTTGAGACCGGATCCATGACAGCCGAGCAGTCACCGATGATGAAGACGTTGTCGTGACCAGGGGCACGGTTGTCCGCCTCGACCATGACACGGTTACGGACCGCTTCAAAGCCAGACTTCTCAACGATCGGGCTACCGCTGACGCCACCTGTCCAGAGAATCGTGTTCGCTTCAATCGTCTCTGTCGTGTCGCCTTGGAGTGGACCGAATGTGACGACACCAGGCTCAACGCCTTTGATGCCGTTGCCGAGTTTCATCTCGACGCCGTTGCGCTCGAGCCATTTCTGCGCGTACGTCGTGAGTTCTGGGTCGAAACCAGGAAGTACAGTCGGAGCGGCTTCGATGTTCACGATGCGAACCGCTTCACGTGGCACGTCATACTGTTTGCAAAGCTCAGGCACACGGTTGACGAGCTCACCGAGGAACTCGATTCCTGTGAATCCTGCGCCACCGACAACGATCGTCACGTACGAGCGGTCAGCTGAACCGTTCGTTTTATATTGAGCGAACGAGTACTCGATATGTTCTTTGATTTTACGGACGCTGTTCAATGAACTGATTGTCATCGCGTTCTCTTTAAGGCCAGGGATACCGAATGTTTCAGGTACGCCGCCGAGTGCGAACACGACATAATCATATTCAACGGCTGAACCGTCTACGAGCAAGACTTGTTTTGCCGTAGTATCGACGCGATCGACGATCCCTTTGACAAATTTCACACGTGACGGGTTCACGACGTCGTTGATGTAGATGCGAGCTTGATCCGGTTTCATCGTTCCGGCCGCTGGCTCATGAAGCCACGTCGTCTGGTAATGGTAATCATGCTTGTTGATGAGCGTGATGTTCGCGTCGCCAGCTGAGAGCGTCTTCTGGAGGTTGACCGCTGTGATGAGTCCACCGAAACCTGCGCCAAGAATAACAATGTTAGGTCGTTTCATGTTCATTTCCACCTTGTTTTGATAGTTTTGTTTTCTTGAACAACCATGTTGTGTGTTTTTTCACATGAGTGTTCACAATAAAGCCTAAACCTTGTTCAACCAATGTTCACAATTGCTTCTCGTTCATTGTACGCTGTTTGTTTTGTTTTCTCAATGGAAAAGCATATCTTCTTGAAATTTTTTTGAATGTGTAGCATGTTTGTACAGAATGGATTTAATTCACGATTGTCACTATAATAGATGTATACGTTTTGAGGAGGAATTCGATGAAATCGACGAAAGATGTGATCATCATCGGTGGCGGCCCAATCGGACTGTTCACCGCATTTTATGCAGGTATGCGCCAACTCGATACGGCGTTGATTGAAAGTTTGCCACAACTCGGCGGACAATTGTCGACACTGTATCCAGAAAAATATATTTACGACATCGCCGGCTTCCCGAAAGTGAAAGCCCAAGATTTGATTGACCAATTGAAAGCCCAAGCCGATCAGTTCGAACAGGACTACCGCCTCGGGGAGACAGTTGAAACAGTCGAGCGTCTCGAGGACGGCACGTTCCAGATTACGACGAATAAAGACGAGTACCATACGAAAGCGATCATCATCACGGCTGGGAACGGGGCATTCGCCGCACGACCACTCGGTCTCGATGGTTGTGAAGACTATGCGAACCTTCATTACTTCGTCGACAACATGGAGAAATTCCGTGATCGACGCGTGATGATCGCCGGCGGCGGCGACTCGGCTGTCGACTGGGCACTCATGCTCGAAGGAATTGCCAAAGAAGTCCATATCGTCCACCGTCGCGACCGGTTCCGTGCCCACGAGCATACGGTCGAACAGATGAAAGCGTCGACGATTAACGTCTGGACGCCATATAACATCGAATCACTTTCAGGTGAGACGCACATCGAGTCGGTCGAATTGACAGACAAGGACGGCGAATCGAAATTCGTCGAGATCGATGACCTCATCTGTAACTACGGTTTCGTCTCATCGCTCGGCCCAATCAAAAACTGGGGCATGGAGTTCGAGAAGAACACGATCCGCGTCGACTCGCGGATGGAGACGACGGTCGCCGGCATCTTCGCGTGTGGTGACATCGCCACGTACGAAGGAAAAGTAAAATTGATTGCGACAGGCTTCGGAGAAGCTCCGATTGCCATCAACCAAGTGAAGCAGCTCGTCGACCCGACAGCGCGTCACCCGCAACATTCGACTTCGGTATTCGCCGGGAAATAAAGATGCGGCCCTCATCATCGCGATGAGGGCCATTTTTCATTTACGGATTGTTTGGAGGATGACCCGGTCGAGCCAGTCATCGAGTTGGGTAAAGACGAAGCCGGCCTTCTTCGCCTCGGCGATTGACATGTAATAGTCGACGTCCGTATCGTACGGCGACGACTCGCCGTCTTTGATGATTTGGACGGGTTTATTTAAGTGATGGCCAATCCGTTCCAGGAGCGCCCCAAGTGAGATGATCCCTTCACTCGCCGCATTGAACGGTCCGGACACGTTGGCCCGACCGACCCATTCCAAAAAGGCCGCTGCCTCAAAACTTGAGATAAAGCCCATCTTCGCTTCGGGATGATGCAGGACGACCGGCTCTTCTCGACGGACAGCATCGATATAAAACTTGAGACGGTCCGTATAGTCGTCCGGGCCTAAGACGATTGGCAAACGGACGGTCGCGACCGGGAATGAGGCGCGATGGAAGAAGTAGGACTCGGCTTCCCGCTTCCCTTGACCATAGTCATGTTCGGATTCAAGATGATAGTCGTGGTGGAGCGGATTGAAGTCACTTTCTTTCAAATCGGCACCCGGTGCATAGACGGACATCGTCGACGTGAGCACATATTTGCCGACTTGGTCCATGAAGGCGTCCGAGGCGATTTTCGCTTGATATGGGTTGAAACAAATATTGTCATAGACGACATCATAATGATCGCGCGATAAGTCTTTCATCGTCGCCACCGATTGTCGGTCTCCTTTGATCGAACGGATTCCTTCCGCCTCGGGCACTTGGAGTTGTCCTCGCGTCACAATCGTCACATCATCCCCGGCTTCCGCCAACCGAAGTGCCAATCGCTTTCCGAAATAACGTGACCCGCCGAATATCAATACTTTTCTCATCGTCCCTACCCCTCCTACATAAAAATGACATCTCTTTTCATTTTCCCTTGCATCCTCTCGCCTAATCTTCCACTTCCTTGAATTTTTTTGTTATTCTTATATATATAGAAAAGAAAGAGGCGAGGCCCATGCATCAAATCATGTTAGAAAAAGGATGGACGTGTGAGTTACCGAAGCAATACGCCATCTACCAAAGTTTATCGGATTTCAGCCGCTACTCGGTCCTTGACCAAGAAGAAGAGAGCGTCTGTTCATTCCAAATCACGACCGACACGTGTAAAATCACGGCGTTCCGCCCTTGGCAACATCACATCGAATTGGATGCGACGTCAAAAGTGATTCGCTTGATTTTGATGGAAGAAAACGACTGAACCAAAAAAAGGCCAATCGTCCATATGATTGGCCTTTCGTTTAGCAATCTCCAGGTGTCCCGGCGTTCGACGCCGTCCGGAAACTCGAACCGCATCCGCACGTGGCGATGGCGTTCGGGTTTTTAATCGTAAACCCGCCACCGAGCATCGACTGCTTATAGTCAATCTCGAGGCCATCGACGACGCCATGATCGGCTTCAGCAACGATGACACGGACGCCGTGATGGTCGAACTGGATATCTCGATCCGTCTTGTCTTCATCAAACCCCATCCCGTACGAGAGGCCGGTGCATCCCCCACCTTGTACCTTGATGCGCAAGTACTGATTTTCGGGGTGTTCTGTCTGTTTCATCATATCGATGACTTGCAATGCAGCTGACTCTGTCAAATGAATCATCTGAACTCCTCCTTCATTATCTTAACTTCAAGTCAACTGACTTGAGATTTTGTGAAATATCTTGTATAACTAAACTGTAACAAAAAAAATTAAATCGTTCCATCTTCGGGGCAGGGTGAAATTCCCGACCGGCGGTATTGAAGACATGATCTTCTCAGCCCGTGAGCGAGCAAGGCGTTGCTTGCTGATTTCGTGAGATTCGAAAGCCGACAGTATAGTCTGGATGGGAGAAGATGGCGGCATCCGACCGATATCCGGATGTTTTCTTTGGCGTGGTCTAAACGCCGACGAGAACATCTATTTCGTATGCGCGTAAACTCTCCCGATTGTTTGATACAATCGGGTTTTTCTATGCGACGGGTGCCATTCATCAAGGAGCGACAAAAGGAGAGATTTTGATGAAAACAACGCGCAACAAACGATTGACAACACTGGTGACGCTATCGATGCTCGGGGCCATTTCTTTTGTCCTCATGCTCTTTAACTTCCCGCTGCCATTCCTACCACCATTCCTAAAAGTGGACTTTAGTGACATTCCCGCGCTCGTCGCCGGAATCGTGTTCTCCCCACTCGCAGGCGTCGTGGTCGTCGCTCTAAAAAACGTCCTCTACTATGTCTTTAACGGTGGCGGCGTTCCGGTCGGTGAAGTCGCAAACTTCTTTGCAGGTGTCGCTTTCATGTATCCGGTCGCATGGTTCTACCATAAACGTAAAACGAATAAAGCGCTCGCTTCAGGCCTCGTGGCCGGCACAATCACGATGGCACTCAGCTTGGCGATTTTGAACTATTTGCTCATCTTACCAGCATACGCGTTCTTCTTCGGCATGACCGAGATGGCGCAACCGGCAGTCAAAACGGACCTCGTCCTCTATGGCATCTTGCCGTTCAACCTTATTAAAGCGTTGTTGATCAGCGCCTTGTTCGTCCCACTCTTCCTCAAGTTGAAGCCGTGGATCGAACGCCAGCGGATGCAACTTCAAGCGTAACTGACATGCACCTCGATTTCGATCGAGGTGCTTTTTATTTGGATACGTTATGCTTAGGAGAGGATTGGAGGAGATGGATTGAACACGACTGAAGAGGTGACCCTTTTTTTAGAAAATGATGATGAATTGATGCGTCTATTGACGACCGTCGCTTCGCTCAATTTACCCGACTGGTGGATCTGTGCCGGATACGTACGGGCGAAGATATGGGATGACGTGCACGGCTATCCAGTACCGACGCCGACCGAAGATGTCGACGTCATCTACTTTGACCAATCTCACAACGACGAAGCAATCGAAAAAGAGTATGAGGCACAACTATACGCTCTGTTACCAAACGTCCCTTGGTCGGTCAAAAACCAAGCCCGCATGCACCTGGTCAATCAATTGCCACCCTATCAGTCTGCGACCGACGCCTTGGCCCACTTCCCCGAGACCGTCACGGCCATCGGTGTCAGCCTCGACAACAGCGGACGGTTGAAGTTGGCTGCCCCTTACGGCATTGACGACATCATTGGATTGAAATTGCGACCGACCCCAGCATTTGCAGACGGATCCCCGCATCACCACATTTATCAAGCACGGATCCAAAATAAAAATTGGCAAGCCACTTGGCCGAAACTTCAAGAAGTGGACGTGACTCGTCACGGACTGTAGAACCCGACCGCCGATACGGTCGGGTTTTGCTATTCATTCATCTACAAAAAAAGAGTGACCACCGAAGTGATCACTCTGAGTATATCGCATTTGATTAGAGAAGCAGACCAGCAAGCGTGGCTGACATCAAGTTAGCAAGCGTACCTGCGAGAATCGCGAGGACACCCATGCGCGCGATATCGTTCCGACGGTTCGGTGCCATTCCACCAAGACCACCGAGAAGGATCGCGAGTGACGAGATGTTAGCGAATCCACAGAGTGCGAAGGCGATCATCGCTTCCGTACGTGCTGAGAGCTCACCCGTTCCAATTATTGGTGCGAACTCTGAGAAGGCAACGAATTCGTTCAAGACGAGTTTCTGACCGAGGAAGCTACCGAACTGAACGGCATCAGCCCACGGTACACCGATGACAAATGCGAGTGGTGCGAACACATAACCAAGAATCAATTCGAGCGAGAGACCGTCGAATCCGACCAAGCCGCCGATTCCACCAAGAATCAAGTTGACGAGTGCAATCAATGAAACGAACGCGAGAAGCATCGCACCGACATTCAATGCAAGGAAGAGACCGTCAGACGCACCGCGAGCGGCCGCATCGACGAAGTTCGCTGCTTTGTCCTCTTCATCTTCAGCAATTTCGATATCATCATTATACTCTTCTGTTTCAGGAACGATGATTTTCGCGAACAAGAGACCAGCAGGTGCAGCCATGAAACTCGCTGCGAGCAAGTACTCAAGCGGTACACCAAGGGCAGCGTATCCAGCGAGAACCGAACCGGCAACCGACGCGAGTCCCCCGACCATAACGGCGAAGAGCTCCGATTGTGTCATTGTCGGAAGGTAAGGCTTGATGACAAGTGGTGCTTCCGTTTGACCGACGAAGATGTTTGCCGTCGCTGAGAGCGACTCTTTACGTGATGTGCCGAGAGCTTTCGCAAGGGCTGTCCCGAGAATACGGATGACCCACTGCATGACACCGAGGTAGTAAAGCAAAGCGATTAAAGAAGACATAAAAATGATAATCGGCAACACTTGGAATGCGAAGACGAAGTTGTCCCCTCCTACAGCTGTACCGAAAACGAAGGCGATTCCGTCATTTGCTGTGTTCAAGACGTTCTGAACGCCTCCTGAGATCCATTCTAACGCGCTACGTCCTGCTGATGTGAAGAGGACGAGGAAAGCGAACGTAAACTGTACCGCGAAAGCGGCAAGAACGGTACGCCATTTGATGGCTTTACGGTTGGTTGAAAAGATGTAAGCGATTCCAATTAGTGCCAAAATACCAACCACGCTCATGATATTCATTGGTGTTGTGCTCCTTTCATATTGGGGAAACCTGATATTGTGATATACCCGAATCGAGATGTGTCCTACCGTTTGAAACGCTTTCTTTTTATGTTGTTAAACGTCAGACAACCTACATTCGAACCTCTTTGAATATAACAGACCCTTTTTAAAAATGCAACGGGTCAAAACAGTCAAAATAAAAAAAGTTTGAAGTTGCTTCAAACTTTTTCACCAAGCCATTTCTTCAATTTTTTCATATACGTTCGTCACGAGTTGCTCTGGCGTATCTCCCGTCACGACCTCGCCATCGACTAGGCAAAACAAGTCGAGCGAACAGACGCCACAGTAGCCTGTACAGCCGTATTCAACGACATCTAGGTCTGGATCGGACTCTAGTTTGGCCCGGGCGATTTGTGAGCCCATCGCCAAATTGGAGGCACAGAACTCAATGATCGGATTCATCATGTCATTCACCCTTCCCCTTTCCCTCAAAACAGGAAAATGGTTCTTCTACGGCGTATTATAACATGATACAGTTGAAGTGTAACAAAGGGGGATTTTTATGCGCAAATTAGTCGTCTTGGGAGGCGGTTACGGGGGTATGCGTGTAATCGAACGCGTCCTCGGCCATCAGCTGAAGGACGTATCGATCACACTCATCGATCGTCTACCTTACCATGGGTTAAAAACAGAGTATTACGCACTTGCGGCGGGGACCGTATCGGATCGCGATATCCGTATCGATTTTCCAGAAGAGATCGATTACATATACGGTCAAGTCACCGATATCGACGCAGGCGACAAGATGGTTCTGCTCGCGAGCGGTGAAAAAGTACCGTATGACGACCTCGTCATCGGACTCGGATGCGAGGACAAGTATCACAACGTGCCTGGCGCCGCCGAGTTCACGTACAGCATCCAAACGTTAGAAGAATCACGTAAGACCCAACAAGCCATCAACGGTCTGTCGCCCGGTTCAATCGTCTCAATCGTCGGTGCTGGATTATCGGGTGTCGAACTCGCCAGCGAGCTGCGCGAGAGCCGTCCTGATTTGACGGTCCGTTTGTTCGACCGTGGCCCGTCGGTCTTATCGTTCCTATCGAGCCGCGTCTCGATGTATGTCCAGTCTTGGTTCGAAGAGCACGGCGTCGAGGTCATCAACCAGTCGAATATCGTCCGGGTCGACGCCGACGGCCTATGGAATCATGAGCAACACTTCCCGTCTGATTTGACGGTTTGGACGGCTGGGATTCAACCGGTCGCCGTCGTCCGAAATCAAGGGTGGGAACTCGATGGCGGCGGGCGCGTCAAATTGACACCGCACCATTACGTCCCGGAACAGCCGGACATCTTCGTCGTCGGAGACAACGCCAGCCTTCCGTATGCACCTTCCGGTCAGCTCGCTGAAGCGCAAGCGGAACAGATCGTCCAAGTGTTGCTCTGTAAATGGAAAGGCGTCAGTTATCCGGATTTACCGGATATCAAACTCCGAGGAACGCTCGGCTCGCTCGGGAAGAAGGCCGGCTTCGGTGTCTTCATGGGCAAACAGTCCCTCACCGGAAAAGTCGCTCGACTGCTCAAGTCCGGAATTCTTTGGAAACATAAAGTCATTAAATAACATGAACGGGTCGACCTTTACGGTCACCCGTTTTTTTGTGTAATGTGCTTGATTTCCCGTTCTGCGGCCATCTCCTTGAGTCAAAAGTCTTGTATCTGAATCCCCTGTATCCTTATCTAAATATTCAGATTTTTAATTCCATTGACATATTCTACCCGATGGGAAAACTTGTTACTCTATGGGCACGGCAGTTCGACATCGCGTCACCTCGCCTACATAACCCGAAGGAGGAAACAAGTTGAAAAAAGTTTGCAGCACTGTCCTCGCCTCACTGCTCGTCTTGTCAACCGTTCCAGGAGGCGCAGAAGCCGCCCCGAACAAAGAGAAAGAACGTGTCATCGTCGTCTTCAAGGAATCGGCGAAAAACATCCCGCTCTCGATTGAAGGCATGGAAGTTCGCCAACAGTACAAAAACATTCCGGCCGCAGCGCTCGAAGTACCGAAGGCTGCCTTGAATGGCTTGAAGAACAACCCGAACGTCGCCCACGTGGAAGTCGATCAAACGGTACAAATCGAAAATCAGACGCAAGACTGGGGCATTCCGAAGTTGAAAGCTCCATCAGCTTGGCAGAGTGGCTACACCGGGAAAGGCGTGAAAGTATCGGTCGTTGATACCGGAATCTCGCCGCACCCTGATTTGACGATTGCTGGTGGTGCCTCGTTCAGTACAGTCACGAGCTCATACGCGGATGACAACGGTCACGGTACGCACGTCGCCGGGATTATCGGTGCCCGCAACAACAGCATCGGAACGGTCGGGATTGCCCATGAGGCGAGCATCTATGCCGTTAAAGCACTCGAAGCCAACGGTAGTGGTAGCCTCTCGAGTATCATCGCCGGGATTGACTGGTCGATCACGAACGATATGGACGTCATCAACTTGAGTCTCGGGACGACAAGTCCATCGACGACGCTCCAACAAGTCGTCGATCGCGCCAATAACGCGGGTATCCTCGTCGTCGCGGCAGCCGGTAACAACGGACGCGCTGACGGTACAGGTGACCTCGTCAACTACCCAGCCCGTTACAGCTCGGCCATCGCCGTCGCGGCGACGGACATCAACAACAACCGCGCCTCGTTCTCGGCGACAGGTAGCACGGTCGAAGTCGCGGCACCAGGTGTGAGCATCAACTCGACACTCGCGAACGGAGGCTACGGTCAAATGAGCGGGACATCGATGGCGACACCTTACGTCGCCGGTAACCTCGCACTCATGAAGCAAGCGTTCCCGACGTTGTCGAGCTCGCAACTCCGCACGAAACTGTCACAAGATTCGATCGACCTCGGAACGGCCGGCCGTGACACCTGGTTCGGGAACGGACTCGTGCAAGCACCGACGTCTGGCGGCACGACGCAACCGGTCCAAGCGCTCACGACGACAGTATCGACATCGAAATCAACTTACTACGCTGGTGAAGTCGTCTCGATTTCTTCAACAGTCCGGAATTCGAACGGCCAAGCGGTCGCGAACGCCGACGTCCGTGTGACGGTCACACAGCCAAACGGCGCGACGCTCACAGGAACAGGCAAGACAAGTTCAACGGGCGCCATCACGTTCACGCTCTCGACAAGCTCTTCGTCACAACGTGGGACGTATCAAGTAAAATCTGATGCGACGCTCACTGGTTACACGGCAGGTTCGGCGACGTCGTCGTTCCAGCTTCTATAACGCAAAAGAGTCGAACGACAATCGTCGCTCGACTCTTTTCATGCTGTCGTCTGTTCAATGGCCGAATAGACTTTCCGTAGTTGGACGACCCCTTCGTCCACCACTTCCCCATCGATGAGCACGAGCGGATAGAACCACTCGTCCTGCTTGATCGCTTCGGCGATGTCATCGTCCGCCGTCTCAAAATCGATATACTCGAACTCGAACGCCTGATTCGGATATTTCCGTGCCAATGCGCTTTGCAACCATTCGTATGTCTCAATCGAACTCGGCGCCCCGACACAGCTCGCACACTGTACTTCGGCCCCATATACCGTGATTTTCATATCCATTCCCCCTCTTCTTTCCTATTATACAAAAATCAAGAAGCTGCATCGTCACAAAACGCTCAGCGTTAATGATTGAGAAACAATCTCAAACTTGCTAGAATGAAAGAGAACCAGAAAGGGGTAGATACCATGGAAATGTTTGATCAAGTCCAAGAAGTACTCGATAAATTACGCCCGTTCTTGCTTCGCGACGGCGGTGACGTCGAACTCGTTGATGTAGAAGAAGGCATCGTCAAACTTCGTTTGATGGGTGCATGCGGCAGCTGCCCATCTTCAACAATTACATTGAAAGCCGGGATTGAGCGCGCGCTCATTGAAGAAGTACCTGGCATCGTTGAAGTCGAACAAGTATTCTAAACAAAAAGGGAGACAATCATGTCATCCCTTTTTTTCATGCATGTGTCCATTCGTCCAAGCTCTCGACCATATAGGTTGGGAGTTTTTCTTGTTCCTGAATGAAAGCCGGACCATGTACGCCTGAGTTGACGTGGAGCGTCCGAATCCCGCCGTTGATCCCGAACAAGATGTCGGTATGGTAGTTATCCCCGACCATGACGACTTCTTCTTTCGTGAGACCAATCATCTCAAGCGCGATATCGACCATGACCGGTTCTGGTTTGCCGATAAAGAACGGATCTTTTTCCGTCGTTACCGTCAAGACGGACGTGAGTGCACCGTTCCCTGGTAAAAAGCCGCGTTCGGTCGGAATGGCGATATCGCCGTTCGTCGAGATGAAACGAGCGCCGGAACGGATCGCGAGCGCGCCTTTCGCCAACTTTTCGTATGTGATGTGTCGGTCGAGCCCGACGACGACGTAATCCGCCTTCGCCTCTTCCGTCACATGGAAACCGCGTTCTTCGAGCGCCAGGCGCAGGCCATCTTCACCGATCATGTAAATCGTCGCCCCTGGCGTCATCTTCTCGATATAACGGGCCGTCGCCATCGCACTCGTCAATACGTGCTCAGGCGTCACATGCACACCCATCGAGACAAGTTTATCCGCCACTTGCTCCGGCGTCATCGACGCGTTGTTCGTGACGAATAAGTATGGGAAGCCGGTCGCCTCGAGTCGATTCACAAAATCGACCGCTGCTTGAATCGGGGCCGTCCCCGCATACATCGTGCCATCTAAATCAAATAAGTATCCTTTAATCGGATTCATCTAATCACTCGCTTTCTGGTAAAAATGCTGATACAGGACCGAGCTCCACCTCGAGATAGCGTCGGACCTGCTCTGGGAATGCCTCGAACGTTGATTTATCACGGTCGACCCAGACGTCGAACCGGGCCGAATCTGCCGTGACGAACTCCCTGACATAGTGCGCCCGTAATCCGACGAGCGCTTTCGTCGCTTCCGCCGTCTCGGCGTCGAGCACACGCTCGTCGAGCAAGATGTCGACAATATCCTCATAACTGCCCGGGTCACGCATGATGAACCCGTCAATCATCGAGTTGCCGACGTCAATCACGCCCTCCATCAAGTGAACGGCCAAACGTTGTTTCGCCAGCTCGATGGTGAACGCGTCCCCCTCTAATTGGTCGAGTCGACTGAGCATCGTCTCCATATGGGTCAACGTCTCGTTAATCTTTTCTCTGTTTACAAAATACATCGCAATCCCCCCTGCCTCCTATAGTAATCCTTTTTCTCGTTCGAGAAAAGAATCTCTCCTATTTACATCATTTACGTAATTGTGATACACTAATCCACGGATTAACACAACTATTAGTATGTCACATTAAATAGATATCATGTGGAGGGTACAACACTATGGAACGAGAATTAGCGTTAGAGATCGTACGAGCAACCGAGGCAGCAGCATTGGCCTCATCGAAATGGATCGGTCGTGGGCAAAAGAACGAAGCGGATGACGCAGCGACATCGGCCATGCGTGAAGTACTCGGCACGATCAATATGGATGCAACTGTCGTCATTGGTGAAGGTGAACTCGATGAGGCACCGATGCTTTATATCGGTGAACGCCTCGGGACGACGTTCGGACCAGAAGTCGATATCGCCGTTGACCCGCTCGAAGGGACGTCGATCGTCGCCAAAGGACTCGGGGACGCCATGGTCGTCATCGCGGTCGCGGATAAAGGCGCTCTCCTCCACGCACCAGATATGTATATGGATAAGCTCGTCGTCGGCCCGAATTTAAAAGGCAAAGTCTCACTCGACGAACCGCTCGAGTCGATTATCGAGAAAGCCGCCCTTTATAACGGCAAGCGTATCGAGGAAGTGACCGTCATCATGCAAGACCGTGATCGTCATGAACATTTCCGTCAAGCGGCGATGAACATGGGTGCACGTGTCAAGCTGTTCGAAGACGGCGACGTCTCGGCCGGAATCGCAGCGGCCGTCAAGTCGAACCCGATCGATATCTTCATCAGTACGGGCGGCGCACCAGAAGGCGTCATCACGGCAGCGGCCGTCAAAGCGCTCGGCGGCGACATGCAGGCACGCCTCCACCCGATGAATGAAGAAGAGACGGCACGTGTCATCTCGATGGGCATCGAGGACCCGCTCCAATTGCTCACGCTTGACGACCTCGTCAAGAGCGACGACTGCATCTTTGCGGCGACAGGCGTCACATCGGGCGAATTGCTGGACGGCGTAAAATTCTTGACGGACGATATCGTCGAGACGACGTCGCTCGTCATGCGATCGAAGACGAAGACGATTCGTAAAGTCGTCGCCGAGCACACGTTGTCGCTCAAGCCCTACCTCCAAAAACAAGAAGTCAACGCCTAATACAAAACCTCCGCTCTCGATGAGCGGAGGTTTTCGTTTAGAATCCTTGTTCAAAATCTGTCCCGACATGGTTCGTCTGCGGTTGTTCTGCTTTCCGAAGTGAATCGTAGAACGTCGCATACGTCGTCGTAAAGTACGGATAGACGTACAAGAAACCGATGCCGAGTGTAATGACCCCGAGAAGGAACCAACCGATGAACGAGAGAACGAGTTTGAACGCGTCCATCTTATGGCCGTCCATCATCCGGCGTGATTCGGTAATCGCCTCGAGGGCCGATAATTCCGGCTGGTCACGTAAGATGTAATACGTGAGTGAGTACGAGAAACTTTTGATGATTCCCGGAATCACGAGGAGCAGCGACCAAAGGAAGATAAACAATCCCATGAAGAATGGGGCGAGCACGTGCTTGACGTATCCCTTTTGGAACGGCTCGAACAATGTCGCGACGACCGGCTTGTCACCGCGCGATACAGATAGGACGAGCCAAGACCAACCGATGGCGAGCGGTGCGATCAATAATGTGAGGAGGAGCGACAAGAACGTAAGTCCCGTGTCCGCTGCTGTTGGGACCGCTTCTGGATCTACAGGAGGCGCGAACGATTGTGGAATCCCGTTCAAGACGACGAATAAAATCAAAAGGCCGGCGAGTAACCAACGCTTTCCAGTTAACATTTGTTGTGCATGTTGCTTAAGTTGTGCAGTCATTTTCATCATCCTTTTTTTGAGTTCTCTCTTCAGTGTACGTCATCACTTCACGAAAAGTTTCAAAAAAACACGAAAAAAGGGAAAAGGTTTTTCCTTTCCCTTCAATACATGACGTTGCCCATGAAAAACTGGGACATCGATACGATAAATAAGAGCACACCTGTGGCCACTGCCGCCAACGAAATAATTTTAAAGAGGCGGCTTCTCAAAAACGCCTGACGATATTCAAAGCGGCGGATTAGCAAAACGTGGACAACCTCATAAATCAGGACTGCGGCGGTGAAGTAAAACGTCATGATACTCCCGAACCCGAAGAACAACATCGCCAGTACGCCCAAGCCGAAATTATGGATTCGATTATGGACGTCATCGCGGTCACCGACGGTCGCCGTTTGTACGTGTTGCATACTTCCACCTCACTTCCAAAACCCACAAAAACCCGAACAGAAACAATAACCTTAAATATAAGTTATCACAATTTTCCTATCCCTAAACCTGTCACACCGTCTTTTCACCTAAAAGAAACATTTGGAAAATAAATGTAACAAAAAAGCGCTGATGTCATCAGCGCGTCATGTACCGGTCGAAGGCTCGGCTTCTTCCGATTTATTGAATTTGCGTTTCAGTTTGAGCGGTTGTTTCGTGCCACCGAAGACTGGACCGTCTTCCGCCTCATCGATTTCCGTCTCTTTTTTGAGTACAAAGAACGGGCACCCAAAGTTACAGTATTCATACACGTAATCCATCACGTGATCGATTCGATTATCATACGTCGCGAACTTGGACTTCGTCTCATAGAACCCTTTCAACCGAAGCTGTCCGTGGCCCCAATCCCCGACGATATAATCGTATTTATCGAGCACGTCGCTATAGCGTGCGATGAACGCTTCCTCGTCAAAACCGTCACGTTTCTCTTCGATGACGGTATAGCCGTGGCGATTCACTCTAATCATGTTTCACACCTCCACTGTTCTATCATAGCATGCCGACCGGTCCCGTCCCTATCCTTTTCGGATGGCATTATGACGGGTCACGATCGTCTCGCGTAACACGTCACGCAGCAGTTCCGGCATAAAGTAACGCTTCGGCTGATCGGCCAAATACGGAAGGAGCGGTCCGAACGTGAACATGTCGACCGTGGCGACACGATACGTCCCGTCTAGCTTGATTTCCTCACCCTTGATCGAATAGCGACCGTGTCGGCTGTCGATTCCATGGAGGATCGGGCTACCGAGCACCGTCCCGCGAAAACCGAGACCACGGACATGCATTGTCGTGAACGCATCTTCTTGGACGTCGTTCAAGAATCGGACGAGGGTCGCCCCGTCAAGCGTCAAGAGACAAGGGTTGATCGGATGCGGACAAATCCGGTGCAACATATTGAGCGTGACGTGGCCCGGGCGCAAACCTTCTAACAAGACACCGGATGGGATGATACTCAACTCGGCGTCACACCAGTCCGCAAGTCCGCTCGCCAATAGGTCTCCGATGGCTGACGGACCGAACCAGTCACTTTCATAACCTGGTGTCTCGGCAATCGTCACATCGAGCAGACGCTCTGCTTGACCATACTCTGCGGCTAGGACCGCGACCGTCGCTTCATCAGGTTCGCGCTCCGATACATCGTGGAGACAAGCCCGTTTCTCGATGACCCGCTTTCCTTCGATGGTCAACTCGATTTGCCCGACGTACTGTCCGTATTTACCGGCCTGCGCGATCAGGACGCCGTTCGTGACGACACCTTCATCGAGTACGTGGTGGGTATGGGCTCCGAGGATGACATCGATTTCTGGGAACGCCTCGGCGAGCCGCTCGTCGGCGTAAAAGCCGAGATGGCTGAGCGCGATGATGACGTCGCAGTCTCGAAGTGTCTCGAGGGCACGCGCCGTTGCCCCGTGTGGTGCTTCGATGGCCCAACCGAGTTCAGGATAAAGCTCTTCATACGGCGCGGTCACCCCGAACAGCCCGATCTGAATTCCCTCTCGTTCGACGATGAGCGTCTCCGACGCCCATTCTGGCCGTTCACCAGCTGCTTGATAGACGTTCCCTAATAGGACTGGGAACGCGGCCTCGTCATACAGATGGGCGAGCCAGTCGTGCGGGAACGTGATGCCTTCATTATTGCCGATCGTGACCGCCGTCGGTCGAATCCGGTTGAGCAGTCGGACGTTCACTTGTCCGCGCGTCACTTCTGTCGCCGGATGGGTGCGGTCGGCATGGTCGCCGAGATCGAAGACGAGCGTCTCGTCCGTCCGATGCTCATTCAAAAACGAGACGAGCCGCGGCCAGTTATGGAATTTCGAATGTAAGTCATTATAATGGAACATCGTAATCGTTCTCAAGACGATCCCCCTTCCTAGAACAGGCTGATTTGGCTCGGGGCAAGTTCATATTCGGCACCGAGTATCTCAATCAACCGTTTTGCGTTCGGTACCGCGTCGCCGGCCGAGTTGTTGTTGAAGTAGACGTACACCGACTTCGCTGTTTCGTCGACTTGTTTGAGGGCCGCAGCGAGCTCCTGCAGTTCATCCTCACTATAGCGATACAGGCAGCGGACGTGACGCCATTCTTGGCTCGTCATGCCCGGCTTTCGGAGCCAGCCGGCGGTGTTGCGTCCGTGCAAGCGCACGACGGCCACATCCGGATTGGTCACGACCGGGACGAACGGGATGCTGCTCTCTTTCGTTTGCGGCTCATCACAAATCGTATTGATGAAACGTTGTTCCGCCAAGAACGCGAGCGTCCGCTCCCGGAATGCCTCGGAGAACCACGTCGGGTTCCGGAACTCGATGGCGATGTCATAGTCGCGCAACTCGTCACGGATCGTCCGTAAATAATCGAGATGTGGCTTCGAGACATCAAACCAGGGCGGGAGTTGGACGAGCACGGCTCGTAGCTTCCCGGCCTGTTTCAGCGGTTCGACGGACGTTCGATACCTCTCGAACAGCTCGGAGAGGGGCAGCTTCGGTTCCCGGTCATGCCCGCTCATTTCCCTGGAAACTTTGACGATGAATTGGAACGTTTCCGGCGTTTCCTGGTTCCATTTCTCGTAATTCTTTACCGGTTGAATCGCATAAAACGAGGAATCGATTTCAACGGTCGGGAAATGCCCCGCATAGGTCGACAGTTTATGTTTTCGTTCTTCTGGGGTCGTATACAGTAAATCATGGTCTCCCCACCCCGTCACACCGACATAAATCATCACATTCCCTCCTCAACTTATTGTTCGAACGTGGCCGCCGTGTTCCGTTTCGACCAATTCAACGTTCCCGCGAACGTCACGAGCAACAGGACGAGCCCCATCACAAACGGATAGCGCATATCGATATCGAAGGCGATTCCGGCAAGCGTCGGTCCGACAATATTCCCGATGCTCATATAAGCATTGTTCATCCCCATCGCAAACCCTTGCTCTTTATCTGCCATTTTCGATACGAGCGTATTCAATACCGGTCGTAAAATTGACGTCGACAAGAAGATAATCAACGTGACCGCGAAGAAAATCGTGTAAGACCCTGCAAACAGTGAGAACAAGAAGCTGAGCGCAGCGAGCATGATAAAGATGAGCACGACTTTAATCTCACCGAGCAGCGAGACAAGACGGTCGACCGCGAACAGCTGGACGATGACGCTGACGATTCCCGTCCCGGTGATCATGACCGCAATCTGTTGCGGCGTTGCGCTGAACGTCTCACTGACGAACAGACCGAGGACCGACTCGTATGCCATCAAACCGAACGCCATGACCAAGTTGATGACGAGCACGAAGAAATACGGTTTCCGTGTCGACGACACGAGTTGACGCGGTAACGATTCACTCTCACTCGTTTGGACATACGGTTCACGGTCCGGTTCTTTCAATAAAATGATTGACGAGATGACGGCAACGAATGATACGATCGCCGATAACAAGAGCGGTGCCTTCAACCCGAATTCGGCGAAGAAACCACCGATTCCTGGGCCGATGACAATCCCGAGCGACATTGCCGCGGAAATATAACTGTTCCCTTTCGCCCGTTGTTTGAGCGTCGTGATATCGGCCACGTAAGCAAAGATGGCCGGAATCAAGAGAGCGGCCCCGACGCCGCCGATTGCCCGTGAAATCAACAGGACGGTCAAGTTGTCTGATAAGTAAAAGACGCCCATCGAGATGGTAAAGCCGATGAGCCCGAGGATGATCATGAGCCTGCGCCCGTAAACATCCGCCCATTTCCCGGCAATCGGCGACATGAGCAGCTGGGCCCCGGCAAAGACAGAAATCATGAGTCCGGCAGCGGTGCCGCCTTCTCCAATCATCTTCAAATAATCAGGAATAATCGGTATGATAATCCCGAATCCTGCTACAGCGATGAACATGTTCAACATGAGAATCGCCAATTGTTTCTTTTGTTTAGTCGTCAATGTATGTCACTTCCTTTTCATCCTTTCATTTTACTTGTTGATGAATGAAATGAGCAAACGATAAGACAGCAAAACACCCATCCTTGACCAGAGGATGGGTGTTCAAACACTTGCTTATGAGATGCGTGATTGAGCGAGTGCTTGGTTGGAACGATTTTTCGGTAAAAACAGTGTGATCACATACACGATTAATGTTGGAACTGCCCAAGCAAGTCCGATCTCAGCCATCGGCAAGTTCGTGATCCAAGCTGTTGCTGCTGACGGCGCCAATCCGTGTGTCGTCTCGAAGAGCGAGAGAACGAGGGCCGTATATACAGTCGCCTTCATGGCGACATGCGGGTTGCGTTGAATCCGCTCCGTAATCGAGACGAGTACGAGTGCGATCATGACCGGATACAAGAGCGTGAGGAGCGGTACTGCGATTTCAATCAACATACCAAGTCCGACGAGTGAAATCATGAAGCCGAACAATGTCGTCGCGATGACGACTTGGTAATACTTGAGTGATTCGAACGTGTTGCTGATGAAGCGTGAGAACTCAGTGATGAGTCCGACCGCTGTCGTCAAACAAGCGAGGAAGACCGCAGCCCCGAGTACGAGCATTCCGACTTGTCCGAAAGATGAACCTGCAAACGCTTGAAGCAAGCTTGCTCCGTCTGTCGTTCCTGTTTGGCCTGTCATGTTCGCTCCAATCGACCCGAGCGAGATATAGACGAGCATCAAACACGTGACAGCGAGCATTCCAGACGTCCGAAGAAGTGAAGATGCTTCTTTCTGGTCCGTCATCCCGTTCGCTTTAAGCGTGACGAGCACGATGGCACCGAAGACGAGAGCGCCGAAGACGTCCATCGTCAAGTAGCCTTGTTTGAAGCCCTCCCCGAGAGCGCCAATCCACGTCTCATATCCTTCTGCTGGTGCGACCGGCTTCCCGAGTGGCGCCACGAGGTTCGTGATTCCGATTGCCGCAAGCAAGAGCAAGAGAATCGGTGTAATGATGCGTCCGATGACTTCAATCAATTTCTGAGCGCGTAACGTCAAGAAGAACGTCAAACCGAAGAAGACAGTTGAACTGATTGCGAGCGTGAGTGTAGATGGCGCACCGAGGAACGGTACGACTCCCATCTCATACGTGACTGCTGCCGTCCGTGGAATCCCGAAGAACGGTCCAATCGCCACGTACATTAATCCCGTCAAGACGAGCGCAAGTCGCTTCGGAATATACCGAGCGATTTGGTCAGATCCACCGCCTACCCGCGCGACTGCGAAGAGCGCGAGTAATGGTAGCCCGACGCCGGTAATGACGAAGCCGACTAGGGCTGGGACGAGGTTCTGTCCTGCCATCGCACCTAGCATCGGTGGGAACAGCAAGTTCCCGGCCCCGAAGAATAATGCGAAAATCGTGAATGCTAACGGGAATAATGTCGATTTTTTCATACAACTACCTCCACATACATGTAATACCTTCCGTGTTACCAATGAATCAAATGACTAAATTTTCTGACAATAAACCGCTTGGTCTATTCCATTATACACACTTTCATTTTTTTGACCACCCTATCCATAAAAATGATGTTTATTTTTTTAAAATGTGGATTTATTGTATGGAACCGTTCCCTTAATTTACAAATTATCGGTTGGTCGCACTCACTGACTAGCTGTAAATGAGAAAAATGGTCAATAACGGATATCAAACTTCCGGAATGATTCGACCGTCGTGTCTTCCGCTTCAATCCGTTCGACCCCGACAAAACGATTCCCGTTATAGAGGGCGCGTTTATAGGATTCGAGTCTCTCCGCGTCTCCTTCGATTTGAAGTTCAACCGTCCCATCATTCAAATTCCGGACCCAACCTGTGATGCCGTATTCAAGGGCAGTCGCTTGCGCGAAGTAACGGAAGCCGACCCCTTGGACCCGGCCTGATACGATAAGATGCTGTGCCTGTTTCATATAAGTCTCCTCCTCTAATTTGAAAGAATGGGTTTAGCCTCTGTCTCGTTAGGCAACAATATATAAGTAAAATACTGGATAGGAGTGGTGATGTGGAACAACTTGTGACTGTGGTGACGACAATTTCAGATTGGCTATGGGGTGTGCCAATCATCTCGTTACTCGTTTTGTCTGGACTCTATTTGACGATTCGTTTAGGATTCTTCCAATTCCGATACCCCATCTACATAATGCAACAAACGTTAGGCAGTGTCTTTAAAAAACCAAAAGGTGAAGGTGACATCAGTCCCCGCCAGGCGTTGACGTCAGCCTTATCTTCGACGATCGGTGCCGCCAATATAATCGGGGTACCGGCCGCCATCATGTTCGGCGGGCCGGGCGCCATCTTTTGGATGTGGGTCATCGCCGTCGTCGGCATGGCCATCAAGTTCTCGGAGAGCGTCCTCGCCGTCCGTTACCGCGAGAAGAACGAGGCCGGTGAATTTGTCGGCGGTCCCGTCTACTATATGGCGAAAGGCTTGAAGCTGAAATGGCTCGCCTCATGGTTCGCCTTCGCTCTCATGATCGAACTCATCCCGAGTATCATGGTTCAAGGAAACGCCGTCAGTTCGGCCGTCCGAGAGACGTTCAACGGCAATACCCTTGTGACCGGGATTATCGTCGCCGGGCTCGTCGCCCTCGTTGTCTTCGGCGGTATGAAACGCATCGCGAAAGTGACGGAAGTCATCGTCCCGGCGATGGCCCTCGTCTATGTCGGTGCCGGCTTCGTCATCGTCTTGATGAATTTCTCACAAATCCCGGAAGTACTCGGGCTCATCTTCTCATACGCATTCCAACCGATGGCCGCGCTCGGTGGTTTCGCTGGTGCCGCCATCGCCGAGACGATTCGTTGGGGCTTCGCCCGTGGTCTTTATTCGAACGAAGCAGGACTCGGGACGGCACCGATTGCCCACGCCGCTGCGCAAACGGATCATCCGGTCCGGCAAGGCTTCTGGGCCGTAATCGGGATCGTCATCGATACGCTCATCATCTGTAGCACGACGGCGTTCGTTGTCTTGTCGTCCGGGGTATGGACACGGGCCGATGCGATGAACGATCCAGCAGCCCTAACAACAATCGCGTTCCAACAGTACTTCGGTTACACGGGTAGCCTGCTCGTAACGATCTCGCTCATCTTCTTCGTCTTGTCGACGATTATCGTCATCATCTTCTACGGGTCGCGCCAAGCCGAGTACTTGTTTGGTTTGAAGGCCGGCTTCATGATGAAAGTCGTCTATATCGGCTCAATCGTCATCGGTGCAATCGGTGGGGCCCAAATGATTTGGAACTTCCTTGATTTGATGCTCGCGATGATTCTTATCCCGAACATGATCGCCGTCTTGATGTTGAGCGGTGAAGTGAAGCGCTTGACGACCGAGTTCTTCACGTCCGAGAACTACTATAAGAAAGACGTCGCCGAGAAGAAGGCGTCGTAACGACAAACCCGGCTGTATGGGCAGCCGGGTCTTTTTTTATGATGCCGATTCAATCTTGTCAATCGCTTGGCGAATCCGTTCGACCGAGGCATCGAACTGTCCCTGTTCCTCGTCCGTCAGTTCAATCTCGATGATTTGGCGGATGCCGGTCCGGTCAATCAAGGCCGGTACGCCGATATGGAGACCTGAGGCACCGTATTCGCCATCGAGGTGGGCACCGATCGTCACGACGGAGTTCTCATTCCGGACGATGGCACGGACGATTCGAAGTAAGCCAAGCCCGATCGCGTAGTACGCCGCGCTCTTATATTCGATGATTTGATTCGCCGCATCGCGGACCCCTTGATAGATGGCGTCCAAATCTTCTTGGCGATACGATTCATTCTCCTCAAGTAACTGCTTCATCGACTTCCCGTAAATGCGGGCGTTGTCCCAGGCGACGAAGCCCCCGGCACCATGCTCGCCCATATAATAGACGTGGCAGTTCCGCGACGACAAGTCGAAGTACTCGCCGACCTTATAACGGAGTCGGGCCGTATCGAGAACGGTACCTGAACCGATGACGCGATGTTTCGGCAAGCCGGACGCCTTCCAGGCGACATGAGCCATAACATTGACCGGGTTCGTCGCGACGACGATGATGCCGTCGAATCCGCTCGCCATGATTTGTTTTGTGACGTCACGGACAACGACCGCATTTTGTTCGGCGAGGTCCATCTGGGTCTGACCGAGCTTTTGAGCGGCACCAGCCGTGATGACGACGATATCGGCGTCGCGGCAGTCCGAGTAGTCACCTGCCCAAATTCGGACCGGGGTCGGGGCGAATGATATCCCGTGATTGAGGTCCATCGCCTCCCCTTCAGCCTTGGCGTGATTCGAGTCAATCAAGACGAGCTCTTCACAGAGCGCGGCCATCGACAGTTGATAGGCGAAACTGACACCGACCCATCCAGCGCCGACGACGGCGATGCGGGTGATGTCTTCTGGGTCAATCGTGTTCAAGTGATCCATATGCTTCATCCCTTTCTAAACGTGTTCTCTTACTTAGCATACCCGACTGGCGTTCGTTTCACGACAAAAATATAAACTGCTTCGTAAATGGATTCTGGGATTGAGAAGTTCACTGTGAAGGTTTTTCATCCTATCAACTTGTTTATCTTTCCTTAATACTTCACTCGCATTTTCGACACAATTGTTCAATCGTCCGTGATACTTCATCCCGATTCTGCTTTCGTTTCATCCATTCAGGCAATCGACTTTCGAGACTTCGATTTATGCCTTTGCTCGTCCGAATCGTCGCCTAGATGTAACACTTCATGTAGTCGAGATGTTCTCTGTTGTACGCCCATAATACATGACCACAACAACCCGTTTGTAAATAGAGCTGCAATCCGAAATGAGCATCGAAGGCTCCACCGATATATGTTGTACCATTCTGCTTGAATTGCAGATGACCGCAATGGAAACAACTCAGTCGTACCTTATCATCCTTCTCAAAAACGTCCGCTCGTCCCCCACAACGTGGACAAATCACGAACATCCGACCCATAAACGTTTCAAGTTCTCGACTTTGTAATGAAAATCGATTGGTCACGACATCGCCCCCTCGTTTTATTATACAAAAAACCAACGAAGTCGAGCTTCGCTGGTTGCAGTATTGAATGACACATCAATCTTCTCAACTCGAGTATAATATTTTTTTCATTCTCGCTCCCGATAATAGTGAACCGGCCGAATCTCGAGCCGCCATCCTAACGCTTCCGCTTCGGGTACTTGGGTCGTCGGATGGATGGAAGCGATTCTGACTGCGTCCTCCATATCTAACGCTTCAATCACGAATGCACTTCCCATGACTTCCTTCGATTCAGTAACAGGCCCATCCGTAATCGAAATCTGATGTGACTCCCGCTTGAGTTGTTTCATGCTCGCTTCAAGCCCCATGTCCAACAACACTTGTTCACTTGCATATAGCTCCTGTAAGTATGGTTCACACGTAGCCATGATTTGATCGATTTCCAGGTCGGTCTTTTCGTTCATTTTGTCAGCGTTGAAATATCCCGTTACCAAGAACATCATGTGATCTTCTCCTCTCGAATCTACAGTCACGCATCATCTTATCCCATTCCCTATTCCCTGTTTACAGACATATCCTACCTACTGAGACAATCTGGGATGTTCGACAAAGTACCAAAAATAGCATTTTTTGTCGAATGATTCTCATTTGAAAAATATGGGTGCTCTACATTCTGAATGGTACAATTATTTTGTATTTGGATAATTACATAGACGCAATGTCCTATTGATTTAGCAAGTAATAAAGTGGCAAGGCGAAACAATCGTCCTGCCACTTTTTCATGTTCAGTAAAACTTTGGAGGGAGATGAATTACATGGGTTGGTGGCAAGATATCATAAACGCCCGGCAGAACCGAGAGGAAGTCGAGCGTTTGACGAAAGAGATTAAACGGATTGAGCTGACAAAGGAAGAGGTACGTTATATCGACCTCAAGAAAGAAATCGAAAGCATCGAGAAGCATAACGAGGCTAAACAAGAACAGCTCCGCGCTGAACTGGACAAGTTCAAGAAAAGCATCGAGAAAGAACGTGCATCACTTGAAAAGGAAGTTGAGACACTCAAACGCACACGTGATCAGCTCGGTCTGAGCATCAATGCGTATGAAGGGCGGTTGTCCGCACTCGAGCACGGCCTCTTCTCCCCTCCTCGCTACCTGACGGACGACGACACATCCGAGATGTTGAAGGTGAAGCTGGACGCGGTGCGCTCGAAACAGAAGCTATTGATCAAGGAAAAACGAGCCACTACACATCCGGCCGGGTATACGGTCGACGGGGACAAGAAGAAAGGCAAAGAGTTCGTGAATGACACGATCAAGTTGATTTTACGAGCATTCAACAACGAATGTGACGTCATCATCGCTGGCGTGAAGCATACGAACCATGACCGTTCAATCGACAAAATCGCGAAGAGCTTCAAGCAATTGAACTCGTTGACCGACATGCAGTCTGTCTTCATGACGGACGAGTACCTCAGACTGAAACTTCAAGAGCTTCAAATCATGCATAAATACCGTGTTAAGAAACAGGAAGAGAAGGAAGAGCAACAGGCTATCAAAGAGCAGATGCGCGAAGAGGCCCGTGTCTTGAAAGAGATTGAGGAAGCTCGGAAGAAGGTCGAGAAAGAAGAGACTCACTTCAAGGCCGCCCTACTCGCTGCACGTACCAAATTCGAGAATGCGAGTGAATCTGAGCGTTCGTCACTCGAAGCGAAAATAGCGGAGCTCGAGGCGAAACTTCAAGAAGTCGAGGAGATCAAAGGCGATATCGAGAACCGTGAGCGCAATACTCGGGCCGGTTACGTCTATGTCATCTCGAATATCGGGTCATTCGGGGAACATGTCTACAAAATTGGCATGACGCGCCGTCTCGAGCCGCTCGATCGGATCCGTGAGCTCGGGAGCGCATCGGTTCCGTTCACCTTTGACATCCACGCTCTTATTTTCTCTGAAGACGCACCTAATCTCGAGAACAAGCTCCACAAACGTTTTGCTGATCGTCGTGTGAACCAGGTCAACTTCCGAAAAGAATTCTTTAAAGTCAACATCGACGAAGTCGCCAATGTCATCAAACAGGAATTTGATCAGACGTTGGAGATTACGAAACTTGCTCAGGCTGAAGAATATAATCGCACCCTTCAAATTTTGTCGGAAAACGAAGCCGCTATCTCCAATTAAATACAACGAGGCGCCACTCGGCGTCTTTTTTAGTATGAATCGAATAGAAAACATATCGTTCTAAATCTCGTTTATAATGAGGGTGCCAACAGATGTAAAGGAGTGAACGACATGGCAATCTTCCGTAAGCGGAACGGAAAGTAGCAATACCGTATTTATTTTTATGGTGAGGGCGGGAAGCGACGGGAACGATCACGGAGCAGTTTCACGACGAAACGTGAAGCCCAGATGGCTGCAGCTAAAGAGGAGTCGAAATTATTAAACAATACGTTCGTCATGGACCGAAGTGTTCGCTTCGACCAGTTCGCTCTTGAATGGCTCGAAACGTTTAAGCGACCACATGTCAAAGAGTCGACCTATGACCGTATAAGTCGTACCGTCAACAATCATCTCATCCCCCAGTTCGATGAATATCGATTAATCGATATCAATCGGGTCATGTACCAGAAGTGGATCAACGAAAAGGTCGAGACTTACAGCCTAGGCACCGTCCGTTCGTTCCACTCGACGTTCTCGAGCATCCTCGACCATGCATTGCTCGACATGAACCTCATCGAGAAGAACCCGGCCCATCGTATACAGATATCCAAGCGGGACGACACACCGGATGAGGACGAGGATGTTTTGGAGTTTCTCGAGATGGACGAGCTCAATCGTCTGCTAGACTACCTGGAACAGACTCCACATGGAAAGTACAAACAATCCATCCAGTATCTTTCCCTCTTCACGCTGATTGCCCGTACCGGTCTTCGTGTCGGTGAGGCATTGGCGATCGAATGGGAGGATATTAATTTGGATGCCGGTACCGTCCGTGTGAACAAGACTCTTTCATTCGGTTCAAAACTAGAGCTCAAGGTGACGAAACCGAAGACGAAGTGTGTAATGCAAAATAGGAGTGCAGAAGTGTGCAACGGAAACGTACACAACTCTGCACTCCTATTTTAGAAAAGAAAAAGGACTTGCCAGCAACCATAATCTCACCCTAACGTTTAAGTTGCGACACAAGAACGTTAGGAGATGGAAGGAATGCTAGCAATGTCCGATATCAATTGTATCAAATATCTGAGAAACCACAAATCACATTCGATCAATCGAATCGCTAAAAATCTAGACCTCAACTGGAGGACGGTAAAAAAATACGCGGATTCAGCTCAACTGCCGAGTGAAACCATTCGCCCCAAGAGAGGCATGATGTACGGAACGAAATGGGGCGAGATGGTCGAGGATTGGTTGACCGAGGATCAAATGCTTCAGAAAAAGTTAAGACGAACGAATAAAAAGCTTTATGAAACGCTGGTGGCGAACGGATTCGAGGGTTCTTACCGGACGGTCTGCAATTTCATCAAGAGCTGGCATATGACGAGCGAGGAGGAAAACGACACAAGGCAAGAACGATTGCAACACCCTCCGGGTGAGGCACAGGTAGATTTCGGGACGATGGAAGTCGTCAAAGATAGTCATGCGGTCGATGTAAAATGCCTCGTCATGAGCCTGCCCTTCAGTAACCGCACAGCAGCTGTCGCCCTGCCCGCAGAAAACCAAGAGTGCTTTTTGACGGGACTCAAAATGCTTTTTGAAGAAATCGGTGGTGTACCGCAACAGCTCAGAATCGATAATCTCCCCGCCGCAGTCATCCAACCACGAACGACAAAAGAAGAGGCGATCTATACAGATGCTTTCCTGCAGTTCATGGCACATTACGGCTTCCAAGTTCAAAGCTGTAATCCTTACAGAGGTAACGAGAAAGGAAGTGTCGAGAACAAGGTAGGATACGTTCGGTACAATTTTCTTGTCCCAGCCCCTGTCATGCATGATTACGATTCGACGAACCGGCAACTCGCAGCTTCCCTACGGGATGACATGGAGAGAGTGCATTACGAAAAGCATGTGCTGATCCGTGAGTTGTTCGAAGAAGAGCAGAGACATCTATTGCGATTGCCGCAAGAAGACTTCCCCGTCTTCAAAGAAGAACTGTTCAAGGTGAACAAGTACGGCGAAATAACGATCGATAAGACGAAAGTCTTGATCCCTTCAGGGGCTCGTCATGGGCAAGTACGCGCCATCTTAAGGTGGGATTCGATGAAGATTCTCTCACTTCACGGAGAAATCCTCTACGAAGAAAAACGTCCCTACATGATGACAAAGCGTGCGCTCCCATGGGAAAACATCATCAGCACTTGGCACAAGAAGCCGAGAAGCTTCGGGCACTCCCGTTATTCCGAATATCTGCCGGGTAGAATCAAAGAGTACCTGGGCGTACCCAACTTACTCGTTCGGCAGGAAAGACTGGCCTGGATCCGAGCCAAGCTCGCACTCTATCCAATCCTCGAGATCAATGAACGCCTATACGAGCTACTGAGCGAGGACGACGATCCAGCCGTGGTTGAGGACCATCCTTATGATGTGGATTGGAGCAAGTACGATAGCCTGAATCGGCCTTGGGGAGAAGGTGGTGCAGTATGAGCCTAAAAGAAATGTGCAAATCGCTCCGCCTTGCCTATGTCGCTGAAATCTATGAATCGATTCCAACGGAATCCCCTGAAAAGTTTCTCACGGAGCTTTTCTCGATGGAAATGCGCCTCCGCGAGGAAGCGAAAGCGCAACGGTTAATCAAAAAGGCAAAATTCATCAACAATAAGTCACTAGACGACTATCATTGGGGCAATCACATCTACTTCCCAAAGCATTTAGATAAGGACGAACTGACCTCACTGAATTTCGTCGAGCACTCACAGAACGTCGTTCTGACAGGGTCCCCGGGTACAGGAAAGACCCATTTGGCCATCGGGCTCGGGAGAGAAGCTTGTCACAAAGGTTATGAGGTGAGGTTCTTCCGGGTCTCTGAACTCGTCGAGCAACTTAACAAGGCCTGGCGGGATGGAAAACTAGGCAACTTCCATTCTCGTCTCGAGTCGGCAGATATGATTATTTTAGATGAGATGGGATATCTCCCTCTCACAAAAGAATCTGCGGAACTTCTGTTTCATCTCATCACCGACTGGTACGAGCGAAAGAGCCTGATCATCACATCCAACCTTGAGTTCAGCCAATGGAATCGCATCTTTGGCGACGCGCGCTTGACTGCGGCACTCGTCGATCGCGTCATCCATCACGCTCACATACTAAACTTTACAGGTGACAGTTATCGTGTCACGCATGCGTTGTCGAAACACTAAAACCCAGCTGGCAAAGTTCTGTACTTTTCGTTGCATTATTGTGCACATTTGTATTGCAAAATACAGACGAAGAAAGCAAATCGAACTCTACGTATCGATTCCCAAACCAATGAACTTATGCGACGGCATGGGATAAGTAAGAAAGAAGTGTATCTCGCGTACCCAAACTATAAGAAGCCTGAACTTCCCCTTGTTTTCCACAGCCCGAACGGAACGCGGCTCCGGACGAGCATCGTGAGGGATTATCTAAGGGATGCCTGCAAGAAGAGCGGTGTTCAGCACATAAGCCCGCACGTCCTTCGCCATACCCACGCCATCCATTTATTGGAGGCCGGGGCAGACGTGAAATACGTGGTGGATTGTCTAGGTCATTCTGACACGAAAATTACACTGAACATTTATCTTCATGTATCGAAAAAGATTGAACAAGATTCGCTGATTTTATACGAAAGACATTTAAAAAGTAAATATATGATTCAACCTTCAAAAGAGAATACTACTTAATACCATAATTATATTCTCTTTTTTAATTAAAGCGTACATTTTAAAAATCAAAAGAAAAGGATGATTTATCAATGAAAATAACTCAGGTGATGGCCACAACACATCTAGATTCACACAATCAAAGATTTGCTAAAGAAGCCTTAGAAGGACTGGCAAATCAAATCAACGAATCATCCGCTCTAGGGATGACAATAGAACATGATTTAACGTTACCCTTTTTTGGAAAAGTCACCAAAGCGTATTTAGAAGAATTACCCGATGGAGAGTATGGAGTAATTGGCGAATCTATTTTATTTAATCAGGAAGATACTCAAGAAGTAACTCTACCCACAGGAAAAAAAGGTTTTATTGATACTTGGAGTGATAATAAACCATTTATAGTAGAAAAAAATGAGATTCCTTCTTCAATTGAAATTTCATTTGATTTGGTGAATTTTAAGTCGAATGATGATATCAAAAATTTTCAAGATGAAGTCCCGAAAGAATTGTCATTTAACCCAAGAATTATTGTTAGAAAGTCATATATTCCTGATCCACAGTTAATCATCAATTTGTCCGAGAGTGCAATTCAGTTGTTAATCGCACAAAAACTTTTTAAAACTGTAGGGAAAAAGATAACAGATGATGTCAGCAACGATATCGCCAATCTATATTCCATACTTCGAACTATGGCAATCAAATACGCCAAGCGTTGTATTCCAAGAAATCGACCAGTTACCTATATATTCGTTATTTCAGAAACTCCAGTCATTGAATTTGTTGTAAAAACAGAAAATCCTTCAATTATTGCAGAAGCTACAAAAAAAATGAGCGAACATTTTGATGAAGCTACTCAACTTCATCAGCTATTCGACTCTCAAAAAACACAGTTTTTGTTCATGGAAAATGGAACGTGGGAATTTAATTACTTACTAACGACTTCTGGTAAAGTGGTGGGATCGGAAGATGCGATATCTAGGCGGGAAGAGGCTATAAAGGTTTTTCTTGAACAAAACAACCAATGAGATAAACTAAACATCATTGTTTTATGTAAAAAAATAAATTGCTCAAATAAAAAGAGGAGGACCGATTATTTTTCGGGTTCCTCCTCTTTGCTTTTTTGGATAAAATCTAATACATTAATCGGTGGTAAAACAATAGGATTATTATAACCGATTGAGGTTACTTGAGAAACTGCTGCTCTTACATAAGGGAACAGAATTGAAATACTGTTACGGCTTAACAACATTTCATTTGTAATGCCAGTAATATTTTCTGCACTTCCGTCTTCTTCAACTAAAAATTCACCAGAAACATGAATAAATAAATTAAACTTTTCATCTTCTGTTTCTAAATTACAAATGATTGACACAACCGCACTATCTGAGTTTATCATTTCTACACGTGACCCCATAGAAACGTTTATACTCTCTTCGTCGTAAAAGTCCTCTTCTTGAGTAAATGATAGTTTCTCTACTTTGTAATGACCAAATTTAAGTTTTTTCATTATATTAAGAAGCCTCCAACAGCACTTGTGTTGAACATTCATCAAATGATACTTGATCAGTTGGTGTTGTTATAGTGTGCGATTCGATATTGTGTGTTTTTTTGGCGTTAGAATTTAAGTTCTCATAGAGCGTTACGAGGGACTCAAAATGTACTTTTAAATGATTATCTGTTTGAATACCATCATAGAGTGTACCATTATCCGAATAGATAAAGTCTAATTCTCCAAGTTTAAATGTACTTGTGTATTCAATTTCCACTGCTTCAGGTTCCTTAACAAGCATTTTCAAAACGTCCTCAGTAGGATACGAATCCCCAAGTTCTCCGAGAATAACGCCATTTTCTTTAATAATAACTTTTCCTTGTCCAGGTTCCACTTTTTTATATGAAACGCCGCTTTCTTCTGCTAGTTCTAAAAATTTAATTTCTAAGTAGTCCATGTATTCTTGCTCATTCATTACTCATTCCTCCTTGTTCTATTAACGCATATGGAAATAGAACGCCTCTATCAACAATCTTTCCAACAAATTTTTTCCAAAGAAAGTCTTTCAGCATTTCTAACTGAAATCATCGTTCCTTGAATCAACTGGGTTGTAGTATACTCTACTTCTGCACTTACATCCTTATTCCCTTTTAATATCGGAAAAAACATAACAGTATTAAATAGCGCCTCAGCATGCTTCCCATATTTATGACTAGGAACAGGAAAAGTTCGTTGAATAACTGTGTATGCTGATGGTAGAGAGTTAAATAATTTGTTATTCCATTCCCAAAGTGCCGTTTCAACTTCGTAACCTTTTTCCTGCAACATCTTTTTAAAAGTCGTAATATGATAGTGGAAGAAAATTGCATCTTCTCTGGAATCAAGATTTAAAAACTCTTCTTTTTCAAGTTGGTCACACCATTGTATAATACAAGGTCCATACTCTGATTTATCCAATTCTTCAGTTTGCACGTGTTCTTTTAGTTCCTTTAGCCTTGTGGTACTTGTTCTCTTTGCAAATATTTCCGCTTGTGCTTGATCTTCGCGAAAAAAATAAACTCCATCACCGAGCCAACTTTGTATCTTGTTAGACGTTTTGAATCCTTCAGTTTCGATTAATTTAACATGTAATTTGATAGTTCCATGATAGGCTTCTATATGGATTTTAGATTTCTTAAATGATTTTACTCCCATTCTCAACCCCCACTTGCAATCAATCTTATATAATTGTACCGAAGCGGCAACTTAATTGGTATAAGTAACCACTACTTAATGTGGTGGTTTCCACAAGTTTCGTTCGACAAAAAGTGACTCGTGGTTGACTATTGATTAAAGAAAGCGGAGCATCCTATGGATGCTCCGCCGTCAACTTTGAGGGCTGATTGAGGGCTGACACTGTCACAGACTAAAAACCACCTCTCAAAACACTGGTATTATGAAATTATCCAATCGATCCTTCCATCTCAAACTTGATGAGACGGTTCATTTCGACGGCATATTCCATTGGCAATTCTTTCGTGAACGGCTCGATGAAGCCCATGACGATCATCTCCGTCGCTTCTTCTTCCGAGATTCCACGGCTCATGAGGTAGAAGAGTTGCTCTTCTGACACTTTAGAGACTTTCGCTTCGTGCTCGAGTGAGACTTGGTCGTTCAAGATCTCGTTGTACGGGATCGTGTCCGACGTTGACTCGTTATCCATGATGAGTGTGTCACATTCGATATTCGAACGTGCACCTTTCGCTTTACGACCGAAGTGGACGATTCCGCGATACGAGACTTTTCCGCCTTGTTTCGAAATCGACTTCGAGACGATTGACGACGACGTGTTCGGTGCGAGGTGAATCATTTTCGCGCCCGCGTCTTGGTGCTGCCCTTTACCGCCGAGAGCGATTGAGAGCGTCATACCGCGTGAGCCTTCACCTTTCAAGATGACGGCCGGGTATTTCATCGTGAGTTTCGAACCGATGTTGCCATCGATCCATTCCATCGATCCACCCGCTTCACAGACAGCACGCTTCGTGACCAAGTTGTAGACGTTGTTCGCCCAGTTCTGGATCGTCGTATAGCGGCAATATGCGTCTTTGTTGACGAAAATCTCAACGACCGCTGAGTGGAGTGAGTTCGTCGTGTAGACCGGTGCTGTACATCCTTCGACGTAATGGACAGAAGCGCCCTCGTCGACGATGATGAGCGTCCGCTCGAACTGACCCATGTTCTCCGAGTTGATGCGGAAGTAAGCTTGGAGCGGTTGCTCGAGCTTCACGCCTTTTGGTACGTAGATGAACGAGCCACCTGACCAAACAGCCGAGTTGAGCGCCGAGAACTTGTTGTCCGTCGGCGGAATCAATTTTCCGAAGTACTCACGGAAGAGGTCTTCGTTTTCTTTGAGCGCCGTGTCTGTATCTTTGAAGATGACACCTTTCGCTTCAAAGTCTTCTTGCATGCTGTGATAGACAACCTCAGACTCATACTGAGCCGAGACGCCTGCCAAGTATTTTTGCTCCGCTTCCGGGATTCCGAGCTTGTCAAACGTACGTTTGATTTCTTCAGGAACCTCGTCCCACGAGTGCTCTGTCTTTTCAGACGGTTTGACATAATACGTGATCTCATCGAAATCGAGTGCCGTGAGATCCCCGCCCCATGTCGGCATCGGCATTTTGCGGAACTGTTCGAGTGATTTCAAGCGGAACTCGAGCATCCATGCCGGTTCTTCTTTCATGCGCGAGATCGTCTCTACGATTTCATTCGTCAAGCCGCGGCCTGAACGGAAAATCGAGATGTCTCGGTCATGGAAGCCATATTTATAATCGCCAATGTCAGGCATGTTTTTCGCCATATCGGTCTCCTCCTTCTACTTACGCTTCCTCGTCGACTCCCTTTTCAAGCGCTTTCCACGCGAGTGTGGCGCACTTGATGCGAGCCGGAAACTTTGAGACGCCAGACAACGCTTCGATGTCGCCTAGGTCGAACGTGTCTGTATCATAGTCTTTCCCTTGGACCATCTCCGAGAAGATGGTGGCCAATTGGAGTGCCTCGTCAACAGACTTGCCCTTCACGATTTGAGTCATCATCGATGCCGACGCGAGACTGATTGAACAGCCTTCACCTTCGAACTTGGCATCTTTCACGATTCCGTCCTCGACTTGGAGTTGGAGTCGGAGTGAATCCCCGCATGTCGGGTTGTTCAAGTCGACCGTCACGCCATCTTCGATGACGCCACGGTTTCTTGGGTTTTTATAATGATCCATGATGACCTGTCGGTACAACATGTCGAGATTGTTAAAACTCATAATTGAAATACTCCTTCGTTTGACGTAGCCCTTCGATGAAGCGGTCAACTTCTTCTTTCGTATTATACAAGTAGAAGCTCGCTCGGGCTGTCGATGATTGCTTCAGGAGACGCATGAGCGGCTGGGCACAGTGGTGGCCGGCCCGGACCGCGATGCCTTGCATATCCAAGACGGTCGCTAAGTCGTGGGCGTGCACGTCGCCTAAATTAAACGTGACGAGTCCGACCCGTTCCTCTGGTCCGTAAATCTCAATGCCTTCAATCGTACGCATCTGTTCGATGGCGTACGTCGCGAGCGCCCGTTCGTGGGCTTCGACGTTCTCGAGACCGAGGTCTTCTAAAAAGTCGATGGCCGCTGCCAAACCGACGGCGCCGGCGATAATCGGCGTCCCTGCTTCGAATCGGTACGGGATATCTTTCCATGTCGACTCATACAAGTCGACGTAATCGATCATCTCGCCACCGAATTCGACCGGTTCCATGTTTTTGAGCAACTGCTTCTTCCCGTATAAGACACCGATCCCGGTCGGACCGAGCATCTTATGGCCTGAGAAGGCGAGGAAGTCGCAATCGAGTGCTTGCACGTCAAGTTTCCGGTGCGGTGCGCTTTGCGCCGCATCGACGACCATGACCGCGCCTTTTTCATGGGCGAGCTTCGCCACATCGGCGATCGGGTTGATCGTGCCGAGTACGTTCGAGACGTGACTCATGGCGACGATTTTCGTCCGGTCCGACAAGACGGCACGGACCGCGTCGAGCGTGACCCGACCGTCCGGCGTCAATTCGACGTAACGGAGCGTGGCCCCTTTACGCTTGGCGAGCTGTTGCCATGGAATCAAGTTGGCGTGGTGCTCCATCGGTGTGAGGACGATCTCGTCCCCCGCGCCGACATTGGCGTCCCCGTAGCTTGACGCGACGAGGTTAATCGCCGTCGTCGTCCCGCGTGTGAAGATGATTTCTTCTGGGACGGCGGCGTTGATGAATGAACGGACGCGCTCCCGCGCCCCTTCATACGCATCCGTCGCGTGCGTCCCGAGCGTATGGACGCCCCGGTGCACGTTCGAGTGGATGCGGCGATAGTAATCCTCGATCGCCTCGATGACAGCAAGCGGTTTTTGGGAGCTCGCCGCGCTGTCGAGATAGACGAGCGGATGACCGTTGATTTCCTGATCTAAAATCGGGAACTGTTTACGAATCGAGGCATCAATCATCTTAACGTACTTTCCCTTCGATGACTTCACGGAGACGGTCTTTGACCGACTCGATCGCGAGTTGCTCGACGACCGGGTTCAAGAATCCGTGAATGATCAACCGTTCGGCTTCTTTACGTGACAGACCGCGGCTCATCAAGTAGTAGAGCTGTACATCGTCGACGCGTCCGACCGAAGCGGCGTGACCTGCCATGACGTCGTCCTCATCGATGAGGAGAATCGGGTTCGCATCCCCACGTGCCTTTTCAGACAACATGAGCACACGTTCCGTTTGAACGCCGTTCGATTTCGAAGCGCCATGGTGAATCATCGATGTCCCGCTGAAGATGGCCGTGGCCGAATCTTTTTGGACACCGTGAATCAAAATGAAACCTTCTGAAGACTTCCCGAAATGGTCCGTCCGGATGTTGAAGTTTTGTTTCTGTGCGCCACGACCGATCGTGACCGCTTTCGTGTCTGAGAACGTGTTGTCTCCGACGAGGTGCGTTTTCGTCTCGACGACCGAGTTGCCGTCATTCATGTGACCGAGCGCCCATTCGAGGCGTGCGTTCTCATAGACGACACCGCGGCGGTTCATGAACGATAGAGCCGACTCAGCAAGCTGGTCGACGCCACCGAAGACGACTTTCGCGTTCGCGCCAGCGAACACTTCCGTCACTGCGTTGACCGTGTGCGGCTCGTTCGTGTTCGAGAGGAAGCTCTCGACGTACGTCAATTCACTGCCTTCGTCTGCGACGATGATCGTGTGGTGATAGAGCGCGCCGTTCGCTTGTTCCATCGTGAAGATGGCTTGGAGCGGGTCTTTCAACTGAACGTTCTTCGGTACGTATAAGAACGCACCGCCGTTCATGAGGGCAGCGTTCAACGCAGACAAACGTTCTTCGTCCACGCGGACACCTTCCGTCATGAAGTATTTCTCAACGAGGTCCGGATGTTGTTCCATCGCTTCGTTGATGCCCATGAAGAGGACACCTTCTGGCGTCGCAAGTTCGTTGTAGACGACATGACCGTTGCGTTCAACGAGCACGTTTGTACGGTGGTCTCCAAGAAGTGCTTCGATTTCAGGCGTCAAGCCGTCATGCTTCGTGAGCTCGACGTCTCCAGAGACGAAGTCCCATTTATCAATCTTGATCTTTTCAACTTTTGGCAAGGCGAGAGTCGGCGCAAGTTCTGCTGCTTCTTTGCGACGGTTGACCATCCATGAAGGTCCACCGAGCGCCTCTGCACGTGCCGCTACTGCTTGTGCATCCAATTCAAATTGTACGGTCATCGTACAGCCTCCTTACGCTTCTGTGTCTACTGTCATTCCAAGATCTTGCTTCACCCAGTCGTAACCTTCTGCTTCGAGTCGTTGTGCAAGCTCTTTGCCACCTGACATGACGATTTTCCCGTCCATCATGATGTGAACAAAATCTGGCTCGATATAGTTGAGGAGACGTTGATAGTGCGTGATGATCAAGCAGCCGAACTCTTCATTGCGCATTTCGTTGACGCCTTTCGCGACGACTTTGAGCGCATCGATGTCAAGACCTGAGTCAATCTCATCGAGGATGGCGATGTTCGGTTTGATCATCATCATCTGAAGAATCTCGTTACGTTTTTTCTCTCCGCCTGAGAAACCTTCGTTTAAATAGCGGTGTGCCATTGCTGAAGGGATTTCAAGGACGTCCATCTTCGCATCGAGTTCACGGATGAACTTCATGAGCGAGATTTCTTGGCCTTCTTCACGGCGCGAGTTGATTGCTGAACGCAAGAAATCGGCATTCGTGACACCACTGATTTCAGCAGGATACTGCATCGCGAGGAACATTCCGGCTTGCGCGCGCTCGTCGACTTCCATCTCGAGTACGTCTTCACCGTTCAAATCGACGCTTCCGCCTGTTACTTCATACAATGGATGACCCATAAGTGCCGATGCGAGTGTTGATTTACCCGTCCCGTTAGGACCCATGATGGCGTGAATTTCGCCACCTTTAATTTCAAGATTAAGACCTTTGACGATCTCTTTTCCTTCGATTGAGACGCGGAGGTCATCAATTTTCATGTGTGGTACGTTAGACATTCGGATACCCCTTCCGTTTTCTCGCCATTTTTGGCGTAGATTAGATATATTCTAATCTTAATCTAGGCAATTTTTTATTTCAAGCGACTCACCTTATTATTCATTCTCAATAAAACATAAATGTTGAGAATGAGAATATCGGGAAATCAAGACATTATCCAACTTTTTCCTCGGTTAACGCCAAACTTGCTTTCCGTTCTTTCAAGGCGCCGGTGAAGAAGAAGGCGCCACACGCCGTCAATACGGCCAAGCTTCCAAACACTGGCAACGCTGCATTGTCGAATCCATCAAGCAACACTCCTCCGATGACGGGGCCAATCGTCTGACCGAGCGCCGTCAACCCCATCGCCCCGAAATACGTCCCGCGCAGATGGGCCGGTGCCAATTCGTCCGTCAACACGTCCGTCATCGTGAACATGAGCACCTCGCCGACCGTGAAGATGACCATCGCGACGAATAAAATCCACGTCTCGGTCGCGAAGCCGATCAGGAGGAGTCCCGACGACAGCGTGGCGACACCGAAGAAGAGTGACTTGATCGGTGAGACCCGCATCCCGAATCGCATAATCGGATATTGGACGACAAGGACGGTGATCGCATTGACCGTCAATAGATAGGCGAACAAACGTGAGCCGTCACTGAATCCGTCATGGAAAGCGATGAACTGTGGCAACGTCGCATTGAACTGACTATAGCCGATGATGGCAAAAATCATCCCGATGATGACGAAGCGGAACGTCTTATCTTGTTGTAACACACGGAACGTCTCCGTCAAGCGCGGCCGGACTTTGACGCCGTCCCCTTCCTCGAACGGATACTTTCGGAACAGCGTCGAAATGACGAGTCCGTACATCACGTAAACGCCCGTCACGACGAAGAAGGCGCTCTTTGCGCCGGTGAGCGACAAGACGACCGCGAGCAATGGCCCAATCGCCGCCGCGATATTGATTAAAAAGTAGCGGACGTTATAGACGATGACGCGCTGGTCCGGCTGCGTCGTATCGCTGATGAGCGCGCGAGACGCCGGTTCGAGGAACGACCGCGACACACCCATGAGTACCGAAAATATGTAAAACCAAAATAATTCTGTCACGAGCGCGAAGCCGCTGAACGTCAAGGCGTTCAAGACGATGCCGATCAGCATCAACTGTTTGCGCCCGTATCGGTCAGACAGCGTTCCCCCGAAAAAGCTCATGAACAGACCCGATAGCGCCGAGATGGCGAACACCGTCCCGATGACACTCGCCGAGAAACCGAGCGTCGCGAGATAAATCGCAAAAAACGGCATAACAAAAAATGTCGACAGCCGGGCAAAAAATGTGCCAAACAAGACACCCAGCGTCAGCGGATGAATGTGTCGTATGTTCATCCGGATCCCCCCTTTTCCTACATATATGTAGTGTACTTCTATTAATGAACCAAAACTACTCCAAATAAAAAAGGCCCGGGATAGCCCGGGCCTTGACGAAATTATTGTTTGACCGGTACGACCGCACCTTTGTACTCATCCAAGATCCACTGTTGTGTCTCTTCTGACGTGAGGACTTCAAGGAGTGCTTTGACGCGCTCATCATCTTCATCGCCTTCACGTGTGACGATCAAGTTGACGTAAGGTGAATCTTCGCCTTCGAGAGCGATTGCGTCTTCGAGTGGGTTGAGGCCGGCATCAATCGCGTAGTTCGTGTTGATGAGGACCGCGTCCCCTTCACCGTTGTTGAACGCTTGCGGGAGAAGTGCCGCTTCGACGTCCGTCTTGAACTCCAAATTTTTCGGGTTGTCGACGATGTCTGAAACCGTCGCGTCCGTTGTCTTGCCTTCCGCGAGTGTAAGCAAGCCTTCAGATTGAAGCATCGTGAGGATACGTCCGTGGTCAGCGACCGACGAGCTCATGATGATTTCAGCGCCTTCTGGGAGCTCATCGAGTGACGCGTAGTCTTTCGAGTACACACCGATCGGCTCGATGTGAACGCCGCCGGCTGAAGCGAATTTGTAGTCTTTGTTTTCAGCCATTTGCGACTCGAGGTACGGCTCATGTTGGAAGTAGTTCGCGTCCAATTCACCGTCTGCGAGCGTCTTGTTCGGGAGGACGTAGTCTTGGAACTTCTTGATTTCGAGCGTATAGCCCTTCTCTTCGTATTCGTCTTGGACGTGCTCTAAAATCTCAGCGTGCGGGACGTTTGATGCGCCGACGACGAGTGTCTTGTCATCGCCTGAACCTGATTCTGAATCCCCACCGCCGCAAGCCGCGAGAATCGTAAGTGCTGAAGCTGCCGTTAAACCGAGTACTGTTTTCCATGATTTCATTATAAAACCCCTCCAAATTTTCTATTTAGATTAAGCAGAACGCTTATCAATTACAGATACGAGTCGATCGCCGATGAACTGAATGACGAAGACGATGACCAAGATTAAGACGGTCGCGACGAACGTGACGTCACTTTGTGAACGCTGGAATCCTTCGAGGAACGCCAAGTTCCCGAGTCCTCCACCGCCGACGACCCCTGCCATCGCCGTGTAACCGACGATCGCGACGATCGTGACCGTGATGCCTGACACGATGGCCGGCAATGCTTCTGGGAACAATACTTTATAGACGATCTGCCATTTTGTCGCACCCATCGACTCAGCCGCCTCGATGACGCCGCGGTCGACTTCGCGAAGCGCGAGCTCGACCATCCGCGCATAGAACGGGGCCGCACCGATGATCAGTGCCGGCAGTGCTGCCGTTGACCCGAGCATCGTCCCGACGACGAGTAACGTGAACGGGATGAGCAAGATAATCAAAATGATGAACGGGATCGACCGGAAGATGTTGACGACCGCGCTGATGACCGTGTAAATCGGACGGTTCTTCATCATGAGCGGCTCGTTTGTGACATATAGGAGCATCCCGAGGGCGAGACCGATGACGAACGTCGCGGCTCCGGCGACGAGCGTCATATAGAGCGTCTCCCACGTCTGTTCTAACATGACTTGCCAATCTACATTAGGAAACATCGCTTTCTACCTCCACTTCCACTGCCTGTGATCGGATTGAGGCGATGGCCCGCTCGACTTCAGCCGGCTCTCCGATCAATTGGATGAATAATGTCCCGAGGGCACCGACTTGTGACTGCGTCACGTTTCCGCCGATGATGTTGAAGCCGATGTCATGCTGCTTCAACACTTCCGACAGAATCGGTTGTTCGGCCGTCTCGTTCAAGAATTTGAGCTTGACGATTTGACCGCTCGGATAACGAGCTTTCAAATGTTCGAACGTGAGCGACATGTCTTCGACCGCGCCGATCTGCTTGACGAACTCTTTCGTGATTGGCTGTTCCGGGTGTTGGAACACGTCGGCGACTTGTCCGGTCTCGACGACCTTTCCGGCCTCCATGACGGCGACACGGTGACAAATCTTTTGGATGACGTGCATCTCATGGGTGATGAGGACGATTGTCAAACCGAGTTTCTTGTTGATGCTGACGAGCAGTTCGAGAATCGAATCCGTCGTCTTCGGGTCGAGTGCGCTCGTCGCTTCATCGCAGAGGAGCACTTCTGGATTCGTAGCGAGCGCACGGGCTATCCCGACTCGCTGCTTTTGGCCGCCTGATAGTTGTGACGGATAGCTGTCTTCTCGTCCGGCGAGGCCGACGAGCTCGACGAGTTCTTGGACGCGGCGTTTGCGCTCGCTCGCCGGTACCCCGATGAGTTCGAGAGGGAAGCTGATATTCTCAGCGACCGTGCGCGACCATAATAAGTTGAAGTGTTGGAACACCATCGAGACGTTTTTACGTACCCCGCGTAGTTCCTTTGGTGTGAGTTTCGTCAGCTCGCTGCCGGCGACCACGATTTCACCACTTGACGGTGCCTCGAGTCGGTTGAGCAAGCGGATGAGCGTCGACTTCCCCGCCCCTGAATATCCGATTATTCCAAAAATTTCGCCGCTTTCGATTGTAAGCGACACATCATCGACCGCCTGGACCCGACCGTTTTTCGTGTCGAACCATTTGGCCACATTGCGTAATTGAATCAATCCATTTCCCTCCTGACAACAAAAAAAGTACGCACGTTTGAGCAAACGTGCGTACTTTATCGTACGGACAACGATTGCTCTCATCTTCCAAGGTATACACCTTGCTGGAATTAGCACCATTTCGGATTGCTCCGCGGTTGCTGGGCGTCATAGGGCCAGTCCCTCAGCCTCTCTTGATAAGAGTGGTTGCGTATTTGATTAGCTTTATCATAGCGACACATTATTTTCATGTCAAACTATTTTTTTCAGCAAAATAAAAAAAGGTGCCATCCGAGGATGACACAGAACGTAGCACCTTGAGTCACTGAAGGACAACCCATAGATGAACCTCTTTTGCCCGATCAGAGCATTCATCCTTATATGGGGGACTTTTACCCAACCATCACTCGGTCTTCGAACGGACCATGCAATTACGCGACCGGTGCCCCGACGCTTGATTTTTTTGGGGGACAATCGAAGGGAAGGTCCACCTGAAATCGCGTAAGCTCATGCAGCGGTTGTTCGAAAACGTCTTGATGACGGGAAAATCTCGTCCTATGTTGTGTTCAAGTAAGATGTTGTAATGAATATATCATTCGTGAACTTTCTGTGTCAACTGATTATTTAAAATTTTCAGATTATTCTAATCATCCTATCTCACTTAACGAAAGATAGGACGTGCTGGACGTTTTGAAATGCGTACAAACGATCGCGAACTTGGCCATTTTCCAGCTTCAATAGTGCCGGAACGCTCATGACCTGATACGCCTCGAGTTCGTTCGGGATAAAGTTGGCATCGCGTTTTTCAATTTTCAATTCTGGGTCGACCGCCTCGACGACCGAGAGCATCCGCTCGGCCACGGCGCATGTACCGCACATTGGGGCGTATATATATAAGAATCCGTCTGTCATCATTTTGCTCACCTCTCTTTTAAGTATATGAATCCGGGCCAATCGGTTCAAAAGTTGTGCTCAAATGGAAAATTCTGAACATTTCAACATTTCTTGTTGACGCTCGGCAGAAAGAGGCATAGTATGGTCATTAACTTTATCGCTTTTGTACATAACAGCAAACCAGTAGAAAAGGACAGGTGAATCCCCAATGACGGAAGAGAAGCTTACCGGAAAACAATTTTTAATGAACGTCTTGAACGGCCTCAGTCTTGCCATTCTCATCGCCCTCATCCCGAGCGCTTTGCTCGGTGAATTAACGAAAGCCATCTTGCCGTATTTTCCGTCCTTGCAGTTCATCTTAGATGCGACGACGATTGCGATGCGCCTCTTACCGGTCATCATCGGTGTCGCTGTCGCCATGCAGTTCGGACGATCGGCGCTCGAGGCCGGGACGATCGGCATCGCGACTCAGGTCGGAAGTGGCGCCATCCGCATCGAGGAAGGCGCGTTCCTCATGGCCGGAATCGGTGACGTCATCACGGCCGGTGTGACGGCCGCTCTCGCGACGTTCCTCGTCATGCAGTTGTCGCCACGCCTGAAGACATACACGGTGCTCGTCTTGCCGATGACGGTCATCGTCGTCGCGGGAGGCATCGGCGCGTTCCTACTCACTTACATCTCACAGATTACGACGTACGTCGGAACGATCATCATGACGATGACTGAACTGCAACCGATCGTGATGGGCATGTTAATCGCGATGGCGTTCTCGCTCATCATCGTATCGCCAATCTCGACGGTCGGAATTGCCACAGCCATCAGCCTGTCTGGTGTCGCTGCCGGGGCCGCCAACCTTGGCGTCGTCGCTGCCGGCTTCGGTCTCGCCATCGCTGGCTGGCAGATGAACGCGACCGGAACGTCGATCGCCCACTTCCTCGGCTCACCGAAGATTCAAATGGCGAACTTCGTCCGTCGTCCGATTATGATGTTGCCGGTACTCGCCAATGCGGCCATCCTTGGAGCGCTCGCAGGTATCCTTCGCATCGAAGGCACACCAATCAGTGCCGGTTTCGGCGTCTCCGGTCTCATCGGCCCGGTCAACGCCTTGCACTTGATGCCGGGAGGCTTCGCACTCTGGAACGTCATGCTCGTCGTCGTCTTATTCGGACTCATCCCGATCGCACTCGGGATACTGTTCTATCGCTTGTTCAACCGGACGTCGCTCATCGAGCCTGATCATTACCGTCTCGACTTCGATTAATCAAAAAGACCCGGCTTCTCGTAAAGAGAAACCGGGTTTTGTTTAGCCTTGAATCATCGCTTCGTATTCTTCGGCTGACATGAGCTTGTCGACGTCTGACGCGTCGTTCAACTCGACTTCGATCATCCAAGCGCCTTCAAACGGTGCTTCGTTGACGAGTTCTGGTGAATCGGCAAGTGATTCGTTCACTGCTGTGATTTTCCCAGAGATCGGTGCGTAAAGCTCTGATACGGTCTTGACCGATTCAACCGAACCGAATGGCTCATCGAGTAAGATCGTGCCACCGACTTCAGGAAGTTCGACAAAGACGATATCCCCTAGTTCGCTTTGTGCGAAATCCGTGATCCCGATGCGGGCGACGCTTCCGTTCACTTCCACCCATTCGTGCTCTTTTGAATAACGTAGATTGGCAGGTACTTTGCTCATCTTAACTTCCCCCTCAAATGAATTAGACTCACACGAGTATTATAGCACTTCGCCCCAAACGTCTGTAAACGACTTTTCTGAAAATCCGACAGTTGATTTTTGACCATCTGTCACGATTGGGCGCTTTAAAAGCATACCATTGCTCGCAAGAAGCTCGAGTTGTTCGTCTTCTGATAGATTTGGTAGCTTGTCTTTAATGCCTTCGTTCCGATACACTTGTCCGCTCGTATTGAAGAATTTTTTAAGCGGGAGACCCGACTGTTTCCATAGTTCAGCCAACTCGTCTTTCGACGGCGTCGCCTCGACGATATGGATATATGTATAGTCGATGCCGTTCTCTTTCAACCACTTCTCTGCTTTTTTACACGTACTGCATGGCGGATAGCCATATAGTGTCACCATGTTCATCACCTCTCCTGTTACTGTAGCATATTCCGATTCGTCGGTTCACGTTTCAAGCAAGCGCACAATCTCTTGCTTGAGCGCCGGATTGACCGAGTGGTGCGCCTCGATGTGGCGGAGGATGGCTGCGGCCGCCTCGACCGATTTTCCGTAACCGGGTAACCACTCCTGTAGACGTGCGACGAGCTCCGGATGTGTCCCTTCGACCCGTCGCGTCGGGTTGAACGGGTCGCTCGTCTCCCCGTACGCGATTAACACGTTGTTGACAGCCGCGACTTGAATGAGTTCGAAGCCAGCGAGCTGTTCACCGCGCCGTTCCCGGAGCAGTCCGACGTATAGGTTCGTCAGTGCCTCCTCGTAGCGATGTGCGGCGTCTGAAGGGCGTGTAACAAGCTTCGGCGTCGCAAACGTATCGAGCGCCTCGTCACGCTGCCAAACGACACGACCCGGTGTATAAGCGATTCCAGGCATCTCTACGATCTCGAACACGGCGAACTCGGCGTAAATGCCGTCCTCATACATGACCTTGTGCCCGTCTTTCGTGTTTTGGAACTGGTACGCCAACGGCTCGACCGCGAGCCAGTCCAAATTGTCGATGAAGCGGGCCTTATGCCCGTCCTCGACGATCAAAAAGAAATCGAGGTCCGAATAGTCGTCGAGCCGATCCATCTCAAGTCCAATTGAACCGAGCGCGAGGAGCATGAGCGTGCCCTCATGCTTGGCGACCGAGCGGCCGATTGCATCCATCCGTTCTAATAAGTCATCTCGTTTCATGCGTATCCCCTCCTTCGTCCATTGTATCGTCCGCAGACAGCAAAAAGAAAGGGCCGACCGCGTCCGGCCACCCTTTCTCTCGCTTGCTTATACGATGAACTTGTTCGCTTTGATGAGGCTCGCTGCGACTTCGCGCTTCGTGCCGATGACGTTGATCGGCTGATAGCGGCTGAACTTCTTCATCGCCGACAAGAGCATGCGCTGCTCGTCGCCCGATGCGGCCGCATACAAGACTTCTTTCGCCATGAGTTCGACTTGCTTGAACACTTGCTCGGCGAAGATTTCTGTATAGCGAACTTTCTGCTGGTTCTTCTCAGCGCCTGTGCGGGCGATGGCTTTCTCCGTCCGCGCGATGGCCGCTTCAAGCGCATAGATGGCGCTGATGATGTCGGCAATCTTCGCAAGGATTTCTTGCTCGTTCTGGAGGGCCTGCTGATATTTCTGGACGGCCGTTCCGGCAATCATCAAGTTGATTTTCTTCATGTTCGACAGAAGCATCTTCTCACGTGCGAGCGGCGTACCGTCAAGTTCTTGTGGCATGTAGCTCATGAGCTCTTTTTGGAGCTTCTGTGCTTCGGCGAGGAGCGGCAAGTCACCTTTCATCGCTTTCTTGAGGAGCGTGCTCGGTACGATTAAGCGGTTGATTTCGTTCGTTCCTTCGAAGATGCGGTTGATGCGTGAGTCACGGTACAAGTTCTCGACTTCATATTCAGTCATGAAGCCGTAGCCGCCGTGGATTTGGACCGCTTCGTCGACGACGTAGTCAAACGTCTCCGAGGCGAACACTTTGTTGAGTGAACATTCAATCGCGTATTCGGCGATGGCTTGGGCAACTTTCGAACCGTCACGCATGTTGTCGTCGCCCAGCGCGTCGAGGCTGTCTTGGAACAGACCGCCCGTCCGGTAGACCGAGCTCTCCATCGCATAAATGTTCGCAGCCATCGTCGCGAGTTTCTCTTGGATGAGCGGGAACTGACTGATCGGTGTCTTGAACTGTTTGCGCTCGTTCGCGTACTGGACCGAAAGATCGAACGCACGTTTCGACGAACCGACCGCACCGACCGCAAGTTTGTAACGACCGACGTTCAAGATGTTGAAGGCGATGACGTGGCCTTTGCCGATTTCTCCGAGGAGATTGTCGACTGGGACTTCGACGTCTTCTAAGATGAGCGTCCGTGTCGATGAGCCTTTAATGCCCATCTTCTGTTCTTCGGCGCCTGTCGAGACACCTTTGAATTCACGCTCGACGATGAAGGCGCTGAACTTGTCGCCGTCGATTTTCGCGTAGACGACGAACACGTTCGCGAAACCAGCGTTCGTGATCCATTGTTTCTCCCCGTTCAAGACGTAGTGTGTGCCGGCCTCGTTCAAGACGGCCGTCGCTTTCGCACCGAGCGCGTCCGAGCCTGAGCCTGGCTCTGTGAGCGCGTAGGCGGCAATCCATTCGCCAGTTGCGAGTTTCGGCAAGTACTTATGCTTTTGCTCTTCTGTCCCGAAGAAGACGATCGGGAGCGTCCCGATGCCGACGTGGGCGCCGTAGCTGAGGGCGAATGAACGCGCTTTGGCGAATCGCTCTGTGATGATCGATGACGAGATTTTATCGAGCTGATAACCGCCATACTCTTCTGGCACGTCCGCGCCGAGGAGGCCGAGCTCGCCCGCTTCTTTCAACAGTTCGACCGAGAGATCGAACTCGTGTTTCTCGATGCGTCCAAGGACAGGCATGACACGGTCGTCGACGAAGCTCGCCGTCGTGTCGCCAATCATTTTGTGCTCATCTGAGAAGTCTTCCGGTGTGAACAAACGATCCGCGTCGAGTGCGTCGATGACGAAGCTACCGCCTTTAATCAATTCGTGTTCTGTACGTTCCATTGTCAATTCCCCCTTATAGTAATTCGAAGACGCCAGCAGCACCCATACCGCCACCGATGCACATCGTCACAACCCCATACTTTTCATTGCGTCGTTTCATCTCATGCAAGATCGAGACCGCGAGTTTCGCGCCCGTGCAACCGAGCGGATGCCCGAGAGCGATCGCGCCGCCATTGACGTTCACTTTCGACGGGTCGATCCCGAGTTCACGGATGACGCCGAGCGATTGGCTCGCGAACGCCTCGTTCAATTCGAACAATCCGACTTCTTCAAGCTTCACGCCGGCCATCTCGAGCGCTTTCGGAATGGCGACGACTGGCCCGATTCCCATCACTTCCGGACGGACACCACCGACCGCGAACGAGAGGAATTTCGCCATCGGTTTCAAGCCTTGACGTTCGGCTTCTTCGCGCTCCATGACGAGCACGGCCGCTGCGCCGTCTGACACTTGTGACGCGTTCCCCGCCGTCACTGAGCCCTTGATTTTAAACGCCGGGCGCAGTTTACCGAGCGCCTCGAGCGTCGAGTCGGCACGGACACCTTCGTCATGTTTGACGACGAATTCACGTTCCGCGACTTTCCCGTCTTCGCCGAGCACTTGCTCGACGACCGTGACCGGGACGATCTCTTCTTCGAACTTGCCGCCCGCAATCGCCGCCGCCGCTTTTTGGTGGCTGTCGATCGCGAACAAGTCTTGGTCTTCGCGCGAGATGTTATATTCGGCCGCGACACGTTCTGCCGTGTGGCCCATGCTCATATAGTATTCCGGAGCCGTCTCCATGATTGTCGGGTTCGGACGGATGACGTGTCCGCCCATTGGGACGAGACTCATCGATTCCATACCGCCGGCGATGACCGCCGTCGCTTGGCCGATCATGATTTTCGCTGCCGCGTCGGCGATGGCTTGGAGGCCTGACGAGCAATAACGGTTGATCGTGATGGCTGGTACTTCGTGCGACAAGCCGCCCCGGACGGCCGCGTAGCGGGCGATGTTCATCCCTTGTTCCGCTTCCGGCATGGCGCATCCCATGATGACGTCGTCGATTGGTCCCGTGTAGCCAGACCGCTCGAGCGTCGCTTTAATCGCATGACCCGCGAGTTCGTCCGAGCGAACATTTCGGAACGAACCGCGTTTTGCTTTTCCGACCGGCGTTCGTGCGCCGGCCACGATGACTGCTTCTCTCATCTGTTAAGTCCCCCTTTTGTCAGTTCCGAAGTGGCTTGCCTTTGACGAGCATATGTTGCATCCGTTGCTGCGATTTTGGTTCCCCGATGAGGCTTAGGAACGCCTCGCGCTCGATGTCGAGGAAGTACTGCTCGTCGACCATCGTACCGTATGCCAAATCGCCGCCGCTGATGACGTGGGCAAGTTTTTTCGCAATCTTCAAATCGTGTTCAGAGATATAGCCACCGTAGAACATCTCGTACGCCGCGAGTTCGAGCGTCGCTTTCCCCGTTCGACCGACGACCGGCAACTTCTCACGAACCGGTGCCGTATAGCCGTCAGCGAGACCGAGTACCGTCTGTTTCGCATCGAACGTCAAGTGGTCGCGGTTCATCGAGATGCCGTCGATCGGACGGTGATAGCCGAGCGCTTTCGCGTCATAGGCCGATTTCGATACTTTCGCCATGGCAATGTTTTCGAACGTCTGTTGCGCCGCTTTCTCGATGTTTTGCATCGACTTCGGCGTCTGCTCGAGGAGTCGACGGTACGTGTTGACGTTTCCGCCCCCACCTGGGATGAGGCCGACACCGACTTCGACGAGACCCATATATGTCTCGAGCGCCGCCTGCATGCGTGCGGCCGGCAAGCTGATTTCTGTCCCACCGCCGAGTGTCATGCCGTAAGGCGCGACGACGACCGGGCGACCCGCATAGCGAATCTTCTGGACGACTTGTTGGAACTTGTTGATGATCCAGTCGAGTTCGTACCAGTTCTCGTCTTCCGCTTCCATGAGCATCATCGCGAGGTTGGCGCCGACACAGAAGTTCTTGCCGTCGTTGGCGAGGACGAGTCCTTTGAAGTCTGTCTCGACGAGGTCAATTGACTGTTCAATCATCTGCATGATATCGACACCGATTGCGTTGTTCGGTGACGTGAACTCGAGGGCGACGACGTCGTCTCCGATATCGATGAGGCGGGCCCCACCGTTCTCGAGCACGATGCCGTTCGACTTGGCGAGCGGCGCGAGTTTCACTTCTTTCGGGTTGACGGTCTTCTCAACGTACGTCTGTGACGCTTGGTCGTAATACTGGTCTCCCTTATAGAAAGATGTGTGTCCGGCAGCGAGCATCTCGTCGATCCACGCCGGGACGTCATAACCTTCCGCTTTCATGCGGGCGACCGATTTCTCGACACCGAGTGCGTCCCACGTCTCGAACGGTCCGAACTTCCAGCCGAAGCCCCACTTCATCGCGTCATCGATGGCGACGATTGAATCACTGATTTCGCCTGTGAGACGAGCCGAGTAGACGAGCGTCTTCGCCGTGACCGGCCAGAGCAGTTGTCCGATGCGTCCCTTGTTCAAGATGGCACCTTTCAACTTCGCTTTCGAGCCCGGGAGCGATTTGACTTGATCGAGCTCCGGACCTGTAATCGCTTTCAATTGTTCGTACTCGAACGTGTGAAGGTTGAGTTCTTGGATGACTCTGCCGTCTTTCTTATAGAAGCCTTGTCCGGCCTTTTGACCGATCCAGCCCTTCTCGACGAGCGTCTTCATTTCAGTTGGGACGTCGAACGTGTCCTTCTCTTCACCTGCGTCGAGTGTCTCATAGACGTTACCAGCGACGTGAACGAACGTATCGATGCCGACGACGTCGAGCGTACGGAATGTCGCCGATTTTGGCCGGCCGATGAGCGGTCCGGTGATCGAGTCCATCTCGCCAATCGAGGCGTTCTGCTTGAGCATCTCTTCGAATGTGACGAGGAGTCCGTACGTACCGATGCGGTTGCCGATGAAGTTCGGTGTGTCTTTCGCTTCGACGACGCCTTTCCCGAGACGGTCTTCCGCGAAGCGGGCCATGAAGTCGATGACCGGGCGTGCCGTCTGCTCCGTCGGGATGAGTTCGAGCAGTTTCAAATAACGTGGCGGGTTGAAGAAGTGTGTCCCGAGGAAACGTGTTTTCAAGCCTTCCGGCAACACGCTCGCCATCGCTTCAATCGAGATGCCAGACGTGTTCGAGCTGAGAATCGCGTCTTCACGGATGTAAGGAGCGATTTTCTCGAACAGCTGTTGTTTCACGTCGAGCCGTTCGACGACGACCTCGATGACCCAGTCCGCTTCCTTCAAGCGCTCGAGATCATCTTCTAAGTTCCCCACGTCGATGAAGTTCAAGTGCTCCGCTGTCGCGAGTGGTGCCGGGTTCTGTTTCAATAGCTTCTGACGGTTCTCGGAAGCGATGCGGTTCCGCACTTCTGGTGATTCGAGCGTGAGCCCTTTCGCTTCTTCTTTCGCCGTCAATTCACGTGGTACGATGTCGAGCATGAGCGAACGAATCCCCGCGTTCGCCAAGTGAGCCGCAATCCCCGCCCCCATTACTCCTGAACCGATGACGACCGCAAAACGGATATTGCTCGTCAAACGGAGGTCGGCTGATTGTTCGATGTGACTCGTCATATTGTTCCCCCCTCAATGAGAATGAATAGTGATTCATTTCAAGCGTAAAAAAAATCGCAATCACCATCGTGTTTACTCTTCTATCATAAATGAATGACAATTCATTCGCAAGCGTTCATTTTTCAAATTCGTTCCAATTTCACTGAGGACGATTTATTTCTCGGTCACTGTGGTATAGACACAAAGAGTCAATTTTAGAAAGGGGAATGTATACATGAGTGATAATCGTTTAAACACAGTGGGGAACCGACATGATTTTGAATCGTTCAAGAAGGACGGCCAAGAGCAGGCCCATCAACCGGGGATCGACTCGAAGATGGAGCCGTTCCCAATCTATGAGCGTGAAGGCTATAAAGGAAGCGATAAACTAAAAGATAAAGTGGCCATCATCACAGGCGGCGACTCGGGTATCGGAAAATCGGTCGCCATCTTCTTCGCCCACGAAGGCGCGAACACGGTCATCGTCTATAAAGATCAAAACGAGCTCGAGGATGCCGAGGCGACGAAAGAGCGCATCGAGGAACTCGGCCAAGCCTGTCTGTTGCTACAAGGGGACATCGGCGACTCGGCCTTCTGCCAAGACGTCGTCAAACAGACGCTTGAGACGTTCGGACATTTGGACATCCTCGTCAACAATGCCGCCGAGCAACATCCACAAGAGTCGCTCCTCGACATCTCGGACGACCAACTCGAGCGCACGTTCCGGACGAACATCTTCAGCATGTTCTATTTGACGAAAGCCGCCCTTCCATACTTGAACGAAGGCGCGAGCATCATCAATACGACGTCAATCACGGCGTATGAAGGTAACGACCAATTGATTGACTATGCGTCGACGAAAGGTGCGATCACAGCGTTCACGCGTTCGCTCGCCAAGAACTTGGCAGAGAAGAAAATTCGCGTCAATGGCGTCGCACCAGGTCCGATTTGGACGCCGCTCATCCCAGCGACGTTCCCGGCAGAAAAAGTCGCCTCGTTCGGTGACTCGGCCGAGATGAAACGTCCGGGCCAACCAGCGGAACTCGCCCCGGCTTACGTCTATCTCGCGAGCGACGACTCGACATACGTCAGCGGGCAGGTCATGCACGTCAACGGTGGTACGGTCATCAACGGATAATATTGTCGCAGGCCCAGTGTTCAGTCACTGGGCCTTTTGTATGGAAAATTCATCCATCCTATGTTAGCGTAATTTGCAGGCGTCAACTTGTCATTTAGACGATTATACGGAAGAAAGGAGCCAACGCTTGATGATTCATTTTCAATTGACAAAAGATGATTTTTTCGCCTTACAAAAAAACTTCATCGAAAATTCCGATTATCATAAAGGAAGAGCGAGACGCGTCACGATTGTATTGATGTTGCTTACAGTATTATGGGGATTCTTGCTCGCAATTTTTTTGTTACCTCAAACGATTTCTGTCCCTCTATTTCTCGGACTCGCCATCGGTTCAAGTTTGTTCCTAGCGCTTCTATTGTTTCCCTTCTTAAAAAAAGCGTATGTAAACATCACACTTTGGCAATTCCGCTATCTACTGAACCAAGAGACGAAATGGCCACGTGACATCACCTTGTACATCAATGAGCACGGGATTGAGCGCAACTCGCTTCACAACAATGTGAATAAACGGCTTCAAGTCGCATGGGAAGCGATTGAACGAGTAAGTGGCGATGAGAAAAATCATTATCTATATGTGGAAGCAAGAGATACGATTGTTGTCCCGAAGCAACACCATATGCTGAGCGAGACGGAACAAATTAAGATTAATGACCTGTTACAAAAACACTTAAATATCACACTCTGATTTTCTATGTGATCTGAAGACAGACATGGTCCGATGTTTCTGAACGTACACGTATATGATTTAATCAGAAAGGAGTACCTCAAATGATCACCGCATATAAAATGACGCTTGAAGATGTTCTATCATTTCAACAAGACATGATTTACCATTCACCTCAACATAAGAAGAGCCGCAAAATATGGTTGACTGTCATGAGTATCCCCGCATTCCTACTCGGATATTTAGCAACAACCTTTATTCTACCCCGGTCCGAGTCAATCGTTTTATTTTTACTCACTGTAATCGGTGTAGGTATTTTGTTCGCGCTGTTGCTCAGACCCCTCCTTAAAGATTTATATGCACCATTCGTCCTTCGGCAATTTCGTCTAGTTAATAAAGACAGTGCCTGGCCAACAGACATCACGCTTCAACTTTCTGATACGCACATCGAAATGCAGGCCATTCGTGGCAACATCCATCGAACAACTCAAGTCCCATGGGCATCCATTCTCAAAGTGAACGAGAACGAGACGCATCGCTTCCTTTATTACGAAGAGGATGAGGCGTTGATTATCCCGAAAATGAAAAATGGAGTCACTGAAGTCGAACAGAGTGAAATCGAGCGGATCCTCGACAAATATATGAACACAGAAAAGCACACGAGTTCAAGTTGAACTCGTGTGCTTGTTTCATTTCTTCACCATTCCTTTTAACACGAATGCGACGTTCGCCGGACGTTCTGCGAGGCGGCGCATGAAGTAGCCATACCAGTCACGGCCGTATGGCACGTAGACGCGGACTTTATAACCTTGGCGGACGAGCTCGAGTTGACGCTCGACCCGGATGCCGTACAGCATTTGGAACTCGAACTGGTCGAGTGGGATATTGTTCAGTTTCACATGTTCGATGACCGCATCGATCATGTGGTCGTCATGTGTCGCGATAGAGGCGTAGTTCCCGTTCGCAAGATGGAGTTTGACGAGCTTCAAGTAGTTGTGGTCGACGTCTTCCTTTTCGGGGAATGCGACCGTCGCCGGCTCTTTGTATGCCCCTTTAACGATCCGGAGGTTCGGCTTGAGCGGTGCGAGATGATTGATGTCGTCTTCCGAGCGGTACAAGTACGACTGGATGACCGTCCCGAGTCCTTCGAAGTCAGCTTTCAACTTCTTGAACAAGTCGAGCGTCTTCTCGCAGCGTGTCTCGTCTTCCATGTCGATAGCAACGAACACACCGACCGCTTGAGCCGTCGTCAAGATTTGACGCATGTTGTCTTCAATCAACTCGTCCGAGATGTCGAATCCGAGTGACGTCAGTTTGAGTGACATGTAGGCGTCGAGTTTCTCTTCTGCCATAATTTCAATCGCCCGGATAATTTCATCGCGGTTCTCGTTCGCTTCCGCGACCGTCGTGATGAACTCCCCTAAATGGTCGACCGTGACCGATAATCCTTTCGCGTTCAACTCGCGAATCGTCGGTACCGACGTCTTAAAATCTTCCCCCGCCACAAAGCGCGAAGCCCCGAACCGAAGCCCGTATTTTTTAGCCAAACTGTTGAGTGTTTTGTTTTGAGACATGTAGATAAATCCATCGCGCAACACTTTTTCCATCTGATTTTCCCCCTTACGTTTACACCCATCTATCTCTATGACGATGTCTGAAATTATTATGACATACAAACGTCAATTCGTCTGTAATTTTGTAATCGTTTTCAGGATTTCATTTCCCTCTATTCAGAAAAAACAGACGCCCCGCAGGACGTCCGTTTCACAGGCCCGTATTCGGTGCCACATAGAGCAAGATACTAAGGAAAACGAACACGCTTCCGGCTAGGACGAACAAGTGCCAAATCGCATGGTTGAACGGCAACTTCTGCCATACGTAGAAGATGATCCCGACCGAATAGGCGATCCCTCCGGCGAGGAGCAACATGAAGCCGTTATGACCGAGCGACTCGTACAGCGGGCGGATGGCGATGAGACAAATCCAGCCGAGGCCGAGATAGGTCACGTTCGACACCCACATGTATTTCCCCGTCGAGAACAACTTCCAGACAATACCTAGCACGGCGACGCCCCAAACGATCCCGAACAACGTCCAGCCGAGCGTCCCTTTGAGCGACACGAGCGCGAACGGCGTATAACTCCCCGCAATGAGTAAGTAAATCCCGGCATGGTCGAACACTTGGAGCACGCGCTTCGCCCGTGGGTGCGGAATCGCATGCATGAGTGTCGAGAACAGATACAGTAAAATCATCGATGCCCCGAACACGCTCACCGTGATGACATTACCTGTGCTTCCCGTCTCGGTTGCCGTCATGACAAGCAGAACGAATGCGACGATGCTGAAGATGACGCCAAGCCCGTGGGTGATGGCGCTCGCAATCTCTTCTCCAAGCGTATCGGCATGGAGCATGTCTTTTAGCTTCTCTTGATCCATTCAGGTCCCACCTTTCAAATCTATTCCTCTAGTATGGTCATTTCCCGATTTCAACGCAAATAAAAACATGGGCCGAAGCGACCCATGTCTGTGAATTATGCGACTTCCTTCACCGGAACGTCACATTCCATATTTTGTGCTCGCATCGCTTTCGCGCGCATGTGGAACAAGACGAGCAACGTGATTGTCCCGATGGTGGCGATGACGTACGGGATGACCCCATCCATCTTGAAGCCGATAGGTGCCGTCAAAATGTAGAACCAGACGGCATACAACATGAACGTCCCTGGGATGAGCGCGATATAGTGGTTGCGCCCTTTGATGTACAAGTACATCGCCCCGACGAACAAGGCGATGACCGCCGTCGTCTGGTTGGCCCAGTTGAAGTATTGCCAGAGCATCTGGAAGTCCATGTTCGTGAGCGCGTATGAGATCACGAAGAGTGGAAGTGCGATCCAAAGGCGTGACGAGAATTTCTTCTGCGCGATGCTCATGTAGTCGGCGATAATCATCCGCGCGCTACGGAATGCCGTGTCACCTGACGTGATTGGCAAGACGATGACACCGAGGATGGCGAGTGTGCCGCCGATGCTGCCGAGCATGAGTGTCGCCACTTCTTGAACGACGAGTGCCGGTGTACCCGTTTGAATCAACCCGAGCAATTCGCCTGGCTCAAAGATGGCCATGGCTGCCGCGGCCCAAATCATGGCGATGACCGCTTCGACGATCATCATGCCGTAGAAGATTTCACGGCCATTGCTTTCTTTCATCGTCGTCCGCGAGATGATCGGTGACTGCGTGGCGTGGAAACCAGACAACGCCCCACATGAGATGGTGAAGAAGAGGAGCGGCCAAATCGGCAAGCCATCCGGATGCATGTTCGTGAGTGTCATCTCTGGAATCTGGTAGCCTTGTGCGAACAGGCTGACAGCGATCCCGACGGCGCTGATCATGAGGAGCGCCCCGAAGAACGGATAGATGCGTCCGATGATTTTATCGACCGGAAGGAGCGTCGCCAAGATGTAGTAGGCGAACACGGCGAAGATGACGATCGTGAGCGTCGTCGCATTGCCGTCGAACAAGTTGTTGATCATATTACTCGGTGACGTGACGAATACTGTCCCGACCAAGAGTAAAAGCAAGAGTGCGAACCCGTTGACGACGTGGCGGAGCGAGCGGCCGAGGAACTTCTCAGCGAGTTGCGGCAAGTGCGCTCCGTTGTTACGAAGCGAGATCATGCCCGTCAAATAGTCGTGTACCGCTCCCGCGAAAATCGACCCGAAGACGATCCAGAGGAAAGCGACCGGTCCGTATAGCGCCCCCATGATCGGTCCGAAAATCGGTCCGACGCCGGCGATGTTCAACAACTGAATCATCGAGTTCCGTTTTTTCCCCATCGGCACGTAGTCGATGCCGTCCTGTGACGCATAGGCAGGCGTCGTGCGTTCTTCTTTGATGCCGAACGTCTTCTCGACATAGCTGCCGTACACTTTGTACCCGACGAATAAAATCGCCAAGGCAATAAAGAATGTAATCATGTGTGCTGTCCCCTTTTGTGCATATGTAGCCGATCCCGGTCGGCCCCGAAAAATGAATCCCGTTGTTTTACACGTATAATGTAAACGCTTACGTGACTGATTATACAGCAGTTACCACTTTTTTGTAAGGGGTTTCGTTCATTTTTTTGACACTTTTTCGAACACGAAAAAACGGCGCCCCGCAGGACGCCGTCTCGGTTGAATCGCTTATTTCAAGGCGAACTTCGCTTGCTTCGCCCCTGCGCCCGTATAGTCGCTCGCGATGACCGCGTAGCTTCCTTTGGCGAGACCTTTTTTGAATGTGAATGTATACGTTCCGGCCCAGCTCGCTTTCACTTTGGCGACTTGTTTGCCTTTCGCGTCTTTCAAGACGACGACGGCTCCCGGTGTCGTTTTCCCGATGATTGCTTTCGTGCCGGCTTTGACACCTTTCGTGTTCTTCGGTGTCGCGATGGCCGCTTTCTTGAGCGTAAACGCCTTCGCTTTGACGACCGTTCCCGTCACATCTTTGGCGACGACTTCATAGTCGCCATAGATGAAGCCGGCCCGTTTCGTGAATTCGAACAATCCGTTCTTGTCAGCCGTCGCATACGCGATCGTTTTGCCGTCACGCTTGAGCGTCAACTTCGTCTCCGGTGTCGCTTTTCCGGTAATGACGTTCGTGTTGGCGTACGTCAACTTCGACGCAAGCGCCGGTGTGCCGACGAAGCCAGCACCGACGACTTTCGTTTCCGTGACCGAAGCGCCATCGAGTTCAGAGACGATGGTGAGCGATTGACGGAGCTTGAGCGGTTTCGTCACGAGCGTATACGCACCGTCTTGATCCGCTTTCGCTGTCGCGAGCACTTTGTCGCCATCTTTCAACGTGACGTTCGCGTTCGGTGTCGTCGTCCCTGTCACCGCTTTTGCGCCCGGCTTGATCGTGTTCACCGTGAGGGCGAGTTCGACTGCCGCTTGATCGAGTTCGATCGTGTATGTGCGGAACAAGCGATTCGCCGCATCCGGACGTGTCGTCTCGGTCGCTTCGATGCCTTCATACAGGTCGACGTACTGTTTGCCGGCATCGGCCGTCTCGAACTTGGCTGTCCGCTTCGCGTCGGCAACGATTTTCCAGTTGTCGTCCGCTTTGTATTCGAGCTTGCCTGAGACGATATAGTCCGAAATCACGTTCCGTGTCTCATACGCTGAACGGTAAACGATGTTCTTCCCGCCACCGAGACCCGGGAACGATGTCGAGCCAGCGCGATAGTTGTTCGTCGCGACGAGGAACTCTTGGTCGAGTGTGATCGGCTTGCCGTTATACTTCACGTTCTTGACGCGGTTCGCATCTTTGTTTTTCAGTGTTCCACCGATATCGAACTTGGCAGGACCAGTCACATCAATCTCATACGTGAGGCCGTCGAGGATATCGAAGTTGTAGCTGCGGAACTCCAAGTTAAGCAACTCATCGTTCGTATCCGAGACTTGTTTGTACGCCCCGGCTGACATCTCGAGCCAGTCCATCACGTCCGCACCCGTCACTTTGACGACTTCGAGCGTGTTCGGGAAGACGTACAGGTCGGCCACGTTCTTTAACGCGATCGAGCCTTTCGGGATGTTCGTGTAATAGCTCGCGTCCGTCAACTGACGGTTACCGGCTTTGAACGGAGCCCCCGCCGAGAGGATTGGAAGCTCTTTATATGCCGCGAGTTCTGGGTTCGTCGCGAGTTCTCTCTCGACGTACCATTTCTGCGCGTTCGTCACGAACTGGACCGATGCGTCGTCACGGACGAGCGCGAAGTAGCTTTGGATATCGTCTTGAATCTCACCGACTGGGCGGTTGATGTATTCGATTGTCGCCTTATGGTCCGCATCGATGAGCGAGGCGATCGTCGGGTCTACCGGTGTGTCCGCCTTGACCGTGTCGAGTTTCGCGTTCGCGTCGAGCACGCTCCACTTGCCGTCGACGAGCTCGAGGTCGAGGTCGATGACCCCGAGATCTTTCCCTTGGTTGTTCGCCATGACGACCGGCTTGCCGTTGATTGTGCCTTTGTCCATGTTCACATGCGGGAAATCTTTGAACATGCCGTTCGCGTCCGGGAAACGGCCGTGCTGGTGACCGGTCATGACCATGTCGAGCCCTTCGATTTTCGTGAGCGTGTAGCCGACGTTCTCTTCCCCGTCTAATTGCTCATCCGCAAGTGCCGCACTTTCCCCGATCCCTGAGTGCGCGAGCGCGACGACGACGTCCGCACCTTGCTCTTTCAATTTGGCGACGGCCGCTTTTGCTGCCGGTACCATATCATCTGCCGTCACCTTGCCTTGGAGGTTCCCTGAATCCCACGACATGATTTTTGGCGGCACGACACCGAAGACACCGACTTTGATTGTATGTGTCTCGCCGTCCCCGTCGACGACTTGGCGTTCAATGATTTGGACTTCTTGTCCGTCTTCATTGTATTTCGAGACGATCGGCTCGCCTGACAAGTCCTTCACGTTCGAGTTGACGAAGCGAAGCTTGCCTTTCGACCCTTGCATCGCGTCATACAAGAACTGGAGCCCAAAGTTGAACTCGTGGTTCCCGAGTGTGACGGCGTCGAACTCGAGCGCCGACATCGCTTGATACATCGGATGCTCGAACGCGCCTGGTGCTTTTTGGTGTTGCTCGCGGACGTAATCCCCGAACGGCGTCCCTTGAAGCGTATCCCCGTTATCGAATAGGAACGTGTTCGGCTTTCCGGCGTCCGTGCGATGTTGCTGAATCAACGTCGCGACTTTCGTCAACCCGATCGTGTTATCGATTTTGTCCTGGAAGTAATCGTAGTTCGTAATGTTCGTATGTAGGTCGGTCGTCTCCAAGAAGCGCAGTTTGACGACGTCCTCGTCTTCCGCTGCCGCGTGTTGGAGCGGGATAAGTGTTGGGACGATGAGCGACGTAGCAATGGCCATCTTCGTAAATTTAGACATGATTTTTCTCCCCATTCATGTGGTGTGCATTGCGGACTAAATATACCATAGCCGGACTCTCAATTTAATGAATCTAACGCCCTATTTCCTTTAAAATTTGGTAAAGAAAGGTCTAGTCTCAGACGACTTTCCGAGAACATGGAAAAGGTCCGAATCCGTATGATGGAACCGAACAGACGACTTCGCTTCACGAGATTTTTTTGGTCGAACTTGTACAGAGGCTAGACTTCGCACAAGCAGTTCGTTAGACCTAAAAAACCATCCCCGACGCGTATCGGGGATGGTCATATCGTCACGAACGGATGCGAATCGAGATCGGTCCGTCGTTGTCGCCTTCCGGCCGCGGGAAGCGGACGTGGAGCGGATAGTCGTGTTTCGGCAAGATTGGCTCGGCGAGCACGGCATCGGCCCGGCCGACGACCTCGTCTCGCTGCATCAACTCGAGTGGGAGGCGCGGGATTTGGAGCGCCTGCTCGGAATAGCCGTTCCGGACGAGGAGTGAGGCGCCGATTTCCGTGTCGGTCACGTCGAGATGGACGAGCAACAAATCGAACTGGCCTTCGGCGACCGGACGGCTGAGGACGTTCATCCGCTTCAGGCGGTGCCACGCCACGTCTGGGAACGCGTCCCGTTCGGCGTCGGTCACATCTTGGAGCGGTGCCGTCGGGTTCATTTGGAAGGCGAGCTGAATCGACTCGGTGTCGAGTTCGTCGACATCGGTGAACAGTTCCTCTTCGAAAAAGTCGAGATAGACGGGCTTACTCGTCATCGCCTCAAACGACGGCAAGTCCATCCGGCTGAGCATCTTCTGGCCGAGCGGTTCGCGGCGTTCGTTCAACAAGAGCACCGGGATCTCGTCGAGCGAGAACTCGGTCGCGACCGTGTTGCGGAATAAGGCGACCACGGACAGGCCTCCCGGGTTCTTCGTCGCACTGAGCAGTTCAATCGACAACTGGTTGTCCGCGAGCGGCGGCAGCGTCGTCGCATGATAACGGAACACGTACTCATCTTCTTTCGAGATATCCATCCCTTCATCGAACACGAGGCGGAGCGCCCGCTCGTCGTCTTGGCGGATGATCGTCTCGACTTTCTTTCGTTTCAACAGTCCGAACATGTCACAGCCCCTCCTCTTCCCGTTGCGCAAAGTATAGATCAAGCTGGCACAGTTGAATCGTCACGTCGCGGGCGATATCGAGATACGTCTCTTGGAAAATCTCGAGCCCTTCCTTGCCGAACTGACGACTCGGGTCTTCCTGGCCGTAGCTGCGGAGTCCGATGCCCTCTTTCAAGGCGTTCATCGTCGTCAAATGGTTCGTCCAGCGGATATCAAGGTGGCTGAGCAGTTGTTGCCGCGCGAAGGCGATGACTTCCGGATAACCCTCGATACGCTCTTGCGCCATCGCGACGATGCCGTCGATCCATGGTGCGAGTGCTCGTTTCAACTCGTCTTTGTCTCCGACCGTGTCGTCCCATGTCGGCGCCTGTTGCGTCAAATACATATAGTCCTCGATAAGCGCGTCAGTCGCCCACTCTTCCGGGACGAGTTCGGCGTCGATATGACGGTCGAGCGTCTCGTTGAGCGCGAGGCGCATCATGGCGAGCACGTTGTTCAAGATGGCCGTCGCATTGGCGTCGACCGCCTCATCGCGAATCGAGTAGATGATGCGGCGCTGTTCGTTCAAGACGTCGTCGAGTTTGAACATGTAGTCACGGACCGATACGCCGACGCCTTCAATCGTCGTCTGGGCGTATTCGATGATCACGCCTGCTTCCTTATGGCGAATCTCCCCGTGCTCGTCCGGCTTCAGTTTGTGCTCGACACGTTTCAACCGCTCGGCGGCATATCGTTTGACGAGGTCGTCCTCGAGCGAGACGAAGAAACGTGACATGCCTGGGTCGCCTTGGCGTCCCGACCGTCCACGGAGCTGATTGTCGACGCGGAGCGACTCGTGTCGTTCCGTCCCGATGACATACAAGCCGCCGCGTTCGCGCGCCGTCTCGTCTAAGACGATATCGGTCCCGCGTCCGGCCATGTTCGTCGCAATCGTCACGTGTCCGAGCCGTCCCGCCTCGGCGATAATCTCGGCTTCTTGGGCGACCGTCTTCGCGTTCAACAGCTCATGCTTGATGCCCTGTCGCTCGAGCTGTTCGCTGACGGCCTCCGACTGGGCGATCGAGGTCGTCCCGATCAAAATCGGTTGTCCCGTCGCGTGGATGGCCGCCACTTCTTGTCCGACCGCCGCATACTTGTGGGCGATTGTATCAAAGACGCGGTCCGGCAAGTCTTCACGCAGACGTGGCCGGTTCGTCGGCACTTGGACGACGTCCATTTGATACGTCTTCATGAACTCTTCGCGTGACGTCTGGGCTGTCCCGGTCATGCCACCGAGGAGCGGATACATCCGGAAGTAGTGTTGAATCGTGATTTCAGCCGTCGTCTTGTTCTCTTCGGTGATGTCGAGCTGTTCTTTCGCCTCGAGCGCCTGATGGAGGCCTTCCGACAGGCTGCGTCCTTCCATGACCCGCCCCGTGAACAAATCGATTAACTCGATTTTGCCTTCTTGGACGATATAGTCGACGTCCCGCTCGAACAATACGTTCGCCCGGAGCGCCTGCATCATGTAGTGATAGAGGACGTGGTGCTCGGCGGAAAACAAGTTGTCGACCGAGAACAACGCTTCAATCTTCTCGATGCCCTTATCCGAGAACATGACGGCGCGCGCCTCGAGGTCGACCGTATAGTCGTCTTCCGTCAATTGACCGAACACGGTTTGGGCGAGACGTTTCAAACGGACGTGTGACTCGTCCTTCTGGGCGATGATGAGCGGCGTCTTCGCCTCGTCAATCAAGACGCTGTCGACTTCATCGAGCAACGCGAAATGGAACGGACGCTGGACCCGTTCTTCCGGCGAGCCGACCAAGTGGTCCCGAAGATAGTCGAAGCCGAACTCGGTCCCGACCCCGTATGTAATATCGGCCGTATACGCCGCTTGTTTGTCAGCGAGCTCCATCTCCGGCACGTTCAACCCGACCGTGAGTCCGAGGAACGTGTGAATCTTGCCAATTTGCTCGGCGTCACGTTGCGCCAAATAGTCGTTCACCGTGATGACGTGGACGCCTTTTCCTTCGAGTGCTTTGACGAACGCCGGCAATGCCGCGACGAGCGTCTTCCCTTCCCCGGTCGGCATCTCGGCGATATTTCCTTCGAGCAGGGCGAGACCGCCGATAAGCTGGACGTCATAGTGACGGAGCCCAATCGTCCGGACGGATGCCTCACGAACGAGGGCGAACCCTTCCTCCGTGATGGCGCGGACATCCGCACCGTCCGTAAGCCGCTGTTTCAGTTCGAGCGCGTACTGGCGAAGCGCTGCATCGTCCAAAGCTTGCATCGTCTCCTCATACGCGTTGATGCGTTCGACTTGTTTCTTATAGGTTTTCAATCGTCGTGCCTGATCATTGGTCAATTGCTTCACAAAATCAATCACAGGATAGCCTCCATCGTCCGAAACCATATTTGTCTAGCTACCCTCTCATTATAACGGATTTTGTTTCCGCCTCGCTTTATTATTTCGGTAAATTCCAAAAAGATGGAATTTTATTCACCATCCATCCTTTTTTTGACTCTTTTCAAAATTTGTTTTCATTTTTCTATTTGAGACGGCGTGAGACCGTGATACGATGAGAAAAACAGAACGCTTGTTCGTAAAAAAGGAGAGGTGGCTATGCGACGTCGGATTTTTTGTATCGATAGCGTCTCATTCTATGCCAGTTGCGAGTGCGCCGCCCGCAAGTTGAACCCGTACAAGACGAAGCTCGTCGTCTTATCAAACCTCCAAGATCACGGCGCCCTCGTCCTCGCCGCGACACCTCCGATGAAGCAGCTCGGCATCAAGACCGGCTCCCGGCGCTTCCACATCGACCGGTTGCCGTGGCACGAGCGGCGGCACATCATCTACGCCGAGGCCCGGATGAGCCACTATTTGAACGTGTCCGTGCAAATCGTCCACATCTTGCATCAGTTCGCACCCCCCGAGGCAATCCGCGTCTACTCAGTCGATGAGACGCTCGTCGACTTGACCGGGACGGAGCGGCTGTTCGGGAACGATGCGCACGTCGCCCGCCTCATCCGCTCGACCGTGTTCCGCTATACCGGCATCCCGGTCACGATCGGCATCGGTCCGAACAACGTCCTCGCCAAGCTCGTCCTCGACCTTCATGGGAAGAAGACGGGTGTCGCCAGCTGTTTCCTCCACGACGTCGAACGATTGATCCACCCGGCCCCAATCGGCAAGATGTGGGGCGTCGGTGCGAAGATGGAAGTCCATCTTCGGCGGCTCGGCATCGACACGATCGGCGACCTCGCCCGCTATCCGCTCGAGACGCTCCATGAGAAGTTCGGCGTCATCGGCGCCGAGCTGTGGCATCACGCCTGGGGCATCGACGAATCGCCGACAATCCTTCCGCCGAGCTCGTTGTTCGGGGCGAAACGGCAGCGGCCCCGGACGATCGGCCACGGCATCACGCTCATGAAAGACTATACGACGTACGCGGCCATCCGGCTCGTCTTACAGGCCATCGCCGTGGAGGTCGGGATGCGGACGCGACAGGCCGGTCTCGTCGGCGGCAGCGTCCATCTCGGCGTTCGCTACACCCGGACGAGCGAGCGGCGCGGCTTCAGCAAACAAAAAAAGCTCGCCCGCTTCACAGCGGACGAGCGCGAGTTCTTGCCGGTATTGTTGACGCTCTTCCTCGACGCGTGGGACGAGACGGAGGCGGTCCGGTATGTCTCGGTCGCCCTCGGCAAGCTCGAGCCCCGGAGTGACCACGTTCAGCTGTCATTCTTCGAGGACGAGTGGGCCCGGGCGCGCCGGTTCGACTTCCTCGATCTCGTCGATAGCTTGAACGTCCGCTTCGGGCGCGGCACGATCCGCCCGGCGTCGAGTTTACTGAAAGACAGTCCGCTCCGTACCCGCCAGCGGTTAATCGGCGGACATAAACAAGGAGGTGAATCGTCATGAGTCAGACCCGCTACAAAGACCGCGGTGAATTGAAATGGATTCCGTTCCTCATGCCCGAGCACGTGGCGCTCCTGAAGAAATATTACGCCCACGTCCAAAAGATCGAGCTACCCGACTTGGATGAGCAGTTGCTCTATTTATGGCAGACCGAGCTCGAACGCGCCATCCGTGAAGGCGACGCCGTCGAGCTGACGCTGTTCGACAACGGCATGACCCATACGGTGCGCGGCTACGTCCACGCCATCTATTACGCCGAGCGTGAAGTCGAGCTGTTCGACACCGAGGTGCTTCGCATCCCGTTCGGTCAGATTCTGTCCGTCCGTTAAGACGCGTCAATTGCTTCCTGCGTCGTATCGAACGTATCGACGTCATCGAGGACGCCGTAATGCGCGAGTGTCTGCCGCACCGGTGCCGACAAGTGCGCGAAAACGACACGACGATCGGCCGCTTTCAGCTCCCGGACGACACGGCGAATCTCTTCGACGGCCGTCACATCGATGACCGGACAGCGATGGAAGTTGAAGATGAACACGTCGGGCTCGTCATGGATATGATGCAGGACGTGCTCAAACATCTCGATCGCGCCGAAAAAGAGCGGCCCCTCGACGCTGAAGACGACCTGGCCGTCCCGCGTCACATACCGTTCCGTCTGTTCGCGGACGTCGATCGTGTCGGCCATCCGTTTCGCGAACAAGGCGAGCGCACAGATGACCCCGACCTCGACGGCGACGACGAGATCGACAAAGACGGTCAGTCCGAGCGTGATGAGCAAGACGAGCGACTCGGCCGAACGATGCCGGAGCATCTCGAAGACGTGATGCCGCTCCGACATGTTCCAGGCCACACGCATCAAAATCGGTGCAAGTGCGGCCAGTGGGACGTAGCTCGCGAGCGGTGCCAACACGAGCACAGCAAGGAGAACCGTCAAACCGTGAATGACGCCGGCACGACGACTGACGGCACCCGCTTGGATGTTCGTCGCCGTCCGGGCGATGGCACCGGTCGCTGGGATCCCCCCGAAGAACGGGACGACGACGTTGGCGAGCCCTTGCCCGAACAGTTCCTTGTCCGGGCTCATCTTCGTCCCCGCCATCCCGTCCGCGACCGCACCCGACAACAGTGACTCGAGCGCCCCGAGGAAGGCGATGGCGAACGCCGACGGAAGCAACGTCGCAATCAAATTGAGGTCGATGGCGAGCCAGTTGAAGTCAGGCAGTCCGCTCGGGATACCGCCATAAGCGCTGCCGATCGTCGCGACTTCGCCAGGAATGACGAGACTGACGAACGTCGGCACGAGCATCGCCATCAACAGGAGCGGCAACTTGACGGGCAGCTTCGGTACGAGCCAGAGCGTCAAGAAACCAATGGCGGCAATGAAGACGGGCCAAAGACTCGCCTCCGGCAATGACGTCACGAGCTGAAGGAAGTTCTCGTGGAAGTGCGGCGCCTTCTCGAACGTGATGCCGAACAGTTCGTCGAGTTGGTCGACGAAGATGACGACGGCAATCCCGGCCGTAAAGCCGATCGTGACAGCACGTGGCATGAAGCGGATGAGCCGTCCGACACGGAGCATGCTCATGAGGAACAATAGAATCCCGGCGAGGAATGTCGTCACGAGCAACCCTTCGTAGCCATGCGCGAGCATGACGCCCGAGACGATTGGGATGAAGGCGCCGGTCGGTCCGGCAATTTGGAACGTCGAGCCCCCGAACAGGCTGACGAGGATGCCGGCGATGATGGCCGTATACAGGCCGTACACCGGTCCGACACCTGAGGCGATCGCAAACGCCATCGCGAGCGGCACGGCGACGACCCCGACGGTGATCCCGGCCGAGATGTCTTTTTGCCATCCTTGGCGTGATGTCATGAAGTTGTCCATTCTTGCATTCCTTCTTTCCATTATGTCGAAAACGAGTTCAGTGTACGCCTGTCCCTGCCCTTTGTAAACGACTCCGTCAAAACGTTAACATAATCGACAAAACAAAGACGCATCGCGATGGATGCGTCTTCGTTAATTCGTCGGTGCCTCGACGACTTGATCGCCCTCATCCGCATCTTCCCCAAGCAGACGGACGTGACGGCCGAACAACCACATGACGACGAGGTGGGCTTTCGCCTGCGTCTTCGTATAGAACCACCACGGCAGCGCCGGTACGAACTCATGGATGGCGACGAGCCCTTCGTCCGACTCGGGGAGCCGTCTGAACTCGAGTCGTCCCGTCTTGTCGTCCTCACTCAGTTTCGTGAACAGACCACCATCGATTTCATACGATGCCATATCATCCGTCGCCTCGTCCTCGAGCGACAGATGGAGCGCGACGAATGACGGACGGAGGAGCGCAATCTCCCAGTCATCGTCTTCTTTCGTCGTTTGGATGAGCGGATACGCGAGCCGGCCGAGCCACTCGAAGTACGTGTCGGCCATCCATAGCGCCGATTTGTTCTCTGGCAGACCGAACCGTTGAATCGAGCGGACGGTATACTGTTGCGGCGCTTTTTTCTTCTTGCCGCCACCTGACTTCTGTTTCTCTTCTTCCTCGAGCGCGTGCTCGACCGCTTCCTTGAACGGGATTTCCCCTTGCTTGACGCCGGTCGTGTCTTTCGCGACCATGGCGTGGCCCATGCTTTCGACAAGCGGATAGACGGTGTCTTTCGGCTCACCCGTCACCGCCATGACCCAGAGGCGGGATAGCTTGATTGTCGGGAACGGGAAGTCGATCATGACGCGGCGTTTGCCCATGACCTCAGCCGTATCTTCAATCATCTTCCGATACGTCATCACTTCTGGGCCGCCGATATCGATATGATGGTCGTACAGCGCCTCGGTCCCGACGACCGAGATGAGCGCTTGGACGGCTTCACGCAAGTCGATCGGATGCGTCTCCGTCTTCGTCCAGTTCGGGAGGATCATAACCGGCAACCGTTTGACGAGTTTCGCGAGAATCGGGAACGACGAACCTTCTGGACCGATGATGAGTCCGGCCCGAATCGTCGTCACCGGCACCCCTTGCCCACCGAGAATCCGTTCGACCTCGAGCCGGCTCTTCAAGTGACGTGACAACGTCTTCGATTCTTTCGGAATGATGCCGCTCAAGTAGACGATTTGTTCGATGTCATTCGCTTTCGTCGCCCGGGCGAAGTTATCGGCGATGAGCGCGTCCATGTCTTCGAACGTCGCCTGCGTCAATCCGCCGTCCGGAATCATCGAGTGGACGAGGAACATGGCGTAGTCCGCTCCCTCGCACGCCTCGCGTGTCTGTTCATACGAGAACAAATCGCACGACCGCCACGTGATGTGGTCCTCGTCTTCTTTGTTCTTCGTCGAGCGGGATAAGGCGATGATGTCGTATTCTTCTTTTAAATGGTCCATCACGTTCGAGCCGATATAACCGCTCGCGCCCGCGATGACGATGGTTTTCCGCATAGTGGTCACTCTCCCCTTTATTTACACATAAAGGTACTGTACCCGTCTTAGGCTGAGATTAAATCAGTCCCGCGCCCTACAGTATGTACTGGAAAATATATGTAAACTAAAGCCAACTACAAGCGGAGGAGGAATGACTATGGGGTTTTGGTATTTCTTGATGCTATTGATCGGTGGAGGGCTCGTGATTCGCGGCCTATTCAAAAAGAACACAAGCGGGCTGATACGCTTCGGAAGCCTCGTCATCGGCGGTCTGTTAATCGCACTCGGTTTGTTCATGTTCCAAGACGGAAGTGATGCGATTGTAGCGGATTTGTTTAACTTGTGGTGACGATAAACTGAACAAAAACACTTCCTGCTCGCAGAAAGTGTTTTTTCATTAGAACGATAGAATTAACGGGGTCCCGTCATTGAGAATTTCTCCGTTTTTAGCGATATAGTCGACATGAACATCCGCATGGCGTAACATGTCGCTCTCTTGTAGCGCTGCCATCCAGGTGCGGACGAGTGCCTCATCCCCTGACTCCGGCATCCGAGGAATCGTCACCAAGATTGTCGGTACGACGTCGGCTGTTTTATAGGCGAGCGGGTTCGCCGCCGAAGCGTCGAGTTCTCGTACGGCTACTTCATCGTAAAAAACATCGTACGTGACATCACGGCCAAACGCCGTCATGACCGAATCCTCGATGACATCCGTCACGTCATCTTCCCATTTCGATGCCAGGAACGTGTCGACGACTTCCCCTGTCGTCTCATCCGCATAAACGAAAAACTCGGTCCCTGTCACGGAATCAACTGCGGTTGCCGCATATTCGAACGGGAAATTTCCCATGTTGTCGAACGTGACCTCTGTCGTCAATTCGGCATTGTCGAAACGCTCCGCTACATACGGCTCAGCGAGTTGGATTGCTTTTGCTTCTTCATTGGGGTCGGACTTCATCGACTGATTGAACACAAAAACGAGGCCTCCCATCCCGACGACAAGCACCCCAATCGCAATTAATGCCCATTTCCAAAAGCGCTCCACACCAATACCTCCTCTAAACCGTCTATGTACCACCAAAAAAAGTATCTCAGCTTCTTTCTATCAGTGTATCAGACAATTTATGGAAGGGTTTATTTTATTCAAAGGTATAGTTTTAAGGGTAATGAGTTTCTAGTTTTCTAAGGTCCCGAATTTTTGAACATCACCTATCCCACAAACCTATGCCCTCGGTGCCCAATTGGCTTCAAACCCATTCTGCACCGCATAGTCATACAGGTGAATCAATTTCGTTTCTTTGTATGTCTCCATCTGTTCTGCCACGCGCAACTCATGATTTCGTTCCAGAAGAGCGTAAAGATAATCAATCTTCGCCATCCGATTGTTCTTGCTCGTATTACAAGTCGGACAAGCGAGGACAAAATTCCATAGAACATCATTCTGTATGTAAGACCACGGGATAAAATGGTCGACATGGATCTGTTTGAGCGGCTTCATACAATAAAAACAGACGGAATGACCATGGCTCAGCAAAATTTGTTTGAACTCGTCGAGCGATTGACGAGCCGAGACGAATTCGATTTTGTTCAAGATTCGCTCCATCGCTTCGCGTGTATTGTATTTTTCCAGAAAGACGGCGAGTTGATAATTCGTAACATTCATCAAGACCCGTTTATATTTCTCAAAAAAGATGACGTAGCTCGGCACAAGTTTGACCCACTCTTCTTTCCGATTGAATGAATAGACGGTTCCCTCGAACGAGGTATAGAACGATCCGTACACGTACTTCTTATAGAACTGATTCACGTTTCGAATCAATTGTTGTTGCTGCTGAACCGGCAGACGATCAAAGTTCCAAGTGGACGGAATTTCATGTGTCGCTTGAAACGTGAGCATCGTTTTTTCGACCGAGCTCAATTTCTCAAGTTGATTCACTTGTCGCAATCCGTGTTTCACAATCAAATTCCAATACATCTTCGTCACGTGTCTTGAAATTTGCTGGAACGTCACTACACCGGAATCACTTAGTTCGGTCGTGCATTCGAGCAACGCCTTCATAAGCATATGCTTGTACGTCGTCGTATGTGTCGCATTCATTAAAAATTGTTGTGTATAGCGCCATAAGTCAGTTTCTGTTAAGTAGACGTTTTTTGCCTCAGCAACACTTAAATCCCACCCCAATGACCTCACCCCCACTCATTCGTTACATCATCGATTATAACGAATGAGGAACAAGAACGGATCAAGGTGAATCAAACAGGAGCCGAAAACTCTTTTTTGATTTGTTCTATATCGATATTTGTTTTTTCATGGATATAATGGACTAACGTATCATACTGTTCGACAGTATTTAGCTTTTTAAATTTCTCAACATCTCCTTCAAAGTCTTTAAAGTACTCACTTTGATAATCAGGATTGTTAAAGAGCTTTAGATACTCCATATAATCTTTTACAGTCATCTGGCTCACGATTTGAGACAAGATTGCATCCCACTCTTTTATCCGACTCTCATGAATCTGTTTTTTGATGACGATGTCATGCGCCTGCTCGAATTTGATTTGTTGAATGCATTGCTCCACTTCCATCTTATACTGGAACAATTCGTCTCGATTTTGAGTGTTTAATGCAGGAACAACCTCTGTTAAATAATATTGATATCTCTTCTTTCGAGGATGCATGATTTTGTCTTTTGGTTTTTTAGGATTCGATTCTTTATTCGAACGATTTTTAAGTCGTTCCGTTACACCAAATGCACCAATTGCTCCAACAATTTCTTTTTTATGTTCAAGTGCAAACTTTCCTACTGCCGGACCATACTTCTTGACTCCATTGATAATTAATTCCGTAGATTTTTTTGACATGAGGATTCCTCCTATGATGGTTATATATTCTCGTGACGTTTTTTCAAAAACAGCTCATAGTATATATTCAACAAAGCAATATTCAATCCTTTGATTCCGTTTAAAAGTCCAAATAATGGTGTTGTCCATTCACAAAGAAAGGATTATTGAGCAAACACTCAATAATCCTTTTGCTATAATGTTTCCTGATCATTCCCCAGTGTATTTTGCAATACAAATGTGCACAATAATGCAACGAAAAGTACAGAACTTTGCCAGCTGGGTTTTAGTGTTTCGACAACGCATGCGTGACACGATAACTGTCACCTGTAAAGTTTAGTATGTGAGCGTGATGGATGACGCGATCGACGAGTGCCGCAGTCAAGCGCGCGTCGCCAAAGATGCGATTCCATTGGCTGAACTCAAGGTTGGATGTGATGATCAGGCTCTTTCGCTCGTACCAGTCGGTGATGAGATGAAACAGAAGTTCCGCAGATTCTTTTGTGAGAGGGAGATATCCCATCTCATCTAAAATAATCATATCTGCCGACTCGAGACGAGAATGGAAGTTGCCTAGTTTTCCATCCCGCCAGGCCTTGTTAAGTTGCTCGACGAGTTCAGAGACCCGGAAGAACCTCACCTCATAACCTTTGTGACAAGCTTCTCTCCCGAGCCCGATGGCCAAATGGGTCTTTCCTGTACCCGGGGACCCTGTCAGAACGACGTTCTGTGAGTGCTCGACGAAATTCAGTGAGGTCAGTTCGTCCTTATCTAAATGCTTTGGGAAGTAGATGTGATTGCCCCAATGATAGTCGTCTAGTGACTTATTGTTGATGAATTTTGCCTTTTTGATTAACCGTTGCGCTTTCGCTTCCTCGCGGAGGCGCATTTCCATCGAGAAAAGCTCCGTGAGAAACTTTTCAGGGGATTCCGTTGGAATCGATTCATAGATTTCAGCGACATAGGCAAGGCGGAGCGATTTGCACATTTCTTTTAGGCTCATACTGCACCACCTTCTCCCCAAGGCCGATTCAGGCTATCGTACTTGCTCCAATCCACATCATAAGGATGGTCCTCAACCACGGCTGGATCGTCGTCCTCGCTCAGTAGCTCGTATAGGCGTTCATTGATCTCGAGGATTGGATAGAGTGCGAGCTTGGCTCGGATCCAGGCCAGTCTTTCCTGCCGAACGAGTAAGTTGGGTACGCCCAGGTACTCTTTGATTCTACCCGGCAGATATTCGGAATAACGGGAGTGCCCGAAGCTTCTCGGCTTCTTGTGCCAAGTGCTGATGATGTTTTCCCATGGGAGCGCACGCTTTGTCATCATGTAGGGACGTTTTTCTTCGTAGAGGATTTCTCCGTGAAGTGAGAGAATCTTCATCGAATCCCACCTTAAGATGGCGCGTACTTGCCCATGACGAGCCCCTGAAGGGATCAAGACTTTCGTCTTATCGATCGTTATTTCGCCGTACTTGTTCACCTTGAACAGTTCTTCTTTGAAGACGGGGAAGTCTTCTTGCGGCAATCGCAATAGATGTCTCTGCTCTTCTTCGAACAACTCACGGATCAGCACATGCTTTTCGTAATGCACTCTCTCCATGTCATCCCGTAGGGAAGCTGCGAGTTGCCGGTTCGTCGAATCGTAATCATGCATGACAGGGGCTGGGACAAGAAAATTGTACCGAACGTATCCTACCTTGTTCTCGACACTTCCTTTCTCGTTACCTCTGTAAGGATTACAGCTTTGAACTTGGAAGCCGTAATGTGCCATGAACTGCAGGAAAGCATCTGTATAGATCGCCTCTTCTTTTGTCGTTCGTGGTTGGATGACTGCGGCGGGGAGATTATCGATTCTGAGCTGTTGCGGTACACCACCGATTTCTTCAAAAAGCATTTTGAGTCCCGTCAAAAAGCACTCTTGGTTTTCTGCGGGCAGGGCGACAGCTGCTGTGCGGTTACTGAAGGGCAGGCTCATGACGAGGCATTTTACATCGACCGCATGACTATCTTTGACGACTTCCATCGTCCCGAAATCTACCTGTGCCTCACCCGGAGGGTGTTGCAATCGTTCTTGCCTTGTGTCGTTTTCCTCCTCGCTCGTCATATGCCAGCTCTTGATGAAATTGCAGACCGTCCGGTAAGAACCCTCGAATCCGTTCGCCACCAGCGTTTCATAAAGCTTTTTATTCGTTCGTCTTAACTTTTTCTGAAGCATTTGATCCTCGGTCAACCAATCCTCGACCATCTCGCCCCATTTCGTTCCGTACATCATGCCTCTCTTGGGGCGAATGGTTTCACTCGGCAGTTGAGCTGAATCCGCGTATTTTTTTACCGTCCTCCAGTTGAGGTCTAGATTTTTAGCGATTCGATTGATCGAATGTGATTTGTGGTTTCTCAGATATTTGATACAATTGATATCGGACATTGCTAGCATTCCTTCCATCTCCTAACGTTCTTGTGTCGCAACTTAAACGTTAGGGTGAGATTATGGTTGCTGGCAAGTCCTTTTTCTTTTCTAAAATAGGAGTGCAGAGTTGTGTACGTTTCCGTTGCACACTTCTGCACTCCTATTTTGCATTACACACCCAGCTTCTTTCTTCTCTTGTTGCTTCTGCAAATATGCTTCTCGAATCTGATTGATTTTATCTTTTTTATTCGAAATAGCTGGTTTTTTGCCATCTTGATACTTGGCAGCAGCCACTTTACTTTTCGTATCTAATTGATATTTTCCCATTTGATTCACCTGCTTTCATTTCATTGTGATTGAGTTGCTCCATAAAATCAAAAGACCTTCTAATCTCAATGAAATTAGAAGGTCTTCATTAAAAATCATTGATTGCAGTCGTTGCAGACTGCTTAAAAATGGAGACGGCGGGAGTCGAACCCGCGTCCGAAGGCATCGTAACGCATGCTTCTACGTGTGTAGTTTATCTATTGAATCTCAATGTGACACTGCCGATAAACAGGCGTTGTCGCATCCAGTCTGATTCATCTCTTCTTCGCGCCCTCAGACGGCGAGGTTGAAGCGTAGCTTGCTTAGTTTGAGACCCTGAAAGTCATCCACACAAGCGATGGATGTCAGGATCCGCAGGGCACTTAGGCTGCTGCGAGTTGTGTGTTAGTTTTGCCAGTTATAGGCGTTTGCGTTTTAACGAGGCCGACCCCTCGACACGCCACATACGACCGACCTACCCCCGTCGAATCCATAACGTCCCCGAGGTGGTAATTGGTACTACAACAACTATACCACAATCAGGTCTCGCTGTCAGTATTTTTGCCGGTCCCGGAGTGCCCGGTCGACGTCACGCTTCGCGTCTTTCTTCTTCAAGTCGTCGCGCTTGTCATACTTCTTCTTCCCGCGCCCGATGCCGAGGAGACATTTGGCGAAGCCGTTCTTGAGATACACCTTGAGCGGGATGATCGTATAACCGTCACGCCCTTGCGCGCCGATGAGCTGATTGATTTGCTTCTTATGCAACAATAGCTTTCGGACACGAAGCGGCTCATGGTTGAACCGGTTCCCTTGCTCGAACGGGCTGATATGACAGTTGTGAAGCGTCGCCTCGCCACCGTCAAAGCGGACATAGGCGTCGGCGATGTTGATCTTCGACTGGCGCACTGATTTAATCTCGGTCCCCGTCAACACCATGCCGGCTTCAATCGTATCTTCGATCGCATAATCGAAGGACGCTTTTCGGTTTTGCGCGAGCGCGTTCGAATCTTTCTTCTTGGCCATAGACATTCAGTCCTTTACTTCAATATGGAGGAGGGGTCGCCCCCTCCCGTCAGCGACGCTTCTTCGCTCCGCGTTTGGCGTCGCCTGTTCGTTTTTGACCTTCTTTCTTTTTCAAGTCGAGTGCCGAACGTCCTTGCGACGTCTTCGGCTTCTCGCCTGGTTTGGACGGTTTGCCGGCTTGACCTGGTTTCCCTGGTTTACCCGGCTTGCCGCGCTTCGGACGTTTGTCGTCACGGCCGCGGCCTTTTTTGTCGTCTTTCTTTGGACGGCCTTCCGTCGCTTTAATCGTCGTCGGTTGGCGACGGCGCGACTGTTCCCGTTTCGGCATGCCGACGACAGTGAAGTCGATCGTGCGCTCGTCCAAGTTGACGGCGTCGACCTTGACGCGCACCGCGTCACCGATGCGGAACTGACGTTTCGTCCGTTCGCCGAGCAACATGAGCTGCGACTCGTCGAAGTGGTAGTAGTCATCCATCGACTGGAGACGAACGAGTCCTTCGATCGTGTTCGGAAGCTCGATGAACATCCCGAAGTTCGTGACACCGCTGACGACGCCGTCGAACTCTTCACCGAGACGTGATTCCATGTACTCGGCTTTCTTCAAGGCTTGCGTCTCACGTTCGGCATCGACCGAACGACGCTCACGTTTCGACGCCTGTTCGGCGATCGAACCGAGACGGTCCTCGTACTTGGCGATCGTCTTCTCTGACACGTCGCCGTTGAAAGCATACGTGCGCATGAGACGGTGGACAATCAAGTCCGGATAGCGGCGGATCGGTGACGTGAAGTGCGTATAGAAGTCGGTCGCGAGGCCAAAGTGACCGAGCGAGACATCATCGTACTTCGCCTGCTGCATCGAACGGAGCATAATCGTGCTGATGACCGGCTCTTCCGGTTCACCCGAGATTGCCTTCAAAATCTTCTGAAGCGTCTTCGGTTCGACCTTCTGGCCTTTGAACCGTTCGATATGCACGCCGAAGTTCGCGACGAAGTCGAAGAAGAAATCGAGCTTGTCCGATTTCGGGTTATCGTGCACACGGTAGATGAACGGCACGTCCATCTTGTGGAAGTGTTCGGCGACCGTCTCGTTGGCCGCGAGCATGAACTCTTCGATCAACTTTTCGGCGACCGAGCGCGGACGCAAGACGATGTCGGCCGGTTTGCCTTCCTCGTCGACGACGACTTTCGCCTCGGCGAAATCGAAGTTGATGGCACCGCGCGAGTTACGGCGCTTGCGGAGCACTTCCGCGAGTTCGGCCATCAAGTCGAACAACGGGATATACGGCTCGTAACGTTCGAGCGTCGCTTCGTCGTCACGTTCGATGATCTCACGGACGTTCGTATAAGTCATCCGCTCCGTCGTCTTGATGACACTCGGGAACAGCTCATGGCTGACGACCTTCCCGTTTTGCGGGGAGATCTCCATGACGCAGCTGAGCGTCAACCGGTTGACGTGCGGGTTGAGCGAACAAATCCCGTTCGAGAGACGGTGCGGCAACATCGGGATGACGCGGTCGACGAGATACACACTCGTTCCCCGTTCGAACGCCTCGACGTCGAGCGGTGACCCTTCCGTCACGTAATGTGACACGTCGGCGATATGGACGCCGAGCTCATAGTTACCGTTGTCGAGTTTCTTGACGTGGACGGCATCGTCCAAGTCTTTCGCGTCTTCGCCGTCAATCGTGAAGATCGTCTCGTTACGAAGGTCGACACGCCCCATGAAGTCTTTCTCGTCGGCCTCGTCCGGTACGGCGTTCGCCTGGTCGATGACATCTTCCGGGAACTCCGTCGGGATGCCGTGCTTATAGACGATTGACAAGATGTCGACGCCTGGGTCGTTCTTGTGTCCGATGATACGGACGACGTCACAAGCTCCGGCGAAACGTCCGTCCGGATATTTCGTGATGCGGACGACGACTTTATGGCCATCGACGGCACCGAGCGATTTGTCCGGGTTGACGACCGGCCAGAAGTTGATGCGCTTGTCGTCCGGCTCGATGAAGGCGAACTGGTCGAGGCGTCCGCTCGGGAGCGTATACGTCCCGACGAACTCCGACAAGCCACGCTTCAAGACTTTGAGGAGCACGCCTTCGGTCTTGCCGCGGTTGTCCTCGCGTTTTTTGACGAGGATCGTGTCCCCGTGGTAGACGTCTTTCAATTGGTCGGGCGGAAGGAACACGTCCTCCGTCTCCCCTTCGACCGATAAGAAGCCGAAGCCGCGTTGGTGAATCGAGATGATTCCCGCTGCTTGGCCGAGCACGGCGAGCGTCCCGTAACGGTTCGTCCGTGTGCGGCCGATTAAGCCCTCTTCTTCGAGGGTGTTCAAGGTGCGGATGAGCTCTTTAAAGGCATCCGTCGACTCGAGCGCAAGACGCTCGGTCAATTGGTCCACCGTCAGTGCTTTGTCACTGGCTTGGATGATTTCTAGTAGTTGGTCACGTAAATTCAACGTGACACCTCCTTTTTAGACTGACCAGTCTAACGTTTCGAGAAAATCGAGCACGTCCTGGTGCAGTTTCTCTTTTTCTTTATCGAGTGTGATCACGTGTCCCGACTCCTCATACATGAGCAGTTCTTTTTGGAACGCGTTGATCGCCTCGTAAATTTCGTGTGCAGATTCAGGATCGACCATTTGATCTTTCGCCCCTTGGACGACGAGCGCCGGGACGAAAATATCTTCGAGTTTTGTCGTCGTGTCACGGACGAAGGCACGGAGGTCCTTGAGCGTCGGCATCGGTTTGAAGTCCGCCATCTCCTGTTCGATCTGTTCAGGTGATTTGTCTTCTCGAGATTTATATTCTCGAGCGTAGGCTTTGACTCCTTTGTATAACCGATCTTCGGCATCGATTCCGGTCGGGGCACACATCGGGATGACGCCTTTGACGTTTTCCTCCGAAGCGAGGCGAAGCGACATGACGCCGCCGAGCGAGAGGCCACAGACGGCAATCTCCTCATAGCCTTTCTCTTTCAACGACTGGTAGGCGTTCATGACGTCTTCCCACCAGTCCGCCGGTCCGTACTGAAGCAATTCTTCCGGCGGGACGGCATGGCCCCGGTACTGGGGACCCATACACGTATAGCCTTCTTTTTGCAGGAAACGACCGAGCATGCGGACATCCGCGCTCGATCCGGTAAAGCCATGTAACATCAACACGGCACGTGGTCCGCCTTCAAAGAAGAACGGTTTCGGTGCTGTAATCTTCATTGCTAACGTCATCTCCTCATACAATCCATTATTCCCAAAAAATAATTGAAAAAAACAAAAGCCGACCGCCTCACGTAAAAATCGAGAACGATCAGCCTTTCATCATAATGATGCGACTAGTAATCCTAAAATGAAAAACAATGTGCCTAGTACAGCTGCAGTTCGGTTCAAAACAGCGTCGAAGCCGCGCGCTTTCTGGCGGCCGAACAACTGCTCCGCGCCACCTGCAATCGCCCCAAGACCTTGCGACCGACCTGACATGAGCAGTACGACGACAATCAATAAAACAGCCACGACGAGCAGGCTGATTGTAGCGATCGTTTGCATAGTAGTCAGTTCCTCCTTCTTTTTACACGCTTCTTATTATATAGAAGTTGGCGTCAAAACGCCAGCGTTCAAATTATCGGGATGGGTAGCTGAACCCTTCCCCGATAACCTCTTTCACTTGGTGGATGACGACGAAGGCACGCGGGTCGGTCACTTCGACGATTCGCTTGAGCGGACCGATTTGACGCTTGTCGACGATCATATACAACATGTTCTTATCTTGCTTCGTATAGTAGCCGTGACCGTGGATAATCGTCGCCGAGCGGCCGAGCGTCTCCGTCAACACGACGGCGAGCTCTTCTTGCTTGTCACTGATGATGGTGACGGCCTTGCGGATGTTGAGCCCTTCGGCGACGAGGTCGATGACCCACGAGCCGATGATGATGGCGATCAACGTATAGAGCACGACCTGCTCCCCGAGGATGAAGCCCGACGCCCCGACGACGATCGCATCGATGATGAACATCGACACGGCGACGCTCATGTGCAAGTAGCGCTCCATGAGGCGGGCGATGATGACCCCGCCCCCGGTCGTCCCGCCGACGCGGAGCACCATACCGATGCCGACCCCGATCATAATCCCGGCGTACACGGCCGCAAGCAGTTTGTCCTCGGCCGGGCTGCCCCAGTCATGGGTCAAACTGAGGAAGAACGACGTTGCGATGACGGCGACGACCGAGTATACCATCGTCCGGCGGTCGAGCAGCTTATAGCCGACGATGAATAAAATCCCGTTCCCGATAATCGACGTGACCCCGAGGTCCCAGCCGAACATATAGTACAGGATGATGGTGACCCCGAGCAGGCCGCCTTCCGAGAAGTCGTTCGGGACGGTGAAGTAGTTCACCCCGAACGAGAGAATGAATGAGCCGGCGACGATCCAGGCGATATCCTTCAAGGAAATCGATTGGAGCTTCTTCCAGACTTGTTGACGCAATAGATGTTGTTGCTGACGTTTCATCATTTGTCCCCCTTCCATATAAAAAAGACCGCGGCACAAAGCCGCAGTCTAAGTCTTACTGTTGAACTGGCTTTGGCGCACCGTCTTTCATAATCGGCAACTTGCGGTCCACGACGTTCGTGTAGACGTTCAAGAGTGCCTCTTTTTCCAAATCCCAGTTATATTGCTCACGCGCCGTCTTCGTGTTCTCTTTGACACGGGCGTAGAGTGCTTGATCGTCGAGCAGGCGGTTGACGCCTTCGGCGATCGATTGTGGGTCGTGCGAATCGACGACGACACCGACGTCGTTGCCGGCGACGACACGTTCGATTTCCGGGAAGTCACATGAGACGACCGGTACTTCGGCCATCAAATATTCGAACAGCTTGTTCGATGACGCCGAGTAGTGGTTGAAGCAGACGTTGTTCAACACTTGGAAACCGAGATACGCGTTCATCGTATAGTACGGTAACGCCTCGACCGGTACTTTGTCAATCATCTTGACGCGGTCGCTGACGCCTTCGTCCTCGATCATCTGTTTAATCACCGGCTTGAGTTTCCCGTCCCCGATCATGACGAGCGTGCCTTCGTTGAAGTCCTTGACGGCGAGGATGAGTTGCTCGAGTCCGCGGCCGGCTTGAATGCCGCCTTGATACAAGAGAATCTTTTCATCTTTCGGCAAGTCGAGGAGCGCATGCAAGTCTTTGCGGAGCGTGAAGTCGAGCGGACGATAGAACGGATAGTTGTGGAGCACGTACGGATAGAAGCCGTAGAGTTCCTCGTTGTGCGCCGCGCGCGTGTGGTTCTCGACCATCATCGAGTCGACGTATGGCAAGAGCCAGCCTTCGAGATTACTTTGGATATAACCGTAACCGGTCCGGTCCGTCTGGACTTCGTGCGAATCGTAGACGATTTTGCCTTTGTTGACGAGTTTCCCGGCGATCAACGCCTGCGGGAGCGTGTTCAAGTCGTTGGCGTGATAGAAATCGTACGACTTCTTCGTCGAAGTGAACACCATCTCGAGCATCGCGCTCGCGTTGACGATGTTTTTACGCACCGGTGGGAACAAAATCGCACCCGCTGCCACACCGAGTCCAATCATCGTCAGTGGTGCGAGGACGAGCAGTCCCGCGCCGACGAGTCCCGCACCGAGTTGACGCGTCTTCTTCGCGCTGACCCATGTGCGGACCGACTTGAGCGCCTTCATCCCGTTGGCGAGAATCGACGGCTGACGTTTGACGCGGATGACGCGGAATCCTTCCGGACGCATCTCCTCTTTCGGGAGTGACGGATTTTTCGGGTCTTGGAGCGCGATCAAATCGACTTCATAGCCCGCTTCGGCGAGCGCCGAGCATTCGCGCAAGACGCGCGCATCATTCGTAAAATGGTTCCATACAAACATACATACTGACTTCATCGTGTTTCCTCCATCGTTACTTTTTCTATCACGTCTTCGAGGACGTGTATGTTGTTTTCCCAACACAGATTGTCTTTCACATAACGGATCCCGTTCACGCCGTACTTCTCACGCAACTCGGGACGTTCGAGCAGTTTCCGGAGCATGAGCTCGATCTCGTTGATGTCACGCTTCCGTGACACGTAACCGACCTCGGCCGCTTCGATGACATTCGCCGCATGGCCTGACACCGCCGCGACGATCGGTTTACCGACCGCCATATAATCAATCAATTTACCCGGGATGACCGTATCGAACACTTCTTGCTCGATCAGGCTGACGAACGCGACATCCGCGTTCTTGATGGCTTGGAACGCCTCCGTCCGAGGCATCGCCTCGAGGAAGAGGAAGTTCTTGAAACCGCGGGCTTTAATCATGTCTTTCAACTCGTTCTTCCGGTATCCGTAGCCAATCAATTTGAAATGGACGCGCGGCTCGTCACGGAACCGCTCCGCAAGCTCGAGCAAGAGCGATACATCTTGGGCGAGGCCCATGTTCCCGGCGTACAGAATCTCCATCCGGTCGTCCTCAGGGACGGTCCGCTCGAGGTTGCGCTCGCTCTCGCGAATCGAGTTCGGCATATAGTGAATCATGTCGTTGTCGACGCCACGTTGGCGCAAATAGCTACGGAACCCTTCCGAGTTGATGATGATTTCATCGGCCGCCTTATAGAGCCGCTTCTCAAACCAAAACGCCGGGGCGAGCATCCAGTCGTGTTTGAACACGCCGACGCCTTTCACCGACTCCGGCCAGAGGTCACGGACGTCCAAGATGAACGGGACGCCATACTTCCGTTTCGCATACACACCGACGAACGCCATAAAAAAAGACGGGGTCGTCGCAAAGACGACATCCGGTTTCGAGTCGAGCTTTTGGACGGCAGCGACGCCTTTAATCATCTGTTCCAAAAACAAAGCGAGCCGGCTCACCATGTTCGACGTATGCTTGCGTTTCTTCGTGATGAGACGCTTGATGAACGGCTGGTTGTTGAGCGCCTTGTCGTTCCAGAAGCGGTCGTCTTTATACAAGTTGAAGTTCGGATACGACGGGGCGGCCGTGATGACCTCCACCTCGTAACCGCGTTCTTTCATGAGATGCGTAATATTTTGCATCCGGTTACCGGCACTGCCGATTTCCGGATAATAGTTTTGACAGACCATTAACATTGTTTTCAAAAATAACACACCTTACTGTTGTTCGAGTTCGTCCACGAAGCGCTTCAAGAGCGTGTGGACGTTGGCTTTTAAATCTGGGTCGCAGAGCGCATGGGCAATCGTCGCTTCGATGAAGCCGATCGGTTCCCCAACGTCATAGCGACGCCCGTCAAATTCATAGGCGAAGACGGTCTCCACCTCGTTCAAGCGGGCGATGGCGTCCGTCAGTTGGATCTCGCCGCCCGTCCCGATTTCTTGCGCCGACAACGCCTCGAAGACGTCCGGCGTCAAAATGTAGCGGCCGAGGATGGCGAGGTTCGATGGGGCTTCTCCGACGGCCGGTTTCTCAACGAACGTCCGGACCGGGATCAGCTTCCCTTCGACGGCAAGCGGGTCAATTATACCATATCGATTCGTCATTTCATACGGGACGCGCTGTACCCCGATAATCGAACGCTCATACTGCTCGTACTGGTCAATCAATTGCTTCGTCGCCGGCACGTCCGCCTCGATGATATCGTCCCCGAGCAGGACGGCGAACGGTTCGTCGCCGATGAACTTGCGGGCACACCAAATCGCGTGACCGAGCCCTTTCGGCTCTTGTTGCCGTATGTAGTGGATATTGGCGAGGTTCGATGAGTGGCGCACCGACTCGAGGAGTTCGGTCTTGCCTTTTGACTCAAGGTTCTGTTCGAGTTCGATGGCCCGGTCGAAATGGTCCTCGATGGCGCGCTTGTTCTTCCCGGTCACGATGATGATGTCCTCGATGCCGGAAGCGACGGCTTCTTCCACGATAAATTGGATCGTCGGTTTGTTGACGATCGGGAGCATCTCTTTCGGCATCGCTTTCGTCGCCGGCAAGAAGCGGGTGCCGAGCCCGGCGGCCGGGATGATGGCTTTCCGTACGCGTGTCATGGACGTCTCTCCTTTTTGTAGTCTGTATCTGATTATACCCAATTTTCAAGCGTTCACGCACTCAAAAAAACGGCCGTGACGCACGTCACGACCATTTCCGGTCTTCCATATACTTATACAGGAAGTAACCACCGACACCGAGCGCAATGAGAAGAAGGAGAAAACCGCTGACCATCATGACGAACGCCTCCTTTCACCTACACTACTCTATTCCCGGAATGAACGGTCGGCAAGCCCTCGTCTGCCATCCTTTCTCAAAACCATTTCTTGCCGTTCGCCTCGATAAAACGATATTCTTCTTGATAATGCGTGTGGTGCCCTTCATCCATCATCGTTTGGAAAGCGACGTCCCTTTCTGAGGCGTTTCGTTCGATTAACCGATAGAGCGCCTCAATCCGCAATAGCAGCATGTCCAACAACTCCGATGTCGAACCTTCCCAGCCGTACGCTTCTAAGAAGAGCGCGACTCGTCGTTTGTATCTCACATCATCGCGCTCCGCCTCATAGTGGACGACCTCTCCCGACTCGGCTTGATGACGCCGGCTGAGCGGAACGAACGTATAGAGCGCGTAGACGATATCCCAGGCACGTGGTCCAGGTGCCGCCAAATCAAAGTCGATGACCCCTTCCATTTTGCCGTCATGGAAAATCGTATTGTAGACGGCAAAGTCGTTGTGGCAAATCACGTCAAACGGTTCTGGCGTATCGTCGAGCGGTTGCCAGTCCGATGGCCATGCGACATCCGCCGTCGCGTCATGCAGCCGGCGCATCAGCCGAGCGGCATCCTGAATCGCCTCATCGGACCACATATAGGCTTTCAACGGATAATCAGCCGTCTCGCCTTCGAGGTACGTCAAGACCTCTCGGCCCTGTTCATCCACCCCGATAAATCGCGGCACGCCCGATATCCCCTTCGCCTCTAAGTGCTTTAACAAGCGATGGACATTCGCACTCCCCTCTTTCTGCGTCCGATAGACGTGATTCCCCTTTTTATAGACGATCGATACGTTCCCGCCGCTCAATCTTTCCTCTTGCTCATTTGATCGGTCCATCTAATCCCCCCTACTCTTCATCAGTCACGTTCAGTATACCGCAACAAGGGGTACCGATGACCATGAGCCTCGACACGGAGCGTTCGCGCCCCGTCCAAGCGGCACTGTAGATTCCCTGCAGAAAGCATCGCTGCCGCGCGGACAGGCGAATCTCGGAATATACATACACCCATTGTCGAATCCTGCAAGACGATAGATTGGCGCGCGACTGAATCAGACGGTGGGCGACTCCTTGGGGAGAGTGATGCAAGGATGACCCCGTAAAGCGCGCATGCGCTGCGGAGGCATCCGCATCACCCCAGGAAAGCGTCCCACCGTCTGATGAACGTCTGATCCACCAACAAAAAAAAACAGGCCCGCACGAGCGGACCTGAAACAATCAATTATTTTTTGAGGTTGTAGAACGACTTGATACCGTCGTATTTCGCTACATCGCCGAGCATGTCTTCGATGCGGAGAAGTTGGTTGTACTTCGCGATACGGTCTGTACGCGAGAGCGAACCAGTTTTGATTTGACCAGCGTTTGTCGCAACAGCGATGTCCGCGATCGTCGCATCTTCTGTTTCACCAGAACGGTGTGAGATAACAGCTGTGTAACCAGCTTTTTTAGCCATTTCGATCGCGTCGAATGTTTCTGTGAGCGTACCGATTTGGTTAACTTTGATGAGGATCGAGTTCGAGATTCCTTTTTCGATACCTTCAGCCAATTTCTCAGTGTTCGTTACGAAGAGGTCATCCCCAACGAGCTGAACTTTGTCACCGATTTTGTCAGTGAGCAATTTGAAGCCGTCCCAGTCGTTTTCGTCGCAACCGTCTTCGATTGAGATGATTGGGTACTTGCTTACGAGCTCAGCGTAGAAGTCTACGAGCTCAGCAGTTGTCATTGACTTGCCTTCGCCAGCGAGTTCGTACTTGCCAGTTGACTTGTCGTAGAACTCAGAAGACGCAACGTCCATTGCGAGGTAGATGTCTTCGCCAGCTTTGTAACCAGCTTTTTCGATCGCTTCAAGGATAACTGTGATCGCTTCTTCGTTAGACTTAAGGTTTGGTGCGAAACCACCTTCGTCACCGACAGCTGTGTTAAGACCCATACCAGAAAGAACTGATTTGAGGGCGTGGAATACTTCTGCACCCATGCGGAGCGCTTCGCGGAACGTTGGCGCGCCAACAGGCATGATCATGAACTCTTGGAAGTCAACGTTGTTGTCAGCGTGCGAACCACCGTTGATGATGTTCATCATTGGAGTTGGAAGCGTCTTCGCGTTGAATCCACCGAGGTACGTGTAAAGTGGAAGGCCGAGCTCGTCTGCTGCTGCGTGTGCTGCTGCCATAGAGACACCAAGGATTGCGTTTGCGCCGAGTTTACCTTTGTTTTTCGTACCGTCGAGCTCGATCATTTTCTTATCGAGTGCGTTTTGGTCGAATACATCGTAGCCGATGAGTTCTGGTGCGATTGTGTCGTTTACGTTAGCAACGGCTTTGAGTACGCCTTTACCAAGGTAACGTGACTTGTCGCCATCACGGAGTTCAACTGCTTCGTGCTCACCAGTTGATGCGCCTGATGGGACGAGGGCACGGCCGAAACCGCCGTCTTCTGTGAAGACTTCTACTTCGATTGTTGGGTTACCGCGTGAATCCAAAATCTCGCGTGCGTAAATTTCTGTAATCATTGACATGAAAATTCGCTCCTTTTTGTTTGGAAAGTTATTTGAGTTACTTCGTGACGATTGATGTGCCGGTCATTTCTGCCGGTTGCTCTCCACCGAGAAGGTGAAGGAGCGTCGGGGCGAGGTCGCACAAAGCGCCTTCTAGAACTGGTTTCAGTTCCACCCCTTCTTTCGTGACGATACATGGTACTGGTTCCGTCGTGTGGGCTGTCATCGGTGAGCCGTCCGGGTTCGTGACAAGGTCAGCGTTCCCGTGGTCCGCCGTGATGATCGCCGCGCCGCCTTTGGCAATGAGTGCGTCCACTACTTTACCGAGGCATTCGTCGACAACTTCGACAGCTTTCTTCGTCGGTTCGAGCATACCGGAATGGCCGACCATGTCCGGGTTCGCGTAGTTGATGATATACGCGTCATACGTGTCCGATTCGATGCGTTCGAGAAGACCTTCCGTGAGCTCGTATGCGCTCATTTCCGGCTTCAAGTCGTACGTCGCCACTTTTGGTGACGGTACGAGGAAACGATCTTCACCTTCGAACGGTGTTTCTTGTTGTCCGTTCAAGAAGAACGTGACGTGCGGGTATTTCTCAGTTTCCGCAGCGCGGAGCTGTTTGTACCCTTGCGCGGCGAGAGTCTCACCGAGCGTGTTTTTCAAATCTTCTGGTGGGAAGACGATATCCGTGTCGATTTCATCCGAGAATTTCGTCATCGAGACGAGCAAGATGTTCTCTGGATGTGCGCTCGAAAGTTCGAAGCCTTTGAAGCCGGTCTTCTCTTTGAACACTTTCGCAAGTTCGATCGCCCGGTCCGGACGGAAGTTGAAGAACATGATTGCGTCGTTGTCTTTAATCGTCGCAATCGGCTGACCGTCTTTTTCGATGACCGTCGGTAAGACGAATTCATCCGTCAAGCCGTCTGCATACGACTGTTTAAGAACGTCGACTGCATTCGTGCCGACTTCGCCTTTCGCGTTGACGAGCACGTCGTATACTTTCTCGACGCGTTCCCAACGGTTGTCGCGGTCCATGGCATAGTAACGTCCAGACACGCTAGCGACTTGACCGAGTCCGAGTTCAGCGAGCTTCGCTTCCGTCTGTTCGAGGAAGCCAGCGCCTGATTTCGGATCACAGTCACGGCCGTCCGTGAAAGCGTGAATGTAAACTTTTTCAATGCCGTGGAGTTTTGCGAACTCGACGATGGCGTACATGTGGTTGATGTGAGAGTGAATCCCACCGTCTGAGACGAGGCCCATGATGTGGAGGCTCGAATCATACTTTTTCACATGTCCGGCCAAGTGATTCATCGCTTGGCGGTCGAAGAGTGAACGGTCTTTGATGGCGTTGTTGACGCGTGAAAGTGACTGATAGACGACCCGGCCGGCACCGATGTTCAAGTGACCGACTTCCGAGTTCCCCATCTGACCTTCCGGAAGGCCGACGTACTCGCCTTTCGCGTTCAAGAGCGTATGTGGATACTGCTCCCAGAAGCGGTCGAAGTTCGGTTTGTTCGCCGCAGCGACCGCATTACCGAACGTCTCGTTCCGCATTCCAAAACCATCCAAGATGATGAGGGCGACTGGTCTTGCCATTTAAATCGCCTCCAACAACTTGAGGAACGAAGCAGCTTCAAGTGAAGCACCGCCGACGAGTGCGCCGTCGATGTCTTCTTGTGCCATATACTCCTTGATGTTCTCAGGTTTTACAGAACCGCCGTATTGGATGCGAACCGCAGCCGCCACGTCTTCACCGTAAAGACCTTTTACCACGTCACGAACATATTTGCATGAGCTTTGCGCATCTGCTTCGTCCGCTGATTTACCAGTGCCGATTGCCCAAACTGGCTCATACGCGATGACGAGTTGTTTGACTTGGTCAGCTGAGAGGTCCGCGAGGCCACCTTCGACTTGCGTCTTGATGACTTCTTCGAACTTGCCGCCTTCGCGCTCTTCCAATGTCTCACCGACACAAACGATTGGCGTAAGACCGTGTTCGAACGCTTTTTTCGTTTTGCTGTTGATGAATGCATCTGATTCGCCGAAGTATTCGCGACGCTCTGAGTGTCCAAGGATGACATATGTCACGCCGAGGTCAGCGACCATGGCCGGGCTGATTTCGCCTGTGTATGCCCCGCTGTCTTTGTCGTACATGTTTTGTGCACTGAGTTTCAAGTTCGATCCTTTAGCCGCTTCTACCATTGGGGCCAAGAATACTGCTGGTGCACCAATCGCCGCGTCAACTTTGTCCGTTGACGGGATATTGTTTTTAACTTCCTCTACGAAAGCGACGGCTTCCGAGAGTGTTTTGTTCATTTTCCAGTTACCTGCAATAATCGGTTTACGCATCGATAACCCTCCTCTGTTTTACTTGTCGTTCAACGCTTCGACGCCTGGAAGTTTCTTGCCTTCCATGAATTCGAGTGAAGCGCCGCCACCAGTCGAGATGTGGCTCATTTGGTCAGCAAGGCCGAACTTGGCTGCTGCCGCGGCTGAGTCACCACCACCGATGATTGAGTATGCGTCGCTGTCTGCGAGTGCTTGAGCGACACCTTTCGTTCCGTTAGCGTACTTATCGAGTTCGAATACGCCCATCGGTCCGTTCCAAACGACAAGTTTCGATTCGCGAATCGCTTCCGCGTAAATTTCGACTGTCTTCGGTCCGATATCAAGACCCATGTGATCCGCAGGGATCGAGTCGATATCGACTGGTCCGACGTATGTCTCTTCGCCGAATTCTTTCGCAATGACACAGTCGACCGGCATCAAGAACTTCACGCCTTTGTCTTCTGCTTTTTTCATGAATTGACGAGCGAGGTCGAGCTTGTCTTCTTCAAGGAGTGACGTTCCGACTTCGTGCCCGAGTGCTTTCGAGAACGTGTACGAGAGACCGCCACCGATGATGAGTGTGTCAACGATGTCAAGAAGGTGGTCGATGACCCCAATCTTGTCAGCAACTTTCGATCCGCCGATAATCGCCGTGAACGGACGGTCTGGATTCGAGAGTGCCTTGCCGAGGACTTCAAGTTCTTTCTCCATCAAGAAACCAGCAACCGCGTGGTCGACGTGGTGCGCGATGCCTTCTGTCGAAGCGTGGGCACGGTGAGCCGCACCGAACGCGTCGTTGACGAAGATATCAGCGAGTGCCGCGAAACCTTTCGCGAGTTCTGGATCGTTTTTCGTTTCACCAGGGTAGAAACGGACGTTCTCGAGAACGACGACGTCACCTTCACCAAGTTTTGAAACGGCTTCTTCTGCGACTGGACCGTACGCCTCTTCGACGAGGGGTACTTCTTTGCCGAGAAGTTCAGCGAGACGTGTAGCGACCGGTGCGAGTGAGAACTCGAGGTTCTTCTCGCCTTTTGGACGGCCGAGGTGGCTCGCCAAAATGACTTTCGCGCCGCCGTCGATCAAGTGCTTGATCGTTGGAAGTGCCGCTTGAATCCGCGTTTCATCTTGAATGACGCCATCTTTGAGTGGAACGTTGAAGTCAACGCGGCAAAAGACGCGTTTCCCTTTTACATCGATGTCACGAATAGACTGTTTGTTCATAACCTTCGCCTCCATATGTCGTGCGTGTCAATTTCATAAATAGAGCGGAGAACAATCTCTTGTTTCCGCTCCTATTTGATTCTATTTAGTTCACGAACTTACTTCGCGATTTCAGCGAAGTGCTTGAGTGTGCGAACCAATTGTGCAGTGTAAGACATTTCGTTGTCGTACCAAGAAACTGTCTTAACGAGTTGCTTGTCGCCAACTGTCATTACTTTAGTTTGTGTTGCATCGAAGAGTGAACCGTAAGTGATTCCGACGATGTCAGAAGATACGATTTCGTCTTCAGTGTAACCGTAAGACTCGTTCGCTGCTGCTTTCATTGCTGCGTTGATTTCGTCAACAGATACAGTTTTCTCAAGAACTGTTACGAGCTCTGTGAGTGAACCTGTAGCAACTGGTACACGTTGTGCCGCACCGTCAAGTTTACCTTGAAGTTCTGGGATAACGAGGCCGATTGCTTTAGCCGCACCAGTTGTGTTCGGTACGATGTTAGCTGCTGCCGCACGCGCACGACGGAAGTCGCCTTTCGGGTGTGGAGCGTCAAGCGTGTTTTGGTCGCCTGTGTAAGCGTGGATTGTTGTCATAAGACCTTCGATGATTCCGAACTGGTCTTGGAGAACTTTAGCCATTGGCGCCAAGCAGTTTGTCGTACATGAAGCACCAGAGATTACTGTCTCTGTACCATCGAGGATGTCGTGGTTTGTGTTATAAACGACAGTCTTCATATCACCTGTAGCTGGAGCCGAGATGACAACTTTTTTCGCGCCAGCTTTCAAGTGAAGCTCCGCTTTTTCTTTGTCTGTGAAGAATCCAGTACATTCGAGTACGATGTCAACACCGAGCTCGCCCCATGGAAGTTCTTCTGGGTTACGGTTAGCAAGTGTGATGACTTTCTCGCCGTTTACGAGGAAGTGATCGTCGTGTACTTCAACGTCTCCGTCGAAACGACCTTGAGTCGTGTCGTACTTGAGAAGGTGAGCAAGCATCTTCGTGTCAGTCAAGTCGTTGATTGCAACAACTTCGATTCCTTCGTTTTTGATGATCTCGCGGAATGCCAAACGACCAATACGTCCAAATCCGTTAATACCAACTTTTACTGCCATAGTTAATTTCCTCCTTAGGGTAGAAGCTATTTATTGAAGAGCCAACGGGGGTCAACTCTTTAATAACGAGTTAATAATTCTGTCGCCGCACCTTCGTCTGTGACGAGGATGATGTTCGGCGTGTGTTTCGCATATGCGGCGATCGCCTGTGCCTTCGACTTTCCTCCGGCGACAGCGATGACGGTGTCCATGTCGTCGAGCTCCTCCAATTGAATCCCGACCGTCTTGACCCGGTGCACGATTTCACCTTCCGCGTTGAAATAATATCCGAACGCTTCGGCGACGGCATCGTGCCGTTCGATCATCCGCAAATGCTCTGGTGACGCATGACGGCGTTTCGCCATCGTTTCCGCCTCACCAATTCCATGTACCACAATTCGCGCCGCTCTAATCATTTCCAGTACATTTTTAATGCTAGGTTCCTCCACCATCCGCTCGAACGTCTCTTGCGATACCTCGTCCGGAATGTGGAGTAAATGATAGTCGGCATGGGCCCGGTCGGCCATCCGAGAACAGACGGTGTTCGCCTGTAACTCGAGCGTTTCTCCGAGTCCGCCGCGTGCTGGCACGAAATGCATCGGCCGTTCTTTTTTATCGGGCGACATCATGGCCGCAACCGATGCCATCGTCGTCCCGCCTGTGACCGCGATGATATTGTCGTCCGGTGCCAGTCGCGCTTTCAGTTGCGTGACGGCGGCCCGACCGATATCTCGCTGGACCCAGAACGTCTCGTCGGAATCACCCGGTACGATGACGACTTGGCGAACGCCTAGTTTGCGCTCGAGTTCTCGTGCGACTTCCGAGATGCCTAGGATCTCTCCCATGACCTCGTGCAAGTCCCGGAGAACGTTTCGGCCCGATTCCGTAAGGGAAATACCTTGAGTAGCGACCATCAATAGACCTTGGTCTTTCAAGAAGTCGACTTCTCGTCTTAGGATTCGTTCCGTCAGCCCGAGGCTTGTGGCCAATGTCCTGCGGCCGATCGGCTGCATCAAACGGACATAATGTAAGATATCGTAACGATGTCGGAGCGTATCGAGCATGTCGGGAACGATTTGCTTCTGAACTTGAATCAGCTGCTGGATCATACTCATTCCCCCTCGACTTAAAGCATGGACAATTTTCGTCCCACTTTTATATTTGCGTCCCACCGCTACGACTTCATCTTATCAATCACCTTTCCGTCTTGCAACCCCTTCAAACGTTTTTTTTCGATGTAAGCGTATACTTAACAAAATCTTCAACTTTACTGTCATCGTATCGACCTTGACTAATGACACGCCCCTCGTGTAAGACGACAGGGATCTCAAACAAGTACTTCGCCTCAAGTTCTTCGTTGCCGGTGATGTCGATCTGCTCGAGCTCGAACGGATAGTCTTCCATGAGCCATTCGAGCATGACGAGTGCCTCCTCGCAGAGCGAACAGTTGGCGCGGCGGTATAACGTCAGGACCATGTCAGTCCCCTCCTTTCCATAGTTGTCGTTCCCGCTCCCGCGAGTTTCCAAAACCGAGCGCCTCCCGATAGTTCGCCACGGTCCGTCGTGTCACCGTATAGCCGAGCCGGTCCAGCTCGCGCATGAGTGCGGCATCGCTCAGCGGCGACGTCTCTTGTTGAATCAGTTCGGCGAGCGCCTTCTTCACCATGAACGGCGATTGCCCGTGCGTCGCCCGGACGAAAAAGTGACGCCACGCCATCACGCCGCCTTCGGTCGTCACGTACTTGCCTTGAATCGCCCGGCCGACGGTCGACTCGTGCTTGCCGATTTGTTCGGCGACTTCTTTTCGCGTCAACGGATGCAAGACGAGCTTCCCGTCCAACCAATCGCGTTGGCGTTCGGCGATGACGGCCCACACCGATTTAAGCGTCGCGTTCCGCATCTCGAGCGTCTCGTGCCACCATTTCGCCTCGCGATCGTCCCCGACCCGAGCCGCATCGAGCGTCGGGCTGAACCATGTCGTCACGAGCTCACCGTCACGACGGACGACTTCAAGTTCCGGGACGACGGGTTCGGTTCCTTCATATAATAATGGCGTCTTCGGGAGTGTCGCCACGATACGCGTCGCCCGTTCGTACTCAGCAACCGAGATGTCGAGTCGTCCCGGGATGTCATCAAGGTTCGCGTCGAGCGCCTCGAACACGTCCAAGACGAGTGGGTCGTCATGTTCAATCGCATGCCGATATTGGCAGTCGCGCTCATTCTTCGCCCCAATCCCTGTCGGTTCTAGAAACAAGAGCGCCTGGCGCGCCGCCTCAATGTCCGCCACATCGACCTCGAAACGATGGGCGAGCACGAAGTCGCTCTCCGGTAGCAGACCACGATGGTCGAGCGCGAGGACGAGCCGTTTCTGGAGCGCGCGCTGGGCCTCAGTCCCGCTCCCTTCCTCGATTTGCTCGAACAATCGCTCCTCGAACCCACTCGCCGTATCGGCTACCCATTCGACCGCACCGCTCCCCGTGGCGATGCATGGATTGCGTCGAGCCAACCGGCCGAGCTGAAAGGCGATCGCGGTCCGGTCCGCCTCGAGAATCGGCAGCCGCCGAACCATGTCCTGGGTCAGCTGTTGTGTTTGAAGTTGTTGCTGTTCTTGCCGTTGCATCGGTCACACCCCTCTCGCTTCTTATTGTAACGAACAGCGGGAAATCGCGCTCAAAAAAAAGTGAGCCGAACAGGATTGCTTTTTTAAAAAAACAAATGTATAATAAATCGTGTCAGAGAACATGCACCCGTAGCTCAGGGGATAGAGCACTGGTTTCCGGTGCCAGGTGTCGGGAGTTCGAATCTCTCCGGGTGTATCATAGCAAGAGGTCAGGCAACATATGCCTGGCCTCTTTTGTCGTTTTAGAATCGTCAAACCGTGGAATAGGTCAAAAACGATGACTATCGTTTGACCAACATTGACTATAGCGGTATGATATGTTTACAACCTACATAAAGGAGGCAGATTCAATGTTAATTCCAACAGTTATCGAACAAACAGGTCGCGGGGAACGCGCGTACGATATTTACTCACGCTTGCTCAAGGACCGCATCATCTTGCTCGGAAGTGCAATCGACGACAACGTCGCCAACTCGATTGTCGCCCAGCTTCTCTTCCTTGCAGCCGAGGACCCAGATAAGGACATCTCACTTTACATCAACAGCCCGGGTGGTTCGATCACTTCCGGAATGGCGATTTATGACACGATGAACTTCATCAAGCCGAACGTGTCGACGATTTGTATCGGAATGGCCGCATCGATGGGTGCCTTCTTGCTCCAAGCCGGTGAACAAGGCAAACGCTTCGCGCTTCCAAACGCGGAAATCATGATTCACCAACCGCTCGGCGGTACGCAAGGTCAAGCATCGGATATCAAAATCCATGCCGAGCGCATCATCAAGATGCGTGAGAAATTGAACCAAATCATGGCCGACAACACTGGCCAGCCGCTTGAAGTGATCGAGCGCGACACAGAGCGCGACTACTTCATGTCAGCTGAACAAGCGAAAGACTACGGTCTCATCGACAAAGTCATGACGCGTTAATGACGCAACCCCATTCTCCTCGGAGAATGGGGTTTTTGTTTACTCTTTGACCTCGACCCCGAATACATAGCGGCTATCGCCTTGCGGCCAATCCCCGCCCGTCTCGAATACATAAACGCCCGGTTCGTCAGGCACGACGGGTTCAGACCGTACGAGCTCCCCGTCGATGATTTGATGGAACGAGACGTTCGACGGCTCGGCATGGAACTCGACATCAATCTCGGCACCCGGTTCGACGGGCACGAGCTGCAAGTCGTCCGCTTCCGGCAACCCGTGGTCTTCACATACCGCCTCGCCCCCATTGGACCAGCAGAACGTCGACTGCTTCACTTCGGCCGTCACCGACCCGACCCGGACCGTCGGGAGCGGCGGTTTGATCGAGGACTCCGACTTCCAAAACGAGGTGGCCAACAACGCGCCGCCGACGAGAATCAACCCAACCACGACGATCCATAACCCTTTTCGTCTCAACCCGCTCATCTCCTTTGTTCTTGTATTCCCCGTTCCACGAAAAAACGACCCACTTCCGTGAGTCGTCCCGTTCATTTCGGGCGTCGGAGCCCTTTCATCATATAGCCGCCTTTAAAGTCAATCGGATCGAATGCGACGAGGAACGCCTTCGGCTCATACTCCTCGACCATCTGGCGCAAATCCTTCATCCGTGTCCGCGCTGCCAAGACATCGAGACGATAGCGGATGCCGTCACGTCCCTGCCCTTGGTAGTGCGTCACCCCGTAGCCGCTGTCGCGCATCTTCTGGATGAGCTCGGCCGGGAACTCTTGTGTGTGGACTTGAATCATATTGTAGCCGATCGCAAGTTTCCGCTCGACGTAACCGCCGACGAGAATCCCAAGTCCGAAGCCGACCGCATAGACGATCATCCCGAGCGTCGTCAAATCTTGGAACACGATGCCGAGCGCGAAGATATAGATAAGCGTCTCAAGCGTACCGAACAGCCCCGCAATCATCGTTTTTCCTTTGACGAGCATGATGGTACGAAGCGTCAGCACCGGTACATAGACGAGTTGTAATACTAGGATGAGCAAGATTTGCCCCATTGGAACGACCTCCATTCGAATTCAATACAACCACTATTTCAAATTTCAGGGCCGGATGCAACCAAAAAAGGCTGACCGGAGTCAGCCTTTCGCAATTATTTGTCTAAGTTATCAACGCTCGTGAGCAGTTCATAGTCTTTACGGATGACCTGATAGATGGCATTCGTGTCGCCTGACAGTACTTCTTCCGCCCGCAATTGGTTGAGGAAGAGGCTTGTCGCGAACGTGACGAGGGCGCTTTTCGGGATCCCGATTTGTTTCGCACGCTCCGTGATGACCTGGTCTAAGTCAGCGTCAATCGTGAGCGAGATTCTTTTCTTTGCATTCGACATAATCATGAAGCTCCTTTAAGTTACATTTCTAAAGTCCTATACACAATTGCTAATTATATAGGAAGAATGGTTTTGGCGCAACCAACGTCACGATGAGCTGATTTCTTCACCGTTGCGCACCTTGTCCGCGATCTGATCGATTTTACGGAGCCGGTGGTTGATTCCTGACTTCGAGATCGGTCCCGTCTCGAGCATCTCGCCGAGTTCTTGGAGCGAGACGTCTTGATGGGTGACCCGTAGCTCGGCAATTTCCCGGAGTTTGACCGGCAAGATTTCGAGTCCGACCGTGCGCTCGAGGAACTTGATGTTCTCGACTTGGCGGAGTGCCGCCCCGACGGTCTTGTTCAAGTTCGCCGTCTCACAGTTGACGAGCCGGTTGACGGAGTTGCGCATGTCCTTGATGATGCGCGCGTCCTCGAAGTCGAGCATGCCGCGCGTCGCCCCGACAAGTTTCAGAAAGTCCGAGATTTTCTCGCTCTCTTTAATGTAGAGAATATGCCCTTTCTTCCGCTCGAGCGTCTTCGCGTTCAAGCCGAAGCGGTTGGCGAGGTCCCGGAGCGCCTGGTTATGGTTCTCGTACAGGCTGTACACCTCGAGGTGATACGACGACGTCTTCGGATGGTTGATCGACCCGCCGGCAAGGAACGACCCGCGCAAATACGCTCGGGCGAGGTTCTCGTCGCGCGTCATATCCGAGTTGAGCGTCCGAATCATCTCGTAATTCTCCCCGAGAATCTCGAGGTCCTTCAACATCGTCTCGGCGCGCTGGGCGACCCGGACGATATAGACGTTGTTCTTCTTTAACCGCATTTTCTTCCGTACGAACAAATCAAGATGATGGTCGTACAGCCGTTTCATGAGGGAATAGATTCGGCGTGCGATGGCGGCGTTCTCGGTCGAGACGTCGAGCGTCATCCCCCGCCCTAAGGCGAGCGAGATGACCCCGTTCATCCGGACGAGCGCGGACAGTTCCGCTTTCGCCTCGGCATCGGTCACTTCGAGTTGCGTCAGTTCTTTTTTGACGTCAGAGGCAAAGCTCATGTCAGTCCCCTCCTTTCTGTTCAATCACAACTTATTTCAGCTCGAGCTCTTGGAACGAGCGTGGTTTCTTGATGCGCAGCACGCGCTGCATGACGAGGCCGGCGATGGCGTCCGAGTCGTGGCGGATGTAATCGCGATTATAGTCGACGATGTCACCGGCGAGCACATTCGTGCCATAGTTCCGAAGCTTCTTGCGATCGAAACGGACCTCTTCCGAGCCGTCCTCGAGGTAACGCTCTAAATAGATGTCCTCGATCGGCTCGTTATTGACGACGATCGTGTCGACCGTCGACTTGCCGAGATACGCCTCAATCGATTTCAAATGCTTCATCGCGTCGTACCCTTTCGTCTCGCCCGGTTGCGTCATGACGTTGCAAATATAGACGACCGGCTTCCCGGAGCGGACGATGGCGTCGCGCACTTCCGGAATCAACAGGTTCGGGATGATGCTCGTATATAAGCTCCCTGGTCCAAGCACAATCAAATCCGCGCCCTCGATCGCCTCGACGACACCGGCCGCCGGCTTGATGCCCTCTTCGAGCAAAAATAGGCGTTTGATCGGTTTTTCGACGAGCGGGATTTTCGATTCGCCTTTGACGATCGTCCCGTCCTCGAACTCGGCCGCGAGCGTCATGAGCGTCTCCGTCACCGGGAGCACCTTGCCCTGGGCGTTCAACAGCTGCGACAAGACGTCGACCGCCTTGACGAACGAGCCTTCACAGATGTGCGTCGCCGCCGTCAGCATGAGGTTGCCGAGCGAGTGGCCTTCGAGCCCAAAGCCGCTGTCGAACCGATATTGCAGAATCTTGTCCATGAGCGGCTCGACCTCGGACAAAGCGAGGATGACGTTCCGGATATCGCCCGGCGGTAACATGTGGAACTCGTCACGGAGGCGTCCCGAGCTGCCCCCGTCGTCCCCGACCGTGACGATGGCCGTTATATCGAGCGGATAGTGCTTCAAGCCCCGTACGAGCGTCGAGAGGCCCGTACCGCCACCGATGGCCACAACTTTCCTTTCGCGTCTCATCTTACTTCTCCTTCGTCGCATGCGCGAGGTCGCGATGGACGGTCTTGACGTTATAGCGCTCGGCGAAATGGGCCGACACTTTCTCGGCGAACGTGATCGAACGGTGCTTCCCGCCCGTACAGCCGAAGGCGACGACGACTTGCGTCTTCCCTTCGCGCTTGTACTGCGGCAACAGGAATTCGAGCATGTCGATCAATTTTTTATAGAACGCCCGCGCCTCGGGGTGCGACATGACGTAGTTCTGAACTTCTTCCGTCTGCCCAGTGAGCGGACGGAGTTCCGGGATATAGAACGGGTTCGTGATGAAGCGGACGTCGAACAACAGGTCGATGTCGAGCGGGACGCCGTGTTTGAACCCGAACGACATGAAGTTGACCGTGAACGGGATCCGTTCCTCGTTGAACTGGAGCAAGATGCGGTCTTTGAGCATCTGCGGCTTCAAGTCGCTCGTATCGTAGAGCGTATGGGCCCGGTCACGGAACCCTTCGAGCAACGAGCGCTCCATCCCGATGCCGACGAGCGGTGCGTCTTCCGGGGCGAGCGGATGCGACCGGCGCGTCTCCTTGTAGCGGCGCACGAGCACTTCGTCCCGTGTGTCGAGATACAACAAGTGCGGGTGCACGTTCTTCTGTTCCAAGTCGTCGATGACGATGAACAGGCTGTCGATGAAGTCGCGCGTCCGTGTGTCGATCGCGACGGCGATCTTCGGCCGGACCGAGCTGATGACATCGATCAATTGCGGCAAGAGCACCGGCGGCAAGTTATCGACGCAAAAATAGCCGAGATCCTCAAAGCTATTCATTGCGACCGATTTCCCGGCCCCGCTCATCCCGCTGATGATGATCAATTCTTCTAATCCTTTAAAGTCTTCCATGTCACTGACGCCCCCTTAAAATTGACAACCGAGCCGTGTGTGCAGCTCTCTTCTGTCCTTAGTATAACGAACGTCCGAAAAAAAGAGAAGGGATTGCGGTCGCCCGCAATCCCTTCTGCCTCATGTCACGCGTTTTGTTCGTGCAACGCCTCGAGGAGCCCCTCGATATAGTGTTGCGCGTTTTGAGCGGCAATCGATCCGTCGTTCGTCGCGGTGACGACTTGACGGAGCGTCTTGTCGCGTACGTCGCCGGCTGCGAAAATCCCTGGGATCTTCGTCTCCATCGCTTCGTTCGTGACGATATAGCCTTGCTCGTTCGTGATGCCGAGGTCTTTGACGAAACCAGTGATCGGGTTCATACCAATATAGATGAACACACCGTCGATTTCGTGGTCCGACTCGGTCCCATCGACCGTGCTGACGAGACGTGCCCCACCGACTTTACCATCGGCTTCCACGATCTCTTTGAGCGTGTGGTTCCAGATGAAGTCGATTTTCGGGTTGTCGAACGCCCGTTTTTGAAGAATCTTCTGCGCGCGAAGCTCGTCGCGACGGTGAACGATTGTCACCTTGTCAGCAAAACGTGTCAAGAACACGCCTTCCTCGACAGCTGAGTCGCCGCCGCCGATGACGAACAAGTTCTTCCCTTTGAAGAACGCCCCGTCACAGACCGCACAATACGATACACCGCGGCCGCCGAGCTCTTCTTCGCCCGGGACACCGATTTTCTTGTATTGTGCGCCAGAAGCGAGGATGATCGCCCGTGCTTTATAGTCACGGTTGTGCGCGTGGACGACTTTATATTCCGTCTCGTCCGAGATGCTTTGGACGTCGCCATAAGCGTACTCCGCCCCGAATGCTTTCGAGTGGTCGAACATTTTTTGAGACAAGTCTGGGCCGAGGATGCTGTCATAGCCCGGATAGTTTTCGATATCTTCCGTGTTCGCCATCTGTCCACCTGGGATACCGCGTTCGATCATAAGTGTCGATAAGTTGGCACGCGACGCGTAAAGTGCAGCCGTCATTCCGGCTGGGCCGGCCCCGATGATAATGACGTCATAGATTTTTTCTTCTGTCATAATGATTCCACCTCTGCATGAAATTGATTGACTTCAGTATAAGAAACCTAGGGAGGTATCGTCTATCTTTATGCTTGTTCGAGTGTCTGTTTGAACGAACGGATCGTGCCCGTGAGCGTCGCGACGTCGATTCCGAACGTGTCGGCGCAGTCGTCGAGGATGAGGGCATCCCGTTTCGCATAGAACATCCAGACGAGGGCCGCGGCCGATGCCGTGACGTCCTCGAACGATACCCCGGCAAGGAGCAGGAGTGAGAACCGTTCATAGAAGTCGCCGTCGAGGCTCATCTGTTCCGCTTCCGTCACTTCCGTCTCGGCAAGCAAGAGCGCGTCATACGCCCGAGCGATGCGGACGTCGCCTGTGAACGGGGCCTGGCAAATCTCGGCGCGGCACTTCTCGGCGAACGCGATCACCGTCTCGTTGTCGGTGATGCCGCTCGTCAATGCGAGCGCTTCGAACGCCTCGTCATCGGCGAGCTTCGAGATGATTCGGATAATCTCGATTCGAGCCGCGTCTTCTTCTTGGCGCAATCCTTGAACGAGCGCCGAACGGAACTCGAGATTGTCGCGGATGTCGTACGGGCTCTTCTCTTCGAATCGTTTCAACTCGTCACTGTTCAAATAGGTAGCCGCTTCTTCAAGACGCCCGGTCTTGTAGGCGGATACGCTGAGCCAATGCCCTAACAGTGAATCCCCACGGAATCCGCGTTCCTTCAACAGGCGAAGTTCTTCGTACGCGCGGTCATATTGACCAACGAGCGCGAGCGTCGTGGCGAGTTTGTAGCGTAAATCGAACTGGAGCGGACGGACACGTGTCAGCGGGACCGACAGTTGGAGCGCCGCGTCCGATTGTCCGGCTTCATGCAGCAACAGAATCGTGTTCAAGAGCGCATGCAAGTTGCCCGGGTTCTCATCGAGCACGTACTCGAGCGTCTCGAACGCCGCTTCATCGTTGCCGAGATAAAAATTGACGACGGCCAAGTTGTTGAACGCCGGCCAAAAGCGCGGATAGCGATCGATTAACCGTTCGAGCGTCGACTTGGCTGCGAACAGGCGGCCTTTGTCGATATGCTGTTGGGCCTCGGTGTGCCACGTGATCAGCTCGTCTTCCTCGTCTTCCTCGAGTTCTTGTTCGAGTTCAATCAGTTCTAACAGGGATTGGACCGAGTCCGCGTAGCGTCCGTGTGCCTCGACTTCGAGGTAGCGGTTTGCATACATCGCTGCTTCTTCATATAAAGAGATATAGGCGCAGTTGCTCGCAAGGTGATATAAGGCCTCTGTTGACGTTTCATCGAGTTCAAGCACCCGTTTCCACACGTCATTGGCGTGGTAGATCTCCCCTACTTCAAATAACAGTTCAGCGTACTGTTTGTGATAGTCGACGCGGTGGGCTGCAGCGGCAGTGGCTTCAGCCATGAAAAAAGTCGCTTCATCTAGGCGACCTTCACGTAACGCACGACGACCTCTATAGTAGTGGAGCTCCGCGGCGAGCGGAGATTCTGGTTCGGGTAGCGTCATTACTGCTTCATAGTTCGCTTCCATATTCTAAATCCTCCACATCATCTCTAAATCTTTTTTTAGTTGCAGGGTTAAGAATACCGCACTCATTCAGTGAGGGCAACTGAAAAACTTAAAAAAAATCGAGACTATATTCCTTCTATAATGAATATATTTTGCTAGGTCCACTAAATGCTTTTTGACAAAAATATGAGGGTTTTGTGTCAGCGCCCACAGACACAAAAAAGCGGCATCCCCTTTAAAAAAAGTGATACCGCTCTAGTAATTTTATGAGGACGGACATGTCTTGACCTCAAAATGATTTCGCGCTAAATTGTGTCTATTTTGTGTCGACGGTTTGGAGCTTTGCGCCAACGACGCGCTCTCCGGGCAGGACGTCGCGATGCACGACGGCACCGGCACCGATGACGGCCCGGTCGCCAATCGTGACGCCAGGAAGAATCGTCACGTTCGCCCCGATCAACACCTCGTCCCCGATGCGGACATCCCCGATCCGGTACTCGTCCACGAGGTACTCGTGACAGAGAATCGTCGAATTGAACCCGATGACCGTATTACGGCCGATCGAGATTCGCTCCGGGAACATGACGTCCGGTGTCACCATGAGGGCGAGCGCGCTATACTCGCCGATTTCAATGCCGAGGAACGTCCGGTACAACCAGCGTTTCGCTTTGACGGATGGGAAGTAGCGGCCGATCAAGACGACGGTCGTGTTTTTAAAGACGCGCAGGAATCGGATCGTCCGATACATCTGCCAGAGCGGGTTCGGCCCATCGAGACGAAACCGTTCCGTCTTACGCATGGACCGTGACCTCGTCGAGCCACGCCTCGAAATGTTCCATCGAGTCGATAATGACGTCCGGCTCGAGCGCTTCTAAGAACGCACGGCCTTTGAGCGCCCATCCGACGGCGACTGTCTTCGTGCCGGCGTTTTTGCCGCTGAAGATGTCCGTGTCGTTGTCTCCGACCATGACGGCGCGGTCCGCCGTCGACCCGAGCGCGTGGAGCGCCCGCTCGACCGGTTCGGCGTGCGGTTTCTCATGAATGACATCGTCGGCCGTGATGACGACGTCGAACAAGTGGTCGATGTTGAACAAGCGCAATCCTTGCTCGACGACGGGACGGCCTTTCGACGTGACGACGCCCATCTTGAAGCCTTTGGCGTGAAGGCGGTACAGCCCTTCGATCACACCCGGATATTCGGCGACGAGCTGGTCGTGCATCGCGATGTTGAAGCTGCGATAGAACGCCTGCATCTCTTTCCATTCCGGCTCATTGAGCGCTTTGAACGACTTCTCGAGCGTCGGTCCGATGAACGGGAAAATGTCCTCATCGCGATACGTCTCGTTTGGGAAGTAATACCCGAGCGTGTGACGGAAGCTCGCGATGATGAGCGGGTTCGTATCGAGCAACGTGCCATCCAAATCGAATAGAAGTGTGTCCATCAATCAAACAGTCCTTTCTCTGAAGGGTCGTCGTATCGTTTCGCTTTGCGGCGGATAATCATCATGACGATACCGAACACGATCATCGCGATCGAGACGAGTTGTGCCGTCCGGAGATCACCGGCCATCAAGCTATCGGTCCGCAGTCCTTCGATATAGAAGCGACCGATTGAGTACCAGACGAGATACGACAAGAAGATATAGCCGCGCGGCGGGTTACCGACCATACGCCATACGACGAGCAAGATGACGCCGATGATGTTCCAGACGCTCTCGAACAAGAACGTCGGCAAATAGTAGGCCCCGTCGATATACATCTGATTGACGATCCAGTCCGGGAGGAACAGCGTCTCTTTCAAGAAACGACTCGTCGTCTCGGCACCGTGCGCCTCTTGGTTCATGAAGTTGCCCCAGCGTCCGACCGCCTGTCCGAGCAAGAGGGACGGTGCGAGGATGTCCGTGATCTTCCAGAACGACATCGACTTGCGCATGCAATAGATGACGACGACGAGCAGCGCCCCGAAGATGGCCCCGTGAATGGCGATGCCGCCTTGACGGATGTCGATGATTTGGCCGAGGTTCTGACTATAGTAGTCCCATTGGAAGATGACGTAGTAAATCCGGGCGAAAACGATGCTGATCGGAATCGACCAGATGATGACGTCGACGACCCGTTCTGAATCATAATTGAGGCGCTTCGCCTCGAACAAGGCGAGAACGAGGCCGAGCATCGCCCCGAAGGCGATAATCATGCCGTACCAATAAATCGGGAGTGACCCGATCTCAAACGCGACGCGGTCAAATGTTGGCTCTACCATTATTCCATGTCTCCTTCGTTGTCATGGATGGCGTTCGCGAGCCGCTCCGCGAACTCTTCGGCCGTATTGATGCCCATGTTCTGCAGACGGTAGTTCATCGCCGCGACTTCGACGATGACAGCCAAGTTACGTCCCGGACGGACCGGAATCGTCAAAATCGGCACTTCACTGTCGATGATTTTCATCGTGTTGTGATCGAGCCCGACGCGGTCATATACTTTGCCCGCATCCCAGTTCTCGAGGTTGATGATCAAGCTGATTTTCTTGTGCGAACGGACGGCACCGGCGCCGAACAACGTCATGACATCGATGATGCCGATTCCGCGAATCTCGAGCAAGTGGCGAATCAGCTTCGGCGCTGAACCGACGAGCAATTGGTCCCCGGTCTGGCGAATCTCGACCGAATCATCGGCGACGAGACGGTGGCCCCGCTTGACGAGTTCGAGGGCGGTCTCGGATTTCCCGACGCCGCTCTGCCCTTTGATGAGCACGCCGACGCCGTAGATGTCGACGAGCACGCCGTGCATCGCCGTCATCGGTGCGAGTTCCATCTCGAGGAAGTTCGTGATTTGTGACTCGATTGACGTCGTGACCGCGTTCGTGCGCATGAGCGGAACGTTCGCCGCCTCGGCTTCTTGTTCAATCTCTTTCGGGATGTCGAAGCCGCGCGTGATGAGGATGCCCGGTGTCAATTCCGTGCATAAAATCTTCGCCCGCTCGCGGCGGCTCTCTTCCGACAAGCTCGCGTAGAACGTGAGCTCGGTCTTCCCGAGCACTTGCAGCCGATTTTTCGCATAGTGGGTATAGTAGCCGGCAAGGACGAGTCCCGGTCGACTGAGGTCCGGTGTGGCGACGGGACGATGGAGTCCCTCTTCCCCGGCGATGACTTGAAGTTTGAAGCGCTCAACGAGTTGAGCCGTGCGTACGATATTTTGCATGAGTATCTGCCCCTTTCACGCTCATTATTGTATCATAGCTCTTCTGGAGAAGCGTCAACGAAAGTGAGCGAAACGTGTCGAAAAAAAGAGATGAAACTAATTCGTGGCGATTCCGTAGAACGGGTATAGAGGATTAGGGAGGTGAAATCACATGAATTCACTATTTTGGATTGCCATTGTCTTTATTTTTATCGTCGGGATTGCGGCGCTCGTCTACTTGGTCAAATCACTGTTTGACATGTGGCGCGAATATGCCGCGACGAAAAACGAGACGGTGTTGCTGTTGTTCATCTTGAACATCGTCGGCTTGTTCTTGTCCGGGTCGCTGTTATCGATGATCGTCGCCATCATCTTCTATTGGAAACGGTCGAAGACGATGCGGAACCTCGGGATTTTCTTACTCATCGCCGGACCGGTCCTGTTCATCCTGTTCATCATCGGCTCATTCACGCTGTATGACGGTCAAATGATGGATTGGGAACAAATGGAGTATCAAATGAATCTATGACATGACAAAAACCCGGAGGCAACCGCCTTCGGGTTTTGTCATGGATGTCTCATTCGCCCGGTACATAGCCGACCACGGTGTTCGACTCCGGTGCGACCAAGATCGTCGGTACGTCGACGCTACTGTTCGGGTCCGCTTCGAACGAGACGGCGAGCGCCTCGGTCCCGGCATACGCATCGTCCAACAGTTCATAACCATCATCGACCGTGACACGATGTACCTCGGCACTTGCTCCCGCATCGATTGCGGGCTCCTGCCAGTTCCGCGCGGTCACATACGCCCAGGCGACAGCAATCGCTTCGTCGCCAGCCGGCTCGTTCTCATTGACGATGCGCTGTTCGTCGGCACATCCGCCAAGCACCAGCACCGCAATCATCATCCATCCGTACGCTGACACAAATCGCTTCATCCCGTCCCTCCTCGTCTCTCAAGTTAAAAGAAACCCGAAGGCGAGAGGCCTTCGGGTTGTCGGTCATTGCTGATGGAACGGGTTGTTCAAGTCAGCCGGATTGACCGGGTCGACTGGATCGATTGGTTCCACCGGCTCGTGTTTGTCCTCTTCGAGGAACGTCGACGGTGTGTGGAGCGAACCGTGTTCGAGGTCGATCGTGCCGGTACGCGTCCCGGCCTCGACTTCGATCCGCGGTGTCTGGCCACGGCCCGACAAGAATTCGAGTCGGCGTTGGGCGACGTCTTTCCGGTCGCGGATGATCTCGAGCTCGTCTAAATTACAGTGGAGACCACCGAAGTTCGTCTCGAGTTCTCCTTCGACCTCGACGCCGTGCGGCAAGACGAGACGGACGTTTCCGGCGAGCGAGGCGAGCTCGAACTTGGCCGGACGTGCCGTCGCGAGTTCGGCGCGGATGTTCCCGTTGCCGGTCTTGAGCGACGCCTTGTCGTATTTGCCGTTCACGATGACGGCTCCGTTGCCGGTCCGGACGTGGACGAGTTCCGATTCGACCGCTTCGACTTCGACCGTTCCGTTCCCCGTGTTGAGGAGCAGCTCCGAGGCATGTACTTCATGAAGTACGACCCGGCCGTTCGCCGTCTGGATACGAACGCTCTCGACGTCTAGGCCGTCGGCACGGACCTCACCGTTGAGCGTCTGTACGTGTAGGTGATCGAAATGATGATGCGGGACGTACAGTTCGACGTGCGCCCGGACGAGCTTGTCGCGGAGTGACACGACGAGACGGTCACCGATGACCGAATGCTTGACGGCTGACTGGAGCTGTTCGAGCGCCTTGTCCGCGTCCTGCTGACGGAGCGGACGTCCGGTGACAATCAGTTCACACTCGTCGTTGTCCGACGAGACGATCGTCGCCGAGGCGTTGAACAAGTCGAGCGAGATATCTTTCCCGGTGAACGGGAAAGATTTCGAATACGTCACTTCCGGCCCGAAGTTCGAGCTGAACGTGAAGTCGCTGTCACGAAGTTTCGTCACGAGCCCTTCGACCGCCGACGTCAGTTTCGTCGTGAGCGACTCGACCGAGTAGGCATCGACTTTCTCCGTCTCTTGACGTTCCTCGAGCGCTTGGACACGCTCCGGCTCCAACTTCTCGAGCCGTTCGAGCTGGGTCATGCCTTCTTCAATCGTCAACTTCCCGTCTTTCACTTGCTGGAGAATCAGTTCACGCATTTCTTGTTTCACTGTTCGTTTCCCCCTTCGATTTGGTCACACGTCAATCATGTTCCCGTTTCTCATCATTTCTATACCTTACTTACGTTTTCCTGCTTTCGGTTTCGCTCGGGCTGCATCCCGTTCTAACACCGGTTTCAAATACTTGCCGGTGTACGACGCGGCGACTTCGGCGACTTCTTCCGGCGTCCCGGTCGCGACGATCGTACCGCCGCCGTCCCCGCCTTCCGGTCCAAGGTCGATCAAGTAGTCGGCCGATTTGATGACGTCGAGGTTATGCTCGATGACGAGCACCGTGTCCCCGTTCTCGACGAGGCGTTGCAGCACTTTCAACAGACGAGCGATGTCGTCGACGTGAAGACCCGTCGTCGGCTCGTCCAAGATGTAAATCGTCTTCCCGGTCGAACGTTTATGGAGCTCGGAGGCGAGCTTGACGCGCTGCGCTTCCCCGCCGGACAGTTCCGTCGCCGGTTGTCCGAGTTTCATATAACCGAGACCGACGTCAAAGATCGTCTGGATCTTGCGCTTGATTTTCGGAATCTTGTCAAAGAAGTCGAGCCCTTCCTCAATCGTCATATCGAGCACGTCGGCGATCGTCTTACCTTTGTACTTCACTTCGAGCGTCTCACGGTTATAGCGTTTCCCGTGACACACTTCACACGGGACGTAGACGTCCGGCAAGAAGTGCATCTCGATCTTGATGATCCCGTCCCCGCGGCACGCCTCACAGCGTCCGCCCTTGACGTTGAAACTGAAGCGCCCTTTCTTATAGCCGCGCATCTTCGCCTCGTTCGTCGACGCGAACACGTCACGGATATCATCGAATACACCGGTATATGTCGCCGGGTTCGACCGCGGCGTCCGTCCGATCGGTGACTGGTCGATATCGATGACTTTGTCGATATGGTCGAGTCCTTCAATCTTCTTATGCTTCCCTGGTTTCGCCTTGGCCCGGTTGATGTGATGAGCGAGCGATTTATACAGAATCTCGTTGATGAGCGTCGATTTCCCGGAACCGGAGACGCCGGTGACGGCGATGAACATACCGAGCGGAATCGAGACGTCGACCCCTTTCAAGTTGTTCTCTTCCGCCTTCAAAATCTTCAAGAAACGCTCGTCCGGCACTTTCCGTTCGGCCGGGAGCGGGATGAACTTCTTACCAGACAAGTATTGGCCTGTTAGCGATTTTCTGTTCTTCATGAGCTGTTTCGGCGTCCCGGCGGCGATGACTTCTCCGCCGTGTTCGCCGGCACCCGGTCCGATGTCGATCAAATAATCGGCTGCCATCATCGTGTCCTCGTCGTGCTCGACGACGATGAGCGTGTTACCGATGTCACGCATCTGTTTGAGCGTCGCGATCAAGCGGTCGTTGTCACGCTGATGCAATCCAATCGACGGTTCATCGAGGACGTATAGGACGCCCGTGAGCCGTGAGCCGATTTGCGTCGCGAGACGAATCCGCTGCGCTTCTCCACCCGAGAGCGTCCCGGCGGCGCGTGACAACGTCAAATAGTCGAGACCGACGTTGTTCAAGAAGCTGAGCCGCTCACAAATCTCTTGCAAGATGAGACGGGCGATGGCGATATCTTTCTCGCTCAACTCTGTCATGATCGAGTCGAACAACTTGATGGCGTTGACGACGGACAGTGAGGTCACTTGCCCGATATGGTGGCCCGTGATTTTGACGGCGAGCGTCTCTTCTTTCAACCGATAACCGCTACATGTCGGACAAGCGTGTGTCGCCATGTACGTCTCCATCTGTTCACGGATATAATCGGACGTCGTCTCTTTATAGCGGCGCTCGATGTTGCGGAGCACCCCTTCGAAGAAGATCGTGTTCGTCCGGACTTGTCCGAAATCGTTCTCGTAACGGAACAAGAACGACTCTTCGTCCGTCCCGTGCAAGACGAGGTCTTGGTCACGCTTCGACAGACGTTCGAACGGCACGTCCATGTCGATGTCAAAGTGTTTGCACATCGAGGCGAGCAGTTGCGGATAATATTGCGAGCTTGTCGGCTGCCAGGCGACGACGGCGCCTTCCTTCAGCGTCTTCGACGGGTCCGGGATAACGAGTTCCGGGTCGACATCAAGCTTCGTACCGAGCCCGTCACACGTCGGACAGGCACCGAACGGCGAGTTGAACGAGAACATACGCGGCTCGAGTTCGCCAATGGAGAAGCCACAAATCGGACAAGCGTGATGTTCGCTGAACAGGAGCTCGGTGCCGTCCATCTTGTCGATGATGGCTCGGCCGTCGGCAAGGCGAAGCGCCGTCTCGAGCGAGTCGGCAAGACGACCTTCGACGTCAGCGCGGACGACGAGGCGATCGACGACGACTTCGATCGAATGTTTCTTATTCTTATCAAGCTCGATCTCATCGGTCAGTTCGATCGTCTCGCCATTGACACGAACGCGGACGAACCCTTCCTTTTTGAGCGAGTCGAACACTTTGACGTGCGTCCCTTTGCGGCCCGAGACGATTGGCGCCAGGATTTGCAGGCGCGTCTTCTCCGGCAGTTCCATCACTTGGTCGACCATCTGTGAGATGGTCTGGCTCGAGATTTCGATACCGTGACGCGGACAGACCGGTTTCCCGATGCGAGCGAACAAAAGACGTAAGTAGTCATAGATTTCCGTCACCGTTCCGACGGTCGAGCGCGGGTTACGGCTCGTCGTCTTCTGGTCGATCGAGATGGCCGGGCTCAGCCCTTCAATCGTATCGACGTCCGGTTTGTCCATCTGTCCGAGGAATTGACGGGCGTAGGCCGATAGACTCTCGACGTAACGGCGCTGCCCCTCGGCGTAGATGGTGTCGAACGCGAGTGACGATTTACCGGAACCGGACAAGCCCGTCAAGACGACGAGCTGGTCCCGTGGAATATCGATATCAATGTTTTTCAAGTTGTTGACGCGCGCCCCTTTGATGACGATCGCATTTTTCTTTTCAGCCATTTAATTCCCTACCTTCAACTCCAAGATTAAGTCACGCAATTCGGCCGCCCGTTCGAACTGGAGGTCGCGGGCCGCTTGTTTCATTTCTTCTTCTAGCTTGGCGATGGCTTCCTCACGTTCAGCCGGCTTCATCGAGCTGAGTGATTCGAGCACATCCTCCTCGGCGTCGACCGTCGCGCGGATGACGCCGCGTACTTCTTTACGGATCGTCTGCGGCGTGATGCCGTGTTCTTCATTATAAGCTTCTTGAATCGAGCGACGACGATCGGTCTCTTCAATCGCCCGTGTCATCGAGTCGGTCATCTTATCAGCGAACAAGATGACGTGCCCGTTCGAGTTCCGCGCCGCCCGCCCAATCGTCTGAATGAGCGATCGGTCCGAACGGAGGAACCCTTCCTTGTCGGCGTCTAGAATCGTGACGAGACTCACTTCCGGGATGTCTAGTCCTTCCCGCAGTAAGTTGATTCCGACGAGGACGTCGTATTTTCCGAGACGCAGGTCACGGATGATCTCAATCCGCTCGAGCGTCTTGATTTCAGAGTGCATATAGTTGACCTTGATGCCCGCTTCACGCAGATAGTCCGATAAATCCTCGGCCATCTTTTTCGTGAGCGTCGTCACGAGGACGCGTTCGTCCTGTTTGATGCGGTCGCGAATTTGGTCCATCAAGTAGTCGATTTGTCCTTTGATCGGATGAATCTCGATCGTCGGGTCGAGCAGTCCTGTCGGCCGGATGATCTGTTCGATCATGTGCGGGGTATGCTCGAGCTCGAACGGACCTGGTGTCGCCGAGATAAAGATCGCTTGCGACAACTTCTTCTCGAACTCGTCGAACTTGAGCGGACGGTTATCTTTAGCTGAAGGCAGGCGGAACCCGTGGTCGACGAGCACTTGCTTCCGGGCCTGGTCACCGTTATACATGCCGCGTACTTGCGGGAGCGTCACGTGCGACTCATCGGCGACGAGTAGGAAGTCTTTCGGGAAGTAGTCGATGAGCGTGTAAGGCGTCGCCCCTGCCTCGGTCAAGTTCAAATGACGCGAATAGTTTTCGATGCCTGAACAGTAGCCCATCTCACGCATCATCTCGAGGTCATAGTTCGTCCGCTGTTCGAGACGCTGGGCTTCAAGCAGTTTGCCTTCCTCGCGGAACTTCGCGAGCTGTTGTTCGAGCTCGGCCTCGATGTTGACGATCGCTTTTTGCAGCTTCTCGTCGCGGGTGACGAAGTGGGACGCCGGGAAGATTGAGACGTGCTCGCGGTCGGCGATGATCTCGCCGGTGAGCGGGTCCATCTCGCGGATGCGATCGATTTCGTCTCCGAAGAACTCGACGCGCAAGCATTGTTCGTCGCGTGACGCCGGGAAAATCTCGACGACATCGCCGCGGACACGGAAACGGCCGCGCTGGAAATCGATATCGTTCCGTTCATATTGGATGTCGATCAGTTTGCGAAGCATCTGGTCGCGCCCCATCTCTTTCCCGACACGGAGACTTATGACGAGACTGTTATATTCTTCCGGGTTACCGAGACCGTAAATACAGGAGACGGAAGCGACGATGATGACGTCGTCGCGCTCGAACAAGGCCGATGTCGCCGAGTGGCGGAGTTTATCGATCTCATCGTTGATCGAGGCGTCTTTCTCGATGAACGTGTCGGTCGACGGCACGTACGCCTCCGGCTGGTAATAGTCGTAATAGCTGACGAAATATTCGACGGCGTTGTTCGGGAAGAACTCTTTGAACTCCGAATACAGCTGTCCGGCGAGCGTCTTGTTGTGGGCCAAGACGAGCGTCGGCTTCTTCACTTCTTGGATGACGTTCGATACGGTGAACGTCTTCCCGGTGCCGGTCGCACCGAGCAACGTCTGATACCGGTCGCCGCGATTGATTCCTTCGACGAGCTGACGAATCGCTTCCGGTTGGTCGCCGGCCGGCTTATATTCTGAATGTAAGTCGAACGGAACGCTAATCTTATCCATGTATATTCCTCGCTTTCTTTACCTTGCATATTGGCTTGATTATATCACATACACGAACAAATATTCGCTTCTGACACGCTTCCCAAATCGTTCCGCTTTTCGTTATCATGGAGAGTGAATCTAAACAGAAACGAGTTGGTCGTCATGTGGTCGCTTCTCTTTATCCCGCTCGGTGCCGTCGTCGGCGCCTTGTCCGGCTTCTTCGGCATCGGCGGCGGGGTCATCATCGTCCCAGTGTTGCTCTTTAGTGGATATTCGGCGGCCGAGGCCGTCGCCACGTCGCTCCTATTCGTCGTCGGGACGAGCCTGTCCGGCGCCAAGAAACATACGTCGCTCGGCAACGTGTCCTGGTTGACAGGCATCACGGTCGGCTTGGCCGGTGCCGTCACGGCTCAGCTGTCGAGCCGGCTCGTCCTCTCGATCTCGGGCACGTACGACTGGTTGCTCAATCTATTTTATCTGGCTATCCTATCTTATTTTGCCGTTACGCTATTAAAGAAAACATCGAAACCGCAGAAGCCGAAAAAATCATCGCTACTTGCCGCCCTCGTCATCGGGATGATGGCCGGGCTGTTGTCGGCGCTACTCGGTATCGGTGGCGGTTTCATCATCGTCCCGCTCCTCGTCAGTTGGCTTGGATTCTCGACACATCACGGGGTCGGAACGAGCCTGGCTGCCGTCCTGTTCATCTCGCTCGGCGGACTCGTCGGTTATCTCCCGTCGCTGTCGCTCGACTACGTGACGCCGCTCGCGTTGGTCATCGGCGCTTTCATCGGAGCCCCGTTCGGCGCCACGCTCACGAATCGCTATCACGATAAAGAGATCTCTAACCGACTCGCCTGGTTATATATGGCCGTCATCACCTCGATCGCGCTCGATCTTGGTGCCGCCGTCTATGCGCCGCTCGCGTACGTCAGTTTGGCGGTCCTGCTCGCTTTTCTTGTCGGGATTGGACTCGACTTCAGACGGCGTATTGTCAATCAAAACCACTTTTCATAAGAAAAGTGGCTTTTTTTGCATATACGGTTTTGAAACGCTTACATTTGGGGCATATAATGAAGTGGTAAGCCAAATTTAATATGGAAGGAAGGGAGTATCACATGTCAGCATTCGTCAGCGAAATTATTGGTACAATGCTACTCATCTTGCTCGGTAACGGTGTCGTCGCCGGCGTCGTGCTCCGTCATTCGAAAGCGGAGAACGCAGGTTGGGTCGTCATCACGTTCGGTTGGGGCTTCGCCGTTATGATCGGGGTATACGCAGCCGGAATCTACGGAGGGGCGCACTTGAACCCTGCCGTCACGGTCGGGCTCGCGACAGCAGGCTCATTCCCTTGGGCTGATGTGCCAGCCTACATCTTGGCACAGTTTATCGGGGCGTTCATCGGGGCCGTCCTCGTGTTCGTGCACTACAAACCGCACTATGATGTGACCGACGATCCAGGTGCCAAACTGGCCACCTTCTCGACCGCACCAGGGATTCGTAGCACGCCGTTCAACTTGATCGGGGAAATCATTGGTACGTTCGTCCTCGTCTTCGGAATTTTGTCATTCGGGGCCAACACGTTCACGGACGGCTTGAATCCGCTCATCGTCGGTTTCCTCGTTGTCTCGATCGGTCTCTCGCTTGGTGGTACAACGGGATATGCCATCAACCCGGCACGTGACCTCGGGCCGCGGATTGCGCATGCGATTCTTCCAATCAAAGGCAAAGGGACGTCGGACTGGGGCTATTCATGGATCCCGGTCGTCGGACCAATCATCGGGGCGGTCATCGCCGCATTGGTTTACGGCATTCTTGTCCCATAATCTTTCTAATTTCTAAGGAGGCACTCTCATATGGAGAAAGAAAAACGTTATATCTTAGCACTTGATCAAGGAACGACAAGCTCACGGGCCATCATCTTCGACCATGACGGGAAAATCGTCACAGTCGCGCAACGTGAGTTCAAACAATACTTCCCGAAACCGGGCTGGGTCGAGCATAACGCTAACGAGATTTGGGGTTCTGTCCTCGCCGTCATGGCCGAGGCGTTCGGGTCGGCTGATATCGATCCAAAAGAGATCGCGGCCATCGGAATCACGAACCAACGGGAAACGGCTGTCGTCTGGGAGAAGTCGACAGGACGTCCGGTCTATAACGCCGTCGTCTGGCAATCGCGTCAAACAGCCGGTATTTGTGATGAGTTGAAGGAAGCCGGTCATGCCGACTTGTTCCGCGATAAAACTGGTCTCTTGATCGACGCCTACTTCTCAGGCACGAAAGTCAAATGGATCCTCGACAACGTCGAAGGCGCCCGTGAGAAAGCCGAAGCCGGTGACCTCCTCTTCGGAACGATCGACACTTGGCTCATCTGGAAACTGTCAGGCGGCCACGCCCACGTCACGGACTACTCGAACGCGTCACGTACGCTCATGTACAACATCTATGAGCAAAAATGGGACGATGAGTTGCTCGAGATCTTGACGGTACCAAAGTCGATGCTCCCGGAAGTCAAACCGTCGAGTGAAGTGTACGCCAACACGATCCCGTATCACTTCTTCGGCTTCGAAGTTCCGATCGCCGGTGCGGCCGGTGACCAACAGGCTGCCCTCTTCGGTCAAGCCTGCTTCGAGTCAGGAGAAGGTAAGAACACGTACGGAACAGGTTGCTTCATGCTCATGAACACGGGCGAAGAAGCCGTCAAGTCGGACCATGGTCTGCTCACGACGATCGCGTGGGGATACAACGGTAAAGTCGAATATGCGCTCGAAGGTTCAATCTTCGTCGCCGGTTCGGCCATCCAATGGCTCCGTGACGGACTCCGTATGCTCAAGTCGGCGAAAGACACGGAACAGTACGCCAACCGCGTCGAAACGACAGACGGCGTCTACGTCGTCCCTGCCTTCGTCGGACTTGGTGCCCCGTATTGGAACTCGGACGTCCGTGGTGCCATCTTCGGCCTCACGCGCGGGACGGAGAAAGAACATTTCGTCCGGGCGACGCTCGAGTCACTCGCCTATCAGACACGCGATGTCTTGACGGCGATGGAACAAGATTCTGGCATCGAGTTGAAGACACTCCGCGTCGATGGCGGTGCGGTCAACAACAACTTCCTCATGCAGTTCCAAGCGGACATCTTGGACGTGCCGGTCGAACGGCCTGAAGTGAGCGAGACGACGGCTCTCGGTGCCGCCTATCTCGCCGGTCTCGCCGTCGGGTTCTGGAAAGACCAAGCAGAGATCAAACAGCAGTGGAAACTCGACCATCAGTTCGAACCGAAGATGGACGAAGCACACCGCGAAAATCTGTATAAAGGCTGGCAACACGCCGTCGAAGCGACAATGGGCTTCAAACCATCAAAACTTGAACTTTAATTGAACGCACGAAAGGGAGCATCCGCCAAGGATGCTCCCTTTTATAGTTTCCGTAACCGCAGACGAGGGCTCGCCGGCTCAGCGACGAACAAGATGCCGAGCTCGTGCGGATCGGTCTCGTACATCGCCCGTTGCACGAAACGGATATCTCCGTTCAAGTTGAGCACCTCGAGCTTGATGTACGGTTTATGCAACTGGAGCGCCTCATAGAAGCTGCTCCCGCCCGTGATGATGGTCCCGTTCACTTTGTAGATCGATTCGCCCGGAATGAGCTGCATCGCCTCGCCCGGTGAGCCCGGGAGCGTATCGATGATGACCGCTCCTCGGTTGCCGTTGATGAACACTGGTGTCGTCCCGCAGTTCTCTCGCTTGATGAGTTGTAGCGCCAACTCATACAACACGAACAGACCGAGCAAGATGTAGGCCGCATACGGCACGTCGATGGCGTAGGAAGCCCCGAACAAACCGAGGGCGACGAGCGCGAGCAAGCCGCGATACAGGCTCAGGCGACCGAGGAGCGTCCCTGGCAAGGCCCCGGTCGATAACAGGCTGACCCCGATTGGAATCGGCAAGATGACCGGTACTGGACCGTCGAGACCGAAGGACGGGGGTAAGAAGATGACAAGCGGGAAGAACCAAAGCCGTTTGACGACGTGTCCGCCGATGAATTGGCCTCGTTTGGACAAGATGAGCGTCGGTGACGTCTCGACCGGACCGTTCCACCGTAAGAGAATCGCTTCCGCGAGCGTCACGACACCGAATACGAGCGCATACACCGGCCAGTCGACCTCGGCCAATCGATCCATCCACCCTGTCAGTCCGCCATACTCGATGACGTCACGAAGCGCGACTGCCGTCAGCATGATCAAAAACGGGAACGCCGGGCTGCTGAAACGTGGGTGCATCGTCAAGACGATGAGCGCATACAGCACGCTGAACGTCACGAGCCATTCCCAGTTGACGGTCGTCTCGAGCAAAATCAATGCGGCTGAACCGATGACGGCGAGCAACAGGCTCGGCCATACAAAATGGCGCCAGTCCGACTTCGGCGAACGTCGCCGTGAGCGGAACATGCCCCGCTCCCGTTTGATGCGCGTCATTGATATGTAAGCGAGGGCGACGAGCGTCGCCCAGAGTAGCGGACTACCGATCAAGGTCAACAAAGCAGTAAAACTCATTCGTAGAACGTCCACACTTGTCCAATCCTTTCCCTAATCCTTATTTTGCAGCTTCTTCGAGCGCACGGTTCAATTGGGCATCGTTCGCCTCATCTTGAATCACCTCGAGCAAGCGTGACTCGAGCGCCGACGCCGTCGCCTCATTGACGACCCCGTCTTCCGGTAAATTGTTGTCGGCTTGGAAGTCGCTGACGGCGCGGGCCATCGTGTCGCCGTAATATCCTGGCTGTCCGCCCGGCTCATAGCCGATGCCCGACAAGACCGTGTGCAGATTCGACACCGCCTCGCCGTAGTCGCCGACTTTGAGCGAGTCCGTGTCGGCGAGGATGCGGTTCACCCCGAAGTAATCCGGTTGATTGACCTCGACGTCCGGCTCGATGCCTTTCTCGTTAATCCAATTGCCGTCCGGCGTGAGCCATTTGCTCGTCGTCAGCTTCAAGTTGCTGCCGTCCTCTAAATCGAACGCCGTCTGGACGACCCCTTTTCCGAACGTCTTGTTGCCGATAATCGTGGCACCGGCCCCTTCTTTGAGCGCCCCGGCCAAAATCTCAGATGCCGACGCCGATCCTTCGTCCGTCAAGACGAACAAGTCGTACGGCTTCGCTTCTCGGGCGCGGCCGCTCTGCGACTCGCGTTCCCCGTCCGCGTTCTCGATTTGGACGACCGGTTTATTCGTCGGGACGAACCCTTCGGTCATCTCGATGACGGCAGGAAGCAAGCCACCCGGGTTCCCGCGCACGTCGATGATAAGGCTATCGATGTCTTCTGACTCGAGCGTCTCAAGCTGCTCCAAAAACTCATCGGCCGTCGGCTCAGAGAACTGGGTCACCTCGATATAGCCGATTTTCTGGCCGTCCTGTTCTTTCACTTCCGAGTTGACGGTCTCGATCGGAATCGTGTCACGTGTGATCTCATAGTCGGCCTCTTGGCCCCCGCGACGGATCGTGAGCGTGACGACGGTCCCTTTCTCGCCCCGGATGAGTTGGACCGCCTCTTCGACGGCCATCCCTTCAATCGACTCCCCGTCGACCGCCGTGATGACGTCTCCGGCCCGGAGACCCGCTGCTTCGGCTGGTGCGCCTTTGATTGGAGCGACGATTAAGATGTCTTCTCCTTTCTTCTCCAAAGTCGCGCCGATTCCTTCAAAGCTCGACTCGATCGAGTCAGTGAACTGTGACGTCTCTTCGGCGTCGAGGAAGTCCGAGTACGGGTCGTCGAGCGCTCCCGTCATCCCGTCGAGGGCACCGGTCAACAAGTCTTCTTCCGAGATATCCTTTAACGAATGCGTCTCGATCAATTGTCGGACTTGGTCGACTTTGTCCCAGCCTTCCGCTTTCGGTTGGAGCGGTAACGGCGCATCGGTGAACGCCATCGTCGCGAGCCCAGCACCGGCACCGGCGACGAACGTGGCACCGGCTAGTAATCCTGCGGTTGTATTTTTCACGGGTAGTCCCTCATTTCTCTTTGTCAGTCTTTCATCCAGTATAGCAAAAAGTTCAGAAAAACGGACGTGTTCCAGAAATTTGGAACACGTCCGTCTCATCAGTAACCGATGTATGGACCCGGGTCGACCGCATTCGGTTGCCCTGGCGCCCATTGTCCGCGATGTAATTCGAAGTGGAGATGCGGGCCTGTCGACCAGCCCGTGCTGCCGAGCGTGCCGACGGTCTGTCCGGCTCCGACCGTTTGCCCCGACGTGACCGTAATCGCGTCGAGATGGGCATAGACGGTCGTCCATACTTCCCCGCCGACGATATGGGACACGAAGACGACGTTGCCGTAACCGGTCGCCCGGGCCGCCTTGATGACGATGCCTGGTGCCGCCGCGACGATCGGTGTCCCGGTCGCATTGACGAGATCGATGCCACGGTGCGACTCCGCCACGCCCGTGAGCGGGTTTTGCCGCGGGCCGAAAGGGCTCGACACGTAGCCGGATACCGGCCGCACGAACGAGGTCGCCGGTCCCGTCACGTTCGTCGGGGTTTCCGCAGGCGGTGGGGTTGTTGGAGCAGGCGCTGGGGCGGTTGGCGCTTTGTCGTCTGCCCGCTTGTCCGCTTCCGCTTTGGCATCAGCTCGTGCTCTCGCCTCTGCCTCGGCTTTTGCCTGCGCTTCTGCTTGTGCCTTGGCCTTCGCTTCGGCCTCGGCGCGGGCGGCGGCTTCCCGCTCCGCTTGGGCGATTGCTTCGAGTTGACCGGCGATGATCCGGCTCTGCTCACTCATGAGCGCCTGTTCTTCTTCACGGCTCATCTTCTCAAGCTCCAGTAGTTCGACTTGTTCGTTCAGTTCCGACAACAAACCCTGCTTTTGTTCGGCGGCGACGTCGAGCGCCTGTTTCGTCACGACGAGTTCCCGCTCTTTCTGTTTAAGGAACGAGAGCTGGGTCCGCTGCCGTGCTTCGAGCGCTTCGAGCCGCTCGACTTCACTCATGTAACTATGTATGAGGTCCCGGTCCTGATCGGCGATCGTCTGCGCGGTCAAGAGCCGCGTTACGAAGTCTCCGAATGAACGGGACTCGAAGACGACTTGGAGATAGGACTGGTCCTCATGTACTTGAAGCACACGAAGACGCTCACTAAGGAGCGCCTTCTGGCTTTCGAGGTACTGCCCTTGGGCAGTGAGTTGATCACGGGTTTCCTCGAGCTCGGTGCGCGCCGCGTCCGCTTCTTCCTGTTGGACGGCGATCTGTTCACTTAAGCCTTCGAGACGTTCATTGACCGCACGGATTTCTGTCGTGACCGCGTCACGTTCCGCCTCGGTGACTTCGAGCTCGGCGTCCGTCTCGTCTTGCGCTTTCTTGGATTCCTCCAATTGATTGGATAAACGATCTTGTCGTGCTTTCAGCGTGTCTTTCTCCGTCGCCCATACAGGCGAGGCAAGTAGCGTCAAACTTAATCCAAGCGCAAGCGAACGTTTCATCCGCCAACTCCTCCTCATATTTAAATTAGATTAGACTTTCAAGAATCGACCGAGCGATGTCGTCGAACCCCAGATCCCGATGAAGGCACCGAGCGCTAAGAGGACGAGTGACACTTGCGTCGTCAAAATCGATGGATCAATCAATTTAAATATATCACTATTCAGTTGATCTAGCGATGGTTGTAAAGCACTATATGCGACGTCATAACCGAAGTAGATGACGGCGATCGGGATGAGCGCACCGAATACACCGAGGAGAAGTCCTTCGATGAAGAACGGCCAGCGAATGAAGCTGTTTTTCGCTCCGACGAGACGCATGATCTCGATTTCGCGACGGCGTGAGAAGATCGTCATCTTGATCGTGTTCGAGATGAGGAACATCGCCATGAGCGTGAGACCGACGATCAACGCAAGTCCGCCGATGCGAATCCCGTTGAAGAAGGCGAACATCTTGTCGATATAGTCCTGTCCATATGTGACCTTATCGACGTTATCAAGTGACTGCACCGAATTAGCGACCTTCTCCGTATTGAGCGGGTCTGACGCTTTGACGATATAGCGGTCGTGGAGCGGGTTGTCCTTCTCGACCGTCCCGTAGGCGTTCGCATCTTCCCCAAGTTGGTTGCGGAAGTTCTCCAGTTCATCCTCTTTCGAGCTGAACGTGACCGATTCGACGCCTGGAATCTGCTCTAAGTTCTCACCGAGCTTCTCGACGTTCGCTTCCTCCGCGGTCCGGGTAACGAATACTTGAATCTCGACGTCGCTCTCGACGTTCTCTGAAATCTCATTGACGTTGAACATGACGAGGGCGAATACCCCGACGAGTAACAAGGTGATGGTAACGGCACTGATGGCCGCGAATGTCATCCAACCGTTGCGTAGTGTTCCCTTGAACCCTTCGCGCAGATGACGTAATCCACTTTTAAATATCATAGCCATATGCTCCTTTCTCTTCATCGCGTACGACTTTCCCGTTCTCGATCGCGATGACGCGATGGCGGATCTTGTCGACGATATCACGGTTGTGGGTCGCCATGACGATGGTTGCACCGCGACGGTGAATCTCTTGGAACACTTCCATGATGCCCCAAGCCGTGTCCGGGTCTAAGTTACCCGTCGGCTCGTCGGCGATGATGAGCTTTGGCTTATTGACGATGGCACGAGCGATCGACACACGCTGTTGCTCCCCACCCGATAGTTCATCCGGATAGTTGCGCGCCTTGTGTTTCAGTCCGACAAGGTTCAACACGTCCATGACCTGCTTGCGCATCGTGTTCGTGTCGGCCTGTACGACTTCGAGAGCGAACGCGACGTTCTCATATACCGTGAGTGACGGTAACAACTTATAGTCTTGGAAGATGACGCCGAGTTGACGGCGTAATTTCGGGACGTGGCGGTTTTTCAACTTGCCGACGTCAATCCCGTCAATCAAAAGAAGACCGCTCGACGGTTTCTCCTCCCGATAAATCATCTTCATAAACGTCGATTTCCCGGCGCCGGATGGTCCGACGACGTATAAGAACTCGCCGTCTTGAATCTCTAACTCGAGGTCATCGACGGCGACGACGCCGTTTGGATATACTTTGCTGACTTTTTGCATCGAGATCATAACGTATTCCCTACCCTTTTTATATATTTTTTATGCATCTATCACGTTTCATGCATCTATGACGAAGACTGGATTAGTTAGTTAAGTGAATATTTTCGTCTAGCCTCTGTTCTACACGATAAGCACTCGTCCTGTCAAGGGACCCTGTTCGTGCCAACCTGACCCAAAAAGGCGACAGGCAATATAGTTCAAGCGCCTTCAATTATAGCAATCGGACTTTTAAATAACCATTACAGGAATGTTTCAGTTGGATTGAGTTCGGTGTGAAATTGTCGTGTTGAAGACAGATTTCACGACTCGGACACAGATAATGAAACGCACATTCAAAAGCTATCCGCGTTCACGACTCCCTTGCTTCAATCACTGACGATCCAGATTCAGTCGAGATTGAAGGAAACAAAAAAACCACGAGTCTCCTCGTGGTTCCCCATGATTATTTTTTCTCGGCGAGCCAAGCGGCGACAGCCGTGATTTCTTCTTCGTCCTCAATCACGTTCGCAGGCATAGCGCCTTTCCCGTTTTTGATGACTTCTTCAATTTCACTAGCTGATAGACGTGAACCGACGTCCGCTAGTTTCGGACCGCTCATTCCTTCTAGATTCGCACCGTGACATGCCGCACAGTTTTGTGCGTAGACCGCTTCCGCGTCGACCGACGCCGTGTTGGCGCCGTCCCCGTTGCTCGTCGACTCTTCTTCATCGCCACCGCCGCACGCACCGAGCGTGAGCATGGCGCCAAGTCCAATCGCCATCATCCATTTCTTCATAATAGGGTTCCCCTCCTAAGTTGTAGAAATAACCTACTTTTACCATTATAGCCGTTATGAACCGCTTTCTAACCTAACTCACGAAAAATACACAAAGATTCCACAACTTAGGGAACGTTGATATAGCGTTTGTCCGACGTGAACCCTTGCCCCATCACCTCGTGCGCCTCACTGAAGATGAGGAACGCATCAGGATCGATGCGGCGAATGATTTCTTTCAGCCGGCTCACTTCGTTCTGGCGGACGACGACGAGGAGCATCGGACGCTCGAGTCGCGAGTACGCCCCGATTGCTTGAATCTCCGTCGCGCCCCGATCGAGCTCATCGAAGACGGCGCGCGTGATGACGTCCCGTTTCTCTGAGATGACATACGCCATCTTGTCCTGCGTGAAGCCGAGCTGGACGAAGTCGATCATCTTGATCGTGATGAACAAGGCGATAAGTGCATACAGTCCCGTCGTGAACGAGAACGTGACAGCAGCGACGAGGACGACCGCCCCGTCGAGGATGGCGATACAGAGGTAGAGCGGGATGTGGGTGAACTTATGTAAGATTTGCGCGAGCAAATCCATTCCCCCGGTCGAGGCCCGTCCCCGGAAGATGAGCCCGAGACCGATGCCGACGCCCGCCCCGCCAAAAATGGCCGCGAGCAGCGTGTCATTGACGGCCGCACCCGCGTCAATCGCTTCATAAAATAAGATCACGCCCGGTAAAAAAATCGACCCGACGAGTGACTTCACGCCGAAGCCTAGCCCGAGAATCATCCAGCCGACGAGGAGGAGCAACACGTTCGACACGAGCTGGAACGCCCCTGGCGAGATGTTGAACAGCTCGTACGTGATGATTGAGATCCCGCTGACGCCGCCCGAGGCGAGGTTGTTCGGCAATAGGAACAAACTGAACGCCGTGGCGACGAAGACGGACCCGGTCAGTAAATAGATATAGTCTTTGACGATTTGCTTCATTAAAGGTTTTCTCCTCTACATACAACGTGGCCCAAAGACGTCAGTCCTTGAGCCACTTGCATCACATATTTGTCTTGCGGAGGTAAGCGTCGATGAAGCCCATGATGTCGCCATCCATGACGCCGCTCGTGTTCCCGACTTCATAACTCGTGCGGTGGTCCTTGACCATCGCGTACGGGTGGAAGACGTAAGAACGGATTTGGCTGCCCCAACCGATGTCTGTCTTCTCGCCGCGAATCTCATCGAGCTTGCGTTGCTGCTCGTCGAGTTCACGTTGATACAGTTTTGCCTTGAGCATCTTCATCGCTGCTTCGCGGTTCTTGATTTGCGAACGCTCAGCTTGACACGAGACGACGACGCCCGTCGGCACGTGCGTGATCCGGACGGCCGAGTCAGTCGTGTTAATGTGCTGACCGCCGGCGCCTGACGCGCGGTACGTATCGATCCGGAGGTCTTCGGTCTTCACTTCGATTTCGATGTCGTCATTGAATTCCGGCATGACGTCACACGAGACGAACGACGTATGGCGGCGGCCCGACGAATCGAACGGCGAGATGCGAACGAGACGGTGAATCCCTTTCTCCGCCTTCAAGTAGCCGTAGGCGTTATGCCCGACGATGCGGAGCGTGACCGACTTGACGCCGGCTTCTTCGCCCGGCAGATAGTCGACCGTCTCGACTTTCCAGCCTTGCTTGTCCGCGAAGCGTTGGTACATCCGAAGCAGGAGCGAGGCCCAGTCTTGAGACTCGGTACCGCCCGCCCCCGGGTGAAGCTCGAGGATTGCGTTGTTGGCGTCGTACGGTCCGTTCAAGAGGATTTCGAGTTCGAACGCGTCGAAATCGGCCTTGAGCGCCGTGACCATCTCTCCTAATTCACCTTGCATCTCGGCGTCCGGCTCTTCTTTGATCAGTTCGAGCGTGACTTCGCCGTCTTCATGCCCATCGGCGAGCTCTTGGTATTTGTCGACCATCGCTTTGAGCGCGTTCGACTCGTCGATGACTTTCTGAGCCTTCTCTTGGCTGTCCCAGAAGTCTGGGTACGTCATCTCGTTCTCGAGCTCGGCGATGCGGGCCTGCTTCTCTGTCAGGTTGAGCGATTGGCGATAATTCTCGAGGCGTTTCGCCATCGCCTCGAGTTCGTTGCGAATATCTGAAATTTCCATAGTGTAGGTCACCTTTCCGTAGGAAAGAGGCGAGCGGACTCGCCTCTTTCAAAATTAAGCCTGTTGTTTGCCGTGGCAGTTTTTGAACTTCTTGCCTGAACCACACCAGCACGGGTCATTGCGCCCGAGCCGTTGGTCTTCCGTGCGACGGACCGGCTTTTTCTTGAGCGGCGTGTCGTCCTTGCCAGACACCGCCACTTCCTCCTCGACGACTTTCTCGCGTCGGAGGTTGTCACCGACTTCGGCACGAAGCACGAAGCCGGTCACTTCTTCGGAGATGGCCACGTTCATCGCATCGAACATGTTGACGCCTTCCGCCTGATACTCGCGGAGCGGGTCGTTCTGTCCGTAGGCACGCAAGTGAATCCCTTGACGGAGTTGGTCCATGTGGTCGATGTGTGCCATCCAGTGTGAATCGACGGCACGGAGCACGATGATCTTCTCGAACTCGTTGAAGCGTTCCGGCGGCGCGAGTTGGCGTTTCGCCTCATACTGCGCGGTCGTGCGTTCGTTCAAGAGCTCGATGATCTCTTCGCGCTCTTTGCCGTAGAAGTCCTTGCCTTCGACCGGCTGCTCGAGGGCGAGCGTCTGGTTGGCCCAGTGCGCGAGCTCATCGATGTTCCACTCTTCCGGCACGAGCTCGAGCGGCGTATATTGCGCGACGCCCGTCTCGACCGTCTCTTGAATCATCGAACGGACGATGTCCGTGACCGATTCATTCTCGAGGATGCTGGCCCGGTCTTTGTACATGACTTTCCGTTGGTCGGCCATGACGTTATCGTAACCGAGGAGCTGTTTCCGAGCGTCATAGTTGTTCCCTTCGACACGTTTCTGGGCCGACTCGACCGCTTTCGAGACCATGCGGCTCTCGATCGGTTGCGTGTCGTCCATGCCGAGGCGCTCCATCATGTTCTGGAGGCTGTCCGTCCCGAAGCGGCGCATGAGCTCATCTTCGAGTGACAAGTAGAACTGGGATTTACCCGGGTCTCCTTGACGTCCGGCCCGTCCCCGGAGCTGGTTGTCGATCCGGCGCGACTCGTGGCGCTCGGTCCCGACGATATATAAGCCACCGAGTTCGATGACGCCTTCGCCGAGCTTGATGTCGGTTCCGCGTCCAGCCATGTTCGTCGCGATCGTGACCGAGCCTTTTTGGCCGGCGTTCTCGACGATTTCGGCCTCACGGGCGTGGTTCTTCGCGTTCAAGACTTCGTGTTTGATTTTCTTCTTCGAGAGAAGCTTGCTCAAATGCTCCGACGTCTCGACGGCGACCGTCCCGACGAGGACCGGTTGTCCCGTCGCGTGGGCTGCCATGATTTCTTCGACGACGGCTTTGAACTTGCCGTCCATCGACTTGAAGATGAGATCCGAACGATCTTCCCGAAGGATCGGTTTGTTCGTCGGGATCGTCACGACCTGCATGTTGTAAATGTTACGGAACTCTTCTTCCTCTGTCTTCGCCGTTCCGGTCATCCCGGCCAGCTTCTCATACATACGGAAGTAGTTCTGGTACGTGATCGTCGCGAGCGTCATCGATTCACGCTGAATCTCGACGCCTTCTTTCGCTTCGATCGCCTGGTGCAACCCTTCCGAGTAGCGGCGTCCGTCCATGACCCGACCGGTGAACTGGTCGATGATCATGACTTGGCCGTCACGGACCATGTAGTCGACGTCATGATGCATGACGGCGTTGGCACGAAGGGCGAGCCCGACGTGGTGGTTGACCGAGACGTGCTCGATCGCGAACAAGTTGTCGATGCCAAAGAACTTCTCGGCGAGGTCGACCCCTTTGTCCGTGAGGAGAACCGACTTCGTCTTCACGTCGACCGTGTAGTCGTCCTCGATTTTGAGCGTGCGGACGAAAGCATCGGCCCGTGTGTAAAGCTCTGTCGATTTTTGGGCCGAACCCGAGATGATGAGCGGGGTCCGGGCTTCATCGACGAGAATCGAGTCGACTTCATCGACGATTGTGAAGTAGAGCTCGCGTTGGACACGGTCTTCTTTATAAAGGACCATGTTGTCACGCAAGTAGTCGAAACCGAGCTCGTTGTTCGTCGAGTAGGTGATGTCACAGTTATACGCCGCCTGCTTCTCGACACGGTCCATGTTCGACACGTTGAGGCCGACCGAAAGACCGAGTGCAAAGTAGAGCGGTTCCATGAGTTCTTTGTCACGGCGGGCCAAATATTCGTTGACCGTCACGACGTGGACGCCGCGGCCCGTGAGCGCGTTCAAATATACCGGAAGAGTTGCGACGAGGGTCTTCCCTTCCCCGGTCTTCATCTCAGCGATGTCACCGTTATGGAGCACGTAGCCCCCGATGAGTTGGACGCGGTAGTGGCGCATGCCGAGCACACGCTCAGACGCCTCGCGACAGACCGCAAACGCTTCTGGCAAGATATCATCAAGCGTCTCACCCTTGTCCAAACGCTCCCGGAACTCAATCGACTTCGCCTGAAGTGCTTCGTCAGACAATGCCTTAATCGGTTCGGCGAACGACTCGACGAGGTCGGCCGCTTTTTCTGCTTTTTTCAATACTCGTTTCTGTGGAGCAAATAAATCTTTCAAAAAGTTCGCCATACGCTTTATCTCCTCTGCATTCACTGAAAAATGCATGTTTTTTCCCTAATGTACAGTTTAACCGAAGTGACCCTCGCTTTCAAGGAAAGGCCAAACGAAACGGCCCTCCGAATTGGAGGGCCGTGTGGTTTCAAGGTTGAATTATTCTGGTTCGATCAAGCCGTATTTCCCGTCTTTACGACGATAGACGACGTTCGTGTTGCCCGTTTCTGCGTCTGAGAAGACGAAGAAGCTGTGGCCGAGCATGTCCATCTGAAGAATCGCTTCTTCCGTATCCATCGGTTTGAGCGTGAAACGCTTCGTCCGCACGAGTTCGAGTTCTGCCTCGTCCTCGTCGTAGACGACCACGTCCTCAGGACCTTCGAGTGACTTGAAGTACTCGCCGATACCGCCATCTTTGGCACGTGATTTACGGTTGAGTTTCGTTTTGTGCTTACGGATTTGACGCTCCAATTTATCGACGACGAGGTCGATTGCCGCGTACATGTCGAGGTTTGTTTCCTCAGCACGGAGCAACAAGTTCGGCATCGGGATCGTCACTTCCACCTTTTGCTTCTCGTTGTACACTTTCAAGTTGACGTAAGCCGTCTGTGCATCCGTAGGAGTTGTGAAATACCGAGTCAATTTGTCCAACTTTTTCTCGACATAGTCTTGAATAGCTGGTGTGACTTCAATGTTTTCGCCGCGAATGTTATAAATCATCTGAACTCCTCCTTAAAATAACCGCTTGACCCAATGATTCGTCGATTTGGACCGAATCTCCTGCTTCATTTCTGAAAAGAAAGTGGAACCAGGTGGCTCATTTATAGTATACCCCGAATTCAAATCGTTTGAAAACGTTATCATCAGAAAATAATGACAATTTTGTTCCGATTGCGTCGTCTTCAACTTGAATCGGCGGTATAAAAAGAAACTACCCGTTCTGCCCGTTCTTAAACGCGATTTTGATTCGAAGGACGCTATGTAAGAAAAATAAAAAGCCGGCTCCACGAGGGAACCAGCTTACGGCTTGAAATTATAATTTTGTAACGTTAGCCGCTTGTGGGCCACGCTCGCCATCAACGATTTCAAATTCTACCTCTTGACCTTCGTCAAGTGATTTGTAGCCGTCAGTTTGGATTGCAGAGAAGTGTACGAATACGTCTTTGCCGCCTTCTACTTCGATGAATCCAAAACCTTTTTCTGAGTTAAACCATTTTACTTTACCTACCATGTGTAAATCCATTCCTTTCACCATTGAAGAATACAGAGGCTTTCCCTCTATCGGTAATCTTACCACCTTCTTAGAAGCGTGACAAACACTTTCTCATATTTTTGTAAATGAATCGTCTTTTGGCTTACATTGGAATTATATTTCCCTACTTTTCATATAGAGATATTGAATTTACATATTTTGTGATATATCATGGAAGGGATGATTTAGGTTTGTACGCCATTTGGGCGAGCCGAGCCTGAAAATCTAATACGAAAAGGACGGTGCAGCCATATGCGCCCCTACCATTCCGAGGAAAAGTACCGTATTACAAAGCGGACGGTGGCCATCCTGCCTTGTTATGAGATGTCCGCGCAATCGCGCGTCATTCTCGAGGACGGCTCCGAGATTACGACCCCACTCCGGCCCTACCAGCTCCTGCAGCTCTCATGCCGCCAGTACAGCAGTTCGATTGAGGAGCGCATCTTCGTCGCCAAGCGTGTCGCCGGCATCAAAGGCAAAGTGCCAGTCGTCATCGAACCGACGTCCGGTCTCGTCTTTTTCCCGACGATGTCCCCGAAGCGACCTGAGTGTGAATGGTACGCCTGGTCGCACGTCCGTGACATCACGAGTGACCCAATCGAGTCGAAAGGCTTGGTCGTCACCCAGAACGGTCACCGGATCACCACGAACGCGACCTCATACGTCCTCCGCAATCAATTGAAAGCGACGGGCGAACTCGTCGCTCGGTTCCAACAATTAAACCAGAGCGCAACGCTCAACTCTTGACCCTTCCGTCGATTCGACGGGAGGTTTTTTTCTGCCGGTTTCGCTTCACTTTTTGAAAAAGAGGTCGATATATTGTTCGAGGTGACAACTATGCAAATCCAAGCCCCCATGACCGCAGCCGTCGCGGTCACAGCCGGTATCCAGACGAATCGCATCTATAAAGCCGAGCTCGTCAAACAGACCGGCCCCGACTCCGGGATCGTCAAAATCAATGGCGAGCAAGTCGAGGTCACGTTCGAGGGCGGGCTCCCGAAGACGAACCCGTTCCAACTGACGCTCGCCGAACAAGACGGTCAGCTCATCGCGACGATCGTCGTCAAACCTGAACCCGAGACGCCGGACATGCCGAGCGGTCAACCGGTGAAACTCGATACGAAGATTCAGGCGTTGCTCGCATCGCTCCCGCCCGAGGTCCGGAGTGCCGTCAGCCGTTTGCTCCAATCAGGACGGCTGCCGATGAACGAGGACACGGTGCGTCTGCTCGAGACCGTCTTTAAAGGCGACATGCGCGATGCCGTCCTCTGGCTGAAGACGGTCGAGGCGCCGACGCTCCCGCGTGATGTCGCGCGCGACCTCGCCGTCGCGTCATTAGATGAAGCGAGACAACAAATGAAACCACCGCCACCTGGCGCGCCGTACCCGCAGAAAGAACGGTTCATCGAGCACGTCAATCTGTCGCGTCCCGTCAGCGAACGTTTGACGCCGACACCGGAGACGGTCGACCGGCTCATCAACGAGTTGCCGGAGCCGCGCCCGACGCGAATCGAACCGCGCGAGGCGTTACCGCCCGTCCTCGGACGACCGGTGCTCGTCAAAGAAGTGACGTCACATCTCGCGAACGTGACGAACACGTTTAGAAGCGAACAAGTGACGGTCACGAAACAGCTCGGCCAAGTCGCCGCCCTCGTCGAGACGAACCCGCATCAGGCACGCCCCGCACTCGAGACGGTGTCGACCCGCTTGACGCAACTCATCCAAAAGACGGACGCCTTGTTACATACGAGCGCGACCCAAGAGAAGGCGCTCGTCGCGATGACGGCGAAGCTCGACGTCGCCCTCGGGCTGCTGTCGACGAAACCGGCCGAGAGCGCCGCGCTCATCAAAGAAGTGCGCGCCAGCTTGAACGAGTTCCGCTACGTGCCGAACCACGTCCGGCTCGAATATATCCCGCACCAGGCGACCCGCGCCGGCGAACTGCCGCGCGTCACGCCGTTCAAAGTCGACCCGAACCTATCGGGCCGCGTCATCCAAGAGACGACGCAGCGCGTCCAGGCGTCGACGTTGTCATTGAAACCCGACGCGGCGACACCTGAAGCGCAACGGCTCGCCTCGTTCTTCCAAGTCCAACAGACGTTAAACCGGTTGGACGGTGGGCAGCTCCATCAGCTCATACTCGCCTTGCCGGCGAAAGTCCAAGAGATTGACACTGGCATTCACGTCCATATCCAAAACCGGGAGGCCGGGGACGTCGTCGACTGGGAGAACAGCGTGCTCTATATCCGGCTCGAGACGCCGCGGCTCGGCGAGATTGGCGTCAAGCTCGAAGCGATCGACCGGAATCTTCGGCTCACGCTCGAACACGATGACCCGACCGTCGAGGCACTCGCGCGTCCCCTACTCGGCAACATCGAGACAACGCTCGAGGCGATCGGTTATCGCAGTGTCACAACCCAGTTCCGCCCATTGACGAAGGCGGACCGACCGGAGACCGAGCGTCCTACGCTCGAGACGACCGGCTATGATTTCCGCATCTAGGAGGCTGTTATGTATCAACGCATGGATTTGACGAAACGCAAGACGGCCGCCGTCGTCCGCTATGATGAGACGATTGACCGCGCTCCGGTCGTTGTCGCCCGCGGAACGGGCGCCGTCGCCGATAAAATCTTAGATGAGGCGAGATCACGCGGCGTCGCCATCGAACATGACCATTCGCTCCTTGGCCACCTGCTCGACCTCGACCTCGGGGACGCGATTCCGCCCCAACTGTATGACGTCATGGCCGAAGTGCTATTACTGATTGAAGAACTCGACACCATCAAAGGAGACCCATCATGAATTCGAATCGACTATACGAAATGAGCCCGGAAGAGCTGACCCAAGCGATGCTCCACGCGCTCGTCTATCATTATGCAAACGCCAGGACGGCGACGATTGCCGAACGAAATCGCCATTTACGTCAAGCTCGCGAACTGCTCGCGAAGCTCCACCAAGGACTTCACGACGGCGGCGGTATCATCTCGGCCCAACTCGACGAGCTTTACTTGTATATGGCGAAATCGAGCCTTGAAGCGTTAATCGAACAAGATATGGACAAAATCGAGGAGCTCCACGGCCTCGCGACCGAGCTCGACCAGACATGGGGCCAGGCAATCGAGAATGCTCGTTTAAAGCCCGTACCGGCAGGAGGAAACCGCTATGAAAATTACCAATAACGTGCAAGCACTGAAAGCCTACTCGTCGCTCACGGTCAACCAGGCGACGATGAAGAAGACGATGGATCGCCTCTCGAGCGGTGTCCGCATCAACAAGGCGTCCGACGACGCGGCCGGGCTCGCCATCTCTGAGAAGATGCGCATCCGTCTCGACTCGCTGTCGATGGCCGAACGCAACACCCTCGACGGCATCTCGCTCACGCAGACGCTCGAAGGCGGGATGAGCGAGACCCATTCCCTCCTGCAACGGATGCGCGAGCTGTCGGTCCAAGCGTCGAACGGGACGCTGAGCGGTGATGACGCCAAGGCGATTCAAGACGAGATTGCTGCCCTCACGGATGAAGTGACCCGGATCGCCGAGACGACCGAGTTCAACTCGAAGAAGATCATGAACGGTGACTTTATCGCCGGCAATGAGACACTCTTCTTCCAACTCGGGGCCGGCAGCGGCGAAGGCGTCGTCTTGAACGTCGACGACATGCGCGCCGGCGCGCTCGGAATTGATGGTCTTGACGTGACGACGCAAGGTGGCGCCAATGACGCCATCGCCAAGTTCGATGCCGCGATTCAAAAAGTCTCGCTCGAACGTTCGAAACTCGGCGCCATCCAAAACCGGCTCGAGGCGAATGTGAGCGTCGTCACGATCGGGTCTGAGAACTTGACGGCTTCCGAGTCACGCATCCGCGACGCCGACATGGCACGTGAGATGATGGACTTCGCCCGACTCAACATCTTGAACCAATCCGGCATGGCGATGATCGCCCAATCGAACGCGTTGCCGCAAGGCGTGCTACAATTGTTGAACTAACTTAAGGAAGGACGGATCCCTATGGACATTCGTCGCATCATGGAGACGCAGTCGCTTCACGGCGCCAGTAAGGCGAAACGCCCTGACACCGAGCCCGGCGTCTCGTTCCAGAACGTCATCGGTCAAAAGCGGGAGGACCGCGAGCACGAGCGCTTCCAACGCCAAATCGCGGCCATCCACGAGAAAGGCGAGCTCCTCGCCGAGAGCCAGACGGTCGAGTCGCTCGCTGAATATAAGCAACTCATTAAAGACTTTATGAAAGACGCCGTCGACGCGGCACTCCGCCTCGAGGACAAACGCGGCTTCAACCGCCGCGGCCGCGCCAAGATTTATAAGATTGTCGAACAGGTCGACCAGAAGCTGCTCGCCTTGACCGATCAAGTCATCTCGGGCGAGGCGTCACGTTTGTCGCTCCTCGACCAAGTCGGTGAGATTCGCGGCCTGCTCGTCAACGTATACGTGTGAGGTGAGACAATGGCAGAACATATCTTTTCGAAAAAAGTGAAGTGTCCGTATTGTTTGAAACAGAGCGAGACGCCGCGCGTGCTGTCGCGCCACATCCGGCCGCAGGAAGTCGCGAAGGACGGCTATACGACGTACGATGGCGCCAACCCGTACTTTTATGAGCCGACCGTCTGCAGTCATTGTCATCTCGTCTTCCATGACTCGTTTGACAAGGTACGGAAAAACAATCGCGAGGCGCTCGAGTCGGGCTACTTCGACCGCGTCAACGCCGAGGCGCTCAACGGTGACCGTTCGGCCGAGCACGTCATCCGGCTCTATAAGTTCGCCGTCGTGACGGCCCAATTGAGCGGCCAGAAGCCGTCCGTCGTCGCCATGCTCGGCATGCGGCTCGTCTGGATGTATCGCCTGACGGGGAACGAGGCGTCTGAGAAGGAATGGATGAAGCGGACGCTCGACAAGTACAACGAGGTGCAGGAGGCGTACACGGATCAAATCCGGACCGGCCTCCCGTACGACCAGCTCATGCTGCGGATTGCCGACTTGTCGGCCGCGCTCGGTCTGTATGAGGACGCACGGCGTTGGTACGGCATCTTGCTCGGCAGCAAGGAAGTGTCGGAGCGGATCCGGACCCAGGCCCGGTCACACTGGGAAGATTTTCGAATCGAACACGCTTAAAAGGGAGAGCCGCGGCTCTCCCTTTTCGCATACAAAAAAACCGCGCTCATCCACTCACGGACAAACGCGGTCGGTTCTGTTACGGATGAACCCCCAAACCGAAAGGAGATATACGCGACATGAATCATGTCAAAACCTAAACAGGGCATCCAAGAACCGATCGCGCGGTGGCGTCTTGCACGGTTCATTTTCATTATAATTCGGATTTCGCTATTTTACTATTATTTTTATCACGTACAGATTGGGGTATGGTTAGTAGGAATCCAAAAGAGGTCATCCCATGTTTGAAGCCCGCTATATCGAAACGGTACGCTCGATTTTTCAGGAACAGAAACAGCTCGCCGAAGACGCGTTGAAGCAAGTGAACGATGAGGACATACATCGCGTGCTCGCGAAAGACACGCTCTCGCTCGCGGTCATCGTGCAACACATCTCGAACAACATGAAGTCACGCTGGACCGATTTTTTGACGACGGACGGCGAGAAGCCGGACCGGAACCGTGACGCCGAGTTCGAGGACCAACAACAGTCACGCGCCGAACTGATGGCGACATGGGACGAACGTTGGCAACTGTTGGACGACGTCTTAGTCAGCCTCACGCCGGAAGACCTCGGCAAGACCGTCTTCATCCGCGGCGAAGAGAAGACCGTCATCTGGGCGATCGAGAAGCAAGTGTCGCACTACAGCTATCATGTCGGACAGATTGTCTTTCTCGCGAAAATATTCGCCGGCGAGAACTGGAACGTGTTGACGATTCCGTTGCCGCACCAGCGTAACGACTGACGTCTCGTGAACAAGACGACGATGGCAAGGATGATTCCACACGCTACAATCACCATGGATTTCACACACATAAATGGCCGCACCAGTTCCCTGGAGTGGCCATCCTTTATTTCTCGACGTTGATCGTATATTCGTAGCGGGATTCCCCAATCGACTCATAGTTCGCGTCCGCCGGTCCGTCAATGACGACTTTCACGTCAGCCAACTCTTCTGGCATTGCCTTGACGAAGAAGAGGACGTTACCTTCCTTTTTCACTTTTCCGAGGAACTCGCCGCCAACGTCATCCGAGAACCACAAGTCGGCTGACACTTGTTCTCCCGTATTTGTCACGAGCGTCGCTTGGTTCGGATGGAAACTGATGGTGTCATCAATCGTATTCTCGACGATGACATTCATCGCGACAACCGTCACTTCTTCCTGTCCGTCAAACGAATCTCGATACGTCTCATTGACCGTCAGTCGTGACGTCTGGACTTTATCGATGGCGAAGTTCACGGAGCCGAACGTCTCTTTGATATCGAGCGCTTTGTTCTTCATATAGATATGGTTCGACCCGAGTTCGCTCTCCTGCACTTCTGCATCTTCTGTTGATTCTGCCACCGGTTCTTCCGTCGTTTCAGCCTCGACGACTTCCTCCGTATCGGTTGCCGTCGTCTTCAGTTCATCGGCTTCCCCGCAGCCTACAAGCAGTGTTAAAGGTAAAGCGAGGATCAATCCGTATCGTTTCATGTTCATCTTCATTCTCTCCCTTTTCGTGTGAGTGGTAGTTGATAAGATGAGCATACTGGATTGTCTAGCCTGACCGTTGTAAGAAAATGCGCAGGGTCGTCATCCTAAGTAAATAAAAGTCAAGGTCCGCAATGGGACCTTGACTTCGCATGTTTTATCCTCGTGATCTAAGCTCTTCTTCTTCATACGGATCGGGACCGTCCTCGATTGGCGTATCTTCTTCGATGTACGCTTCAAGTTTAGGGTCACGTTCCACATATTCATCATACGCCCCTTCTGGACCATAGACGAAGTAACGACGATCTTTCGATGACTTAGGCTTTACCTTTTTCTCACTCATCTCGTTTCCCTCCTCTTTCCAGAACAGAAGCAACGGTTACAGTGGTATTTACCCGGTTTTCTACCGGTTTAAATGGTATTGAGTCGATTGTAAATGAAATCAGACGTCTTTGCATCCCTATCAAATGAAATGAAATTTTTTTAGTAGTTGGGTCGTAAATGATGATAATGAATAGATGAGGGGACGATATAGATGATGTTATTGAAAACAGGATTGGTTCGTGGCGTAAAGTGGTTTATGCTATTTGGGTTGCTTGCGATGTATCAATGGTGGAGCGGAAATATGGAAGGTGTACATAATATGCTCGTCTATGGCGGGATGGCATTTTTCCTTGGTCTGACGAGCGTCATCTACGAAGTGAAACGTTGGTCATTCCCGAAACAGATCTTGATTCATTGGGTCACGATGCATGTGACGATTCTGCCGCTCGTCATATTCACTGGTTTTCTGCCGGTGTCGTCACTTCAAGATGCCCTGATGGTTTACTTGAAGTTTAATGTGAGCGGGTTGTTCTTATTTAGCGCATCCTATGTAATACAAAAGGCGCGACGGCAAGTTAAAACTTTATGAACGAAAACAGCTCGAAGGCGCGCCTTCGAGCTGTTTTATGTCTGTTGATCAAACAATCCCGAGAAGTTCGAGTCGACATCCTCGTACGGGTCGACGTACGACTTGACCGTCTTCCGTTCTTGACGCGCCGTCCCGAGCGTCATCCCGAGCCGTTGATGTTCGGCCTCGATTAATCGGGCAATCTGTTGGCTGTCATCGACGAGCTGACGAATCACCGTCTGGTCGGCGTCCTTTAAGTCCGGTCCGTGCGCCGCAAGCAACTGCTCGCGATCGTCGAGCAACTCATGGATTTGATCCATCCACGTGTCATACGTCGGCTCTTCCGGCACTTTAGCTAGCAGGTCTTTTAAACGTTGTGTTTTGAAAATGATCTCATCGATGGGTCTCATGCTTGCTTCGCGAGTTTCATCGCTTCCTTCCACGTGTCGCGAAGCTCGGTCGTAAAGTCGAGCACTTCGTCGAGGATGGTCGTGTCGTTTTTGACATTCGCATCGACGAGACGACGCCACATGTATTCATAAAGCGAGTCTAAGTTCGCCGAGATGGCAACATCCTTGTTCAAAGTCAGGCGCATCTCTTGAAAGATGGCTTGTGTCTTTTGAATATTCGTATTCTTTAAATCTACATTCCCTTGCTCGATGGCGAGTTTGGCGAGGCGCATGAACTTGAGCGCCCCGTCGTACAGCATGAGCGTCAATTCCTGTGGGTTCGCGGTCGTGACCGCATTGTTTTGATATGCTGCATATGGGTTGGCTACCATTTAAATTCCTCCTCTTACATGCCTCCGCCTAAGAACTGTTGCAGTGAGGCGGCTTGCGAGTTCGCCTGGTTCATTGCCGTCTCCATCGCTGCGAAGCGACGGTAGTAGGCATTTTCTTTATCGACTAACAAATCGTTCAAACGCTTGATCCGTGTATCGATTTGCGTCATCTCACGTCCCATCGAGTACGTCGGAGCACCCGAACCATCAGCACCGGCAATCCGAGTAATGGACGATCGTGAGTTAGTCGCTGCATCACGAATTTGTGGAAGTAGCCCACTTTCTGCGTTCGTGAAGAGTTGATACACTTGATCCGGGTCTTTTTCAATGGCAGCTTTAAGCTTTTCTTCGTTCAGCTCAATTTTCCCACCATTGGTAAAATCCGCACCGGTTGAGAGCCCGATTTGGAAGAGTTGTTTCATCCCATCTTCATTAGTACTCGACGTCGCGCTTGACCACTTGCCTCGCATCGTATCCATCGCGCTACGGACAATCGTATCGCCACGAAGCATTCCACTCATCGCTTTTTCTTCCCATTTCTTAATTTCGTCATCAGAAAGTTCATCGCGTTGGGCTTGTGTGAGCGGTGCAAACGAACGGAACCGTTCTTCACGGACTTTCTTATTCATAAGATCAATCGTCTCGTTATACTTATCGACAAATCCTTTGATGTTATCAAAGATTTTTTGTGTGTCGGTTGCAGCAGAAAGCGTCACTGCACCAGACGCGAACTCTGATTTTAACGTGACGGTCATGTTATCAATCGTGACGGTGTTTGAGCTCTGTGTCATCGGAATACCGTTCACTGTGAAGCTTGCATCTGTTCCTGTTTTCGGTAGATTTCCAGGAGCGATACCAAAAGCAGCCTTCGTTGTTGCGTCAAATTCTATGATTGCATTTTCACCGGTCTGCTTTTGAGTAATGGACAGCTTGCCAGAAATCGGTTCGAAAAATGCAGACACCCCTGATTCTTTTCCATTCAAAGCAGTAACTAGGTTCTCCATTGTGGCGTCTTCCGCTACCTTGATCGTCTGAAAGTCTCCGCCTTCAACGGACCGAATTTCAATCTGATAACCAGAAGTATAAGTGGCCGTGGTGCCTGTCGGTATATCAGAACTGTCATTCATCGTTACTTTTCCAGTTGCTTCATCATAAGTATAACTTGAGGCACCAATGAGTGTATTCGTTGCGTCTTTCAGCGAAATAGTCGCTCCGACTTTTGGTTTAGGAGAAAGCGTCCATTCCTTCGTATCAGCAGACAACTTCACTTCTTGTACAGCCGCTTGTAAGTTCATATCCGCAACTTTTGTCGTCTTCGTTACTGCAACTCCATTCTTATCTTTAGGCTCAACGACTTGGGTAGCAGCTGTTGCGAGCTGACTGACAGATTCGATACGTATTGCCGTGTTTCCACTAGATGGTCCTGCTACGACAGAGACACGTGATTCATCAGATGAGCTAGACGTTTTGGCGTAAAAATTGCGACTGAACATGAGATCGACCGCACTGTTTCGAAGGGTCATGAGCGAACGGTTGATTTCGCGGTACGCATCTCGTTTCCATTCGGTCGTCTGTTTTTGTTGTTCAAGTTTATCGACTGGCATACGTTCAGCTTGCATCAATTGCTTGATAATTGAATCGGTATCAATTCCACTGGCGAGTCCGCCAAATCGGATTGGTGACGTCATAATATACCTCCTTTAAATACGTTCATCGAAGAGTTGATTGAATTCCATAAATGCCGCAAAAAAATCGAGCGACTTCTTACTTGGAATCTCCCGGATGACTTCGTTGTTCGTATCTACGATTTGAATATAGAAGTCATTCAATTTCTCATGTTTCATGAACTTTAAACCGGTACGTTGTTGCTCTAGTACAAGATTCGCCTTCTCGACAGCCGCCTCTAGTTTTGTAACGTGTTGAGGCGTCGGAAGAATGACAATCCCTTCGTCTGCGAGCGCTTTTTGATTCGCTTCGACGAACACGTTTTTTGTTTGTTCATACGGCAAGACAGAAGAAGGTAGGTGAAGCCGGACTTCAGACATAATCGGATTCATAAACTTCTACTCCTCATTTTCATTGTTCTCACATACTATATCGGTTCACCACACTATATTTTTCAGTTTTATTGATGGGTTAAAAAACTATGCAGTAATATAAATGAATATTTAAACATTATGTTCTAGTCGAATTTACTTTTCATCTTCTTAAACCATAAATTACATTAAACCCTCTACTTTTTCTACATTGGTATTCCGACTATCAAAAATAAAATCGGGAACAAATAATATAGAGTAGTAATTTGAAGAGAATCGAGGAGGATGCATGATGGAATGGGACGAATTGACCGTGTTTGAGAAAAGTTTATTGTTAGGAACATTATTAGGAGATGGGACCATTACACGAACAAATGCAAAAGTAGCCCCGAAGAATGGACTACAGTATCGCGAACATTTTTCAGTCAAACAAATGGAGTATCGTGAGTGGAAATTAAAGAGCGTCCCTCGAGTATTCGAAGGAATTAAAGTGAGAAAGACAGGAACAAGTGCAGAACTGTATTCAAGTAAAGATCAGTTATTTACTTGGTTACGAGAACAATGTTATGACGACCGAAAAAAGCAGATTCCGGTACACTTATTAGAAGACTGTGTTCATCCCGTTTTTTTACTGGCTCTGTATTTAGACGACGGTAGTCTATCACTGACAAAATCTACGCGATCCAAATTGAATCAAATGATCATCACTCCACATATCTATCTTCATCTCCAAGCCTTTTATCCTGAGGAACTTGAAGTATTAAGTGCATTTATAGCGCGAACCTTCCATCATCGTTTCGTATTGAGTCGCCGTTCTGATGGTCACTTCTATACACTTCGTATTCAAAAAACAGAAGAAGCGATTCGTTTCTTAAATGAGTTCACTCCTTATGCGTATGCCATTCCATCCATGCGTAAAAAACTTGATTGGGATTATCGATTACAGATTGAACGAGAACAACACCCGGATATGAACGTCATTTCTTCAAAAGCAAAAAATGATTATACGACAGATGAGATTGAGTTTATCATTCGATCAAAGCAGATCGGAATGACAGACGCCACGATTGCCCAGCAGATAGGTCGTACTTACTGGTCGGTGGTGTATAAATGGCAAGATATCAAAAAGAATTATTTGAAGGAAGATATAGTCGCCTATGTATATTAAAAAATGTCCGTCCCTCAAAACTGAGAGACGAACATTTTCATAGGTTAGTTCTAGTGTATGTTGGTTAAGAGCAAAGTAAATCTTAACGGAGAAGTTGAAGAACCGCTTGCGGCTGTTGGTTCGATTGGGCCATCATTGCCTGGGCTGCCTGGTTCAAGATGTTGTTCTTTGTAAAGTTCATCATCTCTTTTGCCATGTCGACGTCACGGATACGTGATTCTGCGGCTTGAAGGTTTTCAGCCGACGTGCTTAAGTTGTTGATTGTGTGCTCGAGACGGTTTTGGTTTGCACCTAGTTTCGAACGTTCAGCCGAAACCATTTCAATAGCGTCATTCACAATTGTAATTGAACCGTCAGCGTCATCTAGCAATCCACCTGAATTGGTAGCAGGAAGACTCACATCAGCAACTTTTAAATCTGTAAGCTTACTACCAGCAGCAGTACTACCTAAAGTTGAGCTGTCCATCTGAGAGATACTCAAAACTAATGTTTGACCAGCATTTGCCCCAATGTGGAAATTTAGATTAGCAGCATCAGCAACTCCAGAAGCCGCGTCAGCTTCACCGTTCAGGAGTTTCTTCGTGTTGAATTCAGTATCTGTAGAAATACGATCAATTTCCGTAATTAATTCGTTGAATTCTTTTTGTAGTTCTTTACGGTCAGTCAGCGTGTTTGTATCATTCGAACCTTGAACAGCGAGTTCACGCATACGTTGAAGGATTGAATGCGTCTCATTCAATGCTCCTTCAGCTGTTTGAATGAGAGAAATTCCATCCTGCGCGTTTTTTGATGCCATATCAAGACCACGAATCTGTCCGCGCATCTTTTCTGAGATTGCAAGGCCAGCAGCATCATCACCAGCACGGTTGATGCGAAGTCCTGAAGATAATTTCTCCATTGCTTTGCCCGTCTGTGCTGTGTTGAATGACATGTTGCGGTGCGCATTCATCGAGTTAAGGTTATGGTTAATAATCATTGTAATTTCCCTCCATAGATATGATATGACCAAGTCCTTTTGGTCATTTTAATTTAATTTTTAACGAAGAAGCTGAAGTACCGCTTGCGGCTGTTGGTTCGATTGGGCCATCATTGCCTGCGCAGCTTGGTTAAGGATATTGTTCTTCGTGAAGTTCATCATTTCTTTTGCCATGTCAACGTCACGGATACGTGACTCAGCTGCTTGAAGGTTTTCAGCAGACGTGCTCAAGTTGTTAATTGTGTGCTCAAGACGGTTTTGAGTAGCGCCGAGTTTTGAACGTTCGCCTGAGACTGTTTCAATAGCATCACTAATTTCTGTTATAGCAGTGTTTGCATCTGCCTGGTTAGCCACACTAATTCCAGCCGTATCTGCTTCATTAGTACCAGTACCGACACCTAAAGTTGTAGCATCCATTTTACCAATAACTAAAGTGAGGCTTTGACTAGCGTTCGCCCCGATTTGGAATACTTTCCCATCATTATCTGAACCATCTAATAGTTTTTGTGAGTTGAACTCTGTCGTTGCAGAAATTCTTGTAATTTCTTTAGCGAGTTGAGTAACCTCTTTTTGAATCTCTACACGATCTTTATCAGTGTTTGTATCTGTTGAAGATTGGACTGCAAGTTCACGCATCCGTTGAAGGATTGAGTGTGTTTCATTCAAAGCACCTTCAGCTGTTTGAATCATTGAGATACCATCTTGCGCGTTTTTCGAAGCCATATCAAGACCACGAATCTGTCCGCGCATTTTTTCAGAGATTGCAAGACCAGCAGCATCATCACCAGCACGGTTGATGCGAAGTCCTGAAGATAATTTCTCCATTGCTTTACCAGTTTGTGCTGTGTTGAATGACATGTTGCGGTGTGCGTTCATCGAGTTAAGGTTGTGATTAATAATCATTGTAATTTCCCTCCATAGGTTTGAGTTTTTTCCGCTCTTCCAAATCCATTTGTCCGAGCATACAAGGCTTAGCCGGCCCCTCACCTTGTATTAGTTGGAACGTTTTATCGTTTCCATACTCTATATCGGAGTAGTCTACTGAATGTTTAATCCTTTTTTGAATTCATATATTATTGGCACTTTATAAATTTTGTTACATTTCTTAATATCAAACGACGGTTTGTCAAATTAAGCGCAACACTTCCTCGGTGAAGGCCTCGTGTGTGGTTTTCCAGTCCAGGCACTTTCTCGGTCGCCCGTTGATCTTGGCCAGCGCATCCGCGAGTTCACCGTCACCGACCTGCGCGAAGTCCGTTCCTTTCGGGAAGAACTCGCGGAGGAGCCCGTTGGCGTTCTCGTTGCTCCCCCGTTGCCACGATGAGTACGGGTCGGCGAAATACATCGGCACGCCGAGCGACGCCTGGATGCGCTCGTGACCGCTGAACTCCTTGCCCCGGTCCGTCGTCGCCGTCTCGAACGTGCCTTCCGGGAAGGCACCGTGCACCGCATGGATTGCCCCCTCCATCGAGGCCGCGGTGCGGTCCGCGATTGGCAGGGCGAGATAGAACCGGCTCTTCCGCTCGACGAACGTCGCGACGCACGCCTTCGATTTCCCACGTCCGGAGACGACGGTGTCGAGCTCCCAATGCCCGAATGTCCGGCGACCCCTGACCTCTGGAGGTCGTTTCGAGATGGGGAGACCGACGTTGATGCGACCGCGCGTCTCGGTCGGCTTTTGACGTTTCCCCTTCTGGCGGAGCACGGTCACGGGCACGTCGATCCGTCCCGCATAGATCCAGCGGTAGATGGTGGAGAAGGCAATTTTTCCTGCGTAGAGGCGGCCGACGATCTGTTCTGGTGACCAGGTCGCACGCAGCTTCTCGACGATCGTCCGGCGCATCGTGTCGTCGAGCTTCGTCTTGACGCCGCAATGGGTTTTCGCCTTCTCGTAGCGTTTCTGCGCACGTCCTGACTCGTAGCCGGGGTTCCGTCTGATCTCCCGCGAGACGGTCGAGGGCTGTCGCCCGATCCGTCTCGCGATGGACCGGATGGACATCCCGAGCTCCAGATAGGTCTCTATTTTCACGCGCTCCGTTGTGGTAAGATGGGTGTAGCTCATAGCGATTCCTCCGTATGAATGTTTGTGTCGTAACTTCATTCTAAACGAGGCCATCGCTGTGGGCTTTTTTTGCGTTCACGTTCAGATGTTGCACTTAATTTTATAATTCATCAAACAAAAAACATGAGCCGCAATTGTTTAAAACTAATGTTCAGAAAAAATATCGCATTAGTTAGAGAATACACTAATAATATGTATCGACCCGCAATCCCCCCCTTCTTCCCCCCTCTAGAAGGCAGAAAATCAAAGGAGAACCCTGTTTTTAGAGGACAGACCGCTTTTTTACTATACTGCCTAATACGATAATATTGATGTAGGCCGAGGTAGTTAGCTGATGTGCTGAATAAAAGCTAGCAGGAGGATTTTTATGAAGACAATCGAAGAAATTGTAAGAAAGGCGCATGATTCTTTATTATCATCACCTGTACCGAATGAGTATTCAATTTTTTTCCAGATATCAGGGCTTGGTTTCATGCTAAAGAAAAAGTTCGAAAGAATTGGTTACTTCGATACACGAGAAAAATTGTCTGAGATGGGGAGTATCGCAACTTTAGCTAAAAATGAAAATAAATTTGTTATGAGATTCTTCATTTACGAGAATCGTTTCGGAGCGGAATGTAATAATGAAAACAAAGTTCATTCGCTAAATTTAAAAAATCAATTAATTAAAAACTCAGAAAAAGAACAAATTCTCTTTTATAAATTTATTCTTCTTCACGAATTTAAACATTTCATGCAACTATTAAGCGGTGATTTGACATTCGAGACTATCGCTTCTTCCGAAAATCAATCAGTTCATTACCAAGACAGAAATTATGAAAAAGAAGCGAATGACTTCGCAAGTAACGTCTTGCGTGAAGAGTTATTAGCATACCCAATGGTCCCGAAAAAGCTAAAAGTCAATATGTAATACAAAAGGTGGGTACAAGGGTTGTTATTGATCTAGCCACCCGCCTTTCTGAATTAATCACTCATTTATCATTTCAGAGATCACTTTTCACTTCACCATCAATTTCTCCACAAACCCCGTCTCCGTCTTTCCTACAATCGCTAGCTCAAGCATCTTAATGATTGCCTCACACTCTAGACGTGACATCCCGAACGACAGATTCGACTTTCGGAAACCTGCTGCCGGCTGGGAATTGTCTGTCTTTGATTTTTATCTAAGCCACTGACCTCTGCTATAGGCCGCGTTGCGTTGATTTTCCGAAATCGACCATCTCCTCATCGACTGCCGTCAAAACAAACATCACGTCGAAGTTGAGTTCATAGGCGATCAACTCGCTCGCCCGGTCCTTGTCCATCACCACGTCTCCCACAATGAGACATCCTTCTAGCTGTGGTGGAGCAAAAAAGCGCATGCTCTCGCATACGCTTTAAGGATTACGCTTCTACCTTCACTTGCTCCGTCTCATTCTGCAAACTCTCCGCGACACGGACGAGCTCCGTCATCGCGCCGTTCACTTCACCGAGACTGGCCGCCTGTTGGCTCGCCGCCGACGTGACTTCCGTCGCGTAGCGTGACGCCTCTTCGACCATGCCGACAATTCCGGCCGAGTTCGTGACGACCGAGTCGATCTGTCCGCGTGACTCATCCAAGAGCGCATCGACCGAATGGACGTGGCTGTACACTTCGTTTGCCGAGTTGTGGATTGATGCGAACGCACCGCCCGCCTTCTCGACGAGACCGACGCCCGTCTCCACTTCCGCTTTCACGTTCGCCATCGAGGACGACGTATCGCCGACGAGACGTTTGACGTCGACAATCAAATCCGTGATCTCTTGCGTCGAGTTCGCCGTCTGTTCAGCGAGCTTCTTGACCTCGGCCGCAACGACCGCGAAGCCGCGCCCATGTTCGCCAGCCCGTGCCGCTTCAATCGACGCGTTCAAGGCGAGCAAGTTCGTCTGCGCCGAGATGTCGCTGATAACGTCCGTGATGCGCGAAATTTCGCCCGTCATCTCTGTCAACTTGCTGTTGAGCGTCGACGATTGCTCAACTTTGCCAGCAATCGCATGCATCGCATCGACCGACGACGAGGCGAGGCCTTTGCCGCTCTCCGCCTCTTGTTGCATCTCACTCGCTGATTCAAGCGCTGAGCCCATCTCGTTGCGGATCTTCTCCATCGTCCGAGCGACGGCACCGAGCAAATCCATCGAGCTGTACGTCGCGCTGACGTTATCCTCGAGCATCTTGTTCAAGGCGTCCATCGCTTGACGGATGTTCTCGCCGGCGATATTGCCTTCTTGGACCGCTGCCGCAATCTCTTGTGCCGAACCTGTGAGCTGGTCCGCCGTATAGCGCATGTTCGTCCCTTGTTCACGTAGGTGTCCGACCATGTTGTCCATCGAGAGGAGCAGACGCCCCATCTCCGAACGGTCTGTCGTCGTCTCGTCCGCGAACGCGACCGTCAAATCGCCGTTGCCGACCTCGACTGCCTTGTCCGACGCCAATTCGATGGCTTTGAGCGGACGACGGGCGATCAAGTAGATGACGGCGCCACCAATCACTGAAATAAGCAAGGCCACGGCCGTCCCGACGAGCATGACCTGACCTTTCGCCATCTCAAGCTCCGTGAGTAATAAGAGCGTGATCCAGCCGACCGCTCCGCCCGTGATAAAGGATGTGACCAAAATCCAAGCGAGCAGTTGGGTCGTAAAGTTTTTGAATAGCTTCACTATGAGTTCCTCCTCTGTGTAATTCATCACCTACTATATCGTCCAAATCCCAGCTTTTGTATAGCGTTTTCAGTTGAAGTTTTGGTCAATGAAAAAACGCCCTCGTCACCGAGAGCGTCTTGATTAAAAACGGTCATCTTCACTTGTCTTACGTTCTTCGTTATGCGTCGTCATAAGTGCATCCAGCGCGAGCGCAATCGCGGCTGCCCAGTGTAGCACCATGCCGATGAGCGGGATGACCCCGAGTACCGAAGCCGTGATGCCGACGATTGCCCCGACTGAAATTCGTTTCAGCCGCGACACCGATAAGACGAGCAAGATGATATGGAACACGAGCATGAACCCGAGCGGTGTGTAGCCCATACTGATGATGAACAGCCCACCGATTGCCGGGATGCCGAGGAACGCCTCGAACGCGGCACCGAGCCATTTCAAATTCCGAACCATTCGTCTCACCTCACAGTTCTAATAGATAGAACTCATAGCCGCCGTTTTCAGCGAACCCGGCCCGCTTGTAAATCTCGAGCGCGGCCTTGTTCTCCGTCTCGACGTCGAGCTCGAGCTTCGTCCGGCCCATGCGGAACAGTTGCTGGACCATCTGCTTCAACATCTTCGTGCCGTAGCCCTTGCCTTGCTCGGCCGCCTTGACGCCGAACGCATGGATGCTACCGGCATCTTCGCCCGAAAGGAGGGCACGAATGACCCCGACCGGACGACCGTCGACCTCACCGATGTACGTCACGCGGTCCGGCGTATCGATCTGTTGATAGATGTTCTCTGTCACGTCTACGGGGTCGCCGAACGCTTCAGAGAGCGTCTCGATGATGAGCGAACGGTCGGCGTCCGTCGCCTCGCGGAGCGACACTTCGTCCGGCTTCAAGAACAGCTCGGCTTTTTTCAGCACCAAGTTATATTCTGAGAACTGGTACGCCGCGCCAAGATGGTCGATGACCGCCTTGCCGTCCTTCGATTTGCGATCGATGACGAACGTGAACGCTTCACAGCCATTCTGTTTCGCGTCCTGTTTCGCCGTTTCAAAGAGCGCCTTGAAGACGCCTTGTTTCCGATAGTCCGGATGCACGAGCGCGTTCACTTCATACTCGTTCGGGAGATACGGGAAGAGCACCATATAGCCGACGAGCGCGTCACCGTCATAGACGGCGTAGTCGTTCTGTCCGACCGTCACGTGACCGATTTTCACATCGATTTTGTCAAACGTGTTGACCGCTGCTTCGAGCGCTGCGACCTGGTCTGCCTGTCTTACTTCTTCTACTGTCCAATTCATGAAATCACCTCACGTCATATTGTAGCACAATCGAAAAAGCCCGCCGTAGCGGGCGGACTCATAACGTCCGGAATTCGAGCTCTGGGAGCGTCTCGAGGAGCTCCGCAATCTCGTCCGTGTGCGCCTCGGCACCTGGAACGGCCTCGGTCGGTTCGACCCAGAAGAACGTCTTGTCGCTCGCACCGAGGTAGTTGCCGTAGCCGACTTCCTGGGCGAACGCCTCTTCCGATAGTTCACGGTCAATCAAGTCCAAATGGAACAACAATTGGTCGTCGCCGTCCTCGACGTTATAGTAGAGGTCGAACGTGCCGTAGCTGTTCTTGTCGCCGACATCGACGACGTCCTGCGCCTTCTCGATATAGACGTCCCCCCGCTCAATCGCCTCGACAATTTTCGACGGGAGAATGATCTCGTACCCGAGCTCACGGTCACGGATCGTCTGCGTCGTGTCGTCAGTCCGCCCTCTGGACGAAACGACACCGACCGTTGCGACGAGGGCACCCGTCACGCCGAGCGCGACCGCCCACTTCATTGTTTTGTTCATATGGATTCACTCCTCTTTGGTCTAGCCATGAGACGATTATCGCACAAAATGACCGTAAATCATTAAATATTCTGAAAAAATGTTTAGGGATGCGTTGACGCACGTCCGTCAATCCCATACGATGAAGATATCGTATTATAGAAAAGAGGAACTGATATGTCAAACGAACAACAATTGTCACGCGCACAGCTCGACGCGCTCTTAAAGAACGTCTTCGCCCTTCAAATCCCGGTCATTGAGAAGTTCATGACCGACCTGTTCAGAAAGTACGTCTCGACTGCGTCCACGTTCAAACAGGACATGGACACGATGAAAGCGACAGAATGGCATAAGCAGTTCTTCGGTCAGAAAGTGATGCCGCACTTGTTCATCGAGAACCTTGGCTTCGGCGCGTCGTTCCGTCATCAGGAGCAAGACAAAGTCGTCAAAATCCCGGACAATATGACAGTCGTCAAACCGGACTCGGACGACCAGATCGAAGAGATTCTCCAAAACCTCGACAAGACGATGGCGTCGATGGACAACATCAAAAACAAAGGACTCGTCAAAAAGTTCTATAAAGAGACGCTCGAACTCATCTGCCAGCTCGGTAGCCGGACTGGGATGATGGACGAGTTTTATGAGCAAGTCAAAGGCAGCTTAACGAAAGCATGACCCGCCATCCACGTCCTCGGACGTGGATTTTTTTAATGACCGTTCCTTGGCTCGAACACGGCGAGACGCTCGATATTGGCCAAAATCGGTTTCGCCTTCCCAATCAACGTCTGCGTCGTCTCAAGCGACAGCGATTGTTGATGCGCCTCCATACTTGCCCACACCTCATAGACGACAATCGACTCATCGTCGAGCGAGATGTTCACCCGGTACGCCGCGCACGTCGGCTCTCGTTCCATCGCCGTAGCGGCCTCGAGCAAAATCGCGAGTAGCGTCTCGCGCTCACCTGGTACGGCCGTCAGTTTCCCAATCAATCCATAGGACATGTTCATCCCTCCTTCCCGTATCGATTCGCCGCAACGTGCGGCTTTTCCTCCACCTTGAACTGGCTACGGCTATGCAGCACGACCCCGACCATGACGAGCGAGATGCCGATGAGCGACAGTCCGGACGGCAGATGCGCTTGGAGAAAAATCAACTCGCCGATGAGCGCGAACAGCACCTCGAGCGCCTGGGTCGCCTCGACCGTGGCCAGTTTCCCCATATCGTGTTTGACGAGGTCGGTCGCCTTGAAGAAGAGCACTGTCGCGACGACGCCCGATAACAGTGCGACGAGTAGCGTCTGCGTCAGTTGCGAGCTCGATGGCGCCCCCGTCGTCAACCCGTAACCGAACAGGAGGAGCCAGACCGGGAGCGAACCGATACACATACCAAGGATACGCTCGAACACGTCGAGGTCGGTGTGGGCCATCATCTTCCGGTTGCCGAGCGGATAGGCGAACGCGGCAATCAATACCGGCACCACCCCAATCCATAGGAAACGCGGCTCAAAGTCGGCGAGGAACTCGACTTGCATCAAGACGACGCCGAACAGGATGAGTCCCGAGAAGCGGAGCGCCGTCCACGGAATCCGCTCCCGCGTCCCGTCACTCCGACGGAACAGCGGCGACAACAGCGCCCCGGCGATGATCGTCACTTGCCACGTGCCGGCGATGAGCCAAGGCGGGGCGACCTCGGCGGCGAGACAGATTGGGACGTAAAACAGACCGAAGCCGACCGTCCCCCAGACGAGCCACGGCCATGGCTGATCGACGATGGCGCGGCGCACCCGCGTCATGCCACCCCGGACGGCCACGACGAGCATGAGCAGTGGAATCATGAACAGGAAGCGGAGCGAGGCGCTATACGCCCAACTCCCCCCGCCGACCTGCATCGATTCATTCAAGACGAACGTGCTCGCAAAAAACAAGGCGGCGAGCACACCTAATAACAATGGACGCATACGTTCTCTCCTTTCTGAATCCCCACTTGTTCCCTATCCATCCCGCATTTCCCTGCCTCCACCAAAAAATCAAGCAGCGCTGGCTGCTTGATTCGTCTCAATGAATATCGCGTTTTCGGAAATTCCCACCTTTGACCTCGGACACCTCGTACACGACGACGAACGCCTCGGGGTCGACTTGGTTGATGATTTCTTTCATCTTCCGCTCCTCGAGCCGGTTGATGACGCACGTGATCTCGTAATAGCACTCTTTTGAGTACGCGCCTTGAATCTGGTTGAGCGTGGCGCTCCGTCCGAGCCGGTCCCGCACCGTCTCGACCATGACGTCCGGTACGCTCGTGATGATTTTGAACGTCTTCGCCCCGCTCAGTCCTTCCTCGACGATATGAATCACTTTCGAGGCGATGAAGTAGGCGATGGCCGACAGGACCGCTCCTTGCAGGCCGAACACCGTCGAGACGACGATGAAGACGAACACGTTCAAGAAGAGAATCAAGTCGCTCGTCCCGAACGGCAACTTCTTCGATAACAGGACGGCCAACATGTCGATGCCATCGAGCGCGCCCCCGTTCCGGAGCCACAGCCCCATCCCGAGTCCGAGAATGATCCCGCCGACGACGGTGACGAGGAGCGTGTCCCCATCGATAATCGTCGGGACGCGGTGCATGATGAGCGTCCCGACCGAGAGCGAGGCGATGCCCGTGACCGATAGGATGGCAAAGCTCTTCCCGATTTGTTTATAGCCGAGATAGACGAACGGGAGATTGAGAATTCCGAGGAACACCCCGAGCGGGACACCCGTCAGTTGGGAGCCGACGATGCTGATGCCGGTGATGCCCCCGTCCGATACGCTGTTCGGGATCAACACCGATTCGAGGCCGTACGCCGCGATCATCCCGCCGATGATGTTCATGATGATTTGAAAGCCCATGAGCCAGGCTCGATTGTCACGTTTCATGAGTAACGTCTTCCTTTTTTGAATCAACTTTCCTAGTCTAACATAAAAAAATAGTAGAATAACATCTTCGGTGTCGATGAAAAACTTGTGTCAGATTGTCTGCCGCTTCTGCTTCATCCCGTGTGAGGTTTGCTATACTGAAAAGAAAAAGGAGTGACCCCCGATGCAGCGTCCACCGATGCCTTCCCCGTCCCCGGAGGAAGTGCTCCGTTTGAAACGTGTCCATAATCCCATCAAACCGACCGAACTCCTCGCCAAGGGGCTACTCCTGTTGATTGGGTCGTTCATCTTCGCCATCGGGCTCGAGGCGTTCCTGGTCCCGAACCAAATCATCGACGGCGGTATCGTCGGCGTCTCGATCATCACGTCCTATTTGACGGAGACGAAGCTCGCCATCTGGCTCGTCATGTTCAACTTGCCGTTCATCTTCTTCGGCTATCGCCAAATCGGAAAGACGTTCGCCATCGTCACGTTGATCGCCATCATGCTCATGTCCGGCTTTACGATTTTGCTTCATACAATCGAGCCGTTCACGGACGACCTGCTATTGTCGACCGTGTTCGGCGGCTTCCTGCTCGGAGCCGGCATCGGCCTCGTCATCCGGGCCGGTGGGTCGCTCGACGGGACCGAGATTTTAGCCGTGTCGTTCACGGACCGGCTCCCGTTCTCCGTCGGTGAGATCGTCATGTTCTTCAACATCTTCATCCTCGGGACGGCCGGCTTCGTCTTCAGCTGGGACCGGGCGATGTACTCGCTCATCACGTACTTCGTTGCCTTCAAGACGATCGATATTGTGCTCGAGGGGCTCGACCAGTCGAAGGCGGCGTGGATCATCACGACGGCGCCGGACGACATCGGTCAGGCCATCATGGACCGGCTCGGCCGGGGTGTGACGTATCTGCACGGTGAAGGGGCCTATACGGGCGACGGAAAGAAAGTCGTCTTCACCGTCATCAGTCGATTAGAAGAAACGAAATTGAAGGACATCCTCGACGACTATGACGAGAAGGCGTTCCTCGCCATCGGCAATATCCATGACGTCCGAGGCGGCCAGTTCAAAAAGAAAAATATCCACTAAAAAAATCGGCCCCCCGGGACCGATTTTTTGTTTATCCGATTTTTGCTTGATCGCGCCCGCTCGTCTTCGCCGCGTAAAGGGCGGCGTCGGCCCGTTCGAACACGACCGTGCCCGGCTCGGCCCCGGCGAGCGATGCCCCGAGCGAAACCGTCATCGGGATGTGCATCCCTTCGAACGAGAACGGGGTGTCGCGGATGACCTTGACGATATCGTCCGCGATCAACCGGACGTCACCGGCATCCTCGAGCACCATCAGAAACTCTTCCCCGCCGTAGCGCCCGACGAAGCCGTCCGGCGGACAGTTCGCCTGTAACGTTTGACCGATGTGGTGAAGCGCTGCGTCACCGGCCCGATGACCATATGTATCGTTCAACTGCTTGAACCGGTCGACATCGATGACGAACAGCGCCCAAGGGAGACCCGACATCTCGACCTCGTTCAAACGTTCGAGCGTCATATAGCGGTTCGGGAGACCCGTCAGCTCGTCAATCGTCGCCCGCTGCGCGTGCAGCCGGAACATGCGCAGGTGCGTCTCAATCTGTTTCGCGACCCAGTAACACATCCAGCCACCGAGGAACGTCATGACGAAATACGGCAAGAACACGGTCGTGAACGCCTGAATCGGGACGTTGCCAGCAATTCGAAACAAGACGAGCACGGCCCCGAACACGAGATAGGCCGAATACAAGTGACCGCGTCGCATCACCAGTCGATTTAACACGAGCGACAACACGAAGAACAAGCCGAGCGTGCCGAACGAGCGGATGAATTGGTCGGTCATGCCGTCGAGACCGAAGCGACCGAGAAGAGTCAACCCCATCGTGACGGCGACTCCGACCGGTCCGGCATAGGCGCCCGAGAGCGCGAGCGGGATAATCCGGAGGTCGACTCTTGCCTCTCCGACTTGAAACGAGTTGACCGTCAACAGTACGGCCGCGAGCCCCATGGCGAGACCGAACCAGATGCGGACCGCATAAGGAGAACCTGCCTGAATCGGCAACAGCTGGCGCATGAGATACAGGGCCAGCGATAAAACGAGATAGATGATACTGACATTGATGAAAAAAATGTTGATGACTTGACCCAAGCCTTGTCCTCTCCCGCCATTTATTTCCTCCTATCCTATCGTACAAAAGTGACACATGTCACCCTATCCAAATTTTAGGACAGCTAAAAAGCCGGAAGCTCACGCTTCCGACTTGTTTTGCATCATCTGTTTCATCAAGTTGGCGCTGTCGCGGGCCGATTCGTTCTCGGCCTGCATCTGGACGTACACCTCGTGGCGATGAATATCGATATGGCGCGGGGCATCGATGCCGAGCTTGACCTGGTCGCCTTCGATGGCGAGCACGGTGAGCGTCACATCGTCCCCGATATGGATGGCCTCGCCTTGTTTTCGTTTCAATACGAGCATCAGCGCACCTCTTCTTTCTGACCGCCGAGCGGGAACCGAGCCGGGTAGACGTCATCCAAGATGACCTGCTTCCCACGCCGCTCTTTCGTCTCGATGACGATCGGGGCCTTCAAGTTGAGCGTCGAGGCGTCGAACGGATCGCGGAGCGTCACGATGGCATACACCGAGACGTGTTCCGCCTCATCGATGCCGAGCTGCTCTTTCGCGCCGTCGGTCAACTCGAACGCATAGTCCGACTTGTGCCAGAACGGGTTCGTCACGACGAAGGCGCAGGCCGGATCCTCGAGCGACTGGAGCGACCAGAACGGGAGCTCGTCGCCGTACGGGATGAGGGCGAACGTCTTCGATTCTGGGAACCCGGGAATCTCGCTGACGAACGAGATCGTCTCGTCTTCATTTACTTCAATCTTGCCAAAATAGTCTGTCTCAATGAACATGGGTTGTCCTCACTTTCAACGCGTCTCATCATACATGCCACCGACCGGCCACATCTCGAGCGATGCCTGTTGACGGAGCGAGATGTCCGTCGTCCATGGCGTGAACGAGATGTCGGCCGGGGTGAGTGATACATCAATCTGTGCCGGCGTCAGGTTCCACTCGATTTTGACATCCGCCGGCGTATACGTCAACTTCACGCGGTCGAGCGACTTCGGCATGAAGTCCATGTCGACGACCGGGTACGGGGCGCTCGTCTTCTCAGCGGCCATCGCGGCGATCGGGTTGCCGTTCTCGATGCGCATGAGCCGGTCCCCGTCCCGGGCCGTGGTCGATGTCGCTTCCCGGGCCGCCTGTTCCCCGAGCTGACCGAAATGGCGCCCGAGCTCGAGCGCCGCCTTCAAGTTGCTTTCACTGCGCGCGACCGACGAGTCGACCTCGAGCGTACCACCTGTCGTCTGTTGGGTCATCTCGACCTTGCCTTGCGTCATCGACACATCGGCCCGGCCTTGCCGCATCTCGAGGTGGGGCCGGTTCGACGTGATTTGGATGGCGGCCTGCGTCTGCCGCATCTCAAGCCGGGCGATATTCATCGCTTACCGGAGGAAGTCGAGGAGCGTCGGTTGGATGATCCGGGCCCCGGCCGATAGCGCGGCCCGGTGCACCGTCTCGTGAGACTTGAGCTCCATGATGACTTTTTCGATGTCGATGTCCTCGTTATCGGACATGATCGTCTTGGCGATAATCTCATGTTCTTGCAGGCGGTTGTCGACAAGTTCTAACCGGTTGGCACGCGCGCCGAGCTCGGCCCGCTCCGTGATCAAGTTTTGGGCGATGACGTCGAGGTCGGCGAGCTCGTTCGAGAGCACTTCACCAGTCGTGTTCGGGTCGGCCAATTTCGAGACGAGGTCGTGCAGTCCGGCGAACACGTCGCTGCCGAACACCGTCTCCGGCTGCATGTTCACTTGAACGGTGATGCCTTTCGATACTTCGAAGGCGACTTTCCCGCTCGCGGCCGGTGCCCCGCCTGGGTAGATGCTGTTGACGTCCCCGTTCGGGTCGGCAAGGAACGCTTTCAAGGCGTCCATGTCGACGAGCGGCTGGTCCGTCTTCGTGCCGTTGTAAATATATTTCTCGCCCGACTTCGCGTTCGCGAGCGAGCCGATGTGTTCAATCAACTGATTGACCTCACTCTGGATGATTTGACGCTGTGACGACTCGTATGTGTCGTTTGCCGCCTGTGTCGTCAATTCACGAATCCGTTTGACGGCTTCCGTCACTTCGTTCAATGTCGAATCGGTCAAGTCCATCCAGCTCGTCGCTTCACTGACGTTGCGGCGGAACTGGTCGACCTCGCGCACCTCGGTCCGGTAGCGCATGCCCTGCATGGCGACGACCGGGTCCTCGGACGCCTTCTGAATCCGTTTCCCGCTGATGAGCTGTTCCTGGACTTGGGCGAGCTTGTTATAACTGCTCGATAAATGTTTCAAGTTCGTCTGTGTGAGCATCGTCTGTGTGACTCGCATCAAGCATTACCTCCCTACGACACCCATGCCGTTGATGATTTTGTCGAGCATCTCGTCGACAGCCGTGATGTTGCGGGCCGCCGCATTATAGGCGTGTTGATATTGAATCATCATCGTCATTTCTTCGTCGAGCGACACGGCGCTCACCGCTTGGCGGCGCTGGTCTGAGCTCGCCATGAGCGCGAATGTGCTCTGGGCGAGGCGTCCGCTCTGGTCGGCAGCGACGGCCATGTTGCCGATGACGTTCTGATAGTATTTTCCGATTGACGTATCCGTCTGGACCGACCCGTCGAAACTGAGCGTGGCCGACTTCAAGTTTGCCAAAGCGAGGGCCCCGCTGCCGTCCCCGATGTTGCCGTCTTGAGAAGCGGCGATCAAATCGAGGTTGTTCATGACGGCGTCGCTCACTTTAATTGTCGCTGCGCTCGCCGTTCCTTCAAAGAAGTTCGCCGTGCCGGCGTTGCCTTTGGCGTCCATGTTTGTGCTATGGGCGGTGTTGAACGCCGAGGCGAACTTGCCGGCCATCTCGTCCAAGTCTTTCAACATCGTCGCGTAGACGCCGTTCACGCTACCTGATTCTGGCGTGTCCGTGCCGTACATCTCGACGAGCGCTTTCCATTTGCCGTTCGGCATCGTGGCGTGCGTGAGTGCCACGTCCGCTCCGCTCGCATCGGTCATATCGAGACCGTCGAACGATCCGACCGTGCCGTTGATGCCGTCAACGAGTTTGTGGTCGACGCCATTGATCGAGACGACGATGTCGATGCGGCCCTCAGCGACTTTTTGTGAGTTACCGCGCGACTCCCCGTTCGTATAGTCGACCGGGACGCGTGTGAAGTCCATGTATTGGGCGAGCTCGTCCATATAGCGGTCACGCTCGTCATACAGTTCATTCGGAAGCACGCCGAGCGGCTCCGCATCCCCGATTTGACGGTTGACCTGACTGATTTTCGTCATCAAGTCGTTCACTTTCTTGACGACGACGTCACCTTCTGAGGCGAGGTCGGCCTGCACTTTTTGGAGCGAGGACGACATGTAGTTGAACGTCTCAGCGAGCGTCATCGCCCGTTGGCGCACGACACTGCGCGCGCCGGCGTCATCCGGGTTGACCGACAAGTCTTGGAGCGAGGCCCAGAACAAGTCGAGCGATTTGGCGAGCCCTGTCTCGGAAGGCTCGTTGACGATATCCTCCATCCGACCGAACGCCGCCTCTTTCGTCGCGTAGTAGGCGTTCTTCACCGACTCGTCGCGGTATTGCTGGTCGATCATCAAATCGCGGATTCGGGCGAGCGTCTCGCCGCGGACACCAGTCCCGAACTGCCCGGCCTTCGTTCCCCCGAAGTTGACGCTGAGTTGTTCGGTCATGCCGAGTGACAAGCGTTGGCGCGAGTAACCCGGATTCGAGGCGTTGGCGACGTTATTCCCCGTCGCCTGGAGCGCCCATTGGTGCGTCGTTAAACTGCGTCGCGCCGTTTCTAATCCCATAAATGTTGAGCCCATCAAACTTCCTCCTTATACATCCCGGCTGAACGAGCGCGTCTCGAGCGCCTGTTGACCGTACGTGAAATCATCTGCCTCTGGCATGAGCATGTCCAAATGCCATTCGATATACCGGAGCGACTGTTCGAGCAGGACGGCGTTCAGTTCATTCTGCCGTTTCAGCTCGAGGACGACCGGTCGTAACGCTTCCTTCTCTTCATCGTCCAAAACGAGCGTTCCTTGAAGTCGTTCCGCTTCTTTTTGTTTGATTTGTCGGAGAATCGTCGCCTCTTCCTTGACGAGTGCGCTAAAAGCGGGCATGTCTCCGTTGACGAGCAGTCGTTCTTTGTCATAAGCCAGTTCGAGTAAACGTGTATGTAATGTGAGCATAAGTCTCTCCTTTGTCCAAAAAAAGAGCCGACTAAAGAAAGGGTGTCCCTTGTTTAGTCAGCTTCCGTGCCATCTTATTTATGCGAAGGTCTCCCTCGGACCCCGCTTTCATTCATCCTTGTAGAAAGCGTTTGGCGATGTCGCGCGCGTCCCGTGAATACGTCCCGGCGTTAATCTCCGCCTTCAAGGCGTTGATTTTTTCCAGACGCTCCGGGTGTTTCACCGGTTCTTCAAACCGGGCGCGGGCTTCGGCCGATATCGATAATTGGTCCGTTTGGCGTGTCAGCTCGGGCTTCGTCTCAGGTTGCGTTTTCTTCTCGTAAGTGTTCGGTAAGTGTACCCACTTTGCAGAATCGATGCGCATACGTGTCCCCCCTCTTCTCAGTTGTTAATCCAAACGATAAGCGCGAACGCTCTGTTTCGTGACGCTGGCTTGTAGCCCTTTCAGTTCTTGCTGCATGTCGGTCTGACAGTCCGCGCATACCTTTCCTTGGTTCGTCAGATTGCCGCAACGCACGCAGGCGATGTTCAGTGACGGATTGTCCTTGATGATCAGGCGTCCTTCATGGATGTATCGCGTGATATCAAGTTCGGAGACGCCTGTCGCTTCGACGAGGGCTCCGATCGTCGTCTGTTTGTTGGCGGGTTCGCGGATGAAGTCCCGGACTTTCAAGAAGTTTTGGAAATCGACTTCCGCGCAGGATGGGCAGTATGGCGAGCGGCTTTGTTTCATGAACAGCCGTCCGCACGTTTGACAAGTTGTTGCTTCCACAGTCATTCACCTCTGCCCTTTATATCGGACGCATTTTTAATTTGTTTAGCGTCCGGAACAGGCAAACGGCAGAAACTTGTTCCACCCCGGCCCAGCGCAAGGTGAGCGCCGCCTGATGGAGCGTCGTCCCCGTCGTATAGACGTCGTCGACGAGGACAATTTTGCCACAGCGTGGCAACTGCTGTACAGCGAACGGATTCGTACGGTGCCGCCTTTCTTCTTTCCCAAGTTCACGCTGACTCGAAACCTCGGATTTGACGAGCACCTGCTCCGTCGGTCCAATCATCCTTGCGAGCAGCTCCGCCTGATTGAAACGCCGTGTCCGCATCCGCTCCTCACTGAGCGGAATCGGGACGTAGACGACCCCTGGTTCTCGCGTCGCTCGCAGCACATTGCGTAGCTGTCGCGCCAGAACGACGTCGCCGCCGAACTTATAACGGTGGAGCCAATTCGCGCCCGACTCGTCATAAGCGAAGAGCGAACGGACGGTCAAGTCGAGACCAAGGGCGAGCCAACGGATACAGTCAGGACACGTCGCCCCGTCCGTGGTCGGGTGACCGCAGCGCGGACAACCCGCGACGAGCGGCGTCAACATCCCCTCACAGTCCGGACAGACCCAGTCTCGCTTCAACAACGTCGCCGGGCTCCACGGGACGGTGAACGGTTTCCGGCAGACGAGACAATTCATCGCCGGTTCGCCTCTTCAATCTCGCGAATGGCTTTATCTTGGCGGAACGTGCGCTCGTCGTAAAAGAAGACGACGTCCCCGGTCGGCGCGGTCGGTTTGCGCCCGGCCCGGCCCGCCATCTGGACGAGGGCGCGGGACGAGAACAAGGTGTGACTGCTGTCGAGGACGGCGACGTGAACCCCGGTCACGGTCATGCCTCGCTCCCAAATCGATGTCGCGAGCACGATCCCGTTCGTCGCCTCGAGCCAATCGAGCACGTCCGTCCGCTCGTCCGTGTCGGCCGAGACGGCCTGGTAGGCGAACCCGTTCGCCGCGAGCAGTTCCCCATAACGGACGAGGTCCGGTTTCGTCGGGACGAACAACAGACGGGGTGACGCCCCGTACCGGCGACAGAAGTCGAGGATGGCTGGCTCTGTCTCACGGACGAGCCGGGGCACGGGCAAATCGTGGCCATGATAGCGCCGGGACAGATGAACGGTCGGGAACTGGCGTTGCCAGACGGTCGGCGTCGCCGTCACGAATAAAAACAATCCTTTCCCGGCCCGGCGGAGCGTCCACCAGAGCGCGAGGTCGAAAGCGAACGGGAAGGCGTCGGACTCATCGACGAGAACGTAATCGAACACATGTCGCAAGTTCACGAGCAGCGGCGCCGTCGCGACGGTGATCATCCCAATCGTGTCCTTGTCCCCACCTCCGTAGCGTCGGGTGATGGGAACAGAGAAGGCCGCCTCGAGCCGATCGGCCCACTCGATGGCGACGTCACGTCGCGGTGAGACGATGAGGACACGCTTCCCGTCATTGACGGCACTCGCGATGACGGGGAACGTCATCTCCGTCTTCCCGGCCCCGCAGACGGCATGGACGAGCCCGCTCGTCCGAGATGCCCACCAGGCCAGGAGCTGTCGGCTGACGTGCTGCTGGTCACCCGACAGTTCGAACGGCATGACGAGGTCGGTCGTTTCCAGCGGCGCCGTGATGTCTGTTTCAGCAAGACGGTCGCATTGACAGACGCGACCGAGATGAAGGCAGTTGCGGCAATAGCGGCACTGCCCGTGATGGCATGTGTAAGCACGCGTGTCCGTGCTCAGACAGCGCTGGCAGACGCCGAATCGGATGGCGGGAGTTCCAACGGGTGCTAGGATGAGTTGGCCCATAAGATCAGTCCTTTTTCTGTTGACGCTAGCATACAACCCTCACATCCACATGTCATGTTCGTTGATGGAACAGGGACGGCTAACGGAAAGACGTCCCTTCATTTCATGCTGTAGACGGAGGTGAAAGTGCAAACGACCGACTATACTAGAAATAGACCAGTTATTGGAAATGAGGCAACTATGATGTTCAAACGACCCATCCACAACATCTTGACCGGTTTAGGCATGCTCGGCGTCTTCTTTGTAGGATGGTGGGGCTGGTATGTCTTTGACGGGAGCGACAAAGCGGAGCAACGCGCAATTGAGACGGCACAGGAGTATGTCAACGTCACTTACCCGGATCTGTCTCTTCATGTAGCGGACGTCATGTATTTATCACTCTACGATCCGAAATACCACGTGACGATGGCTTCTGACACAAGCGTCGATACCGAGTTCGTGGTACGAATCACCCGAGGCGGCCATGTCGTCGATGACAGCTATGAAGATGACGTCGTCTCAAAGGAAAACACATACCGACGCATCAGCGAGGCTTATGATGCTGCCGTTCAACAGTCAATCGCACCAACCTTTTCAGACCGCATCGATGTGATGACCGAATTGTCTGATTCAGCCTGGCGCGACGATGTGGCACACGGTGATGATGTCACTCACTTGCAACTCGATCAAGCCGTCGACCTCGAGTTTTACGGAGCTCGCTACGGCATCCTCTTCCTTCATGCGGAAGACGACTCCTATACATACGAAGACGTGATGGTTTTACTGCGTGACGTGAAACGTGTCGCCGACGAGAATAGGGTTCCCTTCCATTCCCTCAAGCTGCAAATCACGATCGATGGCATCAAACGTTATGCGGAAGGGATTCGATACAGCGACCTCGATTCGCCTCATCTGTCGGCACGACTAAAACAACGCATGAACGACTAAAAAGGCTCATCCGGTAGTAACGGATGAACCTTTTTCTTATGCCTCTTGAATGTCAGGGCGGACGACGAGTCGTACCCGCTCCACGTGATTCTCCGTCATCTCGATGACGGTCAAGACGTAACGGTCGAACTCGAGCGTGTCTCCGACCTCGTGCGTCTCGCGGTGGACTTGGAGCCAACCGCCGAGCGTATCGATGCCTTCTGAACGTTCGAACGTGATGCCGAACCGTTCCTCGAGTTCTTCGAGCAAGACGCGCGTATCGATTTCGTACGTCATGTCGTCGACCGTATGAATCGGGTCGACCTCGTCCTCGTCGAACTCGTCACGGATTTCCCCGACAATCTCTTCGAGCAAGTCTTCGAGCGTGATGAGACCGGCCGTCCCGCCGTATTCGTCCAAGACGATGGCGATGTGGGTCCGGGCCTCACGCATCTGTTTCAATGTATCTTCCAAAGGCGTCATTTCATGCACGACCGGAAGCTCTTTCACATAAGTGGTGAGATTGATGGACGGGCTGACCGCGAGTCCCATCAATACCTCTTTGACGTTGATATAGCCGATCAAGTTGTCCTTGTCGCCGTCCTCCGTGATCGGGTAACGGGTGTATTGACTGTCCGCGAACGTCTCGAGCACTTCGGCCCGCGTCGCTTCGATATCAATCGCCTCGACTTTCGTCCGTGGCACCATCACGTCTTTCGTGACGTGTTGGTCGAACGAGAAGATGTTTTGCATCATCGCGAGTTCCGTCTGGTTGATTTCACCGCTTTGGAAACTTTGCGCCATGATGATCTTCAACTCTTCTTCCGAGTGCGCTTGCTCATGTCCGGCCGGTTTGACGCCGAACAATCCGAGCAGCAATCGGGCCGATCCGTTCAACAACCAGATAAACGGGAACATGACCCGTCCGAACCAGAACAACGGTCGGGCGAAGATGAGCGTCATCCGTTCCGCATATTGAATCGCGAGCGTCTTCGGTGCGAGTTCCCCGATGACGACGTGCAAGAACGTCACGATCGCGAACGCGACGGCGAACGAGATAATCGATGCGAGCGACGCCAGGATATCGAACTCGTTAAACAGCGGGGTGAGCAATCGCACGACCGACGGTTCCCCGAGGAAACCGAGTCCGAGCGCCGTCACCGTGATCCCGAGCTGACACGCCGATAAGTAATAGTCGAGGTCAGACGCGACCTTTTTCGCGAGAATCGCCGACTTGTTCCCTTCCGCCACCAATTGATCAAGCCGCGACATCCGCACTTTGACGACCGCGAACTCCGATCCGACAAAGAATGCGGTGAGCGCGATCAATAGCGCCACCAACGACAACAATACCCAAATCGGGCCTTCCACTTCTCCGCCACCGCCACCGGCAGCCATTACGTGTGTAGAGTAGATCCTGTCCACATGTTCCTCGAGAGACTCGAGGGTCACTCCATATAAATAGTTTACAAGGTCACACGACTGTGTTCCTCGCCTAATGAATAACCTACCATGATAGCCCGCCTCTCGGCAACTAAAAGGAGGCGCTCACATGGAACGCCTCCGGACACTTAGTTTTGCTTATAGAACATGATCGCCTCATACGCCCGGAGCGACAACGTCGTCCCGTCGAGCTGCGGCACGTCATAGTTGTGGCTGACGACCTCGGCCTGCGAGAAACCTGCCGGGATCTCATACGTCGTCTCAGGGCCGTAGAAGTTGGCGACGACGAGCACTTCCTCGTCTTCCGTCTTCCGCGTGTACGCCCAGACGTCGAGCGCGTCCGGTGTGAGGAGCGTATAGTCCCCGTCCGTCAACACGTCGAACTCTTTGCGGAGCGAGATCAAGTTCTTGTAGTGGTAGAACACCGAGTTCGGGTCGTCGAGCGCCGTCTCGACGTTGACATCGGTATAGTTCGGCGCCACGTTGATCCACGGCGTCCCGCTCGTGAAGCCGGCGTGCGGCGTCGCGTCCCACTGCATCGGCGTCCGCGAGTTGTCGCGCGACTTCTGTTTGATGGCGGCCATCATGTCCTCGTGCGACACGCCCTGTTCGCGTTTCAAGTTATAGGCGTTGAGCGTCTCGATGTCACGATACTCGTCGAGCGAGTCAAAGCCCGGATTCGTCATCCCGATTTCCTCGCCTTGATAGATGTACGGCGTCCCTTGCAGGCCATGGAGCACCGTCGCGAGCATCTTCGCGCTCTCGACGCGGTGGTCGGTGTCGTTACCGAAGCGGCTGACGACGCGCGGCTGGTCGTGGTTGCACCAGAAGATGGCGTTCCAGCCCTTGCCGTGCATCCCTTCCTGCCACGTCGACATGATGTCTTTCAATTGCACAAAGTCGAACGGTGCGGCGACGAACTTCTCGCCGTTCGGATAATCGACTTTCAAGTGATGGAAGCTGAACGTCATGCTGAGCTCGCGCTCGTCCGGACTCGAGTAGCGGACGCAATGGTCGAGCGTCGTCGACGACATCTCGCCGACCGTGATGACGTCGTGGCCATCGAACACCTCGCGGTTCATCTCTTTCAAATATTCATGGATGCGCGGTCCGTCCGTATAGAATTTGCGGCCGTCCGAATCGTCTTCTGGGAAGTCCTGCTGCTTCGAGATCAGGTTGATGACGTCGAGGCGGAACCCTTTGATGCCTTTATCGCGCCAAAAGCGCATCATCTCATAGACGTCCTCGCGCATCTGCTCGTTCTCCCAGTTCAAGTCGGCCTGGGTCACGTCGAACAAGTGAAGGTAGTACTGACCGCTCGCTTCGTCATATTTCCAGGCGTTGCCGCCGAACTTCGACTCCCAGTTCGTCGGTTCGTCGCGCCAGATGTAGTAGTCGCGATACCGTTCGTCCCCGGCGAGCGACTTCTGGAACCATTCATGCTCGGTCGAGGAGTGGTTGACGACGATATCCATCATGAGCCCGATGCCACGCGCCTCGGCCTCGCGGACGAGCTCGTCGAGATCGTCCATCGTCCCGTATGATGGATCGATCGCGTAATAGTCGCTGACGTCATAGCCGTTGTCGTTTTGCGGCGACTTGTACACCGGGGTCATCCAAATGTATTCGATGCCGAGCTCGGCCAAGTAATCGAGCTTCGCCGTCACCCCTTTGATTGAGCCGGTGGCATTGCCTTCCGGGCTATAGAAGCTTTTCGGATAGATTTGATAGACGACGGATTTACGCCAGTTTGGTTGTGTCATAGATGTAGTCTCCTTTTGTAAGAGTTTTCATTTCGATAGGAAAAGGGGAAGAACCTCCGTCCCTCCCCTTGTCAGTAATCTTCTTATGCGACTTTGTTTTTCTCGATCTCGCCTTTTTTCATGTAACGTTTCGACAGGGCGAGCGTCAACACGAACGGAATGACGAGGGCGATGACCATCCCGACGATGAAGATAAGAATCTTATCGGTGAAGATTGACAGGAATCCAGGAAGACCCCCGACCCCGACAGCGAACGCCTGGACGTCGTTCAATGTGATGAACACCGCCGCGACGGCCGACCCGATCATCGCCGAGTAGAATGGGAACTTGTTCGGCAAGTTCACCCCGAACATGGCCGGCTCGGTAATCCCGAAGAATGCCGAGATCGATGACGTCGAAGCCATACTCTTTTGTTTGGCGTCGTGTTTGAACACGAGGAACATCGCGAGTGCGGCTGCACCTTGGGCGATGTTCGACAAAGCGAGCATCGGCCAGAGGAACGTCCCGTTCGTCTCCGCGATGAGCTGCAAGTCGATGGCGAGGAACAAGTGGTGCATCCCGGTAACGACGAGCGGTGCGTAGAGCAGACCGAACAGGAGTGCCCCGACGACCGGTACCGCTTCAAACACGTTGACGATTCCCGTTGCAATCAAGTTACCGAGGCCACGTGTGAGCGGTCCGACAATCGAAAGCGCAAGGAAACCAGTGATGACGATTGTCGTGATTGGCACGACGAGCAATTGAATCGCATTCGGTACATGTTTTTTCAAGAAAATCTCAATATGGCTCAAAATGAAGGCCGCGGCCAAAATCGGAAGAATCTGACCTTGGTAGCCAACTTTCTCGATCTCGAACAAGCCGAGGATATTGAACGTCGGAACGTCGCCCTCCAGCGCTGCTTGTCCGTAACCCCATGCATTCAAGAGATCCGGGTGGACGAGCAAGAGACCCATGACGATCCCGAGCACTTCGCTGCCGCCGAACCGTTTCGTCGCCGACCAACCGACGAGTGCCGGGAGGAAGACGAACGCCGTGTTCGCCATCATGTTGACGAGATCCCATAACCCTTGTAGGTTCGGATATTCCTCAATCAACGTCGCACCTTCGACGAACAGTCCTTCTGAGGCGAGCAAGTTGTTAATCCCCATCAATAGACCGGCAACGATGATGGCCGGGATGATCGGCATGAACACGTCCGAGAACACTTTGACGAGCTTCTGGAGCGGGTTCATCTTCTTACCGCCCGACGATTTGACCTCGGCGACCGTCGCCGCTTCAAGCCCAGCGAGTTTGATGAACTCGGCGTAGACACGCTCGACGTCCCCGGCCCCGATGACGACCTGATACACACCCGAGTTTTCGAATGCGCCTTTGACGAGATCGGCTTCTTTCACTTTTGCTTCATTGACGAGCGACTGGTCTTTCAACGAAAGACGGAGCCGCGTGACACAGTGTGCCGCTTTGTCGACATTATCCTTGCCCCCGATGGCTTCAAGGATATCCGCGGCGATTTGACGATAATCTGCCTTCATATTGTAGGCCTCCTTTGTTTGAAAGCGTTTGTTGAAAACGGTTACTTATGAGTACAAACAAAGTTTAACTTATATAGATAAGTCATGTCAACAACTTATCTATATAAGTTAGGTGTGACAACTATGTGACAGGCGTTCACTATTTTTGTTCCCTCTTGCCTTGATTCAAAACGAAAAAAAAGACTCCTTTCGAAAAAGGAGCCTTACCGGCGCGCCACATCGCTGAACTGGAACTTGTCGAGCCGGTGGCGGGACTCGGTATATTCGAACTGTCTGCCCTCATAGAGGAACGTGTCGTTCGTGATGACGATGACGTATTCATAATCGTGCAGGTCGAGCCGCAAGCGGTCGAGCTCGGTCACGTCCTCGGCCGCGATCTTCCGTTTGGCGTAACTGATTTGCATCCCGAGCTCGTGCTCGACATAGGCGTAAATCGATTGCGCGGCGATTTCTTCTGTCAGGCCGGGCACGAGGTCTTTGACGAAATAGTTCACGTCTAAGATGACGTTCTCACCATCGAAGTTGCGGACCCGCTCAATCCGGTACATCCGTGTCCCCGGCGTCAAATTCATTCGGTCGGCGAGCCACGCCGGCGCCTCGATGTCCTCGAACGAGGCGACCGATGTCTGAATCGAGCGACCGAGCATGCTGGCGTACACTTCGGAGAAACTGACGATGCCGTTGAACTGGAACTCGATTTGATCGCGCCGCAGCACGAACACGCCTTTCCCGTGATGCTTCCGGACGTAGCCGTGCTCTTGGAGCAAATCGAGCGCTTTCCGGACCGTCCCTCGGCTCGCCTCGTACTCGTGCATGAGTTCGGTCTCGGACGGCAGTTTCGACTCCGCCGCATACTCGCCCGTCTTCATCCGCTCGGCGAGGCGCTCATAGATTTGACGATATTTGGCCACAGGCTCACTCCTCTCTATCGAAAAAGACGACCAGATGGCCGTCTTTTGTTTACCATTCGCGGCGATACCACGTGATGCCGATTGCGCCTGGCCCAAGGTGTGTCCCGATGACCGGTCCGAAATGACCGCCCGTGACATGCGCCTGCGGAAACTTCTGTTTCATCGAGGCGATTTCCTCGGCCTGACGTTCCGGGCAGTTGGCGTGGATGATGCCGATACAGTAGCCTGTCCCGTCGCCTTGAATCGACTGTTCCATCATCTCTTCGATGCGACGGACCGCCTTCTTGTACGTCCGAATCTTCTCGAACGGGACGATCATCCGGTCTTGGAAATGCAGCACCGGTTTGATTTGAAGGAACGACCCGACGAGCGCTTGCGCCGCGCTGAGTCGGCCGCCTCGTTGGAGGTGGTCGAGGTCATCGACGACGAAGTACGCCCGAATCAACTCGCGCATCTTTTCAAGGTGAGCCATGATTTCTTGCGCCGACGCGCCTGCATCGCGTAAATGAATCGCTTCCTCGACGAGGAACGCTTGAGGCATACATGAGATCTCCGAATCGAATGCGTGAACGTTGACGTCGACCATGTCGTTCAAGGCGATCATCGATTGATACGTCCCGCTGATGCCGCTCGAGAGCGTGATCGCGATCACGTCCGTCACCTCGTTCGGGAGACGCTCAATCAGTTCAATCGTTTCACCGATGCTCGGCTGGGACGTCGTCGGCAAGTTCCCTGCCTCGATCCGGTCATAAAAAGCCTCGGTCGTGATATCGACGGCTTCGCGGAACGACTCCCCGTCAAAAATCACGCTGAGCGGTGCGACGTGGACGTCGTGGCGCTCACAAAATTCGGCCGGCAAATAGGCAGTACTGTCGGTCAAAATGGCTATGTTTCCCATGCTATATCCTCACTTTACATCGTTTCGTTTTCCAATTGAATGTGGATTCCATTCCATATTGTAGCATAAAAACGATGTATTGCATCGGTAGAGGTCAAATCTCAACCCATCCGCGGCGGATGGCATCGACGACGGCTTGCGTCCGGTCGTTCACTTCCATCTTGCGGAGCACCGACGAGACGTGGTTCTTGACCGTCTTCTCGCTGATGAACAACATGTCGCTGATGTCGCGGTTCGAGCGGCCCTCGGCGAGCAAGTGCAACACTTCGACTTCACGACGCGACAACAATTGGTAGACCGGATCATCCGTGCGGTTCTCGACGTTACGGCCGGCCTGCTCCCCTTTGAATTGGAGCAAGCGACGGTACTCTTTCAAGACGTTCGTCGTCACTTTCGGGTGCAAGTATGCCCCGTCCTTCGCGACCGAGCGCACGGCCGAGATCAGCTCGGTCGATGCGACTTCTTTGAGTAAGAACCCAGATGCTCCGGCTTCGAGTGCATGCGTGATGTACGACTCATCGTCGTGAATCGACAAGATGAGGACGCGCGTCTCTGGTGAGAGCACCGACAACTGTTTCGTCGCCTCAATCCCGTTCAATTCAGGCATGTTGATATCGAGAATCAAGATTTCCGGCTTGTGGTCCGCGGCGATGCGAATCGCCTCCGTCCCGGTCCGTCCTTCGGCGACGACCGTGAACTCGTCCTCTAAATCAAAAATCCGTTTCAAGCCTTCTCGAAACAGCTCATGGTCATCCACAATCGCGATGCGTGTTTGTAATTGTTCCATCTGGATACTCCCCCTTGTTCTTGTCTTACGTGATCGGAATCGACATGCGGACGACCGTCCCTTTGCCGACTTCCGAATCAATGGTCATGCTTCCGTTCACAAGCTCGATCCGTTCTCGCATCCCAACGATCCCGAATGACTCTTCGCCAATCGAACTCGGCACGAATCCGACCCCATGGTCGCGTACATGAATATGTATCGCATCATGCGCTTGCTCGACGTTGACGATAATCTCCGCCGTCTTCGAATGTTTGATCGCGTTTTGGACTGCCTCTTGGACGAGCCGGAACACGTTGATCTCCAATTTCTCAGGCAGTCGGGCCCGCGAGCCCCGGTAGTTGAGCCGGGTCTTGATGGCCGTGTATTCCTCAGTCTGATGGAGATACCGTTCGAGCGTCGGCAAGAAACCGAGGTCGTCAAGCGACATCGGACGAAGGTCGTAGATGAGACGCCGGACGTCGACGAGCGCGCCGCGGATGAGGCGTTTCAGCTCGTGCAGTTCGGCGAACGCCTCGTCTTTCCCCCGCTTGTCGAACGTCTTCTCGATCAAGTCGGCCCGAATCAAGATGTGGGCAAGCGATTGCGCTGGTCCGTCGTGCATTTCACGGGCGAGGTGACGACGTTCACGTTCGGCCGCCTCAAAGACGCTGATTGCCATCTCTTGCTTCTTCATCATGTCCGAGTACTCTTGTTGCAGGTCGTCCCGCAGGAAGTTCAGCACGACGGAGACGCGGCTGACGAGCTTATCGGCCCGCTCAATCGTGTCCTCGAGAATGAGCAGGCGGCGTTCAAGGTCGTTGCGACGCTGTTGGCCGGCCATCTCTTCTTTTTGGATGAGAAAACGCTCGAGCTGCATTTGGTTGGCGCGTTCGTATGCCTCCCGAATCTCTTGCTCGCTATGTATATGAAACTTCTTGCTCACTTGGACGAGTTTGTTCTTCGCCGCTTTCACGAGCAGGTCGAGCCGTTCCGACTCCTCGATGTAAAACTCAATCTTTTGCGTCAACTCTTTCAGTTCGTTCTGAATCAACGAATATTCGTTGGCCGAACTCTCGGTAATCCGGACGATCTCCTCTTTACTTTCCGTCACCGTATCAATCATATTTGTTATGATATGTTCTAAAGCTGTACGATCGGTAATATGATTCACGATGCCATCCCCTAATAATTCGGTAGTAAGTCCTCATCTATTCCTATTATCGTCTGCGGAACGTTCGTTTACAGTAAAACTTGGAGGCTCTCCTTCCCTTTCGCCGCAACTGGCGTTGACGCCTACTTGAATTTTAAAAAAAATATTCAAAAATAGAAAGGAGAATTTTCAGAAATGTCTGCTGAACAAAATTATACTATAAAACAAGACGGAGAATACGAGGTCGTCATTCAAAAGTCAAAATTTATCGCCCACTTCAAACGGGTCACGTCCGAAGAGGAGGCGCAGGCGTTCATCCAAGCCATCAAGAAGGCGCATTGGAATGCCAATCATAACTGTTCGGCCTATATCATCGGCGAGCGGAACGAGTTCCAAAAAGCGAACGATGACGGCGAGCCGAGCGGGACGGCCGGGCTGCCGATGCTCGAAGTGCTCCGGAAACGCGAGTTGAAAGACACGGTCGTCGTCGTCACCCGCTACTTCGGCGGCATCAAGCTCGGCGGCGGCGGACTGATTCGCGCATACGGCGGCACGGTGAGCGAAGGGCTCGACGCGGTCGGCATCGTCGAGCGCATCCCGATGCAACGCTTGACGCTCACGGTCGATTACGGCTGGATCGGCAAGGTCGAGAACGAACTGCGGCAATCATCGTACCTCCTCGACGACATCGTCTACGCGGACACCGTCACGTTCCACATCTCGGTGCCGGTCGAAGAGACCGAGGCCGCGATGGCATGGCTCGTCGATTTGACGAACGGACAAGGGGGACTCGAGACCCAGGACCAACGCATCATCGAACGTGATTTTGTGCGGTAGGTCACGTATACTAAAGGAAACGAATGAAATGAGGAGACGACATGGAACAAGACTCCCGCAAGAAACGCCCCGTGTGGAAGATCGTCCTGCTCGTGCTCGGCCTCGTCCTGTTGATTGGCGGGTCGGCCTTCGGCTACTTCGTCTTTAAGGCGAACGAGACGGCGGAGAACACGAACAGCGAGCTGACACGAGGTGACAAGTCGGACCGTCGGGAAGAGACGGTCGATTTGACGAAAGATCACTTCTCCGTCTTACTCGCCGGCGTCGATGGCGGCGCCTCGCTCGAAGAAGGACGGACCGACTCGCTCATGGTGGCGACGTTCAACAAGGAATCGCGCCAAGTGACGCTCGTCAGCATCCCGCGCGACTCGTACGTCGATATCGTCACGACTGACGGTGAGTTCAAAGACAAAATCAACCATGCCTACGCCTACGGCGGCATCGACACGACGATTGCGACGGTCGAGAAGCTGTTCGACATTCCGATTGACTACTACGCGACGATCAACTTTGACGGCATCGAGGATCTCGTCGATGCGGTCGGCGGCGTCGAGGTCGATGTGCTCGTCCCAATCTCGGGCCGGGCGACCGGTAACGTCGAGCTCGAACCCGGCGTCCAAATGTTAGATGGAAAAGAAGCACTCGCCTACGCGCGCATGCGCAAAGACGACCCCGAGGGTGACGTCGGACGGGCGAAACGTCAACAGCAGGTGCTCGAGGCCATCATCAACGAGGCGACGACGATCAATTCGTTCACGAAGCTCAACCGGATCATGAATGCGGTCGGCGATAACATCCGAACGAATATGTCCTTGTCCGAGGCGTCACAGCTGCAGCCGTACACGAAGTCGCTCCGGTCGTTCAACCAAGAGACGCTCGCAGGCGGTGACTTGACGCTCGGCGGTGTGTATTACTATGAACTCGACCCGGCCGACTTGAGTGAGAAGCGCTCGCTCTTGAAGACCGAGCTCGGCCTCCCGCTCACGGCGGAAGATCGTGACAACGGGACCGGCGACGGTTTGAATGAAACAGAAGACGGTTTCAGCGAAACGACGACCTACTGACCAAACAAAAGCCCAAGGACACGATGTCCTTGGGCTTTTGTTGATGCTTCACGTCTTCGGTCGTCCGAGCAGACGCCGGGACGTCTGGATAATCGGCTTATAGTTCGGGTGAATCAACTCGGTCGACTCGACGATCAGCTCGATGACGATCAGGACGATGACGAACGTGATGATGGCTCCGAGCATCGTCGTCTTCGCGAACAGAATCGAGGCGATGCCGAAGAAGAACGTCATCCCATACATGAGCAGGACGGCTTGCCGCGTCGTGAAGCCCATATCGATCAACTGGTGATGCATATGCGACTTATCAGGCGACATCGGCGGACGCCCTTGCACGAGCCGACGGACGATCGCAAAAATCGTGTCCGAGATCGGCAGACCGAGCAAGAGGACCGGGACGACGAGCGAGAACAGCGTCACGTTCTTGAATCCGATCAAGGAGAAGACGGCGAGCATATAGCCGAGGAAGAGCGCCCCGGTGTCGCCCATGAATATCTTCGCTGGATAGAAGTTATGGACGAGAAAGCCGAGCGTGCTCGCCAGGAGCAACAGCGCCATCATCGTCAAATAAACGTTCCCTTGGATGATTGCGAGCAGCGCGATCGTCCCGAGGGCGATGCTCGAGACCCCGGCGGCGAGTCCGTCGAGACCGTCGATCAAGTTGATGGCGTTCGTGATGCCGATCAGCCAGAGCACCGTCACCGGGATGCTCCACGAACCGAGATACAGCTGTTGGTCGAACGGCAGGTTAATCAATTCGATGCGCATGCCTGAGTTCAAGACGATGACCGTCGCGATCATCTGGCCCATCAGTTTGACGCGGGCCGTCAGTTGGAAGCGATCATCAATCAAACCGGTCAACAGGATGACGACCGCCCCAATCAAGATGGCATCGTTATAACGGCTCGTCGGCAATAGGAGCGCATAGCCGATAAAGAAAGCGATGAAGATGGCGAGGCCGCCGATCCGTGGCATCGTCCGTAAATGTACTTTTCGGGCGTTCGGGTGATCGACCGCTCCGATCAGAAAAGCAAACCGGCGAACGAGCGGCGTGATCAAGATGGCCATCACAAAACTGACCAACATGGCAATCCATAACATGGGCCAACGTTCCTCTCTCATAAAAAAATAGACTCTGGCGAATTATAGCATATTTCCCTTGAGGCGAGACGTATCAGAAATGTTACAACGAAAAAATCCCGACGAGGTCGTCTCGTCGGGTCACGTTCAGGCGTGGGCCGGATGCGTCGTCACGTCATCCGTGGCCTCGTATGTATACAAGCCGCGGCCAATCTTTTTGATGTCAGGATTGACCGATTCGATTTTCACCATCAATTGGTAAATATTGCTAATGTGGTGACGATAACGCAACTCGAGCTCCATTTGAATGTCCCGCACGCTCATCGTCTTCCGTTCCTTCAACAGGTCTGTTACCTGATGGACATAGACCTCGAGCGGATAACGTTGATTGACGCGACGTGGGCGCATTCGTTTTGACGGATCGAGTAGCGATTCTTCTTCCCGCTTGTTCCGGTTCAGTTCCGAAATCAAATACTCGGCCCGGCGTTGCAGCTGGCGATACGACTCTTCGATCTCCATCAGTTCCCGATAAATATTTTCATTCACGTTTGTAGATTCCATGCACAAATCCTCCTCTACACCTAATTGATGTTCCCCATCACCCAAATTCATCAATTATTACCAGTTATTACTTGTTCCCATATAAAAGTGTAACGGTTTTGTAATGTACTTGTCATCTATTTTTAGGCATTTCTATCTATTTTAGGTCTTTTGGACCAACACAAAAAGATGACGACTGTTCGGGGCAGTCGTCATCTCACGGAAGATGATCGTAGTCTTTACGCGCCGACGCGTTCGAGGATGCGTGCGAGCGAGAGTTCATCGGTCGAAGAAACGATGAGGTCTGCATGACCGAGCATCGACTCTTCCCCGACGGCGACAGCAAACATGTTTGCCGCTTTGATTGCAGTTACGCCTGCAGCTGCGTCTTCAACGCCGATGGCATGTTCGGGTTTCACGCCAAGGGCAGAGGCAGCCTTCAAAAACACTTCGGGATGTGGTTTTGATTCGGCGACAGTTGCTGCATCGACAATGTGATCGAAGTAATGACGGACACCAAGTGCGTCTACGACCGCGAATGCGTTTTTAGAAGCCGAAGCCATTCCGATTTTGAGACCAGCCTCTTTAATTTCATCGAGGAATGAAATGATGCCCGGCAACAAGTCGGCTGAAGAGATGTGTTGAATGAGTTCAACGTAATGCTCGTTCTTCTTCTGTGCGAGTTCCGCTTTTTCATCCGGTGTGAAATCGTCCTGTCTTCCACCGAGCGCGAGGATGCGCTCGAGCGAGTCCGTCCGACTCACGCCTTTTAGCGTCTCATTGAACTCGCGGTCAAACGGAATATCGAGCTCTTCTCCAAGTTGTTTCCAAGCGAGGTAATGGTACTCCGCGGTGTCAGTGATGACACCGTCCAAATCAAAAATGACTGCTTCAATCGTCGACATACATGCTTTCCGCCTTTCCTTCTAATGCTTCTGTCGTCAGACTACATTAAGGGAACTTGACAAGTACCCGTTGCACGATTGGTCATTGATGCAAACGGTTGCACTTGTTCGATTTCTATTATAAATGAAAAAGCCATCATCATGCAACCGCTTTCGCAAAAAAATAAAAAAGCAGGAGAAGCAGGTGCTTCTCCCACGACTTATAATTGGATTCCGACGACTTTCACGTTCACCGATAACGGTGTCATGGCAAGCATCGTGTCCATGTCTTGCGTGATGCGTTCTTGCACGGCCGTCACCGTCTTGACGATCGATTGACCGTACGCGATGTAAAGTGACAAGTTGATTGTGACGCCTTCTGACGACTCGTCGACTTTGACGTGCTTCATGAGCGCGCGCTCTGACAATTTCGTATCTTCTTGTGTGAACGACACGTATTTCGTCTCTTTGACCACGACAGCGGCGATCATTTCCACGACGTGGCGTGAGACGTTGACGTCTCCTTCAGTGCTGTGCATTCCATTTTCGTATGGCATGGTGTCACTTCCTTAACTCTAGTTTCGCTTCCCATCTTAAAGTGTAGCGGAAAACCGCCATTTAGAAAAGGGTTTACGATTTCACGTCCTTCATATCTTGGGCACGGCGAACGTCAATCTCAACGAGCGGCTTCAACAGCTTGACGACCGGCGGGCTGATAATGACCAGGACGATCAAGAAGGCGACGCCGAACAAGACGAGCAATTGGAGCCACGACGTCGGCATGAAACCGGCTGGGATGAACGCCTTCCAGGCGACGACGAGGAAGACGTGCACCAAATAGACATAGAGGCTATACTTCCCGGCCCGGGTGAACACCGGCAGTTCACGCCCTGGAATCATCAAGGCGAAGCTGATCGCCATAAGAATCGACACCGTGTAGACGATCAAGAAAGCGAACGGCCCGCTCCAAATCGCCTCCGGCACCGCCGACTCATAAGCGAACCGGAATTTGAACAAGTTACCGATATGATAGAACGTACCCTCCTGTTGGAAACTCATCGAGGCGAGTAGCCCGAGCGTGAGCGTCGTGAAGACGGCAAAACCGCCAATCCGGTAACGGTTGCGCTGCTCGGCCCGCTTCGGCAATTCAAAGAAGTTCAACGTGTTCCGTTCGCTCATCCAGTTCCCGATCAAGAAGAACGGGTAGAACATGATGACTTTCCGGAGCGCGAAGAACCCGGTCGACTCAGCTTGGAAGCCGAACAGGAGCGCGAACAAGAGCGCGAACAGCACGTATCCTTTCAATTGTGTCACGTACGGGGTGATGACGTACCAGATGATAATCGCCATCAAATACCAGAGCGCCCAATACGGCGTCAAGATGTTCAGTGCAGGGTTCTCGAGTGATAAGAGCGGGATGCCCTCGGTGAAGGCGAACCACGAGCCGAGAATCACTTGCCAGATGACGTAGACGACGAACAACTGGATGACGCGCAAATAACGGTTCTCCCGGAAGAAGTAACCGCTCAACATGATGAACAACGGCATGTGGAACGTGTATAAAAATAAATAGACCCATTTCGGCAGGATGTCATCATACGCGCCGCGTACGTCGGTCAACAAGTGACCGAACACGACGAGCAAGACGAGCACGCCTTTAATATTATCGTACCAATGATTTCGCATGTCTTTCCCTCTAGTTCTTTATTAGTTTTCTGATGTTCTCTCTTTTTTGCCTCATCCATCATAGCCGATTTTTTGAGCTGATGAAATTACGATTCCACAAAAAAATGATGACTTCACTGTCATCATTCCCCGGATTTGCCCTCTGCAAGCCGAAACGTCAAGAAATCTTCAAGCTAGAGCACGTTTCGCGCGTATTCAAATAGACGAGAGTGGGTACAGTATAGTATAGTAGTCTTACTAAATAATCAGAATATTCTAATAAAAGGAGGTGTGGAGAATGGCTTCCGTCATCCGTAACCGTCATCATATGGTGCATGACCCGAAACGTTCATTCTCTAACTTCGGATTTTGGTGGTTCACCGGCGCCTTTTCCGTCGGACTGCTCATCGTCGCCTTCGAACCCATCCGGGAACGATTTACCGCCATCCATCCGATTCTGTCTGCCCTGTCGTTCGTGTTCATCTCGTTCTTCATCGGTGTCGCCATGAAGCTCGCCCGGGACGTCTGGTGGCTTAATTATCTGCTTGAGCGCACATCGAACCGGTATATGTACATCGGCGCGGATACGCTCCGCGGTTGGCAGTACACGCTTGACTCCATCTGGTTATTGACCCGCACGTCACAAAAAAAGCTCGGCCGATTGTATATCCAAATCGACCGAACCGTTCGTTCTGAAGAGGCGAAACGTCTGTTCGCCGCCTATTTGATTGATCGAGGTGTGCTCGTCGTCTATTCGAGACCACCGAAACCGAAGAAGATGGCTTAACCGAGGAACGGTTCTAGCCATGCCCGAGCTGCCTCGACTTCTTCCATGCGCAGCTCGTGCCCACCTCCGTGATAGAAGAGTTCGACGTCCGCTCCGGCAACCCGTAGCGTCGACGTGAGCTCTTCTGTTTCTGTTTTCGGGCAAATCGGGTCACGTTCTCCGGCCGAGATAAACACGTTCGCACCAGCGAGGTCCGGCAGCGTGAGCGAGCGGTCCGGGACCATCGGGTGGAATAAGAGCGACGCGTGGAATGCGTTTTGTCGGTACAGCGCCGAGCCGATCAAGTTGGCGCCGTTCGAATAACCGAGCGGAATCATCTTGTCCCGGTCGATGCCGTACTCTGTCGTGGCGTCATCCAAGAACGTCAAGAACCGTTCCGTCTGTTTCTTCAAGTCCTCGAGGTCGAGTACGCCTTCCGCGTGACGGCGGAAGAAACGGGACATGCCGTTCTCGAGGACGTCACCGCGCAGCGTCAAAATGTTTGCCTCCGGGGCGAGGATTCGAGCGAGCGGAATCAAGTCCTGTTCCGTCCCTCCTGTGCCGTGCAATAAAACGAGTGTCGTCTCGGTCGTACCTTTGATGAATTGATGAATCATGTCATGTCTCCTCTCGGTATTGTAATCGTCGGTAACGTGCGGGTGATCGTCTCACGGTCTTGTTCGAACCAAGCCGGGAGCTTGAGCGTCGAGCCGAGGCCCTCCAAGCTCTCATCGACCAAAAAGCCAGGGGCATCGGTCGCCAGTTCATGCAAAATTCGGCCGCCGTCATGGAAATAGACCGAGCGGAAATAATGACGCTCTTTCACTTCGGTCGGCCGCAGCCCGAGCTCGAAGATGGCGTCTTGCCACGAGGCGTAGTCTTCCCCGTCGTTGATGCGCCAGGCGATATGATGGACCGTTCCCGAACCAGGTACCCCGTTCGGCAGGATGCTCTTTTTCACGTCGATGACGTTGCCGTAGTCGGCCGCCGCCTCGAGCCGAATCCACTCCGAATCTTCCCCTACCGTCTCAAAACCAAACAGTCCGGTCAACAGGCGAACCGTCGCTTCTGGGTCTTTCGACAACAGCGTCGCCCCCGCGAAGCCGGTGATCGCCTCGCTTGACGTCACACCCGGCACGACCCAACTCGTCTGTTTCGAACTTTTCCGGGCGACAAGCTCGACGACGAGTCCGTCCGGGTCTTCAAACAAGAGTGACGGTTCACCGAATCGTTCGGTCGCGACCGTTCCAACGCCATGGTCGTTCAATCGTTTCTCCCAGAACAAGAGGCTGCCTGCTGGCACGAGATAGGCCGTGACACCGACCTGTCCGCTGCCGACGCTGCCCTTGCCGATCCCTGGGATCGGGAAGAACGTGATGACCGTCCCTGGTGAGCCTTGCTCGTCCCCGAAATAGAGGTGGTATGTGCCCGGGTCGTCGAAGTTGACCGTCTGTTTAACGAATCGAAGTCCGAGGACATTCCCGTAAAAATCGATGGTGCGTTGTGGGTCTTTCACCATCGCTGAAATGTGATGGATGCCCGCTGATTGCTTTGTCATGTCATGTCCTCCTTATTATTATCTTGATTTCAAGATAAATCATTTTCGAAGAAATGTGAAACTTTTTGCTCAGCATGGCGTACGCTAATAGTAGACACTTATAAGGAGGTACATATGATGACGTTACAAATCGATCGTGTCTCGAAACAATTCGGCGACTTCACGGCCGTCGATGACTTGAGCTTCCACGTCCCGAAAGGTGAGATGTTCGGCCTGCTCGGGGCGAACGGCGCCGGGAAGACGACGACGTTCCGCATGATTCTCGATATCCTCAAACCGAGTGCCGGAACGATTACGTGGGATGGCCGCAACGTCGACCATCGCATCGTCGGCTATCTGCCGGAAGAACGAGGCCTGTATCCAAAGTCACCCGTTCGTGACCAGCTCGTCTTCTTAGCAAGCTTGAAAGGCATGCGGCAGGCCGAGGCGAAACGAGCCGTCAAGACGTGGCTCGAACGGCTCGAAATCCCGCAGTATGAAACGATGCGCGTCGAACAACTGTCCAAAGGGAACCAACAAAAGATTCAACTCGTGGCCGCCCTGCTCCACAACCCGGAGCTGCTCATTCTCGATGAACCGTTCAGCGGACTCGACCCGGTCAACGTCGAGATTTTAAAGCGTGAAGTGCTCGCCCTCCGTGACGCCGGGACGACAATCGTCTTCTCGAGCCATCGGATGGAGCACGTCGAGGAGTTGTGCCAACATATCGGCATCTTGAAAGGTGGACGTGCCGTCGTCAGCGGCGACGTACCTACAATCAAGACACGCTATGAGGAGCCGGTACTGTTCATTGAAACCGATCGACCGGACCTGCTGCAAGCCCTCCCGGTCGTCCGGGCGGTCGAGCCATATAAAGATGGCCACTTCGTCCGCCTCGACTCGTTCGACGACAGCGACGCGGTGCTCGGTGCCCTCGTGGTGAACGGGGCCGCCATCAAGACGTTCATGCGCCAGCCCGTTTCATTAAACGACATCTTCATCAAGGAGGTCGGCCAACATGTTTCATAACTTCGGACCACTCTACTCGTTCACGTTACGCTCGAAACTGCGCTCGAAGGCGTTCCTCATCTCGACGCTGTTGACAATCCTGTTCATCTTCGGTTTTACGAACATCGACCGCTTGCTCGCGAACTTCGAGGACACTGACCAGGCGCAAGCCATCCTCGTCACCGACAATAACGAACTGACGACGCTCATGCAGTCTCTCGGCTATGAAGATATCGAGTCGGCGTCCATCAGCGAGTCCGAGGCACGTGCCGGGCTCGATAACGGGGACTATGAGATCGTCGCCTTCATCGAAGAGGACTCGGCCCGCGTCCTCTCGGAACGGCCGGAACCGGATTTCACGACGGTACTACAGACGGCGCTGCGGGAAGTCCGGAACGCCGAGCTGATTGAGGCGTCGAACATCGACCCAACCGTCCTCGCGGCGTTGAATGAACCCGTGACGGTCGAGGAATCGTATCTCGGCCGCGGCGGAGAAAACTCGGACGAGCTGTTCTCGTCGTTCGCCTTCGTCTACGTCATGCTCATGTTGCTCTACATCTCAATCATCACGTACGGATCGATGATCTCGACCGAGGTCACGACCGAGAAATCGTCGCGTGTCATGGAGCTCATCATCTCGACGACACATCCGGTGACGCACATGCTCGCTAAAATCTCGGCTATCGGGACGCTCGCCCTGCTCCAAATCGCCATCTTCCTCGGCTTCGGTTACTTCAGCGCTCGTAGCAACGAGATGGCCCAGTCCGTCATCGACAACGCCGGCAACGTCCGCGCCGTCGTCTATCTGTTGACTTTCTTCACGCTCGGCTACCTGCTCTATGCGGCCATGTTCGCCGTGCTCGGATCGCTCGTCAGCCGGGTCGAGGAGTCGCAACAGATGACGATGCCAGTTATCATGCTGCTCGTCGCCGGGTTCCTCGCCGCTATGTTCGGCTTGAACAATCCGGAGGCTCCGATCGTCACAATCCTGTCGTACGTGCCGTTCTTCACGCCGATGCTCATGTTCCTTCGCGTCATGCTCGTCGACGTGCCTGTGTGGGAAGTCGCGTTATCGATTGGCATCATGATCGCCACGATCGGTGTGATTTTGTGGGTCGGCTCGAAATTTTATCGCGGCGGTGTCTTGTTCTACGGCAACAATGCGATTAAACAATGGCGACAAATATTACAGAATCGACAATAACGTTTACAGCATTTTCGTTTTCGTATACTCTAAAGAATGTGCAAAATGAGGAGGAAACGAACTATGCGATCACGATTACTCGCAGCTTTAATCTTTACTTTCATGACGACGCTCACGACGTTCATCTGTTATACCGTCTTCTTGGACGCCGATGCGCTGTGGCAAGTCTTGCTCGCATACGCAGGAAGCACGTTCCTCGGGACGCTCGCTTTTTGGTATCCGGTCAGCCGTCGTCCGGAGACGTCCCGTTTCGGCGGCGCGTGGATCGGCATCTTGATCACGGCGACGACGCTCATCGGATTCACCGCGATCCGCTTCAGCGTTCGTGGTGACGCCGCGTCCTTACTCGACTGGCAGACGATGCTCGCGAGCCTCGCCTACACGTTCGGTTACGTCGGTTGGGTGCTCACGATTCTCAATATCGTGCTCGGCTTCCTACTTGCCGGGACACGACCGAAAGTACGCTACGACGCGCGCATGGCGCGTTAACAGAAAACAGCCGTTCCTCGGAGCGGCTGTTTTTGTATGCAAAAACCGTGGTCTCCCACGGCTGTCACTGCAATTTATACGATTTAGCGATGACCCCGAACTCCGTGTATTGGAACGAGTTGTCGACGAACTGGTCCGGTACGAGCTGCTCGATATAGCGAGCGAACGGAACAATCCGTTGCGTCGGTTCGTGCGAGCGGCCTAGGTCGAGCACAGCATCGACGAGCGCCTCGAGCGCTTGATGTGACGTCGGTTCCTCGTCTTCGGCAAAGATGCGACGGAGTTCTTCCTCGTGCATCAAGTCGAAGATGCGCATGCGCGCCTCGAGCTGACGTTGCATGTCCTCGGTCGACTTGCCGTGCATCGCCTCATCGTAGGCGAGCTTCATCTGTTCGAGCTCCGGGACCGTTCCTTTCATGAGCACTTTGAGCGACTCACCCGTCCAAATATGGCGGGCCAAATAGTTCGCGTCGATCTTGAGCGCCTCGGCGAGCGCCTCTATGTAAGGCATCGTCGGGTAGACTTCACTCAGCTCGGTCCGGCGAATAAAGTACGGGGCGACGCCGATGCGGTCGGCGAGTGCCTCGACCGAGATGCCGGCCCGCTCACGTAAAATTCGAATCCGATCCCCATACCCCCGATACGGTGCGTTCTTTCCATCCATGTGTCTCTCCCCCTCTCTTCTTAGTATAGTTCCCGAATCCATAAAAAAATACTCAGAAGCGTATGCCTCCGAGTAAAATGTGCAACTTATTTTTTCGTCAATTCGACGACTTCTGAAGAACCGGCTGTGACCGTGTCGCCTTCAGCAACGAGTTTGTTGACGCCAAAGCTGTCGTGGTTCGTGATGATCACTGGTGTGATCGTCGACGGCGCGTTCGCTTTGATGAAGTCGAGGTCGAATGTGACGAGCGTGTCGCCAGCTTTAACCGCTTGACCTTCTGTCACGTGCGTTTCGAAGCCTTCACCTTTAAGGTTGACCGTGTCGAGACCGATGTGAATCAAGTACTCGGCACCGTTGTCAGCGTTGATCCCAATCGCGTGTTTTGTCGGGAAGACAGTCGCGATTGTACCGTTGACCGGCGAAACGACTTTACCATCTGTCGGTTCGACGGCGATACCGTCACCCATCATTTTTTGCGAGAACACTTGGTCAGGAACGTTTGTGATGTCAATGACCTTCCCTGTAAGCGGTGAAACCGCGTTAAGTTGTTCTTCTTTACCACCGAATAGTTTTTTAAAGAATCCCATAGCTTAATCCCTCCAACATGTTCTGTTAATCAAAGTCTTAGCTTTTATACCCGAAAAGCTTCCTCTTCAATCCCTACCCTAGAAACGGTATAGTTGTAATAAGGTAGTGCGAATTCGTTTACACATCGTAAGAATACGAGTGTGCAACCGCTTTTGCAAGCCCTTTTTACACTTTATAAAAATTTCACACGATGGAGGCGCTTACAATGACGACTTTCACAAAATTGTCATATGAACGGCCCAATTTGGAGGCTCTAAACAGCCGATTGTCGGACTATTCAGTCGAATTGCAACAAGCCAGCACACTCGAGGAAGCGAACGAATTGATTCGCCAAATCAACCAGGAACGGAACGAATTCGAGACGCAAAGTCAGCTCGTCTCGATCCGCCACTCGATCGACACGCGCGATGCGTTCTACGAGGCCGAGCAGACGTTTTTTGACGATGCCTTGCCGGTGTACGAGAAAGAAGTACAAGCGTATTATCGCGTCTTGACCGAGCACGACCTCCGCAGCCAACTCGAACAGGAATGGGGCAGCCAGTTATTCGAACTCGCCGAGCGCGCGCTCAAGACGTTCGAAGAGTCGCTCATCCCGAAACTACAGGAAGAGAACCGATTGACGACCGCTTATCAGAAGGTCATGTCGGCGGCCCAAATCGAATTCGATGGCAAGACGCTCAACTTGTCCCAGTTCGGCCCGTATCTGCAATCTCCTGACCGTTCAGTTCGAAAAGCGGCGTCCGAGGCCCGTTATACATATCTCGCCGACAACGGCGACGAACTCGACCGCATTTATGGTGAACTCGTACGCGTCCGGACCGACATCGCTCACACGCTCGGCTTCCCGTCGTTCGTTGAGCTCGGTTACGCCCGGATGCAACGTGTCGGCTATGACGAGTCAAACGTCGACAACTTCCGCAAGCAAGTGCGCGACATCATCGTCCCGCTCGCGACGACGTTAAAAGAGAAGCAGGCGAAACGGATCGGTGTCGACACGCTCACGTACTACGACGAGTCGTTCGTCTTCCCGGACGGCAACGCGACACCGAAAGGCGACGAGGCGTTTATCATCGAGGGCGGGAACACGATGTACCGCGAACTCTCGAAAGAGACGGACGAGTTCTTCCAGTTCATGCAACAGCGCGGCGCTCTCGATCTTACGGCGAAACCGGGCAAGTCCGGTGGCGGGTACTGCACGTACCTCCCGTCAGAAGGTCTCCCGTTCATCTTCTCGAACTTCAACGGGACGGCCGGCGACATCGACGTGCTCACACATGAGGTCGGTCACGCCTTCCAAGTGTACGAGAGCCGTCATTTGACGACGCCAGAATACGCGTTCCCGACATACGAGGCGTGCGAGATTCACTCGATGTCGATGGAATTCTTCTGCTGGCCGTGGATGGAGCTATTCTTCGGCGACCAAGTCGACAAGTACAAGTTCAATCACTTGGCCGGAAGCATCACATTCTTGCCATACGGCGTCCTCGTCGATGAGTTCCAGCACGTCGTCTACCGCAACCCAGAAATGACGGCCGCTGAGCGTCGCCAGGCATGGCGTGACCTTGAAAAAGTGTACCTCCCGCACCGTGACTATGAGACGAACGGTTATCTCGAGTCAGGAGCTTGGTGGCACCAACAAGGGCACATCTTCCAAAGCCCGTTCTACTATATCGACTACACGCTCGCGCAAGTGTGTGCCTTCCAGTTCTGGGTGCGCATGCATGAAGACCGTGAAGCAGCGTGGAGCGATTACCTCACGCTCTGCCAAGCCGGCGGCAGCCGCTCGTTCCTCGAGCTCGTCGAGTTGGCCGGACTCAAGTCGCCGTTTGAGGACGGCGTGTTGAAACAGACGATTGGACAGATTGAAGACTACCTGTTGAAGCATCCGTTAGCGAACTAAAACGAACCCACTCACGTCAGTGTGAGTGGGTTTTCTCGTGCTTGCTTAGGAATACATTCAGATGAAGGCGCAACAACAGTTGAGCCAGTGAGCTCGCCTGTGGTCTTCAAATCACATCTAACGGTTCTTTCCCACTCGGTGGCGGGAACGCCTCGTCGAGCGCATTGAAGTCATCCTCGCTCAGGTTGAGAAGCATCGCCGCGCCGTTCTCTTCGACGTGGGCTTTCTGCCCTGCTTTCGGGATGGCGATGACGTTGCCACTCCGCACTGTCCACGCGAGCAAGGTTTGGGCCGGTGTCGCACTGTACGCTTTGGCGATCTGGTTTACCGTCTCATCGTTGAAGACTTTCTCTTTCACATCGCTTCCTTCGGCGAGTGGGGCGTAAGCCATCATCGGGATGCCTTGCTCCTGTAAAAATGGCAACAAGTCGTATTCGACGCCGCGGCTGCCGAGATGATACAGCACTTGGTTGACGGCGCAATGTTTCCCGTTCGGCAAGGCGAGCAACTCCTTCATATCGTCGACATCAAAGTTCGACACGCCCCACGCCCGGATCTTCCCGTCCGCCTTCAACTGTTCGAGCCCATCGACCGTCTCCTCGAGCGGGATGTTCCCGCGCCAATGGAGCAAATAGAGGTCGAGATAATCGGTACCTAGCCGTTCGAGCGTGGCGTCACACGCCTGGACCAGTTTGTCGCCCCCGGCGTTATGTGGATACACTTTCGACACGAGGAACACGTCTTCCCGCCGGTCTTGGATTGCTTCGCCGACGAGCGCCTCCGATTTTCCTTCCCCGTACATCTCCGCCGTATCGATGACGTGTAATCCGCAGTCGAGTCCCGTCCGGAGTGCCTCGATCTCGGCATCCCGTTTCGATTCGTCTTCCCCCATGCGCCACGTGCCTTGCCCAAGGACTCTCATTTCACGGCCGTCCGGCAGTTCAGCCACGTGTTGTTTCAGTGCCGCCAAAATCAATGTGTGTGGTATGCGGTTCATGCCATCTCCTCCTTCGTCCATTGTTCATGTAACGGTCCGGTCGTCCCGAAAACAGGATCGGTCGCCGGTTTGTCGACTCGTTCGATGCGTAGGATATTGTCCGGTCGTTCTCCCGGTTTCCCGGTCAACGTATCGTAGTCGCGCCCGTCCGGATACGCACCGACGATGGCGAAGTCTGCACTCGCCTCGAGACGGCGATGTCCCGTCCCGGCCGGTAAAATCAAGACGTCTCCCATTTCAAGTGAAACGAGGTCTCCCGTCGCACCGCCGAGTTGGACCGTCGCCCGGCCCGACTTCACGCCCAGCACTTCATGCGTATTACTGTGGTAGTGATGGTAATCGAACACGCCGTTCACCCAGCTGTTCCCCCAGCCGTTATGTTCAAACGTCGCCTGCATGCCGTCCGTCTCGTCGAACACGCCCCGATATAACAGCACCGGAAAATCTGGATTGTTCGGAATCGAGCCGTCATCTTCAAATCGATATGTCAACATATCCATAGTTGCCCCCTCCTTTGTCTCTTGAGACTGTACCCGACATAAGGCAACAAAAAACGGCTGCTCGGCACGAGCAACCGTTTCGTCAGGAGATCACGTCTTCCCCAGGCACACATCATATCCAAAATCGGTTGGAAGTATTATCCCAGTCCCCATTTTCCCAGCAACAAGTGCTCAGTGATTGGCACGATTCAGGTCAGACTCAATGTCAATTTGGGGTATGACCCAGACGAGGTCATCGAGGAGCTTGGTGAATATGTGCTCCCCCATTTCCCACCGCTTTCGTAATACTCATGTACTCAAAAAAGACGACTTTCCTACATGGAAGTCGTCTCTTGCGTTACAGCCAGTGGCTCGGTCGCGTGTAAACGGGTGCCAGTCTTGTCTGCCGGTCCCCTTTCATCGCGTTCACTTGCATCTGTGTCAAAAACAGACTATCAGTCAACGTTGCTCCTCGCACGTCCAAATCTCGCACGTCTGCCCCCATGAAATCGACATAGGACAGGTCTTTCCCACGTAAGTTAGCACCAATCAACAAGGCGCCTCGATAACACGTGCCTCTCACGTCACGCTGACTCACGTTTCGTCCAATCAAATCGGCCCGATCTTGCTCGTGTCGTGACGTCAACGTCAGGCCGTCCTGTTTCAATCCTTCCGCACGTATGTGCTGACTGAGTCGGACGAACAACGGGCGGACTTGTTGTCGGAATGCCATCAGCGCCGTCCCGGTCAACTGTTCAGGCGGCAACTCACGGAAAGCCAGTAGCTCTTCCAATAACGTCTCGAGTAACCGAGCATCGTGCTCAGGGATCTCCCGGGTCAGGATGTCAGTGATGTAGAGCAACAGCTCATGGACTTGGCTCATGATTGGCACCGTCGCGAACATGCGCGTCCCATCGACCTCCCCCTCCCGCCAGCTTCGTCCGTGAAACGTCACTTGTGACACGAACTGCCCGGCCCCGAGACAGTCGTACACCGTACATCCTTTGAAGCCCCGCTCACGCAGTTCGGAATGGATGTTGCAGGCATACGAATCTGCCAAATGGACACACGGCTGTCCTGCGGGTTTATCCATGGGGAAATCCTCAGATTTCAAGTAGTGGAACGCCACACAACAGAGACCGAAACAATTCGCACAATCCGGTTTGAGCGATTCACGCAGCATATGCAGATCGGGCATCGCCATTCATTGTCACTCCTTCATTGTATGTCTTGACTCTATACGTACAAGTATAAGGAATGTCCCTATTTTTCCATAGCCTTTATTCAATCAATCAAGTTTGCCTTCATCCTTTTCCCCATAAAGCAGTTGCTCCCTCGTTCGCCTTTTCTGCTCTGCCTCGGATATTTCTTCGTAAAGCGCAATCACAGCATCGAACGAACTTTCGACGTCGATGCGTTGTTCCAATAGGTGATCAACATAGAATCCGTGACGCAAATTTTCGAGATGGAGTTCCGCTGTTTGATGGAACATCATCTCAAACTGTTCTTTTGCTCTTTGAATCTCGTCATGCGGTTTCCGATCCGTTAAAAGCCGCTGGTCAAAAGGGTCTGTTGAATGAATGAGCTCGTCCCACGCTTCCGGTGACAGTCTGGCTTTCCAATAATCATAGCCCGATTCAAAGCGTTGCAACGGTCGACCTGATGGAAACGATTTTTCGGCATAAGCTTCGTACAGTTTTCGCCAATGCTCGAAAAACCAATTGATCAACGCCATGTCCCAATCCATGAACATTTCTGATTTGTCATGCTCGACGAATTGGACCCTTCCGCCTTGATACGTCACCTCATAACGAATCGTCCCTTGAATGGACTCGTCGCGATAAAACATGTCATGGCGATACCTCATATCATCTAATTCGAGATCTGCCGGTTTCTCATACGCTTCGAGTGCACTCGCAAGTGATTGGACCGCTCCTGTCGTCACATCGGTGAACGTCACTTCAATCCGCTCGATAGTTAGGGGTGTCTCGGTGATTCCTTCGTTGTAACAGACGGCCAAGACGAGCGGCCGTAAGCTCTCCGTCGACTCGGGAATGACAATCCATTCATGCAGCAGCGGGTCATGGTAATACCCCTCTTTGATCAATGCTTTTGTGTTGAGGGCATCATTTTCAATAATCTTATATAGAAGAATATCGAGGTCTTGAATTTCACCGTATGGGATCATCCCATAGAAGTTCTCTTCTATCTCGTCACCCGACCGGAAGTCCCGACCACTGCGCCACTCCACGACAAAACGCCATCGTTCGATGAGCCACCATACCCACTCACCGCCGTTCATACCGGTTTGCCATTCATTCCGTTCATGGGCGACCCACTCGTCTTTATCGTACGAGACGGACTGAGAGGTCCCGTCTTGGTAGCGGACCTGATAGGTGAAGATGCCATGTAACGTGTCTTGATGAAGCAAAGAATAGGCGGACTCATTCATAAACAGCATGAAATCGATGAAGTTCACCGCTTCCTCAGACCCTGCCTCTTGAAACCATAGTTCAATCGATTCAATGACTCGCGCTTCCATCTATAGCTCGCCTCCCCGTTGCTTGTACTCACACATACAAAAACCAACCTGCTTTCACACAGGTTGGTCCGTTCGTTCAGTTCACTTTATTCTCGAGCTGTTGCAACTTCGTCGAGTAGTACTCGATGATGTCGCGGCGCCGGATGATACCGATGAAATACTTCCCGTCATCGACGACCGGCACGAAGTTTTGATCCGTGATCGCATCGACGAGCTCCTCGATTTGCGCCGTGATGGCGACCGGCTTATACCGTACGCGTTGCTTGATATCTTTCAACCGTGTCCGGAGCACTTTTTCGTAGTCTTCTTCCCCGCGAAGCTGTTCGGCGAGTGCCCAGAGCAAATCCCCTTCCGTCATCGTCCCGGCGTAAAAGCCGTTCTCGGATACGAGCGGCACCGAGGTGAAGCGATGATGCTTCATCTTCTCGAGCGCTTGACGCACCGTCGATTCCGGGTCTAGATATTTGACGTCTTCTTTCGGATATAAAAAGAAAGCGATATTCATGTACAATCTCTCCTCAATCTAAAAATCCACCTCTTCATTGTACCATGTATTAGGGTCTAGTCAGCACAAATTGACCATCTAATCTGCATCTGTTCTGTCAAAAGGAGGTTCATTTCATTTTTCTGATGAAGCGTTTCCAGACAAGCTATTCGCATTGTGTGACAACACACAAACAGGCACGGCCCGGAGCGGCTTCTACAAAGCCAATCTTGACCGTGATTCAAACCTCTTGTCTCACATATATTGTTGACCAATCTAAACGGAATCACCCGAAACGGCTTCACTGTAGCTATACCCGACTAGAAGTCATTCTAGCCTCAAAAACCGTAACAAACATGCTACAGATGGCCATCAAAAAAAGCCTAGGAACGTCCTAGGCTTGTCACACACTCAAATAAATTCGAGCAACGTCTTGTTGAACTTGGCCATCTCGTCGAGGACGGTACCGTGACCGCTCTCCTCGAACCGCTCGATGCGGGAGTTCGGGATCCCTTTTTCCATCTCGAGCGCGAACTCGAACGGACAAATCTTGTCATGCACGCCATGGATGATAAGCGTCTCGACATTGACTTTCGGCAAGTCTTCGCGCAAATCTTCATCTCGGAGTGCTTTCGCCGAAGCGATTGTCCCGTGACTCGACGCGACGAGCGACAGATGATGGAACCAGTTTTGCATCGGTTTCGAATGTTCTTTCTCGAAGAAAATCTCACCGAACCCTTCGAGCATCTTCGGTCGGTCTTTCAACGTGTCTTCAATCAACGCATCGACCTCAGCTTGCGTCATACCGTACGGATAGTCCGGACGTTGCGTGAACACCGGTGCCGCAGCACCTGACAGGACAAGTTTCTTCAACCCGTCATCCGGGAAGTCGACGGCGTAACGGATGGCGATTGCCCCACCCATCGAGAAGCCGACGAGCGTGAAATCTTTGATGCCAAGACCGTCAACGACCATGTGCACGTCCGACGCCATCGTCGCATAGTCATAACCTGTCGCCGGTGCATCCGACTTGCCGTAGCCACGATAGTCGATCCCGACGTAACGGTAGCCTGCTTCGAGCAACGCATTCTTTTGATACTCGAACATGTTGTTGTTTGCCGGCCAGCCGTGCAAGAATACGACGGCATCGCCTGTCCCGACGTCTTCCACGTAAATGCTCGTTCCATCATGTGCTGTAATATAGTTCCCCATTGGTCAAACCCCCAGTTGGATTGTTGAGCGGCGTGCGTGTTTGCCCACAACCCACTTTTTCCCGTTTGACCGAAGTGGAAACCTGTCAACTGTCGCGCCAGAGCGATTCGGCTTTCAAGACATGCTCAATCGCCGCCGCTCCTTCGCGTAATACGGACGTCCGCCACGACTCATCTTCCGGATAAAACATGGCCATGAATTCTTTTCGAATGCCGTTGCGGGCTTCCGGGTCTTTCGTTCCTTCAAAGTAGAGCCGGTTCTCGAGAATAATCGTCAAAAACTCGCGAATCGTCGCTTTCGTCGACGTCCCGAATGTCCCGAACTCGAACAACGCCGAGACGAGTTGTTTGCCCGGATAGTGCGTGTCCCGTACGTAATAAAAATGGTTCGTCGAGTCTCCGAGGACGTCGGTCGGGTCATACGTCTGGATATTTTTCAATCCGTATGTCCGCTTCAGTTCGTCCGCATCACGCCCGTCCCGTTCACTGATGACCATCGTCACCTCGTTCGTCGGACCGAGCGCCGTGTGCCAATCCATGTGGATGACGCGGTCGTAGCGGTCGAGCAAATCGTGCTGAAACTCCTTTAAAAAGATGGCGGACGGTTCATCTGACTCGCCGCCGTAATAGACACCTTTCGGGAACTGATACTGTCCCATGCCTTTCGCCTCGGTCATCGCGTCAAACCCGTCGAGCTTGATACCAGAACCGAGGAACGAGTAGATATGTTCGCGCGATTCATGGTAGTCATCGATGACGCCGTCCGGGACAAACAAGTGCCGCATGACTTCATACTCTTTATTGACGTTACGCGGGAGTGATTCCCGGTCGATGACATAGTTTCGGTTCAAGTCGACGTTATGTTCATTGACGCGGCGGAAGTGTTTCATTCCCCACGGATTGACGGCATGGATGAGACAGATGCCGGTCGACTCGTGCCGAAGGTTTTCAAGTTGCGTCTCGACGAACTGGTGTGTCACGGCGGCCCCGGCGTACCCTTCGATGCCGTGCTCCCCGACTGTCATGAGAAGCACCGCTTCGCGTGATCCCGCAGGTTCACCGATGATGACATCAATCGTATCCTCGCCGATTGAGTGGGACATCACGCGGGCCGTCGGATAATAGGGTTTGACGCGGTCGAGCAGGGCGAGAAACTTCTCACGCGACTCTTCGTATGATGATGAAAAATACTGACTCATAGTGACTCCCTCCATTCTAATCTTCTGTATCCCATTCCCATTCCTGGCCAGACTAAAAACGCCCCCTTGAGGAGACGTTTTCTACGCTTAGTGGGCACCGGCCTTCGTGCCCCGGTTCTGACGGCGGAACTCGAACAAATAGACGAGCGGTGCGAGTAGGACCGCTCCGAACACCCAATACGCGCCCGGAGACACGAACAGCGTCTCGAACGCCCGGAAAAACCAGGCGACGAGCGAGAAGCCGACGACAAGTTCGGCCGTCCAGATGACGCCACGACGCACGGCGAGCATGAGCGTGTTCGTTTTTTGGAAGAGGGCTGCGAGAAAGGCAATCAAAAAGGCCGGGAAGCTACTGAGCCAAAGCATCCGATTCATCGTCGACTCGGCAAAATACGTGTTTCCGAGCGATACCGTGATCACATAATGCGCAACGAGCACCAACAAGACGACAATCCAACCCATGAGGACGTCACGTTCCCATTTTTTCATCATTCTCCCTCCGTTCCATACAAAAGAGCTACCCTTATATTTACCCGTTTTGCGAACGCTTCGGACAATTCCGCGTCAAAAAAGACGCGTCCCATAAGGAACACGCCAGATTATTTGTCCATCAAGTGACGAGCCCATTCGGTCGCCCGCTCGAGCTCTCCGTCTTTGAGTGGACCTTCTTTATCAAGGACGATGAACGATTCTTTCAACACCGGTTCTGCTCCTTTGTCCAACAAGAGCTGCTCGATCCGGGTCGAGGCGTGGCCGAACCATTTGACGATTTTACCGACGAAAAAGCCTTGGTCTTCTTCAGCCATGCTCGTATCAAACGCCGCAGCACGGATGCCTCGGAGCGCATGATCCGACAGGCCGTCTAAAAAGGTTTTCACGTCCTCAGTCTCGCGCCCGCCATGCGTCGGCGAACCAACGATGAACAAATCAAGGTTGGCGAGGTCGCCGTATCCGACGTGGCTGATCTGCATGATGTCGACGCGGTGTAAGTCGCCGAACCCGTCCTTGATGGCATATGCGACTTTTTCGGTACACCCGTACATCGAGTCAAAGATGATGAGGATTTTCATAGGGAATCCCTCCATTACACGAAAACACGACACGTCTACAGTTGACTGTTCCCTTAATGAACCGAACCTCATCATGGATTCATTTAATTTTCATGTCTTTTCTTCACACGTATAGACACAAAGACGATCACACCGACAGCAAGCGCCCCATACGCCACCTTATCCAAATGGTCACGCATGCTGAACGGAGCGTCATGCCGATACTCGGCCCGCTTCCACCCAGCCTCGTCCTCGACCGCGAGCACGTCCTCAATCGCTTCCCCGTTCACTTTCCGATAGGTCGTCCCGATCGGATACATGTTCGAGGCGTCCCCGTGATAGCTGCCGTCCATATCGTCGGCCATCGTCCTCACTTCACCGACGACCTCACCTAAGTCGCCCTCCAATACGGCGACATCCATCACCTCATACACCCGTCCGTCCAACACGACGAACGCATACGCCCACGACAAAGCTTGGGCCGACAAGGAGATGGATAGAAACAATAGCACCAATCCGATGACACGTCTCATCGAATCGCCCACACGAACGTCGCCGAGTCGCTCAAGTCAATCTCGTCCGGTTCGAGTTCCGGCATCGCCGCCTCCGAGAAGAGCACCTCGTCATGAAGTGTGAGACGCGTCGGCGAATAAAGATGGAGCTCGCCCCACGTATAGTCGATTTGAAGCAAATCGCCTAGCGTCGCCCCGGCCCCTTTCGCCAACAGTTCGGCCCGATGGCGCGCGTTCGCCGCCGCGCTCGCGAGCAGTTCATCTTGAACCGAATCCGCATCCTTGATCGTGAACGAGATGGACAGCTTCGGTTCGGCTAACGAGTTGCTGACGTGTTCGATGACCGCGGACAACTGTTTCGTATCGAGCGGAAACTCGAGCTTCGTCTTCTGCTGACAGACGTAACCCCGGAACCGAGACTTGTAGTTGCCTTGTTTGTCGCGGTAGCTCTCATAGTCGGTGTCGATCGAGAAGTCGGTCGTTTTGAGCGCTGCCTTCTCGAATCCGGCCTGCTCGACTGCCTTTTGCAGCCGCGTGACGGCGAGTGCCGCCCCGTTCATCGTCTCCTCATAGCGGACAGCTCGTGACGTTAAATCCATTCTCACGACAATCAAATCAGGCTTGGCCGATACTTTCCCTGTGCCTTTCACGGTGATGGTGCGGTCCATATGATTTCCCCCTTCTGAGTTTAAAATCATGTGATTTTTTAGACCAATTGATGGAGCCTCATTCGTGTAAGTAAGTTTCAGCTTTAATCTTCATAGAATTCATCAATCTCCCATCATCGGTGAGGTTGATTATTTTTACGCTTTTCACTTCTCACGCCCGAGTTGTCAATGACACCACGAGTCCGATGAGATAGCCGAGTGCTGTTCCTGTCGCAATCCCATACACCAATTCAAATCCGAGTAGGAGCGAACTGATGATGCCAATCCCCGCTCCAAACACTAGTCCGAGTCCTACACCCGACGCTCGCCAACTCTGTTCTGTCATCGTAGTCTCCCCTCTCCTATATATCCCTTCCCGTTAACGGAACCGGTCCATCATGAACGCCTCTACGTCATCGAGTGTTTCAGCCCCACGTAGCGACGGATAGGCGTCTCGACTGAAGACGAGCCCTTCGTCCGTGTTCAGGAACATGTATCGCTCACCGTCCGGAAAGCCGTAATCACTCACATCCATGACTTGAAGCGTGGCCCCGTTTTGTGACCAGACGTGGGAAGTGTCATGCAGTCTCGGCATAAAAATCCCTTCCATGCCGAGGCGAAGCTCGGAGATGATGTCCGCATCCGACTGAAGCACTTTCGAACCGACACCTGCAACGGTGAGTACTTTCATCTCACTCCCCGGCTCAACCTCGCCCCGATAGACGTCTGTCACGCCGATCGTCACGATCGACTGATATTCCTCTTGTCCGTTGAAATCGAGCTCGATGTGGTCAATCTGTTTGACGACGCCTCGCACCACGACAGGCTCCCATTTCGAGAACAGTTCATCTTCACTCATCTCGATCAGGTTTGCCGACGACATCCCGACATCGATGTCCTTTTCATCGATATACGCGACCGACATATTGCTCGAGCTGTCCGACAGCGGGATCTGTTCTTTAAACCCATCCCATGTCACGGCAAAGAGTGTGACGGCAGCGACAGCGATGAGATCGCCCATCCAACGCCTATGTCTCCGTTTCTCTCCCTCGACTTCCATCGATTCCTCGACGAAACGGTCATCGACGTCCCCCATCAAACGTGTGAGCCTCATAGCGCCACCCCTTCCGCTTCGAGTACTTGCTTCAAGTCGTTCCGTGTCCGAAGCAGCACCATTTTCACCTTGCTCTCGCTCACGTTGCGTATCTTCACGATATCCTTGATCGACTGAAAGTGAAAGTAACGCCCCATGAAAATCTGCCGGGTCTCTTGCGGCAACTGGGCCAAAAAGTCGTTCAACAACTCGACGATTTCCGAATCGGTCGCGGCGGAGGCGGCGAGACAGTGCTCGAGCTCGCTCGCGATAAGCGGGACTTGCCCCGCTCCACGCTTCTTGGCGTTCGCTTTCTCATACTTGTGGAGCGCGACGTTCCGGACCAGCTTTGCCAAGTAGGCAGCGAACCGCGCTGGACGTGTCGGCGGAATTGCTTGCCACGCCTTCATGTACGTGTCATTGACGCACTCGTCCGCGTCCTCCCGGCTATGCAAAATGTTATAGGAAATCGTATGACAATAGCCGCCGTACTTTTGCGCCGTCGCCTCAATCGCTCGCTCGGAACGCCTCCAATACAAATCGATAATCGCTTGATCGTCCAATCGAATCCCCCTCTCGATGTACTTACATCTTTATAGACCGGAAATGAAGTCCATCGGTCACAACTTCTTTAATAGTTTTTTTGAGCGGCTCTTCACGGCTGGACTCCCCGTCTCGAATTGCGATTCGAGCAAGGTTTTCAGGTCGTCACGGAAGCGTGAATGCTCGGCGCTCAAGTCGAAGATCGCCTGCAAGGAGTTGACGATGACGATGGCGCTAGTCTCCGTAGCAATCCAATCGGTGAGCATATGAACGACGTCGGCCGCCTCGTCTTCCGTCCACATCAGCCGTGGCATGAGTTGCGCCAAGTGCCACCTCACTTCTTGTTGAGTGGCACGATGTAACTGTTGGAACAAGGACGCTTGATGCGCTTGAAGCAACTTTGGATGACGGCGTGTCACTTTCTCCATCGCGTCTGCGCTCCGCATCCGAACGACGGGACGGTCATCGGTCAAGCCGGTCATCAATTCGTTGAATCGGTCCGGGTCGTTCCCGACGTAGGCGACGACCTCATCGACGTGGCCGACCGAGCGCAAATCTCCGCCACTCAATACTTCTCGGATGTCCATTCTCCCACCTCTTTTCTCATTCTTAGTTTACAAAAAAGGGACTCAGTAGACACTGAATCCCTTTCCATGCATATTAGTTATTCTCTTGCTTCAAACGGTCGATGATATTATCCGACTTCACTTTCGAAATCGCGTATACCATCGAAGAACCAACGATCAGGAAAATTATGACCGTGACGAACAAGATATCGCCCCACGGCAACGTGAACGGTGCTTCGAACGTGTTGATCTGCGCCCGGTAAATCAGGTACATGATCAGAACACTGATCGGCACCCCATACGCCAATGCTTTCATGCCGTAGAAAATGCTCTCATAGTACACCATCTTGTTGAACCCTTTCGGTGTCATCCCAACCGACCGTAGCATCGCGAATTCGCGGCGGCGGAGTGAGACGCTCGTCGAGATTGTGTTGAAGATGTTCGCCACCGAGATGAGCGAAATCAAGACGATGAACCCATAGACGAAAATCGATAACAGCAACAACACCTGCTCTTGTTGTTCACGTTGCTCCGACACGTTGAAGATATATTGGTCCATATTTTGTTCCGCTTCAATCACTTGTTGCGTCGCTTCGGGATTACTCGTGTTCAAAGCGATTGATGGACTCGATTGCTTCATCAATTGACCAATCGCATCCTCTTCGAACGTCCCTTCCCGAACAATCACATCGAGCCATCCGAGTGAACTCGTCATCACACCGGTCGGGGCAACGTCGGTCATGGCTCCGATTTTGATCGTTTTAAGTGGTGCCGCCTCGTCCGTTGCGTTCTCGTCCCGGAGTTCGAGCGTATCACCGATTTTGGTCTCAATCGTCTTCGAATTCACAAATTTCTTCTTGTCGACGTCTTGATATGAAATTTCATCAATCAAGACGGCACCCGGTATCTCTCCGTCTTCAAAATTGCTGGCGGCTGCCCCGATCTGCTTCAAGTACGCATCGAAACTTTCATCATCTAATTGATAAAGAGAAACGTAGTACACAAATTTCCCATCGACGAACGTGGACACCAAGTCTTCATTCTCGGTGACCGCGCTCGGTAACCGCGCTTCGTCAACCACCGTCTGGACGGTCGTATTCTCGAAGTACGTCCCGCTCGTCACATGATCCAACGTCTCATAGCGACGTAAGTCATCTTTACTGAGATTCGACCCGTTCACGAGAATGTCGAACTCGTACGTGCCTTGTGACATCTCGAGTGACTGTTCGAGTCGATCCGTGAAGTAACTGACGACTAAAAACAGCACGATACTGATGACGAGCGAGAACACCGTCGCCAAATACCGTTTCCGGTTGCGTTTTGTGTTTTTCAGCCCAATCTCCGCTTCCAATCCGAAGATCCGTCGCACGAGTTTCGAGGTCTTCACGTTCTTCGACGTCAGTCGCACGTCCTGGGTTTGACGAATCGCATCAATCGCCGAAATCTTAGATGCGCGGCGGGCCGGCAGGTAGCAGGAAATGAAGATTGTTACGCTCGAAATGAGCACCGTCAACAGGAGCGTGATTGGTGTGACGACGACCTCAAACTTCTCCGTCACATTGAGCGCTTTCTCAGCAAAGGCATTGATGAACAAGAACGTGACTCCGATTCCGGTCACCCCGGCGATGATACCGATTGGGATGCTAATCCCTCCGATAATCAATCCTTCAAAGAAGACCGAGTTTCGTTTTTGCCGTTTCGTCGCCCCGACACTCGCGAGCATCCCGAGATAACGGGAGCGCTCAGATACGCTGATGGCGAACGCGTTATAGATGAGCGAAATCGAGCCGATGACGATGACCGTCATGATGATCCCGACGAAACCATACAACGTCTTACGCAATCCGCCGTCGTCTGTCACTCCGTAATAGCGAAGCAACGATGAGTTATAGGCGACCCCTTCAATTTTCTGTTCGTTCATCACTCGTTCCGTATCCGAGTAAATCGAGTTATCGACATCGTTCAAGGCAACGAACGTATCGACGGTCGCACCGTTCAACGCTTTGTCGTCAATGTATCCGACGACCGTATAACCTGGCGACCAAGTCGGCTCCCAGGCCGGGCGCGTCATTGTGCCGACGACGGTCAACGTTACCGTATCTTCAACCTTCAACTGTTCAAGAATTGTCTCCCCTTCGCGGATCAATCCATCGTTTTGGGTCAACACCCGACCGGACGACTCGTCCACGCGCTCACCGACATCAAGCGTCAATTGATCACCGATGTTGTACGTGACTTGCGCATTTTGACGGATGGCCTCGGAAATGACGACTTCGCCTTCTTTGTTCGGCAAACGCCCGTCCGTCAAGTCGATGGGAAAGTTTTTCAGCCCCGACGTGTTATAGTTCCGGACGTATAAGTACGGTTTATACGCATTCTGCGATTCGTTTAATTCCGCATAGCCGTCACTTGATAGGATGACGTCCTTCGTCGATGCATCATTTCGAATCGCCTCGACCTGCTCCTCATTCGTGTTGATGTATTGGACGTGCCATTCCCCATTGTCCGCGATGTCTTGACGGATCATCAAGTCCAGGAACGACGAACCCAGTGTTGTCACGGCCGTAATCATCGCCACCGAGATGATGACCCCGATGATAGTGACGAGCGAGCGCCGCTTGTTCTCGCGCAAGTGTCGAAGCGTCATTTTATTGATGATGTTCATGAGCGGACGACCTCGTTCTTCGCAATCTTCCCATCCTCGATTGAGATGATCCGGTCCGCCTGCAAGGCGATCCGTTCGTCATGCGTGATGATGATGAGCGTCTGATTGAACTTCTTGTTGAACAGTTTCAGGAGGCTCATGATCTCTTCACTGTTTTGACTGTCCAGGTTCCCCGTCGGCTCATCGGCCAAGATGATGGCCGGGTTGCTGATGAGCGCCCGACCTATGGAGACCCGTTGCTGCTGCCCGCCAGACAGTTGGTTCGGCAGATGCGTCAATCGGTTCGACAGACCAAGGATGCCGATGATGCGCTCCAAATGGGCGGCGTCGACTTTTTGTTCGTCCAACAACATCGGCAACGTAATGTTCTCCTCGACCGTCAAGATCGGGATCAAGTTGTAAAATTGATAAATCAAACCGATTTGACGGCGACGGAAGATGGCGAGCTGCGTCTCGTCCAATTTATAAATATCCGTGTTGTCGATCAACACCTGTCCACTCGTCGGGACATCGACGCCGCCGAGCAAATGTAACAACGTCGACTTTCCCGAGCCCGACGGTCCGACGATACAGACGAACTCACCTTTTTTCACGGTGAACGACACGTCATCGAGCGCCCGGACTTCCATCTCGTCTTTCCCGTATACTTTTGATAAATTTTGCACTTCTAATATATTCATGGTTGCACCCTCCAGTAACTTGATCTACTTTGAGTGTACCGAGCGAGTGTGACACGTCCGTGACTCGAAAGTGACTGTTTCGTCACTTAAGCGATTAGACGATTGCTTTGTAGAATCGAATTTGAAACGCAGTCCCAGCTCCGCGTTCACTGCGGACGGTCAGTCCACCTTGCTGGCTCGTGATGATGCTGTGAGCCATGGCGAGCCCGATGCCGACGCTGTCGTCACTCGCATTCATACCCTTATAAAAACGTTGGAAAATATACGGGATGTCTTGCTTGGCGATGCCGCTCCCCGTGTCGCGAATGACGATTTCCGTATACAGTGTGTTCTCACTGTAATCGATGAACAGCTCGCCTTGTTCCGGTGTATGCTCGACGCAATTCTTTAAGATGTTGATGAGCGCCTCGGTCGTCCACTTTAAATCGCCTTCGAACGTGACGTCGCCCTCACCCGCGATTTGGAGCCTTTGCATTTTAATATCGATCGGCACGAGCATCGGTTCCGTCACGGCTTGAACGAGCACGGGGACGGACACCGGTTCCCGTTTGAAATGAATCGTCCCGGCATCGATTTTAGACAGCTTGAGCAGTGACGAGACGAGCCATTCCATCCGCTCGAGCTGCACCTGCACGTTATGCGTGAACTCTTGACGCTTGTCATCCGACAGCCGCGGGTCACTGAGTAAATCCGCCATGACGGTCATCGAGGTGAGCGGGGTCTTCAACTGATGGGAGATGTCGGAGATGGCATCCGTCAACTTCTGCTTGTCTTCTTCGAGATGCGTCCCTTGTTCCGACAGCATCTTCGTCACTTTATAGATTTGGCTCTTCAATAGACTGAGCTCGCCTTCACGGTTGTCGCGGACATCGAGTTTATAGTTACCGTTGCTGATTTCTTGGAGGTAGCTCGACAGCTGATCAATCTCCCGATAGCGCCACACCGTGAAGCGATAGGTCGCCATCAAGAGTGCAATTGATAGGATGATGACGAGGAGCATCGCTTCGCGCGAGATGAACAGCGCCACCCCTACGGCCAAGCTGATGATTGCAAAGACGCTTAGCAAATAAATTCGAATTTCTTTATTTCGCAACATGTCAGCGTTCCACCTTATAGCCGATGCCACGAACCGTCTTAATCAACGTTGGCCGCTGCGGGTCGTCCTCGAGCTTCTCACGTAACCGTTTAATATAGACGGTCAACGTATTGTCATTCACGAAGTCCCCGCCCATGTCCCAAATCTGGTCGAGCAACTGGGCCCGGGACAACACTTGGCCCGTATGTTTCCCGAAGATGAGCAGTAAACGATACTCGAGCGCCGTCAACAGGATCTCGCTTCCATCTTTTTTGACTTTGGCGTCTTGGGTATTGATTTCAACCGCCCCGATTGTCAAAACGGGCGAGCTGGCTTGTTTATTGCAGCGGCGCAACACCGAGTGAATCCGTGAGATGAGTTCACGGACCCGGAACGGTTTCGTGATGTAGTCGTCCGCCCCCATATCGAGTCCCATGACGACGTTCACTTCATCATCGAACGCTGTCAAAAAGATGACAGGTGTATCCTGTTTTTGTTTTACGAGCCGACACAACTCATAGCCGCTCCCGTCCGGCAACGACAAATCGAATAGACACAGGTCGATCGTATGTAACTGTTGTTTAATCAAACGTGTCGCGTCGGTCGCGTTCTGGCACAACGTCGTCGTGAATTGTTCTTGTTCGAGCGAATATTGGAGACCGGAGGCGATTGTCCGGTCGTCTTCAACGATTAAAATGTGCATCTGATTCCCTCCTGACTCTTCTCTTCATAATATAGCAGTCTTTTTCAAGTGAGGAGACAAAACAAAAAACCGAACGAGACATCTCGTTCGGTCAGGTTATGCTTTTGTCACGCGAAGGCATTCCGGCCGATCGAACCCATCTGCACCTAAAAAACGTAGCGCATCAATCGTCAACTCGTCGCGCGTGATTGACTTGACGCTTGGTTCGGTCTGTTCATCGACCCACACTTTCCAAATCTCAACCTCATCTGCTGTCTCGAGTTGGTCGACGATATACTCAACGAGCTGTTCGGCTCTCGCATCCGTATAACGCCAACGTAATTCCACGACGTGTGGTTTTTCCGAGTACGCCTCAACATTCTCCACGTCATAGTACAAGTCGCGCTTGATCTCAATCTCGTCGAGCTGCTCTTCCGACTCGACATTCATCAAAATCTTTTCGTCACGGTCGAGGTCCTCATCGTCTGTGAGCATGTCAGGCAAGATGACACCTTTTTTGATAGCCTCGTTGATCGATAAGAACTCGATATATGGATTTTCGACTTCTTTTAGTGGGTGATTGCTCGCAATAAATTGGAATTCACTCATATAGAAACACTCCTCCTGTATTAATAATGGGTCGTTATCGTTTCATCGCACGGATCGAGATAATCAGTCCAATCCAATACCCAATGATTGAACCGATGACAATGCCATACATGGACGGAAAATCGAGTAAGACAGAGATGAGTAGTCCGCCAGCCGTTCCAAACACAAGCCCAAGACCGACCGCTGATTCACGCCATTCGTTCATGTTTAGCCTCCCCTTCCATCCACTTCATACGAAGTAGCCCGACCAAACGTTTCATCGCCCATCTACTATTTTTCATACAAAAAGGGACCCAGTATACACTGAATCCCGGTAAAACATTATTCGACTGTCGACGCCGCTTCGGCAAGCGCAGCTTCTTCTTTATGATAGTTCTCGACGAACGCATCAAGGTGCTCCCTCACTTCGTCTGTCGATTTCGTGTCCATGAGCTTCACACGGAGGTCGCTCGCCCCGCGGAACCCTTTCACGTAAATCTTGAAGAAGCGGTGCAAGTTCGAGATTGAACGCGGCACCTCTTCTTGGAACTTATCTTGCAAATCGAGTTGTAGACGAAGCAAGTCGAGGTGCTCTTCCATCGAGTGCTCACGCGGCTCTTTCTCGAATGCGAACGGGTTCTTGAAAATCCCGCGGCCGATCATGACGCCGTCGACGCCATATTTCTCGACGAGTTCTAATCCCATCTGACGGTCGAGGATATCGCCGTTAATCGTGATGAGCGTGTCCGGTGCAATCTCGTCACGCAGTTTCACGATATCCGGGATCATCTCCCAGTGCGCGTCGACTTTACTCATCTCGTTGCGTGTGCGCAAGTGAATCGACAAGTTGGCGATGTCTTGCTTCAAGAGATGTGTCAACCAGTCACGCCACTCGTCAAGCTTCGCGAATCCGAGACGCGTCTTGACGCTGACCGGGATTCCGCCGGCTTTCGCCGCTTGGATGAGTTCCGCTGCGACGTCAGGACGAAGGATGAGTCCGCTCCCTTTTCCGCGTTTGGCCACGTTCGGTACCGGGCAACCCATATTGATGTCGAGGCCTTTATAGCCCATCTCGGCCATACCGATGCTCATCTCGCGGAAATAGTCCGGGTTGTCACCCCAAATGTGAGCGACCATCGGCTGCTCGTCCTCGGTGAACGTCAAACGTCCGCGCAGGCTGCCTTTCCCTTCTGGATGGCAATAGCTGTCCGAGTTCGCGAACTCGGTGAAAAAGACGTCAGGTCGGCCGGCATGGGCGACGACGTGACGGAAGACGACATCGGTCACGTCTTCCATCGGGGCAAGTATAAAGAATGGACGCGGCAGATCGCGCCAGAAGTTTTCTTTCATCAAAATCATTCCCTTTCGTAGTCAATCCAATAAAATCACTTTATCTATCTTATTATGGACGGGGGAATGTATCAACTGACAATACTTTAAAAAGCTCAGCGTTGTTCATTTTCGATGACTTTAAAGAAGTGTGTAAACCCGTCCTGCAGCAAATACTCTAATATACGATTCGTATGCTCAGATTCGACAACTTGAACATTCAATAACGTTTGGAGGACCATCCCATCAATTGCTGCCATCGTCCACGCGGCGACCGCTCTCGTCGAGGGTCCGCGTTCAACGCCGTACGCTCTCACAAAGATGGCTTCGACGCGATTGATCCAATCCTCGTATTTTTCTTTAAACTTATTTTGTAACTCCACATTCCCGAGCATCGCCTCGTGAGCCAAATAAAACTGCAACCGGCTTTCCGCATCTTTTTTGAGTCGGTCTTGCATCCCATCAAAGATTTCTTGAATGATTTCGCGGGCCTCTTTCTTATCTTCAATCGAGATGGTCGCGATTCGTCGAATCTCACCTAATCCTTCGTCCATCACGTCATACAGAATAGCCTCTTTCGAACTGTAATAATGATAGATCGCGCCCGTGCTAAAGCCTGCTTTTTTTGCGATTCCCCGAAGCGTCGTACCTTGAATCCCGTGTTCGATAATCGTCGCTCGCGCCGCTTCTAATATCTTTTGTTTTCCTTCGTTCATCATATGCCCGACGCTCCTCACGTAATAATGGCTAATTATATCATAATGATTTGTCAGATTTATGACATGTCCCTGTGACGTACCAAACCGTATTGACATCGCTTTTATTAGTTTGTTACACTTTTCACATAAACATAACGAACGTTCGGTATGTTTAAAGACATTATCTTTTCATCGTTGCTTCATCACTATCCTTTAAAAATGAAAGGGGCGTTATCGTATGTTCTTCTTTGAGTCTATCCCTTGGTACAATGTCGTGATGTGGTTCGTCGTCTTCGGTCTATTGATCGGGTTGAATGAAATCGTACGATCTAACAAAAAAGCAAGTATCTTCATGTTCATGGCCGTACCAATCGCCTTGACCCCGATTTGGTTTTTCACCGCCGATCCTGAAATCACCTCATGGTTCCATTGGGTGAAAGTGTATTCAGCATTGGCCGGAAGCTTGATTTACATGGTCATCCGCTTCACCGATTACCATAAGAAGCATCCATGGTATTTGATGCTTGTCCCAGGTATTTTGGCACTTAACATCGCCGAGGCCGTCGTTCGAGAGTTCCAAGTCGGGATCATGGGATTCGAAGGGATGGTCGATGGAATGTACTACATCTCGGGCGGTTGGAACTATGTGAACGCCGTCGCGGGAATTTTGAACTTGGTCCTCATCTGCGGCTGGGTCGGGATCTTCGCGACATCTGGTAAAAAGAAAGACATGCTCTGGCCCGACCAGACGAAGCTATGGATTATCGCCTATGGTGTTTGGAACATCGCCTACGTCTATTCATGTGCACCGGGTAACGCTTTTTACTCAGGCTTCGCTTTGAACATCGCTGCGACAGTGCCCGTACTCTTATGGGCAAAAGGTACATGGATGCAAAACCGTGCCCAGACGCTTTCGTTTTGGATGATGTGGGTCATGACGTTCCCTTACTTCTTTGCTGTCGGTAGCACGTTCAATGTGAGTGTGTCATACAACCCGGCAGCGAACTGGACGATCGCCCTGCTCAGTTTGGCACTGAACGTCGTCCTCGCCGTCTGGCAAGTGATACGGATTGTCAAATACAAACTCAATCCGTTGAAAGATGAGTTGTGGAAAGATACGAACGAATATAAAGAAATTGATGCGATGCGCGAAGACACTGCTCCTGAACGGGAAGCTGTCATCGGTAAAGCATTGTAAACAAAAGACGGGCCTCAATGCCCGTCTTTTGTTACGTGCATTTAGATAGCTTTGAGAGCAGCTGAAAATAAGTTGCCTCTTCAAAAAAGATTTTCCGTGTATGATATAATTGTAAATAATTTGATCAAAGTGAAAAGGGTGAGAAAAGTGGATAAGAATTCATATATCGAACGTCAAAAACAAGTGAAATTTGCAGTTGGTATGGCTGCAATCGATGGGGGAAAACCAAGTCCTTTCACACAAAAATTGCTAAGTCGATATGAAAATGGCGAGATCACTTCAGCTCAGTTTAAACAAGCCATTATGGAGCAGTATGCGAAAGCACAGCAATCCTAATGGATCCTTACGTTTACCCCAATACAAGTGTGCTTATAAATAAGCTTGGGATAACTGACGAGCAACAACTGATTACTGTTGAAGCGCAACTTATCATTGCAAACTTATTAGAAATCGAATCGCTCATTTCGAAAGTAGACTTCGATAGTTATCATTCTCTACAACAAATCCATCGACATCTATTCAACGAACTATATGAATGGGCCGGCGATTTTCGCTCAATCAATATCTATAAAAATGAGCGAATTTTGGGCGGTATATCTGTGATTTACAGTGATTCTTTGCAGATTCAAACGGACTTAGCATCTATCTTTGATTGGAAACAAAAAATCACATGGACCCATCAAAATATACGACTGCCCATCTATTTCGCTAAGCTAATGACAGATTTGTGGCGGGTTCATCCTTTTCGCGAAGGGAATACCCGTACCGTTTCTGTTTTCATGAAACTTTTCGCTCAACATCATAATTTGTCTTTTAATGCAGAATTGCTTTCTAATAACGCTGGTTACCTTAGAAATGCCCTCGTCATGGCTGCCATCAATGAAGTGCCAGATCCGACCTATTTATACAAAATCATAAATGATGCTTTATCTATTGATGTCTCTAATAGCTTGTCAGATAGTGACGCTTCTTCTGAAAAGTATCGCACAATTGGTTCATATAACGTTTCTAGTTACGAAGAGAATCCGTTCTCTACAGACCCTCATGAATCATAATTCAAAAAAACAGACAACCTTAGAGAAACCGTTCATCGGTCACACTAAGGTTGTTGTTTTTCTTATGTCATTAGATGAAGGCCTTAACTTTTAATGTATTCGCGTTATTGTGGACTTAACTCTCCCGTACCAAACGTTGCATCGAACGCCCGACACCAGATCACGACGGTCGTGTATTGCGTGAAATCAACATCTTCAGGAATCAAATAATTTTGGTTCCCGGTATTGCCCTTTAATGCGCCTAGACGAATTCCTTCTGTCGTCTCCATCTCCGGCTGAATCAAATAGACGAACAAGTCGGGCCCATTTGTCGTTTGGAAATCTTCGAAGCGCAGGTACACGCCGTCTTCTGCACGGATCGTTTGAATGTTCCCTGACGTTTCATAGTTCTTTTCTCCATCCATGAACACTCCTGCCAAGTCGGCAAACTCCTTAGCGGTGCCGTCATCCTCAGACGACGGGGGTTCCGTCGCTTCCTCGGCTTCGCCCTCCTCGTCTACAGTTGCGTCAATTGACGTCGGCGGAAGTCCCTCATCAACCGTCTCGTCCAAGAAAATAGGAGAAATGAGCCACCACCCAATCAACAGGACGGCTACTCCCACTATACCTAGGATCACTTTTGTCACGTTTCGCATCCTCTTCACTCCTTTTCATGAGAAAATCTTCAGTTCTCAGTACAAGTAACCTACTAAATCCAAATGACCGTCCGACCATGCTTTATTCCCTACAGGCCGAATCATCAACTCATCAAAGGATGCTTCCCCAATTCCACGTGTCATCTGCCGTTCATCGTCGATTTTGAGCCACGTACACGTGTTGTTGACATGGTTGAATCCCGCTCGTAAATAAAGATCAGGTCGGTCCGCAAACAATAAGAGGAAATCGACTTGATTCGTCTCTCCTACACCAATGACCTCATCCAATAACGCCTTACCAATACCGTCGCCCTGCATCTCTTTTTTGACGCATAAATCAATCACACCAAGAACTTGAATCGGTTCCCCGTTCAAATTCATCACTCGATAGTCTAGTCCGACATGACCAACGACTTGACCTTCGTCCCCAAAAGCGAGAAGACGGAGGTGAGGCAATTGCTTGAAATATCGACGATTCGGATAGAGCGGTTCAAATGACACCACCAACAACTCACTGATTTCATTACTCAATGTCTCATCAAGTTCTAACTCTACATAACGCTGAATCTTCATCCACACGCTCCTTATCGTCTTGATCCTAAAAAAACCTCCGATTTCAAACAAAATCGAAGGTTCATCTGTATTCATCTTATTCCACTTTCTCTAACCACGCCACCGTCTCCACATGCGCCGTATGCGGGAACATGTCGACCGGTGTGACTTCAACGAGTCGGTAGCCGCGGTCGGCGAGGTAACGCATATCGCGCGCCTGCGTCGCGACGTTACACGACACGTAGACAATCCGCTTCGGTGCCATCTCGACCATCGTCTCAAGGAACGACTCGGCACAGCCTTTACGTGGTGGATCGACGACGATGACGTCAGGATTGATGCCATCCTTCTTCCACTGCGGTAACACATCTTCCGCTGCGCCACACGCGTACGTCACATTGTCGATCTCATTGACGAGCGCGTTCTGTTTCGCGTCCTCAATCGCTTCCGGTACGACTTCGACGCCGTATACGTGCGCCGCTTTCCGGGCAAGGAACAGACTGATCGTCCCGATGCCGCAATAGGCGTCGACGACTTGCTCGGTCCCGGTGAGTTGCGCGTATTCAAGCGCCTTGCCGTACAGCTTCTCCGTCTGGATCGGGTTGACTTGGAAGAACGAGTGCGGGGAAATCGTGAACGTCAGTCCGCCGATTTTGTCCTCAATCGTCTCATGGCCATACAACAATTTGTTCGTCGACCCTAAGATGACGTTCGTCTTGTCCGGGTTGACGTTTTGCATGATCGACGTCACGTCCGGCAGACGTTTCAAGATGTCGGCGACAATCTCATTCACGCCTTTGATTTTCGTCGTCTTCGTGATGAGGACGATCATCAATTCACCCGAATGGTAGCCGTAACGGGCCATGACGTGGCGGATGACGCCGCGCCCGGTCTTCTCATCGTACGCCGGCACACCGTGCGCCGCGAGCACGTCACGGACGACTTGGACGGCCTCATCGTTGCGCTCGTCTTGGATGAGACATTCCTTCATCTCGACGATGTCGTGCGAACGTGGACGATAAAAACCGGCGACGAGGCGGCCGGCCTCGTCTTTGAACGGCACTTGCGCCTTGTTGCGGTAACGCCATGGTTCCGGCATGCCGATCGTCTCGTGGACAGGCACATCGAATTGGCCAAGTCGCTTCAACGCATCGACGACACGGTCCCGTTTTTGACGGAGCTGGCCGTCGTAGCTGAAGTGTTGGAGCTGACAGCCCCCGCACTGATAGAAAATCGGGCACGGTGGCTCAACGCGGTCCGCACTCGCTTCTTTCACATCGATCAAGCGGGCGAACCCGTACTGTTTATTCGTCTTCGTCACGACGATCTCCACGGTCTCTCCCGGAAGTGCGTTCGGGACGAACAACGTATAACCGTCGACGCGTGCCACGCCCGCGCCCTCATGCGTGAGGTCGTGGATGTGGACGTCGAGACGGTCATTTTTTTGGACTGGTAACATGAGTCTCTCCTTTCCCGATTCAAAAAATAGTGTGTATTGGTTCATACCCGTTCCAAGCGAACGAAAAGCTCGGCGTGTGCGCCACGCCGAGCCGAATCATTCTGCTTTCTCGTTTGACACGTTGAACAGCTGTTTGATCATCTGCTCGCGTTCATACTGGGCGTTCAAGTCTTCCATCTCACGGATGCGCGCGTTCGGTGCGAGCACCGTCAAGTGACGGAACAAGTTTCGCATCTCGCCCGTGCATTCGCCGCCGTATTCGCCGTCGATATTGAGACTCATCCGTTCCGTCGTCGTCTTCATCTTGACGCGTCCCGTCTTGACGTGCTCGACGAGCGGACTCGACAAGTGCTCACCACGGAGCAACAAACCGACGACGTGGATGAACTCGAACAAGTTACACTTGCGCAAGATGAACAAGTCGAACAGTCCGTCGTTCAGTGAGGCGTGTGGTGAAATCTTCTCGAAGCCACCGACCGAGTTCGAGTTCGACGTGAGGAAAATCATGACCTCGCCGCTGAACGTGCCCTCGTCGTGCTCGAGCTCGATATACGTCGGCTTGATGAGTGGAAGCTTCTCCATCCCTTTGACGTAATAGGCGAGCTGACCGAGCGCCGTCTTCAGTTTCGACGGCACCTCGTACGACAGCTCCGTCATGATGCCGCCACCGGCGATATTGATGAAGTAGTGGATATCCCCTGTCTCCCCTTCAATCTCACCGAGGTCGACCGGCATCTCGAAACCGTCACAGATGACGTCGAGGGCACCGACGACGTTGAGCGGAATCCGCATCGCTCGGGCAAAGTCGTTCGTCGTTCCGACTGGGATGAGTCCGATCGTCGGACGCGTGTCGAGCGGGGCGAGTCCCGAGATAACCTCGTTCAGCGTCCCGTCCCCACCAGCCGCGATAATCAAGTCGAACTCGGCCTCCGCGGCTCGAACGGCTTCGAGCGTCGCGTCGCCGATTGCTTTCGTCGCGTACGTCGACGTCTCATAACCCGCATCCTCGAGGCGGTTCAAAATGTACGGGAGTTCCCGTTTGATCACTTCTTTTCCAGATGTCGGGTTATAGATGACCCGTGCGCGTTTTCGTTGCATACTATTCTCTCCCCATGCTCAAGTCGAGCGAAAAGCGAGACACAAGTGCCTCGCCGCTTGTTTAGCGTTTGGCGATCTCTTCGTGGAACAAGCCATCGAGGAGTGCCGGGTTCGCCATCCCTTTCGTCTGCTTCATGATCTGTCCGATGATAAAGCCTTTGGCACGGTCTTTCCCGTTCTTAAAGTCTTCAATCATCTGCGGATGCGCTTCGAACAAGTCAAGGATGTAGCCGCGGAGCAAGTTCTCGTCCGAGATTTGGGCGAGACCGTTCGCTTCGACGTACGCCTTCGGCTCGGCGCCTTCTTCGATCATGGCTGTGAACACGCGTTTGGCGATCTTCGAAGAAATTGTACCTTCTCCAATCAAACGAATCAACTCCGCGAGCGAGCTCGGCGTCAATTTCATCGTCTCGATCGTATCGTCCGATTTGTTCAAGTGGCCGAGCACTTCGCCCATGAGCCAGTTCGCTGCCGCTTTCGGTTCGGCACCGGCCGCAGTCGTCGCTTCGAAGAAGTCCGAGAACTCCCGCGTCGACGTGAGCGCCTTGGCGTCATAAGCCGACAAGCCGTAGTTGTTCATATAACGTTCGCGACGTGCGACCGGAAGTTCCGGAAGCGTGGCGCGGATGCGTTCTTTCCATTCCTCATCGATTTCGAGACGGACGAGGTCCGGCTCTGGGAAGTAGCGGTAATCGGCCGCTCCTTCTTTGACACGCATGAGGATCGTCTTCTTCGCCGCCTCGTCAAAACGGAGCGTCTCTTGACGCATGACGCCGCCCGTGATGAGCAGTTTACGGTGACGGTCTTCCTCATACTCGAGCGCCTTCAAGACGTTCGAGAACGAGTTCAAGTTTTTGAGCTCCGTCTTCGTGCCGAACGGCTCTTGACCGAACGGACGGACCGAGATGTTACAGTCGCAACGGAGCGACCCTTCTTCCATCTTGACGTCCGAGACGCCCGCGAACGAGAGCACTTCTTTCAAGCGCTCAAGATAAGCGACGGCGTCTTTCGGTGAACGCATGTCAGCCTCACTGACGATTTCGATGAGGGGTGACCCGGTCCGGTTGAAGTCGACGACCGAGTGTTTCTCGCCCGTGTGGTTCATCTTCCCGGCATCTTCTTCGAGATGGACGCGTTCGATGCGGAACCGTTTCATCTCACCGTCGACTTCGACGTCGACGTGGCCGTTGAAACCGATCGGCTGGTCGAACTGCGAGATTTGGTACGCTTTCGGCGTATCCGGATAGAAGTAGTTCTTGCGGTCAAATTTCGTATCGGTCGCGATTTCGCAGTTGAGTGCCATCGCGGCCTTGATGGCGAGATTGACCGCCTCTTCGTTCAATTTAGGCAAGACGCCCGGGTGTCCGAGACAAATCGGACACGTCTGTGTATTCGTTTCGGCACCGTATGTGCGCGAGCAGCCACACCAAATCTTCGACTTCGTGCTCAGCTCGGCGTGCACCTCGATCCCGATGATCGTTTCAAAGTTCATCGTACGTCCTCCTTAGAGCTGTGGCATCTTGAAACCGCCGTTTGCTTGTTCAAAAGCATGGGCCACGCGGTAGAGTGTTGGTTCACTGAAATGGTTCCCGATGATCTGTAAACCGACCGGGAGGCCTTCTGACAAGCCAGCCGGTACCGAGATGGCCGGGATGCCCGCCAAGTTGACCGGAATCGTCATAATATCGTTGGCATACATCGTGAGCGGATCTTCGAGCTGGTCACCGAGTTTGAACGCGACCGTCGGCGCAGTCGGTCCGATAATCGCGTCGTAGTCGGCGAACACGTTCGCGAAGTCTTGCTTCATGAGCGTGCGGACCTGTTGCGATTTCTTGTAGAACGCATCGTAATAACCCGAGCTGAGTGCGTACGTCCCGAGCATGATGCGGCGTTTCACTTCTTCCCCGAAACCTTGTTCGCGCGAATACGTGAACACTTCTTCGAGCGCATCGGCCTCGGCGCGACGTCCGTAACGGATGCCGTCAAACCGGGCGAGGTTCGAAGATGCTTCTGATGACGCGAGCAAGTAGTATGTCGGGAGCGCGTATTTCACTGTCGGGAGCGAGACCTCCTCGACCGTCGCACCGAGCGATTTGAGCGTCTCGACCGCTTCTTCAATTTGTTTGCGGACACCGTCTGACACGCCTTCGGCCATGAACTCTTTTGGAAGTGCGAGCTTCATGCCTTTGATGTCGCCGTGAAGCGATTTCGTGTAATCCGGAAGGTCGACCGTTGCTGACGTCGAGTCCATGTCGCAATGACCGGCAATCGCGTTCAACAAGTAGGCGTTATCTTCGACCGTACGTGTGAGCGGACCGATTTGGTCGAGCGACGAGGCGAATGCGACGAGGCCGTACCGTGAGACGAGACCGTACGTCGGTTTCATCCCGACGACGCCACAATAGGCTGCCGGCTGACGAATCGAGCCACCCGTATCCGAGCCGAGGCTGAACAGGACTTGTCCGGCCGCGACCGTTGCTGCTGAACCGCCTGACGAACCGCCTGGTACGCGCGTTGGGTCCCACGGGTTACGGACGACTTTGAACGCCGAGTTCTCGTTCGATGAACCCATCGCGAACTCGTCCATGTTCAACTTCCCGATTGTGACGGCACCGGCGTCATGGAGACGCTCGACGACAGTCGCATCATGGGCCGGGACAAAGTTCTCGAGGAACTTCGAGGCACACGTCGTGCGTGTCCCTTTCGTGACGATGTTGTCTTTGACGCCGATCGGCAAACCGAAGAGCGGGTTGTCCGAGGTCTTGGCGAGCTCGTCCATCCGTTTCGCCTGTTCGAACGCGTCTTCGTTGAGCGTCAAGAAGGCACCGATTTTCTCGTCGGTCGCCTCGATGCGGTCAAATGATTCTTTGACGAGGTCGGATACCGTGACTTCGCCTTCTTTTATAAGCGTATGCAGCTTGGCTACACCGTGATCAAATAAACTCATGAAGGGCCTCCTTATTCAAAGACCGCTGGGACACGGACTTGGCCGTTCTCCCAATCAGGTGCCATCCGTTCGACTTCCTCGCGTGGAAGTGAAGGACGAACCTCGTCTTTGCGTAGTACGTTTTTCAAATCTAGGGCATGGGTCGTCGGGATGACGCCCGTCGTATCCAATTCATCGAGTTGCTCGGCGAACTCGAGGATTTTTGTCAATTGCTCCGTGAAGTGCGTCACTTCATCTTCTGTGATCGCAAGTCGGGCGAGTCCGGCGACGTGCCGAACTTCAGCTTCTGTGATTCGAGCCAAAGGTTCCACCTCCAACAGTTTTCAATACATCGTCCATTATCATACCACTTTTTTATAAGACAAAAAAGAAAATCCCATCTCGCCAATCTTGATGTCTTTTTTGAAAACTTAGGGAATGTCCTCGTAATATTGACTCGTTTCCAAAAACGCCTATTCGGTCCGTCCCCTAATCTCATTATGCTTAGAAAGAAGCATTATTTTTTCGAGGGGGATTCCTATGTCAATTCGTAATAAACTGATCGTCGCGTTCACCGTCTTGCTCGTGTTGTTGCTCGGGGTGAGCGGCTACTCGTTTTATGCGTTGAATGCATCCAAGGCCGCCCAACAAGATATGACCGTCTCGTGGGTACCGGGGATGGACCAAATTCATCTCGTCGATAAACAGCTGCTTGAGATTCGTCAACAGATGATGCGTCACGCCTTGATCGAGGACGAGGTGACGAAGCAAAATGTCGAAACGAACCTCAACACGGGCATCACGATTCTCGAACAACAAATGAGCGGTTATTCATCGACCATCATCACGAAAGCCGATCAAGAGCTGTTCGATCAAGCGACGGATCAATGGGCGACATTTAAAACGAACATCGAGGAGCTCGTCCGCATCTCGAACGAGGACGGTCAAGCCGCGGCCGACGCCTATATCCGGGACACGGCGACACCGGCCGCCGACGCCCTCTCGAACACGCTCGGTCTGCTCGTCAACTTGAACCGCGATGAGATTCGGTCTGACACGGAATCCGGTGCGGCGCTGTTCGAACAAGTCCAGCTCACGCTCATCGTCATCATGGCCGCGGCCGTCATCTTCACCGTGCTTATGATGGTGTTCATCTTCCGCTCGATTTTCGAGCCGCTCAAGGAGTTCAAAGTGAAGATGCGGGAGTTGGCCACGAGCGAAGGTGATTTGACGACGGCCATCCCGGTGAAGCGCCGCGACGAGTTCTCGGGACTCGCCCGCGACTTCAACCAGTTCCTCGCCAATCTGCGGCAATTGATTTTGCAAGTGAACGGTGTGTCTCACGGGGTGACCGAACAGTCGGCACACATGTATGACGAGTTGCGCGAGCTCGACACGTATATGACGACGACGGCCGCCACGACCGAGGACTTGACGGCCGGGATGCAACAGACGGCCGCGAGCGCCCAAGAAATGAACGCGTCCGCCTCTGATATGGAACGGACGCTGCACAACATCGTGACGATGGCCGCCGAGCGAAAAGCCGAGGCCGAGCAAGTCGATACCCGCGCCGTCGCCTTGCGCGACCATGCCGTCGAGGCGAAAGCGTCCGCGCTCCACGTCCTGTCGTCGACGCGCGTCAACTTGGAGCAGGCAATGCAAGACGCCAAAGCCGTCCGCGAGATTGCGACGCTCACGAACGACATTTTGGACATCGCTGCCCAGACGAACCTGTTGTCATTGAACGCCTCGATTGAAGCCGCTCGGGCCGGTGAAGCGGGACGCGGGTTCGCCGTCGTCGCCGATGAGATTCGGAAACTGGCCGAGACGAGCCGGACGACCGTCGAACGGATTCAAGCCATCTCGACGACCGTGCTCCACTCCGTCGACCATTTGAACGACACGTCGAGCGAGATGCTCCATTTCCTCGATACGAACGTGTTGAAAGACTATGACCAACTCGAGGAAGCGGCCGAGCATTACAGCGAAGACGCCGGCCGGTTCGAAGCGACCGCCTCCGAGTTCGCCGAGGCCGCCATCGAACTCGAACAGTTGACGTCGAACATGATCAGGGTCATCCAAGACGTGGCCGTCACGGTCAACAACGGTGCGCTCGGCACGCAGGAAATCGCTGAGAAAGTGACGATGTCTGTCGACCGCTTCAGCGAGTTGAACCGTGTCACCGAGATCTCGCAACAGAAGATGGACGAATTGAACACGTTGATCGGTCAATTCAAAGTATGACAAAAGGAAGCGTCCTCATGCGAGGGCGCTTCCTTTTGGTTAAGCGGCCGCTTGCCGCAGTTCTTTTTTCCGTTCGAGCTCGAAACGCTTCGTCTCGGCGACGACGACACCTGACAAGAACAAGAGACCAATCAAGTTTGGAATCGCCATCAGGCCGTTGAAGACGTCCGAGATGGCCCAAATCAAGTTCAAGTTCGTCGTCATCGCACCAAGTCCGGCGACGACGATATACATCATCCGATACGGCATGATGGCTTTCTCCCCGAGCAAGTAATAGACCGACCGTTCCCCATAATAACACCAGCCGATCACTGTCGAAAACGCGAAGAAGACGAGCGAGATTGTGACGATCAGTTCCCCAATCGGACCGAGGAAGTACGCGAATGACGCTTGCGTCAACTCGATGCCTTGCAGACCGCTCGTATACTGACCACTCATGACAATCGTCAACCCGGTGATCGAACAGACGATGAGCGTATCGATCAACACTTGCGTCATCGAGACGAGCGCCTGTCGTCCCGGGAAATCGGTCTTCGCGGCTGCCGCTGCGATTGGCGCCGAGCCGAGGCCCGCCTCATTCGAGAACACGCCGCGTGCGACCCCGTATCGAATCGCGGCACCGAGCGCCCCACCGCCGATAGCTTCCGCACTGAACGTGCTCGAGAAGATGGTCGCGAACGCCGACGGAATCAACTCGAAGTTCATGACGAGGATGACGAGACCCCCACCGACATAGCCGATGATCATAACGGGCACGAACACGCCGACGACTTTCCCAATCGATTTGACGCCCCCGAGGATAACGAATCCAGTCAGCACCATGAGCCCGATGCCCGTCACGAGCATCGGGATCCCGAATGACGTGTTGAGTGCCATACTGATTGAGTTCGTCTGGACGCCGTTGCCGATGCCGAACGCGGCAATCGCAGCGAACAAGGCGAACGTCATGCCGAGCCACTTCTTCTTCAAGCCGTGCTCCAAGTAATACATCGGTCCGCCGGCAATCTCGCCCCGCTCATCGACGACACGATATTTGACGGCGAGAATCGCCTCGGCGTACTTCGTCGCCATCCCGATGAAACCGGAGAGCCACATCCAGACGATGGCGCCCGGTCCCCCGAGGACGACCGCCGTCGCAACGCCGACCATGTTCCCGGTCCCGACCGTGGCCGCGAGCGCTGTCATGAGCGCTTGGAAGTGAGAGATGTCACCGCGTTGCTTTTTCTGTTTCTCTGCTTCCGCTCCCGTTTTCTGTTTCGGGAGGAACGCCTCTTTCAAACCGTATCCGAGCCGCGTCACTTGGATAAAGCCGAGCCGGAACGTCAAATAGACGCCTGTCCCAATCAATAGAATCAATAAGTGTGGCCCCCAGACGAGGTTCGATAAACTCGTCAGGACCGCTTCAAACTTTTCCATGCTACTCTGCCCCCTATGTAAATCTGGTGTTCACCGTTCCTTCATATTTTTCAGAACATTCTCAACTTCGTCAAGTTGACAAGGCATTAATCCGGTCCGATGTCGTGTAATATTTTTGTAATATACCACTTTTCCGCTTTATCTTACCCTAATTCTGAATTTAGTATTTGAAATAAAATTGTAATGCGAGGCGCACAAAAAAACGGCCCCCGTTTTGGAAGCCGTCTCGTTTCATGTCGTGAGCGCCGCGACGACCTCGTCGACGTGTCCGTTCACTTTCACACTGCGCCATTCCTGTTCGATATAGCCGTCCTCGTTGATGAGGAACGTCGAACGGACGATGCCATAGTACTCTTTCCCGTAATTCTTTTTCAATTGCCAAACGCCGTATAGCTCCGACACCTCATGCGTGTCGTCAACGAGCAAATCGAACGGCAGCTCATGTTTGGCGATGAAGTTTTGGTGCTTCTTCTGGCTGTCGGCCGAGATGCCGAGGACGACGGCCCCGTTCAATCGCGGTGTCGCATCGCGGAAGTCACATGCCTCGGTCGTACAACCCGGTGTCGCGTCCTTCGGGTAAAAATAAAGCACGACTTTCTGGCCCCGGTAGTCCTCGAGCGAGATCATGTCCCCGTTTTGGTTCGGTAATGTGAATGTCGGTGCTAACATGTTATTTCCTCCTTATCCGAACGACGGGTCGACGAGATTCTCGTCATAACCGTCGATCGCTTGTTCTAATTTTTGTTTGAGCGGTTCGAGCACTTCGAGATACTCGACCGGATCTTCTGTTGCAGCGGCCTTTTTAAGTGCCGCCTCATTGTCGGTATACCACGTCCGGTACGCCTCGAAGTAGTCGGCCATCGTGTCTTGGTTTTCCGGCACCGTGAGCGTCTCGGCCATGAGCAAGAAGACGTTATTGTCGGCCTCGAGCGCGACGTAGTCGGTCTGGGCGTTCACTTGGTCATAAATCGGGCCAGCCTCGTCTTCCGGCACTTCGGCGAGACGGGCGTTCGCTTCTGCATTCACGCCGTACTCGTTCGCCTCGATTCCCGTCAACATGTCGCCAACTTCCCCAATCACGTCGGCCGGGATAAGAGCCGGGGTGACGACGAGTTTCCAGTCCTCCCCTTCTTTGATAGCGACTTTCGAAAGTCGGTTCGGCAGTTCATTGCCGTCCGCATCCTCCATCTCATGGACGATGAACGCGACGTCCCCGTCCTCGTTCACCCAGCTCTCGTACATATCGCCCGGCGTGAGGCCACGCATCTCGGCACCGGTCGCCGGGATGTCAGTCAACTCGCCCGCATAGTCGATGGCTTTGAGTGCCGCCGCATCACCGTTTTCGAGCGCTTGTTGGTATGACGTATACAAGGTCTCGACCGCTTCCGGGAGCGGCGTTTTCGTCTCTTCGGCCGCCTCTTCCGTCGGCGTTTCGTCCGCCGTCCCGCATCCCGCGAGCAACACGGTCAGCGCGAGCGGCATCATCCACTTGTTCATTCAATCATTCCCTTCGCAAGTCGTCCTGTACCCTCATCCTACCACGACTCGATTTCGAGCGAAAACGACACGCTTTTCTGGAAAATTGTTTCACTAGGATTTCACCATGATTTTCGATACAATACAGACGTAAGCGCTTCAATATACGATCACTTTTAAGGGGGAACGAGAATGATTCCATACAAACATGAACCATTCACAGACTTTACAAACAAAGAGAACGCCGCAGCCATCCAAGCGGCGATCGAGAAAGTCAACGGTGAGCTCGGAAAAGACTATCCGCTCGTAATCGGTGGGGAGAAAGTTACGACGGAAGGCAAAATCACGTCTTACAACCCGGCCAATAAAGAAGAAGTCATCGGTCACGTCTCGAAAGCGAACCAAGAGCTCGCTGAGCGTGCGATGCAAGAAGCGCTCACAGCGTTCGACTCATGGCGCCATGTCGACCCGGCCGTCCGTGCCGACGTCTTGTTCAAGGCGGCGAACATCGTCCGCAAGCGCAAGCACGAGTTCTCAGCTTACCTCGTCAAAGAGGCAGGCAAGCCGTGGAACGAAGCGGACGCGGATACAGCGGAAGCGATCGACTTCATGGAGTACTATGCACGTCAAATGCTCGAGCTCAAACCAGGTAAAAAAGTCGAGAGCCGTCCGGGCGAATACAACCGCTATGACTACATCCCACTCGGGGTCGGGATTGTCATCAGCCCTTGGAACTTCCCGTTCGCGATCATGGCAGGGACGGCCGTCGCGGCTATCGTTGCTGGTAACACGATCCTCTTGAAACCAGCATCGACGACACCGATCGTCGCTGCGAAATTCGTCGAGGTCATGGAAGAAGCAGGCCTTCCGAAAGGCGTCCTCAACTTCATCCCAGGACCAGGCGCAGAAGTCGGTGACTATCTCGTCGACCATCCGAAGACACGCTTCATCAGCTTCACAGGTTCACGTGACGTGGGCTTGCGCATCAACGAGCGTGCCTCTAAATTGAACGACGGCCAAATCTGGCTCAAACGCGTCATCGCAGAGATGGGCGGAAAAGATACGATCGTCGTCGACGAATCAGCGGACCTCGAACTCGCGGCCCAGTCAATCGTCAAATCGGCGTTCGGCTTCTCTGGTCAAAAATGTTCGGCTTGTTCGCGCGCCGTCATCGTCGACAGCGTGTATGACACGGTGCTCGACCGCGTCGTCGAGTTGACGAACGAACTCTCGGTCGGCAACACGGAGCAAAACGAACACTTCATGGGACCGGTCATCGATGCGGCCGCGTTCAAGAAGATCACATCATACTTCGACGTCGCCAAAGAAGAAGGCAAAATCGTCGCCGGTGGTAAAGCCGACGACTCGACAGGCTACTTCATCGAGCCGACGGTCGTCGCTGACGTCGCTCCGAAAGCACGTCTCATGCAAGAAGAAATCTTTGGACCGATCGTCGCCTTCACGAAAGCGAAAGACTTCAAAGAAGCAATCGACATCGCCAACAACACGGAATACGGCTTGACGGGTGCCGTCCTCACGCGTGACCGCTCGAACCAAGAGTACGCGCGTCAGAACTTCCACGTCGGGAACTTGTATTTCAACCGTGGTTGCACAGGCGCCATCGTCGGCTATCAGCCGTTCGGCGGGTTCAACATGTCAGGTACAGACTCGAAAGCAGGCGGACCGGATTACATCCAGCTCCACATGCAAGCAAAAACGACGTCTGAGACGTTTTAATCCATCAGCCCGGCTCATCTGAGTCGGGCTTTCTTTCACCAAAGGAGGATTCTCATGGAGACGTTTGACGATTTTTTAGCAACGATTGACGACCCCGAACATCGTGCCAAACTGGACGACATATTCGTTTGGGTCCGGGAGACATTCCCGCACCTCGAGGAGCGCATCGCCTGGAATCAGCCGATGTTCACCGATCACGGGACGTTCATCATCTCCTTCAGTGTGGCCAAAGCACACTTTGCCGTCGCGCCGGAGGCCGTCCCGCTCGAGGTGTTCCAGATGCGAATCCGGGAGGCGAGCTATACGCAGACGAAGCAGCTGTTCCGCATCAAGTGGACCCAAGCCGTCGACTACGACTTGCTACGTGACATCATCGCGTTCAATATCGAAGATAAGGCCGGTCACACGTCGTTTTGGCGTTGACCCGACAAAAAAGGAGCGATGACGCGCATGTCATCGCTTCTTTTCTGTGGCTTATCCTAACGCCACGTCCAAAATCATCATGATGGTGAAGCCGAGCATCAACGCCATCGACGCCATATCTTTATGCCCATTCTCTTGCGAGCCCGGGATCACTTCTTCGACGACGACAAAAATCATCGCCCCGGCGGCAAAGCTGAGCGCGAACGGCAAGAGCGGCTCCATGACAAGCACGGCCCAAACGCCGACCAGTGCGGCCGCCGGTTCGACCATGCCCGATAACTGACCGTAGAAAAAACTGCGGCGCCGGGAGAGCCCATCCCGTCTGAGCGGGAGCGATACGGCGGCACCTTCCGGAAAGTTTTGAATGCCGATACCGATGGCCAACGCGATGGCACCTGTCAGCGAGGCGGACGGGAAATCGGCCGCGACCGCCCCGAAGGCGACACCGATGGCCAGTCCTTCCGGGATATTGTGCAGCGTGATCGCCAAGACGAGCAACGTGCTCCGTTTCCGTTTTTGGGGATGGAAACCTTCCACTTCTTTTAGGGATGGTGTCGGATGCACGTGCGGAATCAGTTTGTCGACGACCGCTAAAAACAGACCGCCTGCTAAAAAACCGACGGTGGCCGGCAACCAAGCCGGCATCGCATCTTGTTCCGCCATCTCGATGGCCGGGGCGAGGAGTGACCAAAAACTGGCCGCAATCATGACACCACCGGCAAACCCGAGCATGCTGTCCATCAACCGCTCATGAATCGACTTCGTCATGAAGACGACGGCCGCCCCGAGCGCGGTCATCCCCCACGTGAACATCGTCCCGAGCAACGCCTGCATGGCCGGGCTCAATTGAGCCACCCATTCCCACATCCGTGTCGCCTCCTTTGCACGCTATTCTTTTCCCGTCACACATGCGTCGCTAACAACAAAAAAGAAGAGAGCCGCTTCGCTCTCCCCTTTTCTAATTAAAATGCGCGCATTAAGTTCGCCATTTCGATGGCCGCCGTTGCCGCTTCCCAACCTTTGTTCCCGGCTTTCGTTCCAGCTCGCTCGATCGCTTGCTCAATCGTCTCGGTCGTCAAGACACCGAAAATGACCGGTACTTCTGACTGATAACTCGCCTGGGCGATGCCTTTCGCCGCCTCGTTACAGACGTAGTCGAAGTGTGGTGTCGCCCCACGGATGACGGCCCCGAGTGTGATGACGGCATCATATTTCTTGCTCATCGCCATCTTCTTCGCGACAAGTGGGAGTTCGAACGCCCCAGGGACGAATGCGATCTCGACGTCGTCTTGTTCGACGCCGTGGCGCTTCAACGCATCCTTCGCCCCGTCTAGCAAGCGCATCGTGATGAGATCGTTGAACCGTCCGACGACGATTCCGACTTTCAAGCCTTTTCCGACCAAGTTTCCTTCAAATGTATGCATCATGATTCTTCTCCTCCAAAGTGATTCATTTTTTGTTGTTTCGTCATTCGGTACTTCTCGTTCGCCGCATGGGCGCCGACGAGAATCGGGACACGTTCGATGACCGTGATGCCGCACGCTTCTAACGCATCGACTTTTTCCGGGTTGTTCGTCATGAGCCGGACGTTCGTGACGCCGAGGTCACGAAGCATGGCCGCGCTGACCCGGTAATCGCGCAAATCGGCATGAAGTCCGAGCGCAACGTTCGCCTCGACCGTATCAAGCCCTTGTTCTTGTAGTTCGTACGCCTTCAATTTATTGAGCAGACCGATGCCACGCCCTTCTTGTCTCATATACAAGATGACACCGCCTTCGGCTTCCACTTTCGCCATCGCTGTGTCCAGTTGTGGCCCGCAATCGCAACGATGGGACCCGAAGACGTCACCGGTCAGACATTCGGAATGAATCCGGACGAGCGGTGCGTGTTCGATCTCACCTTTGACGAGCGCGACGTGTTCTTCCCGGTCGAGGACGTTCCGATAACCGATCAATCGGAAGTCCCCTTTCACCGAGGGGAGCGAGACGTCCGCCTCTCGTTCGACGAGGTCTGTCTCCATATAGCGAACTAATTCCTCAATCGTGATGAATTTTAAATCATGCGCTTGTGCGACACGTTCAAGGTCCGGCAACCGGGCCATCTCGCCGTCCGGACGGATAATCTCACAGATGACGGCGACTGGTTCACTTCCGGCAAGTCGCGCCAAATCGACCGACGCTTCCGTATGCCCGCGCCGGACGGAGACGCCACCTTTTTTGGCGATGAGCGGGAAGATATGACCAGGACGTTGGAAATCGGCCGGACGGGCGTTGCTATTCGCGAGTTCGCGCACCGTATGGGCCCGCTCGCTCGCCGAGATGCCCGTCGTCGAATCGACGTGGTCGACACTGACCGTGAACGCCGTGCCGTGCGGGTCGGTACTGTTCGCGACCATCGGCTGCAAGTCGAGCCGGACGGCCACTTCTTCAGCGAGAGAAGCGCAGACGAGCCCTTTGCCTTCCGTGATGAGGAAATTCATCGTCTCTGCTGTCATTTTATCCGCGAGGACGACGAAGTCCCCTTCGTTCTCCCGGTCCTCATCGTCGACGACGATGATGGGACGTCCCATCTTCAACTCTTCGACTGCTTCTTTAATCGAGTGAAACATTACCATCCCGCCTTTCCATACCCTTGTGACGCCAGCGATTCGAGCGTCATCGGTTTTTGACTTACGAGTTTTTCCATATACTTAGCCAACATGTCACATTCCAAATTGACCGCATCCCCAGCCTGTTTCATCCCGAGCACTGTCTCACTGTACGTGTGCGGGATGAGCGACAACGTGAAGCCGCGTTCCGTCACATCAAACACCGTCAAGCTCGTCCCGTCGACCGAAATCGAACCTTTCGGGACGATATAACGGAGGAGAGATGGCTCACAGCTGATGTCGACATAGACCGCGTTCGCGAGCGATTGTTTTTTGACGATGCGCCCGACCCCGTCGACGTGACCCGATACGAAGTGACCACCGAAGCGTCCGTTCGCGGGCATAGCCCGCTCCAAGTTAACGTTCGTGCCGGGGCGGACCCCGTCGAGACTCGACGCCTTCAGCGTTTCCGGCATGACATCGACCGAGAAGCTGTCACGATCGAACGTCGTCACGGTGAGACAGGTGCCGTTGACGGAGATACTGTCACCGAGCTTCACGTCCTCGAGGACGATTTTTCCGGCGAGCGTGAGCCGGAGGGACGGACCGTTGCGTTTCACTGCCTTGACACTACCGATTTCTTCAACGATTCCCGTGAACATCGGACTCCCCCTCTCGCATGATGAGTTTGATGTCGGCGCCGACCGTCTCGATCGATTGCACGTCATACCGATTGATTGCATCGAGCGGACCGTCATGATGCGAACGGTAAAATCCGCCCTTGCCGCCGAACACGCGCGGTGACTGGTACATGACCCACTCGTCGACGAACCGTCCGTCCAAGAGTGATGTGACGAGCGTCGGTCCCGCTTCGACGAGCAGGCGACCGATGCCGCGTGCGTAGACGTCTTGCAGCACAGCGTCGAGCGACGTGTACGCCGCGAGTTCGACGCCGCGCTCGATGAACGCGTCCCGCTTCGTTTGATCGTCGGACGTCGTGTAGAGTAGCACCGGCACATCGTTCGCCGTCCGGACGAGCTGACTTGACAGCGGCGTGCGTAACTCTCGGTCTAGCACGACCCGGAGCGGTTCCGTCGTCTCGCGGTCGAGCCGGACGGTGAGGGCCGGGTCATCAGCGAGGACAGTGCCGACACCGGTCAAAATCGCATCGACCGACGCCCGCAGTTCATGGACGTCCCGTCTCGCTTCGGTTCCGGTCACCCACTTGCTGTCACCGGTATCGAGGGCGACTTTGCCGTCAAGGCTCGTCGCCGTCTTTAAGATGACATACGGCCGTTTCGTCTCGAGCGAGCGCAAGAACGCCACGTTGAGCGTTCGTGCCTCACTCTCGAGCAGTCCGACCTCGACATCAATCCCGGCCGCTTTCAATCGAGCGATGCCTTGCCCTGACACGAGCGGATTCGGGTCGCTCATCGCGATGACGACCCGTTTGATGCCCGACTCTACGACTAAATCGGCACACGGCGGTGTCTTGCCATAATGCGAGCACGGTTCGAGCGTGACATACATCGTGGCGCCATAGGCGGCAGCACCGGCCATGCGGATGGCGTGCACTTCGGCGTGCGCTTCCCCCGCCTTCAAGTGGGCGCCGAACCCGACGACCCGACCGTCCTTGACGACGACGGCCCCGACGCGCGGATTGACGCCGGTCGAAGAGGCGGATTTGGCCAATTGGATGGCTTGTTGCATGTACTGTTGCATAATCTCCCTCCTTGTTTCGTACAAACAAAAAGACCTCAAGGAATGATCCTCAAGGTCTCGGTGGGAGTCGTCCGTCGTCATTTGGGCAAGCCAAATAAGCGTTTTCTTTACAGAAAAACGTACGACGAACTACAGGTCGCGTGGACCTGTCATGTTTCCTTCTCCCATCCAGACTATACTGTCGGCTCTAGAATCGCACTAGATCCACCGTTCGCACACGTGCGACCGGGTCACGGACTTAAGGCTCGCGCCCATCACCGCCGGTTGGGACTTTCACCCGACCCCGAAGGAATATTTGTTTGTACGTCTCCACTTTAGCGCAAAAATAAATGGATGGCAAAACGAAATGCGCAAAAAAAGCGCCGCTCGTGTGAGCAACGCTTTGTAAATCAAGCCAAGAATAAAACGACGAGGAGTCCGACAACCCAGCAATAGAAGGAGAAGTATTTGAGCTCGCCTTTCGCCATGATGTGCTGGAACCATTTGAGCGAGATGGCCGTGAGCGCATACGAGGCGATGAACGCCAAGATGAGCGGTCCGAACAAATCACGTGTTTCTGGATTCGTGAACAACTCCGGTCCCTCTAAAATCGTCACCCCGAGACTGATCGGGATGAACAGGAAGAACGAGAAGCGAAGCGCCGACTCTTGTTTGATGCCGAGCAACATCGCCATGACGATTGTCGCCCCGGAGCGACTGATCCCTGGGATGAGCGCGACCGCTTGAGCGAGACCGATTAAGATGGCGTCGCGGAGCGTGATGCCGCCGTCTCCTTTATTCCCTCGCATATTCCGGATGAACCAGAGCGCGACCCCGGTCAGGATAAGCGTATAACCGACCGTGGCGACGCCGCTGAGCTTCTCGCCAATCCAATCGCCGAACAGGACGCCGAGCACACCGGCTGGGACCGTGGCGACGAGCAAGAGACCAATGAACTTGACGTCGACCATCGTCTCGTCACTGCGGTCCTTTTTAAACAAGAACGTCCACAGACTGACGACGAGACGGACGACGTCCTGCCGATAAATCGTTAACACGGCGAGCAACGAGGCAAAGTTCACGAAAATCTCGAAGGAGAGCCCCGGTAACTCGATATCAAACAGCTCTTGGAAGATGACCAAGTGACCGCTTGATGAGATTGGAATCGGCTCGGTGAACCCTTGAATCAAGCCGAGTAGGAGATAAAATAACCATATTGTCATATCGTAACATCCTCTTTTCTTATTTACATCAATTCCATTATTTTAGCAGACCGTTCGTTTCACTGACCACCCTTTCAAAAAAAAATCGTTATTTTCAAAACTTTCATTTGATTAGTCTGAAAATTAAATTTATTATAGAAGAGTACTCAACTGGTGCGACGGTGATGACCCCATTGGCCAGTTGGGTACTTTTTCGTACAGATTATTACATATTAGCCACGATAAAACTTTTTGTTTACAATTGAACCCATTTAATATTAAATTTGTAATAGAACTGTTACCATTTTTTCAAAGTATAAACAGGACTTTAGACCTACCCGTTCATAAAATCGGTTTAAAAAAACTTGAACAATGCACTTATAAATTGTAAAAACTGGCCGATAGTATGATTGTAGAAGCAACTTCGTCATCTTTGTCGGTTCAGATATGAGTCCATGGAAGGAGGAACCATCATTGAGTCAAACGCTATCCACTAAATCCCACCACTTGTCCACCGAACAGCAGAGGATGATTCACTGTATTCGACTGCTCGGCGACTTGTTGAAGGAACGTCCACGACGCTCTGTGTATCGTCGCTTCGCGATGGAACAAAGCTGGCCATCTCCCGAGTCGATTATCCGACAGTTCGGGTCATGGGCCGAGGCGCTTGCAATCGCCGGCTATGAATGGCACGGAGAGGCGACTGTCGATCTCCCGGACAAAATGCCAAAGTACACGCGTGAAGATATCATCGAGACACTCGCCCTCTACTCGCGCGACATGGGATCGATTATCACGCTCAAAAAGTATCAGGAATGGCGCAAGCTCCATCCGAAAGCACCGAGCCATTACCATATCGTCAAGACGTTCGGTTCGTGGCATGACGCCTGCGCCGAAGCCGGACTTGAAGCGAGTGTGACGTACTCGAAATCAGAGCTCTCCACCGCACTCCGTGAAGCGATTCACGAGATGGGCTTCTCTCTTTCCTTCGAAGCGTATCGCGAATGGGCAAAACGGAACAACAAACCATCCACGAAAGCAATTCTTCATCGTTACGGTTCATGGTCGGCTGCGATTCACGCGGTCGAGTCAGAAATTTTCAATCAGAAATTATAATCTTTCATTCATAAGGAGGACGCCGGGTATCCGGTGTCCTCCTTTATTTTGTAGATGTTGCGTCATCGTCCTTTCGACGCCCACGCTTTCTGCAGGCAATCCCGGAGCCGCATCGCTTACGCTGCTGGGTCTCCGTCGGATTGCTATCCTGCAAGAGTCGGGGCGTCGACGGACGAGCGCATCGAACGCGCCACGGTACATCAATGTCCCGTGTCAGACATGGAAGTTCGTTCAATATTTGTTGAACGATGCCTTGGCCGGTGCCCGAACTCCTAGGGGAGAGCGATGCAAGGATGACCCCGTAAAGCGCGGCATGCGCTGCGGAGTCATCCGCATCGCCCCAGGAACGGAGGGCGTCGGTCGAACATCGTTCATGTTGATTAGACGAAAAAGAAGAACACCGGCTTATTGGTGTTCTCTTTCATCATTGAATCCGTTCCGTCGACGTATCACGATAATGGGCGACACGGTCCCGGCCGTTGAATTTTGCACCGACGTACATGGCGCGGTCGGCGTGGCGGAGTAGCGTGTCGAGGTCTTCGTACTCGTGGATCGTCTCGATGCCGATGCTCGCCGTCACTTGGACGCGGATCCCTTCGGAGCCGAACGGATGGGCGCGGAGCGCTTGGCGGATCTTCTCCCCCGTCACGATGGCAGCCGCCTCATCCATGCGCGGGAAGACGAACACGAACTCCTCGCCGCCATATCGAGTGACGAGGTCACCGCTTCGGACGAGACGACTGAACAGCGCCCCGGCCTCGATTAACACTTCATCCCCGAACGCATGGCCATACGTATCGTTAATCGCCTTGAAATGATCCAAGTCGACCAAGAACACGGACAACGGATACGAGGCGATGTCGTTCAACCGCTCCTTCGTCCAACGTTTGAGCGCCCGCTGGTTCGGCAGTCCGGTCATCGGGTCGGTCAGGCTCTCATGCTGGAGCCGGTTGCGCTCGTCAATCCGTTCGAGTGACCAGGACAAGGTTTTCAACAGTCGATGAATCTCGACGGCGATTGCCCCTTCATACGCGCCGTTCGCAGTCGTCGAAATCATGCAACTGACCGCGTTCGTCGTGCTCGACACGGGCTGGATGACGAGGGCCGAATGATGTAACTCGGTCTGTTGTGCCTGCAGGTCGGGATGCCACTCATGGAGCGAATCGTACACGAAGTACGGCTCTTCCGCATCCCGATGCCGTTCGAGCGTAAAGGCGTCGGCAATCGGTTTTGACTTTCGTCCACTGACGTCATAAAACGTGCGGTCGCCGGTTCGATTGACTTGTAACCAGCCACGTTCGAGTTCGACGACTTCTCTTAACCCGTTCCAAAACTTCTCGATGAGCAGTTGTTCGTTGTCGACTCGGTAGAGCTGTTCTTTCAAACGCTCGACTTGGTCGATTTTCGACTGCGTCTCCTCGGTCTCCGTCGCTTTGGACAGCCCCATCTTGAGGAGCGACAGAATGAGGAACGTCGCCATCAGGCCGGTATAGCCGAACAACTGGAACGCCTCGATTGCGACCATCGTGAACAATAGCTCGAGCGAGATGACGAGCCAGTCGAATCGGAGCAGACGCCACATGATCGGGAGCGGAATCCGTTCCCCGATCAAGAACCGCGACATGAGGAAACTGAATCCGAGGACGAGGAACAAGATCGCGAAGAAACCGAGTAGCGCCGTACCTTGCTCGAGCAGATGGACGTTCGGACCAATTTGTCCGCCGAGCCGCAAGTAGACGAGTCCTGGTAAGACGAGCAACATCGCCTCAATCAACGTATTGAGCGGATAGAAATGTAAAAATCGTCGCCGCCCGACTTTGTTGGCGAACGTCCGGGCCTGGAATGTGAGCAGCAGGAGCTGTCCCATCAATAAGGCCGGGAGCAGACCGTACAAGAAGAACGTCATAAAGACAAACATCTCATGGAACGTGAAGTGCAAGTGCCGCCGCTTGAGCGGATTCATCACGAACAGGGCACCGAGCGTAAAGATGAACCAAAACAACGACCAATCAAACGTCCCGATACCGAGCCACATATAGGAGAGAATCCCCATGAAGACGATCGACCACGAGAACCAGCTCCTGACGAGGTACTTCCGAAATCGCATCGTCTCCCCCCTTTCCTTATCCGTTATCATTCTTACACAGTATGAAGGTTCTTGGTTGAAGATTCCAGCCGTTGTTTGAAAGTTTTGACAATGAAAAAAAGACCGTGACTCTCGTCACGATCTTGTCATCACTTCGCTTTTAAAAACGAGATGCCGATTGAGCCTGATCCGGTGTGTGCTCCGAGGAGCGGTGCGAGCGTGTCGACCCGAATCTTGGCTTTATCGCCGAGCTCACGTTTCCACGACTCGGCCAGCTCTGGCACGTTTCCGTGGAAAATGGAGACGTCCGTGCACTCGCCTGAATCGATGGCTTGACGGAGTGCCTCAAATAGCTGGGCCTGCGCTTTTTTATACGTCCGGACCGTCTGATATGGAACGATGAGCCCGTCTTCGAAACGGAGCACCGGTTTCAACTGCAACATGTTGCCGATGAGCGCTTTCGACTTCGAGATACGTCCGCCCTTTTGCATCTGCGTCAAATTTTGCAAAATCAACTCGATGCGGACATCCTCGACACGTTGTTTCATATACGCTTCGACGTCCTCGAGCGCGTCACCGCGTTCGACACGTTCAATCAACTCTTCGAGCATGAGTCCCATCGTATAAATCCCGGCCCGCGAGTCAATCGCGAGCAGTTTGAACTCGGCAATCTCTGCGCCTTGGACCGATGCCGAATACGTGCCGCTCAAGTCGGATGACAAGTGGACGGCGATGCCCATGTCATACTGATCTTTGATTCCTTCATACAGCGTGACGAAGTCGCCGATAGCCGGTTGGCTCGTCGAGACGCGTTCGCCCGCATCAATCCATTCGTATACGGTCTTGGCATCGACCTCGACCCCATCTTTATACGGTTGATCTCCTTTGACGACGTAGAGCGGGACGATATGGATGTCCGGGTGGTGCTGAATCGAATCTGGAAGGACAACGGTGCTGTCCGTAATATAAGCAATTTTCATGTTAGGGCTCTCCTTCAATCAAAATTAGTACCTGGTAATATTATTTTATCACAGGTGAAGCGGTTTCACTATTTTTTCAAAAATCGAATTCCCTTGAAGTTTCACATATTCCCGTCCACAATACGCCTGAAACGGGTAAAAGATAGCATCGGACAAAGGAGGAATCGGCATGATTCACATCGAGCACGTCAATAAAATCTATAAGACCGGGGATGTCGAGACGGCGGCGCTTAAAGACATCGAGTTGACGATTCAGGACGGCGCGTTCGTCGTGATCCTGGGACCGAGCGGGAGCGGCAAGAGCACACTGTTGAACGTCATCAGCGGCCTCGACACGGTGACGTCCGGGACGATTACGTTCGGTGATACCGTCCTGACCAAGTTGTCCCCGGAACAAATGACCGCGTTTCGGCGCGACCATCTCGGCTTTATCTTTCAACAGTATAATCTGCTCCAAAACCTGACCGTCTATGAAAACATTCAAATCGGGGCCGATTTATCTGACAACCCGCTCCCAATCGATGAGTTGCTCGAGCAGGTCGGACTGACGGCCGCCCGCGACAAATACCCGTATCAACTGTCCGGGGGCGAGCAACAGCGCGTCTCCATCGCCCGCAGCCTCGCCAAAAATCCGTCCATCGTCTTCTGTGACGAACCGACGGGGTCGCTCGACGAGGACAACTCGAAACGGGTGCTCGAGCTACTCGAACGATTGAACACGACGTACAACAAGACGATTGTCGTCATCACCCATAACACGGGAATTAGCGAGATGGCCGATGACGTCATCAAAATGAACTCGGGTCGAATTATTGAATTGACGCACAACCCGATTAAACGATCTGCTCGTGACATCCACTGGGGGTGAGACAGATGCTTTATAAAAATGTATGGAAGACGCTCGCCGGTAAATGGATGCAGCTTCTCGCCATCGCCGTCATCATCGTCATGAGCTCGCTCACGTACACGATGATGTTTTATGGCATCAGCGGCATCGAAGTCCCGACCGAGGAATATCTTGCGTCATCGAATCAAGAAGACTTTGCCGTCGAGATGCTCAACCGCGTCACCGCGGAAGAAGCAACCGCCCCCGCCCTCGCCGACTTCATCGCCTCAGGTCGATATACACTATCGGACTTGCAACGTGTCGACGAGGCGGCGTTCGATGCGTTGGTCACGGCGCGGATTGATGCCGTCGAGCGTGACATGGGCAACGCGACGCTCGAACTGCGTGCTTCAAAACTGATTAACTATCCCTTCGGCTCGAGTGAGCACCGCGGACTCGTCTTGAAAGAAGCGGACGCCATCAACCTCTCGTATCTCGAAGCGGGCAAGCGCCCCGTGCGAGACGACGAGGTCGCCATCAACGCGAAATACGCCGAGAAGAATGACATTGCCATCGGCGACACGATTGACCTCGGCAGCCCGTTCACGGTGAGCGGGTTCGTCCTGTTCCCGGACTATACGTTGCCGCTGTTTGATGAAAATTACTTTAACCTCGACCCGGGCACGCAGACGCTTCTCCTCATGACGGACAACGCTTACGAGGAAGTGACCGGCACGGAATCGTTCCGTTTGGCTGGTGCCACCGACGGGACAGTCGTGACGGACATTGAGCTCCCGTTCGTCATCTCGGTCATGGAGACGGAGAACATCATGCGTAGCGGCGCGATCTATAGCGAAATCTCGTCCGGTAAAGCGATGGCGCTCGGCTTGAGCTTATTCATCGTCTCCATCGCCGTCATCATCGTCGCCATCTTGATTTCGAACATGCTCGAGGCAGAACGCGGACAAATCGGTCTATTGAAAGCAATCGGGTATAACCGACGCCAAATTGCCATACCGTATCTGGTGCTCATCTTGGTGTTCGCGACGATCATGCTCGTCATCGGCTACTTTCTCGGGCTCTATTTCGCCGAACCGCTCAAAAACCTGTATCTCGATTTCTATCTATTGCCGTCCATCACCATCGCTCAAAGCCCGCTCGTCTTTCTCACGGCCGTCTTCGCCCCGCTCTTCTTCTTCGCCCTCGTCGCAGGGGCGGTCATCTATAAAATCATGGGTGAGAGCGCGCTCGCTTTGTTGTCACCTCGCGACAACGTATCGCTCAACCGCCTCAGTCGGATCGTCAGCCGCATGCTCCGCAACACACGCGGCAAGACGAAGTTCAAATATTTATACGCCGTCAAAAGCACGGGCAGTTTCATCATCTTCTTCCTCGGCATCCTGTTCTCCACCCTTCTCATCGTCTTCGCCCTCATGATGAACGGGGCCGTCGACCGGATGACCGTCGGGGAATTGAATGAGGCCGACTATGCGTATGAGGCGTATACGACGACGCAGCCTACGCTTCGTGACGGACAAGAACCGTTCCTCACCTATCCGTTCGCGTTCGTCGAAGACAAGCTCGTCACGTTGAAAGGGCTCGATGCGACGAACACGCTCGATCGGCTTATAGACGAAGATGGGAATGACTTGACGCCCGCCGCAGACGAGGTCATCGTGAGCGCCTCGCTCGCCTTGAAGCTCGGACTCGAGACCGGGGACACCCTCAAGATCGAACTCGAAGACGAGACGCTGTCGTATCCAATTCGCGGCATCGCGGATGAGTATATGGGGGACACGGTCTATCTATCGCGTGCGGCGCTCAGCGAACAGTTGTCGGACGGGACGACGGACGAGTTGTTCAACGGCATTTACGCGACCGAACGTCCGGACGAGACGGACTATCCGACCATCATCTCTCGGAGCGGCCTCATCGAGCAGTCCCAGTCCATCAATGAATATATGAACTTGATGATGAACGTCATGATCGGCGGGTCGGCATTGATCGCCTTCAGTATCCTGTTCGTCTTGACGGCGCTCACGGTCGAGAAAAACTATTACGTCATCTCGCTGTTGAAAGTGATGGGCTATGACCGTCGTGAGGTCCGTTCGATGATTTTGAACAGCTATTTCATGTACGCGCTCGCCTCTGCGCTCCTCAGCATCCCGATCGCCCTCCTCATCTTGCGGGTCATCATCGTCGTGTTCGCAGAAGATTACGGCCTCGTCCTGCCGCTCGAATTTGAATGGGTGTACGTGCTGTATACGCTCGGCGCGGTGACGCTCCTCTTCTTCGCGAGTACGTTCATCAGTCGTCGGAAAATCGATCAAATCCCGTTACAAGAAGTATTGAAGACATATCAAGAATAATTTGTCGCCAAATAGGGCATAATAAGAGAAGAGACCGGGCCTCTCCCTGTGAGGGGCCTGACTATTAGAAGAAGAGGATGATTCTTATGAACCGTACACAAGTATTGCTCGCCATCCCAGGAAACTGGTCATCGGGCGAGGCAGTCAGCGAACAAATCAGTTTACATAGCGAAGGCTACACGATGGCAGGCCTATTGCTGTTAGAAGACGAGACTGGGAAAGCATTCACGGTCGAAGTCGTCGAGCGCGACCCTGCCCTCGCCGAGGCGATGATTCACGCCAGTTCAGGTGGCTTCACGCCGAAAATCGCGAAAGGGCTCGCCCGCCATACGCACATCGTCTATTTGATTGTCGACGTCAATGACGTGTCAGACATTGCGGCGGCGCGCCGTGCAGCCAACGCCATCTTGAACGCCGGCGGCCTCGGCGTCATGGTCGAGACGGCTGGTGTTGCCTACTCGAAAGACGAATGGCAGGAGTCGAAAGAAGAAGATCTCGCCCTCGACTACTCACTTCTGACGGCCATCACGGAAGAAGAAGACGCCTACGTCTCGTGGGGCATGAAAGCGTTCGGTCACGCCGACGTCGCCGTACCGGCCACGCTCGAGATTGAAGACGCGATTCACGTCGTCCACTCGTTCAACTTCCACCTCATATCGGGTGGTTCGATGTTCGGAGACGGAGACAGCTTCACGTTCGAGGACGGCAAGACGTTCACGGTCGAGATGGGTGAAGACGAGCGGACGTCAATCGACAATTTGCTCCATAACCCGTTCGGCTTGATTTACCTCGTGCCACAAGTCGCAGCAGAATAAAAACAAGGGCTCACAGATAGACTGACCTAGCGAAATGAGACACTAATAAAAACACCTTGATTAGGCTGCCATCCCACCGTATTTTATCGGTGTGAGGTAGCCTAATTTTTCTTGGATACGTTCTTCGTTGTAGTAGGTCAAGTAATGGTTCACCCGTTCATGCACTTCCTGGTCGCTTAACGAGTTGAACTTGACGTACTGGAAGCCCTCAGACTTCAAGTTCGAATGGAATGATTCGATCACCGCATTATCCCAACAGTTGCCTCTTCGAGACATGCTGCTCGTCAGATGGCTCCTCTTAACGAAATCTTGAAAGGCATATGAGGTATAGACACTTCCTTGGTCCGAATGGATGATGACCCCTTCGGGGTTGTTCCGGCTTTCCAACGCCTTCTTTAACGTATCGATGACAAGGGGCGTCTGTTGATGCTCGTACAACTTATAGGCAACGATCTCATTGTTGAATAGGTCGATGATGGTCGAAAGATATTTCGTCGTGCTCCCGTATTGGATATAGGTGATGTCCGTCACCCACTTCTTATTCGGTTCACTGGCCGTGAAGTCTCGTTTGAGAAGGTCAGGTGCGATGATGATGCTCTCACCCTGAGACCTCCATTTTCGTTTGGGTTTGATCCGACACTGGAGATGGTGCTTTTTCATGATTCTCTGTACGGTGTTCCGGTTTGCTGTTAACTCATAGTTTTGCTCTAACAGGGCCTTTATCTTTCGATGTCCATATCGATATTTCGTATTCTTACATACTTCGACGATTGCTTGCTCTAGCACCGAAGGGTGCTTCACCGGTTCTCTGACCCAACGGTAATAGGTTGCCCGTGGCACGTCTAGGACACGTAGGATCGTCGTGATCGTATATTTCCTCTTCAGGAGTTCTACAGTCTTTAGGATTACTTCTTTCTCAACTCTCTTTCGATCTCCATGAATTTTTTTAAGATTTCGTTCTCCGTCTTCAGGTGGGATAGTTGACGCTCTTTCTTGTCATCCTCGCTGGCGGAATCAGGACCAAGTCCGTAGGTGTACTGCTTCCCGATCGGCTGGTCAAATCGATAGATTTCATTGGACCGATACCATCTCATCCATGTGTGGATCTGGGACTCACTTTTGATTCCGTGTTTCTCCATGATTTCTCTATTCGTCAACTCACCGCTCAGTTTGTCTTTCACCACTGCCCATTTCACTTCACTTGAATATACGTTTTTGCCCACGCAAAAACACCTCCGATGCTAGCACTTTTTTAAAGTGTACCACTGCGAAGGTGTTTTTATATTGTCTCAAAAATTTAGGTTAGCCCAAGACTTTCGTCTGTGGGCCCTTGTTTTGGTTGCGGCGGCATATCGAGCGGCAAGAAATAATGCGCGCACCCTTCCCATCCGAGCTGTTCACTCAACAGGTCGAACGATGTCCGGAAGAACGCTTGGACGTCACTTGACCGGTCTACTTTCTCCAGCGACAGAAAACATTCGCTCATGTTGGCGTCGTAGTAGGCGTCCGCAGGTTGAAGCCGTTCCGAGGCGAGCTCGGAGTATTGAAACGGATACGGCAAGATAAAGAACGTCGGCACGTCGACGGACGCATCCCCGAGCCAAAACCCGAACTCAATCATGTGCTCATCGAACGCCGCCTTCTCAATCAGTTTGTCTTCCAGGAACGGCTCGGACTTCCCATAGACGATCATCGACGAGACGTCGAACGTGCCCCAAAACAAAGCCGGTTTCACTTTCCGGCATCGGAGCGGGGCGAGAAACGTCGCTTGTTCCCGTGCGGCATATTGGAACAAACGCAGCCCTTTCAGCGCGGCATCGGCATCGTAAGCGAGCGGCGCCTCATCCCGGTCCAAGTATCTGAGTTCTCGCATTTCCTGCGTCTTCGGATTGAGCTCGAGTCGAACACCGGACGCTTGAAGCGTACCGATGATTTCCATGTAATACGTTTTGAGCGTTTTCCCGTTCTCAAGCGGGAACGTGACGTGGGCCCACTGTGGCTCTTGCGGGGCCAGCCCGAGTTTGATTTTCCCGAGAATTTGCGAGACGAGATGGAGCGTGAGCTTCGTGTCGGCCCAGTCGGAGTGGCGGATCAGATTCATGAGCGTTTCCCCATTTCTTCTTTCGTACAAGTGACGCAACTACTATCCTGATTCCCCGTCCCCAACGCGAACAATCAAAAAAGTCCACAGACGTATGTCTGTGGACTTAGCTGCGCATCTCTTGGAGACGTTCGAGTTGATGCGTCAGCTCGCCGATCGGGACGAACCGGGCGCGACGGAGCGTCTCTTTGCCGTCGAGGAAGAACAGGACGACCGGTACGGTGAAAATCGAGTAGGCACCGGCAATTTCCGGCACCTGATCCGAATCGATGGCGACCGCCTCGATATCGGGGAACTCCGTCAACATCTCTTCGACTTGCGGTTTGAGCGAGTGGCAGACGCTACAGGTCGGATGCGAGACGTAGACGAGCAATTGGTCCGAGTCCGCAATCCGGTCTTGTAACGCCGTGAGTGTGGTGACAGCTTCCATCAAACTCCCTCCTTTATGGTTACGCGTCGAGCCAGAGAATGCCGACCGTCTCAAAGCCTGCGTGGACCGCAATCGACGGACAGAAACGCGTCTTGACGATTTCAATGTCTGGCAACTTCGCTTGGATGAGCGCGACGATATTGTCCTGCATCTCTGGAGCGAGCGCCGTCTGAACGAAGACACGGTTGTTATGAATGCCGTTCGCGGCGTGACGACGTTCGAGCTCTGTCACCATCTCGGCGTAGGCTTTCTTGAGCGACCGTGCTTTTTTGAACGGGATGACTTTCCCCGTCTCATCGAGCGTGATAATCGGTTTGATGTTAAGGATGTTGGCAAGGAACATCTCGCCTGACGAGACGCGACCCCCGCGGCGCATCGTTTCCATGTTGCCGATAATCATGAAGAAGTTCTTCTTGTCACGCCACGCTTCGAGCAAGGCGACGATTTCTTCGACCGACTTACCTTCAGCCTCGGCGGCGAGACCGAGACGGACGAGTTCTTGCTGCTCCTCGAGCGCTGCGTGCGAGTCGACCGTGTACACTTTGAAGTCGGCCGCTTCGGCCGCCGCACTCGAGTTTTTCACGGTCGAGCTCAAGCCGTTCGAGCAATGGACGGCGATGGCGCAGTCATACCCTTCTTCTTTCAAACGTTCATAACGGGCGATGAAGTCACCGAAGATCGGCTGTGACGTCTTCGCTTCTTTCTTTTGGTCGATCATATAGCGATGCAAGTCTTCGAGCGACAAGTCCACTTCGCTGTAGCCGCTGCCGTCGACGATCAATTGAATCGGGACGATATCGACACCGAGACGGGCCGCCTCTTCTTTCGAGAAATTGGCCATACTATCGGTAATCCATGCGATTTTGGTCATAACAAAAATCCTCCAATGGTCGTTCAATTTTTTCCTAACTCATTATACCTTATTTTTCGAAATCCTTCCTTTCTGACTGATTCGCACGAAAAAGACAGCCCGACTCATCGTCGCGCTGTCTTCGGCTTCGACTCATCGTGTCGAAATCAATTTTGTATGGGCAAACTCATCGTGCGGCAATTCCATGTCTTTGCCTGACTTGATTTGTTGCAACGCTTTTAACAACGGGAGACCGAGCGTGGCCGGATAGACGACATCTTTATACAACGTCCGCTTCACGACTTGTTCGAGCGAGAGCGGTCGACCGTCTTGACTGACGACTTTAATCCCGACGACTTGGTCACCGATCGTCTGGCCATTTTTGTTGAGCAGGAAGTACACTTCCCCGGCCATTGTCACGAGCGTCGGCAAATAGTAACGTTTCACTTCTTTTCCAGGAAACAACTTTTGCCGAATCGTCTTCTCGACGAGTTTCGCTGGGGTTTGAAAAATGAGTTGATCAATTTGACTAGCAACGGCACGTTTCCAAATTGGGACTGCCACGTTCATCATCCTCTCGTTTCGGTTCTAGGCTTTAGATTCCTCTTTTGCCTTCGCTTGAAACGCCGAAAACGGACAACCCGAACGCGCGAACAAGTTGGGCGTCACAATTTTGTCATCATAATGGCGGTGGAACACGTGCGTCGCGGCGGGTGACAGCGGCGGGATGAGCCAGCTCCATTGGCCGGTCACGTCGCGCCCTGCGTCCTGTTCGTTCTTCTCGAACCGTTTGAACTGTTTTGCCGCCGTGTGGTGGTCGACAATCGTCACCCCGGCCCGCTCGAACGACTGCAAGACAGCCACGTTCAATTCGACGAGAGCCCGGTCGCGCCAAAGCGTCCGCTCTTTCGACGTGTCGAGGCCGAGCGACGCGCCGACGAGCGGCAAGAGATTATAGCGGTCCGTATCGGCTAAGTTACGCGCCCCAATCTCGGTCTCCATATACCAGCCGTTGAACGGGATTGATGTGAAGCGCTGGCCACCGATTTCAAGCTCCATATCGGCGATAGCCGGGACGGCGTGCCACTTGATTGTGCGTCCGTCGAACAAGTCGTACGCCTCATGCCGAATCTCGACTTCGAGCACCGCATCATCTGGTAGTTCATAGAGCCGGACCTCACGACCATCCGTAATCAACAGCGGCAAGACGTCAAACTCGGTCCCGGCCCCGCTCCAGCCGAGTCGTTCGGCCTGTCGCGTCATCGTCAAGGATAGCGGGTCGCCAATGATTCCGTCCTCCGTCTCATACGCCGCGTACCGGATGAGTTGCGCGTTCAACAAACGAAACTCATTCGGGAGCACCGTCATCGTCGAGCGAATCTTGCCATCGTTCGTCGCATACCGTAAATGACTGACGAGCGCCTCGAACACGTCGTCGAACGTCTCTGCGTCGCGGGCATCCCGAACGTTCAGCGTCTGCCAAAACAGACGGCCGATACATCGATTCGAGTTGCGCCAGGCGAGTTTTGCCCCTTCCGTCAACTCATCGGTCGTGAGCGTATACGATCCTGTTCGTTCAATCTCATCCGCAATCGTCTGTAGCCGTTTCGAATGATCGCCTTCTAGTTGTGAGAAAAAGTGTCGGGCTACCTGAATGTCCATATTGTCGATCTCCTCTATATAGTCTGTCCCTCTCATCTTAGAGAATATCATAACGGGTTTCTACTTTTAGCGTACAGAAAAAGCGAGCCAATCGGCTCGCTTTCAGTCTGTCTGATCGATCAAGTCTTTCGCTTTTTGAATCGTAAAGCCTCGTGGTTTTTCGCTTTCCAAGGCAGTCAATCGTTTTTCAAGTTCAACCGTCTGTTCATATGACGCCTCATATTGATAGAGGCCATTGGCAAGCTCGGTCAAACGCTTCACTTGAATCGGGAATGGTGCCATTCCATCGTCAAGCAAGATGACGAGGCTGAGATCACTATCAACCGGTAAGCGGATTGACCCGTAAAAGGCGATGGCCTTGAAGCCGCGACGCATGATGACGATTGGTGATGTGCCAACCGCGACGTCTCGATTGCGCAAGCGCGTGATGGTGATGCCCGCATGAATCAATCGACTCGACGACGGTAGCGTCTCGACATACTCTTCGATCGGCGTCAGTGTTCCAGCTTCGAGCGCTTGTTCGAACTCTGACTCTTTGAGCGGACGGCTGAAAATAAATCCTTGAATGACGTGACAGCCAAATTCGCGGAGGCGGAGCAGGTCGTCCATCATCTCGACACCCTCGACGACGACATTCATCCCGAACTCCTCGGCGATGAGGAGTAGACTGCGAATGATTCCTTGGGCCTTCCGGCTTTGGTTAACGTTGTGGGCGAATACCCGGTCGATTTTAATCGTCTGAGCGCTATACGCCTGCAAGTATGCGAGCGACGAGTAGCCTTTCCCGAAATCGTCGAACGCGATCGGGATGCCAAGATCATTCAATCGTTCGAACGCTTGCGTGATTTGTTGGGCGTCTTCTAACAGCGATGTCTCCGAGATTTCGACCTCGAGATAGCTCGCGGGGATATGGTGACGGGCGAGCGTGTCCTCGATCACATGCTCGAAATGCTCTTGATATAAATATTTGGCTGAGACGTTGATTGAAATCGGCACTTTTTTCGGGAGCGTCATCAAATAGCGGCACACTTCTTCAATCAGCCAATTCGTCAGCTCGAGATGAAGGCTGCTCTCCTCTGCGAGGGGGATGAACTCGGCTGGTGAAATCGATCCCCACGTCGGATGCGTCCAACGCATGAGTGCCTCGGCCCCCACGATTTGTCCGGTCCACGCGTTCACTTTCGGTTGATACATTAAATAAAACTCTTTGTTTTGAAGCGCCCCACGCATATCCCGCAGCAGTTCATATCGCTTTAATGACTCAATATCCATTTGTGAGGAATACAGTTCAAGTTGAGCCCCGATTTTCTTGTCGGCTCGGTTCATGGCAATACAGGCGTGTTTAATTAGCTCACTCGCCTGCACCCCGTCTTCCGGATATCGGCTCACCCCAATCGAAATGCGGGCGAATAAGTCATAGACATCAACGCGGAAGCGATGGGTCGAGAGCGTGCCGAGCTTTTTCCCGAGCGCGAGCACTTCGGGATCTTCCATGCGTCGCGGCAAGACGATGAGCACGTTATCCGCATCTAAATGCCCGAGCATGGCGTCTTTCGGCAATAGGCGAATCAATTGGTTCACCGTCGCCACACGCCACTCGTCGCCAAGTTCGTAGCCGAACGTATGATTGATCTCGGCAATCCGATTGAACGATAGCGAGAATAGCGTGAACGGGTCCCGCTTGCGGGTCAAATGATATACCGACTCCGTGATCGACTCACGATTCGGCATGTTTGTAATCGGATCGAGCGAGGCAAGACGCCAAATCTCTTCTTGTTGCTCTTTCAACTGCGTGATGTCTTTGACGAGCGTCCGGAATCCGATGACGTTCCCGCCCGCAGAAAAAATCGGTTCCCGATTCTCTTCGATCCATTTGATGTTCCCTTTGGCGAATATACGATACGAGAACGTCGATGGTTTTCCGTTCAGTGTCACTTCCCGCGCTTGTTTGATTTTTGGAATATCATCTGGAACGACAACTTTTTGCCAGTAATCCGGGTGAGCGTTGAATTGGTCTTCCGTATATCCAAAGATAAGTGAGAAGCCCGGCGTCAAAAACTTGAATTGTTTTGACTCAAAATAGCGCTCAAAAATGACTGAGTCGACAATCTCGCAAAGCTGCCTTACTTTCGACCGTTCTCTCGTCAATTCTTCCTCGGCCGTGACGAGATTCGTCACATCAAACATCGCCCATGTGACGGCTTTGCGATCTTTCGATATACCGACTTTTACAATCAACTCCAAATACTGTTCCACTTTCGGGTTAAAAGCGCGAAGTTGCGTCTCGTATTCAAATTGTTCGGTGTCTTGAAGCAACGTTTCGATTGCCGCCGCGAACGCACCCCGATCGTCTTCATGAATCAATTTTCGAAAATCTTCCCGCTTCATCTCAGCGAGCTGTCGTTTTGTCAAACCAAGCAGTTGTCCGGTTTGCGGAGAGTGGTAGAACGTGCCCGTTTCAAGGTCGAGTTCAATCAAGATGAGTCCAGGGATCCGCTCGAATAGCGATCGGCTCACTTTCATCCGATTGTAACGTTCTCTCAACTCCGTCTGTGTCGTCAAATCTTTGACGACGCCGTAAAGGCCCGTGATGACCCGCCCTGTATAGAGCGGTGTATTTGTGATGGACAGATGTATCGAGCGACCGTCCTCGTTCCGCGCTTGCAGTTCATAATGTACGGTTTCACCTTGGAGCGACCGTTGATGGAACGTCTGGACCCGTTCACTTTCTGTCTCAGGCAACCATGATGCCGGATGGACGAACCGCTCTTCTTCCCCGTTAAAAAGAAGCGACAGTTTTTCATTCGAGTCGACGAGCCTTAACTCTCGATCGAGTACATAGACGGCATCTGGATACTGATCTAACAGGAGCGGATCGATATTGATTCGTTCTCCACGTTCCATTTGTTCAACGTTTGATTCCAATGCATGCTTCCATTGTCGGAAGAAGCCTATTTCCACCACTCCCCGGTGTGACGAACGTCACATGAATGTCGTATTACTTTGATTATATAAGATGGAACCCGTCAAGGAGGCTTCTACTTTTGAAAATAAGGGGAATAATCTCTCTTTTGTACATATTTTGAAATTAATGTCATTATTTCAAGCATCATAAAAGACCACGGCTCAATTGAGTCCGTGGTCTCCCGTTTAACGTTGTTTCACGACGACCGATCCGTAGGCCGGTACATCGACCGTGCCCGAGACGCGTTTAATCGTCTTCGTGCCCGCTTGTTTCCCATCGACGATGAGGTTCCATTGCCCGCTCGGCAATTTCACTTTAACCGTCTTAGCGTTGGCGTTGTGCGTGATGAACAAGTCTTTCTTCTGGCCAGGTGCTTTGTCATCAATCGAGTAGCTGATGACGTTCGCTTCGGCTTTGTAGAATTTCAAGTTTTTCTTCACGTCAACCGCCTTCGTCATGCGGAGACCTGGGTTATCTTTACGCATTTCGATTAAGCCCTTCATGTACTGGACGTCCGCCTTACGGTCGGCGGCCCGTTTCCAGTCCATTTGGTTAATGCGGTCCGGCGATTTGTACGAGTTGTGGTCGCCTTCTTTCGTGCGCATGAACTCTTGACCTGCATGAATGAACGTTGTTCCTTGGCTCGTCAAGAGGATGCTCGACGCGAGACGGTGCATCTTCGTACGGTCCGCTTCCGACGTTTCTGGGTTCGTGAGTTCAAGCTTGTCCCAGAGCGTGTGGTTGTCGTGCGCTTCGACGTACGTGATTGCTTGCGTCGGTTCTTTCGTGAAGCCTTTGATGTCGGCGCTATAATCGATTTCACCGACGATGCCTGTCTTGATGCGGTTCTCAAGGCCGGCTTTCCCGTTGATGAAGCCGTTGTCCGTGTCGATGAAGACACTGCCTTTCAAGCCGTCGCGGATGTTGTCGTTGAAGTGTGCGACGCCTGGCATCTTGTATGCGTTCTTCTGGTTCGCTTTCTTCGCCGGGTCGAGCGGCGTGCTGAGGTCCCAACCTTCGCCGAAGACGAGGATAGATGGATCCACTTTGTTCAACGCCGAACGGACTTGGTTCATCGTCTTGACGTCATGGATGCCCATGAGATCGAAACGGAACCCGTCCCAATGGTACTCTTGCGCCCAATAGACGACCGAGTCGACGATGAGCTTCTGCATCATCTTGCGTTCAGACGCAGTGTCGTTGCCGACGCCCGTTCCGTTCGCGAAGTCGCCGCCCTCTGTGTAACGGTAGTAGTAACCTGGGACGATCTTATGCAAGTTCGACGCCTGCGCATCGAACATGTGGTTATAGACGACGTCCATGACGGCGCGCAAGTTGTTGTCATGGAGCCCTTGAATCATTTGTTTCATCTCACGAATCCGGACTTTCGCATCATATGGATTCGTCGAATACGAGCCTTCCGGCGCGTTATAGTTTTTCGGGTCATACCCCCAGTTGTATGATGCATCCGGTTTCGTCTCATCGACCGAGGCCGTGTTATAGTCGTACACCGGAATGAACTGGACGTGTGTGACACCGAGGTCTTTCATATGGTCGAGGCCAGTCTTTGTGGCTGTCTTCTTGCCGTTGACGAGGAGGCGTGTGCCTGGCTCGACGACACCGAGATATTTGCCTTTGTTTTTAATCCCTGAATCGTACTTGTCTGACGTGACGTCGAAAATCGACAAGTCGCGAACGTGCGTCTCATAGATGATGGCGTCTGTCCGTTTCGCCAATTTCGGCTTCATCGAGTTCCAACGTTTCGGTTTCGTCTCGTTCAAGTCGACGACGACCCCTTGGTCCCCGTTCACACCGACTGCTGTCGCGTACGGATCGACCGCGCGGACGCTGCCGGACGCGTGCTTGACGTTGTACGTGTAGCCGATGCCGTCCAAATCGCCACGGACGTCCGCGACCCATGTGCCGCGCTCGCCACGCTTCATCGAGATCGTCTTCTTCAAGTCTTTATCTGAAGCTGGACGCGTTTTCGGCATGTTCCATAGTTCGAGCTTCACGTCTTGTGCCGTCGGGGCCCAAAGGACGAATTGTGATTTTGACTGCTTGTAAGTCACGCCGAGTTTGCCATCATAGGCGTATTTCGCATCGAACTCCGGTGACCGGAGGACGTCGCCCGCTTGGAGTACTTTATCTCCGAACGTCGGGTGCTTCGCCGTGATGACCGCCGCCAAATCGATGTCTGCACTGAAACGGACGGTGACCGACTTGTCGCCTGACTTCTCAACCGATTCAACGGTCGCACCTTCGACCGTCAATTCGCTCAAGAACTTCTCGTCGATGACGCGGTTGAGCGTGAGCTCCGCTTGACGGAACGTGTCCGCCTCGAATGAGACGATTTTCGGTGAACGATCGATTTCTGGTTCTGAATAGTAAATCGTCGAATCCCCTTCGACGAGCCAAATCTCTTTCGCCGTGCTGAGCGCGAAACGGTCTGTGCCGTCTTTTTCGGCCCATTCGCCTTTTTTCGTGACGAGTCCGATGAGTTTCTTCGCGTCCGGGTTGGCAAACTTCACGTTCGCGACACCGCCGAAGGCGTCCGTCTCATCGAAGTTGATGTTTTGACCGTCGCCACCGTCTGGCCATGTCCAAAGACCCCAGTCCGTGTATGTATTGTCGTAACGGAAGTAATGAACTTTCATATCTACGTCCGTTGCTGCCGTCTCCCCGTCTGGGTTCGACGTATAGATTTTCGAGTCCCCTGACTTGATCCATACTTCGGCAACGCCGTCTTTGATCATATCGCTCGTGATGAAGCGGTCGTTCTCCGACCCTTTATCTTTCTCCCAGTTGTCCGTACGGACGATGAGACCGAGCTTTTCAGGTGAATCGACCGGGAATTCGTAGGCCGCCACCTTTCCGAAATCGTCCTCGCCGTTGAAGGCGAAGGCTTTATTCGGGAAATAATCTGGGTTATTCGCCCAAAGCCATAAGTTCCAATCCGTTTGATTGTCCGGGGCCTCTTGATAGTGAACGACGACGAGCGTCGACTTGCCTTTATCGAGAGCGGACGATGACATCGGAAACATTGAGAACACTAGTGCAAACGTTAGCACAACTGCCCATGCCTGTTTCCATCGCTTGTTGACCATGTGGGTCCCTCCTTGTAGCATGATTTTAGGAAAACGCTTACACAAAAATTGTAAACGTTTCCTTTTCGGAATTCAATGTTTTTCTAGACAAACACCTAACGCCTTCCACTTTGCGCCATCGGTTGGGAAACCCCCTCTATTTTCCATTTGAAAAACGATTGCATTATTGGTCGATTGGACTGTATATAGAAGTTAGAGGAGGAATTTTAAATATATGTCACTTACGAACCTCATTAACAACTTGATCGCCAACGCCAGTCTGTTGCTGGTCGGTCTCTATATTATTTCGCGCCTCACGAAGCTGGGCGTGACGACGAAGCTCCCGCTCCGGCGTCAAGTCACCATCTCCTTCTTACTTGCCGGGCTATCGATTGTGATCACCCTGCACGGCGTGTTGTGGAACGCGCAGGCCGACTTTCAATACGGATTTGTCCCCATCATCATGTCGGCGCTCTACTTCGGCCTGCCGGGTGTACGGATCACGTATGTCGCGAGCATTCTCGTTTTGCCGTTCATCTTGAGCGAGACGCTTTTGTTGATCACGTTTCTCGACTACACGCTCGCCGCATCGATTGCTGTCGCTTTCCTATGGTTCCGTGAACGAATCAAACCGGCGCGGGACATCCGAATCGTCAATGCGATCAGCCTCGGATTCATCTCGTTGTTCTCGCTGTTAAACGTCAGCACTTATAATCAAATCGAAACGTATGTGATGACGCTCCTCGCCTTCATCACCATCGGGTACTCGGCCGGATTCCTTCTCCATATCGTCTACGGGGGCATCCATAAAATCCAACGCTCGGAACGGCTCATTTCAAAATATAAAGAAGCGGCCTTCACCGACTCGTTGACCGGACTTGGCAATCGCCGCCGCTTCGAAGAAGAGATGAAGCGCGTCGACGAGGAAGTGTTCAATGGAACGCAAGACGTCGCCTTGCTCTTCCTCGACATCGATCATTTCAAATCGATTAACGATACGTACGGCCATGATGCCGGTGATGCCATCTTGGTCGAATTAGGCAACCGGTTGACGAAGACGGCCCGGACCGATGACATGGTCTGCCGCAACGGCGGCGAAGAATTCTCGGTTTTATTGGCTGACTGCACGTTGTCGCAAGGGTTCGTCATTGGCAAACGCTATTTGCGGCAAATCGCCGAAACGCCGTTCTTATTGCCGGACGGATCCTTCATTGACGTCACCGTCTCCATCGGCATCGCCAGCACGTCAGAGTCCAAAATCGCCACGTCGAGCCAACTGATTAAAAAAGCCGACGTCGGCTTATATGTCGCCAAACGGAGCGGACGCAACCGACTCGGCAAGTGGAACGAAAAGAAAGCGAACTAACCCCTGATGCGCGGCATCAGGGGTTCATTATAGTTTCTTCCATTCTTCTAACGCCTCTAAGTACCAACGATAGCTCAGCTTGAACTCTTCGTCTGTCACATCCGGCGGCCACAACGAGCGCGGGATGAGCCCGGTGAATTTTGCTGCGCCGGTATGTGCATAGATATAAGAGACAACTTGTGTTGACATATCCCTCGTCAGAAAACCTGTCACGAACTTTCCGTCCTTACTTTCGAATATGATGTCGAGTCGGCGCCCTTCCATCTCGTCGAGGATCAACTGATTGTATCGTCGATGCGCCTCGTCCTTATGTTTATACACCATCCCACGTCGTGCGTTATCGTCTCGTTCCCAGCGATGGTCCTTTTTTTCCTTTTCCGTAAAGATTTTATCAATCATACGCGGGTCATCAATCGTTAAGCAACAAAAGATATGGTCATACGACAACTGATCATCGTTCACCAAGTCCATGATGTCTGCTTTTGGGATGACGCGTGCCTTATAGCGGACCATCACTCGACGGACGACCTCCTCCTTCTCAAAGATGAGCCACTGCTTTCTCCGTTCGAACTTCTCATGTAACAGCTTATAGTTCATCTGATTCACCTCATGATTCAGCATACCAAAAAACGGCGTCCGAATGGTTCGGACGCCGTCTGTGTTAGTTCCCGTATTTTTTAAAGAGTTGATAATTCTTGTTCCCACCTGACAAGTTGTAAACGTCGGTGAAACCGAGGTTACGGAGCACGTTTTGGGCCGCGTTCCCCGTCACCCCGCCATTGCAGTACACGACGGTCGGCTTGTCTTTGTCCATGTCCTTGGCGGCTTCGCGCAAGTTACCGAGCGGGATGTTGACCGCACAGTCGACACACGCTTTCTCGAACTGTGCCGCTTTACGCGTATCGATAATCTGCATGTCTTCACCCGCATCGATCCGCTTCTGCAGTTCGGCTGGTGTGATGAGTCGCGCCGATTGATTCATACTGTTCGCGAGCGCCATGCCCGTGTACATGACCGGGTCTTTCGTCGTCGAGAACGGCGGCGCGTACGCGAGATCGAGATGGAACAAATCATCGACTTTCGCCTTGAACGTGATGGCCGTGACGAATACGTCGATGCGCTTGTCGACACCTTCAAAGCCGACAATTTGAACGCCTAGCAGTTGGCGTGTCGCTCGGTCGCCGATTGCTTTAATCGTCATGTCTTTTCCGCCCATATAGGCCGGCTTGTCCGGTTTCGTGTTATGGAGCACTTCGATGTCGTATCCGAGCTCGCGGGCCTCACGTTCCGATAGACCGGTCTGCGCAACGGCTTGGCCGAACACCTTGAAGATGCCTGTGCCGAGGATGCCACGGTGTTCAAGGTCGCCGCCTGTGATGAGGTCCCCAAGGGCACGGCCCATCTTGTTCGCCGTCGAACCGAGCGGACGCCAAATCGGTTTGCCCGTGACGAGCGAGAAACTTTCAGCGACATCGCCAGCCGCATAGACGTTCTTCACGTTCGTCTCCATCCGCTCATTGATGGCGATCGCACCCGTCTCGCCGATTGTGACACCGATTGATTTCGCCAGCTCCGTGTTCGGACGGACACCGACGGAGAGGATGACAAGGTCCGTATCAATTGTCTTGCCACTTTCCGTGACAACGCGTTCGACATGACCATCACCGACGAGTTCCGTCACCGTCTCACCGAGCATGAGCTCGATGCCGTTCATCTCGAGGTGATCCTCGACGCGACAAGCCATATCTTTGTCGAGTGGTGGCATCACTTGCGGGATGCGCTCGATGACCGTGACATCGACGCCACGTAGCTTGAGCTGCTCGGCCATCTCGAGTCCGATGAACCCGGCGCCGATGATGGTTGCATGTTTCGGGTTCGTCGCATCGACGAAGTTACGTGTCGCTTCCGCGTTCTGAATGTTACGGATTGGGAACACGTTGTCCGAATCGACACCCGGAATCGGCGGGATGATGCTCGAGGCACCTGTCGCGAGGACCAACGAATCATAGCTGTCCGTGAACGATTCGCCCGTCTCAAGGTTCTCGACCGTGACCGTCTGTGCGTCGGCATCGACTGCCGTCACGTTATGACGTGTCATGACGTCGATGTTGTAGCGCTTCTTGAAGAACGCCGCATCGCGAGGCGTCAAATCGTCGCGCGACTCGACTTCACCGCCGACATAATACGGAATGCCGCAACCTGAGTAAGAGATATCGTAGTCGCGGTCGTAAATCGTAATCTGTGCGTCTTCGTTGTTACGACGTGCCTTTGCCGCGACCGACGTACCGGCGGCAACTGAACCGATAATGACCAATTTCATAATAAACACTCCTTAGTAAAGTAGTAGGCTGATGTATAGTCCAAGCAACGTGATGGCGAGCGTCGGAATCGTCAAGATGATCCCGACTTTAAAGTATTGACCCCAACCGATTTTAAGCCCTTTCGTACGGAGCACGTGAAGCCAAAGTAGCGTCGCGAGCGACCCGATCGGTGTAATCTTTGGACCGAGATCGGACCCGATGACGTTCGCATAGATGAGCGCTTCCCGAATCTGACCGGTCGTAGTCGTCAAATCGATGGCGAGCGCGTCAATCATGACGGTCGGCATATTGTTCATGACCGATGATAAGATGGCAGCCAAGAAGCCCATCCCGAACGTGGCGCTGAAGGCGTTCACGGCGAACCAGTCGATGAAGTTGGCGAGCACTTGCGTCAGTCCCGCGTTTTGCAGACCGTAGACGACGATATACATCCCGAGCGAGAAGAAGACAATCGCCCAAGGCGCCCCGCGTAGGACGGACCGGGTCGGCACGGCCGGTGAACGATTCGCCATGATGAGGAAGAATAACGAAATAATCCCCGCGACGAGCGAGACCGGGATGCCGACGATATCGCTTGTGAAGTATCCGATGACGAGAAGTGCGAGCACGACCCACGACAAACGGAACATTTTATGGTCTTTGATGACCGAGGTCGGCTCGACGAGTTTCGATAAATCGTACTGCTTCGGAATGTCCTTTTTGAAATACAAATACAAGACAAGTAAACTTCCGCTGACGGCGAAGACGTTGACGAACACCATCCGCGCCGCATATTCGGCGAAACCGATGCCGAAGAAGTCGGCCGAGACGATATTGACGAGGTTCGAGACGACGAACGGCAGACTCGCCGTATCAGCGATGAACCCAGACGCCATGACGTATGCCAAGACGACCGCATCCGGAAGCTTGAGCGCCCGCACCATGGCGAGGACAATCGGCGTCAAGATGAGCGCCGCCCCGTCATTCGCGAACAACGCCGCGACGAGCGCACCGAGCAACGTGATATAGACGAACAGCTTGACGCCGCCGCCTTTGGCGATGCGGGCCATATGTAAGGCAGCCCATTCAAAGAATCCAATCTCGTCCAAGATGAGCGAGATGATGATGATGGCGATGAACGTGAACGTCGCGTTCCAAATGATTCCCCAGACAGTACCGACGTCATCCAAATTGACGACCCCAGTGAGAAGGGCGATGACCGCCATCCCCATCGCCGAGTAACCGATGCCGAGGCCTTTCGGTTGCTTGATGATGAGGAAGAGCGTCACCAAAAAGATAATACTAGCAATCCACTGCACAATGAGTTCCTCCAATAATTCTCTATTTGTTTAGCAAGTCTGTTGCAAACCGCGAAGCACGAGGCTAACGCCGTCTTCTGTCGACTCGACGTCGAGCGTGACGTTTTCCGCCATGGCTTCGGCGTCGTTCGCGACGGCGAACGTGAGGCCGTCGAAATCTTTGACGTCATCCGTCGCTTCCGGAGCGGCGACGACGAGACCGAGCGTCGGTCCACAGCACCCGGCTTCCGTACAGATACGAACTGATTTGATTTCCTCTTCAACCAGTGCGTCTTTCATAAAATCGATGGCTTCATTCGTGATGTTCATGTAACTTCCTCCTTGAGTAGTTGTGACAGTGCCGGATAACCGACCGGCAGTTGTTCTTGCCATGCGAGTAACGTCGGTCGCGGATAAGCGTTCACCCGCTCAAGCCATGGCGCCTCGCTCGCGACTTTTGCCGTCAGCAGCTTGCTTGTCACATCGAGCGGTGTGAACGATTGGTTGACGACCCAGGCGAACGGTTGAATCTCGGCCCGTTCCAAGTCAGCGACGAGCCGTTCGGCTTCATACACCGGTGTCGCTTCAGGCAGCGTCGTGATGATGACGTGTGTCTGTTTCGGATCGCGCAGTTTCGGTAAAAGCTCGCGAACCGCTTCCGGGACGACCCCGGTCGATCGTTCGAGTTCGCGGTGATAACTCTCGGTCGCATCCAACAAAAGAAGCGTATGACCTGTCGGCGCCGTATCGATGACGACGAAGCGGTCTTTCGCTTTCGCCACTTGATCGGCGAAGGCGCGGAAGACGGCAATCTCCTCGGTGCACGGGGAGCGCAAGTCCTCTTCGAGCATCATGCGCTGCTCGTCGTTCAGATCCCCCGCTTCCCGGAACACGTCCATCCGGTACTTCTCGATTTCGACTTTTGGGTCAATCGCATCGACGGTGAACGTATCTGGGACATCTAACCCGATTGTGAAAGCCACATGTGCGGCCGGGTCTGTCGTCGTTAAATGGACGGCGTGTCCTCGCTCACTGAGCGCGACGGCGACAAGCGAGGCGAGCGTCGTCTTGCCGACCCCACCTTTCCCCATCGTCATGATGACGCTCGGTCCATCCATCTCGATTTCATCGACGAGTCGGTCGATTGAGCCATAATGACTCGTGTCATAACGTGTAGTTGGGACGGTGGCCGTCTCCCCGTTTACCCAGCGTCGAAGCGCCGGGACACCGACGAGGTTCTCGTACGCATATGACAGCGTGAACGTCTCGAGGTCGGCGACACCTTTCGGAAGTTCGTGGAGCGCCTGTTGTTGACGCTCGATGAACCGTTTCGTATAGCGGTCCGTCCCTTCGTCTGATGCGACGACGCCGTTGATGACAAGTTGCATCCGCTCGATGCCAATCGCGTGAAGCTCGGTCGCGGCACGCGCCGCCTCGACGAGCGTCGATGTCTCGGGACGGGCGACGAGCAACAATGTCGTCTCGCTGCCGTCGGTGAGCGTCTCGACAGCCCGTTTGTATTGCAGTTGCTTGTCGGCCAGACCAGCGAGCGGACCGAGGCACGACGCACCGGTCGTATTCGTCTCTAAAAATTCATCCCACGCACTCGGCAACGTCAACAACCGCAACGTGTGACCGGTCGGGGCTGTATCAAAGATGACGTGATTGTATGTCTCACGTGCCGACTCGGACGTCAACAGCTCGGTGAACTGGTCGAACGCCGCGATCTCGACCGTGCAGGCCCCCGATAGTTGCTCTTCCATCGACTGGATGGCCACGTCCGGAAGGACACCGCGATACGGGCCGACCATCCGTTCCATGTACTGCTTCGCCGCCTCTTCCGGGTCGAAGTTCGCGATGAACAGACCGGTTCCCGGGACGAGGCGTGGTGTCTCGTCGAGCTACATCTCGAACACGTCCTGAAGGTTGCTCGCAGGGTCGGTCGACACGAGCAAGACTCGCTTACCGCGGTCAGCAAGCGTCAACGCGAGGCTCGAAGCCGTCGACGTCTTGCCGACACCGCCTTTACCGGTCAAAAACACATAGCGCGTTGGTTCGATTGTCGTGAAATCAAAGCGATTCATCATGACCCGCCTCCTTATTTTTTAAGCGTGATGCGGACTTTCGGCTTTTCGCCATCTTGTTTCGCGAACGCTTCGACAGGGAGTCCTGTCAACTCGGCAATCTCCTCGTTCGTCATGTAAGCGCCTCGTTTGACGACGGCACCGTCGACGACCGTAAGTGGGAGCGTCTCAAGGCCGTTCGCGATTTCAGCTTGAACATGGACGTTCTCGACGAATCGGTTCGGCTCGGAGGCAAGGTTATAACGGGCCACATCAAAGCCGCGTTGTTTTAATACGTAATGGATGGTCGCAATCCGCGTCAGCTCCGGATCGATTGAAGGACCACAAAGTCCGGTCGGGCAGCACATGGCTGGTTCGAATACTTCAAGTTTCATCGTTGACTCCTCCTTAAATCGCACAGTCCGTTTCGCAGTCACAATTCGCCTCGACCGTCTCGATTTTGTCGAGCAAATCGATGACGATTGAGTAGAATGGGCTCGTCTCGTTCAATCGATAGTGAATCCATTGCTTGTCGCGGCGCTCTAACAGGAGCCCTGCTTGCCGCATCATCTTCAAGTGGCGGCTGATGGCCGGTTGCGAAATGTCGAAACAATCAACAAAACTGCAGGCACATTGCTCTCCGCCTTGCATTTGTTTGAGCATCGTCAAACGGGTCGGGTCGGCGAGCACTTTGAGCACTTTACTTAAATCATCTACCGTATGCATCGTCATTCTCCTTCTCTGTATAACAAATCCGTTATATAACCTTTACGTTATGAAAATACCATAGTTTCTCATGCGGAGCAATTGTCTTCTCGTAAAAAGTTCGGTATGATGGAACACGTTGTGAAAACATGTGTCGGTCGAACGACTTCTCTCATATAATGCGGCGTTTGATCTTCGTGAGACTCGGAGATCAAAGTCAAAAAATATATAGAGAGGTGTGTTCTTTTGGAAAAATTGAATACGATTAAACAAGATTGGCTCGGCAACGTCCGGGCCGACGTCCTAGCCGGCTTCGTCGTCGCACTCGCCCTCATCCCTGAGGCGATTGCGTTCTCGCTCATCGCTGGGGTCGATCCGATGGTCGGGCTCTATGCGTCGTTTATCATCGCGATGGTCATCTCGATTGCCGGTGGGCGTCCGGCCATGATTTCGGCTGCGACCGGTGCGATGGCGCTCGTCATCGTCTCGCTCGTCGCCGATTACGGGTTGCAGTATTTACTCGCTGCCGGGATTCTCGCCGGAATCATTCAAATTGCGCTCGGCTATTTCGGCATCGCCCGCTTGATGAAGTTCATCCCGCGCGCCGTCATGGTCGGCTTCGTCAATGCCTTGGCGATTTTGATCTTCCAGGCGCAATTGACGAACTTTGAAGGTGAGAGCTGGATTATCTGGGCGCTCGTCATTGGATCGCTCGCCATCATCTTCTTGTTCCCACGCATCAACAAAGTCATCCCGGCACCGCTCGTCGCCATCGTCGTCATGACGATTCTGGCGGTCACGCTCGGACTCGAGACGAAAAACATTAGCGACATGGGTACGATTTCAGCAACGCTCCCGGAATTTTTATTCCCGAACGTCCCGTTGACGTTTGAGACGTTGATGATCATCCTTCCCTACTCGATCTCCCTCGCCTTCGTCGGATTGATCGAGTCGCTGTTGACGGCACAAATCGTCGATGACATGACGGGCACGGATTCGAACAAGAACCGAGAATCAAAAGGACAAGGTATCGCCAACATCATCGCCGGTCTCTTCGGCGGGATGCCAGGGTGTGCGATGATCGGTCAATCGGTCATCAACGTCTCGTCCGGTGCTCGCGGCCGTCTGTCGACGTTCGTCGCCGGACTCGCGTTATTCATCATGATCATGACGATGAGTGACGTGTTGATGCTCATCCCGGTCGGCGCCCTTGTCGGTGTCATGTTCTTTGTCTCGTATGCGACGTTTGACTGGGGCTCGCTCAAAGCGATGCGCACCGCTCAAAAATCGGATACGGTCGTCATGCTCGTGACGGTGCTCGTCACGGTCGTCACGCACGACTTGTCACTCGGTGTGTTCGCCGGGATCTTGACGGCAGCCATCCTGTTCGCCGCAAAAATCTCGAAAGTCGAACTTGACCGCAGTGTAGACGCCGACCGTGCCCGCTACGTCGTGAACGGTCAGCTCTTCTTCGCTTCGACGTCCGAGTTCGTCAATCAGTTCGATGTGACCGAAGACGCCGAAGCCGGGATCAAACATGTCACAATCGACTTCTCGAACACGCATCTATGGGACGATTCGGCCATCGGTGCCATCGATAAAGTTGTCTTCAAGTACCGTGAAGTCGGGATCGAGCCGGAACTGTTGAACTTGAACAAAGATTCAGAGAAACTGCTCAATACGCTCGCGCTGCACTTGAAGCAACAAGAAACAAGCGTCGGCCATTGATTCAATTTCTTCGGGAGTGAACATTCACGTTCGCTTCCTTTTTTATATCCATGGCTCTAGTAAATCGCATATACTAAAAGTAGATTGTGTGAAAGAGGAGGACGTTTCAATGGGAAAGGTATTTTTAGCGGCAGACGGATCTGCCCACTCGAAGCGGGCACTTGAGAAAGCGATTCAGCTCGCCAAGGCATCAGACGCATCCATCGACATCGTCCATGTCGTCAGCGCCAAAGAATCGAAAGAAGCCGCACTCAACTCGACCGGAAAAATCGATCTTGAAACGAAGCGCCAGCAGATGTTGCAACCGCTCTTCGATCAAATCGTTGCAGCCGGGCTTGAGTATGAATATATTGAACTTCGCGGGGAGCCGGACGTCGAGCTCGTCAAATATGCGAACCATCAACCGTACGAGTACGTCGTCGTCGGTTCACGCGGACTGAACACGTTTCAAGAGTTCGTGCTCGGCAGCGTCAGCCATAAGCTCGCCAAACGCGCCCTCGCCCCGGTCATCATCGTCAAATGATCGTCACCCTTTCTTTACGGAGAAAGGGCTTTTTTCTGTTCCATACAGGAAATAGGTCCTATATGTGGAATGGAATAGTGAACTCATTTATGAAGGAGGAACCTAATTGGACATTACCAATGACTCAAATTTATTGCTCATCCTCTTGCCATTGCTCGTGTTGCAACTCATCTTGCTCGTCGTCGCCTTGATTGATTTGCTCAAACGGCAAGAAACGAATGGACCGAAATGGGTATGGCTTCTCGTCATCCTATTCATCAACATCCTCGGGCCGATCGTCTACTTCCTATGGGGACGGACGAAGCGATGAACGTCACCCAACTGACGAAACGATTCGGCACGTTCACCGCGCTCGACGACGTCAGCTTCTCGCTCCGCCCCGGCTGTACCTCGCTCCTTGGTGAGAACGGGGCCGGCAAGACGACACTGCTCAATATGATTGCCCGCGTGACGACACCGACGTCCGGACAGATCGTCGGACATGACGCTATCCGCATCGGCTATCTGCCACAGCGACCGGCGCTCTATCCATCGCTCACACCGGTCGAGACGATTCGCTATGCGGCCGAGTTGACCGGCGTCACGAATGTCGACCCGGTCCATCTGTTGAAACGGGTCGGACTCGAGCCCGTCGATCGACCGGCGGCACACTTGTCCGGCGGCATGCGGCAACGGCTCGGCATCGCCCAGGCGCTCGTGCATGACCCGGAGCTGTTACTGCTCGATGAACCCGTCTCGGCGCTCGACCCGCGCGGCCGCCGGGAAGTACTCGACCTCTTAAGCGACTTGAAACGAGAGCGGATGATTCTCTATTCGACGCACGTGCTCCCCGATGCCGAGGAAGCGAGCGACTGGGTACTCCTGCTCCGGCAAGGTCGCCTGCTCATGGAAGGGACCGTGACCGATTTACTCGGCTCGAAGTCCTCGATTCAAGTCCGTCTGTTCAATGACGTCGTGACGGAGGATGAGTGGCGAACGCTCCCGGGTGTCAGCCACGTCACCCGCTCCGGGACGACATGGGAACTGGAGACGGACGCGAAAGACGTGACGGAACGAGCGTTGCTGCAGCTGCTGCTGGAGCGCGGTCTAAGACTCCAATCGCTCCATGTCGGGCATCCATCGCTCGAGTCACTCTTTTTGGAGGTGAACGCCTGATGAAACTGGCCATCTTCAAACAAGAGTGGAAAGAGTCATGGCGCAATAAACGGATGATTTGGGTACCGATTGCCTTGATGTTGCTTGCGGCGATGCAACCGCTCACGCTTTATTTCCTCCCGGACATCTTGGCCTCGGGCGGCAACCTGCCGGACGGGGCGGTCATCGAAATTCCGACCCCGTCACCAGAAGAAGTGCTCATGTCGGCGAGCGAACAGTTGCGACAAATCGGCCTGCTCGTCGTGCTGTTATCCGCCATGCATACGTTCAGTCACGAACGGTCGCTCGGCACGCTCGCCTGGCTCAAGTCGCTCAAGATTCCGGGCACGCGCATTGTCCTCAGCAAATGGGGACATTATTCGCTACTCGCCGTCGTCGCCATCGGCCTCGCCCAATTGAGCGCCGCCTACTATACAATCGTTTTGTTCGATTCGTTCGACGTCACCGATTTCTTGATCGCGACCGGGCTGCTCATGCTCCATTTCGTCGTCCAGCTATCGATTTTCTTCTTGTTCGCAGCGTTGCTCGAGAGCGGCCTCGTCGCCCTTGTCATCACGCTCGCCCTCCACTTCATCATGTCACTCCTTCTCGGGTGGCTCGAGTGGGACTGGATGCCGTGGCGGCTCGGCTCGTTATCGGCCGAAGTGCTCATGGGCGAGAGTTTACTCGTTTGGCCGATCGTCAGCAGCGTCTTGTTGATTGGCGCGACGCTCTTCGTCGCCTCGAAACGGTTGTTGTTCATAAGCCGTTCGTCCTGATGTAACACCTTCTCAAAATAGTCCTTTAGCCGCCGAGTCAGGGCGGCTTTTCTCATGTATACTTAATTTACAAAATAATTCCAATTTTGCAATTCGATTGTGGAGGAACGACTATGAAGTGGAGTCATGTAGTTGCAGGTTTGGCCATCAGTATGAGCATCATCCTCAGTAACGACCACGTCCATGCCGCGGCCGGGTTTCAAACGACGACGACGGGAACGGTCTATACGACAGAAGACGGCACGGTGCTGACCGGCTGGCAAGTGATTGACGGCAAGACGTACTATTTCGCGGCAGATGGGACGATGGCCGTCGGTTGGCAAGCAATCGATGGCGCTACATATTATTTTGAAACGGACGGTGTGCTCGTCACCGGGCGCTATTCGATTGACGGGGCGATCTACTTGTTCGCCGCCGACGGGAAGCAGCTGAAAGGCTGGCAACAACTCACGAACGGTCTCTATTACTTCAAATCGAATGGCGTCATGGCGACCGGCTTTTTGACCGTGGACGGGAAACGCTACTTGTTCTCTCTTGAAGGGAAACGGTTGAGCGGTTGGCAAACCGTCAACGGCGTGAAGCATTACATATTCGAAAACGGAACGATTCGGTCGGGCATGTACACGATCAACGGTAAGAAATACTTGCTCTTGAAAGACGGACAGGTCGCGACCGGCTGGCACCAAATCGGCACGCGCCACTACTACTTCGGTACAAGCGGTGTACGCCAGCACGGGCTGAAAAAGATTGGGACGACCGTTTACGGTTTCCACGAGACGTACGGCTATCGGTTGGCCGGCGTTCAAAAAGTCGCCTCTCGCTATTACTATTTCGGGACGGACGGAAAACGTCGCTACGGCCTGCAGACGATTGACGGCAAAGTGTACGGGTTCCATCCCGTCTACGGCTATCGTTTGCAAGGAAAACACAAGGTCGGGACTCGCTATTACTACTTCCACTCGACCGGCGTCCGTGAGACTGGTTGGAAATATACGACGCAATACGAATATTTTGCACCGACCTTGACGAAGAAGACAGATTGGCAAGTCATCAACGGCAAATGGTATTTCTTCGATCTGTCGGGCGTCATGTATAAGAACAAACGCATCGGTAACGCCGCGTTCGATGCCCGGGGCGCCTATAGCAACCCGCTCTCCACCTATAAGATGAGCGTGCCGCTCTATCGTCAATTTGCTATGGGCTACCCGTCCGGCTGCGAGTTCTTCTCGCTCAAGATGGCGCTCGAGAAAAAAGGACGCGTCGTCAGCGCCGAGACGCTATATCGGGAGATGCCGAAAAGCATGTGGAACGCCCGCTATGAGAATCGGCTCTACCGCTGGGTCGACCCGAACGTCATGTTCACAGGCGACCCGAAAGGCAAGCTCAGCAAATATCGCAACTACGGCATTTATCCGAAAGGCATGATCAATTTCTCGAGCAAATACCGGCCTGTGAAAGACTTGTCCGGCCAAGGATTATCTTCAATCGAGCGCGAGCTGTCACTCGGCAATCCGGTCATCGTCTGGGCAAGCGTCGACTTTAAACAGCCTTACGGTCACTTCAATTGGTATACCGCTTCGAACAAAAAATTCACCGGTTTCGTCAATTATCATGTCATGCTCGCGACGGGCTATGACAAGAACAACCTCTATATCAACGACCCGTACCGCGGTCGCCTTGTCATCCCGAAAAGCCAAGTTAGCTCTGTCATGGGCGCGACGGGATGGAAAGCACTTGCCGTACGATAATCGACCAGCCATCGGAGAAATCCGGTGGCTTTTTAGGTACAACGAATCAAATTCAGAAATAAAATTTCCTATTTTATTCACTTTATATTGAATTAAAAATACAGAATGGTACACTTTCCAATAAGTAGTAAAGCGCTTACATTCATGAAGGAGGAAAAGTTATGAAGAAATGGATTGGTGGCCTCGCCGCCCTCACGCTCGTCACGTCATCTGTCATGTTGCTCGATGCCGATGCCAAGTCAGAGCCGAAGAAACCGAAAGTCGAACTCGGGGTCGACCGGTTGATGGACAATCCTGAAATCTTGGCCGGTAAACGAGTCGGACTGATCACGAATCCGACCGGAATCGATGCCAACATGACGAGCATCGTCGACTTGTTTCATAACTCAGATGATTTCGAATTGACGGCACTGTACGGACCAGAACACGGTGTCCGCGGTGATGCGCAAGCCGGATCGACGATCAGTTCATATATCGACGAAGTGACGGGACTCCCCGTCTATAGTCTGTATGGAGCGACGAAAAAACCGACGGCCGAGATGCTCAAAGACGTCGATGTGCTCGTCTTCGACATTCAGGACGTCGGCACACGCTTCTATACGTACATCTATACGATGGCGTATGCGATGGAAGCCGCAGCCGAGAATGGCATCCCGTTCGTCGTCCTTGATCGTCCAAACCCGCAAGGTGGCCTCCGCGTCGAAGGTCCAGTGCTCAACCCGGCCTATTCGAGCTTCATCGGCCTCTATCCGATCCCGCTCAAGCATGGGATGACCGTCGGTGAGCTCGCACGCTTGTTCAATTCGGAGTATCAGATTCAAGCCGACCTCGAAGTCGTCAAGATGAAGGGTTGGAAGCGCTCGATGCTGTACGAGGATACGGGACTCCCGTTCGTCATGCCGTCACCGAACATGCCGACGACGGACACGGTCAACGTCTATCCGGCGACCGGTCTGTTCGAAGGGACGAACCTGTCAGAAGGACGCGGCACAACGAAACCGTTCCAATTGATTGGCGCCCCTTACGTGAAGGCGCATGACTATGCTAAGACGCTGAACGCGCTCGAGCTTCCGGGCGTCACGTTCCGTGCCGCCTCGTTCACGCCGACGTTCTCGAAGAACGCGGGCAAACTGTCGCACGGCGTCGAGGTGTACGTCACAGAGCCGACGAAGTTCGAAGCGGTCAAGACCGGTATCGCCATGGTCAAGACGGCGCACGACCTGTATCCGGACGAGTTCGAGTTCCTCTCAAACGACTTCATCACGAAGCTGACCGGGAACGCCTACGTGAAAGACATGATTCTCGCCGGCGAGTCGCTTGAGGCGATCATGACGAAAGTCGATGCCGAGCGCGATGCGTTCTTGCCGATTCGGAAAGAGTATTTGTTGTATAAATAAGGAGCAGGCAGGCTCACTTGAGTCTGCCTCTTTTTGTAATCAAATGGTAATACCCATTCCCGCCCTATTCAATATATTATATGGTTATATTATCGAAAAAGGAGCTTCCCATTTTGAAAAAATCTGCCTCAGTCTTGCTCGCTGCCGCCTTAGCGACCGCGTTCACATTTACCCCGACGTCCCCGCTCACCGTCAATCCGATCACGGTCGAAGCCTCATATCGTGAGACGGCCGTCAACACGAAAGGTTCCGTTACGGGAATCAGTCAAATCAACGTCCGAAAAACACCGTCAAGCTCAGCGACGAGTGTAGGTAAAATTGTTCGCGACGGCACGATAATGGTCCGGACGTCATTTACGACGAACGGGGCCCGCTGGTACAAAATCCAATGGGGCACGGGGTACGGTTACGTTCCGGCCACGTATATCAAGCTGTCGACAGCCGAAGTCGCGTTCACGAAGGCGACGTACGTCGCCCCATCGAGCGTCTACTTAAAGTCGCGTCCGCTCACGACCTCGTCGAACGTCGTGTTCTTGCGCCAAGGAATGAAGCTTGAGACGATCTCGTATCGTTACACAGGCACGACGCGTTGGTATAAAGTGAACATCGGCACGAAGACGGGGTATATTTTGGCGAAACACATCACGTTCAAAGCCCCGGCGAGCGGTGTCTTGGCCGAGACGAACGAAGAGCGTCAGACGGCTGGCTTATCGGCGCTCGCAGCGTCGGGCGAAGCGAACCGTGTCGCCCAAGTCCGGGCCGACGAGATGGCACAGACGGGCCAGTTCTCGCATCAGCTCCGTGAGAACGGGAGCCCAGGGGACACGCTCGATGCCTACGATGTCAGCTATCGTGGTTGGGGTGAGAACATCTATATGGGGTCGAACGACCCAGGCGCAGCGGTGAACGCCTGGATGAACTCGAGCGGCCACCGCGCCAACATCTTGAACGGGAACTTCACGCACCTCGGTGTCGGCAAGGCCAAGAACGCGCAAGGCTCGACGATTCATGTCCAAGTCTTTTTGACCAAATGAAAAAACGGGAAGTCGCTATTGTCGCGACTTCCCGTTTTGTATTAGCGGCGTTCGTCTTTCAGGCTTTCGAGGTTTTGTTGGGCTTGGCCGGTCTTCTCTTTGGCCGTACCCTTCACTTGATCTTTCTGGCCTTCACGCTTGAGCGATTGATTGTCCGTCGCTTTGCCAACCGCTTCTTTCGCTTTGCCTGCCGCTTTATCGATCAAACCATCAACTTTTTTGTTTAGTCCGTCTTTCATGTGAATCTCCTCCTCGTGGTATCATGTCTAATTCATGTACCACTCTGAGGAAAATTCAAACGTAATGCTCTTTGACAAGAACCCGGAAACGTGGTCGGACGGTCAACTCAATCGTCGTCACCGTGCGGTTCCGGTCCTCGTTCATGACGATCAACAGTTCGCCGTGATCGCGGCGATCCTCGAGCACCTCGACTTTCCCGACCGTTCGCAGCAGCTGATAGTACAACAACTCCCCCGACGCGTCCTTGACGTTCACCTCGAACTCGTGGTAGCTCGGGGAGATTTTAAAATAAAATGACTCCGTCCCGTTCGAGAAACGGAACACCGACTCGTCATAATAAAACGGGAGTGTCGTATCCATCCGTTTCGGCTCGACCGTACAAAACAACGCCCACGTCATCTCATCTGGAAACTTCTCGCTCGACTCTTCTTTGTTGAACTGCCACCCTTTCATCGCGATCCCTCACTTCAACTTCCATTAATTGTCTGAATAATTCGACTATTATAATTCATTCGTCATTGGGTTCGGAAGTTCCTGCAAACGGGAACAAAACATTGTATGCTTTTTCACGTTCCTGATTTGAAAGGAGTTGCGTCCATGTGTCTATCATCGCGCTCGACCATGTCACGAAACGGTTCGGTGAGACAATTGCCTTGAACGACTTTTCACTTCACGTCGAGGCCGGTGAACTGTTCGGCTTGCTCGGACCGAATGGGGCCGGAAAGACGACCGCCATTTCTGTCATGCTGAACTTATATCCTGCCGACAGCGGTACCATCCGTATTTTCGACCACTCGATGCCAAAAGACGAGCAGACGATTAAACGGCGCGTCGGTATCGTCCCGCAGCATGTCTCCGTGTACGACCAGCTGACGGTGTTCGAGAACATTCAATTTTTCGCCGAGCTGTACGGGTTCAAACCGGCCGAGGCCAAACAAAAGACCGTGGCCGCCCTCGACTTCGTCGAACTCACCGCGCACCAAAAGAAACGTCCGCCGGAACTGTCCGGGGGGCTCCTTCGTCGTCTCAACATCGCCTGCGGCATCGTGCATGAACCAGAACTCATCTTTATGGATGAACCGACCGTCGCCATCGACCCGCAGTCACGCAACACCATCCTCGAGAACATCCGTGAGTTGAATCGACGCGGGGCGACGATCATCTATACGTCCCACTATATGGAGGAAGTCGAGATGCTCTGCGACCGTGTCGCCATCGTCGATGAGGGACGAATTATCGCCGAGGGCACGCAAGATGAGCTGAAAGATCAAGTCATGACGCTCGAGACGGCCCGCATCAAAGTCGACGCCCTCACTCCGGGCCTCTTGGAACGACTCGAATCACTCGAGCGGGTGAAGAAAGTCGATTACGAGGAACCGTTCCTCGACGTGTCACTCGAGAAAGACACCCCGCTCGCCCCGCTGCTCGACGTCCTCCATGACGAGCGGGTTCGCTTCACCTCAATCACGGTCGACCGTCCGTCCTTGAATACCGTCTTCCTGGCGCTGACCGGTAAGACACTTAGGGAGTGATGACGATGAAACTATGGACGTTCATCAAATATGATGTCAAACAGCAACTGCGGGACCGCTCGACCTTGTTTTGGATGCTCATCTTCCCAATCATTCTCATCTTCGGGCTCGGGACGATGCTGTCGGCCATCTTCAATAGCAACATCTCGCTCCCGGTCACGGATGTCGCCTACGTCGAGCAGTCGACGGATGATTACCGGGTGCCGCTCGAGACGTTCCTCGCCGACGACGACATCAAAGCATTCATCAATCTCGTCCCGTACGATAGTATCGCCGCTGCTGAAACCGGCGTGAACGATGGCGACGCCGACGTCATCCTCCATTTGGACGGTCCCGACGTCCGTCTGCTGTACGAGGAACCGTCGACAATCGAATTTGACGTCATCGAGGCCATTCTCCGGCAATATACGGACGTCGCCAATCAGCAGATTATGCTCGCTGAGGCAGGTGTTTCCGCCCCGTTCGAGCCCACGACGTTCATCGACAGCGAGAGCGTCGATTTGTCGGGTCGGACCCCGACATCACTCGAATATTTCACCGTCACGATTTCCATCATGACGGCACTGTTCGGTGCATTCTACATTACCGGCATGCTCAGTGAGGAGAAGCCGATGACCGGGAGTTATCTCCGGATTCAAGCCGCTCCCGTCAAACGGATCGAATATCGCCTGGCTCGCAGCTTGAGCCGATACACCCTCATCTTCCTGCAACTCGTGCTCGTGTTTTGGTTCAGCCACTTCGTTTATCGCAGCTTCTCACTCGATTATGTCGAGTTCGGGCTCTTGTTTATCGCTTTGCTCGCCCTCGCCTTATACGGTACCGCGTTCGGTTTTCTCGTATCGAGTCTGCCCCGTCTCTCGCGCGGTACGAAAGATGCGATCGTCAACGGGTTCGTCGCCATCATCATGATCCTTTCCGGCGGTTACGTCCCTGGTTTCGATCAAGTGACGCTGAGCGTGGCACCGTGGGCCCAATACGTCTTCATGCCGATCTTTATGCGGGAAGGCATGCTCCAGGTGCTTCTGCGCGGTGGGGATACGACCGTGTTTTGGCAGAGCCTTGGTTGGCTCTCCTTGCATCTCCTCGTGTTCGCCGTCCTCAGTCTCTTGCTTTGGAAAGGGGTGAACCGTCGTGGTGCTATTTAGACATGTCGCCAAGCGCATGCTGCGGAAAAAAGGGCTATGGGTGTTCACGTTCGTCTCCGTATTCGGTTTCGCCTTGATTCTATCTTTCCTCAGCTCGACGTCGGCGTTGAACGCCTCCATCGGCATCCTCGACCGGGATGGCGGGGCACTCGCCAATCGTGTGATTGAAGAAGCGGGACGGTTCGGTTCGGTGACACCGCTCGAGACGGACGAGACCGATGAAGCGTTACTGCAAGGACAAGACGTCGTCCTGACGATTCCGGACGGATTCACCGAGGCGCTCTTGAATGGCGAGACGCCGCGTCTCTCGTTCAGCGCGACCGAAGGAAGTGACGCCGCGTTGATCGAGCAAGCGCTCAACTCGCACCTGTCTCGTGAGCGGCAGTTACTGATTGCAAGTGATTTTGACGAAGAGCGTTTCAACGAACTGGCCGATCTTGAGACGGAGAACGGCTATACGCTCTCGAGCGAGCCGTTTCAACAGAGCGTGGCGACGACGACGCGAACGCAGGCGTTCCTCGGTCTACTGTCGTTCGTCATGATGTCGGCCTTTCTCCAGTTCATCCCGTTGTTCGTCGCCGACGACCAGGACGAGAAAATCTATTCCCGCCTGTTCGCCGCCCCGGTCACACCGCGGCGTTACATCGGTTTGTTGTTCGTATCGTTCTGTGCGGTCGGGTTGCTCTACGTGCTCATGTTGCTCGCCTTCAGTGCCGTGCTCTATCGACAAGACATTCTAGCTCACCTGCCTGTCCTGACGTTGTTGTTCATCGTCTATTTGTTCGTCTGTCTCGCCATCGGGTCGCTCATCGCCATCCTCGCGACGAATCGGGAGAAAGCGAACATTTGGCAGACGTCCGTGACGATGGCAGCGGCCATCACCGGAGGCGCCTTCATCAGTCTGACGTGGCTTCCGGAGACGCTCCAAGTCGTCGGGCGCTTCTTGCCGACGTATTGGTTCAACTACGGGGTCGCCCAGATGTATGAGGACCGTTTCCCGGTCAACTCGGTCCTCATATTGCTCGGGATGGCGCTCGTCATCTTCCTCCTCATCGCCTGGGCGTTGAAGAAGCGACCGCTCACATGAAAAAGGAGAGCCGCGATGGCTCTCCTTTTTCTAATGCTTCAATCACCGCTGCAACGTCGGCACGATTTTCTTGAAGAACACCTCGACGAGTTCAGGGTCGAACTGCCGGCCCGCTTCTTCTTCGATGACCGCGAGTGCCTCATCAAGCGTCTTCGCTTTCCGGTACGGGCGTCCCGTCACCATCACGTCGAACGTGTCGGCAATCGAGATAATTCGTGCCGCGAGCGGAATCTGCTCGCCGCTGATCCCTTTCGGATATCCTTTCCCGTCCCACCGCTCATGATGGGCGAGTACAATCTCGGATAGTGGCCCATACTCCGGCACCGTGCTCAAGATGTTATAACTCACTTCGGGATGACGTTTGATTTCACGCCATTCCGCCTCAGTCAACATCCCAGGCTTGTCTAAAATCTCATTACTAATCGCAACCTTGCCGATATCGTGAAGCGTTGCGGCCGTAACGAGCTCGTTCACTTCGGCGCTCGTGAAGTTCATCGCTTGCCCCAGTTGTCGTGACAATTCGGCAACGCGCTGTGAATGGGCCTCCTCGCGCGGAATCTTCTCATAAAGCGTCCGCATGATGAGTTGAATCGAGTAATGTCGCCGGCTCTGTTTCTCGGATACCTTATGGTGGTACATTCGATCTTCGGCCAAGTTGAACACTTCGGAAATGGAAAGCGAGTCGTCGACTTTCACCGCTTCCCCAAACGACGCCGAGATTGGCAAGCCTTCGATTGCTTTATCGTGAAACAGCTGACTCAAGCGTTCTGATAAAAGAATTGCCTCGTCGCGCGACGTGTTCGGCATGATGATGACGAACTCATCGCCTCCGATTCGAGCGACCGTATCCTTGCCACGAATTTCACGCTTGAGCGTCATCGTCGCTTCAATCAACAAACGGTCCCCGACAAGATGACCAAACGCGTCATTCGTCAACTTTAATCCGTTAATATCAACGACAATCAAAGCGAGCGGATAATAGCATGGTTCGTCATATGTGATCAGTGCCTCATCGAAATAACGACGATTTTTCACTCCGGTCAGTTGATCGTGATAACTCAAGTATTCGATTTCCATCTCATACTTCTTCTTCTCGGTCACGTCACCGATATAGCCATGCCAGAGGACATGACCTTCATCGAGCTTTTCTGGACGCGATGATCCTAAAATCCACGTCGTCCCTCCGTCCGGTGTGATGACGCGGAACTCCGCATCCCAAATCGTCAAATTCTCATACGACGCCTCGATGCTCGCCATCACGTTCGGATAGTCATCAGGATGAATCTTCGAGAAGACGAGACCCGGATCGTCCTTCATCTCCTCGAGCGTGATCCCGGTCAACACTTCGAACCCCCGGCTAAAGAACGGGAAGTTGAAACTACCGTCTGGGAGGCGCTCGAATTGATAGATGGCACCGGGCACTTGATCTGACAGCTTCGTGAGTAAGCGATCTCGTTCGGCCAGCTCTTCTTCGAGCTGGACTCGCTCCGTCACATCTTTGGCGACGGCGTATATATAATTGCCTTGCACTTTTGAGTGCCATTCAATCGAACGATAGTCCCCATCAATCGTGCGGTAACGGTTGATGAATCGATAGATTTCTTGTCCTTCTTCAAGCGAGGCGAACGCTTCCTCTGTCTTCATGACATCGTCGGGATGGACGAGACTCGTGAAGTCCATATTTTCCAGTTCTTCAAGCGGAAAACCGAGCACACGCTCCCAGGCCACGTTCAAATGAAAAATTTCATGTGTTTTCAACGACATGATGCATTCCAAATCAACATTGGCGAACCCTTCGAACATCGATTCTTTCGTCTCACCAATTTGTTGATCCGCTTTCTTCATCTGTTCGAGGATATGGACGATATACAAATCAACGAGACCGAGCCGGTTCGCCTGTCTATTTTTGTCCATCACAATCGTCAAATCTCCATAAAATACACCGTCTTTCTCGATTTTAAAGAGGATGACTTGACCGAGGTCGAAGATGCGCAAAATATTCTTGATGAGTCGTTTTGGCAACATGCCATCGATGAGTGGCATGATGTCATCGAATACGATTGGACTTGGTGCCTTTAACAGCTCTTTACGTTTCGCACTGATCGGCCATTTACGTCCGACCGGGTGAAAACCGAGAACGTCGAGGCTCCGTTCAAGTAGTTCATCCATCCCCGACAACGCCACAGTCGAATACGTCTTCCCGTCATCATCCATCAAGTTGAGCGTCACGGCCTTTGCTCCAGTAAAACCTCGAATCTGATCGAGGAAATGTTGGTTCATCAACAGTTCACGCCCAGTCGTGACAAACCGGTGCGACACGTTAACGAGTTGTTTCAGCGCATTGTTCTCTTGGACGTGCGGTGTGATGTCATGGAACAACGTCGACACATAGCCCGGACGTTCACTGAACACGGACAGCTCATACCAAGCCTTGTTGCGACGTGAGAAATGTTCGAACGTGATTGCTTCACCGCTATCGACGGCTCGAGCGACTTGAACGATCCACTCCCGCTCGCTGTACTCAAAGTCTTTCAACTTGTCGGTGATGCGTCCCCCGAGAAAGTGTTCGCGCTTCGCCTTCATGATGCGCTCGAACGCCTCGTTCACTTCGTGGAACTCGTAATCGACGGGCTCCCCCGCCTCATCGTAGAGCACTTTAAATTCGACGTAGCCTTGGGGCATATGGCGCAACAAGGATTGGAATTTTGTATGGTCTAGGTCTGCCACGTCGTTTCCTCCTCTGCTGACTTCTATTATTCAGTTTACCTCATTTTTTATGAATTCCCTATATTTGCCGATTCGATTCTTATGAATCGGTTACATTACGTTTTTGTAAAGGTGGACGTTCGTCGGTTGCATAAATTTGCTTAGGTTGTTACACTGATTTCGACATCCGATATCGAAAATCGATTTCAAGGAGATGATGTACGTGGAAGACCGCGTCCTTCGCAAGCTGTTCCTCGGCTTTATTCATATTCATATCTTGCATCATGCTGCCGAACATCCGGTATATGGCGCGTGGATGGTCGAAGAACTTCGAGAGCACGGCTACTCAATCAGTGCCGGCACGCTCTATCCAATTTTACACACGATGGAGCAGGATGGCCTGCTCGTCCGGACCAATGAGCTCGTCGGAGGCCATATCCGGAAGAACTATACGACGACCGAAAAAGGTCTCGTCGTATTGGCGGAAGCCCGTCAAAAAGCGTATGAACTATTTAAAGAGATTAAGGAGTGAATCACATGTCTAAACAACGTGTAACGTTTAAGACGTTACTAGAGATTTTATTCGTCTCGACCCGACTCGGACTGACGTCGTTCGGCGGACCGGTCGCCCACCTCGGTTATTTCCATGAGGAGTACGTCCGTCGCCGCAAATGGATGGACGAACGTGCCTACGCCGACCTCGTCGCCCTCTGTCAGTTCTTGCCCGGTCCGGCCAGTAGTCAGGTCGGGATTGGGATTGGCATCGTCCGAGGCGGGATTCTCGGCGGGATCACGTCGTTCATCGGCTTCACATCACCGTCCGTCATCGCCCTCATCTTGTTCGCCTTGCTCGTCTCGGGACTCGACGTCTCCGATGCCGGCTGGCTCTACGGCTTGAAAGTCGTCGCCGTCGCCATCGTCGCCCACGCCATTCTCGGCATGGCCGGCAAATTGACACCGGATGCGAAGACTCGCACGATCGCGTTCTTCGCGCTCGCCGGCGTGTTGTTATGGCAAACCGCCTATAGCCAGGTGCTCGTCATCTTGCTCGCCGGTCTGGCCGGATTCTTGCTGTTCAAACCGAACAACCTGGACGTCAAATCGGCGTCATTCCCGCTCTCGAAACGACTCGGGGCGACGCTGCTCGGTCTATTCGGTGCGTTGCTCGTCATCTTGCCGATTTTACGTGAGACGATTGAAAGTCAATCGATTGCCCTGTTCGACAGCTTTTACCGGGCCGGTGCACTCGTCTTCGGTGGCGGTCACGTCGTCTTGCCGCTGCTCGAGCGTGAGCTCGTACCGACCGGTTTCTTGAGCGAAGAGGCGTTCCTTGCTGGTTACGGGGCCGCCCAAGCCGTACCGGGACCGCTCTTCACGTTCGCGTCTTACCTCGGGACGGTCATCAATGGTGTGCCGGGCGGACTGCTCGCGACGGTCGCCATCTTCTTGCCAGCGTTCCTGTTGATTCTCGGTGCCTTGCCGTTTTGGGATGCGCTCCGTCGCAACCCGAAAGTCGCGGGCGCACTCATCGGAGTTAACGCCGCCGTCGTCGGGATTTTGATTGCGGCGTTCTATCAGCCGATTTTCACAAGTACCGTCAACGGTGCGGTCGATTTCGTCTTCGCCGCCTTCTTGTTCGCCATGATCGCGTATTGGAAGATGCCGCCTTGGGCGCTCGTCATCGTCGGAGTCATCGGTGGGATGATCATCGGTACGCTATAACACGAAAAAGGGACTTCTCGATGAAGTCCCTTTTGTCATGCTCGCCATTTCCAGCGCATATAGTTGATGAACAGTTTCACGTACGCCAGCTGTTCGCGGACGACGTATTTCAGTTTCGTGGCCGTCGGCGTCTTCGCATAGAGCGCGTCGGTCGAGAGTCCAAAATATAGCCGCCCGACGAGTCGGGCCCGTCTGACGTGAAAGTCGTTCGTAACGATCGTCAGCCCGGGCGCGCCGTCCCAAATCGAGCGGCTCAACTGAAAATTCTCCACCGTCGACGTCGACTCCGCCTCGATATGGATGCGGGTCTCGTCAATCCCTCGGGCCATTAATTCCCGGGCAATGACGTCTGCTTCCGCCATCCCTTCATCAGGTCCTTGTCCTCCGCTAGCAATCAGTTCGACGTGCGGATACCGCTTTGCATAGTCAGCGGCCGCCTCAATCCGATAGCGCAAGGCGCTCGATGGTTGGATGCCATTCACTTTGGCGCCGAGGACGAGGACGTACCGATACGTCCCGTCGGCGGTTCGTCGTTTCATCTCTCTCACCTGCCTACTTGTTAGTATAACGACTTCTCATCAAAAAAAGCCAATCATCACATGGATGATTGGCAGTTTGTTAAAAGCTATCTTCATAATCCCCAGACATCCCGGAGATACGGTCGTTATGCATGAACAAGACGAGGTCGACATCGTTCTCTTCGACGTAGTCCGTGATATCGACTTTGCCTTCCGCGTAGCGGACGTCAATCGCCGAGACCGTTCCGAATGACTCTCCGAGGAAGCCGAGCACCGGGTTCGCATATGAATCCTTCAAGACGAGCACATGCAAGTCGTTGACCGGATCTTTCTGCTCGATGCGCAACTGTGCGTAGTTGTCTTTCATGAACACTTTATAGAAATCGGCGAATCGGTTCGTCTCTTCCGCTTCTTCGCGGGCGATGACCGAATGACCGCAATCATCCCCGTTCCGACATACCTCGGTCGTGAAACCGTCTTTCGGTTCCATCCACTCCAAGTAATCGAGCTTCTCGACGTACGGGAGTGAAATCTCACGAGCGTATGAGCCGTAGTAAGGCTGTTCGATTTTGAACGTCTCCATGTCGGACGCCTCTAATTTTGGCACGTCCTCATAGTCCTGTTGGAGCCGTTCGATGATTTGCTGATACCCGAGGAATGCGCCTTGCACGTTCCAGTGGTGATCGTTATAGAAATAGATGTCTTCCATCGGCTGCTCAAAGAGCGTCTCTCCGAGGTCGATTAGCTCAAAGTCGGCTCCTTCGACCGCGTCATGGAGATTGCCTCGGCTCTCTAAGTCGCCACTGATAACGTAGTCCGGAATCATCTCGTTTTGCGCCGCATGGACCGGCTTACTCGGCGCGGACGCGAAGTAGACCGGGACATCCTGTTCTTGCATCGTTGCCCCGAACTCAGGGAACAGACGCTTCATGTTATCGAACCCGCGTACAGGCTCATCCGGACCGATGAGCACCCCGTTGTCGAGGGCGAGTACCCCGTTGTTGATTTTTTGTTGGAAGACGTTCTTTTGGAAGCCTGCCTGCAGACCCATCCAACGGTCACGTTGGAACACTTGGTCGCTCGTGTAGCTTTCGAACTCCTCCATATAAGAACCATCCCGCACGGCACTAACCGAGGCTTCCGGTTGTTGCGCGAGCTGACGCCCTTCTAGAACCGACACTTCCCGATCTTGACCGAACCAATACGTGGCCAATCCGAGGAAAATCACTCCTAAAAAGACACCGAGCAACAGAAAATCGGCGAACCAGGATTGCTCGAGCCCTTTCGGCTTTTGCTCAATCGGCCGCGGGCTAGGTTTTCTAGAATCTAATGGCTTCTGCATCATATTGCTCCTTTCTCTTTAGAAGCGGAAGTAGATGAACGGATTGAACGTGCTCGACACGATATACGAAATCGACAAGAAGAAGAGCACGAGCACACCGCTCACCCGGACGAGCCCGACGATTCGGCGGGTCGTCATCGTTTTCGTGTCATCGAGTTCTTGACTCAAGAACTTCCCGACGACAATCCGTGGAATCGGCGTGGCCGCAATGATGGCGACCAAGAGCACGACCCCATATTGGACCAAGTAATAGAGCGCTTGCTGGTCAAACAACGGTCCGCCATGAAGGCCGAACATCGTCTGCAAGTAAGCGATCGCATACGGGAAATCGTCAGCTCGGAAGAAGACCCAACCGATGATGACGACGAACAGCGTGAATGAGAGCGACAGCCATGACGGCATCGCCTTCAACCATTTCCCGAGGAAGGCACGTTCGAGCATGATGAATACCCCATAGTATACACCCCAGGCGATAAACGTCCAGCTCGCCCCGTGCCAAATCCCGGTCAAGAACCAGACGACAGCCAAGTTGCGGTACGTCTTCCATTCACCTTGACGATTTCCGCCGAGGGGAATATAGACGTAGTCACGGAACCAGCTACCGAGTGACATATGCCATCTGCGCCAAAACTCCGAAACCGAACGAGAGATATACGGGTAGTTAAAGTTCTCTAAGAAGTGGAACCCGAACATACGCCCTAGCCCAATGGCCATATCTGAATATCCTGAGAAATCGAAGTAGATTTGAAGCGAATAGGCGATAATCCCAATCCAGGCGAGTGTCGTCGACATCTCTCCGGCCGGCATGCCAAAAATCTGGTCAGCTACGTAGCCGGCGCTGTTCGCTAAAATCATTTTCTTCCCGAGACCGATGACGAAGCGCTGAATCCCAGACACGAAGTCATCAATCGTCTCGCGGCGGTCGACAATCTCATCGGCGACCGTTTGATAGCGAACAATCGGTCCGGCAATCAATTGTGGGAAGAACGAGACGTACAAGGCCAAGTCAAAGATGTTGCGCTGGACTTGCCCATCCTTGCGGTACACGTCGATGACGTAACTCATCGCTTGGAATGTGAAGAACGAGATACCGAGCGGGAGCGGAATTTCCGGATCGTTCAACGAGAAACCGAAGACGCTGTTGACGTTTTCGATAAAGAAACTCGTATATTTGAATACTCCGAGCATCCCGAGGTTCCCGAGCACCATGAGTGTCATCCATAGTTTCAGTTTCTTCTCATGATGCCGGTCGCGGTCGACGAGCAGTCCGAAGACGTAGTTCATCGCAATCGACGCGAGCATAATCAACACAAAACGTGGTTCACCCCAAGCATAGAAAAACAGACTCGCGACAAGCAAAATCGTGTTTTTGATGGGACGCGGTGAGATAAAGTATAGGCCGAGTACAATCGGCAAGAAATAGAATAAAAAGACGGTTGAACTAAATAGCATATCAGTTAGTCCCTTCCTACAAGATTACTCCTCAAACGAGAGGTATAGATCATCGAGTCGAATCGTCTGCGGCTCCGTCGTCTCAATCACATATTTGTAAGAGAGTTTGAAGTACTCCGCCCCTTCGACTTGAGGGATTGACTCCTCGATATGGTTGTCGCCCGGGTTGAGCGTCAACTTGAAACGTTTGTTCGAGACGCGTTCTTTCTTCGTATACTGCATAAAATACATCTCGAGCTTCACGGTCGTGTCACTGAGCACGTGAATATGAGTATCGAGGCCAATCGTTTGGCAAGGGTCCATCTGCGCGTCCGGTAAAAACATTTGCGACGGCGGAATCTCGAATTTCAAATCGAACAGTTGCACGTAAATCGAGTCGGACTCACTCTCCGGCATGAACGTAACCTCTGTCTTATACCCTTCTTCGCGCATCCGTAAGTGATCCTTCTGGTAACCGCGCGGATAATAATGATAAATCGCAGGGCGGATTCTTTTGACTGCCATATCGTTTCCTCCGTTTTATAAGAAAAGAGTTGCCGTACGCATGTACGAGACAACTCTTATTCTTTTACATTAAGTTATTAGAAGTCTGTTGCCAAAATGGCGTCGACGATGCGACGTGACGCTTCCCCGTCACCGTATGGGTTCGAGGCTTTCGACATCTTCTCGTAAGCCGTTGCGTCCGAGAGAAGTTCGTCGGCAAGTCCGAAGATGACTTCTTCCTCGACACCAGCGAGTTTCAATGTACCAGCGGCCACGCCTTCCGGACGTTCCGTCGTGTCACGAAGGACGAGGACCGGAACACCGAGTGATGGTGCTTCTTCTTGCACGCCGCCCGAGTCCGTGAGGATCAAGTGCGAAATCGATGCATAGTTATGGAAGTCGAAGACGTCGAGCGGTTCAATCAAGTGGACACGGTCGATATCGTGCAAAATCTCGTTGGCGAGTTCGCGCACGACCGGGTTCATGTGGACCGGATAGACGACTTCGATATCGTCGTACTTCTCAATCAAACGGCGCACAGCGCGGAACATGTTGCGCATCGGCTCGCCGAGGTTCTCGCGGCGGTGGGCCGTGAGCAAGACGAGACGGCGTCCCGATTCACGGATTGAATCGAGCAACTCGTTCGAGTAGTCCTCGCGGACCGTCGTTTTGAGTGCGTCGATTGCCGTGTTGCCGGTGACGAAGATTTTGTCTTCCGGCTTGCCTTCACGAAGCAAATTCTCTTTCGACGTTTCCGTCGGTGCGAAGTGAAGGTCGGCCATGACACCTGTGAGCTGACGGTTCATCTCTTCTGGGAACGGCGAGTACTTGTTGTACGTGCGAAGACCGGCTTCGACGTGCCCGACCGCGACTTGATTGTAAAACGCCGCGAGCGATGCCCCGAACGTCGTCGTCGTGTCACCATGGACGAGGACGATGTCCGGCTTCGTTTCAGCGATGACTTCTCCCATTCCTTTGAGGACGCGTGACGTCACGTCATACAACGTTTGTTTGTCTTTCATGATATCCAAATCGTAGTCTGGCTTGATTTCGAACAACTCGAGCACTTGGTCAAGCATTTGACGGTGCTGCGCCGTGACGACGACGATTGGTTCGACCCCTTCACGTTTCTTTAACTCAAGAACGAGTGGTGCCATTTTAATCGCTTCTGGGCGTGTCCCGAAGACAGTCATTACTTTTTTCATCGATTCGCTAACTCCTCTTCTGTGAGCGGCGGCAAGATATACGTCTCGCCGAGCTCTGTAGATTCGACAACGGTTGTCCGGCGTTTCAACTTATCCGCTTTAAACGCGTCTTGCTGATCTTTTGATAAGTTACGGAACCATTTTAAAAACTTGTTATATTCACGCGCGACTTCTTCGACCGGTCCGTACTCACGGACCTCGCCGAACTCGAGCCAAAGTCCGAGCGTACAGAACTGTCGGACTTGAGACACGGAGTGGCTGATGAAGAAAATCGTCTTACCTTGATCCTTGAACTCGTTCATCTTGGCGAGACACTTGTCGGTGAACGTTTGGTCCCCGACCGAGAGCGCCTCATCGATGACGAGGATGTCCGGATCGATGTTAATCGAAATCGCAAATCCGAGGCGTGATTTCATCCCGCTCGAATACGTCTTGACGGGTTGATGAATGAAGTCACCGATATCGGCGAAATCAATGATTTCTGGCGTCAACTCGGCAATCTCATGTTTCGTCATCCCGAGCATGAGCCCTTTTAATTCGATATTCTCCATCCCGGTCAAGTTCCCGTTCAGGCCAGACGAGATCGCGATGAGCGCCGTCTTGCCTTTCAGCTCGATTTGACCATGGGTTGGCGGCATGACATCCGCGAGCAGGTTCGACATCGTCGATTTCCCTGACCCGTTGATGCCGATGATGCCGACGACTTCGCCCGGCGGCACTTCAAACGTGACGTTCCGGAGTGCGTAGAATTGCTTGCCGTTCGTTTTATTGAGGAAAATCTCCTTCAATTTGTCGGTCGGCTTGTTGTATAACGTATAACGTTTTGACACGTTCTCAAATTTAACTTGGTACATGATAGCCTCCTCAAATGTAATCGATGAAATATCGACGGAAGCGCATATGGATCATCGAACCGACAAAGAAGAGGACGAGCACGATCGCCCAATAGTAGAGACCATACGCCCAGTTGTTCGCGAGCCAATCGGTCCCGAGGAACATCGAACGATACCCTTCAATCAAATAGTACAACGGGTTGATTTGAAGAACCTCTGCGAGACGGCCGGTCGGAACCCAAAAAATCGGCGTCAAGTACATGAGCATTCGCATGAGCGATTGCAGTAAGTTTTGTAAGTCGCGCACGATGGTCGTCAGTGCGGACGTGATTAACGCTAGCGAGTAAAGTAAGGCAAGAGCACTGATCGCCAAGTATATGAACCAAAGCGAATGGAGCCCCATCGGATAGCCGAACGCCCACATTAACACGTAGGATACCGCCACTAAAATGGCATGGCGATAAAACAACGATAACAGGACGTAAGCAGGAATCGTTGAGATTGGAAAGCTCATCTTGGAAACTAACCCAATCTTCGAATAGACAGACCGAGCCGTAGAAGTGATTGCCGCGGCAATAAAGAACCAGACGACAATCCCTGCAACGAGCCATGGCAGAAACGGCACGCCATCAATCGGCCTGCCGCTTCGAATACCAAATCCAAATACAAACCAATAGACTGCGATTTGCAGCAATGGCGTGACGAATTCCCATAAAAATCCGAGGTACTGCATTGAATAGTTGCTCTTCGTCTCATACGTCGCGAGACGCATGATCAGATACTTACTCGACTGCAGTTCTGAAAGAATAGCTTTCGCGGATTTAAACATGTGAATTCACCTTGAATCAACGTACGAGATTCGTTTCCTTTGTAAATTTGTACAAGTTGCCGTAGTTAACGACTGCCACATCTTCGCCAGCTGGCTTCACGATGTTGCGCGTATCAAAGATCATCGGACGACGCATCGCTCCGCTGAGTTCAGCGAAATCGAGTGTCTTGAACTCGTTGTGGTCGACGAGGACGAGGACGAGGTCCGCGCCTGCGATCGCTTCTTCTTTCGAGACGAGGTCGAAGCGGCTCGATGTCGACTTCTCGACGTGACCGTCATGAACCGAGATGTTCACGCCACGGTCGAGCAAGAGCTCACAGATGTCGACAGCTGGACTTTCACGCATGTCGTCGACGTTTCCTTTGTACGTCACGCCGAAGACAGCAACTTTCGCGTCTTCGATGCCCGCAACGAGCTTCTCAACGTTGTCGGCCACGTAGGCTGGCATTGAGACGTTCGTCTCACGCGACAAGTTGATGATTTGAGCGAGGTCAGGTGACTTCGCGACGATGAAGTATGGGTCGACCGCGAGGCAGTGACCACCGACGCCAGGACCTGGGCTATGCAAGTTGACGCGCGGGTGTTTGTTTGCCATTTCGATGACGTCGAGGACGTTGATATCGAGGTCGTTACAAACTTTAGCGAGTTCGTTCGCGAGGGCGATGTTGACGTCACGGAACGTGTTCTCCATGAGTTTAGACATTTCAGCCGTCTTCGCGTCCGTCTTGACGATTTCGCCTTCGACGAATGTGCCGTAGACGCGTGCGCCAGCTTCCGCACAAGCAGGCGTGATGCCGCCGACGATGCGGTTGTTGTGCACGAGCTCATGCAAGATTTGTCCAGGAAGGACACGCTCTGGGCAGTGAACGAGGAAGATGTCTTCGCCGACGACGAATCCAGCTTCTTCGACGAGTGGCTTGACGAAATCGTCCATCGTACGTGGTGCGATCGTCGACTCGACGATGATGACGTTGCCTTTCTCGACGAATGGAAGGACTTTACGTGTCGCGTCCAAGACGTATGTGAGGTCGCACGACTTGTGCTCGTCATCATTGTTTGGTGTCGGGACAGCGATGATGAATGCGTCCGCTTTCTCCGGTGAGAGTGACGCACGGAACTTGCCTTGCGCGACGACGTCTGCGACGACTTCGCCGAGACCTGGCTCTTCAATGTGGATTTCACCACGGTTCAATTTATCTACGACGTTTTGAGAGATGTCTACCCCAACGACGTCGACGCCGTATTTAGCGAAGACTGCCGATGTCGGCAAACCAATATACCCAAGACCTACTGTACATACTTTCATTTGTAGTAACCTCCAAGTGTGTGTGTGCCCTGCGATTTCTCGATGCGAGCATGTCCATCATTTTATTTCAGTTTCGACAATAAAACAATACTCATTATACTCTTGAACAAATCAGCCGGGCAATTACATTTTAATGACAAATCAATGTTTTTCCGTTTCGGACAACGCCTCTAGTATAAGCTGTTCCAGCTTTTTAGCAAGTGTTTCGACCGCGAAGTGCTCAAATGCATAGGTTTGAAGCGGTTTTGCCGCTTCGAGCAGACGATCAGAATCGTCGGCGTACGAACGGATGATGCCGACGGCGTCGGACACATCTTCCAATAATAACGCGTCCGGATAAATCGTCTCGCTCCCCGTCCAGTGACGGATGAGCGGATACGTGCCCGACGTCATCGCTTCGGCAGGTGCCAAATGGAAGCTCTCGAGATCGCTCATCGAGAGGACGAAGCCAATCTTTTGTAGCCATTCAGCGACATCATCGCCGTGTCCGTCGAACTGGACGCTCGACTGAAACTGCGGCTCTTCAAGTCGGACGAGCAACTTGTCGTAATACGCTCTTTCATCTTCCCGTTTATTGATCCAATAAATCTCGTTCGGATGATGTCCTTTAATGAAGAGTTTATAGCGACGATCTTGTTGCAACAGCTGCTCGAGCAAATCGAGCGCCAAATCGAGTCGCTTCAGTTTCGGGTTGACGCCAATCATACCGAGGTGGAACGTCAAATCTTGTTTCACTTTCGGCTGAGCCAAGCGTTTCCCGTCGACGGCGTTATAAATCATCGTCATCTTGTGGCGCGGAATGCGGAACAGACGGTACATCTCTTCGAGCATATACGGCGAGACGAGGATGATTTTGTCAATGTTATGCAAGTTGTACTGACGTGGGAACGGTGTCTCTTTCTCTTGACGGTGAATCCGCACGATCAGCTTCTGGTGCGGCAACTTGTGCTCCGAGTACCAGACGGCGTTGCCAAGTCCCCATTCACAGAAGATGATATCGGCCTGCTCAAGGCACGCCTTACTGTGATTGACGTTGTGAATCTTATGGCCGTCCCATTGGTCGACGAGCACGTTGAAGCGCGGGTTCTCCGAGAACTTCTGCATGAACAGCTTCAAGAACTTCAAGTCGTGGCCCGCGAAGACGATCGTCAACTTCTTCATCGCCCACAGCTCGTCACGGAGGCGCGCATGCGTGTTCGTGAACGTATAATACTGGGCCATGTCATACAGACGCTTGGCGGCCTCACGGTAGATGGTGGCGTCCGTGAGCGCGAGACGCGCCTTGTCGATGAACTCTGACTCTGAATTGACGAACAACGGATAGTCCGCCCCGAGGATGAGCTCATGCATCGGATTACGGTTGAGCAGCACCGGCTTTCCGAGCGCACCATACTCGAGTAGCTTCGTCGACAGTTCGAGCGAGGCGTCGAGTTCCGGATGGCGCCAAGATACTCCGACCGCACTCGACTCGATTAACGTCTCGACGTCGCGACGCGGGATTCCTTTCAGCCATGTCACGCCTGGATCGTGACCGAGTCGATGTGTCACGTCTTTGCGGAAGTTCGGGTTGTTCGGGTCTTGATTGAACTTGTCACCGGCGACATGCAGCTCGGCCGTCGGATGTGCGGCGCGCAATTTTGCGAACGCCGTCAAAATCTCGCTCGAATACCAGAGCGGCGCAAACTTGCCTGTATAGACGAGGCGGTCGTTCGGTTTCGTGAACGATGGCGTCGCCTCTTTCACGTTCGGAATCATCGGGTTCAAGATGAGGAACGGTCGCTCCGTCGGGAGGAACGTCTCAAAATAATCTTTCATCGCCGACGTCTGGCAGAGCATGCGGGCCGAGCGTGAGGCGATTTGCTTCAAGCGGGCCAATTCTTCGTCCGACGCCTGCGTATGGTCGTGGGTGAAGTCGGTGATATACGTCCACGTCTTCGCCATCGTGTCCTTATACGCCGACAAGTTGTAGGCGAGCTGGAAGCCACGGATGAAGGCCAAGTCGTACGAGCCGCTCATCATGAGCTCATGGATGAGTTGGGCCGCTTCAGACGGCTCGAGTACTTTCTTCTCATAGTACGGTTCGTCTTTCTTCGGTGACGTCTCGCCAAATACGTCGAGGAAGCGGACGTTCGGCAACTCACGAATCGACGCCGTCACTTCCGGTTTGACGATCGAGCGTTTCAATAAGACGTCGACGTGAATCGACGGGTCTTGTTTCAACATATGGACGACGGACGTCAGCCAGATGGCCGACCCGTCAATCAAGTTCAAGTTCACGTCCCCATAGACGAGGACGCGAAGCGGTGCTTTCGTCATAACGTTACCTCCTGGGCCATCTCGTCGGAGAGATTGGCTCCGCCTTTGACGTATTGATACGGGTCGATGCTAAAGATCCGCTCGCCGGACTGGGCCAACTCTTGGAGCGACGCATCGTTCGTCAGCACGTCGAGTGCCTCTTGGATGCTGTAGAAACGGAGCGCCGCCGGTTTGACGAGCGAACGCGTCGGCACGGCGTCGAACACGTAGCGATAGCTCGCATCCACATCTTGTTTCTCGAGCTTCCCATCAAACGTATAGTGGTCGCCTTTCGTCAAGATGTTGGCGTCGGCATAACGCGCCGCCAAAATATAGTCGGACACGTACGACGGGCCGTAATAGTCATCCCGGTTCACGAACGCCATCCATTCGAAGCCGTCCAAAATCTCAGACAAGGCGTTATATTGCGTCAAATAACTGAGCATGAACGTCGAGATCGTCTCGGTGTTGTACTCGTTATAGACGTCGATATAGCCGTCGAACTTATCGAGGAACACGACGAGGTGTGTATGCGTGTAGTCTTGCGTTTCATAAATCGATACGACCCGCTCCATCTCCTCTTTCGAGCGGACGATGGCGACCATGGCCACCCGCGCGTGGTCGACACGGTATGGGATACCGATTGCCCCGACGACTTGGGCGAGACGTTGCGTGTACGTATGATACGTCAACACGTGACGCATCCCGCGCATGGCGACGTCCTCATAGAACGCGTCATCAGTCAACAGCTTCTTGAACGTCTCGTCGAGCATGGCGTCACCCTCATCGAGGAAGACATAATCGCCGAGCATCTGTTTGACACCAATCGAGCGCGTGCTGACGACCGGCGTCGCACAAGCGAGGCCTTCGAACACACGACGCGAGAACATCGTCGGTGAGTCGTTGACCGAGTTGACGTTCAGCATGACTTTGAAGCCTTTATACGCTTTCGCGATTTGGTTATATTTCAAACTGCCGCGAATCGAGTCACGGAACTGTTCCGGGAATTGGAGCTGATCCGTCTCGCCGCGTTGGTTCATCTCATAGTTGCGGTCATAGATGACGAGGCCGTAACGGTCCGCCGCGGCGAACAAACGGTCCATGTCTTGACGACGTGACTCGTGTCGGTTCGCGTAATACGAGCCCGCGAACGAGGCGTACGGTTCACGTGTCCCCGGTAAACGAATCGGGTTGTGTTCTTTTGGTTGTGCCGCGAACGGGAGTGCGCCGACACGGTCGTGTCCGCAGTCGCGGATGTAATCCTCGACCCGGTTCTCGTCCGTCGTATAGACGTAGTCGAACCGTTTCGCCGTCTCGATGAAACGGTCGTAGTGAATCGGGTCTTCTTTGTTCCAGAACACGGTCGGGATGTTGTTGTGACGGCACCATTCAAGCAGGCCATCGAGCTCTTCCCACGTGTTCGTGCCGTATTTGACGACCTTCTTCTCCCACGCCCCGGCGTTCCCTTTCCACGCCGACTCGACCATCAAGAAGTCCGGTTGTTCATCGGCGAGGACGGCCGGCCAGTTATCCGGTGTGAACGTGATCAAGTCACATTCTGGGCGGTACGAGGCGGTCGTGAACTCATCAAAGATGGCCGCGACTTTCAATTCGTGCAACTCACGCGGCACGGCACGGAAGAGACGGGCCTCGCGCACATCGAGCCATTCCGGGCTACGCGTGCGGTCGCTGATGATCTCTTCAGTGACGCGAATCCGGTCGATGACTGCTTCCCCGTCGCCGTCGACACGGAGCGCGAAGCGGAGACGACGCGCCTCTTTCTCAAACTCGAAAATCTTCTCCGAGCCGAGTTGGACTTGCTGCATGTTCAAGCGACCTTCCGTCGAGTACGTGATGATATAGAGGACGACGTTTGTCCCTTCTCCCATCTCGCCGTCGAGCGTGACCCGGTAACGGCTGTTCGATTTGACGTCGAACAAGAAGTCGACCGGTAACAGCTTGAAGCTGTTGTTCGTCTCAGCATACGAGATGTAACGGCGATTGCCTTCCCCGGTTTTCAACTTGACGACGAGCTGGTCGTGCTTATGTTTCAGTTTGATCGTGTCCGGTGTCGGCACCGTCCACATCGATGGTTTGAGCGATAAAATTTCTTCACGGCGGACGCTCTTCTCGCGGACCATGCCGAGTTTCAAACCATGTAGTTCACCGTGGCCAGACAAGCGGACGAAATAACGGACCGTCGTATGACTCGGTGTCAGACGGATGATGCCACTCAGTCCGAGCGGGACCTCGATCATTTGATCTTGTCCATCGGCCGTATACGTGACGACGAACAGCGAGGCGTTCGCCGTGCCCGTCACCGTCCCTTTTAAATAGAAACGATAGACGTCATCGTCCATATCCCCGAGCGGGAAGTCGATGGCGCGTTTCGTGTTCACATGCGGGAGGGCCGATTCGCCGACACCGAAGTGGACGTATTGGCCACCAACACCGTGCAGCAACAGTTTGTCATCTTCAAAGTCGACGACACGGTTGATGGCCGAAATCAATTCGAGCTGTTTCGGCGTCAAATCGATGCGATAGTCGAAATCGCTATCCTGCATGTGATAAGCCATTCCTTCGACGTCCCAGAGCGAGACACCGTTGACGTTCAGTTCGATGACACTATACGAGCCTTTTCCTTCCGTCTCGACCGTGAAGCGGACTTTCGTCTCGTTCGCGAGCAAGGCGATATCGGTCGGCGTCTGATTGTAGACGAACACGTCACGTGAATGTTTGTTCCGTTGATAGAGCGACACTTTGATGGCAGGTGTGACATCACCGGCCGCCTTCGCGCGGAACTGGACGTGCATCGTCCGATTCGATTTCGAGAAAACTTTTTTGATGTCGATCGTGTCTTCTTTCTCGTCCGGACGATACGTCAAGACGACCGCTTCCGGGCGTGAGATGACGACGTCGGCCCCTTCTAGATGGACCGCATCCGATGCGGTGTACCAATTCGGGACGATCGGTCCCGCTTGACGAGATGTCACGCGGTTGAGCGCCTTGTTGATGATGCGTTTCCCGACGCGACGCGAGCGTTGAACACCGAGATGTGCCGCCCGACGTGCTTTCGTTTGCCAACCCATATGTCTTTCCTCCAAACTGCGGGGTATTCCCCTCGATTTCACTAATAAGGAAGCGACACATCACATGTCGCTCCCGGCTGGTCATTTCCGTTTGACGATTTTGCCGACACGGCTTCGGACGGCACGCGCTGCGAGCAATCCTTTTCCGACTTTCGACTGGGTCAAACTTTGATATTTACGATTAAGTTGGCGATAGCGTTTATCGGCCTTATCGACTTCTTTTGAAATCCATTCCACCGTATAGAGCAGTTCGGCGTACCGATGCAACAGACGTTGATATTGTTGGCTCGTGATGCGGTATTCACGTTGAAGTCGTTTATTTTCCTCGATTTGTTCAGCGAGCTGCATCTCGAGAAGGTTCTTTTCTTGTTTCAATTGTTCACTCATGTTGTCACCTCAACGGAATACGTCGAAATACAGACGTTTCAATTCATTTTTTTGACCGCTCTCATACAGATCGATGAACTGTTTAAAGCGGGGGCTCTTCGGTTCGAGCGGCTTGAACTGCTCGTAGATGGCATATAACAAATCGGCGTTGCCGAAGAAGTCCTCGTCCCGCGACCGGCGGATGAACTGGAGATACCATAGCTCAAAGAACCGTTCGAAGCGAGTCTCACGATAGACATCGAGTACACCTTCACGCTCGAACGCCTTCGCCCGGGCCGTTTCGCGCAACACACATTTCTCGAAGTAACGACGGGTGATCGTGTTGACGGTCGATCCCGCCACGGCCGCGTAATAGTCGTGAATCGTCAAGTCGACGAGTGCGACACGTTCGGCCGATAAGAACATCTCTTGGAAGAAGAGCGAATCTTGACCGACCGCCCCGATGACTTGTTTCAAGCCGTTGTCGACGATGAAGTCGCGACGGATGACCATCGCCTGGATGCTTTGCACTTTGAAGTTGTGCTCGAGCAGGTAGGCACGCGGGTCTTCAATCATGCGGATGCCGCCTTTCTCGAGCCCTTCAAGTTCGATCATCGCTTCGCGGTTCGACAGCTTCAACATGCTGCCGACGGCGAGATCGAGTCCCGGTTCGCGCGTCATCAACTGATACAGCTCATGATAACCATCGTTGACCGCCTCGTTGTCCGGGTCAAGGAAAGCGATATATGGAGTCGTCGCCAGCTCGACACCTTTGTTACGAGGGCGTGAGGCACTGCCGCTGCCGCCGTCTGCGAACGAGTACGTGTAGACGTTCGCATGTTCGCGCGCCAAGCGTTCGACGTAACGGCTCGTCTCGTTGTCGGTCGAACCGTCATCCACGAGCCAAATCTCCATATCGTCAAACATCGTGCTCCGCTTCAAGCTGAAGAAGCACTTGTTGTACAAGTAACGACCATTGTTATAGACCGGCACGACGACAGACAATTTGTAGTCGCGCGGTGCGTTCGGTTGGAAGACGACCTCGCCTTTGACGAGTTCGAACCGGTCGACGGCATAACCCGGCAACGTCCGGCTCTTGAGCGTCCGCGTCACGACTTCTTTATGTGACAGCTGCTCGGCGACGAACACGGAACGGTGCACGTCGGTCACGTCGGTCACGTAGTCATGTTCCGGCCCTTCGACGAACGTCTCTCCGTCGAAGTAGGCCGCTTTTGTCACGAACGACACGTCCGTATATTTGAAAGCGTTAATCAAATCTTCTAAATAATAAGCTTCATACGTGTACGCCGAGTCGAAGAACGCGACGAACGCCGCTTCCTGCAAATCAGTCTCCGTTACGGCGTCGGCCATGCGGAAACGAACGTTGTCATACGTTTGGTCAGCAACCATGGCTTGAAGATGCGACTCGTCACCTGATCCGACGACGAGGACCGGACGGGCCCCGAGTGTTTCCGTCTCGAGTCCGAGCGCGAACAGCATCTCTTCGAAGCGGTCGTGCATCGTGTGTCCTGACATGATTGTCCGGATGCCAGATAGCTGTTGACGATACATTTCATCCTCAGTCTTGAACATGTTCAAAATCTGTTTCGCGTCGAGACGGCCCGTGGCGATGAACACGTTCGGGAAATCGTTGTTGACGGCGATATTATAGTTCGTCAAGACGAGGTTGCCGCGCGCCTGTGCATCGTAAATCTCTTGCGCACAGTAACTCGGACTGTTTTTCACTTCGTTGACGTGAAGGACCCAATCGACCGACTTTTTCAAGCGGTCCATGTCGGTCTCGCTCGCGACGAGATACTGACGATGCGCTTCGCCGACTTCTTCGTTCTGCTCGCAGTCCGATTTAACGACATGGAGACGGTGGTCCGTCTCTAAGACGCCATCCATCAATTTGTCGACGTCTTCCAAGAACGCTTTTCGCATCGGGAACTCATTCGTGACGAGCACGTCTTTCAAACGGGCGCGCGTCATGCCGATCGGGTTATGGACGAACTGATTGACGAACGGTTTGATGACGAAGACACGGTCATGTTTGCACAGTTCCGTATAGTCTTGTACCCGCTCTTCATTGGCCGTGAAGACGACGTCACATTTCGCTGCGAGTGAGGCGAAACGTGCGTAATGGTTCGTGTCCATTTCCGTATGGAATACAGTCGGAATCTCGCGATAGTTCGCTTGTTTGACTAGCTTTTCAAGCCATTCGCGCGAGTGCGACCGCGGTGTGCCCATATGTTCAAAACTCGTGGCCGCTTCTCCAGGAAGGATTGGGCTAATCATCAAGAATTCAATGTTGACTCCGGCGTTGATGAGTTCTAAAAACTCGGTGACCGTCTTGAACGTATGAATATTGCAGACGTTGTTCCATACCTCGGCCCGTTCGACCGGTCCGACGAACGCCACATCGATGAGTTTCTTCTTATAGTAAGTACTCCCGTTCGATGTCGGATATTCCGGTAAGTCGTTCGGGAAACGCGCGGTCGCCGCATCCCATTCTTGTTTGAGACCGGTGTTATACGTCTCAAGCTTTTGGTCATCCCAATATGGGAGTTGTGCTTTTTTCGTCAACGACGGCAAGTCATTGATGAGAATGACATCGCCTTCATCTAGCGGTTCTTTTTGTGAAATCCGTTCCCGTTCTGCACGTACCCATTTCGCGTGCTCTTGAACGTCGGACAATAATCGTCTTACATCCATTCAATTCGCCTCATTCTTTCATCATGTCGTATCGTAGGTTTCACACCTACACCCTCTGTCATAGTATCAAATATCAGATAGGCAAGCAATTTCAGTCAGATGACAATCGGACGACTTGCCATTCCCCTCTTTTGTAATACCCGACTTTCCTTCCCTGTAACAAAAAAACTCCCCTGAATCATCAGGAGAGTTTGACTGCTTATTCGGCTGCTACGTCGACGATGCGACCTTCCACTTTCGGCTCGACCGTGACAAGGCTTGCCACGTGGTCGCGCAAGTTTTCCCAGTCCGAGAGACCGAGGTCTTGGACTCGGCCTTCAGTGTAAGCAACACCGAGCTCCGCGAAACCGTCGCCGCCTTTCGCTGTGAAGGCGTTCGTTGCAACTTTATATTTCGTTGGTCCGTTTTCCACAAGTACCGGTGCTCCGTCTTTCATGTACTCGATTTTCGTCACGCGTTCGCCTGACGGTTTCGAGCTATCGTACGTCACTCTCAAACCAGCGACGTGAAGGAACCCACCGTTCTCGTTCGGAAGCGGTCCGACACTGCGTTCGAACGTTTGATAAATCTCTGTCCCTGTGAGGTCAGCGATCGCGAGCGTGTTCCCGAACGGAAGCGTCGTGAGCACTTCACCGATTGTGATCTCATCTTCGTTGATGGCTGCACGGATGCCGCCACCATTTTGAATCGCACCGATGACGTCAGGGCTGAACGTCTTCGCTTTCGCGAGCATGCCGTCCGTGATCAAGTTCCCGAGTGCCGTTTCATTCTTACGGACGCTCTCGCCAGTCGTGTTGCCTGGGTCGCTCGTACGTGGGTTTGTAAGGGCAGCTGTTGCCGTGGCGCCAGTCGGTTGGTTTTTCAACTCATCGACTTCTTCTTTGAACGGTGCGAGGAGTTGAGTCGCTTTCGCGTCCGCTTCAAGTTTCGTCACATCGATTAAAGCACCCTCATGGGCGACGACTTTTCCGTCTTGGTCGAACGTGACGTCAAGTGTGCCAAGGTATTGGCTATATTGATACGCTTGGACGATCAACGTCGGGTTGTCCGTATCCGCGTTTCTCACTTCCGGCTTCGCGAGAAGCGAGTGCGAGTGTCCGCCGATGATGACGTCGATGCCTTCGACTTCTTCCGCGAGGATTTGGTCGTTGTCGACTGCTGGGTTGTCATCGTAACCTAAGTGCGTGACGGCGACGATTTGGTTGACGCCAGCTGCTTCGAACGCTGCGACAGCCGCTTTCGCTTCCGCGATGTAGTCTTGGAACTGGGCGTTGCCCGGGCTTGCGATTTCAGACGTTTCTTCTGTCGTGAGACCGAAGAATCCGACTTTGACGCCGTCTACTTCTTTGATGACGCCTTCATACAGACGACCGTTATATGGCTTGTCTGTCACCGCGTCACGGAAGAGCGGGTTCAAGTCTGTGTCTGCTGAGAAGTCGAGGTTCGAGCTGACGAACGGGAAGTTCGCGTAGCGGATGAACTTGGCAAGTTCGGCGTTGCCGTCTTCGTCGCCACCGAGATCGAACTCGTGGTTCCCGAGTGTCATCAAGTCGTACTTCATGTAGTTCATGAGTTTCAAGTCAGCCATTCCTTCAAACTTGTTGAAGTAAAGTGAACCTGAGAATACGTCCCCAGCGTCAATCAAGAGTGCGTTCGGCTTCTCGGCGCGGACTTGTTTAACCGCTGTTGCGCGTTTCGGCGCCAAGTCGAGTGAAGCGTGCGTGTCGTTCGTGTGCATGAACGATACCGTGTTCCCACCGACCGAATATGGAAGTTCAGCTTCGATTGTGCGGCCATTGCTCGTAAATTTCGCATGAGCCGTGAACGAACCGATTTTTGATGTATCGATGTCGTGAACACGGACGAGACGCTCGACCGTACCGTTCGCGAAGCGAACATCGAGACGAAGTGCGCTCGGTACGTTCTCCCCTTGTTTGAACGAGAGTGCTTCCCCCGGTTCGATGGCAACCGGATAGTTCAAGACGCGGACACGCTTCTCGACTTTAATCCCCTTGCCGACCACGATCCCTTTCGCCGTTTGATATGTACCGAGTTTGTTCAACTTCACCGATGACTTGTACCAATGGATGTTGGCACCTTGATATGTCTTATCGAGTGACGCTTCGAGGTCGCCTCCGCGGACGAAGTCGGCTTTCAGTTTGACCGTCTTAACTTTTGGTGCCGCGTCAGCTGTCGCTGCCGGAACGATCGATGAAGCGGTGATGGCCGCCACAGCGAGTGAAGCGTACAACTTGTTCGTTTTACGTGTGAGCATTTGATTTTCCCCTTTCAAATGTGGTGAAGCAGAACTAAAACGAATGATAGCGCTTACAATGTCTAACGGATCATAATCGGCCTTGCTCCCTATTCCGTCTTCAGACCTATCGTTTCAGAGACCACTTTCCTCTCTAAACATATCCAATTCCACTAGTAAATACAATTAATTTTTCGTTAATTCCGTGTATCTTTTCCAAAAAATCCCCCGATTGCAACATCGAGGGATTCCATGGAAATTTAAATACGTTAGGCAAAAAGACCTTATTCGGTTTCAATCAGTTCATGAAGCTGGGTGAACGGACTCGACGCCCCTGCCTTCAAATGCCCGTGCTCGATTTCTTGAAGACGGAGCGCCTCGAGCTGCATCTTCGAGGCCGCGCCCCACTTGTTCGGTCCACAATCACGAAGGGCAACCGTCCGGACAATGAGTTCCGTCGCGTCAGCCGTCGCATCGAACTCGACCCAAACTTGGTTCGGTCCACCCCAGGCGGCGATGTCTTCAGATAAATAGAGCACACCGTCGACCCAAATCTCATAGCGCATCCGCCCCAAGCCGAGCGACGACCGCTTCTCGAACGGGTTGATCACATTCAAATTCAAACGATACGTCTGTCCCGGTTTCGTCGTCAGGATTTGTGAATACGCCATGTGATCGCCTTTTTGCATCGTGTTCGCCTCGAGGTGGTATGACACGTTCGTCGTCAAGCGCCGGACGGTCAACGGGATCGTCGTCTCGTCCAAACGGCCGCTCGTGATGACCCCATCGAGCGCCATCCACCCTTGGTCGAGCGTTGGATGCATATAGTCACGCATCGTGTCCCGCTTGTTCACACCCCAGAACGCGAGCACCGGCCATTCGTGACCAATCACTTCATAAAATAGTTTGGCGTATAACCGATCCCCATAATCAGGTGTCAAGAACAGTTCGAGGATGGCGCGCGCGTTGAACGGGATATACGTCTCAAACGCGACATCGCTCTCGGCGAGTACTTGCTGATGCCAGACGCCCATCCGATACTCCCAATACAACAAGTCGTACGGATCGTAGCCGTGCAGCGTCTCAGTCGTCAAATTGACTGCGGCCACGTAGGACGTCCAAAGCGAGACGACACGCTCGTCTTCCCGCGATTTCCATGAATAGCAACGAATCGCCCCTTCGACGGTCAACTCGGCCGGCAGCGTCCGGTTCTTCCGATAAAACGCTCGCCCGATTTCAAGGATGTTCGAGCGCAAGTGGCGCGTCGGACGGTCTTTGTACAGTTTCATATATTCGTACGCGTGGGCATGGCCGTGACGGGATGTCACGCTTTTCCGCAACATCGAACGGAATGCCCGCGTCTCCTCGGCTTGTTCAAACGCTCGGTCATCGACTGGGATGACGCGATGGCGAAACTGAAGGTCACGCGCCATCATCGCTGCGACTTCGACATCGATATCGAGCGATTCGACGTGATGACCTGCCGCCACGTTCTGATACGTGAACGTTTCGATGTTCGAGAGGAACGGTTTGAGAAGCGCCAACGACAGGCGACTGTCAATCCCGGCCGTGAGCGAGAAAATCATGCGTTCGTCCGACTCGAGCAGCTGATGCAACTGATTGTCGAACCACGCCCGAAGCGGTTCGATGGCCGCCTCGACCGGCAACGCATCGAGCGGACGCCGTGGATAATAGCGTGTCATCCGGTTCGTCTCGTCCACGAAATGGTTTGGGACGAGAATCCGAATCGACGCATAAATCGTGAAATGACCTGGCAAGTGATAATGGTTATGTTGTCGCAATTCGTCCGAACAGAGCGGGTGCGCCTCGGACTGGACGTCTTCTTGTAACAGTTCGAGATGCGACGCCGCTCGGAGCGGTGCGTCCGTCGTGAAGTAGACACCTCGCATCCCGGTCGCGTCATGATAGAGGCGCACTGACGTGTCGTCACCCCGAATCAACACGTAGCGGCCACCCATGAAGTCGAGCGCCTCATGAAATGCGTCCACGTCTTGCCCGTTCAATCGTTCGAGCACTCCCTGTCGGTCACGCTGTTGCGCTCGGATGTCGAGGATGTCCCCGAAAGCGAGGAGCCAGCGGGCACCGTCTTGAATCAAGTCGACCGGACTGAGCGGGTCATAATAAAAGAAATCGCCGTTCGGCAAAGTGATTGTTTCCCATCCTTCACGTTGTAGCCGGGTAGCGGTCATTAAAAATCCGCGTTGATAAGCTTGCATGCTGTCCCCTCATTCTATAGAAAATTCGTTCTTTGACTCTAAAAAGGACGAGCACCGGTCGTGCCGGCGACTCATCGACTCTGACTGATAATGGTCATCCAAATATTGGAGAAGACGCCAGCCGTCTTGGCATAATCGACAGGATCAGCCATGTTCAGTTGGACGCCGTTCTGATAGACAAACAAATGCGTCACCGTCCCACCCCCGGACGCCCCGATCGTGATGCCCCGCTTCGTGAGCGTCTCATCCGGTTCGGCGATAATGGAGACGACCGAATCGGCCCGATCGCGTCGCACAACGATATAGCCCCGCGTCGGTTCAATATAGGCTTGGGTGAAGCCAAGCGGTTTATGGCTCCCGTTCGCGTGTATGTATAACCCTTGCGGATCAAGCCGCAACGCCATGCCGCTGAATCTTAATTCACTTCCCGTTACGGACGGAAGCAACACCTCATCGGCCTCGGCTTCTTGTTTTTGTTCGTAAATGATGCCCGCCATGACCAGAAAAACCAGGACGAACGTCCTGATGAAAACTTGAAACTTTTGCCTCTGTTTTCGTTGTGATCGACTCATAATCCCCCTCCAAATTATAAAGTGTTCACCCAAAACTAGTACAATATAATCATACCGCACTTGTTTTAAATTTCCATAATAAATTGGGATTAATATGTATTTATTGAAGCTTCATACATAGTAAAACCAATAGAGTTCTGTGATATCGGTTCTACTATGTCTCGTCCATCATCAAAACGTATGCGTGACCTGCACGTCGTCTGTCCGATTGCGGGGAGACGAACGATCCTTTCACGACTATCAAACAGGAAGATGAAAGGACAAACAATAAGATCAAGGTCATCAAACGGCGTGCATATAGCTACCGGAACCTAGAACGTTTCTTCTACAGTCTTCAGATTTGAAATCGGTCGAACTAGTGTCAACTACGGTTTATTGTGATGAACTAACTTTTACACTGTTAACAAGAATTCATTTTCCATTTTTAATAAACATTAGGAATAAAAATCTCCGCATTTCTATATAATGGTTTTGTTAAAGGAGGAGAATTCTTATGTATAAAAAATGGTTCATGATTTTTGTCATTGCCCTCGTCGCGTTTACTATAGGAAACGCCGAGGCATCGTCGTCCCCATACAAGACGCTCGAGTCGACTCCACTGAAGGTGTCCGCAAGTTCTAAAGCTAAAACAATCCAAACTCTCAAAGCGAACACAAACGTCTCGCTCATCTCGACAAAAAACGGATGGGCTAACGTCCAAGTCGGTAAGACGAGAGGATACGTCCCGTTCAATAGTATCCTGCCCCTTGAGATCCCAATCAAAGATCATGGCATGAATCAAGTCATGACATATAAAGGGACTGAGATTGCCAGCGTCAACGGAAAGAGCGCGAAAATCTCTCCGGCGTTGCTTCCTTTCTTTAAACAGAACGCTGCGGCGCTTCGAAGTACGCTCGCAAAGCCAATCGTACAAAATAACACAATCGTCGGATTCGAACAATTGAAACTCGGCCAATTCGTGCAGGTCAAGAATCCAATTATTATTGATCGGAATGCCGCTGCACGAATTCAGAGTTTAAAGTTGCCCGGAGGACCAGTCACTATCACGACAGCCGCCCCGCTCCGGCAAGTTATTCTAGAAGGCTGGGGTTTCGAGCCCTACAAACAGACGTCACAATGGAACGTCACGTTGAATGGTTCGATTCAACAACTCCACTCAAATACGCGATTTACGCTTCGGGGGAAAGGAACAATTAATCGTTGGGACATCCACCAGGCTCAACATTCTTACGATTTACCTATCACATACAATGGAGAGATTGGTTTCTTAAACGTTAAACATGCAGACGTCGTATTGCGCGGCACATCAACCTTTAAAGTCAGAGCTGTATCCGCTCCAACGAAAACGCATATCCTCGATGGACCGAACGGGTTACTTGGTGTCACTAAACCAAACCTTGTGATACAAGGTAAACGAATGGGCGCAGACGAAAGGGCGATTGCTACAGCATTACAAAATGTGACTGCCGCTAAACTCACTCAGCTACTTAAACAAATGAACATCGAACATAAATCAAATCATATGAATGACTACGTGAAAGCATTTAAATTGAACGAGACAGCCGGACCAAACAAGTTGTTCTTCACTACAAAATCCGACATCTCGTTTGTAGTCAGTGCGGTCGATCGCACGCTTGAATTCAATCAGTTCAGTGAACCGTTTGTTACATTGAACAATCCATCGAATCGAATCCAAATTCAGATGAAGAACATCCAGTATAATTCTTGGGCTAATCCGATTTATCATAAGCGTATCGTGAATGCTCTAATTGGAAAATCCGGCCTCATCACAATCTCGTTCAAAGGTCCAGAACAATCTGTCAGCGAGTTTGCGCGACTGGAAAAACAGGGTCGCTACTTTATCTATAATCACCCTCACGGTCCCGGAACGTTCCGTGTTGTCTCGATTGATGGCAAGAAAATTAATGGCTTCACGTATGTTATTGAGATGGGACGCTATTCGTACGACGAGCATAACCATTTCAATAGGGAAGAACTCGTTCGTATTGGCGATAAGACGCTCGACTCTTACAATCAAGTACCGCCTGCATTCGAAGTCAAAGTCGTAAAAGGGTTGCGCGGTTCCAATTCATATTTAGCGATCCGCTCAAACGACAACCGATGGCTCAAGCGCGTGTATGGATACACGTTACAAGTCAATAAAAACTACTGGGCAGATGGCCGACTCAGTTCGGACGCAGTCGACCTCGCCGGCTGGGACCCAAAACAGACAATTATCTTATCGCAACTCGACGGAAAATTGAACGATACTTTGACCGTCAAAGCATTCGGCTATCAAGACGCAAAACAAAAATAAGACAAGGTCATCTCGCGCGCGGGATGACCTTGTCTTATTTCGGTTGGCTGATAATCGTGACTCAGGCGTTCGAGAACTGCCCCGCAATCATCGTATAATCGGACGGTTTTACTTTAACGGAGTTGTTCTCAAAATCCGAGGTCAACCACACATTACGATGATGAACTAGACATAGTAAAACCGGTAGCGTCAAACGCTACCGGTTTCAAGATGGCGCAGCCCGAAGGCCTTGCTCTATTTAACCCTAAGGGAGGGTCAATGAAGGTCAACGCTAATTACTTAGCGATGTTCACCGAAGTGAACAATGGGTGTTTGTTGTTCTCGAGGTCGAGGACTTCGAACGCAGCGCCTGGTTTGAGCGTGAGCGTTTGAGCTGTCTCGGCCGGAGTCAACACACGATCAATCGTGATTTGGACTTGGTTCGACTGCGATCCCATGATTTCTGTGACTGTCGCAGATTTCGAGAGATCTTTGTCACCAACGAGGACTTTGAAGTCTTCGTAGCCATCTTCGATTGAGTACTTCGCGATTGACTCATCGAACGTGAGCGTGATGACCGCGTAGTCGCCCGATACGTTGTTCGACGTGAGGACCGCAGACGTCAAGCCTGGAAGGTCGTTCTCAGCGAACTTCTCGTTCAACGAGACTGTATCCATGACGTTGCCCACTACATCCTTGATGTTTTGGATGACGAACGCATATTTACCAGTCGTTTGAATCGCGCCTTCTTTGAGCGTCAACTTGATGACGTCGCGATCTTCATCCGTGAAGACAGCTTTCTCAGCGATTGCCTTGCCTTCAATCAAGAAGTTGCCCAAGTTGAGTGACGATGGGTCGAGCTTCTCGCTGAACTTGAGGTAAAGCGTGCTGTTGTCCTTCTCTTGGAAGTAGTAGCCATCGAAAGTTGGCTTCTCTTTCTCGATTGGGCTCGAGACGATTGAGAACTTGATCGATTGCTCAAGGCTCTCGTTGCCGACGACATCCTTCACGAGGTTAGCCGGAAGTTTGACTGAGTAGTTTCCAAGCTCAAGATCCGAGATTGGCGTCTTGATTTGGTTCTTCGAGTAATACGAGGCGTCAGTCCATGCCGCCACTTTCTTCTCGACACCGTTCGGCGTGATGTACGAACCGTACATCTTACCGTCGCTGTAAGCACCATGCTTGAGTTCTTCAGAGAACGTGAGGACGAGGTGGTTCTTGCCGTCGATGACTTCCACTTTCGCATCTGTCACAGTCGGAGCCATCTCATCGTTCGTGAAGTTAACCAATTTCGTTGACGCAGCGCCGTAGTTGCCAGCAAGGTCGCGGAAGTGAGAAACTTTCACGTCGATTTGACCGATGAACGAGTGGTCGCGGACAGTGAGGACTTTGCCTGACTCATCGAGCCATGCGTTGTCATCAAGGTCAGCTTCGATTTCGCCGTTTGTGAGCGTGATTTTCGCGACGTGGTTGTAACGATCCACGTAGACAGCCTCAGAGAATGTGACTGTGAGGTAGCCTGGTTTCGACGAAGACATGCCGACGACTGAAGGGTTGACCGCGTCGATGACTTTCTTCTGAACGATCTTCGTCACTGGGTTTGGCGAGATGAAGTTGCCAGCGAAGTCACGGAGACCGACGAGCGTCAACTTGTAGTCTTTGCCTGCGACGAATTGCGCGTCTGACAAGTCAAGGATGAACGATTTGCCGTCCCATGAGAGTTTGTCGACATCTACTTTGTAGCCAGCGCCAGAAGCATCTTTCAATTCGAGTTTCTTCTCGAGCTCATCTTCCGAGTCAACGTTGACCGGCTCAGAGAACGTGAACTTCACGCGGTTGTTTTCAAGGTACTCAGGGTCGTTAAGGACCGGGCGTACGTTGTCTTCGAACGTGTAGATTTCTTTGAACGGGACGAGCGCTTTACCGTCGAGTCCTTCGATTTTCGAGCTAGCAAGCACGGCGTAGCGGCCGTCGAATGTCTTCTCGGCGCGAACGACGAGCGTTTTGCCGTCTTTCGAGAGCGTGCCGCGAAGTCCTTTGAGGCGTTGCGCGTCTGGAATGTGATCGATTTCGACCGTTCCATCTTTGAGCATGCCGTTATAAAGGAGTGTGCTCGCGTCTACTGGTTTCGAGAAGTTGATTTCAAGTTCCTTCGCATTGAGCAACTTGACGCTCGATACCATCGGAGCTGATTCGACAACTTTATACTTGAACGATTTTGAGACCGTTCCGTACGCTTTGTTCGTGTACGTGAATGTAGCCATGAACTCGCCGACTTTCGATGTGTCGATACCAGACCATGAACCCGGTTTCATATAGACGCGATCTGCGAACTTGACCGGCTGTGTGCGGATTCCTGAAACGGCTTCCCCTTTTTCGAAGACGAGCATTTCTTTCGGTCCGACCACTTCTTGGGCATAGTTCAAGACGCGAATGCGTTTCTCGACTTTAATCCCTTTTCCTTTGACGAAACCAACCGCCGTTTGGAAGACTCCCAATTTGTTCATGTTGACTGAAGACTTGTACCAGTGGATCTCTGATCCGTGATACTTCTTGTCAAGCGCTGCATCCAAATTGCCTTGGCGTACATAATCTGAACCTAGCTTGACGACGGGCATTGCTGCTGAAGCCGACATTGCTGGTGCGACTGCTGCCGCTGTCACTGCAAACGCTGCCGCTGCTGTGACAAATTGTTTTTTGTTTGCCATCTTGTTTAAATCCTCCCTTTGGTAAAATGCGATTTCTGCGTCTTCGACTTTCTCGGTCCTCTCGATCACTCCTCAGACACCCTTACTGCCCGAGTTATGTATAGCATCGATAGGACTCGAGTCATACAAAAACAGGTATCTAAAACCATACATTGACTTTTAGCCTATGCATCGTCCCAGATTGCTTACATCCATAATATACATAACGTTTCCAGTTGAAACAAGCGAATTTTTAGTGAAAAAGGGAAATGATAATGCATTTTCATGATTTTATTTAGAATAAATATTCTGCGTTCGATTAATTACCATTGTAATAAAATCTCATTAAATCAATAAAGTAAGCGCTACCAACATTTGAAATTATGATCAGACTTCTGTCATCAGGTTAGATTTTTATGAATTAGACGATTAAAATATAATTACCAATTATTTTATTGGTTTTTACAACATAAGATAAATAATAACCATTTATAACCAAATAATTATGTAAGTAACGTTTTCTAATAAACCATTTCGTTACCAGTTATCTCTTTATTGGATTCTTAAATAAATGATTACACTTTTCGAATAGGACTTTTGAAGGTGAGTCCAATGGACGATACACAAAAAAATGACGGGCTTTTCGCAGAAATGTTTGATTTTATCCAGTAAATGGATATTGAATTACGGGGATTGTTGTTGCACACAACACCGACGCTCCTTATTTTTGAGAACAAAAAAAATCGCCCTTCTCCTATGAAGGGCGATTAAAACTGATGGGGATTAATAACCGACGAAACTGAGTGATTCCATGAATGCACGTTTCTCCGCAGCATAGAGTGGCCATTCGATGACGTCCTCACTGCCTTCTACCGTCACGACGATTCGGTTCTCGGGACGAACATTCGCTTTCACGAATTGGACGAGCTTCGCATCCGGTTTGAACTCAACGTATTCCGCGACCGTTCCATCCTCGTATTCAATGTACTCGATGTCGTCTTGATCAAGGTTCACTTTATACGACTTGCTGCCGACTTTCAGGCGGAGCGTGTCCATTTCAAGGAAACCATCTTCCGATTCGATGTTGAGGAAGAACTGCATGCTCGCTTTCGACGGTGAACCGTAGAAGACCGGCGCGAACGTCTCCGCATAACGGAACTCCCCATAGCTATCGAGCACTTCACGGTGGACCGTCACCGGACCTGGGAAACGATAGAACTTGTTATAGAGCGCATGTTGGACGCCGAGTTTGAGCGTGCCGCCTTTATTGCCAGCGCCGTCAATCGCATACAACGAGATCGCTTGCCCTCGTTTTTGTTTTGGGATTTTAATCGCGAATTTTCCAGTCGACATGACCGGCGCTTTGTAAAGTTTCGTTCCGATTTGGGCATAGACCGTCGCATACGCCTCGGCCGTCCCTGTGATCGATGTCGATGTCGTCGTCACGCTCTGCGCGACACGCGGGCGTGCTGGAGCCACACCGTCTTTAATGACTTTCGTCGAACGCGTGACGCTTGTCGCGCCTTTCGCGTCGACCGTCGTCGCACGGATGACCGTTCCGATTGGAAGGGCGACCGTCGCACGGCGATAGACGCCTTTCGCGTCATAGCGCGCCGTGTACGAAGCTGCACCGACTTGGAGTGTCACTTTCGCGCCAGGCGTTCCTGTCACGACGATTTGACGAGCCGAGTTATTGACCGTTCCGATTTTCGGCGTCGCCGGACGTGCGGCCGGATCGACGGCGACAACGACTTCCGTCGTCTCACTGACGTTGCCCGCGGCATCACGCAAGCTGACCGAGATCCGTTTGCCGACCGATTGCGGGCTCATGTTGAATTGAGCCGTCCCCGCTTCCGTGACGACACGCGTGTACACTTTGCTGTTGATGCCGATCAATGCTGTCGTGCCAGCCTCTCCTTCAATTACAAGTGACTTCGACGTATGGAGTGGCGTCGAGACGACAGGTGCGAGCGGTGCTGTGACGTCGACCGTCTCGACGACTGGTGGTTCTTCTGTTGATCCTTCTGCTTGCGCTTGGAGCGGCAAGAGTGGCGAGACGATGAGTGAACCGGCTAAGAACAATTTCAAATACGATGAATGATTCATGACTTTCCTCCATTATGTAGGTTTTACAGTTAATTGGTCGAATACCAAATTCTATTGTAATAATTCGACTTCATACAATGACGGATTTTTAATAAATCAGGTAAATGATTTCACAAAAAAACTGCTTTAGTTTCCCAAAGCAGTTCACGGTTCTCACACCTCATGAATCATCGTCGCCTGGCCGCCTTGCCAGAGCCACGTGTCTTCTTGTTTCACATAGACGTGCAACACCCAGAACCGGCCTTCGTAAGCGTTCGTTCCGAGAATGAAACGCTCCTCGAGCAACAGTTGCACGAGTGCGATCTCGCCAGCCACCGTCTCGTCGAACGTGACGGTCTCCTGCGTGATCCACTGGACAGACGCCGGGTCGACGAACTGGTCTAAAAATGTTTCTTTATCGAACTGACGTCCGCTCGAGTCGACGTAACGAAACTCGTCATGCATGATGCCGCGCATCGCGTCCAGGTCGCCCTTGACTTGAAGTTCGGCCCGTTCGTCAGAAAGTTGTTTTAAGTTGATGGTTTCCATTGATGTACCTACCTTTCGCGTCCATCATAACATACTCGTATGCTCGAGTCGTCTCACTTGTAATGGTCATCTTCATTGTTCGATTGAATGTAACCACATCGGTAGTATTCTTTTTCTTATCCTCTATTCCCTGTATACTTATCAATATACAGTTAATCCCATTTCGAGAGGACTATGCTTATGGATTTGATCGACCCGTTCATCTGGCAACTCGTCATCGTCCCTATCCTCACCGTCGGGACCGGTGTCCTTATTGCATTACGATTCGAAAAGGCTTATATCGCCCCGCTCATCACGTTGGTGCTCAATCTCGCAATTGAAATGACGATGGGCCTCGCGTACTACGGGACGCTCACTTCTCCATCGTCTTGGAATTGGCTTTTCCCGATTCCCTCGTTTCTCGTAGCCTATACGTTTCTCAGTAAACGGAAAACTGAGCGCCAGACAGAAAAACATTCCTGAGCCCTAATCATTCTGACAGTTTCAATATTGACATTCTGACTTCAGCCCGTTAAAGTAACGATAACATTCATACGAACTCGCGATGAGAAAGAAGAGTAGCGTGAAGATTTGTCTCCAGAAAGCCGGTGGTCGATGCGAACCGGCGACGTGTCTCACGTGAATGGGCTTTTGAGCGTTCAGACCGATACGTAGGCTCTGACGGGTCCTCCCGTTACCGAGGATAGCGAATGATTGTTCGCGATGAGTGGGGGGAGCTCCCCCAACGAAGGTGGCACCACGGGTCCCCCGTCCTTCATGTCTTTTTTAGACATGTCGGGCGGGGGACTTTTTTTATTTCAAGGAGGAGATCACATGAAACAACTCATCATCAACGGCGACGAACTGACACCGGTGGCCATCTTTCATCGATTAGAAGGCGAACGGAAAGTGTTACTTGAGAGCCGCGCCGAAGGCAAGCATGGCCGTTACTCGATTATCGCCTCCAATCCGGTCGAGACGATTCGCGCCAATGGCAACGAAGTGACCGACGCATCCGGCACGATGCAAACGGACGACCCGCTCGCCTTGTTATCAGAACTGGTTTCGCGAGACACGCCGGATGCCCCCTATCCGTTCATCGGTGGTGCCGTCGGTTATATCGGCTATGACATGCAACGCGTCTATGAACCGATTCCGAACACACCTAGCGAGACTCGCGGTTTGCCGGACGCCTTGTTCCAACGATATGAGACGGTCGTTCTCTATGATCACGTCGAGGAGCAGGTCATCGCGATCGACACCGGGGATGCTGATGCTGAGAAGCGACTCCACCACGTCAAACGGTCGCTCGAGACGGCGAAGACACACGAGCTCGCCCCTGTCGTCCGCACGAGTGAACGGGTGTTGACGAGCAAGGATGAATTTGTCGAACGTGTCCTGCAGGCGAAGGAAGCCATCCTCGCCGGTGAGGTGTTCCAACTCGTCTTGTCCCAACGCATCGACGCGACGTTCACCGGCGACCCGTTCCACTTCTATCGGACGCTCCGGAAACAGAACCCGAGTCCGTACTTATTTTATATCGACCTAGGCGAGGCAATCGTCCTCGGGGCGTCCCCGGAGAGTCTCGTCCGCGTCGAGGGCAATCGCGTCTCGACGAATCCGATCGCCGGCACCCGCCCCCGTGGCAAGACAATCGAAGAGGATGTGCGTCACGCCGCTGATCTCATTCAAGACGAGAAAGAACTCGCCGAGCACCGCATGCTGCTCGACCTCGGTCGCAACGACATCGGCCGGGTCGCCAAAGTCGGCTCGGTCACGATTCCGAAACAGATGGAAGTCGAGCGCTTCAAAAACGTCATGCATCTCGTCTCCGAGGTCGAGGGCGAACTGCGTGACGACTTGAATCCGATTGATGCGTTACGTGCCTGTCTCCCGGCCGGTACCGTCTCCGGCGCCCCGAAGATTCGGGCGATGCAGCTGATCGACGAACTGGAGACAGTGAAACGCGAAGTATATGCCGGGGCCGTCGGGTATCTCGACGTCCGGGGCGGCTATGATTTCGCTCTCGCCATCCGGACGATGGTCGTTCAAGGAGATACGGCCTACGTACAAGCGGGCGCCGGTATCGTCTACGATTCGGACCCGGTGTCAGAATATGAAGAGACGTTGCATAAAGCCAAATCCCTTTTGGAGGTGTTCGCATGATTCTACTTATCGATAACTACGACTCGTTCACGTACAACGTGTATCAAGATGTCGCCCGGTTCAGCGACGTGACGGTCATCCGTAATGATGAACTGACAATCGACGCGATCCGCGACCTCAATCCGGCTGGCATCATCATCTCTCCGGGTCCAGGTGGCCCACTGGATGCCGGTGTGTCGCTCGACGTCGTCCGCTCTTTGTCTGGCACCATCCCCATCCTCGGCGTCTGTCTCGGTCATCAAGTCATCGCCGAAGCGTTCGGGGGGACGGTCGGACGGGCCGAGCAGGTCATGCATGGGAAGACGTCCGTGATCGAGACAATACCGAGCGTCTTGTTCGATGGGAATCCGAGCGAGGTCATGCGCTATCATTCGCTCGTCGTCCAAGAGACGGACCTCGTCGTGACCGCTCGCACGACGGACGGTGTCATCATGGCACTCGAGCATCCCGAACACCCGACGTATGGCGTCCAGTACCATCCCGAGTCGATTGGCACACCGGACGGACGCGACCTGTTCGAGCGCTTCGTTGAGATTTGCCATACAAAAAGACCGAGGAACGTGTCCTCGGTCTGAGCGTCAGGCTTTCAAGAAATCTTCAAATTGAAAATCATGCTTGTCGAGCATGATTTGGTCCGACGTGACACCGTTTTGACGCAACGCGGCAATTGTTGCATGCAAGAAATCATCGCTACCGACCACATAAAACAACCCATCTTTGTCTGCAGCGAGCGTCTCGACACGCTGATAATAATCCGGACGACTGTCGACGAACTCGGCCGTGAAGGCGGCTGTTGACGCGAACACATCGCTGAACAGATAATCCTGTGAGGAATCGACGTTCAACGAATGAAGGTGCGGCACGCCTTCCCCATTCGCCAAATACGCGAGCACGAGCGGACGGAACGTCGCGATGCCGACACCCGACGACAACAGATAGACGTTCTTCCCTTCTCGCTTCAATGGTACGTTCGAATGCGTCTTGAAGATGGCGACCTTGTCCCCGATGTTCATGTCACGCAAAATCGATTTGAACGTCGAGCATTCCGGTTTGACCCGGGTCGTGATACCGATCGCGCCTTCATGCGGTAGCGTCGAAATCGACATATGCCGAATCAACGTCCGGTTCGGTTTGTCTTCTTTATTAAACCCTTCAAGCGCAAAGTGTGTGTGTGCGCCTTCTTCCCATGTGAAGCCCTCGGGCAACTCGAGTTTGAACGTGTATGTATCCCGTGCTTCCTGCACGACTTGCTGAATTGGCGTCCAATAAATCTGCATGCCGTATTCCCTCCTTCTATTAATAGACCGCGATCGGTCCGTACGGTCCTTGAATGATTTCGAGGTTCGTCTCAAAAATATCGGACAAGACATCTGCATCCATAATCTCTTCGACCGTACCGAAGGCGGCAATCTGCCCGTCCTTCATCGCACAAATCCGATCCGAGTATTTGGCTGCGAAGTTGATGTCATGGAGCACCGTGACGATCGTCCGCCCGAACTCGTCGGCGACATGGCGCAAGTATTCCATCATCTGCACCGACCTAGCGATATCGAGGTTGTTGAGCGGCTCGTCGAGAAGCACGTATTCGGTCTCCTGACAGAGCACCATCGCGACGTACGCCCGTTGGCGCTGTCCGCCCGACAGTTCATCGAGATAGCGATGCTCAAGCTCCGTCAAATCGAGGAAGTCGATATATTTCGAGATAATCCGTTCATCCTCTTGCGTCAACCGTCCTTTCGAGTACGGGAAGCGTCCGAATCCTGCGAGCTGACGGACGGTGAGACGTGTCACGAAGTGATTCTCTTGCCGTAAAATCGTGATGATCTTCGCCAAGTCCTTCGATTTCGTGCTCGACACGTCCATGCCGGCGACTTGGATTTGACCTTCATCCAAATCGAGCAGTCGGCCAATCATCATGAGCGTCGTCGACTTCCCGGCCCCGTTCGGACCAATCAACGATGTGAACCCAGCTTTCGGGATATCGAGCGTAATCGGGCCGATGCGGACATCGTCCGCATACGATTTTTGTACTTGTTCCAATTGAATCATAATGACCTCTTCCTTAAAATCACCGCTAAGAAAATCACGCCGCCGAACAGTTCGATGATGACGGACACGACACTCGGTGTATTGAGAATGTGATACATAAAGAAATACGCGCTCGTCAACACGAAGAAACCGAGCGCGAATGCCATCGGAAACACGTACTTATGGTCGTACGTCGCTGCCACTTGATAGCTGAGCGTCGCCACCAAGAATCCGAAGAACGTGAGCGGCCCAATCAGTGCCGTCGATACTGACATTAACAGCGAAATCAGAATGAGCGTAAAGATGACGCTCCGGCGATGGTTCACTCCGAACGACGTCGCCACGTCTTTCCCGAGCGCGACGACGTTCAAGCGATTCGAGAAGCTATACAACAACGTCCCGACGACAAGCACGATTGGAATGACAATCGGGAAGTACGCGGCATCGGCATGCATGACCGATCCGAACAAGCGGGCCTGCAGGACGTCGAACTCGGACGGCGCGAGCATGCGACGCATGAACGAAGACACCGAGTTCAAACCGGTCCCGATGATGATTCCGATGAGAAGCATGAGTTGCAAGTTCCCGTATTTCCCTGACAAGAGCCAGCCATACAACAGCAGGCTCATAAGTACCATGAGGCCGACCTGCGTCAAAAAGGCACCGGTTCCCGAAAAACCGATTAACGCCCCTGCCCCAAAGAAGAAAATCATGCTCGTCTGAATCGTCGAGTAAAGCGCGTCGAACCCGAGCAACGATGGCGTGATGATGCGATTGTTCGTCACCGAATGAAACGCGACCGTCGCCAAGCTTTGACAGAGCGCGGCAATCGCCATCGTGATGACGGCGACGACCCGGCGCTCGACGACCGGGATGAACGACGGTGAGTCGAGCGGGACCGGATTGTTGTAGACGAGCAACCCGAACGCACAGAGCAATCCTCCGATGATGAAGAAGGCAAGGAATAGCCAGTAGCGGCGCTGTTCTCGTTTCGAACGGAACGCCGTCGCACACCGTTCTTCTGTATGCACGGATCGACCATCGACATCATACGCTTCCCGTGGCTTCGTCTTATTTTCAATAAGTGTGCTCATCGTACCCCTCCCGTCTTCCGTTGTCTCATGAGAATCGCGATGAACACGATTGATCCGACCGTCCCGAGAATGAGTGATACCGGCAATTCGAACGGCATGATGATCGTCCGCGAAATCAAGTCGCTGACGAGCACCGTCCCCATCCCGATGACGCATACCCACGGCAAGTTGCTGCGCAGGTCGTCCCCGCGAAACATCGAGACGATATTCGGGACGATCAGTCCGAGGAACGGCAGATTCCCGATGACCGTCGCCACGACACCGACCGCGAGGGCAATCAGTCCCGTCGCGATCAAGATGAGACGGTTATAGTTGACGCCGAGGCTCGTCGCGATGTCTTCTCCGAGTCCAGCGAGCGTCAAGCGATTCGCAAGGATGAAGATAAAGAACGTGACGAGGATGATGAGCCACAAGTATTCATAACGTCCGACCTGCACCGATGCGAACGACCCGACGAACCAACCTTCGATTGTCTGGCTGGCTTGAAAGAATAGACCGAGAAACGTTGACACGGCCGAGACGACCGCCCCGAGCATGAGTCCGATAATTGGGACAATCAACGACGAGCGGAGTTTGACCGAGCGCAGAAACCAGAAGAAGACCATCGTTCCGATGAATGAAAAGACGATCGCCCCCGTCATCCGCATCATGAGCGTCGGAGCCGGGACAAGCAGATACACAGCGAGCAGGCCGAGCCCCGCCCATTCGAGTGTACCGGTCGTCGTCGGTTCGACGAGACGGTTTTGCGTGATCAGTTGCATGACCAGTCCCGACATCGCCATGGCGGCACCGGTCAACATGATTGCAATCGTACGCGGGACGCGAGTGATCCAAAACATGTCCGACCCACCTTCTTGACGAATGTCATAGACGCCGGTCACGAGCGAAAGGCCCGCCAATATGAACACCACAAGCATTGCTACGATAAAGGACTTCGTCCATATGTTAGAAAAGGAGGGCTGAGACAATGTCTCAACCCTTGCTGTCATTGGTTTTTGCACAACGTGACTCCCTTATTTCGAAAGCGCGGCTGCGATGTCGTTGAAGAGTTCAGAATAAGTTTGAATCGACTCGTTGATGTACGTATCGTTCGGCGCATACACGATTTTTTCGTCTGTCACGGCTTTCGTTTTTTGGAGTGCCGGTGCGTTATCAATCACGTCCGCTGCAGGTACAGCGTCTTCCATGCTTGAAATGGCCGCATCACGGTCGAGGACGAGCAACCAGTCCGGGTCACTCTCAGCAATCGCTTCGACCGAAACCTCATCCCCTTGGTGGTCACCTGTCGTTTTCGCTACCTCGAGGGCTGGTTTCCAGTCAAAGATGTCATACATCGGCCCGAAGACACGACCGGTGTTCGGTGCCGAGAAGCCGATGTCGCCACCTGAGACGATGACTGACATCACCGTGTCTTCACTGTCGTACGCCGCCTTTACGCTATCGATTGATGCTTCAAAGCTAGCGATGAGTGCATCCGCTTCCGTTTCCTTTTCAAAGATTTGGCCGAGTGAACGCGTCGTCGTCTCAAAACCTTCGACCAAGATTTCACCTGGCGTGCCCGCATCTTCCGGGAGCTCGATGTTCAAATCGATGACGGCTGCTTCTGGGACCAATTTTTTGATGTCGTCGTAGTAATCGGCGAATCGTTGTCCGACGATGACGACATCCGGATTTACACCGGCGATTGCTTCTAGGTTCGGCTCATTGTGCATCCCGACGTCTACGATGTCTTTATCATTTTTATAAGGCAAGTCCGCTGGAATCAATCCGATTGGTGCCGCGACCAAGTCGATTCCCCAATCTGAGAGCGTCTCGAACGTTCGGTTGTCGAGCGCGACGACCTTCTCCGGATTGATCGGTACGTCGATTGTTCCATGTGCGTCTGTGATTTCAACTGTCTTCGGTGCCGTCTCGGCTTCCGCACTTCCTTCGTCTTTCGTTTCGTCCGTGCTACCGCATGCGGCTAGCGTGAAGACGAGTGATGTGAGCATGACTGCTGCTTTCCATTTCCCCATTCTTTCCATCTCCCTATGTATCTGTTTTTGAATGACGACCTTCTCAGTGAGTCCGCGACTAGTCCACGTTTCTGCTCTATGTAAGGAATACTGATGCTTTCTCACTGATAATGATTATCATTGTCGTTTTCATTGAGAAGCATAACAAACAAAAATAGGTTGCGCAATGCCAAATTTTCAAATTGGAAATGGAAATATTATTCTTTCTATCTAATGCCAACAAAAAAAGAAAGCGGAACGCCTGTCCACTTTCTAAGCAAATAGAGTTCATTCGGTCACTCTCATTTGTCCGATTACGCTTCCGAAATCCCGTTAGCGAGCACCAACAAAAAAATCCAAATCGATAGCGGCACAATCAATCCAAGATTCCCGACGAGACTGAACACACGCACCGTCTTGTCTTTTGAGAACAGACCCCAAATCAATGTGGCAATCAGGGCGACATCTAGGACAATGTAGACCCATATGGCCGTAATCAAGTTCAAATCCGGGAAAAAGCGGCCATTCACAGTGAACAGCGCCACGATTGTCAAAATAGAAAGTCCAAACGTCACGTAAAGCGGTGCATAACGTCGTTGAATCATATAATCACCCCACTCTTCTGTTGGACCATCTGTCGGCATCGAAGGATGCACGTCTCGACGTAGCCATCGAACTGGTGTGGCAAAAACATCGTATACGTCCCTTCCTCTTTCGCCTTCGCATCTTGCTTGATTTTGAGGATGAGTGCCAGCAGCTCGCCTTGTGCGGCATTGGTTAACACGTCGAAATCGAAGGCGTCCAATCGCTGCACTAAACGAGCGTTATATGAATCAAAATCGGTATAATACATCGCCTGCTTTTCTGGGTCTTTCGTAATGACTTGCTTGAGCCAGGCTTTATAAAACCCCTGCAACCAAATCTCGTCCGCGACGAGATGGCAATAATAGCCGAGGCGGAACGATTGATTCTCGTCCGCACTGTCCACCCAATATTGATCAAGGTCGAGCCGTCTTGTCATATCCTCATGCCGTCCCGCGTAATAGTGGGTGTTTTGTTTAGACGTCGTCGCATCGGGCGCAAGATTTCCCAACAAAAAAGCCGTGCGATCGACATCTGTCAAATGTGCCAACACCTCATTCGCGATGACAAGATGCATTAAATGTGAACCCATCATCCCTCCCCCCTTTTCCTAATTATCCCATTCATGTATTCATCTCGACAATCCAACTCTAGTCTGATACGCTCACTATACTGACCGTTCAGTATAGTGAGGAGGACACACATGAGTAAAAAACAATTGTTACTGCGGACCGCCGCACAAATCATTCAAACCGAGGGCATTCAACAACTGTCGATGGACCACTTAGCCAAACGCGCCGGTATCACGAAAGGTGGCGTCTTATACCACTTTGAAAGCAAGGCCAACCTGTTGCAGCAGATGAATAGAATGGCACTCGATGAATTTGAAAATCGGATCGTCCATCATCAAACCGGGTTGGATGGTCCTTATCCGTTCACACGCGCCTACGCCCTCGCGACGCTCGATTATAGCGATGGTGATGCCGACTTGATTGCCGTCTTCATCTCATCCCAAGAAGATGCGAGCGGAAAGCTTTGGAATGACGCCGCCAAACGATGGGATAAACAGTTCGCCGCGGATGGTCCTGACGCTGATCGCGTGCTCGAACTTCGACTGCTCTGTGACGGGTTTTGGTTCGCATTGACATATGGCTATAGCGCTGCGTTCAAAGATCGGGCCGCCCGCATCATCCGACAAAAGTGCGACGCGCTGTCAAAAGGAGAATCGTAACATGGGCTTCGTCTATCTCGTCGGTGCCATCGTCTCTGAACTGTTCGGTTCGAGCATGTTGAAGCTGAACGCGACGACAACGAGCCGCCTGCCCGTCCTTGGTGTCGCCTTCGGTTACGTGACGGCATTTTACTTGTTGTCGCTCGCCCTTCTTTCCATCCCGCTCAGTTTCGCCTATGCGTTTTGGAGCGGGGTCGGCACGGCGGCGACGGCGCTGATCGGCTTCCTCGTCTTCAAGGAACAAGTCCGGATTCAGACCGTCATGGGCATCGGGCTTGTCATCATCGGGCTCGTCTTGATGAAACTATGAGGAGGGAAATCATGAAATCCTATGGAATCTTACTCGTATCGATTGCGTTCGAGGTGCTCGGGACGTCGATGTTGAAGCTGTCGGACGGATTTACCAATCTGTTCCCGAGTCTCGTTCTCTTAATCAGCTTCGCCATCTCGTTCACGTTGATGGGCATCGTCTTGAAGACCATTCCGCTCAGCATTGCCTATAGCGTCTGGGCCGGGCTCGGCACGGTCGCGACCGGGCTGATTGGGGTGTTCGTGTACGGGGAAGTGCTGTCGACGTTGAACAGCATCGGCCTGACTGTCATCGTGCTCGGCGTCATCGTCATGAATCTTGGAAAACGGGAGGAGCAACCACATGCTGGCTGACTTAATCGAACAACAGGAACGGGCATTACTGACGACCGACGTGCGCACATCGTCTGAGCATTTGCGCCGTCTACTCACGGATGATTTTTTTGAAATCGGCAGTTCCGGACGCATGTTATATCGGACGGCATCTGCCGCCACGATGGACCTCGGCGAGATTCAAATCACCCTATCCGACTTCTCACTGGAGACCGTTCAAGACGACGTCGTCCTGGCCACGTATCGGACCGAAGACCACTCCACCGGACGCATCGCCTTGCGCAGTTCGATTTGGGTGAACGTTGATGGCCAATGGAAGATGCGTTTCCATCAAGGGACAATCGTTCCGCCTTCTTGAAACTAAATCGTCACCTAAAAAGGGAGTGTCCCAATCGACACTCCCTTTCGTCGTACCTGATTCATTTTTGTACACACCCATCATGTTCATTTTGCTTATAATCAACCCATCCGATGAGATGAAAGGATGATGAACATGGATCAACAAACAAAAAAGCAATGGCTTCAATCCGTACGTCCGAGGCGTTCCGTAGACGAACAGCTGGCCATCAAGGCATCCCGGGAAGCGAAATTGACGTTCGAGCCGACCATCCCGCTCGATGCCATCCGTAAAAAACGACCAACCATCACCGTCACGTTCACGGTCGGCGGCTTCGGCGTCCATAACGAGTCCACCATCACGTTTTTTGAAGATGGCGCGGTCAAACGAGAAGTCATCTGGCGTGAAGAGTTCGACTTAAGCACGGCGATTCCCCGTTCCGGTTGGTACAACGAAACAGATGCTTTCCGCGTCCATGAGCGATTCGTGTCGCTCGTCTCACATCGCTGGCCTGAAGTATTCGAGGAAAAAGGGTACTTCACGATGGATGGGACGCAATGGAACTTCACTGTGAACCGTCACGGCAAACTGTTGCATCAGCATGGGGGTAGCAACGCCTATCCTTCCAATTGGAAAGCTGTCACCGAACTGTTCGGGATCTCTTGAACGAAAAAAAGAGCACCCACAGCGGGCACTCTCCATTCAGAGGGCTTGAATCATCTCGACTCGATTGCCGAACGGGTCGCGGAACTCGAACCGGTCGAATCCAGGAATCGGGATACCCGTTAGCCGCTCAATCCCTTCCGCCTCGAGCTTCTGTCCCCATTCCGCCAAATCGGTCACGGCGTAGGCGACGTGTCCTTTCGTCGACAGCCGGTCAACCCCGTCCTCGGTCCCGACGTGGACGCTACGGTCGCCGACCTCGAGCCAAAACCCGCCCCGTCCTTGAAGTGACACCGGCTTCTCGATTTCTAGAAGACCGAGCACGCCGCAATAAAACGCACGGGCACGGGCTTCCTCCCCTTTCGGGATGGTGATTTGCACGTGATGGATGCCTTGAATCATGTCGTTTTCCCCTTTCGATACGTCAACCCGACGAACTGAAGTTTTTGGTTGAACAGGCGTGGATACGCGAGATAACCGACCATGACCGCCGAGATCGACGCGGTCGTCAAAATGAGAAACAAGATGAGCAACTGATAGAGCACTGCTTCCATCGGGTCGGCCCCGCCGATGATGAGACCGCTCATCATACCCGGGAGTTGGACGAGCCCCATCGTCTTCTGCGCCTCGACGGTCGGGATCATGCTCGTGCGGATGGCGCTCTTCAAACTGCGCTCGATCGCTGCTTTCGGTGTGCCGCCGAACGACAAGATGAGCTCAATCACTTCATCGCTCCGCTCGACCTCGTCTTTGAACTTGTTCAAGAACAGGAGCGACAACACCATACAGTTCCCGATGACCATGCCGCTGATCGGGATGACTTTCTCCGGCTCGAACGGGATGATGCCGAGCCCGAGCATGAGGCCCATCGTCAACGTCTCGACCGTGACGAGCGTGAGCAGAATCATCCACGTGATGCCTGGGATGCCGTCCCCTTTCTTGATGATGTTCTGCGTCGCCGCCCCAATCATCAACAGAATCATGAGCAACATGAACACCGGGCTGTCGCTCTCGAAGACGAACGTCAGAATATAGCCGATGATGAGCAACTGGACAATCGACCGCACCGTCGCGATCAAGATGTCGCGTTCAAGTCCGAGCTTTAAAAACAGCGCCAAACCGAGCGGGATGGCGACGAAAATCAAGGAGGTCATCAGTTCTATGAACGTCATAGCTCCTCCCCCCTCACGAAGCGACCGATCATCGGATTGTCCGACTCGTCGATGAACGTCGCGTCACCGAATTCAATCAATTCCCCGTTTCGCAAGAACCACATGTCATCACTGACACGGCGGGCCTGATCTAAGTCGTGCGTGATCCAGATGACGGTGACCCCGAAATCTTTTTGTAGTCTCACAATTAACCGCTCGATCTCTTTCACGGTCCGATAGTCGAGGCTCGCCGTAATCTCGTCCAACAACAGCACGTCCGGCTTGTTGACGAGCGTCCGGGCAATGGCGACACGACCCCGTTCCCCGCCCGACAACTTCTTGATCGGTTGGTCGAGCGAGATCCCGCCCAAGTCGACTTTCTGCAACAGGTCCGCCGCCCGTTCCCGTTCGAGCGTCTCGCCGAAGATGGCTTTCGGCAGGTTCATGTTGTCGTACACCGTCCCGTCAATCATCGGCGCGCTTTGGAACGCCATGCCGATTCGTTGGCGCAGTTCGATGACGTCGATCGAATCGATATTCTCCCCTTTGAAATAAATCGCACCGGCGTCCGGTGATAACAGGCCATTGATGTGCTTCAGGCACGTCGTCTTGCCGGCACCGCTCGGACCGACGAACGTCGTGATGCGTCCTTGCCGGAAATATCCCGTCACATTATGTAAAATATCTCCATGACTCACGTTTTTGAATTCGATAATCTGCATCGGTGTCGTCCTCCATCATGTCATGCTGTCTGTCTCAAGCAATGAATACATATATAAATCGTCGTACTTACCACGGGTGAACTCATACCCCCGCAGCAACCCTTCTCGCGTAAATCCGACCCGCTCGAGGAGCTGTTGTGACGCGGTATTCGCCGGCTCGACGAGCGCCTCGATACGATGGAACCCGAGTTGTGCGAACCCATGACGAACGACCGCGCGGAGCGCCTCACCGGCAATACCTCTTCCCCAATAATCCGAGCTGAGCTCAAACCCAATTTCGGCTCGCTGGTGCTTCGCTGACACGTTCAAAAATCCGCAACTGCCGATGACCTCGTTTTGCCCGGTCAACGTGATTCCCCAGCGGACACCTGTCCCTTCCTCGAGAATCGAATCGTACCAGGCAATCTCTTCTAACGCATCCTCTAACGACGTGAACGGGTCGAGTCCCATATGGCGGACGACCTCAGGTTTCGATAAATATGCCAACAGGTGTGGCGCATCGTCCGCTATCACCCGCCGTAACGTCAGCCGATTGGTGCTGAGTGACATCACGATCGGTACCCTTCCTCGACCACAACATCACCATTCGCATCGAGTAGCGGAGTGATGCCTCCACCTGTCCCGACCCACGTCTGGATATAGTTCACGCCGGTGTTCGTATCGACGAGGATGGTGATTTGTCCAAGTTCCGGCAGTTGTTCCGTCAACTTGACGTGAAACCGTTTCGATCCTGCCGCTGCTTCTGCTATTTTCTTTTTGAATAACATCCTACCCCCACCTTTCTACTTCTAACTGTACGCAACATATCTTCTCGTTTCAATGAATGAGACGCATCCATACTGCCGGATGTGAAACCCCTTTAATTCATACAAAAAAACACGCCCGATTGTGGCGTGTTCATGAATAGCTCCGCTCGATGACGAAGCTCGTCTTATCCCCTCTAAAGTAGGACCGTGAATATTCAATCGTACGTCCAGAGGCGTCCTCGGTCACCGTCTCGATATAGAAACACGGCGTATACGATTATATCTGTCGGTTTTTCCCTGAATATCAAACGCGCCAAGTCCTCACTGAGGGATGAGTACCCTTCGCCGTCATCTGATTGAGTGCACTTGTTAAGCCGTCCGACTGACACCAAATTACTCTCACAACTCATACTCTTAGAAATTTTCTCGTCTCTGCATAATATTTGCTACTGATTCTAGACAATACTTTTTTTGGAATTACTATCTAAAATTCTCTCTTGTGACATCCTGCCGTAGTTTATAGAATCCTTCTTCCTTTATTCTGACACTCTAACCACTAGGTGGTAAGGGTCTAAAGTACAAGGGCTTCCAACGACACTCGAAAGTATAGGAGACTAACCCTTTTCCATTAGACTTTCACCATCAAACCTCTGAGCAGGGTTTTGTGATGGCATAGGACGCATGTCAACATCCTGTTATTACTTATTAGATAATATTCATTTTTTTACAACGTTTAATCTCAATGTGATGTTTCGAAAGGAATTCTTCAAAACGGCTGATACATTTCTCTTCATTTTGAAAAGCCTCGAGTTCGTAAGAATTGTTTTGATCATAAATGACTTGAAGTGATAAACCATTCCATAACAAATACCCATCCTTGTATCGGATGCCTGCTTTATTCGTCTTTCCTTCTAAGGAATTACATTCACCGAATTTCTTGAAGTGAATTTGTTTCCCATTACCATACAATAACTCATCAAAAGCTTTCCATAATCGAGTAGCAATCTTCTGAGAAGTGTTGGAGTCGATATTTTTTTAAAAGTGATGTTGCATAGGCTTAACATCTTTGTGGAACTCATATTCTGAAAGACGATATTCCTCACACAATTCTTTAAAGGCTTCATTCGCTTCACGTTTATTAGTCTTATGCAGCTCTAGTGCCTGTCGATAACGTTGGGTTTTAATCATTTCCTTGTAACGCTTGAGGGTTATATTGGCAAGGCTGTTGTAGATGTTACGCCCAATTTCGAAACGGTTATTTAACACATTATTTTTATATATTTCTGATATCGTTGGAAATTCCACAACAAAATATGTCAACGTGAACCCTCCTCTTTTTTATAAATAACAATCGAATCCTAATTCATGAATATGTGTTTAATCCATTCCTATCACCATTAGAATAGCAAACTGCCTAGTCTTAAATTCGGTAATTGCATTGAACTACCCACATCTACACTTTCTAGGTATTTATACCCAAAAAAGGTCGTGGCGATTCATTACCCACTTACGCCGGGTCCTCGTCCAAACCGCTTAGAAACGGGCGTAGTTTCGCCGTTTTTTGATAAAAAGAGATTTTTTGAGGTTAAGCCGAAAAAAAGAAAGAAAAGTGAAAATCATTCTATTCATGGCAATGATTCTCACTCGTCTTTCCTAATAGACTCGTTTTCGTCATAGCTGGAAATGTTGTTTGATTCGTTCGGCGACCGTCGCCGCATCGAGATATGTGTTGTTGATGCGCAAGTAGTTGTCGACGTCGAGTTCCCCGTCCTGTGAGTTCAATCGGTATAGCGTCGCCGTCTGCTTCAACTCACCTTCCGACCAGGCGATGTCCCGCTTCGTCGGCTTATGGGTCAACCGGTTCTCCGTTTGGTTGCGAATGAGGCGCTCTTCGATGTCCGCTTCGAGCTCGACATAATAGATGTCGGCCCCGTTCGACTCGAACAGGTCGGTCACTTGTTTGATATACGCCCAGTCCTCTTCTAAATCGAACGCCCAGACGAACGTGAAGATCATCCCGTCCAAATCACTTTTCGCGACCGCGCCGAACAGCTCATGGCGGAACAGCTGGACGAGCCGACGCCCTTCCGGTGTCCCGTAACTGAAGAACGGACTGACGAGATCAATCGTCATATGGTTATGGAACAGCTTTAAGTCGGTAATACTGGCGAGTTCTTGCCCGACCGTCATTTTGCCGACGGCTTGTGGACCAAATAATACGACGAACTTCATGTCTAATCCCATCCCTACTGTCATTTTCAATACCATATCATATCGCTCGACTCGTCCAATAGGAACTTGTTCATATCCGCAATGGCTACATCTCATAATCAAGGGAATTCACCTCATATTCATAAATTTAGAGTCATCCTAGTCATCTCAAGAAAGTACCCATCATCCAATTCCCCATTTCTCTTTCTAAACCTGGTCAATTATTGTTTACCCCATCCTCATTTGAGGAATAGGCATATCATCTATGTGTATGAAGGAAGGTGTCATCCCGTGACTTGTCCACGCTGCGGAGCGAAGACCCGCTCGAAAACCACTATTTGTCCGACGTGTGGCCATCGCCCGCGTCGCTTGAAATGGATTGCTGTCCCCATCGTCATTGCACTCATCGCATTCGTCTCGTTTTTAACGAACGCCTATCTTACCGACAGCCCGCGCTCGAGTGATTCACTCGCCGACAAAGTCGATTTGAACGTCACGAAAGACACGGTCTCAGCCGATGGTGCCACCACCGTCGACCTCGAGACGTTGCAAGATAGCCTCTATACCGTCGGCACGGGTACCGGGTTTCTGATTAGCCCGCAAGATGTATTGACGGCGGCCCATAACGTCGCCGGCATCACCCGCGTCACGATGAAACATGGGGACAAGACGGTGAATGGAACGGTCATCGGCCGGACTGACGCCATCGCCGTCATCCGCATCGAAAAAGTAAAAGCGACCCCGTTCTCGTTCAGTCACGCGATTGTCGGACCAGACGAATCGGTGTTGACACTCGCACCGGACGAACAGATTGAAGGAACGATCACGTTCGAAGAAGACAGCTATCGCCGCGAATTCGATTTACCGAACCGCGCCATCGGCAGCCCGATCGTCACGGCCAATGGACGAGTGCTCGGCCTTCACTTGGTGACGAATACGCTCCCGGTCGCCTTGTTCGAACAAGACGTACTGTCGTTCCTCGAGTCGGATACACCGGCCCCGCCACCGACGACAAAACGCAGTGCCCCGGCCGCTGAACTCGCACCGGTCGCACCGATTACACCGGTACCGAAACGTGAGGACCCGGTCGAACCAGCTCCGGCTCCTGAACCGGAACCCGCGCCCGAACCGACACCAGCACCGGAAGCCGAGGCAGCACCAGACACACCGGAACCGACCGAGCCTCCAGTTGAAGAACCGGCACCGGTCGAGGAAGAGCCTACGGCCGAACCGGAACAACCTGCTGAAGAATCGGAGGCCCCTCCCGTCACGGAGCAACCGACCGAGCCTGACGTCCCCGTGACCGAACCGGCCGAACCGGTCGAGCCGGAACAGCCGGCAGTTCAAGAAAAAGAAGCGGAGGCGGCACCGGTCAAGAAACAAGACAAGCCGAAAGCCACCGCTAAACCTGACAAGAAAGAGACGCCGCCCGTCGTCAAGGAGAAACCGGTCGCCGATGACACGACCGAAGAAGCCACAGACGAACCGGCTTCAGTTGAAACTGAAGATGAAGAAAGCACGCCATCGGAATGATGACGTGCTTTTTTTACGTGTCGTTTCGAGAGCGTCGCTGCAAGTTGCCGACCGCGGCCCCGAATAGGAGCAAGATAATCGACAACATCCAAAATGGCATCACGTCCTGCAACAACCAGACAATCAGCGCACTGATGGCGATGACGACACCCATCCACAAAAAATTCGACTGTCCCATTTGTTTCACCTCGGTCTCATCATAGCACATCAATTCGATGCGCCATCGCCTGTGGCGGCAGCGAGCGGGTCATCTTCTCATCGTGCTCGACGCGCACCTGTTGCCCGACGGCGAGCGGTGTCTCATCCTCTCGAAGTGGCTCTTCCCAGTGAAACACGATGCCATCGAACGGCTCGGCATCTAGATTCGGCGCGACCCGCATCCGCGTCGGTTCGAGCTCGACGATATAACCTGTGAACGTGACCATCTCCATTCCTCCATTTCCTCGGAAATCCTTCCCTATTCTTTTCCCATTTTTTGAAATAACTCTACTCGTTCGCTCGATTGCTCGGTATAATGAAGCAACACTCATTTACGCCGGGAGGGACCCTCATGAAACACACCATTGATTTACACCATCCAGACTTTCAACGCACCTTCCTCGAGATGATGCTCCTTGAAGAAATGATTGACGACTATAACGCCGAAGCGATCGAGTCGCTCGTCGTCCGTGGCGAGACGAACTTCCCGGACGACCCATTTTTTCCGGCGATGCGGGCGTATCCGCTCATCCGTGAAGGCGAGTTCAGCCGGGCCCGCGACGTGCTCGAAGCCGCGAGCGCGAAGGGCGACCATTACATGATTCATTGCCTCCACGGCATCTTGAGCGACGATACAAATTTCTTGTTCGAGGCCGAACAACATTTCCTTCGCGCCGTCGAACGCTATCCCGACGTACCAATCGTCCAACGTACGATCGCCGTCCATTACTTCAATCGTAAGTTTTATGGGGAGGCCGGTCTCCACTTGATGCATTACGTCCGACTCGCCGGATTCAACGAAGAGACGGTGCCGATGTTGCTCGAATTCTTCCAAGTGTATGATGAGATTCCGCTCGAGATGAACGATGAGCTCCTCAAGGTGGCCATCGGATACTTGAACGCCAACCCGCGCAATCCACGCGCCCACTCGCTCTATGCGTCCATCTGCAGCCATCGGGTCGAGATGCTCGTCAAACGATTGCCGGAAGACAACCATCAGCTCGACGATGAAACGATCGCGATGTTGCTCGAGGTCGAAGAGCACGGCATGTGGAGTGCGACATATGACGACAGTGAGGACCAGATGTTCCGCGCCATGTTCGCCGATTATATCGACAACGTCGTCTTGCCAAACACGTCGAAACTGTATGTATACCGCTTGCGTCTCCGCTATTGGTACCACCGGCTCACGCACCGCTTGACCGGGGGCTATGGGGATTCGATGCGTTCGTCGTAAACATAAACAAACAGCCCGAACTCTTTAAAAGGGTTCGGGCTGTTTGTTGTACTTCCTGTCAAAATGATTGTTTTGATTGCACATTCTGATTCGAATCAAGCTTGGTATCGTATTCTTCAAAAAGATTAACGTTCCACTAATCCTTTGAACGTATCGTTGTGTTGCTCGATTATTTTTTCCATGTCCTCAGAAAATTTTGAATCGATATCCGTTTGTACTGTATCCTCAAGCGGTCGAATCAAGATGCCCTTGTCTGTCGGCACTATCGAGACCTCGTCACCCGCACCTAACTTCAACTGTCGCAACACAGTCATTGGAATAGAGATGCAAACAGAATCGCCATGCTTAATCAATTTTCTCTCATATTGATTTTGCTTTCCCATACTACCACTCCTATTGAACACGTCTAATACACAAGGTATGTGCCTAATATATCTCACATGACTCTTCAGAGCACAATCACTTTATTTACTTACGTTTACCCCATATACGGATGAATCGGACCGCGCAACTCGTACGAGTAGTCCTCGTGGTTGACGATGCCGACGACTTGATCGCTCTCGAGCAGTTGCACTAAGAACCCGGCCATCTCTTCGGCCGTATGGTACTTCTCAACGTTTTGGCTATAGTCAAAGTCGTCTTCTTCGCGAGCGCGGTTGGCAAAGCCCGTCTCCGTCGCGGCCGGCGCGAGCACTTTCGCTCGCAGTTTGTCCCCATCGTTCATGAGCTCGCGGGCAAGCCCTTCCGTATACGCACTGACGAAGAATTTGGTCGCGCTATACGTGACGCCTTTTTTGGCGATATGATAGCCGACGACCGATGCGACGTTCAACAGTGTCGCCCCTTCGACGTTATGATAGTCCCGGACGTATAGGCTCGACAGTACCGTCAACGCCTCGACGTTCAAGCGAATCATGTTCTCGATTTTCCCGACCTCGACGTCCTTCACGAAATTCGAATCGCCAAACCCGGCGTTGTTGATCCACGTCTCGATGTCGAGATCAGCGAGCGATTCATACAGCCCGTATACGTTCTCGCTGTATGACAAGTCTTTCGCCTTGATGATGACATCGCTCTTCGGTGCGATCGCCTTGATTTCACTCCGCAACTTCTCGAGTTCGTCGTGCCGCCGTGCCACGAGCACGAGTGACTTCCCTTGCTTGGCGAGCAATTTCGCCGCTTCATAACCAATACCTGAACTTGCTCCGGTGATGACGGTATATTTCATGATGTGCCCCCTTTTCACTGTAGTCGAGATGTTGTCTCTCTCCCGCAATTCCCGTAACACCCTCTCATCAATCCTGACAACACGCAAAAACTATCCTTTCCCTAGAACAGGAAAGGACGGTCCGTCTTATGTTTGGAAACGCCCGATGAGCGTCTGCAAGTCGCCGGTCATATTGCCGAGCGACTCGGCGACACCGTTCAACTCTTGAATCATCGCGAGCTGGGCGTCGGCCGTCTCACCTACGCTACGCATCGTCTCGGCCATGCCTTCACTGTCACTCGCCATATGGATTGCCGCTGTCGCGACTTGTTTCGTCGTCGTCGCGATCTCGCTCGAGGCGACCCGGATCTGTTCCGTGTTCTCGACCGAGGCGTGCAATTGCCCGACGATTTGTTGGAACGACGCCGTCGCTTCTTCAAGCAACGCCGTGTTCGTCTCGACGCGGCGGGCACTGATGGCGTGACGTTCGAGTACCGCATTCGATTGCGTCTGAATCGATTCGATCAAACCGGCGATTTGGGACGCCGATTGTTTCGACTGTTCCGCGAGTTTCCGTACTTCTTCGGCGACGACGGCGAAGCCTTTCCCTTGTTCCCCGGCCCGGGCCGCTTCGATGGCCGCGTTCAAGGCGAGCAGGTTCGTCTGGTCGGTGATCGACTGGATGACCTCGGTAATGAGGGCAATCTCATCTGACTGTTGTTTCAACGCCGTGATTGATTGACCGGTCACGACCGTCTCCGATTCGAGGGCGAGCACTTCTTGTTTCGCTTGTTGAATCGTCTGTTCCCCGCGTTCGGCGAGCTTCAGACTCGTCTGGACGTCTTGGCTGATCGTCCCGATCGACGTGGCGATTCGTTCGACGCCTTCATCGGCCGCCGCGACCGCCTGTCCGCTCTTCGAAGCAGCCGCCGCCTGGTTGACCGTCTCACCGACGACTTGTTCAATCATCCGCGTCGTCTCCTCTGTCTGCGACGACATCTCTTCTGTGCTCGCGTACAGTTCTTCCGACTGCGCCGTGATTTCTTGGGCGTTCCGGCTCACTTCGTCGATGAGTTCGCGGAGATTGCCTTTCATCTGGTTGAAGCCAAGCATCAACTCGCCGATTTCATCGCGCGTGAGCGCTTGAAGGTCAGCGCGTGTCAAATCACCGTCGGCGACGATGCCGACCTCGTCCGATAGTTGGCGAAGCGGGACCGTGACCATGCGTTGGAGGAAGTAGCCGGCGCCGAGCGTGAGTACGAAAATGATGACGGCGATCACTGCAGAGTATATCAATGCACTTTGACCTCGACTCTCAAGCTGCGCTTGCTTCGCCAACATCGCGGCTTCCGATTCGGCTTGCATCGTCTCTCCTGACTCAATGATTGATGCCGTCACATCCGGCAACAACCGGAGCGCGAGTCGGTCCACTGTCTCTTGATCATCCGCGTCGATTGCTTGAATCAACTGTTGTGCTAAGTCATCGTAACCTAATGCGTATGACATCAAGTTCTCTAGTTCTTTCGTCCCTTCTGTCGAAGGCGAAAGTTCTAACAAGGCATTGATTGCTTCTTTTTTCTCTTCTGACCCTTGCTGCTCTGCTTCAAGCCGGGCCGGCTCTTGTTCAAGAATATAACCACGCAGGCCATACGCCTGACGGACCATCCCTAACGATAGTTCATCGGCCGCCTTCATCCGCATGACATCTGATGAAATCATTTCTTCATATCGGCTCGTCGCATCGTTCAGCGCCATCAGATTGTAACCCATCCCGATTACGACGAGTAAAAGAATCATTCCGATCCCGCCAAACAGTTTCTGCGTCAATGTGAGTTGATTTAGCCTTTTTTTCATCTTCTCGAGGAACTCGTCCTCTCACACCTCTATTTCTATCAAATTTTGGAATCACATGATTTCTATCGATTTGTGCAAACGGTTTTCCACATTTGTTTCCAATTATATTAATGGATTGACCTTATTTATGAGTCTTATGTTCCATTTATTGTCACAAAAAAAGACCACAGCCCATCATGGCTGCGATCTAGCTTCATAACTTGAACTGTGACACACGATTCGAAAGTTCGACCGCTCGTTGTTCGGTCTCCTGCATCCGAGTTTGGACGTCGTTGAACCGCTCGACGGAAAGCTGGACTTTCTCCGAAATCGATTGGGTCCCGTCCGCCCCTTCGGTCACCGTCGTCGCGACTTCTTGGATGACGTGGAGGATGCTGTCGGTCATATGGCGAAGTTGGAGCGCGTTCGTCTCGAACGTCTCTGCCGTTTGTCCGAACACGGTCGCATCCGCTTCATATTGCGTGGCCGACTCCTCGAGCCGGTCGTAATCGGCGAGCACTTTCGTATCGAGGAATGTCAACATATCGGCCGAGCTCGTGTTGAGCCGGGCGACCGAGTCGATGACCGTATGCGATACCGCTTGAATCTCGTTCACCGTCTGGCGCGAGTTCTCGGCGAGCTTACGAATCTCCGAGGCGACGACGGCGAAGCCGCGCCCGGCATCCCCGGCCCGGGCCGCCTCGATCGATGCGTTCAAGGCGAGCAAGTTCGTCTGGTCGGCGATGGTCAAGATGGCACTCGTCAAGACGCGAATCTGTTCGACCGACTGCGCCCCTTTGATGGCGTCGTCGAGCTCGATGCGCTTCTTGTCGATGATGGTGTTCGCTTCTGTCTTCGAGGCGACAGCCTGCTCACGGAGCGCATGGGCCCGACGCTCGACATCGCTCGCTGTCTTGGCGCTGTCGTTCGAGAGGTTGACGATTGTATCGATGGATCCGCCCATCTCGACCGTCGACGCGCTCATCTCTTGCGACGACGCGGCCGTCTCTTCCATACCGGCCGTCAATTCTTCGACCGTGCCTGACGTCTCTTCCATATAACGACTCAGTTCGGTCACTTCCGTCGCCACTTCTTTTGACGAGACGAGGACGACTTTTGCCGTCTTGTCGACGTCAATCATGATGTCGCGTAGCGTCGCGAGGAACGTGTTGAACGAACGGCTCACTTGCGCGATCTCGTCGTTCGATGTGACCGGGATGGCCATCGTCAAGTCGCCGCCTTGTGAGGCCAACTCGTCAAACTTCTCTTGGAGCACCCGCATCGGTTTGATGATGGAACGCAATAAGCTCAGTCCGAGGAACAACAGGAGTACGACCGCACCGATCGTCACCGCGAGTAGTGCGATGAGCGACTGTTGAAACTCACGTTCCATGTCGGCGCCGACACGTTGTGAACCTTCCGAGTTGTAGTCGACGAGCTCGGTCAGGCGTTGCGTGAAATTATCGTATGTCGATTGGGACTGGGCATCGTAATACGAGCGAGCCATACCGTTGTTGCCGGACGTGCTGAAAATCAGCATGTTATCCGACACGCGTTGATACATCTCCCATTGCTTGCTGAAGTTGGCGAACAACTCCTTGTCCGTCTCACCCGTCACCGTCTGTTCATATTTCGGGGCAATCTCATTGATGCGTTTCCGAATCTCTTTCATCGCGGTCATCAATTCTTCTTTCGCGGCCGCGTCATCCGTCACGATGTGTTCGAGCTCGAGCGCACGATAGTTCGCCGCGAGCGTGTTCAACTCGTGGGCGTAGTCGAGCCCTTTGTTCCAGTTGTTGACGATGTCATCGCCTTGACGATTCGCATCGGCGAGCGACAAGAGCGAGTAGCCACCGACACCTGCGACCATGAGGAGCGCGAGAATGACGAGTCCCCATAGCTTTTGACGGATGGTCAGGTTCGTTCCGGTCACTCGTTTTTCTTCACGCGTGCTTGGCTTTCGTCGTTTCGGTTTCCATTGAAAGCGCCGGACGTTTAACCCGTTCCGTAACGCTGTCCACTTCTGTTTCACTGACATATGTATATTCCCCTCTCGCATGCAACGTTTCTTCCTATATCGTCTTGACGTCGAGGAATCTAAAGGGGATTGACCAAAATAAAAAAAGATGACTGAAAAATCAGTCACCTTGTCTCTACATTATAAAACGGACTTAACAGTTTGGCCGCTTCGGTTGGCCGGCGTCACGACTTTAATCGTCAACTTCGCCCCCCGTTTTTGCGGTTTGATGGACACGTTCGTCGAAGTCGATGTGATCGTCTTCTTCGCGACGAGCGTCTTTCCGTTATAAATCGTTACTGTTCCGTACGGGACGTTCGTGCGAACGGCGATTGATTTCGTCGTCGAGCGAATCGTGCCGGTGCTCACTGTCGGGCGGACACCTGCTTTGACGGTCGCGCTCTTCGCGTCACGGGCCACACCCACTTTCGCCTCGAACACGAGTTTCGTGCCGGTACGCTGACGGGCAAACTTCACTTGATAGCTGCCGGTCGAGTTCGCCTTCGTCCGTCCAATCACTTTCGTCCCGGCCTTCACGGTGACGGTGGCGTTCGGGAGTGTCTTCCCTTTCCACGTGCTCACTTCGTCAGACGGCGCGAATGACGTCAACGAAGCCGTCGGGACTTTGTACGTCGTCCGCTTCTTCTTCGACCCAATCGTCGACTCGACGACGACCGACGTGCCTGGTTTCACCGAGATCCGGTAACGGTCTTTTCCAACCTCAGTGTATGAGATTGGCTTCCCATTCACGATGAAATTCAAGTATGCCGGTGTATCTTTCAACACTGTAAACGCTGAAGTAGACGATGTGACGAGCACATCTTTGATGCTGAGTGTCTTCGGTGCGTCACTCGTCACTTTTTGTTCGAACGTTTTACTGAGCTCAGGACGGAAACTCGCGATGAGTCGAATCGTCTGTCCTTCCCAGAGTGGTCCTTTCAACGCGATGACGTTCGTTCCAGGAACGAGACGTTTTGCTGATTCATCTCGGCCATTTCGCGCCACCGCGAGCAGTGGAGAGAGTGTCCCGTTATAATGAACAGTCACAGTCGTATCACCTGTCTTCGGTGGTTTTGTCCACGTGACGTCAGGCACCGGATAATCTGTTGATACGTAAAGATTCGCATACTGACTGTTCGTGTCGAGAATGCGATAAATGACACGGTAGTACATCGGCTTGTCTCGATTGTACTCCGTTAACTTCGCGACTCCCGATGCGTCTGCTTGGACTTCACGAACTTCATAGTTTGTCGGTGAGAACAATTGACGCACCTCGACTCGGGCATTTGGTTTTGTCCGAATCGTCACACCTTCCATCGCCGTCTCGCTCAACACTTCGGCAATGTTCGTATCGGTCGGTTCATTCATTTGGAACGTCTGTTTGACCGATGCTGTTGTGGCTTGGTTATACGTCGCGTTGTCTGCTACCCAAACCGTGATGGTTTGATTTCCCCAGAGAATACCGCGTGAGAACGTAAAACGTCCTGTCTCATCGGCCGTGACCGAACCGTCACAGTTCGCGTATTTGTTGTTTTCACAAGTCACATACACCGTCATGTTTGGGGCTGTCGTACCGACGATATCCCCTACCGGCCCGTTATCAAATGATGTTTCGATTTGAAGCGGCACTTTCGTCACCGGATTCAAGGTGACTCTGTTGCTCGTGAGGTTTCCGAATCGAAGCGCATAACTGAACGATTCATCGAACGATGGAACGATGTATCCATCCTCGAATGAGCGTGTCGCATCGACCACTTCCGCGTCTGACCCCAAGTCGGCGACAGGGATTTCATGGTAGACGCGATCGATTGTCACGACGGTCGCCATCAGTTGATAGGACTCGCCTAACCAGGTATTGCCGGCTCCAGACGGTTTTGTAGCTTTCGGCGAGGTGTACAGCTGACCTGGAATGAGGTGGGCACGCTCTGCCGCCAGTAAGCGCTGGTCGTTTCGAAGCAAGTAGCCTCCGTGCAACAGTTTGTAGTCAAGCCGTGAATTGAATGAATCCAGTCGCAGTTTGTTCAATGTCTTCGTGGCTAAATCGATGGTGAGCAAATAATCGAACTCCGTCATCGCGTAGTACGTGCCGTTGTGATAGGTAAACGACTCGATTTCATAGAACGACTGATTTTTCAAATCAAGCGTCGTGATGGTACGTTGCTTCCAATCATACACGTGTAAGTCACTAACCCCTTCTAACAGAAGGTGATCTGTCGTAGGTTCAGCAAATACCGCTGTCACCGTATTCGGCATCTTGATTGTCTCGATTATCTCGCCTGTATCTGGATTCAGATGGAGCAGGACGTCCGAGTACGTGTCCGCAACGACGAGTTCGTTCGCGTTTGTCGCCAATATCACTTGTTCACGATCGGAGAGAGTACGCTCCCACTTCGTGACGCCATCCGAATCAGTCGTCACGAGTTGCTTCGAGCCTTTGTTCTCCCACAACATGATGTCGCGACTCGCATCGTACGTAATCAGTCGAATCGACTCTGTGTCGAATGGAGGGCTGAATGTACGCGTCGACCCATCACGGTTAACGTGAATCATATCCCCCGTCCGATGATGCGTCGCCATGAATGATTCACCGTCTAAGCTCGGCTTGAACGTATAGAAATCTCCATATGACCCCTCTTCATCATGCGACCGATCCGCCGTCAGATTGCCGTTGTAATCGATGGGTACGACGGTCTGTCGTTCTACATCATGAAGCCGCGTGGCTCCGTCTTGATAGTCCAAATAGAAGGGAGACCCTTCAATTGTCTTCACTTCTTGCTCGAGCAGCGTGCCCAGCTCGAACTTCGGAGTCGCGTTCGCTTGATCCATCGGGAACATCACGAACAACAGCGCGACGAATAAAATTGCATAGTGCCATTTCTTCATTTACAATACCTGCCTTTTATTCAATATATTAAAAATATACCTTCAATTTGTGATTTTTAGAAGCAAAACAGGAAAAAGCACCGTCTCTTTTTTTGAGAGACGATGCCTTTGGATTATTGGACGTTCAACACGGTTTGTGTGCCTTCGATCATCTTGATCTCGGTCCATTTGACGACGCTCTTGCCGAGCGGGTCGTTGGCGACCATGAAGTCGGCGAGCGCTTGCACTTTCAACGCATCGACCGGTTGTTTCACATTATTCAAACGGAAGCGCGATACTTTATTGAACATATCCAAAAATGCGATTTCTACTTTAGTCTCAGTCATGGGTTAGTCCTCCTTGGATGTGGGTGTGATTAGACGACGTCGTATTCGCGAACGACCGACACGGTGAAATCTTCTTGCTCGGTCAAATCGAGCATGAGGTGACCGAACGCCTCGGCATTGTCAGCCGTGAGCGCCGCCCGGATCGGACCGAAGCGCTGCGTTTTCTTCGTCGGTTTCAAACTGTTCAAATCGTGGTGCGTCGTCAAGACGAGCGTGGCTTTCTTTTCAGTCAATACGGCCATGGGGGATGGCTCCTTTCGGGGATGGATTACAATTCAGATGGATAGGTCGAGTCGAGACGTTCGAGCAGTTGAATCATGCGCTCAAGGCGCGTCTCAATCCGGTGGAGCAGATAGAGCGAGACGACGATTGGGAAGCCGAGGTTCGAGATGAGTTCGGGCCAGCTCATGGGCCCACCCGCTCATCGGACAAGGCTCCGGCGGGACGCTTCGGTACACGCATCAGGGGTTCCTCCAATTAGAACGTCACGTGGAATTCACGCGACACGACGTATGCGGCGGATTCGACCGCGAGAAGCGGAATCAACAGATCACCGAACTGCTTGATCTCCTCGGTCTCCATCCGCGCACCGAGTGGACCGAACCGGACGAGCTGACGCTTTTCCTTGCCGTCAACGAGCCGCTTCGTGTCCAGATAAAAGACGCTTGCGTATTCTCGATACACTGCCATATGTCTCACCTCCTTCGCCCCTATTAACCGAAGTTGGTGAATGTTTGCTCATATTTCCTTGTAACCTTTTCGTAACGACTATAGACCTATTCTGAATGAAGGCGCATTCATCGGTAAAAATCGGCGTTATTCCTTGAATTCTCATACCAATTAGGGTATCTTAATAGACGTCAATCGCATTTCGAAAACACGCCTAAAGTCCCACGAATTCATTTCCCCACTTTGAAAAAACTGGCAGTTAATTGCTTAGAAATGGGTTACTATACGGAGGAGGGCATTTTCGAAATGACCAGTTTGACTTGAAGAAGGAGATACTCTAGATGAACAGCTTAGACTTCGCACTCAACACTTCTATTCCTTCCGCTCAACTCGACTTCGACCACACCGACCTGACGTTTTATGCGACTGACTGGGATGCTTATCGCCCGGAAAACGCGAAGCCGCTCCTGTACAACGAACGCCCATTGACCGTCTATCCACTCAAAGAACTGAGCCGTGCGTTTCATGTCGCCGGGATTCCCCGTAGCCAGCAACAGCTGATCAAATGGGAAACCGACGGCGTCTTGCCACCGACCCCGTTCACGATGGGACGCAAGCGCTTCTATACGGAAAATCAGATTCGGACAATCGTCGACATCGCATTGGAATGCGGACTACGGCCCCGGACACACGTCAAAAAGACGAACTTCTCCGAGCTAGCCCATAAAGAATTGGCGTACATACTCCAACTGGAATTGAAAACCGAACTCCCGCATGAATGAGCGGACATGAGGCAGCCCTTCCTGAATCGTCAGGAAGGGCTGTTTTTGGATGGATGAGGGGCGATCGCGCTCAAGTACAAATCGAGCGATGTTTCGACCTCTGTCACGACAAGGGCGACAAAGTCGTCATACATTCCTGTCGTATGCGCTCGATCTAACGCATTGTAATAACTCAGGCGATTTTCGACTTTGATGACAATCGGCGGATAACCGGACTTCATCAACTCTAAATTGAGCAACAACCGAGATGTACGACCATTTCCATCAATGAACGGGTGAATCCCCACGAACTTAGCATGCAACAAAGCGCCCCGTTCAACCGGGTGCATCGTATTCGTCTCTGTTTCATACCAATTCATCAGTTGCCCCATCTGTTCTTGAATGAGGTATGGAGGCGGCGGCATATGAACGGATCCAGCAATAAACACTTGCTGGTCCCGATAGACGCCTGCATACGCATCATCAATTCCTTTCAAGACGAGACGGTGCAAATTTTTTATTTGCCACTCCGTCAGCGGTTCTTCGCGTTGGACAATCTCTTCTACATAAGAAATGGCGTCCTGGTGGTTAATCACTTCAAGATGCTCGCGCATCGTCTTCCCGCCAACCGTTATACCTTCCAGCACCACTTTTGTCTCGTTGATTGTCAACGTATTTCCTTCAATGGCATTCGAGTTGTATGTCCATTCTAAAAAGAGTTTTGCTCTCAAACTTTGAAGCGTATACGTCGGCAGCGGTCGATTTTGATCCAGTTGTTCTTTTTTCATCGTCAGTTGCTCAAACATATAACCCGCTTCCTTTCTCTCAAGTGTTCGTGATTTAATTATACGCTTGTTTACCTGAGCAAGTCGATTTCGAGTGAACGCCTCATTTCATCTTTAATCGGCAAGGATACCCCCTACTTCAATCGTGTCCCGGGCACAGCCCGACGATAAGTGGGAGAGGAATTGCCGCCGGGGCCGAATCGTGCACGTCCGACTCAATGAACGGTATCGGCATCGACGCGAACGAACTGCCGTACATCTTCGAGCGCTACTACCGGGGCACGAACACGACCGACGCACTCGGCAGCGGCCTCGGTATGGCGATTTCCCGGGACATCATCAAAGCGCACGGCGGCACTGTCACGGTGACGAGTGCGCGCGGGTCTGGAACGACGATTCGCATCGAGTTGCCGGCCTGACGCGAGCGGCAAAAAAAACGCAGACACGTAACATGTCTGCGGTCCATTCAAAAGGATTCGCTCAACGGAGCGAATCCTTTTTCGTCGTGTCATAATCCTCAATCCACGTCTCGAGCTCGTCAACCGGGAGCGGACGTGAGAACAAGTAGCCTTGCATCTCGTCACAGCCGAGCGAGCGGAGCGTGTCGCGCTGGTCGGTCGTCTCGATGCCCTCGCACACCGTCTTCAAGCCGAGCCCGCGGGCGAGCTCGATAATCGACTGGACGATGACGTTCCCGGTCGGATCGTTGTCCGTCACTTGGATGAACTGCCGATCGATTTTAATCTCATGAATCGGATAGTGCTTCAAATAGACGAACGCCGAGAAGCCGGTCCCGAAGTCGTCGATTGAGATCGAGAAGCCTTGTTCCCGGAACGCGACGAACCGCTCGATGACGTGCTGCTGATTCTCCATCCCGACGCTCTCGGTGATCTCGAACGTCAAGTAGTTCGGGCAGACGCCCATCTCCTTGACGATATGGCCCAACTTTTCGACGACCCCGTCCGATAGGAAATGACGGGCTGACAAGTTCAAGGCGAGCTGATACATCCGGCCATCGTCGTGCCACGTCTTCAACTGGCGGCACGCGGCCTCGAGCGCCCATTCTTCGAGCGCGATGATGACGCCGGTCGATTCGGCGAGCGGGATGAAGTCGAGCGGTGGAATCAATCCTTGTTTCGGATGGATCCAGCGCATCAGCCCTTCGAATCCTTTTAACTTGCCAGTCGCCGCTTCAATCTTCGGTTGGTAATAGAGCGTGAACTCGTTCAAGGCGAGCCCTTTTCGCAAATTCATCTCGAGTGTCAGACGGGCCGTCGCCTTCTCACCCATCTCTTCCTCGTAGAAGGCGATCCCCCCGCGCTGCACGTGGCGATCATTGGCCGTGATTCGGGTCGTGTCCATCATCTCGAGCGTCGAGCGTGACTTGTCCTCGATCGAGATGAAGGCGCTCATCGTCAAGACGACGTCGAGCTCCCCGACCGCGAACGGCTCGCTCGTCACCGTCTCACAAATCAAATCGGCGAGCGCCTTCACTTTGATGCGGTCGCCGTAAGGCGTCCACAGTAGAAAGCCAGATTGAGAGACGCGCGCCAAGAGCGACGCATCGACGACTTGTTGGAGGCGTTCCGACAGTTCGATGACGATGTCGTCCGCGCGCTGGATGCCGATTGCCGTCTCGACGGAACGGAACTCGTCCGCCCGGAGATAAATCAATGAGCCGAGCTGGTGCGGTGCCTGTTCGCGGAGCGCGTCCACCCGCTCGATGAACCCGTTCAAGTTCATGAGCCCGGTCTGTTCATCCGTATAGGCGAGCTTCGTGATGTGTTCATCAATCTCGCGGCGGTCGAGCCGGAGATAGAGGATGGCGATAAAGTCGGACAGCGTGCTGACGATCAGCTCCTCGATGAACGTCCATTGCCGTGGCGCGAACGTCTCGCAACAGATGACCCCTTTCGCCCGATTGTTCGCATAGATTGGGGCGTCGAGCATCGAGTAAATCCGTTGCCCTTCCACGAAGTGCTGCTGGTATAAATCCTTCACCCACTCGTGGGTCCGGACGTCTTCGAACGGGAGCACCCGGTTCGTCCGCAACGCGTCGAAATAGACAGGTGCGTCCCCACGCATGACTGTCAACACCGGTTCGCTCGGTCCCGTCTCTTTCGAATAGGCGACTTGGCAACTGATCGAGGCATACGTCTCGTCGAAATGCCAAATCGAGACCGTGTCGACGTCGAGCATATCGGAGACGACCTCGCACATATATAAGAGCGCTTGCCGTACCGCAGCCTCCGTCACCTCTGGCATTCGGACGAGTTCGAACAGTTTCTCTTGATGTTTGCGATATGATTGTGTTGAAAAGTTCCCCTCGTTCATAAGTCCCCTACTCTCATTCAAACGTTTTGCATTCATGATAGCACGAAAAGAACTATGGATAGGTTTCCAAAATTCAACAGAAAGTCAATTTTCGATTCCCCTGTTTCTTTAGTACTCCCGCCTCATCCGTGTCCGAAAATATTGACCTCATTTTTAACGGAATCCACTGATTGAGCCATTTCCACCATTGCTTGCCGTTTGTGTAAACCCTACAATAAACATGTATTGCTTTACCTGTCGATAATTGTCAAAAGCACTCATTAGAGAAGGAAGTGACCCAATGTCCCCTAAGTCCGGCCTCATGTACTCATTCGCAGCCATCGCCGCCGTAAGCATCATCGCCCAGGCCGACGAAGTCGCAGCAGCCAGCTCACACGTCGTCCGTGCCGGTGACACGCTCTGGTCGATCAGCCAACAGCACAACGTGTCACTCGCCAATTTAAAAGCTTTCAACAACTTGAATTCAGACCGTCTCGCCATCGGGCAGACGCTTAAATTGAACGGGAGCGCCCCGACCACAGTGAAACCTGCTGCCACATCAGGCACGGGCACTGTCACGACGGCCGCGTTGAACATGCGTCTCGCCGCAGGCACGTGGCACGACGTACTCGTCACGATCCCGAAAGGCCAAGCACTCACACCGATTCAAACGAGCGGTGCCTGGACGAAAGTCAGCTATGGCGGGAAGACCGGTTGGGTACATAACGGGTATTTGACGGCCTCATCTGTCAAACCAGCTACACCGAGCACACCGACTCCAATCAAACCTGCTGCTCCAGCACCATCAAGCGACGCCACCGTCACGACGGCAGACTTGAATATGCGCGTCGCCGCAGGTACGTGGCACGACGTACTCGTCACGATTCCGAAAGGCCAAGCGCTCAAACCGATTCAAACGAGCGGCGCCTGGACGAAAGTCAGCTACGGCGGGAAGACGGGTTGGGTACATAACGGTTACTTGACGAACTCATCCGTCAAACCGACTACACCGAGCACGCCGACAAAACCGGCCGCTCCACAAGAGCAGAGCATCAACCAGTCGTACACCACGACCGCCAACTTGAACGTCCGTCAAGGCCCGGGCATCGGCTACGCCCTCGTCACGAGCATCCCGAACGGCACGACCGTCAAAGCGACGAAGCAGAGCGGCACGTGGGTATACGTCACGTATAACGGCAAGAGCGGTTACGTCAGCACCGGTTACTTGAAACAGACGACGACGGCACCGAGTGCGCCGGTCACACCGAACGCCGGAGACGGCGGTGCAGGCAATGCTTCGTTCGACTACGTCGTGAATACACCCTCGCTCAACGTCCGCACGTCGGCCTCGACGAGCTCGGCCATCATCGGTCGCGTCACGGCCGGACAGACGCTCCGGATCGTCCAGACGTCGAACGGTTGGCATCAAATCTATATCGGGAATACGACCGGTTTCGTCTCGGCGTCTTACGTCAAAGCGGTGCCGAAAGGCTCTGCAGTAAGTCCTGCTCCAGGCACGTCAGAGGCAGGGATCGCCGCCATCGCCGTCGCCAAGAAATACGTCGGCACCCCATACATCTGGGCATCCTCGAACCCGGCCAACGGTGGGTTTGACTGCTCTGGACTCATCTATTATGCCTTCAATCAGGCAGGCTACAGCGTCCCACGCACGAACGTCGCCACGTACTGGGCCGGGTCTTATTTCGGAACACAGCTCAGCAAGACGTTCGTCCCAAAAGCGGGCGACCTCGTCTTCTTCGAGAACACGTACACGGCCGGCCCGTCACACATGGGGATCATGATTAACGCGGACACGTTCATCCACGCCGGGACGTACGGACTCGGTTATAACACGATCAGTAAAGAGCCATACTGGAAATCACGCGTCATCGGTTACAAGCGACCGTGACCTTCGGCGCATTGAAAGACCCGACCTTTGTCGGGTTTTTTTTCGTGGGGCAGGATTTCCCTCGAAAGACTCGAACACGAGAGATAGAATGGGAAGAGAAAGAAGGAGGTGTCCGATGGGAAGCAATCGATTCGCTAAAATTCCGTACCGGATTTACACGATGGCCCTCGCCGTCGCTTGTCTCATCGGCGTATTGTTGTTCGGGCTCGGCCTGAGCTATTACTGGAAAGAAAAACACGTCGCCGTCGACGAGACGGTGCGCGACTTGAACCACGCCTCCGACTTGGCCGGCGTCGAGTCGTATCTCGTCTTGCATCACGCGGCCAAGCTCTATGAGACGAACTCAGAGCAACCGACGGCGTTACTGTCGGCCCCGTACCGTGAACGGGCGCTCCAATACAATTTTCAACTGCTCGACGACTTCGAGACCGGGGTCGACGAGCGCGAACGAGAGGCGTTGCTTCGCTTCTCGGAAGAACTTGAAGATACATTGAACGAGGACGGATCGAGCCGCTTCCAAGCGGTGCCGTTCGACGTCATCGAGTCGATCAACCGGCGCTGGCTCTATCAAGGGCTCGAACGGACCGCCCAAGAGAACACGGCCTATGAATTGACCGATGCCATCATGCGCATGCAGATGGCGTTCGTCGAAGGTGTCACGAACCTGCTCGCCGAGACACCGGATCAAGACCAGCTCGAGTTCGAGGTCTCGACGATTGCGAACGAGGCCCGTCTGATTGAGGACATCGTCGCGACCGACCCGTCTCTCGGGACGAAATCGGTCGACGACTTGATTGAGAGCGCGCTCGCCCTCGGTCGGGTGACGGCTGCCAATTCGACGCTCGAGGCCCGTTACGTCAACGGGACGAGCTTCTATGAGGATTCGCACGCGGCGCTACAAGCGGTACGCTCGGCGGCTGACGACACGCTCATGACCGAGCGTGACCGTTACGGTACACTCGCCATCGCCGTCCTGTTCATCACGCTCCTGTTGTCAGGCGCGCTCTTGTTCGCCCTATGCTCGACACGCAAGATGTACGCCCACGACTTGAGCCATTTGAAGGCACGCGCCCTAGCCATCGACCCGAGCACGGAACCGGTCGAGGATTCGTTCCCGCCGAGCCACGACTTCCGTGGCATCGAGGACGAGCTCCGCGAGATTGCCGCCAGTGTCCATTCGACGGTACACACGCTCGAGACGAAATCAAACGACCTGCTCCGGTATCACGAGCGCTGGTCGTCCCTTTTCTCCGAGACGGGGCTCGCCATCGCCTTGATTGATGACACGTACAACTTTATCGAACGAAACGATGTGTTCCGCCAGTTCTTCGGCGAACGGAACCTGTATGAAATCAATCAGCTGTTCACCGACACGGGCCGCCGCCTGTTGCGCGAGGCGCTCGCCGGGGTAACAGAGAACGGCACGAGCGCGCAGTTCATTCTGCATTTGAAAGGTGAGCACGTCCGCTTCTTGAACGTCAAAATCATCCCGCTCAAGCGCGGTGAGACGCTCACGTATTACCTCATTCTCGAAGATGAGACCGAGCGCGTCGAACGCGAGCGCAAGGTCGACCGGCTCGTCCGATTCGACCTCGCCACCGAGCTCTACAACGAGTACGGCTTCCTGCGGGCGTGGGAGAAACAGGACATCGATGGGACGTTCCTCTTGATTAAATTGAACGACTTCCATCACCTCGTTGACTGGTACGATCCGACGTACGCCGACCTGCTCATGACCGAGTTCGCCCGTCACGTCGAGGACCGGCTAGAGAAGTATGCGCATCATTTGTTCGGCCGTTACCGGGACGACACGCTCATGCTGTATGTGAAAGGGCTTCGCAACGTCGACGAGACCGAATTGTTGGAGCTGTTCCCGACCGAGCTATTGATTAACCAGAAACGCCAGACCGTCCACCTTCAAATCGGGGCGACGCATACGACGCCGAGCTTTAACGATTGTCTGTTCGAGGCGACGAAGGCGTTGCAGCACGCCAAAGAGACGCGGACCCCGTTCGTCTGGTACGACGCGAGCATCCTCGCCCAGCTTCAATGGGCCGCCTTGATTGAACAGGCGCTCCCGGAGGCGATCGAGCAAGGACATATCACCGTCGCCTATCAGCCGCAAGTCGAGCTGAAGACGGGCCGGGTCGTCGGGGCCGAGGCGCTCGCCCGCTGGCAGCACCCGGACATCGGCAACGTGCCACCGAACGAGTTCATCCGCATCGCCGAACGCTCGGACCAGATTCTCTGGCTGTCGCACTCGATTCTCGATTTGGTCGTCGAGCAGCTCGTCGCCTGGCGCGACACGCCATTCGCCGATATCTCGTTGTCGTATAACTTGTCGGCCCATTCGGTCGACCCGTCCATCGTCACCAAGCTGCGCGACTTGATCACGACGTATCCATGGCTGCCCGACCGGTTGAAAATCGAACTGACCGAGTCGGCGGACATCATGTCGCACACGAACGAGCTCGAGCGGCTCGAAGACATCTCGGACCTCGGCTATTGCCTCTCGATTGACGACTTCGGCACCGGCTACGCCTCGTTCGAAGCGATTTGGCACTTGCCGATTCAAGAAGTGAAAATCGACCGCATGTACGTCAGCGGCAAAGCGAAGGACAGCACGTCATTCCTCCGCGCCGTCTCCCGCTTCGCGAGTGAACAGAAATTGACCTCGCTCGCCGAGGGCATCGAGACGAAACAGGACCTCGAGCGGATTATCGCGGAAGGTGTCGAACTCGGACAAGGTTATTATTACGCCCCTGCCCTTGACGCGACCACGTTCGAGGCCTGGGTGAACGACAAAAGAGGGCACCTCGCCTGAGCGAGCGCCCTCTCCGACCGGTTGACACATGTCAGCCGGTTTTTCGTTTGATGAGATTAAAGACGAGCTTCAGTGCGATCAACAGTCCGATGACCGGCAAGATGACCGGCAGCGACCCGCGCGGCAACAGCCCGAACATGATGAACGCCGTCATCCCGATGGCAAAGAACAGTTTGATGCCGCGCTCATGGCCGTCGAACTGATCCCAGCGCCAGACGAGGAGTAGCAAAGTCAGCGGTGCGAACAAGAACGTCAAGAAAAAGAACGGCATGTGCCGTGTATACCAAGGTTGTGTCATTTCAGTCGTACCTCCTCATATAACGCTTCCGTCGCCTCGTTCGACTCCACGTTCACATAAATCGGTTTGCCGCTCCAGTCAATCCGGACGGCGGCCTCGATGTCTTGGTCGAGGTAGACGAGCACGTCCTCCCTGTCCGTCGTCCGGAAGTGGCCGGTCAAGCGTGAACCGACGGCGGCACCGTTCGTCCGGCGGTCGAGGCTCGGCCGATACGTCAATGTCACGGTCTCGATTTCATCATACGGCACCGTCTCGCCGTAGCTACCCTCGATGACGAGTGCCGATTCGGTGAGCATCACCTCGGTCGGCTGACTGAACCAGAACAGAAGACCACCGACAAAGCCCAAGATGAGCGTCAGGACGAGAACGATCGGGATGAGTTTCTTCTTGCCCCCAGGCTGAAGTTTTCCATGTTCATCAAAGATATTCCCGTCATACTTTTGGGCGCGCCAAAGCGTCACGACGACGAACGCGACGATGAGCAGAAACAACGGCTCGAGCGGAATGTCGAGACCAAACACGTCAATGGCGACGATGACGAGAAAGATCGTTGCGATGCCGTAACACATGAAACCGATTAACCGTGCCACCGCCTTGATGTTGACGCGCGCTTTGTCTTCGCGCTTCATCGTGTTGTATCCCGAGATGAGGAAATGCCAACCCAAGCGATGGACGGCAAATCCGAGCAAGAACAGAATGAGTGCTGCAATCACGAGTCCCCACATAGAGGTGCCCCCCTTTCTTCTATAGTCTACGTGAAAATGAGGACAAACGTTTCAAAATCATGAATCTGCGTCGTATAATCAGGGTAGAACGCTCAAGGAGGAATTCGATGTATCGTACGAAAGCAGATTTTCTACAAGATTGGATCAAATCATCGACTGGCACGCTCGACGTGCTCCGCGCCGTCACCGACGAGGCGCTCGGACAAGAAATCGTCCCGGGCCACAACTCGATTGGCTGGATCGGCTGGCACGTGACGACTGCGCTCGGCTATTTCACGAACTTGCTCGGCTTCCGCTTGTCGGCGCTGAAGAGTTTGACGCAACCGAACGACGCCAAGGCGATCGCCGACCAGTATGCGCGCTATGCCGACGAGATTAGCCAGGCGGCCGAACAGTTCTCGGAAGACTATCTGTTAGAAGAAGTCGACGTCCACGGTGCGAAACAGCCGCGTGGCGCCGTCTTGCGCATGATGATCGACCATCAGACGCACCACCGCGGCCAGATGACGGTGCTCCTCCGTCAGGCGGGACTCACGGTCCCGGGCGTCATGGGACCGACGAAAGAACAGATGAAGGCGTGAAAAAAGGCGAGGCCCCGTGGGGTCTCGCCTTTCGTCACATCGATGACGGTGTATTCTCCTTGTTTTGCATCCGACCGACCCCTTCGTACTGGACGGTACCCGGGTCGCGTGCATACTTCCAAGCGTTGCGCGCATCGATCAAGCGCTTCGTCCGCATCCCATCGAACGCTTCCGGTTTCAACGCGACGAGCTCGTCCCATTCCGTGACGAGGATGGCGATGTCCGCTCCCTCGAGCGCAGCTTCGACCGTCTCCGCTTGGGGGAAGTCCCACTTGGCGAGCGGGTCGTAACCGATGACTTCGACTCCACGTATCTCCAACAGTTGAGCGAGCGTCATTGAAGGCGCATCGCGCATGTCGTCCGTCCCCGGTTTGAAGGCGAGGCCAAGCAAGGCGACTTTGAGATCGCTCTTCGGTTCGACTTTCGAGGCGACGTACTCCATCTGGGCGTCGTTCGCGTGCATGGCCGCTCGGATGACCGGTAAGTCGACCTCGTTCTCGTTCGCCACGTTCAAGAGCGCGTGCATGTCTTTCGGGAAGCACGAGCCCCCGTAACCGAGTCCGGCGTTCAAGAACGAACGTCCGATGCGCGGGTCGAGTCCCATCCCGTCGGCGATCGTCGTGATGTCCGCTCCCGCCTTGTCGGCGAGACGCGCCAAGTCGTTGATGAAACTGATTTTTGTGGCGAGGAACGCGTTCGAGGCGTATTTGATGAACTCGGCGTCAATCGGTGATGTACAGACGATCGGCACCCCGAGGCGTCCGTAGATACCGGCAAGTTCCTCACACATCTCGAGGTTGTCACTGCCGATGACGACGCGGTGCGGTTTCAACACGTCGGCGAGGGCGCGCCCCTCTTGAAGAAATTCCGGCACGACGGCGAACGTATGGGCCGGGTACATGACCGACAGCATGTCGGTCGTCCCCGGCGGCACCGTGCTGCGGATGATGATTTTATGTTTCGACGCGACCTCGGACAAGGCCGCGTCGACGAACGTCAAGTCACAGCTGCCGTCTTGCTTGCTCGGCGTCCCGACGGCGAGGACGAGGTAGTCGACCGTTTCTGTATCGGCCATCGAGTCCGTGAATGTGATTGAACCGTGATGATCGCGTAACACGTCTGCCATGCCCGGTTCGTGGAACGGGACGTCCCCGTTCATGAGACGGAGCAGTCTCGGTTGGTCTTTCTCGACACCGATGACCTCATGCCCCGCTTTTGCTAGTCCACACAGGGTGGCCAGCCCGACATAGCCAAGGCCGATGATTCCAAATTTCACGATAGTTCCTCCTTCAATAGTCTTCTATTAACAGTACCGAAAAGCGGCATGCAAGGGAAGGCTCTAACACTCTCTGAATATTCTCTGCTATAATGAGTCAAAATGAGGCTAGAAAGGAATAACCGCATGGGATTGCTCGCTTTCTTTTTGATTACGCTCTTCGTGTTCTACTGGTTTCCTATTCGAGGTGGACTCAAGACTTTCCTGCTGATTCTCATCATGATCAGCGGATGGCTCTCGATTTTCGAACTCGTCTCCATCATCGAAGCCCGCCCTTGGGTTGCGGCCCCTGTCCTCGCGCTGATCGGTTTGTTCGTTTGGAAATGGCGCAAAGACAGACGGACGAAACTGAACAAGCAACAAGACATTTGACACACGTCGAATGTCTTTTTTTATTAAATGTATATTTCACCCAATTAATATGAAATAATAATTCTATATCAACTAGTATCTTACATACCATATCTTATTGAATAATAAGGGGAGACTACTTTATGAATTTTTACGGGCTCGACATCGCACCTTGGATCGAACCACTGGCCCAATTCGTGTTCTGGTATCCGTTCTTCATGGCGCTGTTTTGGATCTCGGGCGCTCTCTTATTCAGCTTGACGCGTGAGAAAGAGGAAGAACTCGATTTGAACGAGCGGGAATGGCCGCTCATCAGTATCTTGATTCCTTGTTATAACGAAGAAGAGACGATTGCCGAGACGATTGAATATTTGGACCGTCTCACCTATCCGAACTTTGAGATTATCGCCGTCAACGATGGCAGCCGTGACAAGACCGGCGACATTCTCGTCGGACTCGCCGACGAGTACGAACGCTTGCGTGTCATCGACTGTCATGAAAACCGAGGCAAGGCGAACGCGCTACATATGGCCGCCCACGCCGCCCGCTCCGAGTATTTGCTCTGCGTCGATTCGGACGCGTTCTTGAGCGAGGAGGCCCCGTATTACCTCGTCCGTCACTTCTTGAATCGCGGTGAGCGCGTCGGTGCTGTCACCGGCAACCCGCGTATCCGTAACCGCGACACGCTCCTCAGCCGGATGCAACTCGTCGAATACTCGTCCATTATCGGCTCCATCAAACGGACGCAGCGCGTCATGGGTAAAATCATGACCGTCTCCGGCGTCATCGTCATGTTCCGCAAGAAAGCGTTGCTGTCGGTCGGTCTTTGGGACCGCGACATGATCACCGAGGACATCGCTGTCTCGTGGAAACTCCAGAAGAATTTCTGGGACATCCGCTATGAGCCACGCGCCCTCTGCTGGATGCTCGTCCCGGAGTCAATCTCTGGCATTTGGAAACAGCGCGTGCGCTGGTCGCAAGGCGGACAGGAAGTCGTCTTACGTCACTTCGACATCTTCAAAGACTGGCGCCAGCGCCGGATTTGGCCCGTCTATATCGAACAGGTCGTCAGCGTCCTCTGGGCGTATGCCTGGCTCATCGTCACGGTGTATCTGTTCGCGACGGCCGACACATGGCAGGACATGTTGATTTGGTTCACGTACAACTCGTTCGCGCTCGTCCTCGTCAGCCACGTCCAGCTGATCATCTCGCTCTGGAACGACGCCCGTTACGATAAAGTGTTTAAATATTATGTCTGGGCCGCTTGGTATCCGGTCATCTACTGGATGCTCAACACGTTCGTCGTCATCGCGGCGACGCCGAAAGCGATTAGAGCCCGTGTGAAAGGAGGTTATGCGACATGGAGTTCACCAGACCGGGGGGCACGGAGAAGCAGCCTGTAAGTGAGTTATACGATTACGAACAAGAGATTCTCGTCAAGACGAAACAGAACGTGTTCCGCAAAGGGATCGAGCTGTTGCTCACGGCCGTGTTCTGGTTGTATACGTTCATTGTCACGTGGTTCTTCTTGAGCGCCGTCGTCGACGTGAACGACCGCTATATCGCCATCCTCAAGACCGCCTTGAACGTGACGAACGCCGACATCCGCGAGCTGCTCTATTTCGGGCTCGTCTCGTCGTTCGTCGCCGCCCTGCTGCTCTTCCTGTGGCGGACGTACAACAAGCGGAAGTACGGCCCGCTCAACCGCCGGCAGATGCCGACGGACACGACGCTCGACGATTGGCTCAAACTCGACTTGATGGACCCGGAAGATATCGAGCGGCTTCAGCGTGACAAGGTCATCGTGTTCACAGAAAATCCAGTGAAAGAGTTGAAATGATGCGCTACATGAAATGGCTGGTCGTTCTATTGATTATTGGCGGCATCGCTTGGAAAGTGTACGACGTGTCCTCGACGACACATGAGGACGTGCCCGATGCGGCGCTCCTCCCGACCGAGAACGTCTGTCTCGGTCTCAACTATCACCGCGTCAAACAGCCGAACACGTGGAACAAGCTCGTCGAGAACGTGACCGGCTCGTCCGAACTTGTCCGCTACAACGTCTACGCCGACAAGTTCGAGCAACAGATGACGTGGCTTCAAGAAGAAGGCGTCCACTTCGCGACGCAGGCCGACTTGCTCGGCTATCGCGCCGGTGAGCCGATTCCGGACAAATGTGTGTGGATTTCGTTCGATGACGTCGATCATACCGTCTATGAGAACGCGTTCCCGATCTTGAAAGACAAGCAAATCCCGTTCACGCTGTTCATCATCACCGGTCACGTCGGCGAGGCGTTCCAAAACTTGGACCTCGCCCCGTGGACCGAATTGAAAGACATGCAGGCGAGCGGACTCGCCGACTTCGGGACGCATACGCATGACATGCATTACGTCAAAGACGGAGGCGCCGTCTTCTTGCCAGAAGACATGCAAGATGAGCTCCGACAAGATTTGGAGACGAGTGTCGCCGCCATCGAAAAGAATCTCGGGACGCGCGTCACGACGATCGCCTATCCGTTCGGCAACACGAGCGACGCCGTGACCGAGACGGTGCAAGACCTCGGCTTCGAACAGGCGTTCATCTTGAGCCCGAATCCGATCACGCCGGACAACGACCCGTTCTATTCGAACCGGTACTTGCTCGATGCCGAACTGTTCGAGCTGTTCGTCAAACCGTATTTCGAGAATTGATGATGCACCCCCTCGTCACTGACGAGGGGTTATTTTTAGTCTTCCGGTACCTCGACTTCGTCGCCCGCTTCGATGGTGCCGTTCATGATGTGTTCCATTTCCTCCAAACTGAACGCATCCACGAGCTGGATACCGTCGACATACACCGTCGGCACGTACTTGACACCAAAGTCGCGCGTGAACAGCCGTGAGTTCTGGATGCCGATATCGACGTGGTTCTCAAGCAGTTCGTCCACATTCAGGTTGAACTCAGAGGCGATTTTTTGGACATGGGCTTCCGTCCCGAAGCCGTCCGACCCCGAGTCGTGTCCGATGGCGCGCTGCACTTCATAGTAGCGGTCCGGGATGAGCCGTTCCACGTTATAATCCACGTTCGCGAGCAGTTGCGACTGTTCGTTCAACAAGACGAGTGGCTGTCCTTTGAACGTCGCCTCACCCTTGTCAATCCAGCGCTCCTCGATCTCCGGTAGTACCTCTTCCATCCACTTCTTGCACCACGGACAACTGTAGTCGAAGACGAACACGATCTCGTGCTCGCCTTCCCCGAGCGCGACTTTATCCTCGAGCGGTAGCTCGTATGTCGTGTATGTATGAATCTTCGTCGAATCGACGGCCTCGCTTTGGTTGCAGGCCGTGAGAATCAAGATGAGTCCGACGAATAAGAACAGAAATCGCTTCATATATAACCTCCTATTTGCTCAATTGTTCACATAATTAGTTATACCATGGTGAGCTGTCAGACTCGAGTGACGTTCTGGTGAAGTGCGTCAAAAAAAATGACACATAAGAAAACGAGCGGACCGCATAGCCCGCTCGCTTCATTTGACGACGCGTGTCGTCTTCTTCATTTCTTGATACCCGCTCTGCGTCATCTTCACGGTAACAACCGCGCCTGGTTTCTGACGTGAAATCGTCAGCTTGTAGTTGTCTTTCGAATCGACTTTCGCGGTCTTGCTGACGAGTTTCGTCCCGACATACGCCTGGACGGTCGCCCCCTTGTTCCCTTTTCCAATGATCACGTTAGAAGTAGACTTCACCGTGTTGACACTGAACGTCCGGAACGTGTTGAGGACTTTCACAGAAGTACTGCTCGACGTGTTCCCGGCCGCGTCTCTCACACGCACCGAGACGGTCACCCCTGGCTTCGTCGTCTTCACGTTGTAGCGATATGAGCCTGTACTCGATGCTTTCGTCGTGTACGTGCGTCCGTTATATGTGATATACACGGTCGCGCCTTTCTCGGCTTTCCCGGACACGTACGTCGACTTGTTAGTGAGCGTCGAAACGGTCGGTTTCGTTGGAGCCACTTTATCGATCGTGAACGTGAGTGACGTGACGTTTCCGGCTTGATCAGTGACGCGGAGCGTGTAAGCGCCCGAGTTCTTGACCGGCCAATTGTTGCGAATCCGTTTCCCGTTCAACGTCGCCGTTCCTTCATTGTATTGAATCGTCACCGATTGATTCGTGACTTGGCCCTGACTGATACCTGAAATAACCGGTGGAGTTCGGTCGATGATTGGTAAAACTTGAATCGATACATCAAACCCTTCCGTAACGGTTAAAGTATTTTGATTCAAGTCAGAAATCGTAAGACTAGATAATCTCCACCGACCTGGATGAGTCCGAAACGAATAATATGATATCGGGAAGTCAAAACCAGTAGACGTCACCTGATCACTCGATAAAATGACCGTCTCCCCATTATCATGAGTGAAAGTCCCTTGCACTGATTTAAGTTTTAAATCATCCTCAGCATTAATCGTAAGCGACTTTGTGACATATTCATCTAAAATGATTTCTTTTTTTTCTATTGAAGTAAATGTCGGTTTTGTTAGATCATTTGAAGGATACTTTAATTCAAATCCTTGTTCGTTCTCTTTTCCCCATAACATGTTACTGTTTCCATGATCATCCCAGCTTTCCAAAAAATTTAACTCGTATCGCCCTTCCTCCATTCCTTCTTTAATCGTAAGTTCGCTAGTATAACGACCATTTCCTAAAGACTTCAGTGGAACGTAAAAGGAGGAATTCTTGCTCTTCGGCTCGATAAGAAAAATACGTACATCCGGGTCGACCGAAAGATTATCTTTTACTTCGATTTCGATACGCACCTTGTCACCTACTGTGTAAGGACCAGAATCAATTTTAAAATTTACTATTTGAGGAGCTTCCATGTCTTCGTTTGTATTATAAACAGTAAACCCTTGATTACTTTCTTCTCCCCATAGCATGGCGCTGTTCCCGTGATCATCCCAGCTTTCTAGGAAATTAAGATCATATCTACCTTCCTCCATACCCTCTACAATTCTTATTTCTCCTATATATTGCCCACCTCCTAACGATTTTAGTGGAACATAAAAAGAAGAATTCTTGCTCTTCGGCTCGATAAGAAAAATACGTACACCCGGGTCGACAGACAAGTTGTCTTTTACCTTAACTTCAACTTTGACCTTGTCACCAACTGTAAAAGGACCAGATTCAATTGTGAAATTCAAAATTTGAGGAGCTTCCTTATCTTCGTTCATATTAATCAAAGTGAACCCTTGTCCGCTCTCTTCACCCCATAACATGGTACTGTTTCCATTATCATCCCAGCTCTCCAGAAAGTTCAGCTCGTATCGACCTTCTTCCATCCCCTCTACAATCTTTATCTCTCCAATATACTGCCCGCCTCCTAATGACTTTAACGGAACGTGGAAAGCAGGATTTTTGCTCTTAGGTTCTATGAGGAATATCCGTACCCTCGGGTCGGGTGATAGATTGTCTTTAACTGACACGCTAATTTTCACCGTGTCTCCAATCGTGAATGAGCCGGATTGAATGGAGTGGCTAATAATTGTCGGCGGTTCTAAATCTTCAGCCCCCAATACCCTCCAATCAAACGAACTAAATACCAATAACATCACTACAATTAAACTGACCCATTTTTTCATTCTGTCGCTTCCTTTATCAATCATATGTAACATCCATTAAGATTTTCCAAAGAACAATATACCATCTACCTTCTAAATTTTGTCTCCTGTTTTTATAAAAAGGTGTATGTTTTTCGATACCACGACATAAAAAATGCCAGGTATCCGTCAGACGATTTGTCCAACCGAAAACCTGGTCATCACCAATCATTTACTCCCAATCCGATACTCCGCCTCAACGATCTCATTCCCCATAAACGCCTCCATCGTCGCCGCCGTATCCGACGAGATGCCGTCCTTCTTCACGACTTTCCCAACTGTCTGCAAGATGATCTTCCAGTCGTTGAAGAACGTGACGTTGTCGACATACTTCACATCGAGCGCGAAGCGATCCGGCCACGACAACCGGTTCCGTCCGTTCACTTGGGCGAGGCCCGTCAGTCCGGGACGTACATCGTGACGTCGGCGTTGCTCCTCGTTATAACGTTGTAAATACTCGACGAGCAACGGGCGCGGTCCGACGATGGCGATGTCGCCCTTGACGATGTTGAGCAGACTCGGCAGCTCATCGAGACTGAGCGACCGGAGTGTCTGTCCGAACGGGGTCAAGCGCACTTCGTCCGGCAACAGGTCGCCGTGTTCATCTCGCTCGTCGGTCATCGTCCGAAATTTCACCATCTCGAAGATGACGCCGTCCTTCCCGGGACGTTTCTGTTTGAACAGCACCGGTCCCCCGAGCTTCCACTTGATGAGACCCGCAACCGTCATGAGGACGGGACTCAATACGACGAGCGCGGCCGACGCGAGCACCACATCTTGTGGCCGTTTAACGTACGTCTCATACATCCCCATCACACTTCCCCCTTCCCGAATCGCTTGCTTGGAATCATCGATCGGACCAAGTCTTTCTCGAACGCATCGACCGTGAACACCCACATGAAGATGGCGTAGGCGAGGACGAGTCCCATTCCTTTGAAGACGAAGCCGAGCAACGTGTCAGCTGGAAACCAATATTGGACGATGAAGCCGAGTCCGAGCACGAACAGTAATCCCGGGGCGAGCTTCACATGACACTCTCGGAAAAATCGGAACACGTCGAGCTTCAACACTTTCGCGTAGATGATGTTCATGAACAGCGTATTGCCGCTCAAGTATCCGATCATGACCGACAGCGCCGCTCCCGTCGCCCCGTATGGACCGCTCAGGAACGCTGAGACAATCAAGGCGATTACCGCCGACAGCACCATCCCGTACGCCCGGTAGCGGACCTGGTTCGTCGCAACAAGATGGATGTTGGCAATCTCTTGCGGCAACGTGATAATCCCCATCGCAATCAACAAGGCCGCGACGACATACGACTCTTTGAAATCGTCCCCGACCCAGAAGTGGATGAACTCCGCTCCCATCGCGATGAATACCATCGTGATGAGCCCGATGACGTACAGTTGGATGCGACCAACCCGGATCATCAAGTTCTCGATGTCTTTCAAACCGCCCGAGTGGTTGAGCCGGGTCACTTTCGGCAAGAACAGCGAGTTGACGGCTGTGGCGATCAAGAGGACGTAGCCTTCGATGACCATCCCGATCGAGAAGATGGCGACAGCGACTCCGCTCGCGAAGATGACAAGCACGGTCGGCATAATGTGCATCAAGAAGTTCTGCGTCGCCGACACCGTCGTCTGCCACGAGGCGAAGACGAAAATCTCGCGATACATCCCTTTCCCAGATGCGGTGAAGTCGACCTCCGTATCCGTTCCTTTCCAGACGTACAGCAACTTACACAAGTTGATCAGCAAAATCATCGCCGCGTTGATGATGACGAGGGCGTAAACCCCGTACCCCATGACGAGCGCCCCGATTGTGAAGCTGACGATTAGGATTTTCTCGAGGAAGAGCAGCGTGTTCAGCTGGATGAAACGCTCGTTGACGATAAAGACGGCGTCGATCGGTTTGGCGAGCAACGTGATCAAGATGTAAAACCCGACAATCGGATACATGACTTTCAACTTCTCCATGTCACCTGCGCTCAAATTGCCATAAATGACGTCGAGCAGGAAATAGAGGGCGACGAGGACGACGGTCAGGATGAGCGTCAAGAAGAAAAACAGCTTATAGGCGATGCCGAGAAAACGAATCTCCCCGGCTCGGTCGCCGTGCGTCCGATAGTTGCTGAGGAAACGGGCGACGACGATTTCAAGTCCGAGGTTGAACGCGAAGATGGCGATAATCGAGAACGACAGGACGTATAACCCATAGTCCCCTTGTCCGATTTTGCTGATCATCCACGGCGTGTAGAGGAGCCCCGAGATGATGTTGAACCCGATTGATCCGTACGAGACCAAGGCGCCGTATTTGATTTGATTCGAACTCGTCTGTTCCGGTTCGATGGCATATTTGGTCGCCATGGGAGAGCCTCCTCATTGATACGTATAGTAATAGGCGTCCTTGCCTTGACGCGACTCGCGGCGATTCAAGACGATGCCGAGAATCTTCGCCCCGGTCATGAGCAGTTGGTCACGTGCTTTGACGACCTCATCCCGGTCGGCCGATTCACAGCTGAGGACGAGGATCGCCCCGTCGACTTCCTGGGCAATAATCCGGCTGTCTGCCACCTGCATGATCGGCGGTGCGTCGAGCAGGATGATATCAAAGTCGTCCTTCAAGTGATCGAGCATCTCCCGGAACGCCGGGGCTGCGAGCAACTCGGACGGGTTCGGCGGGACGACGCCCGCGACCATGACGTACAGATTGTCGAGCTGCGTCGGCTGAATGGCCGCCTCGGCCGTCGAGCGCTTGGCGAGCACGTTTGAGAGCCCGATCCGTGAGTCGATATGGAAGATTTGATGGATCGTCGGGCGTCGCATGTCACAGTCGACGAGCAGGACGCGCTTGCCGAGTTGCGAGTAGACGACGGCCAAGTTGCTCGCGGTCGTCGACTTGCCTTCCCCCATCGACGTCGAGGTGATGAGAAGCGTCTGCAACTTCGAGCCGAGCGATGTGAACTCGAGATTCGTCCGGAGCGTCCGGTATTGCTCCGAGATCGGTGACTTCGGTTCGTAAATCGTGATCAAGTTTTTCGTCATCCGGTTATGATAGTTTTCGTTGCGTTTTCGGAACATACGGTTCACCCTCCTTTACGACTTTTGGTTCCTGCGGCTTCCGTTTCTCAGGTTTCGCGATTTGACGATCAAACAACGGGATTGACGCGATGACCGGGATACCGAGGATGGCTTCGGCCTCGGCCTCGGAGCGAATCTGTTTATTGAACAAATAACGCATGAGGACGATACCGCTGCTCAAGATGAAGCCGACCAGGACACCGAGCGCCGTGTTGCGAGGAATGTTCGGTTCGACCGGTTCGGCCGGGATGAACGCCGGCGACAAGATTTGCGTATTATCGATATTCATTAATTTTGGTACCTCGTTCGAGAAGACGCGTCCGAGCTCATTGGCGATTGATGACGCGAGGGCTGCCGAATCGGCCGTCGCCCGGATGGTGATGACTTGCGAGTTCTCCTCGCTCTCGATGACGATTTGGTCCTCGAGTTTCTCCGGGGCGCTGGCGATATTCTCGCGCACCTCGTTCAAGATGATCGGACTCTTCATGATGATCCGATACGTGTTGACGAGTCCTTGGGACGATTGAATCTGCGTGCTGTCGAGCGTCTCCGTCCCCGTCTGTTTCGGCACGACGAGAATTTGGGTCGACGCCTCGTACGTCGGTGGGATGACGTAGCGGCTGAGCGAGTAGGCGATGCCCCCGACTAGGACCATGGTGAAGAGGATGACCCACTTCTTCGTTTTCAGGATGAACCAAATATCGCGAATCGATGCGTTGATGTCTTTCACGGCAACCTAACCTCCTTCATTGGTGCGACTCAAAGTTGTATGCGTTGTTGGATAATGACCATTTCCCCGTCCCGCTTCCCGTCAAATGCAAACAGGAAGGAGATGCCTATCATTTTTTTGAAAGATTTATCTACGTCGTGACGACGGGCGGGACGGTCTGTTTCACATGCTCGGCCCGATGCCGGCTATAGGCGACGACAAAGACGAGCAAGATCAACAGATAGGCGATGGCACGGAGCCGCAAGGCGGTCCCGATATTATCGTTCGTGATGGCGATCAAGCCGTTCCAGACGAACGCCTGCATCAAGATGAACTGTTGCACTTTCGTGACGTAGGCGCGTCGTGACCAGAGGAACAACAGGATGAGCGTCATCGGCAACGCCTCGATGAAGAAGACGAGCAAGATGGTGAGGCCACGGACGTCCCACGGCAGCGGGCCGACGAGGTTGCCGAGATAACTGTGCACGTAATTGAACAGGAAGCCGAAGTAGTTCGATGCGTCGAGCCGGATGCCCATCTGACTGCCACCGGCGAGGAAGCCGATGCCGTCGGAGCGATACTGCAACGCTGAGCGGAGCGTCTTGTCGACGATCGGGACTTGGACATCCATGAAGAACGTATAGATGACGCCGAAGATGACGAGCGCGAGCGTCAGGATGATGAACGGTCCGGCGACTTTGCGCACCGCTTGCAGCGTCAGCCATAGGACGGTCGCCATGATGAACGACAGGAGCGCGTACGTCCGGAACTCGCCGAGCAACCAGACGGTCGGAATCAAGAGCAGGAAGTACGTCCAGTTCTTCTCGAACAACCAGCGGATGGCGAGATACGTCGCCGCGATATAGAGCATGTAAATCCAGACGTCCCGGTAAATCGATGTTGTGATATTGATGAACAGGCTGATATAGGCGATGAAGCAAAACAGGGCGTACAGATAGGCGTAATGGCGGATGCGTTCCTCTTTCTCCCCGAGCTCCGTCGTCGCGAGCTGGATGGAGACGAGTTTCAAGGCAAAATGAATGAGGAGCGCCATCCCGACGAAGTTGAACAATCGGATGGCGAACACGCTCTCGGTGCCGATCAACTGCATCAGCTTGCCGATGACCCATGGATAGATGGACGTCCGGATCCACGACAAATCGTAAAATACGTTCATCGCCTGTTCCCAGTAGAAGACGCCGTCATCCCCTTCCCCGAACAAATGGTACGACACGCCGTTCCCGGTCGCGTAAATCGCGAGCGCATAGAAGACAGTCGTTGCGAGCAGATAATAGAACAGCACCAGATATTTGACGACGCCGACCTCGGTATCGAGTTTCATGCGTCTCCCTCCTCTCTTCAGGCAATCGGTCGATCAAAACTCTCGTAGATGCGTCGCATCTCCGTCTTCGAGCGGTCGACGTCGAACGCCTTGACCGACTCACTGTTATGGAGCCCCATCTGGTGGGACAAATCGAAATCGAGTTGCATCGTCCGGATGGCCCGGGCGAATCCGGCCACGTCTTCCGGCGAACATTTGTAGCCGGTCACCCCGTCAATCGAATAGTCGTTGATGCCGTGCACGTTCGACGTGATGAGCGGTAGCCCGGCGGCCATCGCCTCGAGCGCGGCCATGCCGAGCCCTTCCCGTTTCGATGGGAAGACGAAGCAGTCCGACGCCTTCATCACTTCGATGACGTCGTCCCGGAAGCCGAGCAAAGTCACTTGCCGCTCGAGCCCGAGCTCCCGGATGAGCCGTTCGAGATGGTCATTGTTGTCACCCGTCCCGGCAATCAAATAACGGAGCGTCGGTTCATGCAGCGAGGCGATGGCGCGGATAATCGTCTCGTGGTTCTTATTCTCGTTCAACTCGCCGACTGACAACAAGACGAAGTCGGTATCGCTGTCGATGCCGAGGCCACGACGTTTCAACGGTCGGTCAATCGTGACCGCCTCGATCCGTTTCGTGTCGACGCCGATGCCGGGGATGCGGAACGTGTGCGACGTCTTGAACGTCTGTGCCCGTGAGAAGTCCTCCTCGTTGATGGTGACGATCGTATCGGTCAATCGGGCGAGCGTCCGTTCGACCGGATAATACAGCATCCAGTTGAGCGACGGGCTGCCTTTAAAGAAATGGAAGCCGTGCGCCGTATACATGCATGGCGTGTGCGTCTGGCGCGCGACGAGCCGGCCGACGACCCCGCCAATCGGCGAGTGGCAGTGGATGAAGTGATAGCGGTTCGCCGTCATGACGGCCTTCAACTGTTGATAGGCGCGGACGTGCCCATTCATCTTCTTGATGTCGCGTTCGAAATCGATTTGGTACAACGCGACCCCATTCGCCTCTAGGTCTTGCTTGATGCGGATGATTTTCTCAGGCGAATACATGCTGCCCCATTCGAAGTTCGTGGCGACGTCGACTTGATACCCCATCTCTTGCAGCATGCGGATATTGTCGCGGTTGAAGCTCTCGATCATCGAGACGACCGAGGCGACCATGAGCACTCGTTTCATCATTTCTCCTCCTCACACACGTTTCCGAAGATAATCGACCCCATGCAACATCAAGACGAGCGGGACGGTCCGTTCATGTTTACAGAGCTGGAAGAACGTCCGCCATTTCACGTCGAAATGCTGTAGCTCCATCTGCGAATAGGCTTGCTTGTATTCGTCTTGCCGGAGCACTTGCTTCAATGACTCGGCTTGGGCGAAGAGCGATTTCGGTGCCGCCAGCTCGTTCAAGCCGATGCCGATCATGCTGAGGGCGATGCGATTGTAGAGGGCGCGCATGTATTCCTCGCCGAGATGGTGCTTCTCGATGTAGCGCATCAAGATATGGAAGAACTGCATCCGTGACGACACGAGGTCTCGCTTATACGCGCTCGACATCGAACCGGCGTCCGTCTTCCGGTAATGGTAGACCGGGTAATCGATATAGACGAAACGATGGCAATTCTCGAGCGCTTCGATTTGGAAATAGAGGTCGTTGAACGTGCCATATGGACCGGCCCCGAACGTCAGATGTTTGACGAGGTCGCGGTGATAGAGAGTGAAACAGTTCGAGTTGAGCGCGTCGACGTTTTCCGGGTGGGCCAGCTCCTCGCCGACCAGTCCGAACAGGCGACGATGGACGTGGCGTTTCGTCTCGACCGCGTCGAACGACAAAAAATCCGCGTCAAAGATCTTCTTCGGTAACGACCGACCCTTGTACTCCCGGACGTACGTGCCCATGACCGCGTCGGCACGCTCCCGTTCGGCGTGCTCGACGAGGATGCGGATCGCGTCAAGGTCGAGCCAGTCATCGCTGTCGATGAACATGATGTACTCCCCTGTCGCCATGCCGAGCCCTCGGGTGCGGCTGAAGGCGCAGCCCCGATTCGTCTGGTCGAGCACTTGGACACGCGGGTCATGGATATATTCCATCAGGATGTGAAGGCTATCGTCGGTGCTGCCGTCGTTGATGCAGATGATCTCGACGTGCGGGTACGTCTGTTGTGTCAAACTGTCGAGGCACTGACGGACGTAGGCGCTCGCATTGTAGACCGGGACGACGAGGCTGACGAGCGGGGTGAGGCTTGGCATGTAGGTCACTCCTTCTAGGTTGTCGTTTCATGATGTGAGTGATTGCTGTGAGTCTATCCTCGTTGTTCCCGTAAGCCCTTCCCGGTAACTCACAAACGGAATGAGTCGTGGATAATCTTTTCGTGAATTATAAAAAACGAAAAAAGCCGACCGTTTGGTCAGCTTCGCATGTCACTGAAGTTGTTCGTGCCGTAAATTGCGGACGATGTTCTCGAACAGCCGCTCGTTCACCCGGTCCGATACGTATGAATTGTGCGGGGTGAGCGTCACCCATTCGAAGTTATAGAGCGCATGGTCCGACGGGAGCGGCTCGGTCTCGAAGACGTCCAAGGCGACGCCGAAGAACTTGCCTTCCTCGAGTGCCGCGATGAGCGCCGTCTCGTCGATGATGGCGCCACGTGCGACGTTCAACAGGACGGCGTCTTCTTTCATGGACGCAATCGCCTCCGCATCGATGACATGATACGTCTCGTCGGTGAGCGGCAAGGCGATGACGATGACGTCACTCTCCGCCAAGACGTCGTGCAACTCATCCATCAACACGTAACGGTCGACGAACGGGACCTGCTTCTCACGATGTCCGACGCCGATGATGGTCATATCGAACGCCCGGAGCCGCTTCGCGATCGCCTCTCCTACGTGACCAAGGCCAAGCAAGGCAACGGTCTTCCCAGTCAGTTCGCGCAACCGCCGTTCCTTCTCCCAATGCCGATTCGCCTGCTTCTCCCGAAACGCCGCCCCGTGCTTCATGAAGTCGAGCAATTGCCAGACAACCCATTCGGCCATCGGTACGGCATACGTATCGCCAGCATTATAGATGCGGACGTCTCGTTTCTCGAGTTCTTCGAGCGGCAGACGATCGAGTCCAGCACTGATGGCCTGGACGAACCGTAGCCGTTTGAAATCCTCACATTGGCGATATTGAAACAAGTTGTTACAAATCAGTCCCTCGACCTGTGAGACATCGATGTCCGTCACGTCCGCTTCTTCACGGAGCGTCGTCACCGTATAGCCGAGTCGTTCGAGTGTGGCGCGTTGTTCAGGAGTCAACCGCACTCCTGTCGACAGCAAATTCATGACAAAATCCCTTTCCGGTTCTGGATTTCCGTCGCGATGGCATCGACGGTCGAGACGAGGCTCAACCGGTTCAATTCCAACCACTCCGGTGTCGCGTGTTCGAGCTGTTGCTCGTACACCCTAATTTTCCATACCCCTTCTTGGAACATTTGTGCCTGTCTGGCGTCAAATTTTCCGGTCACCCCGATATTACAGAAGCTGCGCGACAAGATGGCGAGCGACGAGCCGAGTCGGATATGCTCCCCAAGCACTTTCTCAGCCGGGAGCCTCCCTTCTCCGATGCGGGCGATGCCGCCAAACCCATACGGGATGCCCGCTATCTGGAGTTGACGTGTCACCGCCTCGACCGTCCCGTCGGCGAGCGGTTCGAATAAAAAGCTCTGCCCGTAACTGAGATGCAGGTCGTTCAATCCGATATGGACGTAGTCGATGCCCGGTAGTTGGAGCACGTCCGGCATACAGGCGACGGCCTCTTTCGTCTCGCACAACAGACAGACGCCCGCCCGCTTGTCGACGAGCTCGATGAACGTCGCGACTTCGTCGACCGACTTATAGTACGGCAACATGACGACGTCGGCCCCTCGATTGATGACTTCATTGATCTCATAACGCGAGCCTTGAAAAATAGGATTGACGCGGACGAGCAACTCCGCATGCTTCAAGACCGCGCGCAACCGGCTCACGTCGCGGATCGCATGGCGTGAGATGACCGTATCGAGATGTCCTTGTCGTTCCACCTTCCCGTTCAACTCCAAGTCGATGAACACCCAATCGACCCCGTTCTGTTCAGCGAGCAGCGCGATCTCCGGCTGGTTCGTGATATACATCAGTTTCAAAGGCATGTGAGCACTCCTCCCATCAGTAGATTACCTTAGGAAAATAGCCCGTCCGAAAAACAACAAAACGGAAATGCGGAGAATGCTTTTGGATTGTAAATGGAAGGTTTACAGATTTTTGAACAAATACCTATATAGGAAGTCACACGTTCCGTCCTCGAATATGCTTTGATATCAAATCATGCTCGCAACTTCTTTTTTGTTTTGTTTCAAATATAGGGAATCGGAAATAACTAACGTACAGAACAATATTTTCGACAGTTTTCGGCAAAAAAGGGGTGACCAATCATGGAATGGATTGTGATTTTTGGTGCAGGCGGTCACGCACAAGTCATCATCGATATTCTTGAGTTGATGGGACTCTACCGGATCGCAGGAATTTATGACGACAACCCAGCCTTAATCGGTAAATTCGTCGCCGGGTACCCCGTGCTCGGTCTCGTCCATTCCAACGTCGTCGCCAAAAAAGGCATCATCGGTATCGGTGACAACGTCCAGCGCGAGTCACTCGAGCGCGCCATCCGCGGACGGACACCAGACTTCGAGTTCGTCAATGCCATCCACCCAAGCGCCGTCATCGGCAAGAACGTCATCCTCGGTGAAGGCACGGCCGTCATGGCAGGGAGCGTCATCAATCCGAACGCCGTCATCGGCCCACACAGTATTATCAATACGATGGCGTCGGTCGATCACGACTGTGTGCTCGAACCGTTCGCTTCAATCGCCCCGGGCGCACATCTCGGCGGCAACGTCCACGTCGGAACCCGAACGTTCGTCGGTATGAGCGCGACGGTGATCCACAACGTCCACATCGGGCACGACACGGTCATCGGTGCCGGCGCCACGGTCGTCAAGGACATCCCGAACCACGTCGTCGCTTATGGCTCACCGGCCAAACCGATTCGGGGGCGGGTCATGAACGAACGCTACTTGTGAACACAAAAATGAGGTCTCCCCGCGCCGGGTGACCTCGTTTTTTCATTTCAGCTCGCGATGCAGTTCGCGGTCAGTGATATAGTCTGGCTCGAGTTTCAAGATAACCCGGTCGAAGGCACGCTGGAGACCAAACATCCCCATGCAGAGCGCTGCGAACAAGATAAAGAAGGACGGACCCGCCGAGCCGGAATCGTACCAGCCGAGAAGCGCGTACAGCATGACCAACCCGCATAGCGTCAGCCAAAACGGCAACCGGACGAGCCGCTGGTACGTAGCATTGTTGTTGAACGAGGCTCGGATTGTTCCGAGTTTCCATTCACGAATGGCCAACGGAATGACGCCGAGAAACCCGATGCCGAGCACGACGAGTTCGAATTCAGTCACGTACTGGACGAGCGTTCCCGTGATGATGGCCGAAGCGGCCCCAATGATGAATGTCTTCGCATTTCCTTGCCGTGCGTAATCGACAAGGCGCCGGATATGTTGTTCACGTCTCATCAAAACCCCTCCTATTCTACATTACATGTATACGGATAAAAGTAAGAATATGTTCCAATTCTCAATCATTTTGTATATTACAGGTTTATGATTGACATCCTCATACAAAATTGAGAAAATCCGAATTAGCGTGTTTTTCGCTGCCCTCATTCTATTTTTCTAACGTCTATAAATCATTTCTTTATCACGCTTCAATGATTCCCTATTCCATCCGATGTACATCATGGAACCATCACGAACCACATCACAATTATCTAGGAGACTTCAATGCGCAACTTCTTCCCACTTTTCCTCTCCTGTCTGCTCTTGCTCTCAGCATGTTCGGAGGAAAAACCTAAAGCACCGCCTCAAGACTATGAGAGCGAGTTTCCAGTCGAAGCCTTTATCCGAACCCATCTTCTTATTGAAACCGGACTACTTCGTACGAACATCACAGATCGTCAAAACGAATTTTTGTCCGAATCGCTTGGCCTGTACTTACTTTTTTTAGTCGAACGTGATCGAGAAAGAGAATTCGCCGATCAAGTAGTCGTCCTGACCGAGTATTTTTTGGACGAATCGAATCTAGTCGCCTGGCGCCTCGAGCAAAAGGATGAAGCGATACTCACCAGTCCTGTGAACGCTTGGATTGATGATGCCCGGATTATCCATGCACTCTATTTAGCTGCAAAATCATTCGATGAGCCGACTTATGCAGAACTCGCAAACAACATTTCCGAATCGCTGACAACGATTGCCACAAAAGAGGGTCTTCCTGTCGATTACGTTGATTTGAAGACAAAGGAATCGAGTGACATCCTTACACTCAGCTATTTAGATGAGGCTGCGCTCAAGTTGATGCCTGCATCGTCCAACCTTTATTCCAATAGTAAGAACCTTCTTGTTGAAGCACCCACAGACGGGCCATTCTTTGCAAAAGCATATTCGATTCAAAATCAAACTTATACATTTGATGATGAAATCAATATGATTGATCAACTGTACGTCGCCTTGAGATATGAACAGTTCAATCTCGCCACAGACCTTTTCTATACATTCTTTAAAGAAGCATTTGAGATGGGGCCGATTTATGGTCGATACAATCGTAGCACCGGAACACCGACTGTCACCTACGAATCACAAGCTGTTTATGCGCTCGCTGTCTTTTATCTGCTTGAACGTGGTGAAGACGAGTTTGCGGAGGTCGTGATGGAGCGGCTTCGAGACTTAGCTGTTCAAGATGAATCCTCCGAATATAACGGTGGGTTTATTGATGTGATGACGCAACATACTCACTCATTTGATAATTTGTTGCCTTTATTAGCCGAAGGGAGACTTCTCGATGGATACATCGTTCCGTAAGACGAGCCTGGTCAGCATACATGTATGTGTGTTTATGATCTTACTTGTTTTATTTGTTCAATATATGCCGGAAATGGGTCAAGTTCACACTGAAAGTATCATGTTACTTGCATTCGCAATCGTGTTGAGCCTGTTCACGGGATTACGGGCCGGCTTGTTCACTTCACTCGTCATCCTCTTTTGTTTAGGGAGCCTTTATTTTTGGAATCTCTTTTTCCGTCCTGAAGACCAGTCGTTGTTGTTTTCAGAAGCCACCCTTCTTTACTATGGTTTCTGTCTCCTAGCACTCGTAATCTCAAGTGGCTCGCTTCATGAACGAGTAAAAGAAATCAGTGATTTGAATCAAACGTTAAGCGAACAAGTACGTCGCCTCGTTGCAATCGACACGGAAACCGGACTCGACAACCAAGACAGATTTGTCCTCGAGTTACAGCTTGAAATCGATCGGACGAGACGCCACGGTGAAGCGTTTACGGTCTTCTTATACAAAATCGACTATTTGATGGAGTTTAAAAAGTTGTATGGGCAACGAGAATATGAAAACTTCCTGAACTATTTTAGTAAGCAATTATATAACTCGACACGTACGACCGATAAAAAATTTCGTCTATCGGTAGAAGAGTTTGCTTTGATTCTACCGCATGCTTCTGAAGAACATATGTTCATTCTGACAAATCGATTCCGCGATATGTTGGGCGACTATAAAACCGATTCCGGAAAAATCGTTACGTTTACCAATCATATTGCACACTATACGGTCACAAAAGAAACTGACATTGAGTCTCCAACAGAGATACTCAATTTGATTGGAAACGAGTTGAAGAGCTATGCGTTATAAGTGCCTTATGATTCTCTTGCTACTCCTACTGTTTCCGACACCGATTGATGCGGCAAAACCTACACATGTTGTGATTGTTTACAGTTCTTCACAGGTAGAGACTCCGCCCGACGTCTATAAGTTAGAAGCGCTCGTGTCTCGCTTCTCTGATGAAATCAAGTTGATTCGGGACATCGATTTAGGGACTGATGCACTGTCAGAGGTTAGCCACATTTTTTATTATGGCGCCTCCACTTCGACACTACCTAAGTCAACCCGTGAGTTACTGAATCATTCGTCGATCCCATTATATGCAATCGGCCAAAATGCGAATCAACTATCTCCATTCAAAGGACTCGAGATGACTCGAGTCGCCGGAGTCTCCAAATTTCTTCATGCTCGAACGGACCAAAGCCTTTCATTTGAATTCGCTGATGTAGTGACGACTGTAAAACCAGAGGCTTCATCGATTACCCATGCGAGTGTTGTTCGTAACGATAAAGTACTACCCGTTCTCATCCAGGCAAAAGACAATTTTTACGCGGGAATTGAAAATCTATTAAACCGACCTTCCCTCTTCATTGCGGACAGTCTATTCGATTTCTTCGACGTCGAAGCCTCTCTTGGCCACGTCGGCTACATACGCCTTGAAGATATCAATCCGAGTTCAGACCCTGAACTCGTCAAGGAAGTCGGCACGTATTTATTAGATCGAGAGATTCCGATTATACTCGCTGTTATACCGGTTTATACCGATGCCGCGAATGGAGACACCGTCCGGTTTACGGACCGTCCCGAATTAATCGACACACTACGCGAACTTGAAGCGCGTGGGGCTACTGTAATCGCACACGGCTATACGCATCAATATCGTTCGTCAGAAACTGGTGAGGGCTTCGAGTTTTGGGACGTAGAAAACAATCAACCCGTTCTATCTCCGCCGGATGAAATGCCACCAAAATTAAAAGGGCGTGAGTCGTTCGCAAGCGAATCTGCGTATACGTCGTACTTGAATACGTTATTGGAAAAAGAGACGACGTACATTCACTCGAAGCTATCAAATTCAATTCATGAACTCGTCTCACTAGGTCTTCATCCATTAGGTTTTGAAGCACCACACTACGCAATGTCTCATTCAGGTTACGCATTAACGTCCGAATACTTCACGAATGTGTTCGGTCAAGTGCAATGGAGCAACTCCAATTGGGAAGTCTTAGGGAGTACACCTTACGTTTCAAAACCGTCTCTCCTTCAAGGTATGACGCTCTATCCAGAAACGATTGGTTACGTCCGTACCGATATTCCTCGACCCGTTGATGAAATGAGACGTGCTCTCGAGGAGACACTCATCGTCCGTGAATCGATGATTGGCGCATTCTATCACCCTTATATTGGAACAGAGTATTTACCGGAAGTCGTGGCGTTAATGGAGTCCGTACCTGGATTTACATGGTTTGATTTACGAACGAGCGACGAGCGTGTCCGAACTGATGAAGTTTCCGTTCAGTCGGAAGACGGAGTGCTCGTGCTAAAAGACAACCGCAGTAACATTCTGAATCGACTCAGTCTGTTAATGCCTCAATCATTTTTAGAGCAGGCACTAACTGCACTAGCAGTGATAACCTTGCTCTTCGTCATCGCATTTTTGACGTACACCCTCTTTTTACGCGCTCAACGTAAAAAACGACTTTTCAAGGAGCGTGGATAAACAATGGCAAATGGTCTATTTCTCTTTTCGCTAATTATGATTTGGACAATGCTGCTGTATCATATGTTTTTAATGCAAGGCGGATTTTGGCACTTCATGACCTATCAGGCACCGATAACGGATTGGTCCAAAAATATGAACGATTTACCGAAAGTATCCGTCCTGATTCCGGCCCATAACGAAGAAGTAGTCGTCGCGGCGACGCTTCGTGCCATGTCACGCATCGAGTACCCAAAAGACAAACTCGAAATTCTACTTATCAATGACAATTCCTCCGATCGTACAGGCGAAATTGCTCAAACATTTGCGGATAAGTTTCCGTTCATTCACGTGGTGAAGACAACCCCTGCTTTCGCAGGGAAAGGAAAATCGTCCGCTCTCAATTTCGGTCTATCTCAATCAACCGGTGATGTACTCGTCGTATATGACGCGGACAACACGCCAGAAAAAGATGGCGTCTATCATTTAGTGATGGGATTACTTAACGATCCGAAAGCAGGTGCTGTCGTCGGGAAGTTTCGGGTGATTAATGCTTATGAGACTCTGCTCACTCGACTGATCAACATTGAAACGATTTGCTTTCAGTGGATGGCACAAGCGGGTCGGTGGAAATGGTTCAAAATCGCTACTATTCCTGGTACGAACTTCGCTATTCGACGTTCGATTATCGAGGAACTTGGGGGATGGGATGAACAAGCCCTTGCTGAAGATACCGAGTTAACAATTCGTGTATATGAACTTGGCTGGCATATTCGCTTTTTCCCTGCCGCAGTGACGTGGGAACAGGAGCCCCAAACGTTAAAGGTTTGGTGGAAGCAACGAACACGATGGGCTCGCGGCAACCAATACGTCGTGCTGAAGTTTATGCGCCAACTGTTCTCGTTAAAACGTAAAAAAATTGTGTTCGATATTTTCTATTTCTTTTTTACGTATTTTTTATTTTTCTTCGGGGTCATCCTATCGAACAGTCTATTTGTCATCAATTTATTCGTCGACATCGGTCTTAAAGTCGGCAATATCACACTCGTGCTGTGGATTCTCGCTTTCTTACTATTCGTGACAGAAGTTTTTGTAACACTCAGTATCGAACGCTCCGAATTTAACTCACAAAACTTTTTCACCGTCATCCTGATGTACTTCACGTACAGTCAATTATGGATTATACTCGTCATTTATTCACTCTACTTAGAAATCAAACGTGTGTTATTCAAACAAGAAGTTAAATGGTATAAAACAGACCGTTTTGGTTGAAAGGAAAAACGACATGAAATTCTCAATCTCAATTTTACTAAGTAGTATACTGCTCTTTACCGCGTTTTCACTACCTGTTCATGCAACTGGCGAACTCACTTCTCCGCTACCGATCAAATCCGCCGACTCCATTAGTGAACGTGCCTTGACGATGAGCGATGACATTTTACCGGGAGAAACATCATCTCGCACGTATACGTACACCGTGTTACGTGCTGAGCCTGCAAGTAAATCCAAGTTCCTCTCTTTGGATTGGTCACACTCTGAATTACTCATTCCTCCTTCAGCAGTCACAATTGAAATCGATGGGGAACCAATCCGTTCGATTGCATTGTCAAAAAAATCTGCTGAAGATCGTGTGACGATTCCACTCCGGGATGAGCATTTGACAAAAGGGACTCACGAAATCACCGTTCGCTTTACCGGGATTCTGCGTGGACGAATGTGTGACACAGGTAATACTTCCGGGAGTTGGTTCACGGTTCGATCTTCCAGCTTTGTTTCGATTGGCAACAAAACCAACTTATCCTTGAACGAATACTCGAGTACGTTTACTCAAACGTTCAACAAAACATTGACTCTCGTGCTGCCAGACCATCCTGACGCAGCTTCTTACGAAGCTGCCCTATTACTATATCGTCAATTAAAAAATGATGCGTCCGACTCAGATAACGTATTGATTCGATACGAGCGACAACTAAAATCATTCACAGGCAACTATATTTTCATCGGGGAACAGGACGGCTTTACCGGTCCCGTCGCCACACTCATTGACGATCTCGACACATCTCTAGAAGATGACGAGATGTTGTTGCAACGCGTGAACTTGGTCGAAAAAGGCAATTCCGTGGACGCCCTGTTCGTCCTAGCGAACAACTCAGAGTCGTTTGAAGGAAAATTAGATCATCTCCTCTTAGAAAGACACCGCCAACAATTTGATGGGGAAAAACTAATTTTGTCGAGTACACCCGCCCTACAGGCAGCGGAAGATGTCGTATCGCTCCGTACGGTCGGTGCATCAGATTTAATCCTGAGTGGTGCGCAAACGAAGAGTACAAACTATTTTTATCCACTCCCAGTCATCGATACGACATCGAGTGTAGAAATCGATGTCACATACAAACTGTCAGAGAGCCTAGCAGTAAAAGAAGATGGGCAACCATCCGCTGAATTGATTGCTTGGATTAACAATGTCCCACATTCGATTCCATTGGATAACGATCCGGACGACATGGGTTTTTATCACCATAAGATTCGTGTCGCTCCATCTACTTTGGAACGCGCCACTTTCCTTGATGTCTCCTTTGAGGCAAGAGGTCTTCGTTCTGAAGCCCCTTGTACGGATAATGATGTCGATCGCTGGATTTATGTGTCATCGGATAGTCAAGTGACGCTCCCAACAAGTAACGGGAATACAAACAACGAAGTCTTTTTGAATATGGCGAGTCTATTTGCTACTGAAAAAGGTGTGGTGCTCGTCGTGCCGGATGATGACAGTTCGGCAACGCTGAAAAACGTCGCAACGGTCATCAGCGGTCTGCCTGTCACCCCGCTCACCCATCAGGTCGAAGTTGTACGGGCATCGGAATTGGACGAATCGATTCTTGAAGAGCGGTCCGTAATGTTTGTCGGGAATCCAGAAGACGCAGCTATCTTGAAAGAGAAACAAGAAGATTGGATTGTTTCAGGCGACAAAGGTATTGATCTAACACAGTATGGCTTTACCCCTGAGACATCAGCAGAGTATGCGTGGATTCAACCCTCTCCGTGGAATACCAATCGAGCGCTAGTTGTCATAGCAACCACGGACTCGATCGACTCGTCTCTCATGCAAACATTGGCGTTCCCGAATGAGACGTTCAGCGTAGCTGTTAAAAATCAAAACGGTGCCATTTTTACAAACAGTTCGACAATCTCGGATCAGGCAGATTCAATAAATACTGATGTTGCCGAAATCCGGACTACGAATTCAATTTGGTACTTTGTCGGATTCGCTACCCTGATTGCTCTGACTGTCGGTTTGTTACTCATGATGCGTCGTAGAAAAAAATCAAGCTAAGCCTAAACGAGTGAGATTCTTCACTCGTTTTTATATTGCCTACATTTAATCCTTCCTTCTATATTTGTGTCCAATAAAAGAAATCTGAAAATTCCTAAATGTAAGCGTTGACATTTCGTTTTGGCACGTGCTACATTTCAAGTATCAAATAACAACTGAACGGTCTCCTGCGCAGGAATGTTACCTTTAGTGGGCATAACCTGACTCGAGTCAGATGGTAGACGTGATTTCACGTATCTCATCTGACACGGGTCAGGTTTTTTATTTGACGCAAACCAAAAATCCAATGAAAAAGGAAGGTATGGACATGAAGTATGAACAGCTCGCACGCGACATTATCCAGCAAGTCGGCGGCAAAGAGAACGTCAACAGCGTCGTCCACTGTATCACCCGTTTGCGCTTCAAATTAAAAGATGAGAGCAAGGCCAACACGGAAGCCCTCAAAAACATGGATGGTGTCGTCACCGTCATGAAGAGTGGCGGTCAATACCAGGTCGTCATCGGCAACCACGTCCCCGACGTGTATAAAGCGGTCGTCGAAGTCGGCAGTTTCCAGAACCAGTCACCGATTGAAGAAGAGGAAGGCCCGAAAGGATCATTATTCAGCCGGTTCATCGATATCATCTCTAGCATCTTTACCCCTGTCCTCGGCGTCTTAGCCGCGACCGGGATGATTAAAGGGTTCAACGCCCTCTTCGTCGCCCTCGGTTGGCTCGACGCCACATCCGGCACGTATCAGCTGTTGAACGCCATCGGCGACTCGTTGTTCTACTTCTTCCCAATCTTCCTTGGCTATACGGCCATTAAGAAGTTCGGCGGCAGTCCGTTCATCGGGATGGCCATCGGGGCGGCGCTCGTCTATCCGACGCTGTCGACGCTCACGGCCGGTGACCCGCTCTATACTGTCTTCGCCGGCACCATGTTCGAGTCACCGATCCATATCACGTTCCTCGGTGTGCCGGTCATCTTGATGACATACTCGACATCGGTCATTCCGATCATCATCGCGGCGTTCTTCGCAGCGAAGCTTGAGAACTTCTTGAAGACGGTCATCCCAGACGTCGTCAAAATGTTCATCGTCCCGTTATTGACATTGCTCATCATCGTGCCGCTCACGTTCATCTTAATCGGACCAATCGCGACATGGGCTGGTATGTTGCTCGGTAGCGCCACAGTCGCCGTTTACAACTTGAGCCCGCTCGTCGCCGGTCTCTTCCTCGGTGGCTTATGGCAAGTGTTCGTCATCTTCGGCTTGCACTGGGGACTCGTCCCGGTCGCCATCAACAACTTGACGTCGCTTGGGTCAGACCCTGTACTCGCACTCGTCTTCGCGGCCTCATTCGCGCAAATCGGTGCCGTACTCGCAGTCTTCCTTCGCATCAAAAATCAAAAAATTAAAACGCTCTCGATCCCGGCCTTCATCTCAGGCATCTTCGGAGTCACCGAGCCGGCCATCTACGGGGTCACGCTTCCACTTAAAAAACCGTTCATCATGAGCTGTATCGGTGGTGCCGTCGGTGGTGGGATCATGGGCATCATGGGTACACAAGTGTATATGATTGGCGGACTCGGCGTCTTCGGTTACCCGTCGAACATCTCACCGGAAGGACTCACGACCGGCTTCTACGGATCACTCATCGGGACGGCCGTCGCCTTCGTCGTCGGTTTCGTCTTGACGTACTTGTTCGGTGGCGTCAATAAAGCGGTCGCCGCAACGCCACAACCAGAAGTCACACCGGTCGCACAGGAAGTTTCAGCGACAAAAGTCGGCCAAGAACAGATCCTCAGCCCACTCGCCGGCAACGTCGTCAACTTGAAAGACATCTCAGACGTCGCCTTCTCATCCGGCTCGCTCGGCCAAGGCGTCGCCATCGAACCGACAGAAGGCAAGCTCGTCGCCCCGGTCGCTGGGACAGTGTCCGCTCTCTTCCCAACACATCACGCCATCGGCATCACGACCGAGACGGGAGCTGAGGTGCTCATCCATATCGGTATGGACACGGTTCAACTCGAAGGCAAATACTTTAAAGCACACGTCACGCAAGGAGAGTTCGTCGAGAAAGGACAGCTGTTGATCGAGTTTGACCTCGACGCGATCAAACGCTCAGGCCGGGCCCTCACGACGCCGGTCATCGTCACGAATCGGAAAGTGATTTCACCGAGCCGCGCCACAAACGTTCGCTCAGGCGAAGCCTTGTTTGTCATTAACGAATAAATGTGGGAGGGCAAGTCCCTCCCCTATCTTAGAAAGGATGGATTTGATGAGTTTTCCAAACGGATTTTTATGGGGCGGCGCCATCGCCGCGAACCAAGCTGAAGGTGCGTACTTAGAAGGTGGCAAAGGCTTGACGACGGTCGACTTGTTGCCGACCGGCAAGAAGCGCTTCGACGTCATGTTCGGTGACTTGCCGTCACTTGAGCCGGTGCCGGGCGAGTTTTATCCGTCACACGAAGCGATCGACTTCTATCACCGTTATAAAGAAGATATCGCTCTGTTCGCCGAGATGGGATTCAAGGCACTCCGCCTGTCAATTTCATGGGCCCGCATCTTCCCGAACGGTGACGACGCCGAGCCGAACGAGGCAGGACTACAATTTTATGACGACGTCTTCGACGAACTGTTGAAGCACGGCATCGAGCCGGTCGTCACAATCGCCCACTTCGACGTACCGGTCAGCCTCATCCAAAACTATGGCAGTTGGCGCGACCGCCGTGTCGTCGACTTCTTTGAGACGTACGCAACGACGCTCTTCACCCGCTATAACGGCAAAGTGAAGTATTGGATGACGTTCAACGAGATCAATATGCTGTTGCACTTGCCGTTCATCGGCGCCGGTCTCGTCTTTGCGGACGGCGAGGACAAGCAGCAAGTGAAATATCAGGCGGCCCACCATCAGCTCGTCGCGAGCGCGAAAGCGGTCAAAGCGGCGCACGCCATCAATCCTGACATGCAAGTCGGCTGCATGCTCGCGGCCGGTCAGACGTACGCCTACTCGTGCAACCCGGACGACGTCTTGGACGCGATGGACAAGGATCGTGAATCGTTCTTCTTCATCGATGTCCAGTCGCGTGGCGAATACCCAGGCTATGCCAAGCGTTTCCTCGACGAAAACGGCATCACGCTCGAGATGGAAGACGGCGACCTCGAATTGTTGAAACAGCACACCGTCGACTATATCGGCTTCAGCTATTACGCGAGCCGGACGACGAGCACGGACCCGGAAATCAACGCATCGACCGAAGGAAACATCTTCAGCTCGCTCGAGAACCCGTTCCTCGAGAAGTCGGAGTGGGGCTGGACGATCGATCCGACCGGCTTCCGTATCACGGCGAACCAACTGTACGACCGTTACCAGAAACCGTTGTTCGTTGTCGAGAACGGACTCGGTGCCGTCGATACACCGGATACGAACGGCTACGTCGAGGACGGTTACCGCATCGACTATATGGCGAAACATATCGAACAGATGCATGAGGCGATCCAGGACGGTGTCGAGATTCTCGGCTATACGAGCTGGGGTCCAATCGACTTGGTCAGCGCCTCGACCGGCGAGATGAAGAAACGGTACGGCTTCATCTACGTCGACAAAGACAATGAAGGTAACGGGTCCCTCACCCGCTCGAAGAAGAAGAGCTTCGATTGGTACAAGCAAGTCATTGCCACGAACGGGGCTGATGTATTGCCTCATACAAAAATCCGATGAATATTGAAGTGGAGCCTGTATAGCACGGGCTCCATTTCTCGTTTAATCACTTTTTCTCTTCATATACCAAACAACTAACTAATCAATTCCCTTTGACCGGTACTGGTCCCTCATGTTGATTTTCCTGGTAGCTTCGGATATAAAACCCGTCCCCTTCCGTCCATTCAGCAAACAATACGTCGTCGACCTCACGATAACCTCGTTTGCGGATTTCTTCGACTAACCATTCTTTCGTTTTTCCTACATAATCTAAAATTTGTTCGTTAATTTTTCCCTCATCAATAAACAAAAAGTTCATCGGTTCATCTGGAGGATCTAGATTCAACATTTTAGGAGTCACTTGATCTAATTTGGCATATTTTTTTAAACTAATTGTGCCACCGGGCTCTAAGTATAAGTCTTTTACTTCTCGTATTGAGAAAACACCTTCCTGTCGTAGCATGATTCTTAATTGCTCCATTTCAATATGGTTACGATTTAATTCTTGAACGTTCAAAAAACCATCTTTAATCAAGATTGATGCCTCACCTTTAAGAAGAATTCGTACCTTGTCATGTTTTCGTGATAGTACTTCAATCGTATACAGCATCAAACTCCATACAGAAACTGCAAACAATAACTGAAACGGAGAAACTTTTGTATCATATACGCTTTCTTCAAGAAGACCACCTAAGACAATCGAGTGAATAAAGTCAAAAGGCGTGAGTTGCGCGATTGTTTTCTTTCCAAAGAACCGGGTGACAATCAATAACGCAATTAATCCAAACAATAATTTAGTGGCGATTTCAAGATAAGTCATGCTGTTAATCCTCCTTTGGCTCAAGTAATTAAATTGACCTGCGCATTCTATCACACGAAAAGCTTGAGTAAAGATAAGCAAGGACGTTATCAAATGGCTTTCCCGAAGTATAAGAACCAAAACATTCGAAAATATTTTTACCGTAAACGCTTGCATAAAAATAATTTTCATATTATGATTCAGGTGAAAATAATTTTAAGGAGGATTTGTCTCATGTCACGTCTATTCGAACGGGCACAACAATTCGGGAAATCATTTATGTTGCCCATCGCCGTCTTACCGGCAGCGGGACTATTACTCGGGATCGGAGGGGCGCTCTCGAACCCGAACACGGTCCAGGCGTATCCATTCCTCGACATCACCTGGCTCCAGCATTTGTTCACCATCATGGCCGCCGCTGGGTCGATCGTCTTCGCCAACTTAGCTGTCCTCTTCGCGATTGGGGTCGCGGTCGGGCTCGCCAAGTCGGATAAAGGGACGGCCGGACTCGCCGCCATGCTCGGCTATCTGATTATGAACGCCACCATCAACGCCATGCTTCAAATCACGGGTGAGTTGATGGAGACGGATCTCGCCAGTGCCGGTCAAGGAATGGCGCTCGGGATTCAAACGCTCGAGACCGGTGTCTTCGGCGGTATTCTCATCGGGATTGTGACGGCACTCTTGCATAACCGTTACAACAAGCAAGTGCTCCCGCAGTTCCTCGGCTTCTTCAGCGGATCGCGCTTCGTGCCGATCATCACGTCGTTCGTCGCCATCGGTGTCGGGATTGCGCTTTACTTCATCTGGCCGACAGTCCAGAGCGGTATCTTCTCGCTCGGTGGACTCGTCGACAAGACAGGATACGTCGGGACATTCATCTACGGCTTCGTGCTTCGGATGCTCGGACCGTTCGGGTTGCACCACATCTTCTACATCCCGTTTTGGACGACCGGCCTCGGGGGCTCAATGGTCATCGACGGGACGTTGATCGAAGGGACGCAGAAAATCTTCTTCGCCCAGCTCGCTGACCCGAGCACGACCCAGTTCTATGAAGGAACGGCTCGCTTCATGTCAGGTCGCTTCATCACGATGATGTTCGGTCTGCTCGGTGCCGCACTCGCCATGTATCACTGTGCGAAACCGGAACAGAAGAAAGTCGTCTTCGGTCTCTTGTTCTCGGCGGCGCTCACGTCGTTCTTGACGGGAATCACCGAACCGCTCGAGTTCGCCTTCTTGTTCGTGGCGCCGGTCCTCTACTTGGTCCACGCCATCTTTGACGGGCTCGCCTTCATGATGGCCCACATCTTTGAGATCACGATTGGTCAAACGTTCTCAGGTGGGTTCATCGACTTTATCTTATTCGGGATTTTACAGGGAAATAACAAGACGAACTGGATGCTCGTACCGGTCATCGGTGCCTTCTGGTTCTTGCTCTACTACGTGACGTTCCGCTTCCTCATCACGAAGTTCAACTTCATGACGCCGGGACGTTCAGACGAGACAGCTGTTAAGGCGGCCGACGTCGATGCATCAGACCGCACGACGGCCATCATCGCAGCACTCGGTGGCGATGCCAACATCGACACGGTCGACTGCTGTGCGACACGCCTCCGCGTTACCGTCAACGACCACCAACACGTCCGTGAGGATTTGTTGAAGGCGACGGGCGCCCACGGGGTCGTGCAAAAAGGAAATGGGATTCAAGTAATTTACGGTCCTTCTGTTACAATTATTAAGAATGAAGTCCAAGAGGCGTTAGGCCGGGGCGAATAACGAATTGTGTTGGAGGGAACAGCCGTGTGGGAACAAATGAAAGACGTCTATCCAGAGATGACGGACAGTGAGAAAAAGATTGCCGATTACCTCATGACGAATATGAATGACGCCATCGAGTTGACGATCACCGAGTTGGCGCAAGCCATCCAGACGTCACCTGGGACCGTGACCCGGTTCTGTAAAACGATTGGGGTCGGGAGCTATTCGGCACTGAAGCTCATGATGCAAAAGACATTGACGGAAACGAACTTGCCCCAGACGGCGACGTCGCTCGAACCGATGCAGCGGTCGTATATCGAATTGATTCAGACGACCGCCCACTTGATCGACCAAGAGGAGCTACTCGCCATCTGTGACCATATCCGACGGTGCCGTTCGGTCCATCTATACGGACTCGGGAACGCCGGACTCGTCGCTCAAGAGATGGAGTATCGCTTGCGACGGATGGGACTGCTCGCCACGACGGCGTTCGATAGCCACAGCATGGTCATGGACGCCTCAATCGCGACGAAAGACGACTTGATTATCGCTTTCTCGAACAGTGGTGAGAGCCGTGAGGTCGTCCAAGCCGTTCAGCTCGCGAAAGAATCGGGCTGCACGACCATCGCCTTCGTCGGCTATCAGCACTCCCCGCTCGCCGAGCTCGTCGACCATCGACTGTTGACGGCCGGTGCGTCGGGCGAGGCGTTCTTAATCAACACACAGCTCCCGCTCCTGTTCACGGCGGACGCGGTGACGAAGACGTTGATGGAAACGAATGAAGACTTAAAAGCGCATTATCTAAAAACACTGAAAGCGCTCGACCGATTAAAGGAAAGAAGTGATTAATGATGACCGATTTACCAAGCGGATTAATCGTCTCCTGCCAAGCACTCGAAGATGAACCGCTCCATAGCGACTACATCATGGGCCGGATGGCCATCGCAGCCGTTCAAGGCGGCGCCAAAGGCATCCGAGCCAACTCGGCGAAAGACATCCGTGAAATCAAACAGCAAGTGAACGTCCCGATCATCGGGATCGTCAAACGTGACTATGCGGACAGTGACGTGTTCATCACCGCGACGATGAAAGAAGTCGAAGAATTGATTGAAGTCGGCGTCGACGTCATCGCCCTCGATGCGACGCAACGCTTGCGTCCCGGCAACATGGCGCTCCAAGAACTCGTCCACGCCATCCGTTCGATTTATCCTAACCAACTGTTGATGGCCGACTGTGCGACGCTTGAGGACTGTATCGAAGCAGATCGACTCGGTTTCGACTACATCTCGACGACGCTGCATGGCTATACGGCCGAGACGAACGGCTCGCTCCTCTTCCACGACGACTTCAAGTTCTTGAAGGACGTGCTCGACCACGTCACGCAACCAGTCGTCGCCGAAGGCAACATCTTGACGCCCGAGATGGCGAAACGCTGCATGGACCTCGGCACGCACGCCGTCGTCGTCGGCGGTGCCATCACACGGCCGCAACAGATTACGGCACGGTTTAAAGAAGCGATGTCTTCTTCATTGAATACAAACTAAAAAGAGTGTCTCCTGTTTCGAATTGAAACAAGAGACACTTTTTTATAGAAATACATAAATCAACTTCTTAAAAAGTTTCGGACATCATCTGCGTTCCGCATGACATCATCCGTCGGCACGTCGAGTAAATCTGCCAACTCGGCACTCGCATCGAGACGCACGCTCACTCGCTCAGTTTCATCAAAGGCGATGGCTGAAAGTCGTCGATACTCCTCATACTGTCGGAAGATGGTTTGAAGCACCGCCTGATACTCCACATTCATCATCGCGATGGCAGCCTCATATGTGGCGCGCACCTGCTCCGCATTCGTGTATAACCCTTCTTTGAACGTATTCATCAACTCATTCAATTTATGGAGCGAAGCGACCAATTCGTCAATCGCATACATCAACGTGGCCACGACGATCCCGGTGAGGATCCCGCCGATCAATCCACCAATCAATTGGGCAAACGTTGCGAACGGCGTCGTTTGTAGATACGTCACGAATGACTCCGTCAACAGTACGCCGAGGGTCGTGGCCACCGCTGCGACGACAAGTTTCGTCGCTTCTTTGATGGCCGTCTGCGACATCATGCCTTCAGGTGGTTGGCACAGTAGCTTGAACGCACTCCAAAGTCCAGTGACGCCGTCATTGATCAGACGCGCCAAATTTTTCGACGTCGTCATGAACGTGTTGATGAACACCGTCAACAGATTCCCCATGAACCCACCGATGAAGCCATCTTTGAACGCTGTGGCAAACCGCTTCATCTGTTGCATCATATGAGCGTAGACACGCTCTAGACATTGTTTGAACGCTTCAATCCGCGCGTCCCAATTCGTGAACTGTTTAAACGATTTGAAGAAGCCTTTTAGCTCTTTAAACAAAATGTGTTGCAACTCGTAGAGAAACAGTCCAATCGCTTGTTTCGCCCCGACCCGCAGTCCTTGGCTCGCTCCGGTTTTCGCCAGATTCTTTGCATAGTAGGTGTGTTTCGCTTTCGTGACAGATTTTTTGACATGCTTTTTGGCCTCGATATATTTTTCCATCGCCGCCTGTTCATCTACGCCATAGCGGTCACGGTTCGTCTGAGTCGGGTCTTTCGGGTTCGGTGAGTCGAGCCAAACTTTAAAATCTTTGTCCCCTTTCGACTGATTGAGACTGCCATTCGTCCATGCCAAGTTCTGCTCATCAACCGCCATCTTACCTCGTGCTTCATCGGTCATATACAAACGAGCTTCATCGTTTTGATGAATCTCCGAAGCCGACACGACATGGTCACGGTGGGTCCGTCCGTCTTTATTTAACGATTGGCCCGTATATTCATCCGTAATCGAATCGTTCTGTTTGAACTCCCGTTTTCGCATTTTCGCAAAGTCTATTTCATACATCTCTTCACGCACCTCTTGCGAATAGCCGCGGGAGAACCGTGTTTCCACTTCTTGATCCGCAAAAACGCCTTCTTGCGCATTATGGAGCGTCGTCACGTTCCCACCCTTTTTGTAATCGTTCAAAAAGGGACCGAGCCCGAACTCTTGAATCACTTTTGTGAAGGCAATCTCTTTATATTGCTTCATCAAAATTTGAAGATGAGATTCTTCCAACTTAGGTGATTGATTCAAATCGATATCAAAATTCGTTTGCAGCGATTCTGAAAACACGTGACTCATGTGGCTTCGCCCACTTTCTTATTCAATAATTCAGACGCACTTTGCAACGTGTTCAGTAGTACGCCAATTCGTTCTAGCAACTCTTGATCTTGTTCGATTTTCCGCATGTCCCAGCCGTAGTGTTCAATTCTTGGCTCGATTTCATTCAACAACCGGTTCAAGCCGACCCGGTTTTGTACAGTCAACTCGTTCAACGCAAGAATTTCGGTCTCATTTCCCCGAAGCAAGACGCGTTCTTTTTGGAGATGGCTCGCCTTTTCAAGCGCCTCACGCCCAAGCTTTTTATTCTTCCCGTTTTGGAAGACGCTCGCTGCAATCAAGAGGGTCCATCCAACAGGCCCTGCCAATCCCATTAATCCACCACCTACAGCTAGACCGCCGCCTGCTACAAACGCCCCTCCGCCTAACCATGCCATTGACGCATTTGCAGCGAGACCTCCGCTCAACGCCGCTCCCGACGAGACGGTACGGAATGTCGTCGCAATCGCCGCAGCCGTAGTCGACGTCATTTTCAATGAAGCGGCACCCATCGTCAGTGTTTCGACGGCTGTCATCATTTTTTCGTTGGCTGCAATCTCGGTTTGTACTTCCAATAAGAACGTATCGTAACGTTTATATTCGACTTCGATTGTTTCGATCTCTAATTCCATTTCAGTCGTCTTGTGTTTCAGTTCATTGATGATATCCCAGTTGAATCCAATGATGGATTTCAGTCGTTTCCGCTCACCAAACAACGTTTCTGATGCTTTGACGACATCGATTTTAGTCGCTTCATAATTACGTTCTGCCTTCTTATACGTTTCAATCGAGTCTTCTCGAAATTTGCGATTCAACATAATTTAGTCCACTCCTCTTCCCAACTCATTCGATTGGGATTTCAATCCATCTATTTATGTACTTTGTTAGTATAAGGACTATAAAGGATTGATGTAGGTACTTTTTTGTTAAAGGGGGAGATAAATTTCAAATATCATCTTTATTGTTTAACACCACGTCTAATTTTGTAACTACCTCTGCTTACGTTTTATGGTGTACTACGTATAACAACACTTCTTAGGAGGCCTATATGCATTACTCACTGGACACCATCTTACAACTCGAAAACTCGACCGAATTCAACCGTCTCCATCAGCAGTTCCATCAATTCAATCCGCTCAAAGTGCTCCGTGTCGATCAGTACGAGATTCGTCACTCGAACGTCCTCGCTTGGCTGTTCGACCCGAACGAGAACCATCGGCTCGGTAGCTTCTTTTTACGGAAAGTATTGATGAACTTAATCACGAAGCCGGAGAACGAAGAGAAGATTGTCGGCATCGACTATTTACCATTCCTGCACGCCCCCCTCTCGGACGTCACGGTCCATCGCGAATGGTGGACCGGGAATGGCGCCATCGACTTATTGATTGATATTCCATCCCTGAACTTGATGTTGCTCATCGAAAACAAATTCCATTCGAGCGAGTCGGCCGGACAGCTCAGCCATTATTTTGACCACGTCCACGAGACATTCCCAAATCGGAACATCCTGCCGGTCTATTTGACGCTCTCGAGTGATGCACCGTCTCACGACGATTACTGGTTCCTCGACTATGAGGATGTCCGTCTCATGATCACCCAAGAACTCGAGTTGAACCGCGCGACGATTGCCGACAATATTTACGATTTCCTGACGTATTATATCGCGCTACTCGAGGAGCGTCTCGTCGATGACGAGGATACGATGAATACGGCGCTTGAGCTGTATCAAGATTATGCCTCTGCGATTCATTTACTTTACGCGAACGCCAATCCGGCAAAGCATAAACAAATCGAGCTACGGCAAGCGGTCAAAACGCTTGAGACGTTCGACGCGGAGACGAAACGACATCTCCTGCTTATCTATAACCGGAAGCGACAAACCATCGACTACATTTTCAAAACCGGCGGCAACATCGTCCACCAAGCGTTCCTCGAATTTGTGAACGAGCAGGCGATTACGACCTACTCTGCACATACTCGCGTACCGAACTTCGTCATGGACGACTGGTTACCATATTTGGATCAGATGGACCGGTTGAATCGCTATTGGCTCAACTATGGACTGATCATCTGGTTTGAACGGAAAGGCAGTACACGTCTCAAACTTTACGTGGAAGTCGGCCCGATTGATTATGCCGAACGTCTCCCGCTTCTAGAAGCACTTGAAGCGAAAAACATCTCGTTTTGGAAGTCTGGGAAACAAGAAGGCAAGAAGTTCACGCGCATTTATACGGAGACGACCGATGTCTCCGATTGGACAAACGCAGCTGTCGTAAAAGATGCAATGACATCACTCATCGACGACCCTTCGTTCCGCTCGTTCAGTAAGACGGTGACCGAAGTCTTAAGCAACATTTACACCAAATCGCCAGTTGAGCTTTAAAGGATAGCCTAACTGAATCATTTTCAGTCGCCTCATCTTACATGATTTTAATGTAGGGATGAGGCGATTTATTTACTAGAGTTTATACTTCAGTTAGATAAGCATTTATTTATATTTTGTTTATAAATGTGACAATTTAGGGAACATCATATATGCATGTGCCGTGAATGCGCTGAAAGATGTTTAAAAAATGAAACACGTCTTTTGGTTCAATTTTAGTCGAGACTTTAAATCGCCATCGTTAATTGTAAGCGCTTACTAAAAAGGAGGAACGAGATGTTTAACCGAAAATACGCAATACTTGCATCAGCTAGTTTATTGGCGTTCTCGATTTCAGGTTGTACTCCGAACGATTCAAGTGATAGTGGGAAAACGGAAATTAAATTTATCAACGGTTTCACTGGTGGTGATGGCGACTACATGACAAAAATCGTCGATAATTTCAACTCCAGCCAAGACACATATGAAGTCGTCCAGTCCCAAGAAAAAGAACACTACACCAAGTTTAAATCTGGTGATTACGACCTGGTCGTCATGCATGAGACGAACCTCGACACGTATCAAAAAGATCAATTGATTCAAGACGTCGGACCGTTCATGGAGGCAGCCGAAATTTCAGAGAGTGACTTTAACGAGGCGGGGATTCAGTCCGGTTCAGTCGATGACAAAATGTTCGGCGTCCCGCTCGACATTCACCCGCTCACGATGTTCTATAACATGGACATGGTCAAAGAAGCGCCGACCGATTACGAACAGTTGAAACAGCTCGGAGAATCGCTTCAAGCTGAAGATTCAAACTTGTACGCGTTCGGACTTCCATCGACAGGACTGACAACATTCTACTTCACCGTCGCTGCCGCGCAAAATGGAATCGATTTAGCCAAAGAAGGTTATTTGGATTTCACTGATAGTGCATACGCCGACGCGTTGATGCAATATCATGCGATGGTGTTTGAAGACAAGACCTCGCCTGAGAAACTAGGTCTAGACGGGGAGTTCCAAGCATTCATGAAGTCGGCAGAAGACAGTTCAAAACAGACCGCGGTCACCTTCACTGGTCCTTGGTATTACCAAGCCGTGAAAGAAAAATACGGAGACGCACTCGGAATCGGAAAAATGCCGACTTTGTTCGAGACCGAAGCGACAACTGGTAACGCTCACACGATTTCAGTCGCGGCCGCTGTCGACGATCAAGAAACGAAAGACGGCATTGCCGAGTTCTTGAAGTTCATGTATACGCCTGAAAACTTAGCGAACTGGGCCGAGTCTGGTCAGACACCGACGCACATCGCCACCCTCGAATTGATTTCAGAAGATCCTGAGAAATACGCACTCGCCAATCAAAACCAGGAGCAGTTAGAAATGTATGAGCCAGCCCCACGTGTGTATCAATTCGATGAGCAAATGCGTTATATGAACGAGGTCGTCTTCACGAAATTGACAGGTGAAGCGAATCTGACGAAAGAAGACTTGATGGCCGAGCTCGAAAAAGCGACAAAAGCATCGAAACAAGTCGCCGACACCCAACAATAAAGATGACCGTTCGATCAGTGTGGGTGCTCCTACACTGATCAATCATTTTGAAAGGAGGACGTGCGATGTATATGACGAAACGAACGAAATGGGTCGGCTTTTTATTCGTGATCCCATTTCTCCTCAGTTTTCTCATCTTTTGGCTGACACCCTTACTGTACGGTGTCTGGATCAGTCTCCATGATTTTCGCCTGTCTGTGGGCAATAACGGGTTCATCGGATTAAAAAACTATGTCGACATTCTCACGCCGGACACGCTCTATAACAACGTGTTCATGAATTCATTGAAGAACACATTGCTGTTTATCGTCTTGAGCGTACCACCGCTCATCTTGATCAGCCTCAGCTTGGCCCTCTTAATTGATAACTTGCCGAAGCGGTTGAAGACATTTTTCCGAACCGTCTTTTTCTTGTCCTATGCCATTTCTGTCACTGCCGTCTCTGCCCTCTATCTTTGGTTATTTGGTGCCAACGGCGGTTTCATCAACAATTTACTATTGAACACGGGCCTGATTACGTCGCCCATCAACTGGACCGGTGATCAGCCGTACGCCTGGTTCGTCATCGTGATCGCGACCGTTTGGTGGACCATCGGCTTCAATATGCTGTTGTTCGTCAATGCGCTCGATGAAGTCGATCCCAACTTGTATGAGGCAGCCGACTTGGACGGTGCTTCCTCGTGGAACAAGTTCCGCTACATCACGTTGCCCGATATTCGAAACATTTCCATCTTCATCATGATCACGACCGTCATCGCCTCATTCAACTTATACGGACAGTCCCTCCTCATCACGCGTGGAGGACCGGGTCAATCAACGAGTTCATTGATCATGGGGATTCATGCGACCGTGTTCGGGAACAATCAACTCGGTGTCGGCTCTGCCATGGCGCTCTTGATGGGACTCATCATGGTGGTCATCACGGGCGTCCAATATTGGATGTCGTACCGCAACAATAAAGAAGAAATGGGAAGTGGAAAGTCCGAGAAAAAACGGTTCACTCGTGCCACAAATGTCGGTCCCACCAATGTCAGCTCACGTCCAGCCACGACGATTGAGAAAAAGGAGCGGAAGGTCACATGAAAAAGAAACGAATCAAATCAATCTTCCTCGTGACAATCACGTCCATCCTTGCCATTTTATTCTTGTTCCCACTCGTTTGGATGGTCTTTACCTCGTTTAAGACACTTAGCGAATCACTTTCAAGCGCCGGCCTCTTTCCGAACGAGTGGACGCTCGAGCACTATCAAACTATCTTCTCTGCTTCGGCAGACTCCAATATGGTGCAATGGACAATCAATACAGCCGTCGTCACACTCATGGGAACAGTCATCGTCATCTTCGTCGACGTTCTCGCTGCCTATGCGCTGGCGCGGTTGAATATTCCTGGTAAAAAAATCATTTTGGCCATCGTCATCATCGCGCTGACCGTGCCCGGGATTGTGACGTTGTTCCCTGCGTTTTATTTGTTTAAAAGTGTGAATTTGCTAGATACGTATTATCCGCTCATCTTGCCGTATTCAGCAGGAACGCTCGGTGTGTTCCTCATTTATAACTTCTTGCGCTCTTTCCCACAAGAGCTCGAGGAAGCCGCCTACCTTGATGGCGCGACCCAGTGGCAAGTGCTGACGAAAGTCATCTTCCCGTCCATCAAGCCAGTCGTCACGACACTCGGTGTGGTCACGTTCCTCGCCATTTATAACGATTTTCTCTGGCCCTCGCTCGTCACGAACAGCGATGAGATGAAGACGCTCACTCTTGGTGTTGCGACGCTCGTCCAAGGGTCGAACTTCGTCAATCCCGCCGCCATGATGGCCTCGACCGTCGTCGCAACCGTGCCGGCTCTTCTGATTTTCCTTTGGGCGAATAAATATTTCGTCAAAGGCGTCACGAATTCGGGGATTAAATAATCAGACTCACTGTTTTAACAATTAAATCAACAAAAAGAGTTGAGGACCGGATGGATTCCTCAACTCTTTTTGTTGATTTAGCCTTTTACCCCAAACCGATAAACCGTCCTCGAGTGATACAACTCCTCGGGTTTCAGTTCGATCGATGTGGCGATGTCTGGATGGTTCGGTGCATCTGGAAACGCTTGCGCTTCTAAACAAATCGCACTATGTTTCTGCCGTCCCTCAAGCGTGACCGGTGTCTCTTCACTGAGGAAGTTGGCCGAATAGACGACCATGACCGGTTGGTTCGTTTCGACGTCCATCACGCGTCCGCTCACCGGGTCATGCAGCCGGGTAACGCCGTCCTTCAAGAGGAACGGATGGTCCAGTCCCCCAGCCTTAACAATCGCTTCGTCCTCCGACGTAATCGCTTCACCGACTCGCTTCCCGTCACGGAAGTCGAACGGTGTCGTTTCCACTTCAAGTAACTCGCCCGTCGGCAACGACTCGTCATCAAGCTTCCCGACATGGTCGGCCGGCAGCGTCAACACATGGTCATGAATCGTCGGCCGTCCGCCGAGATTGAAATAGTTGTGATGGTTCAAGTTGACCCACGTCCGTTCGTCCGTCTGGGCCGTCATCGTGACGACGAGCTCATTATCGTCCGTCAACTCATAGACGACCTTGAACGTGACGTTACCGGGATACCCTTCTTCCCCGTCCGGACTTAGATAAGTAAACGTAATCGACTGCCCCTCGACGTCCATGTCCCAATGCCGGGCCGTGATGCCCTCGTCCCCGCCGTGGATATGATGCGGGGCCTCGCTTGGGGTCAAGGCCACACCATCAATCTCCGCATTGCGGATCCGTCCGGCAATCCGTCCGACGACGGAACCGAGATAAACCGGGTTCTCGAGGTATTGCTCGGGACTGCCATATTTCAAAATGACGGAGTCCATGTTCCCGTCACGGTCCGGTGCCGTCAACTCGGTCATGGCACATCCGTACGAAATGGCCGATAAACGCATGCCATTCATGTTTTCAATCGTTGCTTCTCTCAACTGGCTCACCTACTTCGATTCGTTTACCTGTTCATTCCCGTAGTCGTCGCCCCGTACTCCACTTTATCGACGTGACTCAAAAACGCATTCATGAATGTGGTGAAACGTTCCTGTCCTTCCACCGTCTGTTTGAACACGCCCGCGTCCTCGAGCCCTTTGACGAACTTGTCGACGACAGCCTGGTCGACGATCGTCTTCGCGTCGCCTGACTTCGTCTTCAACTCGTCCGCCCACGCGCGGTGCATGTCCGCGACGTCGACGTCTTCGCCGGCCACATAGCGGACGACTTGTTCGAGTTCGGTCTTCAATCGGGCCGGCAACACGGCGAGCCCCATCACTTCGATCAAACCGATATTCTCGCGCTTGATATGATGGACGTCGGCGTGCGGATGGAAGATGCCGTCCGGATGCTCGTCGCTCGTCCGGTTGTTGCGGAGGACGAGGTCGAGCTCATAGCGTCCGTCGCGGCGACGCGCAATCGGCGTCACCGTGTTGTGACGCACGTCGCCTGAATACGGGACGATGTCACCGTCACCATACTCGCGCCAGTGACCGAGCAACTGATTCGCCAACATGACGAGCTGCTCTTTCTGGCGTGAACGGAGCCGGACGACCGAGAGCGGCCAATAGAGCGTCTCGATTTCGACTTGATCGTAACGGTCCGAGCGATACGTCGAGACGACCTTGGCATCATCCATCGCAAACCGGTAGCGGCCGGCCTGGTAATGGTCGTGCGTCAAAATCGACCCACCAACGATCGGCAAGTCCGCGTTTGACCCAGCGAAGTAATGCGGGAACTGTGACACGAAGTCGAGCAGTCGTTCGAATGCGCCCCGGTCGATGACCATGTCCCGCACTTCATTCGACAACAAAATCGAGTGCTCATTGTAGTAGAGATAGGGCGAGTATTGGAACGACCATGCCTGTCCGCCGAGTGTGAGCGGGATGATGCGATGGTTGGCCCGGCCCGGATGTTTCAAGTGGCCGCCGTAGCCCTCGTTTTCAATCGCGAGCAACCCTTTCGGATAGTTCGTTTCCGGCGTCGGTTGCAGGCGAGCCCGTGCAATCTCGCGCGGGTCCTTCTCCGGCTTCGACAGGTTGATCGTGATATCGAGCGTGCCGTAGCGGGTCGGTGCCTTGTACGTGATGTTGTTGGCAATCCGTTTCGTCTGGATATAGTTCGACGCCTGACTCATCTTATAGAAGAAATCCGTCGCCGCTTCAACATCGGCAGCTCGAAGCGCGTTGAACGCGCGCGTCACCTCGGACGGTTTCGAGACGAACACGTCCATGACCTCGGCCATGAACTGGTCCTTCTCTTCGAGCAAGTCGTCGACGAGCCCGCGTTCGACCGCGTGTTCTGTCAATGTCTCGAGCAGATTCGGGATCGAGTCGTGCGGGACGAACGTCGGTTTCGTGAAATCGAGCTGATTGATTCGTGCGAGGACACGGTTCCGCGTATAGATGCGATCCTGTTCCGTAATCAGTTCCTCCCGAATCGCTGCCTCGACGAGCGCTTCAATCGTAGATTCGATCATCGTCTCACCCCTTCGACATGTTTATAGCCTTCCGGATGATGCTTGTGCCAGTTCCAGGCGTCGGCCAAAATGACATCGACTGTCGACCGTTCCGGCACCCAGCCGAGCACTTGCTTCGCCTTGTCCGGTGACGCGATCAGCATCGCCGGGTCACCGGCACGACGGACGCCCATCTGCACCGGGATGGCATGTCCCGTCACGCGACGGGCCTCTTCGATGATCTCGAGCACCGATAGACCCGTCTCCGTTCCGAGATTGAACACGTCGCTCGCACCGCCCTGTTTCAAATAATCGAGTGCACGTACGTGGGCGTCGACGAGGTCCTGCACGTGGATGTAATCGCGGATGCACGTCCCGTCCGGCGTCTGGTAATCGTCGCCGAACACGGTGATGGCGTCACGCTTCCCGTTCGCCACTTCGAGCACGAGCGGGATGAGGTGCGTCTCCGGCATATGGTCCTCACCGATTTCACCGGTCGGGTCGGCACCGGCGACGTTGAAGTAACGGAGCGCGACGAACCGGATACCGAAGGCGCGGTCGCACCACTTCATCATCGTCTCCATCGCGAGCTTCGTCGCCCCGTACGTGTTCGTCGGGTTCGTCGCGGCCGTCTCGCAGATCGGCATCTCGTCCTGGTCGCCATATGTCGCGGCCGTCGAGGAGAAGACGATTCGGGTCACGCCGTGTTTGCGCATCGTCTCGAGTAACACTTGTGTCCCGAAGACGTTGTTGTCGTAATACGCGAGCGGCTCCTCCATCGACTCACCGACGAGCGAGTTGGCGGCGAAATGGAGCACCTCGGTGATCGATTCGTTCGCGAACGCCCGATCCATGAAGGTACGGTCGCGGATATCCCCTTCATAGAAACGGACCTGTTCCGGAACCGATTCAAGGTGACCGGTCTGCAGATTGTCGATCACGATGACGTCTTCCCCGCGTGCGAGCAAGGCGCGGACTGCATGTGAGCCGATATAACCGGCCCCTCCGACGACGAGTACACTCATTTCACTTCCTCCTCTACAAGTTCACGCGCACCGTCCCCGACGGACGCGATATAAAATGTCGGCGTGTAGCCGATCTCTGCTTCATACACGGTCGACACGGTCTGCATGACCGCTTCCGTCGTCGTCTTGTCGACGATGGCGATGGCACAGCCGCCGAAGCCGGCACCGGTCATCCGGCTGCCGATGACACCGTCGCAACTTTGCGTCGAGGCGACGAGCGTGTCGAGCTCGCGGCCCGTCACTTCGTAGTCATGCTTCAGTGACGCATGCGAGTCATTCATCAGTTGACCGAACACTTGGAGCTGACCCGCTTCGAGGGCGGTGAAGGCGAGCTTCGTCCGCTCGTTTTCCGAGATGGCGTGACGGGCCCGCTTGCGGAGCGTCTCCGGGAGCTCGTCCGCCACCGTCTCGAACGTCTCGACCGATAATTGCCCGAGCGAGGCAATGTCGAAATGCTGTTGCAACAGGCCAAGTGCCGTATCGCACTCGGTGCGGCGTTCATTATATTTCGAGTCGGCCAGTTCACGGCGTTTGTTCGTGTTCATGATCAAGATGTCATAGCCGTCGAGCTTGATTGGCGCGTAGTCGTGATGGAGCGTGTCGCAGTCGAGCAGGATGGCGTGGTCCGCTTTTCCCATGCCGATGGCGAACTGGTCCATGATGCCACTGTTGACGCCGATGAAGTCGTTCTCGACACGCTGTCCGAGATGGACGAGGTCAATCCGATCGAGACCGAGTCCGTATACCTCATTGATCATGAGCGCCGTCACGAGTTCGAGCGAGGCCGACGATGACAAGCCGGCACCGTTCGGGATATTGCCGGCGAGGAGAAAATCGAATCCTCCGACCGCGTGCCCGTCCGCGCGAAGGAGCGCGACGACACCTTTGACGTAGTTCGCCCAGTCATGCTGCGTCTCATACGTCCCATCCGTCACCGGGAACATAACGACACCGACGTCCTCGAAGTTGAGCGAGTAGACGCGGATTAGTTCATCCTCACGCTTCCGGACGAGCCCGTACGTGCCGAACGTTATGGCACATGGGAAGACGTGGCCTCCGTTGTAATCGGTGTGTTCGCCGATCAAGTTGATGCGGCCCGGTGCGAAGAAGCTTCGCTCGGGGCTTACCGAGAACACGGTCTCGAACTGTTCGTTCAGGTGTGCTGAATCAAATGAAAGCATACGACTCCATCCCTTTCTTTGCTCATGCCGGGTAGATGACCAGGCAATACGCGTCATAGTCCTGTTGTTGTGTGAGTGTGAGGCCTTGTTCCATCAAATAGCGTCCGCTCACGCGTCGATCGTCGTAAACGTAAACGCGCTCCGGGTCGAGCCCGGCGAGTTTGACGCGCAATCGGTTCTTACCGTAATGACGACGGTCGGCGTTGACGAGGACGACATAATCCTCCCCGTCCGTGTAACCCATCGCATGTACCCCGTCCGTCTTGAGCGAGGCGAGGCGATAGCTCGTGCCGTGCTGAACGAGCGGGCGGATCGACTTGTACGTCTTAATCCATTGTGCCGCCTCAACAAGCTCGTCCTTGCTCCATTCGAGCAGGTTGCCGCCGATGCCGAGCGTCCCTTGCATCGCGCTGACGAAGCGATAACTGAGCGGGAGCGAGCGGCCGTTCAACCAGTTCGGTGCGTCCGTCACCCAGCAGCTCATCATCTTGGCGTTATAGGCGTACGAGAAGCCTTCCTGAATCTCGAGCCGGTCGAGCGCATCGGTATTGTCGCTCGTCCAGACTTGTTCGACGCGCGTGAGCACACCGAGGTCGATCCGTCCCCCACCGCCAGCGCATGACTCGAAAGCGACGTCCGGATGTTTTGCCCGGAGCGTATCGAGAATGCGATAGACGGCTTCCGTGTGGCGGAGCCACAGCTCTTTCGCGTCGCGTAATTGCGGGCTGTCCGGCTCTGAGAAGGCGCGGTTCATGTCCCACTTGATATAGCGGATCGCATGCTTCGACAGCAGCTCGTCAAATAGACCGGTCACGTGCGCCTCGACTTCCGGGAGCGCCAAGTTCAACACGAACTGGTTGCGCGACGTCGTCGATGGGCGTCCGTCCGTCTGGTAAATCCAATCGGGATGCGCCCGATACAAATCCGAATCCGGGTTAACCATCTCCGGTTCGACCCAGAGGCCGAACTGGAGGCCTTTGTCCTCGACGTAACGGATGAGCGGCTCGAGCCCGTTCGGGAACTTCGTCGTGTTGACGTGCCAATCCCCGAGACCGGCCGCGTCCGAGTTCCGTTCGCCAAACCAGCCGTCGTCGACGACGAACAGCTCGCAGCCGATCGCGGCTGCCTCATCGACGAGCCGTTTCTGCCCGTCCTCGCTGACATCGAAATACGTCGCCTCCCACGAGTTATACAAGACAGGCCGGAGCGTCTCGCGCGCCCGTTCCGGCATGATGACGTCGCGCTCAAAATCGTGCGCGTTCCGGCTCATGCCGCCAAAGCCCTGTTGCGTGTAGCCGATATAGCCGGTCGGTGTTGTGAACGATTCACCCGCTTCGAGTTTCTTCGCGAAGTCGAACGGATTGAGCCCGCCCGTCACTTGTGTGAAGCCGAACTGGTCGCGCTCGAAGTGGAGCGCCCAGTTGCCGGAGTGACCGAGGAAGCCGTAAATGACCTCACCGTTCGTTTCTGTCGCCGACTGGTCGAGGGCGAACCACGGATTGCTTTGGTGGCTCGTCAAACCGCGGCGGCTCTCGATCGTCTTCTTACCCGGGAGCAACTCGCCTTGCTGGAGCTGGAACTCGCTCGTCCACGCCCCACTGAAATGACTGAGGCGAAGCTTGCGTTCCGTCAAGCCGAGGCTGAACGACTGTGCGCTCTCGAGCGTCACCGTCTCGCCTGTCTGAATCGTCATCTTGCGTTCGATAATGTCGTACGCCGCATACACCTTGAAGTGTAGCGTCACCGTCAACTGTTGAATCGAATCGAGCAAGTCGATTTCGAGCGTGTCGCCATCGATGCGCGCGTCTTCGAACGTGAAGGCGTGCAGCCGTTCACTTTCGGTGCGGCTCTTCAACGTCGGTTCCGTATAGACGAGGTCGCCGAACGAGGCGAACTCGTACGCGGCGACGCCTTCCGGTGTCTCGAATGACGAATGCAAAATGCGTGCGTCCGGCAACTCGGCATAATCCGACTCAAGGAGCCCGCCACCGAGGTATTGATGGACGAGTCGTCCGCGTGCATCGACATCGAACACGTAAGCGAGGTTCGTCCCTTCTAATACAAAGCGATTGTCGAAGCGGTAAATCATGCCCCCACCTCCTGCTTCAAGATGACGACGTCGAGCGGGTTGAGCTCGAGCGTGCCCGACACTGCATCCCCGTCGAGCGTCTGCCAGTCGCCTGACACGTCGACCGTCGACGTCACGTCCGTCGAGTGATTCATATAGAAGCGAATGACATAGCCGTCGCCGTGGCGGTCGACTTTCTCGACATCGTCCGGGAGGCGGTTGGCATCGATGCCGGCGCGTGTGAGCGCCTCGTTGTAAATCACATCGAGCATCGCATCGTCGACCGATGAGCCGATGTACGTCACGTCACCTTTATACGTGTGGCGTGTGACGGCGGCCGTCCCTTTATAGAACGCCTGCTCATACGTCGCGAGCACGTCGGCACCCTTCGGCGTGATCAAATCGCACCAGATGTTCGCCTCGGACACATAGTCGCCGAGTCTGACCTGGTTCGACTGGACCGCCTGTAAGCTCTCGTACTCATCGATCTCGATGCCGGCGTATTTGGCGAACTTGCCCGGTAACGTGTCGACGTGACAGCGGTTGATCGGGTCTTTGACGCCCGTCCGGTACGTGAAGATGACGTGGCCACCGTTCTCGATATAGTCGATGAGTGACGCATCGAACGTGTCATTTCCGAGGAAATAGAGTGGCACGACGACGAGTTTGTAGCGATCGAGCGCGTCCCCTGGGAAGACGATGTCCGTGTTGACGCCTTGGCGGACGGCCGCCCCGTAAAAGCGGACGAACTCTTGCTTGAAGTTGAACGCGTCCGAGTGCGGCTGATGTGTCCACGCCCACAGGTTCTCTTGGTCGAAGTAGACGGCGACGTCGGCCTTGTATGCAGCCGCGTTGATTAGATCGCCGTGCGTCGTCAATTCTTTCATGACGCCTTGCACTTCATCGAACTTCCGTTTCGGCTTGCCATCGTGGTCGATAATGCCGTGGCAGAACTCCTCGGTCCCAAAATGGGCGGCCCGGAAACGGAAATAGACGATGGCTTCGGCGCCGCGGGCGACGGCCTGATGCGTCCACAGACGGATGTGGCCCGGTCGCGGCAAGTAGCCGATCCGGCTCCAGCCTTGCGCACCACTGAGCTGCTCCATCACCCAGAAGCCTTTGCCTTGTTTTGACGAGCGGCATAAGTCGTGGTCGTGCGCCGTCTTCTCGAACCGGTTCGGCTCCGGCAACCCGCCCCAGACCGGATAGTTGTCGAACGAGACGTAATCGAGGTCTTGGGCCATCTGTTGCTGGTTGATCGCCATGTCGCTATAGACGAGGTTATGTGTGATGAACGCGTCGTCATGGATGAGCGGACGGAGCGTGTCGACTTGGAGCTTGTTGAACGAACGGTACGCGTCCGAGCAGAAGCGGTCGAAGTCGACGAGGAGCGACGGGTTGTGCTCTTGGAACACGGTGCGAGGGACCGGAATCTGACTCCATGCCGAGTATGTATGGCTCCAGAAGACGGTCCCCCAGGCCGCGTTCAACGCGTCGAGCGTCTCATAGCGGTCTTGTAGCCAGGCTTGGAACGCGACTTGGTCGACGTCTCCATACGAGCGGTCCGATTTCTCGTGGCCGTACTCGTTGTCGGTCTGCCAGCCGATGACGGCCGGATGCTTCCCGTAACGCTCCGCCATCTTCCGCGTGATACGCTCGCAATACTCGCGGTATACCGGGCTGTTGACCGTATAGTGGCGGCGGGCGCCGAAACTGATGCGGACCCCGTCCGCCGTCACCGGCAAGATGTCCGGATATTTCTCGATCAACCAGGCCGGTGGCGTCGCTGTCGGCGTGCCGAGGATGACGTCGAAGTCCTTGCCGAACGTGTCGACGACCTCGTCCCAAAACGAGAAATCGAACTCGCCGTCGGCCGGTTCCATCATCGTCCACGCGAACTCCGCCATGCGGATCACGTTGACACCAAGCTCTTTCATCAAGCGGACGTCCTCGTCCCACAGGGCGCGGTCCGTCTGTTCTGGGTAATAATCTACACCTACATACATTTGATTCACCTCAATCGATTATTTGACCGCTCCCGAAGTCATGCCTTTCTGTAAGAAGCGTTGGAAGAAGATATAGAACACCATCGTCGGCAAGCTGATCAACACGAGCGAGGCGTACAGTTTACCTGGGTCACCACCGAGCGCTTCCGTGAAGAACGTCGGGGCCATCGTCACCGTCTGATAGGCCGGGTCCGTCATGAACGTGAGGACCATCAAGTACTCGTTCCACGAGTTGAGGAACGCATAAATCGTCGCCGTCGCAAGTGCCGGCTTGGCGAGTGGCATCATGATCTTATAGAAGATTTGGAACGTCGTCGCCCCGTCGATATGGGCCGCTTCCATCAGTTCGTTCGGCAGCTCGTCGAAGTAGCTCTTGATGAGCATCAGACCGAACGGGAGGAAGAACGCCACCTCGGCTCCGATCAAGCCCCAGTAGCTGTTCAAGCCGTCAAGGTTGCGCAATGTGAAGAAGAGCGGGACGATGAGCGACGCGACCGGCAACATGAGCCCGGCCAAGACGAGGTTGAACAACAATCGCTTCCCTGCGAACTCGAGCTTCGAGAAGCCGAACGCCGCGAAGGCGAGAAACGAGATTGAGATGATGATCATGAAGAACGCGACGATGAAACTGTTGAAGACGAACTGAGGGAAGTTCGGGTTCTGTAACGTCGCGATATAGTTACTGAAGCCGTTGACCCGTAAACTCTCTTTGAACATGACGAAGATCGGGAACAACCAAATGATTGCCATGAGCGACAAGCCGAGATTGGTGAGCCATCTTCCTTTTTTCGTTTGGATTTCCATAGGTATCCCTCCTCAGTCCATTTTCTTCTGTACGCGTGTCTGGAAGTACGTGATGCTGAGCGCGATGATCAGCAAGATGATGGCGACGGCACTGGCGTAGCCGACCTCTTGGTGCAACATCGATTTGCGGAACAGGTACGTCGAGATGACCTCGGTCGAGTTACCCGGTCCGCCTTGCGTCGAGATCCAGACGATATCGAACGTCTTCAGTCCGCCGATGACCCCGAGGATCGTCAGCGTGAACGTCGTCCCTTTCAAGTTCGGGAACACGACGCTCCAGAGCGTGCGCCAGAAGCCGGCACCGTCGATATTCGCCGCCTCGAACACTTCACGCTCGATGGCGAGCATCGCCATGTAGTACATGATCATCGATGAGCCCGTCCATTGGAAGATGTTGATCAAGATGATGGCGTACAAGGCGACGTCCTGGTCGCCGAGCCAGTTCTGTTCGAACGCACCGAGACCGACCATGCGGAGGAACTCGTTGATATAGCCGAACTGGAAGTCGAAGATTTGTGAGAACGCGGCGCCCAATACGACCGGGCTCAACACGACCGGGAAGAAGAACACCGACTTGAAGAACGTGCGGCCGACGCCTTTCGTGTGGAGCAGATACGCCAAGACGAGCCCGAGCCCGGCTTGAATCGTCACGGTCAAGACAGTGAAGATGCCCGTGTTCTTGAGCGCGTTATAAAATTCCGGATCGCTGAACATGCGGCCGAAGTTCTCGAAACCGATGTACGTCTTCTCGAACGAGATGCCGTCCCACGAGAACAGCGAGTGATAGGCGTTATAGAAGATGCCGTAATAGATGAAGGCGATGACGAACAGGACGGTCGGGGCGACGAACGCCCAGCCGATCAAGTTCTTCTTCAGCTGCGCTTTCTTTTTCGTCGAATCCGGTCGTTGCGGCGGGACCGCCGACAGCTTCGGCTGTTCTTCCGGTAACTCGGTTGCGTGTTGCATAAGGTTCCCTCACTTTCCTATCAAAAAATCGAGCGCCAGTCAGGCTGGCCACTGGCGCTCGTTCGATTATTTACCTTGATCGGCGATGGCTTGGATGCGCGCGAGCGCTTCTTTCGCGTCTTGACCGCCGGCGATGTTTTGAAGTTCTTTGCCGAGCGTGTCGTATACTTTCGGGTCACGGATGCCGCGGCCCGCGACGGCGTTCTTCACCGTCTCGTTCAAGATTTTGTACGACTCGCGTTCCACGTCAGACGTGAACTTGTCCTCGTACGCCACTTCGATGTCTTTGACGGCCGGAGCCATCTCGAACTTCTCCATGTAGAGTGCTTGGCCTTCGCCTTGCGTCATGTAGGCGATGAAGGCGGCCGCGCCGTCTTGTTGTTTCGACTCTTTGTTGACGCCGAGCGCCATGTCGATCGAGGCGATGACCGGTTGTTCTGTGCCGCCCGCGAGGTTCGGGAGCGGGACGAAACCGATCTCGTCTTCGAAGTTGTTCCACTTGTCACGCTTCTCGACCGTCGTCATCGAGTGGGCTTCCCACGAGCCGATGACCCACATCGCCGCTTTCTTGTCGAAGAAGTTGTTCATGCCGTCCATATATGTCGCGAGACCGAGTGCACCTTCTTGGAACACTTTGTCTTCGAACAGTTGCTGCCACAATTCGGCCGTCTCGACCATCTCTTTGTCCGTCCACTTCGCCTCACCCTCGAGTACTTTTTGGATGTACCCTGGTGCGACCTGATGGCTCAAGACGTTGAAGACGTCCGTGCCGACCCAGGCGTCTTTCGCGCCGAGCTGCATCGGGATGACCTTGTCGCCCGAGTCGTTGATCTTGTCGATTGCAGCGATCGTCTCGTCATACGTCTTCGGCGGTGTCACGCCGTATTTGTCGAGCATCGTCTTGTTGTACATGAGGTACGCCTGGCCTGTGAATCCGACCGGTACCGCCATCTGTTCGCCGTCGACCGTCGTCTGTTCGACGCCGAGCTCGATCAACTTCTCTTTCCAGCCTGCGCCGGCCGCTTTGTCCATGTAGTCTTTCGCCGGGACGAGGCGGTCCTTGTATTGCGGAATCATCGGTTCCTTGAGGCCGATGACATCTGGGCCATCTCCACCGAGCATGGCGACTTGGAGTTGTTGTTCATAGTCCTCGAGACGTTTGAACTTGACGACGTAGTCGTCTTGCGACTCGTTGAACGCCTTGGCCATGGCTTCCCCGACCTCTGGTTGTGGCGCCCAGCCCCACCAGTTGATGACCGGCTTGCCGTCTTCCGTCGTCGCGGCCGCCTCTTCCTTGCCGCCGCAAGCGGCGAGCAGTGATGACAAGACGAGTACCGATGATGCGAGTGCGATTGTCGTTTTCTTCATGTTCATTCTCCTTTGAATGTTATGCGACCAACTTGAGGCAAAGCTCCCGAATCAAGTGGTCTGGCATCGGTTGATCTCCGAGCCGGGTGAGTGTGTATGCGATCAGTTCCAAATCAAACTGCCAATGGTCGTCTATGTACGATCCGACGACGTACAGGTCGGCCCCGAACGGCAGCGCGTCCTGTTGCTTCAACCGCCATAGAAGCATCTCGAACAGTCCGTCGAAGTCGTTCGTGCGGGCCTCGTTCAAGTCCGAGACGCGGAACAGGCGGATGTCGCGGGCCTCCTCGTCGTAGAGCCGGAAGATGCCGTCCCGCCGTGAGCGGGTAACGACGACACCGTCCGCCTTTGATAACGCTTCCAATTCATTGAAAGAAGAACCGTCCCTTGTGAACAGCCGTGTCGCCCCGTAGCGACCGAATATATCGTGAAACTTGTCTTTTAGCAATGGTCTCTCTATGTCCATGTCTACCCCTCCACTTTCCCGTTTGAGAGTGTCACCCCTTACTTAGTAAATTAAATTTATTATCTAACTACAAACAGACTATAGCATATCTTTTTTAGAGTTGTAAACGGTTTCATGTAAATTATTTTTCGACACGAAAAAATCGCCCTCGAGGTGAGAGCGATTGAATCATTGGATCTCGCCGAACAGTTGGTTCGTGATCAAGGCGGCCGCACCGAGCGCACCGTGGTTCGCATTCCACGGGACGACGCGGATGTCGGTCTGGCGGGCATCCATCGTCAGCGCCGTCTGGGCGACCCGCTCCTGGATGTTGGCGACGACGTTCGGCGCGTAGTTGAACAGCGGCCCTCCGAGCAAAATCCGGTTCGGGTTGAGCAGGTGAATCATGTTGAGCGTCGCGATGCCGATATACTCCCCGGCTCGCTCATACAGCTGCTGGATGTCGACGTTCGTCCCGACGGCGTCGCGAAGATTGTTCAGATTGAGTTCGTGGTTCAGTTGCCGGGCCTCGTTCAAGATGGCCCGTTCCCCGGCGACCGCCTCTAAGCAGCCGCGGTTGCCGCACGAGCAGATCGGCCCGTCGAGCATGATGCGCATATGGCCGATCTCACCGGCGATATGGTGCTCCCCGTCGATCAGTTCGCCGCCGTGGACGTAGGCGCCCCCGATCCCGTAACCGGCGTAGACGTAGAAGAACTCGTCGATGCCGATCGCCTCGCCGAAATAGAGCTCCCCTAAGGCGAGCGTCCGCACGTCATTCTCGACGAAGACGTTCTGGTTCAGGCGTTGTTCAAGTTCTTGTTTGAGCGGGATGTCATGCAAGTGGAAACGCGGCGCAAACAGGACAATCCCATTCCCCGCCTCGACCATCCCGTGGACGGACACGCCGAGCCCGATGACGTCGCCTTGGGCCTTGCCGGCCAGTTCTATGTAGAGCGTCACGATGGCCTCGATGAACTCCTCGTTCGTATCGAACCGCTCGTCATGCCATGCCTCACCTAACATCTCCCCATGGATGTTCGTGAGGACGCCGTGCAGTCGTCGTTGCGTCGCGTCGATGCCGATGACGAAGCGGTCACTGGCCGCGAGTTCGAGCATAATCGGTCGTCGTCCCCCGCTCGAGACACCGAGTTCGCGCTCGTTGATCAGCCCTTCTTCTTTCAGTTCGTTGACGATGTTCGAAATCGTCGGCTTCGTCAGACTCGTCGCCTTGGCGAGCTCGACCCGCGACACCGGCTGATGGAGCCGGATGAGCCGGAGGATGAGCGAGCGGTTATACGTCCGCATCCATTTCGAGTTCCGTGGTGTCGTCTTCCCCATAACTGTTCCACCCATTTCTTTGCTTTTTTCTTAGTATAGCATGTCGGGGAAATCGGTCATGGGTTGGCTGAAAAAAACTGACTACAATCGTGCTCAAAACCTTTGTATCTCCATAGAACCAAGCTGAGAAAACGTGCGAACTTCCTACCCTCATCCATATAGTTTCATATTCGCCGGATATTCATCGATATTCGACGATTGGTTGTTGCTGTACGTTCGCCTTCCGACTCCAATCGTTATTGTAAGCCGATATTTCAATTAAGCCCTAGGCTTACGTGCGATAAGGGCGCTAGTCCATCTCGGATATCGATGACTATACTCGAATTAACCTAGGAAAATCAACAGAGCGCTCGGAAAAGAATTGCCACATGACTCAAATCGACGATCAAATCCACGAATGGGAACCGATGATTCACTATGTCATCCGCCACCTATCGATTCACCCGAACGAACAGGAAGATTGTGCCCAAATCGCAAGAATCGCCTTGTGGGAAGCGTTGAATCGCGGCTGCACGCTGTCCAAGACGTATTGCTTCCAGCGAATCCGGGGCGCCATCCTGAACCACCAACAGAAGAATGCCAGACATTTAAAGCACGAGGTCGCCGCCGAACGGCTCCCGGAACAATGCATGACGTCCGAGCGCAATCTCTTTGACTGGCTCGATGAACAACGGTTATTGCTGTCGCCCCGCCATTTCGAACTCCTCTGCCACTTAATCGATGGGACCGAACAGACGCTGTCTTATTCGCCAAGTCGTTTACGGGCATATAAGGCCGACGTCCAACGCGAACTGAAAGAGGCAATCAACTTGAAGGAGTGAACGATATGAAACACGTTTTATTAACTGATGCGATTCACCTGTACTTGACAGACATGAGAGAACGAAAAGAAGCCCCCGAGACGACGCTGAAAAGTACGCGTAACTCTCTACTGCGCTTCGCCCGCTACGCTGCCGAGCAAGGTGTGGTTCACATCCAAGACATCACTGAGACGAACCATGCAATCCCGTACAAGAAACACATCAGTGGGATGGCTGACAATACGGTGAAATCCTACATCATGCGCATCCGTGGACTGTTCGCATTTGCCATCGAGCAACAATGGATGCAACATAATCCGTTCGGTCGCATCGTCACACGGGAGGGCGTCAGCGAACCGCCAACAATCATTACCCGCGACCAATTGAACACGGTGCTGTACCACGCCCGCAACTACACCCTATATACGATTTATCTCGTCGGAGGGGATGCCGGATTACGAATCAGTGAGATTCTAAATTTAGAGATTACTCATATCAATTTTGAGGAGCGATTGTTGACGGTTCAAAAAGGAAAAGGCGATAAAACACGTCATGTGCCGATGACGCCACGACTCACCACCGAATTGAAGAAGTATATCACCACGCATCGACCAAAGGTTGGGGATTCGAATCGTATTTTCTTGATGCCGACCGGACGTGTCGTCCAACCCGGATTTGTGAATGGTGATTTGAAGAAAATTGCACAAGAACAGTTCGGCGTGAAGCTGACAAGTCATATGCTGCGTCATAGTTTTGCGACGACATTATACAATAAGAGTCAAAATATTCTCGGTGTATCCGAACTCCTCGGACATAAATCAATTAATACAACTGAGCGCTACCTTCATGTATCTAGAGAGCAAAGTCGTAAGTTAATTGACAGCTTGAATGAATAAATCTGAAAAGAGGCCACCTGACTGTATTTTGCAATACAAATGTGCACAATAATGCAACGAAAAGTACAGAACTTTGCCAGCTGAGTTTTAGTGTTTCGACAACGCATGCGTGACACGATAACTGTCACCTGTGAACTTTAATATGTGAGCGTGATGGATGACGCGATCGACGAGTGTCGCCGTTAGGCGCGCGTCGCCAAAGATGCGATTCCACTGGCTAAACTCAAGGTTGGATGTGATGAACAGGCTCTTTCGCTCGTACCTGATTACGGCCACGAGTTTTTACCGCCTCTGACATTTTATTTACCACCAAATGCCATGTTAAGTACGACTCGGTGACATATGTCGACCATCATGTGACTCATAGTCCATTGGACAAGGGATTGCGGCATTGTGAGCCATCGATTGCGGACGACTGAGCCACCTAGTGCGAAGAAAAGAGCCATCACTTGGATGGCTCGGACGTCAGCGTGCTGATATGCCATAGCGTTCCCTCATCGATATCTCACCGTCGATCATGATTTGATAAGAGTCATGGATGATCCGGTCGAGGATCGCTTCTGCGATGGTCTCGTTTCCTAATCGAAGATGCCATCCGCTCGGGTCGATCTGCGAACAGTAGATGGTGGAGACGGTCTTATGGCGCGACTCGGAAATCTCGAGGAGAATCGTCGCCTCGTCAGTCGTCAAGTCGGTTAATAGCCATTCATCGAGGATGTGTAGGTCGACTTTTGTATACTTTTTGAGAAGTCGTCGATAGCTTCCGTCGGCTGCGAGCTTCGCAAGTGTCAGTTCGTTCAACAGTTCAGGCAGACGGATGTATCTCACCTTGAACGATTGGCGGCAGGCCGAGACCCCGAAGGCGGTCGCGAGGTAGGTCTTCCCGGAACCTGTTGGTTCATCGACAACGGCTTCAATGTATTATTATTGGGCCCGCCGGGGGTTGGGAAGACACACTTGGCGATTTCAATCGCTGCGGAAGCTGTCACGAAAGGTTATCGGACTTCGTTCATTACCGCGAACGATTTTATCGAGGAGTGTCAAAAAGCAGAGAAGCTTGGTCTTCTTCCTCGTATCATCAAAAGGTACTGTCGATCCGAGCCACTCATTCTAGATGAAATCGGTTATTTTCCGTTCGACCCCATCAGTGTGTAGACGTCAAGTTGATTTTGACACTTTTTGCTCGTTTGCCTTTTACACTTCTGCCGAAAACAATGATTTCCGGTTCCTCATCCGATGGCTGTCGTCATCACTATGTATGATTTCGACGCGATGGAGTAAGCGATCCAGTATCGCAGTCGTGATGCCCTGGTCCCCGATCAATTCGCCCCATTGATCAGGGCTTTTGTTCGAGGTCAGGATGATCGAGCTGCGCTCATAAAGATGGTTGACGAGATGGAAGAAGAGATTAGCTTCTCGTTGGTCCATGGCCATATACATCAGGTCATCGATGATGACCAGGTCCGAATCTCGCAACCTTTTTAACTGGATCTTCGACTTGCTTGAGAACTCTTCACTTTTTAACAGTTGGACGAGTTCGCCCATCGTGACGAAGTATACTTTGAACCCGTGGTTGACCGCCTCGATTCCGAGTCCCACGGCCAAAAACGTCTTTCCGACGCCCGGAGGGCCCAAGAGGATCAGGTTGTACTGTAGTTCGAGCAAGTTGAGCTGTTTCAACTGCTTCAGCTGTCTGGCGGTCAGTGCGGTCTGTTCCTCTAAATTGAACTCCGAGAGGGATTTAATGAACGGGAATCGGGCCCACTTCATTCGTCTCTCCAAACTTTTAGCGTCTCGTTTGGCGCGTTCATGGTTCGTGATGGCACTTAGAAATTCGATATACGTCCAGGAGGCCATTTCGGCCTCCCTCAAAATCTGCGGGAGAGCGTCAGCCGTCTCGGCGAGGCGAAGCTGCCCAAAGTCCTGTTGTAACTCGGAAACGCTTTGACTCATTTTGCCGTCACCCCTTTCAGGATGTCGGTGTAGGCTTGGATCGGTCTCGTTGCGACCCGTATCCCGGATTTCTTCGGACGTTCAGTATCGGGTTTTGTATCACACCGATCGTCCGCGAGGATCGCGAGATAGTGGACCACGTCTCGGAAATCGTTAGCGCTGAACAGACTCTCTTGCGAACACTTTTCCAGGACCATCGTTAAGTGATTAGGATACATGGTCGCGACGTCCCTGATGATGTTGAACTGGTCACGTCGGTATCTCGGGTAACGCTTTGAGAGCTCACCCAGATAATCGGACGCCGCCTCTCTGTTCTCGAAATAGGTGAGGACCTGTTGCTTCAGTTCTTCGATTCCTTTGGAACGATCCCGAAGGTGGTCACGGCTTTGAATCAGTTTTCCGCTCTCTTTGCTGACCCGGTGGTCTGCGATCACTTCTCCCTCGGGAGATTCGCGAATCAATAACCGGTCCTGTTCGGTCACCTCGAGGAACACCACTTTCTTCTTGACCGATGAGTAGGTCCCGATCGAGACGGTGTAACGGTTTGAGCGATAACGGATTGTGTTGTCCTTGCTGACGTTCCTTGCTATACTTTCGGTACGGATACTTTCGAAAGAGAGTAGCGATAAGATCGGTTGTAAGTGTTGTTTTTCGACGGAGAACACTTCAGCTGGTCTTTTTTTCGTTGTCTGATGGACGTTATGATTTCCTTTCCTCTCCAACCATCTCATGGAACGGTCGTTCCAATCCTCGATATGCCGGTACACTCGGCTGTCCGCGAAGTTCCGTTTGATGTACTTCACGACGTTCTCGATCATACCCTTCAACTCCGGGTCGGCCCGACGACATAAGTGGATTCTAAACTTTCGTTCGTTCACGTAGGCTTGAAACTCATTGGTCAATAGGACGTCACCTGCGTTCTCGTTGATTGCGATGAGGTGATCCTGGTCATAGACGATTTCAGAAGGACGCCCACCATAGAATTGGAATGCATTTTCGTGGCAGTGAATGGTATCCTTGGTGGTGAACGGTCGTTCTCTCCATTCGACATACTTCATCCGAGAGTGCGCAAGTACGAACGCAATGAAATAAAGCTTTATCATTTTTCCATCTTTAGTCCGTTGTCTGGTCTCACCCCAGTCCACCTGTATTTGCTTGCCCATCGGTTGTTCTGGGATGGCCTCGTAATGGCGGACAATCCTTTTCTTTTCGATCTGATAGATTTCTCGGATTTCCTTCACGTATGTCCTGACCGTGCTCGATCCGACCGAGAGGTCGGAATATCTTTCAAGTAACCAGTCATGGACTTGTGCGCTGCTCAAATGCGGATACTCCTCCAACCATGCAATGATCCAGTCTCGATAGGCATCGAGCTTCTTCTTTCGTGAACAGGATTTCCCGTCAAATTCATGTAGGGCATCTTCATATGTCATCTTCAGGTACTTATATACCGTCGGTCTCGAGACCTTCAGTGCTGTGGCGATTTGAGCCACTTTCATGTTTTGCTGATACATTTGATGAATCTTGATGTGTAGCACTAACTTTTCCTCCAAATCCATTCCCTCCAGATAAAATAGCCTCAACTAATCTATCGGAGTTCTGTTCTGATTTTTCGGCAATAGTGTAAAATCGTATCGAGCAAAAACTGTCAATTTTATTCTAGCGTTCACACAGTGCGAATGCGCTGTTTCAAATCATCTCGCAGAGATATGAGAGAGGCTCAATCATCCTGACTTCAAACAAGTCATATATTAAATGGGGAAAAATATTTGGGGACGAGGTTTTGGCAACCGCAATTTTAGATCGGCTTCTTCATCATGCGACAACTTTTAACATTCGGGAAAATTCATATCTAATGAGGGAAAAGAAACGGGCCGGCATCCAGCCGACCCGTGTCGATAGTTTCTAAGAGTAACGTTTAAAAAAGGGATTTTTAATCCGTTATTAAGAGGGAATTTTAAACCGCTGTTGACAGTCACTCATCGAAGGAGACAACTGAATTATATTTACACATCTCAAATAATCAGAATCAAGAAACCATCAGTGTATTAAACTAATCACTAGTAAAGTCGAAAGATTTAGTGGGTATTGTAAAAGAGGGGTGCAGAAGTTTGTATTGAAAACATACACATTTCTGCACTCCTATCTTACGAAAGAATCTATGAAACTTGTATTCTATTACGAGCGAAAAATCTTAGTTCTCTCATAACACATCGAGTTCACTCTATGGAGTCACATTTGGCGATGCGTGTTTAAAGACGACAGTCGTCAATTGTGTCATTTATTGCACTCAACCACTAAATTTCATAGATGATAGTTAGTAGGTGTGTAATCCACGCTGTTAAAATCCCTCGAATTAAAGAAAAACGAATCTGAAAATGGACTGTAAAGCCTAATTAGTGGTGAGTTTTTTAAACAGATGTTTACAAATAGTGATTAAAAACTAAAATAAATGACAAATCTGATTGTTATTTATTAAATTTATTTAACCATGAAATGTAATTAAAATCGTCATATATTTTTTTCCCGAAAAACCCTGTGTAAACTGTCAAGTCTCCTAAATGATTTTCCGACTCAAATCCTTTAATGTAATAAAAATCAGATTGATCAATATTAGAATCATTATTAGCTAAAAAAGCCTTATTTTTATAGGGTAAATTTAAAAACTCTCTCTTGTCTTCAGAGTTACATCCATCATTATCTGTCATGAGGATAAATATATTCTCGAAGTTCACTCTTGTTTTTCTTCTTTCCCATTGCCTTTTTGCTTCGACAAAGCTTGGATAGTGCATAAAATGTATTACAATATTATCATCTAACTTTCCAAGTGGATAGTCGTAATCTTCACTAAATATTTCTTTTAAATCTGCATTTAAATAATATTCTAAGTCCTTAACGAATTTAATAAAATCAGATGTCCCCATAAATAAGTTAACTGTAGGGGTGTTAAATTGTTGATTTAAATCATGACTAATTAACGATCCTAAACAATTATTCGAGATTATGGAGAAATCTTTATTTTTTAATTTTTTCCGGTTGATATTATTATGAAATATATTTCGATTCAATCGATTAAAGGCTCTATAGAAGTCATTAAAGCTTTTTATCATCTTACTCATCCTTTTTTAACTTAATTTTTTTCTGCAATTGCACTCTAATTTCTGAAATTTCCGGTATGTTAACCATCATACTTAATAGTACGTAAATTATAGTGAAAATTATAATTGAAAATATCAAATTAGTAATTGTCGGGAAAAATGATGAGTTATACAAGCCTAATGATAAAAAACCAGCTAAAGCCGACACGAGTATTAGTTTCAATAAAGAAAAATATATATGCTTCACACCATAGTCACCAATTTTCTTATGTAGGCTAATCGAAAGTGTTAAAACCATTACAATAGCAGCTAAAGATGTTCCTAATGCCAAACCTTTCACTCCCAAAAAAAATTCAAAAGTAAAACTAAATACTACATTCGATAGCATCCCCCAAACTCCATTAACCATTGGCGTTCGAGTATTTTGTATTGAGTAAAAAGCTCGCACTAACATCTCCCTTATTCCAAACGCAAAGATCCCAATTGAATACATTTGAAGAACTTCAGAAGTTAACTTGACAGCATTTTCATCAAAATTTCCGCGTTGAAAAATAATTGAGATAATGCTACTAGAATAAAATATAAAAATAAACGAAATTGGCATCACCAAATAACAAATTAGTATAACGGCTTTTCTTAGATATCTTTTATACTGTATAAAATTATTTATAGACGCTTCTTTAGACATCTTAGGGTAAATTACTGAAATAATCGTAACGACAAAAATCCCTTGAACAAATAAATTTAAAGTGTTTGCATAATTTAATGCTGAAATTCCTCCTACACTTGAATGTGATGCAAGAGTACGATCAACTAAAGTGTTGATTTGGTTTACCGACCCACCAATAATAATTGGAATACTTAGAATCCCAATCCGCTTTAGGTGTTCATTTCTCAAATCTAGTGTTAATTTATATTTATATTTTTTTCTTCGCGAATAAATATACATTATTGTAAACTGAAAAAATGTGGCCACAAGAAAGCCTAATGGTAAGAATACTATATTAGCTTTACTTAGAATGACGAAAGATATTGTAGTAATATTGAGTATAACACCTAAAAACGCCACCACATTGTGTACATTATTCACTTGTAGATATCCAGAGAATATTGACACCAATGATACAAAGTATATAGAAATTACAGTTATTCTACTAAACTCGGCTGCCATTTCAATTGTATTTTCATCAAAACCTGATGCAAATAAAAATACAATTTCTTTTGCAAATATCATTGAAAAGAAAACAAAGAATGAATTGATTAAAATCGTAATATTCATCAATGAATTTGTAAACTCGATTGCTTTTTTTTGACCATGTTTATGAAGGATTTCAGTAAAAATAGGTACGTATCCAGCTACTATACTCGAAGTAATGAATCCGAAAACTACTGTTGGAATGGTCAATGAAATTAAATATGCATCGCTAATATTTGAAACTCCATAATAATACGATAAAGCAATCTCTCGACCAAAACCTAAAACTTTTGAAAAAATAGTAATAATAAACGTGTAGACTATTACTTTTTTCATTTTATATCACGGATTCTATTTTTTAACATCCAACATAGTGCTAATAGAGTTAATGTCTCTGTTCTTTTATTCTTAATACACTGTAAATACACTCTTTCTGCGTAGCTAAAAAGATTTTTCTTCTTGTACCCCTTATTTTTTATAACTATGTCTTCTACTATAGGATCTTTTATACTATTTTTTATAGCGTTTTTAATTTGTACAATATTTAATCCACTGTCTATCCTTGCAAAATTATTTATTATACCAATCATATCTTTAGAAAATTTATTGTTCAATGATGTTAATGACGATAAATAGTCAAAGGTTCTATTATCATTTTCTAATAATTTTACTTTTTCAGAATAAATACCTTTTTCTAGTTCTAATAAGTTTTTCTTGAATCCAGTACAGAGAGAGTTATCACGGATTCTATAATTATAATGTGATTCATTCAAAAGTGTTACTCGTTCAGCATACATGTGGCATTGCAGGTTAAAAATTTCATCCTCTTTGTAACTCAAATTTTCATCAAATTTAATATTATTTTCTTTAATCAATTTCGCGTTATACAAATTTCTCCATACCATGCCTTCCACAAAAACATAAGAATCAAAATTAACTTCATCTGAAAGATGGTATCCAAATAACATGGGAATAATAGTAGAAGATATACCATTTTTAGTAAAATTTAAGATTTTTGTATTAGAATCAGATTTAAAAGGAAGCTTTTCGATTATTTTCCCGTTTTTGTATATTTTATAGTACCCGGTACTTAAAATATCGCAATCTTTTAAATGCTTTTTTACACTACAGTAAAAATTCTCGTTTACCCAATCATCAGGATCCAAAAATCCGATAAAGTCTCCATTTGCATTTTCTATCCCTAAGTTCCTCGCTGCACTCACACCAGAGTTACTCTTATTGAACAATTTAAATCTCGTATCATTCCCAATGAAATTTTCTATTATTTCTTTAGATTTATCAGTACTTCCATCATTTATCAATATAAATTCTAATTCTTTTTCTTTCTGATTTCTTAAAGACACTAACATTTCTAAAATGTAATCTTCTACATTGTAGACAGGAATTACAATACTAATTAACATTTAAGGACTCCCTTTTATTTTTCGGAATTTATGAACGAGAAAAAGCGGACATTGAATTCTTCTTCTTCTTCTTTAACATGTTGCAAGAAAAGATCACAGTTTTCATTGAACTTATCTAGATTTAAATTTTCATACCATATATAAATCTCATCTGAAGAAATGCTTTCAATGTTTAAAGATAAACCTAGACCATATTTGTCAGCATATTCTCCCATGATTGAACCCTGTGTTAGAATTTGTGGTAGGTAAAAATTTGCTCCATCATATAATTTATTTCCCATAGCAAATTTTGTAGAGTCGTTATTGTAAATGTTGTGAATAATATGAGTTTTTTGCATAATTTCTTTCTTTGCTTCTCTGTCATAAAATCCATGAAAGAAAATATTGTGTGAGTTTTTTATTTTCACTTCTTTTTGTAGCTTTAATCCGTCCTTGCTATCGATTACGCCATGATAATGCAATTCAAATCTTGTGTCATTACTAAGTGCGTTAATTAATGCAATGTTCGCCTCATAGTGCCTCAAAAATCCTAAGAAACGTATAATTATTTTATTTATATCATTTCTAAACAAGTTATTAGAATTATCTTCGATCTTATCATCCGGTAAATAGTTATGTATCAAAACAAATTTATTCTTATTACCAGGTAAAAATGATAAAAATCCTTTTGAAGATATTGGAGTAAAAACTGAATGATTTATAATTATTTTCAATAAAAATCTAAACAAAAAATTTTTTTCATAAGAAGGGTCTCTTACATCCAGAATGTATTTATTTTTGTACGAAGTAAATAGTTTATCAAATATAAGAACTCCCGGAATTGTAGAAAGTATTATTAACTTATCATATTTATTATCGTTAATCTGTGAAACAACAAACTTTCTAAAATTCAAAAAATCAAATATTTTTAATATCTTTGGTTTATTTAAATCTGATTCGTTAATAAAACCTTTGTATTTTTTTTCCGAAGGTACGTTTGATATTTGTTTACGTTGCCAATAAATTACGTCATAATCTATTTCTTGTTTTAAGAGAATATTTTCATATCTTGATAAGTAAGGTAAATATTCTATATTAGAAAACGCAATAATACCTATTTTCATTTTGTAACTCCTTCTAATTTTGAATAGAAATTAGGATTTAAAATAAAACCTATTAAGAACCAATTTAAAAAATACACCGTTCCTGGACCGAAGGGAGCCATCTGCTCGGTCAATCCTACAATTAACATAACAATTACTAGCATGAAGGTATAGAATGTCCAAAATGACTTAGTCGCTTTTAGCAATGTATTAATCACAAAATAAATAACAGTTAGTAAAAAAATCATGACTAAAATGAAGCCCAAAATTCCATACGAACTAATAACTTGAACGTAAAATGATTCGATGTAAGTGTCGTTTTCAAGTGCAACTTTCGTTCCTAAAATAGGATTATTATAAAACAAACTCATTCCATAACTTACCATTCCGGATCTACTTGAACTCCAGCCATCAATCCCTGTACTCGATAGGACATCCAATAACAAACCTTTTTTGATGATTTGAGAAATGAAATTATCTTCAGAAAACAAAAAATTGAATACAAATATTGAAAAGACTACTGTAGAAAAAGCAATTACCGATTTAAAAACTTTAAGTTTATAAATAGTAACAATTATCATAGTAAGAACAACCACTACAATTCCTGTTCTGTTTTGCAAACCAAATAGAACAATAAAAAATAGAATAATAAGAGTAACATTTATTATTTTCCCAAAATTAGAACTAGTTTTTTTTAGAAAAAGGTAAAGAATAGAATTAACTATTATTATTCCTAAGCTATTTTTAAAAGGATAGTTATAATTCCATCCACTAGTAATACTTCCTTGCAGATAGTTAAAATACGCGTCAATAGCTAATATAATTGTCGAAAGAATATATACATTCATTAAATTTGACAGTAGGTTGGTATGATTGAAGCCTGAAAAATACCCCAAAGTAATAATTCCTAACACCATAAAAATTTCTCTATAAAAAAAGGCCTCTCTACCAAATCCCAAGTCTAAAAAAGAAAAATATATTAGTATAGGAAATGATGATATAAACACCAAAAGAAATCTTTTACTAAAAATCGGATTGGCAATTAAAACACTAATACCCATCACAAAGATCCATAGTATGTACGAAAAATTCTTTAAACCTGAGTTACTTATTAAAGAGGGCATTTGTAAAATCATTGATAAAAACAATGTTGACATTAAAATTTTTTCATATATATAATGTGTTTTAAATGCTTTAGTGTTGTATAATTCCATAAAAACTCCTATCTGTTTTTTTTATATATTTTAAATAATAATGTCGGGAAATAACAAAATAGAAAAACCTTTAAAATTGATTTGATTCTAGTATAGTAAATAATCTTATTAATAAATGTCCATGAAAGAAGATTATTATTGTCTAATTGTTTTCGAATCAACATTATTTCTTCTAATTCAAGGTTTCTATATGCGAATTGAATCAAATGTTCCATCGTAATTGAAGATATTTGATACCCTGCTTTTTTCACATGTTTTAGATTCTTTTTTTCTATATATTCTTTTTGATTGAGCAGAACTTTAATAAAGCTCTGTATTTTTTTGTAGTCTACAGATTTCGTTATAGAACCTTCCCTTTGTCGATAATAATAATAATCAATATCTGAGACCATAATTTTTTTTTCGGTTTCAAGTAATACTCTCATAGTAAAATCATGATCTTCAAAATATAGATTCTCATTAAAATAAATTTCATTTTTCATTAAATATTCTTTTTTATAGATACTGGTGCAACTTACTATTTCATACTCTTTATTACGGACTGAATGGCTAACATATTCGGTACCTTTCAATAACTTATACGTTTCTTTTTTTTCTGGAATAGTAGTAGTCGAATTATATTCTCCATCATTAAATTTTATATATTTACCTCTTCCGACATCAACATTGTACTTTTTCACTTTATTTAACAACTTAAAAAGTTTATCTATGGATATCTTGTCATCACTATCTAAAAATATTAAGTACTTACCCTTAGCATTAGCAATCCCTTTATTTCTTGAAGCCGCTAATCCTTGATTGGTTTGAGAGTATAAAGTGATTTTATCATCAATGTCTTCGTATCTTTTTGCTATACTCAAACTATTATCAGTTGAGCCATCATTAATTAAAATAACTTCTATATTAGATTTTCTTTTTAGGGCAGGTAAAACAGAATCCATACACTCTTCAATGTAATCCTCTACGTTATACATTGGGATAATAATACTTAATTCCATGTTTTTCCTCCAATTTTAAGTATATTTAATCATATCAATTATTTTTTTGTATGACTTATTCCTGTCAAAATAATCTTCTGCCATTTTCCGGCTACCTTTTCCTTTGATCGTCCGTTGTATACTATTTTCACTCAAAAATTTAATGCTGCTAGCCAAATCATTCACGGATCCATTTAAAACACTTATTCCAGCATCATAAGTTTCGAGTAACTGCACATATTCTTTTGAATTTTGAGTATTAATTACCGGGAGGCCAGCAGCGGCATAATCTGCGTGTTTATTAATAATGCTCGCTACAGAATCACTCACAATCGGGTTAATCGCAATATCACAGGAGTTTAAATTACTTACCATATTTTGATAAGAAAGTTTTCCAGTGAACTCAACATTTAGATTATATTGTTTCGCGTATCTTTCAAATTTTTCTCTAAGTGGCCCATCACCCATAACAATAAAACGAATTTTACGACGATAACTTCTTTTCAATTCATGAATAGCATCAAGTACAAAAGTCAAATCATAGCTATGTCCTAATGTTCCGGCATATGCTAATAAAATTTCATCTTCCTCTTTTTTAGTTATAAAATCTGAAATATTGTTTTTATATTTATCAAATCGATCTAACTCTACTCCCAAATAAGCGTAACAAGAAGGGGCGCCTTCATTAAATCGCTTTGCATAATCCATGTATGATTTAGAAACTGCCACTATACCATTTGCATTTTTATATACAAAATTAGCTTTTCTACTCATCGGATAAAAAATAATATTATTTAAAACACCAAAATTTAAAGCTATTTTAAAAGCCTCTGGCCACAGATCTTGGATATCAATAATTATTTTTATCCCATGCTTTTTGGCGTATTTACTAACTTTATATGCGACTTCAAGAGACGGAATTACGCAATAAATGACATCAGGATTATTTCTTTTTTCAAGATATTTTATTACATTTCTCGCGAAATAAGCGTGACTTTGAATTCTTTGAAGTGATATATTTTTTTTATATCCTGGTTCTTCTATCAATGTAACAACATAATTATTTTTTTTGAATTCCGATTTTCTATGTAGCTTGTTAGCGTGGTAAAAATTAGAAGTGACTACTTCTACTTTGAAGTTATCCTCACTGATTTTTTTTACTAAGCTAGTATACCGACTACTTTCTTTTTCCTCTTCAAAATGCCAATAGTTTGTGATTAATAAAACATCTTTCATATTTCATCCTCTGATTTTTTTATTTTTTTTGATAAATTTGTATATATTAAGTTCACTAATCTTTCGCGATTCATTGAAGAAACGAATGAATTATGAGGAGTAACAATTACATTTTCAAAATCCCATAGCGGATTGTTAGCTAACGGCTCATTCTCAAATACGTCTAATGCAACCCCTAAAAACTTTCCACATTGAATTTCTTTAATTAGACTCTTCTCATCAATAACTTTCCCTCTGGAAACGTTTATCAAAGTAGCTTCTTGTTTCAGTTGTTTTAATCTCTCTCCATTTAACAAATGTGTCGTTTCAGAGGTTAGTGGTACTGTTAATATAATGATTTCGGAGTTTGAAAGTTCTTGATCTAAATCTTTAAAACCTATCGATTTATCTAGTAAATAATGTGATTGTGGAGTTCTGTTAACTCCGGTAATCTTTACTCCAAACGCCTTAATGCGTTTGGCTATTTCTATTCCTATATCTCCATAACCTATAATCAGCACATTCTTATTAGTTAGCTCTGATAAATTTCTATTTTTTTCCCATTTTCTCTGTTTTTGATTTCCATAAAAAAAATGACTTTTTTTATGGATTTCTAAAATTTTAAGAACTACCCATTCTGCTATAGGAATACTATATACACCTTTTGCATTATCTACTTGAATGTCATTAAATTTAATAAACTTCATTGGCAATTGATTTGTACCCGAACTAATTGTATGAACATATTTCAAATTCTTAAAATTTTTAATATTATGATAAGAAAATAGGTTGTTACATACTATATACTCTGCGTCAAAATGTTCAGCTACTATTTGCGAATCTTCATTTAGCACATGCTTTACTTGGAGACCTAATTCACTAAATAATTTAATTTCTGACTCTTTTAATTCATCAATACCTGTTAATAGTAAAGTCTTCATTTACGTTTACCTTCTGATTAACTATTTGACTAGTTATTTTTTTTAACGTTTCTAAATTTTCTATTAAATAAGTATCGGGCTGACTTTTAATGTATTTTTGATATTCTTTGATTTTATTTATTTCTATATCAAATATCGAAGAAATTTCTTTTAAATCTTTTTTTCTATTAGTATCACAAAATGACCTTGATAAAATAGTCATTTCTGAACCAAGTCTAAAATGTTCTGCTAATATGATTTCTGATGATAATTCACCTTTACCAAGCTGAGCTATTCCGCCGAAACCGAATGGTATATTTTTTGTTTTGATTTCATTTACAATTTTTTCTACAGTCCCGTTTGATATTAATTCAAACATAAATTTCAAGTTATAGCTTAAATGTAAATCGTTAAGTCCTATGTGGATATAATCAATTCCATTTATTTTGATAATTTCACTAATAGCCTCTGCTGCTTCAGATGTCTCCAAGAGTAACATTGTCTCTACTCGACCATTGACTAATTCAATAAATTTTTCTACTTCTGATTTAGTCTTAAAGAACGGTAACATAATTATGTCTGCTCCGTTTATAATTGCAGTATTTATCTCTATCTCAGTATTTTCATGTAAAGGATTTATTCTTACCAATACTTTTGATTTTGTTAACACCTCTTTTATTTCTCTAATATCATCCATATGGTGGTTAGAAATAACAGTGTCTAAATGTCCTTGACGTTCTTCTTTACCGTTAATTTCTAAATCGATAAAAATCATGTCAACGCCATTTTTCTCTGCAATTTTTGCAACGTCAACATTATTAGTAATGTACATAAATTTCAATTAAAATCCCCCTTTCATTTTTCAGTCTTTACATTTTTATTATAGTTATTTTCCATCTTCAATACTTTAAACAATGTCATCCAAATAATTTTTGTGTCAAAGATAATAGACATATTATCTACATAATAAACATTCAATTGAATTCTCCGATTCCATTCAACTTCTTTTCTTCCATTAACCTGTGCCCAACCAGTCAGACCGGGTTTAACTTCAAACATTTTCTTTTGTTGTATCGTGTACTTTTCGTAAGGCCACGGATGATAAATCAAAACTGGTCTAGGGCCAACAATTGACATATCGCCTTTTAAAACATTTAATAATTGTGGCAACTCATCTATACTAGTTTTACGAATAAATCTACCTATTCGTGTAACACGGTAATCTCCTTTCAATTCGTAAACACCTTGTTCTTCAGCATTTAAACACATTGATCTAAATTTATACATTATAAATTCTTTTCCATTAACACCCAATCTTTTCTGTTTGAATATTATTGGTCCCGGAGAGTCTAATCTTATACAAATTCCAACTATAAGAAAAATAGGTGCTAAAATAATTATGGCGGTTAAAGATATAATAATATCTATGATTCTCTTACCTAACTTGTAGCTCATATTCGTCTCCTATTAACTTTGATTTTTCATCCTGATTCATTTCTAATTCAACTTTGTCATTTGCCCAATTCACTAAATAAGAACTTAATTTTTCACTATTATTTATTTGACTCAACTTCTCTAGCTTCTCATTTAATTTATTTTCTTCAGTTACAATTCCAGTGAAAATTTTAGGGTATATGGCATCTGGATGTATTTCTCCTTCTTTCAATAATTCTTCAAACATTTTTTCGCCAGGACGAATTCCATTGAATTTAATAGAAATCTGTTCTTCTGTAAAGCCACTCAATTTAATCATGTTTCTAGCAAGATCAACAATCTTTACCGGTTCACCCATATCAAGAACAAATACTTCTCCCCCATCAGCGAGTATACCCGCTTGGATAACAAGACGACTAGCTTCAGGTATCGTCATAAAATATCGCGTCATATCGGGATGCGTTACAGTGATTGGTCCCCCTTTTTCGATTTGTTCCTTGAACAAAGGTATAACTGAACCACGGCTACCTAATACGTTGCCAAAACGAACAATTGCATATTTAGTTTGGCTAGTCTTTGCTAAATTTTGAACTACCATTTCAGCAACACGTTTTGTTGACCCCATGACATTTGTCGGGTTGACCGCTTTATCTGTTGAAATCATAACAAATCGAATAGCTCCGTATTCGTGAGCCATTTCAGCTACATTTTTAGTACCATAGATATTATTCTTTACAGCTTCAAAAGGATTCGCTTCCATTAAAGGTACATGCTTATGGGCTGCTGCATGGAAGACTAGATGCGGTGAATATTTCACAAATACTTCACGCAACCGTTCTATATCCTGTACATCAGCAATAACTGGAACCAAGTCTACGTCTAAACTAAGTTCACCGAGTTCACGTTCAATTAAATAAATGCTATTTTCCCCGTGACCTAATAAGAGAAGACGCCCAGGACTAAATTTTAAAATTTGTCGACAAATCTCTGAACCAATCGATCCCCCAGCACCTGTAACGAGTATGGTTTTTCCCTCAACTTCTGATTGAATCCCTGAAATATCAAGTTCCACAGGTTCACGTCCTAATAAGTCGTCAATTGATACTTGGCGCATTTGGTTAACTGCTACTTTCCCAGCTGCAACTTCTTCAATCATCGGCAACGTATGAACATTTGTACAAATTGCTTTCGCTCTCTTTATAAGTTTAAGACGTTCTTGATAATTCATTGAAGGAATAGCGAATACAATTTTATCAATTGTATTTTCTTCAACAACACTTTCCAACTCCGTGAGTGTACCTAGTACTTTCACACCATTTACAGTCAAATTTTGAAGGTGATTATTGTCATCAATAAAGCCAACCGGGTTCATTCTATGGTTATCAGATTGATTGATTTGACGAACCAGCATGCGCCCAGCTTGTCCAGCCCCAACAATCAATGTCCGCTTCTCAGACTTACGATGCTTCATTTTTCTACTACCTAATACTAAGCGATGATCCTGTTTCCACGTCACGTAAATCCGTGACCCTAGACGAATACCCCCTAATAATAAAAGAGATAAACAAAAGCTAAGAAACAGCATTCTTTCCATCGCTTCACCATAAACAGCAAATTGGAGGGCATACAGAGTCAACGTACTCATCACAAGAGTTACTGCAAGACGAATCGCTTCTGACATACTCGCAAAGCGCCATGCGACTCGATAAAGACGACTGATACCAGCCATAACAATAAATAGCGCACTGTATAGTAAAGCAGACTCTACAAAATGATTGCGATCTACATTTTCAATAAATTCAATGGGATATAAAAAGAAGTACGTGACGAACATTGAAGATAAAATAGCGACAATATCCAGCACAACTAGTACGCTTGTACGAAATGATTTTCGACCTAATTCAGGAATAGACATCTGTTTTCCTCCTTAATTCACTGGATTCAAAGAAGACTGTTCTTCCATCAGCTCTGTTATCATTTTTAATACATCGTCCTTGAGATCATCACGCTGTAATGCAAACTCAAGAGTAGTTTGTATGAATCCTAGCTTTTCCCCAACATCATAGCGTTTTCCATTGAATTCATAAGCATGTACAAGCTCTACTTCATTCAAGCGCGTGATCGCATCTGTCAATTGTATTTCGCCACCCGCTCCTGGTACCTGAGTTTCTAAGAAGTTAAATATTTGAGGAGTAAACAAATATCGGCCCAAAATAGCCAAATTTGACGGTTCTGTACCTGGTGCCGGTTTCTCAACAAAGGATTCAACTTTATGTAAACCAACCTCAAGTGAGTCTCGGAGATCAACAATTCCATAACGGTGAGTAACGTCACGTGAAACTGGTTGAACACCGATAATCGAACTCTGCGTTTTCTCGTACTGTTCAATCAATTGTTTAGTACAAGGGATTTCCGCCTGAACAATATCATCTCCAAGCATAACGACAAATGGCTCATTTCCGACAAACGCCTTTGCCTGCAAGACCGCGTGGCCAAGTCCCATCGGTTTTGACTGACGGATAAAATGAATGTTGATATTCGTAGTTTCTTCAACTAACTTCAAAAACTCCGATTTACCTTTTTCAATTAAAATCTGTTCAAGTTCTGGAACTGAATCAAAGTGATCCTCGATGGCACGCTTGCCTTTCCCCGTGACTATTAGAATATCTTCAATCCCTGATTCAACTGCCTCTTCAATAATGTATTGAATAGTCGGTTTATCGACGATTGGCAGCATCTCTTTCGGCATTGCTTTTGTCGCCGGTAAAAAACGTGTACCTAATCCTGCAGCTGGAATCACAGCTTTTTTCACTATTTTACTAGCCATGATGCTCCTCCTCTATGGATAAATATATATTATCTGTCTGATTCATAGAAAAAAGGATGTAACTTACATCCTTTCAAAATTATAAATTAAGGGTATCACTTTCGACCTAATATAAAAACATACGAGGAGTAAAATAAACCTAAAATCGTTCGACAGTTGTCGACAAAGGAATCATATTTTTAGATAAATTGTCAATATTTAGCCTTTAATAATAAGGTAATTATTTTTTCCATTTCCCTCGCCAGTTTTTAGTCGGTAATGTCGGCGGATCGATAAATACGAAGTCATCCTTTATAATTGCTTCCGAATTAACTACGTAATTCTCCCACTTACCTTGACCAAGCTCTTCTCGAACAGCCTTCTCGACTTCCGTCCAATAAAATGTTCGGCGTCCGGTACTATGAGCATCTGATGCGATTAAATGGCTCAGCCCGTTACGAAGGAAAGCAAATGCGAGTTCTTTTACGTTCTGACCGAACTCCCCGGTCAAACTACTCGTTGTAATTTGAGACAATGCACCCGATGAGACGAAGTCCATCAATCGTTTCGGATTGGTTGCGAACTCTTTATTGCGCTCAGGGTGGGCGATCACAGGCGTATAGCCTTCCGTTTGAAGGCCGAAGAAGAGTTGTTCCGCATAGGCAGGTACTGAATCACTAGGGAATTCAACAAGGACATAACGTGACCCAGCAATTGATAACGCTTTACCTTGTTCTAACGATTCCGTAAGGTCTCCAAAGATTCGAATCTCTTGTCCTGCATACAAATCGAGATTGATTCCTTCCTGTCGCAAAACATTCTGCAACCTCGCTACAGCGTTCGGTACATCTAACTGGCTTGTGTCAAACTGCGGATGAAACGCGTGGGGGGTGACCACGATTGCGGTCACCCCTTCACTTACGGCGCGTTTCGCCATCTCGACCGCTTGTTCGACTGTTTCCGGACCGTCATCGACGGCCGGCAATAAGTGACAATGGATATCAATCATGGCACGCTCTCCTTTTATTCGTATGCGTAATAGTAGTAGTAATCGTCGCTGCCTTGTGGCTCACGTTTGTTTAAGACAACGCCGAGAATATGGGCTTCAGCGAGCGTTAATTGTTCTTTCGCTTTGACGACCATTTGACGATCCGATTTATCGCAACCGACGACAAGAACGACACCGTCAACTTTTCGAGCTAAGAGGCGCGTATCCGCCACTTGCATCATCGGAGGTGCATCTAAAATGATGATGTCGTAATTCGCTCGTAGTTCTTCCAAGACGCGATCCATCATCTTCGAAGACAATAGCTCTGACGGGTTTGGTGGAATCGGGCCTGCCGCGATCAAATCGAGGTTTTCGACTTGAGTCGAATGTGTGGCTTTTTCGACGGTCGTCTTCTTCGCTAATACTGTTGAGAGACCAATCCCGTTCGAAAGACGGAACGTGAAGTGGGCTGTCGGACGACGCATGTCGCAATCGACTAACAACACTTTCTTTCCTTGTTGGGCATAGACAACGGCGAGGTTAGACGACGTCGTCGACTTTCCTTCGCCCGATGAAGCAGAAGTGATCACCATTGTTTGAAGATCGTCGTCAACTGCCGTGAATTCTAAGTTTGTCCGGATTGTACGATATTGCTCCGAAATCGGTGACTTTGGCTTGTGCAGTGTGATTAAGTCCCGACCAGTCTTATCATATTTGATATGCTTACTTTTCTTTTTTCCGAAATTAAACATGGACTTGGTCACCTTTCACGTTAGCTTGACGTTGTTTCATCATTTCCACTTTATCGATTACAGGAATCGATCCAAGAACCGGGAGTTCCAAAATATTTTCAACGTCCTGTTCTGTTTTAATGCGGCGATCCAACACGACTTTCAAGAATGCGATGGCAACACCAATCATTAATCCAAGCACTGTAGCGATGGCTGTGTTCAGTAAAATATTTGGCTTAACAGGCGACATTGGAACTGACGCATCAGACAATACCTTGACGTTATCCACACCACTCATCAATTCGCGTACTTCACCTGCAAACACCGTGCTGATTTCATTGGCAATATCCGTTGCTAGAACCGGGTTCGTGTGTTGAACTTTAATATTGATGACTTGCGAGTTTTGTTCACTATTGACTGTGATTAAGTTACTGATATTCTCCGGAGCACCAATCACATTCTGTTGAACAGCTTCTAAAATTGCCGGGCTTTGGATGATGACCCGGTATGTGTTGACAAGTGCGACCGACGACTGAACTTGGCTACTATCAATCATATTGTTCTGTGTCTCTTTCGGCGCGACGAGTACTTGCGTCGATGCCTCATATGTCGGACTAATCACGAACGAACTAAGTAAAAAGGCGATAAGCGCCGCGATGATTGCTAAACTTGCAATAAGCCACTTGCTCCGTTTTAAGATGGAGAATAATTCTCCAAGGGAAATTGTTTCTTCTTTCATGCTCGTGTTTTCTCTCCTCTGTTCTTTAAAGTCACTACTGGAAAAATTCCGCAGATAATATTTAACAATGCCAATACCAAAACATTATAGCAAAAATCCTCACAGTTGATGACCCATTTTTTAAAATTTGGGTTTTTTGGTATGTAAATCTGATAAACTTTGTTAGGAAGAACTTAACAAAAGGAGGAGACAATAGTGCATGTTAGTGAGCGCCTACTCCAGTTGTACGCAGACACGAATGCGACAACACGTACAAAACTACAAGATGTAATTAAACAAAATTTAGGGGACGGAAAATCGTTAAGCATGTCCTTTGAAGAATTGACGGGTACAACGTTAGAGTCACTATCGACGGAAGAAAAATCGGGGTCGGACTTCGCTGCTTGGATCAAAGACGGCAAGAAAGATGCCACGTTTCTTCCATACTATGTGTCTTTACTCGAGATGCATGAGAATGTATTGAACAAAGAAGCGACGGTTCCTCAATCCGCACCAATTGACAAGACAGGCGTCAAGGGGACACCGATCGTGGACAAGACATCGGTATCTATTCCTGAACCAACCGCAGTTGAAACTTCAAAGGCGGAAGATAAAGCACCCGCTTCAAAACCTCGCTACATGCCGGAAGCTCCTGTCCCGTCACGGGCGGAACGAGCCAAGTATCAACGAACAATCGAACCAGCCCGCCCTCGCCGGAAATCCGGCAAATGGATCGGTGTCCTTTTCCTCCTCGCTTTACTCATAGGAGGCGGCTATATCGGGTATCCATATGTTATGGACTTGTTGGAGCCAAAGCAAGAAGCCAAAGTCGTCGAGGAAACACCGAAACCAGATCCTGAGCCAGTCGTCCAAGAGCCCGAAACGAATTATGTCTGGCTCGCCTCGAAGAACGTCAACCTCGTCTCGGAACCGAACGGCACGACCGTCACCTATATAGGAGATATCGGCGACCGCTACGAGATTGTGAAGGAACAAGACGACCATGTCGAAGTGAATTTGGATGGCACGACCGCGTGGGCCCCGCTCGACGCAGTCACAACCGACTGGCCACAACGTGACCTAACGGACAGTGCTCTGCTCGATTGGGTGATCACGAACTTAAACAACGACTGGCTCGGCGAATCGATTCCCGATTTCTTCACCATGAATGAGGCGGCGCTCACGGAGACGCTTGGTGCGCCTTACGGTCGGGAGACGGATGCGTTGAACGCCTATGCGTTCTATAACGGTGGTTTCTTCGTCATTCAACAGGATAAAGTACATGCCATCGACTGGACGAACACGCAAACGACACGCGAGGCGTTCAGTCCACTCGGCGAACCAGTTCTCGAGACAGATGATGCAGTAGTTTACGAGAGTAAGACATATTCACTTCGCTTATTTGAAGGCACAAACGGACAGACCCGGGTGCGCTTGACGGAGAAGTAATCGATAGAGGATTTTGGGAAGGGGTCATTCATATGAACACCATTTTAGTCACAGGCGGTGCCGGCTATATCGGTACCCATACTGTCTTACAATTGCTTGAAATAGGTCATGACGTCATCGTCGTCGACAACTTGTCGAACAGCCGTCGCGAGGCACTTGAGCGCGTTGAAACGTTGACAGGGAAATCGGTCACATTCCATCTCGGCGACATTCTTGACCGAGAACTGCTTGAACAAATCTTTTTGACGCATACGATTGACGCCGTCATCCACTTTGCCGGGCTCAAAGCCGTCGGCGAATCGGTGTCGGAACCGCTCCGCTATTACGAAAACAACGTTGTTGGTACGACCGTCCTTTTAGAAGTGATGAACGCGTTTGACGTGAAACGGATTGTCTTCAGCTCATCGGCGACCGTATACGGTATGCCGGAACGGACACCAATCGACGAGTCGTTCCCGCTCAGCGCGACGAACCCATACGGCCGGACGAAGCTGATGATTGAAGATATCATGCGCGACCTCGCTGTCGCCGACCCATCATGGAGCATCGCACTCCTACGTTACTTCAACCCGATCGGAGCCCATGAGTCGGGTCAGATCGGTGAAGACCCGTTCGACATCCCGAACAACTTGATGCCGTACATCACGCAAGTCGCCGTCGGCCGCTTGAACGAATTGAGCGTGTTCGGTGACGATTACGACACACCAGACGGGACCGGTGTCCGCGACTACATCCACGTCGTCGACTTGGCCGAAGGCCACTTGAAGGCACTCGACTACGTCATGGACCATACCGGTGCCGAGGCGTTCAACTTAGGGACCGGGACCGGCTATAGCGTCCTCGACCTCGTCCATGCGTTCGAGGCCGAGAGTGGAAAAGCTGTTCCGTATCAAGTTACACCGCGCCGCCCGGGCGATATCGCCATGTGCTTCGCTGACCCATCGAAGTCGAAACAGGTGCTCGGCTGGGAAGCGAAACATGACGTCCGCGCCATGTGCCGCGATGCTTGGAACTGGCAATCGAACAATCCGAACGGTTACCGGACATAAGAAAAACCCCTTACACGAGAACATCACTGTTCTTCGGTAAGGGGTTTTGTCATGTCAACTTCAATGATTTCGGGTTCCTTGCCTGGCGTAACGAGCACTCCGAAGTCAAGGACGGCGATCACAATCGCGATACCGGCGAGCGCCCACGCTGCGTCGAACGTGAACTCGCCGACGATTAATCCGAACAAGACGAACGCTGCGAACATCAAGTAGTAAAACTTGCGCCAAATCGTCCGGTACTCGATTGCAAACTCACGGTCCCACATGTAGAAAAATACGAAACCCGCTAATGCGATGAATAACGTCGCGAACATCCAATAAGAGAATGAATGGAACGTCAGGCTCAAGAAATGGACAAATAATGATTGATTCATCGGAATTCGCTCCTTAGGTGTATGTAGGATTTTGTCATGGAAATTCCTTCTATATCCATTCTCCTACCAAATGATTCATGAGTCAATACACCTAAATCACACAATTCAATTTTGAATCAAAAGTCCTATTCAGATTTCACCCAAACAAACCCATACGCATCGAGGTCAATCGTCTCGACCGGTTCACCCGTAAACAGATTTGTCCCGCTCGCTTGCACAGTCACTGGCTCATTACTGACGTTCGTATACAACATGAGTGTCTCTCCTTCACTCTTCCGTTCGACCGTGAAGACGCGTTTGTCGGACGTGTCGATGCGCTGCTCGGCGTAAGGTGAGAACGCCGAGCGTGTCCGTTTGACGTTCAACTGGCTGATGATACCAGAGAACACTTGCAACCGATACGGGTCCGTCTTCAGCTCTTGGATGAGCGCGTCATGGTCAACCGGTGTCTGGACACCGAGCAGCGTCCGATAATCAACGGTCGGTATGCCTTGGAGCGAGAACAGGATGCTGTGAGCCGCGAGAATCATGTCGACGCTCGGATCGATCAAGTTCTTCTCGAACGGGTCGCGTTCATGAATCGACAAGAAGTTGAAGTACGTCTTTCCTTCTCCTGGCGCCTCGATCCGATTCGCCCAGTCGGACAACTTCTTGGCATCTCCTTGCGCAAAGGCGAGCATCGTGTGCGAGGCGAGGTCGAAGTGACAAATCGCATCGGCAACGCTGATGTATGAGCCGAGTGCCTGGACGTCTCCTTCATAGGCAAGAACCAACTGGCCGTGCGGTTTATAGTGATGGAGCACCGCGTGCCACAGTTCGACAACGCGTTGAATGCTTTCCTCGGACATGCCGCGGAACGACTGGACATGGACACGCAGCTTCGTCGCGCCTTGAGCAAGCCGCTCGATGAAGGCGTCCGTCTCTTCGAGTAAATTAAACTGTAGCTCGTTATAGACGTCGGGCTCGGTGTCATACATAAGCTCGAACTCATTCTTGAAGCGTCCGAGGTCCTCATATAAACGGATACGCGGATTAATAGCCGTGTCGGTCGGCTTGGCCGGATATGGGAACAGCGAGACGAGATATAAGTCGCTGATCGATGCCTGGACGTGTTCTTTCAACAGCTCATGAAGCGCGTCCAAGTCCGGACTCCCGTCCGTCGTGATGGAGTTGGCGTCAATCATGAGGACGCTTGTCTTTTCGCTCACACTCTCCCCGTCATGCCAATGATGGCCGTCCCACTTGGCGAACAACTCTTGCCAGTCTTCCGATGTATGGTCGTTCTCTAATTGATTGATGATCGGTTCAACAGTTTCCCAAAGCATGTGATCCCTCCTCAGTGTCTCTTTATCACTCCCACCGATAAACGATTTTCAAACGCAAAAAAAGCCATCCCATGAGGAATGGCTTAGTTCATCAAGCGCTGCAGCTCAGTTTGGACATCAGCGAGCGAGGCCGCATCCGGGTTCCAGTAATAAATACCGTCTGACTCCAGACCGCCCGACCCTTCGATGCGGAGCGTGCTGGCGTTACGGAACGCCTTCATATAGTCTGTCGACAACGTCACGAGCTCATTGAACTCGATGTTCGTCTTAGCCCGGTTGCCGGCGACGTCTAACAGCTTCGTCACTTTGTCGACCGAGAAGTCAGAACGTCCCTTCTCGACGATGGCCGCGACGACGGCGCGTTGCCGCTCTTGGCGACCGAAGTCCCCGTTCGGGTCGTCATAGCGCATACGGGCGTATGACAACGCCGAGGCCCCATTCAAATCGACTTGTCCAATCGGATAGTTGTAGCCGTCCGACGAGAACGCGAAGTTGTTCGTCACCGTGATGCCGCCGAGTGCGTCGACCACCTCGGTGAACGCCTCCATGTCCGCCTCGACGACGTAATCGATTGGGATATCGAGTAACTCTTCGACTGTGTTCATCGCCATCTCGGCCCCACCGAACGCATAGGCATGATTGATCTTATCGTTCATGCCTTTGCCAACGATTTCTGTCTTCGTATCGCGCGGGATGCTTAGCATCGCGCCTTCGTCCGTCGTCGGGTTGAGCGTCATGACGATGATCGAGTCACTCCGTCCCTGCTCCCCGTCACGGCGGTCAATCCCAAGTAACAACACCGACACCGATTCCTTCTGTTCGATCGTCTCGACTTGTTTCCGTTCCGGACTGATTTGGAGATTGTCGTTCACTTTCGTCACCGTCTCGTTGACGTCCCGGTACATCGACCAGACGAACAGACCACCGGCGACGAGGAAAATCGTCAGGACGCCGAGCGTGATCGCCAACACCTTTTTCCAGCGTGATTTCTTCTTATGTCTCGCCATGCGTGCACCTGCTTTCAAAATCGTTAGATATGGATATAATTCCCGCTTCACGTGTTGTATTATAGCACGTTGTAAAAAAATGCTAACCATATCTTTTCAATTTTTATGGAAAATGCGTCTTATAACGGGTGCGCCGCATATGGTCGGGCCAGGCCGCGTTGATTTCGGCCCCAAGCAGCATCGTCGCCGCCGTCAAGTAGAGCCAAATTTGAAGCAAGATAACGATGCCGATCGTCCCGTACGTATCGCCAAACATCGAGAACTGGTCGACGTAGACGCTATAGCCCGTCGATAGCATCTGCCAAGAGATGACGGCGAAGATGGCACCCGGGAGCGTTTCCGTGATTTTGACATGTTGTTGCGGGGCGATCTTATAGAACAGCGAGAATGCGAAGATGAGGATGATCGTCGACAACGTATAGCGCGCTAAAGTCGCCAATCGGTCGAAATCCTCGAGCTGTGGGAACCACGTATACATGAGCTCGACGAACTCACGGCCAAAGATATGGAACACAATCAAGATGACGGCACCGACGCTGAAGGCGATGAGCGTAAGCAAACCAATCAAGCGACGAACGACGTAGCTCCGGGCCTCCGTCTCCCCGTAGGCGAATACGGTCAGTTTGACGAGACGGGCCGTCCCGTTCGATGCCGACCAGACGGCGATGATGGCCCCGATTGAGACGAGGCCGGCGTTGATGTTGCCGCTGACGTCATAGACAATCGACAGCATGTCCCGAACACTCGAACCCGGGATGAGAATCTCAATCTGTTCGATCAACAAGGCATCGTCGATCCCGAACCACGCCATGACGGCAAACAAGAGGACGAACGTCGGGAAGATGGCGAGAAACCAAAAGAACGCGAGCGTCGCGCTATAGTCGTTGATATGGTGGTCCTTGAACCGATGACGGACGTCGATGACGAGGCGGATTAGGCGGTCGAGCACTCGGGTCACCCCTTTTCTATTTATTATGACATAAAACAAACCGCCCCATCCGATTGGATGAGGCGGTACGTCACTGTTCCATCAATTGTCCGAGATACGACTTCACGTCTTCGAGTGAAGCGGCGTCCGGGTTCCAGTAATAGATGCCGTCGCTTTCTTTCCCGCCCGTTCCTTCGAGGCGAAGGACGTCCTGGTTTTTGAAAGCAGCCATATAGTCGCTCGAGAGCGTCCGGATGTCTTTGAACGTCATGTTCGTCTTGGCATTGTTGCCGAGCACGTCGAGCATGTTGTTGAACTTCGAGATCGAGAAGTCGTCTTTACCTTTATTTACGAGCGCCGTGATGACGTCACGTTGGCGCTCTTGGCGACCGAAGTCCCCGCTCGGGTCGTCATAGCGCATACGCGTGTACGCGAGTGCTTCTGGGCCATTGAGTGTGAGTGCGCCCGGTTCGAACGTATGCTCACCTGACGTGAACGCCAAGTTGTTCGTCACGTTGACGCCGCCGAGTAGGTCGACGGTGTCTTGGAAGCCCTTCATATCAACTTCGGCCACGTAATCGATCGGGATGTCGAGCAAGTTCTCGACCGTGTCGAGTGCCATCTCGGCTCCACCGAACGCGTAAGCGTGGTTGATCTTATCAGAAGTCTCTTTGCCGACGATCTCCGTCTTCGTGTCACGCGGGATGCTGAGCATCGCGCTTTGATCCGTGTTCGGATTGAGCGTCATGACGATGATTGAGTCGCTGCGACCTTGCTCGTCGGCACGACGGTCGACGCCGAGGAGAAGGACCGAGATCGGCTTCTTGTCGTTGATCGCTTCCGTCGTCATTCGTTCCGGGCTGAGGCCCGTCGACTCGTTCAACCGTTCGACGGTCGAATCGACTTGATTGTATAGATATGTAGCTACCCCGACTCCGATGAGCAGGAACAACCCTACTACGATTCCCGCGATGATCGCGATGCGTTTAGCGGGGGAACTCTTTCTACGGCGTTTCTTGACTCTCTTTTTCTTTTGCTCTTCCATGACATAACACCTTTCCTCGAACCCTTGAATGAAATAGACCAGGTTTTAGTTTAGCACGCAAAACATTTCGACTTTTTAAATTATTTGTAAAAAAGGTAAATGATTGCCGAATGATGTCGAAATATTCGTTCGTTTTTAAGTATCGGATTTCCCTCATCAAAAGTTTAGGGTTTCGTCGACATTCCTTTGTAAGAGTACCACGCTTCTGTAAAGGTGAAACCGTTATCACATTTCAGTCATACGCATAAGGTCCTGCTTTTGGATTAGGACCTGTATGAAATCGTGTCAATATTTAGTCGAATGTGCTGTTTTTTAGGTATGTTTCCTTATATTCAAAAACCTTTATGGGACAAATGGATGATTTTTTGTAATAATTGTATTGTTCGTAATGAAAATGTAAATTTAAATCCATTCATTGGTTGGAGGAATCGGCAGATGCGTTATGTCGTCACGTGCTTTTTAGAGAAAGAAGAGCCTTGTTCGTTCATCGTGTACGGGGGATCAAAACATGAGGCAGCGTTCACGTTCGAGAAGACGTTGAAGGAGGCGAGCCCGCTCAATGACTATGTCGAATTGAGTGACGGCAAGCAAGTGAAGGTCGGTTCGATTCTCGCCTATCGAATCGATGACATCCCGCCCCTCTTTTGAAGTCCACTCATATCGGGTAACCCTTATAAGGAAACCAAATCAACGAATGGGGTGAACCGATATGGAATTAGGGATGATCGGACTTGGGAAGATGGGGTTGAACTTGGCGCTCAATTTGACGGAAGGCGGGCACCGCGTCCTCGGCTACGACCCGGGCAATGTGTCGACGAGCCAATTCGAGACGAAACAGTCACTCGAAGAAGTCGTCGACGGGCTCAAAGCGCCACGGGTCGTCTGGGTGATGGTACCGGCGGGCGACGTGACGGAGCACGTCTTGAACGACCTGCATGCGTTGTTGTCTCCGGGGGATATCGTCATCGACGGCGGCAACTCGAACTATAAGGAATCGATGCGGCGGGCCGAGCACTTCAAGGACAAGCTCATCTACTTCTTTGATGTCGGGACGAGTGGCGGCATGGAAGGGGCACGGCACGGCGCCTGCACGATGATCGGCGGAGATTTGGAGGCGTTCGGCAAAATCGAGGAATTGTTCCACGACGTGTCGACGGACAACGGCTATTTGTATGCCGGACCGAGTGGCAGTGGCCATTTCTTGAAGATGATCCATAACGGCATCGAGTACGGGATGATGCAGGCCATCGCCGAAGGGTTCGAGATTCTCGAGAAGAGCCCGTTCGAGTACGACCACGAGCAAGTCGCCCGCGTCTGGAACCACGGCTCGGTCGTCCGCTCGTGGCTGATGGAGCTGACCGAGAGCGCGTTCCATAAGGATGCGAAGCTCGACGAGATTAAAGGGGTCATGCATGCCTCAGGCGAAGGCAAGTGGACGGTCGAGACGGCGCTCGAATACGGGGTACCGGCACCGGTCATCGCTATGTCGCTCATGATGCGGCAGCGATCACTCGAAGAGGATACGTTCTCCGGGAAAGTCGTCGCCGCCCTGCGGAACGAGTTCGGCGGTCATGCGGTGGAGAAAAAATAATCGGGGTAAGCGTCGGTCGAGTCGAACTCGGGCGACGTTTTTTGTATGTCCACTTTGTCAACGTCCACCTATAATCTTTTTTTACGAGGCAGTTTTCCTCATAATGGATATAATAAAATAAACTATTTCATTGAAGCGAGGCGATTGGATGTCAAATGCATGGGATTCAAGTTATAAGGTACGCGCAGTGTTAGATGAACAAAAACAATATCGATACTTATTTGAGTGTACGTGGGGTTTAAAAGAGCGTTACGTCACATTCATCATGTTAAATCCGAGTGTTGGAAATCAAGACCGACCTGATCCGACTTTAAAACGCTGTATCAATTTTGCTAAGGATTGGGGATATGACGGCATTAGGGTCGTTAATTTGTTTGCGGGGATTTCCACTAAGCCTCAGAACTTAAGTTCCATGCCTGATCCAATCGGTCCAGAAAATGATTACTATATCTCAACATATACAAAGGACTCAGAAATGGTCGTCCTCGCCTGGGGTCAATCTATCACATCAAACCTTGCCCGTAGCCGTATGGAGGAAACACTATTCTTATTGAGGGACAAACCTCTATACTGTCTTGCTAAAACGAATTGTGGCACTTATCCAAAACACCCTCTGTTTTTAAGAAGAGACTTAACACCTATCCCTTTTGTTAATCATTGAACATCCGCATTATTATTCTGCAGACCTTACTCATCTTGTTGTCTAAAACCGATTTTTTTAAAGTCGGTTTTTTATTGTAGTATTTGTCACTCTTGCTCTTCATCAAAGAAACGTTGGTACCGATGGAAATCGCGTACATTTTTTTCTAAAAATGTACTAATTTCTGTAAAACTCTTTTCGCTTCAGCAGGCGTATGATGAAAGAGCAGCATATCTTGTGACACAGAAGGAGCCGGCATGATGCGTAAACTTCACGACTATAACGTCTACATCCCGAAAGAGCTGTATGAGCCAGGAGACAGGCCCGTGTTCCGGAGACGGAATCATAACTGGCAGGACATGGAGGCATGCTTTGACAAACTCGTCGCCCAAGCGTTCCATGCGTTCGAGCATGGCGGGTACTTCTTATGTGAGGCGTACGCTCTGGTCCACACCCGTATTCACATGCTCAAGCTGAAACGAACGTGTGAGGATGGCCGCGGCGTCGAGATGCACGTGACTTATTTGCATGAAATGAAAGATATCTACGTCATGTTTTATATTGACGGTGTAGCGACCCGGGCGCGAACGGCCTGGCTGTCGAACGGGATTCTGATTCTCCAGCCGGACTCGTATTCGAATTGGCTCCACTTTGAACCATGCTGGGTCGGGGATCATTTCATCGACGACATCTCGATTTTATTGCTGAAAGAGTTCCGCAAGATCGAGCTCCGATCAAGGTTCTAATGTGAACAGCCCCTAGATGTCTAGGGGCTGTCGCGCTGTCCGTCACTCCATGACGTTGCCTTCCGCCGGGATTGGCGTCTGCTTCAGTAGGTTCGCGAAATGGTAGAGGTTGTAAGCCATGACACGACCGTTCTTTTTCGTGAAGGCGTTGTCGCGGCCGGCATCGATATAGGAGTCACCCGGACCGGCCTCACCGACCCAGTACGTGTCGACGTTCGGCGGGACAGTGAAGCCGATATGGGATAGCCCATATAAGATGGACGCACAGGCATGCTTCGCCCCGTCCTCGTTCCCCGTCACGACGACACCGCCGACTTTGTTGTAATAGATGGCCTGGCCTTTTTCGTTCGTCAAGGCGCTACCACCGTACAACCGCTCGATGACTTGCGTGGCGACACTACTCTTCTCACCGAGCCAAAGCGGTGTCCCGATGATCAAGATGTCGGCAGTCTTCACTTTCTCGAAGATCTGCGGCCACTCGTCCCCGCCCCCTTCATCTTCTGTCACTCCGAACGCGACGTTGTAGTCGACGACACGGACAATCTCCGAGTCGACCCCGAGTTTGTCGAAGTGCGGAATGATATCTTTCATGAGCCCTTCCGTGTGCGAGGTCGTCCCCTCGCCTTTCAACGAACAGTTCAAGAATAAGGCTTTCATCGAATCCCTCCTTAGATGATCAACAGTTAGGTGTTCCCGGTTTAACGAAGGGATATTCGTCATGGTATGTCAAAAACGACCCGTCATCTATGTGATGACGGGTCGTTTTAACAAGGTTAAACAAACATATGTTCGTTTTATAGTACAGCGCAAACAAGCGCCTATATATTCGCTTTTTCTATTCTTAGCGTAGCAAATCCCGCAACATAAGTCTATTCTTTCTCAGCTAGACTCCCTAAAGTAGAGATAGACTCTCGAAAGGAGCACAACGATGGAATCATACCGCTGGGACCTCAACCTGAAGGTCCGCTTGTTCGGTGAAGGCCTGTTCAACCTGTTGTTTTGGATGTACTTCCCGTTCATCACCGTCTATTTTGCCCAGACGCTCGGCGTCGAGCTGGCCGGTCTGCTCATGGCCGTGCCTCCGCTGTTCCTGTTGATCGGCAGTTTGATCGGCGGTTCGCTCGCTGACGAAATCGGACGCCGTCCCGTCATGCTCGTCGGGACGTTCACGCAAGGGTTCTTGTTCCTCGCCTTCGCCTTCTCGACGAACGCCTACGTCGACTATGTCACCTATATCGGCATCGGTTTCATGGGCGCCATCTATAAACCGGCGAGCTCGGCCATGGTCGCCGACCTCGTGCCGACCGAACATTTACGGGATGTGTTCGCGACGTTCATGGCGTCGAACAATATCGGCGCCGTGCTCGGTCCGATTCTCGGGGCAGTCCTCTTCTTCGAGCATCGCCAGGCGCTCCTGTTCGGTTGCGCTCTCGTCCTGTTCGGATACGGAGTGCTGCTCGCGGCGCTCACCCGTGAGACACGGCCGGCCTCACCTGAGAAGACGGTCGCCAAAACATTCCGCACGCAGGGGCGGTCGTATGCGACGATTTTGCGCGATCCGTTGTTCCGCCTCTATTTGATTGCCGGGGTGTTCGCCTTGATTCCAATCATGCAGCTCGACGTGTATGTACCAGTCTATTTGATTGAACAGGCCCCGGCCACGTTCGACGTCTCGAACACGGTCCTGTTCGGATGGCTCGTCGCCTATAACGGGCTCTTGTTCGTCGTTTTCATCATTCCCGTCACGCGCGTGTTCCGGGCGTGGGACGAACGCCGCGTCTTCCTGTTGTCGACGTTCCTCGCCGGGTTCGGGACGTTCCTCGTCGCCTTCTCGTCGAATATCTGGTATTTGCTCGTCGTCACGACCGTGTTCACATTCGGCGAGTTGATCCGCTCCCCGGTCAGCCAGAGCTTCGTCAGCCGCTATGCCCCAGAGGCGTCACGCGGACAATACCTCGCAGCCGATACGCTCCAAAACACGATCGGCAAGTTCCTTGCGCCGGTGACGGTGCTCGCCTCGGGCTTCGTGGCCCCGATTGCCGTGTTCACACTCATCTTGCTGTCGGCGCTCATTGGGATGGGACTGTATGCCAAACTGTTCCACCAGCTCACACAACAAGACGGATGACCGCGGTCATCCGTCTTTCGCCTGTCCATCGAATAATTCCTCGCCCCGCTTCACCCGACCGTCGGGATACTTGTAAGCGACATGCTCGAGCGACAGCTTCGTCGGCGTGTCGAGACCGGCGGCGGCCGTCATGTTATAGAGTCCTTCGCGGAGCGAGATGATATAGTTCGTCACGCGGTAACTCTTCTCGTCGACGACAAGGGCGTGCTGCAGTTTCGGGTCGGTCGTCGCCACACCGACCGGGCACCGGTTCGTATGGCACACTTGCGCTTGGATGCAGCCCACGTTGAACATGAGCCCACGGGCGATATTGATGCAGTCGGCCCCGAGTGCGAGCGCGACGGCAATTTTGTCTGCCGTGACGAGCTTGCCGGAGGCGAACAAGGTGATACGGTCACGAATCCCATATTGCAAGAGTAGTTGATGCACATACGGGAGCGCCGCCTTCAACGGCAGTCCGACCGAATCGGCGAGCTCTTGGTATGTCGCCCCGGTCCCGCCTTCCCCACCGTCGACCGTTATGAAATCGGGGTGTTTCCCGGATGAAGCCATCTCTTGAACGAGTGCCTCGATGTCTGCGAGACGTCCGACGACGAGCTTGATGCCGACGGGTTTGTCACCGATGTCGCGCAGCCGATCGATGAAGCTGAGCAGTTCCTTGTCCGTCTTGAATTCCGAGAACCGGTTCGGGCTGTCAATCGTCACGCCGACCTTGACGTTCCGGATACGGGCGATTTCTTCCGTCACTTTCGCGCCATCGATATGGCCACCCCTCGTCTTCGCACCTTGGGCGAGCTTCAACTCAAAGGCACGCACTTGCGGAATCTCACTCTTCGCTTTGAATGCCACTTCGGAGAACGCCCCGTCCTCGGTCCGGACGCCGAACAGCGCCGGTCCGATTTGACAGATGAGGTCGACCCCGCCTTTTAAATGATGGTCCGACAGTCCACCCTCGCCGGTATTCATCCACGTCCCTTTGGCCCGACCGAGTCCAATCGACAGCGCCGTGATGGCGTTCTCGCCAAGCGAACCGAAACTCATCGCCGACTGACCGACGAGACCGCGGACATGGAACGGCTCCCGACACGTCTGTTTCCCGATGACGATGCTGTCCTCTTCCGTCAATAAGTACGGTCCGACCTCACGTTCGACGATTCGTTCCTTGCGGGTGAACAAGTTATCCTCTTCGACTTGATAGAGGTGCGTCGTCACGGTCTCGCTGTTATCGATGCGGAGCTCGTTCCGGTTCGTCGGATAGAGCACGTTCTGCAGATAGAACCCGCCCCGCTCGAAGTCTCGCTCCGAGCCGAACCCGATAATGCGCGACTTATATTTCCCGGAAATAACGGCCGCCTCATAGTCGTTCCGCGAGAACGGTTTCGCCTCGTTGTCGTTCAAGAACAAGTATTGGCGCATCTCGGGCCCGACCTTCTCCAAGATATAGCGTACCTTGCCGAGAATCGGGAAGTTGCGGAGGACGGAGTGCTCACGCTGATGGCGGTCCTTGCGCCATAGATAGAAGACGAACAGGAACGGGGCGGCAATCATCGACACCATCAGGACGAGCACGATGGCGAGCATCGTCGTATTCACGGACATGGGTGTCTCCTCCCTCACGTATAGTCCTTATCCGATACCACGGGCCACCATTCCTGAAACGAAAAAAGACCGACGTTTCCGTCGGCCATCACTTCTTGATCAATTTGCTCGCTTTGTCGACTTTTTCTTTGTCGTGCTTCAACTGCTTTTCGATATCGTACGCCATATACATGTCGTTTTTAATCATATAGTCGGCAATCTCGGCATGATCTTCAATCGCTTGATTCAATTGCTGGATGAGCACTTTCCGGACTTCTGGTGACGCCGTCTCGGTCACAGCAACCGCATAGGCCCGAACGGCCGACTTCGCCGTGATGAGTAAATCGGTCGCAATCAGTTCGTCCCGCTGCTTACTGGCACGTTTCAAATTTTCGGTGATTCCCATATGTGTCTCCTCCTTACGCCTTATTCGGCAACAATTGTTTCAGTTCACTGATCGCTTGTTCGGTGTTCTTCAAATGCTTCCGGGCGATCTTCTGAAGCTTTTCGTCCTTGATGAGCGGTTCGCTCACATACCCTTTGACGAGCCCTGCTTGTTTCAAGGTCAACATCTCATGAATCTCTAGCACCTCATGAATCGCGAGTTTGTTTTTAGCCATCTTCCTTCCTCCTTTTCATCGTGTCGAATGGACATGCGCTTCTTCTCGTTTATGCTTGAGCAGCCATCCGTGGAAGATAAACTCGACGACGGCGGTCACAAGAGCCGTGTAAAGCGCGAGCAAGACGAAACTCGTCTCCGTGCCGATATCGAAATCTAAAATCCACAGGAAGAACCACGTCAAGAAGAAAACGAGACCAAAGTCGGCCAAAGTCGCAATCAAGTTACCGAATTTCCGTAATACGAACATGTCGCCCACCCCATAGGCGATCAGTCCGACCGCAATCGAGATCCAGGCGGCGTGGTACCACGGCACGTCAAACCCGAGCGTCAAAATTGCGATGAAGACGATTAGCAGTGCCCCTAATTTGATACTGAGTGCTTTCCCGTGATTGACTTGCATCGATGTTCCCCCTTTCTCCGTGATGGCGTTTGTACATGGACCCTCTTTCCGTTCCCATAACTGTTCAAACGAAAAGTTTCACGGTCATTATCGGAGGAACATGATGAGCGTCGAAGCATCAGAATGAAAAGGGGATGTCCTCACGCTTGACGTCGAATCGGCTTCGCTCATGACTTAAAAGCATGATTTTCTAGAAATATTTACAATTTGATGTCATGACTTGGGCGGAAGTGATTTCACGGCCGGCCCTTCGATGACTTCCCCGTTCGGTTTGAAACGCGAGCCATGACACGGACAGTCCCACGAGCGCTCGGCTTGGTTCCAATTGACCGTACAGCCCATGTGCGTACAGGCCGACCCAACCATCGAGACGTGTCCGTCGGGATCCCGGTAGGCAGCGACGTGTTCGCCATTATGTTTGACGATGGCACCTTCATCGAGACCGAGCTCATCCACTCGTTTGTCCGTCGGCTTCAATTTTCCTTTGACGAGTTCTTTGGCCACATCGGCATTCGTCTTGATGAATCGGGCCGCGTCCGCAAGCTTCCATTTCGAACGTGTCGGGTCATATAGGTCCTCGTAGCGGTTCGGTCGGTTCAAGATCAAATCAACGATGAGACGGGCCGCCACGATGCCTTGGCTCATCCCCCATTTCGAGAAGCCGGTCGCGACAAACACATGCGGCGTATCGTTCGTCATCCGCCCGATGTATGGCACTTTGTCGAGCGTGATCAAATCTTGGGCTGACCAATGATGGGTGAACGTCTCGGTACCGAAATGTCGTGTACCGAACTCGCCGAGCTTCTCGTAACAAGACAACGTCTCTTCCTTATGGCCCGTCAAATGGTTCTCGCCCCCGAACATGGCCAGTTTCTTGCCATTGTCGAGTTTGACGTGCCGGAGCGAACGGCTCGGCTTGTCGACGCTGATGAACATGCCTTCCGGGAACATGTCGACCTCGGCCGAGACGACGTATGAACGCTCGACTTCCATCTTCGCGAAATAGAGGCCTTTGAAGTCGTTGAACGGGAAGTGGGTCGCGACGACGACGTCATGTGCCTCGATTGTGTGGCCCGTGATCGTGTCGAGACGGTGCGGCGTCCCATATTCGATGCCGGTCACCCGAGTCATCTCATAGAGTGTCCCACCGAGCTCGAGGAACCGGTCCATCAGCCCTTGTAAGTATTTGACCGGATGGAATTGGAGCTGGTCGCGCATGACGGTCGCCTTCTTGACGTCGTATGGCAACAGACCGTTCACTTCGTCCGTGGCGTCACCCCCGTCAATCCCGAGTTGTTCATACGCCTCTTCTTCTTTCTCGAGTAGTTTCGCCGAGCTCGAAGACGAGAGAGAATACATATAGGCGTGCTGGCGCTCGAGGTCACAGTCGATGTTCAGTGTGTCGACTTGTTCCTCGAGGAAACGGAGCGCGTCCATGTTCGCCTCGTAATACAATCGGGCGTTGTCTTCACCGAGCGATTTGACGAGCTCCGTATAAACGACGCCGTGCTGGGCCGAGACTTTGGCCGTGGTGTAACCAGTCGTGCCCGTCGCGAAACGGGCCGCTTCGACCAAGACGACTTGCTTCCCTCGTTCGGCCAACTGCAATGCGGCAAGTACGCCGACGATGCCGGCTCCGACCACGATAACCTCGGTCTGGACGTCTTCATTGAGCGGTTTCAGCGTCTTTACCTTGACGTCGCGCCAATACGATTTCGGAAAATCTTGTAACATACGTGTCCCTCCTCCAAGAAAGTTCAACTGTTTCGAATGCATGGATGAATTACCCTTCATTCGAGAACGAGAAACAAAAAAAGAGACCTGGCTCAGGTCTCTTGGTCGCTCGGGATGACAATTTCATCGAACTGTTGGTCACGGCAAAGGGTGATGGCTTGCATCGCAAGCTGGTAGTCCACTTCCGGCAATGTGATCAGCTCGGTCGGGAGCACCCACTCCTTGTTGTTATACAAATGGATGACGAGTTTGACGAGGATGAAATCCTGCTTCTCGAACGTGTTATCGTCGATGATGGTTGCCGTGCTGATTTTCCCTTGCTCAAGGTCCATGTACGGCAACAGAAGATTCCGAACTCGCTCATTCCCGGCGATCACGTATAGGGCGGAGAAATACTCTTTCTTGACGTCACCGGGATTACTGAGGCGCTGGGCCAACTGTTTGAACACGTCGTAGTGTTCGGTCGTCAAGAATTCAAGGTTGTTCATAGCTGTCGTTCCTCTCTGTATAGACGAAAATCAATCTGTGTATACTAATTCCACCCTTTCGTGAATTATAATCCTTAGAAGATACCCATACCCCTACTTGTATATGTAATTTTTTTTCAAATTCCAGGTTTTTATACATATTGATAGTGGAACTATACCTTTGTCGTGCATTTACCAGTTGTTCAAACAAAGGAGGAGTTCTATGTTTCGCCATCAGAAGGAATTACAGTTCGAAGTGAACGTCGACCGTCCGGATCCGCAGCTCGCCCGTCAAATCCAAGAAGTGCTCGGCGGTCAATTCGGGGAAATGACCGTCATGATGCAGTACTTGTTCCAAGGCTTCAACTGTCGCGGGGAAGAGAAGTATAAGGACATGCTTATGGATATCGGGACCGAGGAAATCGGCCACGTCGAGATGCTCTGTGCCCTCATCTCGCAACTGCTCGACGGGGCGTCACCGGACGACCAGGCCGAGGCGGCTAAAGACCCGGCGACGGCAGCCATCCTTGGCGGGATGAACCCCCAGCATTTGATTGTCAGCGGGCTCGGCGGACTGCCGACGAACTCGAACGGGGTGCCGTGGAACGGGTCGTATATCGTCGCGAGTGGGAACTTGCTCGCCGACATGCGCTCGAACTTGCATGCCGAGACGCAAGGACGACTCCAAGTCGCCCGTCTCTATCATATGACGAAAGATGAAGGTGTCCGGAAAGTATTCCGCAAGATGCTCGCCCGTGACCGCTATCACCAATATCAATGGATGGCAGCCATCGATGAACTTGAGCAGAAGAACGGCGTCATCGTACCAGCAACCTTCACTGCCAAGGATGAGCTAGAGGCTGAGCCACACGGTCTCGAGTTTTGGGACTTGTCGGAAGGCAATGAGTCGAGCCAAGGCAAATGGGCGACGGGCAGCGCGCCGGATGGTGCCGGCGATTTCGTCTATTTGAGCGACCCGGCCCCGCAAGGCCAGAAGCCGGTCATGGACATTCCGGACAAATCGCTCTATCATGACTTGGATGCCCCGGGTGGTGTCGAGAAAGTTGTCAAAAAAGTCGCCGACCAAATCAAACGGAAAATCGAGTAGGAGGGAGTGATTAACTCCCGACCTCTCACACCACCGTACGTACCGTTCGGTATACGGCGGTTCAATTAAGATGTATGACGCAAAGTTTCATAACGTGATACCAGACTTTTGAGCCCTCGGGAACTCCAGTAGGAGTTCCCGAGGGCTTTGTGCAGTATCGGACTTTTTGAAATCCGCCAGTAACCCTTCCGTGAGTTGCCCCATTCATGGGCCTTCCCTTTCGGGATGCCCAGTCCGGTGAGCTTTCTCACTTTTGTGCTCGGCTTCTTCCAACTCTTCCACACGCACATGCGTAGCCTTCTTCGAATCCACGACTCGAGGGTCTTGAACACACTCGGTGTGTCTGCCAACGCAAAGTATCCGCACCATCCCATCAGGTATTGGTTCAGCTTTTGGATACGGACCTCCATCGAGTATGGTCTCTTTCGCGATGTGATGTCGCGGATTTTATCTTTCATCCGGTTCACACTGGCTTTGGCAATCCGTATTTTCGGTTCTCTGTGCTTCGTGAAGCTGAACCCAAGGAACTTTCGTCTCCATGGGCGGTCTACGGCGGACTTGTTGCCGTTCACTTTCAGCTTCAGCTTCCCTTCGATATAGGAGGTCACCGACCTCATGACCCGATTTCCCGCTTTTGGTGTTTTCACATAGATGTTGCAGTCATCGGCGTAGCGGACGAACTGATGTCCACGCTTCTCGAGTTCCTTGTCCAGTTCGTCTAGGACGATGTTCGAGAGCAGTGGGCTGAGTGGGCCTCCTTGCGGAGTGCCTTCCTCGTTGTCCGTCACGACTCCGTTTATCATGATTCCGGTTTTCAGATACTTGTGGATGAGCTTGAGCAGACACTTGTCCTCGATTCGCTTCGCCAGAAGCCCCATGAGCTTGTCATGGTTCACCCGGTCGAAGAATTTCTCCAGGTCGATATCGACCACCCAGCGATTTCCCTCTGCGATGTACCCTTTTGCTTTCTTGACCGCCCCGTGGGCACTCCGATTCGGTCGGAATCCATAGCTGTGGTCAGAGAACGTGGGGTCGTAGATAGACGACAACACCTGGGCGATCGCCTGTTGAATGAAGCGATCCATCACGGTAGGGATGCCGAGCAGTCGCACACCGCCGTCAGGTTTCGGGATTTCGACCCTGCGGACCGGTTGCGGCTGGTAGGTTCCCGACAGAAGCTCCACCTTCATGGTGTCCCAGTGTTCGATGACATGCGCTCGCAGGTTTTGTACGGGCATTCCGTCGACACCGTGGCTTCCTTTGTTCCGAACCACTCGGTTCAGGGCACGTATTAAATTTTCCCGTGACAGAATCTGTTCCATTAACATTCGTTATGCCTCTTTCCGTGAACAACGCTTCTTCTTTATCCAGTCCCTGCTCCACCCTCTTGATGTCCCCAGTGGAATTCACCACGTCCTCCATTCAAGCAAGCCCTGACGGGTTGTCTGTGTTCATCACAGCGACTGCCTGCCAAGATGTTGTTCTCTCTTAATTGTTCGGCCCTTCCCACTCGTCTCGAGACAAGGTGGTACTATGGCCTCTGCTGACTTCTGATTGTTCAGCCGCCCATCACTGTGCGGGTTACCAAGGGTACTTGGCGTTCCAATCAGAGCTCCCCGGGTAAGGACGCAATCTTTCCCTCCATCTATCTGCTCCATTTACTGCATGCGACCTTCGGCAGAAAGGGCTTTGCCTTGTTCAGCAGGCTCACCCAGTCGCACATAGCCTCGTATGAAGTTCGTGTACCTCAGACCGGAGGTTTGCCGCCCGCTTCCTTCAGATTCCACGTCGCCGTGGACACCCTTGCGCTTGGCTAACTATTACTTCTGCCTTCACAGTTCGGGACTTGCACCCTATAGATTACGCCCATGCCGGGCACACTGAAAGAAGGCTGGCCCAAGAATGGGTCAGCCTTTTCACATGCGTCGAAGCGAGATGGCTTCACGCATTTTCTGGAGCGATTCCCTGCCTTCTTCCCCGCGCCGCATCATGACGACGGTGAACAACGCGTCAATCAGGCTGAGCTCGGCGATGCGCGAGGCGAGCGCCTCGGAACGGAACTCCGTCTCTTGCGACACGGTATAGAGGGCGACGTCACACAGTTTCGAGAGCGGTGACTTCGCATAGTTCGTGATGGCGATCGTCGGGACGCCGCGCTCGTTCAACACTTTCGCGACGTCGAGCGTGTCTTTCGAGGCGCCCGAGTGCGAGATGAGGACGGCGACGTCGTCGGTCGTCAGCTGTGACGCCGACATGAGCTGCATATGCGATTCCAAGTTCGCCGTGACGAACAATCCGCTCCGGACGAACTTATGATACGCGTCGAGCGCGATGACGGCCGAGCCCCCGCTGCCAAAGAACTCGATGCGACGGGCCGACAACAGAAGCGCCACCGACTTATTGAGTGAGGCCCCATCCAAGATTTGTCGTGTCGCCTCGAGTGTCTTCACGTTCGACGTGAAGATTTTCTCCGCAATCTCAAGTGGCGTGTCTTCTTGCGAGATGTCCTCATGAATGTCTTGGAGCGGTGCGACGACGTCGGTGGCAAGCGCGATTTTCAGCGCCTGATAGCCTTTAAAACCAACGCGCTGACAGAAACGGAACACGGTCGACTCGGCGACGTCGAGGTCGTCGGCGACTTGATTGATCGTATGGTGAATGATGCGTTCAGGCTGCTTCAAGATATAGTCGGCGATGCGTTGCTCTTTCTTGCCGAGTGTCGTATAGGCACCACGGATGCGGGCCAGGCCGTTCATCGATTCCATATGTCTCACCCTTTTTCTTTTTACGATACCGTTTCGAAAAAAATTCCGCAATCAAAGACTGACCTTCAATTTTATTTTCAACGAAGTATTGATGTTGATTTGAAAAGGGAAAAAATTACTTTTAACGAATAACTGTATGTATTCTTACATAATTCAAGAATCAGGAGGTCGATTTGTGTTAGCTGAGATTAAAGGAAAAGTCAGTCGTACCGGTTCAAACTTATCAGAACGCTTAGAAGACAATTTAACAGGCAATGTCTTCGGTGCTCTACGCTATCTTCCCTTTTCAGACGGACTTGGAAAAGTATTAGCGAATTCAGTTCAATCATCGAATGTCGAATCAATCATTAAAGAAGTCACTGACGACTTTTGGGCAAATAAGATTGAATTTTGGCCATATGACCAAGAAGGTGAGCTAGATGCTCTACTCACTTTTGATGACACCCTTATCGGAATCGAGGTGAAATTTATTAGCGGTCTCTCTTCAGTGGATGATGCTGACATTGATTTGAACACGTTAAGCAGACACCAACTTGCAAGGGAATCTCGAATTGTTTCAAGTAAAGGTACTAACAAGAATAGAGTACTTCTCTTCATTGCGGATCGACAAATGTGTAAGGCTGTAGAACAGAGTGTTAAAAACTCTAACAACTCAATAATTGAGAACGGTGTCGAATTAGGGTTCATTTCTTGGCAAGATTTTTTGCATGAATTAAAACAATTAAATGGATTAGATCAGTTTCAACAGATTATCATCCAAGATTTAATCGAGTTGTTGACGAGAAAAGGGTTTGAGGACTTTATCAATATGGACATCAACGGAGCACCATTCATCCATTCAGACCAATTATTCAACTTCAACATTTTAACCAATAAAGTAACAATCGATTTTAAAAACGATACCCTAATCAACAAGGAGCTATATTATGAATTCAACTGAGAACGTAAGAAACGCCTTCCATGTCGTCTATAACACATACGAGAACATACATAAATTAATGGACTACACGAAAACTATCGCCCCGGAGAAAAGTCATTACGTCAGTGTCGTCGATAAGTTTCTACGCTACAAATCAGACAATGATTTTGCTGGTTGGTTCATCGGTGATTTTATTCTTATCTTTCAAAACAAAGACCATAATGAGTTTGAAAATGAATGGCGGGACGGACCGTTATATGTCATGGAGATTGAGTTGTATGATGAGGAATTAGAGTTGAAAGAAAGTCAGCTTCCTTGTATTCGATTGTCCAAATTTGTATATGACAATGAAACGATGCAGAGCTGGGGGAAAGGGTGCTCTCCGTCAAACCATTGGAGATTCTATTATCCATTACGCAATGCTGATTTGATGAACATTGAGTTGGACAATGGTTATTCTCGTATCACTCCCATTAATCAAGAAAGTAGCGATCGTCATTACTGGGGCGTGCAACATATCGTCAGTAAACAAATCCCTTTGATGGATGTCACGGCTGACAATGTCGTGGACAAAATATTCAAGACGTTCGATTCCCTTTAACCCCCCCCGTTTTTCATATGTTTGACCGTCCCTCTCAATCATGAAGCGGGACGGTTTTTCGTTTATATGATTTCAATGTCTGCTGATAATAGGTTTATCCTTCTAATGTGCCAAACTATTGACCCACCGTGGAAAATATTCCCTTCACGTCAAGACAAATATGCTACGCTAGGAAAGCTCATTTTTGAGAAACTGTCCGTTTTCGTCCATTTGTCCCGACTTTATTAAAGAAAGGTTTGGTCCCCATCGAACACCACCTCCATAGTACATACAGTCTTCCCCTCGTCTTGTTATCGATCGCCGTCGCTGTCTTCTCGGCCTTCGTCTCGCTCGATATTAGCAGTCGGCTCAAGTATGCCGAACGGGTGTCGCGCCTCCGTTGGGTGAGCGCCGGTGCCCTCAGTCTCGGGCTCGGCATTTGGGCGATGCATTTCATCGGCATGTTGGCATTCCATTTAGAGGCCGACGTATCCTATCATATCGGTATCGTCATCGCCTCGATCATTCCAGCCATCATCTCGTCCGGGTTCGCCTTCTATATCGTCAGCCTGCAGACGGCACGACCGCGCGACCTCGTCGTCAGCGCCGTCTTCATCAGCATCGGCATCGTGTCGATGCATTACGTCGGTATGGAAGCGATGCAGATGAACGCTGTATTGACGTACGACCCGGTCATGTGGCTGTTATCGGCCGTCGTCGCGTTCGTCGCCTCGCTCGTCGGACTCTATCTCTTGTTCTCGCTCCCGGACGTGTCACGATTCCACTGGCGGAAGCTCGTCTGTTCACTGTTGATTGGGCTCGCCGTATCGGGGATGCACTATATCGGCATGGGTGCGGCCGAATTCACCCCGCTCGCGACGCCACAAGCGTTGACCGGCTTCTCGATGGACAGTACGCTCCTCGCCTTCTGGATCGGTGGCAGTGTCACGACGCTGTTCGTGCTGATGCTGATCTCGCTTCGCAATGAGAAGCAGCTTGAGCGTCAGTCCATCGAACTCGAAACGAAATTCCAGTCCGTCATCGAGTCGGCTAATGATGCCATCATCGTCGCGGATGCCGAACGGCGCATCGTGCAATGGAACCACGGGGCCGAGCGCCTATTCGGATATGCCGCAAGCGAGGTGCTCGGGGAATCGATTACGCTCATCATGCCCGAGCGCTTTAAAGTCGCACACGAGCAAGGCATGAAACGCTATCGTCAGACCCGCGAAGCGAACGTCATCGGCCGCACGGTCGAGCTCGTCGGCTTGCGAAAAGACGGGACCGAGTTCCCCTTCGAGATGTCACTCGGGACGTGGGAGACGGAGAAGGGCCTCTTCTTCAGCAGCATCATCCGAGATATTAGTGAACGGAAACAAATCGAAGAACAAATTAACGACCTCGTCTATTTGGACACGCTGACCGGCCTACCGAACCGACGCCTGTTCAACGATCGACTCGACGCCTTGCTTTCCCAAGGCAGCGAGTCGACGTTCTCGTTGTTTTATATCGATCTCGACAACTTCAAGGTCATCAACGACCGATTCGGCCACTCATCAGGCGACGTCTTCTTGCGCCAAGTGACGGACCGGCTGTTGACGACGATTAATAAGAGCGACACGCTCGCCCGTCTCGGCGGGGACGAGTTCGTCATCCTGTCGCCGAACACCGGCAGCAACTTAGCCGCCCACCGCGCCCAACAGATTACGAACGCGTTGAACCAACCGTTCTTGCTCGAAAGTGAGGACGTGTTCACGAGCCTCTCGATTGGCATCAGCCTCTATCCGTCCGACGGGCGGACCGCCGATGACTTGTTGAAGAACGCCGACATCGCCATGTATCGGGCGAAAGAGGACGGCAAGAACGGGTTCCAGTTCTTCACGAAAGACATGAACGAGTCTGTCGCGCGCAAGTCACAGCTCGCGATGGCGCTCCGAAAAGGCATCGGCCGCGGCGAGTTCTCGATTCATTATCAGCCGCAAGTGCACCTCGAGACCGAGGTGCTCATCGGTGTCGAGGCGCTCGTGCGTTGGACACATCCCGAGCTCGGCATGATTTCCCCGGCCGAGTTCATCCCGATCGCCGAGGAGACCGGCAGCATCCATCGTCTCGGCGAGTACGTCTTGAATGAGGCGTGCCAGCAGAACAAGGCGTGGCAGGATGCGGGCGTCGAACCGTTCCGCGTCGCCGTCAACATCTCGGCGCTCCAGTTCGCGCAAAAAGATTTGCCGGACATTGTCAGCCAGGCGCTCGAGGCGAGCGGGCTCGCACCGGAATACCTCGAGCTCGAGTTGACCGAGACCGTCATCCAGAGCGCGCAAAGTGCCATCGAGACGATGGAGGAACTCGTCGCCATTGGCGTCCACTTGTCGATTGACGACTTTGGCACCGGCTACTCGTCGCTCAGTTATTTGAAGCTGTTCCCGATCGACACGCTGAAAATCGACCAACACTTCACGAAGAACATCGAGACGGATTCGAAGGACGCCGCCCTCGTCAAGACGATCATCCGGATGGCGCACGAGCTCGGGCTGAACGTCATCGCCGAAGGTGTCGAGACGAAAGCGCAAGTCGCCTTCCTCAAGGCCGAGGATTGCAACCAGGCGCAAGGCTACTATTACAACAAACCGATGCCCGCCGAAGAGCTCGACTCGTTCCTGTATCCATATAAGAAAAGTGTCTGACCCTCGTCCCGCCTACTCGTTAGGTCGGGACGCTTTTTTTTGTTATTCGAAAAAAATTCCGTCATTCGACTTGTAAATCGAATTTAATTTGATATTATAGTGGAGAGATGGAAAAAAATTCGATTTAGAGGTGACGATATGCAAATCGGTTTGATTGGATTAGGCAAGATGGGATACAACTTGGCGCTCAACTTGAGCGACCACGGTCACAACGTCGTCGGGACGGACGTCGGGAACGTCGAGGCGACATCGAAGTTTGAAATCGTTCCGAAGCTTGAGGACGTCGTCAACTCGCTCGAGACACCACGCGTCGTCTGGGCAATGGTGCCGGCCGGTGACATCACCGAGGCCGTACTGGCAGAACTGCTTGAAAAACTCGAACCGGGTGACATCGTCATCGATGGCGGCAACTCGAACTACAAGTTATCGGTCGCACGCGCCGAACAGTTCAGTGCCAAAGGCATCGCCTTCTTCGACTGCGGGACGAGCGGCGGCACGGAAGGTGCCCGCAACGGCGCCTGCACGATGGTCGGTGGTGACGCCGACGCCTGGCCGACGATCGAACCGATCTTCAAAGATCTCTCGGTCGAGAACGGTTACTTGTATACGGGACCGGCCGGCAGCGGCCACTTCTTGAAGATGATCCACAACGGCATCGAATACGGCATGATGCAGGCGATTGCCGAAGGGTTCGACATCTTGGAGAAGAGCCCGTTCGATTACGACTACGAACAGGTCGCCCGTGTCTGGAACCACGGCTCGGTCGTCCGCTCATGGTTGATGGAGTTGACCGAGAACGCGTTCTCGAAAGACGCGAAACTCGACGACATCCGCGGCGTCATGCATTCCTCAGGGGAAGGAAAATGGACGGTCGAGACGGCGCTCGAGCTACAGGCGGCGGCCCCGGTCATCGCCATGTCGCTCATGATGCGCTACCGCTCGCTCGAGGACGACACGTTCTCAGGGAAAGTCGTCGCCGCGCTCCGCAACGAGTTCGGTGGCCACGCGGTCGTCAAGAAATAACCGCAAGGAAAAGGTCAGGGGTGGCCTTTTCCTTTATAAATATTTGTAAACGGTTACACATACGGTAAAGGGGGAAATACATATGTCGGGTTCGACACTCATTTTAATCGCAGTCGCAGGGATTTTCTTGCTCTTATTCTTAGTCATGCGGACGAAGCTCCACGCCTTCGTCTCACTTCTCCTCGTCAGTTTACTCGTCGGGGTCGCGGCCGGTATGCCGCTCGGGGACGTCATCGCCTCGATCCAGAACGGGATGGGCGGCACGCTCGGCTTCGTCGCCGTCGTCGTCGGTCTCGGTGCCATGTTCGGGAAGATGCTAGAAGTATCGGGTGGAGCGGAACGCCTCGCCCAGACGCTCGTCAATAAGTTTGGAGAGGACAAGGCGCAATGGGCGCTCGCCCTCACCGGCTTTATCGTCGCCGTCCCGGTCTTCTTCGATGTCGGCTTCATCATTCTCGTTCCAATCGTTTATGGCCTCGCCAAAAAGACGGGCCGCTCGCTCTTGTACTACGGGATTCCGCTCCTCGCGGGTCTCGCCGTCACGCACAGCTTCATCCCGCCGACGCCGGGTCCGATTGCCGTCGCCAACTTGATTGGTGCCGAGCTCGGCTGGGTCATCTTGTTCGGGGTCATCGCAGGGATTCCGGCAACAATTCTCGCCGGGCCAATCTTTGCGAAGTATATTGCCAAGAAAATTCACGTCACTATCCCGGACTATATGGAGTTCGAAGAGATTGATACGTCGAAAGAACTGCCGAGCTTCAAGATGATTGTCTCGCTCATCTCGATTCCGCTCGTGTTGATTCTCGCCAACACGTTGTCCGCCGTCTTGCTTGAAGAAGGCAACGGCATCCGCACGTTCTTCACGTTCATGGGTCACCCGTTCGTCGCCTTGACGCTCGCGACGCTGCTCACGTTCATCTTCCTCGGCACACGCCGCGGCTATACGCGTGACGAGGTGCAAGAGATTGCGACGAAAGCGCTCGAACCGGCCGGGATTATCATCCTTGTCACGGGTGCCGGTGGCGTGTTCAAACAAGTGTTGATCGACTCAGGTGTCGGTGACGTGCTCGGAGAAATGATGGCCGGTTCAGCACTCCCGGCGATTGTGCTCGCCTTCTTGATTGCGGCCGTCGTCCGTGTCGCCCAAGGTTCGGCGACCGTCTCGATGGTCACGGCGGCAGGACTCATCACGCCGCTTCTCGAACTTCAAAATATCACCGGTGCCGCGCTCGGCCTCATCGTTATCTCAATCGCCTCGGGTGCGACGGTACTCTCGCACGTCAACGACTCAGGTTTCTGGCTCGTCAACCGCTACTTCGGGTTGGACGTGAAAGACACGCTCAAGTCGTGGACCGTCATGGAAACGATTATCGGATTGACCGGCTTCGCGGTCGTCTTCTTGATCAGCTTGTTTATCATTTAAGTTAGGAAGTGATGTGTGTGTACACGATTGGCGTCGATATCGGGACGACGAGTACGAAAGCCGTCCTGTTCCATAACCAGCAACAACTCGCGGTACATAACGTGTTGTACCCGCTTCTCACCCCGGACACGGAGACGGCCGAGCAAGACCCGGTCGTCATCTACGGGGCCGTGCTCGAGGCGATTTCCGCCGTTCGCGCCAAAGCCGACGGTCCGGTCCGCTTCGCCTCGTTCAGCTCGGCGATGCACAGCCTGATCGCGCTCGATGCGTCAGGTCGCCCGCTCACCCACAGCATCACGTGGGCCGACAGCCGGGCCAACCCGTATACGCAAGAGATCAAACGGAACTTCGATGCGAGTGCGCTCCATATGCGTACCGGCACACCGGTCCATCCGATGGCGCCGCTGTCGAAGCTGCGTTGGTTAAAAGCCGAGCATCCGGACGTGTTCAACCACGCGGCCAAGTTCGTCTCCATTAAAGAGTACGTCTTCTATCGCCTGACCGGTCGCTTTGTAATTGACCACTCGATCGCCTCGGCGACAGGACTGTTCAATTTGAAAAACTGCGATTGGGATCCAGAGGCGCTCGACGTCGCGGGGGTCACGCCCCTGCAACTGTCCGAGCTCGTGCCGACGACCGAGATTTTAATGCTTAAATCGGATGTTGTTGAGACGCTCGGTTGGGACTTCCCGCTCGTCATCGGGGCGAGTGATGGGGTCTTATCAAACCTCGGGGTCGGGGCATTCGAACAAGGCGTCGTCGCCGTCACGATCGGGACGAGCGGTGCCATCCGCACAGTCGTCCGCGAACCGGTCGAGGACCCGAAAGGCCGCATCTTCTGTTACGCCTTGACCGACAAGCATTGGGTCATCGGTGGGCCGGTCAATAACGGCGGCATCATCTTGCGCTGGCTCCGCGACGAGTTCGCGGCGAGCGAGGTCGAGACGGCGAAACGGCTCGGGATGGACGCGTATGATGTGTTGACGCGCATCGCTGAGACGGTCAAGCCGGGCTCGGACGGTTTGTTGTTCCACCCGTACTTGATGGGGGAACGGGCCCCGCTCTGGGACTCGAACGCACGCGGTTCGTTCTTCGGCTTGAGTATCCACCATAAGCGCGAGCACTTCATCCGCTCCGTATTAGAAGGCGTCATCTTCAACTTGTATACAGTCATGCTGGCGCTCGACGAATTGACGGGCGCGCCGAACCGGATTCACGCGACGGGCGGGTTCGCCCAGTCGAGCCTATGGCGTCAGATGATGGCCGACATTTTCGATACGCCTGTCGTCGTACCGGAGAGCCATGAGAGCTCGTGTCTCGGTGCGGTCATGCTCGGCGAGTATGCGTTCGGGGACATCGACGACTTCACGGCCGTGCCGCAAGTGACGCATGAACATACGCCCAATCATGAAGCGACCACGATTTACCGGGAGTTGCTGCCGATTTACATCCGGCTCTCCCGCCATCTCGCGGAAGAGTATGAAGCGATTGCCGCGTTTCAACGGAAGCATGTATGAGAAAAGACCAAGTTCATTGCGAACTTGGTCTTTCGTCATTTGAGGGGTGTCCTTTCCTTCCTGATTCTCGAGGACGGCCCGTACCTTGAAATCGCCCGTGTACTGGATTAGTCGCTCCTAGACCGACTCGAAGTTCGGATTTGACTCGAGCTGCCTAATCTGATGTTCGTTGAGGATGATTTTACTCATGGATGTGTTCCGCCGTCTGAATAAATAGGCTCGTTATATAAATTCGATTGTACGCAAAAAAAACCTGAATGCGCACTTTTTATCAAGTGTCTATCATTCAGGCTTCAGTTCAAAAAAAACGAATTATCACCTATTGAACTAGCATTATTTTGAGTAAAGGGAAATGTAGCGGACACGGTAGTTCGAATCATAGAATACATACATCGGTAATTTGTTGTTGATTTTATATTCAGCTACTTCTTCAATATAATATCCGCTTAATTTTTCCCCTGCTTTTGTAAATTTAAAAGTTTCCCAATAGTCCCCATTAGAATTCCGTGGTTTTCCGAACACTTTTTGAAACTCGTACTTCGTAATATCGCGTTTTTGAAGAGACGGCGACATGGTGATAATGTTAATTTTTTGAGGTTTGGAACTTGAAGTGAACATGAACTCGCCTTGGTGACGACCTTTATATCCAAAGCCCCAATCGCTTTCAAACGTTCCAGCTGAACCTTTCACTTTTGCATAATCACCATACAGTTTATGAGGACTTCCAACGAAAGTCCCTCTCACCATCTGAGCTTTCTGTGATAATAGCCAACTATAGTCAGATGGACGCGGATCCGGTAACACAGTAACCGTGCGTTTAGCCGTTAGTCCTTCGTAAGTTGCTTTTAACGTAACGGTTCCTTTACTTTTTGCAACAATTTTTCCGTCTTTAACGTAAGCGATTTGAGGCTTGTCCGTGGTCCAGACAACTCCTTTTTTCACACTAGTTGTTTTTCCAGATGCTACTTTAACCATGAGCGACGTATTATACGTAGTCCCTGCTGTCAATTTCTGAAGAGTAGATGGAATATAAGCTGATATTGAACGTTCCATGAATCCATTTGCCAAGTACACATATGTATAGTCCCAATCTGTCGCTAACACATATTTTGCGCTCGCGGTTAAATCAATTGATTTGCCTCCAAAGTCTGTATTCATGTAAATCTTTTTTAAATCAAACGTATAGGGTGTGTTATTGATGGTGACGAATTGTCCGCTCGATTCAATATCTGCAATCGTTGCTTGTACTTGTAACGAATGAATAGGTTTGTCATATGAATTTGCTCCGAAACTGCTGACCATTTTGTCTCCAACGACGACAACTTTGTCACTTTGACTTATTGAGATGTCATTGACATCGGTCCATTCATGGACGAATTCGCCTTCATGCGTGTATAATCGACCACTGTTTTGATTTTTAACAAGGATGTAATGCTCTGAGGTCGTTACGTTGCCGGACTCGGCTCCACGCATCCATTTTACTTCATTTGTTGTCATGTCGTAGGCCGTTAACTTTTCATCACCAGATAGAATCAATACGGAACTGTTCGGAAGAAAATCTCCGCCGCCTTCAAAACTTTCCATCATTGACGGGCCAAATTCAATTTTTTCAATTTCCTCTTTTACTTCACCAAACGTATTAAACGATCGAATACCGTATGACCACATCAATACAACATGAGACTCGTCATCAGATACGGCCAACTTTGAGTATGAGCTATACGTTTCATAATCACGTAACAGTGTTCCAGTCTTTAAATCATACAAAACAAGTCCATCTCTATCACCAATACCATAAAGTTTGTCACCCACCACTTTGAACTCGTCAGTGATTGCCTGTGATAATTTGCTAACATTTGGTGTTGTCACTGCTGCGTCGACTTGCATCAATCCACTGATTGACATTAAAACCCCTAGAATAAATGCTAATATTTTCTTCATAAATACCCTCTTTTCTACAAATTCCCAACATTGTCCATCATATAATGTTTTTTAGTAGGGAGGTGGTGTTTTTTTTAACGAAGGGGTAATTATTTCAAATTGACGCTCGACGAATCGAAGGGCGCGCCGAACCTGATTCACGCGACGGGTGGGTTCGCCCAGTCAAGCCTGTGGCACCAGTTGATGGCCGACATTTTCGATACGCCGGTCGTCGTGCCGGAGAGTCATGAGAGCTCGTGTTTAGGTGCGGTCATGCTCGGCGAGTATGCGTTCGGGGACATCGACGACTTCACCGCCGTGCCGCAAGTGCCGCATGAACATACGCCCAATCATGAAGCGACTACGATTTACCGGGAGTTGCTACCGATTTACATCCGGCTCTCTCATCATCTCGCGGAAGAGTATGAAGCGATTGCCGCGTTTCAGCGGAAGCATGTATAAGAAAAGACCAAGTTCATTGCGAACTTGGTCTTTCGTTTACGCCCATTGGAGGCGCATAAATTTAGGATAAACATTCTCTAAACAATTCAACAATAGAACATAATGTTGAATTACTTTACCAGGATTAAAGTATCCATCATCAATGATATACGAGTAATTCACACTTACTTGCCCCTCATTTTCGATGAATCTTGCGAAACGGTAATCTTGGTTTAATGTGTTAAGAAGATACAACAAGTCCTCTTTTTTCATTGGATTCGTTATGTCTGCAAGCCCCCATACGTTAATATCAACAATCGTTTCTTCTGCATTGAATATGATACCAAATAGGACATTTCCTCCGCCTTTAATTGTTTCTTGCATACGGAATCCTGTATCTCCGTTCTCTAATTTCACTTCTTCCATAAAAACTTCTAACTCATTAATATGATCTCGAAAAGCTTCCACATTAGACATACGTACCCTCCTAATAAATGTATTCAGAATCTGTACAATGTATTTATTAGAGGTCGAGTATTTCTTTTCCTGTTTCTATTGTTTGAATTTTATTATTAATATTTACGCTCATCTACCACTTATTTTTTGTAGGTCACCATGACGAACTGTCCGGACGTGCGTTGACTCGTCAGTTTCAACTTCGTCTCTTTCGTGCCTTCCGGGAAGAGTGGAATCCCTTCACCTAATACGACCGGGGCGATCGCGATTTCATAGCTGTCAATCAAGTCATGCTCCATCGCGGCTTTGATGACCTCGCCTCCCCCGACGAGCCAAATGTCCCCGTCGACGTCTTGTTTCAACCGTTCGATTAGCTGCTCAATCGGCTCGTCAGTGAATGTGACGTGCTCGGCTTCTCGGTCCGGGTTCCGCGTCAGAATATAGTTCGGGATGTTTGCGTACGGGTAATGATTGTCCTCGAGCCGGAGCACTTCCTCGTACGTCTTCCGTCCCATGATGACCGCGCCGACCGTTTGGAAGAAGTCGGCGTAGCCGTTGTCCCCTTCCCCCTCGACCGCGAACAACCAGTCGAGTTGATCGTTCGTGCGCGCAATTTTTCCATCTAAACTTGTCGCGATATATAAGACGACGTTTGCCATGATGAATTCCTCCTTGATTCGTGATACATTCAGCTTACTTGATAAACACGACAAAACATGACGGGAATGAATGAGATGAAAAAACGACATTTGCACTTGATTCGACTATTGAACCGGGGTCGACGGTTCACAGCGGATGAACTTGCTCTTGAAACGGGTGCCTCGGTCCGGACGATTCAGCGCGATATGCTGACGCTCGAGGAACTCGGCTATCCGATTTGGAGCGTCTCCGGCACGGGCGGCGGTTATGAGATGTTGCCGAACCGCCTGCTTCCCCCGCTCCAGCTCCGGGAACAGGAAGCGGTCGCGCTCTACCTCACCCTCAAATGGATGAAACAGATTCCAGACGTGCCGTTCGGGGACATGAGGGACACGCTGTCAGACTGGTACGTGAATGAATTGCCGCACGACCTCGAGACGAAAATCGCACAGCTCGAAAAGAACATCCTTTGGCTCGGGAATAAGACCGTCCCACCGGCGCCGTTCACGAAAGACGTGTTTCAAGCGGTCGAGCAACGACGCAACATTGAGGTGACGTACGCGACGACGAAAGGCAGCCGCACGTTCACCGTCGCCCCGGTCGGGATGGCGCTCCTCGATTCGAAATGGTATGTGTATGGTCTCTCGGAATACGGGCTACGCCAATATCGGATTGACCGGATTGAAGCGCTGCGTCTCCTTGATGACACGTTCGAAGCGGACGATTTGGCGACGCTGCTCGAGGCGAGTGACGACCGAAGCGGCGGGACCGTCCGGCTCAACATCACCCCGCTCGGCCGCCGTCTGCTTGAAGACGTATTACCCGATATCGGGGATAAGAATGAGTGGGACGTACCGGAAGCCGAGTTGCCTTTCTTGTCGCGGCAATTGCTCGCGGCCGGGGCGGAAGTCGAGGTCGTCGAGCCGACTGAACTGCGGGAGATGATGCGAGAGCAGGCGGAGCGGTTATGGAACCGGTATCGTTAATCAAATCGATGCTTTGTCCTCATGTAAGAATTGTCTTTATATAGTAATATGAGTCCATATTGCTACATGTAAAGGAGCGTTCGCATGACCAAGCTATCGTTTTCAAAATTATTTGTCTCAATCAGTGTCATCTCATTGTTCGCTATCATGGTGTACCTTAACGTCTCGACGCTCGAACTGAACGAGACGATCGGTTCAGGGCTGTTCTACTTGAAAGGCTATTATGAGGAAGGCAACATGATCGTCACCGAGCAAGGGATTGGCGTCATCACGCTGCCGCTCGCTATCGGTCTCGTCGCTTCGACACTCATCAAAGGCGCTCAATTTTATCGTGCCTCGTCGGTTACGAACTAACCTTCTCATCTCGGACAAAGAGCCCAACCGTAAATCGGTTGAGCTCTTTTTTCAATTCGCTTGGTCCATCTCTTTATGCAGTTTGAGCAACTCATTCTTGTACAAATCCGAGCGTCCTCCAAAGATGGCCTGGATGTTATTTTTCACTTTCACGACCCCGGCTGCCCCGAGTGCCTTCAACTCGTCCTCATCGATTTGGGACACATCTTTCAATTCGACACGAAGACGTGTGAAACAGGCATCGATATCGATGATGTTGTCACGGCCACCGAGCGCCTCTTGAATGGCAAGTGCCGTCGTTTGGATTGATGTCTTTCCTGATTTCTTTTCATTGTAGTCTTTGCGGGTAAACAGTTTCGTCTCTTGTCCCCCTCGGCCCGGCGTCGCCAAGTTCCATTTTTTAATCGCGAACGTGAAGATGCCGTAATAGACGAAGAAGAATCCGGCCCCAACGACGAGGTTCATCCACCAGCGCGGCGTCCCTGGCAACACATTCACCAAGACATAGTCAATCAATCCCGAGCCACCGGCCCAGCCGATATGGGCGTCAAGAGCGTACATGAGCGCAAACGACACCCCTGTCAACACACTATGCACGACGTAAAGAAGTGGTGCAATGAATAAGAACGTGAACTCGATCGGTTCGGTGATCCCGGTCAAGAACGCCGTCCCTGCCGCTGCGAGCAAGAGGCCACGCACGACGGGACGCTTGTCCGGGTCGGCCTGACGGTACATGGCGAACGCCGCTCCAAGAAGACCGAACATGACGATCGGGAACTTGCCGGCCATAAAGCGTCCGGCCGTCACGTCGACACCTTCTGCGATTTGAGCGAGGAAAATATATTGGTCCCCGCTCACAATCGAACCGCCAACCGTCGCCGTGCCGCCAAGTGACGTCCATAAGAACGGTGCGTACCAGATGTGATGTAATCCGGTCGGAATCAATAACCGTTCGAGCATTCCGTATAACCCGACGTAAGCCGGATTCGTCGCATCACTCGCGATGACGTTCGCTATCGCCGTGAGGCCGGTCTGAATCGGCGGCCAAATGAGCATCATAAAGAAACCGAGCAAGATGGAGAAGAATACCATGACGATACCGACCGAACGATCTCCGGCGAAAAAGCCGAGCATCTCTGGCGGGTTGAACGTGTGGAATTTTTTATACACCCAGACCGCAAGCAAGCCGACCGCGATCCCACCGAGCACACCCGTCTCAAGTGACGGGATACCGAGCAACATGCCGTACTCCCCGCTCTCAGCCGCCATTTCCGGTGTGATCCCAAGGGCAATCGAGATCGTCGTGTTCATGATGACGTAGCCGACGAGTGCGGCAAGTGCCGCAATTCCCGACCCGCCGGACAGACCAACCGCGACACCAATCGCAAAGATGATTGGCAAGTTGGCGAAGATACTCAACCCGATTTGAAGCATCCCGGCACTGATCACTTCGACCGTCCCGTTCTGTAAAAACGTCCAACTTTCTGCAAGCGGACCTGTTAGCGCCGCGCCGAGACCAAGTAAAATACCGGCCGCCGGCAAGAGCGCGACTGGTACCATGAGCGCCTTCCCGAATTTTTGAAATACCCGAACCATTGACTCATTTGATTCACTCCTCGTGTGTAAGCGTTATCAATTCTCAAAACGAACAAAGGGGAGTGACTCCCCTTCGTCTTTAGCGTGCGACCGTCTCCCGTTGTTTGAGGGCCGGCCAATAGTTTTCGTTCTCGTTAATCAAATCGTCAAGGATTTGACGGGCGACCGGCGCATCGACGACGGTCCGGTTGAGCGTGAGTGCCTGGAGTGCCTTTTCATAGCTGTTCTCGAAATAGGCGTCGACGACGAGCTGTTCGTAGGCGAGCTGTCCTTCAATCATCCCTTTGTAGAAGCGAGGAATGTGTCCGACAGCGAACGGTTTCGGTCCACGGTTCGTGAGCATCGCCGGCACTTCGACCATCGCATCATCCGGCAAGTTAGCGATGATGCCGTCGTTCTTCACCATGACGATGAAGATGTCGCCATTGTTGTAGGCGAGTGACGCTGCGACGCGAATCATGTAACAACCGTGGATGTCGACTTCAAGATGCACGTTCTCGAGCGAGTCGTCAGCGATGATTTGATCGCACGTCGAGAAGACACGTTGTTGGCGGCCGTTGATGACTTGACGGGCCCGCGTGTTCTCTACGTCTTCCTTCTCCGCCATGTCGGACGGATACAAATAATACTGAAGGTACGTGTTCGGCAAGTATTCCGGGAAGTCGGTGAGCATCTTCTCGACTTGCTTGAACGTCTTGATCCAAGATGGGTCGTTTGCGATCTCTGAGTCTTCTGGGATAAACCCGTCCTCTAAGATGGCGCGCTTGATGTCTTCCGTCAATTCGTTGCCTTCTTTGTCATAGATGCCTGTGAACCAACCGAAGTGGTTGAGGCCGAAGTATTCCGGCACGAGATCCCAAATTTCTTTGCCAAGAATCTTCGCGTAGCTCACCATGATTGCGGCCGGCATGTCACAGATATTCAAAATCTTTTTGTCATTCGGGTAGGCACGCTTCAACGCCTCGGCGACGATTGCGGCCGGGTTCGTATAATTTAAGATCCAACCGTCCGGTGAGCCTTGGCGGATGTCTGCGACGAGATCAATCATGTCCCCAATCGACCGCATCCCGTACGACATCCCACCCGGTCCACACGTCTCTTGTCCAACCACGCCGTGACGGAGCGGAATCTGTTCATCTTTCTCGCGCATCTCCAGGCCGCCCGTTCGAATTTGAACGAAGAAGAAGTCCTTGTCGCGGAAGGCGTATTCTTTGTCCGTCGTATACTCGAACAGCTCGAGCTCTGGGTAATGCTCACGTAAGATGATTTCAGTCGCTTTGGCGACACGCTCCTGGCGCTCACCATCCGTATCGTAAAACGTGATTGAACGTAGTGGGAAGTGAGCTTTCTCTTCAATCAAGCTCATAATCATACCGATTGTGTACGTGCTGCCGCCACCGACGACGACGAGGCGTTGTCCTTGTTTCATGTGTGCGTTCCCCTTTCGAATACATATCTTATTGATTACAATACAAATTTAATACATATTATTTTAAACGTCAACAATATTTTTGAAAACATTTTACTTTGTGTATACTAGAAGTATGAATTCAGGTCGAAATCGGAGGGTCAGTCATGAAAGCAAAATCACCGCTCTACCAACAAGTCGCCCACAAAATGCGCACGTTTATCGAGTCCGGCACGTGGGCGCCCGGTGAGGCGATTCCGACCGAGGCTCAACTCGTCGAAGAGTTCAGCGTCAGTCGAGTGACTGTCCGGCAGGCGGTCAAATTGCTCCAAGAGGAAGGTCTCTTATGGAAACGACAGGGCAGCGGCACATACGTCCAGTCCGAAAAGATTGAACACAACATGTACGAATTAAAAAGCTTCACGGAAGACATGAAACGAGAAGGGAAAGAAGTGACGAACAAAGTACTCACCTTCACGTTGCAGCCACCGAGTGAGAAAGTGCGAGAGGCACTCGAACTCGAAGATGGCGAGCTCGTCTTCTACGTGAGGCGCCAACGATTCGCAGACGGCGAACCGCTCATCGTCGAGGACACATACTTGCCGCTAAAGCTGTTCCCCGACTTGACGTACGAAGTGATGTCGCAATCGAAGTACGCCTATATCGAAGAAGTCAAACAGTTCAAGATTGCGGACAGCGTCCAAGAGTTCATCCCGGTGCTCCCGACAAAAGAGATTGCCGAGATGCTCGGAGTGAGTGAACGAACGCCCGTACTCAAAGTCGAACTCTATTCGTTTCTTATGGATGGCAGTCGGTTTGAGTTCACAGAAACGTATTTCAAGAGTGAAGAATACCGCTTCATCATCCGCGCCGGACGAAGACATTAAAAAGGACCTGTGAATCAAACGATTCACAGGTCCTTCGTCAGTTAATGACAATCGACAACTTATAATTGACGTACTTGCTGAGCCCGTCCAAAAAGGCGTTCAACTCTTGGTTCGACGGGAATCGGCACTCTAAGACGTAGCAGCCGTCCCCGCTCACCTTGTAGTTATTGCGGACATACGGCCGGTGCTCCTCGAGGAACATGAGGTACGGGTCGTGGAACGTGCTCGACGTAAAGATGGTGATCATCGCGTGGACCGGTAGCCCGAGCTTGTCCTCGTTCACGCGAATCGTATACCCTTCGATGATGCCGAGGTCTTCGAGCTTCTTGACGCGCGTCGCCGTCGCCTGCCCGGTCAAGTGCACGTGTGCCCCGAGTTCTTTCATCGTTATCCGGCTGTTCGCCTGTAGCGCCTCGATGATGAGGCGGTCAGTTGGATCGAGCATGGGTGACTCCTTTCACGATTCAAGCCAATCCGTCCAAACACTTGATTCGTGTTATGTATGAAACGACGGCTGCTTGTTAAACTGTACATACATTATAGCTAAAAGGAGAGATTTTTCTATGCACGTGCAACTGATCCGTAATGCCACACTCCGCGTTGAATACGCCGGAAAGACGTTCCTCATCGACCCGTTCCTCGGGGAGAAGGGCGCCTATCCCCCGTTCCCGAACTCGGAACGGCAAGACGCTAATCCATTGGCCGACCTGCCAATCGCGATTGACGACATTCTGACAGGCATCGATGCCGTCATCTTGACCCACCTGCATCTCGACCACTACGACGAGGTCGCGAAACAAGTTCTGCCGAAAGCGATCCCGCTGTTCGTTCAAAACGAGGATGATTTGACTGTCATCGAAGGCGACGGCTTCACGAACGTGACCGTGTTGAGCGACACGACAGCATTCGAAGGAATCAACCTCACGAAGACAGCTGGGGAGCACGGTCGCGGTCCGATTTTAGAAATGGCCGGTCTCGTGTGCGGTGTCGTCTTCACCCACCCTACGGAACAGACGCTCTATGTCGCCGGGGACACGGTCTGGTATGACGAAGTCGCCAAGACGATTCAAGCGCATCAACCAGCAGTCATCGTCGTCAACGCCGGGGACAACCAATTCGTCGAAGGCGGGTCGCTCGTCATGAACGAACAGGACGTACGCCATGTGCATGAGGCGGCTCCAGCCGCGACGATTATCGCGGTCCATATGGAAGCGGTCAATCATTGGAAGTTGTCGCGTCCTGACTTACGTGCTTATGCGACATCACACAGCTTCGCCGATCAACTCATCGTTCCAGAAGACGGCGAGACGATTTCACGCTAACGATACGATGCCCCTGACCTTCCACGTCAGGGGCATTTTTAGCTTCATTTTTGACTCCTGTTTGTGGTATTCTATGCTTCATACCGATGCCATGTCACCCGTTTTTTGCCTCGAGGGAGTTTTGTTTGGATGATGAAACGTGTCATTTTGCTCATGTCGATTTTTTTGTTGATCAGCTCCCTGTCACAGGCAGCGATTCCGAAACCGAAAGCTTATAACGACCGCAGTCTCATCTATTTGACGCTCGATGACGGACCGAACCGGAAGACGGGCGCGCTGCTCGATGTCTTGAAGAAGCATCGGGTGAAGGCGACCTTCTTCATTCTTGGGAAGAATATCAAGGGCAATGAGCACCTCATCCGACGCATCGTCGCCGAAGGCCATCTCATCGCCTTGCATGGGATGACACACGTGCGCGAGGAGTTTTATGCGTCGCCGATGACGGCCGTGCGTCAAATGAAGGACGTACAACGTCTCATATATGAACTGACAGGCATCCATACGAACATGGCCCGCACGATTTACGGTAGCGACGCAGGGATGACGCCTGCGCATTGGCAAGCGATGGACGAGGCCGGTTTCGAGATTTGGGACTGGAACGTCGGCAGTCTCGATCACATCTATAAGAAAGACAACGCGCCAATCGAGCAGCGTGTGTTCAATCGGCTCGAGGCAAATTTCGAGATGAATATCGCCTCGATCATCTTGGCACACGATCACTCGATGACACCGCAAGCGCTCGATACAATCATCCGCTACGCGAAAGAACGCGACTATGAGTTCCGGACGTTAGAAGGGGTACATCCCCCGTACAACTTTTTCAATCCGTGGGAACCGAACGAATGACACATGCTGAGTCCATCTGGGCTCAGCTTTTTGTTTGCTCGAAACTTTACTTTCTTGAGGCCGTATACAATAGGAACAACCAGAAAAGGTGGAACCTACATGCAACCCAACGTCCGAACGTTTCCTAAATCATTTCTCGATGGTCAATTCGATTCAATCTATAACCAGACGACCGACTCATTCAAACAACAGACCTCGCTCGACACGTTCTACCGGCTCGCCACTTCATTCAATGAAGGTGTTCGCCGCTATCGGGTCGTGAATGACATGAAATTGAATGGAAGCCGTCATCTCGTCTGGATAGATGACCGGAAGGAACGCGTGCTTAGTGTCATGTTCAATCAGGACGACCTCATCGAGGAACTACTCATGACGCCACATCAACCCGATTCGAGGGGCGACCGTCGCTTCACGAAACATACATACCACCTTCCGTTCACGGATGACTGGCTCGTCGTATCAGGCGGTACACATCCTGGTGAAAATCGGCATTATCCGGAACGCGCGCAACGATACGCCTACGATTTCATTAAAGTGAACAACAACTGGTCATACAACAAGACAAAGTCCGGGAACCACTCGTTTTATGCGTTCGGGGAACGCGTCATCACACCGTTGGATGGGACGGTTGTGGTGGTTGTCGATGATGTACCGGACGTTCCAGATTCGAGTCGCCCTTTCGGCAATCACGTCATCTTGGAGCACGCCGGCGGGGAGTATAGTCTCCTCGCTCACCTCGAGGATGGCTCAATCGCCGTCAACGTCGGGGACCATGTCAAGACACGCCAATTGATTGGTCGTTGTGGCAACTCGGGTAATTCGTCTGAACCGCACCTTCACTTCCAAGTGATGGACAGTCCCGACTTGGCATCCGCCACCTCACTTCGGATTCGTCTAAAAGGAAGAAAGAAGCCGGTCTGTGGTCAAATCGTCAGACCGAAACCATCCAACTTACCGAATCGCACGGACTTAGCCGCTGACTTTTTATTCGAACTCGCGCTCGCCGTTCCGCGACTCTTGTTTAATTTTTGGCGGTAATCGTTAGCTACAAAAAATGTCCCCGCATCGATGGATGTGGGGACATTGCTGTTACATCTCGAGTTCTGTGAACGCGAGCGGGACGAGCTCTTCCAGCGTCACTTCTTTTACGTCGGCGTTGCCGTTCGTGAGCAACACTTTGAAGTCCGGGTCGCCGAACTCGACGAGCACTTGGCGGCAGATACTGCATGGCGGCAAGAAGTCGACCGTATCACCTGACACCGCGACGGCTTCGAAATCCCCTTTTTTATACCCTTGCGCGACCGCTGTGAAGATGGCCGTGCGCTCGGCACAGTTCGTCGCACCGAATGAGACGTTCTCGACGTTGACGCCGTCGATGACCGTACCGTCCTTCATGAGAAGCGCTGCTCCGACGCGGAAGTTCGAATACGGCGAGTAGGCGTTCTCTTTCACTTGGCGGGCACGCTCGACTAATTGTTGTTGGTTCATGGGATCATTGTCCTCTCTGACTCGAAATGAACTGATGCCAGTTCCCGGCCTCTCTTTTTTGGGCAGGATTTTTAGCATACACCTCATGCGATAGAGAAGTCAATGAATTTTTGAAAGCGGTCACACTGTTGTGTCAGTTTTGAAACGTCAGCTCGACCGTCCCGCTCCCGAGTAGCGGTGCAAGCGTGGAGAAGTCCTCAACCCGACCGATGCGCGTATACGCATAGCTCGTCTCGACGTTTTTATAAAACAAGACGAGACAGTCATCCCCATACAGCATGACATCCCCAGCCCGAATCGAGCTGACACGTTCCGGGTTCGTCGGGAACGGTTCGTCGAAATAGAAATACTTCTCGTTCTGATGCAAGTCCTGCATCGACAACGTGAGTGGCAGACGGGCTTGAAGCGCTTCGGCTGTCGGGTTGGTTTCGAAACGTATTGAGACGTTTAGTTCTTCCACTTGTGACGTCACTCCTTCCTGATTCTCCGGCTTCCTCACCGTGTCGTCCCCACACCCAGCGAGAAACAACATGGAAGCGACCAATCCGAGGCGGATGACGTTCATGACGTCTGAACGATACGGGCCGGTGTCCCGGCGACCGTCACGTTGTCCGGGACGTCTTTTGTCACCGTCGCGTCAGCTGCGACGATGGCGTTCTCGCCGATGGTGACACCCGGCAAAATCGTCGCCCCGGCCCCAATCCAGGCGTTACGTTTCACGCGAATCGGCTTCGTGATCAAGCCGCGCCGTTCGGTCGGGTCGGTCGGATGATTGACCGTCAGCAACTTGGCGAACGGGCCGATCAAGACGTGGTCCTCGATGTCGATGCCGCCGAGATCGGTGAACATGACACCGCGGTTGATGAAGATGTCTGTCCCGAGCGTGATGTGTTTCCCGAAATCGGTATAGAGCGGCGGCAGCACCGTGACCGAGTCCGCGACGTCTTGCCCGAGCAGCTCCGAGAGCGTCCGCTGGAACTCGTCTTTCGGCAAGTACTGATAATTCAGGCGCATGAGTATCGGCTCGATGGCTCGTTGAATGTGATGAATCTCTTCAAAGACGGCTTCACCCGCAGCGATCGTTCGGCCAGACACGCGTTCTCTCAATCCGCTACCCATCATCACACCTGTTGTTTCGTCGGACGGATGATGAGGTTGCTGACAGAGACCCGGTCCGGCGTATCGATGGCATAGACGACCGCTTCAGCCACGTCCTCACTCGTCAATCCCCACTCGGTTTGCGCCTCATGGAGCGCCTGGGCGGCTTGTTTGTCGCTGATCGTGTTGTACAGCTCGGTCTGGACGGCTCCCGGCGAGATAATCGTCGATTTGACGTTGTTCTCGCGCTGTTCTTGGCGCAAGCCTTCCATGATGGCGCGGACCGCGAACTTCGTCCCGCAGTAGACGGCCGACTCCGGATAGACAACGTGGCCGGCCACCGAATCGGTCGCGATGATATGACCCGACTGTTGACGTTCCATGATTGGAAGCACGGCGGCAATCCCGTTCAACACCCCGGTCACGTTCACATCGAGCATGGCCTGCCATTCGTCACGGCGCCCGTCGACGAGCGGCGCGGTCGGCATGATGCCAGCGTTATTGAACAAGACATCGATGGTCCCGAACGTGTCGAGTGCCGTCTTCACCACCGCGTCGACAGCTGCGTAGTCCGTGACATCGGCTTGCTGGATGACGATGTCGGCCTCGGGATGCTTCGCTTGGATGGCTTCCAACCGGTCGAGACGACGGGCGGCGAGCACGAGTTTCGCGCCCCGTTCGGCCAATAGATGGGCCGTCGCTTCGCCGATCCCGCTCGACGCCCCCATGATGATGACAACTTTATTGATGGTCATAATCCATTCCTCCTTTGATTGACTTCAGTATAGGAACGGACAAGCATCATGTCTAATGCTACTATTTGATTAAGAACCATAACGAAAACGCATGGAGGGATGACATGGAGCTACAACAACTACGGTACTTCCTCGCCGTCGCGAGCGAAAGGAACATCACGCGCGCGGCCGAACATTTACGACTGTCGCAACCGGCGCTGTCACGGCAAATCCATCAACTCGAGGACAGTCTCGGTGGACCGTTGTTCGAGCGGAGCCAAGGCGGCGTCACGCTGACGGAACGAGGCTACTATTTGGCCGAACACGCCAAAGAGATGGTCCGTCTGGCCGATAAGATCTCGATCAACTTGAACACGGCGACACCCGTCAGCGGAGAACTGTACATCGGCGGTGGTGAGACGGAGACGCTCACCTCGGTCATCGAGACGTTCCGACAGATGAAACAGCTTCATCCCGACGTCAAGTTGCGCCTGTATAGCGGCAACGGAGACGACGTGATCGACAAGCTGGACCGAGGCATCCTCGATTTCGGGGTCGTCATCGAGCCGATCAACCTGGCCACGTACGCCTCGCGCGAGCTCCCCCACGTCGATCGTTGGGGCATCATGACGCGCCGCGACAGCCCAATCGGACAAAAGCATGCCATCGAGACCGAGGACTTGCTCGACTTGCCGCTCATCTTGTCAGAGCAGTCGCTCGTCGACCGGCATTTGTCGGCCCGGCTCGGCGTCGATTTGACTGAAACGGACGTCGTCGCGACGTACAACCTGCTCTATAACGCCTCACTCCTCGTCCGGGAAGGCATCGGCCACGCGCTCTGTCTCGACGGAATCATCAACACGCAAGGGACCGAGTTGGTGTTCGTCCCGCTCCATCCCCCGCTCACGTCTTCCGTCCATTTGATCTGGAAGAGCGGGAGTCGCCTGTCGAACGTCGCCTCAACATTTTTAGAGCTGTTCGATGATCGGGAAACGACCACCTAAACACGGCGGCCGGAATCGAGGCGCAATATGTGCGCCAACTGCTCGTTCATCTCGTCCGGGGCGGCCGCAAAGTCGTGTTCGGCCCAATGGATGATCATCCCGACGATGGCGTTCGCTTGATACGAACAGAACAACGCATGGTCAATCTCGTCTTGCTTGTGCGCCGCCGTGTCGCGGAGGAGCAACTTGCGCACTTCGTCGAACAACATGTAATAGTACGCGAGCGGCACGTTTTTCGAAAAGACGATGCGATAGAAGTCGACGTACGTCTGGACGTGGTGAAAGATGCGGATCGTCGACGGTTCGAGTTCACGCGGATTGAGCAGCTTCACATGTCGATACGGCTCCTCATACGACTTGGCGAGGTCGGCGGTGATTTCTTGGAAATACTCCTCGAATACGTCCTCGACCCGTGCGTAATGCAAATAAAACGTGCCCCGATTGACATTTGCCACACGACAAAGTTCCGAAATCGTCACTTGTTCGAGCGAACGATTCCTCAATAATTCGACGAGCGCCTCATGAAGCGCTCGTTTTGTTTTGATGACACGCAAGTCCGGCTTCATAGTTTGCACATTCCTCTCAACAGTTATGGCTGGAAGTGTTGATTACTCAACAGAACGTCTCTTTTTTGATGATTGTAAGCGCTTTCTAACATTCATTATAATAGTTATTGAACACATGTTCAATTAAAGGAGGAGACAGTCATGCGGTTATCGGGGAAAGTGGCGATTGTCACAGGTGCAGCATCAGGAATGGGGAAAGCAATCGCGGAGCTTTACGCGAAAGAAGGAGCTCGCGTCGTCGTCTCGGATATGAATCTCGATGGGGCACAGGCCGTCGTCGAGGGGATTTCGGGCGAAGCGTTCGCCATCCAGACGGACGTCACGTCTGAAGAGGCGTTGCAGCAGTTGTTCGATGAGACGGTGAAGACGTTCGGTCAAGTCGACATCCTCGTCAACAACGCCGGCATCATGGACGGGATGGAACCGGTCGGTGAGATCTCGAACGAGCGCTGGGAGAAAATCTTTGCTGTCAACACGGTGTCGGTCATGAAATCGATGCGGATTGCCGTCGACTTGTTCACGAAGCAAGGTCACGGCGTCATCGTCAACAATATCTCGGCCGGCGGCTTGTACGGCGCTCGGGCCGGCGCGGCCTATACGGCGTCAAAACACGCCGTCGTCGGATTGACGAAGAACACGGCGTTCATGTATGCCGACCAAAACATCCGTTGTAACGGAATCGCACCGGGCGCGGTCGCGACGAACATCGGCTCGACGATGACGAACATGAGTCAGGCCGGGTTCGGTCGCCAGCAACTTGGGATGGCCATCAACCCACGCATCGGACAACCAGAAGAGATTGCTCAGCTCGCCCTCTTCCTCGGCTCGGACGAATCGAGTTTCATCAATGGTCAAGTCGTCGCCATCGACGGCGGTTGGACCGCCTACTAAACCAAAAAATGAGCCACATCCAAACGCGGGATGTGGCTCATTTCTCGTTATAGCTCCCCTCTCCGGTTCATCCGGATTAAGAGATAAATCAAATACGGCGCTCCGACCATGCCGGTGATGACACCGACCGGGTAGCGGGCCGTGAAGGCGAACTGACCGATGAGATCGGCTGCGAGTACCAAGATGACCCCGACGAGTGCCGCCGGAATGATTGTCGAACGCCCGTCCCCGACGAGCCGCTTCGCAATCGGTCCCGCCAGGAACGCGACGAACGCGATCGGTCCGGTCGTCGCCGTCGCGAGCGCGAGCATGAGCACCGAGGCGACGATGAGCAGGACGCGCGTCTGGTTCGTCTTGACACCGAGCGACGTCGCCGTCATCTCCCCGAGCTCTAAAATCTGGAGCTGTCGGCTGAGTCGGAGGATGACCGGGAGGCAGAGCGCGACCGCGATCATGAGCGGCGGGAGCGTCTCCATCTTCACCCCGTTCAAGCTACCGCTCAACCAGCGCATCGCCGTCCCGACATCGTTTTGGCGGCTGATTAGCAACAGATAGTTGATGACCGCTGTCAGCATCGCCTGAATCCCGATGCCGACTAAGACGAGCCGGCCAATCGAGAAGGCGGCGCCTTTCGACAAGAAGTAGATGGCGAGGACGGTCAACAGCCCGCCGATAATCGAGATGATGGAGACGAACGTATCGCTCGCCTGTAAGACGACGATGCCGAACACGGCCGCCGCACTCGACCCGGTCGTGATGCCGATGACGTTCGGGTTGGCGAGCGGGTTACGGAGCATCGTCTGGAACACCGTCCCGGCGATCCCGAACGCAAGTCCGGCGAAGACGCCGGCGAGCATGCGCGGCAGACGGATCGTGCCGACGGCGAACGAGGCGCCCGGTACTTGTTCCCCGAACAAGACACGGATGACGTCTGCGACCGGATAAATCGTGTTGCCGAGCATGAGCATCGTCGCGCTCAACGTAAGGGCCAACGCGAACAAGACGAGCGTCACGAAGACGGTCCGTTGCCGACGCTTGCGACTGTTATGGATGATGGGTTGAATCGATTGGTTCGTCATACGCCACGCACCTTCACTTTCATCGTCAAGGCGATCAAAATCGGGGCCCCGACGAACGCCGTGACGATCCCGACTTCGAGTTCACCGGGACTGCCGAGCAAGCGCCCCGCCACGTCAGCGAACGTCAATAAAATCGCGCCGGTGAGTGCCGACATCGGGATGATATACCGTTCATCCGCTCCGATGACCAAGCGGACGAGGTGCGGCGCCAAGAGACCGATAAAGCCGATTGGTCCAGCCAGTGCCGTCGCCGCCCCGCACAAGATCACACCGGCGAACGAGGCAATCAATTTCAACGTGCCGATGCGGACACCAAGACCTGTGGCGAGCTCTTCCCCGAGCGCCAAGATGTTGAGGGACGGTGCCGCCAAGATGGCGATAATGATACCGCCGATAAAGAACGGCAGGAACGTCATAATCGAATCCATCGTCCCGGCCCCGACGCTACCGACTTGCCAGAACCGGAACTGGTCCATGACGTTCGAGCGCGGAATCATGATGGCCATGACGAGTGACGACAAGGCCGCACTCGTCGCCGCGCCAGCCAAGACGAGTTTGAGTGGCGTCGAACCGCCCCGCCCGAGCGACCCGATCCCGAACACGAACGCCGCCGTCAAGAGTGCCCCGGCGAGCGCGAACCAGATATAGTCGCTCGCGGTCGAGATGTTGAAGAAGGCGATCCCGACGACGACGAACAGCGCCGCTCCCGTGTTGACTCCGAGAATGCTCGGATCGGCGATCGGGTTGCGCGTCACCGACTGCATCAATGCGCCCGAGACACCGAGTGCCGCCCCGCACATGAAACTGAACACCGTCCGAACGACCCGCTGCCGGACGATATCCGCTTCATACGACTGAACAGCCGGACGGAATAAACCGTCAAGCAGTTCATCCCATCCGACTGTCCGTGAGCCGAAAGCAAGCGAAGCGAGCATACAGACGACGAGCAGGACGAGCGACCCTACGAGGAGGAGCCCGAACCGTTTCGGCGTGTGTAACTTCTTCGGCATATTCATTTGATTACTCGACTTTCGCGAGTGCTTCTGACACGAGTTTCACATAGTCGTCAATCGTATATTCGATTGAGAGTGGTGATGGTGTCCCAGCAGCCGCGAGTGGCGTGTTGTCTTCGATCATGACGACCGAACCGCGTTTGATGGCCGGCACTTTGCTGTAGAGCGGGTCAGCTTGAAGTGCTTTCAACGTCTCTTCGTTCCCGTAGGCGACGAAGATGTCGACGTCGTTCAAGATGTCAGCGTTCTCTGAGCTGAGCTCGAGGTAGAAGCTGTTCTCATCTTTGATTTGGCTTGTGATGTTCTCAGGGTACTCCATGCCGAGTTCTTCGATGAAGGCACCGCGTGGGTCACCAGTCGTGTAGATGTAGAACTTCGAGAGATCGTCTGGGCTGAGCGCGACGAATGCCGCTTTCTTCCCTTTCATCTCCGGTACTTCAGCTGCCTTGTCGGCGATGAGTTTCTCTGTGTCTTCAATCAACTGTTTGCCTTCTTCTTCCATGCCCATAGCCATTGAGTCGTAACGAACCGTGTCCTGCCATGATGACACCCAAGGCGTCTCTTGGTATGCGACGACCGGTGCGATCTCTGTCAACGTGTCGTAGTCTTCTTGCGTGATGCCTGAGTAGGCGGCAAGAATGACGTCCGGCTGTGAATCAGCGATCGCTTCAAAGTCGAGGCCGTCCGTGTCTTGATAGATGTTCGGGTTTTCTTCACCGAGGTCTTTCAACTTGTCAGCCGTCCATGGCAACATGCCGCTGCCGTCTTGGACACCATAGTTCGCAGCCGAGAAACCGACTGGTACGACGTCAAGCGCGAGCGCCACGTCTTGGTTCGACCAACCGACCGTGGCGACGCGTTCTGGCTTCTTGTCGATAACCGTCTCGCCTAACGCGTGTTTGATGGTGATTGGATAGCCTTCTGCCGTTTCGGCAGACTCATCTGTCGTGGCTGCATCTTCATTGTTCGAGCCGCATCCTGCGAGCACGAGCACGAAAGCAGACATGATGATGAACATATGTAGCAGTTTCTTATAGTTCATGTTCGAATCCCCTTTTCTCTCTATGACAACGTTTTACGTCGACATTGATAATCATTATCATTTATGAGTATAGGACGAATCATCGAACGCTGTCAATCTGAACTTCAAGATATCTTCTGAAAAATAGAAACAGCCCGCATCTCTCAAATGGTGAGATGCAGGCTGAAGTCATAACGTTTGGTTGGCCAAATTGATCAGTTGTTGGACCGGTAAGCGGGTCTCGTCGTCAAGTTCGACGGAGTTGCCATCGATGTAGTAGATGATTCGAGCAGTGAAGCCGTTTTTGTTGATCCACCATAACCCTTGGGACGTCGATTCCGCCTCATCATAGAAAGCAGAGGTCCCGTCCGCAAGTACGTATTGGTCTCCGTATGACGAAATTTCCTCCATGTCTTCAGGTTCATCGATGACTTTATGGACGATGTAGCGCAACTCTTGTGTCGTCTCTTCGTTCACATAATGAAATACGAAACTATGAAGATAATGCGGCACTTGAATGTCGACTTCTGTGTAACGCCGAGTGATTTCAAACGGGAACGCCGTCGGTTCTTCAAACGCGTGTTCAATCGGTGGGTTCGGTGGGTCTGGCCAATCCGTCGCCAGTTCAACCAAAGCCAAAATCACAATTAGCCAACCTAGCAACCTCATCAACCGTTTCTTGTTCATCTGTCTTCGCTCGCTTCATCATTGAATTTGATTCCACGATTGATGATACGCCTCACTGCTTCCCTTGGGTAGACGAGAATCGAACGTCCGGTCAATGAATCGAAATTATCGTTGCCTACGCATCACATCCGCGATCGGACACCCTTCCCGCTCGAGCTCCGAGACGATGCGCGTATAATCCGTTTCGTTTCGATTCTGGCTAAGCTTGAACGCCGCCTGCATCTCCGAAATGTCGATGCGGAACCCGACGACGCCATATTTCTGCCGCTGCACCGGCTCGGACAGTTCCTCCCAGACGACGGCGTGCTCCCGGTCCCCTTCATGGTCTTGAAGCAGTCCGGCCAAGTCTTCCTCGAGTTGGTCCGCATTTAAAATGGTGGCCTGTCCGTATGCATGGACGGCCTGATAGTTCCACGTCGATACATCCTCATGTCCGTACCACGACGCCGACACATAGGCGTCCGGGCCTTGGACGATCAAGAGAACGGTCTGGTCTTCAATCGTTTGCCACTGTGGATTGTTTTTGGCGATGTGTGTCGTGAACCAGACGCGGCCGTCTTCCTCATGGAAACGGAGCGGCACGTGCGTCGCAATCGGCTTCTGTCCGTCATGCGTGACGACGGTGCCGAACGGATGGGCCTTCAGAAAGGCGTAGACTTCTTTCGGGTCATTCACGGCGTATAGTTTCGGGACGTACATCAAATTCCTCCTGTCTTGTTCGTTGTTCAACTGACTGGACCCTTCCGTATAATTCACGCCAACTAGGGTAAAGAGTAGATGACGCTAAATGATTGAGGAGGGATATGATGAAACCACATGTTAAAGCATTCGTGTTCGATGTCTACGGGACCTTGTTCGATGTCCATTCCGTAAAGGCGGCGTGTGACGAACAGTTCCCCGGAAAAGGTGACCAAATCAGCCAGACGTGGCGGACGAAACAACTCGACTACTTCTTCACCCGCCACATCATGGGGCGTTACACGGATTTCTCTGTCGTCACGCGCGACGCCTTACGGTACGCCTTGGCGACAGCCGACGTGACGTGGACGACCGAGACCGAGGACGCATTGATTGCTACCTACGCCGACCTGTCGCCATATGAAGAGGTCGAAGACGTCTTACACCAGCTGCATCACAAACAGACCATCGTCCTCTCGAACGGGACGGACGCAATGCTCGAGGCACTCATCCATAATGCCGGGTTCACCGACCTGTTCGATGAGCTCGTCAGCATCGACGGCATCAAACAAGCCAAGCCGTCACCGGCCGCCTACATGCATTGGTTCAAGAACAGCGGGTTGAAGCGGGACGAGGTGCTGTTCCTGTCCTCGAACGGTTGGGACATCGCCGGTGCGAAGAACTTCGGGTTCCACACGGCTTGGATCAACCGTGACGGCAAGCCGCTCGACATGCCCGACCTGGCCCCTGACGCCGTCTATGAGGACTTGTCCGGGATACTGGAATGGGTCACGGACGAAGCGGCTTGGCCATAATCAAATCGACTTGAGCGTCGTCACCCATATAAAACGTGTGCGCCCCGGTCTGGACGAAGCCGTGCTTTCGGTAAAAGGCGAGTGCCTTGTGGTTATGTTCCCACACACCGAGCCAGATTTCACGCTTCTTCAGCTCACCCGCGCACGTGATGGCCTGGTCGTACAGCGCCTTGCCGACACCGCTTCCTTGGAAGGCACGTCGCACGTAAATTCGTTCGAGTTCGAACGCCTCTTCGCCCATGGCCTCGGTCTGGGCGTTGTTGGCGTTCACTTTTAGATAGCCGGCCACTTCCCCATCGAGCATGGCGAAAAAGAACTGTGAGTCCGGATTCGAAAGCTCCTGTTCAAGTTGCGCCACGTTGTACGCCCGCTCGAGATACGCGGCCAGATGCGCCGGGTCATTCTCGGCTTCGAACGTTTCCGTGAACGTCTCGATGCTGATGGTGCGAAGTGCGTCAACGTCTTCGATTGTACAAGCTTTGATGGTGATCATGATTGTTCCCCCTAGTAGTCTCGTTTCTTCCCTTTTTTCACGGCATCCCAGTCCCCTTCGATATTGTGGCGGACCCGCTTCAACAGTCGGAGCAGTTGCTCGGCTTCCTGGTCGCTCAGCCCGGCGAGCGCGACGTTAGTCGAATGCTCGTGCTCGCGGATAATGACCGGGTACAGCGCCTTGCCCCGTTCAGTCGGGACGAGCCGTTTGATTTTCTTGTTGTGCGGGTCGTCCTGCTTCGTGATCAACCCGTTCGTTTCCAACTTTTGAACCGCCCGCGCCGCCGTCGTCCGATCGACTTTGATCAATTCGGCGAGCTTCTCTTGAATGATGCCCGGCTCCTCACAAATCCGGACCAAATACAGATATTGCCCTTTCGTCAGCTCGAGCTCTTTGAACTCGATATTGCTGATCGAGTCGAGGGCACGGGCAATCATCCCGATTTCACGCAACTGGTCTCTCATACAATCCTCCTGATTGTTGTATTTACAATACGTTACATTCAGTATAATTGATTTAGTTGCATTTGCAACAAAAAGTATTTTGGATATGGGCTTTGATTATGTGAGAAAATGAAGGTATCATTCCACGAAACGAGGGGATTTCATGGCACACCGCATCTACACGACGAGCTTTGCGAGCGTCTATCCGCTTTACGTCGCGAAAGCCGAACGGAAAGGCCGGACGAAAGACGAAGTCGATACGATTATCCGCTGGCTGACCGGTTATGACGAGGCAGGGCTCGAGCGCCAACTTGAAGCCGAGGTCGACTTTGACACGTTCTTCGCCACGGCACCGAAAATGAACGAAGACCGCGCCCTCATCAAAGGCGTCGTCTGCGGCGTCCGCGTCGAGAATGTCGAGGAGCCGCTCATGCGCGAGATTCGTTACTTGGACAAACTCGTCGATGAACTGGCCAAAGGCAAGGCGATGGCGAAGATTTTACGAGGAGGCGACGTCTGATGGACTATACGACACTCGTTGACGACAAGCGGCTCGACGCTTTCATCCGTTTGATTGACGTCATCGATGCGAACTTACCGGCCGGGTTCGAGAAGACGATCGACGGGAACGGCATCCATTATATTGTCCCGCTGTCGACGTATCCGTCCGGGTATCACGTCACACCGGGCACCCCACTCCCGTTCTTGAGCGTCATCGCCCAGAAGAATCATGTCGCCGTGTATCACATGGGCGTCTATAGCGACCCGGAACTGCTCCACTGGTTCGAGGAGTCCTACGCCGCACAAGTGCCGACGAAGCTCGACATGGGCAAGAGCTGTATCCGCTTCAAAAACGTGAAGCATATCCCATATGAGTTGATGGGTGAACTCGTCTCGAAGATGACGCCGGAGCAATGGATTGCGGCTTACGAACACAATCGTTGACAAGTCGACACAAAGCCCACACTCTTGATGATTGAGTGTGGGCTTTGTGTCATTTGTTTATTAAAAACGGTGATTCGTACTCATACGACATCTCGCCTTCCTTTGTTTCTTGAATCTCAAATGCCTTCGTCGACAAGTCGGCGGATAATGTTGCTTTAACTAATCCATGTGTCCAGGTGATCTCTAGTGAGCGCTCGGTTGGTTGCCGCACTTCGAACTCCCCATCAAAAGCCGTTGAACGGTTACGGAATTTGAACAAATCGAACAGTTCCTGCACCACAGGTCGTTCGACTTCGCTCGCGACTTCTTCTTTCGAGTAGTAGTGGCGATTGATGTTTCTTCCTTCTTTCGTCGCTTCTAACAACTCGATGTCATTCTCACCAGCTAAAAGTCCGACGTAATACACTTGCGGAATCCCTGGGGCGAACAGCTGAATGGCTCGGGCAAGTAAGTATGACGCATCATCGTTTCCGAGCGCACTATAGTACGTGCAGTTGATTTGGTAGATGTCGAGGTTGTTATACGCTTCTGAGCTGTAGATTTTCTTCACGTTCGCGCCTTTGCTGTACAGTGCCTCACGCGTCATCTCGATCTCGTCGTCGGTCAATAGGTCTTTGGCGTCGACCACTCCGATACCATCATGCGTGTCGAGTGTCGTGAACTGGTTGCGCGGGCAACGTTCCATCCAGTTAATCAGCCGCTCCGACCGTCCGCTATATAGGCCGTGAAGGACGAGCATCGGCAAAGCGAAGTCATAGACGTAATACCCTTCCTTCGCGATTCGTTCTTGAATCGAATGATGTTCGTGGATTTCAGGCAGGACCGTCGCGCCTTTGTCAGCAACTACCTCTTCACAGTACTCGAGCATCTCCCAAATATCCGGTTCGACAAAGAAGCAATTCGTCCCAATTTTTTTATTGGCGTAGGCGAACGCGTCCAGACGGATGATTGACGCCCCTTTTCCTACAAGGAATTCGAGTTGTTGCTTGATGAACGACCGTGTGGCGTCCTTTGTGACATCTAAATCGATTTGTTCTTCATCAAACGTACACCACACCTTCTCGGTCGTCCCATCGGCGAACGTGACTTCTACGTACGGCGCTCTCGGTTTTCGTTTATAAATCAGGTCGACTTGTTCAGAGGTAGGTTCCCCGCCAGGCCAAAACTCGCTATAGCGGATGAAGAAATCTTTGAAGGCGGACTCGTCCTTCTTCTCCAAGAAGTCTTGGAAATAAGGCGATTGACGCGAGATGTGGTTCACCATGAAGTCCATCATGAAATCATATCGTTCACTGAGGCGTTGCACATCTTCCCATGACCCGAACGCTTCGTCCACTTTCGTATAATCCATCGGGGCAAACCCGCGATCACCTGACGAAGGATAGAACGGCAGCAAATGGATTCCGCCAATCACCCCATCCAGATGCGTGCGGGTGATCTCATCAAGTTCTTTCAAATTTTTACCGAGACTATCAGCATAGGTGATCAACATCACTTCGTTTTTCAATTTCATGTTCATTCTCCTTTTAAAAAGCTCCTACCCGTCTTGCTTTCACGTGTAGGAGCTTCGTTTATTTGACAGATCCGTTGGCCATCCCATCGATGATGTGGCGCTGGAAGAACAAGTAGACGATGAGAATCGATACGATCCCGACAACATACGATGCGAAGGAAGGTCCGAAATCACTGAAATACTGTCCTTGATAGTTGAATTGGAACAACGGGAGCGTCCATGTCGATTCATCTCGGTTGAGTAGAAGCAACGGAAGCAAGAAGTCGTTCCAAATCCAGAGTGCGTTCAGGATGAGGACCGTCGCATGCATCGGCTTCATCATCGGGAAGATGATTTTAAAGTACGTGTTGAACTTTCCGCTGCCGTCGATGGCCGCCGCCTCATCCAACTCTTTCGGGATTACGGTCTTGACGTACCCCGCGTACAAGAAGAGTGACTGCGGGACCGCGTACGTCAGATACAAGATGATCAACCCGAGTTTACTCGATAACCCCAAATCCGACATCATCGACGTGATCGGGATCATGATGACTTGGAACGGGACGAATATCCCGATAATCAACATGATGTAAATCCCTTGGAAGACGCGATTGCGCGGCATCGTCCGTGCGAGCGCATAGGCTGCCATCGGGACGATCAAGATGATGAGCGCGATGGACGCGATAGTGATCGTCATCGAGTTCGCAAAGTATTGGACGACCCCGTCGTCTAAGAGACGCTGAAAGTTATCGAGTGTGAACGGGTCCGGCAATTCGAAGAAGCCGCCGGTGATTTGCCGTGTTTCTTTGAACGAGTTCAAGACGGTCAAATACATCGGAAGGGCGATCAAGACGAGCCCTACTGTCAGAAACACATACGTCGGGATATGAATTTTGTCCTTTTTCATGATGCCCCTCCTTACACTTCAAATTTTTTCGAAGAATTGATTTGGATGACCGAGACGATGGCGATGATGATGAAGAGGACGATCGCGATCGCACTGGCGTATCCGAATTGGTTATTTTTGAACGCATAGTTGTATACGAGCAGTCCGAGTGACGTCGTCGACCCGCTCGGTCCCCCGCCCGTCAAGGCGTAGATGAGGTCGAACGCCGTCAATCCCGCCTTCATCGCCAAGATGAGGACGATGCTGATGGCTGGTGATAAGAACGGCAATTCGATGCTCTTGAACGTTTGCCACCGGTTCGCCCCGTCAATCGAGGCCGCTTCCCGAATCTCGTTCGGGATGCTTTGTAAGTTCGCCAAGAAGATGACGACCGGAATGGCGACCCCTTGCCAGAGGGCGACAAAGAGGAGGCCCCAGAACGCCGTCCCTTCGTTCGCGATTAGACTTTGCGAGAGCCATTCGATGCCTAAAAATTCACCGAGTGGCGCCAGCCCGTAATTGAAGAACTGTTTAAAGATCAAGCCGAGTGTGACGGTGCTGATGACCGCAGGGAAGAAGTAGGCTGTCCGGAACAGCCCGACCCCTTTGATTTTTTGATTCAATAGCAGTGCGATCGCAATCCCTAACACGATTTGTCCAACGACGAGACCGATCGTGAAGAGTAACGTGAAGCCGATACTCGATAAGAATTTCGCATCTGAGAAGATGGCCAAATAATTATCGATTCCGATGAAATTGTACGAACTTGTTAGCCCTGTCCAGTCCGTGAAACTGTAGATCACACCTTGTGCGAGCGGTATGAAGAAGAACACGATTTGAAGCAAGAGCGGCACAAGAATGAACAGGTACGGCCAGTAGCGGTTGACAAACCCTTTCTCTCTCATGGTGCAACTCCTTTAATGTTTTTATTTCATACCGTTGAAGAAGGCATTCAAATCCTTGGCGAGTTGGTCTTTATCTTCTTTGTTCATATAATCGACCGTGAGGTGCCAGAACTCTTCTTCCGATGGCCATTCAGAATGGAGCCAGATGATTTGTTTGTCTGTGAACACGAGGTCCGAAACAGCTTTCGTCTCTTCGAACGCACCATCTGTATCGACTGCCTCGACCGACGTCGGAGAACCGTCCTTGTCATAGTATTTCTGCATGACTTCTCCTTCCGTCATGTACGCGAGCAGTTTTTTTGATGCTTCTTGTTCCGCTTCCGATCCAGCGCTCGACACAGAGAGCGCCAAGTCAGCCGCACCGACCGTCATCTCTTGGCCTGCTTCTTGGCCTGGGAAGGCAAACATGCTCACTTCGAAATCAGGTTGCTGGTCACGGATGACCGGGAGTGCCCAAATGCCGTTCGGGAAAATCAACGCTTCTTCCCTTGCGAAGAGTGCGACCGCATCGCTGTAAGATGCCCCATTCGCATTCTTTTGCGTGTTACCGCTGACGAGGCTTAACTCATCTGCCACAGCCTCAAAATCTTCATTGCCGACTTTGATGCCATCTTTCGGGCTGTTTTTCAACGCGTCTTGCGTTTGGTCGAAACCGCCTGTTGTCGTCGCCCAAGCCAATTGGTGGTAGCCGTTCATCGTCCAGGAATCGTCGGTTGTGAGTGCTGCCGCAAACGGTGTCTCGCCAGCATCCTTGATCTCTTTGACGACGTCTTCAAACTCGGACCATGTTTTCGGCGCCTCCAGTCCTAGCTCTTCAAATTTTGTCTTGTTATAGAAGAAGCCCCACGCGTTCGAATTGAGCGGGAGTGAGTAAATCCCTCCGTCGACCGCGTACGATTCAGCCGCCCCTTGCTTCAAATTGCTCAAGAAATCTTCGTCAGACAGATCGAGGAACTTACCGTCAGCCGCCCACCCTTTAAAGTCTGGGTTTTGCGGGTACGTGTGCACGATATCCGGGATGTCACCGCCGGCAACCCGTGTTTTCAATACGGTCCCGGCATTGCTGACGCTCGTCAATTTGACGTCGATATCAGGATTCTCTTTTTCAAAGTCAGCGATGATCTCATCGAGCGTCCCTTTCATTTCGACTTTTTGGGAGAAGAATTCGATTTCTGTCTTGTCCGACTCCGCTCCGCCCGAGCAACCAGCTGCGAGTACGAGAGATGATGCGACGAGTCCTACCATGCCTAGTTTCATTGTCTTGTTCATTTTGATTGGCCTCCTGAAAGTTCGTTTACTTTTTTCAGTACGTACAACTTACTTACAAAATCACCTTTGACAATCGGCTCGATGTAAAGCCCGACGTGCATGAGCTCATCACCGCCGTAACGCTGGCCCTCTACTTCATAGACGGCTGTTGTGTCCAATCCTCTCAATTTCAACAAACGGATGAGCGGTGCGGTTTCGCTGAGCACGCTATAGTCACAGACGATGACTTCCTCTTCCGATACGAACATCCAAGAAGGATGATTGCTGTCGAATGCGCTCTCCAGCCGGTAGAACGTCCCATATTGGAACGTACGACGATGCTCCTGATAGAATGCGACTTGCTGTTTGACGATCGCCTTCTCGTCTTCTGACATCTCAGTCACATCGAGCTCATAACCGAACACGCCAGCCATCGCGACGTTCCCCCGCATCTCGAGACTCGTCTCACGGTGTGTCTGGTGGTTTGGCACAGCCGAGACGTGTGCGCCCATCGAGGAGATGGGATACACCATGCTCGTCCCATGTTGAATTTTCAAACGCGCGATGGCGTCCGTGTTGTCACTCGTCCACGTTTGAGGCATGTAGTACAACATGCCTGGATCGAACCGACCGCCGCCGCCGGAGCAGCTCTCGAACAAGATGTTCGGATAGCGTGATGTGATCGTCTCGAGCACTTCATATAGTCCAAGGACATAGCGGTGTAACACTTCTCCTTGACAGTCACTCGGTAGTGACGTCGAGAACACTTCGGTCACGTTACGGTTGAAGTCCCATTTGAGATAATCGATCGGGACGCGGTCCAACACCTCGGTCATCTGCTGCACGATGTTATCTCGTACTTCTTTCCGACTGAAATCGAGTACATATTGATCTCGTCCTTTGGATAGACCGCGTCCCGGGATTTGAATCGCCCAGTCCGGATGCTGTTCGAAGAGTTCGCTCTCTCTCGAAATCATCTCCGGTTCGAACCATAGACCGAATTTCATGCCTTTGGTGTGAATGTAGTCTGCGAGTCCTTTCAATCCGTTCGGAATCTTTTGCTCATATTCGAACCAGTCGCCTAGTGACGTGTAATCATCATCGCGACGTCCGAACCAGCCATCGTCCAGCACGAACAACTCGATTCCGAGCGCGGCACTCTCATCGACGATCGATTTGATTTTGGCTTCGTCGAAGTCGAAATAAGTCGCTTCCCAGTTGTTGATCAAAATTGGTCGGCCTGCGTCACGGAAGGTTCCGCGTGCGAGCCGTTCACGATACAAGGCGTGGAATGCTTGTGACATTTCCATCGTCCCGTTCGCACTATAGACGATGTTCACTTCCGGCGTTTGGAAACATGCGCCTGGATCCAAGCGCCACTCGAATCCAAATTCGTTGATGCCGAGTTGCACACGGGTCTGTCCGTATGGGTCTCGTTCGAGCAACATTTGATGACTTCCGCTGTAGACAAGGCTGAAGCCGACTGCTTCTCCCGCATACTCCGTCGTCTCGGGTGAAACGAGAGCGAGAAACGGGTTCATTTGGTGACTACTCGAGCCACGTTTGCTGTCGAATACTTTCACGCCACGTTTTACTGGTTCACGCTCCATCATTCGTTCTCGGCCCCACATCCCGTTCAGCGTGATGACCTCGAGCTCTTGAAGCGGAAGGTCCAATGAGAGGCTCGCTGCTTTTTGAAGGTAATGGGTCTCCGCTCCTTCATTTTCAATTCGAGCGGATCGTGCCAACACCGGACGGTCACGATACACGGTATAGACGAGACGAGCAGTCAGTCGCTCTTTCGGATCTTCGAGTGTGATGATCAGCGTCTCGGCTTCTTCATCCTGTTCGACATACGTCGAAGGCATGCCATCAAGACGCGGTTTTCCTGTCACAATCTCATAGGACTTGTAACGGAAATCCGTGACAGTCGATCCGTCTTCGTGGCGGATGACTTGGGCCGGCGTCCGATAATCTCCCGTCCCGTAACCTGGATATTCTTGCAAGATCGTATCGAGGGAATAAAGGCGATCCGTCGCCTCCGGAAAGTTCGGGGAAAAGGAACGGTCGACCCGAGGATACTTTCGTCCTCCGCGATATGTCGAAATCGCCTGACCAAAATATTCGTTGGTCAACACGTTGCCTTCTTCGATACGGAGCACATAGCTAAACACTGCATTAGACAAATGGAATACTCTCTCTGTTTCATTAACATGAATCAACTTCATGGCTCAACCTCCCAATAGTGGTTGCGCTTTCATTAAAACTCAAAATAAAAGCGTTTACTAAACACATCTATAATTTAACGTTTAGTAAACACTTTGTCAATCGCTTTTATTCAATTTTTATACTGGACACTTTCTCGCTTGATCAGTTTGGCCGGAATCATGACTCGTACGGGAATATCTCGTTCTTCGCGGATCCGTTCCAACGCCAACTTGACGGCAAATTTCCCAAGTTCTTCGGTCTCTACCTTCACGGTCGTCAACGAAGGTGTCAAGAATTCAGCGATTTCAATGTCGTCGAAACTAGAGATCGAGATGTCCTCTGGGATGCTGTATCCTTGTTTTTGAAAAGCGCGATACACACCGACGGCCATCGGGTCACTCGCGACCAACACCGCTGTCGTGTCGCCACGCTCCGTCAACTGTTCACCTAAACGCAGTCCTTCCAACGTGCTCCATCCCCCTAATAGCCCATAGCGGAGATGCTGCAACCCTTTGTCGTTCATCCAAGATACATAGGCCTGATATCGATCCTCGTCCTCATTGAAATAGACGTCACCCTCTTGGTTCATGACGACACGCTGCCCTCCGATATAGGCGATGTTGCGATGTCCGTTTTCGTATAGATGTTCTAGACTCGCTATGGTCGCGCTTTTGAAATCAGAATATACGGCGTCAAACCGCGCGTCGGCATGCGAGTCATCGATGACGACAATATTAGGATTCTCGTTATAGAGCGACTCCAATGTTTTCGGGTCGACCGTACCGAGGACGAGGATTCCTCCGAGATGGTTCAATCCTTCCCAGTCCGCTTTTTTATCAGACAGACGGATCACCCGGTTGACACTCACCTTCAGCCGTTCGGCTTCTTGTTCAATACCGCGTCGAATCGCTCGGAAATATGGATCATCAATCTCTTGAATCTCATTGACCGTGGTCACGAGCCCAACTGTCGCGATCCGGTTCTTATGTGTTTTCTTCTCCCGTGGGCTGTATTTTAATTGTTTCGCTGTTTGCAGCACTTTATCACGTGTTTCTTGACTGACGGATAACTTCTCATCCGAATTCAATACGCGGGATACAGTCGCAATCGAAACGCCCGCCTTCTTCGCCACTTCACGAATGCTTGTCAAAGTAATCATTCCTCCAGTATTGAGTAAAATGTGATTTAATTTTACTAAACAGACGGATTTGTTTCAACCATAAAGTAAAAGGCAGACAAGTCTTCACCTGTCCGCCTCCCTTTAGTCCCGTGATTGAATTACTTGAATAAAGCGCCGAAGTCCTCGTTGTCCATTTTCGTCCAACTTAAAGACGCCGCAGTCCTCAAGTCCCTTTACAAATTTTTCGGCTACGGCCATTTCGATGAAGCGTTCGATATTCTCCCTTCCATCGTATGCTCGTTTCAATTCGCAAGCCCACTCTTGATGGAGATCTTGTACGTTGTCCGTTTCTCCTACAATAAATCTCTTAACTTCGTCCATCTCAGCTTGGAGCCTCGCCGGCAGTACAGCAAGCCCCATCACCTCGATCAATCCGATATTTTCTCGTTTGATATGGTGAACATCTGCATGGGGATGGAAGAGTCCGAGTGGATGTTCCGATGTCGTCCGGTTGTTTCGAAGAACGAGATCCAACTCGAAGAACTCACCTTTTTTTCGCGCGATTGGTGTGATTGTATTATGCGGGGCGTCCGTGTGGGCCAAGATGTGACATGCTTCGTCCGAATAGTTGCGCCAAGTCGACAAGACACGATCCGCGCATGCGACGAGGCTGTTCTGATTTTGGCTACGCAACCGAATGACCGACAACGGCCAAAGCAACGTGTGTCCGCTCACATCTTGGAATTCCTCAAAAGAGAATCGGCCTGTCTCGCGCGCCTCTGCCATCGCAAACGTGTATCGTCCTGCTTGGTAATGGTCGTGCGATAAAATCGAGCCGCCCACAATCGGCAGGTCGGCATTCGATCCCGCGAAGTAATGCGGAAATTTCTCTACAAAGTCGAGCAGACGGACGAACGACGAACGGTCGATCCGCATATCTCGATGCTCACCTGACAATAAGATGCAGTGTTCGTCGTAATAGACGTAAGGCGAGTACTGCATATACCATTCCTCGTCTCCGAGTTCGAGCGGCACAAGCCGATGATTGGCTCGCGCCGGATGATCTAAACGCCCTTCGTACCCTTCATTTTCCACACAGAGGAGACACTTCGGGTACGGGGCCCCCTCTTTCTTCACGCTCTTCTGTTGCGCGATCTCTTTCGGATCTTTCTCTGGCTTCGACACGTTGATGGTGATGTCGACCATTCCATATCTTGTATCTACTTGATAAGAGATATTCTGTTTCGTTCGCTCTGTCTGAATATAGTTCGAGTCCGTCGACAACCGGTAAAAGTAATCCGTCGCCATGACCGGGTCCGTCGCGTACTTGTCGTAAAACACCCGTTCTACTTCCGAGGGGCGTGGCATGAATTGGTCCATCATGTCTGCCGCGAATCGATCCCGCTGTGACCGGCCGTCCTCAGTCAAACCGTTCCGCACCGCCTCGTCCACCAATCGGTCGACGAGCTCCGGGATTCGACCGTTCGTCGTCTCATCGCTCGGTGTCGCCCCCGTCATGGCGAGCAACCGGTTCTTCACGTAGATGACATCCCGCTCCTGGATGAGTCCACTTTTTAGCGTTGCCGCCACGAGTCCATTCACAAGCGCACTCATCGTCCCACCTCACGATATCCGTCAGGGTGGGCGGCATGCCATGCCCATGCATCTGCGATGATACGGGTGATATCGGTTCTTTCAGGAGCCCACCCCAGTACTCGCTTCGCTTTTTCCGCAGAGGCAATGAGACGTGCGGGGTCGCCAGCTCGGCGTGTCGTCGCCTGAGCAGGAATCGCGTGTCCCGTCACTTGACGGGCCGCCTGAATCATCTCATTGACAGAGAAGCCCGTATTCGATCCCAAATTGAACACGTCACTCTTCTGACCGTCACGCAAATAGTGGAGAGCACGCACATGTGCATCTACCAAGTCTTCGACGTGGATATAGTCACGGATGCATGTCCCGTCTTCTGTCGGATAATCCGTTCCGTAGATGGAGATGTGGTCCCGTTTCCCGTTCGCCACTTCCAAAATGAGCGGAATGAGATGTGTCTCGGGATGATGGTCCTCACCAATCTCTCCTCCCGACCTTGCCCCTGCCACATTGAAATAGCGCAGAGCCACATAGCGCAGTCCATGGGCATTCCCGATCCAACCCATCATCTTCTCCATCGTGAGCTTCGTTTCACCATACGTCGACGTCGGATGTGTCAGGGCCGACTCGGCAATCGGCATGATTTCCTGATCGCCATACGTCGCTGCCGTCGAAGAGAAAACGATCTCAAGCACACTGTGTCTCACCATCGTCTCTAACAACACCTGGGTCCCATAGACGTTGTTGTCATAATAATCGAGCGGTTTCTCCATCGACTCGCCGACGAGCGAATTTGCCGCAAAGTGGATCACTTGGTCAAACTGCTCTTGAGAGAACACCTTGTCTAAAAAGGCTTTATCTCGGATATCCCCCTCATAAAACGTCGCATCCGGATGCAACGCTCGGCGATGTCCCGTCGACAAATTATCCACGACGACGACATCTTCGCCTCGATCAATCAGTTGATAGACCGCATGAGAGCCGATATAACCGGCGCCCCCTACAACGAGAATACTCATGAGATGCTCCCTCCTTTGATTTCATGGGCTCCTTCCCCGATAGAAGCGACGTAGCAAGTCGGCGCATATCCGATTTGATGTTCATAGTCCGCACTCACTTCGTCGATGAAACGAGCAATCTCATGTTCCCGTACTAAAGCGATGGCACAACCTCCAAAACCAGCGCCCGTCATGCGCGCCCCAATCGCCCCATGTCTCCATGCGCTCTCGACCAATGTGTTCAACTCGACACCGGTCACGTCATAATCCTTATCCAACGATCGATGAGAGGCATCCATCAGTTCTCCGAAGCGATGGACGTCACCGGCCTGAAGCGCGTGGAGCGCCTCACGTGTACGCTCATTTTCACTGACGACGTGTCTTGCCCTGCGATAGATGGTCTCATCTTCAAATCGATCTTGTCTTTCTTCTAGTGTGTCACTGTCCAAATCACAGAGCGCACGGATATTCAATTCTTGATTGAGAACTTCTAGTGCCGTGTCACACTCTTGTCGCCGCTCGTTGTATTTAGAGTCGGCCAGTTCACGCCGCTTATTCGTATTCATAATGACGACCAATACATCCCCAAACTCAAACGGCGCATACGTACATTCAAGCGTATCGCAATCGAGTAACATCGCTTGATTCTTCTTGCCCATACCGACCGCATATTGGTCCATGATCCCGCTGTTGACCCCGATGTATTCATTCTCGGCGCGTTGTCCGAATTTGACGAGATCAAGTTGGTCAAATTTCAAATCATACACCGCATTCAGAGCGACCGCCGTCACCAACTCAATCGAAGCCGACGAAGACAAGCCCGCACCGTTAGGGATATCGCCAAAATACAGAAAGTCCAACCCGAACGACGGTTCACGTCCATCAAGCATGTAACGGAGCATCGCTTTCGGATAATTCACCCACCCGTGTGCATCTTGGTAATCAAGCTCACCTAACGGCACAGTGACCACTCCAGCTTCCGGAAAATTCATCGAGTAAAAACGGCACTGTCGATCCGTCCGACGTCGTACCAACGCATATGTCCCGAACGTCAACGCCGCAGGAAAGACGTGTCCCCCATTGTAGTCGATATGCTCTCCAATCAAATTGATTCTCCCAGGGGCAAAAAATACCCGTTCGAAGTCCTCGTGAAAAGTGTTTGTAAATGCTTCAGACAGTTTCATCATATCTTTCATAGCCATTCCCTCCTCATCAGTTTCACCACACTCTGATTCTAACGTATTCAACTTATAAAATAAATAATGTTTAGTAAACAATTATATAAATTAATCATATTTATATATGAATCTAATAACAATTAATTTAATTTTTTAAAATTTGTTCAGTTAACAAATAAGCGCCATATAAAACTCGCACCAGTTTACTAGTACGGGTTTTATATGACGCTTACGCTGCAATCAAGACATTTGTTCGTTTGATGTCTCACCTATCTTTAATGAGGACTCTCCCTATTCGTTTAAATGTTTCCGGATAGTAGGAACTCTCTTTCTGGCGTTTATCCATGAAAAAAGGCATAACCTCTGAACTTGCACACGTCTATAGAGTTACAAGTTCTTAGGTTATGCCGTGACGTTTCAGCAACTACAAGAAAACATACGAAAATGCATTATCACGCCTTGATTGATTTAGCTGTTCGAACTTATTTTATCGCCTCAGACGATAAATTTATTTGTCATTTGACGCATCTCGTCTGCCATATTCGACAGTTCTTGGGCCGATGCTGTTATTTCTTCCATCGACGCCATCTGTTCTTCCGTCGCCGCCGATGTGTTCTCGGTGTCAGTCGCCGTCGTCTCCGTGATGCCTTGAATCTCGTTCACTGATTTCAAAATCTCGGTCGCTCCGGCCGCCATCTCTTGGACAGAGCCTGACACTTCCTCGACTTTTTGACCGACCTCTTCAATCGCCCGCTTGATGTCCTCGAACGCTAGCCCAGCCTGTTGGACGTTCGTGACGCTGTGACCCATCTCGCTCTCGACGACGTGCATTGTCTGGACGGCTTGTTTCGTCTCCGTCTGCGTATCTCCAATCAAACCAGAGATTCGTTTCGTCGCGATCGCCGACTCTTCAGCAAGTTTGCGGACTTCTGAGGCAACGACGGCGAATCCGCGTCCTTGGTCGCCAGCCCGGGCCGCTTCGATGGCCGCGTTTAAGGCGAGCAAGTTCGTCTGTTCGGCGATGCCAGAAATCGTACCGGTGATGCTACCGATTTCTTGGGAGCGGACGTCGAGTTGACCGATGACCGTCTGCAACGCCTTCACTTTCTCGTTCATCGCCTCGAGTTGGGACTCGAGCGTCTCAATCAACTCGTTGCCGGTCCCGACTTTCTGAAGTGCCCCGTCCGACAACTCGGTCATGTGTTGAGCGCTATTCGAGACGTGATGAATCCCATTCGTCAGTTCGGTGAGCGTGCTGCTCGATTCTTTCACCCGCGTCAATTGACGAAGCGAGCCCGACGCGATTTCTTCCATCGTGACGGCGACCATCTCTGTCGCTTTCGTCGTCTCTTCGACGTTCGATTTCAAATCGTCCGATGACGTCGCGACGCGCCCGGCTGTCGCCGTGACGTTACTAATCAAGTCACGCAAGTTGTCTTTCATCTGATTGAACGACACGACGAGCGACCCGATCTCGTCACGTGACGTGTAGGTGCTGTCGACCGTCAAGTCCCCTTCTCCAGCGCGGCTCATAAGTCCATTCAACTCACGAACCGGTCGCACGATGAGACGCGTAATGTAGATGCCGAGCCCGATTGAGACGAGCGCCCCGATGGCGACGAGCACCCAGAAGACGAGCACTGACTGAGCACGATTTTCCTGCATCGTCTGACTGGCCGTCTCGGCTTCTTGATTGATTCCATCCATGACGACCGTGGCAGTCTCGACCAAATTTTGACGAATTGGTCGCAAGTCATTCGTATAGACACGGTACGCCGCCGTGTTCTCATTCCGAAGCACTGGCTGAAGCACGAGCTCGGTCCCTTCAAGGTACGCTGTAATTTCGGCGTTCAAGTCGTCGACTCGACCTTGCATCTCGGCATCGGTTGAAGCGAACGTCTCGTTGAACAGTTCGAGGTTCGTCCCGATGCTATCGCGCCGTTCGGTGATATTCGCCTGTAACTCTTCATTCCGCGACGTATCTGTGGCAAGCATCAGTTCAAGTAAATGGCTATCAAGCGCACGGTTGTCCGTCCGAATCTGACCGAGCGCCCGAATCGGCAGCAACCGCTCTTCATATAGTTCTTCCCCCGCGTCGGCCATCCGTCCCATCAAGACATGACTGAGCGCCGCGATGATGACGAGCGTTGCAATGAACACGGTGATGAGCACCGTAAATTTTTTAGACATATTTAAATTCTTCATGATCATCCCTCCTATCTGCTTTATCGTAGGAAAGCAGCTTCACGTGAAGCGTGATCGCACATGCGTTGACCTAAGTTTCCATTTTCAGCGCCGTTACCTGCTCATCAGCACATTCGGCACCCATTTGTAAGCTGGCTCACCTTCATTTGAACGAAAAATGCGCTACGATAAATAAAAGAATGATCGATACGAAAGGAATGATTCCCGTGCCACGCTGGCTCAAACTCAGTCTCATGCTCGCCGTGTTCGGGAGCATCTTCTATATCACGCACTTCCATTATGAGCTTCGCCCGTCTGACGTCCGTGACATCGTCCTGTCGTTCGGTTGGTGGGGTCCTGTCGTCTTTTTCCTCATCTATGCGATTGGCCCAATCATCTTCTTGCCGACGTCGGTACTGTCACTCGGGGCCGGTCTCGCCTTCGGGGTGTGGCCGGGTGTCCTCTACATCCTGTTCGGGGCGACGGCGGCGGCCGTGACCGGTTACGTCATGGCCCGACTGTTCGGCAGGTCCGTGCTCAAGGTCGAGAGCTATCCATGGTCGGAGAAGCTGTTCACGCAGATGGAGCAACGTGGCTTCCTATACGTGTTCGTCTTGCGTCTCATCCCGCTCGTCAGCTTCGATTTGCTCAGTTACGCCGGCGGCATTGCCAAAGTCAAATTCAAGTCGTTTATCCTGGCGACCGTACTCGGCATGATTCCCGGGACACTCGCCTACAGTTTTCTCGGCGCGAGTCTCGCCTCGGGAAGCATCACCTTGATCGTCATCGCCACCCTCGTCTTCGTCACGTTGATTGGTGTCACCTACTATTTCCGCGAACCGGTCAAACGGTGGCTCGGACTCACGTCAGATTAGAGAAGCGCCTCGGCTTCTCTTTTTTTTGCATCGATGTGCAAAATCGATAAACATTCGTGCCAATCGGACGATAATGGAGTAGCTATATCGACCTATTATCAGGAGGAATCTGTATGAGTTCTGAAAAACGCAATCACTTGATGCTCGTCACCACATTCGTCATCGTCTTGACGTCTGTCATCGTCCATCTGCTCCACCGCTTCACCGATTTCGCCTATACGTACACCGTGCTCCGAAACGGTGCCGTCGGCTACGCATATCCCATCGCGACATGGGTCCTGTTTGCAGTCCCAATCGTACTATTGATCGCCATGGTCGTCAGCCAGCGCGTAAAACCACATCTTTTCCCGTACTTGATGATGCTGACGCTCACGTTCGCGAGCATCTCGACCGTCGCCGGTGGGCAAGGGCTCGTCGAATATCATTTCTCGATTTTCGTCGTCTTGGCGATTTTGTCGTTCATGCGCCGCATCGATTTGATTGTCTACAGTACAATCATCTTCGCCGTGCAACATCTCGCTGGATATTTCTTGGTTCCTGAAATCATTTGTGGAACAGCGGATTATCCGTTCAGCCTGTTGCTCGTCCATGCGATCTATCTCATCTTACTGAGCGCCGTGCTCATCGCGCAGATTCACTTCCGTAACCTCGAGTCGTCGCGTGTCAAAGCACAAGAAGATGAGACGCGCCGTCTGTTACAGCAGGCCGTCACCGACGCGAGTCAACTCGTCATGACATTGAAGACACATGCGACCGAACTCGAGACGGCAGCCAACCAGTCGCTCCAGTCCGGGGAACAAATCGCCGTCACCGTCGATCCGATCGTCGCCCACGCGACCGAGCAAGAGACGTCGATGAACCACGGGGCCGAGGAGATTCAATCGATTCGCTCCCTCACGGCTCTCATCCAAGAACGGATGGCCCAAACAGCTGCCGCTTCGTCACGGATTGCGGCCGACGCCATCGCCGGGGACGGCGACATGCGACGGATGGAGACGAAAGTCGAAGAAATCATTAGCGAATCAGAACGACTCGAACGCGTTGTCACGACGATGTCGAACCGATCGACCGAAATTCAAGCCATCCTGCAGCACGTCGAGACAATCAGCGACCAGACGAACATGCTCGCCTTGAACGCCTCGATTGAAGCCGCACGGGCCGGTGACGCCGGGCGTGGTTTCGCCGTCGTCGCTTCTGAAGTCGGCAAGCTCGCCGTTCAGTCCCGCGACTATGCGGCCGAGATGACCCGTGTCCTCGGCGGACTGATGGACGATACGATCGTCGTCCGCGATTCGGCACAGTTATTCAAACGCGCGACCGAGAACTGTCAAACCGTCTCGGCCGATGTGACGGCCGTGTTCCATCGCCTGACCGAAGACGTCTCTGAAATCGACGGTCAAATCAGTTCGATTCAAGAGACACGTCAACGCGTGACGTCTCAGATGGAGACGCTCGAGGCGCGCCTTGCGACGACGAAACGAGCGGCGAGCGAACTGCAGCAACAGATTCAGCACGTCGCCGCCGCGACCGAAGAACAAGTCGCCATCCAAAAAGAGTTGAGCCAAATGTCGGACCGCCTCGCCTCGACCGCGAGCACGTTAGAAGACGTGACCGGTCAGCTCGAAGCCCGAGCGAACTAAAAAACAGACCGCGAATGTGGATTCGCGGTCTGTTTTTATGAATGGCTGAAGAATGAAATTTTTGCAGTCGACCGAATGATGAGTACCGATACGAGCATAAGGATGGCCGCGATTCTAAAGCCCATATCCCCGATGACATTGAATTCATATCTGAGCCCAAAAAGTACAACTAATCCGAGGACAACCCCGATTAGAAACATCATGTTTTTCATGTGATTGATCCTTCCTATGTACACTTCTGATTATCCATTTATTTCTAGTATACGGGATGGGGATGACTTGTGTACAAATATGTGAAGATCAATCGCTAGCAATCATCAAAAAACGTCACGTTCTCGATTATCGAAAACGTGACGTCACTACCGTTTATAACGTTGAGACGAGCTTTTGAAGCGCCTCTTTGAGCGGTGTCACCGGACGACCGAGCACCAACTCGAAATCGTTCGACTCGACTTCGAGCGAGCCGTTGCGGATGCTGTCTTGAATGCCGACGACGATCGGAATCGCTCCTTCCGGCACCCCGGCGCCGCGCATGACGCCAGCGTAAGCGTCGTTACTCACTTCTTGAAGGGTCACTTCACGCCCGAGCACTTCACTGAGCGCCTCGACGAGTTCGGCTTGCGTATGGAGCGGACCTGACAATTCGAAGATGTCTTGTTCGAAATCGTCCGCCATCAGGACGTTCGCAATCGCTTCAGCGTAATCTTCTTGTAGCGCCCAACCGACCTTCCCGTCACGGGCCGCCGTTACCCAAGGTGCGCCGGCGAGCACACCTTGAATACTGCCAAGTTCGTTTTCTAAGTACCAGTTGTTGCGCAAGAACGCGTGCGGGATCCCCGTCCGCTCGATTGCGCCTTCCGTCTCGACATGTGGCGGTGCCATCAAGTTTTGGCTCTCTGTCGCGTCGGCGAGACTCGTATAGGCGATAAACGATACGCCTGCGCGCTCGGCCGCCTCGACGGCGTTCGCATGTTGACGGATGCGTGTGTCGTTGTCCCCGTCCGCCGAGATAATGAGCAGCCGTTCGACACCTTTGAACGCTTCATCGAGTGTCTCTGGCTGGTCGAAGTCGCCGTGTCGCACATCGACGCCTTTCGCTTTCAGTGCTTCTGCTTTTTCAGGGTTGCGGACACTGACCGCGAGTTCACTTGCGGGTACTGACTTGAGCAACACATCAACAATTTTCGAACCGAGTTTCCCGGTTGCACCTGTGACTAAGTATTTCATAAATCATTTCCTCCTTTTAACCTGTAATTAAATCAGTTACATGTAATCATCATAGTTACAGCATCTTCGTTTGTCAATTGTTTGTTCCCTGTTATACTGAAGATGTAACCAATTCACTTACATGACTTGTGCAGAAAGGTGGTGGCCTATGTCCATCAGTAGCCGTTTCGCGGTCGGCATTCATATCTTGACGTTGATCGAGGTCAATCAGGACGGCGTCACCTCGTCTGACTTTTTGGCCGGCAGTGTCAACACGAACCCGGCCCTAATCCGAAAAATCATGGCCATGTTGAAGAAGGCCGACTTGATTGAAGTGAAGCCTGGCGTCGCCGGAGCCAAACTGACGAAAGACTTGACCGAGATTTCGCTCTATGACGTCTATCGCGCTGTCAGTGTCGTCGAGGAGAACGAGCTGTTCAGTATCCATGACAACCCAAACCTGGCGTGTCCTGTCGGGCAACATATCCAAGCGACGATCGAGCCGATCTTTATCCACGCCCAATCGGCGATGGAATCGGTATTGAAGCATGTGACCCTCGCCGATGTCGTGAACGATGTCGCGACGAAAAGCCAAGCAACCTGAAGAGAGGTTGCTTGGCTTTTTTTCAGATGAGTCGATACTTTTTGAAGCTATTGGCCAGCCCGTCTTGGTCACAGGCGTCCGTCACATCGTCGGCGACACGCTTGACCTCGGGTTTGGCATTGCCCATGGCGACACCGACCTTGACGTATTCGAGCATCTCGATGTCGTTCAACCCGTCCCCGTAGGCGAACGTCTGCGCTCGCTCGAGACCTAGATGTTCGAGCAGCGTCGCAATCGCCGTCGCTTTATTGACGCCCGGGATGGACAGCTCCCCGCTGTTGGCACCGAATACGGCGACCGTGCTCGGGATGACGGTGAAGCGGGATGCGAACTCTTGTTGGATGACGTCGAGCGGCACGGATGAGCCGAGGAACGAGATTTTGTTCACATCGGGACGGACGAGGTCGACCCCTTCCATCATTGCGTCATGGAACGGCTTCAAGCCGCGCTCGATCGTCGCACTCGCCTCCGGATTGTTCGCCATCAACTCGTCAATCATCGTCGCCACCCGTGCCTTGGCGTTGCCGCCGGCGAACAGGCCGTCGTTCGACTCAAGATAGAAATCGATGCCTTGTTCCGTGAAGAAGGAGATGAGGTGGCTCAAATCATCGACGGAGACTTGTTGATGGTACAACACTTCTTCCTCGAGTTCGATGTAGCCCCCGGCGGCCCCGATGATGCCGTCAAAGCCGACGTCGAGAATGTCCGAGAACAGCTCGGCCTTCGAGCGCCCGGTCGACAAGAAGACGAGATGGCCGTTCTGTCGCGCCTGGCGGACGGCCTCTTTGGCCGATTCCGGGATATTGCCGTGGTCATCGACGAGCGTGCCGTCGACGTCTAGAAAGATGATGTGTCGCATAATGTCCTCCTTTTTGTCCTGAATACAAGAAAAACCTAAACCAGACGCAACATGTGCGCCCAGTTTAGGTTTTGCCTGGCAATCCAGTAACAATCCTGATGTATGTCGTTTTCTCCTCAAGCATACCGCTCGCGCATTTCCTTTGTCAAAGCTGTCGTTGTTGCCGCACGTCGGCCCGTGGCGACAGCCCGAACAACCGGGCATACTCGCGGCTGAACTGCGATTGACTCTCGTAGCCGACTTGGAACGCCGCCTCGCCCACGTCCGTCGCCTGCATGAGCAACAGCCGTCTCGCCTCTTGGAGCCGTAACTGTTTTTGGAATTGGAGCGGGCTCATCGCCGTCACTTCCTTGAAATGACGGTGGAGCGTCGAGACGCTCATATTGGCGATGCGGGCCAGTTCTTCACTCCGAATCGTCTCGTTGAAGTTCGCGATGATGTGGTCGATGACCCGTTTGATCCGGAACGCCTGACTCCCCTCGAACGCCAACTGACGCAGCATCTCCCCGTTCGACCCTTGCGCCACCCAATACAGGAGTTCGCGCTTATAGAGCGGCGCGAGTGCGACATGATCCGGTGTGTCGACGAGACGGGCGAGACGGAGCGCGACATCAAACAACGCCTCGTCGGCATCGGCGATATACATGCCTCGTTTCGGTTCACGCGGCTCGGTCAGCTCGACGTGCCCGACGGCATCGATCAAGTCGTCAATCGTCAACTCGAGTTTCAACGCCACGTATGGGACGTCTGCGCTCGCTTTCGTCACTTGTCCCGTCACAGGCAAGTCGACCGAGGCGACGAGGTAATGCCCGCCCTCGTAGACGAGCCGTTCGTCACCGAACAACATCTCTTTCCCCCCCTGCAGGATTAGGCAAAATGACGGTTCATTGACACGTGTGATCGGTTCGGTCACCATCGATTCATGAATGAACGTCATCGCCGGGACGATCGTCGGATGCACCCCGTCCCCCGGTATGTGTCGTGTGATGACGTCAATCAGTTGCAGCCGTGTCTCGATGTCGTTCACCCTCCCTCTGGATTCTCCCCTTCAGTATACGGCAGATCGTTTTCTTGGACGAGCCCTGTCCAACCTGTTGAGAGGATTAGGCAAAAACACGACATGAACGCGCTAACGCCCGCCCCACATCTCGCGTCATACTGGTGGCAAAGGAGGGGAATCGACATGGAAAAGACGTATCACGTGACGGTCGAACGTGGCTTCGCGACATTGCTCACCCGTTGTGCGCATTTCGCACTTGCCCATAACGTGGTGATTCGGCTCGATTCATTCCGACTTGAACCGACGCCAGAGGCACTTGTCGAGGCGCTAGCGCTTCCGATCGGCACCCATACCGAATTACGATTGACCGTCAACGACGACAGCACCGTGGATGAGTTCGAACGGTTCCTCTCCACGTATCAACTTTGAAGGAGGCATTTTCATGGAATACGTAAAACTTGGCAATACGGGACTCGATGTCTCAAGGCTCTGTCTCGGCTGTATGGGCTTTGGCGACGCGAACCGATGGATTCATGACTGGGTACTCGATGAGGCGGCGACCCGTCCGATCATCAAACAAGCACTCGACCTCGGTATCAACTTCTTTGACACGGCAAACATCTACTCGAAAGGCACGAGCGAGGAATACGTCGGACGTGCGCTTCGGGATTATGCGAACCGGGACGAGATCGTTCTCGCGACAAAAGTTCACGGTCGAATGCACGACGGTCCGAACGGTGGCGGCTTGTCGCGGAAGGCGATTCTGTCGGAAATCGATCATAGTTTGAAACGGCTCGGCACCGATTACGTCGACCTGTATATCATCCACCGCTGGGACTATGACACACCGATCGAAGAGACGATGGAGGCGCTCCATGACGTCGTCAAATCCGGGAAGGCCCGCTATATCGGTGCATCGGCAATGTACGCCTGGCAGTTCCAAAAAGCGCTCCACGTGGCGGAACGAAACAACTGGACCCGGTTCGTGTCGATGCAAAACCATTTGAACTTGATTTATCGGGAAGAAGAGCGTGAAATGCTGCCGCTCTGCTGGGAAGAGAAAATTGGGGTCACACCGTACAGTCCGCTCGCCTCGGGGCGCCTGACACGCGACGTGTCGACCGTGACCCACCGCTCTGAGACGGACGTGATTCAACGTTCGAAGTATGACGCGACGATGGACGCCGACCGGCTCATCATCGAGCGGGTCGCCGCAATCGCTGAGACGCGGGGAATTACCCGGACACAAGTCGCTCTCGCCTGGCTCTTGCAACAAGACACGGTCACCTCGCCAATCGTCGGTGCCACGAAGCAGCGTCATTTGGACGAGGCGGTCGGTGCGTTGGCCGTCATGTTGACACAAGAAGAGATGGCTTCGCTCGAAGAACCGTACATCCCACACGCGGTCGTCGGTGCGATTTGAGTCAAAATTCAACCTCAAGTCGTATGGGCGTGCTCCTTGCCGTCGGGTAAAGTAGACAGAGATGTCACAATACGCAAGGAGAACCGATTCATGGAACAATGGATTCAACAAATGATTGAGCAGTTCGGCTATTGGGGCGTGCTCTTCCTCATCTTTATCGAGAACGTCTTCCCACCTATCCCGTCCGAGCTCATTTTAATATTCGGCGGCTTCTTCACGACGACGACCACGCTTACACCCGTCTGGATGATTCTCGCCGCGACGGTCGGTGCGGTCATCGGAGCCATCGTTTTGTATAGCGTCGGATTATTTTTCGACAAGGAGCGTCTCGAGTCATGGGTCGCGCGTTACGGCAAACGTCTCTATTTGAAAGTGGATGACGTCCGCATGGCCGATCGCTGGTTCGACCGCTTTGGACCGAAACTCGTCTTTTTCGGTCGATTCGTCCCCGTCGTCCGTAGCCTCATCTCGATTCCGGCCGGCATGTCGAACATGCCGTTCGTCAAATTTTTGATGCTGACGACACTCGGGACGCTCATTTGGAACACGGTGCTCATCTTTGTCGGCGTGTACGTCGGGGAGAATTGGCAAGTGTGGCTCGGCCATATCGAGACGTATTCGCATGTCATGTATGGCGTCCTCGCCGTCATCCTTCTCGGACTAGGCGCTTTCATCGTCCGGGTCATCTGGTCACGTCGCTCTGAACAGCGTTAAGTTTGCACACTCCGAAATCGATTCGGAGTGTTTTTTTGTGGAATCGCGGTTTACCCTCTTGACTTTAAGTTCTTATGACCTTAAATTAAACATATAGAGTTCACACGAACTTAAAAAGGAGGAATTATTGTTGACATTACTCATCGCCTTTTTGGCACTCGTCATCTTCATGCTCGCGCTTGACCTCGGGGTGTTCCACCGCAAGGCACACGAAGTCTCGCTCCGTGAGGCATGGACATGGACGTTCGTCTGGATCGGGATCGCCATCGCGTTCGGCGGTTGGTTGTTCTACTCGCAAGGCAGCACCGTCGCGACAGAATATGCGAGCGTCTACTTCATCGAGAAGGCACTCGCCATCGATAACGTGTTCGTCTTCTCGCTCGTGTTCGCCTACTTCGCGATTCCGCTCAAGTATCAGCATAAGGTGTTGTTCTGGGGCATTCTCGGGGCAATCTTCTTCCGGGCCGTCTTTATCGTGGCTGGCGTCTCGCTCTTAGAGAACTTCGGTTGGGTCTATTACGTGTTCGGTGCCTTCCTCATCTATACAGGATGGATGATGTTCAAGAACATCGGTAAGGACGAGTCGCTCGAGGAGAACAAGACGATTCGTTGGCTCGAGCGCCGCTTGCCGATCACGCAAGACATCTCGTCTGGTAAGTTCACGAAACGCATCAACGGCAAACTGTTCTTCACACCGCTGTTCATCGCGCTCATCTTCATCGAGCTGTCGGATATCGTCTTCGCCGTCGACTCGGTCGCGGCAAGCTTCGCCTACTCGCGTGACCCGTATATCATCTTCTATGCGAACATCATGGCGATTCTTGGACTCCGTAGCCTCTATTTCGTCCTTGCCAACTTGATTGACCGCTTCTACTACTTGAAGCACGGACTCAGCTTCATGCTCGTCTTCATCGGAGCGAAGATGGTATTGGGCGACGTATACAAAATGCCGATTTGGATGTCGCTTGGCGCAATCGTCCTCGTCATCTTGGTCAGTGTCGTCTATAGTTTCTATAAAACGAAACCTGGTCAGAAAAATCACGTATAACAAAAGGGAGATGTGCTAGCCTCCCAGGTGGTTCACTTCTCAATTGTGGGTAAACCTTTAGTCTAGCAAACACAGAAAAGGTGGTTACAAATGTTTGACCGTATGGGTGATGTGAGTATTGGACTCGTCTTCGGGATCGTGTTGATGCTTCTGTTCAACAGTCTTTGGGGACTTGGGGTCGGTGTGATGTTAGGAATCTTCTTCCTCGTCGCACCGCGCTCGACAAACCGCCGTACTAGAAAATATATACCGCAAATACGCTGAACCGGGGCAATCGCCTCGGTTTTTCTTATGTATACTGGGGAAAAATCATTTAGGAGGTCACATGGATTATTCAACGACAGAACTGACGGAAGCGAAACGTCAAATCGATTCGATTCTCCATAAACTGCACGAGACCGTGAAAACGCTCGAGGCGAAAGAATCCCCTGAGCGCTACAAGTCACAACTGTCACTCGCGAAACGGCGTATTCAAGCGCTGACGATCGCCGTCGAACTGATTGAGGCCCAACTTCATCCCGACACATAACAACAGCGACCGCATCACTCGGTCGCTGTTGTTGTCGATTTAGCTTCTTTTGCTGCTTCCTCTTCTTCTTTTTCTAACTCTTCAATCAACCGCTTCATCTCGGCGATTTCCCGTTCTTGTGCTTTAATGATCTCTTCCGACAACTGTTTCACGCGTGGGTCTTCAATCTCGGCCCGCTCGCTCGTCAAGATGGCGATTGAGTGGTGCGGGATCATCGCCTTCATCCAACTGACGTCATCGACCGTCGTCTGGCTCCGGACGAGCCATAGCGAGAGCCCGAACACGAGCGCGCTCACACCTAAGATGACTGCGTTCAACTTCTTGTTTTTGTACATGCCCCACATGAACAACAACATGACGAACGCCATGACCGAGCCCATGATGAGCGCCATATACAAACGTGTCTGACTGAAGAAGACGTGGTCGAGTTGGAACACGTTCAAATACATGAGCCAATACATGAGGAATGTCGACACGAGAATCATCACTCCGAATTTTGCGTAAGGTTTCATCGTCTACTCCTCCTTTGCTGATGGTCTGTCTACATAATCGATTGCCTAATCCATTTTTGTTAAAACATCGAGACCTCATGCACGACACGAGACCTCCTCTCATTTCACTTCTTTTTCACAAACAAGGGCTATACTGTCAAAATGGACTTTGCCGACAAAGGAGAAATTCGAAGTGTTGAAAACCTTGCAAGATCTGTTGACAGAGCTGAAACAGCTCGTGACATGGACGTATTTAGACAACCCTGCCGAAACGATGATTGAGGGCATTTCCTTCTCCTCAAAAGAAATTAAACAAAATTTTTTATTTGTTTGTATCTCAGGCTATCGCCATGATGGCCATGACTACGTGAACGAGGCGATTCATAACGGGGCGGTCGCCATCGTCGCCGAACGTCCGATTGAGGCCCGGGTACCTGTCATCTATTGTAAAGATACGAAACATGCCCTCGCCGAACTCGCCAGTGCGTTTTATGACCATCCCTCGACGCGACTTCGTCTGCATGGCGTCACCGGGACGAACGGAAAAACGACGACGACGGCGCTCGCCCATCAATTGTTTGATCACGTCGGCATGTCAGCCGGACTCATCGGCACACTCGGCATCACATACGCCGGGAAGACGTTTGAGACACCGAACACGACGCCTGACCCGTTGACCATCAATCGCCACCTTCATGCCATGGTCGAGGCCGGTGTCACCGATTGTATGATGGAAGTCTCATCCCAAGCCATCGCGGAGGCACGGATTGCCGGCTTGGAGTTCGAGACGACTTCATTCCTCAACCTGTCCCACGATCACTTGGACTATCATGGGACGATGGAGACGTACGCCTACACGAAAGCCCAGTTGTTTGCACAGTTGACGGAGTCTGGATGTGGGATCGTCAATGAAGATGATTCGCATCAAGCGCTCATGTTGTCGATGGCACCATCCATCGCCGACTCATTTTTATTCAGTCGTCACTCGACTACCGCGGACTTGATTGGGTATCACAAAGACGAGCAGTTCATGCTCCAGTTAGGCGACGAGAAAATGCACTTACCTCTCCCGTTCCATGAGGACTATAACCTCGATAACACGTTGTGCGCCATCAGCATTGTCCTGCAAACCGGGGTTCCGTTGGCAGAGGTCCTTCCTCATGTTAAGAAGTTGACGTTGCCGAGCGGACGCCTCGAACGAGTGACCGGAATCGAACAATCGGTCTATATCGACTATGGACATACGCCGGACGCCATCAAACAAGTCGTGACGGCATTGACGGCCCGCTACCCTCGTGTACTCGTGCTGCTCAGTGCTGCCGGCGAACGTGACCGAATGAAGCGAAACATCATGACAGAGGTCGTCGTTGCTTCAGGCGCGGATATGATCTTGACGGTCCATGACCCACGTCACGAAAATCCGCAACAAATCCTTGACGATTTGGCGACGGGACAATCTGCCGAGCTTGCACGTTTCGACGAACGCGAAGCAGCCATCCGGTTCTTCTGCGAACGGATGGACGGCTACGACTGTGGTGTCTTATTCGGGAAAGGGCATGACCGCGTCGAGCGCATCGGAGACGAGACCGTGCCGTTCGACGAACCCGCACTCGTCCGACGCTTTCTTCAATCGCCCGAACTGCCCTGAGGGACAAGGAGAACGTTCCCCTTCTCTCGAAACCGTTACGTAGACGAGACGGCTCAGAATCATAGGAGGACCACATATGAAAATTTTGATTGTCGATGACGAAATGAAAATGAGACGGTTGCTCCGCCTATTCTTAGAAGGCGACGGCTACACCTGTATCGAGGCCGCTGACGGACGAGAAGCGATGGAACGGATTTCCGAACGTCCGGACTTGGTGATGCTCGACATCATGATGCCCGGCGTCGATGGAATCACGTTGTGCCGCCAAATCAAGGCGCTCGATGCCGAACTGCCCGTCGTCTTGTTGACGGCCCGCTCGGACAGTGAGACCACAATCCGTGGGTTAGACGCAGGTGCCGACGATTATGTCACGAAGCCGTTCGAAGGAAATGTGCTCCTGGCACGGATTCGTGCGGTGTTGCGACGGAGCCGTGTCAGCAATGTGAGCTACGGACAGCTGCGCTATGAGGAAGCGAGCGGACGGATCCTCTATCGAGAACAAGAAGTCGTCATGACGCCGAAAGCGACGGCCATTTTGAAACTGTTCTTGCAACATCCGAACCGGCTATACAACCGGATGGATTTATACGACTTGGTGTGGCCCTACTCGTCCGAGTCGGACCCGCGCACGGTCGATGCCCATATCCGCATGATTCGCGACAAACTCGGTGAGGCCGGCTTCCCGATTGACGATTATTTGAAGACGGTGTGGGGACGCGGCTATCGCTGGACCGAGGAGCGGTCGGACTCATGACATTCCGACGTAATAGCCTCCCGTTCCGAATCAGCCTGATCTTTTTATTGACGACGTTATTGATTGAAGGCGTCTTGTTCTTATTGCTCTACCATACGCTCCTCGGTGAACGTGTCGTCGAAGAAATCGACCGGCTCGAATCGAGAGCGGAAAGCCATGCGAGCGTACTGGCGATGAGTTTTGATGAAGAGACGATTGGCCACGTCGCGACGATGGAGAGCGAGACCGATACGAAAGTCGCCATCACCGCTCCCGACCACTCGATTCTACAGACATCCAACCGCTTCCCCGACCCGCTCTCGGTGCTCGTCCAAACGGAAGCGGACCGAGGCGATGGCAATATGACGACCATCCTCGAAGACGATTGGGAGAACGAACCGTATCTCGCGGTACGGACCCCGATTGATGCAATGGAAGGCGACACCCGCTACGGGTATGTGTATATGTTTCTACCGACCGAGATTATTCATGGCATCAGCCATCGGCTCCAGCTCCGGTTTCTTTATATCACCGGCATCGCCCTCGTCATCACCATCATGACGTTCGTCTTGCTGAGCCGGTTGATTTCAAACCCGATTCAGCTGTTGCGCCGAGCAACCGAGGATGTGTTGACGAATCCCGAAACGTTAACCCTGCCGACGTCCCGAGAAGATGAGATCGGCGAGTTGGCCCGCTCAATTGAAGCAATGTCGCTTGAACTGGCTCGTCTCCGGAAAGAACGGAATCAGTTCTTGTCGGACCTCGCCCACGAGATAAAAACGCCGCTCACGTATCTGCAAGGATATGCCGAAATCGCATCCAAACCGCAGACGCCAGAGTCGTTAAAAGAACAGTCGATTCAGACGATTCTCGAAGAGAGCCAAGCGTTGACCGAGCTCGTCGAGAACGCGTTCCAGCTCGCCCAGTTGGACGAGAACACGTTCACGTTGCATCGCGAACCCGTGGCCGTCGATGCGCTCTGTGACGATTTGCAACGCGTGCTCACCACGATGTTCCGAGTGACACCGATCGCGTTTGCTAGTAGCACCGATTGCTCCTCCAAGGACGTCGTCTTACAGTTAGATCGACATCGCATCTTACAAGTGTTCCGCTCCATCGCCCACAACGCGATTCAACATAGCGAGGCACGCCACGTCCGATTCGATATGCAACTTACGGATGAAGCACTTCACTTCACGATTCAAGACGATGGGAAAGGTATCCCTCAAGAAGATCTGCCTCACATCTTCAATCGCCTGTACCGGGTCGAAAAATCACGTTCCCGTCGTACGGGTGGCAGTGGACTCGGGCTTGCCATCGCCCATCAAATCATCCGGTTGCATGATGGTACGTTGACCGTCGCCTCTGATTCATCTGGGACGATGTTCACCATCACGCTTCCGCTCCACTAAAAAAATCCGGCACCTGAGCTCAGGCGCCGGATTTTTTTCATTTCACTTTCCCTGCTTGCAACAGTTGCGTCCATTCCTCGTCTTCAAAGACATACACACTGTTATCCGATGTCGCTAGCAAAAATCGCCCGTTTTGGCTGACCAGTTCGATCGGGACGCTGTCCGCGTTCAGCGAGGGCAGCTCAACGGTCGTCTCCGTCTCGTCGGTCAAATCCGAGACCACAAGATCGAACGAGGCACCGTCTTTCGTGATTGACGCCAATTTCCCTTTCGTCGATGCCATCGTGACGATATTCTTCTGTTCCAGGAACGGCTCGAACGTGTCTCCCCCGTCGTCTGAGACGAGGATGCCGTCCGGACCATAGACGAAGACGCGTTTCGGTTCACTTGCATCGGCCGTGATGCCGGCGATGCCTCGACCTTCGATGCCATCCATCTCCATCGGCTCAAACGACGTACCGCCGTCGAGCGACCGATAAAAACCTGGTTCGAGTTCACTGGTCGCCGTTTCCAAATACACGTAGAGGCTCTCGGATTCGAAACCCGCACTCATATAGTGAAAATCGGCCTCACCTTCTAACGAGCGAATCTCGAGCGTCTCCCCTTTATCGGTCCCACGGACGACACCGAGGGGATTTTTATACGGCGAATCCTGTGCCGGGTGACCACTCGCATAGAATCCGTCTTTGACGAGCTCGAAGCCCATATAGTCGTGACGGTTCGACGACAATTCGTACCAGCCGTCTTCTCTGAATTCCATCAGTCCCGTATGCGTCGCAATGACCGGACGCCCGTCTGGCCAAAAGCCGGCACCGTGAATATGGGAGACCGCGGTGCCTGTTTTTGTCGCTGTCCAGCGGTCCGGCACCTGTTCCGTCGACGTCTCTTTTTCTTCCGTGACCGGTTCCTTCGACTCGCTCGCTGGTGTCGCACCCCCACACGAGGCAAGAAATACAGTCGTCAAAAACATCGGTACGAGTAGCTTTCGTTTCATAATAGTTCCCTCCATCTTTAGCATCCTCCTCATTATAGAGACCAAAGATGAAAGAATTGTTAAAGCTTGAGCGTCCGGGCATTGAGCGCGACGATGACGGTACTGAGACTCATGAGCACGGCACCGACGGCCGGTGACAAGATGATGCCGATTGGGGCCAACACACCGGCCGCGAGCGGGATGGCGACGATGTTATAGCCGGCGGCCCACCACAGATTCTGAATCATCTTGTTGTATGTGTTGCGAGACAAGTCGAGAATCGACAGCACGTCTTTCGGGTTGCTCCGGACGAGAACGATATCGGCCGTTTCGACGGCGACGTCGGTGCCGCTCCCGATGGCAATGCCGACGTCCGCTTGGGCCAAAGCCGGTGCATCATTAATGCCGTCCCCGACCATCGCCACTTTGCTGCCGTCGGCTTGGACGGTTTGCACTTGCCGTGATTTATCATCCGGCAACACTTCGGCGTACACTTCCTCGATATGAAGTTGCGACGCCACCCAGTCGGCCACTTTTCGGTTGTCACCAGTGAGCATGATCGAACGGACGCCCCGGTCTTTCAACGCTCGGACCGTCTCTTTCGCTTCATCGCGAACCATGTCCGCCAAGGCGATCATACCGACCAAGTCTCCGTCTCGAATCGTGAAGACGACGGTCTTCCCGGCGGCTGATAACTGGTCGAACGCCGTTTCGTCAATTGAGAGCTCATGCTCCCGAATATAGCGGGGGCTGACGACTTGAACGTGACCTCCCTCTACCTGTCCTTCTAATCCAACCCCCGTGATCGAAGCGAAATCGACGACTTCAGGCAACGTCAATTTGCGTGCTTCCGCTTCCCGAAGAATGCCTCGTGCGAGCGGATGCTGCGAGGCCGTCTCGACCGCGGCGGCCAGACGTAACACGTCCTCTTCTGTATGAGCAGATGCGGCTTCAATGTCCGTCACCCCGAAATCGCCTTGCGTCAACGTTCCCGTCTTATCGAAAATGACCGCATCGAGATGACGCGCCTCTTCGAATTGAGTCCGATTCCGAATCAACAGTCCGCGTTTCGCCGACAGGGCTGTCGAGACCGCCACGACGAGCGGAGACGCGAGACCGAGCGCGTGCGGACATGAGATGACCATGACGGTGACCATTCGTTCGACAGCCATACTGACCGGATATCCGAGAGCGACCCAAATGGCGAACGTCAGAACTCCCGATCCGACGGCGACATAAAACAAGAGCTTGGCGGCCCGATTGGCTAGGTTTTGCGTTTTCGATTTGGATTCCTGCGCTTCTTTGACCAAGTCGATGACTTTCGCCAAGTATGTGCTCTCTCCCGTGCTTGTCGTCGAAATCGTCATGCTACCTTCTTGGTTGATTGATCCTGCGATGACGACATCCCCGGTCTCTTTTTCGACAGGCATCGATTCACCGGTCAACATCGACTCATCGACCGTCGTCCGCCCTTTCAGCAGTTCCCCGTCGACAGGAATCTGCTCGCCCGGTTTGACGAGAATCAAATCCCCAGCAGCGAGCGCCGAGACGGGAACGTCCTCGATGTCACTCCCGTTGATGCGGTGTGCCACGCTCGGTAATAGACGAACGAGCTGTTGCAACGCGTTCGACGCACCCATGATTGAGCGCATCTCAATCCAGTGCCCGAGCAACATGATGACGATTAACGTCGCCAACTCCCAAAAGAAGTCATGCCCATGCCCGTATCCGAACACGATGGCAACACTATAGAAGTACGCGACGCTGATGGCAAGTCCAATCAGCATCATCATCCCCGGATTTCGTTGACGCAATTCATCGATGCTCCCTTTCAAAAACGGCCACCCTCCGTAGACGTACACAATCGTCGCCAACACGAATAGCGTCTCCTTTTCATAAGGAAACGTGAGTTCGAAACCGGCCCACTCTTGAATCATATCTGACAAGATGAGAATCGGGATCGTCAGCCCTAACGAGACGAAAAATCGACGCTTATACTCTTCAATCATCCCTTCATGTCCGCCGGTATGCGAGTCATGCGCTTCCCCGTGTTCATGATGAGATGACGCGTGGTGTGAATGTTCCACGTTGACCACCTCCTATGTATACCATATACCCCTATATAGTATATAAAAACTTATTTTCCGTTTAACAAATATTTCATAACTTGTTGGTATAACTAAATAGGCTCTCGCTTTTAACCGAAAGGATGATGCCTTATGAACCGCGTAACGAAATGGGTCATTGGGATGGTTATAGTCAGTATCGTGATTGGATTGTTCTTGCTTTTGTTCACGTTTGCTCCTGGAAACTGGATGATGGGAAACGGTTCATTCATGGGAGATCGAAACGATGGTGGCATGATGCATGGCAACGGCGGGATGGGACGTGGGGGTACCGTCGAGCTCGTCGCGTCGAACGAACCGAATCAACGACTCCCCATCCCGGAACGGCTACGACCTGACCGTGTCACGGACGAGGCGCTCTATTATACGGTTCGTACCGAACGTGGCGAGCACCGATTTTTCAATCAAGGTGTCAGTACCGAGACGCTCGGCTATAACGGGAATTTGCTCGGACCGATGATTGAATTACCAGCTGGAAAGACCGTCTATATCAATACAATCAATCAGCTCGATGAACCGACCTCGTTCCATTGGCACGGTCTCGTCATCCCGGGAGCCGAAGACGGCGGACCCCATCAATCGATTGCCCCGGGTGAACAAAGACAAGTTCGTCTCGATATCGACCAAGAACCGGGCACACTCTGGTTTCACCCGCATCCGATGGGCGCGACGGCCGAACAAGTATACCTTGGTTTGGCCGGACTCTTGTACGTGACGAACCAAGCGGAGACCGGGTTGCCGAATGAATACGGTGTTGATGACATCCCGCTCATCGTTCAAGACCGTCTCTTCACAGCCGACGGACAACTCGATTACGACCGCCAGATGAACATCGATGGGACGGTCGGTGATACGTTGATTGCGAACGGAGCGATCAATACAACGTTCGACGTGACGACGAACACGTTACGCGTCCGTCTCGTCAACGGCTCTAACGCCCGGAATCTCGACTTCTCCCTATCGAACGGGGAGGCGTTCACTCAAATCGCGACTGACGGCGGGTTGCTCGACCAACCGGTTTCGCTTGAGACGTTGACGCTCACACCTAGTGAACGGGCCGAGATTTTAATCGACTTTTCCGACTTGTCTCTCGAGGACGACATCGCTCTTCAAGCAGATGGGATCCCGTTCACGACGTTCACGGTGCGCGACCACATCGAGCAAGACGGTGATTGGACGGCAGCTTTCACGGAAGCCCCTGTCACTAACGAGTCGAGCGAGGCCGACCGACGCCTCACGTTGTTCGGGATGGGCAATATGGTGACGATTGACGGCAAACAGTTCGACCCTGACCGGATTGACATTAACGTCCGGCAAGGCTCGACCGAGGTGTGGGAAATTTATAACCGAGAGGACATGATGGGCGGGATGACCCACCCGTTCCACGTCCATGGCGTCCAATTCCGGATACTTGAACGGGACGGCAAGCCTCCGCCTGACAACGAACGTGGCTGGAAAGATACGGTCGCCGTCGCACCGGGCGAGAAAGTGAACATTGAAATGACGTTTCGAGAGACAGGGACGTTTATGTATCACTGCCACATCCTGGAGCATGAAGAAAACGGGATGATGGGACAATTGAAAGTAGACTAATCACACTTTACTTGGAGGGAATATGAATGAAATGGAATAAGAAACTCGGAATGATGACGATGGCACTCTCACTGAGCGGTTTACTCGTTGCTTGTGGTGAAAACGACACGACGAATAATGATACGAACATGAATGATCAAATGGAAGAGACGATGGACGGGAACGACCATTCAGGAATGGACATGTCCGGGTCTGGTGACGTCCCCGAAGGCTTGAAGTCAGCAGAGAACCCGACGTTCGCGGTCGGCGACACGGCCGTCATCACAGAGGCCCATATGCCTGGCATGGAAGGCGCGGAAGCGACCATCGTCGGCGCCTACGATACGGTCGCCTACAGTATCTCGTACGACCCGATGCACGGAGGCGAGCGCGTCAAAGACCATAAATGGATCATTCATGAAGAGATTGAAGGTGCACAGGACGACCCGTACGAGGTCGGCGACGAGGTTGAAGTCAATGCCGAGCATATGAGCGGTATGGGCGGAACGACTGCTACCATCGATTCTGTCGAAGAGACGACGGTCTATATGGTCGACTTCACGTTAGAATCCGGCGAAGAAGTGACCAACCATAAATGGGTCACCGAGGAAGAACTGTCGGCACCTTAATCGAGACGTTTGTCGGAACGTGGTCACGCCTTCTCAGTAAGAGCAGGCAAGTGAAACCGGGGCACATGCCTCGGTTTTTCTTATGTATGGGACGAAGCATTTCAAGGAAACAACTGACAAAAGAGATTGATTCTCATTAGCCTTTTTTTATCTAGGCTAAACTAATTAAAATTACCCTGTTTTTCAAAAGCTAAACAGCGAGAAATCGGAGTTTTTTTGAATTTTAGGCACATATCCTTTTACCAACAAAACGTTGTATGTCTCATTTTCGTTGATATGACTGGACTTTCTCTAATACATAATCGTTTTCATAACGATTATACTTTTTTGAAATATAAATGACATATTAGAATCTATTTTTTGATGGTAAAATTTTTTTATAAGGTAATTATCATTGTTCTGTCGCATTGTTCCATAATTGAAAGGATTTACCATACTATGAAAAAACAACTGATGACGATCACATTAGGCGCCCTTCTTGTTTCCGGCTTGACACTTCCCGCTTCGACACCGGTAGAGGCAGCTACATCGTATAAAGTCAAAGTCACGACGAATGTTTTGAACGTGCGGAGCGGCCCATCGACGTCTTATCAAAAAGTCGGCAGTGCCAAACTCGGCCAAACGTTCACCTATCTCGGCGCGACCGGTTCATGGACAAAAATCAATTATAACGGCAGTACAAAATACGTCTCGAGTACATATGTTAAAAAATATAGCAGCACGTCACTCCAAACAGCGACAGCGGGCAAGTTCTTGATTCCTGCGAAAGGCACGTTGACGCAAGGGTATGGCCCGGCGAGCGGCAAATACGGCTACACGTTCCATAACGGCATCGACTTGGCGGCCGCGAAAGGCACGACAGTCCAAGCTGGAGCATACGGTGAAGTCATCGTCGCCCGCAACTATGGAGCGTACGGTAACCACGTCATGATTTCGCACACGATCAACGGTCAAGCGTACACGAGCGTCTACGCCCATATGGATCGTTTGAACGTCGTCAAAGGACAAAAAGTCGCCAAAGGCGCGAAAATTGGAACGGTCGGCAACACCGGCAACTCGTTCGGAAGCCACCTTCATTTCGAAATCCATAAAAATAAATACGTCTACAGCAGCTCGACGGCTGCCAATAGCGTCAACCCGTATACGTTGTTCTAATCCTACCACCTTCCTCTAACATACGAGGAAGGTGTTTTTTCCTAGAATCGTGCGCATTCCGTCCGACTATCCCGGTTGTGACCCATTTCTAGCTAGGTCTATGGGGGGTATAGGGAATCATCGGCGAATATCGTATAATAAAGGAGTATGTCGATATTACTTTACGTATATATATATAGCTTTATATCGAAGGGAGGTTCGCGCGATGACTCGAAAGTCATTCTATCCGGCTCGCCGGTACCATGGGCACTCGACGGCTAAACGAATGAACCAGATTCACGCACCCCAGTCGTTACCGATTCATTCACTTGTCGAAGAAGTTCAAGATGCGGTCTGTTATATCGACTTCACACGGAACCATCTGTATTCGAACGAACAGCTTCGCGCCATCTGTCCCTCGATGGTCAACCAGCGTTTCTCGCGCCCAGAAGACATGACCCGGTTCTTCCACGAAGCGTTCGAGCGGAACGGCGCAGATATGAACGATGTAACGCTGTTTTGGGAAGAACTCATGACGAACCGGTTCGGCTGTTGCCCGAGCATGGATGCGAAGTCGCTCCGCATCGGCGAGCGCACGATGCAAGTCATCGTGAACTTCACACATACGCCGCGCGGCGCATTCCTCATGTGGCGAGACATCACCGACTCGATCCGCTTCGAGGAGCAGAAAGACGCCTTCCTGGCCGAACTGTCCCACGAGTTCCGTTCCCCGCTCACGGCCATCAATGGTTACGCGGAACTGCTCATGTACCAACATGGCGACGACGAGAAAACACATGGGATGTTGACGCTCGTCAAACGGGAGGCCGAGCGACTCGAGCGGCTCGTCGATAATTTCCTCGACTACCAGCGTGTGAACTATTCCGTGGAGTTATTGTCGTTGTCGACGTTCGACTTGCGACCATTGCTCGAGGATATCGTCGCACACTATAAGGCGACAGCCCCCCAGCATGACGTCATCTTGTCCGCGGATGACATGACTCTCGAGGCCGATCAGGAGAAGCTGTTGCAACTACTCCATAACTTGATCGGCAACGCGATCAAGTATTCGCCGAACGGCGGCACGGTCTACGTCGAGCTGACGACCGAAGACGACACGTATGTCCTGTCGGTCCGTGACACCGGAATCGGCATCCCGAGTGACGCCATCCCGTATGTGTTCGATGAGTATTACCGGGTCGACTCGGATGCACACCGTCCGATCAAAGGGACCGGTCTCGGCCTACGCATCTGTAAACGGATCGCCGAAGCGCACGGCTGGGGCATCCATGCCGACTCCGTGTACGGGGAAGGCACGACGTTCTCCATCTACTTATATCCCAATAGTTCGACGCATGCGACGTCACTCGCCGAACGGGAGACGTCCGACTGACAGGACCGTCTTTTTTGAATGAATCACCTTTAAAGCGGGAACAGACGAGAAGAGAGACGTAGAAAGGATGATTCGCATGAAACGTCAACGTGGCTTTTTGGCACTCCCGGTCGCCGTCGCCTTTATTCTCATTTTCGGGCTGTTGTTCGACAACTGGTGGCTCGGACTCGGGATTGGCATCGCGATGTTCTTCGCGTTCCAAGGGACGAAGAAGAAGGCTTGAAACTTTTTGAGGCGGCGCCCGTAGTAATTGGACAAAGGAGACATGCTCCATGTCCAATAAACAAACGACCGGCAGCTACGCCTTTCCGCTCGCCCTCGGCGTCGGTGTCTCGACTGCCATCGCGCTCGATCACTACTTGATTGGACTCGCAATTGGCATCGGGTTGTATTTTGCTTTTAGTGATTCGCCGAAGAAGACATGACAAAGACCGCTTCATTGAGCGGTCTTTGTCATATATACTCGTGCTTCGTGCGGTAGCAGTTGATTGATTTCATTTAAGGAAGGCTGATGTAGATGGCATCTAACAAACCTACACCTAAGTTTCAACTCGCTTTTGCATTACTCCTGTTAGGAGGTGTCTTTTTCCTTCTTCATGAGGTAGATCAGCGAGAAACTTTTTTGAACGAAACGTTAACTGAGCATTTTTCAATCGATCAGAGCGCCTATGATGTCGAGTTCAGCATGAATCAATTTGGGTACTTATATCGCTTGAATTTCGAGGACGAAAACAGAGTCGAGTATGAATTTTTCGTCAAAACCAATCAAGAGAAAGAGTACGTCGTCACCTATTATGGACATAATTCAAAAGACGATTCACCTTTGAAAGAAGATGAATTTACCACGTTGAACAAAGAATACTAAATTTAGAGAATTGCCATGAGAAGAGGCCAGCTGATGCGAACACGTCGCGCCAGCTGGCCTCTTTCTTACATATCGATTGAGTTATATCCAGCCTCACTTCAATGACGCAACCTCGATTGGAACCGCTCGACCTCGTCCGTCATGATGGCGTCGACACCAGTCATGTCCGGCAACTCGCTCGGGTCATTGATGGTATACAGGCGAAGCAACCGATTTTGTTCGCGAATCATCGCCGCATCTCTCGTCCCGATAAATGCCGGTTGAGCATGAACCGCCTCGGCTCCGACTCGTTCCACAAATTCAACCAGATTCGGATGCCCGTCCCCGGTCAAGACGGCGATTCGCGCCTCGCGGGCGACGTCCCGCAACCGGACGAGCGTGTCCGGGTTGAACGAGGAGAAGACGACACGCTCTTCTAACTTGAACTCGGTGACGGCGAGCCACGTCAAATACTCGATTCCTTCATAATCAAATTGATCCGTCTTCAACTCGATATTGAGCGTGACGTCGGAAGGTTCAATCAAGACGAGTACTTCCTCGAGCGTCGGGATCCGTTCCCCGCTCTCCGTCCGGAGCAAGCGGAGCTGCCGAAGCGTCATATCTTTGACGAAGCCGCTTCCGTTCGTCGTCCGGTCGACCGTCTCGTCATGGATCACGACGAGGCGTCCGTCGCGCGTCAATTGGACATCGAGCTCAATGCCGTCGACGTGAGGAAACGCCGCCTTGAACGCGCTGATTGTGTTCTCCGGATACTTGGCGCTATAGCCGCGATGTGCGTAAATCAACATATCATTGTCCCAAGGTGGAAGTTGTCTCATCGGCCGCGCGCTTCAATGCCTCTTCGACCGATACGCCTTGGTATAGGCTCTCCATGGCGTTGACGACGCTTTGACGTGACTGCGGGAACGTCGAGATGAGGGCGCCTTGTGTCGCTGGCGAGGCTTTCGTCTCACTCAATTGATCGACCGTCACTTTCAGTTGCGGGTACTCGGCCCACATCTCTTTGACGATCGGCTCGTCATACGCCTCCGGGTTGATGGCGAAGTAGCCCGTCTCGACGTGCCATTTGGCCTGTGCTTCTTTCGACGCCGCATACTTCATGAACTCCCATGCGCCCTGCTTCGTCTCGTCGGCGATCCCGTCACCCATCCAGAGCGAGGCCCCACCGATGATGACACCTTCACGATCGGCATCGTTCGGCACCGGCAAATACGACGCCCCGACCTCGAAGTCAGCGTTGTCCGCCACGGTACGAATCCCAGCCGACGAGTCGAGATACATGGCAACTTTTCCGGATTGGAAAGCGGCACGCATGTCGTCCCAGTTTTGACCGACGTTCATGAACGTCTTCTCGTCATACATCTCTTTAATCAAGTTGAAGGCGTTCTGCCCTTCTTCCCCATCAAAGACAGCTTTCGTAGGTGCCCCGCTACGGCCGTTGTCGTTGTCGACATAGAGCCCGCCTTGCGCGGCGACAAGTTGCTCGAAGAACCAACCGTAGTTGAGCATCGTGAAACCGGTCTGCCCGTCGGTCGTCAGTGCCTTCGCCGCTTGCTTCAGCTCGTCATACGTGCGCGGCGCTTTCTCTGGGTCGAGGCCTGCTTTTTCGAACGCGTCTTTGTTGTAGATGAGTACCGGTGTCGACGAGTTGAACGGCATCGAGTACTGCTTGCCGTCGACTTGATAATAGCTCAAGATGTTCTCTTCCCAGACGCCCGTATCGAAGTCCTCTTTGTCGATGAACTCCTGGACCGGCGTGATTTTGTTCGAGTCGATCATATACTTCGTGCCGACCTCGAACGTCTGCATGATGGCTGGTGCGTCCGCTGACCCTGCGACGGCGTTGAACTTCGTGAGCGCCTCTTCATACGTGCCTTGGAACACCGGTTTCACTTCATAGTCGTCCTGTGACTCGTTGAAAGCGTCGACTTGGTTGTTGAGTGCGGTCTCTAAGTCCCCGCTCATCGCGTGCCAAAACACGACTTCTGTCTTCCCATCCGTCGTCGTGGTCGCCGCTGCCTCTTCCGCTTCTTGACTGCCACATGCCCCGAGCAATAATACCGAACTGGCCAACCCTGCGAATAATGCTTTCTTTTTCATGAACGTTTCCCCCTATTATTTGATCGCACCTTGCGTCAAGCCTTCCTGTAACTGCTTTTGTCCTGCGAATAACAGCATCAGCGTCGGGATGATAATCATGATGACCGCCGCCATGACGACGCCCCAATCCGAGGCGACCTCGTTCGACTGCATCTGCTTAATCCCGATTTGAACCGTGCGGGCCTGCTCCGTGTTTGTCACGAGGAGCGGCCATAAGTACATGTTCCATGTCGTCAAGAAGCTATATACCGACAACGTGACGAGCGGTGTCTTCGAGACCGGCAAGACGACGCTCCAAAAGAAACGGAAGCGGCTGATGCCGGCGATTTGTGACGCCTCGTACATCTCGTACGGAATCGTTTTGAACTGTTGTCTTAGCAAAAACGTTCCGAACGCGAGCGCGAAGAACGGCACCGACAGCCCCCACACCGAGTTGAGCCAGCCGAGCGACTGAATCGTCAAGAAGTTCGGTACCATCGTCGCTTCCCACGGCACCATCATCGTCGCGAGGAAGAGCATAAAGATGAGCCCTTTCCCTTTGAAGTTGATGAAGACGAACGCGAAGGCGGCAAGACTCGACAAGACGACTTGACCGACCATGACGAGGAGTGCGACGACGAGACTGTTCCATAAGTACGTCATAAGCGGAATCCGCTCGAACGCGGCGACATAGTTGTCGAACGTGACGTCGCGCGGGATGAGGTTGCCTTTTAACACCTCACTCCCGTCCATCAGGCTGATTGAGAACGCATAGGCGATCGGGAACAGCATAACGATGGCACTCAAGACGAGGAGCGTATACGTGACTACTTTCCGGAGCGTCATTGGTAATGCACCTTCCTTTCGACGAGCTTGAACTGGAGCCACGTCAACAGGAGGACCGTCAAGAACAAGAGCACGGCCTGCGCACTCGCCCCACCGACGTTATAGTTGATAAACGCGTCCTTATAGATGGCGTAGACGATGACATTCGTCGAGTTCGTCGGCCCACCTTTCGTCAGCAAATCAATCTGCCCGAACGTCTGAAACGCATTGATGAGCGAGATGATGCCGACGAAGAAGAGGGTTGGTGACAGCATCGGGATGGTGATTGCTCGGAGCTGGGTCCAATACCCCGTCCCGGCGATGTCCGCACTCTCGTATAGCGTCCGGTCGATGTTTTGCAGCCCGCCGAGAAGAATCAAGAATGTGAAGCCGATGTTCATCCAGACGGTCGCGAGCGAAACGGATAGGAGCGCATACTGCGGGTCGAGGAGCCACTGCACCCCGCTCGTTCCGATCGCTTCCAAGAAACGGTTGAAGATGCCGATGGACGGGTTGTACATGAACATCCAAATGACGGATGAGGCTGCGACGCTCATTCCCATCGTCGCCGAGAACGCAGTCCGGAAGATGCCAATCCCGCGCAGCTTCTCGTTGGCGAGGAGCGCCAGACCGAGCGCGATGATGATTGTGAGCGGGACGGTCAACAGAACGAAGCCGACCGTCGCCTGAATGCTTTGCCAAAACGAGGCGCTCGTGAACAGCTTGGCGTAATGCTCGCCGCCGACGTAACTGAGCGGCGTCCCTTGTGTGTCCGTTTGAAAGAAACTCAAGTAAATCGTCCGGAACAGCGGATACACGAGAAAAATCCCAAATAACGCGATCGACGGGGACAAGTAGAGGAGCCCGCTCGTCGCGTCCGATAATCGGGTCCGGACGCGTTGTCTCGGAAGGGCGACCGTCATTGGAACACCTCCAACGCCTCGAACAGTTTCGGTTGCCGCGGTTCAATACGATTGCCGTTCGTATCAAACAAAGATATCTGTTTCGGGTCGACGTGACAGGCAATCTTCTCCCCGATCGACAGCGGCCATTGTCCTGGCCATTTGGCGAGCCATTCGACGCCACCCATATCGAAGGCGAGAATCGTCTCTGTGCCGAGCACCTCGATGTTCTTCAGTTCGGCATAGAACGTGACATCCTCTTTCGCCGGCGTGATTTGTTCCGGACGGATGCCGAGCGTCGCCGTATCTTCTCGCGTCAGAGTGTTCGGATGGAACAGGCGTCCGTCCGAGGCGACCCAGCCCTTGTCATTCCGCTGCACCGGCGTCAAATTCATCGGCGGTGAACCGATGAACGAGGCGACGAACGTGTTCGCCGGCTTATTGTACAAATCGAGCGGTTGACCGACTTGTTGGACCTCGCCATCGTTCAACAGCATCATCCGGTCGGCCATCGTCATCGCCTCGACTTGGTCGTGCGTAACGTAAATCATCGTCAGCTTGAGCTTGCGTTGCAGCTGCCGGATCTCCGAGCGCATTTTGGCCCGAAGTTTCGCATCCAAGTTCGAGAGCGGCTCGTCCATGAGGCAGATCGGTGACTCGGTGACGATGGCCCGGGCCAGTGCGACCCGTTGCCGTTGCCCGCCCGACAGCTCGCGTGGCTTTCGCTTCAAATAGTCGGTCAGTCCGAGCGTCTCGGCCGCTTCCAAGCAACGTTCGCGCTGCTCGAGCTTCGTCAGTCCTTTCGTATGTAACCCGAACGTGATGTTTTTCTCGACGGTCATATGCGGATAGAGCGCATAGTTTTGGAACACCATCGACAGTTGGCGTTCGCTCGGTTTCAAGTCGTTCGCGGCGACGCCGTCGATGCGGAGCGTCCCGCTCGTGATTGACTCGAGCCCGGCGATCATTCGGAGCATCGTGCTCTTGCCGCAACCCGACGGTCCGACGAGGGCGAAGAACTCACCGGCCTCGATTGTCACGTCGATGCCACGGATGACTTCCGTCTCGTCGTATGACTTTTTGATATTCTGCAGTTGAATCGATTTCATATGATATCCTCCTTCATTCCTTGCGACGCCCATAATCGCTCATCCCCGGTCGAGACGGCGAACGCCCCGTGGGACAAGGCTTCATGCACGTGAATCGGTTTTCGAATCATCCCACCCGTCACAATCGGCAACGAGACGTGTTCCGCGACGTGCTCGATGACACTCGGAATGAGACCCGGCATCAGTTCGAGCGCGTCCGGCTGTTGGTCTTTCGCCATCTTGATGCCTGACGAGATGGCGTCCGAGTCGACGAGGAATAGGCGCTGCACCGTCATCAGGCCGGCCCGTTTGGCATGTTGGATGACAGACGCCTTCGTCGTCACAATCCCGTCGGCGCCGACGCGTTTCGCCAAATAGTCGATGCCGTCACGGTCGAGACTGATGCCGTTGATGCGTTCGGCGTGCAGGAACACGGTCCGATTCTCGCGCTTCAAATGGGCGACGTAGCGATCGAGCGTGCTGAGCGTCCCCATCATGAGGAACGTCGTCGTCACGTCCGACTGCAGGAACTTCTCGAGTTGTTTCGGTGATTTGATGGAGGCAATCATCTTCTCTTGTCCGATCGTGCGGAGCGTTTCATTCACTTGAATCATCCTTCCCTAAAAAAAGGACCAACAGAAACAGGACGTCATCGACGTACGGGCTTCTGTTGGTCTCTCGAATGTTCTACCGGTTGCTATTCACTTGGCATGAGGGGTCTCACAAGTCATATCGTAACGGATGAATGTAAAGCGGCCGTGAAGCAGATGCAAAAGTTTGTGAAGATGACGTAAAAAAACCGACTCATAAGGAGTCGGTTTCGTCGAGCGTCTGTCTCGCCTTCGCCAAAATGTCGGCTTTGACGGCATCGTCCCGCCCTTGCCAGTTACGGACCATCATCTTCATGCGTTGGTTCTTCGCGAACCGCTCCTCGTGCTTGTCGATGAAGTGCCAATAGAGTGCATTGAACGGACAGGCGTCCTCTTCGGTCGTGTGTTTCGGATTATACTTGCAACCTTTACAGTAGTCGCTCATCTTGTCGATATATTTTCCCGAGGCGATATACGGCTTCGTCGCGAGGCGCCCGCCGTCGGCATGGAGCGCCATCCCGAGCACGTTCGGTAGCACGACCCAGTCGTAGGCATCGATATACATCTCGTTGAACCAGTCACTCGTCTGTTGTGGCGACACTTCGAACAGCGTCGCGAAGTTGCCGAGCACCATGAGCCGTTGGATGTGATGGTTATGGGCCCGCTCGATGACGGGTTTTACACTTTGATGGACGCAGTGCATGTCCGTCTCGGCGTCCCAGAAATAGCTCGGCAAGTCACGCTCATGTTTGAACGTGTTGACCGACTCGTAGCCCGGCATCGTCGCCACATAGACGGCGCGCATATATTCCCGCCAGCCGAGAATTTGACGAACGAATCCTTCGACCGAGGCGAGCGGCGCATCCGACGCAATGGCCGCTTGAACGACCTCGTCCGGTGTCAGTAGCCCGATGTTGATGGCCGCCGACAGCAGGCTATGCGACATGTCTTGATTGTCCGACAGCATCGCGTCCTGATACGGACCGAACGTCTCGAGACGTGCTTCGACGAAACGAGCGAGCGCCCGTTGTGCCTCACTGCGTGTCACCGGCCAGACGAACGGAGTGATGTCTCCTGGATGGTCGGCGAAGTCGGTCTCGATTTTTTGGATGACGTCTTTCGTGATGACGTCCGGTCGGAAATGGATCGGTGCCGGGAACGTCAGCCCGTCTTTCGGCGGCTGGCGGTTATCCGCATCGAACGACCATTTGCCACCGCGCGGCTTCCCGTCCTCGAGCAACACGTCGAACCGTTTCCGCATCTGGCGATAGAAACGATCCATCCGCCACGGCGCGTTGCCAATCGTGTCGAGCGCTTCCTTCTTCGTTAAATAGAAGAGCGGCACGTCCGAGTGTTCGACGAGCTTTTGCTTCTGACCGAACTGCCGCAGCTTTTTCTCCATCGCGGCGTCGGTGACGGCCGTGTAATGAATCTCTTCTGGTTCATACCGTTTGAAGTGGTCGTCCCATGCATCCTGGAACGAGTCGGCCTCATGATAGTCGACCGTGTAGCCTTTGTCGCGCAGCTCCTCGGCGAAATGACGCATCGCCGAGAAGATGAGGACGAGCTTTTGTTTATGGTACGGCCGCCACATCGCCCGGGATGTCGCCTCGATCATGACGATGACGTCATCGTTCTTAACGTGATTGAATAGCTCGAGTTCGTGCGACAACTGATTGCCGAAAATCCAAAAGGAACGCATCGATTCAACTCCCTTCCCAAAATGGTTGTGCTACACTCAATCTACATCTACTGGATTCGGAAAGGAATGGTTCGATGCGCTTCACACGTCTCCAAACATGGATTGACAGTCAATACGAGAACCCGCGCGGCATCGTCGGGACGTACATCGGCGAGAAGATGGTCTGGCAACACCGGGTCGAAGTCGATTGGACGATTGAGCAACTTCAGATTCAGCCCGACAATCGCGTTCTCGACCTTGGTTGTGGGGCCGGCGACGCGCTTGCACAGATATTACGTGGCTTTGAGCACGTGCATGTGACCGGACTCGACCGTTCCCCGACTATCGTCCGCTCGGCGCTCCGACGAAATCGAACGGACGTGCAAGCCGGGCGAGCTGATGTCGTCGAAGGCGACCTCGGAACGCTCCCGTTCCCGTACGCACAGTTTGACCGCGTCTTCAGCATCCATACCCTCTACTTTTGGGAAGACGTGCCTGCGGTGCTTCCCGAAATCGAACGTGTCCTCGCACCGGGCGGGTTGTTCGTCATCACGTACTGTGACGGGAAAGCTGACGTGACGTGGGACGGCATCGCATCCATCGTGCGGGAACAGTTCATCCCCGCCGCTTCCGCGCTTGGTCTGACCGACGTCGTCGAGACTCGCGGTCCTGACTCACGTGATTATCATACGGTTGCCGTGACGGGGCGGAAGCCGCACGATGATTTCTAATCATCACTTTATAAGAATTTTTATTCCATTTGCTGTTTAAAATGAAAAGAAACCTCTCGAATGTGAAATCTCGAGAGGTTTCTTTGTTATTTAGCAACGATAGTATTGATACGCTTCGTCATATAACTCGAGCGTGTCATTTCAACGGTCAACATACTGCTTTGACGTTGTTTATTCACATAAACTTTGAAGTTCCCTTTCGAATCAACTTTGACAGCCTTTCCAATATTCGAATCTCTACCATACACTTGTACCGTCGCACCCGGATGTCCTTTTCCGGTCACATAGGTGTGACTCGTTCGTACAGTATTCACACTGAATTGTTTGAACGCATACTTGATGGTTTGTACAGTTGCCGTCGACACATTTCCAGTAGTATCTTTTGCACGGACCGAAACGGTTTTTCCTGGTAGCCATTTATTAATCGAATAGGCGTATGAACCAGAGCTGTTCGCTTTCGTCGTATAGGTCCGCCCGTTATACGTAATGAGGACGGTTGCCCCTTTTTCTGTCTTCCCCTGGACTTTCGTTGACGCTGCCGACATTGCATGGACTGTCGGCTTGGTTGGTGCCGTGTTATCTTTCGCCTTGAGTGTAACTGACGTTTTTTGTCCAAGTCTAGGAATGGTCACGAACTTTAAGCTTTCGCCTTCTTTGTACATACGGACTAGATAGAAACTGAATTTACCTGTTGCATCGATGTTCGTTTGACCAACTCTAGTCGTACCATTCCACACTTCAAGCGTTGCCTGCGGCTCTCCCACGCCTGTAATGTGACGGGATGCTTTTTGGAATTTAACGGCGGATACATTTTTGCCGCTATACGGTTTTGTGACCGTCTTCTTGACTTCATACTTAATCGTTTTATCCGGATTGACGAGTTTGACTGTCACGTCGGCAGGTAATTCAATATCATTCGACCATGTGACCACATTGCCCATGTGTTTATGGCTGACAGTTTGCCCGTTCACGGTGAACTCATACTGTTTTTGAATCATATTGTCTGATGGGGAGTAAAACCAAATTCGCTGATCCCCATTCATACGAATGTCTTGAATTTTGTCACCGACTGGCCCTACATTCGCATATGACAAATTACCCGCTGCATCCTTTGACGTGATTTTCACTTTACTGTAACGAACGCCGTTAATGAATGAATAAATAGGGTCTGTCGTTTTAATGACAAAATCCCCTGTTTTCGAGACTGAGACGGCTTTCTCTTTATCACTACGATAAGTGAACGTAACTTTGGCCCCTGGTTCTGTTTTTCCATAGATGAGTCGTTCACCTGGCAAAACATACTTTTGAAGCGTTACTCGAGGTGCAACCATGTCTTTGATTGTAACTTTATTTCCGAGCGAAGTATTTCCTGCCAAGTCTTCAGCTCGGATGATGAGATGCGTGATTCCATCTGTTTTCAACCTCGAAACCGGCAGTTCTCCTGAAATTAAAAAGCCAGATTGATGAGGTTTATACGGTCGAATCGGAGTAACTTTTTCTTTTCGGACCAACGTTTTGTTTTTGTAGTATTCAATCTCAAAGTTGCCGACGTATTCGATTGCGTCGAATATGAGTACTTCTGTTTCTTGCGGAATCAGGTCGTAAATTTTAAGCGTTGGTCGAATCGTGTCCTCTACTGCATACGTGAAGCGTTGATCTGCTTTACCCGCCACTTGAACGAGGACGTTAAACGTCGAGACTTTCTCTAAGTTGACGGCGAACTCAAATTTCCCAGAGGCATCTGCCGTCACTTCTTTTGTGACCCCTTTCGAAAACTGAAGCTTAGCGTTCGGTTCCGTCGTCCCTTTCAACACTTTCGTATGATTCGTCAGTTTTTGAATCAATGGCTTTTGAATCGCATCAAACGTTCCTTCGACCCACTCCGAGACGCGTCCATCTTGAAGGAGCGTCCGAATCATGAACTTGTCATTTAGCTCAAGTGGAACCGTCGGATTTTTCAAATCTACTTTCTCAACAATCGAACGTCCGTCCGACTTTTCGATCTTCGTCTCAAATGCTATCGTTTTGTTCGGGTAATGAAATGGTGGAATTCCAATTACCATACGATCACTTTCAAGTTTGAAATTTGGAATCGGAGCGGGGCGATTATCCTCCGCACGAAGCTCTACTTTTGGATGAGAATAATTATATTCGTCCAAATAAGAGACCATATAGTTCAGTCCGTATAGTCTAGGTAAAGAAAAGACAATGTTACCCGCTTCATCACTTTTTGCCTGTACACGAACTTGAGCATTTCCAGCTTTTGGATCCGAGTAGGCCACGACAAACTTTTGGTTTGGTGTCGCTTTACCGATCAATCGTGCTTCTGCGAGATCAAACGATTGTGTTTCAAATTTGATTGTTTCGACTTTACGTTTAACTTTTACTTGCTTCGTGAAAATGGTCTGGCCATCTTTTTCAATCGTAAGCGTCCGATCGACTCGATCGTTTTGTGGGTAATAACAATCAAACTGCCCTTGTTCATAACTGATGCCACACCCATCGCCATCAATTAAAATCACTGCACCTGGGAACGTCACTCCCCGAAATTGCGTGAATGACTCTTCGATGATAAATAAGGGACGATCTGGCGTTGCTTTGAAAGCGGGCATTGTGAATCCGTGAATTCCACCAAGCATTTTATTCATCAAATGTGCCGGTTGAATCGAGTATCCCTGTTCTTGATAGGCCCGTATTTCCCAACCTTTGAATGGGAAATCGAATTTACCCGTCCCATCGGCTTGTACAATTTCTTCATCATAGCCGATTTTCACGACTACTTTCACATAAGGCAACGTCGTCCCAGATACGCGTAGCGTCTCATGTGGGGCAGCGTCTAAACGAATGATATCCGTCTTCGCAGCTGTTTCTTTATATGTTTTGATCGGGGTCGATGCCTTTTCCGGACTACTCACATAGACACTAACAGAGTCCGCTTGATTTTTTGGTATTCTTAACGTACCCACTCCTTCTTTTGCCCGTCCCTCGTATGTCGCATGGATTGTATGAGTTGGGTGTGTAATGAACACGAACTCGTTATCAATCATCCCGAGGTATGTCACTTCTTGCGGAGCTGCAGGTTTCATTTGAGGTTTAGGTTCACTTCGCTCAATCATTTGAATGACCTGATCAAAACCATCGCTATTCCGCTGATAAACGGCAATTGTGCCTACTGGTGACTTCAGAAACGTATATGTAAACTTTTTATTGGCGTCACTCTTCGTCTCGACAAGTTTTTCATCAGCTACAATCGTGACATGCTGATTCGGTTGATCTGTAGTCCCTTCTATAACACGCAAATCTGCTGTCGTTTCTGATACGTTTACGGCTTGTATAGGCAGAGGTGAAATGACTGCCGCCAGTAATATCATCGCGATTAAAATCGCACAACTTTTTTTTACTTTTATAAACATCTTTCTGTCTCCTTTTGGAAATATCTGATTAACCTTAAAAAAATATAGCATGATTTTTTATATGCAAATTCAGTTTTTGCTAAAGTGGGTCAATAAAAAAACTAGACGATGTCTCGTCTAGTTTAGCCCCGACTCTTGCGCGTTACGGCAATCCCGCCGAACCCGCTGATGATGGCGATATAGAAGCCCAAATCATAGAACCAACCGGTGTTGTTCACTTCGTAGATGCGATACGTATCATTGAACAATCCTAAAATGAGTGACACCGGTGCAATCCAACCGTGCCAGACGCCCCAAAAGAATCCAGCCGGGTCGGTCGTGTACGTCCCGTCGCCCGGCACACAGCCGCCGAGGACGACAATCAAACTGAGCATGATAGCTAATAATCCGATTCGTTTCATCTGAATCCCTCCTGCTTGTAGTATTCCCGGTTTTAAAGAATTCAGTACGGCCTAACGTGCGCCAGACGAACGAAAACAAGCAGCGACTCATCATGAGTCGCTGCTTGTTTTCGTTACCGCCAAAGTTGGACCGTGTTCGCGAACTCGATGTCGGTCGCGATTTCCCCATCGAGGGCATGTAAATCGAAATCTTTGCCGTCGAGCCACTCCTGAAAATCAAAGATGACCGGGTCGCGGTCGCCACCAAGGGCGAACCACGTCTCGAGCGTCTCCGGGAAATAAGCCGCCGTGTGAATCGTGCCGGCCCAGCTCTTGTACAGCTCCGAGAAGACGCCTTTGTCCGAGTCGTTCATGAGCCGGAACGCACTCTCGGCGTCCTGGACGATATGTTGATACATCTTGATTTCCATCATCCGGCGTGTTGAATCATCAAGATGGTAACGGTTCTCGTGTTGGAGCAGTTCGAAATGGTTTGTGCAGATATTCGACTCGCGGACGCGAATGTCGCGCGGTGTCGCTTCGATGACGCGTGTCTTCGACGACTTGTCGTGGACGACATACGTGAACGAGCCGCGGTGCGGAATCTCTTGAAGCAGATCGACCGCCTCCTCGACCGTGGCGCACGTCTCGAGAATCATTCGGCCAATCATCTGGCAGACGAACCCATCTCCAGGCCGCCGGCGGTTGATGAAGTTATAACCCATGGCGAGCCCTTTCTCGTTCATCCCATCCATCCGGCCGGTGACACGTGAGACGGGACCGATGACGGCGTAACCCTCATCTGGCTGGAACACGTTATAGCGTCCATCGTACGTCATCGGGTGATAGTCATAGTTGCGGACGAGGAAGTTGTCCCCCGTCAAAATCGAACAGCCGCTGACCGGGTTATTGACCCGGAAATGACCGAAGTGAAGGAGCGTGTCGGCGAGCGTCAATTCGAGCTCATCCTGCAGGCCGAGCAGTTCTTCCCAAATCTTCGGAGCGAACCGGTCGAACGCCTGCTTCGCCTCGCGCTCGTCAATCTCAAAGCGCGGGACGCGGAGCTTCCACTGGTCGGTCCGGTTCTCGAGCAGTTTGCTGCGCTTGATGTATTGTCCTTGAAAGCGGCCAAAGTCATAGTGACTGCCGCGGAATTGTGTGAGTTCACTTGAGACACGTTGCATGAAAAAACCTCCCTTGCGCCTAGTATACCGGACGCAACGGAGGTCTGTCTGACTTGAGACTGTTTACAACTTGAACTGCCGGCTCATGCGCTGCATGTCCTCGGCCGTATGCGACAAGTCTTTGACGAGCCGGTTCATCGTCTCGCTCGTCGCCGACATCTGTTCGGTTGAGGCGGCCACTTCCTCATTCCCGGCCGTGCTCTCTTCCGAAATCGATGCGATATCCGATAGACCGCGTTTGATGTCGTCTTGGTTCGTCTTGACGCGTCCGAGTTGCCCTTGCATCGAGTTCGTCAGGCGCTGCATCTCCCGCACGCTCTGCTCGATCTCATTGAAGGCGCGCTTCGTTTCCTCGAGCGTCCGTTTGCCGTCCTCGGCGGCGTGCATACTGTCCGTGAACGTCTCACCGAGCGCGATCGAGTTCCGTTTGACGCTGCCGACGATCTCCGAGATCTCACTGACCGATTGGGCGACACTGTCCGACAACTTCCGAATCTCGGAGGCGACGACGGCGAACCCTTTCCCATGCTCCCCAGCGCGGGCCGCCTCGATGGCCGCGTTCAGGGCGAGCAAATTCGTCTGTTCCGAGATTTGACGGATCATCGTGACGAGTGCCGTCACTTCGTCCGCCTGTTGCTCGAAGTCTTTCACCTGACCTTGTGATTCGCGTACTTGCAGATGGATGTTCGTCATTTTCCCGACGGCGTCCTCCATGAGGAGGAGCCCTTCGGCCGTCACACGGCTGACCACTTCCGCCTGTTCACTCACGCCGTTTCCGTCGTGCGCCGTCTGGTCGACGAGTCCCGAAAACTCGTTCATATGCCCATACAGCTTCATCGTGAGCACGCTCTGATTCTCGACGCCACCCGCAATTTCTTCCATCGTGAACGCGATTTGTCTCGAGGCGTCGTTCACTTCTTCCGAGATGCTCGCCACGTTGCCGCTCTCGTCCCGCACCGTCTGGGCAGATGTCTGCAATCCGGAAATCAAATCGCGGAGCATCTTCGTCATCTGGTCCATCGAGGCAGTGAGCCGCTTAATCTCATCGTTCGCTTTCAGTTGGATGTTGTCCATCTCTTTGGCCGCTGTCGCTAGGTCGCCGCTCGCAATATGAGTCGCGACCCTTTCAAGCTCACGGAGCGGTCGGAGTTTCCAACCGAGATAGCGCCAAATGATGACTGAAGCCACCCCGAGCAAGATAACGAGCCCGATGAGAATCGGGGGCAAGCTCTCTTGGAGCACGTCTTCCGTCACCGCCGCGACATCACTCGCCCCTTTGTCGATTCCGAGGACACCGATGACGTCCCCACCTTGTTTGATCGGGACGAGCACGGTCATATAGTCCCCATATTCCGGGTCCTCGACGATCGGCGTCGTGACGGTCCCACCCTCAAACGCCGCTTTAGCATCTTCGAAAGACGTCGCCGTCGTCGGCGTGCCGATTTCGACCGCATCGCTCGCGCTCATACCGTCGACGATGATTTGAAGCTCTTCCCCGTCGGCCGCGAGTGTATAGACGTACATCGCCCCGATTTGCGTGCGATACGTATCGAGCTGTTCTCGAAACTGCTCGAACCGTTCATCTTTTGTCGGGTTTTGCATAAAGGCCGCGTACGCCTCCGTGTCAATCGCCTCGCTGATGCGCGCCCCATCCGCCAACAGGACGGCCTGCATCGAGCTCTGCACCGTATGTTTCGTGCTGACGTACTGCAACACGCCGAATGTGACGATGAGTAGCGTGATGAACGCCAACATCATCGCCAAGATCCGTTTCTGCAGCGACTGTGGTTTATTTCGTTTCATAATGATTCCCTCCAATCGTCCTTACTATATGTATCGGACGATTGCCAGAAAAACTGTATAAAAAAACGGATGATTTTCGACAAAAAAATCATCCGTCCGTTCATTCATTTGTCGAATTCACGACCTCGAGCGGCATCGACACCTCGGCCTCGCCCTCTTCTCCGATATGGAAGAGCGGCAACGTCTCGGTGACGAAAAGATCGGGGTTCAAATCCGCTTGATAGACGTACGTCCGCACATCCCCTTCGCGTTCCGCGACAAGTTCACCGAACGGAATCGGGACACGCGTGCCCTCGACTTCGTAACTGATAATTGTCGTCGGATCGAGGCGACGGTCTTCGAGCATCCGAATCGTGAACAGCATCGTCGAGCTGTTCGTCCGCTCGAGCGAGACCGCAATCGATTCCGATTGGCCGGCCCGTTTGTCGATCATCGCATCATCGACGTCCTGTTCAAACACGACGTTCTCCTCGGCCGGGTCATCTTGCACTTGTTGGCAACCGACGATGGTCGCCAATCCGAGAATCAAGGCAATCACCAATACGCGCATCTCGTTCTCTCCTCACTTCAAGGCGAAAGTGAGTTCCGCTTCACAAGCAACTTCTCCATCGACTGTCGCCACGGCGCGTCCTTTACCGATCGGTCCGCGCACTTTCAAGATTTCGACCTCGAGGCGCAATTGATCGCCCGGGACGACTTGACGTTTGAAGCGACATCCATCGATGCCTGCGAAGAACGCGAGCTTGCCGCGGTTCGACTCTTGCTTGAGCATCGCGAACGCGCCTACTTGCGCGAGCGCTTCGACGATCAAGACGCCAGGCATGACGTTATAGTCCGGGAAATGTCCATTGAAGAACTCTTCATTCGCCGTCACATTCTTTAATCCAACGGCCCGTGTGCCTTCTTCGACTTCAAGAATTCGGTCGATGAGCAAAAACGGGTACCGATGCGGGATCACTTCTTTAATCTGTTCAATCGTGTACATGGTTCCACCACCCTTATGATGTTAGCCAAAAATCGGTGATATGGCGCCACGTGTCGATGTTGAACACGTCCTTCCACTCGCCTCCGCCAATCACGCTGTACCCAATGATGGCCCCAATCGCAAGCATCACGAAAGCCAACAGCAGGACAACGATGACGCGTAACAAGATCGGGAAACGTCGATGGTTCGATAATCGCTTCCGCTCCGTCCGCTCTTTGGACTCGGTCTGTTCCGAGCCGTTCTGTTCTTCGTTCGCCACGTCCATACATCCTTTCAGCTGAATTAATCATAACATATTAGTACCTGGTATTAAAACTATTGCATGAGTTCTATATAAGTGTAACGTATCTACCATACGTCGAACAAGCGCCCGGCCTAGGGCAAGGGCGACGCTTCTGTGAAAAATACTGCCCGCTTCCGCCTATGCTGTGCTACCATAAGAGTATTCATCATTTAGGAGGGTTTATTTTTATGTGGAAAGAATTCAAAGAGTTTGCAATCAAAGGCAATGTGATCGACCTGGCCGTCGCCTTCATCCTCGGGGCCGCCTTCACGGCCATCGTCACGTCGCTCGTCAATGACATCTTCATGCCGTTCCTCGGCATCCTCATCGGCGGCATCGACTTCTCGACGCTCGCGGTGTCGGTGCTCGGCGTGAAGGTAACGTATGGCAACTTCCTGCAAGAAATCGTCAAGTTCTTCCTCGTCGCCTTCGCCTTGTTCATGATGGTCAAAGTGCTGAACCGTCTGAAGCGAGAAAAAGCGGTCGAAGAGACACCGGAGCCGGAACTGTCGCGTGAAGAACAGCTCCTCTCGGAGATTCGTGACCTATTAAAAGAACGCTCGTGACCCAAAGACGCCTGAACCGAAGTTGGTTCAGGCGTCTTTGTCGATTAACCGGAACGCTCGGCTGACGGCGTCCGTCAAGAGCGCTGCCGCTTGCTGCATCGCTTCCTCGAGCGTCATCACCCGGGAAACAATCGGGAAGACGGCCTGAATCCCCACGTCCGGGACGGCAATCAGTTCCGATTGTCCGGCGAAGACGAGCGTCGGTACGTCGTACGTATGGGCAAGACGTGCCAACCCGTAAGGCGCTTTCCCGTGAAGCGACTGCTCATCGAAGCGACCTTCCCCCGTGATTAACCAGTCGGCCGTCCGTAACGTCTCCTCTAGATTCGACCACCGCACGGCCTCCTCAATTCCGCTCACGTAAGTCGCCCCGAGCTGATAGAGCGCGAAGCCGATACCGCCGGCCGCACCCGCTCCCGGTCGTCCCGTCACATCACGCTCGAAACAACGGGCGTATGAGGAAAGTCGTTCCTCGTAGCTAACGACGTCTTGTTTGGCCAGTCCCTTCTGTGGTCCGAACACGGCCACCGCCCCCATTGGTCCGAGCAACGGGTTTGTCACGTCCGAGGCGATGCGCCACTCGACTTGACGTGCTTCCGGGAGGAGTCCTGTCCAATCGACTTGAGCGACGTGCTCGAGTTGATGTGGGAACGGCCCAATGATCTGTCCAAACTCGTCGAAGAATTGGACGCCGAGCGCCTCGAGCAGGCCTTTGCCTCCGTCGACGGTCGCACTCCCGCCGAGGCCGACGGTGATGCGTGTCGCCCCGCGCTCGAGCGCATGCCGAATTTGCAGCCCCGTCCCATAGGAGCTGTAGCGCCATGGGTCGAGTGTATCGACAAGTGTGAGCCCAGACGCCTCGGCGACTTCGATGACTGCTTCTCGCGTCAGTTCTAACCAACCGTACCGCGCTTGTCGCATCGTCCCGTCAAGCGACATGACGTCTTGCGTGATGGTCTCGGCATGTGGATGTGTCAGGAGCCACGCATCTAAAAATCCTTCGCCTCCGTCTGAAATCGGCACCTCGATGACATCGTGTCCAGCGAGTGCCCGACAAACCGCCCGATTCGCTTCCACGCTCGTCAACGACCCTTTGAACGAATCCATCGCCACGACAATTCGCATGTCCATCCCTCCTCCTATTCAGTGTAACGCAAAAACCGCCCTTCCGAAGAAGAACGGTCTGTGATTAACGGAGTGACGTGACGAGTCCCATCATCTGGTCACTCATCGACAACGCCCGTGAATTCATCTGGTAAGCACGTTGCGTGATCGTCATGTCGGTCATCTCTTTCGTCAAATCGACGTTCGACGATTCGAGCGTCCCTTCAATCAACAGATTGCCGAGCGGACGGTCAACGTCCGCCGCCAAGTCAGCCGCATAGATGTTGTTGCCGAGCGGTTGGAGCGCTGACGTGTTACGCACCTCGACGATATCGAGACGGCCGAACTCTTGCTCGACACCGTTCACGCTAGCGACGACCATCCCATCTTGACGGACGCGATGCGCCGTCGCCTCATTCGGCATGACGATCGGGTTCCCATCCGCACCCAGGAGGGCGTTTCCGTTCACGTCGACGAGCGTCGTCGTCTCACCGACCGACAGCTGCATGTTCCCGCTCCGAGTCAATCCGACACCATTCTCCGTCTCGACGGCGAAGAACTGGCGGCTCGCTTTCAAGAACACATCAAGGCCACGGTCAGTCTTGCGAATCTGGCCGATATTGAACTGTTGGCTAATGTCGGCGACGTGGCCGCCAACGCCGATGCGAATCCCGTTCGGCGTGTCGCGCCCGACCTCAAGCTCGGCGCGTGGTTGATTGTCATACGCCTGCGACAAGAGCGAGGCGAAATGGGTCTGTTCCCGCTTATAGCCGGCCGTGTCAACGTTGGCAATGTTGTGACCGGTCACATCGAGCTGGCGCTGAAGCTGCGTGAGCGACGACACCGAGTTATAAATCGATTGCATGGGCTTCCTCCTTAACGAATCCGAGCGATTTCAATCGCCCGCTCGGCACTCTTGTCATACGCTTGGACAACTTTTTGGTTCGCCTCGAATTGACGGTACGTCGTCATCAAATCGGCCATCGTCCGATCGAGATCGACGTTCGCCTCTTCGATAAATCCTTGTTGGAACTGAACGTTCGCAGCAGGCGGTGCGTCTCCATTGACCCGATAGTCGTTCCCGACTTGCTCGAGTGTCGTCAAGTCATCGATTTGGACGGCACCGAGCGTCGCCACGTTCTGTCCGAGTGACGTGATTTGTCCGTCACCTGACAACGTGAACTCACTTGACGGCAATTGAATCCGTTCGCCGGCGTCTGAGAGGATATACCCACCATCTGCCGAACGCAAGAAGCGTTCCTCATCGACCGCGAAGCGTCCGTTCGTCGTATAGAGCGTCTCACCGTTCTGTTCGACGGCGAACATAGCGGCACCCGTCGCGTCAGCCGGTACCTTCATATATACGTCGGTCGGGCTCCCCGTCTCGGAGATGCTTCCCGTCGAGAAACGTGGCATCGTCTCTTGCAAATACACGCCCGTCGACAACGTGCCAACCTCGCCTTGCACGCGTGAACCCGAATTTCCTGGGTGGCTCACTTGGGCGAGCAACATTTCTGGGAACGAGCGGACGACGCCGTTCGATGCCTTGAATCCAGGTGTCCGGACGTTTCCAAGGTTATTGCTCAAAATCTCTTGTTGACGTTGGAGCGCGTTCATCGCGCCCGCCGCCGTATATAATCCGCGTAGCATGGTTCGTCTTCCTTTCATCGTTCAAAGTCTTCACTCTGTATATCGTACCAAACGAATGTTTCATTCACCGTTTTTTGAAAAAAACTAAAAAAAAACCACTTCGCAATGTGAAGTGGTTTTCGTCAAGCGACAATCGGGAGTTCGACCGTCATGGTCGTCCCATTCCCAAGTTCAGAACGGACGCTGATTGTCCCGCCATGTGATTCGATAATCTCCTTACAGATCGCAAGCCCAAGGCCGGTGCCTCCAATATTGCGGCTCTGTTCGTTTTGGACACGGTAGAATTTCTCAAACAGTCGTTCGGCATCTGCGGGCGCCACCCCCATGCCTTCGTCTTCGATGGCGATCCGGATGACATCGTCATCGCACGAGACGTTGACGGCGATATTGCCGCCGTCGGGTGAATATTTAATGGCGTTATTCAAGATGTTCGAGAACACTTGACGCAGTTGCGCCGGGTCCCCGGAGACGCGAATCGTTTCATCACAATCGAAATGGAACGCATGCAACTCGGTCGAACCGGCATGAATCTCAAGAATATCGGACAATAGTTCGAACAAACTCTCGACTTTGAAGTCTTGCTGCGCGTTACCGGACTCTATCTTCTGCACGTCGAGCAGATTGCTGACGAGCCGCTCGAGCCGGGTCGTCTCGCTATGAATCATACTCAAGTAGCGTTTCCGCTTCTCTTCGTCGACGTGTCGGTGTTCAAGAAGTTCGGTAAAACCAAGAATGGATGTGAGCGGGGTACGAAGTTCGTGTGAGACCGTCGCGACGAGTTCCGTCTTCAAGCGGTCAATCTCAATCTCTTTCGTAATGTCCCGTGACACAAACATCACGCCGAAACGTTCGTCCTGCAGTTCAATCGGTTCGGCGTACATCCGTATGATACGTCTTCCCCCTTGCATCGAATACGTAAACGTTTCATCGAAGATTCCACAGTTTTTAGCCCGGTGTGTGAAGCGATTGAGACCGTCCTGATCATCGATTTGATCCATGAACGGCTCATAAAACGCGTCAATCGGATACAGGCTCTGACGGTCGCCGAACGGGAACGGTTGCTCATACAGTTCGAACAACGCCTCGTTGGCGAAACGTTTATTTGTGTCCGTCTCAACGAAGACGATGGCGTCGCGCATCGTATGCAAAATGCGGGCCGTCTTCTCGCGCTCTTTCTCGAGTTCATCATGTTGATGAATCAACGAGCTCGACATCTCCGTGAATGATTTCGATAGTTGACCGACCTCGTTTTGGAGCGGTTCAATCGGGATGAGCGTCGCATGCGGGTCAACCGCGAGCCGCTCACTGTTCGTGATCAGTGCCTGCAGTTGATTCGTCAAGCGTACGATATACGGTTGGAGGCTGACGAAGAGGATGAACAACGCGCCGAGCAAAATGAGAAGCCACATCCATTGGGCTTTGGCCAGTTGCTCCGACAATTGTTCCCGGAGACCCGTTTCTTGGAAGTCGAGGTCGGCCCGATAATCGGTGAACACCGATTCCATATCGACGATGCTCGCGCTCATATCGGCCGCGCTTTTCGTATTCAGTTTGAAGCGCGTTTGGGTCGACGTCGCATTCTTCGGCATGAGTTGGCCGACGGTCGCCATCTGTAAGAACGGCTCATCGACTTCGCCATTCGCTTTGGCGACAACGTAACGTTCGAGACCAGGCATGACGCGCGTCGTATAGATGGTAAAGAGCAAACGCGCCTCTTCCGCGAACGTCGTCTCTTCGTTTGTCTCGGCGTTCTGTTCAAACCAGCTCGTCTGGTCATCGATGCGGGTCTGGGCTTGTTTCACTTCCGCCAACAGGGCATCTTCTCCGAGCAGGACGTGGCCGCGCATCTCGTACTGCATCGATTGCCACGTCTCGAACAAATCGGTTGCCCGGGCCCGCTGTTCACTGATCCGTTCGAGTTCGACCGTGGTTTCGCGGATCGCTTGCTGGGTATAAAAGTATGTGCCAAGTGACGTCAACGTGATTAAGGCGATCAATACGTAAAACACGGTGAGGACTTGGCGGCTAATTTGTTGTTCAATCCAGCGTTTCATATATAGCCTTCTTTCATATCGATGATTAATCGGATTGGGTAGTTTCGTATGTTCGGCTATTCAAAAAAGTCAGTTTCGTGTACGATAAGAAAACATTCGTCACTTTATACGTGAACGATTAGTGTCAGTATATCGTTCGTTTCTCACAAGAAACTCACAAATCACGAAGGGAATATGCAGATGACCCCTAAATCGATCGGGCTGGTCGTATTGATTATCATCTTCGCGCTCGCTGGCGGCTTCGCCTTGACGCGTGGACAGACGATCGACGACTCAGTCACCGTCACACAAGGAACGGCCGATTTGACCGATTCTCGTGTGACCGACCAACTCATGCGTCTCGATGGGACGTGGCGCTTTCAATCGAGCCTGCTCGAGCGAGTCGACCGCGAATCGTATCGACAACTCCCGCATGTGACGCCGCACAAGACGGCGACTTATGAAACCGACATTTCATTGCCCCCGGGACAATACGCTTTGCGTGTCCCGCGTAACCACCCACATGTCAACCTCCTCATTGATGGAGAAGCTGTCTCACCCGTCTACGCATCGACAGATCAAGACCCTAGACATGCCTATCTCGTTCTGTTAGATACGCAGACGCCGACGTTTCGTTTGACGATTCAAACGGCTGAGACAAATGAGCTCTCGACTGGTATTTCCGACAGTCTGCTCATCGGTCCAACGAGCAATATGATGACCTATCATAATCAATACTTCAGTTATGAGTTCGTGATCATCCTCATCTCGCTCCTCATTTTTTCTTTCTATGCGATTGTTTGGCTGTTCCATCGTAAGGAATCGCTCTATTTATATGGAGCTGCTTTCTTTTTCCTCGTCAGCGTCTCGCTTATGACGAGTGATCAAATGATCGTATTCGAAATCGTCCCTATGATGTCTTACGTTTTAGCCCATAAATTAAATTTGATTACCGCATTACTGAGCGTCGCGATGTTAATCAATTTTGCGTTACGTCTCGAACGCGTCCCGTTTCGACACTTTTTGAAGTACGCGTCCTACCCGCTCTATGCGTTCAGCCTCATCGCCTTGGTGTTGCCTGAAGGTGCACACGCGATATTCGACCAATTTCCTTGGGTGTATGTCCTGTTCATCACATTCTTCTGGACCGGACTGAACATCAATTGGCTGTTCGAACGAAAAGACGACGGCTATCCGTTCGAATTTCTCGTGTTCACGATCTCGCTCATCATCGGCTATGTCGGCCAGTTGATTAACGTTCTGATTGAGCACCCGAATCAAGAACTGTATACGAGCGTCATGTCACTCATTTACTTCCTGCTCATGTTCACGCTGCTCCCGATTCACTTGTCGACGGATAAACGGCAAAAGCGTGAAGTGCAGACGTTCGCAAACCAAAGTGAGATTTCATTCTTCAATGCGCAAATCAAACCGCACTTCTTGTATAACACGTTCGGTAACGTCATCGCCCTCTGTTACACGGCACCGACCGAGGCGGCACGTTTGCTCAGCCATTTGAGCACATACGTCCGCTTTATCTTCGAGAACGGGCGCACCGAGAACGATATCTCGCTCAAGCAAGAACTCGACGTCATCGACTCGTATCTGATGATCGAACAGACTCGTTTCAATGATGCGTTCACCATCACGAAAGATATCGACGAATCCGTCCTCAACGCCTCGATTCCACCGCTGTTATTGCAACCGCTCGTCGAGAACGCGGTACAGCATGGGTTGATGAAGCAACCAGGTATCAAACGGCTCATGTTGTCGATCCAGTCCTCAGATGATGCAATCGATATCCGGATTGCCGACAACGGCATCGGGTTCAATCCGACACCGCACTTGAGAAAATCGAATGGAATTGGTATCCCGAATGTCAAGAATCGGATCGACTTCATATCAGATGCCACATTTAAATTAAATTCTGAACCAGGGGTCGGAACGCATGTGCATATCCGACTCCCAAAACGAGAGAGGATGAACGAGCAACATGCGCACGATTTTGATTGAAGATGAGCACCATATTTTAAGGATGATGGAACGCCTCATCCAAGCTGAACCAAACTTGAAATGGATGGGGTCGTTCCACGATCCGTTCCAAGCACTTGAATTTTTAGCAAACCAGGAAGTCGACCTCGTCTTTCTCGATATCGAGATGCCCCAGATGAACGGTCTCGATTTCGCCAAACGTTTGCCCGAGACGACTCAAGTCGTCTTCACGACGGCGCACAGCCAATACGCGGTCGATGCGTTCAACCTGCAAGCGACGCACTATCTGCTCAAACCGATTACCGAACAGATGATTCACGACCTCATTCCTCGCGTCGAGAAACGATACAAGGAGATAATGTCGACCGAGCATCACCGGACGTGTACGATTCAATGTCTCGACCACTTCTCGGTCAAGACGCAAGACGGCGACCTCGTCAAATGGCCGACACAAAAGACGGAGGAACTGTTCGCCTACTTGATTTTCCACCGCGATAAAGTCGTGAACAAATGGCTCATCGCCGAGACGCTTTATCCAGAGATTGACGAGCCTCAGCGGGCGCTCCACAACGTCTATAACCTCGTCTACCGGTTGAAGAAGACGCTCGCCGAGTACGATTTGAGCATCACGGTTCAGACGATCAATAACGGCTACTCCCTTCACTTAGACGACGCCTGTCTTTGCGATTACCATGACTGGTTAGATGCGAAAGAAAAGCCGTTCCCGCAAACGGATTTGTCCACTCGACTCTTCGTCGACAAAGACTATACATGGCATTAAAAAGAGCTTCTCCCTTGAATTGGGAGAAGCTCTTTTTATCGTCCGACGAAGCCACCGTCGACGTGAAGATGTTGCCCGTTGACCCACGCCCCGTCCGGCCCCATGAGGAACGCGATATAGCGGGCCGTGTCCTCAGGTGTCCCGACGCGTCCATACGGGAACAGCGGTACGAGTTGTTCGCGGAGCGCATCATCAATCCAACCCGAATCGGTCGGGCCCGGGTCGAGCGCGTTCACGGAGATCCCGTACTGCCCTGCCCCGTTGGCGAGCGCCGGCGTGATGGCGATCAACATGCCTTTCGTGGCGATATAAGCCAAATTGGATGCATCCGCTCCGCCGGACACCATGAACAGGATGCGTCCGTCCGTATGCCCCGCTCGTTTGTATCGCTCGATGAAGGCGAACGTCAGACCGAGCGTTCCTTCGTTGTTGACGAGATAATGACGACGAAGCGTCTCGGTCGTGAACGTATCGACGCTCACGTGCCGCTCATACGTCGCATTGTTAACCAGACGGCTTGGAGTACCGATCGCCGCTTCGACGCGATTGAGCAGCCCTTCTGCGTCTCCAGACGCCAAATCATACGCTTCATGTGCGACACGGGCTCCTAATGCCCGTAATTCGTTGACGAAGCCGTCAATGAAATTCGGTTCCGCCCCGACACCTTCCGTGCCGTCAAACGGACTCCAGTGCGTGAGATACAAGTCATGACCTGACGTAGCAAGTTTTCGCGCGATGGCTGCCCCGATGCCTTGCGTCCGGCTGACGCCGGTAATGAGTGTGAGTGGTCGTGTCATTTAATGATCCCCTTTAGCCCTTAATTTGGTGAGAAAATACGGTCCCCAGTCCGCTTCGTGCGGGATGACATACGTCCACGTGTAAACCGGGTCGACGATATAGACATCCGCATAGTCCATTGTTTCGACAATCAAGTCTTTCCTAGTGAGTGGTTTCGCTTGCGTCAAATCAAGCTCGAGCACATCGTTCGAGTGTTGAAAAAAAAGCATCGCTTTCCACTTCCTGGCTCGTTCGAACGCATGCTCAGCAGTCGTTCCGACGAGACAGCCTTCAGTCCCTGCCACGATATCCTCCCACAGGTAAGGGGAAAGACGTGTCCGCTGTTCCGGTCGTATGAAGTGCGCCACCCATGTCTGACGCGCTTCCTGGCCTCGGTCTTCAATTTTTGTGACCTCGACCCCTTTCGCCGTCAATCGCTCAATCAATGGATCCATCTGCAGCCCTCCCTCCCTTAGTCTATCCATTTCCAGGAAATTCGGACAGTGTTGAACGCAAAAAAAGCACGACGCCTACTGACGTCGTGCCTTTAGATGATCTTACTTCAAACGATCCAAGTGCTCGAGCATGATGCCCGTGCCGTGCGCGACGCTGAGCGTCGGCTCTTCGGCGATCATGACCGGCAATCCGACACGCTCGGCGACGAGCTGGTCGATTCCGTGGAGGAGCGAGCCGCCACCTGTCATGATGATGCCGCGGTCGATGATATCGGCCGCAAGTTCCGGAGGCGTCTGTTCGAGGACGCGCTTCGTTGCTTCGACGATTTCATTTGCCGATTCGGCCATCGCTTCACGGAGTTCTTCCGACGTGATGGTTACCGTACGCGGAAGCCCACGCACCATGTCACGACCTCGGATATCCATCGTCTCGTTACGTCCGCCTGGGAAGACCGTCGCAATCTCTTTCTTGATTTGCTCGGCCGTCCGCTCACCGATGACGAGCTTATGCTTGTCTTTGATGGCGCGGAGGATGTCCGTATCGAACCGGTCCCCGGCGATTTTAATCGTTTCGCCGCAGACGATATCGCCCATCGAGAGGATGGCAACGTCTGTCGTCCCGCCACCGATGTCGACGATCATATGACCGACCGGCTTCCAGATGTCCATGCCCGAACCGACGGCTGCCGCTTTCGGTTCTACGGCGAGGAAGACTTCTTTCGCGCCGGCCTTCTCGGCCGCCTCACGGATGGCTTTCGCTTCGACCGGTGTCACGTTCGCCGGCGTACAGATGAGCATGCGGATGCCGCCAAAGAAACCGCGGACTTGAATCTTCTCGACGAAGTGACGAAGCATCTCTTCGGTTGTCGCGAAGTCGGCAATGACGCCGTCACGGAGTGGACGGATGGCGACGATGTCACCAGGTGTACGTCCGACCATCTGATACGCTTCTGTCCCGACAGCGAGTACTTTTCCTGTCGAACGTTTAATGGCAACGACCGATGGCTCGTCGAGAACGATGCCTCGACCTTTGACGTGGATGACGACGTTTGCTGTTCCTAAATCAATCCCGATATCTTTTGAAAACATGGTGTGTAGGTTCCTCCGTTCATTACTTCATTGAAAAGAGCGAGAAGAGTCTCTCCTCGCTCCTATGAGTCTATTAATTAGTTCTTAACCATCTCTTCGGCAACTTCAACGTTCCCTTGGATGCGCTCGATGTCAGCACCGAGAGCTTGCAATTTCTTGTGGAAGTCAACGTAGCCACGGTCGATGTGGTAGAGATCGCCCACGCGTGTCTCTTCGTCCGCGATGAGTCCAGCGAGGACGAGAGCAGCACCGGCACGAAGGTCAGTCGATACGACTTCAGCACCTTGGAGGCGAACGCCACCTTTGATGATGGCCGAACGGCCTTCGATTTTGATGTCTGCGTTCATGCGGCGGAACTCTTCCACGTGCATGAAGCGATTCTCAAACACTGTTTCTGTGATGACCGATGTGCCGCCTGCTTTCAAGACGAGCGCCATCATTTGGGCTTGGATGTCTGTCGGGAAACCAGGGTGTGGCATCGTCTTCACGTCGACCGGCTTCAACTCATCCGGTGCGATGACACGCATGCCTTCTGCTGTATCCTCGAACTTGACGCCCATTTCTTCCATCTTCGAGATGAGCGGACGAAGGTGCTCGCGCTCAGCGCCGATGACTTCGATGTCGCCACCTGTGATGGCTCCTGCGACAAGGAACGTACCGGCTTCGATACGGTCAGGAATGATTGAATGCTCGGCGCCATGAAGCTTATCGACACCTTCGATACGAATCGTTTCTGTACCGGCACCGCGCACGTGTGCGCCCATACCGTTCAAGAAGTTGGCGAGGTCAACGATTTCAGGCTCTTTGGCGACGTTCTCGATGATCGTCGTGCCTTCTGCGAGGACGGCAGCCATCATGATGTTCTCTGTCGCGCCGACAGATGGGAAGTCCAAGTAGATCTTCGCACCTTTCAAGCGACCGTCAACTGAAGCTTCGACGAAACCGTTGCCGATGACCGTCTTCGCACCCATCGCCTCGAAGCCTTTTAAGTGGAGGTCAATCGGACGTGAGCCGATTGAACATCCGCCTGGCATCGCAACACGTGCGTGGCCAAGGCGAGCGAGAAGAGGACCCATGACGAGGATTGAAGCACGCATCTTACGGACGTACTCAAGTGGCGCCTCGTCTTTGATTGTGCCCGACGCATCGACAGTGACTTCATTACTCGCTTCGTCAAATGAAACCTCTGCACCGAGGTGACGAAGCACTTTGTTAATCGTGTACACATCAGCGAGGCGTGGCACGTTTTGAAGTACCGATTTTCCTTCACCTGCTAATAAAGTGGCAACCAATGTTTTGAGTACGGCGTTTTTAGCTCCTTCAACACGCACAGTACCTGACAATTTACGTCCTCCACGGACTACAATCAAATCCTTCATATCTCTCTTTGTCCTCCAACTTCGTTGATTTTTTGTTTTATACGTCGATATCCGTTACCGGATGTGGTTGTGTCGATTACTATGATGGTTTGTATTACGTGACGCTTCATCAGAGAGAAAAATAATAATAAAAGCAACCATAAAATTCTGATGAAAAATTTCGTCATGTCAGACGAATTTATCCTATCACGATAAACATATACGATACGTTACAGCAGGATTACAGTTTAGTAATCATTTCCCTGCCTACTGTAATGGTGCGAGTGCCTGAGCCAATCGGATATACTCCAAAAAGAACTGGGCGATCAGTGAACCGAAGACGACGGCCACGAGGACGCGCAAGACAGCAGCTTGCGGACTCCTCACTTGATTGAGCAAGCGGTCCCATTTGACCGGCATGAGCGCCCACCAAGCGACGTAGATCGCTACGACGTAGATGACGAGCGATAATACGGTGTTCAGCATCGACGATTCCCCTCTTTTCAAAAATTCGTACCATTTTTAATCATAGCATGACGCGTCAGAGAAAAAAAGACTTAGCGTTCAAGTGAGTGGTTGAATGGGTTCATCCGATCAACTCGCTTTCTCTCCAAAAACCGCATACAAAAAAGGAACGTCAATCGGCGCATGGCCTTAGTACAGTAATTGACGTCCCTTCAACATTTCAAACATTATTCACTTCAGCATCATAAGTTTGGCTCCAACGGATGGCTTCGACATAGTATCGAGACAAGTCCGGCATCGTCTCATCGACGTCGACCGTCAATTGCTCATAGGCGAGCACCGTATCGAGCAAACCGCGCAACTCGTTGTCTTCCCCGAGAAGCGCCGCTTTGACAACGGGTTCGACCGGAAGCTCCGAGACGAGCGTATGCATCGTCTCGTTCAAGATGACGTCAAGCGACGAGAAGATACCCGTGATGAACGCGTCGAACGCCGTCACGTGCGGCAGCGTCTCGGCCGCAATCAGTTCCATCATCTTGCCGCGGATGACACTCTGTTTAATCAATTCTTTCGATTCGGACGTCTGCAACTCACGCAACAACATCAAGTAGGACCAACGCCGCATCTCATCGAGCCCGATGCGCGCGACGGCTTGTTCAATCGATTGAATCGTGTGACGTCCCTTTTGATACACCGTGTTGACCGAGCGCAACATCTTATACGACAAGTCGACGCTTCGTTCGATTTGGCTGGCGATACGTCGGAAGTCCGGTTCCGGCTTATCGAGTTCCTTCAGCACTTCGACGAGCGTATGCCGGAGCGGATGGACCTCCGCACCGTGGACGACCGTCGGACGACTGAAGAAGTAGCCTTGGAACATGTGATAGCCGAGCTTCTTGGCAATCTCATATTCAAACGGTGTCTCGATTTTCTCCGCTAGAAATTCGACGCGATGGCCGAGGGCGTCGATGAGCCGCTTCTGTTGGTCGATCGGTGTCGCCTGGTAGTCGATTTTGATGATATCGGCGAGTCCGATGAGCGGCCGATACTTCTCTTCGAACACAAAGTCGTCGAGGGCGATCGTATAGCCTTTCCGACGTAACGAACGTAACGCCGCCAAGACTTTCTCCGTCGGTTCGACATGCTCGAGCACCTCGACGACGAGCGTCTGCCTTGGCAGTAAAGCCGGGACCTCGCTCTCAATCAAGTTTTGCGGAAAGTTGATGAACGCCCTCGTCCCTTCAGTCAACTCCCGGAAGTTGAAAACGAGATAGGCGTTATGAATCACATCGGCGGTCGCAAGTGCGTCATCGACATGCTCAAATATATTTTTCTCGCTGCGGCGATATAACAGTTCATAGCCACAGACGCGTAATTTTTGATCAAAGATCGGTTGGCGCGCAACATAAACTTTCATCCCATTGTCTCCTTTACCGTAGTTCCCACCTATATTATCGGATAAGAGATGTCTGTCTTCCACTATTTGGTCGTAAAACTTTTGATGCTTTGGACCTATATATATAGAAGGAACGTGATTCATTCGGTCCATCCACAAAAAAATCTCCCCTGCGGCTGCAGGAGAGATGTCGGTTATTCTTTGATATCGCGAATGCTCAAACGGTTAATCGCTTTTTTGAGCGCGAGCTCCGCACGACGGAATTCGAGGTCCGAGAGCTTCGTGTCTTGAAGACGACGCTCGGCACGAACTTTCGCCGCAGAAGCGCGGTCGTAGTCGATTTTATCCGCCATTTCGGCTGTTTCAGCTAAGATCGTCACCGTGTCGGGACGAACTTCCATGAAACCGCCGCTGAGTGCGATCAGCGTGCGTCCACCATCTTCGTGGCGCAGTTTGAGAACTGAGATATCGAGCGGTGTCACCATCGGGATGTGTTTCGGTAAGATACCGAGTTCACCGGTCACCGATTTGGCGACGACCATCCGTGCCTCGCCCTCATAGGCTGCACCATCCGGGGTGACGACGTTGACGTGAAGAGTATTCATCGTCTAGTTTCCCCCTTCCGTGTAGGTCTTAGACCAACGTCTTCGCTTTTTCGATGACGTCTTCGATTGGACCAACGAGACGGAATGCATCTTCTGGAAGATCGTCGTGTTTACCATCGAGGATCTCTTTGAAGCCGCGAACTGTCTCTTTAACTGGTACGTACGAACCTTTTTGGCCTGTGAACTGCTCAGCCACGTGGAAGTTTTGTGACAAGAAGAACTGAATACGACGGGCACGGTGAACCGTGAGCTTATCGTCTTCAGACAACTCGTCCATACCGAGGATTGCAATGATATCTTGAAGCTCTTTGTAACGCTGAAGCGTCTGCTGGACGTTACGGGCTACTTCGTAGTGCTCAGGTCCGACGATGTCAGGCGAGAGGGCACGTGAAGTCGATGCGAGCGGGTCAACGGCTGGGTAAATCCCCATCTCCGAAAGACGACGCTCCAAGTTAGTCGTTGCATCAAGGTGAGCGAACGTTGTCGCTGGAGCCGGGTCAGTATAGTCATCGGCTGGTACGTAAACCGCTTGAATCGATGTGACCGATCCTTTAGCTGTTGACGTGATTCGCTCTTGAAGCATACCCATTTCCGTTGCGAGTGTTGGCTGGTAACCTACGGCAGATGGCATCCGACCGAGAAGGGCCGATACTTCCGAACCTGCCTGTGTGAAACGGAAGATGTTATCGACGAAGAGAAGAACGTCTTGTCCTTGCTCATCGCGGAAGTATTCTGCCATTGTAAGACCCGTCAAGGCTACGCGAAGACGCGCGCCAGGCGGCTCGTTCATCTGACCGAAGACCATCGCCGTTTGCTTGATAACGCCTGAGTCCGTCATCTCGTGGAACAAGTCATTTCCTTCACGCGTACGCTCACCGACTCCTGCAAATACAGAAATCCCGCTGTGCTCTTGCGCGATGTTGTTGATGAGTTCCTGGATGAGAACGGTTTTACCTACACCGGCACCACCGAAGAGGCCGATTTTACCACCTTTGATGTATGGTGCGAGAAGGTCGACGACTTTGATTCCTGTTTCCAAGATTTCAACTTTTGTCGACAACTCATCGAACGTCGGTGCGAGACGGTGAATCGGTGACCGACGGACAGTCGGTGACACTTCTTTATCGTCAATCGGGTTACCAAGTACGTTGAAGACACGACCGAGCGTCTCTTCTCCGACCGGTACTGAAATCGGTGAACCTAAGTCAAGTACTTCCATGCCGCGGCGAACGCCGTCCGTTGAGTCCATCGCAATCGTACGGACCGTGTCATCCCCAAGGTGAATCGCCACCTCGAGCGTCAAGTCGACACTGACATCTTGTGCCGATTCAGCCACGTGCGTGACTTTAAGGGCGTTATAGATGTTCGGTAAGTGGTTGTCGAACTTAACGTCGATAACTGGGCCCATGACTGCGACTACGCGGCCTTTCATGCCGTATTCGTTCATCGTGTTAGCCTCCTACAATCTAGAGGGCGTGCGCTTATTCAAGCGCAGCCGCACCTCCGACAATCTCTGTGATTTCTTGTGTGATCGCCGCTTGACGCGCGCGGTTGAACTTGAGCTTGAGTCCACGGATGAGTTCATCCGCGTTGTCTGTCGCGTTCGACATCGCCGTCATCCGAGCCGCGTGCTCCGATACTTTCGCATCGAGGAGCGCGCCGTAGATGAGTCCTTCCGCGTAACGCGGAAGAAGCGCTGCTAAGATCGTTTCTTCTTCTGGTTCGTATTCATACATCACATTAGATGCGGTCTGTTCGATATTCCCAAGCGGAAGCAATCGATCAATCTTCACTTCTTGGCTGATGACAGAGATAAATGAGTTGTAGCAAAGCTTCAATTCATCAATCTCGCCTTCACTGAACGCGCCGACCGTCTGTTTGACGATCTCTGCGACTTCAACGAATGATGGCTGGTCGTTCAATCCTGTCATGGCACTGTACACCGGAATGTTGCGTGCCTTGAAGAACTGAACGCCGACCTTCCCGATCACGTACAGACGGTACTCGTCTGTTGAACCGTGTTTGGCTTTCAACTCGCGATACACGTCACGAAGGACGCTGGCGTTGTATCCACCAGCAAGTCCGCGGTCTGACGTGATGACGATATAGCCGGTCCGTTTGACGGGACGGACTTGAAGCATCGGGTGTGTTGCGCCTGAAGTACCGCCGGCAATCGACGAGATGACTTCCTGCAACTTGGTCATGTACGGCTTGAAGTTAGCGTTGCTCCCTTGAGCGCGGTTCAATTTCGAGGCCGACACCATGTTCATCGCTTTCGTGATTTGCTTTGTGCTTTGGGTCGAGGTGATCCGCATCTGGATCTCACGTAATGATGCCATTTCGATTCACCACCTTAATAGACGCTCGTCACCGGATTAAACCGATGGCGAGAACGTCTTTTTGAATTCCGTAAGTGCATCGACCATCGCCTCGTCAGCAGGAAGGTTTCCTGTTTGACGGATTTCACGGCAGAGGTCCGCACGGTTTTGGTCGAGCCATGCGTTCATTTCTTTTTCGAAACGACGGATGTCTTCGACTGGGACGTCATCGAGATGACCTTTCGTGAGAGCGTAGATGATGATGACTTGCTTGTCGACCGAGAGCGGTGCGTTCAAGTCTTGTTTCAAGACTTCAACGGTACGTTGTCCACGGTTGAGCTTCGCTTGTGTCGCTTTGTCGAGGTCCGACCCGAACTGGGCGAACGCTTCGAGCTCACGGTATGACGCGAGGTCAAGACGGAGCGTACCGGCAACTTTCTTCATCGCTTTCACTTGAGCCGAACCACCAACACGCGATACCGAGAGACCGGCGTTAATCGCAGGACGTACCCCTGAGAAGAAGAGGTCCGACTGAAGGAAGATTTGACCGTCTGTGATCGAGATAACGTTCGTCGGGATGTAAGCCGAGATATCCGACGCTTGTGTCTCGATGAACGGAAGTGCTGTCAATGAACCGCCGCCGAGTTCGTCGTTCAACTTCGCCGCACGCTCAAGAAGGCGTGAGTGGAGGTAGAAGACATCCCCTGGGTAGGCTTCGCGGCCTGGAGGACGACGGAGAAGAAGCGAGAGCTCACGATAAGCTGCCGCTTGTTTCGAGAGGTCATCATATACGACGAGGACGTGTTGTCCGCGGTCCATGAAGTACTCACCCATCGATACCCCAGCGAATGGTGCGAGGTAAAGAAGTGGGGCTGGCTGTGAAGCCGATGCCGAAACAACGATCGTGTAATCGAGGGCGCCGTTTTGACGGAGCGTCTCAACTACGCCACGGACAGTCGATTCTTTCTGACCGATTGCGACGTAGATACAGACCATGTTTTCTTCTTTTTGGTTGATGATCGCATCGATTGCGAGCGAAGTCTTACCAGTTTGACGGTCACCGATGATGAGCTCACGTTGTCCGCGACCGATTGGTACGAGGGCGTCAATCGCCTTAATCCCAGTTTGGAGCGGTTCGTGAACTGACTTACGGGCCATAACGCCGTAAGCTTTACGCTCGATCGGGTTGTATGTGTCCGTCACGATCGGTCCGAGACCGTCGATTGGTTGTCCGAGTGGGTTGACGACGCGTCCGAGGAGCGCTTCACCGACTGGAACTTCCATGATGCGGCCCGTACGTTTTACCGAGTCGCCTTCTTTGATGCCTTTGTAGTCGCCAAGGATGATAATCCCGACGTTACCTTCTTCTAAGTTTTGCGCCAAGCCCATTACGCCGTTAGAGAACTCTACGAGTTCCCCCGCCATAACGTTATCGAGTCCGTATGCACGAGCGATACCGTCACCTACTTGAATGACTGTACCTGTCTCACTGACTTCGATTTCAGAACCGTACGAAGCGATCCGCTCTTTTAGCAGGGCGCTGATTTCTTCAGCTTTGATCGTCATTGAATTCACCCCTATTTCTTACGCATTCAACAATTCACGCTCGAGGCGTGTTAGTTTGTTTTCGATTGTGTCATCATACGTCGTGTAGCCGATCTGGACACGGAGTCCACCGATGACGTCTTCATCGACGACGTTCTTCAATTGAAGCGTCTTATTCATCTTCTGACCGAAGACGAGTTCGACTTCTTTCAACTCTGTTGCCGACAACGGGTAAGCACTCGTGACGAACCCTTCGGCGATGCCACGGTAGTCGTTGATGTAATCAAGGACGTAGCGCGACAAGCCGCGAACTTCGCTCGCACGGTCGTTTTCGACCATGACGAGAAGTGTGTTGAGCACGATATCTGTCATGTCACCAAAGCTATGTGTTAAAAGCTGTGCAAGCTCGCTGTCACTGATTGCCGGATTCGTTAAGAGATCCGTGAGTTCAGGAGTCGCGTGGAGCACTTCATCGAGCAGACGCACTTCCGCTTCGACTTGGTCGAGCGTGCCTTGTTCCCGCGCTAAGTCGAAGAGCGCTTTGGCATAGCGTTTTGCTAACGATGTGTTCATCAGTTAGCACCTTTCGCTTTAGACAGGAAGTCTGTAACGAGGGCACGTTGTTTCGCTTCGTCGCCTTTGAGGTCTGACTGAAGGACGTGGCGTGCGGCCGAGAGCGCCTGTGTGACGACTTCGGTCTGGAGCGATTGCTTCGCGAGCTCACGCTCACGTTCGATCGCTTTACCCGCCTCGATCTTGATTTGTTCGGCTTCCAAACGCGCCTGCTCCACCAAGCGTGCTTGTTCCGCTTCTGCTTGACGACGGCTTGAATCAAGCATTTCTTTCGATTCTGTACGTGCGGCGCTGAGCGCGTCACGTTGTTCGACTACATATGTTTCCGCATCTTTGCGGCTCTTTTCGGCGAGCTCAATTTCGTTCGCTACATACTCTTCACGCTGTCTCATCATTCCAAGGAGTGGTCCCCAAGCAAATTTCTTCAACAGGGCCAAGAGTACGAGGAATGTGAAAAGTGTAAAGATCATATCCAGGATGCGGAGGCCTTCGCCGCCAGCACCAGCTGCAATCATCATCGTATCCATGCATACCCTCCTCTTGACTAAATAAGTGAGGGAGACACGCTCCCTCTTACGTTGTTCTCGTTAACTCGTAATCAAGAGTTGAGGAGAAGGAAACCGACAGCCACACCGATGATCGGGAGGGCTTCAACCAAACCGATACCGATGAACATTGTTTGACGAAGTTCGTTTTTGAGTTCTGGCTGACGTGCTTGTCCTTGTACTGTTCCGTATACGATGAGACCGTTACCGATACCAGCCGCGAGTGCTCCAAGACCGATAACGAGTGCTGTTGCGAGAAGATTCATTTGTTCCATTGTGTATATTCCTCCTAAAAGTTAAGTAAATAGTTTTTTTGTTCAACGCTTTGGCGAGACCTGCCCGAATTAATGCTCGGCAGAAGCTTTATGCCCGATATACACCATTGCAAGCGTCAGGAAAATGTAGGATTGGATAACCCCGATAAAGATTGAGAAACCTTGCCATAAAATCATTGGGAGAATTGCGAACACAGCACCGAGCGGGTTAAGTGCCCCTTCTGCGGTAATTGCGAGTCCCAAGATGATGGTAATCATGATTTCACCGGCAAAGATGTTACCGTAAAGACGCAGACCGAGCGTCAAGGTGTTCGCGAACTCCTCGATGAGCTTGATCGGCAATAAGAACCAGACCGGCTTCACGAATTCCGCCGAGTAGTGCTTCAAACCGTGTAGCTTCACGCCGTAATAGTGCGACATTGCAACGACGAGTGTCGACAATGCCAACGTGACGTAAGGATCGGCCGTCGGTGAGTTGAACCATAGATAGTGACCAGAGATGACGTTAAACGGTAGACCCATTAAGTTTGAGAAGAGAATGAACAAAATCAACGTCATTCCAAACCCGATAAAACGGCCACCTGTCTTCCAGTCCATCGCACTCGAGATAATCCCGCGTGTGAATTCTGCGAAGAATTCCATTAAGTTCTGCTTACCAGTCGGCTTCATAGCCAAGCGTCGCGTTCCCCAAACGGCAAACGTAAATACGAGTAGTGATGCGATCAGCACCGTAATGACGTTCGTCCAGCTCCCATATAACGTATAATCTCCGAGTTGTAGAGAATATGTGGGAAACTCATGACCCATTAGTATTCACCTCTTTTCCTGCTGAGCTGGGCAAGTGTGAACTCGCCAAATTGTATGATGTGGCCGGCGATTAGACCAGTTACCACCGCTATCAGCGATACTCGATCCTCATAAAAGAGACCGACTATCACGGCTAGTGCACCGACTGCCATCCTTGAAACAGTCCCGTGCGACTTCGGGCGTCGTCCATGTTCGATCACGTCAAACATCCGAATGACGCTTCGATTCTGCATATGTAGAATGATGAGACTGGCGACCCCGCCTAAGAACAAGCCGAGAAATACCGGTTTGTACATAGGGACGATGAGCGCTCCGATGAGGAGAATGGCGAACCATCCGATAAACCACTTCGTATAGCGTTTCATCAACTGCTGTTGTGCTTTTCTGTCTGCTTGCACTTGTTGTAAGTTCATTCGTCCTCTCCTGTCAGTAAACTTCGAAGGGTGAGAACTAGCGCCGTGATCCCGAAAGCCATTCCGAGAAGCACTGACACATTCCAACCAAACGTGCCCCAAATTTCACGTCTCGCACCGTATTGGCCAACGAGATAACCGATGACGATCGGTCCAGCGAGCGCGGTCGAGATTTGAGAGGCGAGCGAGGCATAAGATAGGTAACGATTGTCTTTTTTCGTCATCCCCATCCCCCTTTCGAGCTGCCAAGCCATGCATCTTCTCCATCGGATTCACACTCGCGTGACCATCAAAAGTCACACAAGTTCAGAGTACTGGAAATGGCATAAGAAGTCAATTGATTTCACAATTATAAAAGCGCTTTAAATCAAGTCGTATCAAGGCTTTTACGCAGTTCACAAACTAAATTAAAATCATCAAATTTTAAGAAAGTATGAAGAAACGGTGAAATAAAAATGTTGACTTTATAACATTTCACATTACGAATCAGATGAAGAATAGTTCAGTTATACCTTCACGTTTTGGAAATTACAATGCAAAACGGCTTACGTTCACAAAAGGTTTTGAAACAAACGTTGACCCGATTTTGAAATCGTTTACATCGTCCTGTATCAGTATACCGATTATCTTTTTGTCATGTCGAGGGGTTCTGACGAATTTGTAGTGATGAATATCACACCGCCTTTTCCGAGCGGTCAATCGCCTGGAAAGCCCTTCCTATCAACCCGAAATGGGTGGACAATACCAGTTCGAATGGCTACGATTACGATGTAAGCGCTATCTAAAAATGTGTCGATTTTGTGACTTTCGAAACCGACGCCCGCATCGAATGCATGTTGATGCGTGTGAGGAGGAACTAGAATGGATTGGATGACCCAACTACGCGAGGAGATCGGCGCCGATGTCGTCTTCACGGACTCGACGACCCGACTCGCCTATTCATTTGACGCGACGCCGAACTATCAAGCGATGCCAGACGCGATCGTCGCCCCCCGCTCGACCGAGGACGTGCAGGCCGTGTTGCGGCTGTGCCACGAACACCGGATCCCGGTCGTCCCACGCGGATCGGCGACAAATCTTGCCGGCGGCACGACGCCGCTTTCCGGTGGTGTCGTCATGGACTTCCGTCATATGGACAAGATTGTCGAGATTGATGAGAAGAATTTGACAGTGACGGTCGAACCGGGCTGCATTACCGCCCATTTGGCACAAGCCGTCGAGGCGAGAGGACTGTTCTACCCGCCGGATCCGAGCTCGATGAAAATCTCGACGATTGGCGGCAACATCAGCGAGAACTCAGGTGGGTTACGCGGATTGAAATACGGTGTGACGGCCGATTACGTGCTCGCGCTCGAGGCGGTGCTCCCGAACGGGGATGTCCTCCATACGGGCGGCAAGCTCGCCAAGGACGTGGCCGGGTACGATTTGACGCGTCTCCTCGTCGGCTCGGAAGGGACACTCGCCGTCATTACGCAAGCGACGCTCAAGCTCATCCCGCTCCCCGAGACAAAACAGACGATGCTCGCTTATTTCGAGGACTTGGACAGCGCGGCCCGAACGGTGAGCCGCATCATCGAGAACCGCGTCATCCCGGCGACACTCGAGTTCATGGACAAGAAGACAATCGAGGTCGTCGAGGCGTACGCGAACATCGGATTGCCGACGGACGTCGGCGCTCTCCTTCTATTAGAACAGGACGGCCCGCGTGACGTCGTCCGACAAGATATCGAAGCGATGCATGCTGTCTGTTTAGAAGAAGGTGCCTTGTCGGTCGAAGTGGCCCGAGACGAGGCACATGCCGAGACGCTTCGCTACGCCCGGCGCATCGCCTTGTCCGCCCTCGCCAGGCTCAGCCCGACGACGATTTTAGAGGATGCGACCGTGCCACGGAGCGAGATTGCCGAGATGGTCCGGCGCATCGAAGCGATCGGACGGGCGTATGACATTCAAATCGCCACGTTCGGTCATGCCGGGGACGGCAACCTGCATCCGACAGTCGCGACCGATGCCCGGAATCATGAGGAGATGGAACGTGTCGAGGCGGCGTTCGCCGATATTTTCGCCGCCGCACTCGACCTCGGCGGGACGATCACCGGCGAGCATGGGGTCGGGGCGATGAAAGCACCGTATCTCGAATGGAAGCTCGGTCCGGCCGGGATAGACGTCATGAAAGGCATCAAGCTCGCCTTCGACCCGCACGGCATCATGAACCCGCAGAAGATGTTCGCCAAAGCGGCGAAAAAACGCATCGTCCAAGGAGGTAAATCATGAAGCAGACGCCCGAACTCGCCACCCGCATGACCGAGAAGCTCGACTATGAAGAGATGCTCGGCTGCATGCGTTGCGGCTTTTGCCTGCCGACGTGCCCGACGTATATCCGCTCGAAAGACGAGTCCGCCTCCCCGCGCGGTCGCATCGCCATCATGAAAGGTGTCGTCGACGGATTGATTGAACCGGATGAGGGCGTCGAAAAGACGCTCAACGAATGTCTCGGTTGTCTCGCCTGTGAGCCGGCATGTCCGGCCGGGGTACGCTATAGCGTCTTGCTCGAGGACGCACGCGCCGCCATTACCGAACATAAACGTGCGACGGGACAAATGCCGGTCCGCGAGCGGCTCGTCCGAAAAGTCGTCTTTGACGGGCTGTTCTTGAATAAGGCGAAGATGGAGACGGCGACGGGCTTTCTCCGCTTCTATCAACAGTCTGGCGTCCAGACGCTCACTCACAAGCTCCGCATCCTCGACTGGTTCCCGGACCAGCTCCAGAAGATGGAGACGATTTTACCGACGGTCCCACCGAAGACGGAGCGACGTCGACGTCCGGAGCAAATCCCGGCGACGGGAGCGACAACGGCCCGAGTCGCCTTCTTCAGCGGCTGTTTGATGGACACGATGTTCTATGAGACGAATGCCAACACGATTAAACTGCTCCAAGCGGCGGGCTGCGACATCGTTATCCCGAAAACGCAACAGTGTTGCGGGGCCTTACATGGTCATGCCGGCGAACAGGCGGGCGCCGTCACGCTCGCCAAACAGAACATCGCGGCGTTCGAGGCCGAGGACGTCGACTACATCATCACGAATGCCGGCGGTTGCGGCGCGTTCCTCGTCGGCTATGACCATCTGTTGAAGCACGACCCAGAATGGGCCGAACGTGCGGAACGATTCACGGCCAAGATTAAAGACTTCGCGTCAATCTTGCTTGAGGTCGGCTTCCTCGACCGCGTCCCGCTCGCCCTGCCGGAGCAACTCATCACGTATCAAGATTCGTGTCACTTGCGCAACGTCCAAAAAGGCGCGCTCGCCCCGCGGGTATTGCTCCAGGCGATCGAAGGGGCCGTCTATATCGAGCAGAAGCACGCCGACCACTGCTGCGGCTCGGCCGGTGTGTACAACATTCTGCAGCCCCATATCGCCAACGACATCCTCGAGATGAAGATGGGGCACGTGAACGCCACGGCAGCACAAACGATCGTGACGTCAAATCCGGGTTGCCACATGCAGATGCAACTCGGGATTCAAGAGCATGGGACTGAATCGATGCGCGCCGTCCACTTGGCGGACCTGCTCGTCGAAGCGATGCCATCCTGACCAATCAAGAGGAACGGCCCGCTGATCCGGGTGCTGTTCCTCTTTTTTCTCCTTTTATAAAAAAAAATAGAAGTAATAATCCCCGCTTTATCCGACCTTTAAACGCTTTTTTCAAAAATAATGTTTACAATCCTTCGACAACGGGCATATAAGGTTATGTGAAAATAATTATTGAAAAGGGTGAATGCATGATTGAATTTAAACAAGTGCAAAAAACATTCAAGAACACGACCGTCTTGAAAGAGATGAACCTCACCATCAACAAAGGTGAACTCGTCGTCTTTATCGGCCCCTCCGGCTGCGGGAAGACGACATCGCTCAAAATGATCAACCGTTTGATCGAGCCGACGGAAGGGACGATCATCGTCAACGGACAGGATACCCGGAAGATGGACCCGATTGAACTGCGTCGCCAGATGGGCTACGTCATTCAACAGACCGGCCTCTTTCCGCATATGACGATTCGCGAAAACATTCAATTGATCGCCGGTCTCGAAGGACACGCCGAACAAGACATGGATGCGCGCACCGAACACCTCCTCCGCATGGTCGGCCTCGACCCGGACCAATTCATCGATCGCTATCCGAGCGAATTGAGCGGCGGTCAGCAGCAGCGTATCGGATTTGCCCGTGCCCTCATGAACGACCCGGAAGTCATTTTGATGGATGAACCGTTCAGCGCCCTTGACCCTGTCACTCGAAACGATCTCCAAGAAGAACTGTTCAATCTTCAAGAAGAAGTGAAAAAGACGATTGTGTTCGTCACCCATGATATGGATGAGGCGATCAAGCTGGCCGATCGCATTTGTATCATGCGCGACGGGGAAATCGTCCAATTCGATACTCCGGAACAAATTCTCCGGAACCCGAAAGACGAATACGTCGAGTCGTTCATCGGGAAGAATCGGATTTGGAACAGCCCTGAATTCATTAAAGCGAAAGACATCATGATCACCGACCCGGTATCGATCAGCGGGAAGCGGACGGTGCTTCAAGCGATTGAAATCATGCGCTCCCGCAAGGTCGACAGTTTGTTGATCACAGACCGTGATCGTGTCCTTCAAGGACTCATCAAATTGAAAGATGTCCACGGCATCCAAGACAAGACGAAGCGGCTCGAGGAAGTCATGAACACGAACTATGCTTTCGTCTCAATCGAGGACTCGCTCCTCGACATTTTAGACGTCATGAACACGAGCGACCAAGGGTATCTCCCGGTCGTCGACGGTTCGATGCTTCACGGTTTGATCACACGCAGCAGTTTGCTTTCCGTCCTCAGTGAGCAATTCATGCAAGAGGAGGAAACTATATGAATGCCATTCAATCGTTTTTCAATTACTTCACGAGCAACACCGACCAAATCGGGACGCTCTTGCTCGAACACTTACAGCTGACGGTCTTTGCCGTCTCGCTCGCCGTCTTACTCGGGGTACCACTCGGGATTCTCATCTTACGGATCCCGCGTCTCGCCAAGCCGATTCTCGGTCTGACGAGCGTCGTCCAAGCCGTACCGAGTTTAGCGCTCCTCGGATTTTTGATCCCGTTCATCGGAATCGGATCGACCCCGGCCATCATCATGGTCGTCTTGTACTCGCTCCTCCCGATCGTGAAAAACACGTATACGGGACTATCGAGCATCCCGGGCGATACGCTTGAGTCGGCCAAAGGGATCGGGCTCACCGACCGCCAGATTTTGAGTAAAATCCAGCTGCCGCTCGCACTCCCGATCATCATGGCCGGGATTCGCATCTCGGCGGTCACGGCTGTCGGGCTCATGACGATCTCGGCGTTCGTCGGAGCAGGTGGTCTCGGTTACCTCGTCTTCGCCGGAATCCAGACCGTCGACAACAATCAAATCCTCGCCGGTGCCATCCCGGCCGGACTGCTCGCCTTGTTGATTGACTTCATCGTCAGTCGCATCGAGTATAAAGTAGCCCCGAACGGCATCGTCCTCGCGGATGGACGGATGAAGAAGAAAACACGTCGTTCTGCGAAGAAAGTGACAAAGCCACTCATTGTCATCGCGACGGCGTTCACGCTTCTCCTCGCCGGTTCGATTTACGCCTTCACCCGTGAAGACGATACGATTGTCGTCGGTTCGAAAAACTTCACCGAGCAATTGATTCTCGGGAACATGGTCGCCGACTTGATTGAGGACAAGACCGACCTCGATGTGAAACGTCAACTGAACCTCGGTGGCACCCAGGTCGCTTTCAGTGCCCTACGGACCGGTGAGATTGATACGTACGTCGAATATACGGGCACATTGTTCGTCGATGTATTGAAGCAAGAAGTCGAGAACGACCCGGACGTCGTCTACGACAAAGTCGTGAAACAAGTGAACGAACGTTTCGATATCCGCACGCTCGACCCGATCGGCTTCAATAACACCTACGCCATCGCCGTCAAACAAGAAGACGTCGACAAATACGGTTTAAAGACCGTCTCAGATCTCGCTGCGGTGAGTGACGAGCTCGTCTTCGGTCCGACAATCGAGTTCTCGAACCGGGAAGACGGCTACCTCGGATTGAAAGAGGCGTACCCGTTCAACTTCCAAGACGTGAAACCGGTCGACGGCGGACTCCGCTATACGGCACTCATGAACAATGAGAGTAACGCCATCGACAGCTTCTCGACCGACGGCTTGCTTAAACGCTTTGATTTGACCGTCCTCGAGGACGACAAACAGTTCTTCCCGCCGTATTACGCGGTCCCAATCGTCAGCGAAGAGACGCTCGCCGAGCATCCTGAGCTCGCGGACGTATTGAACTTGCTGAGCGGGAAAATCACGGACGAGACGATGCAAGAGCTCAATTATCTTGCTGACGTCGAGAAACAACGTCCGGAGAAAGTCGCCCGCGACTTCCTTATCCAAGAAGGATTAATTGAACAATAAACCTATACGAAAGACGACCCTCCCGTTCGAATCGGGAAGGTCGTCTTTTTTTGTAGCCGATTTTAACCTACGTTCGTGGCCTGGCCGACCGAGACGCGGTTGCGCCCACTCTGCTTCGCCTGATAGAGGGCTTGGTCAGCCGCCTCAATCAAGTCGGTCTTATCGCCACTTGGCGTTGGCGCATGTTCGGCGACGCCGATGCTGACACTCACTTTTCGCAACGGTGTGTACATTTCGTGCGCGATGTTCAGTTTGAGCACCGCTTGCCGAATTCGTTCCGCGATTTCTTTCGGTTGGCGCGCGTGGCGTGGCCGCAGGAGCACCGCGAACTCTTCGCCTCCATAGCGGGCCGTCATGCCGTCTTCCCCGACCGCCTTGTCGATCGCGTTCGCCACCCGTTCGAGGCAAGCGTCTCCGGCCAAATGGCCGTATGTGTCGTTATACGTCTTGAACGCATCGATATCAAGCAAGAGGAGCGCAAGCACGTCTCCGGTATCGGTTGCTTCGTCCCACATCCGTTCTAACTTCTCGTCAAAAGCTCGACGATTCCAAATCCCGGTCAAGGCGTCATGGAGCGAGCGATGGATGAGCGCTTGTTTGCTGCGCTCGAGCCGGAACGTATGCATGAACGTCATCAACAGCAACAATGCGATGCCGACGACGATGAAGATGACCCATTTCGCTGAATTCGAGGCAGTTTCACTCCGAAGCGTGGCTTGTTGGATAATGTTGTCGATGTCTTCACGAAGGGCCGCATCGACGTCTCGGAACTGGTTGATATAATCGATGCCACTATAGCGACGCGCGTTCGCGGCGATGACGTCACCCGCCTCGATGAGTTCGATTTGCGACGCATGGAACGCCTCCATTTTTTGAATGAGCGGCAACGCCTCGTCTTGAATCAATTCCTGCATGATCGGATGACGCTCGTCGAGTTCACGAATAATACGAATCGTCTCCTCCAATGATTGTTTCGTCGCCTCATACTGTTCGAGCGACTGCGCGTCTTGGTTATATGTATAGCCCCGGACCGACAGCTCTTGGTCGAGCAGTAACCGAAACAGCTCCGAGGCAGCGTTCGAAATCGGGATGGCTTCCTCGACAATCCGTCGATTTTCCTGCTCGATGTCCTGAAACGCGCTATAGCTCCAGACGCTCGTCAAAAACAATGCCATCAAGGAGATGAGTAAGTATCTTTGCAGTAGCGAGAATTTAGTCTTCATCGTGTCTCTTCCCTTATCCCGACATCGGACCGACTTACGGTCTCTTCCTCTTCTACTATCGGCCGTCTCTTCGATCGTCTCAACTAATTTGAATCGATTGGTGCACATTCCCACAAAAAAGAGAGGATCACCAGGATCCTCTCATCGGGTTCATGCTTATTTTGTTCCGAACAGACGGTCACCTGCGTCACCAAGTCCTGGTACGATGTAGCCGTGGTCGTTCAACTTCTCGTCAAGTGCAGCGAGATAGATTTCGACGTCCGGGTGTTCGGCTTGAACACGTTCCACACCTTCAGGGGCTGCACAGAGGCAAGCGAGCTTGATCGACTTGGCACCGTGCTTTTTAAGCGCGGCAATCGCGTCGGCTGCTGAACCGCCTGTCGCGAGCATCGGGTCGACGACGATGAAGTCACGTTCTGTGACGTCCGTCGGCAACTTGAGATAGTATTCGTGCGGCTCGAGCGTCTCTGGGTCACGGTATAAACCGATGTGACCGACTTTGACGTTCGGCATCATTTTGAGGAAGCCATCCACCATGCCGAGGCCTGCCCGTAAAATTGGGACGATTCCCAATTTCTTGCCGGCAATCATCTTCTGTGTCGATACAGAGACCGGTGTCTCAATTTCCACATCGGTAAGCGGAAGGTCGCGTGTAATTTCATATGCCATGAGTGACGAAACCTCGTCTACGAGTTCACGGAACTGCTTCGTCCCCGTCTCTACTTTACGCATAATCGTCATCTTGTGCTGAATCAATGGGTGGTCATAAACGTGTACTTTGCCCATCATGCTTCACTCCTCTCTCAATCTCTCTTGAGCATTGTACCCTAACTTTTCTGAGAAAGGTAGGGTCAACTTCTGTTTTTTAAGAGGTCAGACGAAACCCGAAGGAACGAAATCGATCCCTCGGGGTTCAGGTGACACATGGTTTAGAATTTGAAGAAATTTAGGAAACCGGCCGTCTTGTGTTTCACTTTTCCGCACATGTTTCCTTTGGCGGCGTGATGGTCGTTAGACGAGCTGTGGTTGGCGGCATGCTTTTTAGCATGTTTTTTGGCATGCTTTTTCGCCTTCTTCTTCTCTTTTTTGTCTTTCTTCTCTTGCTTCCAGTCAGTTTTTGCTTTTTGTTTCGACTCGGTCGGTTTGTCCGTCGAGGCATCTGCTTTCGGAGCTGAGACTGGCTTTGTGACTGGCTTTGTGACTGGCTTTGTGACTGGCTTTGTCGCCGTTTCTGTCACAGGTTTCGTCGTTGTCGTCGCAGCCGGTTTCGTGGCTGTCGTTTCAGCTGGCTTCGTCGTTGTCGTCGCAGCTGGCTTCGTCGTTGTCGTCGTAGCCGGTTTCGTCGTTGTCGTCGTAGCCGGTTTCGTCGTTGTCGTCGTAGCTGGCTTCGTTGTTGTCGTTGTAGCCGGTTTCGTCGTTGTCGTTTCAGCTGGCTTCGTCGTTGTCGTTTCAGCTGGCTTCGTCGTCGGTGCTACTGCGACCGGTGCCGGCGCCGTATCCTGTGTGCGCGTCACGAGACCTGCGTTCCAGTTCACGTAAGCATCCGCTTCGTGGAAGTGGATGAATCCAGAATCTTTAGCGAGCTTGTGGCTGTCCGCGCTAAGACGTGTCGAAATCGTGAGCGTCTTAACCGAATGCTTCGCGTCGACCGCTTGTAATTTCTTGATCATGTTTTGTGACCAAGCGTCGCTCTTGATCGTGTCGGCGTTGAAACTCTCCCACATGATGCCGTCAACGTAAGGTGCCGTTGACGTTTCCAACGTGTCAAAGCCCCAGTTTTGGACCATGGCGATCTCACCATAGCGGGCCCGTGCTTGCTTCAAGAAGTTGACGAGTCCGTCACGTTGCTGCTTGAGCACGGTCGGATTGTTCAAATGTTCGTTATCGATATCACCGACCGTATCCATGAACACGCCATCGATGCCTTTGGCGACGACTTGGTTCTGGATTTCCGTGAGGAGCAACCCTTGGAAGTGCGGTGAGGCGATGTTCGTCAAGTACGAATCCCATTCCGAGTAATGGACACGTTGTCCGTTACGCGTAAAGAAGTCACCTGACTGAAGTTTTGACATGAGACCCGTGTTCCATGTCGCGACTTCCATGACGCTAATATATCCGAGTACTTTTGTCCCGCGTGCTTTGATTTGCTCCACTTGCGCTTTCGTGTAATGGAGTGGCTCAATGATGACGAGGTCATAGTTTTGCATATCTTTCAAAATCGCTGCCGTTGGATGGCCATAATACACTTGATAGTTCTTCACACCGTCGAGTGGGTTCATGGTTTGTGCCCCCGTTTTAGACATGTTCAGACTAACAATCAACAACACTACCGTTAGAGACATAATTAACTTTTTCAATTTCACTACCTATTCCTCTCCTGATGACTGACAAAACGTGGTGACGGACGATGATGGTTGAATGGAGTTGTGTCTCGTTGCTCCCCCTTTTCTTATATTCAAATGACGAGAAGGTTAGTGCTGTGTGTTTTATGGATGTATCGGATTCGTGTATGTAATGTTGAACCTTCGCAAAAAAAATTATAGGATAGTTTTTCACGAAAACATAGTGTCAATTTGACAACAAAAACCCGTCTCACGACATGAAAGTGTCATGAAACGGGAAAAGAATTTGTTTTAGCTCATATGTAAGTGTCTAGCAATCCCTCTAATTCCAGTTGATCAATCAAATAGACCCGCTTCGACTCGACGTCCATCAGTTGAAGGGTATCTTTCCCTTCCTCGGTCCAAACGTCGAACCGTTGCTCGGTCAACTGCTCATATAACACGAGCGTCCCACGTCGTTCGCCCGTCGGTGCGGCACTCGTCGTCTTCACGCGGGACAAAAGTTCGAACAGTTCGCGCGTGTTCGGGCCTCCGAGGTGGGCCGTCTTCGTCTCCGTCTCGTACGTCGCCAACCGCATCGCCTCTTTTTGCTCCGATGTGATCGTCAATTCACCGGCTCCTGGTCGTTGAACGGCCCCCCATACCTCGATTACGGTATCATAACGAGTCGATAAGACGGCCGAATCCTGCTCCGAGACGTCTTCGATCGGCTCATCCGCGAGCACGATTCGTTTCAAGAGCCTACGTCCTTCGGCATCTAAATTGAAGACGGCTTCCATCGAGTCAATTTGCACGTACTCACTCGACAGCGAACTGGGTAATACGGTGCGATCCCACGCCTGTGCTGTACCCATCTGGAGGGTAATCCGTTGATCGGCCAACTGGGTCAAGAACGCCACGCCTTCATTCTTGCCACTCTCGAAAACGAACAGTCCCGGTTCAATCAGCTGTCCCGCCTCGGCACCGCCTTGATAGACGTGATAGGTGACGTGAAGCGCGCCACGGTCCGGTGTGTGATACCGGAAGACCGAACCGGGAACAATCGTCTCATGCGTCTCGTTAACCGCGAAGGCGCGCGCCACGGTCGTGACGTCTGGTTCAGGAATGAACGATAACGTGCTCCCGACATCGACCTCCCTCGGCCCTGAACCGGCCGCGGACTCGAACGCCTCGATTCCATCGGTACGGAAGACGCGCTCATTTTGTTCGTTGCTGTTCAAACAAGAGACGTAATGCTCGTCCCCGCTCCGCCAATATTTGACGGTCTTGCTACCTAATTCGTCATAGAAGGGGTGGCGGAATGTGATGGCCGCCAATTCGGCCCGACGCGTCGGCAACACGTCTGTCGGTTGCCGCTCACAGTAATTCAACAGTCGCGTCTTCAACGCAGACGTCAACGGAATGTCTTGGTCTTGTTGAATCGCATACGTCGACAGCGGTCGTAAATTGAGCGCATTGATTTCATTCGTCCCGCATCCACTTAACAGTATGACGGCTATACTCATCAGTCCGATGACGTTTTTCATCCCGTCCCCTCCTTTCACATTTATTTGGTTTGAATCGCCTAAAATTTTCATTTTCACCTTATCATACAATAATAATTACAACTCTTGTTAGAAGAATAAACAAAAAATGCCACTTGCGTGGCATTTTTTTAGTCGTCGTCGCGATCATCATCTTGATCATCGTCACGGTCGTCATCTTGGTCGTCATCATTTTGATCGTCGTTTTGATCATCTTGATCGTCTTGGTCATCCCGGTCATCGTCGCGTTCAATCTCTTTCACTTGCTGTTGAAGGTTCAACTCGAGTTTGACCCGGTCACCGGCTTTTGGCGCCTCGTCGTCAAGCTCGTAGCGGCTCGCGAGTTTGAACGTCTCTGACTTGCCATCACGTTCGATGGTCACGTCACGATCCGACAGGCTGACGAACGTGCCGTAAATGTCGAAGTCGTCACTTTCACGGTCGACTTCCTTCACTTCTTCGTTTTGATTGAATTCGAGTTTGACGCGGTCACCGGCTTTCGGTGTGTCGTCGTCAATCTCATGACGGGCCGCGAGCGGATACGTCGATTCTTTACCGCTGAAGCTGATCGTCACGTCACGGTCTGATAGGCTGACGAGGGTACCATACAATTCATAATCATCGTCATCGACCGAACGAACCGGCGTATCGCTCGATGCTGATCCTTCTGACGAAGTGGCTGCTTCTTGACTCGCATCATCTTGCGCATCGTCTGCGGCATCATCGGTTCCGCTGTTCACGCTATCGACCGCGCGTGGGACGATGACCGTGTCCGTCTTGTCGTTCGCGACATACAACCCGATTCCGGCGACGGCTAGTACCGCCAACCCGACTCCTAAAATCCATCCGATTAGTTTCATGATGTTTCCTCCTCGTTTCATGTGGTGAACTTGTTCTACATCTTCATCATAGAACGGTGACCTTAGAGCACCACGAGGATTCCATTAGAAAATGATGAGAATCTGCGAAAGTTTTGTCATTTTGTGACGTAGAAGACGCTGCCGTCCGGCGCATTCGCATAACTGCCGACCGTCCACCCGTTCAAATCCGCCACTTCTTTGGCGATAGCAAGACCAAGTCCGCTGCCGCTCCGGTCCCGTGCCTCATCGAGTCGATAGAACCGGTCAAATAACCGTGCCCGGTCCTCCTCATTGAGCGCCGTCCCATGGTCGCGTACTTCGATGCGGTCCGGCGTCATCGTCACGCGTGTGTCAGTCGCATACTTCAAGCTGTTATCGATGAAGATGACGACGAGCCGCTGCAACGAATCACGATGACCGTGCCACTCCCCCATCGCCTCGATCGGTACGTGGATACCGTGCGATCGTTCGAACCGTTCGGTCAATTGTTCGGCCAGCTCAGTCAATCTGATCACCTCGATCTCCACTTCTTTGAGCGAAGAGAAACGGCTCAATTCGAGCATCGGTTCAATCAAGTCCTCGCGCATTTGCCGCGATTCGGTCAAGATGTGGTCGATGGCCTCGTCACGAACGGCCGGGTCGCTCTGTCCCCAGCGCCGGAGCAGTTTGGCGTACCCTTCGATGACGGTGAGCGGCGTCTTCAGTTCATGTGAAACATCGGCGACGAAGCGGCGCTGTTGCTCCATCGACCCTTCGACCCGGTCAATCATCTGGTTGAAGCCGGTCGCGAGCGTCGAGACTTCGTCTCGGTTCGTCCCGACATCGATCGTCTCGAGCGTACCCGACTCGGTGATCCGTTCCATCGTCGACTCGAGACGGCGGAGTGGATCGAGACCTTGCCTGACGATCCATAGGCTACCGAGGAACGTCATCGCCACTGCAATCAAGAAGATGATGAGAAAAATCGTGGCCAGCGTCTGGAGGGTCTCGCTCACGGCCGCGTCTTGAAACGCGTAGCCGAGCCCGTTCGACGTCGCGATGACGAACCAATCATCGACGAGCGCCGGTTCTCCGAAGTTGACGGGAAAACGTAAACTCTCTTCGGCCTGGCCGCCGATGATGCCCCAATCGCCGTTCGCTTGCCGTTCGAGCACGACACTGTCCTCGTGCAACGACAAGACGGCTTGTTGGTTCCGCTCGTCTTCCTCGAGCAAGCTGAGTGCTTGGCGCAAGACATCATAGCGGGCGTCGACGATCTGTTGCCGCGAGACGAGCCAGGCGACACCGAACGAGGTGATGAGTAAAAACAACATGAACCCCGCCATCGCCAAGGCGATCTTCGTCCGTAGCTTCATATTATTCACCACGCTTCAACATATAGCCGACGCCTCGGACCGTCTGAATCCAGGAGCCACCGAGTTTCTTCCGGACATAGCGGACGTACACATCGACGACGTTCGTGTCCCCGTAATAATCGAAGCCCCAGACGTGCTCGACGAGTTGATCGCGCGTGAGCACGCGTTCTGGATGTTCGAGCAAATAGACGAGCAAATCGAACTCCCTTCGGGTCAGGTCGACGTTTTGCCCCTCACACACCACTTCATGGCGATTGACGTCGACGGTCAGCCCCTCATAGGAAAGGACCCGTTCACTCGTATCGACTTGGACGTGTTGACGCATCCGTAAGAACGCCCGAATCCGCGCGAGCAACTCCTCCATTTCGAACGGTTTTGTGATGTAATCATCGGCCCCGAGGTCGAGCCCGCTCACTTTATCGTAGCGGTCCCCGCGTGCCGTCACCATCAAGACGGGAAGGAGCGGCTGCTCTTCTTTGACGCGGCGCACGACTTCGAGTCCGCTCATCTGCGGCAACATGACATCGAGCAACATCAGGTCAATCCCACCGGCGAGCGCCCGGTCGAGCCCGGCCCGCCCGTCATGGGCGACCTCGACTTGATAACCGGCATGCATGAGTTCAAGTTCGAGTAATCTGGCAATTTTAGCATCGTCTTCAACGACGAGAATCGTAGGCATTCCATTCATCCTTTCTAAAAAAAACGCCGAGCAGTCCGCCCGACGCATCATTCTAAGTGTTCCCGGATTCCTCAGTCAAAAAACGGACGAACTGCTTCTGGAATCGCTTGTTCGATGCGCAATTCGAGTGAATCGCCCATCCGGTCAAACGTCGTTTCAATCCCTTCCGCCTGAAACGCCAAATCAGTCCCGACTTGAGCGATTTGGTCGAGCCACGCGTTACCGGTCAAGGTGAATAATAAGAACCCGGCGACACCTGCCGCCATGAGTGTCAATGCGAGCGCACCGACGGCCACTCCTCGAATCAATCTTCCAATCTTTCCTCTGCTAGTTGAGCGCATATGTCCCTCTCCCTTATCCTTTTTCTTTACTGTACGGGAGCGAGCTGAGAAAGAGCGGTGAAACAGATTAAAATTTGATGAGAAAAAGGTCACAGCACGGCTGCGACCTCATTCTTCCTCGAGCACCGATTTGGCAATCGGGGCCCAATACGTCCCGTCCATGGCGGCGACTTCGGCGAGCGTCGTCCGGTATGTGTCGTCCCCGGCCTTCTTCTCAGCGATGCCTTTCATCCATAAGACGTCCGCCTTATATCCCGACTCTGGATACGTGTCGACATAGGCGGCATAATCGGCGATCTCTGCTTCGCCGAGCTTGTTGTCGACGAGCAACCGATAAAACCCGACGGCCTGTTCCTGACCGGCTTTCGCCTTGCCGATGAGGAGCGCATCGGCTTCCTCGTACCGTTTGTCCGAGACGAGCGTTTCGACTTCGCCGAGCGGGATGACGGCCGGTGCCTCAGGGGCTTCGGTCGTCTCGTCCTCGGTTTGGAGCGCCTCGTTCGCTTCCTCGAGTCGAGCAACTTCTTGCTCGAGCTCTTCTAACCGTTTCGCGAGCGCCTCGTCCTCCGTCACCGTTTCGACCCGTTCGTTTGATGCGGTCGGCGTCACGGGCGGCGGCTCCGAATCCGGCCAAAAGATGAGTGCGACCAGACCGAGACCAACGACGAGCGGCAGACCGAGCCACGATTTGTTCCATTTGAAGGCGTTACGCCAAGCCGACAAGTCCGCATGACCGGTGACAGCCGGCGAGAACGAACGAAAGCGGCGCTTGGCCGCCTTCTTTCCGTTCGCCTTCACTTCGAGCGCAAGACCGAGCCGATGAAACGCCGCCGGCACTTTCATTCCGAGAAGCGGTACAATCCGTTCACTTGCCTCGATATAATACCCGTGGTCGAGTAGCGTCGTCACGACCCCGAACTCGTTCGCGACGAGGCGAAACGTCGGGTCATGCTCGCCTTTTCGGACGAGCCATTCCGTCATATCGATGAGCGGCAGTTCCGCAAGTTCCCGATCTGCGAGTGTCCGTACGTCCATTCGTCAGTCTCGTTCAGGATAGAGCGAGAACTTCGACGTCAACGCGCGAACTGCTTCGTGCGCTTCCGCGAGCACTGCTTCATCTTCATGGTTCGTCAAGACGCGTCCGATCAAGCGAGCGACTTCACGCATATCGTCTTCTTTCAATCCGCGCGTCGTCATCGCGGCCGTCCCGAGACGAATCCCGCTCGTGACGAACGGTGATGCCGGATCGAATGGAATCGTGTTCTTGTTGACCGTGATGCCGGCTGCGTCGAGCGCATGCTCGGCCGCTTTCCCGGTGATGTCGATGCCGCGGAGGTCGACGAGGAGAAGGTGGTTATCCGTACCGCCCGATACGATGCGGAGCCCTTCCTCTTCTAGCCCTTGCGCGAGCACCTGTGCGTTCTTGATGACTTGTGCCTGATACTCTTTGAACTCAGGTTGGAGCGCTTCCCCGAACGCCACGGCCTTCGCTGCGATGACGTGCATGAGCGGACCACCTTGAATCCCTGGGAAAATCGACTTGTCGATTGCCTTGGCGAACTCTTCTTTACAGAGAATCATACCGCCGCGTGGACCACGAAGCGTCTTGTGCGTGGTCGTCGTCACGAAATGCGCGTGCTCGACCGGGTTCGGATGAAGACCGGCTGCGACGAGACCTGCGATGTGGGCCATGTCGACCATGAGGTAGGCATCGACGCTATCGGCGATTTCACGGAACTTGGCGAAGTCGATCGTCCGCGGGTACGCCGAGGCACCAGCGACGATGAGTTTTGGTTTATGTTCTTTCGCGAGGGCTGCGACAACGTCATAATCGATGTGTTCTGTCTCTTTGTCTACACCGTATTCGACGAAATTGTACTGAACGCCTGAGAAGTTGACCGGACTTCCGTGCGTCAAATGGCCACCGTGCGACAAGTTCATGCCGAGCACCGTGTCACCGGCTTCAAGGACTGTGAAGTAAACGGCCATGTTCGCTTGGGCACCCGAGTGCGGCTGGACGTTGGCGTGTTCTGCACCGAACAGCTCCTTGGCGCGGTCGCGGGCCAAGTTCTCGGCCACGTCGACGAACTCACAACCGCCGTAGTAGCGACGGCCTGGATAACCTTCCGCGTACTTGTTCGTGAGCACGCCGCCTTGCGCTTCCATGACTGCTTCTGAGACAAAATTCTCCGAGGCAATGAGTTCGATGTTCTCGCGTTGGCGACCGAGCTCGTGTTGCATCGCTTCAAACAATTCCGCATCCTGTACTTTCAACTTCGTCGTGTTTACCATGTTGAAACCCCCTCTGAATGTCTAAAAATCAACACCCCCATCGTAACATATGCTTCTTTTTTTGGGTATCGTCTAATCCACGGGCAAGTCGGGTATCATATGAAAGAAGACGATCAGAGGAGGCTACTTATGATTGAGACAAAACAAATTACCATCACCCCGTTCGAGCGCGAGCGGACGATTCGGATTTATACGCCGGCCGATTACGACACGACGGACAAACGTTATCCCGTGCTCTATATGCATGACGGACAGAACGTGTTCGCCGACGAGGACGCGAGCTATAAGATGAGCTGGCGCGCCGGCGAGTATATGGACGCCTCGAAGCGCGACATCATCATCGTCGGCATCGACAGCGCCCCCGGCGAGATGCGGCTCGACGAGTACGGTCCGTGGGAGAACCCGTACATCGGCGAGAGCTTGCTCGGTCAAGACGTGACGCTCGGTGGACAAGGATCGGCCTACATTGAATACATCGCCCAAGAGTTGAAGCCGATGATTGACGCGAACTATCGGACGAAGCCGGACGAGACGGCGATGATGGGCAGCTCGATGGGCGGCTTGATTTCGATTTACGCCGCTTGCGTCTATCCCGATGTCTTCAAGCGCGTGGCTTCATTGTCCTCGGCGTTCTGGTTCAACCAGACCGAGCTCGAGCAATTGATTGACGCGAGTGATTTGAACGGCGTCGAACGTCTGTATATGGACGTCGGCCGCAAAGAAGTCGAACAGCCGTCAGCGGACGGTCCGACGAACGAGATGTATCTCGAGTCGAGCGAGCGGGTCTACGCCCTGCTGCGCGACAAGGTCGAACATATCCGCTTCGAGGTCATCGAGGAAGGTGTCCATAACGAGCTCGCTTGGCGCGATCGGTTCCCGATGGTCATCTCATATTTGTTCAGTGAAGAGTTATAACGCAAAAGAAAGCCGGTCGCGCAGACCGGCTTTCTTTATTTTGCTGGATAGTGGGCCCGTGGGCCGCCAATCAATTTCGGTCGCGTGATGGCGAACGTGACGTACGCCTCACCGAGCTGCTTCGCCGACAACCGGACCGGGATCGCGACCGGCTTCAAATGCATGCCGATCAGTGTCGAGCCGATATCGATGCCGGCGTCCGCTTGAATCGATTCGACGACACACGGGGCGTCGAAACGCTCGTACGCCTTCTCGGCCATCGCCCCGCCCGCCGCGCGGACTGGGACGACCGTCACTTCCGTCAACCCGAACTGTTTCAAGGTCCGTCGCTCGATCGTAAGGGCGCGATTGATATGTTCGCAGCCTTGAAAGGCGAGATGGACGCCGGTCTTGTCCCGAAACGCAAGGAACGCCTCGATTAAATCCGACGCCACATCAATCGAACCCGCTTTCCCGATCGTCTTGCCGACGACCTCGCTCGTCGAACAACCGATGACGAGCATCTTTTCCTCATCTAACGGAAACCGTTCATGCAACTCCGTCAATAAGTTCAAAAGCTCCGCCTTCATCGTCGTCACTTCGTTTCGTAAGCGCTCATCTTGTCGACACGGTTCGAGTGGCGTCCGCCTTCGAAGTCCGTATCGAGCCATGTCGCCACTAAGTCGAGTGCAAGACCCGGTCCGATGACGCGCTCGCCCATCGTCATGATGTTCGAGTCGTTATGTTGACGCGTCGCTTTTGCGCTGAACGAGTCGTGTACGAGTGCCGCCCGGATGCCTTTCACTTTGTTGGCGGCAATGCCGATGCCGATTCCAGTCCCGCAAATCAAGATGCCACGGTCGAACTCACCGGCCGCGACTGCTTCGGCGACTGGAATGGCTACGTCCGGATAATCGATTGACTCGGCCGAGTGTGTCCCGAAGTCCTTATACTCGTGTCCAAGCTCCTCCAATAATCCGATGATGTCTTTCTTCAAATTGAATCCGCCATGATCGGCGCCGATTGCGATTTTCATTCCGTCATTCCCCCGTCTTCTTTGGTAGGCGTCTCGGTGGTTTCGTCACCTTTGACCCGTCATTCGTCAATTTTAGCACAAGTCGATTCACGAGTGGTTCGAGTTCGTTTCGGACTTGGCGATAGACGTTCATCGACCCTCCGAACGGGTCGTTAATATCGCGCTCGAGTCCCGTGACGAACTCATATAATGTGAATGTGCGATCGGCCAAATCCGGATACGTGTCCCGAATCTGTTCACGATGCGCCCGTGTCATCGTCAAGATGACGTCCGACCAGCGTCCGAGGACGTCGTCAAACGTTTGCGTCACGTGCTCGAGCTCAATTCCTCGTTCACGCAACACTTGGAGTGCATTTTCTGATGCATCAAACCCTTGCATCGTCCGAAGTCCGGCTGAACGAATATCGAACTCGTCCCCCGTCACTTTCGAACGGAGCAGGGCCATCGCCATCGGGCTTCGGCATGTGTTCCCACTACATATGAATAATACGCGTTTCATCGACATCGCGTGATCCTCCTCTATGTCCTTAAGCCTCTTCCTATGGACGGATGACTTTACCGCCAGCCGCCTTGTAGAGGCGGTTATAAACGGCAAGAGCGACTCCCGTCGGTTCAATCCGATTCACGTAAATCTCTTCTACATCCGTCTCATCAAATTTACGCAACGCCTCGTATAGCCGCTGGGCCGCCGTCTCCATCGAAGTCCCGAGAGAGAGGGTGACGTCAGCCGGGGTCGTCGCTTCATCGAACACGAGTGCGCCAACTCGCTTGCCCGCTTCCTGCCGCGCCATGACGACACGGACGAGGTCTTCACGTCCCCCTTCGACTAAATACAGGGGTGCGCTCGGGGCGTAATGGGTGTACTTCATTCCTGGTGATCGTGGCGCAGCTGTTTCATCGCTCAAGTTGGCATCGAGAATGACCGGGCCAATAACCGCTTCAATCGCTTCTTTCGTCACGCCGCCCGGACGTAAAATCGTCGCCGGTTCTGCCGTGCAATCGATTACGGTCGACTCGACGCCGATGCCTGTCGGTCCCCCATCCATAATACCCGCGATCCGACCGGTCAAATCATCTGCCACGTGCCGGGCCGACGTCGGTGATGGACGTCCCGAGCGGTTCGCACTTGGTGCTGCCAGTCCAAGACCGGACGTGCGGATCAAGTCAAGTGCGGCCGGATGGTCCGGCATCCGCAATCCAATCGAATCCAGACCAGCCGTCACGAGTGACGACGCCCGACCGTTCGACGGTAAGATGATGGTCAAGGCACCGGGCCAAAACGCTTCCATCAAGAGTCTCGCGACCGGCGGGATGGTTTGCGCGAAATGTTCGGCCTGTTCGACCGTGGCGACGTGGACGATGAGCGGGTTATCCGACGGTCTTCCTTTCGCCTCGAAAATCTTTTTGATGGCGACATCGTTCGTCGCATCTCCGGCGAGTCCGTAGACAGTCTCCGTCGGGATGGCAATCACCTCGCCAGCCTTCAAGAGACGTACCCCTTCCTCAACTTCTGTCGGCTTGATCCAATTCGTTTCCATGCGCAATCCCTTCCCTCACGGCGTAGACGATTCGGTCTTTGCCGTTTATATCTTTTAAAATACCCGTTTCTGCTTCAGGATAACGTTCGGACAGGTACGATTTCACAACTTGTCCTTGATTATACCCGATTTCAAATGCAATCAATTGCCAATCGGCACACAAGACGCGCATCGAGTCGGCGATGATCGTTCGATAAAAGTCGAGCCCGTCCGCTCCGCCGAACAAGGCGAGGTGAGGCTCGAAGCCCGCGACCGTCTCATCGAGCAGTTCGTCCGCCTCGATATAAGGCGGATTTGAGACGAGGACGCGAATCGAGTTGTCGGTAATCGGCGCGAGGCAATCTCCTTCATGGAAGGACACATCCGCCCCGAGGGACGCTGCATTACGCTCGGCGACAGCGATTGCTTCCCGGGAAATATCGACCGTTTGGACACGGACACCTAGCTCGAGACTGAGTGTGACGGCGATTGCGCCGCTGCCCGTCCCGATGTCGACGATCTCATCGTCGGAGACATTATGCACATGCTCGACGACCCATTCAATTAGCTCTTCCGTTTCCGGACGCGGAATCAAGACGTCACGATTGACCTCGAACATCCGTCCATAAAACGGGGCGTGACCAATCAAGTGTTGGACCGGTTCACCTGCCAAGAGACGCTCGAACCCGGCGTCAAACGACTTCGCCTCTTCCGTCGTCAATTCATCGGACAAACGGATGAGTAGTCCCGTCCGATCGACGTCAAGGACGTGCATGAGCCACCACTCCGCCATCGAGGCATCACGATTAGCGGCCTCGAGCTCCCGTTCCGCTTGTTTCAGCCTCGCCGCGATCCGCATCAATCGACATCCTCCATCAGACGGGCCTGTTCGTCCATGACGAGGGCGTCGATGATATCTTCAAGTTCCCCGGCGAGGACGCGGTCGAGCTTTTGGAGTGTCAGCCCGATGCGGTGGTCGGTCACACGGCTCTGCGGGAAGTTATACGTCCGAATCCGCTCTGAGCGGTCTCCCGTCCCGACGGCCGATTTGCGTTGCGCCGACAGTTCTTGTAGGTGTTCGCTTTGCATCTTGTCATACAGGCGGGCTCGGAGTACTTTGAGCGCCTTGTCTTTGTTTTTATGTTGCGACTTCTCGTCCTGACACGAGACGACGAGCCCCGATGGGATGTGCGTCAAGCGCACGGCCGATTGGGTCGTATTGACCGACTGGCCGCCTGGACCCGATGATGTGAACGTGTCGACACGGACGTCTTTCATATCGATGTGCACTTCGACGTCCTCTGCTTCCGGCAACACGGCGACGGTCGCCGTCGACGTATGGATGCGTCCGCCCGACTCGGTCGATGGGACACGTTGGACCCGATGCGCCCCGTTCTCGAACTTCAGTTTCGAATAGGCACCCGTCCCGTTGATGAGGAACGTCACTTCTTTGAAACCGCCGAGTTCTGTATAGTTGGCGTCAATCAATTCGGCCTTCCAGTTCTGCCGCTCGGCGAAACGCGTGTACATCTTGTATAGGTCGACTGCGAACAGTGCCGCCTCGTCTCCGCCGGCTGCCCCGCGAATCTCGACGATGACGTTCTTGTCGTCGTTCGGGTCTTTCGGTAACAGCAAGACGCGTAATTTCGCCTCGAGCGCCTTCACTTCCGGCTCGAGGAGTGACATCTCTTCTTTGGCGAGCTCGCGCATATCAGCATCGAGTGTGCGGTCCTCGAGCATCGCTTTTGCTTCTTTATACGCCGTGCTCGTCTCTTTATAGTGACGGTACGCCTGCACCGTTTCTTCGAGTTGCGACTGTTCTTTTGAATATTGTCGTAATTTATTCGCATCGCTGAGCACTTCAGGGTCAGCGAGCATCTCATTTAATTGCATATAGCGTTCTTCTAATACGCTCAAACGGTCAAACATGATGATCCGTCCTTTCTCCGTCAAATCGAACTGTCTTCATTATAGCAAAAAACGAACCGCCAAGGGCGGTCCGTCGACGTCAGTCGGCCACTGTATGGCGGACTGGGCGTGGTTTATTCGGGACGTCGTGGCAATGACGGCAACGCGGTTCGTACGACTCGGAAGCGCCGACCAAGATGACCGGGTCTTCGAAACGCGCCGGTTCACCGTCAATCAATCGTTGCGTCCGAGAAGCTGGCGCCCCGCATGATAGACAGATGGCCTGCAGCTTCGTGACAAATTCGGCACGCGACAACAGCTCTGGCATCATCGTGAACGGCTCACCTCGGAAGTCCATGTCGAGGCCTGCGCAGATGACACGTTTGTCTTCTGACGCCAATTGCTCGATCACGTCGACGATCCCTTCGTCGAAGAACTGAACCTCGTCGATGGCGATGACTTGCGTCTCTTCACGCACCGCATCGTATAAGTCTTGACTCGATTGAATCGGCACGGCCACGACCGAGTTGCCGCTGTGGGAGACGACGTTCTCTTCGTGGTACCGATCGTCGATTGCCGGTTTGAACACTTGGACAGGGATTTTCCCGTAGTGCGCCCGACGGACACGGCGGATCAGTTCCTCCGATTTCCCAGAAAACATACTCCCACAAATCACTTCTATCCAACCGTAACGGTTCGTCACATGCATCATTCTACTTCGCCCTCTCCTTCGTTAATCGCTTCCCGATTATACCCATCTTTTTCTTGAAGAAAAAGGGTTGACTTCTATCTAAAAAAAATAAAAACCGCCAAGGGCAATCCCTAGGCGGTGTGCATACAAGTTGACGATTAACGTTGGTACTTCTTGTTGAAGCGCTCGATACGACCGTCCGCAGATGCGAATTTCTGGCGACCTGTGTAGAACGGGTGCGAATCAGAAGATACATCGACACGGATGAGTGGGTATTCGTTACCATCTTCCATCGTGATTGTCTCGTTAGAGTAACGAGTCGAACCAGAGATGAATTTGAACTCAGTCGTCGAGTCCATGAATACGACTTTACGGTATTCTGGGTGGATTCCTTGTTTCATTGCTTTTCAACTCCTTCTGCCCTAAGTATTCTTTCAACCTAGAGAAAGTTCACTAGAATATAATAGCACCCGGTTCAAGGATTTACAAGTCCGTTTTCGTTTTTTTCACCGGGCGTCGACTCTTTTTCTTATCGGCCTCAAGCGCCGCAAAAAAGTCGAGGTTCGTTTTCGTTTCGCGGACCCGGCGCAAGAACTGATCGACGAAGTCTGGCGACTCGTTCATCGTGCGACGAATCGTCCAAAGCGAGTCGAGTTCGCCTTTGCCGAGCAGCAATTCTTCCTTGCGCGTTCCCGAGCGACGAATGTCGATGGCCGGGAAAATCCGACGTTCCGCCAGTTTGCGGTCGAGGTGCAGCTCCATGTTGCCCGTTCCTTTGAACTCTTCATAGATGACGTCATCCATGCGCGAACCCGTATCGACGAGTGCCGTGCCGAGAATCGTCAAACTGCCGCCGTCCTCGATATTACGGGCCGCCCCGAAGAACTTCTTCGGTTTATGGAACGCGGCCGGGTCAATCCCGCCGGAGAGCGTCCGTCCGCTCGGCGGGACGGACAAGTTGTACGCCCGCGTCAGACGCGTGATCGAGTCGAGCAAGATGACCACGTCCTTCTTATGTTCGACGAGGCGCATCGCCCGTTCGAGAACGAGCTCCGAGATGCGAGCATGGTTTTCCGGTGTCTCGTCAAACGTCGAGTAGGCGACGTCTGCACCAGGCACCGAACGTTGAATGTCCGTCACTTCTTCCGGCCGCTCATCAATCAACAGAATAATCAACTCGACGTTCGGATGGTTCGTCGTGATCGAATTGGCAATCTCTTTTAAGAGGGACGTCTTCCCTGCCTTAGGCGGTGCGACGATCAACCCTCGCTGCCCGAAGCCGACGGGAGCAATCATGTCCATGACGCGGACCGACAAATGGTTTGGCTCCGTCTCGAGCACCATCTGTTGTTCCGGGTAAATCGGCGTGAGCGCCGGGAAGTAATCCCGGTTGCGCGTCGAATCCGTCGTCTCGCCATTGACCGCCTCGACGCTGAGAAGCCCTTGGAACCGTTCATTCTCTTTCGGTTTCCGGACTTTCCCCGTCACGAGGTCGCCGTTACGGAGGTTAAAGCGGCGGATTTGCGAAGCCGCGATATAAATGTCTTCAGACGATTGCGAGTAATTGATGGGGCGTAGGAAACCAAAACCGCCATCGTTTTGCGACTGTGGGTTAGGCGGAATAATCTCTAGGATTCCTTCGAGGAAATAAAGATCTTTTGATTCTGCCTGTGATTTCAATATCCGGAACATGAGCTCACGTTTACGTGCCTCGCGATACTGAGGCACGTTCACTTCTTTCGCAATCTCATATAACTCTTTCAACGTCTTCGTCTCGAGTTCCCGAAGCGTGTAGTTTTTAGCCGGTTCAGTCGTTTGACTCATTCAAGTCACCTGTCTTTCATGATTCTATATTTCAAAAGTAAACGTTCATTCCTCATTCATCTAATCACACTTCAGTCAAACCGTCACTGTTTGAAAAACGGCTTTATGTCAGTCTATTCCCCTGTTGTTGAAAACATAACAACCTTTTTACTATGTATGTAACAAATAAGTCTCTATTCTCGCATATTGTTTCAAATATGTTACAAGAAAACTGTTTTTGTCTTGTGATTGAAAAATGCCATCGGTCTTGCGCATGATATAGTTTATTTGCACAGGAAACCGGGTAATATCCGCAACTTGTGCTCTAATCTTGTTAACACACATCGATCATATACAGCCACTTAGGGTTTTATTTTAAAAAACGGAGGGAAATACACTATGTTAAAGCGTTTCGCATCTATTATTGTCGCTGCCACTCTCGCTTTCTCGGGTCTTGCTTTCACAACAGGTGAACAAGCAGAAGCCGCTACTGGTAAATTCGCTTACTCGAAAGTTAACGGCTTGAACATCCGCACAGCACCGTCGCTCAGCTCGAAAGTCACGACAACGATGAACAAAGGCCAACGCTATACATACCTTGGCAAAGTTGGTTCATTCTACAAAATCAACTACAAAGGGTCTCACCGTTATATCTCAGCTTCATCTACTTACACGTACTTGAAAGCAAACACGAAGACAGCGACTGCGAAGAAAGTAACAACTGCTTCTGCATCAAGCGCTCGTACAAAACTTGTCGCTGAGTCGAAGAAGTACCTCGGTACACCTTACCGTTACGGCGGAACGACAACTTCTGGTTTTGACTGCTCAGGTTACACAGGTCACGTTTACAAGAAAGCCATCAACAAATCGATCCCACGTGATTCACGCTCGCAATACGCTAACTCGAAAAAAGTTTCGAAGTCAGCGATTCAAGCCGGCGACCTCGTGTTCTTCTCACACAACGGAAGCACGATCCAACACGTTGGAATGGCACTCAGCAAAACACAAATGATCAACTCTGAAACAGGCGGCGTGAAATACGCGAGCTTCACATCAGGTTACTGGGCACCACGTTATGTCGGTGCAGGATCATACCTCTAATTTAAACGACCAAACGACCCGGTTCATAGGAACTGGGTCGTTTTTTTACGTTCGTTCATCTTCCGTTCATCTGGCTTCGTTACGATAAAGCCATCACGCTGAAGGAGTTGTTCTATGCCATGGAAAAGATTTGGAGTCTTCGCTTGATTCGCCTCGCCGCGCTGTTCGGTGTCATCGGGACGGCGCTCGGGTCGCATATGTCGGGCGCCGGCAGTTATGCCTTTCGTCCGATCCACGCCCATATTCTGCTCGCCGGTTGGCTATCGGTCTTCGCCTGGGGAGTCTTCTATCGCTTATATGCGGTCCGGAACCAACTGCTCGTCACGATTCACGGGTGGACGGCCGTCATCGGATCAATCGGATTGACGAGCGGGATGTGGTTCTACACGATGAACCCGTTCCAATGGAATGAGACCGTCACCCTTGTGTATTTCATCGTCGGGGGCACAGTCTCGTTAATCAGTTTTATTCTCTTTTTGATTGTGACGTTCATGATCGACCAGGACGAGCGGGGCTGAACCCCGCTCGTCATTTTTGTTTCAAGGCACCGCGTGCGTTCGTCGCCGCGAACACGACCATGATGACGCTCATCGCCCCGGCGACGGCAAGTCCGGCCGATAACGCGCTCCAGTCGATCGTCGGTTGCGTCAAGACGGCACGCATCCCTTCAAAGATGTACGTCGTCGGATTGAACGTCGCCGCTACTTTGAGCCATTCTGCCTCAATCAACTCTTTCGGGACGAACGTCGTCGACAAGAAGATGAGCGGGAAGAACAAGAGCGTCCCGGCTTGTGCAGCCTGAGCGTTCCGTGTCTTTAACGCGACACCGACCGAGTAACCAGCAAAACCAAGGCCGAATCCGATGGCAAGCAGCACCGTGAACAAGAATCCAGGCAGACCGACCGGAATCGACAAACCGAGCAAGAACGCTACCCCGAAGATGAGGAGCGTCTGGACGAGCAGTTGCAACATCCCGGCAATCATCGGGCCGAGCACGATCGCCGTCCGCGTCGCGGGAGTCAGAAGCAAGCGGGCGAAGTAGCCGCTCTCGATATCACGGACGAGCGCTTGTCCCGTCCCCCCGGCCCCACCGACCGCCCCGGACACGATGGAGACCGGCAAGATGAAGTTTAAATAGGCGCTCCCATCAAACTGAGGAAGCGATGCGACGCTCGATAATCCGCTCGTGTAAACGAGTAGGAAGAAGACGGAAATAATCAAGTTCGGGATGAACGAAAACGGATTCCGAATCGTCGTAATGAGGCTCCGTTTCGTGAAGAGCCATGTCTCAGTCCACATCGGGCACACCTCCTTCATATGACTCACCGGTCACTTTCAAAAAGACGTCATCGAGCGACGGTTGCTTCACGGTCAGACGTTCCGGTTGAAGCGACCGTTCATCGAGCTGGCGCACGACTTCCATCAGCGTATGATTGACGAGCTCGAACGCCACGTGTTGCCCGGTCGCCGTATGACCGAACAACGCAGCGGCTGCAGACGCTTCTTGATTGCTGTGGAACGTCATCGCAATCGTCTCGCCGCCGACGAGTCGTTTCAATGTCTCAGCCGTCCCTTCACTGACGATTTTCCCATGATTGATGATGGCGATCCGGTCGGCCAGTTCATCCGCTTCTTCTAAGTACTGAGTCGTCAAGAAAATCGTCGTGCCGAACTCCTCGTTGAGCCGTCTCACCTCGTTCCAAATCTCGATGCGGCTCGCCGGGTCGAGCCCGGTCGTCGGTTCATCTAAAAACAAGACGGTCGGTCGATGGACGAGCGTGAGCGCTAAATCGAGCCGACGCCGCATCCCGCCCGAATATGTGCCACTTCTCCGGTCGGCCGCTTCCGTGAGCGAGACGACACGGAGCAGTTCCTCGGCGCGCGTCTCCGCCTCTTGTTTCGTCATCTTGAACAACCGGCCTTGCAAGACGAGCAGTTCCCGCCCGGTCAACACTTTGTCGATTCCGGTCTCTTGCAGGGCGACGCCAATCGACAGGCGGACGTCCTTCTCTTGTTTGACGACATCGAATCCATTCACCCGCGCCTTCCCTTCGGTCGGTCGGACGAGCGTCGTCAACATTTGCACGGTTGTCGACTTGCCAGCCCCGTTCGGTCCAAGGAAAGCGAAAATCTCTCCTTTCTGGACCGAGAACGAAATCCCATCGACGGCCGCCACGTCCCCGAACGTTTTGACGAGCGATTCCACTTCGATCATTTGTATACACCTCCTGACTCTCTATTCCCGTTCTAACGCATAATAAATATGTAGGAACACATCAAAAAAGCTGTGGACGCAATGTCCACAGCTCGAGAGAATTAAGGTTTCATGACCATTTTCGGTTTTTTCTTCAAGGAGTGGATGCCTTCGACGAAGCGGACCGTTCCTGACTTGGCTCGCATGACGACCGAGTGCGTCTGACCGCCTTGCCCGGTGAACTGGACGCCGCGGAGGAGTTCCCCGTCCGTCACGCCCGTCGCCGCGAAGATGCAATCTTCACCTTTGACGAGGTCGTCTAACAGCAAAATCCGGCCCGTATCGGCGATGCCCATGTCTTGGCAACGTTTCTCTTGGGCTTCGTCTTCAGGAAGCAGGCGACCTTGGAAGTCACCGCCGAGACATTTCATCGCGACGGCCGCGATGACGCCTTCCGGCGCACCACCCGAACCGAGCAACAAATCGACACCCGTTTTCGGGAACGCCGTGTTGATGGCCGCGGCCACGTCTCCGTCAGGAATCAACTTGATACGAGCACCCGTCGCGCGGACACGTTGAATCATCTCTTCGTGACGATCACGATGTAAAATCGTGACGACGACGTCTTCGACGTTCTTGTTCTTCGCCTTGGCGACGATGGCGATATTCTCTTCAATCGAGTTGTCGAGACTGATCAATCCGGCCGCTTCCGGACCGACGGCAATCTTGTCCATATACATGTCCGGCGCGTGAAGAAGGTCACCGGCGTCAGCGACCGCGAGAACGGCAAGCGCTCCCCATGTTCCCGTCGCGACGATGCTCGTCCCTTCGAGTGGATCGACAGCGACGTCGAGGCGCGAGCCATAGCCGTTCCCGACTTTTTCACCGATATAGAGCATCGGTGCCTCATCCATCTCGCCTTCCCCGATGACAACGACCCCTTTCATCGGAATCGTATCAAACACTTCACGCATCGCGGTCGTCGCCGCATCGTCCGCCTCTTCTTTCAAGCCTTTACCCATCCAACGAGCCGAAGATAGCGCTGCCGCTTCTGTGACTCGGACCAATTCCATTGATAAACTACGTTCCACCCGAATTCTCCCCTTTTTACTCGGACACCTCATCGACCCAGACGAGCGCGCCGAGTTGTTTTAGTTTGCCGACGAAATCGACATATGAATCGTTCAATTTTTCCGCATGGATCACCGTGGATTCGCCACTCGCTTGAAGCCCAGCTAAGGCGAGGGCTGCCCCGCTCCGTGCGTCTGCACATTCCATTTCCGCATTGGCGAGCGTTGTCCCGCCGCGAATGACGGCCGAAGCGTCCTCGAGCGTAATCTGTGCGTTCATGCGCCGCATTTCCGCGATATGGCGGAAGCGTTGGGCGTACAGCTTGTCGGTGACGATACTCGTTCCGTCCGCTTTCAACAGTGCGGCCGACATGATCGGCTGCAGGTCGGTCGGATACCCCGAATAGTGGAAGACACGGATATCAATCGGTTTAAAGGCGTTCGCCCGCACCGTGATCGTCTCTTCCCCGACTTCGACGTCGGCCCCGTAATCCAGTAGTTTTTGAATGACGCCTTCTAAGTGAGTCGGAATGACGTTTCGAACCGTCACTTCACCCGCGACCGCGCCATAAATCATGAACGTCCCAGCCTCTAACCGATCGGGAATGAGCGTGTGTGTACAGCCGTGGAGCTTGTCGACCCCTTTGATGCGAATCTCGTCGGTGCCCGCCCCGATGACATGGGCCCCCATCGAAGTGAGCATCGTCGCGACGTCGACGATTTCCGGATCGATGGCCGCGTTCTCGATGACGGTCGTCCCGTTAGCGAGCACGGCCGCGAGCATGGCGCTCACTGTCGCCCCGAACGAACGGAGATCGAGATAAATTCGATTTCCTTCCAGCTTTTCGGCGTTCACATGATAAAGTCCCGACTCGTTCTCGACTTTAATGCCGAGACGTTCGAGTGCTTTCAAATGTAAATCGATCGGTCGTGGACCAATCGCATATCCACCGGGAAGCCCGACGGCCCCTTTCCCAAAACGAGCCGCAAACACCCCGAGCAAATAGACAGCGGCTCGGACTTTACGCGTCGCTGAGCCGAGCAGCGGCATGGCGACGGCATCTTTCGCATGAAGCGTCATCCGCTCCCCGTCCCGTTCAATCGCGACGCCGAGTTCTTGTAATAGACTGAGCATCACTTCGACGTCCTCAATGACGGGGACGTTCTCAATCGTCACCGGTTCTTCCGTCAAAAGTGCTGCGACGAGACAAGGCAAGGCGCTCTGTTTGGCACCGCTAATGTCAACTGTTCCTTCAAGTTTTTGCTGTCCTACGATATGGAGAATTTCCACGAAGATCAAACCTTTCTGCGACAAACTTATTTGGATTGAGCGTTGTTCCAATCCGCTAAGAATTGCTCGATCCCTTTGTCAGTGAGCGGATGTTTCATCATCTGTTCGATGACTTTGTATGGTACCGTGGCGATGTCGGCTCCAAGGAGAGCCGCCTTCGTCGCGTGGACCGGATGGCGAACGGAAGCTGCGATGATTTCTGTATCGATACCATGGATGGCAAAGATATTGGCAATCGTCTCGACGAGGTCGAGACCATCTTGACCGATATCGTCCAAACGACCGATGAATGGCGAGACGTATGACGCGCCGGCCCGAGCCGCGAGTAGCGCTTGGTTGGCGTTAAAGATGAGCGTCACGTTCGTCTTGATGCCGAGCTGTGAAAACGTATTGACCGCTTCCATCCCTGCTGGCGTCATCGGTACCTTGACAGTAATATTCGGCGCGATGGCCGCAAGTTCCTTTCCTTCTTCCACCATACCCGCTGCGTCGAGCGCAATAACTTCCGCGCTGACTGAGAGATCCCCGACGATCTCACAGATTTCGCGTAGCCGTGTATGGAAATCGACGCCTTCTTTGGCGACGAGCGATGGATTCGTCGTCACTCCCCCGATGACGCCCATCTGATGAGCTTTCTTGATGTCTTCCACGTTTGCCGTATCAATGAAAAAACGCATGTACAATTCCTCCTCGAATGGTGTTGTGATCGCTTACACTTCTTATTATGAGGAAATTGTCATGGAATTGCTACACCCTTTACGTCAAGCCGGCGATGGCGAACATCGATCCGATGAGTAAACCAACGCCAACAAGCGTCCCCACTGCCGTCCATCGTTTCACGTTTTTTTGTTTTGTCTCATACGCTTGATACGGCCCTTCCTTTAAGCGCTCCGACCCATGCGTCTCGATCCAAAGTCCGACCGCGGTCTCTTCGTCGGTCACGAGATTGCCTGTATACGTGAACGGGATGATTTCTTCGGGTCGACGGAGCATATCGAACCGCTCCCGCCGTGTCGCGATGTTCGCCCCGATCCAGTAGAGCCGTTTCGGTGTATAGAAAACTGGCACGCTATCTTCGATAAAATACTGAATCCACTGTTCGAACGCGGCGAGATCGCGTTGGTCGAACAAGATTTCCATTGAATCCTCGTCAGTCATGATGGCGAGCATCGGGCACAACTCGATCGTCCGTCGTCTATAGGGATGCGGCATGGCCGCTTCTGTCTTTCGGACGATGGCCGGGAAGAAGACGACTTGCTTGATTGCGTCGAGCGGGAACGATTGCTCGACTGACTCACCCGGCTCGTGCCGATACGTCGTCCCCTCAATATATGTCGCGGTCACTTCATAGTGCGACTGGTGCCGCTCTTTCCAGAACAGCTGGCGAAACAGTTGCAAGAAACGATACACGCCGTAACCGCCGAGTACAGTGAGTGACAACAGCGGAATCAACCACGGTTTCGGATTCATGAGGATGAGAATGACCGGCAGCGCGGCAAAGGCCAACGTCATACCAATTATAATGATGGGACCGACGATATAAAAAATGCGCCAAAATGATTCTGTCGAACGTTCTTGATACTTCATGCAAACTCCCCCTTTTCATCTATATACGGTACCCTAACCGCTTACGTTTCAATAAAAAAAGCCGGCTCTCGCAAAGAGAGCCGACTGATGTGACAGGATTATGCTTGGTTGCTTGAACCGAACTCACGCATTTTGCCAGTAACGACGTTGTAGATCGCTTCGACACCAGGGCCGATGACTTTACGTGGGTCATATACTTTCGAGTCCGTGTTGAGCTTCTCACGTACGGCACGAGTCCATTCTTGTTGGCACTCTGTGTTAACGTTGATTTTGCTGTGACCGAGCTCGATTGCTTTTTTGATTTGGTGCTCAGGAATACCTGAACCGCCGTGAAGAACGAGTGGAGTTTTAGTCGCTTCTGCGATTTCTTCCATCTCTTTGAAGCCGAGTTTAGGCTCGCCTTGGTATTCTCCGTGTACAGAACCGAGTGCTGCCGCAAGAGCGTCAACTTTCGCTTCTTTCACGACGCGTACGCACTCGTCGAGGTCAGCGTATTGTACGCCGCCAACAACGCCATCTTCTTCGCCGCCGACTGTGCCGACTTCCGCTTCAACTGAAGCGCCTTTAGCGTGTGCGTATTCAACGACTTGTTTCGTCATTTCGATGTTCTCTTCGATCGGGTGGTGTGAACCGTCGATCATAACAGACGTGAAACCAGCGTCAATTGCTGCTTTACACTTGTCGAAAGATGAACCGTGGTCGAGGTGGATTGCAACTGGAACAGTGATGTTGTAGTCGTGCATGAGACCTTCAGTCATTTTAACAACTGTTGTGAAGCCACCCATGTACTTCGCTGCACCTTCTGATACACCGAGGATAACTGGTGATTTCTCGTCTTCCGCAGCGCGAAGAATCGCTTGCGTCCACTCGAGGTTGTTGATGTTGAATTGGCCTACTGCATACTTGCCTTCGAATGCTTTGTTAAGCATTTCTGTCATTGATACTAATGGCATAATGACATCCTCCTGTCTGTTCGCTATTGTGCACTTTGGGAAAAATGCCCCCGTGCAATTCGTTCCCATTATAACACACGTCGAAACTTGTGCCTATGCTATTCGGGCATAGAAATGGCTCTGCGCAAGCGTTTACATATGTCATCTTCGTGACGAATTACGTGATTTTGAGGACTTCCTTCACTTTTTCAATCATCCGATAAATATCGAACGGCTTTTCAAATTGCGCGGTAATGCCAAGTCGTTGCACTTCTTCGAGCGTCGATTTTTCCCCGAACGCGGTCATAATCATGACCGGGGTGTCGATGTTCCGTTGGCGCATGTTGCGTAGTACTTCATGACCGAACATGCGCGGCATGTTCATATCGAGCAATACTAAATCGTATCCGTTCTGTTCGAGCTTTTCCCAAGCGTTCTGTCCGTCGTTCGCCGTGTCGACCTCGATGCCGAGGCTTTGGAACACTTGCGCTAACATCAACCGAATCCCGTCTTGGTCGTCTGCGATCAACATCCGTGACATCCATCTACCTTCTCTCCATAGTTTGCACTAGTCTAACCATACCAAATCCGATTTCGTTTGGCGACGGACCTATTTTGAAATCAAGGCAACGGTATCGATACCGGTTCTTCGGTCTGTTCGTCCTTTAACTGGGCCGGTACTTCCGACTCAGGTACCGGCTCGTAGGCCGTCACCGTCTGCTCGTCTTTCACATACAGTTTCAAAAAATCGCCTTCGGCCAGCCGAATCGGTGCCTCGAACGTGATTGGTCGTTTCTTGCCGTCTTCATCATAGCCAATCGTTTCATACGTATGTCTCTTTCCTTGGTCGGTGACGTTTGTGCTCGGCACTTTCGTATAGTAGACGTCGGCAAACAGCCGATTCGTATCGACGAACTGCCAACCGAGAAATAAGATGAGGACGACGCCACCGATTGCCCATGCTCGTTTCATCGTAACTCCCCCGCCTTTCTCTTTTCCATCTTTTTCAATACCATTGTCTCCCTATTTCTAAACACCCGGTACGCTGATATACTGAAAACATGAAACGAACAGGAGCGAAATCATGAAACCATATTTGTTATACATATTGTTCGTCTTGGCACTTGGAAGTATGGTCGCACTCGTCGTGAACGTTTTCGGGGAAGACCAAGAAGAGATACCGCTCGCCGCTGCCGTCGAGACCGATCTCGAGGAATTGCCGGAGACGTTCGCCGTCTTATCCGAGACGTTCGATGAGCCAATCGCAGACAGTGACATCGCCCGCATCAAAAAGCTGGCTTCTGATCCGGAACTCGACGAAGCGAACGTGCACGCCCTCGGCACAATCGATGTCATCTTTAAAGGACGACCGACCACACTGACACTCGAAACAGAAGTGGATCGTGAGGACGGCACGTATCTTTATCTGTATTTGTTCGGCGAACCGGACATCGTCGAGGCGCTCGACGAACGCATCATGGCGTATTATGAAGAATTAGGCATATGAAAAGGAACCTCGCCGCGGCGAGGTTCCTTTTATTTCGTTAGTCGACCGTGACAGGGACGACCGCGAGATCAATCTCTTTCTCGATCTCGGCCCGCTCTTCAGCGAGACGAGCATCCGACCATTTGAAGACATCGGCCATGCAACGGAGCACGCCGTCTTTATAGTTGCGGACGAAGTCGATGTCGAAGAACATCGCTCCGGTGCGGCGGACGAGGAAGTCGATGGCCCGAACGACCGACTCTTCTTCGATGCCGTACATGAGTTGTGCATAGACGTACTCTGGAAGGTCGTACGCGTTCGAGTCCATCCGTTCGATGACACGATCGATGTTCGATCCGTAGAGACGGACGAGTTGCTCGGCTTTGACGTCATCGAGACCAAGGTTTTTCAGTTCAGCCTTCTTCTTCGTCAAGAAGTCATCGAACCCTTTCGAACCGCCGACATGGCCTCCCGACATCGGCATATGTTTCGTGCGCGAAGCGAGGAAGACGATGCCTTCTTCTTGCTTGAGCAGTTTCGCCACCAAATCGACGACCGTCTCTGACATCTTGCGATAACCGGTCAACTTCCCACCGGCGATCGTGATTAAGCCGCTTTCAGACTGCCAAACCTCATCTTTCCGTGAGATTTCAGACGGGTCTTTGCCTTCTTCATAGATGAGCGGACGAATCCCGGCCCAGCTCGACTCGACGTCATCTGCCGTCACGTTCACGTCTGGGAACATATAGTGGATTGCCTCTAAAATATAGTCGCGGTCCTCGGTCGTCATGCGTGGGTGAGCTTTATCCTTATCGAAGAACGTGTCTGTCGTCCCGACGTACGCTTTGCCGTCACGCGGAATCGCGAACACCATCCGGCCGTCTGGTGTATCGAAATAGATGGCTTGTTTGAGCGGGAATTTCGACTGGTCAATGACGAGGTGAATCCCTTTCGTCAAACGGAGCATCTTCCCTTTGTTCGAGCCGTCTTGTTCGCGGAGCACGTCGACCCAAGGTCCGGTCGCGTTGATGACTTTCTTCGCATAGACATCGTACGTCTTGCCGTCGATTTGGTCTTCAACGTGGACGCCGACGACTTTGCCTTGCTCATAGATTAGACCAGTCACTTTCGAATAGTTCAAGAGGAGAGCGCCGTGGTTGGCCGCCTCTTTCGCGACTTCAATCGTCATACGGGCATCATCTGTCCGATATTCGACGTAATAACCGCCACCGACAAGACCGTCTTTTTTGACGAGCGGCGCTTTTTGAATGACTTCATCCGGCTTCAACATCAAACGTCGCTCGGCGCGTTTGACGCCCGCTAAGAAATCATACACCATCAAGCCGACCGCGGTCGAAAGCGGTCCGAACGTGCCGCCTTTATGCATCGGCAACAGCATGCGTTCTGGCGTCGTGACGTGTGGCCCGTTCTCATAGACGATGGCGCGTTCTTTTCCGACTTCGGCGACAAGCGCGACTTCGAACTGTTTCAAGTAGCGCAACCCTCCGTGGACGAGTTTCGTCGAACGGCTCGATGTTCCGGCTGCGAAGTCTTGCATTTCGAGCACGGCCGTCTTCATTCCGCGAGACGCGGCATCGAGCGCGATTCCGGCACCGGTGATTCCTCCGCCGACGACGAGCACGTCGTGACGTTCACCCGTTAACTGTTCATATCGTTTGGCACGTTCTTTTGCTGAGAAATTTCTGATTTCCATCTTGTCCCCTCCTATAATGAATCCGGTTCGATGTATGCGAAAAGAGACCACAACAAAACAAGGCTTCGCCCCCCATGTCGTGGTCTCTCTGTAGTCTCCAACCGGTTATCAACTTTTCTCCTGTATTATACCCCATTTTCTAGCATTCAACCATCGACCCGCTCACGGAGTGTGCAACCTGCTCCTCAGAAAGCGTCCCGCTCGCAATTTCAAAATGAGAAGACTAGACTTCAAGGTATCACCAACAAGGAGGAGTTTTTTTATGAAACGCATGTTACAACCTTTCCAATTCAAAAACGGCGTCGAGCTCCACAATCGGCTCGTACTTGCGCCGATGACCCATTATTCGTCAGCACCGACGGGTGAAGTGTCGGAACACGAACTTGCCTATTACCGCAAGCGAGCGAAGAACGTCGGCCTCGCCATCACGGCGTGTGCTTACGTGACCGAAGACGGCAAAGGGTTCCCGAACGCCTTCGGTGTGAATGACGACAAGTTCATCCCTGGGCTTCGTCAGCTCGCTGAAAGTTTGAGAGCGGAAGGCGCGAAAGCGATTCTTCAAATCTTCCATGCAGGACGCATGTCTCCTCCGGAACTCGTTCCGAACGAACAACCAGTAAGCGCCAGCGCCATCGCACCGGTCCGTGAAGGTGCCGCCACACCACGCGCCCTTGAGACTGAAGAAGTCGAAGCCATCATCGAGGCGTTCGGCGAAGCGACACGTCGTGCCATTGAGGCCGGTTTTGACGGCGTCGAGATTCACGGGGCGAACACGTATTTGATTCAACAGTTCTTCTCACCTCACTCGAATCGACGCGACGATCGCTTCGGTGGCGACGTAAACGCACGCCTCACATTCCCGCGTGAAGTCATTCGCTCGGTCAAACGTGCAGCTGAAGGCGCGGACAATTTCTTAATCGGCTACCGCTTCTCGCCTGAAGAAGTCGAAGAGCCAGGCATCACGCTCGACGATACGGACGTATTGATCGATATGTTGCTCGAAGAAAATCTCGACTACCTCCACGCCTCGCTCTGGAACTTCAATATCGGTTCAATGCGGAACGAGAACGTGACGGAGCGGTCGATTGATCGCATCGCTAAACGCATCAACGGTGCCGTCCCGCTCATCGGAGTCGGACAGCTCCAGCGCCCAGGTCAAGTCGAAGACGCACTGAACGTCATCGACCTCGCCGCGCTCGGCCGCGAACTCATCATCGACCCGGATTGGCTCGAGAAAGTGAAAGACGGTCGTGAAGACGAAATCGAGACCGAACTCGACTTGAACAAACAAGCCGAACTCGCCGTCCCGGCTCCGCTCTGGAACGCCATCACAACACGTGCCGGCTGGTTCCCAATCAAAGACCAAGCCGTCAAATAAGCCTTCAACCGCAGACTTCATGTCTGCGGTTTTTTTGTGGTTTGTGCAATTCATCGAGTAGTGTGAGAAATGGGATATGCTACGGACACAATTTCGTCACATTTTTCATCTTTTTCACCACTTCTTTCGTGTTGACCTAACTTTCCAACCTTTCACCCCCTTCGTAAGCTAAGGACAGGAATCGTTTCCTCGATGAAACTGCGGGCCAAGCCTCGCTTGCACCGCGCCTGTCTGTTTGACCGTCTTTTGAAAGGGGCATATGATGTATGACGAAAAAGCCAATTGATCTCGATGCGTACAACAAACAACTCAATCAGCATCAACAGCGTACGAAAGAAGTCGCTGAAACGTATCGACAAAAAAGTAAGGAACTCGAACACCACCTCGAATCATCCACACGTTCCCGTGAAGAAGCGCTCGCTCGCGAAATCGCCGAGTTGAAACAAGCGACCAAACGGAACGTTCCACGCGATAAATAAACAGTTCCGAACTGTACGACGAAAGAAGTGACTCATCCGGTGGAAAACAAAATCAAACGCCAATTTCTGAATCATCTGCATCGTGACAAAAATTTGTTCGATGATTTTCAGCATGTGGATAACTTTTATACGCTTGATCAACAGATCGTGAGTGCGCTCCGCAGCGCCCATCCGATTCGGGCCGAGCAGCTGCTCGAGACGCTGACGCTCGACCTATTGAAACTTCCGGTCTCCGATGAGTACATGAGTGTCCGTTTTTACTACCGTGGCCTCGTTTACCACGTCATCCGTCTGATTCCAGTCGATAACCCAAACGTTCAGACCGCGCTCAATTATACGAGCGCTCTTCTCATCTTAATCGATGAACTGACGACGACACTCGACTTTATCTATGCCATTCCCGTCATTGTCGACCATTTGACGAAGATGATGGCGTTTCTATCCCCTCCCGTGTCGACGAACCCGAACGTCACGACGACCATCCATTTGATTGAAGAGCATTTGAAAGAGCCAGAACTATCGCTCCCGTGGATCGCCCGACAAATCGGGTTATCGAACAATTATTTGTCGGCCCTGTTTAAACAGGAAGTCGGCGAGAGTGTACCCGAACGAATCCGGCGCCGACGCATCGATGCGTCCATCGCCGATTTACTCGGAACGAATTTTCCAATTTGTACCATCGGTGAGAAATATCGCTTCGCCTCATGCACGGCCTATATCAACACGTTCAAGACGTACAAACAAATGACCCCGCTCCAATACCGCCAATTGTTCCACACGTGAAAAGCGCTAAGCCTCTACCGAGACTTAGCGCTTTCTGTCATCCATTCTTCTCGCAACATGCCCATGCGAATCGAGTCGTAACGCACGTCGTCGACGACGCGCACCTGACGAATCCGACCTTCGAGTCGCATGCCGACCTTCTCGGCCACTTTCATCATCCGCTCATTGCCCGACCACGTCGTCAATCCGACCCGGACCGTTGGCAACGTCTGAAACAGATGGCCGACCCATAGCTTGAGCGCCCACGTGCCGATGCCACGATTCCAGCGGTCGGCTTGATGGAGGATGATCCCGACCTCGAGCCAATTCTGTCCGGCGTCTTCATAATAGAAGGAAACCGTTCCATAGACGGTCCCATCGACCTCGATGACCCACATGTCGTCACGGCCGACGTGTTCGCCCGCATTCTGACAGTACACCTCGTACGTCTGCGCCCGATGTTCAAAATACGGCGCGTCCCATTTCTTAAATTCTGGTGCCTCATCCTTATACATCAATTCCCATAACCGATCCAAGTCGCGAACTTCAATTGGTCGAATCAGTAACTCTTCATCACAAATCATACCCTCGTCCTCTCTATCTGTGCTGTCTACTCTTTCAAGGGATCAGTTCGAATTCCCTTTTTTCCGCTTCCGCCAGACGAGCGCCAAAATGACGAGCAAGAGACTCGCCGTCACCGAGACGACGGCGAACGGACTCGCACCGGTGATGAACAGTTCGCCGAGCGAGACCGAATAGGCGAGACCGAACGACGTGACGAGCTTCGCGCCGATGGCGATCAAAACGAATCGAGGAAATGGCACCCGGCTGAACCCAGCCGCGAGACAAATGATCTCGTCAGGCAAGATCGGAATGATGAACAAAACGAGCAACACACCAAGTCCGTACTTGTCCACGTATCGGTCATACGTCGCGAGCTTGTCGGCGTCGATAAGCCGCATCACCCGTTCCCGCCCGAACCGAGCGAGCCCGTACATGACGAGGATGCCGAGCGTCGTCGCGACGCTCCCGATTAAGGCCGCCCGAAGCGGCCCAAGGGCGACACTGCCGATCGGGACACTGACCGCCTCCGGGACCGGAAGCGCGATCGGCTGCAAGAAGCTGAAGGCGGCGAACACCCACATCGCCTGGTCGCCATACTGTTCGAGCAACCGCTCGAGCCCGTACGAGTCGTACAAGACGAGACCAAACGAGACGTAGTATACGAAGACGAACAACAAAAATAACGTGAACGTGACTTTGAGCATCTGTTTCAAGTACGTATTCGAGCCCTCGCGAATCGACCGCAATAGACCAATCGACAGTGCGAGCAATACAATCCCGGTCCACCCGAGTTGATACGGCAATAATAGCGTCGGCAAGACGACGAACGGCAACAGGCTGAGCGTGACGAGCGCTCCCCCGTATCCTGCATAAATCATAGTTCGTTCTCGCATGTCGCATCGCCCTCTCCCTGTTCTACTATTAGTGTACCCGGATTTCGGGCAACATGTATCCGCCTGAAGCTGTTGCGCACATCAGCCTTTTGCCCGAGAAAAAAGGCCACAGTCATAGACTGTGACCTGCCACTCACTCGCCGAGTGAGGCTTGGATGAAATCGTGGAACAAGCGTTGCGGACGCTCTGGACGCGAAATGAGTTCTGGGTGGAACTGTGACGCGACGAACCACTTGTGCTCTGGAATCTCGATGATTTCGACGAGACGGCCGTCCGGGCTCGTTCCTGAGAACTTGAACCCTTCTGCCTCGAACGCTTCACGGTACTCGTTGTTGAACTCGTAACGGTGACGATGGCGCTCGTAGACGAGCTCTTGGTTGTAAGCGGCGTGCGCTTTCGTACCTGGCTCGAGCTTGCATGGATAGAGGCCGAGACGGAGCGTGCCGCCGAGGTCCTCGATATCTTTTTGTTCTGGAAGCAAATCAATAATCGGATAGTTCGTCGTCGGATCGATTTCGGCCGAGTGGGCACCGTCGAGCTTCAAGACGTTACGGGCGAACTCGACCGTCGCGAGCTGCATGCCGAGGCAAATCCCGAAGAATGGGACGTTGTTCTCACGCGCATAACGCGTCGCTTCGATTTTCCCTTCGATGCCGCGTTCTCCAAATCCGCCTGGGACGAGAATCCCGTCTGCGTCTCCGAGAAGCGTCTCGACATTCTCTGCCGTCACCTCTTCAGCGTTGACCCAATCGATATCGATGTCGGCGTTGAAGGCGTAACCGGCGTGCTTGAGCGATTCTGCTACCGAGATGTACGCGTCACGAAGTTCGACGTATTTTCCGACGAGAGCGATTTTGACTTTCTTCTCGAGGTGCGTGACCGTGTGCACGAGCTCTTTCCAAGCCGTCATGTCAGCGGCCGGCGTGTTGAAGCCGAAGTAATCGTTGACGAGTTGGTCCATTCCTTGCTTTTGAAGGTTGAGCGGCACTTCGTAAAGCGTCGACGCATCTTGTGCCTCGATGACCGCTTCTTTACGTGTATCACAGAACAAGGCAATCTTTTCCCGCATCTCTTCTGGGATATCGTGCTCGGTACGGAGGACAATGATATCCGGCTGAATCCCGTAACTGCGGAGCTCTTTGACGCTATGTTGGGTCGGTTTTGTCTTCATCTCACCGGCAGCGCGGAGATAAGGGACGAGCGTACAGTGAACGTACATGACGTTCTCTTTGCCGATATCGTTTTTCACTTGACGAATGGCCTCGATGAACGGAAGCGACTCGATGTCCCCGACTGTTCCACCAATCTCTGTGATGACGACATCTGCGTTCGTCTCGCGACCGGCGCGGAAGACGCGGTCTTTAATCTCATTCGTGATGTGTGGAATGACTTGGACCGTTCCCCCGTTATAATCGCCACGACGCTCTTTTTTCAAGACCGTCGAGTAGATGCGACCTGACGTCACGTTGGCGTTTTGCGACAAGTTGATGTCGATGAAGCGCTCGTAGTGACCGAGGTCAAGGTCCGTCTCAGCGCCGTCATCTGTGACGAACACCTCTCCGTGCTGGTACGGGCTCATCGTTCCTGGGTCGATATTGATATACGGGTCAAACTTCTGAATCGTCACGTTCAAACCTCGGTTTTTGAGTAGACGTGCGAGTGAAGCGGCTGTGATCCCTTTACCGAGTGAAGATACTACCCCACCTGTTACGAAAATATACTTTGTCATCATCATTCTCCTCTCTTAAATGCCACAACGGGAAACGAAAAAACAAAAAAAGCAAAAGTGCCCCCACTGAAATGGAGGACACTTTTGCTGCATCGTTACGTGCTAAACTAGCCCATGACTAATTTACGTCAGAGACGATGCAGTCGTCAAGTCATTATTTTTTCTTTTTTTCAACTGTCAAAAAAGAAAAAGAGACACGCCTAGCCGGGACAAATGCCCGGCTTTTTGCGGTCTCTTATAAATCATCCTCGTCTTTAAGGTCGAGGTCGTCGTCCAAGTCTTCGTCCTCGAACTCGTCAAGGCCTTCCACTTTTTCGGCTTCATCCTCAGCATCGAACTCAGATGCGTCAAAATCTTCACCTTTTGCAAAGACGTCAAGGTCGTCTTCAATGTCGACGATGCCTTCATCCGTCTCATCGATCTCTTCTTCGAACTCATCGAGCTCACCGCGCTGGCGTGCTTCGATGACGAGATCTTCGTCTGACTTATCGAACGGATACCAAACACGAAGCGCCCAACGGTTAGCTCCCAAGTTGACGAATAGTCCGTCGATGTTCATGTCCGTGTAGAGTTGCGCGATTTTCTCGAGCTCCTCCTCTTCACTTGCGAACGTATAGTTTTGTCTGATCAGCTCACGAATCTCATCAAATGACACTGGTTGCTCGCCAGTCTTTTGAAGAATTTCGTAAACGAAATCGATCAACGATTTATTCATTAAAGGACACTCCTTTTCCGTCACTAGTTAAACATCACTCCTCATTATAAACAAAACCGATATGAAAAAGCTAGAGGAAATTATTTTGAAGTTTCAACGGTTTTTTGGATGCGTAACCAATAGAGCGTAATCAATCCGACGTTGAAGATCCACGTCAAACCGAGCACCCCGAGCATCCAACCGCGCGGGACTTTGAAGGACAACTCTGCATTGACGGACTGGCCAGTATATAGGCCGTAGCCGAGCAATCCAACCATGAGCGCGGAATACGCGACGACCATCCCGAACCGTTTCCATAGTTGCAAGAGCAGCGAGGCGAACTCTTTATTGTCCCCATACGATGCATATAGATAGACATGACCCGCACTCGCATACATCGTCTGGACGTACCCACTCACAAACAGGACCGGGATGAACACGAGCGGCTCCAAGAATCCGAGGAAGAATAGCAGCGACGTGACGAGCAGGACGTAGTAAGGATGACGCGCCACGTCGAACACACGGTTCAATAATATCCAGCCGATGACGCCCGCCAAGAACGGCATGAACACGTAGAATAAGAGCACTTGAAACGAATATAGGGCCAGACTGATGAATACGGCGCCAATCAACGTCCAGCCGCCGAACAACCCGACGACGAACGCGAGCAGTTGAACTTGGCGCGTCCGGGTGGCACTGACGTACGTTCTCGTCCGCTCCTGGAACAATACCCACCCGACGTAGCCGAGCAAAATAATCATCAATAAAAAGATTTCCACATACCCGCTCGCCCCTTCCAACAGGCTGAGGAGACGGCTCACCAACGTGAACACGGTGACGGTGATGAAGGCAAGCACGAACTTCCCTGTCGCCCATGCCCACGTCGCCGTTTTCTCGAGCGGCAACTTTCTCACGAACAGCCAAGGCAGGATCAGACTGACGAGGAAGAGGATGACAGCCTCGTCATATGATCGAGTCAGCACATAAGAGAAAATGACGATCCAGGCAACGAGTGCGAGTACGAGCGGGAGCGAACTCCCTTTCTGATCCGTCGACTCGTCTGTGGTGGACAGTTCCTTCAGCTGTGACAAAATCGTCGTCATAATCGACCCGACACCGATCGATCCGACACCGACAAGAAAAGCGCTCAATTCGATCGCCCAGCCAAACGGCAGCAAAAAGCAGATGAGTCCGGTCACCAAGACGGTCAGCGCCAGTAAGAATGTCTGTTTCGAGCCAAGGCGACCAATGATGTACACCCATAGAAGCAGTCCCGACATACTCGCCACGTAAAAAATCATGAACGGGATTAATCGTCCGACGCCGTCTTCGACCGCCATGATGGACAAAAATAAAATTTGAGGCAAGATTTGACTGCTGAGGGCACTGACAATCGTCAATAACACGACCGTGTTTTTCATTAAAGATACCTCATTTCTAGAAAATGATTGAATCGCTCTCCTTTCCTTCTTTCCCGCCCCCTTCCATTCGAGAACCTCTCGAATCACACATCAGCTCCTCAGTTTTTTCACATATTTGCCGATATAGAATAGAACGCTATTTTAGCTGTACGAGAAAAAGGAGAATGAAACATGGCACTGTTCCGTAAATCAAAACCTACCGCCTACACCGCGTCGATCGGCTTCCCTGATGTGGCTAAGACCGCACGACCGACCGATCCAAATTTGAACGGGCGCACCCATTATATGGGTTATACGGCGTCGCAAGTGAAGCGACTTCAAGACATGGCCCCGCTCGTCGAGTCCGTGTTAGACGATGTCCTCGAAAACGTCCTCGACCACTTGATGTTGCAGCCTGAGATGGTCCAAATCGCCAACGCCTCGTCGACACGTGAGCGGCTTAAAAAAGTGTTCGCTGACTACTTCCGGAGCCTATTGACCGGGAACATCGATGACAAGTTTCTCGCGATGCGCAAACGGATGGGACAGACGCATCACCACTACGCGGTGCCAGTCGTCTGGTTCCTCGCGACGTATTCCGCCTTCAACACGTTGCTCGTCCCAAAAATCGTCGAGACGTATCAACACGACCCGGCCACATTGACCGAATCGCTCCTCGCATTGTCCCATGCGATGAACTTGGACGCCCAAATCGTCACTGAGCAGTACGTCGATGCGCGTCTCGATGAGATTGAATCGGCAAACGTCGCCCGAGCGACGCTATTGAACGATGTCAGTCGCGTCAGCACGGAAGTCGCGACGACGATGGAGCAGACCGGTCACGCCATGTCCGAGACGAGCAAGCGAGCCCATCAAGTGTTGTCCGAGACCGAGCAGACGGAGAAGATGAGCCGTCACTTGATGAGCTTGACGCATACGAACGGCGAGCAAATCGAACAGATGGAATCCGAGTTCAAACAGTCAGCGACGTACGTCGACGCCTCGCTCGATCGCATCACCGCGCTCAAGGACGGCTCGCAAGAAATCGTCAGCATGACTCGGAGCATCGAACAGATTGCCAACCAGACGAACTTGTTGGCGTTGAACGCATCAATCGAAGCGGCCCGAGCCGGTGAACACGGTAAAGGCTTCGCCGTCGTCGCGACCGAAGTGCGGACGCTTGCCGAGAATGCAAAACAGCTGAGCAGTCAAATCAACGTCCTCATCCATGAGAATGAAGCGAACATCGCCGCCCTGCTCGATCAAATGGGACAGATGCATCGAACGAACGACGAGGCAATGCGTCAACTCGGTGCCGTCAAAGCTGGCTTCTCGACCGTCAAAGACGAGATGGGCAATTACGTCATGTCGTTCGAACGAAACAAGCAAGACCTCGGCCAAATGGTCGAGACGATTTCGGCCATCAATGAGACGACGCAAGGACTATCACACCTGACGTCTTCCTTATTGGCCACTTCCGAGATGCACTAACGACAAACAAGGCACGGTCCGCGGACCGTGCCTTGTTTTTATTGGACAATCGGTTCTGGTACTTCGATTGGAGCGAGGGAGCGATCAAGCAATTCGACGACGTCGAACGTACCGACCGTCTCATCGACTTCTTTCGCTTTCGTCCCGTCCGAGAGCATCGTCAAACAGTACGGACATGCCGACCCGATGACCGTCGGTTTCGTCTCGAGCAACTGCTCGGTCCGGGCCACGTTAACGCGCGTCCCGACTTTCTCTTCTTGCCACATGAGACCGCCACCGGCGCCGCAGCACATGCCGTTCTCACGGTTCCGCTCCGCCTCGACGAGTTCGACACCTGGGATGCGTTCCAAGACGAAACGTGGGGCGTCGTAAATACCGTTATAGCGTCCGAGATAACATGAGTCGTGATAGACGACACGCTCGTTCACGGAGAAGTCCGGTTTGACACGGCCCGTATCGAGCAGCTCGGCGAGGAGCTCGGTATGGTGATACACTTTCACACCCGTGAGTCCAAAGTCCGGATACTCGTTTTTGAACGTGTTATACGCGTGCGGGTCGACCGTGACGATTTTCGTGACCCCATACTTCTCGAACAGTTTGATGTTCGCTTCGGCGAGCTCTTGGAACAACAGCTCGTTCCCGATGCGGCGTGGCGTATCCCCTGAGTTCTTCTCTTCGTTACCAAGGATGGCGAATGAGACGCCGGCCTTGTTCAAGACGCTCGCAAAGCTTTGCGCGACTTTTTGGCTACGGCTGTCGTATGAGCCCATCGCCCCGACCCAGAAGAGGAATTCGAACTCTTCGCCGGCCTTTTTCTTCTCTTTTGCCGTCGGGATGACAAGTTCTTCCCGGTCTTTGCGCCAATTCTCGCGCTCTTTCCGGTTCATCCCCCACGGGTTGCCTTGACGTTCGATATTGGCGACTGTACGCTGCGCTTCTGGATCCATCTTGCCTTCCATCATGACGAGGTAACGGCGCAAATCGATAATCTTGTCGACGTGCTCGTTCATGACCGGACATTGGTCCTCACAGTTGCGGCACGTCGTACATGCCCAAATCTCTTCTTCGGTGATGACGTTGCCAATCAACTCATCGGCGACGAGCATATGCCCGTCTTGGGCCGCGGCGGCAATCTCGGCCCCTTGTGTGTTTTGGAACAAGAGCGCCGGTGCCCACGGTGACTTCCGGGTGACGGCGGCCCCTTTCATGTTCATATGGTCGCGCAGCTTGACGATGAGGTCCATCGGCGACAGCATCTTACCGGTCCCGGTCGCCGGGCAGACGTTCGTACAGCGTCCGCACTCGACACAGGCATACAAATCGACGAGTTGTTTTTGGTTGAAGTCTTCGATTTTATTGACCCCGAAGACGACTTCTTCGTCCGACTCCTCGGCTTCTTCCATCGCCGAGAAATCGACCGGAGCGAGACGACCGACCTGGTGCGTCCGTCCGAGCCAGACGTTGAGCGTCCCGGCGATCAAGTGGGCGTGCTTGCCTTGCGGGATATAAATCATGAAGCTGAGCAAGAACAAGAGATGAAGCCACCAGAAGACGACGAACAAGGCGAAGGCGACCCCTCCCGGTACCCAAGCAAACGCCGAACCGATGAGCGTCGCGACCGGTTCACCCCACATCGGAAGTTCTTCCTTATAGACGAGGTAGAACCCGTTCCCGAACAAGACCGATACCATCAGCCCACCGATGAAGATGAGGGCGAGGCCGGCCAAGAAGTTTCGTTTCAAGCGCACGAGCTTCTCGATGTAACGGCGGTAGAATCCCCAAACGACCGCGACAAGAATCATGAGCATGACGATTTCTTGCATGAACGTGAAAATTGGATAGAGCGGACCGAGCGGGATGTGCGGGAAACGTGTCCCGACAGCAAGCCCTTTCCAGATGAAGTCGATGGCCCCGAACTGGACGAGGATGAACCCATAGAACATCATGACGTGAATGATGCCGCTCTTCTTGTCTTTTAACAATTTCTTTTGGCCGAACACGTTGATCATGACCTGTTCGAGCCGTTCCTTATTCGTTTGGCTCCACTCTGCCTGCTTCCCGAGCTTGATGAACGTATAGCGCTGATAGACCAGCGAGGCGAACAAATACAGTCCATAGCCGAGGACGAGCAAGAATAGAATCCAGTTGACGATTAAAAATGTAGACATCCCCAAAACTCCCCCTTATGAAAACGGATTCAATCTTGAATTCAGTATATCAAACAATGAATGAACAGTCATTCATTTTTATCGAAGGGGTCAAAAATTGAGCACATGCTTCAAGAATAAGAGGATGCCGCCATACCCGACGACCGCGAGGACGAACGTCCGGAAGTGGAGGTTGCGGTCGGCTGGAAGTTCGAACTTGACGATATTCAGAATCATCGCCCCGGCGACAAACGCGAACAAGATGGCCTCGACGTGCGAGGCGAGATCGATGAAACGGGAGAAGAAACCGCCGATGAGGATGCCGCCGCTCAACAAATAACGTCCTTGCCGAAGGTAGCGTTCCCCGTAATGGCGATACAAGTCGTGACCGACAGCGAGGAAGTGGACGCCGAGCGCCGTTGCGTAGAAGCTGCGGGCGACGAACGTGACGGATGATGCCGTAACGACGTAAGCCGAGAACGACATATATGCCGTCAACAGCGTCACTTGGAGCCAATACGACACGTTCTGATCAATCGTCTCGTCTTTGAAGTGTGGCGTTCGAACGACACGCATCGTCCCATAAAAGACGGTGAAGCCGAGCAAGCTGATGACATAAATCTCCGACGGCAAGGCCAGGTCGAGCCATTCGACCCGGAGCGTGTCTTGCCGCTTATTCAAAGACGGCAAGAGATACATGAAAAAGTACGTGATGGCGATCCCGCTCGAAAACGAGAACCATTTTTGAGACGGTACCCGGTCTCGTGGAAACAGATAGATTCCCCAAAAATTGATCAGTGCTAAATAGACCACGATCCAATTCGCCATCTCACGTCATCCTTTCAGTTCAATCCAAAACCGCTCGACGATTTTCCCGCCTTCCGCTGTGAACGGTGTGTCCGGTATTCCTCCGTTATTCAAGATGACTTGGCGTGACGCCACGTTCGTCCGGTCACACGTAATCAACGCCCGCTCAATCCCGAGTTCTTTCGCTTTCTCGAGCGCGAGCTCGAGCTGTTTCGTTGCCAGACCGCGTCCACGTGCGCTCGGCTTGATGCCGTAACCGATGTGGCCCCCAAAGTTGAGGAGGTTGTCGTTCAATTCGTGGCGGATATTCGCTGCCCCAAGCAACTCGTCCCCGTCCGTCAGCCAATACGTCGTGCTCGGCACCCAACTGACGTTGTTCACCCGTATCTCTTTATCACGAATCTGTTTGACGTACGACGCAAAGTCAGACGCGTCGCGGTCGACCGCGTTCGGGACGATCGTCTCTTCCCGCTCCCGCCACTCCTTTAAAAATTCGAGTACTTGCGCTTGTTGCGCCATCGTTGTTTTGACGAGCTGTAGCATCTGACGTCCCCCTAATTGATTGGTCTCTCTTCATCATAACGAAGCCGATTCACGTTGAAAACAGACGTTCCTGTGACGAGATGTCGCCTTTTTCATAGAATCATCTAGCAAAAAACCCGCAATCGATTGCGGGTCAGTCTTCTAATCCTAGTCGTTTTGGCATCTGTGGGGCGAGCGTACGGGCCTCGTCTAAACGGCCAGCCTCGACGAGCGTGTGGAACCGTAAAAATTCCTCATGTGTCGCGTCACCGATGGCCGCCAAATAATCGATATAGCGTTCGTACACCGACTTGTCTTCCGGCCGCGCCTCGATCAACGCGACGTAAAGCCGGACCGTATCTTCTCCATAAAGAAGCGGGAACTCATCGTTCAACTGGAGCAACTTGTCGACCGAGTCCATATCGACACCGGTCTCGTTGTCATAGTGCCCGACGACCTGCTCAGCATGGTCCTCGAGGCGGCCACGCCACTCTTCATACTCGTCCTCGTTCGTCTCGAGCATCTCGAACCAATCCTCGTTCAACATCTCTTCAATCTTTTTCACGCGTTCTGCAAAATTCATGCGAACTCTCCTCCTTCAAACGTCCATGTGACGTCGACGTCATAATTTCCCGCCACGTCTTCGTTCATCGATAACTCGTAGACGAAGCGGCAACGGCCGTCCGCGACATCGAGTCGCTCTGTCGTCGTCGCCATCGTCATCGACATATATGGGTTTTTATATAGGCTTTGCGTCAAACGTCCTTCGATAAAGGAATGATTCATCTCGATCGGTCCTTTACAGATGAGCGCGAGCCGGCCTGTCGTATATTTGATTGTCGTCGGAACGACACCGTCTTCCCGTTCTTGATCGAACGTCAAGATGAAGCCGGTCTTCAATTCATAATAGAGCCCCTCGGCTTGCAGCTCGATCGGTTCCGCGATCTCACTGATCGTCGTCTTTTGGCGCACACGTACGCGTTTCGGTTCAATTGCCATGATGATTCCCCTTTCCGCTGTCCAATCGTACCATATCTCGCGAACGGTCCGGAATCGGTAACTTTTTCTTTCCCGGTTCGCACGCGCTTCACACGTCGGGCCCGATCAATTTTATATTATGCGCGTGCAAGAAGTCCGCTTCAAGCAAAAGACCGCGGATGTGATCATCCGCGGCCGTTCGTTTCGTTAAAACTTCAGCCAATTCCCTTCCGAAATCACGTCTACACGACCGTCGACGACTCGAATCGCCGTCTCGTCATCGATGGCGTAGCTCGGCCCAGCCAACATGCCTGCCCATTCGGTCGCATGCTCGGACGTGTTCTCCGGCAACATCTCATGATCGAGGTGAGGGAAAATCGAAAAATCGACGTAGCCTAGCGTCTCATCGCTTTGCACGCCTGGCGCCTGCCAACCGACAAACGCCTCCCCGATTCTCGGGGTCATAACCATGCTGCCGGCACTCAAACCGACATAGACGCCATTCCAATCCGGTAACAGCTGCGCGACACCGGACTGCTGCATCCAATAATGCAAGAACAGGGGGTCGCCTCCGTTGACCAACAACACATCCGCCTCGTCGAACGCCGGTCTCCACACCGTTTCATCAAGGCTTGGGAGGGCACTCAATTCGAGGACCCCGACCGACTTCCACCCTAACTCACACATCGGCGTCGAGAAATCACCGTTGAAAAAGTCCCACGCGTGATTCGTCCCACCCGGCAACGCGTAAATCGCGGTCGGGATGCACAGGGCGGTACACTCCTCAATCGGTTTCCCTAACAACTCGAGTAACGCTTGTTTAATCCGGTCATTTTTAATCCCGGCCGACGTCAGTAACAGTCTCATTCCAACCCCTCCTCGTCTTGTCTATATATGAATTCGTGCTCTCTCGTCATTTCCCTGTACGCAAAAAAAAAGACAGGGAATGTCCCTGTCTTCGATTAACTCATTTTATAGACGCGCCCCTCGAACGGCTTCAAGTGGACGAGTGTCGTCTCATCATGCGGCTCGAGCGGCATGTTTTGCAAGACGACGTCTTCCGAGCGAAGCGTGAGCTCCGTCGCAAAGATGGCTTCTTTGCCCGTCAAGTTCGTCATGACGAGGTATTGCGAGTCACCGAGCGTGCGCGTGTACGCGTAAATCTCCGGGTGCTCCGGCAAGACGATGTCATACGTCCCGTAAACGAACGTCTCGTCTTGCTTGCGAAGACGAATCATCTCTTTATAGAAGTTGAGAATCGAGTCGTCGTCTTCGAGCTGGGCGTCGACGTTGATGTCCGTGTAGTTCGGGTTGATGCCGAACCAAGGCGTCTCGGCGAACGTGAAGCCCGCGTTCGGGGCATCGCTCCACTGCATCGGTGTGCGCGTGTTATCACGTGACGAGTTCCACGTGATGTCCATCATCTCCTCATGGCTCTTGCCATGTTCGAGACCGATGTAATAGCGGTTGCGTGTCGCGATATCGTCGTACTGGTCGATCGAGTCGAACTTCACGTTCGTCATGCCGATCTCTTGGCCTTGATAGATGAACGGCGTCCCTTGCATGAGGAAATACATCATCGCAATCGATTTCGCGCTCTCTTTCCAATAGCGCTCGTCATCACCCCATGACGACACGGTCCGTGTCTGATCGTGGTTCTCGACATAGAGGGCGTTCCAGCCGTCTTCTTCGAGACCTTTTTGCCATTTCGTCAGGACGTTCTTCAAGTGGACGACGTCGAGCTTCGACTCGGCGTCTTCACGCCAGAGACCCATGTGTTCGAATTGGAACACCATGTTCATCTTGCCTTCCTTCTCGCCGACCCAAAGGTGGGCGTCGTCAGGCGACACGCCGTTCGCTTCCCCGACCGTCATGATGTCGTGCTTGTTGAACGTCTCGTCGCGAAGCTCTTCCAAATAACCGTGAATCCCATCGACGTTCATGTGCATCTCGAACGATGGCACGAAGTCGAGGCCTTCTGGGTTCGGCAAATCGCCGAACGATGGATGTTTGCGGATGTGGCTGATTGCATCGACACGGAAGCCGTCGATGCCTTTGTCGAGCCACCAGTTGATCATGTTATAGATCGTCTGGCGCATCTCGGCGTTCTCCCAGTTCAGGTCCGGTTGTTTCTTCGAGAAGACGTGCAAGAAGTATTGCTCCGTCGTCTCATCGAACTCCCAGGCCGACCCGCCAAAGATTGACTCCCAGTTGTTCGGTTTCGAGCCGTCGGGTTTGCCGTCACGCCAAATGTACCAGTCACGCTTCGGATTGTCTTTCGAGCTCTTCGATTCGATGAACCATGGGTGCTCGTCCGACGTATGGTTGACGACGAGGTCGAGCAACAACTTCATGCCGCGTGCATGGACTTCCGTCAACAGTCGATCGAAATCTTCCATCGATCCGAACTCGTCCATGATGTCCTGATAGTCGCTAATGTCATAGCCGTTGTCATCATTCGGCGACTTATACATCGGACAAATCCAGATGACGTCGACGCCGAGGTCTTTCAAATAGTCGAGCTTATCGATGATGCCTTGGATGTCGCCGATTCCATCGCCGTTCGCATCGTAGAAGCTGCGCGGGTAGATTTGATAAGCGACGGCTTCTTTCCACCAGTTTCGTTTCAGTGTTTTCGTTTGTGTGTGTTGGTCACGTTGTAAAAGTTGCATGTCTCAATGATACTCCCTTATCCCTAAACTCACTGCGCATCCTATATACTAATATCAGTGCTGTTCTCTCTATATCGCATTAGCGCAATCGTTTGCACGATGCACTACGTTTATCTTAACAAAAATTCGAAATCAATACAAAGAGTGTTTCAACAGCTTACTCACCGTGTACCCTACACGAATTTGAAATGAAATGAAAGTGAGGCGACTTATATGATTCGTTTGGCCACACAGGCCGATCTTTCGGCAATCGATCAACTAATTTTACAGAAAGCCCAAGCTTTTCAGGCAGCCGGAAAAACGCAATGGGTGAAATATTTGGAACCGAGCCGGACCGATTTTGTGACTCATGACGTCACGAACGGGACCGTGTATGTATATGAAACAAATGGAACCATCACCGGGTCGGTCAGTTTGATTCCGCCGACGGCTTGGGATGAGAATTTATGGGACGATTCCCGGGGGGCCGTCTATTTACATCGGCTCGTCGTCGACGACCGAATGAAAGGCCAACAAATCGGCGAACAGCTGATGCGTCATGCACTCGCAGCAACGTCGGACCGGATTCGCCTCGACTGCGTCGCCACGAACTCTTTTTTGAACGCCTATTATCCCCGCTTCGGCTTCCGGTACATCGGCGAACGGGATGGTTTTTCTTTGTTTGAAAAAGAGGCTTGACCTTGACGCGACGTCAACGTGTACGCTGAATCCAAGGAGGTGAGGACATGTATACGATTCAACAGCTCGCCACGCTCGCCGGCACGACCACACGGACGCTACGGCACTATGATGCGGTCGGTCTGCTTGTTGCCGAGCGTGACGCCAACGGGTATCGCCGTTACTCGTCACATGACGCCGAGCGTTTACAGTCGATTCTGCTATATCGCTCGCTCGACTTTCCACTCGAGACGATTCAGGCGTTGCTCGAAGCCGAACCGTTCGATCGGACCCGTGCCCTCGAGGAGCAGGTGACCGCCCTGCGCGCGAAGGCCGCCTATTTCGCGACACTCGCCGAGACGGCGGAATCGACGCTCACCTCACTGAGAGGAGGAATTTCAATGGAAGACAAATCGTTGTTCAACGGCCTGTCGTTTGACGAACTGAAAGCCCATGAAGCGAAACACGAACCCGAGGTCGTGGAGCGTTGGGGCGAGAGCGAGGCGTACAAGACGTCACGTACGCGCGCCGACAAGCGCTCGAAAGAAGACTGGGAAGCTCTCAGTCAACAGCAAGTCGATCTCGTCAAACCGCTCGTCGACTTGTTCACGGCCGGTGTCCCGGTCGAAGACCCACGTGTCCAAGCGGCCGTCCAGGCGAACCACATGTTCATCAACGACCAGTTCTATGACTGCTCGCTCGACATGTTCAGCGGACTCGGACAGATGTACGTCATGGACGAGCGTTTCACCGCGTTTTATGACAGGTACGCCCCAGGACTTGCCGTCTACTATAATGACGCCATCCAACACTATTGCATCACCCAAAGCTAAACGGCCAAAGCATCGCGCTTTGGCCGTTATTTCGCCGTTCGGCGGTCATAGACATCTTCCTTTAACAGCAACTCGATTTGCCGTCTCAGGAGCGGGAGCGCTGTCGTGAGCTGTAAATACGGGTACGTGGCAAAGTTATCCGTCCCACCGATATAGAGCACGGCCCGGTCGACCACAGACCAGCCCCGCTCGGTCCACTGTTCGATTCGTGCCTCACAGACGTCCGGTTTGGCCCGAAACGCCCAGTATGCCTCAATCTGCCCTTCGGCGATCGTCGGTTTGACCGTCAGCACCGGACAATCGAATCGAGCGAGGACACTCGGGTCAATCGGTCCCGTCTCATGGGTGACGATCAGTTGTGGGTCGAGACGATCGAGCCACATCGTCGTCTTCGCATCGTTTAACGAAGTGACTCGCAGGATGTGATGGAACGGAATCGGCTCGTCGTTCAACGGATAGCGACCTTTCAATTCTCGAATCCGGGCCCGGCTGGATACGCGCATGAGAGGCGCCATCGACCGGACATAAGCGTGTGTCAGCCAATGGTTGAGCGATTCGGGTCGATGCTCGCTCGGACCATCTTCTCGAATCACATGGGTCACCCCTAGATTGCGAATCGCCTGATAGACGTAGGCGGATGTGCGATGTTCCCCGACAAGTAACACGATTGGTCGGCCCATGGCGTTTCCCTCCTTCCATTTTCCTAAAACAACGCTCATCCGTGACGCTCCTGCGTCGAGACGACGACCGGGCGGCACCGGTCAGCCACTTCTTCCATCGATAAACTTTCGAATTGGTATGTCTGGTGGAGCTTCTCATAATGAGCGACGATTTCGCTCAACATCGCCATATTTTCCGATAAGTGCTTCCCGAAGTTATGCGGGTGCCACCAGAGATGGAACACTTGTCCGGTCTTGGCCGCATGCGTCATGCTGCGCTTGATACGACGCAATTTGAGACGGTCGAGGAAGCGGAGCGCCGACACGTACGGACGGAGGAAGCGGCTCGAAGGCACGTTATACGGAGACGACTGTCGAATGGATTCCCATGAGACGGTGTGATGCCCGGTCAAGTTCACGTAGGCGTCCAACAGTCGAAGGGCCCGTCGGCCTAACCCCTCATCCCCTCTCGCATCGGCCCGATAAATGTAATGGGTCTCATTGCCCCGATAGACATCGATTCCGACTTCTTGAGCTGCCTTGAAATGCGCCGGACTCGATTGATTACGTGGATAGACGATACTTTGAATCGGGACATCCCGCCGCGCCGCCACACGCTTCGCCGCCTCAAGGTCGGCCTTGAACGCCTCGATGGTCACACCTTCCTCGAGACAAGAGAGATGACAATACGTATGAGTTCCAATCGTTTGGCCAGGGGTAGCGATGATTTGATCGACGAGTGACTTACCGAAGTGATACGGATCGGTCGCCTCGTCCGCCCCGACGTGCTGCATCCAGTTGTACGAAGAATATTCGGGATGACGGTACGCCGGCTGAATCGTCGGCAAGTCTTTCAACAGTTCCGCTTTCGTCTCATAGAACAGGAAGCCGACGGTCGCCCACGTCACATGAATCTGATGCGCGGCGAACAAGTCGAGCAGGCTTGGAACGACTTGCCGTACCCCGAGTAGATTCTCGCCATACGCCTCGATCGTCGTGCCGTCAAACGTGCCCCAGTTCAATTCGAAATCTAACGAGATGACAAATGCTCCGTTCATCGCGATTCCTCCTCCATGTTCACTTCTTTCCATCACACGACTCACGAAGCTCCAACTCGGCGAGTGCCCGTTTCCAAGAGCCATACCGCCGCGATATTTTGGCAACACTCGGTCGTTTATGTTGTTTGGCCCATTTCTGATACGTGACGGCGTTGAATGGGACCACGACCCGGCTTGCTTCGAGTAACGATTGGACGATTTCTGCTTTTTCACGTTCTGGTTGGACGGTAAAATGGAGTTCTTCTAAACGCTCAACCGTTTTCACGGCCAGACTCCAAGACCCGAAGTGGGAAATAATATCACCTAGGGAAGGGGCAACTTGACCTTTGGCCCACTGTTGATAGTGGGTGCTCGTCAATCTCCCTTCCTGTTCAAGTGCGAGCCGAAGCGCAGCGATGAGTTCTTGTTGGGTATACTGTTTGCGGGATTCGACGAGCCCGGCCGCTTTTAACGCGCCGGTCCATGACCCATAAAAATTGAGAACGTCGAGGAACGTCGGGACGTCTCGGTCTCGGCTCCAGAGCTGATATTGTTTGACAGTGAGGGTCGGAGTCAGAGATGCAGCGGCTCGAAGCGACTGGATAATCTCTGCTTCCCGGTTCATCGTTCGTCCTCCTCAGACACTTTGTTCGGTCACGATTGTACGTGTATCGAGTACCGTCTGGATGACTTGCTGTTGTTCTCCGAGCGTCAAATCAGATCCCGACGGAAGACAGATGCCGTTTTCGAAGAGTCGGCGACTGACGTCTTCTCCGTCGACCGACACGTATTCCGCATCGCGGTAAACGGGCTGTAAGTGCATCGGCTTCCAGACGGGACGCGATTCAATCCCGGCCGTGGCGAGCCGCTGCATCAATGTGTCACGATGCAAGTCGGTTTGGTCCAATTGCATGGCCGTGAGCCAACGGTTGGCCCGTGAATATGGGACCTCTTGTTGATATGTCGTCCCAAGTTGCCGGAACATGCGCTCGTAGCGGGCGAAGACGCGACGTCTCGCTTGGACGCGCTGTTCAATCACTTCGAGCTGTCCCCGACCAATGCCGGCCGAGACATTGCTCAATCGATAGTTGTAACCGACTTGTTCATGCTCATAATGCGGCGCGTCTTCCCGGGCTTGCGTGGCCAACTTGAGCGCTAACTGTTTCGTTTCCGCATTCGGCACCATGAGCATGCCGCCGCCTGAGGTCGTGATGATTTTGTTGCCGTTGAACGAATAGAAGCCGATGTCGCCGATCGTGCCCGTCATCTGCCCGTGCCATGTCGAACCTAGTGATTCGGCCGCATCTTCAATCAACGGGACACCATACTCGCGGCAAATGTGGCGAATCTCACCTATTTTCGCGACGACGCCATAGAGATGCACGACGATGACTGCTTTCGGAAGTTTCCCTTTCGTCGCCGCTTGGACGAACGCTTTCCGGAGCGCGTCCGGCGACATGTTCCACGTCGTCGTTTCCGAATCGATAAAGACCGGGATCGCCCCGACATAACGGATCGGGTTGACCGATGCCACGAACGTGAGCGATTGACAGAAGACTGTGTCATTTGTCCCGACGCCGAGAGTAAGTAGCGCTAAATGGAGGGCGGCCGTGCCCGAACTTGTCGCCAAGGCGTGAGGATGGTCCGCATATGCAGCCACTTCCGCTTCAAACGCATTGACGTTCGGGCCGAGCGGCGCAATCCAATTGCTTGCGAACGCCTCTTCGATATAAGCCATCTCACGTCCGGACATATGCGGCTTTGATAATAAGATGTTCATTTGATGCCCTCCTTCATCATGTTTTTATACGAGATATACCAGTCGACGACTTGCTCGAGCCCTTCAAATAGCGATGTACTCGGGCTGAAACCGACTAAGGTATCGAGCGTCGGAATGTTCGACTGCCGGAGCACGGATGTGCGCATCGGCAACGACGTCTTGGCTGATTTGTTGAGGATGTGCCCGATATCGGACAGTAACGTTTGAACGGTCACGTAGTCCGAGGCTGGAATTTGAAAGTAGCCGACGGGCGACAGTCCCGTTTGAACCAAACGCAATAGCCGAACGACCGACTCGACGACGTCATCGATATAGGAGACGTTGATGATGTCCGTCGCATAATAACCGGAAAGACGGACGCCGCGGTCGACCGCGACAATCGCTTTGGACACGAGTGTCGAGGCGTCATCCCAAGGTCCGAAGACGTCTTCCGTGAATAAGTGGATGGCAGGATCTTCTTCGCTCACTTCCTTTACCGGGAGGTCGAACGTGATGAACGACTCGAGCGGGACTCGTGTCGTATGCAGCCCGATATACCGCTTCATCAACTCATATCGTTCGAGCGGGTCGTCGACGGTACGGGTCGAACATAAGATGATGTGGCGTGGTTCATGTCGCTTCAAGATGCTGCGCATGACCGTCTTGTTCGCGAGTGTCGTACGAATCAACTGAAACTGCGGGTGCGTCAGGACGTAGAGACGTTGTTTGGCAATTCTCGTCTTGTGCCGCCCTTCATCGTCGATTCCGACGACGTCAAACCCTTCCTGTAACAGTCGACGTGCCAGATGGAATCCTTGAAAGCTGGCGACGCCGACGATGAGCACTGTTTGATCGACCATCGTTCTCCCCTCCTCGCTCGTAGTGGCGTTCAGTTCCCATCGGCGAGACGTGATGCGGCGATATGAGGACGCATCCGTTTCACCCCGTGTGTGAACAGCCGTTCGACGTCTCGATCGAGGTCGTCGCTGTTGGCGATGAACAGCAACAGATACATCAACGCGTCACGGTCATCACGGAACGTTTCAATCAAATGCAAGACGGAGGAGACGGTCTTGAACGGCCGGGTCCGACCGACAAAGATTTTTGGGAAGACGTTCGCTTCCGAACCGAGCTCACTTTCGTCCAGCAGTTCTTCGTATAACTTCTCACCAGGACGAATCCCGGTGACCTCGATTCCAATCTGGTCGGTCGTGAAACCGCTCAACTCGATCATTTTCTTCGCCAAATCGATGATTTTGACCGGAGCACCCATATCGAGCACGAACACTTCACCACCTCGCGATAAGACGCTCGCTTGAATGACGAGACGACTCGCTTCCGGGATGGTCATGAAGTAACGGGTCATCTCGGGATCGGTGACGGTGATCGGACCTCCGCGTAGAATTTGTTCTTTAAACAGCGGGACGACCGAGCCACGGCTGCCGAGGACGTTACCGAAGCGGACGACCGCAAAAATCGTATCACTGGAACGAGCTTTCTCTTGGACGACCATTTCGGCGATTCGTTTCGTCGAACCCATCACGTTCGTCGGATTGACCGCCTTGTCCGTCGAGATCATGATGAAGCGATTCACTTTGTGACGGGCCGCGACGTCGACCATATGTTTCGTCCCGTAAATGTTGTTTTTAACGGCTTCGAGCGGATTGTCTTCCATGAGCGGAACGTGTTTGTGGGCGGCGGCGTGATAGACGATGTCCGGTTTATACATCCGGAACACTTCTTCAAGCCGGGCCTCATCCTGCACATCACCGATGACGGGATAAAGCACCGTGTCCGTCCCGAGTTCGCGCAGCTCTCGTTCAATCAAGTAAATACTGTTCTCGCCGTGACCGAGGAGAATCATTTCAGCCGGGGCAAATTTGATGAGCTGACGGCACAGTTCCGAACCGATTGATCCGCCGGCACCCGTGACGAGTACCGTCGCTCCTTCCACATGACTAGAAATTCCAGATATGTCCAACTGGACCGGTTCTCGGCCTAGCAAGTCTTCGATTTTCACTTCGCGGATTTCACTGATGGAGACCTTCCCGGTCGCGAGCTCCGAGATCATCGGTAACGCATGGGACTCAGCACCCGTCTTCTCAATCCGTTTGAGCAAGGCAAGGCGTCGCGCATAGGACAGGCTTGGGATGGCCAAAATCACGACTTCAATCCCGTGCTCTTGGATGATGCGCTCTAAATCGTCCGTCACCCCGAGCACTGGAACACCGTGCACGTAAAGCGACTGTAGGTGCGGGTTGTCATCGAGTAGACCGACAACGCAGAGGACGGTCGTCCGATGTTCTTTCAACTCACGGACGATCAACTGGCCCGAATCACCGGCACCGATGATGAGTGCTTTTCGTCCTGGGTGATTGGAGTGCGGTTTGAACACATCGAATACGTGGTTGCGGGCCAAGAATCGCGTGAACAAAATCAAGTTGAAGGCGAGCAACCCTTGGACGGCGATGATCATGCCGAGCCCTGCCCCGAAGTGAAATTGGTTGTAGGCGTACAACACCAAGTCACTGCTCAGTAAGGCGATGGCGACTTGTTTCATCTCATGGACCGAGGCGTAACGCCAGTCGATACGATGGATTTTTAACACCGTCCCGACGAGACTGAAGCTGATGATTTTGATACCGACCATCATCAACATTTCGCTCGATTCGAGCGCTGCGTACGACGTAATCGTCGAGAACAGCAATTCAAACGTCGCATAGAGCACAAATGAGACGATCAAGATGTCGAGACATAAGAACAGCAAATTCCGTTGATTCTTCCGATACACGTTCACAAGTGTTGCCATGGTAGTTCGCACCTCCAAGAGTCTGAGTTGTTCGTTCGTGGTGTGGGTTGGAATGCGCAAAAGATGCGTCGATGCTAGTAAACTACCCGACTCTTCTCGACAAATTTAAAGATAAAACAAGCTTTTTCTCATGAACGACACGGATGGCAACAAAGGAGTTCACGAAATTATTATCATGATTTCTTTCACATAATGAATAATTGTCGGACAAACGGGAAATGGGAATATACATAACCCGAATTGGGTATCGTTTACATTATTTTGCATCTCATCAAAACAGAGCATAAGGAGGTAAAAATCGATTTCAAGCATTCTTTTTGACTAGCTCGTTGACTCTTCCAACCAATACAAGCTGTTCATTCACACCAAGAGACCTTCCGAGACGCTCGCTGCGTCTCCCTCCAAAGGAGAGACACCAAGATGAAAAAATGGACACGCCCTCAAATCGTACAAGCATTGCAGTTAGCTGCTCAAGAACATGCCGAGCTCGATTCGAAACGGTACAGTGTTTGGTCGCAAACCAAAAACGTGCCGTCCCTTTCCACCGTCATCCACCAGTTCGGGTCTTGGCGCGAGGCACTCGTCGCCGCCCAAATTCAAATGTCGTTCCATTACTATTCCGATGAAGATATCCTTCGGGCATTGAATCAAGCCGCCGAAGAACTTTCGCTCTTCACGAGCCAAACGTATCGGGAGTGGTCGAAAGTGACCCGTTCCCCGTCGCTCACGTTAATCAGCAGCCGGTTCGGCTCTTGGTCGAACGCGCTCCGGGAAGCGAAACTTCAGACGACCGCGGCGAAAAATAATGAAGAACGGATTATTCAAGCGTTGATTGAAGCGTCAGAGGAACTCGAGCGTCTCACATCCCAGCATTACGCCATCTGGGCCCAAGAGCGCGGCTATCCAACGGTCGCGACGATTGCGCGGAAGTACGGATCGTGGAGCTACGCCTTGTTCGTCCTCGATATCGCCCCACCGAAGCGGAAATGGGATGAAGAAGATGTTATCGAGGCGCTTCGGGTCGCCAGACAAGAGTTGTCTCACTTCAGCATCCTCCATTATCGGAAATGGGCCGAAGGACGAAATGTGCCGAGCACATCGACCATCAACGCCTTATTCGGCAGTTGGACGGCGGCGTTAAAATGTATGGAAGAACAAAAAGTGAATCAATAAAAACAGGCCCGGTCTCTAGACTGACCTAGCGAAATGAGACACTAATAAAAACACCTTGATTAGGCTGCCATCCCACCGTATTTTATCGGTGTGAGGTAGCCTAATTTTTCTTGGATACGTTCTTCGTTGTAGTAGGTCAAGTAATGGTTCACCCGTTCATGCACTTCCTGGTCGCTTAACGAGTTGAACTTGACGTACTGGAAGCCCTCAGACTTCAAGTTCGAATGGAATGATTCGATCACCGCATTATCCCAACAGTTGCCTCTTCGAGACATGCTGCTCGTCAGATGGCTCCTCTTAACGAAATCTTGAAAGGCATATGAGGTATAGACACTTCCTTGGTCCGAATGGATGATGACCCCTTCGGGGTTGTTCCGGCTTTCCAACGCCTTCTTTAACGTATCGATGACAAGGGGCGTCTGTTGATGCTCGTACAACTTATAGGCAACGATCTCATTGTTGAATAGGTCGATGATGGTCGAAAGATATTTCGTCGTGCTCCCGTATTGGATATAGGTGATGTCCGTCACCCACTTCTTATTCGGTTCACTGGCCGTGAAGTCTCGTTTGAGAAGGTCAGGTGCGATGATGATGCTCTCACCCTGAGACCTCCATTTTCGTTTGGGTTTGATCCGACACTGGAGATGGTGCTTTTTCATGATTCTCTGTACGGTGTTCCGGTTTGCTGTTAACTCATAGTTTTGCTCTAACAGGGCCTTTATCTTTCGATGTCCATATCGATATTTCGTATTCTTACATACTTCGACGATTGCTTGCTCTAGCACCGAAGGGTGCTTCACCGGTTCTCTGACCCAACGGTAATAGGTTGCCCGTGGCACGTCTAGGACACGTAGGATCGTCGTGATCGTATATTTCCTCTTCAGGAGTTCTACAGTCTTTAGGATTACTTCTTTCTCAACTCTCTTTCGATCTCCATGAATTTTTTTAAGATTTCGTTCTCCGTCTTCAGGTGGGATAGTTGACGCTCTTTCTTGTCATCCTCGCTGGCGGAATCAGGACCAAGTCCGTAGGTGTACTGCTTCCCGATCGGCTGGTCAAATCGATAGATTTCATTGGACCGATACCATCTCATCCATGTGTGGATCTGGGACTCACTTTTGATTCCGTGTTTCTCCATGATTTCTCTATTCGTCAACTCACCGCTCAGTTTGTCTTTCACCACTGCCCATTTCACTTCACTTGAATATACGTTTTTGCCCACGCAAAAACACCTCCGATGCTAGCACTTTTTTAAAGTGTACCACTGCGAAGGTGTTTTTATATTGTCTCAAAAATTTAGGTTAGCCCACTCCTCGTGAGAACGGGCCTGTTTTCAGGTGACGATTGAAATGAATAGCGGGATGCCGACGAGCAGATTGAACGGGAACGTGACGGCGAGGGCGAGCGTCAAATAAAACGACGGCTCCGCTTCTGGTACCGACGCCTGGAGCATGGCCGGGGCGGCGATATACGACCCACTCGCGGCGAGCGTCATGAAGAGAATCGTCCCCCCGTCCGACAGTCCGGCCATCCCGGCCGCGATGTAACCGATGACGGCCCCGACGAGAGGAAACGTCATGCCAATGACTAAAAACTTGAGGCCATAGGACGGCACCGCCTTCAACTGATGACCGACCTTGACGCCCAGGCTGAGCAGGAACAAGAGCAAGACGCCCGGGAACAAGTCGATGAAAAACGGTTCGAGCGCCGATGTATCCGGTGTGACGATTCCGACGACGAGACCGGCCAACAACAGCAGAATGCTCTTCGAAAGCAGACTGTCGCGGATGACCGTGAGCGATTGAGTCGGGGCCGCCGTAATCCCGAGGACACGGCTCTGATTGTAGAGCAACAGCGCGACGACGAGACCCGGAATCTCGAGCACGACGACGAGCGTCGTCATGAACGGTTCATAGACGATACCAAGACGTTCGAGCTGGGCCGTCGCGGCGACATATGTCACGAGCGAGACCGAGCCGAACGTGGCCGCCATGGCGATCCGTTCCGGGAACGTGAATTTGAGTAGCGAGCCGATTCCAAAGGCGACGAGCGGCAAGATGATGCCGACGACGAGCGTCACTGCCAGTGGGAGTGCCAACTCGTCCATCGACACCGAGGCGAGACCGATTCCCCCTTTCAACCCGATGGCGAGCAGTAAGTACAAGTTGAGCGTGATGCTGAGCGACTCCGGGATTCGTAAATTCGATTTTCCGAGAGCGGCAATCACACCGGTCACGAATAGGAGCACCGGGGCGCTCGTCAATAAAAACGTCAATAGTTCCATACATTTCCTCCTAGACGACAAAAGCGCACACCAAAGAAAGGTGTGCGCTGCATGCCGACGGCTCGAACACGTTCGCTCCGTCTAGCCGACAACTGTCGGATGTGTAGTTAGTCAGCTCCGGGTCAGGACGACGGGGATGTCTCGCGGACACCACCAATCCTGAACCGTCTCTGCTTCTAGTGTAAAAACGTCGTCACGGCTTGTCAATCCCATTCTCCCACGGCGCATCGAGGCGAAAGACGATAAGGCGTTCCCCTGTCTTCGTGCTGATGTCCGTATGGAGCGAGACGAGTCGCCGCCCGAGTACGTCGTGCACGATGGCCTCGAGCTGAGGCCGACCGGATTCGACGAGGTTGTTGCGGTACTTCTTCAATTGCTCGCGTCCGGCCGATTTGGCGGCCAGTTCGTACTCGGCCGGGGTCAAGACGCCTTGGAGCGTCACGATCGCCAGGTCGCGGAGCAAATCTGCTTTACACGTCAAGGAACCGCGTCCGAGATACTCTTTCTCCCATTGGGTGATGCGAGCACTCAGCTCCATCTCGAGCTGACCTTTTTTCGGCATCGTTACTTCACGAACCCGATCATCATCTCGCGAAGAATCTTCGCGGCGGCGATGGCCGTCATGTCCGACTGATCGTACGCCGGTGACACTTCGACGAGGTCGGCCCCGATGACGTCGACGTCAGCGTTCGCGATGGCGTGGACCGCTTCAAGCAATTCTTTCGTCGTGATGCCACCGATCTCTTGCGTTCCCGTTCCCGGTGCAGCCGATGGGTCGAGGACGTCGATGTCGATCGTGACGTACACTTTCTTCCCGGCGAGCGTCGGCAACACGCGTTTGAGCGGTTCGATCACTTCATATTTATACATGTTATAGCCGACTTCTTTGACCCAGTCGAACTCTTCTTTCATCCCAGAACGAATTCCGAACGAGTAACAGTTCGATGGCCCAATTAAGTTGGCCGCTTTTTTGAGCGGTGTCGAGTGCGACAACGGCTCGCCTTCGTATTCGTCACGGAGGTCCGTGTGCGCATCGAAGTGAAGAATGACGAAATCGTCGCCGTATGCATCGTGCATCGCCTTGATGACCGGCCAAGTGACGAGGTGTTCCCCACCCATACCGAGCGGGAACTTGCCTGCTTGGATGACGTCCTTGACGAATGACTCGATCATGTCGAGCGACTTTTGTGCGTTCCCGAACGGAAGCGGGATGTCACCGGCGTCATAGACGGCGGCCTCACTCAAGTCCCCATCCAAGTACGGGCTGTACTCTTCAAGCCCGATTGAGACTTCACGGATCCGGTTCGGGCCGAAACGTGAACCCGGACGGAAACTGACCGTCCAGTCCATCGGCATCCCGTAAAGGACCGTCTTCGCGTCTGCGACTTCTGGCAGGCTCGCGATGAACACTTTGCCTGAATAGGCTTCATCGAAACGTTTAATCATTTCGTCAAGTCCTCCACGAATTTAGGCAGGACGAAGGCCGCATTGTGAAGCTTCGGCGTGTAGTACTTCGTCTCGATGTCATGGAAACGCTCCGGAGCCACTGCTTCCGGATCATACTGCTTCGAACCGATTGTGAACGTCCACATGCCGCTCGGGTACGTCGGTACGTTCGCAGTGTAGAGCTTCGTGATCGGGAAGATTTCTTTCACGTCACGTTGGACTGTCTGGATGAGCTCTGGCGTGAACCATGGGTTGTCCGTCTGCGCGACGAAGATTCCATCGGCTTTGAGCGCTCTCGAGATTCCGGCGTAGAATCCTTTCGTGAACAAGTTGGCCGCTGGGCCGACTGGTTCTGTCGAGTCGACCATGATGACGTCGTACTCGTTCTCAGACTCAGCGATATGCATGAAGCCGTCGCCGACGATGACTTCAACGCGTGGGTTGTCGAGTTCGCCTGCGATGTTTGGTAAGTATTTCTTCGAATATTCAATGACTTTCCCGTCGATGTCGACGAGAACTGCTTTTTCGACTGATGGGTGTTTCATAATCTCACGGATGACGCCGCCGTCTCCGCCGCCGACTACGAGCACATGCTTCGGATTCGGGTGCGTAAAGAGTGGGACGTGAGCCACCATCTCGTGATAGACGAATTCGTCCTTATCCGTCGTCATGACCATTCCGTCAAGTAACAACATTGTTCCGAACTCGTCCGTTTCGACCATTTCTAGTCGTTGAAACTCCGTTTGTTCGCTCTCATAAACGTGGTTTACACGGAACGTGATTCCGTAATCTTCTGTCTGGTGCTCCGTAAACCATAATTTTAATTTTTGGTCCATCGATAGAACCCCTTTCTGATTAAAAAGTTGTTCGTATGCGAGTGGCGTTTTGAGGCGCTTCTTATTCATACGATAGGAAGTATACAAAAACTACCCGCAATTTGCACGATTTTTTTATTTATTTGTCCTACCATGTGAGTTTTATGTGAGTTTTATCCGATAAACTAAATAGAACCAACTTTATCTCTTGGAAAGGAGGAATGTACATGTGGTCTCCCTGTACCGCCTGCTCCACGAACATCCCGTTCTTTGAGCGCGGCCTTGTCGTCGTCAACGACACGTTCCATCCGTATGAATCGTTAGATGAATTAAGCGCACACCTCTCTACCGTCGAGGAGGACGTCTATTGCGTCGATCAAGTGACGAAACGTCAAACCGCAATCATCTCGGCGAGTAACCTACTCGAACAAATCGCCAACCGTGATACGATCGAACTCATTCAACACGGTGAATTCGAGAGCCATCTGCAACCAATCGTCCATCTCGATACCGGTGAACGATTCGGTTACGAAGCGTTACTCCGCAGTCGCAATAACGTCTCTCCCGGAGAACTGTTCCGCGCGGCCAACCGTTTCGGCCTGCATTCCAAGCTTGACCAGCGCGCTCGCGCCGAGGCGATTAAAGCGACCTATCATGCCGTCGCCCCGCACGAAAAGACGTTCATCAACTTCTTGCCGTCGACGATTTATAACCCGGACTATTGTCTTCAACACACGTTCGAGATTATCGATCAATACGGGCTTAGTCCCGACCGTTTCATCTTTGAAGTCGTCGAGACGGAGAAAGTGCAAGACGTGGCCCACTTGCAGCACGTGTTCTCTACATATAAGAAGCGCGGCATGAAAGTCGCCCTCGACGATGTCGGGGCCGGCTTCTCGACGCTCAATATGTTGAAACGCCTCGAACCAGACTATGTCAAAATCGACCGGTCGTACATCTCGTTTTGCGATCAAGACGCCGAAAAACGGACATTCTTGAAAAATGTACGTCAATTGACCAAATCGATGGACATCACGATTCTGGCCGAAGGCATCGAACGCGCCGAAGAAGTCGACGTCTGTCGTGAACTCGGATTCGACCTCGCCCAAGGCTATTACTTTGGCAAACCGTCCCCGTATTCGCTTTGACGCAACGAAGGCCTAGAGCATCCGCTCTAGGCCGTTTTTTTAATCGTCTTCTTCTTCATCCATATCTTCTTGCATTTCTGTATCTTCATTGTTCATCGGTTCTTCGTCTGCTCCCCCGCAAGCCCCGAGAATGATGCCTGTCGCCAAGAGCGACGCGGCCAATGCACCTTTCTTCTTCATCGCTAACACCCCTTTTAAGTTGTGTCGTACAGTTACGATAATTCCCTTCGCCCATATCGTGAAACGTAATTTTAGATTAACAATGTGTAAACGGTGGAATGAATTCAGTGATGACAACTGAACAGAAAGAAGGTGTACGTGTTGAAACGACGCGTCTGGCAACTCCTCACCATGATTGTACTCGGCCTCCTCCTTCTCCTCGTCCTCTACTCCGTGGACGGATTGATCCCATTCCTGATTGGTCTCGCGATCGTGGCGCCGCTCCTCGTCGGCTGGCATATTTTATTCGACCAGGTTCAACCGCAGGCCAAGCTCGCTTGGCTACTCGCCGTCCTGTTCATCCCGTTCCTCGGCGCCCTCGCCTGGGTACTATTCGGACGGACACCGCGACGCCACCGTCGGATTAAACGGACTTCGACCGAGATTCGTATGTTCCGCCAAGCGATTGAAGAGGAACGCGTCGAGACGTCCAATGACGTATCCGATTGTTATCCGCTCACGCGCACGCTCGAAAAACTCGGGGCGACCGGCGCGGACGGCCACACGTCGACGAAACTACTCGTCAATGGCGAGGAAAAATTCGATGCAGTGATTAAAGATATCGAGCAAGCGACCCATCATATCCACGTCCAGTATTATCTGTTCCGGACCGATGAAATCTCGCTCAAGATTCGTGACGCTCTCATCAAGCGATCCAACGAGAACGTCACCGTCCGCTTCTTGTATGACGGCCTCGGCAGTCAAGAGATTAGCGAAGTGTTTCTCGAACCACTCCGCGAGTCCCGTGTCCACGTCGAGGCGTTCGACCCGGTCGTCCACCCGCTCCTCGTCTTTAATGCCAACTTCCGCAATCATCAGAAGTTGATCGTCATCGATGGACGAATCGCTTACACGGGTGGCCTGAACGTCGGAGATGAATATTTGGGCAAACATAAAAAGCTCGGATTTTGGCGCGATACCCATCTGCGTCTCGAAGGGCCGCTCGTCCGGGAATTGCAGCGCCTGTTCGTCGAGAATTGGCTGTATGCCGGTCATGAGGAAGACAAAGAGACGTGGGACTTGTTTGCCGACAGCAAACACTTACCGGAATACTTTATCGATGAGCCGCAACAAGAAAACGGGGCGACGCAACTGCTCGTCACATCACCAGGGAAAGATGTGACGATTCGAGACGGGCTCATGGCTCTGTTGATGCAGGCGAAAGAATCGATTTGGATGACGACCCCTTACTTGATTCCGCCTCCCGAAATGCTCGCGCTGTTAGAAGTCGCCGGCAAGCGAGGCATCGACGTCCGAATCGTCGTCCCCGGAAAAGGAGACGAATGGTTCAGTTTCCATGCGACCGAGTATTATTTTGAGCAATTGCTCAAACGGAACATCCGGATTTATAAATACAATCGTCATTTTATCCACGCAAAAACCGTCCTCATCGATGGCAAGATTGCGCTCGTCGGGACGGCTAACTTTGATTTTCGGAGCATGTATTTGAACCATGAGATGACGATCGCCCAGTTCGAGACGTCATCCATTCAAGAGTTGCACGAAGCGTTCTTGAACGACTTCGATGAATCGATTCTCGTCGACTGGTCGATGATGCGTAAGAAATCGAACGGCAAACGCTTCGTCGAAGCGTTCTGTCATATCTTCTCGCCGCTTCTCTGAGACAAACGCCACACGGCGTACAGCACGGCGAGAACGGCGACGAGAACGAGTTGCCACCCGCTCGCCACGGTCAGGACGGCCGTGACGGCAAGCGCCTCAATCAATAGCGCCGGGACTTTTCCAATCGTGCTCGCTACAGCGAACGAGGGGAGCGACATCCTGCTGAAGGCGGCCGACAGCGTGACGAGACCAGACGGCACGAACGGTAACAGCCGGAGCCCGAGGACGAGGAACCAAGCCTCGACCCCTTCGGCTTCACGGAGACGCCGCAGCCGCTTTCCGTCCGGTGATGTGTAGCGATGGAGTGCCTGCCGATACAGGATAAAGCTGAGCACGGCGCCGACGGCCTCACCGACGATGGAGACGGCGACCCCTGGTCCAAATCCTAGCAGTTGAACGTTCAGTGCCGTCAAAAAGGCGCTCGGCAACACGCCCGCGATGGCGATGATGCTGTTTAAGATGATGCTGACCACGACAAACAGCGGAATCGGCAGAACTTCCCATTCCATGTATGAAAACCTCACTTCATTTGAAAAGGCTGGCCCGGTATGAACCGGGTCAGCCTTTAGGTTATTTTGCGTCCACTTCATCCCACGAGTCTTCGTCGACTGCAGGAAGATGTTTCTCTTCGAGTTTCGAGACGACGACCGCACACGCGGCGTCACCTGTAATGTTGACCGACGTCCGGAGCATATCGAGGATCCGGTCGACACCGATGATCAGGGCAATCCCTTCGACCGGTAAGTTGACTGATTGTAAGACGAGCGCGAGCATGACAAGTCCGACACCTGGTACGCCCGCCGTCCCGATTGAGGCGAGTACCGCTGTGATGACGACCGTTGCGAGCTCCGTGATTGTCAAATCAGCATTAAACACTTGCGCGATGAAAATCGTTGCGACCCCTTGCATGATGGCTGTTCCGTCCATGTTGACCGTCGCACCGAGCGGTTGGACGAACGACGAAATCGAGCGCGGGACACCGAGTTTCGTTTGAGCCACTTCCATCGACACGGGGAGCGTCGCGTTCGACGACGATGTCGAGAATGCGAACGTCATCGCCTCATAGAAGTTTTTAAAGAAGAAGACGGGATTCATTTTCCCGAGGATGGCAACTGCCCCCCCATAGATTAAAATTGAATGTAGTGCCAGTGTAAATACGACCGCAAACATGTACCATGCCATCGCTTGGACAGCCTCTAATCCAATGCCACCGATGGCTGAGGCGATCAAAGCGAACGCACCGTACGGCGCGAGCTTCATGACCAAATGAATCAAGTACATCATGATGCGGTCACCTTGTTTGACGAATCGACGCCATGTTCTCGCTTTTTCACCGAGTGCGATCATCGCGAATCCGATGAGTGCCGCAAACACGATGATTTGAAGCATGTTGCCTTCAGCGAGCGCTTGGACCGGGTTCGTTGGAATCATGTTGACGAACGTCTGTACGATATTCGACGATTCTTCCGAGCCAGAGGCATCAAACTCTAATCCCGTCGTCGGGAAATCTCCACGTTCTCCTGGTTGGATGACATAAGCGACACCCATCGCCAAGACGATGGCGATCGCCGTCGTCGTCAAGAAGAAGAGCAATGATTTCGTTCCAACGCGACCGAGTTCTTTCGGGTCACCGAGACCCATAACACCAAGAATGATCGAGAAGAAGACGATCGGGACGACTAACATTTTAATTAAGTTCAAAAATACGGTTCCGACTGGCGAGAGGACATACGTATTGGCCATATCATAAATATTGCCCGGTAATCCTGCTAATGCTAAACCGACGGCTACCCCCAACAGTAGCCCAATCATAATTTTCTTAGTTTCACTCATCGTGTCACCCTTTCTCTTTTACACAAGTGCGTTTAGTATAGCATAATACTGAATATTCATACAATTACGGTGAAATCACAACATGATAACAAATTCATGTTCCCAAATCGGGGCACATGAAAACAAAAAAGATTGGAGACCAAAACGGTCCAATCTTTTCACTCGGCGCTCAAACGCTCAAGCTCGGTTTGAAGTTCGGTCGATTGTTCCCAGATTTCAGGACGATGTTCTTTCAAAAAGGCAGCGAGCACGTCGCGTGACGGTGCATCCATCATGTCAATCAAGATGCGGCCTTTGAGCGACTTGTCCATCTGGTTGACGTGATACGGCAACAGTTTATAGCCGCGCCGTGCCTCGAGGTCGATCGACATGTCACAAGCTGCGACACCGCCGTAATAGAACCCTTCTGGCTTTCGTCCGACCGTGACCCAGACAATCCAATACGGTTTGCCGTTCGGCACCGCTTCTGGATCCGTCAAAAATTTGATGCGTTTCTCGATCGCCGATTTGGCATGCATGGCCCCCATATCGATGACCGCGGTCCCCGCCTCGACATCGATGATGACGGGAGACATATTGTTCAAACTGAGCGAACCGACCCCAAAACCGCCGTGGCCATCGGTCGAATCGTCAGCGACGATGTTAAAATTAATCTCTTTCATGGCATTCCCTCCCTCTCTACTGTACACAAAGACGAGGGAATGTGGCAATCCGGAACGTCAACACCACTCGATTCGAAACTTCGTGCCCGGTCCGATCGATTGGACGAGCGGCCGGTCTGCCTCGATGACGCGCCCAAGGACGTTGATCCGATCGTCTGCCACTAAATCGCGTTTTGTGATTTGCAGCTCACCGGCATAGCGCTCGTATTTCGCATTATCGACCGTGATCGTTCCGAGCGGACGCGGTCTTGCTGCCATCGGCTCGAGCAAGCGGTCCCCCGGACGTCCATAGCCCCTCGATTCGACCGAGCGGACGACGTCACGTGCCGGGTCCATCCGGTTCGTCTGGACACGATAGAAGGCGGCCTCAATCGTCGTCTCCGCTTCTGCCCGAAGGACGAGCATTTTGTCGGCGTGTGAGGCGAACTGTTCAATCGTCTCATCAGTGAGTCCCGAGTCGCCGATTAAGATGCGATCGACCGAATCCATGAGGTCCATGTAGCAGGCGAACGTCGACAACAGGCGATGGTCCTCGAGCGTCGGCAGCCGTTCGAACAGCGGTCCTCGGAGTGTCCCGTCACCAGGGATGAACGCCTGGACGCTCAACCCTTGCCGCTTCAGCCAATCGTTCTTGGCATCGAACCAGTTACGATCGAGCCCCGTCTCCGGGCGCGGATAGAAGTTGTGCCACGCCTCGACGTTGTCCGTCACGAGGCCGTGTTGCTTCATCTCTATGAGTTCCGCTTCAGACAGCGTACTCGCGTTCAAGGCGACCGTCATTCGGGTCGACAAGTCGGCGACTTGTTTCGGCGTCACGCCGTAATCGACGCGCAGCCCCGTCACGCCCCAATCGAGAAGTGTATGGGCATCGTCCCACGTCTTGCCGAGCGCGGCGAGCGACGTCGGTGCGATATCCGCAAACAGTTCCATGTCGAGTTCTCGTGCGAGCGTCCCGAGGTCACGAAGCCGTTCCGTATACACCGACGTGTCGTCCTCGGGGATATGCAGTGACGTGAACATCGAGGTGAAGCCAATCTCGCGCATGCGTCCGACCCATATCTTGAACTGCGGTGTGAGCGGTTCGCTCAAATAAACCGATAATCCCTTCATCAGAAATTCCTCCTCATCAAATGAAAAGGCGACTCCAAAGAGCCGCCTCAGTTGTTAAATCCCGTCTGCCATTTCTTCTTTGAAGCCGAAGAAATATGTGAAGATGAAGCCAGCCGTATACGAAATGACAAGACCTGCGATGTACGTCAAGTACATGCCGTTATCGATGAGCGGCGTAAGCGAGAGACCCGAGACCCCAATCCCGAGTGCTGCCGTCTTCATCGTCGCTTGGAAGGCACCGCCGACCGCGGCCCCCATACAAGCCGTCAGGAACGGACGGCCAAGCGGGAGTGTGACCCCGTAAAGGAGCGGCTCGCCGATTCCAAGGAATCCGACCGGGATGGCCCCTTTGATGATGTTACGGAGGCGTTGGTTGCGCGTCTTCACGAAAATCGCGAGCGCCGCCCCGACTTGTCCAGCCCCTGCCATCGCCAGGATTGGCAAGAGTGCCGTGTTACCGACCGTGTTCAAGAGTTCCAAGTGAATCGGTGTGAGTCCGTGGTGCAACCCGACCATGACGAGCGGAAGGAAGAATCCAGCAAGGACAGCCCCTGCTACCGGTCCACCGACTTCAAGCACGGCGTTCAATCCTTGCATGATCCCGTCTGACAAGATGCCTGCGACCGGCATGATCGCATAGAGCGCCGTGAAACCGACGACGAGGACCGTGAGAAGCGGTGTAAAGATGATATCGACCGCCGTCGGCATGAAGCGACGAACGTGTTTCTCGATGTACGTCATGAGCCAAGCGGCAAAGATGACCCCGAACAGTCCACCCCGCCCGACAACGAGCGGTTCCCCATAAATGGTGATGTCCGCGAGCACCGGGTTGAAGAGAATCCCCCCGGCGATGGCACCGAGTACCGGCGTCCCGCCGAACTCTTTGGCCGTGTTCCAACCGACGAGGATGGCGAGATACGCGAACACTGTGCTACCGAGCAATAAGAGGATTTGCATCCACGTTTCGGTCGGGTCAACGCCGGCGTTCTTCGCGAAGTTGGCTCCCCCGTTAATGATACCTGAAGCGACAAGCCCTGGAATGAGCGGAATAAAGATGTTCCCTAAGCGACGCAAGAAGCGCTTGAACGGCGACTTCTGTTTGTCTTTCACTTTTTGACGTTCGATGGCCGCCCGTTCGTCCGGCGTCAAATTCGCATCGACCGACTCTTCCCCGATGGCGAGCCCCGTCTCACGACTGAGATGGTCCGCCACGCGGTTGACCGTCCCCGGGCCAACGACGATTTGCAATGTCTCGTCATCGATGACACCCATGACACCATCGATTTGTTTCAATGCAGTGAGATCCGCTTTCGTCGGATCTTTGAGCGCTAAACGCACACGTGTCATACAGTGCGCGAGTTGACGAATGTTATCTTTCCCCCCGACATGCTCTAATATCGCATGTGCAAGAACCTCTTCTTTCTTCATCTCGAATCCCCCTTATAATGCGTCACGGACGAATCCGTTCGCACGCTCTAATCGCTCGACTGCCTCCGCATGCGGGACGTCGGCTAAAATCATGACAATCGCCGTCTTGACGTGACCACCGGATGAATCGAAATAACGCGCGGCCGTCTGTTCGTCGACCCCTGTCGCTTCCGCAATCATCCGTTTGGCCCGCACTTCCAACTTTTCGTTCGTCGGCTGCACGTCGACCATCAAGTTTTGATACACTTTCCCTACCCCAATCATCGACGCCGTCGAGATCATGTTGAGGACGAGTTTTTGCGCCGTCCCTGCTTTCAATCGGGTCGATCCGGTCAATACTTCTGGTCCCGTCTCGACTTCGATTTTGAACTCGGCGTGTTCGCTGATTTTTGAACCTTTGTTACACGATAGCGCGGCTGTCGTCGCGCCGACCTCGCGGGCGTAATCGAGTCCGCCGATGACGTACGGTGTCCGTCCGCTCGCGGCAATCCCGATGACGGTGTCGAACGCATTCAAGTGAAGCGCTTTCAAATCATTGACCGCCAAATCCTTGCTATCCTCTGCTCCCTCGACCGCTTTAATCAACGCCCGTTCGCCACCTGCGATAAGTCCGACGACCATGTCCGGTGACACGCCAAACGTCGGCACACATTCCGCCGCGTCTAAGATTCCGAGCCGTCCGCTCGTCCCTGCGCCGATGTAAATCAAACGTCCGCCTTGTTTGAAGGATGCGATGGCACGCTTCGTCACTTCGGCAATGACCGACAGTTCTTCTTGAATGACGTGTGGGACCGATTGATCTTCCTCATTCATCACTGCAAGGAACTCCTCGACCGCCATCTCGTCCAAGTGCATCGTTCGTTCATTTCGTCTTTCAGTAGCCAGTTTATCTAACATCGCCACCATCCTTTCTTCTCTCTAATTTTATTGTACTAACTTGAAATTAAAAGTCAAACTTATTTAAAAAAATAAGGAAATAAAATTTCATTGCAGGTCAGGCGTATACATGTAGATTTGTATACGTGTATACATCTATAGAAAAACGCCCGGCCCTATTGGACCGAGCGCTTTAGCTGATGACTTTTTTCAACACGTGGACGTGATCGCCGCGTGCCGTGATGGAATCTTTTTCATACACATAGCCTTGCCGCTCCCAAAAGCGGCGCGCCCGCTCATTGTGAGGTAATACCCCGAGTCGGAACACCGTCTGGAACGGACGCATATATGTTTGTTCGAGCTGTTCATACAACCGCGTCGCAATCCCGGTGCCGTGCAGCCGTTCATCGACGACGAACAGACCGAGCCAAAGCGAGCCGTCGACCGGGTGTTGCTTCAACAAGTCGGCGACGGCGATGACGTCCCCGTCCTCAAAGACGAGGCTGACGGTCTCCTCCGTCTCAAAATCGGCCACGTTTTCATCGCGGAACGTTTCGGGCGCCTGTCCGTTCAATTCCGCGAACGACCGTTGTTGTAAGAGGAACGCCGCCACCGCATCGCGCCACGTTGGGTCATAGACGTGAATCATCGGCGCAACTTCACCATCTCGTCACGTGCCTCGGCGTAGCGATCAATCAATCCCTCGCCTTTTCGGTGCAACAGCCCCATATAAAGTGTGTCGATAATCGTCAACTGTGTCATCCGTGAAGCGATGCTCGCAATCCGGAAATCACGTTCGACGCTCGGCGTGCATAGTCGGACATCCGCTTCTCGATAGAGCGGAGATTTATCGAGGTCCGTGATGGCGACGACCGGCACCCCTTTTTTCTTGGCGAAGCGGACGAGTTCGAGTACGTCTTTCGTCCGACCCGACGTACTGATGGCGACGAAAACGTCGTTCGGGCCGAGATGCGGAATGAGAGACAACATGTAATGGAAATCTTGCGATGTCTGGGCCGCATAGCCGAGCTTTGTGAATTTATATTGCGCGTCATAGGCGGCCGTCGACGAACCGCCGACCCCATAAAACACGACCCGGTTCGCTCGGGCGAACGTATCGATCGCATGCTCGAGCTCACGCTTGTCCATCGCCTCGGCACATGCCTCGATGGCCATTTTGTTCACATGGATGACTTTTTGAAACGAATCGTAAGGTGTGTCTTTCTGCTGCAACACGTTGAAATCGGTGAGCGTCGTCTCGGTGATCGCCAAGTCTTTGACGAGGGCGAGTTTGAACGCCTTGAAGCTATCGATTCCGACGACACGCGCAAAGCGAACGATACTCGCCTCGGACACGTCCGTCTTTTGAGCGAGCTCTTTCGTCGTCATATTCGGAACGAGCGTCGAGTGGGATAAAATATAGTCGGCGATTTTTTTCTCCACGGACGTCATCTCGCTTTTGGCGAATTCGATTTTTTTGAGTAAGGATTCCATCGGGTCATCCCCTTCCTACTTCTAGTTTCTGTTTCCATGATAGCGGATTCTTTCTTCACAAGCCAACTTGGACATGGAAAAAGGTCAAGCCATCGCTTGACCTCATGGTTATAAGTTTTTAGCGTTGAACGTATCGCCGCCTTGAATCGTCCCGTTCTGGAACCCTTTATCGAACCAACGTTTCCGTTGTTCGGACGTCCCGTGCGTGAACGAATCCGGTGTCACATAGCCGCGCGCCTGTTTCTGAAGGGTGTCATCCCCGATTTGGTGCGCCGCATTCATCGCTTCTTCGACGTCGCCGGACTCGAGGTAACCCATCCCTTGAGCGTGGTGGGCCCAAACGCCTGCATAATAATCGGCCTGGAGTTCGAAGCGGACCAAATATTTGTTGAACTGTGTCTCACTCATCTCGTTTCGGAGCGGCATAATCTCGTCCGTCGTGCCGAGCAACGTCTGGACGTGGTGACCGACCTCGTGGGCGACGACGTACGCCATCGCGAAGTCACCCGGTGCATTGAACTGTTGACTCAGGTCATCATAGAAACTCAAATCGATATACAACTTCTGATCACCCGGACAGTAGAACGGTCCGACAGCCGATCCGGCAATCCCGCACGCCGATTCGACTTGATCTTTATAGATGACGAGCGTCGGCTCCCGATACGTCAATCCGTTCTCCGCAAAAATATCGGTCCACACTTCTTCGGTATCCCTTAGCACGACCGACACGAAGTCGGCCATCTCTTCTTCCCGCGCCGAGCCTTCATACGTTCCAGAGGACTGTTCCGGTTCTCCGAGTCCGATGTTGTTGACGATATCGCCCGGATTGCCCCCGTTGAGCAGTGTGAAGACGATGACCAAGATGAGACCAAAGCCCCCACCAATCCCTGCGATGCCTTTCCCTCCGACACGTTGCCCCCGTCGATCCTCGACGTTTCGACTTGCTTGTCTACCCTTCCATTTCATCCGCCTGTTCCTCCTACGACTAGTCTGTCTTGTTCCTTACCCCGTTTTCACATATTTCGCACCTGCATTTTTTATTTGTACCGTCCGCCCAATCGATTTTCTGCTTTCCACTTGCCTCACCTTTCACTAGAATGAAAGGGAACGAACTAAAAGGAGGAAATGTTATGCCATACGTAACGGTTAAAATGCTCCCAGGTCGCACGGTCGAACAAAAACGTGCGTTGATTGAAAAAGTGACAGACGCCGTCTCCGAGACGACGAACGCCCCGAAAGAAAACATCACCGTCTTCATCGAAGAGATGGACGCGACGCACTACGGCCAAGCCGGCGTCATGCACGCAGATAAGAAGTAAACACAACGACCGCCCTTCCATCTTGGAGGGCGGTCGTTGTTTAGTCTTCCAGATTCACTTCAAACCGCTCGCTCGGGACGGTCGGTTTAATCAGATGACGCGTCGCACGCCAAATGTGATAGCCGATTCGGTCGAGCCAGAGGAGGGCCTGCACCTTTTGAATCGTCTGATCCATCTCGAGTTGATTGGCCGCCGTCTCCTCGAGCAGTTCGGCCCGGTGCGCTTTTCGATATTCAGCGAGCTGTTTCGAGGCCGTCTTCCACTGCCGCGACTCTTCCGGGGGCGTGTGATGATTGAGCGTCTCGACCATGTCGAGTTCATGCAAGACGAGCTGACGCGCGACCAGGAAGTCCGTATCGCGGAGCGCGTCGACCGGGTCGACTTCACGCATGACGAACAGCCACCGCTCCAAGTGGTCGATTGTATGGAGCAGCGACAGATGTTGGCCATAGTCGTTGCGTCCCCGCCCTTCTTCCAATTGAATCGTGCTCAAAAAGACACGGACGTCGCCGAGCGTCTTCTCGACGAGTTGGAGCTCGTCGTCGCGTTTACGTGCCTCGGTCAGCAACAGTTGCGTCTCTTTGGCCAAATAGCGCTCAATCTCAATCAACGAGCGCCGGGCCGCCTCGAGCGCGACCGTCGGGATGCGGGCCATATTCGGGTCGAGGAACCGGGTCAGCTTTTCCGCCCGGCTCGGGATCCACTTGAGCAACTGACGACTGAACGCCTGATGGAACGGCAGGAACGTGAACACCCCGAGCAAATGGAACGAGGTGTGGAACAAGGCGAGCCGCAACAGTTCATTCCAATTGAGGCGGTCGGCCACACCGTTCACGATACCGAACAAGAGCGGGAACGTCAGCCAGCCGATGAGTAAAATCGACCCGTGGACGAGCATGTGCGCCAAGACGATACGGCGAGCCGACTTCCAGCCCCCGATTGATCCGATGGCCACGACGAGACTCGTGCCGGCGCTTTGTCCAAGCACGAGCAGACAGGCTTGGGCGAGCGTCACCGTATCGGTCGCGAGCGCCGTCATCGTCAAGACGAGACCGATGCTCGAGGACTGTAACAAGACGGTCATGAGTAGGCCTGTCCCGAGCAGCGCGAGTTGGTGCAGCGGTGTGTCCGCTTCCCAACCCGCGAACGAGAACGTGACGACGTCGCGCATTGCTTCTTGAAGCGTCCCGATGCCCACGAAAATCAGACCGAGCCCGACCATGAGCATGCCGATGCGTTTGACGCGCCGCCCGATCAAGCGGAGTGCCATACCGACCCCGATGAGTGGGAGCAACAGCTCGCGGATGTCCACGTTATACCCTAAGAGTGCCACGAGCCAGCCCGTCGTCGCGCTGCCGACGTTCGCTCCGATGACGAGTGTGAGCGCTTGGGTGAACGTCAACAGACCTGCGCTGACAAAACTGATCGTCATGAGCGTCGTCACCGTCGACGATTGGAATAGCGCCGTCATCGTCGCTCCGAGAAACGCACCCGACACCGGCCCTTCCGCCAATCGGTTCAACCGTTGCCGGAGCCTCTCTCCGGCCATATTTTTCAACGTATCCGTCAACAGCATCATCCCGAGCAAGAAGATGCCGACCCCGCCGACCAATGTGCCAACCCCCATGGTGTCACTTCCTTTTCAACGATTCAATCTCCTCGTAACGTTGACAACATCCATGTTTTTTCTGACGCGAAATCTTTCAAGTTGAGGAGCACGTCCTCCGGATAATAAATTTTTTCGTCCGACTGTCGTGAGTTTAAAATCGATTGGACGAGCATCGACACTTCCGAAATTTCCCGGCGGTCGCCGTCATTCATCTTGAGATAGATGCCTTCGTATTTGCCATGCCCTTTATACAAGTCGTACGGCAGTTGACTGAGCTGGTCCTCGAGTAAGTAGTAGCGGGTCGGCAACCCGATTGACTCCATCGTCGAACGCAAGCGGTCCATGTAGCGGACGCGGTTCGCTTCCGGGAAATTCTTATACTTCAACAGGCGGCGGTTGACGAACCGGCTCGCGAGATCGGCCAAAATCGGGTCCGCCTCGTCCATCCATTCTTGGAAATAGAAATAGACGATCGTCTCATCGAGCTTCAAGTAATGCTCGAGCGTCATGTCCTCATGATTGAAAATCGGCAAGAAATGCTTCGGCGTCATCTCGAAGGCGTAGCCCGACTCGTACAGCTCTTGCGCCCGCTCGAGCACGGCTTTGAGCAACAGGTCGCTCGACCGCGTCGCCGGGTGCAAATAGACTTGCCAATACATTTGATAGCGCCGCATGATATAGTCCTCAATCGTATGCATGCCCGACTGTTTGACGACGACTTGGTCCTCATCGGGACGCAACACCCGAAGCATGCGCTCAAGGTCGAACTTACCGTAACTGACACCGGCGAAATGGGCGTCACGGAGCAGATAGTCCATCCGATCGACGTCGAGTTGCGAACTGAGGATATTGACGAGCAGTCGGTTCGGGTGTGTCTTATTGATGATGGCCGCCACTTCTTCCGGGAAGCCGACCCCCATCTCGGACAGCACTTTGTTCACTTCCGTGGCCCCGAGGATGATGCGTTCGGTCCACACCTCGTGACGGACGGCGAAGACGTGCTCGAACGCGTGCGAGAACGGACCGTGTCCGACATCGTGCAGCAGCGCCGCCGCGAGCAACAACTCCCGGTTGCGGTCATCCCACTCCGGATACTCATGGAACTGATCGATTAGCTGTCGGGCGATTTCGTAGACGCCGAGCGAATGATGGAAACGCGTATGCTCGGCCCCGTGGAACGTCAAAAACGACGTCCCGAGCTGTTTGATGCGACGTAACCGTTGAAACTCTTTCGTATTGATCAATTCCCAGACGAGATGATCATAGACGTATATATATCGATGAACCGGATCTTTGAACACTTTCGATCCTGACAATTGACCTCGTGACGTATACATGACGTTGCCCCCTACGTTTCATTAATGATTGGATTCGACTTCTAGCACGTTGTTCCTCCCATGTTATAATGGGAAGGAAATTATTTATTGAAAAGGAATTATGTATATGACCCATCCATTATTACGACAACCGACCTACCGTGTCATTGACCAGTCTTCGCTCGGTCCGGCGTTCCAAGCCGAGCAATCGTTCGCGACGGACGATACGCTCTGTGCCTCGACCGCGACGTCAGGTGCCGTCCTGCGGGCCTGGGTTCATCTAAACACGGTCGTGCTCGGGATTCAAGACGCCCGTCTGCCCCACTTGGCAGATGGCATCCGTTTGCTTCATGAACACGGCTTCCGTCCTGTCGTCCGCAATTCAGGAGGACTGGCCGTCGTCTTAGACGCGGACGTGTTGAACTTATCTTTGATTTTACCCGAGAAAGACGGGATTCAAATCGATAGCGGCTACGAGGCGATGACGTCACTCATCCAACTCATGTTCCAAGATGTGACGAACGAGATCGTGCCTGGCGAAATCGTCGGCTCATACTGCCCGGGCAGCTTCGATTTGTCGATTGACGGCAAGAAGTTCGCCGGCATTTCCCAGCGCCGCGTCCGTGGCGGCGTCGCCGTCCAGATTTACTTGAGCGTCCGCAAGAGCGGAAGTGAACGGGCCGCGCTCATCCGTGACTTTTATGCGCAAGCCATCCAAGGTGAAGCGACGCGCTTTACCTATCCGGCCATTGTCCCTGAGACGATGGCGTCACTCGAGGATTTGCTAGGAATCCCGCTCACTGTCGATGACGTGTTGCGTCGCGCCTACACCGTCCTCGGTGGCATGAGCCGGCTCATACCTGGCACGCTCGATGAGAACGAACAAGCGACGCTCGCGACCCAACTCGACCGGATGTGGAAACGCAACGAACCGATTCGCGACATTGAACAACAATTAGCAGAGGAGTGACCGCATGTTTAAAATCATAACCGATACCGGAGCCGATTTGACCCAAGACCAAGTTATCGAGTACGGCCTCGAGGTATTGCCACTCGGCGTCATCATCGACAACGAGGAATTTTTAGACGGAGAAACAATTCAACCGAAAGACGTGTACGACGCGATGCGGAACGGCAAGACACCGAAGACGTTCCAAATCGAGGCGGCCCGACTTGAGCATTGTTTCCGCCAACATCTCGAATCAGAAATCCCGTTCCTGTATCTCGCTTTCTCGGGCGAGCTCTCGGGTACATACCAGACGGCCGTCATGGTCGGCAACCTACTTAAAGAAGAATACCCGAACAGCACGTTCCATATTCTCGATACGCGTGCCGCGTCCGTCGGCCAAGGGCTGTTCGTCAAGACGGTCGCCGAGTATGGCCAAGACCATACGTATGAAGAGACGGTCGCCTACGCGACGTCGCTCGTCGGCAAAATCCGGCATTTGTTCACGGTCGAATCGCTCGAGTATTTGATGCGCGGCGGCCGTGTCTCGAAAGCGAGCGCGTTCATCGGGGATTTGTTGACAATTTTACCGCTTTTGACAGTCGAAGACGGCAAACTCGTCCCAATCGAGAAGGTGCGCGGTCACAAGAAAGTGTTACGCCGCATCGTCGAATGGATGACCGAGTCGAAACCGCTCGTCGAGGGTGGGCATGTCTTCATCGGTCACGGGGACGACCCGGTCAAAGCCGATCAGTTCGAGGCGTTGTTACGGGAACACGTGAACCCGGCGAGCGTCACGAAGACGATCGTCGGTTCGGCCATCGGGGCGCACACAGGCCCAGGCCTTCTCGTCGTCGGCTATTTCGAGGCGTGACAATCAAACGAAAAACCGCGAGTACCCTCATGGGGCACTCGCGGTTTTAGTTTACTTGTTCCAGTTGCGGAATCCGTCACCAAACTCGAGGTGCAAGTCGTCTCCGAACACGCCGTTCTCAAACGTCGGTACGTCGACCGGGAGTTTGCCCGTCGGTTTCACTTCACCGAAGATGGCGCGAATGCCGGCCGGGAGGTTCGGTCCTGCCGATTTGGCATTGCCCGCCTCTGAATCCGGTCCGTTCGGGTCACCTTTGAAGCCGTAGATGATGAGCTGGGCCGGTGCATCCGGCTGAACCGCCACATCGTACGGGTTGCGCAGGCTGAGCAATACTGACTTCTTGCCCGTCTCGTTGGCGTAACGGAACACTTCGGCCGGCACGTAGTTGTCAGCCGACGTCGATTTCAGCTTGGCGCTGTTGTTCACGTTCGAGCCGACGATGATATAGTCGGCCGCGTCGAGTTTTTCTTTCAATGCCGGGTTTTGATCCAAGTGCTTCGTCGATGCCGTATAGTTCGCGGCGATGACGTTCACGTCTTTCATGTTGCCGGCGTTCTTCTCGAGCGACTTGATCGTCTTGATCATGCTGTCCGTCTGGTCTTTCGCCGGTGACAGGACGAGGACCGTCTCGCCTTTTTTCGGTTTGAACGGAAGCGTCTTATCATCGTTTTTCACGAGTGTGACGGCCGCTTCGGCGATTTCACGTTCTTTCGCTTTATGCTCGGCACTGCCGACGACCGCATTCGCCTCAGCAAGTTTCGCTTCAAGCGTCGTCGTGTCGACCGATTCTTGCCAAATGCCGCGTTCCGCTTTGAGCGTCAAAATCCGTTCGACGGCCGCATCAATCTTGTCTTCTGACAGGCGTCCATCCTCGACGGCCGCCATGACGTCTTCAAAGATCGTCTCGAGCTTCACGACGTCCGCGTTCGACCGTAAAATCGTCGGCATGAGCGCGATATCCACGCCCGCATCGAACGTCTTGATGACCGCTTCGGCTTCCGTGAAGTTATCGGCAATCGCCTGCATGTTCAACGCATCCGTGATGACGATACCCTCATAGCCCATGTCTTCACGCAAGACGCCCGTGATGACGTCATCTGAGAGCGTCGCCGGGAGTGGGAACGTGCCGCGCGGCGAGTTGACGACCTCATCCTCGATTTGCGGCATCCCGATGTGTGCCGTCATTATCATATCGATGCCTTCGGTGATGGCCCGTTTGAACGGTAACAGTTCAAGTCCACGCAAGTCCTCGAGCGATTTGTCGACGATCGGAAGTCCGTAATGCGAGTCGACCGCCGTGTCACCATGACCTGGGAAATGCTTCGCCGTCGCGGCGACGCCCTGGTCTTGGATCCCTTGTGTCATCGCCGAGCCGAGCTCGCCGACGAGTTCTGGGTCGCTCGAGAACGAGCGTACGCCGATGACCGGGTTGGCCGGGTTGTTGTTGACGTCTAGCACCGGACCGAAGTTGACGTTCACCCCGAGAGCGTTCAACTCCGAACCGATAATATTCCCCGCGTCGTATGCGTACTGGCTGCTCCGTGTCGCCCCGAGCGCCATGTTACCCGGCAAGTTCGTGCCCGTTCCGAGACGTGTCACGATTCCACCCTCTTGGTCAATCGTGATGAAGAGCGGTACGTCGTTGCTTTCGTCTTGTTTGACGACTTCTTGGAGGTCGTGGACGAGTTTCGTCGTCTGTTCGGTCTCGGTCACGTTTTCCGCGAACAAGATGACACCCCCGAGGTCAAACCGATCGACGACGCGCGCCACATCTGTCGCGAGTGCCGTATGGTTCGCCCCGTTCCATAATCGGAAGTCTGGCATGATCATTTGACCGAGCTTTTGTTCAAGCGTCATCGACGCGAGCTTGGCGTCCACACGCTGCTCAATCGACGTTGCTGGCGTCTCCTCCGCTACGACCGCAGTCGCCATCGGGACCGATGAGACGAGTAGCGCTGTCGTTAGCCCCAGTGTCGCCGTCCAGTTCAATGCTTTGTTCATGTTCCCCACTCCTTTTTTGAAAGTTTCCCCGACCCCCAAACAAAAAGGCATGGAGGAAGAAGCGTTGCCTCACCAACGCTCGTTCACCCCATGCCTGATCGTATCAGTTACATATGGTCCTTATTCAGGTGGTCAACGTCAGTATAGCAATTCAAAAAATGGGAAACAACACTTCGCATGAAAGCGTAACCATTTTGAAATATATGTTCTGTTTTGACACACATCCAAGCTGTATTGGCAAAGCCAATAATTTCGCTGGTTCGAATTCGTCCTCATCTTTGGTAAACTCTTTTTGTTAGGGGTTAACTTTCAAAAAGGGGGAAATCATCTTGGCACGAGGGGAACTGAAACGAAAGCCGGAATGGTTAAAGATTAAACTGAACACGAACGAGACATACACCGGTCTCAAAAAGATGATGCGCGAGAAAAATCTACATACCGTCTGTGAAGAGGCGAAATGTCCGAACATCCATGAATGCTGGGCCGTCCGCCGCACCGCGACGTTCATGATTCTTGGAAGCATCTGCACCCGCGCCTGCCGCTTCTGCGCGGTTACGACGGGCAAGCCGAACGAACTCGACTGGGAAGAACCGAAACGCGTTGCCGAGTCGGTCCGCCTCATGAACCTGAAGCACGTCGTCATCACGGCCGTCGCCCGCGACGACTTGAACGACTACGGAGCGACGGTATTCGCCGAGACGGTCCGCGCCGTCCGTGCCATGAACCCGGAGACGTCAATCGAAGTGCTCCCGTCCGATATGATGGGTGACTTCTCGGCGCTCCAGACGCTCATCGATGCCGGCCCGGACATCATGAACCATAACTTGGAGACGGTCCGTCGTTTGACACCGAGAGTCCGCGCCAAAGCGACGTACGACCGGACGCTCGAATTTTTAAAACGGTCGAAAGAACTGAACCCGGACATCCCGACGAAGTCGTCCATCATGGTCGGACTCGGCGAGACGAAGGAAGAGTTGATTCAAGCGATGGACGACCTCCGGGCCCATCACGTTGACATCCTCACGCTCGGCCAATACTTGCAGCCGACGAAGAAGCACCTCGACGTCGAGCGCTACTACCATCCAGATGAGTTCGCCGAGCTGAAAGAGATCGCGTTGGCGAAAGGCTTCTCCCACTGTGAGGCCGGACCGCTTGTGCGTTCCTCGTATCACGCGGACGAACAAGTCCACAAGGCACGTCGCCATACGATGTTGCCAATCGATTAAGAGAAAGAAGAGACCGATATGACTGGAACGACATGGCATTTGCTCCACACCGCCCCGCTGTCCCCGGCCGAGAACATGGCAATCGATGAAGCCATCGCCGGCTGGGTCGCACGCGGCGACATGAAACCGACACTCCGTTTTTACGCCTGGGCACCGCACGCCATCAGCGTCGGACGCTTTCAACGGGCGACGCGTGATCTTGATCGCGAGGCGCTTAACGCGAACGGCATTCCCGTCGTCCGCCGCTTGACCGGGGGACGGGCCGTCCTCCATGCGGACGAATTGACGTATAGCGTCATTCTGCCTGAGACGATGCCGTCCTTGCCGACGAACGTCATCGAGAGCTATCGCCTCCTGACCGAAGGGGTGCGGCGCGGCTATCATGCGCTCGGCGTTCCGGCCGAATTCTCGGTCCCCTTGACCGAGGCCGATCGCGAGGCGCTCCGAAAACCGAAGTCGGCCGTCTGTTTCGACGCCGCCTCGTACTATGAGCTCGCTGTCGACGGAAAAAAGATTGCCGGGAGCGCCCAAGTCCGCCATCAAGGCGCAGTCCTTCAGCACGGGTCAATCCCATTGTCGATTGATGATGACGTCCTGTTCGACTGTTTCAACCTCGAGGCCGATGAAAAGGCCGAGGCGAAGGCACGTTTCGGCGACAAGGCCGTCTCGTTGAACGAGACGCTCGGCCGGAAGGTCGCGTTCGACGAGGTCGCCGCAGCTTTCACGGACGGGTTCCGCGACGCGTTCGATTTGACGTTCGAACCGCTGACGTTCACCGAGGCACAACAACATGAGATTCAGGAACTCGTCGCCAAATACGAGAGTGACGAGTGGGTCTGGAAACGCTAAATTCAAACAACACCCGATCGAAGAGAGGATCACCTCACTTCGATCGGGTGTTTTCGTTATTGTTGCGTATAAATCGAGACCGAGCCTCCGTTGACGAAGAACTGACCCCAGCCGTCAGCATTGATCGTGACGAGACGGGCGTTGTTGTTCGTCATGTCTTTCCATACCTCGCCGGCGTTCTGTTTGCCGACGTACATCCACTTCGAGCCGCCCGGACCGTCCGATAGAATCGTCGCGAGACCCGATTTGGCACGGTCGGTCACACCTTCACGTGTCCAGCCGATGACGTCCTGATGATCGAGGTAGTCATGCTGCGTCCCGTAGGCGAAGTCTTTTCGTGCCTTCAAAATCGGTTGGAGCGTGCCCGACATGTTCGGGATTTCGCGGTTCGTCGTCCCTTTCGTGCCGTAATAGTCTCCATAGAAGAGGGCCGGATAACCCTGACCGCGCGTCATGATCGTCGCGTAGGCAAGCGGTTTGAACCAGTTGGCGACCGTCGACTCGAGCGACTGGCCCGGCTGTGAGTCGTGGTTATCGACAATCGTCACGGACAGCGACGGATGCTGTTCGGTGACGGTGCCTTTCAAGATGTTGCGCATATCGTAATACCCGCCGCCGTTACCGGCCGCTTGGAAGTTGTAATGGAGCGGCACATCGAAGACGGAGTGCGTGTAGCCCGTCTTATACAGATAGTCGTTGATGGCACCGAGATCGTTCTTCCAATACTCGGCGACCGTGAACATCTCTTTCCCGGTCGTCTGGCGTACGCTCGTCACCCACTCCTTCAAGTACGAGTGGCTGATATGTTTGACCGCATCCAACCGGAAACCGTCGAGCCCGAGCGAGTCGGCGTACCATTTGCCCCAGTTCTTCATCTCTTGGCGGACCTCGGGATGCTCGAAATCGACGTCGGCATACATAAGATAATCATAGTTGCCGTTCTCGTTCGACACGTCCGTGTCCCACGCCTTGCCCGTGCTCTTGAACTTATAGATGCGGCTCAAGCTGCGTGACTGATCCCAATCGGTACCGTCAAAATGGTACCAGCGCCATTTGAACGGCGAGTATGTATTGTTGCGCCCCGCGAAGTTGAACCCGGTCCAGGCCGAGATGCCATACTCACCGGACGTTTCTTGGTTCCGGTTCGACGGATTGACCTCGATCGCCTGAACGGATTCGGTATAATCGGCCCCGCCCTTGTGATTCATGACGACGTCGCCGTACACACCGATCCCTTTACCGCGCAAGTTCGAGATGGCGGTCTGGAGCTGCGCTTTCGTCCCGTACTTCGTCCGGGTCGTCCCTTTTTGGTTGAATTCGCCGAGATCGTATAAATCGTACGCCCCATACCCGACATCGTTTTGTGACGTGCCTTTGTACGCCGGCGGAATCCACACCGTCGTCACCCCGATGTCTTTCAAGTGCTGCGAGTCGTTCGATAGTCGGTTCCAATGCAGCCCGTCGTTCGGGACGTACCATTCAAAGTACTGCATCATCGTACCGTTTTGCGGCGTCGCCGCCTGTGCGACCGGTTGCCCGGCGAGCAGTGCAATCGCGGTGACACCAGCCGTCATCGCTAACCCTTTCCGTCTTTTACCCATGCCCGTTCCTCCTCTTCAAAATGAATGCAAGCGCTTTCATTAATTATCATGCCCGATTCTATTTTGGTTGAATAGAGGATTTCCATAAAACAGTTCTCTGCGCCTAACTATTTTTTTCTTGAATAGTTCAGTCGACCAAAACAAAACGGATGGCTTGTGCCATCCGCCTAGTCATTCATTCCGTTCCAAACGTTTTCGCTTCACGAGGAAACCGAGATACGGGAGTCCTGTGAAGACGAGCCCGATGACGACAAGCGTCTGTAACACCAAAATGATGGCTTCCGCCGTCTGCGGCCAATCCAATTGGAGCATGAACACAAATCCAAGTGATAACAGCAAGCAGATGAGCGCACACCGCCCCATCGCACGCTCGACTTGCCCATATTTCTCTTGGGTCGTCTGGCGATCCGTATACAGAGGCGTCGCGTCCGGACTGCCTTTGAACACATGAATCTCATCGCCGGTCGACGTGACATGTTCCCATCCGCTCGCGGCGAACAGCTCAAAGTAATCCTCGTCCGGTTGTTTGCGATAATCGAGACTATAGCGCACGTCCATCGGTTCCCCTTCGACGAGCGTATAGCCGAGTGGAGCGAACTTCTCTAAATGCCAGCCACGAGCTGCCATCTCCCCTAGCTTTTTCATTTCCCGCTCTTCGGCGAACGCCAATCCCCAACTCGACATATATTTCCGTTTCATCGGTGTCCCTCCCCGTCTAAAATGAAGCGTGCATCGTCAACGATCGCTTGCCGTCGTTTCAAGTCTTCCGCCACGAGGGCACGGCCTTGCGCCTTGATCACATAGCGTTTCTGCTTGCCGTCCCCGTCAATCGGCTCAATCAGTTGCGCGTTCACGAGCTTCTTGATGATGGTGTACATCGACGCCGGTCCGATTTTGATTCGTCCGTTCGTCAACTCCTCGACGAACTGCATAATCAAATAGCCGTGACGCGCCTCGGTCAAGGCGAGCAGGATATAGAGCATGCTGTCGGTCAATTCTCCGAGCTCGATTGTGTCGTTACGTGGCATCCCGCCACCTCCTATATCATTCATTGATATATCTTACTCTCAATATATATCTTTTAATGATATATGTCAATAAATGATATAAAAAAGCCGCAGACAGTTCGTCTGCGACCTTGTTAACTAGTGACGTAATCTAAATCGTGCAAGATGTAAGCTAAAAAGAACAACATGCTCGGGTTCTCGTAGCGCATCTGCACTTTACGAAGTTGCTCCCGATACGTGACCTCGTACTCAGCCCCGTTCATCTTCCGCTCCATGTTCATCTTGATGAGCGCGTCGAGTTTGTCCATCATATCGACGAGCATGCCTTCATACGTATCATCTTTCGAATCGGCCATATAGCGGCGGAACGCCGGCTGCATATAGTCCGGGAGGAGCGACAAGAGCGCCTCGCTCTCGGTCCGTTCGTACGCCTCGAACGCCGCACCGGTCTCCGCGGTCGAATGTTTCACCGGGCCGAGCACGTCACCGGTCACCCCTTCGACGAGGTCGTGACAGAGAAGGCGGGCCGTCAATTCGGCGACATCGACGTCGACGTCATATTTCTCGCGTTCCAACAAGCCGCTGAACAGCCCGAGCGCGGCCGCCCGGAATCCATGGATGGCGTCGTTATCGTCGATCGTATTGAAACGGCCTTTCCACCGTCTTACACTGTCCATCCGCATGACGTTCTCGATGAACGTCGCCACGTCGGTCTCGGCCTCGACTTGTTCATAGAGCCAGCGGACCGATTCGAGCGGATGATCGCGCAGGGCTGCTTTCATCTCTTCAAGCTTCGCGACGAAATGAGGCGAGCCATGTCCGACTTCCCGGCGGACGAACAGCATCGCGTCGAACGAATCGATTCCATCGACGAGCCGTCCTTCGAATGAGTCGTCCTCCGCCTCGACGAGGAAACGATAAAAATGCGGCCGGAGCGACTGCGACAACAACTCGACGAGTCCGAGACTCGCCGTCCGCTCCATCCGTTCGATATGTTCTTTGAGCGTCGGTTCTTTTTTCGTCCGGTGCATGATTGGACCGGTCTGCACTTCATTCATATCATGGAACAGCGCCTTGCCGAGCACGTCGAGCAAGTTGACGTCCCGTCCTTTGTTCTCTTCGTAGTATGCCGCGATTAAGCTGAAGACAGCGACGCGGAAACTGTGGCTTGCCGCATTGTCATGATAATGCGGTGCATACTCGTCCCATCGTTGCACGTTCTGCATGCGTGTCATCTTACGGATAAACGTTCCGTTATACATCAAATTCCTCCTTGGTTCAGTCGCTCCCACGAGTCATCGTGACAGACGACGTACAACATATCGTTCGCTTGAAGCGGTGTATCGAGCACCGTCGCGTAATCGAGACGGTCGTTGACGGCGATTAACGTGACGCCTTGGTGCAACAAGCTTTCCGCTGCATCCCGAATGGTCGTCCATTCTGGTTTCGGCGCGAGCGCCTGGATGTTGCCGCCTGACTGTTTACTAAGCAGCTGACGGAAAATCGATGTCGTCCCCGGCTGCAGCGTCGCTTTCGCCATGAGGAGTGACACCGAGTCGTTCGCGAGAATAAAGTCGTCGATTCGGACGTGTTTGAATTTCGAGATGTTCCGTTCCTCGCACACCTCAACGACCGTATGCAAATCGACGCCGCGTTCAGACGAGAGCGCTTCGACCGCTGACGCGATGAGCAACGATTTCCCGTCGGCGAGGAGTGTCTCCGTGATGCGGGCATCCGCGAAGATGGCGACCCGGCGCGCCTTTAAAATATTGGCCTGCAAGAGTACGGCCTCGTCCGACGCGTCACCATGGACGAAGTGGACGTTGTCGTGGTCGTACGTTTCTTCCTTCAACTGATCGATTAAGACGATCTCAGCCTTTGGCTCATAGATGAGCACTTCATCAATCGCTTTTTTCGTCTTCGGCGACCAGCCGATGTAGACGTAATGCCCTTCTCCTCGATACACTAACTTCCCCTCCCGTTTTAACCGTTGAAACGTCGCACCGACTTCAACGAGTTTTCCAATCAACGCCCCGATAATCCCGATCCCGAACAGGAACAAGAAAATCCCGAGCCAACGTCCCGCGACCGATGTCGGGAAAAAGTCACCATATCCGACGGTCGTGAGCGTCGTCATCGTCCACCAGAATGAGTCGAACATCGACGGGAACGTCTCCGGTTCAAGCACAAATCCGAGGACGGTACCGGTCAAGATGATGACGAGCGATGCCAGGACGACGTTCAAAAACGATAATTTCGATAACCCGCGCCAGACACGAAAAAAGATATGCACAGAAAAACCCCTCCTTTTCCTATATACTAGAGACAACTTACTTGATTTACGAAACCACCTTACATTCGGTTCCGTATAGAAAGAAAAAAGAAAGGACGACGTCATGAACTCAATCGTTTTGGAATATCGACTCTATAAAAATGAACTTTCGTTCGAGCCACTCTACCATTATACATCGCTCGGCCTCGATGAAGTACTCGCCCGCCGCGAATGCGAATTTTTCGTCAAGGACGGCATGACCTACAAACAGCGCTCATCGGCGCTCGAAGGCGAACAATACTTCTTGATTTACGTCGACCGCTACACGGAAGGCCCCGTCGACAAGCACGAGACGACCGACATTAAAGTCGAGATCCGGACGCTCGACGACCGGTTCGACAACCCGATGCTCGAGGCGTATTACGTCGATCGGCATCTCGACGCACTCGCCATGATCGGCAGTCAGTATTTGTACGTCGCCGGCAAAGAATATGAGCGCGACTCGGCCGAGACGGACGAAGATCGTGGCGTCTATGTCATTTACGTCACCCCTACAGGTTATACATTGGAGGAATCAACATGAAGACAAGCAAAAAAATCTTGAGCGGTCTGTCGGCTGCTGTCTTGACCGCATCGTTAGCGGCTTGCGGCACCGACGAAACAGAACAAGCGACGTTACCGGAAGAACCGACCGGCTATGAATGCGACGATTGGGACTGGGATGATGAGACGGAGTCATATTACTGTGACGATGATCGCTCCCCTCACTTCGGGAGCTTCTTCTTACTCGGTAGCCTATTCAATTCAAAGAGTGCATTGAAGAACTCCTCGGCATATAAAAATTACCGCTCGAACGGTGGCGCCAGCAACATCACCCCGAACAAATCAAACTCAGGCTCCAACTCGGGACTCGGTAGCGGTTCAAAAGGCGGCTTTGGGGGATGAAGCGAGACGCACTGTTTGGCCAAATCCCTTTCTTTTGGTCTGACTTGAACGACGAGGAGTACGCTCTTTACGACTGTCTTACCATGTCTACGGACGCGGTGGGGCAGATTCGGAAAGCGACGCGTGACGTCGATGCGATTTTCCGTAAGACGAACCGCCTATTGCGCACCCTCCCGGACGATACACTCCGCTTGCTCGGTTATCCTGAGGCGAGCCTACCGTTCCTGCGCGACAAGGCGCTGCCGCAAGAGACGATTATCGGTCGCTATGACTGGATCGTCAAAGACGGCACCCTCAAGTTGATGGAATTCAATGCCGATACACCGACGTTCATCAAAGAACTGTTCGACGTGAACGGCTATGTGACGACAGAATTCGGGCTCGACGACCCGAACGCGGCGTCGACCGAAGAGCTCAAGGCCGAACTTCGAAAAGCCGTCATCGCAGCGTGGCAACGACTCGACCGGGATGGGACACCGAAAATCGTCTTCACGGCCCATGACGACAACATCGAGGACAAATGGACGACGCGCTTCCTTCAAGAGACGCTCGATTTACCGTCCGAATTCGTCCCGCTCGACCGATTGCTCGTCAATGCGGACGGCGTCTTCACACCGTCCGGGGAAAAAGTCGACGTGTTATATCGTCAGACGTACCCGATCGAGCATCTGGTCGACGACCGGGCACCCAATGGTGATTTGATTGGCATCCGCCTGCTCGAACTGAACGCAGCCAAACACGTCTCGGTACTCAATCCGCTCTCGGCGTTTCTCATGCAGTCCAAAGGCGTCCAAGCGCTCATTTGGGAACTGTATGAGGCCGATACATATTTCGACGAAGCGGAACGTTCCATCATCGAGACATATTTTTTACCGACGTATCTCGAGCCTGATCCGTTTATCGGCCAGAGCGCGTACGTGCAAAAGCCCGCCTTCGGCCGGGAAGGCGACTCGGTCATCCTCTACGACCAAGCCGGCGTCCCGTTTCATAAAGAGACACTCCAGACGTACGCGGACGAGACGGCGGTGTATCAACAGTTCATCGAGCTGCCGACCCGTCTGACGAACACGGTCAACGGTCCGTTCGAGACGCACTACATGGTCGGCTGTTTTTGCTTGAACGGCCATCCGTCCGCCCTCGGCGTCCGCGCCGGCAGCATGATTACGAATAACCAGTCTTACTACTTAGCCATCGGCACAACAAAGGAGAATAACTTATGACGTTCATCACGCTCGATTCCATCTTGAGCTTCCTCGCTCACCTCGGCACAGGGTTTGGCCTGATTTTAGCCGGACTCGTCGTCTTCGCCCTTACGACGAAGTATTCGGAACGTAAATTGATTAAAGAAGGTAACGTCGCCGTCGCCTTGAAACTTTGGGGGAAAGCAATCGGACTCGCCATCGTCATCTACACGGTGTGGGCGAACAGCGTCAACCTGCTCGACGCCTTCATCTGGGGACTCGTCGGGATTCTTGCCCAAGTGCTCGCCTTCTGGACATTTGAATACGTCCTGACACCAGGCGTGAACTTAGAGAAAGAAGTCGAGAACGGCAACCTCGCCATCGGGATCAGCCTTTTCTCCGCCTCACTCGTCGTCGGCATCATCGTCGCCGCGAGCTTGACGTACTAATCAAACAGCCCATGCGCTCAGGATTGAGGCATGGGCTGTTGCTATAGAAAGGAAGAGACAAATGTTCAAACGAAAAATTATCGGAGTGTTGCTAGCTTGTATCGCACTTATCGCCTTGATACAAAACGGACCTACATTTTTAGAGAATCGAAAGCTTGATCGCTATTTGGCTGATGACGGGTTTCACGCCTATACATACGATCAATTTGATGAATCAAACCTCGCACTGTTCACAAATGAGGACGAGACAATGCTTGGACTCGCCGAAATGAGTGGTGACGGGTATAGTGCCACAACTGTCGAGACAGTCGATGCAGCTCCGTTCGACTATATCGAGCTTGAACATGAAGGCACTTATTATTGGGGGGTGCGTCTCCACAACAACCCTCAAAAAGTGGCTTCTCTCCGCATCATCGGAGAGCGTATGCAAGGAGAACACGTCCTCAATCGTCCCGAAGAGGATACATTTTCTAAATATCATATCTTGAAATTACATAACGTCCCTCAAGAAGATTGGACGATTCAAACGTTAGACCAAAATGAGCAAGTCATTGACTCGATCGATTTCTGAAAACTGAACAAGGAGAGGCAAAATGTCAAAACGTGGACTCGCATTATTCCTTACAGGTATGATCATCATCATCGCCATTTCAGTCACGGCCGGTATCCGGTCTTATAACGACGAACAACGAAAACAAGCATCCGAACAGGTACAACAAGAATTGAACGACCAGATGACTGCCCAAGGGTGGTCTGCTTACGAATACCATAAATTAGAAGGATCGACCGTCACGCTATTCACGAACGCAGACGACACGATTCTCGGTCTAGGCATCATGAAAACGAACGGTGAGTTTAGTAGCTCGACCCGTGACACAATTGAAGAAACACCATTCGACTGGGCTCATCTTGGCAATGGAACAGACGAATACCTTGGGGTTCGGTTGAACAATCAACCCGAAGACGTCGTGTACTTGCGGTTACAGAATTCCGATTGGAGTAAAACCTACATGGTCAACGATCCTCGAGACGAAGGATATATCAGGACTTACTTGATTACTCTAGAGAAGACGCTACTTGGCGACTGGACAATCGAAACGCTCGACCGCGACAAAAACGTGATCCACGCTGAGCAACTATAAAAACCGCAAACCGATAACCGGTCTGCGGTGATACGACGACTGTTTTCGCAGTCGTCCTTTCTTATGCTCTAGCGAGTACGGCTGATGGACCGAAGAACTCGTAACGGGCTTGTGGAATCGTTTGGACGACCGTCTCCATCATCGCGGTCGGACCGCACGTGTAGACGTCGTGTCCCTCGACATCAAGTGCTTCGAGTTGTGTCGCACTCATGCAACCTGATACGTCATCGACGTGTGTGATGAGCTGGAGACCAGCGTTCACAAGTTCATCGAGCTCTTCACCGAGCGGACGGAGGTTCGTGCTGCGGACAGCATGGAGCAACGTGACCGAACGGCCTTGACCGAGTGCCGTTTTCGCCATGTTGAAGAGCGGTGTGATGCCAATCCCGCCAGCGACGAGTGTGAGCGGACGATCCGATGCTTCGAGCACGAATTCGCCAGCTGGGGCACTCACTGGAATCTCCGTACCGACCGTCTGCTCATGGAGCCAGTTTGAGACGAGACCTTCCGCCTTCGGAGCAATCCAGTAGCCGTCTTCTGTCGTCTCGACGACGCTATATTGGCGATGGTGCAAGATGTCTTCCCCAGCAATACGGGCTTGAACCGAGATGTATTGACCTGGGATGGCCATCCCGACGACGCCGTCGTTCGCTTTGATGTGGAATCGTTTCACTTCCGGTGTGTCTTCAATCACTTCAGCAACCGTGAACGGTTTGAAACCGATCCATGGTGCATCATCGTACATCTGTTTCTCGAGCGAGATGAAGACGTCGGCGATGACACCATATGCTTTCGCCCAAGCGTCGATGATATCCGGCGTCGCTGCTTCACCGAGCACGTCTTGAATCGCGCCGAGTAAGTTTTGTCCGACAATCGGATAATGTTCTGGCCGGATGTTCAAGCTCTTATGTTTATGAAGTGCCGGTTGGATGGCCGGAAGGATCGCTTCGAGACGATCGATATGGACGGCTGCCGCATAGACGGCGTTGGCGAGCGCCTCTGGCTGACGACCGCGTTTTTGGTTCGTATGGTTGAAGAATTGACGGACTTCTGGGTTGTTTTCGAACATGCGCTTATAGAAGTGACTCGTGATGGCGACACCATGGTCTTTCAAGACCGGTGCGGTTGCTTTGACGATATCCATGGTTTGTTGATCTAACATTTTGTTTCCCCCTTTTTGAAAGTTCATGTTCATTATGTGAGGTAAGTCACTTCAAAAGCAATATATAAAATACTTGTTTAGATACAAGTTCAAATTTCCGCCTTGAATCCGCCACGCTTTTTTCACATCTTCCATCATCGCGCTTTCAGACGATGTCTTGTACAATGAACGGATAAGAGGTGAAACAACATGCGGCTCACGCAAACGTGCGATTACGCACTCCGAACACTCATGTATAGCGCCACGTTCTCCCATCGTCTCGTAACGATTCAAGAAGTGGCGGACCAATATCAGATTTCAAAGAATCACGTCATGAAAGTCGTCTATGAGCTTGGCAAGCATGGGTATCTCGAATCGGTGCGCGGCCGTGGTGGCGGCTTCCGGCTCGCCCGACCGATGGAGGACATCAACGTCGGCGACGTCGTCCGGACGATGGAACCGTTCGAGCTCGTCGAATGCTTCGGGGAAGGACGATGTGTCATCGCACCCGCATGCGACCTGCGGAGCGTCTTGAACGAGGCGATGCTCGCGTTCCTGCACGTGCTCGACCGCTATACGATTGCCGACCTCGTTGCCAACCGGACGAACGAACTGGCCATGTTGCTAGGCATACAAAACCCGACGGACTGAAATAGTCCGTCGGGTTTGTCTGTTATAGCGGTTTTAATTTGGCCTCAATCTCGGCTCGTTGTGGCTCAAGAAACGGTGGTAGCGCCAAACGTTCTCCGAGCGTCTCGACTGGTTCGTCCGTCGCAAATCCAGGGCCGTCCGTCGCGAGTTCCACCAAAATCCCGCTCGGTTCGCGGAAATAAATTGATTTAAAATAATAACGATCGATTAGGCCCGAATGACTGATGCCGAATGAATCGAGCCGCTCGACCCAACGCGCCATCTCGTCATCATCCTCGACGCGAATCGCGACGTGGTGGACACTGCCTCGTCCTGGACGCTCCGACGGTAAATCGGGACGGTCGACGAGATGAATCTCTGTCGCCACACCGCCATCCCCCGTCTCGAACACACGAACCGATTGACCGTTCCGTTCGAACTCAGACGCGAAGCGATAACCGAGCACGTCCGTCAGCACCCGCTCCGTCTTCTCAATTCGCCGTACCGTCCACTCGCTAAATCCGAGGCCGAAGACGGCGACGTCTGCCGGCACCGGTCCGTTTTTCCGCGGCGTCCCTGATCCGCCCTCGACGAGACAGAGCCGTTGCCCCTCCTCGTCCTCGAAGTAAAGCGTCGGACGACCGAGCACATCCTCTAACGGATCATGGAGTACACCGAATTCGAAAAATCGCTCAAGCCAGTACGACAATGCCCCATCCGGCACCCGAAGCGCCGTCCGCGAGATGCTGCTCGACCCTTTATACGTTTGCCCGAGAAAAGGCAGCTCGAAGAACGTCAAATCCGTCCCCGGTGTCCCCGATTCATCTGCGTAAAACAAGTGATACATCGATGGATCGTCTTGGTTGACCGTCTTTTTGACGAGTCGCATCCCGAGTACCTCCGTATAGAATCGCAAGTTCTTCAACGCGTCCCCTGTCATCGCCGACACGTGATGTTGTCCAAAAATCGCCTTCATCCGACTTCTCCCCTTTCAACTTTGATTATATTGTACCATCCACAAATAAGTAAAGTTAGCTTTACATTAAGTAAAGTTTACTTTACACTGAAGATAGAAACAAGAAATGAGGTGGCGGCATGCCATTAATCAATCGCGTCAAAGAGTTGCGGGCCCGGCATCAATTGACTCAAGGTGACTTGGCGGCCAAAGTCGGTGTGACGAGACAGACGATCATCTCGCTCGAAAAAGGGATCTACACGCCGTCGCTTATGCTGGCGATGCAAATCGCCCGCGTATTCGAGGAACCGGTCGAATCTATTTTCACAATCGAGGAGGAAACAAATTGAAACACGTCGTCATCCAATCCATCTCCAGCATCATCTTGTACGTCCTGATGGCATTTCTGTTCAGCTCGTTCTTGTCTGACGTGTCGACCGTCATCGAGACCGACCGATTCGAAATTGAGTTTAACTTATTGCCGCTCTTGCTGTTAGTCGGCTTCTTTATCATTTGGACAATCTATTCGTTCAAGACACGCCCGAACCAAAACTTAAGCTTTGGCCAATGGTCGGTCCGGATGACAGAATTTAGCGAAGTCGACGAACGCGAGCAGATCATCACGGCGAAAGCGACGAAAGCCGCCTACGTCTCGTTCGGGATTACTGTGCCGCTCCTCATGGCGTCATTCATGTTTTATCCGCTGTTCGAGAACGCGCTCCCCGCTTATCCGATTTACGCACTCGCCTCGACACTGATCATCTCGACACTCGTTTATATGACGACTTGGATCCGCGCCTATACCCATTAAGGAATTCACATCGAATTCCTTTTTTTGTGTCGATTTTTCGTCGAGTCGTTCCCTACGATTGCGAATTCAGTCACGTCGTGCTTATATATAACTAAACGATTATATACTAAATGTATTGAAGGGGTCTTTCATAGTGAAAACCATCGATTTGACGACCGGTCAGGTTCAACGCGTCATCGTGGCGCTCGCCCTCCCGCTCGTCGGCAGTTCGCTTTTACAGTTCACGTATAGTCTCGTCGATATGTTCTGGGTCGGTGCGCTCGGTAGCGACGCCGTCGCCAGCATCGGCGCGGCCAGCTTTTATATCATGCTCGGTCAGGCGATTCAATCCCTTATCGTCGTCGGCGCCGGCATCAAAGTGTCGCAAGCCGTCGGACGACGAGATCAGGCGTTGATTCAGCGCTACATCCGGGCCGGGAGGCGGATGAACCTCGGCCTCGGCCTGTTATTTGCCGTCCTCCTCGCCGGGTTCGGCCAGACGCTCATCGGATTTTTGAACATGGACGCCCCACCTGTCGAACGATTGGCGTACAGTTACTTGCTCGTCAGTGCCCCGATGCTCGTCTTCTCGTTTGCCAACCTATTCTATGCCCGTCTGTTTAGCGCTTACGGCAATACGACGACAGCAATGCGCATCAACGCGACCGGGGTCACTCTCAATATGATCCTGTCGCCGCTCTTCATCTATCCACTCGGACTCGGGGTCGTCGGTGCCGGTCTCGCGACGCTCGTCGCGAACGTTGTCATGTTCGGCTTCTTCTGGCACCGAGCCCGCCTCTTGTTCGATTGGGAGGAGACGGTCGAACCAAATCGCACGGACTATACAGAGATTCTTCGCCTTGGCTTCCCGATGGCGACGCAACGTGTCTTGTTCACCGTCATCAGCATCTTCCTCGCCCGGATGATTGGTTCGTACGGGACAGAGGCAATCGCAGCCCAGCGTATCGGATTACAAATCGAATCGATCGCCTATATGATGATCGGCGGACTGAACGGGGCCATCGCGAGTTATACGGGGCAAAATCTCGGCGCCCGCAAAGTGGACCGGGTCCATGAAGGCTACCGGGTGACGACGCGTCTCGGTATCCTGTATACCGGGCTGATCACCCTCGTCTTTCTGTTCGTTCCGGACGTCCTGATCGGGCTATTCGTCGATGACCCGACAACGATTGACATCGGCGCGAGCTATTTACGTATCATCGGGATTTCGCTCATCTTCGCCTCATTCGAGATGATTGGGAACGGCTACTTCTCGGGACTCGGCCTGCCAAAAATCCCGGCAACGATCTCCATCGTCTTCACCGTTGCCCGCATCCCGCTCGCGCTTGCCCTCGAACCCTATCTCGGTCTCGATGCCATTTGGTGGAGCATCGCCATCTCAAGCATCATCAAAGGGCTCGTCTCCGTCCTCTATGTCCGACTAATGAAAAAGGAAGTGACTTCCCTTGCAGAAGCGATTTAATGACCTTACTAACCAGTTGTTGCGTGGCCGGTTCGCCATCGAGCGTGAGATGCTCCGCGTGACCCCTGAAGGGACGCTCGCCGTCACGAAACATCCGACAGCACTCGGTGACAAAGCGACGCACCCGTATATCACGACCGACTTCTCAGAAAGTCAGATTGAACTGATTACCCCTACGTTTCCGACCGTCGAAGCCGCGCACAACTTCTTACAGACGCTGTACGATGTCACGGCACTGAACATCGGCGATGAACGGCTCTGGCCACAGTCGATGCCGTGCGCGCTTCCGGACGGCGGCGTCATCCCGCTCGCCGACTTTGGCAGCTCTGGGATCGAGGCCGGACGCTATCGGGAGCACCTGCTCCAAAAATACGGGGCGAAAAAACAGCTCATCTCAGGCATCCATTTCAACTTCTCGTTCGCAGACGAGCTGATTGAGGCGCTCTATGAAGGATCATCCGAGCACTACGAAGGCTTCAAGAACAATTTGTATTTAAAACTCGTCCGCAACTATTTACGGACACGTTGGCTCGTCGTCTATCTGTTAGGCGGGACACCAGCTGTCCATACGAGCTATGAAGAACGTTGCGTCAGTCAGATGCAGGCGCTCAGCGAGGACGTGTATTCGAATACGACGGCGTTGTCATACCGGAATAGCGATTGCGGCTATACGAACGTCGAGCCGCTCTATCCGGACTATTCAACTCTCTCAGACTACACCGCGAGCGTGCGCCGCTTCATCGCCCAAGGCGATATCGCCAACCCGAACGAGCTCTACTCTCCGATTCGACTGAAGACGTCACAGGGCGGCAATGACTTGGAACGACTCGAGACGAACGGCATCGATTACATCGAGATTCGCAACATCGACCTCAACCCGTTCGAGAAGACCGGGATCGCCCTGTCCGATTTGAAGTTCCTGCACGTCTTCCTGCTCTACTTGACGTTGAAAGACGAGACACGGTTCGCGGACTGGCAGGCCGAGGCGTTCCACAACCAGCAACGCGTGGCGAAAGAAGGGCTATCCCCTACGCTCTTGCTGCATCGGGACGGCGAGGCGGTGCCGCTTCAGACGTACGCACGCGATTTGCTCGACGAAGTCGAAGCGTTCAATGAACGGTACACTCTCGGATTCGATGACGTCTTCCCCTCTGTCCGGAAGCGGGTTAACCATGTCGAGTCGACGTATGCGGCTCAATTGACGAATATCATGACAACCGAAGGCTACACGGCCTGGTCGCTCCAGCAAGCGGAACTATTCTATCAAGATGCGTACGCCAACCGGTTCCGGGTGCACGGCTACACGGACATGGAGCTATCGACGCAGATTTTGATAAAGGCGGCGCTGAAACGCGGCTATGCCGTCGACGTGATCGACCGCGACGACCAATTTCTCCGCATCCGCCACGGTAACCAGACCGAATATGTCAAACAGGCGACGAAGACGTCGAAAGACAATTACGTGTCGGTACTCATGATGGAGAACAAGACAGTGACAAAACACGTGCTCGCCGAACATGGCATCCGCGTGCCGGGCGGGGTCGAGCTGCGCACTGAAGCTGATTTACAGGAAGCCTGGTCTACATTTGCGGACGAGCCGATCGTTTTGAAACCGAAATCGACAAACTTCGGAATCGGCATCCACATCTTCAAAGACGGCACGACGTTCGAGGAGGCGCGCGGGGCGTTCCGTCATGCCCGTTCGTTCGACGACGTCGTCCTGCTCGAGACGTTCCTGCCCGGGAAAGAGTATCGTTTTCTCGTTATCGGTGACGAGGTCGCGGGCATTTTGCACCGCGTCCCGGCGAACGTGACCGGGGACGGCGTGTCGACGATCCGTGAGCTCGTCGACAAGAAGAATGAAGACCCGCTCCGTGGCAAAGGCTATAAGACACCGCTCGAGAAAATCGACATCGATGACATCGTCGTGGCGTTCCTCCGTCCACAAGACAAGACACCGGACAGTGTCCTCGCCGATGGTGAGCTCGTCTTCTTGCGTGAGAACTCGAACATCAGCACGGGCGGGGACAGTATCGACTATACAGACCGGATTGCCGATTCCTACAAACGAATTGCGGTCGAGTCCGCCCGAGCCATCGGCGCGACGATTTGCGGGGTCGATATGATGATTCCGTCGCTCGAGCGTGAAGATGACTATGGCATCATCGAGCTGAACTTCAATCCGGCCATCCATATCCATTCCTTCCCGTACGAAGGCAAGGAGCGGCCGATCGGCGAGACCGTGCTCGATTTGATATTTGACGGAAAAGGTTGAAGAGGTCCATGAATCGGGAATAGAGACTACATTGATTAGACATATGCATTTTCTTTCTCGAGAATGGGGGCTTTCCAATGGAAAAAGTGAAATCTCAAGTCGAAGGCAACACGTTAGTTGTCGAACGAAGTTTCAACGCACCGCGTGAGCTCGTGTTCGAGGCTTTCTCGACACCGGCCCACCTCGAAACCTGGTGGGGACCAACTGGATGGAAGACAGAGATTCGCACGTTCGAGTTCGAACCTGGGGGCACGTGGCATTATTGCATGACGTGTGTCGATAAAGGTCAAGGTGATTATTACGGCATGGAGTCATGGGGCAAATCGACGTTCCTCGAGATCGACCCGCATCGGAAAATCGTCTATACGGACGCATTCTCGGACGCGGACGGCCACGTCAATCCCGAGCTTCCCGTCATGACAATTACCAATGAGTTCATCGATATTCCGAACGGCACGCTGTTCATTAGCCGCTCCGAATTCACGGACGCCGAGTCGCTCCGACAAGTCGTCGACATGGGAGCCGTCGAAGGTTTCACCTCACAGCTCGACCGTCTCGACGCCATCGTCTCCAGATAACAGCAAGCACCGCGCCTCGAATGAGGCGCGGTGCTTTTTCGTAAATCTGAAAAGTGGCGACACGAATTAACGATACTCTCAATACTCACCGAAGTTCCGCCGGGTCTTCTAATAACGTGAACAAGCGTATAAGTTGGTTAGACTCAATCTCTCCGTACGCATCCCCGATACTGATCTCGGTCGAACAATAGCCATCCTGCGGTACGAGATAGCCAGTGATACCGATTCCAGTCGCATCTTGAACGGCACGAATCCGGGCCGCGACCTCATCCACTTCTCCTTTAACATGAAGGTGGAACATATTCGTCACCGGGACGTTCGGTGTCGTCCATACCCCATCGAGCGCGTTGAACCGATGCGCGAGCGCTTTGGCTTGTTCATAGTACGTGCCCATCTTGTCTTTCCGCAATTCATAGTAATAGTCGGCCGGGATGATGTACGGATACAATCCAATCAAATCCCCGCCATACCGCCGTTTCCACACTCTCGCCTCGGTACAGAACGGTTTCGGTCCGGCCAAGATGGCGCCGGCGATGCCGCCGATGCCTTTGTAGAACGAGACGTAGACGCTGTCGAACAGCGCGCATATTTCTTCCGCGGTCTTCTCATAATAGGGGAGCGTCTCGAGCAAGCGTGCTCCATCGAGATGCAGACGAATCCCCCGCTCCCGACACAAGTGACTGATCGCCTCAAGTTCATCGAATGGTGGCAAGTAGCCCCCGAGTTCCCGTTGTGGCAACTCGATCAACAGGCAGGCGACGTCCGGCAACGCCTGTACTTCCTTGAGCGTCATCAACCGCTTGTTATCTCCGATTAAGATTGGCTCAAGGTGATGTAACTCCTTCAACCCGTCCTGTTCATGAATCTCTAAGTGACAGAGCGGATGATAGGCGACGTTTCGATTACCGGTCTCGTCCGCCCAAATCCGTAACGCAATCTGTTGTGCCATCGTGCCGCTCGGAAAGAATATCGCGTCTTCCATGCCGAGTTCTTGCGCCATTTTTTGCTCGAAGCGTTCGATGACCTCGCCCGTCCCGTAGTGGTCGCTCGCTTGATTCGGATCGACTTCGGCGAACGACTGTTGCAAGACGCCGACGTTCCGTCGGCCGTGACCGCTCAGTTGATGCGACGTCTGTTGATACGATGTCCGTAAATCCATGTCATTCCCTCCACAACAAGCCCCCTGTCCATAGACAGGAGGCCATCAGTTAGTCGCGCATGCGGACGATTAATTTACCGCGTACTTTGCGTGTTTGCAGTTGGTCAAGACCGTCTTTCAGTCGTTCGAACGGCAAGACGTCCGTGACGAGGTCGTTCAACTCGCCCGCCTCGAGCAACTTCATCAATTCTTCGGCCATATATGCCAAGTTGCGGATGGCGCGCTCATCCTCACTCGCATGGGCTGCGCCGAGAGCGACTTCATGGATGGATGGTGACAACGTAAACCCTTTCACGTCCGACGTATCCGGCGGACCGGCGATATAGGCGAGCTGTCCGCTGAACGCGAGCCGATCGAGGTCCGCCGTCGCCACATCACGTCCGACCGTATTCAAGATGAGGTCGACCCCGCGGCCGTCAGTTTCTTCTAAAATCCGTGCCGTCACATCTTCCGTGTTATAGTCGATGGCGACATCGGCACCAAGTTCTTTCACCCAGTCAAAATTATCCGGCGACGCCGTCGTGAACACCTTGAGACCGAGCTTCTTCGCAAGTTGAATCGCATAGCCACCGACTCCGCCCGCACCAGCATGGACGAGAATCGTCTCCTTGTCGCGCGTGTTCAGTTTCTGCATGATGGCCTCATATGCCGTCATCCCGGCACAAAGGATGGCCGCTGCTGCCTCGTCGCTCACTTCCGATGGCACGACGAGGGCACAAGCACGCGCATCGACGACCGCGTACTCGGCAAAGCCGCCGTGGTTTCCGAGACTCGTATGGACGGCGACTCGTGAACCGGTAATGATATTGGCGAGGCTCGAACCGACTTCGACGACTTCCCCGACGAGGTCGACCCCGAGAATATGTGGGTACGACCAATTTGGGTTGCCGTTCGTACCGACTTTATAGTCGACCGGGTTCAATGCGACCGCTTCGACTTTGATGAGTAGTTCGCCCGCACCTGGTGTCGGACGTTCTATCTCACCGACGTGGAGATGTTCAAGTCCTGGTTGATCGAGTAACCATGCTTTCATGCTCAATACGCTCCTTCCGAAGACATCAGCTCATGACGTCTTCATAAATAGTGTTGAGTCATTTAATTTCGATTTCAAGAATAGCCTCGATTTCTTGTTCAATCTCTTTATTCACTAATTGGGAACGTTTTTTTCTCAATTCAAGATCCATTTCTTTATCAATGAAATGATTCGTATGGGTGTCAAAACAATTAAAACAAATCGAGTAAAAGTCTTTTTTCTCTTGTTTTAAGAAATCAAATTCCCACGTTTCAAGTTCTAAATAACTCACTTGATCATTCGTTTCTTTTCCACATAATTCGCAATTCGTCTTCATGATAAAAACCCCCTTTCGCATATCTACTTTTATTTATTTCTTAGCTGACGGTCTTTAATTCTTTTTAGACGTCCATGATATTTCATGATATTCGCTTGTGATTGTTTAGCTTCTTCGCTCGTAGGTTGTAGGTTGGCGATATCCCAGTATTTAACGACCACATCCAATACTTGATCAAAGTATTGTAACGGTCCATAGTTCGCATCAATGGCAATGGTTTTCATTCTCTCGTTAAAGTCTGGCATAACGGCACCTGGCATCGAGAAATTAATAATTACATTCTCAAAATAAACAATGAAATTCGGATCAAGTTCAAGATGTGCTTTCACGGTATCGCGATAGAAGGCATAATGAAGCGCTTCATCTTTCGCTAAACGTCGAAGTAACGTTGCTAAGTCTTTGTCGTGGGCACCCGCAATCCTCGCTACATTATTATAAAAAACTAATGTAGCTAACTCTTGCAGAGAAGTATAAGCCATTGTCGCTAAAGGGTTGGTGAAGTCTGGGAACCATCCGCTTTCAACGACTCGTTTTCTTAATTCATGCAATCTTGTGGGATTTACGTTTCGTGTCACCAACAAATACGTTTCAAGTAAGTTAGAGTGCTGATCTTCTTCAGCCGTCCAAGTACGTACGAAATCATTTATTACTTCCATTGAATTTTTAAATGTATAATCCAAATGCGAAGTATACCAAGGTAAATTTACTTCTGTAAGTAAGGCTGTTTCTACCGCAATAATGACACCTTCTGGAAGAGTTACTTGACTCTCATCCCAAGGAACTCTTTTAAAGGACATGGCCTTGTCCCATGGAATAAATTCGTGATAACTCCAATCAATGTTTGCAGATCGTTCCTTATGTAATTGATATAATTCTTTAATACGCGGTTCTAATCGCAAATCCAAATCTGAATTTAACATGATTTTTTCCCCTTTAGTCGTTTTTTTAACTTTAAATCATTTAAATTTTTTTAACAAAGAATATGGCGTGGTCATCAAGTGGGAAAAATTAATTTTAATTAAAAACAGCACCACCGATTGCTCAATATATCTAACAATCGGAGTGCCGTTCGATCAGGCTGCGAATAGACTGATGAGGTTTCCGTCCGGGTCGATGACGATGGCGTAACGTTGCCCCCAAAACGCATCCCACGGTTCCCGATGCGAGGCATAGCCGTGCTCGACGATTGCCTCATAGCGCGCATCTAGCTCCTCCCGACTGTCGCATAAGAAGGCGAGTTCGACCCGATGCCCCGTCGCCGGTCTCCATTCCCCATACACCGATTCGGCCACTTCGACCGTGTCGAAGGCGAGTCGGACACCGCCGTCATCGACCTCGACGTGCGCTTCCCCATCCATCGCTTTCGGGATCGATAGACCGAGCATCCGATAAAAGTCGAGCGCCCGCGTCATGTCTTCGACGACGATGCCAATCATATCTAACTTGATTCCCATAAGATCACCCCAGTTTCCAAGTTGATGGTACTATGATGAGTGTAGCACTACATCCTGCTCGTGAAACGGGGAAATTCACATGACTCATCAATTCACTGTCTTGACCCAGCCACAGGCCGAAACGATTGCCTATGCGTGGCACTATGAAGGCGATTATGCGTTCTATAACATGGAAGCTGACGAGGAAGACTTAGCCGAATTTTTAGACGCCGCACAGCGTGGACAGTCCGTGTTCGCCGTCGCGTCTGATGGTGAATTGATCGGTTTCGTGAGCGTCGCGCAAACAGATGCCGAGACGGTCGATCTCGGCCTCGGCATGAAGCCTGATTTGACCGGGAATGGGAGCGGACGAGCGTTCGTCACATCGATTCTCGACTTCGTCAACACAACATACTCGCCTCATCGCATCACCTTGTCCGTCGCCGCCTTCAACGTACGGGCGATCCGTGTCTATGAGACGTGCGGTTTCAAACAGACCGGTTCGTTTCAACAATCGACGAACGGGAGCACGTTCGCCTTCATCCAGATGGAACGTCAAGAAAGTCCTCAGAACCAACCGTTCTGAGGACTTTTCCTATGTGAGCTGTTTCTTTTGGATGTATGACAAACCGAGCGCCGCAATCAAAATCGCCCCTTTGACGATATCTTGGGCATAATACGGCACGTCCCACATCGTCAGTCCGTTCAACAAAATCCCAATCAAGATGGCACCAATCAACGTACCGACGACGTTCGGTCGTCCGGTCCCGAAGACGGCGTAGCCGATGTAGGCGGCTGCGACGGCGTCCATCAAGAGTGGTGCGCCGGCCGATACTTGTCCGGTGCCGATGCGCGACGCCAAAATGATGCCGCCGATGGCCGCAAAGAGACCACTCAACACGTAAGCGTACAGCTTAATCCGTGTGACGGCGATGCCGGAGCGGCGGGCCGCCTCGACGTTCGAGCCGACGTAATAAAACTCACGTCCCGTCTTCGAATACGTCAAAAACAGATGGGCCCCGGCGAAGAAAAGAATCATCAAAATGGCGACGAATGGGATTGGGCCGATCGAGCCTTGGCCGATGAAGAGGAACGACGGGATGAACCGTCCGGGTGCCGTCCCTCCTTCAATCGGCATGTTGTCGTAAATCGAGAATCCTTTCGTATACGTCAATTGGACCCCGTTGATGACGTACATGATGGCGAGCGTCGCGAGCAAGTCCGGTAACCGGAACTTGATCGTCACGAGTGCGTTCAAGAGCCCGACGAGCACACCGAGCGCAATCGGGACGAGCAAAGCGACGAGCAGTTCTTGACTATGTAACACGAGGCTTGACGCCGCCCCAATTGTCGCTAGGCTCGCCGTTGAGCCGACCGATAAGTCGAACCCGCCGACGATGAGCGAGAACGTCACCCCGAGGGCGAGCAGCGAGACGATTGACACGGACTTGATGATGTCGCTGAAGTTCGCGTACGTCAAAAACTGGTCGTTCGTCACACCGAAGACGGCGATGAGTGCGAGAATCGCGAACAGTGTCCCATATTGACCGATGCCACTGAAGCGTTTCGTGCGTTGTTTTAAGACGAGTTGGGCCATGTTAGACGCCTCCTTTCTGTTGCCAACGGCCGCGGTCGAGCCAAAGCGTCCGGTTGGCGACCAATTCTAATTCATGCGGTTCGCTCGATGTGAAGATGACGGTTTTCCCGTCTTTGGCGAGGCGGGTGACGAGTTCATAAATGTCCCGTTTCGCCGTCACGTCGACGCCTTTCGTCGGTTCGTCGAGCAGATAGACGTCCCGGTCCTCGAGGAGCCATTTGCTGAGGACGATCTTCTGTTGATTCCCCCCGCTCAGCTCCCGGACCGGTTGCCCGACCTGGTCGTATGTCACTCGCAGCGAGGCCAATACACGTGTGATCGCGTTCTCCTTCCCTTCAATCGCGAGGACGTTCCGTTCAATCGAATCGTCGAGGAAAAGCCCCTGTTTCCGGCGTTCTTCTGGTACGAGGGCAAATCCGGACCGGACCGCCTGACGCGGTTCACGAATCTTGAGCGGTTTCCCGTCCAACGTCACTTGTTGTTCGACGCCAGAGAGACCGAATAGCGCCTCAATCAACTCCGTCTTCCCGCTCCCGGTGACGCCGCCGATGCCGACGACTTCGCCTTTATACGCCGTGAACGAAAGCCTCGTCCCGAACGTCGGTAACGTGAGGTCTGCCTGAATCCGGATCTCGGTTTCAGGAACGGCTTTCTCTACCGCCTCTGCCATGTCAGATCCGCTCAAATACGTATGGATATCCCGTTCTGACAACGCCTGAAACGGCCCTTCGTAAGCGATGCGCCCATCCCGGAGGAACGTCGTCGTCGTGGTGATGCGCGACAGTTCGTCCGATCGATGGGTGATGAGAAGAATGCCGACGTCCTCTGCTGCGAGCGACTGCAGTAATGTGAGCAGTGCCGCCGCATCATCCGTCGACAAGGCGGCCGTCGGTTCGTCGAGCAAGAGGTAGGCCGCATCACTCGCGAGCGAACGGGCAATCAAGACACGTTGTTTGACACTGAGCGGGAAACGCCCGACCGGTTCGGTCACGTCAATCTCTAGCCCGACACGTTCCAAGTAGGCAGCCGCTCGCTGTTTTAGTTCGCGAGGACGAATCCGCTCGACCGCCTGCCACGGCACGACGTTCTCATAAATCGGTAAATCGAGATAGAGCGCGTCATCGACTTCTTGCGACACCGTGATGACCCCGCGGCGAATCGCCTCGGCCGGTGTGAATGTGACCGCCGTTTCGTCGAGTTCGACCGTCCCGGACGTCGGGATGATGGCGCCACTCAACAGCTTCACGAGCGTACTCTTTCCGGCCCCGTTCAATCCAAGCAATCCATGAATCTCGCCACGTCGGAGCGTGAAGCTGACATCGTCGAGCACGGTGACGTCGCCATAGCGTTTCGTGACGCGTTCGAGCCGTAACATCAGTCCGTCCCTTTCATCCAGTCCGACCAGGCCGCGTCTGATGCGCCCCAGTTCGGGACGTATTGACCGAGGTCGTCCATCGTCACTTTCTCGTCCGGCAAGACGTCACGATTGACGAGATACGGGTCGACCGAATGAATCGACGGCGTCTCTTCACCCGCTAATTTTTGATACGCATAACGGACTTGGATCCGTCCGATTTCAGCCGGGTCGGTCGCCGCCGTCACTTTCCACGGGCTACCGTCCTCTTGCATGAGTTGAAGGTCTTCGTCACTCAAATCGATGCCATAGACGGCGATTTCATCACGTCCAGCTTGTTTGATGGCACGGCTCGCACCCTTAGCGAACTCGTCCCACATCGCGAATACGGCATCAATCTCGCCTTCCGGATACTTCTTCAAAATCGCTTCCATCTGGCTCTGTGTGTCGAGCGCCGTATTGTTCGTCGCCGAACCGAACTTGGCGACTTCCGTAATGCCCGGGTAGCGTTTCAAGAACGCATCATAAATCGTGTGGCGTCGTTCCATCGGTGTGAAGCCACCGACCCAAATCGTGACGATGTTGCCTTCGCCGTCCAAATCTTCGGCGAGTGCCTTGAGCGAACGCCAAGCGAGTGAATAGTCGTCCTGGTCGATGACCGTCACCCCGTCGTTCGTCAAATCGTTGTCGAACGCGACGACTTTGATGCCTTTGTCGAGTGCGCGTTGGACCGGTTCTTTCAACGCATCGGCGCGACCATGGTCAATCAAGATGACATCGACGCCTTGCGTCGTCGCCGTGTCGACGTAACTCGCCATCTTCGACAGATCGTTGTCGGCGTTGTACACTTTCACGTTGCCGCCGAACGATTCGACTTGTTCCGTCACCCCGTTAATATACTGCGACGAGAACGTCCCAATCGACATTTGCATAATCAAGGCGACGTCGATCTCTTTCGGCAACGTCCCGTTCGAGACCGAGACGGGCTTGGTCTCTGCCGTCTTCTCGGCTGGCTTCGATGGGGCCGCTTGCTCGTTCGTGCAACCGACGAGCGCCAAGACGAATGTGAATAACAAAATCAATAGTTTTTTAGACATGAATCGTTCCCCCTACATGATGTGTGATGGCGGCCTCTGTCGGTTCGAACACACCCGCCTCGGTGATGAGTCCAGTGATGAAGTCGGGCGTCGTGACGTCGAACGCCGGATTGAAGACGGTGATACCGACGGGCGCCGTCGGTTGACCACCGATATGTGTGACTTCTGACGGATTCCGCTCCTCGATTTCAATCGTGTCATCCGCCGTCAAATCGAACGTCGAATGCGGCGCCGCGACGTAGAACGGAATGCCGTAATGCTTGGCGAGGACGGCGAGCTGCAACGTCCCGATTTTATTGGCGACGTGACCCGTCCGTGTGATGCGGTCGGCTCCGACGATGATCGCGTCGACTCGTTTCGACTGAATCGTCCAAGCCGCCATATTGTCCGTGATGAGCGTCACGTCGATATCGGCCCGATCGAGCTCCCAGACAGTGAGGCGTGCCCCTTGCAGGAGCGGTCGCGTCTCACAGGCGAAGACGTTGAAGGATACACCTCGTTCTTTTCCGACGTAAAACGGTGCGAGCGCCGTACCGTAACGCGATGTCGCGATGGCACCGGCGTTGCAAATCGTTAACACGTTCCCCCCGGCCGGCAACACCGTCAGTGCATGCTCGCCGATGGCCCGGTACGTATCGACGTCCCGGTCGTACAAAGCGATGGCGCGGCGTTTGATTTCCTCGGCAATCGCCTCAAAGTCATCCCCGACATTTAAATCAAGGAGCGATTCAATCACGTTTTGCAGATTGACAGCTGTCGGCCGGGTCGCAATCAAGCGGCGTCCGACGAGGTCGAGCCGACGCGTGAAGTCCGGGTCATCGATTAACCGGCCCGCCTCTTTGGCGAGGACGAACGCCCCGAAGTAAGCGATGGCCGGGGCGCCGCGGACTTGGAGCGTCTCGATGGCATGTTCGGCCTGTTCAAGCGTCTCGATTGTCACGTAACGCTCTTCGTGCGGCAACAACGTCTGATCCAATAGGATGAGTTCATCTGTCTGTGGATGGAAACGGATGTTTTGGACCGTCATACGCGCACCCCCGACAGGAGTGTCACCAAGTCGTCAATCGATTCGACGCTGTGGCGTTCTTTAATGAGCGCCGTCCCGAGGGCGAGCGCGTCACGTTTTCGTTCGAGCCGCGTCGCTTCCGGCAATGTCTCGAGATCGGCGACACCGGCCAGTCCGACGGCACGGCGAATGAGTTCGCAACCGGCGTAGCCGATCGTGTCGCTGAAGACTGTCCGCAACAACTCGTCGACGAAACCATCCGTATTGAACGGCTCGACGGCGCGCTCAAAATTGGCCCGAAACGTCTTCTCGAACGTCTCCCACACCGTCAAGACGTCCGTGAAACGCTCGAAGCGTTTGAGCGGGTCATGGAACGTCGACAGCGTCAAATGGGCGATGATTTGGCCGAGGTCGAAGCCGAACGGTCCGTAAAATGCGAACTCTGGATCGATGATTTTCGTCTCTTGTTGAGTCGCGAAGATGCTACCCGTATGTAAGTCTCCATGCAGGAGTGCCTCATGTTTCGTGACAAACCCGACTTTCAATTTCGTCACCTCGATCTTGAGCGCCTGGTCTTGCCAAAGGCGTTCGACATCTGCTCGCAGCGCCGTCTCGATGTTGTTCGACTCCGCGTCTTTGAACGGATCGGTGAAGATGAGCTTCTCGGTGATGTCACACAGTTCCGGGTTGTAATAGTCACGTTCAATCCGCTTCTTCGCGATCGGTCCAGCTGCGTAATCCGACGTCGCAAACAGCGTCTCGCCCAAAAATTCACCGACATGACGGGCGAGTTCCGGGTAGCTCTCCCCGTTCAAATAGCCGGTGCGGACAATCTCATAATCAGATAGATCTTCTATAATCGTGTAAGCGAGTGTCCGGTCGCTGCCAAGGACAGCCGGGACGAATCGAGGCGCGACAGTCGCAAACTCACGGAGTGCCAACTGTTCAATCCATGCCCGCTCGAGCGTGAGCGGCCAGCTCTCACCGACGACTTTGGCGTATGGGAGCGCTTGTTTGACGATCAGGCGCTGTTCGCCTTGGCGAATCCGAAAGACGAGATTCAAGTTGCCGTCCCCGATCTCCTCGCACTCGGCGATTCCTTCTTGCAAGTATCCTAATTGACGGACGTGCTCGACGACGGTCTGTTCTGTAAATGGTTGATATGACATGATGTTTTCCCCTTCCTGTACGTTGCCCACAAAAAAAGCCCCTTTCTCCGCGAGAAAGAGGCACAGCCAAAATGGTTGTTCCTCTCATCTGTCAGACATTCGTCTGGTGGATGTAGCACCGTGCCTAGTGGTCGGTTGCTGCGGCGTCATCGGGCCAATTCCCTCTGCCAACTCGCGATAAGAGTGTGTTATTCGATTCGGTGAACTTATGTGATGAATATTACGGACTCGACGTCACGATTGTCAACGTCATTTTCTCGACGCAACTCCGTCTTTTTTTGTGCATATATGGAAACAACTTCCCAAAATATTTTTTTTGGAAAAAAAGGAATTGACGACATGATGATTCTGTGCAAAAATTCAATTAAATTTCACAACTTCAAATCACATTCTTATCAAGAGCAGACGGAGGGACGAGCCCGATGATGTCGCAGCAACCGACCAGAGATGGCACGGTGCTAATTCTTGCAGCGAAAGCTGAGAGATAAGAGTTCATTTTTTATGATGACCTCTTGCCTCGGCATGGGGTCATTTTTTGTTTGCCTGGAAGGAGGAACCATATGAGTATCACTGCCACATATGAAATCAAACGAACGGACGCGGTCGCGACCGTCGCCGACAAAATCGCCCTCGAGCTGACCGTCGGTACTTGGACGGAGCTACCTCACTTAGAGCAAGAGCAGTTACAGGCGTACCGGGGTGAGGTCGTGTCGACGACACATACGGATACGACGAGCCGCTTCACAATCCGCTACCCGTTACATAATGTCAGCCCTGACTTTTCATCCATCTTGACGACGACGTTCGGGAAACTGTCCCTCGACGATTCGATTCGGTTAATTGATTTGACGTTGCCCGAGACGCTCGCCCCTCATTTCAAAGGCGCCAAGTTCGGGGTCACTGGAATTCGCGATTTACTCGGTGTTCATGATCGCCCGCTCGTCATGAGCATCTTCAAAGGTGTCATCGGCCGTGACCTCGCGTTTCTCGAGCAGCAACTCCGCGATCAGTTCGCCGGAGGCATCGATATCGTCAAAGACGACGAGATTTTATACGACAACCCGCTCACCCCATCGCTCGAACGGGCCCGGATCGGAGCGGACGTCATTCAAGCCCACTTCGAGGCGACCGGGAAACGTGTCCTCTACGCCATCACGCTGAGCGGCCCCGTGTTCGGTCTACGTGACCAGGCGCTCCGTCTTATCGAGGCAGGTGCGACAGCGCTCCTGTTCAACGTCTATACGTACGGTCTCGACGCACTGCGCGAACTCGCGAACGATCCGGATATCCACGTCCCCATCTTGGCACATCCGGCCTTTGCCGGCGCCTTGACCGGGTCAATCAGTCATTCGCTCTTACTCGGTAAACTCCCACGCCTCGCCGGGGCCGATTTAACGCTCTTCCCGTCTCCGTACGGCTCCCTCGCGACACCGCGTGAAGAGGCGTTCACGATTCGTGACCAGAGCGCCGAACCGCATTGGTCGAAACCGATTTTACCGGTCCCGTCAGCCGGGATTCATCCAGGACTCGTCGCTGATATCATTCGTGATTTCGGGACGGATGTCGTCATCAACGCCGGCGGTGGCATTCACGGACACCCGGACGGCGCAGCCGCCGGGGCTCGTGCTTTCCGACAAGCGATCGCTCACGTTCTCGGCCAAACCGAAGGACAGACGGACGAGCTCGATACCGCGTTGAAGGCGTGGGCGTCACGATGACGGTCCATATCCTGTGCGACTTCGACGGGACGATCACGGCGGAAGACAATATTATCGCGTTAATGAAGGCGTTCGCCCCGCCGGCTTGGGTCGAGTTGAAAGATGCGGTCCTCGAGCAACGGATTTCGATTCGCTCCGGTGTCGGTCAACTGTTTCAACTGTTGCCGAGCGCGGAGGCCCCGGCTTACCGTGATTATTTATTGGAGCGGATCACGCTCCGCCAAGGGTTCCCGGCATTTTTAGAACAAGTTCGGGCCCACGGCTGGAAGTTTGACGTCGTCAGCGGCGGGATGGACTTCTTCGTGCAGCCGGTCTTGGACGGGCATGTCGCCCCCGAGCATATCTACTGCAACGTCGCCGACTTCTCCGCTGAGACGGTAACCGTCGCGTGGCCACACGCTTGCGACGAACAGTGCACGAACGATTGCGGCTGTTGCAAACCGACGCTCGCTCGCCGCATCGTCAATCCCGCCGACCGCTTGATCGTCATCGGCGACTCAGTGACCGACTTCGAGGTCGCGAAGCGTGCCGACTTCGTCTATGCCCGAGGTCAACTCATCACGCTCTGCGAAGCGGCAGGCATCCGTTACGCCCCGTTCGAGACGTTCGACGACATCACCCATCACTTGAAGGAGGTGTCCGTATGAGCCTTGCGACACGTTGGCTTGAACTCGCCGACATTAAAGACGAACTCGCCGCCCGCGACTGGTTCCCCGGAACGAGTGGGAATTTGGCGATTCGCGTTTCCGACGATCCGCTCGAATTTCTCGTCACGGCGAGCGGACGCGATAAACGAAAACGAACACCGGAAGACTTTGTTCACGTCGATGCGGCCGGACGCTTGATCGGCGAACAGACAGGAAAACCATCCGCCGAGACGCTGCTCCACGTCGAAGTGTTCAATCGGACGGACGCGACGTGTTCGCTCCATGTCCATACGGTCGACAATAACGTCATCTCCGAGCTCCATGCTGCCACCGGCGAAGTCGTCTTCACCGGCCAAGAGATCATCAAGGCGCTCGGCTACTGGGACGAGGACGCGGTCGTTCGCGTGCCAATCATCGAGAACCATGCGGACATCCCGACGCTCGCGGCCGCCTTCGCCCCTCACATCCACGCAAGCGCCGGTGCCGTTCTCATCCGCAATCATGGTATCACCGTCTGGGGCGAGACCCCGGACGCGGCCAAACGCTATTTAGAGGCTTACGAATTTTTGTTCAGTTATACATTAAAACTACGCGCCCTAGGCGTCCATTCATAAGGAGGAACCAACCATGGCAACTGTCTATTTCCAACAAACCGAAGAGCGTTACGTCGATCAAACTGAAGTGAGTGCCTTTTTAGAGTCTCGCGGGATTCTGTACGAACAGTGGGACATCACAAAGCTCCCGGAAAACCTGCAAGAGAACTATCAGTTGACGGACGAGGACAAACAAGCGATTTTGTCGACGTTCCGTGACGAGATTCGCGACGTGTCGGAGCGACGTGGCTATGAGACGGCAGACGTCATCTCGTTGTCGGATGCGACGCCGAACTTGGACGAACTGCTCGTCAACTTCCAAAAGGAACATCACCACACAGATGACGAGGTCCGCTTCATCGTCAGCGGCCATGGCATCTTCGCCATCGATGACGCCGAACGTGGCTATTTCAACATCGAGCTCAACCCAGGCGACCTCATCTCGGTGCCGGTGAACACACGCCACTACTTCACGCTCCAAGACGACCGCAAAGTCGTCGCCGTCCGGATTTTCGTGACGACCGAAGGCTGGGTGCCGATTTACGAGAAGCAAGACGTGACAGCATGAAAAATGGTCTCTCGCCCAAAGGTGAGAGACCATTTTTTAATGTTTGGCAGTGGCTGTCGGTTTTGAAGAGAACCAACCCCATACCGCGATACCGACCATGACCGACCAGAAGAACACGGTCCACGCCGTCGAGTGGACGAATCCGTCCGGAAGACCCATGAATTCGAACGGTGTGCCGGCAATCAATTTCTTGAAGCCAGGGTGTTCAAGCACGAGCACCGTCAACTTCACACCGACCCAGCCGACGATGATGAAAGCAGCTGTTTCGAGTGATGGGCGTTGATGCAACAGTTTGACGAAAATTCGAGCAGCGAAACGCATCAAGATGACCCCGATGAGTCCACCTGTCAAGACGACGAAGAACTGACCAGAGTCGATCCCACCGATTTCACCGAGACCGAGTGGCGGCAAGCTGACCGCGAGCGCGACCGCTGCGAGAATCGAATCGACCGCGAAGGCGATGTCGGCAAACTCGACTTTAGCAACCGTCCACCAGAATTCTTTCTTCGTGACCGGCTTCTCTGTGACAGCCGTCTCTTCTTTCGCCTCAGCAGCGAGATCTTGTTTCGGCTCTAGCTTGCGGGCCTTATAGGTCATATACAGATGTCGTGCACTCATTCCGATCAAGTAAAGCGCACCGAGCGCCTGGACTTGCCAGACGTTGATCAAGAATGAGATTAGGAACAATGCGATGAAGCGGAAAACGAACGCTCCAAGCAAGCCGTAAAATAGTGCCTTCTTCTGTTCCGTCCGCGGCAAGTGCTTGACCATAACCGCCAAGACGAGTGCGTTGTCTGCAGAAAGTAGCCCTTCTAGACCGACGAGTACGACAATGATCCAGGCGTACTGCAGAATTAACTGCCAATCCATTAAAAACATCCCCTTTTTTGTTGTGTTCCTTCATATTTAACAGTGATCTATTTTTTAAGTTCACAGGAACATTTTATTCCCGATTCATATCGAAATCAATCTTCTTTTCTTCAATTGCTGAAGTTTTTTTATTTATGAGGACATGCAAAGTGTTACTTCTACTGTTATTTTGCGATGATTTTAACCGTTATCTTGCACTTAAAAGTGTGTGTTAGGTGACGAACGTTCGTAAAATGATTTGACACATTTACGAACGCTTGATAGATATGAAACCTATTCTTAAGACTTTAACTTAGGGACTTTTCCAGACCGATGCAAGCGATTGAATGCCCTTCCGAATTTCTCCAACACTCAAAGCCCCGTATCCGATAATCACTCGGTCGGTGGATTTGGTTTCTTGATACATATGGGATACGGCATCAACTGCAATGCCAAGCGAATGCGCCCTTGCAATTGCTTCTCGTTCCGTTAAGAAAGCAGGTAATTGAACAATGATATGCAATCCAGCCTCATCTCCTCTAACAGAAAAATCTTCTCCTAAAAATTCATCTATCGCTTCAATCAAGCACTTTCTCTTTGAGCGGTAAAGGGTTCGCATTTTGGCGATGTGCTTCTCATATCTACCTGTCTTAATGAATTCTGCAACAACTAACTGATCGATTTTGGAAACAGTGGATTTCTGCAGTGCATTGAATGCTTCATATTCTTTCACTAAAGATAAGGGGAGGACAAGATAACTGATTCGAATAGAAGGCAGTAAGGTTTTTGAGAACGTACCAAAATAAATAACTTGATTTAAAGAGTCTAAATGAGCCAACGTTGGAATGGAGGCTCCTCGGTAACGGAATTCCGAATCATAATCATCTTCCACGATGTAACTGGAAGAAGCTTTTGCCCATGTCAACAACTCAAGGCGCCTGTTGATCGACATTATGGTGCCAAGTGGATATTGGTGAGCTGGAGTTGTATAAAGAAGTGTCACTGGCTGTTTCGGTACGGTACAGCCTTCAGAATCCAACCTTAGAGGTAAAACAGGTATGTTTAATTGGTGAAAAACCGCATTTGCCCGAATAAAGCCAGGTTCCTCGATTCCTACTTTAGAAGGAATGAGGAATTGACACAGACAACTTAATTGTTGTTGAGTACCACTGAAAACATAAATTTGTTTTGCATGGCAATGCAATCCTCGGGATCGGCGCAAATAGTTTGCAATTTCGTTCCGTAATTCCGGTTCCCCTTGCCAAGCACCATTCGCAATATGGGCAGGAGCCAGAAAATTTTGATACAGGCGGTTCCAAATTTTGTATGGAAATTCTGTTGGATCAACTTGTCCGTTTCTAAAATTTAAGGACTCTTCTTTTATCGTTGGCAGTAATTCTTCTTTTTGAAGGGCAGCTTTTTCTTGGAAGGGGGCTTCAATCTCCCCTATAAAATAACCTTGTCTCTCTGTTGAATACAGGTAACCTTCACTCAGTAATTGGGCATATGCTTCCTGTACGGTAAATACACTGACATTCAATTGATTGGCTAATTCGCGTTTAGAGGGCATTCTTGAATGCGCTTTTAACTGTTGTTGTAGAATGAGCTGTTTGATGTGTTCATAAATGGCCATATATTTTGTGGTTCCCGATGGAAACGTTACTTGCAGTTCCACTCCAAACACTCCTTGGTATGTAAATTTTACTCCGAATTGGTTATGTTAAGCATACCAGAAATGAAGTGTAATGATAGAAAGGAGTGAGGGAAATGAAAACCTTAGAGAATGAAGTTGTCAAGCTAGTGCCGATGGAAATCAGTCATATAGAAGGAATCTGGGAGGCAGCGAATAACCATGAAATTTGGGAACATATGTCGGTGGATTTGACGGACAAAAGGAACGTTGCACAATATGTACAAGACGCTCAAAAAAAGAGAGCAGCTGGAACAGAGTTTGCTTTTGTGATTGTAGATATCGAGACAAAGAAGATTATTGGGGCCACCTGGTTTCTCGACATTTCCATGCCACACAAAAGATTAGAGATAGGTTCAACTTGGCTAAATCCCAAAAGTTGGCGAACGAACATCAACACCAATTGCAAGTTTTTACTGTTGACGTATTGTTTTGAAGAACTGGGATTGAATCGCGTTCAAATCAAGACAGGTCATGAAAACATCCGTTCACAACGCGCCATTGAAAGAATCGGAGCCATTAAAGAAGGGATTTTAAGGAACCACATGATTCGCAAAGAAGGAACAATTCGACATACCGTCATGTACAGTGTGACAAAAGAGGATTGGCCACAAGTCAAAGAACGCTTCCACAAGATACTAATAGATTAATAATTTATACCATATCTGTATTCGAGAACTATTTCAGTTTTGAGTTTGTAATCTAAGGATAAGGCGACCTATAAAGAGTAGTTTACATATCACGAGATTATCAGCAGTTCTCTAAAAACCAACAAAAAAAAGGAAGAGGAGAAGCTTTATAACCAGCTTTTCCTCTTCCTTTTTTCTCTAACATTACTTAGGATTCAATGCTTTATTGATGAATTGGTATAGCTCGCCATCTATTCCATGTTGCAGTTCGTTCCCTGGGTTTTCAGCGTGGAAACGCTCGGCTTGCTTACGGAAAGCCATATCGCCTTCGGAAAAGACATTCACGATGTCGTTCCATTTTTTCGCTAAATGCTGTACTTTTTCATCGGCGGGAGAAGTGCCTTTATCTTTTTCCAAACGAATTTCCATGATAAGAGCTTCAAATTCTTGTTCTGTATGCTTCAAGAACTGTTTGTCCGCATTTTCATAGCTGCTTTCCATGGTATCCAATTGCTGCTTCGAAAAGTATTTTTCCTTATTCATTTTCAGCGCCTCCATTAATTTAGTAAGTTCTGAAATCGAGAGGGTCCGATTGCTGTGTGCAGCCGATAACGCATTTTCCAACTCCGCTACTAGTTTTTGCTGAACCTCTATCTCTTTTTTGACTCGAGAAATTTGGGTTTGCAAAATCTCCGCAACGGTTTGTTCCTCCGGATTAGACAACAGAAGTTGTATTTCTTCTAACGACATTCCCATCTGCTTTAAGGACAAAATGGGCTGAAGACGGACCAAATCTGCTTTCGTGTAAAGCCGATGCCCTGACTCCGTATACTGAGAAGGAGAAAATAAGCAGATTTGATCATAATAGCGTAAAGTTCGAATCGTCAAACCCGTCAATTCTGCAACTTCTCCGACTTTCCAATGTTCCTTCATCCGCTTGGCCTCCATTTAATAATATTTCTATCCATCAACTAAAAACGAGAAATTCGAAGTTAGAAGAGTTGCTGCATCTCCTTTTGCTCGAACGTATAGGTTTTCCCGCAAATATGGCAAAAAGCTTCAATGTCTTCATTTTGTGCAATACTCCGTTTGATCTCCTCTTCACTCAGTGAATAAAGCATGCCATAAAACATTTCTTTGCTGCATCCGCAGAAAAATTGACTGGAGCTATGGCCGATAATTTTTGCATCCGTAAACAACTGGATTAACGCTTCTTCGCTGTCACTCGCTTCCTCTGTATTTAGCTTGCTGAAAATATCCGGATTGGCTTTCACAATCGTTTTCACTTCTGAAAGCAGGTCTGGTGATGCACCGGGAAGCAGTTGTGCATATAGTGCATGACTGGAAAGAAGGGAAGCTTCATTATCCAACTGAATGTCGGAATAAAGATAGGTCGGCGTCTGATCACTCTGCACAAAATAGTTGGCGATATCATCCGTGATATGTTGATTTGGCATATCGGTAATGCTGGTGAATTGATTCATCTCAGAACCCTTTATGACACGGATCATCCCAGAAGGTCCAATCAAATCTTGCATCGACTTTTCTTCTGTATCAGAAGATCTCAAAAGTTCATCGTTCAAGTATCCTCTGACATTTCCATTCGCTTCGGCTTCCGCAAAAATCTTATGGTGAGGGTTACTCAACGTTACCTGGATGCTCATGCGCTGGTTCCCTTTAAGCGTGCCAGAGAGTATGCTCATCGCTGATACCGTTTTACCCAACATGAGTTTAAGAGATTCAGGAAGTTCCTGGTTTAAGGCAAAGATGTCTCGAAGCAGCTGGGTATTATCAATAAAATATAAACGTATCTGCTCTTCGTAGATCAATGCCTTAACAATGGTATTTTCCACAATAATTCCTCCTTTTACAAAAGTAAGCTAGTTTCACTATAAGACATTACCTTACGTAAGGTTCAAGGGGTAAATACCATTTTTACAATATTTCTTTTTTAGTTAACATATGAGAGATTATTGGAAGCTTTTATAAAAGAGTTTATATTTCTAAAAACCAGTTTCTTTTTCAAGGTTACTGGTTTTTTAAAATTCTATTCAAAATTACTATTACTCTATTATTACTTACTTCTATAACCCATATAAAACTACTGATAGTTTTATATTGTAGGACGGTTTGTCAAATAAAACGCAAAATATAATTTGAAGTAACAATGCAAAGCACGTTCAAAGCATGTTCAGAGAGCAAAATGGTACCCGGTCGATGTACATTTCGTGATAAAATCCTAACAAGAACGAGTGGCAGTCATTTGCCCTCTCAAAAAAGGAGAATCCGATTATGTCTACAAGCCATGTCGCTTTACCTACTAAAGCAGAACGACATAAATTATTCGGTTCGGTCCCGCCCATCAAAGGCACGAAACCAACTGAAAAAGATAAAATGGTCGATCTACAAAACACACCAAAAAACTTCTTGTTCGCGCTTGACAGCGTCGGCATCTCAAACGTCAAACACCCAGTCAACATCGAGACGCCAGACGGCATCCAAGCGACGGTCGCCACGTTCGAGTTGACGACTTCGCTCGTCCAAGACCGTAAAGGTATCAACATGTCACGTCTGACAGAACAGCTCGACGCGTACCACACGCAAGGCTGGACGTTATCGAACCGCTCGCTCATCGAGTTCGCGCAAGAACTCGCCGAGCGCATGGAACAGACGGAAGGTCAATTGACGGTCCGTTACCCATGGTTCTTCAGCCGGAAAGCCCCGGCCACAGGTCTCAGCGGTCTCATGAATGCGGACGTCATGCACAACGTGACGTACAACCTCGAGACAGGGATGGCAAGCGTGACGGTCGGTCTCGTCATCAACGTGACAACGCTCTGCCCATGCTCGAAAGAAATCAGCGAGTACAGCGCCCACAACCAACGCGGCTACATCACGATTGAAGCCGGTCTCGATGAAGCATCGCTCGACGGTTTCGACTGGCGTCTCGCGCTTCTTGAGGCAGCTGAGTCGAACGCATCGGCCCCGCTTCACCCTGTCTTGAAACGTCCGGATGAGAAGCGTGCCACGGAAATCGCGTACGAGAACCCGCGTTTCGTCGAAGACATGGTCCGCTTGATCGCGGCTGACTTGTATGAAATGAAACAAGTCGTCAACTTCTTCGTCGAATGCCGCAACGAAGAGTCGATTCATCAGCACGATGCGATTGCCTCAATCACATTCGATAAGCGCGATAACTAAAAACGAGTGAAGCCTGTGTGGGCTTCACTCGTTTTTTATAGACTTTGGACGAGCTGAATCGTCAACATCACGACGATGACGATGAGCCAGACAGCCCAGACGAGCCTCCATTTATCGCCATCGACTCGTTTGACGAACGTATAGACGGTCAAATAGAGTGCGATTAACAGCGGGATGACGACCCATGGATTGTCGAGCATCACGCCTCGATATCGCCGTCCCACGCGAGCATGCCGCCTTCGACGTTGACGACCTTATAGCCTTCCGACTCCAAATAGTCGCATGCCGTCACACTGCGGCCGCCTGAGCGGCAGATGACGTGATAAACGTTATCTTTCGCGAGCTTGTCCGTGACGCCAGGAAATTCAGACAGCGGATAGAGCGGCACGTGCGGGATATGGCCCGCGTCGTACTCGTCTTGTTCGCGCACGTCAATGATATGGAGCGTTTCGCCGTTCTCAAGCTTTTCACGTAATTCAGTTGCATGGATGTTTTGCATGGTAGTTCCCCCTTAATAGTGTTGTCCCCTACTAGTTTACCTCAGTTTTCGATCAAGCAAACTCCAATTGATTGTCGTGTTTTCATCACAATAGAAGCCTTCGAGTTCGCACCGCTCGACCACCTGCTCGACCCAAGCTCGGCTGCCACAAATCAACGTGAAATGGCTATCCCAAGGCGGTACGATGAGCCAATCATGTTGATGTCCGAAGAACGTCCGATGCCGCATCCCCCACGTATCGGAGGTTAGCGTCTCCCGAATGTTGATGAGATGCCGTTCCGTGCAGAACTCGTCTCCGCTCCACATCCACTCTTCTCCCATCCCAAGAAGTGCTCGTAACACCTGATTCTCTAAAAGATTCGACAGCTCCCCTTCGCCTGGTGGAAGTACGTTCTCGCGATTGCAAAATTCGATGATTCGATTCGCACCTTCTTGATCTTCGGCATGCGGTTTCAGCGCCGCAATCATCGTCCGGAGCGCGTGATCGATGCGTTTGATGTCATCGAAATCAAGTCGGCGACACATATCTGCCCATGTGATGGCCCGAAATTGCTGTTCGACCTCGTTTTTATCCAACTCGACATAACGGTCAACCGCGGTCGGGTCGTCTTTCGGGACCAGAAACGGATGAAACACGACGAATACTGTTTCGAACACCCCTTTGTAATACGTTTTGATTGGATAATCATCCCCGCCACCGAAAATGGCGTACCGATGCCCTTCCGGCAATGTGATGATGCCTTCCTCTTCATCCATTTCCTCGCCCCCTTTTCCAATAGTTTACAATGGGCATACAAAAAAAGCATCCTCCGCTCAGGAAGGATGCTGCGACTTACGCTTCGTTGCGCTCGTCGATGGCTTGTGCCGCTGTGATGAGCGTCAATTTATAGACGTCCTCTTCGTTACAGCCACGCGACAAGTCGTTGACCGGCTTGTTGAGACCTTGAAGGATTGGTCCGATCGCTTCGAATCCGCCGAAACGTTGAACCATCTTGTAGCCAATGTTTCCGGCTTCGAGGCTTGGGAAGACGAAGACGTTCGCATTTCCGGCTACTTCAGAGCCTGGTGCTTTCTTCGCAGCCACGCTCGGTACGAACGCCGCATCGAATTGAAGTTCGCCGTCGATTGGAAGGTTTGGCGCCTTCTCTTTGGCGAGACGTGTCGCTTCGATGACTTTTTCTGTCTCTGGCGACTTCGCTGATCCTTTTGTCGAGAAGCTGAGGAGCGCGACTTGCGGCTCGATGCCGAACGTCTTCGCTGTCAACGCTGACAAGTAGGCGTTCTCGGCGAGGTCAGCCGCATCCGGTGCGATGTTGATGGCGCAGTCCGAGAAGACGTACTGCTCGTCGTCACGTACCATGATGAAGACGCCTGACGTCTTTTTGATGCCTGTTTGCATCTTGATGATTTGAAGGGCCGGACGGACCGTATCGGCAGTCGCATGCATCGCACCTGAGACGAGACCTTCTGCTTTTCCTGTGTGGACGAGCATCGTACCGAAGTAGTTCACGTCTGACGACAACAATTCACGTGCCTGTTCCGGTGTCGCTTTACCTTTGCGGCGCTCAACGAACGATTCGACGAGTGTATCGATGTCTTCGTACGTCGCTGGGTCGTATTGCGTCAAACCTGAGATGTCAAAGCCGTGCTTCGAAGCGACCGCTTCGAGTTCAGCTTTTGGTCCGATGACGATCGGTTCAACCATGCCATCATTTTTCAAACGGACAGCGGCACCGAGGACGCGCTCATCAATCCCTTCTGGGAAGACGATGGTCGGGCGAATCGGGCTGACTTTTTGTTTCAACGTGTCAAATAGTTTCATAGTGAATGAACTCCTTTTCGATTAGAAGAAATCGGATTTTTTCTCTCTCGGACGCTCTCGTCCATATGCGAGTTTTATTATACACAGTACGATTTTTAAAATAAACTATTCTGCCCATTTCGTCATAAATCGCTTGAAATCAATCATTATATGAATAGAACAGTTTACCATTTCCGACTGATACAGCCCATTGTGAAGCCGTTTTCAAAAATCTTGCTCCCTATCTCTTTACCCCGCCCGGAGTGTGACTATCCTCACGACGGCGTCAAATTTGCCAGACGGTCAAACGTGTATGGTAAAATAGTCAGCGAAGCCTAGTCTCGAAAGGAGTTTTTTTAATGTCAGAACGTCCAGCACCGACAACCGAAACGCAACACGCAGCCGCCACGTTAGACGGTTGGTATACGCTCCATGATTTCCGCTCCATCGATTGGACTCGTTTAAAAGCAGTCGACCCAACCGCCCGTCAAGAGATGATTGACGAGTTCGTCGCCTTCCTCGGCTCACTCGAAGAGGTCGAGACACGCGGTGAAGGAAGCCATGCCTTTTACTCGATCCTTGGTCAAAAGGCGGACGTCGTCTTGATGGTCCTTCGTCCGACGTTCAAAGAGCTCGAGCAAGTCGAACTCGCTCTTCGGAAGACGAAATTGTACGATTACATGATTCCAAGCTATTCATACGTGTCTGTCATCGAACTCGGCATGTACCGAGGTTCTGGAGACGGTGACCCGTACGAGAACCCTCACATTCGGGCCCGCCTCTATCCGACACTCCCGAAAGCGGCCCACATCTGCTTCTACCCGATGAGCAAGGCTCGTCGCGACGGGGACAACTGGTACACGTTGTCGATGGATGAGCGCAAAGACCTCATGTATCGCCACAGCATGATCGGCCGCAGCTACGCCGGCAAGATTCAACAGTTCATCGGCGGTTCGACCGGTTTTGACGGTTGGGAGTGGGGCGTCACCTTGTTTGCGGAAGACTCGCTCCAATTCAAAAAGATCGTCTATGAGATGCGTTTTGATGAAGTCAGTGCCAAATATGGCGAGTTCGGCGACTTTTATGTCGGGAACATCCTTCCAAAAGAAGAACTCGGCACATTCCTCGGGTAATCGAGGTTTACGCTATCATGCCCTCGGGAATCATTGTTGTAGAAGCAACATAACAATGATCAATGAGGTGAACAACGATGCGCGTGTTCAAGGAATCAGATCGAGACACTGCGAAACGTTTAGATTCGTTCATCGAACGAATGGCACCGACAGCAGAACTAGTCCAACTTCGATTTGAACAACAATTACAACATACACAGCGAAAGGGTCAGGCAAAAGCCTGACCCTTTCTTCTATCTTTATTTCGTTGTGACCGCCAAGGCGTCCCCAAGGAACGTCGCAAGTTCGAGCATACCGTACTGCCCCGCTTTCGCTTCGGCGTCAGAATTATAGTTCGTGTTCGTGTTGACGTCATACGCGTAAACGTTCCCGTCCGCGTCTTCGATGATTTCAATCCCGGCGACCGCAATCTCGTTCTTCTGGAGGAACGTTTCCAACTGTCCGATGATTGGGTCATTGAATCCTTCGACGATTTCAAACTTCGCCGGTGGTGTCTCGCCGACCGGGCAAAACTGGTCTTCAATCGAGCAGGCGTCGGCCGGACAGAGTTCGAAACCGTCTGACGTATCGACACGCACCGCGTAAACGAATTTACCACCGATGAACTCACAGCGTGTGATGTACGGTTTGGGCGCCTCGATATATTGTTGGATGAGCGTAATCCCGTCAATCGATTCCTCGAACGTCGGACCCTCGACGTATGCCTTCAACGCATCGATCGAATGGAACAGTTGAACACCGAGTCCTTTGCCGGCTCGGTTATGTTTCGTGATGAACGGCTTCATCCCGAGCTTCTCGGCCGCCTCGATGATTTGCTTCTTCCCGACGGCTGCCACTGTCTTCGGTACACGAATGCCTTCTCGTTGAAGCGCCGTATACTGATTGACCTTGCTCACTTCGAGCCGAATCGCCCGCGTCCCGTTGAAGACGGTCCGTCCGTTCGCTTCGAGCCATGCGAGCACCCCTTCCGTCAGTTCCGGCGCGTAGCGGTGACCCCGCGTATGCGACGACGCGCTCATCCGGTTGTAAAACACACCTTCCGGCGGTTCGCTCGCCAAGTCGATCGTCCCTTGATCGAGGTGCCACAGTTCATACGGCAATGATAATTCTTCGAGTCGTCGGACGAGATGGTTCGTCCATTCGTTGTTTTCATGGAGCACGTGAATTTTAGTCATGTGAATCCCCCTTTTTGATGCCCCTACTGTACCACATCTATATCCGATTATTCCAATGTGCATAATTATCGATGCGTCATTTCTTAATTCATAACCATTTCATGGTATAATGAACTTAATAATACATGTAAATATCAACGTGAAAAAGGAAGTGATGTGTTTGACCGCACCGATTTTGAGTACTGATATTTTGATTCTATTATTCGGTCTGCTACTTGTCGCCGGCGTGTTGGCCACTCGCGTATCGACGCGTTTCGGCTTACCTGCCCTGATTTTGTTTATGGGCATCGGCATGCTGATGGGCAGCGATATTACCGGGCTGATTTTCTTCGATGACACCAATCTCGCCCAAATGATTGGGGTCGCGGCCCTCGTCGTCATCTTGTTCGAAGGTGGTTTACAGACGAAATGGTCGTCGATCCGGAGCGTGCTCGCCCCGTCCGCTTCACTCGCCACGATTGGCGTGCTGTTGACGACCGGGCTCATCGCTGTGGCCGTTCGTTTCGTATTTGGCTTCGACTGGGTGGAATCTTTCCTATTTGGCGCCATTATCGGCTCTACTGACGCGGCTGCTGTTTTCGCCGCCTTCAAAGGAAAGAATATCTCACCGAAAGTTGGTTCGACACTCGAAGCCGAGTCCGGCACGAATGACCCGATGGCGATGTTCTTGACGATTCTCGCCCTCGACTTCATGTTAAAACCCGACACGACGATTTGGGACGGTATTTGGATGTTCATCCTGCAAATCATTGTCGGCGCGTTCGTCGGTTACATGCTCGGAAACTTGTCCCGACTCATGCTCAACCATTTGCGTCTCGAGTCGAGTGGTCTGCACGCCGTCCTCATGATTTCGATGGCCTTTATGACGTATGGGGTCGCTGCTTACTTTGCCGGTAGCGGACTACTTGCCGTCTATCTCGCCGCGATGATTGTTGGGAATGCGCACACGGCCCATGAAGTGACAATCGTTCAATTCTCTGAGGCTTTGGCCTGGATCATGCAAATCATCATGTTCGTCATCCTCGGTCTGCTTGTCTTCCCGAGACAGTTGCTTGACCCCGAGCTCATCTGGAAAGGGTTATTGATTTCATTCATCCTGATGTTCATCGCCCGGCCGATTGCCGTCTATTTATCGACAATTAAGATGCAGTTTACCCACAAAGAAAAACTGTTTATCTCGTGGGCCGGACTGAAAGGCGCCGTGCCGATTGTCCTCGCTACGTTCCCGCTCATCGCAGGCATCGACAACGCCCAATTGATTTTCAACGCCGTCTTCTTCGTCGTCGTGACGAGTGCCTTGATTCAAGGAACGACATTGACACCGCTCGCGGCGAAACTCGATTTGCTCGGACCGGATAAAATCCGCTCACCATACACGATCGCACTCGTCTCGAGCAAGCAATCGCAACATCAGCTCGTCCCTTACGTGGCGACCGAAGAATCATCAATGATTGGCAAAACGCTCGCCGATATCACCTTGCCACCGAACACGGTCGTGAATGCAATCGTCCGTCAAGACTATCTCATCCCGCCGACGGGCCAGACGAAAATCGAGCCAGGCGACTTGTTATACGTCCTCGCCTCGACGTATCGCCACGACCAACTCGACAGCAAGTTCGGGGAAGACGGGTTAGAACGCGTCGAATTGTGACCCTCTTTTCTTCATCGAACTGTCACGTCAATTACGTTTATCCTTAGCTAAAAATGGAGAGAGTAAAAGTGACAACACTTCTACTCTGTCCGTTTTTTGAAGGGGGAATTTGTATGTTCGATTTGACGCCATTCCGGAAGAACGAGCTCGACCGATTGCGCAAAGATTTGTTCGGCGACGTCTTTGATCGGATGAATCAACTGTTCGATCCGAAAGACGGCGCGACGTCGTTCCTCGACTCGTTCAAACTCGACGTCCGGGACCAGGACGGCCAATACGTCATCGAGGCCGAGATGCCAGGCATCAAAAAAGATAACATTCACATCCGCTACGACAAAGACTATCTCATCCTCTCGGTCGACCAACGTGAAGAGAAAGCAGAAGACAAAGACTACGTCTATCGGGAACGCCGCGTCACATCGATGCAACGTTCACTCTATCTACCGAACGTGAAAGAAGATGCCATCAAAGCGAAACTGTCAGACGGCGTGCTCCACTTGACCGTACCGAAAGCCGATGACGGCTCGAGCACCCGCACCATTGAAATCGAAGAATAAATAAGGATCGTGCCGAGGCACGACCCTTATTTTTTTGCGTTGACCGTCCGCGCCGATGCAATCAACGTGGCCACGTCCTGTTCACGTCCCGCATGGAGCGCCTCGACGATGAAACTACCGACGACGACCCCGTCACAGGCTGATCCGAGCGTCCGGACCTGATCGGTGCGATGGACACCAAAACCGGCGAGCACCGGTACGGGCGAACGTGCCGTCAACGAACGCAAGTGCTCGAGTAAGTCATCCGGGAACACGTCCGTCTTCCCAGTCGTCCCTTTGAGCGTCACCGCATAGACGAATCCTTCCGCCTGATCCAGAATCGTGTCGATGCGGGTCTGACTGCTCGTCAACGTGACGAGCGGTACGACCGCGACTCCGTGACGATCGATGCCAGCGAACAAATCGAGGCTCTCTTCAAACGGCAAATCGGGAATGATGACGCCGCTGACCCCAGACGCTGCCGCCCGCTCGAAGAAACGCTCGACCCCGAACCGGAACACCGGATTCAAGTACGTCATCAAGACGATCGGCACCGAAAAACGACCCGTTCCTTCTATTAAATGGTCCAACACGTCCGTCAACGTCACACCTTGTTCGAGGGCGCGCATTCCAGCCGCCTCGATGATGGGACCGTCTGCCACCGGATCCGAGAATGGAATTCCGAGTTCGATGGCCGTCGCTCCCATCGCTTCTAGCCGTTCAATCGTCGGAATCAAGTGATCGAGTCCGCCGTCCCCGGCCATGATGTACGGGACGAACGCCGTCCCTTCACTCCGCTGTCGAATCGCTTCATCTAATCTCATCATTGAGTCACCCTTTCTCGAATCGTATGAACATCCTTATCCCCGCGACCAGATAGACAGATGACGAGCACGTCGTCCTCGTCCATCGTTTGGGCGAGCGTTTCCGCATAAGCGAGCGCATGCGATGACTCAAGTGCCGGAATAATCCCTTCTTGGCGGCTGAGCGACATGCAGGCTGCGAGTGCGTCCTCGTCCGTGACCGCCGCGTAGCGGACCCGTTCGATATCTTTCAAGAAGCTGTGTTCTGGTCCGACACCCGGATAATCGAGTCCGGCCGAAATCGAGTGGGCTTCCTGGATTTGCCCGGCTGCGTCCTGGAGCACGTACATGAGCGACCCGTGAAGCACCCCGACCTCGCCCTTCGTGAGCGTTGCCGCATGCTTGTCCGTGTCGACACCGCTCCCTGCTGCCTCGACACCGTATAAGGCGACTGTTTCGTCATTCAAGAACGGATAGAACATGCCCATCGCATTGCTACCGCCGCCGACACAGGCAACGACCGCGTCAGGGAGACGACCTGTCTTCTCGAGCACTTGACGACGTGTCTCTGTCCCGATAACGCTTTGGAAATCGCGGACCATCGTCGGGAACGGGTGCGGTCCGAGCACCGACCCCATCACGTAATGCGTGTCATCGACATGTTTGACCCAGTAACGGAGCGCCTCGTTGACGGCATCTTTTAACGTTCGACTCCCCGACTTAACGGGAACGACTTTCGCACCGAGTAACTCCATTCGAAATACGTTCAATTCTTGACGTTCGACGTCGACCTCACCCATGAAAATCGTACATTCGAGATTGAGCAGCGCACATACCGTCGCCGTAGCGACTCCGTGCTGTCCGGCGCCTGTTTCGGCGACGACTTTTTGTTTGCCCATTCGTTTGGCGAGGAGCGCCTGGCCGATCGTGTTGTTGATTTTGTGGGCACCGGTATGGTTCAAATCTTCTCGTTTTAAATAGACATTCGTCCCGAGGCGGCGGCTCATGTTCTCCGCATAATAGAGTGGCGTTTCTCGACCGACGTATTCGCTGAGGAGATCGTTGAAGCGTTCCTGGAATTCAGGGTCTTGTTTCGCTTCCTCGTACGCCACTTCGAGCTCTTCGACTGCTTGCATGAGCGTCTCAGGGATATATTTTCCGCCATATGGTCCAAACTTTCCGTTCACTGGTTGTGTATACATTGTGTTTCCTCCTTGGCGCGTCGGATGAACGCGCGAATCTTATCGTGATCTTTCTGTCCATTCGTCTCCACACCACTTGAGACATCGACGCCGTCCGGTCGCATGGCGCGAATCGCCGCACCGACATTGTCGACGTTCAATCCACCGGCGAGCCAAAACGTCTGCTCCGGCCGTTCGAGCGTCGCCCAATCGAGCGTCTGCCCACTGCCCGGTGTCGGTGCGTCGAGAAGAATGACGTCGGCCTCAGACTGGTAATCCGCTTCGATGATCGGGAGACCGAACTGACGGAACGTTTCAAGCGGCCGCGTCCGGCGATGCAATTGAATGTCGGTCAACCCGCAAGCGACGGCAGCTTCGACCTCTTTGATTGTTGGATCGAGAAATACGCCGACGACTCGGACATCTTCCGGGATGAACCCCCGAAGCCGTTGCGCCGTCGCGATGTCGATTTGGCGCGAACTGTTCGCAAAGACGAATCCGATAGCGTCCGCTCCGGCCTCGATCGCCGTCGCGACACTCGCTTCCGTCGTCAATCCACATATTTTAACGAACATGATGTCAACTCCTCAATCAAGGCTGTCGGGTCGTCCTGTCGCATGAGCGCCTCCCCGACGAGAATCGCTCGGGCCCCGGCCGTCTGTAACCGACGGGCCGCCTCGCCTGTGCTGACGCCGCTCTCGCTGACGAACGCGACATCTGGATACTTCGTCATCAAGTCGACCGACGTGTCGAGCGAGACCTCGAACGTCTTCAAGTTTCGATTGTTGATGCCAATCAACACATCGCCCAGTTCGAGCGCCGTCTGGAGCTCGGCCTCATCATGAACTTCGACAAGCACGTCGAGGCCGATGGACCGCGCATACTGTTTTAAGGTATGAAGCCGGCTCGGATGGAGCGCAGCAACAATCAATAGTGCCGCACTCGCTCCAGCTTCCTTCGCCCGGTCGAGCTGTCGTTCATCGATGATAAAGTCTTTGCAGAGGACTGGGATCTCGACAGCGGCCGCGACATCATGCAAGTCGTTGAACGAACCGTTGAAATAGGTCGTATCCGTCAAAACGGAAATCATTGTCGCCCCTGCCTGTTCATACGTGCGGGCCCGGCTCACGACGTCCACTTCTTCGCGAATCACACCTTTTGACGGGGAGGCCCGCTTAATCTCGGCGATGACATGAAAACCGTCCTTCATTAAAAGCGGTAATGAGATGGCTGTCGTCTGCGTCACCTCGATGTCTTCCATTTGATTGACCTCTTCAATTTTCGTTCCGATGATTTTCGTCAAGTAGCTCATGCGCCAACCTCCGTTCGTTGTAATTGTTTGAGCACGCGGATGGCGTGCCCTTCATCGATGCTTGCCGTTGCCACCGCGACACCTTCACGAAGCGTCTGGACCGTCCCATATGTGCAGAGGGCGAGCGCGGCGTTCAATAAGACGACGTCTCGCGCCGGTCCCTGCTCTCCGTTCAAGACGGCCAGGAGCGTCGCCGCATTCTCAGTTGGTGTCCCGCCTTGCAAGGCCGATAGCGGAGCGCGCATCAATCCGACGTCGCGCGGGTCGACGGTGTAACGGGCCACTTTGTCGCCGTTGAAGAACAAGACGTCATTTCTGCCAGCGAGACTCGCTTCATCCAGCCCGCCTGCCCCATGGACGACCATGCCGCGCTCGACGCCGAGGTGGCGCATCGCCGTCGCCATTTTCTCGATGAGCGATGGATGGTACACGCCGATCAATTGCCGCTTCGGTTTGAGCGGGTTCGTCAACGGGCCGATTTGATTGAAGATGGTCGCCGTTGCGAGTCGTTTCCGGACCGGCATGACATGTTTCATGACCGGATGGATATGTTGGGCGAACAAGAAACTCAAGTTCGTCCGCTCAAGGTCGGCGAGCATCGCCTCATGACTTTGGACGATCGGGATATTCAATGACTCGAGGACGTCGGCACTGCCTGACCGGCTCGACACGCTGCGATTCCCATGTTTGGCGACCGGGATATCTAATCCCGCCAAGACGAATGCGACCGTCGAGCTGATGTTGAACGTGTTCGCCCCGTCACCGCCTGTGCCACAGACGTCGAGCACAGGGAGCGTCGTCTCGGGGAACGTTGCCGCCTCACGAATATAGTCAGCGAGTCCGGCCATCTCCTCAGCCGTCTCACCGCGCGCTTTCATGGCGAGTAACACCTCGGCGATTTGCGCTTCATCGGCTTGGAACAGCTCGGCCGCTGCCAGTTTCATTTCATTCGTCGTCAATGGGTTCGTCAATAGTCGTGTTAACATGTCCGTTCCTCCTCAAGCATTTTGGGTATAAAAAAACTCCATACGACGTCTGTCGTATGGAGGACGGTATGGACCGCGGTGCCACCTCTCGTTGGATCGATTGATCCCACTTTCCGATGCTATCACATCGTATCCCGATAACGGAGGAAACCGTCATGACCTACTTGATTCAGCCATGCTCTCATGAGCCCATTCACGTGATGGCCTCGGCCGGGATCCCACCACCCCCGGCTCTCTGAACGAGACTTGTTCACGCTACTCTTCTCAATCACTGATTTATGATGTGTTGAAACGAAAAAGGGTTACCCGCCCGACTCATAGCTTGCGCTATGAGAAGGACGAGTAACCCCGTGGTGCCACCTTCGTTGGTTCCGTAGAACCCACTTCACGGACAAACATCCGCTTTCCCATGGTAACGGTGGGTGACCCGCTAAAGCCTACTAAAAGTTTCGGTTTAGAGCTCGGAAGTCCATTCGCGACGTCCCGCATACTGATTCACACCAACCATCAGCTCTCTGTCATACGGGGACCGTCGTTACTTCTCTTCGTCGACGCCTTTATTCGTTTCAATTAAGTTAACTCGTACTATACAGGTCGAGAAACCTCCTGTCAAACAAAAGCATGTAAAAAAACTTTGCTTCTATAGGTGCGGCCGAATCGATACCGTCTTTTGCGATTTCGCGAGTTGACACTTGATTTTTTTGTCTGCTATAGTCGTCCCCAACAACACTTCACTCAACTAAAGGAGAATTGACTTTGGAAACTAGCAAATTAAAACGTGAACTGTCCACGCGGCAGTTGACGATGATTTCGCTCGGTAGCGCCATCGGGACGGGCCTCTTCCTCGGAAGCGGGCTCGCTATCCAAACGGCAGGACCGAGTGTGCTCGTCAGTTACGCCATCGGAGCCTTCATCGTCCTGTTATTGATGGGCTGTCTCGCTGAGATGACCGTCGCCCATCCGACCTCGGGCTCGTTCGGCACAATCGCCGAACGCTATGTCCATCCGCTCGCCGGCTTTTTGGTCCGCTACTCGTACTGGGTCGCCAACGTCCTCGCCATCGGCGTCGAAGTGAGCGCAATCGCCATCTATATGCGGTACTGGTTCCCCGACGTGAACGGATTCGTCTGGGTCGCCGTATTCGGCGGATTGCTCATCTACGTCAACGCCCGGCACGTCCATACGTTCGGGACGACCGAATACTGGTTATCGTTCATCAAAGTGACGGCCATCATTCTGTTTATCGTCCTCGGTGCCGCCACGCTGTTCGGTCAACCCGGTTCACCAATCGAATCGATCACGACCGGCGATGAAGGTTTCTTCGCCTTCGGGTTTTACGGGATGTGGGTGACGATTTTCATCTCGCTCTTCAGTTTCCTCGGGACCGAGCTCGTCGCCGTCACGGCCGGCGAAGCGAAAGACCCGGACCGCGCCGTACCGAAAGCGTTGCGCGCGACTGTGTTCCGTCTGACGTTCTTTTATCTCATTACGATTGGGATCATGCTCATGCTCATCCCATGGCAGCAAGCGGGCATCGATCAAAGCCCGTTCGTTCTCGTCATGCAACAATTCGACGTGCCTGGCGCCGCTGGAATTTTGAACTTCGTCATCTTGATCGCCGCCTTGTCGGCGATGAATGCACAGCTCTACGCTTCAACGCGAATGATGTATTCCCTCGCCGAGGCCGGTGATGCTCCGCGCATCTTTAAAAAAGTCAGCGCTAGCGGGATTCCAATGCCCGCCTTGCTCGTCTCAACAGGCGGGATCATTCTCGCGGCGTTGCTTCAAGTGTTCATGGAAACATCGTATCCATTCTTGATGGGCATCTCGATGTTCGGAGCCATCTTCACATGGTTCATGGTATTCGTCTCCCACTTGTTCTTCCGTAAGAAGTGGACAGGACGCAAATTACCGGTCCGCATGATCGGTTACCCGTTCTTGCCGTTACTCGGTGCCGGACTGTTGCTCAGCCTCATGATCACAACATGGTTCACCGACTTCAATATTCTGCTCAAGTTCGGGATTCCATGGTTGGTCGGATTGACCGTCATCTATCTCGTCCGTGAGCGGTTCCGCAAAGCAAAAGATCAATCAGACGACATCGAGCAAGCCAACTGAAACAAGCGCCTGTCCGCAACGGATAGGCGCTTGTTTTTAGTTTTGCTGGAACACAAAGCGAGGACCTGTCACGATTGACGGGTCCTCGTTGAATATCAGAAGAACTGACGTGGGTTGACTGTGCTTCCCGCGCTCGTTCCTGAATATGAATAGCTTCCTTGGTGAATCTCGAAGTGAAGGTGCGGGCCTGAAGAGTTACCCGTGTTGCCGAGTCCACCGATGTTCGACCCTTGCGTCACACGTTGACCGGCGCTTACTGAGACCGAGTTCAAGTGTGCATAGACCGTCGTCCAGACTTGTCCGTTGATGACGTGGGCGATCATGACGTGATTCCCATATGCGCCACCCCAGCCTGCACGGATGACCGTTCCCGTTGCCGAGGCACGGATTGGTGTTCCGACAGGTCCAGCGATATCGACGCCGTTATGGAACGAGTAGCCGAATTGACCGCTTGCCGGTCCCCATCCTTGTGAGAAACGTCCCGTTGTCGGTTGAATGAACATTGCGCCCGATGGTGCCGGTGCCGATGTGGTCGGTGCCGTCGGAGCTGGTTTAGGCGCTGGTGCTGGCGCCGGCTTTGGTGCTGGCGTAGCTGGTTTCGGTGCCGGTGTGCTATTTTGTGTCGTCTGGTTTGAAGATGAAGACGACTGGGTATTATTGTTATTGTTCTGCTGTTTTTGAGCTGCTGCTCGTTCTGCCTCGGCTTTAGCCGCTGCCGCTCTTGCTTCTTCTGCTTGACGGGCTGCTGCTGCTGCTTGCGCCGCTTCTGCTTGGCGAGCTTCTTCAGCTTTACGGGCTGCTTCTTGACGAGCCGCCTCTTCAGCACGACGACGCGCTTCTTCTTCCTCACGACGTTGCGCTTCAATCTCAGCCGCAATCGCTTCTTCTTGCGCGATTAACGTCGCTTCGATTTCTTGAAGGTCGAAGATTTGCGATTCGAATTTGATATTCTTGTCCTCGAGCTCTTTGATGCGAGCTTCGCGCTGTTTCATCTTCTTCTCGAGTTGAGCTTGACGTACTTCTAGCGCTTTTTGTTGCTTCAAGAGCGATGTGCGTTCTTCTTTAAGTGATGCTTGCGCTTCTTGTAACGATTGACGCGTCGCTTCATAGTCTTCAAACAACTCTTGGTCGCTTCGTTGAATCGTTCCGGCCGTGATCATCCGTGTGATCAAGTCCGAGAAGTTTTTCGAACCGAAGATGAACTCAGCCCAATTGATTGAGCCGCCGCCATTCGTTTGCATCGTGGCCATACGCTCTTTCATCATTGCTTCTTGAGCCTTCATCTTCTTCTCATAGCCTTTAATGTCAGCTTCGAGGTCTTCAATTTTCAACTCAGTACGCTTGATTTCTTGGCGTTTCGCTGCGACATCATTGATGATGTCTTGAAGCTGGGCATCCATCTTGTTGACTTCAGCTTGAACTTTCGAGATTTCATTTTTATTTTGCTTAATTTTCGAAGACGTATTCGATTGGTTCTGTTTGACGTTATTCCGTTGCTCTTGCACTTTCTTCTGCTGTTCTTGTTTCTCCTTGATTGACGTCGAGGCATCAGCCACCGAGTGCGTCCCAAGAAGAAGCGCGCTAAGCGTGAGTGTCGAGACGGTGCGTTTCCAATTGATCAATGGGGACATCCTTTCTATTGACGGGGTTAGGGTTCACGTACTATTTAAAGGTCAGTCGTTTTGCTATGTAACAAAAACGATTAATTTTTTAGTTTCAACACGACTAATTATATCGAAGTGTCGAATGTTTTCCTGTTAAAGTTATATTTCACTTTTATTACGACGAAGGGGTGGGAAACCTTATACGGCTCCCCACCCCTTTATATTTCAACATTTTTTCACTTTTCTTTTCTCGAAACATAGTTGTAATAATAGATGAAAATAGGAAATTATTGACCTTATATTAAAAAAGTATAATCCAGGTATTTTTCTAAGTCTAACCATTTCCAAAAAACGTAAAAAGGGCCTGTTTAGTCTCTCGCTCCAGGCGAAAAAGGCTAAACGGGCCAATTGTTCGTTGGTGTGGAGACAAGGGGTCTCACACTCCGAATGATACATGATGACTGTTAATCAGGCGTTAACGTTTGATTACAGTTTGAGCGCGCCAATGATGACGAACACCCAGGCCGCGATAAACAAGACGCCGCCAATCGGTGTGACCGCTCCGAGCTTCGTGATTCCGGTCAGCGCCATCACGTAAAGGCTCCCCGAGAAGAAGATGATTCCGGCGAACATGAGCCAGCCTGCCGTGCTGAACTGGCTGATGCTGACTTTCATCAAGACGCTCGCCAAGGCGATAATCCCGATGGCATGAATCATATGGTAGAGCACGCCTGTCTGCCAGTTCGCGAGCATGTTCGGTGTCAGACGTTCTTTCAAGGCGTGGGCCCCGAACGCACCGAACGCGACGCCGAGTGCCATCAAGGCAGCGCCGATGATCAGCAATACTTTCATACTAGTTTCCCCCTTATCGCACTTTGCGTGCAGGTAAATTCCACTTTCGATAGTAGGATATCACTCGAAGCGTCGCCACGACAATTAATAGCGCATACACCGCAAGCCCACCTTCGAGCCGGAAATAATACGTGACGACCGCGATGATGATGGCCCAAATCGCATATACTTCCGATTGTAAGACGAGCGGCTTACGGCCGGCCAACAAATCACGGACGACACCCCCACCGACACCTGTCAAGACGGCAGCCGCAATCGCTGCCGATAATGGTAAATCGAGCTTGATGGCGACTTGTGCGCCTTGAAAAGAAAAGGCGACAAGCCCAATCGCATCGACGATGACGCCCCAGCGTTCCCAATGGGGCAAGACGACGCTCGGCAGCAGGAAGATGAGCAACGCGACAAGAAAACAAAGGATGAAGAGATCATTTTGTTGCCAAATCAAGCTGACGGGGTTGCCGAGCAAGACGTTTCGGATCGCTCCGCCGCCGAAGGCTGTCGTAAAGGCGAGCAACCATACCCCAAAAATATCATATTTCTCGTCCATCGCGATGATGGCGCCGCTCGCCGCGAACGCGATCGTCCCGACGACATTGAGTAATTCCCACTCCATAAACATCCCTTGCCCTTTCTTGAAAGCATTCTGTGGTAAAGTTAAGATACAAAAAATCAGACCAGTCGAGCGACTGCTTGTAAAGGATGTCGGTACTTTATGAAACGAATCGCCTTGTTCCGCATATGGATTATCGTCACAATGTTCGCCCGATTCATCATTAAAATTTATGCCTTCTCACGCAAACAGCAGCAAGGTCTCGCGTCGACCGAAGAATACGAGACACTCATGTTGAATCTCGCCCGCGAGTATAAGCGAAACGCGCTCCGACTCGAGGGGCTGCTAATCAAGCTTGGCCAATTCTTATCGATTCGAGCCGACTTGTTGCCCCCATCCGTTTTAAATGAATTGTCGGAGCTCGTCGACCGTGTCCCGACTTCAGGCTGGGACAAATCCCGCGCCATCTTGGAAGCAGAATGGGGCGTCCCTTACACACAGGTCGTGAAAGACGTCGGCATCGATGCCGTCGCCTCCGCTTCGATTGGGGAGGTATACGGCGCGACCCTGCTTGAGACAGGGAAGCGTGTCGCTCTGAAAATCCAGCGTCCGGACATCGAAAAAATCATTCGAACCGACTTTAAAGCGATGCGAATCGTCACGACGATGCTCAAGCGGACCTCGCTGGCAAAATCGACCGACTTAGATAGCTTATATCGCCAAATGATTTTTGTCATCGGGGATGAATTAAATTTCCAAACCGAATTAAAAAATGCCCTTTATTTCAAAGCGAAGTACGCCGAAAATCCGGACGTCTACATACCGGACTATTATGATCATCTCTGTTCGAACCGGGTGTTGACGATGGATTGGGTCGATGCGCGTCGCATCACCGACCTCGCCTTCTTGAAAGAGAATAACATCGATCGCTCCGCCCTGGCCGAACGCTTATTCACGATGGCGGCCGAGCAACTGTTGTTCGGCGGGAAATTCCACGCCGACCCACACCCGGGTAACGTGCAGATCCGAGCCGATGGCACGATCATCCTGCTCGACTTCGGAATGGTCGGCTCGACGACACCACAAGATATGGCGACCATCCGTAAAATCCTGCAGGCGTTCATCTCGCTCGACTATGACGGGGTCGTCGACGGTCTCGAAGACTTGCGCTTCTTGTTGCCGACGGCGAACAAGCACAATATCCGCCAGGCACTCGAGAAAGCGGTCACGTTCTATTTAGAGACCGATATCGACACGGTCGACACGAAATTGATTGAAAAAGTGTTGCAAGACATCCAGTTGCTCGTCAAGAACGAGCCGATTCAATTGCCAGCCGAGTTCGCGTTCTTCGGTCGAGCCGCCTCGACCTTGCTCGGGATTTTACAAATCCTTGATTCAAAAATCGATTTGTTTACGCTCGGTAAACCGATTGTCATTCAATGGCTCGAGGCCGACGGCACGACAATTCAAAACCGTTACGTCATGACGGCGCTCAACTACGGCAAGAAGTTGCTGAACGTCCCGCCGCTCCTCGATAACTATTTGAAAGAGCCGACCCGGAAGCGCCTGTCCGAACAAGCGATGTTCCAACGTGAGCTCGAGTCGAAAGAACTGCTCCATCGTCAAACGTTCAACGCTGGCTTGATTATTCTCGGCCTTGTCGTCGGGCTATTCGGCTATCTCCGACCGGATGAGTGGCTGTTCTGGTCAGGTGGTGTCGTCTCGGTCATCGCTTATTTCAACTCAAGACGCCTCGGTCGAAAGATTCGTCATTTGGCCCGCCAAGATTTCCGCGTCTGAACCCGTCACTCCCTGGAGTGGCGGTTTTTTTCTGGAGCCACGTCCCGATATAGGCAGCGACTTGCTGCAAATCCCGGTCGGTCGTCCATCCCATCGTCGCGACTTGGAGACAGTTCGCGTGCCGCAAATAAACGCTCTCGTACTGCACTTGATAGCCATGGAACGCCAATTGATGCCCTAGTTCAATCGAGGACAGTGTGTCTGGCAACGTGAGCGAAAAAATGCCCGGCGCTTGGTCGTCCCCGAGTTCAACCGATACACCGCGGCGCACCAGTTCATGTACGAACGCATCAAGTTTGGATTGATGGGTCGCAATCTCCGCGTCCGTCAGTTCGCGCAAGGCGACGTCCATCGCTTGAATGAGCGGGACCGATTGCGTGAAGGCGATTGGGTCATAGCCTGCCAAGTCCAAATAACGAGGAATCGACGGGTTCGGGACAGCTCGTTCTCGCATGGCGACAAACGCCAATCCAGGAGCATTCCGGAGCGCTTTGCCCGAGACGAACGTCACCAGATGCGCGAACGAATAGTCGGTCACTTTCGTCCCGACCACACTGATGGCATCAATTGCAATCTTCATCGGATGTGTTTGTGCATACTGACGCAACTGGTCCAAATCGACCAGCTTCCCCGTCGACGTCTCGCAATGGACCGTCCAAATCCAATCTGGTGCATGTTGTCCGATTCGCTTTAAGTCGAGACAACGCCCAGTCGAAAGCGGGACGACATCAAATTCAAGACCAGCCCGATTGGCATGGTCAATCAGCCGCCGTCCGAACTCCCCTGTGTCGATGATCACGCCACGTCCGCTTAACTGGGCGGCGACGGCATCGTTCGCAATCGTCCCGCTCCCGAGCAATGTGTAAACATGGGGCAACTTGACGAGACGGCTCAGCCTCGACTGGACCGAATGGAGCAAACGGCTGGCCTCGGCCGACCGATGTGATATCGGCTGAGCGGCAAGCGCAGCGCGCACTTGATTCGACAGTTCGACGGGCCCGGCGAGGAGTAGCTTTGGCCGCAACGTTCGCGCGGTCTCTGACTGCATGAACCCAGAGCGCGTCAACTGCATCGGCATGTATAATGCCTCCGCCGTCCCGACCGGTTCTGCGAACGGGATAAACCCGAACCGTCGATATAGCTTCTGTTCGCGTACGGTTCCGCTGATGACAATCCCTTCCACACCCCGGTCTGTCGCTTCCATGAGCATCGCTCGCATAAGTCCGGCAAACGTCCTCGTGTTCCGATAGGCGGGCGTCACGGCCAATAGCCGGACTTCAATCCACTCTCCCGGTGGCAGCGTCACACCTTTTTGTTCAAGTGAAAACGGGTGCTCGTCCCGGATGGCACACATGGCAACGAGCTGCCCGTCCGCCAACCCAATCCAATATGTATTCGTGTCATGAAAGCGGTCGACGAGAAATCGGTCCGCGTTTGGATGGTGCTGCGGGATTTCCTCGACGAACGTCTCATAGTTCAGTCGGTGAATCGCCGAAGCATCCTCCGGCGTTGCTCTTCGAAATTCAATCACGTTGTTTCCCCCTTATGTGGTGATACACGATGAGTAGCATCGTCAAACCGGCCAATCCGACATCTGTTGCGTCCCCCCAGGCCGCGAGCGGTAGGAGCACGAGCATGACGAGCCCCGTCTCGCGCGAGTTACGCGTCACTTTGATGAGAAGCAACAACAGCAGAAGTCCCACGATAAACCATAGCGGGCTGTACGCTAATATAATTCCAGAAAATACGGCGTACCCCTTCCCCCCGGAACGAATATGCCAAATCGGATAAATGTGGCCGAGCGTCAAGGCGAGTCCGGTCTCAAAAAAGTACGGACCGCTGATTGACAACACGAGTACCGTCTTCAAGACGTCGAATCCGTAAACGAACAAAAAGGCTCGCTTCCCGCCAATCCGTAACGCATTGCGGGCACCGGTGTTCCCCGATCCGGTCGTAGCCAGATGTTGACCACTCCACATGCCGTACAAGCGCCCGCCCAGGATACTGCCGACGACATAACCTACGATGATGATCCACATGGCGACCCTCCTCTTTGTAAAATTGTGTATGATTTTTGAAAACGGGTACTTTTACAATGTGACCTAGACGAAAGGGGAAATCAAGATGCGAGTGGAGAACAATTTCATCAATGGAGAATGGATTGATACATCGGACACGATCGAGGTGCGCAACCCCGCTACCGGAAACATCATGGCCACGGTGACAAAGAGTGACACGGCCGAAGCGAAACAGGCTGTCGATGCCGCGTACGATGCCTTGAAGGACTGGCAAGAGAAGACCGCCGAAGAACGCGGCGCTCTCCTGCTCGAATGGAACCGCCTGATTGATGAACATACGGAAGCCATCGCTCGGACGATGGTTGAAGAACAAGGCAAGCCGTTACAAGAAGCCATCGGCGAAGTCCGCTATGCGAATGGCTTCATCGAGTGGTACGCCGCCGAAGGAAGACGCGTGTACGGCGAGACCATCCCGGCCTCGTCGAACAAGAAGCGAATCTTCGCCATCAAGCAACCGGTCGGCGTCGTCGCCGCCATCACGCCATGGAATTTTCCGGCGGCGATGATCACCCGGAAGCTCGCACCGGCTCTGGCTGCAGGCTGCACCGTCGTCCTGAAACCGGCCTCCGCGACGCCGCTGACGGCCATTGAACTCGTCAAACTGGCCGAGAAAGCCGGTTTCCCCCCCGGTGTCATCAATCTCGTCACCGGGAAAGCCTCTGACATCGTGAACACGTGGCAACACGATCCCCGTGTCCGCAAATTGACGTTCACCGGTTCGACCGAGGTCGGCAAGACGCTCATGCGCGGTGCCGCCGATACGATGAAGAAAATCTCGCTCGAGCTCGGTGGTCACGCCCCGCTCATCGTCACAGCGCAGGCAGACCTCGACAAGGCCGTGCCTCAAGCCGTCGCGACGAAATTCCGTAACGGCGGACAGACGTGCGTCTGTGCCAACCGGATTTATGTCGAGCAATCCATCGTCGATGCGTTCTCTGAAAAATTCATTGAGGCCGTCGCGGCGCTCGAAGTCGGGAACGGACTCGACGAAGGGACGGATATCGGCCCGCTCATCGACGAGGCCGCGGTCGAGAAAGTGATGAAGCACTTGGAAGACGCCCAAATCCGGGGCGGGGAAATTACGGGTGGCGAACAGCTCGACGGATTGTTCGTCCGGCCGGCCGTCGTCCGCTATGCGAATGAGGATATGCTGTGCATGAACGAGGAGACATTCGGCCCCGTCGCACCGATTGCGTCGTTCGATACGCTCGAGGAAGTAATTGAGCGGGCGAATGCGACCCCGTTCGGTCTCGCCGCTTATGTGTTCACGCAAGACATCAACGAGGCCCTCTATTTGGCCGAAGCGCTCGAATACGGCATCGTCGGCGTCAATGACGGTCTCCCGTCGACGCCGCAAGCACCGTTCGGCGGGTGGAAGCAGAGCGGTCTCGGCCGTGAAGGTGGTCACCATGGCATCGAAGAATTTTTAGAAATCAAATATATCTCGCTTGGACTTTAAAAAAATTCCGGTTGAACATCGCGTTCAACCGGAATTTTTTATGATTCGATATACGTAATCAAGTCGTTCGGCGTCGCAATTACATGATCCGCGAGCGCCCATTCGTCCTCGTTTCCAAACCCAAATCCAGTCAAGACGACCGGGAAGTCATGGGCCCGAGCCGCTTCGACATCCGATTTCCGGTCCCCGACCATCACATAGTCGTTCTCGCCGTGACGGAGGCGATGCGCCGTCAAAATGTCGGCTTTTTTCTCACCACTTACGGATTCGAGGCATTCTGGCGCCGTCATGAACTGGCGAATATTTTGCGAGTCGAGAATCAAGTTCAAATAATGGACACCGCAGTTGCTCGCGGTCGTCAACGTGTGCCCTTTTTTATGAAGCGCCTCGAGCATCTCATAGATGCCGTCGAACAAGACGAGCTGTCCTTCCATCGCTCGCTCGAGCGTCTCATGCCGCAACTTGCGGATTTGGCGAATCTCTTCAATCGTCGCTTCCGGGATGACGTGCTCCCAAAATGCGTTGCCGGCCAACCCGTAACCGGAACGAACCGCATCCTCACTCGGTTTCGGTAAATGTGGAAGTTGCTCCAACGCCTCGTGAATCGCTTGCGTCATCGGTCCGGTCGTGTCGACGAGCGTCCCATCGATATCAAATAAAATGACTGCCATTGTCTGGTCCCCTCTCTCTTTCCTATGTTCCTACCGTAGCAGAATCCCCTGAAAACCGAAAGCGGAAACGTTCCATAAAAATAGCTCTAGCTGAACATATTGTTCGGCTGGAGCTATTCTCATGATCCACGCCAGAAATTCATACCGCCTTTGACCGAGTAGACGTCCGTATAGCCAGCGCTCTTCAACATGGCAGCGGCCCGCTGGCTTCGCATCCCGCTCTGACAGATGACGTAGACCGGACGATCTTTATCTTTCGGATACTGCGCGCTCGCATTGCCGAATCCAGACAAAGGGACGTTTTTCGCTTGTTTGATATGCCCGCCCTTATACTCATGCGGTTCCCGCACGTCGAGCAATTGAATGTTCCGCTCTTCCGCGATTTTCCGTTTCAACTCATCGGTCGATACCGTGTTGACACTGTTTCGCTTCGTCCACCAAAAATAAATCAATCCGATCACTACTGCAACAAACAAGAAATCAAGCATAGTCACGCCTCCGTTAGCTATATTTTAGTTAACCTCATTATACCCCCTATGGTATATAAGTCAACGCGAACGCCTCACAAAAAAAGCTGTGCCACAGGGCACAGCTTAAAAGTCGAGCAATGAATCAGTTTTCGGTTTATCCTCTTCTTCAAGCGGAATTCCAAGGAACGCCGCCATCTGACGATCGAGCGGCGGCTTCGACTCGACCGGTTGGGCCACAGGAACCACTGCTTGTTGCGTCGAAGCCGAATCGGCGAGCAGTAGCTCGCAATACCCCATCAGCTTGGCCAAATGGCGCTTCTGGGCCTCTCCGCTCGACTGTTCGATTTGTGTCATCACTTGCTTCATCTGCAAGATGACCTGTTGTTCCGTAATCATCTATCGCACACATCCTTTACCGTTCCATTCTGAAGCAAACGAGGGGCTGGCCGCAAGTCCGATGCTCGTTCAGACGTGAGTCTCCGAGCGCGTCGTGAGCCATGTCTGGAACGCTTCAAAATCAAACCGGACTTGATTGGCGTAAAATTGGGACCAACGTGTGATTTGACGGATAAACAGCGGGCGCGACACACCGATGGCCGCCGCGATGCGTTCACTCGCCTCATAATCGAGCACGTTCGCATCCGCATCGGCCCGGGCATGAATCTTGGCGGTGATTTCCGCCTGCACTTTCAACGTCTCGATGAGCGATTCCTCATTCTTGATGTGCTTCGCTTTCACTTTTCGCTTATACGGTGACCGTTGACGGACGTAGTATTCATTCCCATCAATCGTCAAGTAGCCGAGATACGGGTCACGACTGTGCACCATGGCACGCTGAGCCGCGATGACACGGGCCCCTTGATGGGACAGCCCGTCCTCAAACAATGGATGCGTCGGCAAGAAGAGAGACGGGACGGCCGATTGGGCTTGTTTCATTTCCAGGATGAGATCCTCGTCATGCTCCTCGTCCGCGCCTTCAATCAAAATATAATAGCGTTCGAGTCCAATCGAAGCGGTGCCACTCTCACGTTTAATGGCGATATCTTTAATCTTGTAATGGTCGGCGTGATGGCGATGTTTCTCCGATAACGACGACAAATAGTCCGGCCATGCCTGCTTGATTTGCTTCGCCGTCTTCGGACTGACCGGAACGAGGTCGTCACTCGTCGCAAAGTAACGCTCCTCATCCCGCACTTCCGTCCGCTCGGCCATGAACGCGTCTTTCTTCTTCTCGGCCTTTTTAATCACTTTCTTGATCGCTTTGCACGTGTTTGCTTTCGTGAATTGGACATCCTCGTCTTTCCCATTCGCATAGCGCTCCATCGCGCGCGCATACGTGTCGGCATACGTCTCGATGGCCCGAGTCGCGTCAAAACCTGACTCGGCGGCAAACAAGTCGACCGAGATGGCCATGCGCAGCACGTCAAACAAATAAGAGCCGAGATACGCCTCATCAAAATCGTTCACATCGTAAATGATCGTCCCGGCGCCATCCTCGAACACACCGAAATTCTCAAAATGGAGATCTCCTTGAATGAACGTCGGATGGGACGCATCCGTATCGAACGCGAGCGGGACTTTCGCAAAGTCGTAATAGAACAAGTGCGAACTCCCCCGGAAAAACGAGAACGGCGTCGCGCTCATCTTGTTATACTTCTCGTCTCTGGCGGCTTCCGATAGATTTCGAATCGATTTGTCGTAATAGTCCAAGACGGTCGCGAGCGTCTCACGACGGATCTGTTGTTTGACGGATGTGAACATGGCCTTCTCTCCTTCACGCATCGAATAAGTGCTTGTACTCTCCATACCCTGCAGACTCGAGTTCTTCTTTTGGAATGAAACGGAGCGCTGCCGAGTTGATGCAGTAGCGCAAGCCACCGAGCTCTTTCGGACCGTCATCGAACAAGTGGCCGAGGTGGCTGTCGGCTCCCTTCGAACGGACCTCCGTCCGGACCATATGGTGCGTCGTGTCCATGTTCATGTCGATGCGCTTCTCTTCGATTGGACGCGCGAAGCTCGGCCAACCGCAATTCGATTGGAATTTATCGCGTGACGTGAAGAGCGGTGTCCCATCGATGACATCGACGTACAGCCCTTCCCGCTCCTCATCCCAATATTCGTTTTGGAACGGGGGCTCGGTGCCGTTCTCTTGCGTGACTTTATATTGCATCGGCGTCAGACGATCTTTCAATTCTTTCTGAATCTTCTTGTCACTCCACGCCTCTTTCACGAACTTGGCCCGGCCAGAACCGACCCGGTACATCTCATAACGGAATGGGTTTTTCTTGTAATAGTCCTGATGGTAGTCTTCTGCTTCCCAGAACGTCTTCGCTGGGCGAATCTCCACTTCGATTGGTCGATCGAAGCGGCCTGAGTCTTCGATTTCTTGTTTTGAGCGTTCAGCCGCCGCACGCTGTTCTTCTGAATGATAGAAAATCGCCGGTCGATACGATTCACCCCGATCGTTAAACTGTCCGCCACCATCGGTCGGGTCGATTTGACGCCAATAGATGCGCAACAGTTCCTCGTACGAGATGACTTCCGGATTGAACGTGACCTCGATCGCCTCTAGGTGACCTGTCGTCTCTGAACAGACTTGTTGGTAGGTCGGGTTGTCGACATGTCCGCCCGTATAGCCGGAAATGACGCGCTCGACCCCCTCATATTTATGAAACGGTTTGACCATACACCAAAAACAGCCTCCCGCAAATGTAGCTTTTGTCATAATAAATCCCTCCTTACTATGTAGTGTACCCAAAAAATCTCACAGACAACAAAAAACGAGAACCCCGAACGTGTTCTCGTTAGTCTTCTTCGACCCGATTCATATGACGCATCACTAAAAATAAGATGACGCCGACGATGGCCGCTCCGAAAGCAGTCAATGCCAGATTGCCTCGAGCCGATAATGTATAAAAGATGGCTAACCCGATCAAGATGAGCGCAATCGGAATGAAGGCTCGTTTGAAATGGTCCCAATACCGCACGGACAGTCCCCCTTTTTCTCTATCATACCAAACTTATTTGCTAAGATAGAGTGGAAGATGATGTTCCATTTCGAAGGAGGCACCTAATATGGAAGTTGAACGATTATGGGCCAATCGCCCGACACTGATGTGGGAAGACCGAATGAACGAGGGAGATGACGTGTATACCGTCGAGATCATCTTTGCCGTCGATGCCGCGCTTCGGCGGTACGTGACCGCCTTGACACAGGCAGACGGCACGGAAGCAAACGTGTTAGCGGCCGTCCGCGACGTCGTATTGCGTTTAAACGAAATTGACGAAGAACACGACCATTTCATCGAGACGGTCGAGCGTGAGGAATTGTACGACTTCATTCAAGCCGGTGCCATTTTAGCCGGTTATGAGACGACAGAAGACGTGACGGAAGAATGGCGGGAATGGTGAACACATTATCCCCATCCATCAAGCGTCAACCTGGTTGTAATGTGCTAAACTGAAACTAATTATTTCCATTTCACGTTAGGGGATGCGTTCATGCTCACAATCATCAACTCATTTTTTCTAAATCTGTGTATCCTATTCACGCTATTCACGATTTCGTTTCTCCCTTTCCGAAACCGTCCACGGCTCACACCGAAATCACCTTTAAAAAGCAGAATTCTGCTCGGCGTTCAAACCGGGTTCGTCGCCTTGATTTTACTAGCGAACGCACTGCCACTTGAAGGGATCCTAATTGATTTGCGCTCCATCCCAATCTCACTTGCCGTCCTGTTCGGTGGATGGGTCAGCGGAACGGTTGCCGCCGTTATCTTTTTGACTGCTCGTTTTTTGATGGTCACCGACGGGGCGTACATCGGCTTTTATCTGGCCGTTTTGAGCATGATTGGGCTCGTCCTTCCCATCAGTCTATTGCGCCTCAAACTCGATAATACCCGCAATACGCTACTTATTTTCACGACAATCAGTATCGCTGTTTTCGGTGCCGCCATCTATTACGCGTTACCGCTTCAATTGTTCTACCCTGTCATTTTTGCCTACGTCGTGATGGCATACGGCGGTGCCTGTGCTTCTTACCGGTTGCTCCAAGAGTTGCGACGTCACTTTGAGAACGTCCAGCACCAGCAACAACTTGCTCGGACGGATGCATTGACCGGCATCGCCAACCGACGTCTATTGAATGAAGCCATGGCCAACCTGAACGTCGAGGCGAAAGAGTACGCGTTGATTCTCGTCGACATCGACCACTTTAAACGCGTGAACGACACGTACGGCCATGACGTCGGGGACGATGTATTGCGTGAGCTCGGCATGTTACTCGTCGCCGAGAGCGACGAACGGCATCTTGTCGGTCGTTTCGGCGGAGAAGAATTTTTAATCATCATGCCGAACGCCAATCGAGAGGACGTGACTCGCCTCGCCGAATCTATACGAGAAAAAGTCTCGACATTCCCGTTCGAGACGAGCGCCGGGACGTTACATATCACGGTCTCGCTCGGCGCCTGCCATTCAAACGACATCGAAGTCGACAGCGTGTTGAAGCATGCCGACGAAGCGTTATACCACGCTAAGGAATCTGGTCGCAATCGCTTCATCTTGGCGTCGTAATCGGCGAATCGTTCGCTAAAGATTGCGGTTTTACACAGTTTTCCCGCTTTACTTTCAACTAGTGAATCGGTACACTAGGCTAGACTTTGATTCGATGATTCTTACAGTTGATCATAGATTTGGACAGAAAAAGGGGAAACACATTTCATGACAGTATTGTTATCACTATTCGGTTTGATGTTTGTGGGATCGTTCATCCTCGACTATCAACGTGGCAAGACGTTCCGCCAGTCGCTCTTCGGGGGAGTCGACACGATGAAACGGAACTTACTGATCTTTTTACGCACGTCACTCTCAATGATGATTTTCATCGGCCCGCTCTTGCTTATCTCGATGTTTGCGTTCTCAGAGCTCGTCTCGTTCGAAACGGTCGCTGCGTTCATGATTTCCGTGCTTAGCATCGGTTTCGCGGAACGCATCATCGGGATGATCGTCGCTCCGCTCGTCCGGACGTTCTGGCATCAACGCGGCAAGTTGATGCCGCTCTATCTCGACGCTGGCCTCTACATCTTCTTGCTGTCGATTCTCATCCTCGAGTTCTTGATGAACATTCCAGGTGTTGAACTCGGCGCATCAGCCATCGCTGTATTTTATGCGTTCGCGCTCTTCTATATCCGCTATTTGTTCAGCTTGATTCGCTTCACGTTCCGCAAGGGCGTACCATCAAGCTGACAATCGACCGCAACCCGAACCGGTTGCGGTTTTTTTGTATCATTTTCTAATTGACAATGAGAATCGTTATCACCTATACTCAAGGTGTAGCTCCCAAAAGCTTGACGTAACCGTTCCCCAAACTATTGCGTCACGTGGATTCCCCTCCACGACACTCTTTTTGAAAGCAATGCGACAACCCCCATTTGTTGCACCCAAATTTGCCATCCAAAAAACGAGCGGCTCTCCGACGGAGCCGCTCGTTTTTTCATGCGAAAATATCTTGCTCGATCTGTTTCAATCCATAGAATACACCGCGGGACCGCATCAGTTCATCATACGTTCCCGTCTCTACGACGCGACCGCCTTCCATGACGATGATGTGATCGAAGCGCTCGAGCCCGGTCAAGCGATGGCTGACCATGACGAGTGTCGATGACTCGGCACGGCGGAAGACTTCGGCGAACACGTCCGCCTCGGTCCGCGCATCGAGAGCCGACGTCGCTTCATCGAGAATCCAGAGCACCCCGTTCTTCAAGAGCGCCCGGGCGATGGCGAGCCGTTGCCGTTCTCCGCCCGACAAGTTCGCCCCTTTCTCGAGGACAGGCTCATCGAGTGAGAAACCGAGCCGGACGCTCGCGAGCGCCGCTTCCATCTCAGCGTCGGTGAACTCTCCGGCTAACGCCAAGTTCTCGCGCACCGTCCCGAAGAAGAAGTGATTCTCTTGAAGGACGACGCTGGCTTCACGCCAGACCGATGCTTGGGTCACATCGTCCAACCGTTGCCCATTCACTCGGATCTCACCGGAATCAGGTCTGACGAAAGCGAGCAACAGTTGCAGGAGCGTCGATTTCCCTGAGCCGCTCGGCCCGACGATGACCGTCTTCGTCCCGCTTCGTAACGTCACATGCACGTCGCTCAGGACATCGCGGTACGTATCCGGATAACGATAGGTCACGCGCTCGAACGATACGTCCGGAGCGGATTCGAGTATCATGTCCGTCCGGGCGGCCTCGGCCGCGACGATTGCTTCACTCGGCTCGACGACTTCGAGCAGTCGATCGGCCGCTTGCTTGCTGTCGGCAAAGTGACCTGGGAAGACCGCCATCGGTGTCGCGTTCTCAAACGCGGTGAGCGACATCATGATGAGCATGGCCAAAAATAGGCCGTTCAACTCGCCGTCGACGACGAGATACGTCCCGATGGCAAGAACACCCCACGAGACGAGCAGGGAGGCCGCCACGACGAGTGACGAGTTGAAGAACTGATTCGTCACATCCCGCTTCTGCGCTTCGGCGTAACGGTCACTCTGTTCGAGCAGCTCGCCGCGTGTCCGTCCAAGTTGATGATGAAGCAACAAATCGCGATATCCGTACATCATCTCTGTCATCCCACTCGACAGGTCACCCCGTAAGGCGCGAAGCTCGCGGTCGTGCTTGGCACGGATTCGGGCGAAGAACGCCGGAATCAAAAAACCGGTCACGAACACACCGAACAAAATCCAGAGGCTGACCCACATCGAGAAATACGTGACGAAAAAAATCGTACTCAAGAAGACGAGCACCAAGATAATCGGCGGATAGAATACCCGTAAAAAGTAGTTTTGCAAGCTCTCGACGTCACCGACGACGCGAGCGAGCAAATCCCCGCTCCGATACTTGGCAAAGATGCTCGGCACGAGCGGTTCGAGCTGGCGGTAAAACCGGACCCGCAACTCGCTCAAAATTGTGAATGTCGCTCGGTGCGAGGCAAGGCGCTCTTGATAACGCGCACTCGCCCGAATCACACCGAACAATTTAATCAAAACGACAGGCACCATGAGCGCATAGAGCGGCGGTACGAGACCGGCCCGTGAGACGAGGTAACCGCTCGCCGCGAACAAGGCGACGGCCGCGATGCCGGCCACGTACCCAAAGAAAATCGAGAGGATGATATCCTTCTTCTCGCGCATCATCCATTTCGTGATCGTCCAAAGTGAGTTCATCCTCTCACCCCTTTCTGTAGCGTGAACAAGTCAGCGTATTGCGGAACGCTGAGCAATTCGTCATGCGTGCCTTGGGCGAGGAGCTTCCCATCGTCCATGAACCAAATCGCGTCCGCCTGCTTGATCGTATGCAAGCGATGCGCGACCGTGACAAGCGTCGCCTCGCGCGACAACTCCTCAATCGAGCGCCGAACGATTTGCTCCGTCACTAAATCGAGCCCTGTCGTCGGTTCATCGAACAAGATGATGCCCGGTCGTTTCAAGAAGGCGCGGGCCAAGGCGAGCCGTTGCCGTTCGCCTCCAGACAATCCATAACCGCCTTCACCGAGTTCGGTATGAATGCCGTTCGGCAATTGCGCGATGACATCGTTCAATCCGGCTGCATTCGCGGCTTCAAGGATGTTTATCTCGTCGGCCGTTTCCCCGAGGGCGATATTATCGGCGACGGTACCGGCGAACAAATACGGATTTTGTGAGATGTAGCCAATCGTGTCATACCATGACGAATCGGTGTATGTCTCGAGCGGTTCTCCGTCGACGAGGACACGTCCACTGTCCGGTTTCACGAGCCCGGACAACACGTTCAAGACGGTCGTCTTGCCGGACCCGCTCGCCCCGACGAGCGCCACGTGGGCACCGGCAGGAATCACACCGCTTAATGGATGCAGCGTAAAGCGTCCACCTTCATAGGCGAACGAGACGGCGTCGAGCTCGAGGTCGGGTGTCGGGCTCGTCAACGTCCGGTCGCCCCAGGTCAAGCGTTCATCCGGTGCATCGAGCGCCTCGAAAATACGGTCGGCCGCCCCCATGCTGCCTCGTCCGGTGTGGAACGCACCGCCGAGGTCTTTGATGGCCAAATAGTATTCCGGGGCCAAGACGAGAATCAAAAAGCCGGAGAAGAACGTCAAGTTCTCCCAGACGACCATTTGGAGCGCCACTTCGAGTGCGACGACGCCCGTGCTGAGCATCGAGATGAACTCGAGCATGAGACCCGACAGGAACGCCGTCTTCAAGACGACCATCGTCGCGTCGCGGAAGTCGAGACTGCTCTTTTCAATCGCTTGCGCCTCACGCTCGGTCCGACCGTATAGTTTGAGCGTCGTCAATCCTTGCAACACGTCCAAGAACTTGCCGGAGAACTGATTCATTTTCTCCATCTGCTGTTCTGACTTCTTCTGGGTCGCAATCCCGATGATGATGAAGAAAATCGGGATGAACGGAGCCGTCACCATCATGATGACGCCTGAAATCCAATGTTGGCTGAAGACGACGACGAGAATGAGTAGCGGAATAATCGACGTTTGAATGACTTGCGGCCAATATTGGCTGAAGTAGGCATCGACTTCGTCGACCGCGTCCATGAACACGCTCACCTTTTTACCGGATTGACCGGATAGTGACGTCTCAATCGGATTCGACGTATAGCGGTCGAGCAATTGCAATCGGAGTGTTCGTTTCGCCTTTTCTGACAGGCTCGCTCCAATCCTCCCCGACATATAGCCGAAACCAGCTCGTGTGACGAGCGCGAGGATGAGCCACCCGAGCGTCGGAACGATGCTTTCAAACGATGCATTTTTTAAAAAGACTTGATCGACAATGTCGACAATCAAATAGGCTTGAGCTAAAATCGACAACCCAATCATCACTGCCGCGATGATGAGTCCGACGATATGGCGTTTTTCTGCTAAAGCGAGAGCTTGCAGTCGTTTCACTGCGTTCATCCTTTCTATCAATCAGGAGACTTTTTCTTTGTGAGGATTCTCACTAATTATACCTGATGCACCCTTGCAAGGCGAACGCTTCGCTTCCTCAGACATGCAAAAAACGCCACGTCCCACACGCGGCGCCATCACAGCGACTGTTCAAAATATTCAGGATGACCGATCATCAATTCCCGCGCATCAAATTGAAGCACGTCTTCTTTTCGCAACCGCGACAAGATGTTCGATACGGTCTCTCGTGACGTGCCCGACAAGCGCGAAATCTCAATCGTCGTGAACGGGCAGCGGACACGAACGCCCGTCGCTTCCGCCTCCCCGAGGTCTTCAATCAAGTAATGAATCGTGTTGAGCACCCGGTCGGTCGCACTCGGTGTGATGATGTCCTGGACACGGCGCTCGTGCAAATCGAGAATCCGGTTCATCTGTCCGACGATGTGGAGCAACATCGATGCGTTCCGCGAGACGAGTTGTTCGAATCGATCGGTCGGCATATAGATGACCTCGATATCGGTCAACGCCTCGGCTGAATGTTGATAGTACGGTTCCGTCAGCAAGCCGCGATACGGGAACAACTGCTTCGGTTTCAAGTAGTCCGTATATTGATGTGTCGCCGTCTCGTTGCAACGTTCAAGCTTCACATAACCGCTAATCAAGAAATAGACCCGTTCCCGGGGATCGCCCTCTATGAACAAGAGTTGACCTTTCCGATACGTGCGGCAATAGACATGCGGCAACAGCGCCTCGAGCTCTCGTGTGGCACATTTGGCGAACACATCAAGCTGTCTCAAATCGTCCACCGTCCATTTTGGTTTCATGTCGCATCCTCCAATCCATCTTGCCTCTCTTTTAAGTATAAAGCGACCTCTTATTGAAAACGCTTACAAAATCCGACGATTTTCTGACAAAAAAAGAAGGGCATGAACCGCCCCTCTTCGTCACAATAAAGTATTCAGTCGAGCATCAATTCCATGATCGCGTCTTGCAGGTCGCGATCGAGTTCGAGCGCATGTAAATCGAACAGCCATGCTTCGAGTCGCGTCTTCGCCGCCGCTGACCGGTATAACCGGTCTTTTAAATCGTATGAGATTTCCGCACGGTCCAAGAAGCGATACAACCGATCGAGACGATGGTCGTTCGCCGTCACATCGACCGGGAGTTCCACGGTCAGCTCGTCTCTGATCGGTCCGAGCTCGAGGCGAAGCGTCTGTGTCTCCCGTTTGTATTCACCAGACCCGGTCACCCCTCGAAGGAGCAACGTGACATGGCGGTCCACCGGTAACACAGACCGGTCACCTGTCACTTGGATATGAAGGCTCCGTTCCTCCCAATCGAGCGTGAACGTCGTCTCGGCGTAGGCTCCCGTCTCATAGCCACGGTCCTTCCCATTGTCTTCATAGAGCGTGAACGTGTTCGAGGCGCCTGGGAAGATGAGCACTTCCAAATCGGCCGGGTTGTCGGTATCGTTTCGACCCGAATGGTGTGGTGCCATCGGGATAATCGCCCCGGCTTTGGCGAACACCGCCTGATCTTCGAGCCCACGGAACATGCGAACCGATTTGTCTCCGCTGTAGCGATGACCCGTGAAGAAGTCGAACCAGTCGCCTTTCGGTAGCCAGACGTTCGTCGCCGCCACGTGGAGCTGTCGATTCATCGGTTCGACGATTGGGGAGACGATGAGTTCACTGCCGAAGTAATACTCATTCGGCACCTCATATGCCGCGTCTTCGTCCGGGTGCTCGTAATACATCGGTAAGACGAGCGGCAAGGCGCCGACATGGTTGCGCCAGTTCATCGTATAGATATATGGAATCAATTGATGGCGCAGACGCAGGAACGTCTTCATCGACCGTTCCGCCTCGAGACCGAAGCGCCACGGCTCCTTGCCGTTGAACGTACTCAATGTCGAGTGCAGTCGCATAATCGGACTGAACACCCCGAACGCGACCCAGCGTGCGGCGAGCTCGTCGTCTTTCGAACCGCGATAATGCCCGCCGATGTCATGGCTCCACCAGCCGTAACCGATATTGGCCGCCGTCGCTGTAAAGTACGGTTGGAAGGCCAGGGACGCCCACGAAATCAGCGTGTCACCCGAGAATCCGACCGGATAGCGATGACTGCCCGGCCCCGCGTAACGGGAGAAGATGAGCGGACGGTTGCCATCCCGGGCGATATCGGTCGCATGATAGTGATTCAACATCCAGAGCGGGTCGAGCCCCTCCATTTTCGAGGTCGAGCCTTGTTGCCAGTCAATCCACCAAAAATCGACGCCGTCGACTTCATGCGGATGGTGCATCTGCTCGAAATAAGCTTGAATGAAGCGCTTATCAGAGAAGTCGAACGGGATGCGGTCACCCTGGGACGGGTCGATGCCCATCGCCTCGGCCATCGCCGTATACTGATCTTCGAAGGCACGCACGCCGTCCGCCGGGTGCAAGTTCAACGTGACGAGCAGACTCTCTTGTTTGAGCCACGTCAAGAAGCCTTTCGGGTCCGGGAACAGGTTTTTATTCCATGAATAACCCGTCCATCCGCTCCCGTATTCTTCGGGGACATCGGTGACGTGCCAATCCATGTCGATGACGCTGACCGAGAACGGGATGTCTTCTGTCTTAAACCGACGCATGAGTTCTTTATATTCCGTCTCGTCGTAGCGCCAATAGCGGCTCCACCAGTTGCCGAGCGCTTTTCGTGGCAACAGCGGCGTCGGGCCTGTCAGTTGATAGAAGTCACGCAGCGCCCGCTTATATTCATGTCCATAACCGAAATAGTACAAGTCATGGATATGCTTCCGTCTCGGTTCCACAAAACGATCCTCGGTCATGATGAACGAATCGGAGTCATCGATGACGGCATATCCTTGTTTTGAGGCGATGCCCTCACCGAGTTCCGTCGCCCCGTCGACATGGTCGAGCGTTCGCGCCGTCCCTTTCAACGTCCGCTCCGGTCCGTTAAATGTATAGCGGCTATAGTACGTACTGAAGTTCCCTTTCACATCGACGTAGAGCGTGTTCGGCGCGAACGGCCCTTTCGTGTAATAGAGGTGGACGTGCTCTGTGATGATTTGCAGTTCTGTCTCATCCTCGATCACGCGAAACTCCGGGACTGCGAACGCCCGGTTAAAGACGACTTGGGTCGGTCGGTCCTCGAACACCCCATCTTCCGCGTATTCCATCCGAATCAATTGGCTCGTCAGCACCGTGAAGCGATAGCAGCTCCCTTGGACGATTGCTCGATTATCTGCCTGTGGTTTCATTTGTTGCGTATAGACGTTCTCCTCTTCAAATAGACGCATAAGCTCGAGCGTTACCGCTCTTCGTCACTCCCCTTCTAATTTGTGCAAACGTTTACACTCAAAATGATAGCAATGTCTAAATCGACATACAACATTCCTTCCCCATGTCGGACCATAAAAAACGACGAGCTACCAATTCAGAAAAAAACCACAGACGCTGATGTCTGTGGCGTTGAGCTTATTGTTGGAGCGTCGCGGCGAGTCGGACGCGCGTCCCGACCTCACCTCGGACCGCCGCAAGGGCTTGTTCGAGCGACGTGATGACGGCAACCCGGTCGTGTCCTGATTCGGCGAACTGAAGGGCCGCCCGAACTTTCGGCAACATACTGCCCGGTGCGAATTGCCCCTCGGCGATATACGTCTCGAGCTGTTCTTTCGTCGTCTCCTCGAGCGCCCGAGCCGACGGGGTCCCAAAATCGACGAATACGTGCTCGACGGCCGTCAAAATGAGGAGCATGTCGGCGTCGACGAGATCGGCGAGTTTCGCAGCGGCGAAATCTTTATCGATGACCGCCTCGACACCGACATAACCATCTGGTGTATCGATGACGGGAATCCCGCCGCCGCCAGAGGCGACGACGATGTGCTCATGGGCGACAAGGTCACGGATGACCGCGTGCTCGAGAATCGCCACTGGAAACGGACTCGGGACGACGCGGCGATAGCCGCGACCGGCGTCTTCTTTGAACACATAACCGGTCGTCCGTTCCATCTGCTGCGCTTCCGCCTCGTCGTAGAAGGGACCAATCGGCTTCGTCGGGTGACTGAAGGCACTATCGTTCGGGTCGACGACCGACCGCGTGACGATTGGCGCGACCGAACGTTCCAAACCGCGCGATCTCAGAGCTTTCGTGAGGGCATTCTCGAACCAATAGCCAATCATCCCTTGTGTCATCGCCCCGCAAACGTCGAGTGGCAAGGCCGGCGTCGCCGGACTATCCGACGCAGCCTGTTGCAACATCAAATTCCCAACTTGCGGCCCGTTCCCATGGGTGATGATGACCTCAATCCCTTCGGCGACAAGCGCGGCCAGAGATTCAGCCGTCGCCTCGACGGCTCGAATTTGAGCCTCGGCCGTCGCATCTTTTCCTTGTTGAATCGCATTTCCACCTAGTGCGATGACTACTCGTTTATTCCGCATATTGGTTTCCCCCGATCAAAAGACTGAGATATTTCCTGAGACGATGCGCACGACGGCCAAGATGGCGAGCGCGGTCAAGACACCGGCCACAATCCATTCCGTCTTCGTCAACGTCTTGATGCCGTTCTCACGCTGTGCCTTGATATAGAGCAACGTACCTGGTGCGTACAGTAAGGTCGTCAAGAGCAGATAGTCGATTCCAGCCGCATAGATGAGCCAAATCCCGTAAATCGAGGCGACGGCTCCGATGATGAGATCGCGGGTCCGGCGTTCACCGGCGTTGTAGCCGATGCCGTTCTTCGCGACTTTGACTTGATAGAAAGCCGAGAAGACGTATGGAATCAAGATGGCGCTCGAAGCGAGCGAGAAGGCGAAATTATACGCCGCATCCGAGAACAGGAACGTGAAGAGGAACAATTGAATCAATCCGTTCGTGAGCCAGAGCGCGTTGGCCGGCGCGCTGTTTTTATTCTCTTTCGTGAACCATTTCGGGAACACGCCGTCTTTCCCGGCCACGAATGGAATCTCGGCGGCAAGTAACGTCCAACCGAGCCACGCCCCGAGGACAGAGATGACGAGACCGCCGTTGATTAGCATCGCGCCCCACGGTCCGACCGCCGACTCGAGCAAGTACGCCATCGCCGGTTGTGAAGCGTTCGCCACGTTCTCTGGATTCATGAGACCGAGCGACATGACCGAGATGAGCAGATAGATGACGAGTGTCCCGAGCAACCCGATGACCGTCGCTTTCCCGACGTCCGAGCGCTTGCGGGCCCGTCCGGATAAGACGACCGCCCCTTCGACACCGATGAACACCCATAGTGTGACGAGCATCGTCGAGACGACCTGGTCTCTCACACTACCCCATGAGAAACCACCCTGGCCCCAGAAATCGAACGTGAAATTATCGAGGTTGAAGAAGAATAAGGTGATGGTGATAAAAGCAAAAATCGGTACGAGTTTCGCAATCGTCGTGATGATGTTGATCATGGATGCTTCATGAATGCCTCGTAAAATGAGCGAATGAACGAGCCACAGCATAATCGAGGCGCCGATGATGGAGGCGATGTTTTGACCGCCTTCGAAGATTGGGAAGAAATAACCGACCGAACTGAACAGGAGCGTCGCATAGGCGACGTTACCAAGCCATGCGGAGAGCCAGTAGCCCCACGCCGAGTTGAACCCCATGAACTGACCGAAGCCGGCCCGGGCGTAACTGTACACCCCGCCGTCGAGGTCTGGACGACGCATCGTCAAATTTTGAAAACTGAGACCGAGTGCGATAATCCCGATTCCGGTGATGACCCACCCAATCAAAATCGCCCCCGCGTTCGCACCTTGGGCCAAATCGGCCGCCAAGTTGAAGGCTCCCCCGCCAATCATCGAACCGACGACGAGTGCCGTCAACGCCCCGAGCCCTAATCGTCGATCCTTTTTCTCCGGTTGTACGCCAGCCGTTCCACTTGAGTCATGCGCTATTTTCGTAGACATTGAACTCATCCCTTTCGTTTATTACGAACCGGAGGGGAAACCCCTCCCGTCCGTCAGCGTTCAAGCCATTCGTTCGTGTCGGTGAGCGTCGCCGCCATCACAGCTTTAATCGTGTGCATCCGATTCTCCGCCTGATCAAAGACGAAGGAATGACGACTCCGGAACACCTCGTCCGTGACTTCCATCTCGGTCAGACCGTATTCGGCATGGATGGCTCGGCCAACCTCGGTCTCCAAGTCGTGGAAGGCTGGCAGACAGTGAAGGAACATGACGTCTGGATTATTCGTCTTCGTGAGCATGTCCATGTTCACTTGGTAAGGATGGAGCAACTTGATCCGCTCGGCGAATTCTGCCTCTTCGCCCATCGACACCCACACATCGGTGTAAATCACGTCGGCGTCGGCGACCGCTTCATCGATACTCTCGGTCAACGTAATTTTCGCTCCCGTCTCAGCAGCGACCGAGCGGGCAAAATCGACGACCTCATCTGACGGCCAGAGCGATTTCGGCGCGCAGATGCGCATGTCCATCCCGACTTTGGCCCCACCAATCAAGAGCGTGTTGCCCATATTGTTGCGTCCATCGCCGACATAGACGAAGCGAATGCCAGACAACTCGCCTTTCTGTTCTTTGACGGTCAAGAAGTCGGCCAAGATTTGAGTCAGATGATATAAGTCCGTCAACCCGTTCCATACCGGGACACCGGCATCTTTGGCCAAACCTTCGACCGTCTCATGGGCGAACCCACGGAACTGGATGCCGTCGAACATACGTCCGAGCACGATGGCCGTGTCTCGCACCGATTCTTTTTTACCGAACTGGATATCCGATTTCCCGAGGTATTCCGGATGCATGCCGAGATCGATGGCCGCCACAGTAAACGCACAACGCGTCCGTGTCGATGGTTTTTCAAACAAGAGCGCCACGTTCTTCCCTTCACAGATGCGATGCGGGACGCCTTGTTGCTTTTGACGCTTGAAGGCGGCCGATAAATCGATCAAATAGTTCAACTCGTCTCCTGAAAAATCGTTCAATGATAGAAAATGACGGCCTTTCAAATCAAAGTTGTACGTTGTGGACATGCTCGTTTCCTCCTCGTTAAATGTCTTCGCGGATAATCGGACAGCTCATACAGCGTGGACCCCCACGACCACGCGACAGTTCACTCGACATGATTTCGATGACTTCGACGCCCTCGGAACGGAGCAACTCGTTCGAGACGTAGTTGCGGTCGTACGTGACGACGACGCCTGGGGCGATGGCGAGCGTGTTCGATCCATCGTTCCATTGCTCGCGGGCAGCGGCAATCGGGTCCCCGCCCCCACATGGAATTAAGACGATCTCATCGAGACCGAGTGCGGCTTTTAACACGTTCAACAGATCCGTATGCTGCGTGATGTGAAGTTCGCCTACGGCGTTCAACGTCAGTTCAAAGATATTCATCTTGCCTCCTGGACCTTGGATGAACGAATGAATCGTGAACTTGTCATGGTCGACCATCGTAAAGACCGTGTCGAGATGCATGAACGCGCGCGATTTCGGAATCTCGATGGCGATGACTTTCTTGAATGTACCGCCTTTTTTCAACAAGTTGAGGGCGACCCGTTCAATCCCTTGGGCCGTCGTTCGTTCGGAAATCCCGATGGCGACGACTTCCTTCGACAACACGAGCTCGTCCCCCCCCTCCATCGCGAAACGATAGTCGCGGTCCGACCAAATCGGGATGTCGTGTTTCGCGAATCGCGGGTGATAACGCATAATATATTGTGTGAACAACGATTCACGACGACGAGCCGGCTCTTTCATCCGGTTGATGGATAGCCCGTTGCCGATTGCTGCCGCCGGGTCACGGGTGAAGTATAAGTTCGGCATCGGATCGAGATAGAACGGATACGTGTCCTCAATCATCTCGTGTAAGTGGCGCCGTTTTTCGGGCTTAATCTCGGATTTCCGAATCCCGGCCATGACGGTCTCAATCAACTTTTCATTGTCGTAGGCGAGCAAATATTCTTTCAGCGTCTCGTACGAACCGTTGATATTTGATTTGGACTCTGACAAGATATCAGCGACGAAACGTTCACGGACACCCGGCAACGACAACGTCTCCGCCATCAAATTTTCGAGGTAGAGCACTTCGACGCCTCGGTTTTGGAGCACGCTCGCAAAGTAATCGTGTTCTTTTTGAATGACTGGAAGATGAGGAATGTCGTCAAACAGGAGTCGTTCCAAATATTCCGGGGTCAAATTTTCGAGTTCGCGTCCTGGACGTTTTAAAAGGACGGTCCTGAGTTCACCAATTTCTGAATACACGTGGATCGGATGTTTCAGCGTAGTATCCCGTGCGGTTTGTTGATCCGTCATCGATATCATCTCGCTTCCTCCTTGTGATTCGGGTGTGTTGCTACCCTTACATTATCAACTTACCCATTTCCACGATGGGCAAGTCCGACGTTTGGACTGTGGTGGATTCCACAGAAAAGTGCATAGATCATGACGTGACATGAATGAACAATCACTCGAGAAACGGTGTGGCCCCTCGAATCGAGAGAAAGTGACGTATACACGCTGTATAGATTGTGAAAAAAATTCATAGCTTTTTTTTGATTTTGTTTGAGACCGCTCAAACTCGTGACATAATATAGACAAATGATGTGAAAAGGAAGTGAGTCGATGGCAATCGAACGTACAGAACGCGCCCGTCATGAAGCCCAAGTGACAGCGCTCATTCAAAAAGGGGACCCGGTCGATTTCCGCGACGTGTTCCTCACCCTCCACCCTGGTGAACAGGCCGACCTGTTCATCGAACTTGAACGTCCGGGCCGTGAGTTCGTCTACGAGGCGTTATCCCCGGAAGCGTTCACCGACTTGTTTGAAAAACTTGAACTGGACGAACAGGAACAGTTCATTCAAGAGATGCCACGTCCGTTCGCCGTACGTGTGTTGAACGATATGTTCTCGGATAACGCCGCCGACTTGATGACCGAGCTCCCTGACGACTTCATGAACGAACTGTTCGAGTTGATGGACGAGACCGAGGCGACCGAGGTCAAAGACTTGATGCGCTATCCGGACGATACGGCCGGCGCCATCATGACGACCGAGTTTATCGTGTTGAAGGCGGACAAGACCGTCGGTGCGACACTCGAAGACTTGCGCGAACTTGGACCGGAAGCCGAGACAATCTATTACCTGTACGTCATCGACACCGATCGCCGGCTCGTCGGCGTCGTCTCGCTACGCGACTTGATCGTCTCCCCGCTCGACGTGCAAATCGCGGACATCATGGGCCGGCGCGTCGTGTCGGCCCACGTCCTCGCCGATCAGGAAGACTTGGCCCGGACCGTTCAGAAGTATGACTTATTGGCCCTGCCTGTCATCGACAGCGAGGACCATCTGCTCGGGATCATCACGGTCGACGATGTCATGGACGTCATCGAACGCGAGACGACCGAGGATTTCGAAGAGCTGTCGGCGACGAAAGGTTCGTCCGACATCAACATGGGACCGGTCGAGGCGGCGATGAAGCGCGCGCCATGGATTATTAGCCTCATGTTCCTCGGGATGATCACCGCGTCGACAATCGGTGGTTTCGAGGACACGCTCGAAACGATCGTCTTGCTCGCCGTCTTCATGCCGCTCGTCATGGGTTCGGCCGGTAACGCCGCCACCCAATCGCTCGTCGTCGCCGTCCGCTCAATCGCGCTCGGGACGATTAATCGAAAGAACGTGTTGAAGATGATTCGCCGTGAGTTCGGGACGGGGCTATTGCTCGGTCTCGCCTGTATGGTCGTCATCTTCGGCGTCATCACCGTCCTCTATGACAGTGCCTTAATCGGCATAATCGTCGGTCTGTCGATTTTTGCGTCGCTCAGCGTGGCGACCATCGTCGGGACGCTCGTGCCGCTCTTGATCAATCGATTGAAACTCGATCCAGCCGTCGCGTCGGGTCCGTTCATCACAACAGTCGTCGACAATCTCGGCTTAATCATTTATTTCACGGTCGCGACTTCGTTGCTTCGCTTTTTTTGACACCTGACCTCTCAGGTGTCTTTTTTTGTTGTGAGGTTTGTTACAGTTCTTTTACAAAAGAGAAAACGGGAAATAATCATACTTCCTGAAGGGTAGTTATGAAAAAGTACTTATAAATAAGAAGAAGTTGAGGGAGGGAATGTCGTTGACCATTCAACAAGTTGTTTACATATTAATCACAGGGGCCTTATTCATGGGGCTCGTCGCTTACGTCTCTTATCGCATGACGAAAGGGAAAGTCGAGAGTGCCGACGACTATTTCTTGGCAGGACGGGGGCTAACCGGCATCTTTATCGCCGGATCACTCTTATTGACGAACTTGTCAGCCGAGCAGTTGATCGGCTTAAACGGGCAATCGTTCGCCGGCAACATGTCGGCTATGGCGTGGGAAGTCACAGCCGGAATCGCCGCCATCATCATGGCGCTCTTTTTACTGCCGCGTTTTCTCGGAATCGGGATTTCGACGATCCCTGAATTTTTGAGCCAACGGTATGACGAGGACGTCCGCCGCTTGACGGTCCTGTTGTTCTTGTTCGGCTATATGTGCGTCACGATCCCATCGATGCTCTATTCCGGCGGATTGGCCGTCCTGCAACTGTTTGACGTACCGGAATTACTCGGAATCAGCTTCGAGCAGTCGCTCTGGCTCGTCATTTGGTTCATCGGGATTATCGGAGCCGTTTACGCCATTTTCGGTGGTCTCCGCGCCGTCGCCGTCTCCGACACGTTGAACGGGATCGGATTAATCATCATCGGTTTCCTCGTCCCGACGCTCGGCTTCATCGCGCTCGGTGACGGCAACCTCGTCGATGGGATGAAGACGATTGCAACCGAGAATCCAGAGAAACTGAACGCGATCGGTTCAGAGAACGATTCCGTTCCGTTCTTGTCCATCTTCACGGGGATGATTTTTGCGAACTTGTTTTATTGGGCACTCAATCAATATGTCATCCAACGGGCACTCGGGGCGAAGAACTTGGCCGAGGGTCAAAAAGGGGTACTTTTCACCGGTTATTTGAAGTTGCTCGTCCCGATTTTCATGCTGCTTCCAGGGATTATCGCGTTCCATTTGTATGGCACGAACGTCGATAAGGCGGACCTCGCTTATCCGAGCTTGATTGCCGACTTGTTGCCGATGTGGCTCATGGGCTTCTTCCTCGCCGTCTTGCTCGGTGCCGTGTTCAGCTCGTTCAACTCGTTGCTCAATAGTATCGCCACCTTATTCGTGCTCGATATTTATAAACCGAAGTTCAAACCGGACGCGTCTGACAAAGATTTGATTCGTGTCAGCAAATGGTTCGGGACGTTCGTCGCGCTCGTCTCGTTCTTCGTCGCTCCGAACTTGATGTACGCACCGGACGGACTGTGGGACTTGATTCGCCGCTTCACCGGTTTCTTCAATATCCCGATTCTCGTCATCGTCTTAATCGGGATGCTCGTGAAGCGCGTACCGCCGATTGCCGCGAAACTCGTCATCGGCTTCCACGTCGTCACGTATTACTTCCTCGTCTGGGGAACGGAGCAGTGGTTCGGCTTCGACCTTGGCATCAACTTCATTCACATTTACGGGATTTTGTTCGTCCTCGAAACGACCATCATGCTCGTATTCGCAAAAGTTCGACCGATGCAACACATCAATCCGATTCGCATCGATCTTGGCCGCGTCAAGCCATGGCGTCATGCAATTTCGACTTCCATCATCCTTGTCGCGTCGATGATTTTCGTCTACTTCGTCTTCTCACCGATCGGTCTCGCCTATGCGGACGGGATCGTCTCGAGCTGGTTCTGGCCGGCGACCATCGCCTTGTTCGTTGTGACGGGTGGCCTCGTTTGGGCGTCCTATCGCTACTGGCTCCCGAAATATGAAGTTTACTTGACGAATCTCGGTACGACGGACACTGACCGTGAAGAAGCGATTGGTGAATAATCAGCGTCTCCTCCGCCTTTGACGGAGGAGACATTTTTTTTGTGTGGTTAGGGATTGATTGGCCGTATGCTATGCTAAAAACACTAGACAAACTTTCGGAGGTGCCCGATGAACAAGCTTTTGGACGACGACTTTACTGACCTTCCCATTAAACCTGATTTTTCTGGATCGGCGCTCGTCATGCGACAGAACGACATCCTGTTCGACCATCAACAAGGTTATGCGAATCGTGCGGAACGAATCGAAAATCGAACGTCGACCCGATTCGGTATCGCTTCGGGCTGTAAGTTATTCACGGCCATCGCCGTCTGCCAGCTCATCGAACAAGGCAAGTTGGCATTTACATCGACGCTCGGCGAATGCCTCACCATCGATTTTCCAACGTTCGATCCGGCCGTGACAGTCGAACAGTTGCTCACTCACACGTCCGGCATCCCAGATTATTTCGACGAGTCTGTCATGGACGATTTTGAGGAATTGTGGCGGCAACGTCCGATGTATCACATCAGGCAGCTACGTGACTTTCTCCCAATGTTCCAGCACGAGCCGATGCGACAAGAACGGGGCGTGTTCCAATACAATAATGCCGGTTATATCCTGCTCGGCCTCATCATCGAACAAGCGAGCGAGTTGATGTTCTCGGACTATATCGAACGATTCGTGTTCAAGCCGGCCGACATGACCGATTCGGGGTACTTCTCGCTCGATGCCTTGCCGGCGAATACGGCGCTCGGGTATATCGACAACGCGGACGGCTCGTGGCGGACGAACCACTATTCCATTCCCGTCAAAGGCGGAGCGGACGGCGGCGCGTTCGTGACGGCACAAGATATGGCCAAACTTTGGTGCGCCTTGCTCGCTCATCACCTACTTGGCGAGGAGATGACATCACGACTGCTGACTCCTCATGTGAAGGTAAACGATAAAGGCGGACATTATGGCTACGGTCTGTGGATTCAATTGGATGCGAAGCGACACGTGTTCAAATATCATGTCATGGGTTATGACCCCGGCGTCAGTTTTCATTCTGCGTACTACCCGGCCACAGACATCGTCTCGGTCGTCTGTTCGAACGAGTCAGATGGTGCGTTCGACCTCATCAAAGCCATTGAAATGAAAGTAGGTGAAGGTTGATGGTCATTCGTCCTTATGAAGAATTTGATTTTGAACAGATTCAAGCGTTGAATGAAGCGGAAGGTTGGGGTCAACTCGTGCGACAACACGAGTTGACGAAACAGGCGTGGCGGCAATCGAACGTTGCCTATGTCGTCGAGTCAGAAGGACTGGTGATTGCCTACTTGCGTGGGTTGACCGACACGACCGTGAGCCTGTACGTGTGCGAACTGCTCATCGCGGCCTCGCACCGTCGCCTCGGGATTGGCGAGCAGTTGTTGTCACACGTCCATGCGCTCTACCCTGAGACGCGCCTCGAGATGCTCGCGAGTGCTTCATCCCACACGTATTACGAAAAACTGAACTTCCGTCCGTTTTACGGGTACCGGAAGACGATTCACGAATAGGAGGAACTGTCATGAAACTAGCCATCGTGACCGGTGCGTCGCGCGGTCTCGGCCGTGCCATCGCCGAGGAACTATTGAAGCGGGATTACGAGGTCGTCAATTTTTCACGGACGCAGGCGACCGATGCCTCGTTCCGTCACGTCGAGGTCGATTTGGCTGATCCGACAAGTACACTGGCCGCGCTCGAACACGTGAAGCCGCTCATCGAGACGGCGACATCCTTGCTCGTCGTCCAAAACGCAGCCTTGATTGAACCGATTCACCGGTCCGGCCAATTGGACGCCGCGCAGCTCATCGCCCACGTCCAAGCCAACCTGCTCGCCCCGATGCTCTTGACGAACGCGGTGCTCGCGTACGATCTGCCCGTCTCGCTCATCCACGTGACCTCTGGGGCCGCAAAGCGCCCGATCTCGGGCTGGAGTGCATACTGTGCGACGAAAGCCGGGCTCGACCATTTCACCGAGACGGTCGCCCTTGAATTGACCGGTACGAACGATAAAATCGCCTTGTTCAACCCAGGCGTGATGGACACCGCGATGCAGGCAAGCATCCGGGCCTCATCAGAAGACGCGTTCCGTGACGTGGAACAGTTCCGTTCTTACGTGACAGAAGGCCGATTGCGCACCCCTGAGACGGTCGCCCATATCTTGGCGGAACACTTACTAGACGAGCCGTTCGAGAATGGCAAGACGTATTCCGTATATGACCTCGCTTGATTTTTGACCTGGTATAAAATTCAGTCACCCTTTTCTTACTAGACCGCCTACACTAAAGGCAGACGAAACAAGAAAGGATGACTTAATCATGAAGACGATTGCAGGAGGATTATTATTTTTCGGATTGTTCAGTCTGACGCTGTCGTTCACGATGATTGGAGATACCGCCATCGTCGGCGCGTTAGTGAGCGGTGTCGCCGTCTTGTGTGGGGTCGGGCTCTGGTTCGGTGCGACGGAACTGACACGCATCCGTGCCTCATTCCTCGACAACAAAAAAACGTCTTTCCCTGAATGAGGGAAAGACGTTTTTGGATTCATTGATTGTCTTCGTCTTCGTAATCATCATCCACGTATTCTTCGAAATCATATTCTTCGAAGTCCGCTTCGTCGATGAAGATGTCGCGGTCATTGACGACGTGAATCGGACCGTTGGCCACATCGATTCGAATCGTCCATGCCCATGGAATGCGCAATCGGCTATAAACGCCTGTCCAGAATTCCATCGATTCTTGCTCGTATCGCTCGAACTCTGCCAGCAACTCTTTAAAAGTGATTCCTGACAACTGGAAGTTTGAGTCTTGGATTCGCTCAAGGGCATTATGCGTCGCCTCGAGCTCCGCCGCACGTACCATTTCTTCGGCCGTAGCCATCTCAAGAATGGTTCCATCCGGTGGCAGAATGTCGTATACGTTAAACAATTCGCCTTCTTCTACTTCTTCATCAAACTCATAGTCGTCGTGCCGCATGCTTCATTCCTCCTCACTCTAGTTGAATCTCTTTCATTGTACCATTCCACTCCCTGTTAGAACGAAACATTCGTGTATATATTTTGGCAGGTGGGGAATGATAACAAAGGAATAGAATACGTATCAGCGAAAGGGGCCAATTGACCATGAACGAATCATTTCAAGCACTCGTCCTCGACAAAAAAGACGACCGTCTCCATTCCACGGTGACCGACGTCAAATTCGACGCCCTTCCGAGAGAAGAAGACGGCAACGTCCTCGTCGAAGTCCATTATTCAGCGCTCAACTACAAAGACGCTCTCGGGCTGACCGGATCCGGCAAAATCGTCAGTCATTATCCGTTCATCCCCGGGTGCGAGTTCGTCGGGAAAGTCGTTGAATCCGACCATCTCGATTTCAAAGCCGGCGACGATGTCATTGCGACCGGTTTCGGCATCGGCGAACGACATTTCGGTGGCTTCAGCCGTTACGCTCAAGTCCCTGGGAACTGGCTCATCAAACTACCGAAAGGTATGGCGCTGCGAGATGCAATGACGATCGGAACGCCAGGACTTACCGCCATGTTCGCTGTTGAGGCGCTCGAACACGAGGGTGTGCATCCTGGTCAAGAAGTACTCGTGACCGGTGCTTCCGGGGGAGTCGGCAGTTTTGCCATCGCCTTGCTCCACAAGCTCGGCTACCACGTCATTGCCTCGACCGGCAAACAAGACCCGGCGTATTTGCGTGACCTCGGCGTCGAGAACGTGATGGCCCGAAGTGAACTCGAAGGACCGTCCCGTCCGCTGGATGAACAGCGGTTCGATGCTGCCATCGACTCGGTCGGAGGCGAGACGCTCGGTAACATCCTTAGCCGAACGCGCTACGAAGGGACCGTCGTCGCGTGTGGGCTTGCCGGTGGCCATGAGCTCCACACGACCGTCTATCCGTTCATCTTACGAGGCGTCCGGCTCATCGGCATTGATTCGGTCATGCAACCGATCGCCCGTCGCGTGAAAGCGTGGGAACGGCTCCATGAACTTGTCGACACACGCGTGCTGAACCATATGGTCCATGAGATTCCGCTGCACGACGTTCCGCGTCACGCCGAGGCGATGATGCGCAGTGAACTGAGCGGCCGGACCGTCGTCCGCATCCACGACTAATACAAACAGGGCTGAATCCTTCGATTCAGCCCTGTCTCTGTATTCTCCATGGTGGTGGAATTATAATGTGAATCCGGCTGGTGCGTCTTTGACGACGACAATCACCTTGCCTTGATCTAATTTCTTCTCAAGTTGATCGGCTTCGGTCGATGAGAAACCGAGCTGTTCGAACTGGGCTCGGAGCTCGTCCCCTTTTTTACGGAACAAGTTTTTCGCGGCCGTCCCCAGGCCGACGTCCGATGCCGTCACCGTATTCGCGTCGGCGTTATCGGCCACACGGTCGGTCCGGTCATCGTCGTGGGTGATGACATAAATGTGCTTGTCCTCAATCCCTTTCGCTTTCATCGATTGAATGGCGGTCACGACTTCTTCATCATTTGTAAACTCTTTGTACAAAACTGACATGTCTGTTCTCCTCCTTCGATAGCGTTACATGAATAGTTATTACCTTTTTCTGCAAAAATCACACATTAAAAAACGATGACAGCTGTCATCGTTTCGTTAAACGGCCGGTTCTTGGCCCTTCAATTTTTTTAATTCATCGAGCAGGATGTCTGATTCGTTGAACGGAATCGACTCTCGGCCGACGCGTTCGACGTGGTCATGCCCTTTTCCGACGACGACGATGCGTTTGCCGTCGAGCGCTTGTTGCGCCGCGTGGCGCAGGGCGTCCCGTCGTTCCTCGAACGTCACATAATGCGTGTTCGCGTCGATTCCGGCGAGCAGTCCATCGATGATGCGCTTCGGTTCTTCCGTGCGCACGTCATGCACCGTCACAATCAAGTCGTTCGAATAGTGACTCGCGATGCGACCCATCTCCGCCCGTTTGGTCGGGTCACGGTCGCCCGCCGCACTCAACACGACAACGAGTTCACGTTCCCCTTGCTGAAGCGTCGACAGACACTTCTCGAGGCCGTCCGGCGTATGGGCATAATCGAGATAAATCTCGGCGTCTTCCGTATCGAGTCGTTCGAGCCGACCTTTCGGAAGCGTGAGTCCCGGCACGTTGGCGATAATCGATCGCAGCATCAGTTCCGATGTGGAGACGAGACCGATGGCCGCGGCCAAGTTAGCGGCATTGAATGCGCCCATGAAGCGGACCGGAGCCTCAATTGTCAGCGCGTTCATTTTAATGACGACCGTCTGGTCATGCCAGATGACTTGAATATCAGCCGGTACGTCCGCATGGGTGCTGTACATGATGCGCCGACGAGTCGGGGCAAACGCGGCCATCGTGTCACTGGCCGAATCTTCAGCGTTTAAAATGATGGCATCCCCGTCCGTCGTCTCGACTTGTTCGAACAATCGGGCTTTGGCTCGGGCGTACTCATCCATCGAGCGATGGTAATCCAAATGGTCATGCGTCAAGTTCGTGAACGCCGCCGCGTGAAACCGGACACCTTCGACACGTCCTTCCATCATCGCATGCGAGGAGACCTCGACGACACAATCGGTCACGCCGGCATCGGCCATCTTGGCCAGCAAACGATGTAAGACGACGGCCTCAGGCGTCGTATTTGGTGTGTTTAATGTTTGATCTTTATAACGTGCTCCAATCGTGCTTACAATTCCGACCGGTCGGCCGGACAGACGAAATAAATCATATGTCAATGTCGCGGTCGTCGTCTTCCCGTTCGTACCGGTGACACCGTAAATGCGCATCCGATGTGAGGGGTGGTCATAAAAGGCACTGGCCACCACGCCGGCTGTCCGCTTCGTGTCCGCGACGACAAGGTTCGGCACCTCAAGGTCAAGCGGGTATTCCGAGATGACAGCAACCGCTCCTTTGGAGACGGCGTCCTCAGCGAATTCATGTCCGTCCACCGTATAGCCGCGGATACAGATAAATAAATTCCCTGGACTGACCTTTCTGGAATCTGTCTCAATTCCGGTCACCCATGGATCGCGTTCGATGTCATCCATCTCATTTCCTAGAATGGCGGATAAACGTTTCGTCCTCATGCTGTGTACTTCCTTTCTCATGGGTGTCGCTAGGTTCGCAAACCTTATCGTCATGGTACTAGATATTAGGCTGTAATGGAGATGACAAATATATTACTTCCCTTTTTACGTGCGATACAATCGCCCAACCAAAAAATTCCTAGTCCAGGACGGGACTAGGAATTTATTTCGTTGTCGGTGAACCGAAGTCCTTGCTCGTGAAGCGCGGTTTCCAAGATTCGCAGTACACTTGGCCCGACCCCATGCAAGGCCGCAATTTCTCGTTTCGTGTACGTGGACAACTGCTCGAGCGTATCGATATAGGTAGCTCGAAGCGCCCGTTCGGCCGGTGCCGAACATTTCGGAAGTGGTGTCATCCGATTCCCTCCTCTCGTCCTGAGGCACGTTCAATCGTCGGGAGACAGGCGAGGACACGTTCCATACAAAATGTTCGACGCGCTTGTTTGTTCACGTCCCAGGCGACGAGTCGATCGCCTTGCAGCTTCATCAGCTTGACACGTCGCTTCGAAATGACCCCGTTCCGATCGATATACATCATTTCCACGACCCGTCCATTCCGCATCCAACGCATGACTTCTTGCCTCATCTAATCTCCCTCCTTTGTTACTCTTAGTATACAGAACATTTGTTCGTAATTCCAGTCTGGAGGTGTGCGTTCGCACAATTTCACGTATGCTAGAAGAAACGAAAGTTTCGCGAAAGGGGTTTACCCGATATGACCTATTTGCTGTTGGCCGTTTTGGCCATCGTCTTATTCATTTCCATGATTTATGCGGCCAAAGCCTTGCCAAATTTAAGCAATGTTTTATTCAACCGCGGCAGCCTGTTCGGTCAAGACACCGAGACCGTCACGTGTCCGAACTGTAAGAAAACGTTCAAACGGTCCGGCGGGAACACACAGACGTGCCCGCACTGTTATACGTCGTTTTAACTACAAAACAGCCAACATTCCGCTAATCAGCGGAACATTGGCTGTTTTTGAATGTGCTCGAATCGGAAAGTAACCGTTTACGTTCACCCCATAAGTGAAATAAGAAGGTTACGTCATTTGCCCGCAACCCAACCACGAGAGAGTCTCATTCTGAAGGAGTCCACCATGTCATTCATATCCGATCACGATTTATACGCACGCATGTTAAACCGCGACACTTCTGCGCTCGAACTACTTTACGACCGCTATGAGCGCATCTTATATTCACTCGCCCTCCGCTTGACGACGCGAGCCGACTTGGCCGAGTCCGTCCTCTCCGAAGTGTTCACAGAGCTTTGGAAACGTCGTCTGCCGCTCGATTTAACGACCCATCGGCTGAAAACTCATTTGTTCGAACGTGTGGAGACCGCAGCGCTACGTCTAGTCGCCAGCGCTTAAATCCATCTACCGCACCGCTCGATGTAACACTTCTAGAATCCCATCCGCATACATGCCCTCGGTGACACGACCATGTTCTCGTTTGGCTTCTTCCGTCCCGTTGCCAAGTACATAGCCGTTACCCACATACCTTAACATCCCTAAATCGTTCCCACTGTCCCCGAACGCGTAGGCGTGCTCGGTCTGAAACGTATATCGGTCGCACACGTAGTCGACTGCAGCGATTTTCCCCGCCCCTTGTGGGATGAAATCGATATCGTAGGCGTCTGCCGGGTCCCCGGCGAGCGGATTGCACCGACTGACGTTGACGGCGATCCCGAAGTCACGGGCGCTCGAACGAATGTGCTCGAGCTCATCCTTGCTCTCGCCGAAGTAATAATAATTGTGCATCCAGCCGCTTATGCCAAGGTTCGTCTGTGGTTCAATCGTGAGTGTTCGCCCTAGCCTGTCGACGACTTGGGTGACACGGTCTGAAAAGTCATCGGGAAACCGTGACGAATAACCGGAATCGAGCTCCAGTTGTCCGGACGCTGTCACTTGATACAGCTCTGTCCCGAGACTCGCCGCAATCCGGTGCGGGAAATAACGCATGTCTGCCCGTGCCATTTTTTCTCGAATCGTTTCAAGTGAACTCCCCGTCACCCACATCGTCGAGAACCGATGTGAGTGGACATCGAGAAAGTCTTCAAGTTGGCGCAATCGCTCCAACTGGTCAACAGAGCAAGCGTGCGGAAAATACGTCTCATCAAAATCAAAACAGACGAGCACCCGTCCCTCGCTAGTAAATCGTTTCATGGTCATCCTCCTTGTGTCGCCATACCCCATCTCGTATAGTAAAAGAGAAAGGACGTGGCAACATGAAAAATCGATTAAGCCGTTACTACTGTCAGTATAGCGGAATCGTGATCGGGTTCGGGCTCGTCTTCACCTTTTTGTTTGGGGTCCGGTCCTATTCAGTCTGGCAACAATGGCTCCCGAGCGGCTCGGCGCTTCTCGTCACTTTGTTCACAGCAACGCTGTTCAGTTACGTGGCCTACCGCCTGCTCAGCGCCTTGAATCTACGCCTGTTCCGCCGTATCGGAGGGATGACGTCCAGTTGTTCCCGTTAGACGCGGGGAAATCTTGACTGTTCACAAAATAGTCACGTCAAATAGGCATCCATTTTACGGTTTCATCCGTTAGATCAATACAAGGGATTCCCTTATGTGTAAAGGAGCAAGCCATGACTGATATTGAATTGTACGAGCGTGTCAGGCAAAAAGACAAACAAGCGCTCGAGACACTTTATGACCGCTATGAACGAATCCTCTACGCGTTCGTCATGCAGTTGACGAAAGACCGCGACCTCGCCGAAGAAGCGATGCAAGAAGTATTCATCAAGCTATGGCGCGGTGGCGGCGTGTATGATGAGACAAAAGGAAAATTCAAATCGTGGCTGTTCACGATGAGCCGTCACGTCACGATCGACTTGATTCGCAAACGAAAACCCGACCTGCAATTGGATGAGTCTTACGCGGAAGCTATCCCGTCCCCGGCCCCGTCCGTCGAGACCGAGGTCGAATGGCAAGAAGAGCGGACCCAAATCGAGACGGCGATGGCCGAACTGCCGGCCGAGCAACAACAAGTCGTCCGGCTCATGTATTTCCAAGGGCTCAGCCAGCAAAAGATTGCCGATACGTGCGGCATCCCGCTCGGAACTGTAAAAGGAAGGATTCGATTAGCATTGAAACAGCTACGAAGGCATTTATCCCATGATGTGAATGAGAAGGAGGTGGAACGATGAACGCTTGTGACCAATTGATTGATTATTTTAACCAGCATTTGACGGAAGACGAACGCATCCGGTTTGAAGCGCATCTCGCGACATGTCAAACATGTCAAGAAGAGCTCGAACAACTCGAGGCCCTCGTCGGCGGCGTCGCGTTCCTCTCTGAACCGGCTGAACCGCCAAGCGGGATGAAGGCACGCATCCTCGACAACGTGTTCGCAGAAGACGAGACGGAGTCGAAGCAAGACGAACCGACCCCAATCACACCGTTCACAGCCACGAAGAAAAAACAGAAGACGCCATGGGGAGCGCTCGCACTCGCGGCCGCACTCATGCTCTCCTTGATCGGAAACGGCTATCTGCTCCTGAACCAAGATGAGCCGAGCGGCATCGCCTTGACCGAGACGGTCCCGCTCGAAGGTGAATCGGAAGGCGTGGCGTACCTCGCCGAACAGGATGGCCAGCGTCAGCTCATCGTCCAAACGAACGGACTCGATGCGCTCGAAGCGAACGAAGTGTATCAAGTTTGGCTCATAAAAGACGACTCTCCGATTCCGACCGGGGCGTTCGTCACAGACGACAAAGGCAACGGGACCGTCATCTATACGCTCGATTCGACCGAATCGGAGATGGACTGGGATACCGTCGCTGTCACGAAAGAACCTGAACGAGGCAATACGGCACCCGAAGGCGACATCGTGCTCAGTGCCAGCCTATAAGCAAAAACCGAGTGACCTGACGCTTCGAGCGTGCGTGTCATTCGGTCTTTTTTTCGTTATGATGATAGAAAAGGAGTGGTACATATGCGTCAGCCTAAAATTGGTGTCGTCGGTCTCGGCGGCATCGCACAGAAAGCGTACTTACCGATTTTAACGAACAGCACGTCGTTCGAACTCGTCGGTGCCTATTCCCCGACCGTCGCCAAACGTGACGCGATTTGTCGGGCCCATCGGATGGAATCGTTCACGGGACTTCCCGAACTCGCAGCGTCCGTCGATGCGGCGTTCGTCCATAGTTCGACCGAGACGCATTACGAGGTCTTGTCTTATTTGCTCGCAAACGGGGTAGATGTCTATGTCGATAAACCACTCGCCGCGACGATCGAACAGGCGGAACGACTCGTCGAGCTGGCCGAGCAGACGAACCGGAAGCTCATGGTCGGCTTCAATCGCCGCTTCGCCCCGATGTATCAGCATGTGAAAGACGCAGCCCCATTCCACACGCTCGACTTCGTCAAGCATCGCGGGGACGGATTGCGCGGCCATGACTATCAGTTCACGTTGCTCGATGACTATTTGCATGTCGTCGACACGCTCCGGTACTTCGCCGGAAGCGAGTTGCGCTTAGTGACGGGCCAAATCGCGACGACCGAGGCGAACGGTCTCCACTTCGCGCGCCATATCTGGCAAGACGAGCACGGACTGCACACGACGTCGATGCACCGTAAAGCCGGGACGAATCATGAAGGACTCAGCGCCATCCGCGACGGACTGCGCGTGACGGTCGATGAGATGGTGACGCTTCAACGGTTCGAGCACGGCGCCCATTCAACGAAGACGTTCGGGTCATGGGACACGCTCCTGACCCAACGAGGCTTCCAAGGGGCAATCGACCACTTTATCTCGGCAGTGACCGAGGATACAGCCATCATGACGGACGGTCGTGAGGCGCTCCTCACACAACAGCTGGTGACGGATTTGTTCGGCTCACACTAAAAGGAGGCGTATCAAATGGATTTCTTTTTCTATATTATGGTCATCGTCGTCGTGTCCATCGCCGCAGATACATTTAATAAGACACGAAAGGCTCGTTTAGAAGAACTTCGACTCAAAATCGAGCAAGAGAAACTCGCGATTCAGCGGCTCGAACTCGAGATGAAGCGCGACGAAGACAAACTCGATCATCACGGATTTTAAAAAGACGATCGGCCCAGAGCGGGTCGGTCGTCTTTGGTTATAAGATATGGCGCTCCTCAGCTTGACGTGTCTCGCGGACACGCTTTTGCCGTCGCTCGGCGAGTGTCGACCACGTGACGGCCGTGACGATACAGGCGGCGCCGATAAAGAAGTTGCGGTCGAGTCGTTCGTCGAGGACGAGCCAGCCGAGGTAACCCCCGACGAGTGGTTGGAAAAAGAAGAATAATGACCCGACGCTCGCATCCATGAGTTCAATCCCTTTGTTCCAAAAGAAGAACGCCCCGGCTGTCGAGATGATGCCGACATACAATACGCTCATCCACAGCACCATGGTCATATTCGGTAAGCCGGATGCGGCCACTTCCACTCCCATGAGCGGCGTCATCAACACGAAGGCGATACCGATGGCGAACGTCGTGATCGTCAACGACGACATCGTCTCGGATGCGATTTTCACATAGATGGACATGAGCGCCCACGTGATGGCCGCACCGACCAAGACGAGGCTGCCGATGAAATACGTGCCTTCGACGTGCCAACCGACAACGATGATGACCCCGAGCGTCGCCAACAGGAGTGACCCGATTTTGACAGGTGTGAGCCGCTCTTTCAAGATGACTCGGGCGAAAATCACCATGAACGCCGGTGTCGCCGCCGTGACGAGCGATCCCGTATGGGCGTCGGATAGTTTCGTACCAATGAACTGAAACGAAATCGAGGCGACGTATCCGATGACGCCGACGAGCGCAATCCATTTCCAATCGCGACGAGCGATTTGCTCGCGCCCGAATGCCCACCACATCGCGAACAGGACGACAAACGCGACGGCATAACGCATCCAGATGAGCGTGAACGGTTCGATATAGCCGAGCGCATATTTACTGACGACGTACATCCCGCCCCAAATACTGGCGGCGAGCGTTAAACTGATGGCACCGAGCCATTCTTTGCGCATGGCGTCCCTCCTCCCTGATGTCTAAACAATACGACATCGGTTCTCGATATTCCTGTCCCCTAGTTGTCGAACGATCCGAAATCGCTTACAATGAGCGTAATGATGATAGAAAGGAGGGAGAAAGGTGAACTTTGTCGGACGTACGCATTGGTCAACAGAACATTTGTACATTTTGCGTGCGATTTTTCACGATGTCGCATAATCACAGGACCCGTCTGTCCTTTTTTAGACATTGCTGAAATACGACAAAGCGCCTCTCTTTCTTGCCGAGCGCTTCTTTGCGCTCGGCTTTTTTGATAGGCCTCTACTTTAGGAGGAACCACTCATGTTAATCGAGTTACAACACATCCAAAAACAATTTGGCGGCCATGCCGTCTTGACAGATGCCAATCTTCACGTGAACGCCGGCGAACGAATCGGACTCGTCGGACGGAACGGGAGCGGCAAAACGACGCTTCTGCGTCTCATCGTCGGCGCCGATTCGCCAGACGAAGGGACCATTTATCGCAAGCAACGGTTACATGTCGGCTATTTGGCCCAAATCCCGGCCCATCCCGATAAGTCAGGGCGAGACGTGCTCTACACCGCGTTCGCCGAGTTGACGCGACTCGGTGACGAGATGCGACAGCTCGAGGAACAGATGGCCTCGAGTGACGACATCGACGCGCTGCTCGAGACGTACGGTGCCTTGCAGACGCGCTATGAGAACGGCGGCGGGTACGTCATCGATTCGAAAGTGAACGCGATGATCGACGGGCTGCGCCTGACCCGCTTCGTGGACCGACCGTTCGATACGCTCAGCGGCGGCGAACGGACCAAAGTCGGCCTCGCCTTGGCATTGCTCCAAGAACCGGAACTGCTCATCCTGGATGAACCGACGAACCACCTCGATTTAGAGGCGATGGCTTGGCTCGAGTCGTTCCTGCGTGACAGTCCGTCCACGTTACTCCTCGTCTCGCACGACCGCGTCTTTCTCGATGCAGTCGCCACGCGCATCGTCGAGTGCGAGGACGGGGAATTGACGAGTTTTGACGGCAATCACAGCGCGTTCGTTGCGCAAAAAGAAAAACGATTGCTCGATCAGTTCCACGCCTACACGGAGCAACAAAAGAAAATCAAGAAGATGAAAGAGACGATTCGCCAGCTTCGGCAATGGGCGAACGAGGGCAATCCGCCGAACGAGAAATTTTACCGCCGCGCCAAATCGATGGAGAAGGCGCTCGCCCGCATCGAGACGATTAAGCGCCCTCGCCTCGAAGCCGTGCAACCTGACATCCAGTTCACAGCGCACGGACGGACCGGCCGCGATGTGTTCGAGGCGACCGATGTGACCGTCAGTTACGACCGGACCGTCTTCGAGCATGTGTCGTTCTACACCGGTCACGGGGAGCGTGTCGCCATCGTCGGTCCGAACGGGAGCGGTAAATCGACACTGTTGAAAGTGTTACTCGGTCAAATCGAACCGACCTCGGGTACGCTAAGACGAGCGGAACGGGCCCGCATCGGCTACTTGTCCCAACACATCGACTTCGAGGACTCCCACCGGCTCATCGAGGCGTTCCGCGACCGGATTGCCGTCGACGAGGGAAAGGCCCGTCAACTGTTGGCCCAATTCCTCTTCTATGGTGCGAGCGTCTTTAAACCGGTCAAAGATTTGAGCGGCGGTGAGAAGATGCGGCTCATGCTCGCCATTCTCATGCATGAGGATGTGAACGTGCTCGTCTTAGACGAACCGACGAACCACCTCGACATCGAAGCACGCGAAGCGCTTGAAGACGCGCTCGATCGTTTCACCGGAACGCTCGTCGCCGTCTCGCACGACCGCTACTTCTTGAACAAACTGTTCCCCGTCACCTATTGGCTTGATGTTACAGCGACACGTTTCCCGGGAAATGTCACGTATGCGCTCGAAAAACGCCAGTACGAACCGGAAGCAGTCGTGGCGGTACCGAAGAGAACGCAATCAACAGAAGCGACCGTGACGGCGGTCGAGGCTCGAGACATCTCGGCGGATGAGGCTCGTCTGTCTGCGCTCGAAGAAGCGCATCAGGAACTTCTTCATCAAATGAATGAGACGAACGACCTCACCGAGCTGATGGCGTTGCAACACCGGGCCGATGTCCTCCAAGCTGACATCGACACGCTGCTTGACCAACTCCTAGAATCGATGTAATGAAAAACGACGCCGGCTTAACGGCGTCGTTTTTGTTCGAACCAAGATTGAACGAGAAACCCGGTCACACCGAGCGCCATCAAAAAATAGGGCACGATCCGTGGGACTCCGCCTGCTTCTCCCATCGTCGTCAGAATCACTCCGCTCACGAACGTCCCGAGCCAATAAATCTTTGGCATACCCTCACTCCTCTACAACTTTCCTCTACGTCTGCTACTCGACCAAGATCCAGCAACTAACGCGACTTGCAGCAACAACTTGCGATTCATTATAACATTTCAGGCGACACGGGTACCCTCGTACGTGTACGGTTTAACGTCCGCGGACGGGGCCGGACACCGCCTATACGTTTCAAGTCAAGCGATCGGCGAACGACCGGCCCGCGTCACAACCTTCGCCCCATAAGAAAAGCGCCACAAACGTGGCGCTTCCGGTGAGCGTTTCTAGAAAAGCGGACTTTCAACCGACCGAGAATGTTCCCGGCCGACCGTCCCATGCGGTACATGAATATAAACTAGAAATCGGACGTGGTTCAGAACGTGATTTCGGGGCGTACGTTCGTCTGAACAGCAATCAAGTCCTTGACGGGAATCTCGTCTCCACAATGACTCTGACTGCGTTTTGACGGATGTGGTTGAAATCAATCATGAACCTCATCGGGCCCACCTTTTTTTGAAACACCGAGTTGCCTAAACGTCTAGTCTCCCACCGATTCTCTTTTGTCTGCCCCTCACCCCTTACGCGAGGTCAGGTGGACGACAGCTTGAACGAGGAGAGTCGTCTAGTCAGCCGATGCTTCATCCAACATGTCTCTCATTTCACCGAGCCGGCCTCAGTCAAACAACGATGGAATCTTTGTTTCATCCGTTGCCCCCTTTCAGCTCAACACGTTGAATGAGGACTACACAGATACATTAACCTTTTTATCGATTGACGAATCCTTGTTCACCATTTCTCCAAAAATTAGTTATCGATATAGTGGTCGAGCGCATAGGCGACGCCGTCCGCTTCGACATCTTTCGTGATGTGGGTACTGATGTCTTTCAACGGATCGACGGCGTTCCCCATCGCGATCCGTGTTTCCGCCACTTCAAACATCGAGATATCATTCAAGTTGTCACCGATGGCCACGATGTCTGATTGCGGGATGTTATGATGCTCCGCTAACTGCGTCAACGCCATCCCTTTGCTTGCGTTCGGATGACCGATTTCAATCTTCGTCCAGCCCGCCGTCGTGATTAAAATATCTGTCCGTGGTTCATACAATTTCCGGAGCTCATGCAGCTTGCGCCGGTCGAACGAATAGACGAACACTTTATACACTTCGTCGGCCTCGAAGTCGATGTCCTCAATCGCATCGACGTATGTCAACCCGAATTGTTCGTTTTGAATCTCGATCTCCCGCTCGCCCCACTCTCGTGTGAACGATTGATCATGTGGCAACACCTCGTCCAACTCACCCGTCAACAAATCGGTGCCCGATCGGAGCACTTTCACTCCGGCGTTCGTATAAAATTCAACGTACGCTCCGTGCTCGTGGGCCACATCCCACAACTCTTGCACGACATCTTTCGGGAGCGCATGGTAATAAATCCGCTCATTTTCATAGAAGGCGATTGCGCCGTTCCCTGACAAAATCGGGCACGACAAATCGCTCCGCTTCAACAGCTCCTCAATATCATGAATCGAACGTCCGGAAGAAATCGAGACTAAATCCCCTTTGGCCTGACGCCGGCGAATTGCCTCTTGGTTCGCCTCCGTGATGACACCTGTCCGAGATAATAGCGTCCCGTCTAAATCGATGGCAATTAGTTTCATATCCTCTTCTCCTTTCACGTGGGTCTGATCACCCAATTCCCTCAGATTGACTCTCTCCATTTCATCATCACATATACACGCGCGAGAAGCACGTGCGAACCATGCCCGAACTGCGGTCATTCGTGTTGACACGCCATGCCCTGATTGCTACGCTTTTGTCAGCATGACACGCAAGTCAAAGGGGGAAATGACATGGCTCAAGATTTCACACGGGCGTACGCAGAAACACGCGACGCCAGCGACTCGCTCGCACCATACCGGGGAGAATTTTATTTGCCGCAAGACGGCATTTATATGGACGGTAACTCGCTCGGCCTGTTATCGAAACGGGCCGAACGGACGTTACTCGAATCACTGAGCGATTGGAAAGAGCTCGGGATTGATGGGTGGATGTCGGGACGCCACCCATGGTTCAACTTATCGGAACAATTAGCCGCACTTAACGCCCCGCTCGTCGGAGCCAGAGCCGAAGAAGTGATGGTCACCGGGTCGACGACGGTCAACTTGCACCAACTCGTCGCCTCATTCTTTAAACCCGAAGGCAAGCGGACGAAGATTTTAGCCGACACACTCACCTTCCCATCTGACATCTACGCCTTGAAGAGTCAACTCGAGCTCCGTGGACTCGACCCGAGCGAACATTTAGTCCAAGTCTCGAGCCCGGACGGACGCTACTTGAAGGAAGAAGACATCATCGCAGCGATGACGGACGACATCGCCTTGATCGTCTTGCCGACCGTCCTCTATCGCAGCGGACAAATCCTCGATATGGCCCGTCTCGCCAAGGCGGCGCATGAACGGGATATCTTGATCGGTTTTGACGCCTGCCATTCGGTCGGCGCCATCCCGCACGCATTCCACGACTGGGGCGTCGATTTTGCCTACTGGTGCAACTATAAACATTTGAACGGCGGACCTGGCAGTGTCGGCGGCCTGTTCGTCCATGAACGTCATTTCGGGACGACACCTGGCCTGGCCGGTTGGTTCGGTTCACGCAAAGATAAACAGTTCGATATGGATCACACGATGACGCCGGCCGATGACGCCGGAGCGTTCCAAATCGGGACACCGCACGTCTTGAGTCTGGCCCCGCAACTTGGTGCCCTCGAGATGTTCAACGAGGTCGGGATGGACGCCATCCGTGAGAAATCGCTCGCTTTGACGACGTATATGACTGCATTGATTGACGAGGTGCTCGCCCCATACGGATTCGTCATCGGCAGCCCGCGCAACGAGACGCAACGCGGTGCCCATTTGAGCCTCGAGCATCCGGAGGCGGCCCGCATCTGTAAAGCGCTCAAACAACATCGCGTCATTCCGGATTTCCGGGCCCCGAACATCATCCGACTCGCACCGGTCGCGCTCTACAACACGTTCACCGATGTGTATGATGTCGTGATGACGTTACAGACAATTATGGAAAACAAAGAATACGAGGCGTTCGAGAACGTCCGTGAAGTCGTGGCCTAAGGAGAATCGATATGAGTGAACGGATTGAACATAAAGTCGAGCAATCGATTCAGACAGACTTTTCAAAAGACATGTCATACGGTGACTATTTACAACTCGACCCGATTTTATCGAGTCAGCACCGCTTATCGGACCATCATGACGAGATGCTGTTCATCATCATCCATCAGACGAGTGAGCTCTGGATGAAATTGATTTTGCATGAACTGACGGCAGCCGTGACCGCCATCGAGACGGGAGAGCTCGAGCGTTCGTTCAAGATGCTCGCCCGCGTCTCGAAGATTCAACAACAGCTCATCCAGTCGTGGAGCGTCCTCGCGACGTTGACCCCGGCTGAATATTTGGAGTTCCGCGACAAACTCGGTTCGTCTTCTGGCTTCCAATCGTACCAGAACCGCCAAATCGAGTTCGCCCTCGGCTTTAAGAACGCGCGCACACTCAGTGTGTACGCCCATGATGAGGAGCTATACCCGCTTCTCGAATCGTCGCTACAGGCACCGAGCATCTATGACATGACCGTCCGCGAAATGCATCGCCGTGGTCTCGCCATCGATGACACCGTGCTCAACCGGGATGTCACGAAAGACTGGGAATGGAACGAAAGCGTCGAAACGGCTTGGGCCGAGGTGTACCGGGACGTGGACAAATATTGGGACTTGTATGAGCTCGGAGAGAAACTGCTCGATATCGGCAGCCAGCAACAGATGTGGCGCTTCAACCATATGAGCACGGTCGAGCGAATTATCGGTCAAAAGATGGGAACCGGTGGCTCGTCCGGCGTCAACTATTTGCGACGCGTCCTCGACCATCGCTTCTTCCCTGAACTTTGGACCGTCCGGACAAAACTGTGAGGAGGACGAACACGATGACATGGATTGATGTTTCGCAACCGCTCGAAGATTCCATCACGACATGGCCAGGTGACACGGCGTTCCGTTACGAAATCGCTTGGCCGATGGCCGACAGCGGTTCGGTCAACGTCGGGAAAGTGACGATGAGCCTGCATACAGGCACGCACATCGATGCCCCGTTCCATTTCGACGACGCCGGACAGCGCGTCATCGACCTTGATCCCGGTCTCTATATCGGCCCGGCCCGAGTCATCCATCTCCCTGGCCGCGAACGAATCGAGGCGACGGACTTGGACGGCTTTGACTTGACCGGCGTCGAACGATTAATTTTAAAGACGGACGGCTGGCCGAATAAGCAGGAGTTCCCGAGCCATATCCCTGAACTCACACCTTCACTCGCCGACCGGCTTGGCGAACTTGGGATTTACTTGATCGGTCTCGATCTGCCGTCGGTCGACGCGATCGACAGTAAAGAGATGGCGGCGCATCATGCACTCGCCCGGAACGGGGTCCATATTCTCGAAGGACTCGTCCTCGACCATATCGCCCCTGGTGATTACGAATTGAACGCCGTGCCGCTCCCGATCGTCAAAGGAGATGGCAGTCCGGTGCGCGCGCTCTTGCGTTCGCTCGATTGAACAAACACCCCTTCGCTTGAAGGGGTGTTTTCAGTCTTCCTGCATGACTTCACTCGAACTTTTACGATGATCAAACCGTTTCGAGATTTGCACTTTGTAAGCCATGTTCGCCTCATAGTCTGTCGAGAACACACCAGCGTACAACAGGTCGAGCAGACAATGAATCGAATCGTTCGTCGTGAAGCTCCCAATTTTCGAGTAGAGGCGCTCACGGGTCGTCAAACGGAGCGTGCAGTCGGCCTGATGCGAGATCGCGTTCTCTCCGAGACTCGTTAAGGCGAGCACCGGCACACGTTGTTTCTTTAAGTAAGGAATAAGCCCGACCGTATAATCACTTTCCCCCGTATAGGAAATCAGGAGCGCGCACGTCGTTTCGTCCGAGTTGGCCGCTTCGAACTCGGCGTCGAATTCGCAGAGACTGACTTGCTTGCCGATTCGGTTCATCTTTGACTTGAAGTCGTGACAGAGCAACAAATTATGGATGACAGAAAAGACTTTGATGTGCCGCGCCTCACATAACATCGTTACGGCCTGCTCGAACGCCTCGTAATCGAGCAACGACAGCGTATCCTCAATCGTCATCTGCTTGAGCGCCGCCAGCTTGTTCGCCACGACCATCAAGTTGTCCTTGGGTGAGAATGGCTCATTGGCATCGATATCCGAGAAGTGACGATTTAAATACTCGATTTCTTCCAAAAACTGTTCCTTCAACTCGAGCCAACCCGCAAACTCCAATTTCATGGCGATACGACTTAATATCGACGGGTGTGTATACGTCACCTCGGCGATTTGTTTCATCGTCTTGTCGTGGATTCGCTCCCGTTCGGCGAACAAATAGTCGATGACGGTCCGTTCCGATTTAGAGAACAGGTCTTGTTTCATTTTCTCGGTCAATAGCATGTCCGGTCTCCTCTCGTAAATTGAATTCACAAAAAATAAGTATTTATGTGTTTTATTTTGTAAACGCTTTCGGAGTTGTCTGTAAATCTATTGTGTTCATTTTTCTTTATTTTATACTGAAATGGAGATGAGAAGTTGCATTCAGCCAGCAAATATATTTACACATTCAGAATTTTTTTGTGAACAAACGAGGAGGAGATTGAAATGACAACCGGAATCAAGCTCGTCACCATCGGGGGCGGCAGCAGCTACACACCAGAATTGATGGAAGGGTTCATCAAGCGTTACGAAGAGTTACCCATCCGTGAGATTTGGCTCGTCGATATCGAAGCCGGCCAAGACAAGCTCGACATCGTCGGACAGATGGCGCAGCGGATGTGGGACGCTTCTCCGTATGACGTCAAAGTCCACTTGACGCTCGATCGTCGAGAAGCGTTACAAGACGCCGACTTCGTCACAACCCAGTTCCGTGTCGGTTTGCTCGACGCCCGAATCAAAGACGAACGAATCCCGCTCTCGTACGGTATGGTCGGCCAAGAGACGAACGGGGCCGGTGGCATCTTGAAGGCGTTCCGTACCATTCCTGTCATCCTTGATATCGTCGAAGACATGAAACAACTCTGTCCGGACGCCTGGCTCGTCAACTTCACGAATCCGAGCGGAATGGTGACCGATGCGGTCATCCGTTACGGCAAATGGGACAAAGTCATCGGACTGTGCAACGTGCCGGTCAATGCGATGATGGCAGAACCGGAACTGATCGGCAAGAAACCGGAAGAGTTGATTTACTCGTTCGCCGGATTGAACCACTTCCACTGGCACCGGGTTCATGACGTGCATGGTCAAGACGTCACGCGCGACATCATCGACAAGATGTATGACGGTGATTCCGGCATCCCCGCCAATATTCATGACATGCCGTTCTTCCAAGAACAACTGCAACAGATGAATTTGATTCCTTGCGGCTATCACCGATACTACTATCGTGCCGAAGAGATGCTCGCCCACATGCTCGAGGAATATCGGGACCCGGCCGTCGGCACGCGGGCTGAGCAAGTGAAGCAGACGGAAGCCGAGCTGTTCGAGCTGTATAAAGACCCGAACCTCGACCATAAACCGGAGCAACTGTCTAAACGCGGCGGTGCCCACTACTCGGATGCGGCGTGTGAGACGATCGCCTCGATTTACGCCAATAAGAACACACATATCGTCGTCTCGACGAAGAACAACGGGGCCGTCCCTGATCTCGCGCCAGACGATGTCGTCGAAGTATCGGCCTATATCGGTGCGACCGGTGCGAAACCAATTGCGTTCGGCGCGCTCGCCCCCGCTGAAAAAGGATGGCTCCAAGGTATGAAGAACATGGAACTGTGCGTCGAAGAAGCGGCCGTGACCGGTGACTACGGACTCGCCCTTCAAGCGTTCATCATCAATCCGCTTATCCCGAGCGGCGAGACCGCGAAACGGGTGCTCGATGAACTGCTCATCGCCCACAAAGCGTACTTGCCGCAGTTCGCCGATAAAATCGCTGAACTCGAAGCGAGCGGCGTCACGATCAAAGACGAAATCGTTCAATCACTCCAACCTGTCGAGCACGCATAAATAAAAGCCAGCGCGTCGCAAATCGACACGCTGGCTTTTGTTCACGCTTTAACACGTTCGTACTCCTCTTTCGTCACGACGTAGATGAGGCTCTGCACAGTGCGCCCATCTAAGCGCGTCAACTGTTGGGATGTCGTGAACACGTATGTGAATCCTGTCTTTTCGACGACACGGCGCGACTGGTCGTTGAAGTCGAAATGACCGCACCAGATGCGCTCGAGGTCGAGGTCGTCAAAACCGTGACGCATCACTTCATGAACGGCCTCCGGGATGTACCCTTGCCCCCAATGGTCCGGGCTGAGGACATACCCGATCTCGCGTTGCCGGTCATGCTGAATCTCAGGGTCCAGCCGGCGGTCGTGCAACCCGAGACTGCCGATGACTTCACCCGTCTCTTTTAACGTGATGGCCCAGACGTCTTGGTCTTGTTGGAACAGCCGGATGACGTCACGGGTCTCCTCGACCGATTGGTGCGGCGCCCATCCTGCTTTTGGTCCGACCCGCTCGTCTTGCGCGTATCGAAACATCTGTTCAGCGTCCTCGAGTTGAAACGCCCGCAACTGGAGCCGGTCTGTATCAAGTTGAATCATCTTGTTCTTCCTTTCTGTCGTTTCCCTCGGATTCGTTCCGGGAATGAGTCCATGAGGAGGGATGACGATGCCGTTTGATTATGATTTAGATTTTGAAACGATTGATTTCCGTAAACAACCGGAGCTGTATCGAGTCGGACGAGGTGAACAAGGCGTCCTACTCGTCGAACCGTATAAAAGTGAGATTCTCCCCCATTGGCGTTTCAAGACGCCAGACATCGCCAAACAGTCCGCTGATGAGATTATGGAGCTGTTCGAAAAATACCGGGCCAACGATGATTTCGTCGGAATGGATATGGCCCGCAAATTCATCCAGATGGGCTATACCCGGGCGAGACGTTACGCCAACTATAAAGGCGGACGAAAATATAAGGACGACGGAGATCTCCACGACCGACAAATCGACGAGGAGAAAGCGGAATCGGCCCGCATCTTCAAAGAGCGATGGGACCAGCTTCGGGCGGACGAGGACTATTTGAAGCGAAAGAAAGCCCATCAGAAACAGTACGGCTGATTATCGGGTCATGACGAGAAAACGGGTCGCCCCTTTTTCAAACGAAGTGACCTGTCGAAACCCGAGCTGCTCATAGAGATGGATGGCCCGCTCATTGAACGCGGCCACCGTCAACCGGAGCGGTTTGCCTTCGTGCGCCGCTTCTTGCATCACCAACCGGACGAACGTACGCCCGTGTCCCCGTCCCGTTCGATCCGGATGCATGCCGAGCCCGAGGTCGACGCATGTGTCATCGTAGACGTATGTATCGTTCGGCACCTGTGCGTACGTGCCGAGACAATAGAAACCGATCAACGCCTCGTCATGGACGGCCTGATACGCCATCAGTTCATCGAGCCCTTCCGCTGAAGCTTCTTGGTTATAGAAATCATACGGTGCCTCGTACGTCCACGCTTGAATCGCGCGGGCGTCTTGCTGTGTCATCGGGCAAATATCCATGACAACCTCCTTTCTCACGTCTCTTTTTGTTCGTGCTCGTCGGCAAACATTCCTGTCTACATCAAAAAAAGGATGGGTCGCCCCATCCTCACTTCCGTGTCCACGTCGCCGTGATGTCGACGTCGGCCGCATGCATTAAATTGTGGATTGGACAACGAGCCTCAACGCCTTTCTGGAGCGCCGCAATCCGTTCATCCGATTCGGTCGTATCGAGGACGATGTTGACGTGTACTTTCTCAAAATACGTCCGTACTCCTTCAACGCCTTGGAAGCCGCGCGGGTCGAGCGTTCCTTCGGTCACGAACGTCACCCCGTCATAGTTGAAATCTTGGTCTTGCGCCACGTAGGCAATCATGATCGTCGTACACGACGACAACGCCCCGAGCAAATATTCGAGCGGGTTCGGACCGGCGTCCGTCCCGCCGAGACGTTCCGGTTCATCGACGACGAACGGTTCGAGGTCACGCACATGCACCGTCGTCTTCACACTCGTCGCTTCCCCTTCGGCTCGCATCGTCACTAACGGTTTTTCAGTCATATTGTCTCCTCCTCTATCAAATTGCCATCTTCATTCTCGTTCCCGTTATTTCGGTCCGTGTAACACCTCGTCATAAATCGCATAGTCGTTTTTACCGTGTTGCTTGATTTGATACATCGCCTGATCAGCTTTATGGATGAGCGTGTCCAAGTCCTCCCCTTGATCCGGTGCGACACTGACCCCGATGCTCGCTCGAATCGGAATCGTCTCATGTCCAAGCCGGAACGGTCGCTCCGTCAGCAGCGACTGCAAGCGCTCGACGAACGCAACGATGTAATCTGCATCGACGTTCGGCACATACATATAGAACTCATCCCCGCCGACGCGCGAGGCCAGTCCCGCTTCCGGCGTCGCCATCTCAAGCAACTCACCGAGATGAACGAGAAAATCATCGCCGACCTGGTGGCCGTACGTGTCGTTGATTCCTTTAAAGCCGTCGAGGTCGATGACGACAAGCGCGAGCGTGTCCGCTTGCAGTAATGCCTGGTCGGCCTGCTCATAAAACGCCCGACGGTTTGCAAGTTTCGTGAGCGGGTCATGATAGGCAAAGAAGCGAATCGACTGCTCGGCTTCTTTGAACGAATGGACGTCTCGGATTAAAATCATACCGTGTATTTTTTGATCGATATAGACGAAATCACCATCGATGACGACGTACCGTTCTTGTCCTGATTTTGTCTGAATCTTCGTCTCGAACTCGAGAAACTTTTTTTGCGCATGGAAATGTTGGTCGTAATGCGCACTCCATTCGTCCCGCTTTTTCTCGGGCAACAAATCGACAAAACGTTCATTGACGACACGGACCGTATGAAACAATGTGCGCGCGGCCGGATTCGCACTCTCAATCTGTCCCTGATCATCGACGAGCAGAATCGCCGACGGGTTCAAGTTATAGAGCGTGCCATACCGTTTGACGTAAGACGCTAGGAAATCAAGTCGATTCATCGCGACGACGAGAGCGACCGCCCAGACAAGCCCACCGTACATATACGCGTAAGGCGGCATGATTCCGCGGAGCTGGAAATAGCCGAAGACGATGTCCCAGATGAGGACGGCGACGGCTGTCCAAATGAGCATGCGCAGAACACGTTGATGCTCGGTCCGATCGGCGCGTTTGAGTGCATAGACGAGTAACAGGATGATGAGGAAATGAAACACGTTGCCGACGGTCATCGTCGTCAAATACGATGCATTGAACTCAGGATAAATCCAGACGCCGACTTGGTCGAACCGCTGACTGTTCAAAATGTTCTCTTGGCGGACGAACGTCAACGCGACCGGTACGAGCGGCAAATAGATGACATACGGATACATCCATTTCGGCAGTTTCGCCCCGACTCCCGTCACTTTGACGATGAAGTGGACGGAACACACAAAAATCAAAATGCCAGCGTTGCCGAACCAATAGGTGACGAAGGCGGGACTGGCTTCAATTGGGGACAGATGTCGTCCAAACTCGGCCAAGAACAGCATCGCGTAGCCAAATACGAACAGACTGAGCAGTCGGTGCTCGACTTGGCGCGGGTTGCGGAGCAAAACATCAAGCGCAAGGTGGCTCAATAAGAACGCCGGCAATAAATAAACGGCCATATAGAGAAATAGTGTGGTCACGGATAGACCCCTTTCTTCAAACAAATCCATCTCTTACCTTCTCTATCGGTCGCAGCGAATCCTTTCTCGAGTGCGCGGACACATCCACACAAAAAGCGAGCGGAACCAAATCCGCTCGCTGTCGTCATCTCGTTTATCAAAAATAGGCGAGAATACGCCCACTTCTAAACGTTAAGGGCGAAGCCCAAGTGAAAGTGGGCGATGAATCGCCGACCTCTCTTTTGGGTATAAATACCTAAAGGAGGTGAGCATCATGTTGAAGCATAAAGCATATCGATTCCGGATTTATCCGACAAGAGAGCAGGAGATCCTGATCGCCAAGACGATCGGCTGTTCACGCTTCGTCTTCAACCACTTCTTGGCGAAGTGGGAAGAGACCTACGAGGCGACGGGAAAAGGACTGTCCTACGGCTCCTGCTCGAAAGAAATCCCTTTCTTGAAGCAAGCGTTCGACTGGCTGATGGAGGTCGATAGCACCTCTGTGCAAAATAGCGTCAAACATCTGGCCGATGCATATGACCGTTTCCTCAAGAGGCAGAACGAACGGCCCCGGTTCAAGTCGAAGCGGAACCCCGTCCAGTCCTACAAGACGAACATCCAGGGCAAGTCCCAACTTCCCGAGGTGTCGATCGTCGGCGACCGGCTCAAGCTGCCGAAGTTGAAGTGGGTGCGTTTCGCCAACTCGAAACAGGTCGAGGGCCGCATCTTGAACGCCACGATCCGACGGAACGCGACGGGCAAACACTTCGTCTCCCTCCTCGTCGAGCAGGAGATCGACGAGCTGCCGAAGACCGGCTCCTCGGTCGGCGTCGACGTCGGACTCAAAAACTTCGCCATCCTGTCCGACGGCACGGTGTACCAAAACGACCGTTACTTCCGTTCGCTCGAGGAGAAGCTCGCCCGCGAGCAGCGCAAGCTGTCGCGGCGTCGGCTCATCGCCCTGAACCGGAACGTCAAGCTGTCGGAGGCAAAGAACTACCAGAAGCAGAAGCGCAAGGTCGCCCGCATCCATGAGAAGATCGCGAACAAGCGTACCGACTTCCTGCACAAGGTGTCGACCGAGATCGTCAAAAACCACGACGTCATCGGCATCGAGACCCTGCAGGTGAAGGACATGCAGCAGGACCGCAAGCTCAGCAAAGCGATCTCCGATGTCAGCTGGTCGGAGTTCTTCCGTATGCTCGAATACAAGGCCGGCTGGTACGGCAAGACCGTCGTCAAGGTCGGCAAGACGTTCGCCTCGAGCCAGCTCTGTTCGAGTTGCGGCCATCGACACAAAGACGTGAAGCATCTCGGTCTGCGCATATGGACGTGCCCGGGTTGTGGGACCCACCACGACCGCGATGTGAACGCGGGACTTAACTTGAAACGAGAGGCCGAGCGCATCCTGGCCTCTTCAACCGTCGGGACGACGGGGCTAGCCTGATCAGGTTCCGGTCGTTAGGCCGGATCACCCAGGAATCCTCCACCTCCAAGTGAAGCGTAGGTGGGGGTAGTTCAAAACGTGTCTTCGATTGCCGTGTCACCTTTGACAAGGTCGATTGCTTGATTATGGGCTGCGTCATGCCCGATGACGTGTGCCAAGAAGGCTGCCACGTCCGCACGTGGAATTTCACCGGTCGAGACGTCGCCTGTCTTCACCTTGCCCGTACCGGCATCATCTGTCAGTGCACCCGGGCGGACAATCGTGTATGTGAGCCCGCTCTCCTCGAGCAAACGATCGGCATGATGCTTCGCGACATAGTATGGTTTCATCTCTTCCGGCCATGCCGAACGATCTTCCGCCTTCAAGGCGCTGACCATGACGAACTGTTTCACATTCCCGTTCGCCTGAGCCGCCTCGATACTTTTCGCCGCGCCGTCAAGGTCGATTAACAGCGTCTTGTCGGCTCCGGTACTGCCGCCTGAACCGGCCGCAAAGACGACCACGTCCATCCCAGACATCGCCTGTTCAAGTGACGACACGTCACCTTCGAGGTCGCCTAACACGGCTTGATAGCCTTTCGATGTAAAGTCGTCGAGTTGCTCTTGTTTCCGCACCATCGCCGTGACTTGATGCTTCCCTTCCTCGTGCAATCGTTCGACGAGCTGTTTTCCAATCTGTCCATTCGCGCCTATTACAAATACGTTCATCTGTCTTCCTCCTCAAGTTGAATTCAGAGACAAGCGAAACGCCGTGTGGCCATGGCCACATCCGGTGCAGAAGCGATGGCCGAGATGACGGCGACGCCGTCCGCCCCGTCGTTCCGAATCATCGAAACGTGTTCCGGTGAGATGCCGCCAATCCCCACGATTGGCAGCTCTCGATACAAGGCTCGAACTTGGCGGATGAGCATCGTCCCGTTCACTGCCCCGGCGTCTTCTTTCGAATTCGTCGGGTAGACCGGACCGATGCCCACATAATCCGCATGCTCGATGGCCGCCGCTACTTCTTCGAGCGTGTGCACCGAGACACCAAGCCATTTGTCCGGGCCGATTCGCTCACGAACGCGTGCGGCCTCGGCATCATCCTGTCCGATATGAACGCCGTCGGCATCGATGCGCTCTGCTAGGTCGACGTCATCATTGATGATGAACGGAACATCGTATGAGCGGCAGAGTGTTTGCAACGCTCTCGCCATCGCTTCTTTTTTATCCCCATACAGTGCATGTTTACCTTTTTCGCGAAATTGAAAACATGTCACGCCACATTGAAGTGCCGTTTCCACCGTCTGGAGCATGTCTTCCGCGTTTGCGGTTCCGCAAATAAAATAAAGCCGCAACTGCTCAGCGATGGTTCGTTGTGATGGATTCAAGCGTCACACCTGCCTCTCCATGTGTCGCATACGCCCAGTGATTCGTCGGTCCATGTCCGGCACCGATATCGAGTCCATGCGTGATCGCGCTTTGAATGAATCGCTTGGCGGTCACCGTCGCCTCGAGGATAGAATGGCCTTTGGCCAGTTCCGCCGTGAGCGCTGCCGAGAACGTACAACCGGTGCCATGCGTGTCACTCGTCTGGATGCGCGGGGCCGACAGGAGGAACGCCTCTGACGCCGTCATGACCAAATCGTCCGCAGTTGCGCCATCGAGATGTCCCCCTTTTAAAATAACGGCACGGACACCGTACGCTAACATCCGTTCTGCTGCTTCGATGCTGTCTTCAAACGTCCGAATCGTCATCCCCGTCAACACTTCCGCTTCCGGCACGTTCGGCGTGACGACGGTCGCGAGCGGCAAGAGGGATGTCTTGAGCGCCTGGACCGACGAATCCTGAAGCAACGAGGCCCCGCCTTTTGCAATCATGACCGGGTCAACGACGAGCCGATTGAATGTGTGACGCCGCACCCCATCAGCGACCACCTCGATGCGCGCCGCATCGAACAACATCCCGGTCTTGCACGCCGCAATCGTAAAGTCTGAACCGATTGCATCGAGTTGTTGCGTCACGAGTTCCGGTGACACCGCCTCGACCCCATGCACCCCACGCGTGTTTTGGGCCGTGACGGCCGTCAAGACGCTCGTGCCGAACACACCGAGCTCCTGAAACGTCTTCAAATCAGCTTGAATGCCAGCGCCACCGCCCGAATCCGAACCGGCAATCGTCAACACTTGCTGCCGTATCATGACACCACCTCGATGCGGTCACTCGGCAACTCGACCGCCGTCATCTTGCCGAGCTCATTCAAGAAGTGAACGGGGAAGTCACCCGGCCCGTCGGCCAAAGCGGTAGCGAGTTCCCCGCACCGGGCATAACCGGCTAGCGCTGTCGCCGTGGCCGTAACCGCATCCCGTTCGACCGCAAGGAACGCACCGACGACCGCACTCAGTAAACAACCGGTCCCTGTCGTCCGGGCCATCGCGCCAGTGCCGCCTTTAATTTCAATCGTCACGTCCCCGTCACTGACGATATCCGTCTCTCCGGTCACGGCAACGACACAGTTGTAGCGCTTAGCCGCTTCACGCGCGATGTGATTCAAATCATCCCGCGTTTCCCCAGCGTCAACGCCGCGCGCCGCCGCGTCGAGACCAATCAATGTCGCGATTTCTCCGGCATTCCCACGGATGACCGTCACACGGACAGATTGCAGAATCGCCTGGGCGACGTCGCGCCGAAATGAGGTCGCCCCGACACCAACCGGATCGAAGACGATCGGACTACCTGCTTGATTCGCCGCCTGTCCGGCTCGAATCATCGTACGTTCCGTCATTGCATCGAGTGTACCGATATTGAGCACGAGCGCATCGCTTAAAGACGCCATCTCGGCCACTTCTTCGACCGCGGACGCCATGACCGGGGCCGCCCCGATGGCGAGCAACCCGTTCGCTGAAAAGTTGGCGACGACGATATTCGTGATGTTGTGGATGAGTGGCCGTTCGGCTCTGACTTTGTCCCATAAGTCGCGCTTCATCGTGTCACCCCCGCCGGTAAATCCCACGACTCGAGCGTCCACGCCATCTCCCAAAACGCATGCTCGTAATAACAACTCTTCAAGAACAGCTGTTGATACCGGACCCGTTCTTCCGCCGTCGCCTGCCCAGCGAGCACGTCGAGCCGTTCAATCTGTTCCTCGACGAGGTCGCGGAACCATTCCGACCCGTACGTCGCAATCCACGTCGCATAAATCGGGTGGTCGGGTGTCGTGTCTTTCATGCGTTCGCCAATCTCGTAATAAACCCAATAGCACGGCAAAATTGCTGCGAGCACGTCACCGAGCGTTGGACCGGCATGTTGCATATGGAGCGCATAGGCGTAAGCCGTCGGGGCCGGCTCAAACGTCGCCCACTCCGCCTCCGTCACGTTGAGCAAGGTGAAAAACTCACGATGCAGCGCATGCTCTGCTTCGATGGTATGGAGCGCGTGCGTCAAAAAGCGGCTCGCTACTTCCATGTTCGGGGCGAGTGTCGCGCCTTTCGCCTGTACTTTCGAGAACTGATTCAAATAATACGAGTCTTGCATGACGTAATGCCGAAACTTCGCCTCGTCGAGTTCACCCGTTCCGAGCTCGCGGACGAACGGATGGTCAAAGCTGGCTTGAAACAAGGCATCGGCCTCTTGTCGTAAATGTGCGGTGAATGTCATGTTTTCTCCTCCTTTGTAATCAAAAAAGACGCCGCCTTCCATAACGGAAGCGGCGTCGGATTTACACAAAGTGTACGAAAACAATCGGTTCGCCCACTTCCCTACGCTAGCGTGAACTAGATCAGGTTCAAAGGGTCTGGACCTCGTCCATCTCAGCCGCGTCACGCGACTCCCCTAGTGGTAAACATTATGAAATTCGGTCATCTACGACCACATCATATCAGTCTTTCTCCGTACTGAAAACCCTTTATCGTGAGAATCGCCGGTTCAACAACGTCCCCATTTGCGAGAACCGCTCGGTGCCGAGCTTGCGCCGGTTTGAGGCGGCGAACACGTAATAATCAACTTTGCCCATATAATAAATCAAACGCAGGCCGGCCAAGAAGAACGTGATCGTCGTGCTGACGGCAAAGCCGACACCGTACCAATCGATGCCGCGCGGCAAGAGCAGTAACGTGAACAACGCGTTCAACGTGAAGAACGAGATGTTGACGAACAACGCCCCGCGCCGGTCCTCGAAATAGAGCAACAACAACGTCAAGATGAGAATCATCGCATTCGCGAACGCCGCGAGCGTCGTCATCCGAAAGATTTGACCGATCTCATCCGGGACACCAATCCAACTGACGAACACGCCCGCCATTAGGATGGCGAACAGCGTCACCACGCCTTGGCTCCGTGCGAGTCGAATCAACTCATTTTTCAATACGGACGTCATCGTCTGTTTCGCCTTCTCGATTTGATGGAGTGCCCCACCGTAGTTGATCAATCCATAAAACGTACGGTAGCGCTCATAAAACCGGGTCTCGACAGCGACGACGAACAAGAGCTGCGTCGGGATAATCGTCAAGTAGGACCAAAAGATGGCCGTGTCATAATACGGGTTGAACAAGAACGAGTCCGCGATGATCACACGTCCTTCACCGAACCAGATGATGAAATTCGTGACCCAAATCCCGAGCACGTACAACACGCCGATGGCGAACAAGTCTGGATAGCGGTCGAAGTACTTGAAGTACGAGAACTCTTTCACCGCGTAACGGAGCGGGAACGTCCGGAGCATCGCGAAGAACAACCCGAACAACGTCACAATCATCCCGACCGTGAAACCGAGCAACAGCTCGAGACTCGACGGGTCGACCATGAGACGGCTAATCGCATAGACGCTCCCGACCGAGATAAGTCCGCCGAGCAGGAAGCTATAGGCCACCGCTTGATAATACTTGGCGGCACTTAAAAACAAGAACATGACCCAGATGACGTTAATCGTCATGAATAAAACGAACAACGTCAGTTTGTACAGAAAATCGAGCGGCGACAATAGCCAAAAGATACTATACAGCAAGCTTGCCGCGAGAATCGTCACTTTGAGCATCCCGGTGAACACCGGGAAAATCTCATGTGCCTTCTTCTCATAAAACAAGTCCGCCACGTATCGGGTGACGACGAGCTGTTGAAAACTGAACAAGATTTGCGAGAAGATGAACGCGTACGAGACCGAGATCATGAAGAGCGTCCGTTCGGCGAGCGACAACGTCGGCATTTGGAACGCCAACCATTGAATCGTACCGACGACCAAGATGACAATCAACCACGGTCCGGATGTGACGAGGCCGGAGAACGTGTACGCCTTCAGCCGGGACGAATAGTAGTCTTCTTGGAACAACTTCTGTAACTTAAACCCGATGCCCGCCATACTGTTCCCTCCTCGCTTCATAGATAGCCTTATAGCGGTCCACGACTTGTTGGAGACGATAATATTGGCGGACCCGCTCCCGTCCGTTCTTGCCGAACCGCATTCGTTCCTGCGGGTAATCCATCATCCATTCGACTTTGTCGGCGACCGCTTCCGGATGAACCGGTGGCACGATGAAACCGGCCGGACCAAACGGGTCATCCGCTCGTCCGTATAAAAGCTCGGAACAGGCGCCGACATCGGTGGCGACCCACGGAATCCCGGCGGCCATGCCTTCGAGAATCGCGAGCGGCTGCCCTTCCGAGATGCTCGTCAGGAGTAGTAGATCAAAGGTCGGCAAATACGTTTGGACGTCCACTTTCCCGGCCAGTTCGACATAATCGCTCAATCCGCTCTGTTCGATGAGCAGACGGCACTCTTCCGCATATTCTTCATCCTCGTCGAGTGGACCCATGATTGTCAGTTTGAACAGACGATGCCGCTCCTGCAAAATCTTGGCGGCGTAAATCATCGTCTTCAAGTCTTTGATGGGAACGAGGCGGACGATGGCACCGATTTGAAAGAGGTCGTGCTCCGGACGATCGACCGTCGCCTGGATTTGTCGGTCGGCAATCCCATTGGCGATAATTTTCGTCTTCTCGCTCGGGGCGCCGATCCATTCCTGATATTCGCGATTCCGCTCGAACAAGGTGATAATCTCATCGGCCGCGTTATACGCCTCGCGGGACAAGTGGTGGAAGAACCGAACCCATCTCGGCTTATACGGCGCCGGAATCCAATACGACTGTAAAATTTCTTCCTCGCGTTCACGGGAATAAATGCCATGCTCGGTCAAGATGAACGGGATCCCTTGCGTCTCTTTCATGTAGGAAGCGACTACCCCGGCATAACCTGTCGATACGGAATGGACGAGGTCGACTTTCGGGAGCGGCTGATGGAGCACCCGCAAAATCGGGGTGTACATGCTTTGCCACATCCAGAAATAGTCGATGAACGAGCCGCCGTTCATCTCTTCGGCGTAGGCGGCCTTCACGTTGCGCCAAAAGAACTCGCTCGCGAAAAACGCCTCGCTCGAAGGCACTTCTTTCCCGAGTAGTCGCAACGCTTGCCGGTTCGGGCTTCTTAACATGAGCCAATCCGACACGTTCTGTTCGTCGTCGGCACCCCACTTCAATCGTCCCCTCGCGCGTTCACCTACGTCGTTCAAATACAGATGGGTGATGCCGGAGACGTTCGGAGGGAGCGCGTATTTCATGTCTTCTGGCCGTTTCTCGGTCGGTTGAATCGAGATGATTTCAAACGACACCTCGGGCATCGCCTCGATTAACGTCTGCGTCCAGCTCGATACGCCTCCGCTCACGTACGGATAACTGCCCTCTAAGACAAGTCCGATTTTCATTGCGCTTCCCCCTTGATGTCGATCTCAGCGTTCGCCGATGTCAGTTTGACGAGATAGAGCGGTCGGTCGGCCTCCCACTGCTCGACCGTCCCGAAATCAAACTTTCCTGTCTCGAGTGACTGGCCCGGTTTCAGGCGAATCGTAAAATGAGACGGGTTGACGAGCCCTTCCCCGGCCAAATAGACCGTCGACTCATCGAACGTGACGTTCAAATCAGCTTGTTGGTAGGTGATCATCTTTTCGGTCGCGTAATGTTGCGTATACGCTTCGAGATGCGGATATTGGTCTCTCACGTCATGGACGATTTTTCGCAGGCTCGTGAACATCGTATCCCAGTCCCGTCCGAAGGCCCGGTCTGGATCGATGACATCATCCGGGTGAATGAAGTGTGAAAACACGCCGAAGTTGGCGATTGCATCGACCATCTGAAAAATCGAGCCGCGCTCTTCCCCGTAATCGCTCGTCACGCGCGGGAAATGATAGAGATTCGGGTGCGTCGCATCAAATTCGAACTCTTGCACGAAATCCCCGCTTTCCGGTTCTCCGGTGTAGAGCGAGGCGATTGTACGAAGTTCCGGCAACGCCTCGGCAATCGCATCGACCCCGGTCCGGTTGAGCGCGTTCGACGGTGGGACGTATGACTTGAGCGTCTCGGCCGGGAAATAGTTCGCAAATACGGATTCGGCCTGTAATAACGACCGTTTCATCTCGTCTTTATCTTTCCACGGGATATATCCATACGTCGGATCAATCGGTTCATCGGCCGTGACGAGCGACTGATGATTATAGCCATGCAGGCCGATTTCACCGCCGTGGGCAATCAGTTTTCGCCCGAAATACAACATCGGAAACTCGCCGCGCTTAATCAACTGCTCATCGACAAGTTCCATCTCTTCCTCATACGTCCCAATCATGGCACCTGTATAAATCACATCGTCGTCTTTCGCTAAATCGACCATGTCTTCCCACCAATCTTCGGCGAAGAAGTCTTTGACGGATTTATCAAGCGGGGTGGCAGAGACATCTTTCATCTTCCCATCCATGACCGGTGCCGGGAAATCATCAATGTACATGAGTTTGATGGCCGCTTGTGCCGTGACGAACGCCGGTGGCATCGTGCCGAGCGTCTGCACGAACAGCCCGCGAATCATCTTTTGGTTCGTGATGGTCGTGTTCCAGTATAGGACGTTCCCTTCGCCGACTCCGTATTCCCACAGGATTGGGAAACCTTCGGCTGACAACATGACGTTGGCGTCATCCGCGATCGCAAAGTCGACGACGCTATGAACGAACAGGTCGTCCGGCGGATTCAAGTCGACATAGCCCGGGAAAATCGTCTCCTCGAAATTCAAGCCGTATACGTCCGGCACATACTCACCAATTTCTTCAATCCCGGTCAACGCGTTCCACGCGGGGTCTTTGAACCGGTTCGCGAACACGAGGTTGCCGCCCTGTTCGACGTAACGCTTCATCGCGACGAACGGCCATCTCGATGAATCTTCTCCGGTAAAAATGATAATCGTATACGGAGAAGGCGCAATCGATCCGACGACACCAGGACTGACTTCACGCACGTCGAGCTTCGCGTACTGCAAGCCGTGACGCAGATTGTCCGCCGTCTCGACCGCCAAATCTCCTTCATCCCGGACGAGATAAATTTGAAGTTGATGTTCGCCCGCTTTCGCTGACGCATCACTCTTCAATTGATCGATATTCATCTGCTGCTCGGCGACGTTCGGCAGTAACGTGTGCAGCGAATGAATCCGTAAGTATTGAATCGCACCGACGATGACTAGAAATAAGACGATGAAGAGCGAGAATGAGATTACAGTTCGTTTTTCCATGATGTCGTGTCACTCCATTCTTCAAACAACAGTCGGTACTCATACGGCACATCCTCGAGCGAAAACTGGGTCTGCATCATAAACATGACCGCCTTCACTTCGTTCCAACGCTCCCGCTCATAATAGAAGTTGATGAGCATGAGGTGGGCCTCGATTCGTTCAGGGAAATGATGGACGTACTCCTTCAGGATGTTCAATTGCTCTTTCGGATGCTGTAACGTGAGATAAATCTCGTTCAAGTCTTCATAAATCCATGGTGCCGGCGGATAGAGCGTCTTTACTTTTAACAATTCTTCAAGCCATGCGGTCTGCTTGTCCTTCAACATGACCTCAGTGATGAGCTCGCTATGAATCATCCGTTTATAGATTGTCGCGAGCCGTTGAATCGTGTCCGGATTCCCTAAATCATACTCGCGTTTCGCTAATTTCAGTTCTTGTTCATACTGATCGATCAAGATATTCATCGTCGCTGCCGCATAGTGGACGGTCTCACTGTCCTTGCTCTCGAGACCCATCTGCAAATATTTCCCTTGCTGGTCAATCGACTGGTTGACGTGCGTCAAAATCGAATGTTTTCGGATGGCCGGATCTTTGGAATTGATGGCATCGGTGAGCGGTAACAAGTGCGCGCTACTATTCGCTTCATGACGAATCTGTTCATAGTTGACGACTTTGAAATCGATATAGTCGTCATAGTCTTCAATCAGACCGCTCCGCCCAAAGCGCTCAGCCAAACGATACACCGCAAAGACGGCAAATTCGGCCACAAACGGTAGGAACAGTCCGAAACTGAGGGCCGCTACCGCGACCCCATAGTCGGGTGCTTTCATCTTTCGTTTCAACACGATTAGCAAGACGAAGGCGAGCACGGCGTGAACGACATAAATCCCAATCAATCCGAAACGAACCGTCGGCTCCATCCCGTCACACTCCCTTCTGGATCAAAATCCCTTCGATCCGATCATAAATCCGTTGACGGTGTTCTTCACTCGTCCCGGGGAGCAACAGCAACAGCTTGTTGTCTTCGGGATCGTAGCCGACGACATCGATTTCCCGTAAATACGAGTGGACGATGGCCTCGATACTCTCGAGCGAGACCGGTTCATAGCCGAGCGCATAATCGAGCACGATATACGGCTGTCCGTGGTGAAGTTTCTTTTGTTCTTGAATGGCGACCAGTTCCGTGAACGCCTCTTTCTTATAGAACGAGGTGCCTTTATGCATTTTCTCGTGCTGCTCTTTGCGAATCAGGTTTTCGGCGTTTTGGACGCGCGTCCCAATCCACGAGAATAAGATATTCAAGACATGCAAGTCATCGGTCGTCAACTTGCGGAGCGGCAAGCGTTTGATGACGACGACTTCACGTGTCTGTCCGTCCACGACGATCGGCGCGAGCAACATCGGGTCCGTGTCCTCATCATCGAGCTGACGGAGTGTCGTCTCTTGGACTTGGAAGAACCGTTTGAACATGCTTGACGCCTCGTCAAGGAAAATCGTTTGCGGGAACTCTTTCGTTTCGGTTTGCCGAATCAAGAGGCGCATCGATTTCTGGGAGCGGTCGACGTGGTAAATGGCGACATCGCTCGCTAAAAACGTCTTTTTCAGCAGGCGAATCGTTTCGCTTCGAATCAGTTCCGGGTGTGGCAAGTCGAGCGATACGGCAAGTTCATACAATTGGTTCAAGCTGTATTCGGATTGAAGTAGTTTTTGACGAAGTGTCGTTTGCGAAGTGTTGAGTAAATCGACGGTCTCTTTCAAATACGTGTTCTCATCTTTCAGTTCCTCATTGCGGAACTGACTGATTTCATAACGCTCTCGAAATGAGGTGCTGAACAACCCGACGATGACGGTGATGGCGAAGTAGTAAAACAGTGTAAGAAGTGAGTTTGTATCGTAGAACAAGAGGAAGATGTCCCCTCCCATTAAGCCGGTGTATAACACTTTATAGAGGAGCAAGATGCCAAAACTGATTAAGCCGAAGATAGTGCCGTATCGTAAGGCGAATAAGATGGCGGCCGCATAAAACAAGTTCAACTCATTTTGAATCGTGCCCAGATTAAAGAATAAATCGATTCCAATCAACAGCGCGAACACGACAAGAATCTCAACCCATTTGAGCCACGGACGGTCTTGAGCGTATAAAATGATAATCCCCTCCTCGCGATTGGTTCCTCGTTACTGGTCCAACACATAGGCAGCCGAATGTAAGTAGTGGATGACGGCATCTTCTATTTTCCTCATACCCTAATCAACACCTAAAAATCCCACGTATTGTAATACGTTGGTTCGTGATAATGAATAAATCCGTTCGCTTCGGCCATGTCCCGACTGGTCGCTTCCTCTTGATCGGACACGGTGAGGACGGCAATCCCATACTCGTCTTGAATCACGTTCATCCGGTCGAGCATCTCCATCGACCACGAATCAGATGTGATTTCGGTGTAGTTGAAGCCTTCCCACATGAAGCCTTCCACATATGGGGCACTCGTCCGTTCGAGCGTCTCGATGCCCCAATTTTGAACGACCGGAACGCCGGGATACGCACGCTCAATCGCCTGCAGAAAATCCTCGAGCCCAGCCAACTGTTCCGCTAAGTCTTCTGGATAGTCCAAATGGACGTCATCGATGTCCCCAACCGTATCAAGGAAAATACCGTCCAAATGCTTGTTGATGACTTGTTTTTGAATCTCGCGGATTAAAATTTTGCGAAAGTCGGCAGAACTGATATCGGTCAAATACGAGTCCCACTTCGGAAAGTAAATCCGTTCCCCATCCCGATAGAAGTAGTCATCCTTGTCCATTTGGCCGATCAGCGCTCGATTCCACGAATCCGCCTCCATCACATTGATATACCCGAACACTTTCGTCCCGTTCGACCGAATCGTTTCGATCTGTTCGGGCGTATACCAAATCGGTTCGATAATGACGAGGTCGTAGCGAGCCATATCCTCGATAATCGCCTCGGTCGGCATGTTATAGAATATCTTGTAAGAGTGAATCTCATCAAAATCAAACGGCTCTCGTGTCGTACATCCTCCTAAAAAGAAAATGAGCAATAAGCCGGTAAGCCACAATCGTCGCACGCGGACACCTCCTTGGTGAGCAATCTGTCTTGGTGTGAATCGGTCCGTTTGACGTTGAACAACGAGTAAACATGCTAATTGTTTCTTTAGAAGGAAGAAAATGGATGAGAATCGATTTATTGAGAGTTGCCCGGTTCTGGCCCGACCTAAACGTCTCTCGCCCGATTCCGCTCACTAAAAATCTGCTATACAAAAAAGAAGACTGATGAAAACAGTCTTCTAGCGTCCAGTAATCAGCAAATATAAGTTGAAGGCCACGAGTCCAAGCGGAAATAAGGCCACGACAACAATCGGCCATTTCTTCGTCCGGATGCCGACAAATAAAAGTAAACTCCCTACTAGGAGCGCGATGAACGTCGTATACGGATTCAAGCGTCATTCCCCCTTCTATAGAGGGGCTTTTCCCGACTCGACCGAAACTTAACCGTTTGAACACCAAAGCGTCGAAAAGGCGTCACGAATTCGTCGGGCTTCATCTGCACGAAAGGGATATCCCGCCCGCTCGGCGACCCGTCTGCTCGTGCGTTCGAACTGCTCGACCAACGCTTCATGGGCCGCCTCGAGGGAAGTGGTCTCGATTGCCGGGAATGTATGAAGATAGCTGTCCCACCTTGCCGCATCCATATATGGGGCCAGAGCGTCACCGGCCTTCCCGGCGTTCACGGTGAAGTCCGTCTTAAAACCGACCTCCCACGACAGCATCTGACGGAGCATCGTCCGCATAATCGTGACATGGTCGTACGCGTATAATAACTGCCCCCGCTTGATGCCTTTGACGACGTAAAGCGACACCCACCAAAACTCGTTCCAACACTGCTCATAGTCAAATCGGCTCGGTCGGTGGATGCGGTACGTGTCATCAGATGGAATCGGTTCACCGGCAATCCCGTCTTTATCGACGAGGACGAGACTGAGTGAGTCCGCTTGAATCGCCTGTTGCACGTCACGCAGCGGGCGAACGGTCAAATCGACGCGATGACCGGCTGCAAACTGGACGAGAAACGCGAAACGCTCATATTCGTCGCCTCCCGGCACCTCGTCCGGCATCTGCATGATCAAGACGTCCCCGAGCGGCAGCATCCAGGAACGGTCCTCGATGAACGTGGTCACGTCTTCGACGAAACAAGTGACATCGACGTCTTGAAAGCAGTCCACCGGCACGTTCGGATTGACGAGCGACCCGTTCAAGACGAGGACGCGGACGTCTTCCCGCTCCGCGGCCACGGACGTCAAATGCTCGAGCACTTGCTCATTGGTCATATGACGTTCGCCCCGAGCGAGCGGGCGATTTGGACGGCCTGTATCACATCGATCGTCGCTTGTTTCAGGATGACGTCCGAGAAATCGACCCCGTCCATCTCGGCCCCTACAAAATCGGCACCGGTGCAATCCGCGTGCTGCAACACGGCGCGGGACAAGACGGCGTTCGTCCAGCGTGATTCTTTCAAATCCGCACCGTATAAATCGGCCTCGGTCAACCGGACACCGGACCAATCCATCTTCCGGAGCGGGGCGTGACGCAGATTGACGAACGACCAATCTCCTTCACGCACGACGACCCCTTCGAACGTGCATGACTCGAACGACGAGCCTGTCATCTTGCACTGATCGAACTCGCTCAAAAACAGATTCGCCCCATTGAACTGACAGTTCAGGAACGAGCTGCCGCTGTGGCGCGAGGCGTTCCACTTCGAATCGGTGAAGTCACAGTTGATGAAACGACACTGTTCGGTCTCGAACTCGGTCGCATCGATATAGGTAAAGCGACAGTTCTCGAACGTCGTCTGCGTGAGTTGGATGTCACGGAGCGTCTCGTCGCGGAAGTCCTCGCCTTTATAACTCTCATTTGATTGAAACATGACCTGCCCCCTTGACGTATAATTGATGTAGCTTAAGGAATGGAGTGATGAAAATGGATATCGTATTTCCGACCGAGCACGGCACGTTCAATTATCGCGTTGCCGGCATCTGGGTCCAGGACGGTCATTTGCTCGTTCATCGGAACGTGAACGATGACTTTTGGGCGTTGCCGGGCGGCCGGGTCGGCATCGGCGAAGAAGCCGAGCTCGCCTTGACGCGTGAGCTGCAAGAAGAACTCGAAGCGACACTGACGGGAACGACGTTCGCTTTCGTCTCCGAAAATTTCTTCACGTATTTGGAGCGCACCGTGCATGAGATCGGCATGTACTTTTATGTATCGGGTGACCTCCCGCTCCGGCATGGAGACTTCCACGGACCGGAAGGCGATCACCTCATCTATCGTTGGCAGCCGCTCGACGCGCTCCGGGACTTGAAACTCTTCCCGGAGACACTCTATGCGTTGCCGCAATCACTACCGCCCCACTTTATCGATCGCTGAGCTTGATAGAATCGACTTCAATTCGTGCAATTCTTGAATCTCATATGTCGTCTCGACCGACGCCGCAATCTCGTGCGGATTGTACCAGCACGTGTCGAGCCCATACATGCGCCCGCCGGCGATATCTGCCGTCAGCGAGTCACCGACGATGAGTCCACGTTGCGGTGCCACGTTCGGCACGCGGTCGAACACGTAATCGAAGAACGGTTTCATCGGCTTTTGCGATCCGGTCGCATCCGAGACGAACACATCCTTGAAATAAGGAAGCAGTCCCGACGCTTCGAGCCGCTTGAACTGCGTCTCCGTCACACCGTTCGTGACGATATAGAGCGGATACTGTTCACTGAGCGTTTGGACGAGCTCGAGTGCCCCATCGATGATGTGTACCCCGTCGTGCAAATGGTCGCGATAGCGCTGTTCGACTTCATGCGCGTCGATTGTGATGCCGAGCGTATCGAACAGTTGCGTGTGTCGGCCCATTAAGACGTCTTCCCGTCCGACCTCGCCACGCTCGAACGCGCGCCATAATCCGTTATTGATCGTCACGTACTGTTGTTTCAATTCATCTGTCATCCGAACGTTGTGTGCCGCGAGCAACTGCTCCAAGGCGACGTGCTCGCTCTGTTTAAAGTCGAGCAACGTGTCGTCGACATCGAATAAAATCGCTTCATACCGTTTCATAATCTCTATTACCCCTCTCTGCCTCTAATGTACAGGAACAGACATAGAAGTTCAAAAAAGGAGCGAGCCCTATGCCCAAAAAGCCAATCACCAACCTCGAGTATTCGAACAAAGAACTCGAATCGTTTTTTTACTTTGCCGATGAGACGTTCGGCATCGATTTTCGCGAGTGGTACAAAGCTGGCGAATGGACTGACCACTATCGCTGTTATTCATTGACGTTCTATCGGAATGTCATCTCGAACGTCGGGATGAGCCGAATGACAGTGATGATGGACGGAACCGCGCGCGAAGCGTATCAAATCGGAACGGTCATGACGGACGAGATCCGACAAGGACAAGGGCTCGCCACCCGCATCTTTAAGCATGTGTTCAAGCAGCATGACACGGATGGGTTGTCTTATTTTTTGGCTTGTAACGAAGGGGTTGCACCGTTTTACGAGCAACAGGGGTTCTCCGTCCAACCCGAACCGGAGCTATTCGTTTCAGTCTCGGGATCGGCTTCCCCACTCGAACATGTCGACGTCGATGCCGAACAGTGGCGCCGTTTCAAACTGGAGTCACTCCCGTTTTCACCGCGTCTGTATACGACAGACGACATGCACATTTGGATGTTCCATTACTATCAAGGGATGGACGAGGACGTGTATCGTTTCGATGACGTCCATGTCATTTATATGATTGAGCGCTCGCGCTTAAACTTGTATGCCGTGCTGTCGCCGCGACCTGTCGATATGCGTGACGTCGTGGCCCGGCTCTCCTTTGAAGGCATCACCGAAATCGTCTTTAAATTCACGCCCGATCTGGACGGTGTGGAACAACGTCCGTCCCGCGACGGCCAATGGATGATTCGCATGAACGAAGGACAATTTTTCCCGGAAGGTTGTCGCTTCCCTTATTTATCGAAAGCATGAAAAAAACTCGCCTTAGGGGCGAGTTTTTTGCGTATGGAAGGCATGTCCGAGCGACTGCGCCGCTTCTTTGACGGCTCGTCGCGCTTCCGGAACGTATGCGTAGTAGTTGACGAAGCCGTGGATGAGTCCTCCGTAATTGTGATACGTCACCGGGACACCGAGACTAATCAATTTATTGGCGTACGCTCGGCCGAGGTCACGGAGCGGGTCATATTCGGCCGTCAACAGCGTCGTCGGCGGCAGTTTCGCCAAATGTGGCGAAACGATTGGCGAGGCGTAGGGGTGGGTCAATTCAGTCTCGTCATGAAAGTATTGGTGTTGGAACCAACGAATCAACGCCTCGTCGAGCAAATAGCCGGTCGCATACTCGATTAACGATAACGGCAGATTCTCCTCGGTCCCCGTCACCGGATAAAATAACAGCTGATGCATGGCGAGAGGACGGCCTTGCTCGATGGCCATCAAAGCGCTGACCGTGGCGAGCGTCCCCCCAGCGCTGTCACCGCCGACGGCGATGCGCTCGGCATCGATTTCGAGTTCCGAGGCGTGATCCGCAATCCAAACGAGCGCCTCATAGCTGTCGTAGACGGCTGTCGGGAATTTATGTTCCGGCGCGAGTCGATAACCGACCGAGATGACGGTACAGTCGGCCTCATTCGCGATCGTCCGGCAAATCGCATCATGCGTGTCGAGACTCCCCGTGACATAGCCACCCCCGTGATAATAGACGAGGGCAGGGGCAAGCGTTCGACTCGATCGATAGATGCGGATTGGAAGTGAGCGATTCGGGAGCGTGATCCAGCGCTCCTCGACATCAAGCACATGTTCTCTATGTTGAAATCGGGTCATCATTGCGTCTTCTTGTCGTCTTAATTCGAGCGGATCCAATTGGTCATATGTGGTCGAGAGCTGATTTTGAAACTGGTTCAAATAAAATTGAATCGTCGGATTGACTGGCAATGGGAATCCCTTCTTTCTCTTTTAGGCGTTCAGTTGCCTATTCCCAGCCGCGTCCGACCTTAAGCAGATTCACGTGCTTTTTGCAAAGCACGACGATACATATACGCCAAAACGACACCACTCGCGTAAACAATGGTCCAGACATTCACGAGGATAGACTGGCCAATCGGCTTGAAGAAATAATCCCACGCCCCATCGACGTGCCAAACCATCGCCGTGGAAATGACATACGATACGATGAGCCCACATGCGAGCCACGGGAACATCTCACGCCGCCCAAACCACCACACACTCGACCACACGATCGCTGGAATCAGAAGATAACCGAGCGCATTCCCCCATAGAAAGTCTGCCGCTGTCACGAAAAAGCCCCACGGCAGACACAAGATCGCGACAAAAATGATTCGTCCGAGCATCATGCTTGTTCCTGTTGATTCTTTTTCCACCAGACGAACAAGAAGACCCCCATCCCGACGAACAGAATCAGCATCGAGAAAATAAGTTGTTGCTCGAGCGGCAAACTCGTCTGGGCAAACGCGTATTGTGGTCCGAATAAGAGAATCGGAATGATCAGATTGATCCATGTCTTCGTCCACACCGAGACGGTGAGCAACGTGACGACGGCCAGTCCGAACAATACGAGTTGACCGGTTGGACCGAACACGATCGTCGGGGTCTCGACGAAGATGTCGAGTATCATCAGCCCGAGGAACAATGTCATCGGCAGCGCAGCGAGCGTGATGTACGTCGCCCCATTTTTAAATTTGCTTTCTTTCGAGCGAACCGACATGTGGCGGAACGCTTGTGAGGCGGCCAGCAAGAACAGGACGGCGATGAGCGGGAACCCAATCAACTGGACCGTCGAGAATGTCATCTCGCCTTGAATGAAGTTGGCGATGATGATGTAGGCGAACACGTTCGGGATGATCATCGCGATGATTTTGAAAAAACCTTTCCCATCGAACGCCATCTCACGCCCGAGATGCTGCATGTAGGCTTTCGGGCTCTGGCCCACGACATCGTCCACGCTTTTGCCTGCGCGTTCCGCCTCCTCGAGGTGGTCTTTCAGCTCGGCGACAACGTCTTGCACTTCCCCTTCCGATTTCCCGCTCGACATGAGATATACCGCCAAGTCATCCAAAAAATCACGACTCTTTTTTGAAAGTTCCATCTTCATTCCCCTCTCCGAGTACGCGGTCGACGCCGCTTGACACTTCCGCCCAACGTTGTTTGAAGGCGAGCAATTCTTGCTGTCCCGCCTCCGTCAAAATGTAATACTTTCGCTTCGGCCCTCCGGACGGCAGTGTTTTTTGAATCGTCTCGACCCAGCCGTCTTTCTTCATCCGTAACAATACCGGATAGATACTGCCCTCACTCACCATCGTGAATCCGTACGCCTGCAACTTCTCCGACATCTCATAGCCGTACGTCTCTCCTTTATCGATGATGGCCAACAGGCAACCTTCGAGCAATCCTTTCAACATCTGACTCATCGCCATGGCGTATCCTCACTTTCACCAAACTAACTTGTTATACACAATAGTAATGGAAGGAGCTACCATTTGCAACTACTTTGTAAAACAAGTTAGTTGCGCATCGAGAGGTTTATTTTTTCAAATCAGGTGAATACTTCTTAAGGTGAAGCAAAAAGATAAAGGAGTGTTTGAACATGCATACCGATTTTACGAAGATGTACATTGATGGCCAATGGGTCGAAGGGTCAAGCGACAAATCGATCGATAACACCAACCCGTTCACGGACGAGACGTTGTTCTCGATTCGTTCGGCCGACGAGTCTGATCTCGACAAGGCTTATGCCGTTGCGAAAGAAGCACAAACCGAATGGGCGACGATGCTGCCACAAAATCGACGGGCCTTGATTGAGAAGTTCGCCGAAGTGACGTTACAACATAAAGAAGACATCATCGAGTGGCTCGTCAAAGAATCGGGTAGCACACGTATCAAAGCAGAAGGTGAATTTTTAGCATCGATGGCGATCATCAAAGAAGCGGCGACGTTCCCGTTCCGCATGGACGGACTCATCAAGCCATCAATCGTCCCGAACAAAGAGAACCGGGTTTACCGGAAACCGCTCGGTGTCATCGGCGTCATCAGCCCATGGAACTTCCCGTTCCACCTCGCAGTCCGCTCAATCGTCTCCGCGCTCGCGACGGGCAATACCGTCGTCGTCAAACCGGCGACAGCGACACCGGTCACAGGTGGTCTCCTGTTCGCCTCGTTATTTGAAGAGGCGGGGCTTCCGAAAGGCGTCTTGAACGTCGTTGTCGGTCGCGGTTCGGAGATTGGGGACGCCATCGTCGAGCACCCGGTGCCAAAACTCATTTCGTTCACTGGTTCGACCGAGGTCGGCAAAGGCATCGCCGAGAAGGCCGGACGCCTGTTGAAGAAAACAGCGCTCGAACTCGGCGGGAATAACGTCTTCGTCGTGTTAGACGACGCCGACATCGAACGTGCCGTCGAATCGGCCGTCTACTCGAAGTTCTATCATCAAGGGCAAATCTGTATGTCGACGAACCGGATTCTCGTCGCCGAGTCGATTCACGATGCGTTCCTTGAAAAATTTGTGGAGCGGGTTCGCGCCTTGAAGTTCGGCAACCCGAACGAATCGGATACACAAGTCGGGCCGCTCATCGATCACGATCAAGTCGACCGCATCCTCGATCAAATCAAGCAGACGGTCGACGCCGGTGCGACGCTCCAGGTCGGCGGCAACGCTGACGGGAACGTGCTCGAGCCGACCGTCGTGAGCGGTGTCACGAATGACATGCCACTCGCAAAAAATGAGATTTTCGGACCGGTCGCCGTCATTCTGTCGTTCAAAGATGACGCCGAGGCGCTGAAACTCTCGAACGAACTCCCGTACGGACTGAGCGGTGCCGTCCACGGTTCAATCTATCGCGCGACCGAATTCGCACGCCAAGTCGAGACGGGGATGATTCACGTCAACGACCAATCGGTGAACGATGAGCCGCACTTGCCGTTCGGTGGTGAGAAAGATTCTGGTCTTGGCCGTTTCAACGGCGAATGGGTGCTTGAGGAGTTCACGACGCTCCAATGGGTATCCGTCATGCACGAACGCCGCGAATACAAACCATTCTTTTCATAAACAGCAAAAAGCGTGTTGGTCCGCGAACGGATCAACACGCTTTTTTAGATTTTTTTCACGAACTCCGATTTGAGCTTCATCGCACCGAAGCCGTCAATCTTGCAGTCGATGTCATGGTCCCCGTCGACGAGACGGATGCCTTTCACTTTCGTGCCTTGTTTGACGACGAGCGACGTCCCTTTCACCTTTAAATCTTTGATGACCGTGATCGTGTCCCCGTCTTGGAGCACGTTTCCGTTCGCGTCTTTGATTTGCGCGTCCGCTTCTGCTTCAGCCGCCTCGCTCGGTGACCACTCGTACGCACATTCCGGACAGACGAGCAAGCTCCCGTCCTCATACACGTAAGACGATTGACACTTCGGACAATTCGGTAGTTCTGTCATGCTGATTCCTCCATTCGATTCACTGTCCCCAGTATACCGTATTTTCGGAACGTCGACAGCTAGCGGTCAGCCTTCTTGCGGAGTCTCGGGACCTTTCAAATCGAGTTGATAAAACGATAAGTCGAGCCACTTCCCGAACTTGTAGCCGGCTTTTTTAATCGTACCGGAATGGACGAACCCTAACTTTTCATGTGCTTTGACGCTCGCGATATTGGCTGCATCGATGCCACCAATCATCGTCTTCACATCCCGCTCTTCACCGATCCGGATAATTTCTCGGAGCAACTTGTTGCCGATGCCTTTGCTACGGTATCCAGGATGGACGTACACCGAGTGTTCGACCGTATAATGATAGGCCGGCCAAGGACGAAACGGCCCAAATGTGGCAAAGCCCATCACGACGTCCCCTTCCTCCCATACGATGATGGGAAGTCCGGCCGCTTTTTTCTCCTCGTACCAAGCGATTCGATTTTGAAGCGTCACCGGTTCGTAGTGATAGACGGCGGTACTGTTGACGATGGCATCATTATAAATATGTAAGACAGCTTGAAGATCATCTCGACGACAATTGCGAATCATGAGAACACCACTTTCATACGTTTTCTTCATTATACTTATCTCGATTTCAAAATACACCCGGCGATTCGCTCCCACATAAAAAAGTCAGCCGTTTTGACTGACTTTTTCACATTATGCTGCCAAACGATCGCACATCGAGGCGCACTCGACGCAGACGCGCGCACATTCTTGGCAATGGGCATGCTTATGTTTCTCGCATTCCTGGGCACACGCCTTACAGACGACCGCACAAGCCCGGGCGAGTTCGGGCACGAACGCCGAATCTCGCGTCATCGCCTCGGCGAGAAACGAACAGATGGCGGCGCACTCCCGGTCGAGCCGGATGCAGTCAACCATCATCTTGACGTCATGTTCTTCCAGGCACGACTCGAGACAGTAATTACACGTCTCCACACAATCACGTAACGTCTCCAGTTCATTTGCATAAATCCGATGCATACAATCAGCCTCCTTTTCCAAAACGAAGTGACAGTCACATCCTCTTTGTTCCCTAATCTTCAAAAGAAAAACGACCGTCGACTAGTGTCTCGGATCGTTCACAAACGTGCGGTATAAATAGGCGACTCCGTTCAACAAACGCTCTGAATAGCGCTTCGGCATGAAACGGAGCCGATAAAACCGATACATCCGCTTCAAATCTTCCCATTGGTGATCGACGTGCTGTCCTTGGCGGAAGCGGGCCAAGTCGATTAAATAAATACGGCCTTCCGGCGTCAAAATCAAATTGCGCAAATGAACGTCCGACGGCGTGAGTCCGAGGCTTCGTGCCGCGATGAGCGCTGCGTCGACTTGCTGAATGTACGACGCATCAATCCAAATCCCTTCCGTCAAACATTCGAATAGCGTCTTGCCCTCGATGTAGTCGATGACGATATAATTCACACCTGCTTCATACAAGCGTGGGAATTGAGGTAACCCTTCGAGCGTTCGATAAATCACAGCCTCTTCAGCTGCGATATGCGTATAATCCGGAAAGAACACTTTGATGACGAGTCGCGTGTCTTTTATGCGAAACACGGCGGCACTGCGCCCAATCCCGTGCAGTTCGAGATCGGCATGAGCGGCGGTCACGTATGTTTCCTGACCTTGTTGCTCAAACGTGACGTTCGCATATTGTTCGTAATGATTCATAAGTCACTCCTCTTTTTCTAATCATCTCTGTCTCATCATAACTGAAATCGCTTTAGTTTGACTCGGTTCATGTCCTTCCAATACGCCCCAAAAGTGACGCCCTCCTGTTTTATCCTTATAATGAAAGCGACAAACAATGAGGAGGAACTTACCATGCAACGCATCGAACTGACAGAAGACTTATCATTCTCACGAATCATTCACGGCATGTGGCGTTTGGCCGAATGGGACATGAGCCCGCAGGAACGCCTCACTTTCATCGAACAATGTATCGAACTCGGCATCACGACGTTCGATCACGCTGATATATACGGTGGCTATACGTGTGAAGGATTGTTCGGCGAAGCGCTTCGTCTCAAGCCATCACTCCGCGATCAAATCGAGATTGTGACGAAGACCGGCATCAAGCTGACAGGCTCTTTCAACCCTGGCCAATCCATCAACCATTATGATACGACGAAAGAACATATCATCCGTCAAGCCGAGCGCTCGCTACAGGAGCTCGCCATCGATCAGATTGACACGCTTTTGATTCACCGTCCCGACCCGCTCATGGACCCGGACGAAGTCGCCGAGGCGTTCATCACGTTGCAACGAAGCGGAAAAGTGCGTACGTTCGGGGTCTCGAACCATGTGCCGGCAACCCAACAGTTGTTACAGTCACGTTTACCGTTCCAACTCGTGACGAACCAGCTTGAGCTCTCACCGATGCAACTGAAGCATTTTGAAGATGGTACTGTCGACCTATGCCACGAGAAACGGATGCCACTCATGGCGTGGAGCCCTCTCGCCGGCGGACAACTGTTCACCGAGGCCGCTTACGCACCGCTTCGTGAAAAATTGGAGGAAATCAGCGATCGACATCAAGCGGGCGGCATCGACGCCGTCGTCTACGCGTGGCTCTTGAAGCACCCGGCCAAGATCATGCCGATCGTCGGATCTGGGAAAATTGAACGAGTTCGGACCGCCGTCGATGCGCTTCAGATTGACCTGACGCGAGAAGAATGGTTCGAAATTTTGAAGGCGGCCCGTGGTCGCGACGTGGATTGAAGGTAAAAATAAACAAATAACCCCTTTTTAATTCCATTTTGTTATTTTCGACGATTTTCGTCATTTTCAAGAACGTCTACATCACAACGTTCATTCGTCAAAAATCGACACGTGTCAAATGGAGAAATTCCATTTCATATCCATAAGTGTAAAACAAGCCCGTTCAGTTCAAGTGGAGCGGGTTTTTTGATTTTTTTAAAAAAAATCGCATTAATTTTCCTAAGACTATAGTCACAAAAAAATGGTGCTAAAATGATGAAAGTTAATCATTAAAGGAGTGCACCCTGTGAAAAAGTACCTGATTCTTTGTACGCTCGCCATGTTGTTCGTCCTGTTCGGATGCGAAGAAGAACATGCATTTCGTTTACATACGGCTCCAGAGTACTATCAAGGTCGCGCCTCTCTACCTTCTGGTCAACAAATCGAGATGACCGAGTCCGACCGGACGAACGTCCTTGATGCCTGTTACCCAGAGGACGCCATCACCCGTGCGCCTGATGGAGAGCGTCTCTTGATTGGCACGGTCAAATTGAGCCAACCGCTTACGACCACGGCCTCGACCGAAGTCTTTCCGACCGCCACATTTTTTGAAGTGGAAAATCAAACCTACGTCCAATGCCAAGCCGACACCATCACCTATATGAAACAAATCGATGCGTTGCCGGATAGTCTCACTCCGTACCGCGACCAAGCCGTCTCATCATCCGCGACGTCGAAGCTTCGAGTTGCGCAACCGCACGAGCAAGTCCATTTCACCGAAGAGATGAAAAAACCGGTCGGCAATGAGCCTTATCCAAAACGTCACGGTTTCGAACAGACGCTCGTCCACGTGACGATGCCGTTCAACGGTTCGTTCGAATTCACGTTCGAGTCACCCGAATCGCGTGAGACCATCACGTTGCCCATCAACGAATCGTCACGTCAACCGTTCCTGTCCCTCGGCTTAGGGACCGAAGTGTCTCAAGACACGCAACAGTACGGGCTCCATCTGTCATCCGATCAGACGTTATATGAGGACGTCCTGCGACCGCAGGATGCCACCTACGATCGAATGCTCGGGGCACGGCAGGCGAGCACGCTCCCGACCAAACTCGTTCCGAACGAGCGCTATCCACTGTTCAGTTTCTCCTTCATCCGCGATGGCAAACCTTATAAACAAGTCGTTTCTATCACCTATAAAGAAGAGACGTTGTTGCACGGCGACCGCTTGAAAACAAAAATGCGGCAACAATTCGCCAATCGACGTCACGTCGTCGCCCATGAACTGGCTCTAATCGGCACAGAATCAAAAGATGCACCGTTCTTGCATCATGCCAACGCCGAGACCGTCCAGTTCGTGTTTCAAGCCATCGATCGCTCAAAAGCCGTGGCCACGGCCGGAACCCCAGCGCCGACCCCTTATTTGACGGTGTTCGAGGGCATTCGTGCTCAAACGTTCGATCTCAGTTACACGGAAGACGATGTAATTTTGACAAACACGAAGACAGGCTCACATTTCAAATTGCTCCGCGCCGATGCCGAACGGTGGCGCGACCTTTCCATCGGACAAGCAAACAACTGACGACACTTTTCAAGCCAGACTGGCTCACCGGTCTGGCTTTACACGTTATATAGGCAAAATCGGAAAGCCTCCTTGGCTCGCTATGCGACAATGACAACAAACAGTGCAAAGGAGAGAGTGTGATGACGAAACGATTCGAGCGCGACGTCGCCAGCCATTGGCCGGTCGCCTATAAACAAAACGGATATCCGCACGTGCAGCAGGGTTGGGTCTTGCCTCCGGAACGAAAACACGAGTTCGACCCGTTCATCTTGATGGCCGAGGACTGGTTCAAGCGGGGAACGTTCTCTGACCATCCTCACCGCGGCTTCCAGACCATTACCTACGTGATTGACGGACGACTTGAACATATCGATAACCATGGCGGACATTCGATTTTAGATGCGGGTGACGTTCAATATATGAATGCGGGCTGGGCGGCACGTCATGCCGAGGAGGCCGTCGACGACGACTTGATTCATACGCTTCAACTATGGCTCAACTTGCCGAAAACACTTAAAACGACGACGACATCTTACCAAAACGTATATGTCGAAGAGGCACCGCTCGTGCCGATTGACGGAGGACACGTGCGTGTCTATTCGGGTGACATCGCCGGAGTGACCGGACCGATGGACAGTCTCGTCCCCATCACGATGAGCGAAGTGAGCTTACAGAGTGGGGCCGCCTATGAGCACATCATCCCGACGAATCATAACGCTTTCGTCTACGTTCTCGCGGGTTCCCTCGAACTCGGAACGTCAGCGACACCGCTTGCGAAGACGCACGCGGCGACGCTCACGTACGATGAGACGAGTGACGGTGAGAGCGTGGTCCGCCTCAAAGCGACGTCACGTGCGAAACTGCTCATCTACTCAGGTAAGCCGATTCGGGAAGACTATATCGCCCACGGTCCGTTCGTCATGAACACCGAAGAGGAGATTCGTCAGGCGTTCCGCGACTACCATGCCGGTAGTTTCGGTCCCCCGGCCGTCAAATAAAATAAGCCGCGCCTAGGGCGTGGCTTATTTTTTATCTGGCATGAGCACGGTCTGCTGCGTCGGGACGCGACCGATCGGGACGGTCCGTTCGACGAGGACGTACCGCTTGCCGTTCACTTCAAACTTCCGGTCGCCGAGATAATGGGCCGACTTCCCGTCTTCATACAGCTTCGTCAAAATCGCCGGCACGTACTCGTTCAAGTTCGTGTAGTGCTCATCGAGCGTCATGACAATATTGCCTTTCCCATAGCCCAACCATTGGTTCGACATGAATAACATGAGCGAAATGGTGCCGATGACACCGACGACTAAAATGACTGTCTCCATCAAATCCTCCCCGATCTCGTATGTGTTTAAATGGCGTGATTATCGTACGCCAAGACTAATCTTCTACTTTAGAGATGCTTCACGACGAACTGTCGCTTCGGTTGAAAGCCAATTTCGCTATAAAACGCGGCCGCCGCTTCGTTCACCGACCAATAATCCAGTTCGATTGACGGAAATCCGTGTGCGATGGCATAGCGTTCCACTTCTTCCATGACCAAGCGTCCATACCCTCGCCGCTTCGCCTCCGGGTTAATGCTGATTTGATGCACGTAGAGTGTCCGGACAGCTTTCCGAAACGCGTTCGCCTCACTCACTCGCTCTTGAAAACAGACGTAGCCGACTGTGTCTCCGTCGACCTCTGCCGTGAAGAAATGATAATCGTCTCGCGCCATCATCTCCGAAAACGCCGCTTCCATCGAGGCGTGATTGTAAGGCGCAAAGAACGCCGGCGCCAACTGAAGATGATGTTCATGGATTGGACAGTTCAACGTCGCAATCAACGCCGCATCATCGGTTCGTATCAACTGCATCATAACGGCCACGAACCTTCATTTTTATAGTCCCGCGTCTCCGTGACCCCGTGCGGCTTTTCATCCCCACGCAACGTATGGTTTGTCGTTTCCTGCTCTTTGCCGTGCAAACGGTGTTGAATCGGACGGGCCAGGAAGTAGCCGCCGAACAAGGAGACCGGGAAAATGATAAAGGCGGTTCCTAGAAACAGGTAGGCGTATGCACGCATCTCGTCTGTTCCGACGAAGTGATTGACGCCATAGCGCAATCCAAAAAATAAGCCGACAAATAACAGTGCGACAAACGCGTACTCGATACATTTCCCGAGAAATCGTTTCATCTCATGACCCCCCCTCAACTGATTAGTTTTCTGTACGAGATGAAACAGTAAAATGTTTCAAATTTGTTGGCGAGACATATACCACAACGTCGCCTCCTGCTCGGTCGCGGATACCCAGTCTTGTTTTCCTTGGATATAGCTCTCGATATCTTCCGGATGCTGACTCGCCAATTGTTGTTTAAGCGCCGCATACTCGTCCCGTACGTCTGGGAACGTCATCAAATAATCGCGGAACGCGAGATGGCGGGTCACGCCTTCATCCCCTTCCTCGAACATATGGACGTGAATCGTCCGGACGTCTTCTCCTTTAGCGAAGAAGCGCCGTCTCGGAATCCCATGCTCGCCGAAACTTCGATACCCGAGTGCCTCCATGTGCCCGACCCATTCATCAATCCGCTCGATTTCTCGTACGACCGGCATGATGTCGATAATCGGTTTCGCATCGAGTCCCGGCACCGACGTGCTTCCGATGTGATGAATGGCGACGATTTCCCCTTCAAACAAGCGTTCGAGTTTGGACGCCTCTTCCTTGAATTTCGTCTCCCATATCGGATCATACGGGACGACCTCTACTTTTCTCATGGTCCATTCCCTCCTTCACAATAATCGTTCCGTCTCTTTCATCATACCCGTTTTTCAAATCGTTTAGAAATCACCTTCGCCAATCGAAAGGTTTGTACCGTCGCAAAATGGGAAATGCTAATATTAATGAAATCAGAACTGGAGAGTGGACCGCATGTTGACACAACAGCAGATTGATACGTTCAAAGAACGTCTATTAAAAGAGAAAGCGAAGACCGAAGGATATATGGAAAATCGGGAAGAAGTATATGACGAAGGGGAACTGTCCCACTACGATAACCATCCGGCAGACTCAGGAGAAGAATTATTCTTGCGCGAACGCGACCAAGCGCTAACTGAGCTCGATGAAGAGTTCTTGAGTGACGTCGACAAGGCGTTGCTCGCCATCGAGAATGGGACGTATGGAAAATGTGAGGTGTGCGGCGAAGACATCGAGTTGGACCGTCTTGAAATCATCCCTGAGGCGACGCTCTGCATCCAGCACGCGCGCGAGCAAGAAGAGAACGAGCACTTGACCGACCGCGAACGTCCGGTCGAAGAGGACGTGCTCAATCCATCTGAGACGGCTGCCCGGAAACAACTCGATGGGACCGACGAACCAGGCCAAAGCACGGATGCGTTCAGCCAAGTCGAAGATTTCGGGAGTTCGGACACGATTGCCGATAGCGAGGGCAATCATGACCCGACACGTGAATAACATCAGTCAGTGACCGAGCGAAAGGAGTCCCTCTCCTTTCGCTTTTTTGATGGCTCGAGGAAACGCCCTTCTTCATCCGATATCTTCCATCTTTCTATACCGCGTGATACACTGTGTAAAAATACACTTTAGGAGCAGGTATGCATACAAAAGAAACGTTTTCCGAACTGATTTCAAGCAAGCTCAAACTGATTCGTACCGAGCAAGGATTATCGCAAGAAGAACTATGTACGCTCGTCGGCATCTCGAAAAAAACGTTGATTCAAATCGAGAAGCGACGTCTGAACGCGAACTGGACGACGACGGTCGCCATCTGCGCTCTATTCAATCAAAGCCCATATCTCCATTCGTTGATTGGGGATCAACCCATCGAGTTCATTCGTCTCGTCGCCCATACCGACCCGAGCCTGGCGACGAAAACGTTGGGCGGACACGTCTGGTGGACGACGATTGAGCATCAAGGGAAATACCGGATTCAACAGAATATGGTCAGTCAACATTACCGGATTCTCGACCACGACGACTTCCGCTGGTTCAGTACGTTCGACCGTGACGAGGCGTTCCGGAAATTAATCGAACTGCGCGCGACCCATGATGAGAAGGGAGACACAAAAAAATGACGCAACGAATCGTTGCGTCAATACGTCGCTTTGATGGGCGACGCGCCACCGAGCACTTCGGCGACATCCATCGGGTTGACCGTGTTGCCGGCCGAACTTGATGAATAAGCATATTCTCCTTGATGCACTTCGAAATGGAGGTGCGGACCTGACGAGTTGCCCGTGTTGCCAATTTGGCCAATGCCTTCGCCTTGGAGCAACGTCTGGCCTGTCTTCACTTCGATTTTATGCATATGGGCGTAGACCGTCGTCCACTTTTGACCATCGATTTCATGCTCGATGAAGACGTGTTTTCCATACGGGCCGCCTGATTTGACGTCCGTGACCGTCCCAGCCGCCGCCGCATAAATCGGTGTGCCGACGTTCGCCGCGATATCGAGCCCGTTATGGAACGTATATCCGAACTGGCCGCTTGCCGGTCCGTAACCTTGTGACAGACGTCCAGTCGCTGGCATCATAAACTTGTCAGGCGCAAGCGCCGCCGTTTGTTGCTTCAAGTCTTTCAATTGGGCCGCTTGCCCTTTCAACTGCTTATAGGCTGCTACGTGAGCCGAGCGGGCTTTTTGCCGTTCTGCGTTCACGTCCGCCTGTTTGGTCTCAAGCGTCTTTAACGATTGTTTCGTCTCGGCTTGTTTGGCTTGCAAATCACGCTTCGTCTCTTCAGACTCCGCCGCCTCTGCCTTGGCGCTCGGGAGCACGGTTGACAACACTTGTTTGAATAGAGACTTGTCAGCTGTCTCCGGATTCAATGCCGTCTCGAATGACGCGAGTTTTGATTTGGTCTGCTCAATCTTCTGATCGATTGCTTTCGCGCTCTGATCGATCGTTTCGACGTGACGTTTGGCTTTGGCGACCGATTGTTTCGACGTTTGAATCCGTTGTTCGGTCTGTTGGAGCGATTTCGTCGTCTTGACGAGGTCTTGCGGGGTAATTTGATCCGCGGATACGGCTGAAGTCCCTGATAGAATCAGGACGCCTGTACCGACGGTGACGAGTAGTTGTTTCCACATATATTGATAAAACCTCCAGATTGGATGATTCGCTAGCTTGATTAAAAAGCTACAAGTGCGAATATAGCATCCACGTCTGAAAAGTTCAATATATGAAGCATTTCATTTGTATGTCGAACATATCAAAACAGTGAACTCGCCATCCATAAACTTCATTGAAATTTCACATCATCGCCTTCGTTGTAGGACGATGACGATGATACTAACGGCAGCCAGGATGGTCAGCGCCGGTCCGCCGAACAAAAAGAGTCGATCGAGGCCAGATGGCAGGTTCGTCGTCAGACCGAGAATCGTGAACAAGTTCCCGACGATCAGACCGAGCATGAGGACAGGCAACAGGACGCGCATTACGTCTCTATCCCGGGCTTGATCATCTCGAATTGAGCAATCTCGTCCTGGACGAACCCGAGCTGTCGCGCTGCCGAGAGCAACGCCGGGCGATCCGACGTCAACGTCAGGCGAATCGGTCCTTCAGCCGCGGCCGCACGCAATAACCATTCGGCGTCCTCGTCGCGACCGAACACATCCAGCAACAGACTGCCCCGGAAGAGCAGTGCTCCGCTCGTCTCGCCTTCCCTCACTCGCACGAGCTCGGTCTGTTGTTGTGTTGTGCGGACATCGACTTGCCAAATCGGTGTGTGCCCCGCTGCCGGATAATACGTATCGAACAGTTCAAGGATCGGTGCCGGTTCCCGTGTCGCGTTCGTCTCGGTCGGTACGGATTGAAAGTACATAATCTCTCGGACGACACGGTACCCGAGTCGGTCATAGAGGGCGAGCGCGGGATCGTTCCCTTGAATGACCTCGAGCAGACGCTTCCCCGTCGCCTGTTCATCGAACTGTCGCATCAATTCGTGCGCGATGCCGAGATGTCGGTAATCAGGGGCGACGGCCAAGCCGCCGCAACGAGTGACCCATCCCGTATCGAGGTGCGCCACGCCGCTCAACATGACGGCAACAGGCCGACCGTCCGCATAGGCGACGACGGAACGCGTCGGCTGGTTTTGATCGCGGACGAGGAAAACGGCCTCGAACTGGGCCTCATTCATGTCAAAGCGAATCATGTAATCGGAAAAGCCGTCCATGAAGGCTCGATACAAATCTTGGAGCGGTGGATGTTGGACATAAGAAATCACTGGATGCATCACGTGTTCGTTCCCTTCACTTATATTTCGGTATACTGGTGGAGACAGCTAATCATGGAGGAGGATTCATCATGACGACGAGACTCGAACCACTTCGAGAGGCCCATTGGCCCATCTTGAACACATTCACGTTACCGCTCGATCAAGAAAAATATACGACACTCCCGATTGACCTCGATTCCCCCCTCTTAGACGGGATTCATCCTATCGTCATCGTGGCCGAAGAGCCCGTCGGCTTCTTTTTGCTCCATGATACGGAACGGGTCGCCTCGTATACAGAGGCAGACGACGCGTTGTTGCTCTCGATGTTCTTGATTAACCATTCGGCGCAAGGGAACGGCCATGCCAAAGCGGCACTACACCAGTTGCCGAACTATGTACGAGCCCACTTCCCTCATAAACACGAGGTCGTGCTATCGGTCAATCTGAAAAACGAAGCCGCCTTTTCCCTTTATCAGACGGTCGGCTTCATCGACACGAAGCGCCGAATCGACGGCCCCATCGGCCCGCAGCGCATCATGTCGCTAACGGTCTAAGTTCGCCTGGCAACAGGCCATACACGGCCGTGTCCGTCAGTCGCATCCCATCAGCGGACAAGTCTTCGTTCCGGAGCATGCCTTCTAGCTGAAAGCCGAGCCGTTCCGGAATCAAGCGACTGCCTTCGTTCGTCGACTCGCAGCGAATCTCGATCCGTTTGAAATCGAACTGGGTGAAACCGAAACGGACGACCGCCTCGACCGCTTCCGTCATATAGCCACGACCGGTATGCGTCGAATCGAGCCAATACCCGATTTCCGCTTTCGGGACGTCCCAATCAATCCCGAACAGGCTGACCGTCCCAACGAACGTTCCCGTCTCCCGTAAAAAGATGAGATACCGGAAACTTTCGCCTGTTCCGTACAATTCTTGCGCCCGTTGTAAATTCGCTTCCGTCTCAGACAACGTCGGTACGTCTTGCGCGAACGGGAGCCATCGCTTCAACTCTTCATACGAGCCCCGAATCGCCTCGTTGACGACACGCGCATCCGTCTCGGCGAGCGGTGCCCGTAAATACAGACGCGCCGTCTCCAAGCCGAGCGGGATTGTGTCTGGTCCTGTTTTCATCTTTCTTCCCCCTCTTTACTTACGAAAACACAAAATGAGCAAGCCGCCCATCCCGACCACCAGCACGACGTGAAGCAGTTGCCATAGGACTTCAATCATGGCGTTCCTCTTGAGCGGTTTTTACACCCGCCAGCACTTGCTCCCAATAGTTGGTCGGGTGTGGTACGAGATCGCGTTTCGTCACGACCCGTGTCTCTCCCGAGATGACCGATGTTGTCTCCATCTCAGACTGCGTCCCGTCAATAAGTGCGTGCAGCGCCGTGATCTCGACCGAGACGACATCGGCCACTTCCGCTTCGTCCAACGTGAACGCTTCGCCATCATACGCATAGACATACGTATGGGCGAACTCGCGGTCTAAAAACGTATCCGTCTCGATGACGTCTTCGAAGACGCCGAGCGGGGTCAGTTGATCGAACGTCAATTCGAGTCCTAACTCTTCTTGAATCTCGCGCACCCCGTCACGAACGGTCTCCCCAGCGGTCAAGTGCCCGGCGGCCGTGATATCGAACAACGCGGGGAAGTCCGCCTTCGTATCGCTGCGAAGCTGTAATAAGAGGCGGTCGTAATCCATCATCCAGCAGTGGAACGTCTCATGCCAATCCCCGTCCCGATGAACGTCTGCCCGTGATTTCAATCCGATTTTCTTCCGACGGTGGTCGACGATTGTAATGAACTCGATCATGACGTCACCCCGTTCTCTAAAAATGTGATCGTTCCCGCCGTCGCGTCAAGTTCAACCTCGATGCCAATCGGAAACACATGGGACGGGAACGTATGCCCGATATCGACGTTCGTCAAAATCGGGAAGTCGACGTCTCCGAGCACTTCGAGCAACAAGTCCTCAAATGAAAACGGCGCGCCGGCCGCATCGAAATGTTCATGCTTTCCGATGACGAGACCGCTGATGACGTCGAACACCCCGGCAAGCTTGAGCATGCTGAGGGAACGCTCCTCGTCCGCCATCGTCTTGAACGAGTCTTCTAAAAAGAGAATCGCACCGGTCACATCAGGGAAATAATCAGACTTCAAAAAGCCGGTCATCGTGTTCATGTTCCCACCAATCAGCTTGCCGCGGGCCTGTCCGTCTCGAAGGGTTAGCCATCCGTCATTTGGACGGAACGTCTTCTCCCGGTCCTGGGTCGACCAATCGATCATCTCCTCGGTCCACTCTCGGGGCACATCGAGCGTATACGGTGCCGTCCGTTCTAAACCGAGCACCTCTCGCACGTAACGTTCCCCGTCGGCGAACATCGTCTCGTACTCTCCGAACGACGGGACGATGGCCGGACCGTAAAATGTCGTCACTCCCGTCTGCGTATAACAAGCGAGGAGGAGCGCCGTGACATCGCTATAGCCCATGATGATTTTCGGCTGTCGTCGCAACGCTTCATAATCGATATACGGTAAGAGCGAATTTGAGTTCGTCCCGCCAATCGTACTGATGATTGCTTTGACGTCCGGGTCACGCAATAGCGCGTTGACCTCTTCGGCCCGTTCTTGAATCGAGGCCGAGCGATATCCTTCCGAACGATGCGTGCATGAGCCTTCCTGAACGATGAATCCCATCCGTTTCAGTTGTTCGATTCCGCGCGTGTATCGTTCCGGGAACCGTGCCGGTGCCGGGAACGACGGTGTGATGATTCCAATCGTGTCTCCCGGTCGTAGCGCCGGGGGGTGCTTCTTCGTTAACACAGTCATCCCTCCATCAAGTGCGATGCCTTCACTGTACGAGTTTCAAGAGTCGGATGACAACCTAGTTCAAAACAAATCAGGGTCTTCCGAAAGGGTCCGTGCTTTTCGGATTTTCTGCGGCCGTCCGGTCCAACCAAGTGTGAGAAAGAAGAAACCGCCTCCGATGACACAGGACAACCCGACCAGTCCCGCGACGATGCCGTCAAATCCAAAGCGTTCCCCGCTCACGACGAGCAACAGTGGCGAAAAAAGCAAAGCCACGCCTAGTAGCAATACGCCACCCCACATCCGTCGCCGTGGAAACCCGATTGTCCACCAGCCGAATGCCACCAATCCTAAAACGATTAATCCAATCATTCCGATTAGAACCATCCTCAGCGCCTCCACTCTTCAAATTGTCTTGTTTTATTCCGCGTCAACAATTGAAAATCCTGTCAAAAAGGCACTATAGAATTCCTGCAAACCGGGTAAATAACTATTGGAAACCACCGTACCGGAATCGCACAGAGGAGGAACACCATGAGAACCCGACTCATCTTTGCTCTGGCATTTATCGGTCTTTTTTTAGTTGCTGTTTATTGGATCAGTACACGGGACGACCATCAAATCGAAGGTCGAATCGAACAGATTGACATCCCACAGCTGATGATTGGACCACATGACTTGTCAGACGACGAGTTAACGTTGCAGACGATATTAATCAACGAACGAACGAAAGTGACAGGAGAAGCGAACGATGTGCAACAACTCCGGGTCGGACAAGTCGTCACGGTCGAACTCGATCGCGACGCCAAGTTGAAAATCGCGGTATCGATTCACGTTCAACCCGAATGAGTCGTTTCACCTTTTTTCAGAAAACGGGCTTAGGTTTCATAGAACGGTGGAATATGAGAACAGGAAGCTGAAAGGAGCGAATTGAATGATTTCAAATACATTGTTATCGGGGAAGGTCGCCTTCATCACAGGCGCGGCATCTGGAATCGGACGTGCCACTGTCATCCGGTTCGTCCAAGCCGGGGCGAAAGTCGCCATCGTCGATTTGAACTTAGAAGACGCGGAACAACTTGCGACTCTGATTGGAGAAGAGCGTGCCATCGGCATCAGTGCCGATGTGGGGAACGAAGACGAGATGAAACGAGCGTACGAGCAGACGGTTGAACGTTTCGGCCGCGTCGACATCGTCTTCGCGAACGCAGGACGAAACGGCACGATCACACCAATCGAGCACTTGTCGCTCGAAGATTGGAACGGTGTCGTCGAGACGAACTTGACGGGCACGTTCTTGACGGTGAAACATGCCATCCCTCATTTAAAAGAACGAGGCGGCAGTGTCATCATCACGTCGTCTATCAACGGAAACCGTTACTTCAAAAACTTTGGGTTCAGCGGCTATGCGACGACGAAAGCCGGCCAGACCGGATTCGCCAAAATGGCAGCAGCCGAGCTCGCCCAATTCGGCATTCGCGTCAACTCGATTTGCCCGGGGGCCATCGACACGAACATCGATGACTCGACGAATCGCGATGACGCCTTGCTCGAAGAAATCGTCATCCCGATCGAGTATCCGGAAGGAAATCAACCGTTGGCCGGGAAATCCGGCACGGCCAAACAAGTCGCGGACGTCGTCTTGTTCTTCGCGAGCAACATGTCGAGTCACGTCACCGGCTCTGAGGTGTACGTCGACGGTGCCGAATCATTACTTTAATAACAACAGGTCGCCCCGCGGGGCGACCTGTTTATTTGAGAATTGGGCTTTTCATGACGGCTTTCTGGTAAAACGGAATGAATCCTAAGCGCTCCATGTTCCGTCCCGAGGCCGTATCGACTTTCGTCGTCACGGTCACGTACTGGCAACCGGCTGCTTTTGCGGCCGCAATCCGTTCCAAGATGAGCTGTGTCTGATAGCCTCTGCCCCGATAAGCGGGAATCGTGCTCGTCAAAAACAGTTCGCCCATTCCGTCCTGGACGGCAAGAATCCCACCGGCGACGGCCATCTCACCTTCGCGGACGAGAAACGCCTGGTTTTCGGGTAACGCGTAGAAGCCTTTCGCGGTATCAATCGTCTCTTGCATGACCGTCCCGGTCTCGGCGAAGCCGGCCGCGATGGCCCGAGCCCATTCGTTCACGTTATCGGCGTGCACGCGTTCGACCGCATGCTCCATATCCGTGAATACGAACGTGTTCACGTCGAGCAACCACACGTCCAGGAAGTGGTCGAGCGTATAGTTTCGCTCTTGGAGCAACCGAATGAGTGACATGTCCGCGAGCGGACAAACCTCGATATGTAGGCGGGACACGTTCTTGCCGCGTACCCATTTCTCCATCTGGTGCAAATCGTAAAAACTGGTCGGTCGATTCAAACCGAAGCCGACCGCAAAACTCGTATTGCCCATCCGAAAGACGTGGCCTTTGTTTTCGACAATCAATTCCGAACCTTCATAGGGAGGGGACTGTTTCCGATGCCGAATATAGGCAGACGTCCCTTCCGCTTTGATGCGTTCGATCCGCCTGGCTAGTTCTAAGCGTCTCATCTCGTTCCCTCCCCACTAATCTCCCCTGAGTTTACCACACTTCGATTGCGAACAGATTGTGATTCCGTTACAAGGCGAGACGCAAGTCTGACTCAAATCGAAGTAACCGTTCCCGGACAGATGGGACGAGATCATCCAGGGCCATCAATTCTGACCAATCGACGAGACGAACCGCTACGACTTCGTCTTCCTGAAGCACCAAGTCATCAAGTTGCAGCGGAGTATCGGTTTGATAGCGATACAGGTCTAGAAAATATGTCTCGCGGCGTAACGTCGCCACCCACTCCAACTGGTCAGGTTCGATCCAGAGACCAATCTCTTCACCAAGTTCACGAATGGCACCGTCACGGCTCGTTTCACCGGCAAGAACGGAACCACCCGTCCCTTCCCAAAGAAGTGGGTGCGTCTTGCCTGGATGGCGTTGCGAGAGCAACACGTTTCCGTTCACATCAAACGTGAACACCTCGATGACGGTATGATACGTGTCCACTGCTAACTGTTCGCCGCGCACGTGCGTTTTGCCGAGCGGACGCCGCTCTCCGTCGACTAAATCCCATTGCTCACTCAAAGCCGGACCTCGTCAACGACAAACGAGGATGACCCTTCAATCTCTTCGATGAAGTGTGATCCGAACAGCATCGCCGGTGTGAAGCTGCCAGGGATGACACGGCCTGAACTGACAAGTCGTGACACGACCTCAAGCGCCCCGTACACGGTAAAGGCATATGTGCTCGCCGTCTTGATGCGGACGATCACTTTACGTCCTGAGGCGTTCGTCGCTTCGCCCCAGACATACGTCGAGGAGCGTTCCCGTTCTGACTCGTCCGGTCCGCTCACATGTTCATCAACATAACGGAGCAGTTTCCCTTGCACCGCGTCGCTGCCGAGAATCGGACCGAACCAAGACAAAAGACGCGCCCCGTAAGCGTAAGCCGTAGGGACCGGGACCCACGTCGTGATGTTCGGAATGCCCGTCGTATAATAGGCGGTCGAGACGTCTCCCCATGGAATGGCGATGGCCGTTTTCTTGCCGCGTCCGAAATCGATGTGACGACGTTTCTCGCCCAGCGGAAACGGTGTCAATTCGCCATCTTTTCGTTCGGCACTGCTCGACCCTAGCCCACGGATTGCTGTTTTCAGCGTCCCGCGTGAGATACCGGCGGCGGCCGAGAAACCGAGTGCGAGATTCGTCGCGTCCGGCATCAGCTCTTTCAGCTTCCGGGCCACACAGTCGGTCGGAATCACGTCGAAGCCGACACCCGAACAGAGCAACACGCCCGCTTCTTGCGCGAGCTTAGCCCGTTTCTTCGAGTGGATGTATTCGAACACCTCGATTTCCCCGGTAATATCCAAGTAATGTGTCTTCGTGGCGAGACACGCCTCGACCATCGGCCGACTCGTATCGGCGAACGGTCCGGCACAGTGTAACACGAGGTCGATGTCTTCCAATTGGCGTGTCGCCTTATCAAGCGACAAGTTGAAGACGCGCGTCTCGCACCCGAGCTCCTCCCCGAGCTTGGCGATCGCGTCCGCACGCCGACCCGCGAGCACCGGTGTCATCCCTTGTTTCACCGCTTGACGGGCAATCAGTTCGCCTGTATACCCGTTCGCTCCATAAATCATCCATTTCATCACGATTCCTCCTTCAACTCTGCAAACATGTCTTTTCTTTGTTCCCTATCCTGCCAACTTTCACCCTTATAAACGATGCATCACGTCTTGCATCACACCGCCCAAATAGACGATGCCAAAAGCCGCCACTACGACACCGACGGGGATGATGAGACTCGACCAAGCCTGTCTCGTTTCGAATCGACAGTCTTTATGCGACAAGTAGCGGTCAATCATCCAATATAAAACTGCTGCTCCTGCACCAAGCCAGAGCAAAACAAGTCCGAACCCGATATGTAAGCCAAACGAGACGAGCGGCTCGAACCGCATCGACATTCGGCGTGCCACCCAGTCGCTGAACACTGATGTCAACACCCCGTACGTGACGATGACCAGGAAACTGACTGACAAATAGGTGGCCGTCAACATGAGAAGCCCGTTCACCGTGTCCGCTATCCCTCCGCTATCCGGATATTGCGGGATGACGACCCAACATGCCAACAAGAACGAATAAACCGGGGTCGTAAGTGACGCCGCGATGATTTTTCTAGTCCACATGTCCATCCTCCTCTTCCCCTCTCACTCTACACGACCCGACTAAAAAGCGCACAAAAAAACCAGCCTCGTGAAAAGGCTGGTCGAGTCATCAGTTATTCGCAGCTTCTGCCGCTTTCGAACGGACCGTCTGCATCGCTTCTGTCCATGGGACGAGCTGATCGAGCATGTCGTTGACCGATTGGACTTGAACGTCTTTCGGTGCGAAATGTGTCCCGTTCTCGAAGTCTGTGAAGAGCGAGAGCGCTGGGTGGACACGGACGTGAGCGATCAAGAGCTCGCTCAAGACACCACGCAAGTGTTCTGTCGCACGTGCGCCGCCGACCGAACCATATGAGACGATACCGGCTGCTTTGTTATGCCATTCGTTGCGTAAGTAGTCGAGGGCGTTTTTGAGCGCACCTGTGATCGAGTGGTTGTATTCTTGGACGATGAAGACGAAGCCGTCCATCTCCGCGATTTTCTCAGACCATGCCGCGGCACCTGTTGCGTCGCCGCCTGGCTCGCCGAGAAGCGGGAGGCTGTAGTCTGCGATATCGATGATTTCATAGTTAGCGTCACCGCGTTTGTTCGCGATTTCTTTCACCCATTCTCCGACTTGCGGGCTGACGCGTCCTTCACGAGTAGATCCGAGTACGATTCCAATTTTCAACATGTTAGTTCCTCCTTGTGAGTTGGTTGGTTCTTCTTGTTTACCGAACAAACGATTTAAAAAGCTCATTTCATGCCCTCATATTCTTTCTCAAACGTTTTTGTACTTCTGACCGTATCAATCGGTCGAACCATCGCTTCAATCTGTTCCCGCTTCGGTTCTAAGAACGGCGGGAGTGACAATTTCTCACCGACCGTCTCATACGGTTCATCGCCCATGAACCCTGGTCCGTCCGTTGCCCATTCGAACAGGATTTGCGGCGCGACCCGTGCGTAAGACGATTCGAAGAAGAAGCGGTCGACATAGCCTGATGTCGGTAACCCGAACTGTTGCAATCGTGCCGTCCATTCATCGAGGACACTGCGGTCATCGACACGGAAAGCGACGTGATGCACGGTTCCGAACCCTTGGCGCGCGACTGGTGACGTCTCGTCATGAATGACGACGACTTGCGCTCCGTTTCCACCCTCACCTCCTTCAAAGAGATGCGCGTCGCCTTCTTGTCCGATTTCTTCGAACAACATGACTTGCTCCATCACTTGTTTGAAATACGTAAAATCCGCGATGCGGATAAAGATGGGACCGAGACCCGTGATGGCGTACTCGAGCGGGACCGGGCCGTTTTGCCACGGCTCGCCTGACGCGACACCGACGTTGAACTCATCTGAGATGAGCTGGTACGCCTGCTCGTCGAAGTCGACGAACGCGAGCGTCTTCTTGCCGAACTGCTCGGTGATACCTTCATGCTTCACGCCGAGGCGGTCGAAGCGACGTTCCCAATACGTGAGTGCCTCGTCGGTCGGGACGCGGAACGACGTCTTGGCGATTTCATTCGTCCCATGCACGCCTTTTGGGATGCCAGGGAAATCGAAGAACGTCATATCTGTTCCAGCGCTGCCTTTGTCATCGGCGAAAAATAAGTGGTACGTCTGAATGTCGTCTTGGTTGACCGTCTTTTTGACGAGGCGCATTCCGAGGACGTTCGTAAAGAAGTCATAGTTCTTCTCGGCGCTACTCGTAATCGCCGTCACGTGGTGAATTCCTTTTACATGGTTCATTCGAATCGCTCCTTAAAATCTTGATTTCGAGATAATCAGTTAAATTTTTTTGACGCTTCGGCGCGTTTGCCGACTGTCTTCAATTGAGTAATTGTATTTGCTAAATCGAGGCCGTCGAACAGCTCGTCCATTCGTTGTTCGTGGGCCGGAAAAATGCGCGACATGAGTGTGCGCCCTTCTTCCGTCAGCGCCGCATACGTGACGCGCCGGTCGCTCGGACAGGCTTTGCGAATCAAGTAGCCTTTCGCTTCGAGCCGGTCGACGATGTACGTCATGCTCCCGCTCGTCAATAATACCTTTTTGCCGATCGTTTGAATCGGTTGATCGCCTTTATGATACAGCAGTTCGAGCACCGAGAACTCGGTCGGGTTCAGCCCGTACTCGGCAACCTCTTGCTTGACCACGTCTTGAATCGACTGTGAGGCCCGAAGTAACACCGTGATTGCTTTTAACGTTTGTCGTTCTTCCATGTGTTCCCCTCCTCTGCTGAGAGAAAACAATACTTTAAATTTCATTATCTTTAATTCGAGATAAATATAACACGGTAAGTTTGATGGGTCAATCAATTTGTCTCAAAAAAATAAAAGACGAGTTGCCTCGTCTTTTCATCTGCGCCGAATGACCGCCATCTCCCGCCCGAAGCGATTGCCTTCATCGACAAAGCCTAAGCTTTCGTATAATCGATGCGCGCCCCTATTATCGGGATGGTAACCGACGACGATCGGTTCGGTGCCGAGCTGCCCTACTTCTTCCAGCATGAGTTCGGTCGCCATGCGTCCAATCCCTTTTCCTTGGTACGCGTGGTCGATCATGATGCGATACACCCAGCGCGCGTCCAACTCTTCGAGTACCGTATTGTACATGAGAAACCCGACCATCGTCTCGTCCTCGTAAATCGCATACGCCCGCAGCGTCGGTTTATACATCGCTTGCAGCAGCGAAATCGCATTCGGTTCCATATACGCTTGTTGCTCGTCACTCAGAGTGAGCTGACAGCACGTATACCAGTTCTGTTCTGTAATCGGTTGAAGTGTGATCATCCGGTTCTCCTTAATCGTATGTCTCGTCCAAGTTACGCGCATAAAACGCGATGGCGCGACGATACCGTTTAATGCTGTCATCCGGCTCCGGGCTTGCGAGCAGTTCGAGCAACGTACCGGTCGCTTCAGTGTGGCGCCCGAGATTATAATGGGTCATCGCTTGAAATACTTTGAGCGCCCCGATGTCTGGGAACTGTTCAATCGCCTTGGTGAACAACGCCTCAGCGTCCTCGTAGCGGCCGAGCGCCCGGTACGTGCTACCGAGTCCGATATACGTCTCACGGAGCTCTTCGCCGGCGAGCCCGAGCCGAATCGCCCGTTCATAATGTGGGACGGCTTGACGCTCTTCGCCGAGCGAGTCATAACACGAGGCGCAATGGGCATGGAGGCGCGGATTCTTCTCGTCTTGCCGGAGCAACATCAGGAACAGCTGCTTCGCCCGTTCGAGCTCTCCGTTCTCGCGGAGACGAATCGCTTCGTCGAGCCCCTTCTCTTCTGGGGTTTGGACTTCCAAGTCACTCAAGTCATCAAGCCACGCTTGCAACAATTCGTAATAGCGCCCAACATGGACGCCATCGACGAGGGCATGGTGGGCTTGGACCGAGAGCGGCATCGTCATCCGATCACCGGTCTTCGTGAATTTGCCCCAGGCGATGCGCGGCACCGTATCATGCTGTTGGTCGTGTGTCGGGTGGCTGATGCTCGTGAACGTGACCCAAGGCACGCTCGTGATGTAAAGCAGACTGTCCGGCTCATCGTCGCCGACAACGACTTCCCGTTTCGCCCCGCTCATCCGGGCCGTCACTTCTTCCATGAAGTCCGGGAACGCGTCTTTATAGGTCGCCGTGCAAAAGTTGAAGACGTCATCGTCCATCATGACGGTGAACGATGGATGTACGACGTCGTGCTCGATGACCTCGTCGCCGCGAATGCGGTAGCGAAGCTCCGGGATGGCGTTCGCCGTCTTGACAGCACCGTACAAGAACAGTTTAAAGAACGACTGGCCGGTCCGTTTGGCGTGCGTATGTAACTTCGTCACATCAACGCTCGCCGTCACATTGAAATGTGGAGCGTCAAACGCCTTGAAGAATTCGTAGTGCTTCTTGCGCGACCACGTCTCGGTATTGATGATTTTCATGATTCGTCCCCCTGTTTTTTCTTTCACTGTACCAAAGGGAACAGGTCGTTCAAAGTTTTTGCTTCAACTCGGTGTAATGCTCGTTCGCCAAGTCGAAATAGACGAAGTCCCGACGTTCAATCCGGTCGAGCGTCGCATGGAAGTCACGCCAGCCCTGCTCGACGAGCTCCGGCGTCAGTTCTCCGGCCACCGTCGCTTCCTCGAACTCGTCCTCGTCTTTGCGGACGACGTCCCCGTTCGGGAAGATGAGGATGTCGAGCAACAAGTCGTCCATATACGGGATTCCGTCCTCGTATCCGATTGCTTCGACGATATCGATGTACCATTGAACGATGTGTCCTTCATCATTAAACATGACGGTCACACCGAACGGCTCGTCGTCCGGGAAATATTGGAGCCAGCTGTAACCGGCATCGGCGACGATGAACTCTTCTCCCTTGTGCATTTTATATTGAGGTGCGCGGACCGCATCGATTTGAAACAAGGCGACGGTCCCGGAGAAACGGTCATCATGTACCTCCATTTGCGCGTAGCGATGTTGCAAAATCCGTTCCCAGTCTCGACGATTGGCAAATTTCCGTTTTGGCATATGTCTCTCTCCTTTTGACCCAATTCATACGTAAAGAGTTCGCCAAAATCCGACATTTCCCTGTTCAATCGTACAGATTGTGTTGATTGAACCAGACGAGGTGGCTTTGCTTCAATCGTTTTCGCTCGACCATCCGCGTAAAGGCGTCTGTCGAGATGAAGCGATTGCCTGGGTGAATCGTCGCTAACTGCAGCAAGATGAATCGAATTCCGCGTTCACCTTCCTGAAGCGGGACATGGAGCATCGTCCCATCCTCATTGAATCGATTCAAAAACAACTCGATTTTGCAGTCCTCTTTTAACAGGCGCGATGTGACGAAGGCGGTTTGGCTGATGAGCGATTCGAAGTCGTGATGGAGCGTATAACCGGACGGACCGGTCAAATCCAAGGCAAACGTGAACGTATCGAGCGTCGTCTGTTGAAATACTTTTGACTGCAGTCGTCCGAGTTTGGCGGTCGCATACCAATCGATTTCCTTCACCGGTTCCCCTTCATACGGTTTCGACCCGATTAGTTGCAACGGATTTCGAAGCGGTGACGCCAAGTGCGGCCGGTCCCCGAGCGCTAGCCGCTTCGTCCCGACCGGTGGATGCAACAGGAGCGATGGAAGCACGGTCCACTCTGTATCGATCGGTCGTTCATACAAATACGTCCCAAGGCGAAACGGGAGCGTGACGGCGATGACGCACTCCTCGAACATGGCTGGACCGCGATACTCGGCGCGCACGACCAATTCGTGCCGGGCTCGACCGACATCGACCTCATAGTCGAGCACGTTCGGAAGGCGCTCATGCGCCGGAAAGCTGATTCCTGAGCTCGCCTTCAAGCGAACCCGTAGCGGTAGTCCGAGCCGATTCAACTCGTCCACCCCATCAACCACCAACACGAGCCGACTCTCATCTCCGACAAACAGCAATTCTTCGTATTGTGTGAACCCGAGATCGATGTGCCGCTCAAGTTGTTGCCGCGTCCGCTCGAGCATCCAAATCGCACTCGCTATAATGAAACATAGATAGCCTAACCCATAGACGTACGGGAAGAACACGAGTATGGCTCCGCTCACGAGATATACAGGGAGGAGCCGGCGCTGCAACCAGGCGTGCGTGGACAGGATCATCCGTCAGCCCTCGACCGGCACGGACACGGTGTCTAAAATGTGGGCGATGACGTTCGCTTTCGAAGACTTGATGCCGCCTTCGAGTGTCAAACTGATGCGATGGGCGAGCACGTACGGCGCCACGGCTTTGACGTCTTCCGGGATGACGTACAGTCGGCCGGCCAAATAGGCATAGCTTTGACAAGCACGGAGCAGTGCGATCGCACCGCGTGGGCTGACCCCGACCTCGACGGACGCGTGCGCCCGGGTCGCATGGACGAGACCGAGCATGTAATCGAGGACATCATCCTGAATCGCCACTTGTCTCGCCTCGGCCTGCGCTTCTTGCAGCGCGACGAGTGACGTCACGGCCTCAATCCGTTTACGGGTCTCGGTCAACACTTGCAGCAACAGTTCCCGTTCTTCGGCGGCGTCCGGATAGCCGACGGGAATCGAGATGAGGAACCGGTCGAGTTGCGCGTCCGGGAGCGGGAACGTCCCGGCCGATTCAATCGGGTTCTGCGTCGCGATGACGAAGAACGGTTTCGGCATCGGATACGTCTTTCCGCCAATCGAGACTTGTCGTTCTTCCATCGCTTCGAGCAACGCCGACTGGGTGCGCGGTACGGCCCGGTTGATTTCATCAATCAGGACGACGTTCGCGAAAATCGGACCTTGCCGATGGTCAAAGCCTTGCGTCTGCATATTGAAGTAGTCGGTGCCGATGACGTCGGACGGGAGCAAATCGGCCGTAAACTGGATGCGCGAGAACGTCCCGTCAAAACTGCCGGCGATTGCTTTGGCGAGCAACGTCTTCCCCGTCCCGGGTACGTCCTCGAGCAAAATATGTCCTTCGGCGAGAAGCGCCGTGCAGCAAAGGCGGACGACCTCGTCCTTTCCTAAATACACTTCGTTCAACTGTTTGATGACCGCTTCGATTCCCATGTCGTTCCCCTCCGTTGGTAGATGTCTTATTCGAAGTTTACCTGTTTATGGTAATATAGACAATAAATAGTCTGAACATTCTGGTAAGGAGGTAGAACATGAAGTGGGCGTCTCGATTTATCGGGTTCTTGATCGTGACAGCTTGTCTCGTGGTGACGTTCGTCTTCGTCAGCAAGGAGACGTTCAGTTGGTTTCAAACGATCAATACCCCTGCTCCAATGAGTATGATTGAAATGGGCAAGCCAGAAGAAGCCCCACCGCCAAAAGGGGGTATCGATTTAGGCGCTACCGATGAGAGGGGAAAAGGCGGAGAACGGCAAGAGAAGGAAGACATGCTGAAATTCACGTTCGGTAGCGGCAATGGCGATGCTCCCGGCGGACTCGGCACATTGTTCGCCTTTCTTGCCGCTATCGGGTTGACCGTCTATGGCGTGCGTAAATGGCTACATCGTCGACGAGGAAAAGGATTCACGTTTTCTAGTAGACAGAATGCCTTTGCGCCACTGTCTCTCAACGCGGACACATCGATTGAGGCACGGACGTTCCCGATGCTCACGAATATCGAACTGAGGGATTGGCTGATCACGTTCAACGCGTCGCTCGCCCCTGAGTTAAAGCTTCGAACGAATGAGACGGTCGTCGACTGGTTCGAACGCATCGAGCTGACGGATATCGATGCCTCGCTCTATCATCTGATTCGTTATGGTCCCGCATCCGATCGCGACATCCCGTTCGAGCAGCAACAACGATTTTACGAGGCACTCGACCGTTACTTGAAGCGGCAACCCTGAGCGAGAAAGTACCCGGGTTCTCAATGACTGGCAAACATGCTACGATCATTGATAACAGGAAAAAAATGTAACTTTCTTAGGAGGTTTGATTGATGAAACGCCTAGGCTTGCTCGGGTTCAGTGTGTTTTTACTGACCGGGTGCACCGATTCCGTTGAGCAACCCATCGTTCCAGCCGATACAAATGAGCCGTCGTCCGAAGACATCACCGCTTGGACGCGAGAAGATTTTAAAGACGTCTTCGACCAATATGAAAAAGTCCCGCCGCTCTTGAAGGCACTCGAGAACGATGGACTCACCCCGTTCCGCGAGACGTTTGAGCACGTCGTCATCGCCGGCGACGGCATCCAGCATACATACGCCGATATTCATCCGTTCAAACTCGATGACGGCACGTACGCCACCGTCTATGAGAGCGAGAACGGGGACATCGCTAACGGTCCCGAGTCGGTCGCCCCGCTGTTTTGGCAAGAAGCATCGTTCCTTCAATTCGTCGAAGAGATTGAAAAACGGAAATATGGGACGAGTGCCCCACCGACGGACGTCATCCTGACCGAAGATGAATTCCAGACGCTCTATAATCGCCACGCCTACACATCCGCGCTCATCGTCGAGCTCAACGAATGGGGCGTACAACTGGCGCGCGATCCGCTCGAGAACGTCATCATCGCGGGAAACGGGGTCAAGGAAGTGAAGGCCGATTTGATCGTCTTTAAAGTCGAGGGTGGCTACGCCATCGTCTACGACCGAGACGGTGAGATCTTCAAAGGGCCGGAGTCGATTGCTCCGCTGTTTTGGAGCGAGACGGATTATGAAAACCTACTCGAGAAACATGAATGACTTATCGGAAGCGTCGTTTCAAGTCCCGGTACTCGAGTAGCAAATTTAGCCATTGCGCCGGCTTATCGCTCGACTCAGCTACATCGTACCGGTATCTCGTCACATACACATGCCACGACAAGGCACGATAGACGCAACCGAGCTCCTCGGCGATCAGTAGATGACGCCAAAGTACGTCCTTGGGTGCGACGCCGCTCCACGCTTCCAAGTAAACCGTACGCATCGTTTGAATCTGTTTATACCAGGCGACCTCGTCTTCTTCCGGCAATAAGTCGTACAGCGCGTTCCAAAACACGCGCACGCTGAAAAATGGGTGCGTGACCGTCGCGTCGCCCCAGTCGAGGATACACAAATCATTCGTCCGTTCCCGCCAGAAGATGTTGCCGCCGTGCAAATCACCGTGCTCGAGACTCATCGGCATCCCAATCGCCAGCTCATCGCACATGGCGATCAATTCGTCTTGAAGCGCGAGCATGGCCTCGGCTTTGTATTGCTCGAGCCCGACACAGAGCTCAGGCAAATATGTTTGGATTTCATCCTTCAATGTGGCCGGTCGCCGGTCCGGGACGCCGAGAGACAAGTAGGTCTCAATCTGGTCGATCTCTTGTCGCTGCAACTGTGCGTATTGGCGCAACGCCGCTTCATATCGACTCACGTCCGGCCGTGCACGTAACGCGTCTCCGCCGATGTCTCGCATGAGTAGCCAATTCTGAGCTGAATCGATGGCGATGACGTCAGGCACGAAATCAGGATGCCGCTCGGCCAGAAACGCCGACAATCCGGCCTCGCCGCGGCTGATATCGGTCACCGCTTTGGCGTAGTAACGTTCCTCATTGAGCGCGCCAACAAGCAAGTACGTCAAATCGGTATCTTTGATCACGTGCCACCTCGCATTCGGCACGTTTGCCTCAATCCATCGTTCGAACCGTTCACGAAACGATCGGTCACGCCATGGGATTGCCTGTCTCATCCTGTTCACCCTTTCTTTCATCATCTCCTAGGAGGAAACGATATGGACGTTGTATATTACTCATACCCGGTCGATGCCATCTTGTATATGTACTTAGGGGCGACGGCCGTCGTCAGTCTCATCATCGGGCTGCTCGTTTGGCGTCTGTTCAAGCGCCGAGCTGTCGGCTTTTGGACAACGCTCGTTCTCAGCTTTTTCGGGCTGTCGCTCTCGCTCGTCTGGTTTCAAAACGCGTCCGTCGCCGTGTTCATGGGGACACTCCCGTGGCTGATCAATCTCGTCTTCTCCCTTTTGTTGTACGGCCTATTCATCGGCATCATCTATGTCACGTTCCGACCACGAAAGCTCGACCGCGTCAAATGACGGTATGCTATACTCATGTTAATAAACGACCACTAGGGGAGCCTTCGGGCTGAGACGGCATGCGCCGGACCCTTCGAACCTGATCTGGCTCATACCAGCGTAGGGAAGTGGTGTGGGATTCGTCTGTCTTTCCACGCCACTTTTCCACTTGGAGAAGTGGCGTTTTCATTTTGAAAGGAGACTATCTATGCGTATTCAACAACTCACTTGGATGGCGATGCTCGTCGCCATCGCCGTCATCGGTTCCCTGTTCATCTCGATTCCGACCGGTGTCGCCCGTGCCTATCCGATTCAACACATGGTGAACGTCATCGCCGCCGTCACCGTCGGACCGATCGGGGCCGTTCTCGTCGCGTTCGTGACCGGACTCGTCCGTGTCATGACCGGTACCGGGTCGCTCTTGGCCTTTCCCGGAGGTATGATTGGGGCGCTTTTGGCCGGGGTCTTCTATATGAAGACGAACCGCGTCGCCTTCGCCGCATTCGGTGAAGTCATCGGGACAGGCCTCATCGCCTCGCTCGTCGCCGTCCCGTACGCCAAGGTGTTGATGGGGAGCGAGTTCGGGGCACTGTTCTTCTTCCCGGCCTTCCTTGCGTCGAGTGTGACCGGGGCCGTGCTCGGCTGGATCGTCTTGGCTCGGGTCAAGCAATTGCGACCGCTCACGGCGAAGCGATAAGTACTTCCCTCCCACTGATATTAAATGGTAAAATCAGGATATCAGATATTAGGAGGTCATGTCTTGAATCGATTGACGCTATTACTGGCTGCCACCGCTTGCCTGTTCATATCCGGTCTCTTGTACACGCTTGAACGCATCGCCACGTTCACCCGCTGGAATGCTCAAATTGCGACGGGCACGTTCTCCAGCGAGCCGATGTTCGTCGATGTGCTGCTCCAAAACGTGTTCATCTCGATTTTCGGAGTGGCTGCTATCGTTCTCTTTTTCAAAGCGGGCAGTGCTGTTCAAGGCTCAACGACGACGAAAACAGGGACGGCCGACTTATGACGGCTGTCCCTGTTTGACGTGATACACCCAAATCTCTTCCCCGTTCGCCTCATCAATCAGGCCACTGTCGACAAATCCCCCCTTCGCATAGAACCGTTTCGCCGGTTCGTTCATCGGATGCAGACTGAGGATGAGGTCATCGACATCGAAGCGTTCTTTCATCCACTGAATCGTAAGTTGTAAACATGTTGAACCGATGCCTTTCCCTTGCTCTGTCACATCGATCATAAATCGATCGAGCCAGATGTAACGATCCACCTTGTTCTCGGCCCCAATCATCATGAAGCCGACGGGATGCTCATCGCGACAAAGCGCATAGCACTGCCACGCATATTTGACATCGGTTTCCATCTCGCGAAGCGATTCGGCGTTTGTTTCGATAAAGCGAGCTTGGTCAGAAGCGACGGTCAAGGCGACAACAGCCTCCCGGTTTGTGTCATCGACAAGTTGAATCGTCAGCGTATCGGCAGCCATCGGCGCACCTCTTCCATGTCCAGTCCGCGCTTCGGCAAGATATAGGCGCTGACCGAGGAGTTGTATAGATACACATAATCGTCCTCCTCGACGACTTCCTTGATTCCTGCCCATGACACACGCGTCTCGCCGAACTCATTTAAATCGCGCAGACCAGTCTCCTCCAAATCCATCGTGTGGGGACCAATCATGCCTTCGTTGCTGCGTTCGTCGATGAGACGCCGCGTCTGCTTCCGGACATGCCGTTCAAAGTATTTCGGATAATACAGGAACCAAAGAATACTCGCTACCCCGTATATGCCATATAGCCACCAGTCCGTCTCTTGGAGCCACGTCGCCAGCACGAAAGCAGCGCCTAAAAAGATAAGTGGTCCGATGATTCGCTGTAAGAGGATCATCCGCTTTCCTGTTTTCGAACGTTTAATATGGCTCAAGTTGAACCGGATATAGTCGTCTTCTGTCAATTCGTATTGGATTTTCATCATCATTCCCTCCTTGGTGTCCTATACGTCTCACGTGAAGAAAAGTTCCGTTCAGAACGTTGATTGGATAAACTAAAAGAAAGGAGTGACATCATGAAACAAATCCACCATCTCTGCATCCAAACGCCCGACTATGAGGCATCCAAACGATTTTATGAGGCGCTCGGCTTCGAGCTCGTCCAAGAGTCACCCGACTTCCACAGCCGAGCGTTCAACAGCTGGCTCAAACTTGGCGATTTCTATATCGAGCTTCAAACGGCAAAAATCGCCGAGACGTTGTCGCCTTATTCAAAGCACGTGGCCGGCCCGGTCCACTTCGCGCTTTATGTCGATGACCTCGAAGCGGAAGTGAGACGGCTAGAATCACTTGGCGTGACGTTCCTACCAAAGCACGGCGGGAACATCTACTTCGTCGTCGATGGATATTTAAGTAAACTAAAAGCCCCGGAAGGCACGATTATCGAGCTCCGGGACACGTTTGTCATCAAGTGAGGCGCTGCCTCGCTTTTTTTATTGCCAAAATCGCACACCCTCATGTTTTTCGCCGTCTTCGAACAGGTACATGACAGAGAACACACTTTGTCCGTAACGTTTGGAGGCCTTTCATGAAATATCTCGATTATTGGAGTTACTTATCGCTCTCCCTCGCCAAGCTGTTTCTATTCAGTCTGTTGACAGCGAGCGCGTTCGACCTGCGCTTTTTGTTCATCAATCTAGCGACCATCTTGATGATGACGAGTTGGGCGCTACTCATAAAACAACAGACGCGCCGCTGGATTTTGTTCACGTCGCTGTTTCTGCACAGCACGCTCCTCATCTCGGACGTCTGGTACTACCGCTATTTCGGTAACTTGCTGTCGGCCGCCCTACTGTCTGATATCGGCCAGATGGGAGACGTCGGGGGCGGCTTTCTGACACTGATTCAAGCGCCCGACTTCATCTTGTTCACGGACTTGCTCGTCTACGCGGCTGTCCTCCTCTATATGAAGCGACACCCCATCACGGAACCGAAACGTCTCGGTCGCCGTTTGGCGGTCGCCGGTTTTCTTATCGGCTTCATCGTCTTTACCGTCCCGACCGTCGTTCATTACGCCGAAACAGATCACCGGAAAAGCTCGATTTCGAATATGCGCGAGTATTATCAGCTCGGCTTTTGGGGCTATCACGGCCTCGATGCATTCCGCGGCATTCAGGACGCCCTTCATCTCGATGACGACCTGACAGAACGGGAGCGCAACCAAATCGAAGCGTTAGCGACCGAACCAGTTGAGACCACAGCCGATACGAACGTCATCGTCGTCCAACTCGAGTCGTTCCAAGCGTCCGTAATCGGCCAGACGGTTAACGGGCAAGAACTGACGCCGAATCTGAATGCGCTCCGCGATGAGATGCTGTATTTCCCGAATTTTTATCATCAGACGCACGAGGGACGGACGTCTGATGCGGAATTCACCGTCAACGCCTCGCTATACCCTGTCAAATCGGGGTCGGTATACACGCAGTATGCGACGAACACGTTTGACGCCTTGCCTGAGCTGTTACGACGAGCCGGCTATGATACGGCCGCGATGCATGCGTTCGACAAGGAGTTTTGGAATCGTGCCAACTTCTATGAGCAGATTGGCTATAATCACTTCTTCCACCAAGACGATTATCCGGCCGATCCGGTCATCGGTATGGCCGTCGGCGACAAGGAGTTTCTGACGACATCGGTCGACCACTTGGACACGTTGGACGAGCCGTTCTATTCCTTCATGGTCGCGTTGACGAGCCATACGCCGTATGAGATTCCGGACGAGGAGAAACGGTTGGATTTATCGGAATACGAGGACCCGCTCCTCCAAGACTATTATCATACCGTCCACTACACCGATGCCGCCGTCGGTCTCATGATTGAACGACTGAAAGCCAACGGAACGTGGGACGACGCCTTGGTCGTCTTTTATGGCGACCACGACAGCGGATTGACCGCTGCCGGTGACGAGATGGCCGTAAAAGCAGATGCCGACTCCACGGTCGATTTGTTCCAGCTTGACCGCTCCGTCCCGTTATTCATCAAACCGGCCGGACTTGAACGAGGTCAGACGGTGAAGGTGAGCGGCGGTCAAGTCGATTTGGCCCCGACCATCCTCGATTTGCTCGGGATGACACCGACGTACATGCTTGGAAATTCGCTCCTCGACGACGAGCCCAATTTGACCGTGTTCCGGAACGGCTCGTTCCGCTACGACGACCTCTATTTTGTCCCGGATTTGACAGAGCCGGTCGGTGGCGGCATGTGTTATTCGGTCGAGACCGGTGATGACTTACCGCTTCAAGCATGTGAACCATACATTGACGAGGCCGCCGAACAGCTTCGCTTATCCGATACAATGATTGAGAAGGACGCCCTGTCCGACTTCACAGCAAACGACAAACAAGCCGCCCCGAAGTAATCGGGACGGCTTGTTTTGGTCAGTAGACGTTTCGTAACGCGGCGACATCGATTTTCTTCATCGGTAAGAACGCTTGCGTCACTCGCGCCAATTGTTCCTTTGTTCCGGTCGTCAGCATCTCTTCCATCTCCCAAGGCACGATTTGCCAGGAGACACCATACCGGTCTTGGAGCCAGCCGCACTGTTCCGCTTCCGGGACGGCCGACAGCTTGGCCCAGTACTCGTCAATCTCGGCTTGCGACTCACAAAATGCGATCAGCGACTGCATCTCATTGAAGGCGAATTGATGATTCTCCGCGCTGTCCATGGCGACGAACTCGCGTCCGGACAAGACGAAGCGGGCGTAATTGAGCTTCCCTTCCAACTCTGGACCGTCTGTCGCTTCGTAACGAATCATATGGTCTTCGAGCACATAAGAATCCGGGAAGATGGAGATCCAGTCGTTCATCGCCGCCTCGGCCCGACCGAACACGTCTCCGACGAACAAGAAGCACGGGGTCACCGTCTGGATGTCCATCCCGCCGCTATGCATGATTTGCCAGGAGACACCGTACTTGTCTTTCAACCAGCCGTAGCGCTCACTGAAATCATACGTGTCGAGCGGCATGAGCACCTCTGCCCCCTCCACAAGCTCGTTCCACAGCGTCTCCACTTCTTCCGACGTCGGGAACGCAACCATGTATGAGATGGACGGGTTGCGCTCCTTCAGCGGACCAGCACCGAGCAGTTGAAAGAACTGTCCCGCCAGCGAGACGGTCACAATCGTCGTCTCACCTGATGGCGTATCCGTCAGTTTCGTCGTATAGTCGACGAATGAATCAGGAAATCTCGACACGTACCACTCCGCAATCGCCTCGACGTCGCCTTCGAACCAAATGCACGGGATAATCGGTTGAGTAATCATAATCTTTTCTCCTTTCAGACTTCACGCAGACGGTACACGTCACGGACGGCGAGTAGCGTCTCAGCTGCCTTTCGGTATGCTTGGTAATGTGGTGAGTTGATGTGATGGTCAAGCGCCATCTCGTCTTCGTACTTTTCATAGAACACGAACGTGCCCGGGGCATCGATTGACTCATGGAGCACATACGTCAGGCACCCCTTCTCTTGTCGCGACGGAGGAATGACCTCATCGAGCGCTTGCCGTAACTCGTCCTCTTTCCCCGGATGTGCCTTCAAAATAGCGGTGATTGTAATTGCCATATGCGATTCCTCCTCATTTTAGGACTGACGCAAAACTGTTCCCGTTTTGGAAGAGATGTATACGCAAATGGACACGCCTATTTGTAAAGGCGTGTCCATCGTTTAGACGAGTTCGTTCGCAATCTCGTTCAGTTCTTCAATTTGATCTTTCAACGAAGCTAACGCTTCTTGCTGTGACATCGTCAGCACATGAACGTCTTGACTGTTCACTTCGAGCGCTGTCATTAGTGCCGACATTTGGGAAGTCACTTGGTGAACTTTGTTCAGTTCTGATGCGACGACTTGGAGCTGTGTCGACGTCTCATCCACGGTGCTTGCGACCGTTCCTGTCGTTTGGATCATGGAGAGAATCGATGTCCCGCTCTTACGGACTTGTTCTTCCTGCGTCGATAAACGTTCTGTACTACCGTCGATTGCACGTTCCGTCACTTGCACCTCCTGCATGACGAGTTGGATAATATCATTGATTTGAGATGAGGCTTGGGCCGTTTGAGCCGATAGATTCCGAATTTCGGACGCGACGACTGCAAATCCTTTTCCGTGTTCCCCCGCTCGCGCTGCTTCAATTGAAGCGTTGAGCGACAGCAGGTTTGTCTGAGACGAAATCTGCTGGATCGTACCCGTGATGGTCCGCACTTCTTGGAAACGCTCCGCCAATCCTTTAAACGCATGATTGACTTCACTGATACTTAAGTTCAGTTCAGCGAGCGACCGTTCTGTCGAGTCCATATTTTCATGCGATACATGAGCGTCCTGCAAGACCCCACTCACTTGAGACGTCGTCTCCTGGAGCTGTTGTTGCATCCGCTCAAACGCCTGTACAGTTGAACGAATTTGCGAAGCGACGTTTTGAATCAGACCTGCTTGTTCCGACGTCCGTTTCGTCATCAAACCGATTTGTTCTGTCACTTGCTCCGAAGCATTTGTGACAGAGTCGACTGAATCATTCATCGTGAAGACGGCCCCATGAAGTGTGGTCGCACTCGCTGTCGTCTTCGCCATCGTTAGCTCGATTTCGCTAGCGTGTTGTTCTGACTTTTCTTGTTGCGTGAACGTCTCATGTAACAACTTCGCACCAAAGAATGACACAAAGTATGCGCCAGACAAAGCCATTGTGAGCACAGTGAACCAAATGACGAGATCGAGCGGCGTTTCAAATGAAAAACGCCCAATCAATACAGCTCCGACCGATACGATAAGCGCGAGAATGCTGCCGTACAGCACAAGATGCCGATTCAAGTACATCAACATCAATACGATATACAGAAAGACGATATTTTGAATCGCAGTACCTGGCAGCGTCAAGATAATTGCTGAAGCTGCAATGTACATCAACGTGACGAGCCCATACTTCAACCAAGTATGTTCCACATAGAAGCGATGGCCCAGCCATGATGCGGCTTGAATGACACCGCCTATCAGAATAAAATTGACTGCGCCTTGCCCCGCGAGCTCCCCCATCCAATACAAAACACCCATGATCGGATAAGAGAGGAAAAATAAAATAATCACCATGCGCGATACAAACAACGAACTCATTTTTTCAAAATGATTCACCATAATTATTGCCTACTTTCAATAGAATAAAGATCTATATTATATTTCGGCGTATTTTTATTAATCTCAAGTCCGTCTTTCTCCATTTCGCTGACATTGACTCAACAAATAAAAACAGCACAACAATTGTTGTGCTGTCCATCGCAAAATTTAGTCTCTATCTTTACTTTTTTGTTTGAACGGCCACCATACCCCGTCCCCGAACGATACCGTGATTGCTGGGATGAGCAGTGGCAACACAATCAATCCGTATAACAACAGTCCGGTGATGACGATCGTCGCAATCTGGACGAGACTGAGCACGCCAGACGGGATCATCGCCCCGAACGTACCGGCAAGAATGACGGCCGCGGTCATGATGACCGTCCCCATCTTCGTCATCGAATGGACGAGCGCGTCGCGCACCGTCATTCCGTTAATCGACTCCTCGCGGAACCGGTCGAGCAGGAAAATCGAATAGTCGATGCCAAGCGCGATCAACATGACGAATCCGAAGAACGGAACGGCCCAACTGATGCCGTCATAGCCGAGTCCTTCGACGAAGATGAGCTCCGTGATGGCTGCTGACGTGTAATACGTCAATAAGAGCGAGCCGATCATATAGAGCGGCATGATCATCGACCGGAACAACACCGTCAAAACGATGAACAGCGTCACGAGCATGATGGCGACGGTCCGATTGAAGTCGTTCGTCGACGTCTCATTCAAGTCGCTGTTAATGCTCGAGATACCGGCATACCCAATCGTTGCCTCCGCGAACGGCGTATCGGTGACGACCCGGTCCATCGTCGCTTTCACGGTCTCGACCGTGTCAATCGCTTCCGGCGAATATGGGTCCATCTCGAGGATGACTTCGAGCTGTGTCGCCGTCCCGTCGTCAAATACGTAGCGCTCGACAGCTGGAACGAACTCCTCTGACGTGAGCGTCCCTTCCGGTAGATAGACGCCCGTATCGCGCAGGCTGTCCGAGCTACTCAGGTCTGATAGGAATGCTGCCACTTCATTGATGCCTGTCTCGATTTGAACGAGCCCTGCGTTCGCTTCACCGACACCAGCAGCGAGTTGTCCGAGACCCGTTCCGAGTTCCCCGGCTTGGGCGCCTTGTGCTGTCAATGCCGTAGCTGCCTCGTTAATGCCTGCCTCGATTTGACCGAGACCGGCCGACACTTGCCCGAGCTGCGTTACGGTCGCAGGAATATTTTGCGTCGCCGTGAGTCCTTGGCCAATCAGACCGAGCTGAGCGTTCAATTGACCGAGTCCCGCTGCCGCTTCCGCGAGCGGGGCACCGGCGTTCGTTGAACCGCCCGGCAATTGATTGACGACGGCGTCAAGACCAGCTTCCACTTGCGTGAGTCCATCCTGGACGTCACCGAGGCCAGTCTCGGCTTCCGTCAATCCTGCACTCACTTGTTCGAGCTGGGTGTCCACGTAAAAGTCATCGATGACGTCACCGGTCGGACGCGTCACCGAACGGACGCCGCTCACCCCATCGATTTTTTCAAGTTCACTCGAGAACTTCTCGATATACGGAATCTCCGCTTCGGAGAGGTCGCCGTCTTGTTTCAAAATGACTTGGACCGGCAGCGACTCCCCTTGCCCGAATCCTTCTGAAATCAAGTTGAGGCCGCGTACGGAATCATAATCGTCACCGATCTCATCGACCGTATTGAATGACCGGGCATCGTCATACGTGAACAACACCGGTACGGTAATCAACGCGACGACGAGAATCGAGACGAACGGCCGATTGACCGAGATGCGGCTGAATCCGGCCCAGAGGCGGCTGTCGTGATGTTCGCCCGCCTTTTTCGAGGGCCAGAACAAACGATGCTTGAGCGTCGCCATAAAGAACGGCACGACCGTGAACAAGATTAACAGTAAGACAGCAATCCCGACCGCGACGGCGACGGCTGATTTGAAGATTGGGAAATCGGCGAAACCGATAGCCGCAAAGCCGACGAACACGGCGAGACCGCTGATGAGGACTGTCCGCCCTGCCGTTTTGTACGTGTTGACGATGGCATCTTCAATCGCGTGACCCGCGCCGAGCTCTTCTTTATACCGGCTGAGCAGCAAAATACAATAGTCGGTTCCAATCCCGAACAAGATGGCCACGAGGAAAATCTGCGTATAGTTCGAGACCGGGAAACCAAACCAATCAACAAAGAATGCGACGAACGATTGGCTCAATAAATACGTGAATCCGACCGCAATGAGCGGGATGAACGGTGTCACGATTGAGCGGAACACGAGTAGGAGCAGTCCGAAAATGAGGACGACCGTGATGATTTCCGTCTTCTTCAAGCCTTCCTGCGCACTCAAGTTCACATCGTTGTTGATGATTTCTTCACCTGTGATGTAGACCGTCTCGTCTTCCGGGAGAATGTTCGCCCGCACGTCGTCTGCGAAGGCGTTGATGTCTTCCATCGACCCTTCGACCGTGATTGGGACGAGCACGATGCGGCCGTCCTCCGAGACGAGCTGTGCTTCCGTCTCTTCACTTTCAAACGGGTCGAGTACGTCTTTGACGACCGTGTCGTTTTGTTCCATCTCGTCGATGACCCGGGAAATATCGGCCCGTTCGGCATCACCGAGCGTTTCGAACTCATAGACGAGTGAAATTGTCTTGTCGCTCTTCCCGGCGGCGTTCAAGATGTCCTGCGCCCGCTGCGAGTCCATATCCTCTGATAATTGGAAGCTGCCGGCTTGTTCGGCCTGCTTCGTCAAGTTCGGGGCCGCCACAAACAAGGCGGCTGTCAAGACGATGAGACCGATTAAGATGCCCCAGCGCCATTGGATGATTTTATGCACGTGTTATTCCTCCCCAATTCGAAGCAGCTGTTTAATTTTCCGGAACGTCCGGACGAACTGTTCGATTTCTGTCTCTTCGATGTTTCCGTCGAGCAACGATTCGACATAACGGTAGACGGCCGCATCCGCTTCTTCGACGATGCGATGTCCGGCTTCCGTCAACTCAATCAACCGCTCGCGCTGGTCATGCCCGCGTCGACTGACGACGAGCTCTTTGTCGACGAGCTTTTTTAACCGGTTGGAGACGGCGCTCTTATGAACTCCTTGTTTTTGGGCCAATTGCCCGGCTTGAATCGGACCGAACTGTTCGAGCAGCTTGAGTAGCTGCAGTTGTTCCCGCGAATAATCATGCCAGACGTCACCGTCCATTGCCTCGATGACATGCTCCGCACCTTGGAACATGACCTCTTCGAACAACTGGACGGCTTCCCGCATCAATTCTTTCATTTTGGTTTACCCCCTAAACTAGATAAAGATAGTTTATGTCCTAAACTATCAACCGTCAACTAAAACGCCCGATGAAATCGTTCCTTCACCGGGCGAGTGGATACACATATGTATAAAACGTCAGCGTTCTTCCTGCCCATTCCAGCTGTCGTGCCTCGCCGTCACGGATAAAGCCGGCACGCACTAATACGCGCTGGGACGCCACGTTGTCGCTTGTCGTCTCGGCTCTCAATCGTTTGAATCCAGGCAACTCGAACATCAGCAATTGGCGCAGGGCCGCCGTGGCATACCCGCGGCCCCCATGCTCCGCCCCGACCCGGTAACCGACCTCACCAGTGTCGGCATCGGTGTGATGGACGTTCAGACGCCCGACGATTGTATCGTCGTACCACATCAAGTAATAGCATCCGTCCCCGTCCGCCTGCTCGCTCAATAGTTGCTGCAATGCCTGATGGAATGATTCCGGCTCATAGTAGGCGTCGCCTCGGCTCGGGACCGAGCGTTCGAAGTGTGTGCGATTCGTGCACTCGAACGCATACAGCAACGCCTCATCTTGAAGACGCAACGCCTTTACGTTTACCCGATCCATGTGACGAGCGCCTCCCGCTGTCTTGACGCCTGGGCGAAGACACGTTTCAACTCATCGAACTGGTCCAATAAATACTGTTTTTCCTCGAGTCCCCACTCACGTTCAAACGGATACAGTTCCTGCTCATTCATCGTCGTGACATCGTAACGCGCTTCTAGCGCCCCCAGCTCGATGTATTGAAGCCGGGTCGACAAGTCCTCCACTTCCCCCGGCGTCAAATAAGCGATGCCCGTCTCCCCGTCGATAACGTCGCCGCCGAAGACTGCCTTGCCGAGCGAATGACGGTCAATCTCGTCCAAATCGGTCTCCCCGGTCAATAAAAAGTACAGGCCGTGCCACGCCTTATCGATATCGGTCTGTCGTTCCTCGTCTTCCAACAGTTCTTCGAAGCGGTCCGGCTCTTGAAGCAGTTCGGTCAACTCTTCGCTCGATACCCGCATGTATGCGCCAACCATCCCCATGTCTGATTCCCCTCTCCAACTCGTATGTCTGACTATTCGGCACGGTCATGAAAAAAACCTTCCGAAGAAGGTTTAGCGCATCGCTTCCGCGACACGGATTCCTGAGACGTATGCACTCTCAAATCGCGTTCGACCTGAGGCGTCGTCCGGTTCGAGGAAGACGTCACCGGCCAAGAAAATCGGCTCGTCACGCAATCGATGGTAAGGCCCGTTCCAGACGTCGGTCGCCTGCGCGTAGCGCCACCGTTTCAACTGTCTCGATTGAATCACGGCTGAACCTGTCACCGTTTGCAACAGTCGCTCAATCTCACGAAGCGTGTCTTCGTTCGCTCGTTCATACCACTCCTCGCTCCACGACTCGTCCATGTAGACGCTGACGAGTTCGGTCGCCGAGATGCCTTTTTGGCGGTTGTTGATGACTTTTAGCAGACCTGGCGCCAAGTCCGTATCGAGAATCCCGTCCGGACCGATGCTAATCTCGCTTCTGAACTCGAACAAGCCGACAAACGTCGGGGCGTACGTCAATTCACGCAACGCCGCATCGACTGAAAAGTCTGTGAGCAAGTCGAGTGTCTGTGGGAGCGGCGACGTGATGAGGAGACGATCATACTGTCGCGTCGTCACATCCGTCTGGACGCTGACCTGACCATCTCGTGTCGTGACCGTCTCGGCCCGTTCGTTCAAATGGACGGTCAATCCGTCAGCCAACCGTTTGGCCAAGACGTTCATCCCGTCGACGGCGACGTAGCGCGGATACGGGTCGGCGTACCACACGTTGACCCACCCTTTCGTCTGCCAGTCGGCGACATCTTGTTTGAGTTCTTCCCCTCGTACGGTGAAATAGACAGCCCCGTGATCGGCTTTGCCGTCTCCGATCCGTCTCGTCGCCAAGCGTCCCCCGACGCTCCGACTCTTTTCAATCAATTCAACTGTATGACCGTGACGGGCGAGGTCGCGTGCTGCGACAATCCCGCTCAGTCCGGCACCAATAATACCAATGTTCATGTCCATTCCCCCTTCTGTCAGGAAGATTGTATCATGACCGAGGACCCGTCGCCGGAACCGATGCGCTTCACGCCGATCGATTCCATTGCTCATCATACTCACGGCGCGTGTCTTCATACATGACAGCGAAACGGCTGACGATGAACGGGCGAATCAGTGTCAAGGCAACGAGGTAAATCCACGATCCGAGAAACATCATGTCGAGTTGTATGAAAAAAATCCAACCAACTAGATACATCGGGATGAAAGGCAAAATCAGTTTGAACGCATCCCACTTTCGTCCGCGCATCAACGTCCGTGATTTCGTGATCGCCTCTGTGATGGACAAATCGGGCTCGTCGCGCAAGATAAAGAAGGTGAAGGCGTACGAGAAGTACTTCACGATGCCCGGTACAAGTAGTAACAATGACCATAGCACTTGGAACAACATGACGAGCAATCCGGCAAGCAAATGTTTACCGTAGCGATGTCGGAACGGCGTAAAGACATCGCGTAACGACGACGACTTCCCGCGGACCGTTTCTAACATCAACCAGTTGTAACCGATGATGACCGGGAGCAGTCCCGCGTACAAGATGAGACCCGCTAGACTGATCAGAGTGAGTGCCAATGAATCATATTCGAACCCGAAATAATACGGATCCATCATCAATCCAATCTCTAATACAATCGAGCACACAAATGACCAGATAATCAATGTACCCGTCTTCCCTTTTACTGCGGCGCGCGCCCGTTCATTCCATGTCTGAATCATCTTGTTTCCCCTTTTCGTTCTTCTTTCCTGTCTTATACGCAACGTGATGGAAAATGTTTCAAACTCCACAAAAAAACAGGGCAATCGCCCTGTCCATCAATCTTCCCGATATTCTAAAATGTCGCCCGGCTGACAGTCGAGCGCCTGACAGATTGCTTCGAGCGTCGAGAAACGAATCGCTTTCGCTTTGCCGGTCTTTAAAATCGACAAGTTCGCCATCGTGATGCCCACTTTTTCAGACAGCTCGGTCACACTCATCTTTCGTTTCGCCAACATTACGTCAAGATTTACGATAATCGCCATATGTCTCACCTCAGACCGTCAAATCATTTTCTTGCTTCATGTCGATGGCACGCTTCAATAGTTTCTGTAACAGTTCCGCGAATACGGCGACGACGAACGCGGCAAACACAAAGACGAGCCCGATGAGAAGGAACCCAGGCGCATCATCTCGCTCGGCGAACCAGTAGAAGAACGGGAGCGTTCCGATATAGACGGCCGTGATTGCCAACGCACAATACTTGATTGTGCGGAGTGATTGGACAGCCCGATACGAGAACCCTTCGTCGCGGTCGATCAACCGGAGCAGCATGAACGCTTGGAACAACGCAATGAAGAACGGGATGGCCGATACATACATACCAATCACAATCGGACGAATCGAGTCCTCAATCCAACTCCCACTCTCGACCGCCTCGCGCCAAATGTACGGAAGTAACAACAAGCAGGCCGCCACAATCGGGACAGCCAGAACGAATACGGCCAACCGTAAAAAAACCGTCTCTCGTTTCATGATTCAGACACCTCACCTCGTTTGATACCTTCATCATAATCTGTTTTTTATTGTTTATCAATAAATAATCGTCGTTCATAAATAAAAACCTCAGGATATCCTGAGGTTGATCTTTATTTTAGGGCTTCGAGTTCATCCTCTGTGACCCATTTGTGGTTCGTGACGTCTTCCCCGTCGTTTGTCGTGAAGTCGACCATATACACCGTCGTCTGTTCGGCCGAATCAATCGTCGCCTCGGCGCCGTCCATCCCGTCCATATGGTCTGTGGCCAGAGTGGCTTCGGTCCCTTCTTCTAACGGTGCCTCGCCTGGATTGTCGAGTTCTTCGTGAATGACCCACTTGTGATCCTCGACCGGATTGCCCCCATCCCTCGGGGTATAAGAGACCGAATAGACGGTCGTGTCATATGCACCGACGATTGTCGCCTCGGTGCCATCCATGCCCGGCATATGGTCGGCCGTCATCATCGCGGTCGACCCGACTTGGAACGTCGGATCTGTCGCTTCACTTAATCCGCTCGGCACCTCTCCTGATCCCGAATGGTCCATCATCGAATGGTCCGAATGTTCTTCTGTCGAGTCGCTCGTCTGCTCCTCCTCGGCATCTCCACAAGCTGCCAAAGTCGTCGCGAGCAACATCACGCTCAAACCGGTCATCCATTTTTTCTGTCTCATCGAATCTCTCCCTTACGTCTTTATCTTTATACGTTACCCTGCTATCGAGGTGGTGAGACGTTTTTGAGACCGATGCGATGATTTGTTATCGCTTTGATACATTAAAAGACCGCCTCGCGGCGATCTTCTAATTAATTCGCGTGCTTCACATCCTCGAACAAGCCGAGCGCGAACCCGGCCACCGCTCCGATCGTCGTCACGATGAGCACGTAATTCAAATCAACCCCTTGCCAGAACTGGCCTTGCATCACGTTCGTGACTTCAATCAAGACGGTCAACACGAGTGCCGTGACGAAGCTGGCCAATAGGAAGAAGCCGAGTGCCTTCTTCCCGTACACGATGACGCCGAGCATCGTACCGAAGGCCGTCGTCACCATAATCAAGAATGCCGTGTTTCCGTACGTGTCACCGAGCGTCGGGAAGATGGCTGCGAACGTTTCACCGACCGCAAACCCGAGCAAGATGGAGGCGACCATGCCAATCGTGCTTAAACCGACATTTCGAATCAAGTGTTCTCGGTGACCGAGCAATAAGAACAACAAGATGCTGCCGACGACACCGGTGAGGAACGTGACGAGCACACCGGCTTCAATGAAGAGACTGAAGAGGAAACTGCTGAGTAGGAACGACACTAAACCGATCAACAACCCGATTGCCCAATGCGTCCGGTGACTTCCATGGACAATGTTCATGATGCTCATCCCCTTTTATGCGTCCTACTATCCTATTGACCACTTTTTCAACTATGAAACGAGTTCTCTCTTTCTAGTTGGCGGTTTCCAATCGAATTCTCCATATCGTCACAAAAAGACCGTCCCCAAACGAATCACGGGACGGTCTGTGCCTCAATGGTGCTTGATTTTTCTCAAGAAAACCAACATCGGGAGGAGCAAGAGCGCCGCTGCCCCAAGCCCTCCTTGAATCGACGTGTAAAGGGCGAGCAATCCAATCAACGGTCCCCCGGCGACTTGACCGAACGCGTCGACCTGACCGAACATCGACAAAATCGTCGCCCGGCCTTTCGATGGGAGCCGCTCGTTCGTCATAACGCTCATGAGCGGATAGTGCACGTTACGCAGTGCCGCAATCGTCCAATACAGCAACACGGCCAACCAAAACTGTCCGACCGAGGCGAAAGCAAGCATCGCGATGATGAGCAGCACGTTGAACCAAAACAAGGTCGTCGCATAGCGTCCTTTGACGTATAGCTCGACACCTTTCAACACCAACATGTTGAGTAGAAACGCGACGGCATAGAACAAGCCGAACCAATACACGGCCGCCTGTTCCGACAACTGGAACGTCTCAATCAAATGCGCGCCCCATAACCGGTCGAATCCTTCACTAGCGAGACCCCAGACGAGCGTGATGGCAGCCAAGCCGACGAGAATCGAATTGCCACGGATATGGGTGTATCCGTCCCGAACCGTCCGTTTCGCTTGCACGAGATTCGACGTATCGACTCGCGTGATCGGTTCGAACCGCGTCTCTGGCAAGACGCGCCATGCGATGATCGCGAGCGTCACCAACATCCCCCCGGCAAGCACGATTGTCATTTGGACAGACGTGACTTCAGCGAGGAGGACGGCGAACCCAATTCCGACGAAGCGGCTGAGCGAGCTATACTGTGCACCTCGCAAAAACACTTGTTCTAAGCCGTCATTCCCCATCTCATCGGTAATCCATGCCTGTTCGGCCCCGCTGATGAACGTCCAGCCGATACCCCATAACGCTGACGCGACCGCGATGGCCCAAAATTCAGGGATGCCCCCTTCTAGCAAATGGGCCAGTCCAATCAAACCGATACCGATGACCATCGACCGCTTCCGCCCATATAAATCGGCGACGAGACCGGTCGGTAGCTCAAATAGTAAAATCGATACTTCTAATATCGTTCCGATCAAGACGAGTTGTAACGCATTCAACTCGGCGGTCGTCACATAATAGATGGCGTTCAACGTGAACACCATCTGTATGATGAGCGAACGCGAACTCGATACTGCATAATACAGCTGTTGAATCTTCAATTGTATATTCCTCCGATAGGATTGTTCCAATACAGTGAATCATCGGAGGAGGTGGCCAACTTATGAACGCACGTCCTCCGGCAGGATGAATGTGTCAAATAGTTGGATTTGCATGGCGTTCTCTCCTTAGTCGTTATACCTTCAGTATACAAGCCGGTTCGCATGACGTAAATCACAACAAAAAAAGCCAAGATCCCGAAAGATCTTGGCCTATCATTTATTCGACTGTGACTGATTTCGCCAAGTTACGTGGCTTGTCGACATCGCAATCACGCGCAAGTGCCGCGTAATACGAGATAAGTTGAAGCGGTAACACCGTCACGAGCGGTGTAAGAAGTGGTTCGACACGTGGCAATACGAACGCATCGCTCTCGTGTTCCATGCCTTCCATCGAAATCGTGCAGGCAACAGCGCCACGAGCGACGACTTCCTTGATGTTTCCGCGGATGTTGAGGTGCGTGTTCGGTTGCGAGACGAGTGTGATGACCGGTGTGCCATCTTCAATCAAGGCGATTGGTCCGTGCTTGAGCTCTCCACCTGGGTAGCCTTCTGCTTGGATATACGAGATCTCTTTGAGCTTGAGGGCACCTTCGAGACCGACGTATGAATCCATACCGCGACCGAGGAAGAACGCGTTGCGTGACTCTTTCAAGAACTTGTCTGCCAATTGCTCAAAGATTTCTTTTTGAGCCATGACCGAGTCCATGATCGTCGCGATACGCGCGAGCTCTGTCATGAGGTCAAACGGAAGCTTCTTGCCGTTCGCACGAGCGATGTCGTAGGCGAGGATGGCGAGCACGGCGATTTGGGCCGTGTATGCTTTCGTCGACGCGACCGCAATTTCCGGGCCGGCGTGGAGGAGCATCGTCTCATTCGCTTCACGTGAGAGCGTCGAACCGGCAACGTTCGTGAGTGTAAGCGCCTTGTAGCCGCGCTTCTTCACCTCGACGAGGACGGCACGGCTGTCCGCTGTCTCACCTGATTGTGAGATAAAGAGGAACAACGGCTTCTCTGTGAGGAGTGGCATGTTGTAACCGAACTCAGAAGCGACGTGCACTTCTGTCGGAACACCTGCGACGCGCTCAATCAATTGCTTGCCGACAAGACCAGCGTGGTAACTCGTACCACAAGCGACGATGTAGATGCGATCCGCTTCCGAGACGAGCGAGCGCACGCCTTCCGTCAGCTCGATGTCACCGGCGTCGTTCTGGTAGTGCTGGATGATGTTGCGGATGACGGCCGGTTGCTCGTCCATCTCCTTCAACATGTAGTGCGCGTACGTGCCCTTCTCGATGTCTGACGCATCGATCTCGGCCGTGTACGGGGCACGTTCGAGGACTTCGCCGTCGAGCGTCTTGATCGTCGCCGATTCGCGCGTCAAGATGACGATCTCGCCGTCGTGGAGCTCGAGGTACTGGTCCGTCACTTGGAGCATCGCCATCGCGTCAGACGCCACGACGTTGAACGTTCCGTCGCCGAGTCCGACGAGGAGTGGTGACTTGTTCTTACCGATGTAGAGGCGCTCTTGATCCTCTGAGTCGATCATCGCGATTGCGTACGAGCCGTGGAGCTCAGCCAACGTCTTGCGGAACGCCGCCTCGACGTCGCCAAGTTCGACGAAGTTCTTCTCCATCAACTGGACGATGACTTCCGTGTCCGTCTCCGAGAGGAACGGGACGTCGAGCGTCGCCTTGATCTGCTCGTCGTTCTCGATGACACCGTTGTGGACGAGCGTGAAGCGGCCCGTCGTGCTCTGGTGCGGGTGGGCGTTCGGGACGCTCGGCACGCCGTGTGTCGCCCAACGTGTGTGACCGATTCCGATCGTGCCATCTACTTCTGCTGGGACGACTTCGCGTAGCGCAGCGATTCGGCCGACTTCTTTATGCACGTTCACGTTATCATGCATCAAAGCAAGACCCGCCGAGTCATAACCACGGTACTCAAGTTTTTCAAGACCTTTGAGAAGGATTTCCTTCGCTCCGGTGTTCCCAATCATTCCTACAATTCCACACATACAAAAATCTCCCTTTATTTTCGATTTCTCGAAAAAGGAAACGGGCTTTTTCTAAGAGCTGTCAACGCGCTCCCCTTTGGCCGTCCGGTCGCCCGGGCGTTTTGAGGGTTTGCTTGTAGTCGTGACAGGCGACTAGGAGGCATCCGCCGAAAACTCGATAACCTCCAACCTCGTCAACTCCGTAGAGTTCTGGCGCTTGTTTCGTACTGGGTGTCCTTCCGTTTCTAAGGGCACGCTCTTAATAGTACAAATCACACCTCCATTCGTCAAGAAAATCACATAATTTCACAGTGACAAAACGGAAACAAAAAGGGAACCCGCAGACGGATTCCCTTGTTTTATTCCCTATTTCGACAAAATTATCCTTCTACACCGTAATCTTCGCGGACAACTTGTGCAATTCGTTCGACATAACGGTCACACTCTTCTGATGTCGGTGCTTCCGCCATGACGCGCACGAGCGGTTCCGTGCCAGAAGCGCGGACGAGGATGCGGCCGTTGCCGTTCATTTCTGCTTCCGCTTCTTGAATCGTCGCGAGAACGCGGTCGCCGTTCATCGCCTCGTTTTTGTCCGTGACACGGATGTTGACGAGTTTTTGTGGGTACACCGGCATCTCAGCCGCGAGTTCTGATAGCTTGCGGCCTGTCGTCTTCACGATTTGAGCGAGTTGAACGCCAGAGAGCATGCCGTCTCCCGTCGTCGAGTGGTCGAGGAAGATGAGGTGACCCGACTGCTCGCCACCGAGTGTGTAGTTGTGTTTCTTCATCTCTTCGACGACATAACGGTCACCGACCGCCGTCTGAAGCGCCGTCATGCCAGCATCTTCAACCGCTTTATGGAAGCCAAGGTTACTCATGACCGTCGCGACAATCGTGTTGTCTTTGAGACGGCCTTTCTCGCTCAAGTACTTCCCGCAGATGTACATGATTTTATCGCCGTCGACGATATCACCGTTCTCATCGATTGCAATCAAGCGGTCGCCGTCGCCGTCAAAGGCGAGACCCATGTCCGCTCCTTTTTCACGAACGAACTGTGCCAAATGCTCAGGGTGTGTCGAGCCGACACCTTCGTTGATGTTCAAGCCGTTCGGCGAGTTGCCAATCGTCGAGACGTTCGCTTCGAGGTCAGCAAACAGACGTGCTGCCAATCCGCTCGTCGCACCATGGGCGCAGTCAAGGGCAATATGGAGACCGTCGAAATCTTCGTCAACCGTCTGTTTCAACATTTGAAGGTACTTCTGTGCACCCTCGTAGTAGTCTGAGACAAAGCCGAGGTCTTTTCCGACCGGGCGTGGCAACGTGTCTTCCGCCGCATCCAAAATCGCTTCGATTTCCGCTTCTGTCGCGTCGTCGAGCTTGAAGCCGTCGCTACCGAAGAACTTGATGCCGTTATCGGCTACCGGGTTGTGCGATGCCGAGATCATGACACCAGCCGTCGCATCGAGCGACTTCGTCAAATAAGCGACACCTGGCGTCGAGATGACGCCGAGACGCATCACTTCGGCTCCGATTGATAGGAGACCCGCGATGAGCGCACCTTCAAGCATATGACCTGAAATACGTGTGTCACGGCCAATCAATACTTTTGGCTGTTCGCCGGCTGGCAAGTGTTTCGATAACACGTAGCCGCCCGCACGACCTAAACGATATGCTAACTCTGCTGTCAATTCTGAGTTCGCGACACCGCGGACTCCATCAGTTCCAAAATATTTACCCATAAATTCAATTCCTCACTTTTGTATGATTGAACGCCTCATTGAATCGAGGACGTTTCGGTTTGTTCATCGACGCTCGTTAACTCGATGTCGATTGTCTTCGGTGAGACGACGGTCACACCTTTTGGTACTTCATAGTCGACGTCGACCCCGTGTAACCCGCTCGGGAGGCCCGTCAAATCCAAGGTCACACTCACACTGTTCGACGTGATGCTCTCTAAGAGGGACCGCTTCCCGGACAAGGTGACCCCGATCACTTCAGGGGCTTGGAGCGTAAAGTTCGTTCGGTCATATCCTCGTACGGTCACAGGTACTGTCAATCGGACTCGTTCCGTCAATTCACCCGTGTCGTCTCGCGACTCATCCGCCGCTCGAACGAGCAATTGGACTTCCACTTGCTTCATCTCAAGCGATGAGGCACCCTCCGGCACGGCGAGCGTTGCGGTCACTTTTCCGGTCTTGTCGATGCCGTCTAAATCGATTGGCTCCGTCTCGACGGTGTCGATTGCATCGAGCACGTCTGGTGGCGCAAAGACACGGACTTCCGTTTCTTCTAGCAACGTGTCGACGAGTCTGAAGTCATCGGCCACGTCACCGGTCGTCACCGCCTCAATCGGGAAGACGGCACTTTGTTCGTAGACCGGGACCGACACACTGATGATGTTCGGTTCGACGGTAACATTGAGCGGATTGCCATTGGCATCTAAAATCGTTGGCGTCAATTCACGCGTGAACGTTTGACTTTGATTGGCGACATCGACGTTTAACGTGATTTCTTGAACGTTTTGAATCCGACTGGCACCGCCCGACACTTTCACTGTCGTCGGTTCGATGTCGGCGTCACCGACCACTTTTCCTTCTGGCAATTGGTCTTTATTCAATAAGTTGACCGACACCGGGACTTCGACCGTCTGTTTGCGGTCAATATAGATTTCGACCGTATCCCGCTCGAGTTCGACGTTGACGTCTCCGCCAAAGCCGCGTGCCTCGACCGGAACGCGATGGAAGCCTGTCCCAAGGTTCGTTAAATCGACGAAGACTTGATAATCTTTCACCAACTTGGTCATCGTCAAACTGCTGGACGGACCTTGCAATTCGACGCTCATTTCTTCTGGGACGTTATATGCCACGTACTGCACCTCATCGAAGAACACTTCGACGGGAACGTCGAGTGTCATCGAACTTTGTCCGACAATCGGGAGGGCGTTTGTGGAGTTGGTCGACGAACTCGTCTCGGCGACCATGAAATAAAGTAGGATGGCTAAAGCAAGTGCGATGACGCGGAGAAACCATTTATGTTGTAACCACTGATCAATCACTTACTTGTCCCCCCCTTTTTTATTGAAGAACGAGAGTGTCGTCTCTTTTTCTTCAATAACGAGTTCTTGGATCAATTTATTGCGAAGTCCCTCCTCATCCAACTCTCGATACAGACGTCCCGCGATCGCAAGCGACACGGCGCCTGTTTCTTCAGAGACGGTGAGCGTCACGCTATCCGTCACTTCACTGACCCCGATGGCGGCCCGGTGTCGGGTACCTAGCGCTTTATCGATATGTGGACTTTCCGACAATGGTAAATAACAGGCTGCTGCCGCAATTTTCCCATCTTGGATAATCATCGCCCCATCATGGAGCGGGGTGTTCGGAATGAACAGGTTGATAATCAGTTGTGACGTGATGTGTGAATCCATGCGAATCCCGGTCTCGACATATTCATTCAATCCCGTATCGCGTTCAATCGCAATCAGCGCACCGATGCGACGTTTTGACATATATTGTGCCGAGCTGACAATCGCTTCAATCATTTGACGCTGTTTATCCTCGTCACTCGTGCTCGTGCGACCGAACAAGTTACTCGTTCGCCCTAGATGCTCGAGCCCACGTCGGAGTTCCGGTTGGAAGATGATGATAATCCCAAGTAATCCGTAGGTGATGACCTGGTTCAATAAGAACTGTAACGTCTTCAACCCAAAGAATCCGCTGAGGAACCAGCTGACAAGGATGATGGAAATCCCTTTAATCAATTGGACCGCTTTTGTCCCACGTACAATCATCATCAATTTATAGATGACATACGTGACGACGACAATATCTAAAACGTCATTCAAATAATCGTACCAATGTACGTTTTCTGAAAGACTAAAGAATGATAAGAATGAAACCTGTTCAAGTAGCGGCAAATGCTCCCCTCCTCAACTACCTAGCCAATTCGTGCAAATTACATTATATCACATTTCTGAAACCACGCATCGCCAGACGATAAAACGAAACCAGATTGAAACGAACAAAAAAGACGCCGTCTCCGGCGCCCTCTTTTAGAAGATTTGTTTGAACGAATACCACATCCACTCAAACATCCGATCGATTTGTTCGAGTTCTCCCGTGACTTCTCCAGCGCTAGCCAGATAAGCCCGACCATTTACGGCCGTCGCGTTCCCGTTGACCGTCCCTTCAATCCGGAGGTCACCGCCTTGTACCGTGATGTCCCGCTCGACGGTTACGCCTTGTGGGACGACCACCTCGTTCGATGTCACAACGATGCCCGGCACTTTCGTGTACGTCATCGTCTCCGTCGATTCGTTCCATAAGCCAAGTGTCGCACTCGACATCAAACTAAAGAAGAGAGCGGCCGCCATCAGTCCTGGATGCTTACGGAACCACGTCATCCATTTAGATTGTGGTTTCTGTTTCGTCCGGACTTTTTCTTCAAATCGAGTCACTGGTGCGACCTCGACCCGTGCTTTCGCTTCCGGTAAGGACGCCATGACACGGGCTGTAAAATCATCGGATAGTTTGGGCCGTGGTAAGGCCTTCAGTTCGGCATCTATTCGTTCGTAGTGGAGGTACGCTTCATATAATTCATCGTCCTCCAACAATTGACGTAGTTCGTCAGATTCTTCGGGCAGGATGCCATCTTCCAAATATTGTTGTACTTTTTCTTCAGGAGTCAATTGAACCCCTCCCTGTTTTGAAAGATTGTTTTTAACATTTCTCTTCCCCGGAAGATCCTTGTTTTAACCGTAGCAACCGGCATATCGATCATGACGCTAATTTCCTTCAGCGATAAGTCATCCACGTATTTCAACAGCAATGGAATCCGATACTTGTCGGGCAGCTGTTTAATCGCTTCATGCATCTCGCCTCGAATTTCGCGATGAACGACTTGGGCGTCGGGTTGGGGTGCTTCATCAGCCAAGTGGTCCTGGTAGGTCAAGCCATCGGTGCCCGCAATCTCGGCATCCATTGAATATTCCGGCTTTCGCTTTCTCAGACGGTCGATTGCCACGTTTGTCGCAATCCGGTAAATCCACGTCTTGAACTTGTACTGGGGATCATAAGTATCGATTCGGGTATACGCCCGAATAAACGTCTCCTGGGCAGCATCTTCCGCTTCGCCTCGATCATATAATATCTTATAAGCGACAGCAAAGACACCATCCTTGTACAGTTCTACCAGCTCAGCAAACGAATCATGATTCCCCGACCTTAATTCGTCGACTAAACGGGTGGTCAGCCGTTCCATCAGTCCACTTCCCCTCTCCGCAACCTATGCGGTCATCCTTCTATACGGATTTGTCTCTATGTAGGTTTCATTAAAATCGCATGACAATAAAAAAAGTTTCCAAGTCCATTGTAGCAAACAGACTTGGAAACTGTAAGGTCGTCAGACAGTTTCACTTTCCAATAACAGGTTTTCTTTGGATTTCAAAATCGTCTTACATAACTCGAACGCCAACTGGGCCGTCGTGTCATCATGATCGAGCGATGGATTTAATTCTACGAGTTCGACCGCAATCAAATCGTCAGCCTTCATCACTTCGGCCAAGATGGCTTTGCCTTCTTCGGCGGTCAGTCCTTGATCGACTGGCGTGCCGGTACCTGGAACAAGTTTCGCATCCAAGCTATCCATATCGAAGCTAAGATAGAACCGATCCACACGTGCGCGCAAATAAGTGAGTGCCTCGTCCATCATGACGTCGACGCCCCGTGTCCGAATCTCTTCGACTGTGATTACTTTAATGCCGAGTCGATTGATCTCTCGAATTTCACCTTCGTCGATATCCCGAAGCGCCATATACACCAAATGTTCGGGCGCGAGTTTCGGTTCACGTCCACCGACCTCGGTCAGGCGGATATCTCCCATTCCCATCGCCGCAGCAAGTGGCATCCCATGAATATTGCCCGATGGTGAGGTCTCACCCGTGTTCAGGTCAGCGTGCGCATCGACCCAGATGACACCGTATGGCCCCGTTTTGGCAAGACCCGCCAGCGTTCCGATTGCCATGCTGTGATCGCCCCCAACGATCAACGGGAATCGCTTCGCTTGAATGTCTGCATCGACGACCTCCGCGAGTTCTTGGACCGTGTATAAGACTCCATCTACCCGCTTCAAATGCTCTTCACTGTTAATCATTTCAGATTCAGGTAAGACACGGATTGTCTGTTGCTTCGTTTCTGCTGGCAATAGTGTTTCCAATCCGAGTGTCCGTAATTTTGATGGACCTTGCTCTACGCCATGTTTCCCCTGTCCATAACGTAGCGGTACTTCAATATATGACCAATTCATCCCCATTCCCCCTTGAACGTTTATAACTTCATTGTAAACGCTACCAAACTCGTGGTTCAACTTCACACAATGATGAATAAACATACAAAAAGGCAGCCTGAATGGTGGCAGGCTGCCTTTCTCTGTACTCTCAAGTGAATGGTTCATGGATTTAGGCAAAAAAAAACTTAAGTCATAAGTAACTTAAGAAAAAAACAAATGGTGGAGCCTAGCGGGATCGAACCGCTGACCTCCTGCGTGCAAGGCAGGCGCTCTCCCAGCTGAGCTAAGGCCCCGTTAAGGGAATAATATGGAGCGGAAGACGGGATTCGAACCCGCGACCCCGACCTTGGCAAGGTCGTATTCTACCACTGAACTACTTCCGCATAAAAATGAGCCATGCAGGGCTCGAACCTGCGACCCTCTGATTAAAAGTCAGATGCTCTACCAACTGAGCTAATGGCTCAAACCTGGTGGGGGGGGGCGGATTCGAACCGCCGAACCCGAGGGAGCGGATTTACAGTCCGCCGCGTTTAGCCACTTCGCTACCCCCCCAAGGAGTGCCGGCGAAAGGATTCGAACCCTCGACCCTCTGATTACAAGTCAGATGCTCTACCAACTGAGCTACACCGGCATATATGGTTTGATTGTTTATTAAAAAGATGGTGGAGGATGACGGGATCGAACCGCCGACCCCCTGCTTGTAAGGCAGGTGCTCTCCCAGCTGAGCTAATCCTCCAAATGGTGACCCGTACGGGATTCGAACCCGTGTTACCGCCGTGAAAGGGCGGTGTCTTAACCGCTTGACCAACGGGCCTTAATTGGCTCCGCAAGTAGGATTTGAACCTACGACCTACCGGTTAACAGCCGGTTGCTCTACCACTGAGCTATTGCGGAACGATCTTGCCTGGCAGCGTCCTATCCTCACAGGGGGAGACCCCCAACTACTTTCGGCGCTGAAGCGCTTAACTTCCGTGTTCGGCATGGGAACGGGTGTGGCCGCTTCGCTATCGCCACCAGACAAAAGAATATTAACATCGCCCCAAGGGCGTGTCAATCCATTTCAGGGTTGTTCCCTGAAAACTGAAGACTCATCAATTCACACAAACCATTAGACTAGATCAAAGCCTCGACCGATTAGTATCATTCAGCTCCACACGTCGCCGTGCTTCCACCCATGACCTATCTACCTCATCGTCTCTGAGGGGTCTTTCTTGATTGCTCAAAGGGAAATCTCATCTCGGAGGGGGCTTCATGCTTAGATGCTTTCAGCACTTATCCCGTCCGCACGTAGCTACCCAGCGATGCTCCTGGCGGAACAACTGGTACACCAGCGGTGCGTCCATCCCGGTCCTCTCGTACTAAGGACAGCTCTCCTCAAATTTCCTGCGCCCACGACGGATAGGGACCGAACTGTCTCACGACGTTCTGAACCCAGCTCGCGTACCGCTTTAATGGGCGAACAGCCCAACCCTTGGGACCTACTCCAGCCCCAGGATGCGATGAGCCGACATCGAGGTGCCAAACCTCCCCGTCGATGTGGACTCTTGGGGGAGATCAGCCTGTTATCCCCAGGGTAGCTTTTATCCGTTGAGCGATGGCCCTTCCATGCGGAACCACCGGATCACTAAGCCCGACTTTCGTCCCTGCTCGACTTGTAGGTCTCGCAGTCAAGCTCCCTTCTGCCTTTGCACTCTTCGAATGATTTCCAACCATTCTGAGGGAACCTTTGGGCGCCTCCGTTACTGTTTAGGAGGCGACCGCCCCAGTCAAACTACCCACCTGACACGGTCCTCCAGCCGGATCACGGCTGCGAGTTAGAGACTCTATACGCAAAGGGTGGTATCCCAAGGGTGTCTCCACCGAAGCTGGCGCTCCGGCTTCACAAACTCCCACCTATCCTGTACATCGCGTACAAAGCCTCAATATCAGGCTGTAGTAAAGCTCCATGGGGTCTTTCCGTCCTGTCGCGGGTAACCTGCATCTTCACAGGTACTATGATTTCACCGGGTCTCTCGTTGAGACAGTGCCCAAATCGTTACGCCTTTCGTGCGGGTCGGAACTTACCCGACAAGGAATTTCGCTACCTTAGGACCGTTATAGTTACGGCCGCCGTTTACTGGGGCTTCGGTTCAGTGCTTCTCTTGCGATGACACATCCCCTTAACCTTCCAGCACCGGGCAGGCGTCAGCCCCTATACTTCATCTTGCGATTTAGCAGAGACCTGTGTTTTTGCTAAACAGTCGTTTGGGCCTATTCACTGCGGCTTATGTTGCCATAAGCGTCCCTTCTCCCGAAGTTACGGGACCATTTTGCCGAGTTCCTTAACGAGAGTTATCCCGCGCGTCTTAGAATTCTCATCTCGCCTACCTGTGTCGGTTTACGGTACTGGCGCCGACCTCCTTACTAGAGGCTTTTCTTGGCAGCGTGAAATCCGGTACTTCGCCCTACGGGCTCCACATCACAGCTCAACCTTGTGTGTCGGGCGGATTTGCCAACCCGACGGCCTCGCTGCTTGTCCGTGCACTTCCAGTCGCACGGTTACCTTATCCTTCTGCGTCCCCCCATCGTTCAAACGGTGGTACGGCGGTACAGGAATATCAACCTGTTGTCCATCGCCTACGCCTTTCGGCCTCGGCTTAGGTCCAGACTAACCCTGAGCGGACGAGCCTTCCTCAGGAAACCTTGGGCTTTCGACGGAGGGGATTCTCACCCCTCTTTTCGCTACTCACACCGGCATTCTCACTTCCAAGCGCTCCACGGCTCCTCACGATACCGCTTCACTGCTGCTTGGAACGCTCCCCTACCATCCCTTACGGGATCCATAGCTTCGGTG